>NZ_CP147985.1:0-2880871 GCF_045291475.1 Parerythrobacter aurantius
AGCACGGCATTGGCACTGCTGGCAGCAACCCCGTTGATCGTGTCGCTGGTGAAGGCGTTGACCACCGCGGTCGCGCCGGCCAGACCGTTAACCCCGCCTACCGTGTCGTTGGTCGCAACGATTACGGCCAAGACATTATCGGTGTCGGTTGCGGAGTTATTGGCTGTGTTCGCTTCGAACGTTCCTGCGGGTGCACTTACGGTCGCAGTATTCACGGCCGTGTCGGCAAAGGCGACTGTCGGTGAGAGTAAGACAGCAGCCGGCACCGCACTGGTCATAAGACGAGAAAGCAGGGCCTTGCGCGAGAATGCCGAGCGGCTGATTTCGTTGGTGTTTGGCATGTCAATTCACCTTGCAGGAGTATGTAAGAGTTGCGGTTTGGCCGTTTGCCAGCGTGCCAAGGGCAATGCCGGCGCCAGTTAGATCGGAAATGGCGAAGGACCCGGCCGGCACCCCGCTTCCCGTGATCGTCACGGGATCGGTGGCGAGGCAGGTCAGGCCGGAAACAGGGTTGTCTTGGACGATCGCGCCAGTCGTGCTGGAGGGTCCGTTGTTGGTGACGGTCACCGTGTAGGTAGTGGTCGAGCCGGAAACGAGAGTGGTACCGCCGTTGGTCTTGGTGATGACAAGATCGACGACCGGGGTGACCGTGTCGGTGTCGGAAACAGCGTTGTTCGCCGAGGTAGGATCGACCGTTCCAGACGGCGCGGCGACAGCTGCGCTGTTGGCGACGCTGCCTGATGTGGCGGTGACGTTAGCGGCAATAGTGATCTGATAGGTCTGGCCTGAGGCGAGCGCCGGCAGGGCATAGCCGCTTTCGAGCTGCACGATTGTCGGCGTGGAACCCGCGGAGCACTGGCCTGGCGTGGCGGAGCAGGCGATGGCAGTCTTGGCAAGACCGGTGGCTGGTGCGTCCGTCAGGATTGCACCTGTCACCGTCGACGGGCCGTCGTTGGTAACGGTGACAGTGTATGTCGTAACGCTGCCCGCATTCACGCTCGTGACGGCGTTCGTCTTCGTAACCGACAAATCTGCAGACGGGAGTATCTGGAGTGGATAGTCCTCGACCTCGCCATCGACGGCCACGCCGCTGGGTGTCGCACTCGTTATGGCTGGATCCGACGTGAAGCGGAACCGGGCGTAGGTTGCGCCAGTCGTCATCGCAGGTAGCCCATTGAAGACAAGGTCGCCCGAAAGAACACCTGCGGCGACGTTCACGCTTGCATATTCAGTCGCCTGGAATGCACCATCGCGGTTGAAGTCGATCCACGCGTGCAGTCTTCCCGTTCCAGTAGCAGCTATGTTCGCGGAGGGAATTGTGTAGGTCGAGCGTCCAATCGAAAGTGCCGGAAGCGAACTCACGCCATCTTCGTCGTCCGAACCGCTGAGATCGTCCCCGTTTGCGTTTGCACTCGCTTGTGTAGCCGTTTCGATATCGATCGAAGGGCCGAGGAGAATGCCGGATACCAGACGGTGCGTTGCATCGCCAAAGCTTGCAGGCACGTCTGAATAGTCTTTCTGCACGTCCCATGCGAAGGTCGTGAGATAAAGCGTGGTGTTTGCGTTGTAGCCGACCAGGCTTTTGCCCACCCTGCTGAACACCACACGCTTGATACCGAGCGACAGCGGGGCTCTGAAATCGACATAGATCTGCCCGGCGGTGGAAGTGCCATCCGTTTCGGTTACATAGATGCCCTGGCCTTGCTGTGTGACTGCCAGTTCAGTCCCGAATGCGCTGATGTTGGCAGCCACAGTGAGAGGGACGATATTTCCGGCAGCGTCGTAGGCGTTTATGACGAAGGAGTCATAGAAATTGACATCCTCCATCCGGAACGTGAGGCCATAAACAGTCTTGCTGAAATTAATCGTATATGTGCCGGAGTCACCGTCCGGTACGATCGTGCTCTGGGTCTGAAAGCCGATCTGCGTCGACGTCGGGAACCACACACCCGAGCGCCAGGCTGCATTGAAGGCGCTTGGGGCGTTTGTAATTTGGCCTGTAACGTCGAAGGTTACACCTTGATTGAGCCCGAGGCCGGTCAGCGTCGCAGTATTCTGGGTGCCATTCGCGGAACCGCCCTGGTTCAAAGTCGCGACCGGGAATGCACCATTCACAGTTGCCGGAGGTGTCGATTGCCCGAACGCCGGCGAATTCGCCAGAACAATGGCAAAAATGGCGCAAAGCATTGCAAGAATTCGCTTGCTCAGCGCGGCGTTGCGAAACCAATGGAATGCACAGCCCGCAATATGAGGCGGCGCCGGGTTAGCAGAGACGATTTTAATGTCACGCCGCAGCAAAGCTCGCCTGCATATCAACGCATCATATTTTCCTAGATTTAGAAAAAAATCTGGCATTAACGTGCGCCCCAAATGATTATTTTATAATCTCAATAGCTATTTATATTTTATGATACCACGTTGATAAAATGCAACGCCGGATACCATTTTTTACATTGTTAAATTTATTCGAAAATTGCGATAGGGGCACTAACGCAGGTTTGGTTAATCAATTGATAAGTTTCGGGCCGCCTTTACACGGTTTTACATTCTCGTTCCCGCTTGGATGTGCTGCGGGCAGTAGTAAGGATCGGTCAGCAGGCGCAGGCGATCTTTCGACTATTGACCCAGCAAATCGAGAGGATGAATTCAGTGTGAGTAAAACTTGCCGAAGAAAGGCAGAGCCATCCCTTAAGGCAGTTCACCGCAGGTGAGATGGCCGTCGATAGCGGAGAGGACCGGACATTGATCCTGCTACCCCTCACAATGCAGGTGCGCAGTGGTCGGCGGATCGTCGGACCGGCCGCGCAGTGCGGCGCGAACATAGATCCGGCACTTATCACTGCCCTTCGAAGGACCCACGCCATGCTCGAACGTGAACGCGGCCTGCCCTCCATGACCGCCTCACCGGTCTCACCCTACAAGCGCATGATCCTGCGCCTTGTCTTCCTTGCGCCCGACATCCAGCAGGCGATCCTGCGCGGGCTCCAGGCGCCGGGGTTCAACCTTGAGGTGTTCAGGAAGATGTCCGTTCCGCTGACATGGTCCAGGCAGCGCGAAATGCTTGGATTCGCCCAGCTCCGTCCACCCTGTTAGGGCGAGCGAATTTCCTGATATCGTCGATTAGCAGGGAAGCGGCGTTTTCGCTCCTCCAAGCCACCGAAATTGCGGCATTGTTTCAGACGCGAGCGGCCGGATTTGGTCGGAAAATGGCCTGCTTTGGGGACGAAATGCGCAATTTTCCCTGCTTATTCCCTGATTATCAGGGAAACCGAACCGATCCACTTCGCCCAAGAGACGCGGCGCCTGTTCGGGCCCTGAAAGCCGCGATGAGACGCGCAGCTCAATGCTGCGGTTACGGATTGGCGGGAAGATAGCGCCCTGTTCCACGGACTTGCAGTAGGTCTCCTCAAAAGGAGACAAGTGCCGGGTGTAGCTGGCGGAGAGGGAGGGATTCGAACCCTCGATACGGTTGCCCGTATACCGCATTTCGAGTGCGGCGCATTCGACCACTCTGCCACCTCTCCGCATACCCGGGTGCGAGACACGCCACGAAGGCGCCGGTCGTTCAGGAAGCGGCGCTGCTAGACGAACGCCTCGGCCTTGCCAAGCCCGAATCATGCGAAATCCGGGGAGCCGTCCGCTCGGAGCATTGTGCACCGCAGCAGGGCGCCTATATTCCCTGCATGGACAACGCGTTCTTCTTTTCCCCGCAGGCCGGCCGCCAGGTGGAAGCGCCGCGCCGCGTCAGTGCCCGCTTTGCCATCGGCGATGTCGTCCGGCACCGGATGTTCGATTTCAGGGGCGTCATTTTCGATATCGATCCGGTCTTCGCCAACAGCGAGGAATGGTACGAATCCATCCCCGAACATATCCGTCCGCGCCGCGACCAGCCCTATTACCATCTGTTCGCCGAGAACGAGGAATCGTCCTACGTCGCCTATGTCAGCCAGCAGAACCTGCTGCTCGACGGTGACGGCGGCCCGGTCGATCATCCGCAAGTGGCGGAAATGTTCGAGGATTTCGCCCTCGGGCGTTATCGCATGCGGCGCAAGCTCACGCACTGAACCGTGATTGTGCGCAGCCCGCGCTCAATCCTTCAGCTTCCATCCCGACCTGAGAACGCGGTAGACCACCGCCGCGAAGGCCAGGTTGAACAGTCCCAGACCCATTGCGGCATAGACGATCTGGTCGTTACCGCCCGCTATGTCGCTTTCTGCCAGGAAACCGTAGCGGAAGCCGGAAATCACAAAAAAAAATGGGTTGAAATGGCTGATCGTCTGGAAAATCCCGTGCAGGTTGTCGATCACGTAGAAAGTGCCCGACAGCAGGCTGAGCGGCGCGATCACGAAGTTGGTGATGGCGGCGTTGTGATCGAATTTCTCCGACCAGATCGAGGTCATCAGCCCCATCAGCGACAGCAGCACCGCCCCCATCAAGCCGAACCATGCGATGGCCCAGGGGTGTGATGCGGCCAGCGTGACGCCCGGCCACAGCAGCATGGCCAACGCGACCGTCAGGCCGACGAGTATGGCCCGCGTTACCGCCGCCCCGACGATGCCGGCCATCAGCTCCCCTTCCGACAAGGGAGGCATCAGCAGGTCGATGATCGTTCCCTGGATCTTGCCCGACAGGAGCGAGAAACTGGAATTGGCAAACCCGTTCTGCATCATCGCCATGACGATCAGCCCGGGCGCAACGAAGGTGGCGAAAGGCACGCCCAGCACTTCGCGCCCCTCGCGCCCCAGCGCCACGGTGAAGATGACGAGGAACAGCAGGGTGGTTACGGCAGGTGCCCAGATCGTCTGCGTCTGCACCTTCATGAAACGCCGCACCTCTTTCAGGTACAGGCTCCACAACCCCAGCCAGTTGATGCCGGTGAAGACCGGCTCGCCCCGCGGGCGGAATGTCGGCTGCGTGGTGCCAGTGTTTGCTTGATCGCTCATCCCTGCGCGGGTAGGCGCTCGGCTCTGCACTGGCAAGATCGTGTCGGTCTCCCTATATGGCCGCCACACACGAGATACGGATCACAAGCACCTATGAGTTGGACCGAAGAACGCACGGCAACCCTGAAAAAGATGTGGGAAGGCGGGGCGACCGCCAGCCAGATCGCCGATGAACTGGGCGGGGTCAGCCGCAATGCGGTTATCGGCAAGGCGCACCGCCTCGGGCTGAAATCGCGGCCCTCCCCGGTCAAGGCCAACGAGAAGAAGCTTGCGCCCAAGCCTGCCCCCAAACCCGTGGCAAAGAAGCCCTTGCCGAAGCCCGCCGTGCCGGTCGCGCGCCCGGTGGCGGCAAAGCCTGTGGCCCAGCCTGGCCCGGTTGCGGCGGCTGCAGCGGCGACCAATGCCCCCATTCCGTCTCAGCCGCTGCCCAATGCCGGGCAGAACGATCTGCCCAAGATCGTGTCGGTCGGCCCGGGCGGTTTCCTTCGCCAAGGCCCGGGCGACCAGCAGGCACCGATCCCGCCGGCCCCGCCGCGGCGGCTGGTGCCCGCCAAGCCGAGCCCCGAGATCGCCGACAAGACCAGCCTGCTCGACCTCAACGACAAGGTCTGCCGCTGGCCGATGGGGCACCCGG
Organism: Parerythrobacter aurantius; assembly: GCF_045291475.1. Lineage (NCBI taxonomy): Bacteria > Pseudomonadati > Pseudomonadota > Alphaproteobacteria > Sphingomonadales > Erythrobacteraceae > Parerythrobacter > Parerythrobacter aurantius. The sequence goes on from NZ_CP147985.1 coordinate 5,578, forward strand.
GCGAACCCGACTTCCATTTCTGCGGCGAGCAGGTCAATCCGGGCTTCCCTTATTGCGTCGAGCATTGCGGGCGGGCCTACCAGGCGCAGCTGCCCCGCGGCGCGCGCCGTCCCCCGCCGCCGCTACCGTTCGGCGGCCCGCGGGTGCGCTGAGCAACGAAATTCCAAGGCCCGGTTGCATGCCCGCGACCGGGCCTTTTTCTTCAGGGAGAGGACTAACCCATGGCACTGACACTCTACGACGCTTTTGTACCCAGCTGTCGCCAGATACTCGGCGGCATGGCCGGCGTCATTGCCAAGGCCGAGGCGCATTGCACCGAGCATGGCATCGATCCGGCCGAACTGATCGAGGCCAAGCTGGCCGACACCATGTGGAATCTGCCGTGGCATGTCCGCAGCACCTGGGTGCATTCGGCCTATGTCATCAGCCTGCTGCCGACCGGCGAATTCTCGCCCGATTTTACCGAGCTGCCGGGCGACTTCGCCGCGATGAAGGCCAAGATCCAGCGCACCCTCGACGAACTGGCGCAGGTGACGCCTGAGCAGCTCGAAGCGGTGCAGGACAAGACCATCGGCTTCGTCCTCGGAGGACAGCGTTTGATGGAATTCACCGGCCAGAACTTCCTGCTCGGCTTCAGCCAGCCCAACTTCTATTTCCACGCCACCACCTTCTACGACATCCTGCGGATGAAGGGCGTGCCGCTGGGCAAGCGCGATTACATGGGCAACCCGATGGCGCGTTAGTCGCGGTCCTTGCCTGCTAGGAGGAAGACGACGTAGCCCTTGAACCGCGGATCGTTCGACAGGCCAGGCGGGGCCTCCCATTCCCCGCCTTCGGCCAGCGCAACCCGGTAGGGCATCGGCAACCGGGCAACGGCGGCGATATAGTCGCCGTATGCGGGAATGGTCGTGCTGCCCTGATAGGTCTGGATCACTATCTCGTCGAGCGCGCCTGCCATCGCCGCCAGGTCCGCCTTGCTGGCATTGGCAGGCCAGTCGAGCAGGCCGGTAGCGGATAGCTTCAGACCCTCCGGCAATCGTCGACGCAGGCCGGCAAGGAATTCCGCATAGCCGCGCAGTTCGCCCGTGCTCGAATCAAAATCGACCTGCACCCCGGCCAGTCTCCCGGTACCGCGCCACCGGTCGGCGGCATTGAGCAACTGGCTGTAGGCCCCCTCCCCCCAATCGGTGCGCTCGGCCCTTACCACCAGCCACAGTTCCCCGGGCTTGCCGCGCGGCACGCCGCGGAACAGCACCACGACCCGATCGGGATCGATCTTCCTCAGCTCGCCCCAGAGGATATAGACCGCCTCGGCCTGTGCGAGATCGCGCGGCGGTTCGACGCCCGGCCAGAGGTAGAACGCCCGGTAATCGCCCGGATCGACTGTGCCGGTTACCGGTCCATGGGGTGCGACATCGCAGGCCGCCAGCGCGCAGGCGAAAACCGGGGCCGACAGCAGCGCCAGCCACCGCTTACCAGTAATATTTCGCCTCCCGCGCCCAGCGCGTGTCGCTGTAACGCGCCTTCAACCGTTTGAACCAAGCTGCGCGCACGTCAGCCTCGACCCCGTCGCCACCGCAGCTGTTGTTTCTCGACGGTGCGTAGCAGCGGATGGCGCGGTAGAGGGCATAGGCCTGCTGGTCCCGCGTTGCCACCGGATCGTCCATCACCGCCGTATAGTAGTCGTGCCGGACGAAGGCCTTGCCGGGATAGCCTGCCGATGTGCCCAGCTCGACACCCTCATCATCCTCTACCCACCCGCTCGAAAGGCTGAAGTCGTCGAAGCCGTTGAGCCTGAGGAAATCGCCCAAGCACAACAGTGCAGCTGCATCTTTCGGCCTGCCGGCCAGCGTGCGGGCGGTCCTTTCAAGCGAAGGGCAGGCGAAACCGTCCGCGGTCGGCCCCTGCACGAACACATTGGCCGGGGCGACCGGCGTGTCGAGCAGGTTCCACAAGCCGTAGCTGTCCTCCCCCGGCTCGAATTTCGCGGCCAGCGGCAGGTCTGCGAGGAAGCCGGCAAATTCGTGCCGCTGAAGCTGGCGCCATAGCACCACGAAGGTGGCGAAGCTCGCCTCCCCGGCCGGACCATCCGAGGTGCGGGCCTGCGCCTTGAGGATCGCCGGACCCGCCGAATTTCCCAGCAGTATCCGCCGCAATCGCGGTTCGCGCACCGGCGAACCAGAGGCAAAGACGTCTTGCAACTCGCCCTTCTGTTCGAGCGAACGGGCAAGGGCCAGTTCGACCGACGGGCGCTGCCAAAGTCCGTCGCTGCCTTCGACAAGCTGGCGCCAGAATCCCTCTTCATTGCGATCGTTCAGCGCGTGCAGCGCGAGGCCGCGAAGGTACTGCCGGCTGAATGCCAGCGGCGCATAGCTCTCTTGCCGCGCATCATCGGGCAACAGCTCTAGAACCGCCGCGTAGTCCTTTCCGACGTAGAAGGCATGCGTCGCCTCGAGAAACGACCAGAGTTCGGGCGTTTCGGCAAAGGTCGCCGCCTCTGCATCGAGCTCCTCGCGGGTGAGTTGCTTTTCGTCGGGGTCGAAACTGTGGGGCCGCATCCGCATCAGCAGGTTTGTCGCCGACAGCACCGGGTCGGCAGCGCCGGGCGTCCGGTCGCGCACCAGCAGCTTGTCGTCGATCTCTTCGACCAGCCTGGCGGATTCTTCCTGTGCCGGATCGACCGTTTGCAGGGCAGCGCCATAGGCCGTGCCCAGCCGCGCGAAATCACGTTGCAGCCACAGGGCCTTGCGCACCAAACCGCGTGCGGATGCGGCGTAGCGACCGTCCGGATAGGCCTCCAGGTATTCCATGAAGGCATCTTCCGATTGCCGTGCGACAGACGGGTCGGCCTTCTGCAGGTCGAACCAGCCCCATTCGTCTTCGGACTTGTCCATCGCCTCGTTGAGCAGGGTACGCGCGATCATGTAGGTAGCCGTCTCTGTCAGCCATCCATTGGCGCGAGCTCCTGCCACCTTGCGGTAATAAACCTTCGCACGGTCCCATTCGCCGCCATAAAAGCTTGCCGATGCTTCGAGATAGGCCATGAAGCCGGCCGGTGCGTCGGGAATACCGTTAGCGCCGAAGTTGGCGAAATATCCGCCCTCGCCGGGGAGCCTGACCGATCCCGGCCCGTTCTCGCACACCGCTCCGAGCCGGTCGCGTGTCGAGGCAAGAAGGCTGCGCTCGCCCGGTTTGACGCCTGCCGCTTGCTCGACCGCAGCAAGGAAGCTGCGCTTGCCACTGCCAAGGGTCTGGCAGCGCCCGGAGCCGACTTCATCGCCAGTATCGTCGGCAGCCCCGCCTTCGCTGTCCGCAGCCTCCGGCCGGGGATACCAGGCATTGGCGACATCGCGCCACTTGAGGAAATTGCGCCCGTAGAAAGGCTCCGTTTCGGGGTAGGCCAGTCCCTGTCCGTTCCTGCCCGCGCGATCCTGTAAGAGCAGGAAGAGATTGACCCGCGTATCGTTGCCCGGAGCGATGGGGACCGAGCTGACGCAGCTGAAGCCGGCATTCTCCGGCGTCCAGCGCGGCTCGCAATAATCGCCGCTGGCAAAGGCCGGTGCGGTCCAGGTCGCGCCCGCTAGCGCCAGTGCAAAAAGCCAGCATCTGCGCACCGCCAATTCCCCCTTCCCTAGCGCGAATCCGTCGGTGATCCGCATCACCGGGATGTATCGCACAGGAAGCGTGTTGGCGAAATCTAGCGCGTCTTTTCCGCAAACCAGATCGTGTGGTGGGGCCCCTTGTTGTTGGGGCGGGCACGAACGGTCTGGACGTCGACCTGGAAACCGGCGTCCTTCAGCCTGCCGGTGAACTTGTGGTCGGGTGCGGCGGACCAGACCGCCAGCACCCCACCGGGGTTGAGTGCATCACGCGCGCGCCCGAGCCCGGTGCGAGTGTAGAGCCGCTCGTTCCCCTCGCGCACGATCCCGTCGGGGCCGTTGTCGACATCGAGCAGGATCGCGTCATAGCGGTCGGTCGTCCCGTCCACCGCATCGTCAATCAGCGCAGCGACGTCGGCCAGCACGATCTGACCCCGCGGATCGTCGAGGCAGTCGCCGGTGAGCGATGCCAGAGGTCCCTTCGCCCATTCGAGGATTTCGGGGACGACTTCGGCAACGACCACCTGTGCCCGGTCGGGCGCGGCGGCGAGTGCGGCGCGATAGGTGAAGCCCATGCCGTATCCGCCGATCAGGACGCGCGGAGCCTTGGCGACAAGCCGCGCCAGCGTCAGCTGCGCAAGCTGCTCCTCGCTGAACTGCATCCGCGTACCCATCAACTCGTCGCGGCCGAGCATGATGATGAAGTCGCGCCCGTGCGACACCAGCGTCAGCGTATCGCCGCCCGGTATCAGCGCCGTGGCAAGGGTTTTTCGAGGAAGCATGGAGCGATCCTAGATACGAAAAAGGCCGCCCTGTCGAGCGGCCCTTCCCTGTTTCACTTTCCGAAGGATCAGTCCTTCAGGAAATCCGGTACGTGGTTGTCGCCGCCGCCGTCACGGTCGCGACGGGGACCGCGATCGCGGTCGCCGCCACGACCTTCTCCGCGGGGGCCACGGCCGCCGCGGCGATCGCCGCCACCGCCGTCACGACGCGGGCCACGGTCACCACGCGGTTCGCGCGGTTCGCGGGGCGGACGGGTGTCTTCCAGTTCTTCGCCGGTTTCCTGGTCGACAACGCGCATCGACAGGCGGACCTTGCCGCGGTTGTCGATCTCGAGCACCTTGACCTTCACGTCCATGCCTTCCGACACGACATCGGTCGGCTTCTCGACGCGCTCGTTCTTCATTTCGCTGACGTGGACGAGGCCGTCCTTGCCGCCCATGAAGTTCACGAAGGCACCGAAGTCGACGATGTTGACGACCTTGCCGTTATAGATCTTGCCGATTTCCGGTTCCTCGACGATGCCGAGGATCCAGGCCTTGGCGGCCTCGATCTGGTCGAGGTCCGAAGACGAGATCTTGATCACGCCTTCGTCGTCGATATCGACCTTGGCGCCCGTTTCGGCGACGATCTCGCGGATCACCTTGCCGCCGGTGCCGATGACGTCGCGGATCTTCGACTTGTCGATCTGGATCGTCTCGATGCGCGGGGCGTGCTTGCTGACTTCGGTGCGGGCAGTGCCTAGCGCCTTGGTCATTTCGCCGAGGATGTGCGCGCGGCCACCCTTGGCCTGCTCCAGCGCAGCCTGGAAGATCTCGCGCGTGATGCCCGCGACCTTGATGTCCATCTGCATGGTGGTGATGCCTTCGCTGGTGCCGGCCACCTTGAAGTCCATGTCGCCAAGGTGATCTTCGTCACCCAGGATGTCGGACAGCACGGTGAACTCGTCGCCCTCAAGGATCAGGCCCATGGCGATGCCCGAAACCGGGCGCGTGATCGGAACGCCGGCGTCCATCATCGACAGCGCGCCGCCGCAGACGGTGGCCATCGAGGACGAGCCGTTGGACTCGGTGATGTCCGAGACCACGCGGATTGTGTAGGGGAAGTCTTCCTTGCTCGGCAGGACTGCCTGGAGGGCACGCCAGGCAAGCTTGCCGTGGCCGGTGTCGCGGCGCGAAGGCGCCCCGAAACGACCTACTTCACCGACCGAATAGGGCGGGAAGTTGTAGTGCAGCATGAAGCTCGAGTAGCTCAGGCCCTCGAGGCCGTCGATCATCTGCTCGCTGTCCTTGGTGCCCAGCGTGGTGGTGCAGATCGACTGCGTTTCACCGCGGGTGAACAGCGCCGAACCGTGGGTACGGGGCAGGAAGCCGACCATGGCTTCGATCGGGCGGACCTGGTCGACCTTGCGGCCGTCGATGCGGGTACCGTCCTTGAGGATTGCGCCGCGCACAATATCCGCCTCGACCTTCTTGACCGACTTGATGGCGACCATCTGGGTCTGCGCATCTTCGTGGGCAAAGGCTTCCTTGGCCTTGTCGCGGGCGGCATTCAGCGCGGCCGAGCGGGCCGACTTGTCGGTCAGCTTGTAGGCTGCGGCGATGTCGTCGCCGATCAGCTTCTTGAGCTTGTCCTTGATCGCCGAATTGTCGCTGATGGCGATGTCCCACGGATCCTTGGCGGCCTTCTCGGCCAGGTCCACGATCAGGTCGACGACCTTCTTGCATTCGTCATGGGCGAACAGCACCGCGCCGAGCATGATGTCTTCGTTGAGTTCGCGTGCCTGCGATTCAACCATCATCACGGCATTGCCGGTGGCGGCGACGACCAGGTCGAGATCGCCGGCGGCGGCTTCGTCCTGGCGCGGGTTCAGCGTGTATTCGCCATCGACGTAGCCGACGCGGACTGCGCCGATCGGGCCCATGAAGGGCACGCCCGAAATGGTCAGCGCAGCGGACGCCGCGATCATGGCAAGGACATCGGGCTCGCACTCGCCGTCGAACGACAGCACCTGCGCGATCACGTTGATCTCGTTATAGAACCCTTCCGGGAACAGCGGGCGGACCGGACGGTCGATGAGGCGCGAAACCAGCGTTTCCTTTTCCGTCGCGCCGCGTTCACGCTTGAAGAAGCCACCGGGGATGCGGCCCGAGGCGAAGAATTTTTCCTGGTAGTGGACGGTCAGCGGGAAGAAGTCCTGCCCTTCCTTGACGCTCTTGGCGGCCGTAACGGCGCAGAGGACTACCGTTTCGCCATAGGTGGCGAGGACCGCGCCGTCTGCCTGACGGGCAATGCGGCCGGTTTCGAGGGTGAGGGTTTTCCCGCCCCACTCCATCGATACTGTTTTCGTGTCGAACATGTATTTTCCTTTTCGAACCCGCGGGGCCATATTGCCGCGCGGGGCCTGCAGTGCCGGGGAATCCGTCCCGGTCCGGTGTGGGGCTTTTTCTGCGCCCCATGGCCCCTGCACCGGATTGTGCGGGAGCCGGATAAACGAAGCGGCCCGAGTTGGGCCGCTCCGGGAAACTCTTACTTGCGAAGACCCAGCTTCGCGATCAGGGCGTTGTAGCGAGCCACATCCTTCTTCTTGAGATAGGCAAGCAGGCTGCGACGCTTGTTGACCATCGCGAGGAGACCACGACGCGAGTGGTTGTCCTTGTGGTTGGCCTTGAAGTGCTCGGTCAGGTTGCGGATGCGCTCGGTCAGGATCGCGACCTGGACTTCCGGCGAACCGGTGTCGCCATTGGCCTGTGCGTTGTCCTTGATGATTTCCTGCTTACGCTCTGCAGTCACTGTCATAGTCTTTACTCCGCGACATCGGGAAGGTTGAACCCCCGCACGACTTTCATCGTGCCGCCGCCGAGTTCCACGAGCGCAACCGGAACGCTTTCCAGCTTCGCAAGGTAGAGCCCGTCGGCTTGGGGCATGTCCGAAATGACCCGGCCCTGTCGGACCGCCTGCGCGCTATCGGGATCGAGTTGCAGAGCCGGGATGTCGTCCAGCCCCGCCTCGAGCGGCAGGAGGAGGTCTTGAAGTGGCGCGCCCTTACCGATTTCGTTCAGATTGTCCAGCGAAATCGCCTGATCCTCGCGGAACGGGCCGGCCTTGATGCGCCTGAGATAGGTCACGTGGCCCACGGTTCCAAGGGCATGGGCGATATCGCGGGCGAGGCTGCGGATGTAGGTGCCCTTGGAGACGTGGGCGGTCAGGGTGACGGCGTCGGCCAGTTCGAGCGGCGCAGCAGGGTCGAAAGGGTCCGGTCGACCGGCGGTAGTTTGAAACGACGATCTCAACCCCACGTCCGTTCGGGCTGAGCTTGTCGAAGCCCTGTCCTCCTTTTCCAGACCAGCGCCAGAAGAAATGGACAGCCCTTCGACAGGCTCAGGGCGAAGGGAGAAGTACAGGTCGTAAACCGTCACCGCGCGGGACTTGAGTTTGACCTGTTCCCCTGCCCGCGCCAGGTCATAGGCGCGCTTGCCGTCGACCTTGAGCGCCGAATAGGCGGGCGGAAACTGCTCGATATCGCCGGTAAAGTGTTCCAGCACCGCCGCCACCGCCGCCATCGGCGGGCGATGGTTCGAGGTCGCGATCACTGCGCCTTCGGCATCGAGCGTGTCGGTCTCCTCGCCGAACTGGACCGTGAACTCGTAGATCTTGCTCGCATCGAGCATCCGCCCGGCGAGCTTGGTTGCTTCGCCCAATGCAATGGGCAGTACGCCCTCCGCCTCGGGATCGAGCGTGCCCCCATGGCCGACCTTGGGCATGTCCTTGGATTTGGGGCCATACCCGGCCTCGCGCAGGTTGCGCTTCACCGCCCCGACCGCCTGGGTCGAGCCCATGCCGCGCGGTTTGTCGAGGATCAGCCATCCGTGGGGTTGGGGTTTCTTGTCGGTCATGCCCCGTCAGGCTGGGGACTGCGCCCGCCGAATGCAAGCGTGGCGCGGTTGCCGAACACCACACGGTTGGTCAGCAGCGCCATCGCGACCGAGGTCGCCAGCACGAACAGCATGACGTCGATATAGTGCACCCACGGCAGGCCGATAGTGGCGTACCAGCTCACCCCGCCGAAATTCTCCGGCACGTAGAGATAGAAGGTGTGGAAGGCATAGAGGCAGAAGCCCCACGCCAGCCCCGCCACCGCGGCGCGAGCGTCCATGTTGCGGAACATCAGCGCGGCGATGAAGGCCGAGAGGATCGGCATGGAGAGCAGCCCGTTTAGCTCCTGCAGCAGGTTGATGATGCTGGTGGCGCTGGCATAGAGAGGAACCAGCGCGACCGAGCCGATCATGGCGACCACGCCGACGATCCGGTTGAGCCGCGTCACGTCGACATCTGCATTGATGAAGCGGCGGTGGAAGTCGACCGACCACAGGGTAATCGTGGCGTTCATCACCGCCGCATAGGTGGTCAGCACCGCCGCCGCGATCATCGCCGCGAACATGCCGCTGGTCCAGCCGGGCAGCACTTCGCCCACCACCATGGCATAGGCCCGGTCGTCGACATCGCCGAACAGCTTGAAGGCGACGATGCCGGGGATCACCACGATCGGCGGTACGATCAGCAGTCGGATCACCGCCGCCGCGATCACACCCTTCTGCGCTTCCTTCACATCGGGCGCGGCGAGCGCTTTCTGGGTGATGTTCTGGTTGGTCGACCAGTAGAAGATCTGGATGAATATCATGCCGGTGAACAGCGTGTGGAAAGGGATCGGGCTGTCGGTCGCCCCGACCATCGTCAGCCGCTCTGCCGGGACGCCGCTGGTGATGTCCCAACCGACCGCCTGCATGGCAAGGAACACGACGACCAGCGCCAGACCCAGCACACCGATCCCGCCATAGGTATCGAGCACCGCCACCGCCCGCAGCCCGCCGAGGATTGCATAGGCCGCACCGACGACCGCGAACATGGCTGCGATCGTCACGATCGACGCCTCGACCCCGAACAGGGTCTGCATGAACAGCGCCCCGGAATAGATCACGGCGGGAAGATAGATCAGCAGGTTGCCCAGCAGGAACAGCGCCGAGATCACCGTGCGGATGCTGACCCCGTCGTAACGCTGCTCAAGCAATTGCGTGATCGTCGTGCAGTTGTTGCGGTAGTAGATCGGCACGAACACGAAGGCGAGCATCAGCAGGCCGATGAAGCCTGCAAGCTCCCACCACGCCAGCAGCAGCATCTGGTTGCCGTTCATCCCCACCAGCTGGTCGGTGGAAAGGTTCGTCAGCGTGATCGCCCCGGCGACGAAGAACCAGCTCAGCCCGCCGCCAGCGAGAAATATCTCGCGATCGGCCGAAGCATGGCTGGCCGCGCGGGCAGAGGCGACCTTGCGCCAAGTCAGCAACGCGAGCAGCGCCATCAGGCCGGCGAACACGCCTAGCTGCACAGTATCGATCATCGCCAACCCTTTCCCCGCGCGAATGCGTATCCTGCTAGCCTGCTTTCCCACCGCATACCAATGGGCAAGCACGAGAATCCCCGATAGGGAGAGGATATGAGCGACACCCTGAAATCGATCGGTGCCGACGCCTCGGGCCGCCCGGTCCACCGCCGCGACTTTGCCAAGGCCGATGGCCGGATGCTGCGGCTCTACGGCCATACGCCGCACGACCTGCCCCCGCAGCCGCAGGAGGCCGACGCCATCGCATTGGGCGGCGAGCTGCGTTTCCACCCGCTGCGGCGCGAGTGGAACATCTATGCCGCGCATCGCCAGAACCGCACCTTCAAGCCCGCTGCCAGCGCCGACCCGCTCGCCCCCACCCTGCCCGGCGGCCCGGCGACAGAAATACCGTTCGAGAATTTCGAGGTGGCAGTTTTCAACAACAAGTTCTCGGGGCTTCATCCGCAGGCACCGCAGCCGCCCGTGCCGGATGGGATCGACACCGCCCGCGCGCTCGGGGCGTGCGAAGTCGTGGTCTATTCGCCCGAGGCCGAAGGCAGTCTCCATTCCATCGGCCAGGCGCGGCGCGAAGTCCTGCTCACGGCATGGCAGGACCGGATGGCGGCGCTGTTCGAGGCGGGTTGCGAATATGTCCTGCCGTTCGAGAACCGCGGGGACGAGGTCGGCGTCACCCTGTCCCACCCTCATGGCCAGATCTACGGCTTCACCAAGGTGCCGCAGGTGCAGCAACAGGCCATCGATGCCTTTGCCAGCGGATACGATCTGTCGGCGGAGATCGACCGTAGCCTGCCCGACTACGGCGTGATCGAAGCTGGCGGGGTCGCGGCTTTCTGCCCGCGCTTCGCCCGTTTCCCCTACGAGGTCTGGATTGCCCCGCGCCTGGCGCGCCAGAGCCTGCATGACATGAGCGACGAGGAAAAAGCAGGGTTCGCGCAATTGCTAGGCGACATCACCCGGCGCTATGACGCGCTGTTCCAGCGACCTGCCGCGACCATGCTGGCCCTGCACGCCGCCCCGCGCAGGGGCTCGGCAGGCTATCACGTCACCGCCCAGTTCTACCCCCTGCTTCGCGCGCCGGGGCGGGTGAAGTACCTGGCCTCGGTCGAGCAGCACACCGGGGTGATGACGGTCGATGTCATGCCTGAAGCGGCCGCCGCTGACTTGCGGGAGCTATGAGCATGGAAACCGTTAGCGCGACCGTTCCGGGTAGGGTCAACCTGATCGGCGAGCATACTGACTACAACGGCGGGATGGTGCTTCCGGCAGCCTTGTCGGTCTCGCTCACCGCCGCGTTGACGCCGCGTGACGATAGCAGGGTCGTCGTCACCGCAGAGGGCTTTTCCGGATCAGCCGAGCACACGCTGGATGATCCCGCGGCCGATCACTGGTCCGATCCCGCTGTTGGTGCCTTGCGTGAGGCAGCGAAGCTCGGATTGCTGGAAGGGGGTGCCGAACTGGCAATCCGTTCCACCATCCCTGCTGGTTCGGGCCTGTCGTCCTCCGCCGCATTGATCGTCGCCATCCTGAAGGCAGCGCGCACTGCCGCAGCCAGCAATGTCGGCGACATCGACATCGCGTTGGCCGCACGGCGCGTCGAGAACGAATATCTCGGCGTGCCCTGCGGCATCATGGACCAGGTCGCCGTCGCCGTGCCCCAGGCCGGTCAGGCCATCGCCCTCGATACGGCGACGCTCGCCTACGAGCTGGTCGCGCTGCCGGCCAGCCATGCGATGGTCGTCATCCACTCGGGCCATTCGCGTAAGCTCAGCGACGGGCGCTACAAGGAGCGCAAGGAAGAATGCGATGCGGCGCGCGCCGTCTTCGGGCGCAACGATATCTGCCTGCTCGACCCTGCCGATATCGACGCCGTATCCGGCATCGACGAAACCGTCCGCAAACGTGCCCGCCACTGCGCCACCGAGCATCGCCGTGTCCTGGCCGCGCGTGAAGCGCTGGGGAGCGGCGATATCGCCGCCCTCGGCACGCTGATGAATGCCAGCCATGCCTCGATGCGCGACGATTTCGAGGTCTCGATTCCGGCGATCGACGCGCTGGTGGCCGATGCGGTCCAGCTCGGCGCAGAGGGCGCGCGGCTGACCGGCGGCGGCTTCGGCGGTTGCATCGTGGCCTGCGTGGCGAAGGAGGGGCGGGACGAATGGCTCGCCGCGCTGCTCCGGCGTCATCCGCTGGCGCGCTACATCGACGAGGTCAGCGGCTAACCTGCGACCGCCTCGGCGATGACGTAGAGCCGCTCCATCGCCCAGTCGACCGGCCGCCCGACCAGCCGCTCGATCAGTCCCAGTTGGGGCGCAAACCACGATATCGCGATCAGGCCCACGAACAGCAGCAGTCCGAAAGGTCGCAGCTTCTCGTACCCCCGTGCCAATGCCGGCGGGAGCAAACCTTCGACGATATGCGATCCATCGAACGGCGGTATCGGCAGGAGGTTGAAGAAAGCGAGGAAGACGTTGATCAGCAGGAACGTCGCCATCGCCTGGAACCACAAGGGCGGATCGCCCAGCACGGCCACATTGTTGGCCATCAGGATCCCGAGCACCACGGCGCCGAGCAGGGCCAGCACCAGGTTGGTCGCCGGGCCCGCCGCCGCGACCGCCATCATGCCGAAGCGCGGATTGCGGAGCCGCTCCTTCACCACCGGCACCGGCTTGGCCCAGCCGAACACCGGTCCGCCAACTGCCAGCATGAAACCGGGCAGCAGCACGGTGCCGACGGGATCGACATGGCGCAGCGGATTGAGGCTCAGCCTGCGCTGTTCCTTGGCCGTGGGATCGCCCAGTGCCAGCGCCGACCAGCCGTGCGCGACCTCGTGGAAGACGATGGAGACGATCAGCGCCGGGATGAGGATCGCGGCAAGCAGGACGGTATCGGTCATATCGCTGAGGTAGGGTGCCCGGCGCCGCTAGGCCAGCGCCTGCAGGAAATGTTTGCGGCAAAGCGCGGTATAGCGGTCGTCGCCGCCGATTTCCGTCTGCGCGCCCTGCTTCACCGCCTTGCCGTCCGCATCGACCCGCAGGTTCATCGTCGCCTTCCGCCCGCAGTGGCAGATCGCCTTCAGCTCGACCAGGGCGTCCGCAATGCCCAGCAATCCGGCCGAACCTGGAAACAACCGGCCTTGGAAATCAGTTCGCAGGCCATAGCAGATGACGGGGATATTGGCTTCGTCCGCCAGCCGGGCGCATTGCCAAACCTGTTCTTCGGTCAGGAATTGCGCCTCGTCGATCAACACGCAATCGACGCGCCCTTCGCTGTTTTCCTCCACGACAAAAGAGAGGATGTCGGTATCCTCGCGAAACCGGTGCGCATCGCTGGCGAGCCCGATGCGGCTGCTGATCGCGCCGAAGCCGGGCCGGTCGTCGAGCGCGGCCGTCCAGAGCGAGACCTTCATGCCCCGCTCGCCATAGTTGAACGCGGTCTGGAGCAGCGTGGTGCTCTTCCCCGCGTTCATGCTGGCGTAGTAGAAGTATAGCTTGGCCAATCCCGATCCCCGCTGCTGAAGCGAAAGTGCTAGACCGATGATGAGTGTTTCGACAAGCTGCGCGCCAATAGCCATGGGGATAGCATGATCCGGGTCCGCAACCTCTTCGCTGCTCTTGCTGCTGTCGCCTTGATCGGCGCTGCCGCCGGTACCGGCTACTCGGTCGACACCACGGCCAGCAATGTGTCGGCCAAAGTCGCCTTCCTCGGCATCGGGAGCAAGACGGCGGCGTTTCCGGCCCTGTCGGGCACCGCGCGCCTGTCGCCTGCCGATCCGCAGCAGATCGACCTTGACGTCAGGATCGACGCGCGCGCACTCACCGCACCCGACGCCGTGACGCGCGACCGGCTGAAGGGCGAGAAGTTCTTCTGGGTCGAAAAATATCCGACCGTCCGGTTCCAGGGCAACAGGATGGTGCTGAAAGACGGGCGAAGCGGGACCGTGCAGGGCTCGCTCACCGCGCGGGGCGTGACCAGGCCGGTCACGCTCTCCATCGCATTCGACAGCCCGCCTGCCAGCGTGAAGCCCGGCACGGCGATCACCCTGACCGGAAGCACGAAGATCAACCGCTACGACTTCGGCATGAAGTCCTATTCGCTGATCGTCGGCAAGACTGTGGACATCACGCTGAAGGCGCGGTTGCGACCGACGGGCTAGTCTTCCTCGCCCAGATCACGCGCAACCTTCGGGTCGCTCAGCAGCCGCTCGATCCGCTCCGCCTCGTCGAAGCTTTCGTCCGTCCGGAACTGCAGCTTCGGCGCGAACTTGAGACCCAGCCGCTTGGCCACTTCCTTCTGTAGGAAGGCGGTATTCTGGCGCAGCGCCTTGACGATGGAGTCCTCGTCCCTGCCCAGAAGCGGCTTCACATAGACGCTGGCGTTGCGCAAATCGGGCGACATGCGCACCTCGGTCACGGCGATATTGGCCGCGCTGACGGTATCGTCATGCACCTCCTGCCGCGCGAGCAGTTCGCTGAGGATATGGCGCACCCGTTCGCCCACCTTGAGGACGCGAACCGATTGCTGTTCGGGGGTGAATTGCTGTCGTGCCATCAGGCCACCATCTTGCCGAGAATACGTTTGAGCGAGGTCATGTTGCGCGCCGTACCCTTGCAGCCGAGCCGCCGTTCCAGCACCTTGTTCGACAGGTCCGACACGCCGACGCCGTTGACATAATCGAGAAACAGCACGCGGTCACCCAGTGCCAGTCGCTCGCTACCCTTGCTGCGATGCTCCTCGATCAGCGCATCCACCGCGGCCTTGTCGGGTTGTTGGCTCAGGAAGATCGAGTGCACCATCTTGTCGGAGCCATGCTGCGGCCCGGTGCCATGGAAAGGGTTCCGTTCGATGGCATAGCGGATCTCTTCCGACATCCGCACCATGGCGCAGGATTTGAAGCCGAACGACTCCTGCACAACCGATTCCAAGCTGATCTCCAGCATCGCAGGGTCGCGATCGTCGGTCAGGATCACATTGCCGCTGGCAGCCACGGTGGACACGTCCTTGAACCCGGCTTCGGTCAACGCTGCGACGAGATCGACCATATTGATCCGGTTGCCGCCAACATTGATGCTGCCCAGAAAGGCGACGAGCCGCGCCATCAGCCCTCTGTGGGTGCCGCCACCGGGCGCGGCGTAGGAATTGCCGTGCTGGTCGAGCGGGCAAGCAGCTTGCCTTCTGCGTCGAACAACTCGCCTTCAAGGTAGATCGCCTTGCGCCCGCGCTTGATCACGCGGCCCTTGCCGACCAGCGGTCCCGCCGGGACGGGCCGCAGGATCGTCATCGTCAGGTCGAGGTTGAGCGGGGCCTCCTCATGGTCGGTGGCCCAGACGTGCGCCCAGCCCATTACCTCGTCGAGGAACCCGGCCACCAAGCCGCCCTGCACGCTGCCGCGCGGGGTGATGAAGCTGGCGGGCGCGCGGAAGCGCAAGGTGATCTCCTCGCGCTCCCGGTCGAAGCTGTCGAATTCAACCCCCATCAACTCCGCATGCGCGGCGCCGAGAGCGTGCTTGCTGCCGTCGATTTCTCCGCTCACAGAGTCCGCTCACGCTCCTCGACTTCGAAGACTTCGAGCTGGTCGCCCGGCTTGATGTCGTTCGTGTCGGCCAGGACCACGCCGCATTCGAGGCCGGTTCGGACTTCGTCCACGTCGTCCTTGAAGCGCCGCAGCGAGGCGATGGTGGTCGCCGAAACGATGACATCCTCGCGGGTGAGACGAGCGAACAGGCCCTTGCGGATGACGCCTTCCTCGACCAGCAAGCCGGCCGCCTTGTCCTTCTTGCCGGACTTGAAGACTTCCTTGACCAGCGCGCGGCCGACGACGTGCTCGATCCGCTCCGGACCCAGCTCGCCCGCCATCTCCTTCGCGATTTCCTCGGTCAGGTGATAGATGACGTCGTAATACATCATCCGCACGTTATCGCGCTTCACCAGGTCGCGCGCCTTGGGGTTCGGACGCACGTTGAAGCCGAGGATCGGCGCATTCGAAGCCGCCGCCAGCGTCACGTCGCTCTCGGTGATCGCACCTACGCCGGCGTGCAGCACGCGGACCTTGATGAGATCGTTCGAGAGGTTGTGCAGCGCGGTCACGATCGCTTCGACCGAGCCCTGCACGTCCGCCTTCACCACCACCGGGAATTCGATCACGTTCGAGGCGAGGCCGGCGAACATGGTGTCGAAATTGGTCGGGGCGAGCGCGGTGCGCTTCTCGGTCGCCTTCTGCTGGCGGAACGAGGCAACCTCGCGGGCGCGCTGTTCGTTCTCGACCACAGTCAGCAGCTCGCCTGCACCCGGCACACCGCCGAGACCGAGCACCTCGACCGGCATCGAGGGACCGGCTTCCTTGATCTGCTTGCCCTGGTCGTCGATGATCGCGCGGACCTTGCCGCTTTCGGTGCCGACTACGAAGGTGTCGCCACGCTTCAGCGTCCCGCGGTTTATGAGGACGGTCGCCACCGGACCGCGGCCCTTGTCGAGCTGTGCCTCGATCACGGTCGCTTCCGCGTCGCGATCGGGGTTGGCCCGCAGTTCCATCAGTTCGGCCTGGAGCTCGATCTTTTCCAGCAGCTCGTCGAGACCGGTCTTCTCCTTGGCGGAGATTTCGACATCCTGTACGTCGCCCGACATCGCCTCGACGATGACTTCGTGTTCGAGCAGTCGGGTGCGGATATTGTTGGGATCCGCCTCCGGCTTGTCGATCTTGTTGATCGCCACGATCATCGGCACGCCGGCCGCCTTGGTGTGGTTGATCGCCTCGATCGTCTGCGGCATCACGCCGTCATCGGCCGCGACCACCAGCACCACGATATCGGTGACGTTGGCCCCGCGCTGGCGCATTTCGGTAAAGGCCGCGTGGCCCGGCGTATCGAGGAAGGTGATTTTCCCGCCGGACTTGGTCTTCACCTGATAGCTGCCGATGTGCTGGGTGATGCCGCCGGCTTCGCCCTTCACGACATTGGCCCCGCGCAGCGCGTCGAGCAGGCTGGTCTTGCCGTGGTCGACATGGCCCATGATCGTAACCACCGGCGGACGCGGCTTCAGCGTGTCTTCCGGGTCCTGGTCGGTCGAGGTGTCGATATCGACATCGCTTTCCGAAACACGGGTGATGTTGTGGCCGAATTCCTCGACCAGCAGCTCGGCCGTGTCCTGGTCGATCGTCTGGTTGACGGTGACCATCATGCCCATGTTGAACAGCGCCTTCACCAGGTCGGCGCCCTTTTCGGCCATGCGGTTGGCGAGTTCCTGGACGGTAATCGCCTCGGGCACCACGACATCGCGGACCTGCTTCTCACGCGGCGCGGACGGCCCGCCATGCATGCGGCGTTCCTTTTCGCGGGCGCGCTTGAGCGCGGCGAGCGAGCGGGCGCGGCGGCCTTCGTCCTCGTTGAGTGCCTTCGTAACGGTCAGCTTGCCGGAACGGCGCTTGTCCTTGCTCTCTTCTGCAGGGGCGACGCGGCGCTCTTCCTTCTTCTTCTTTTCGGGGCGCTTGGGTTCGGGCCGTTCGACCGGGGTGAACCTGCGCGCGGCGGGCGCCGCACTGCTGGAGCTGGCCTCCGCAGCGGAATCCACTTCGGTGGGCGTTTCTTCAGTAGCGGGCACGGGCGCAGGCGCTTCGGCCTTGGTCTTTTCGGCCTCTTCCTCGGCCCTGCGGTTTTCTTCGGCGCGCTTCTTTTCTTCCTCTGCAGCCTTGCGGGCTTCCTCGGCCTCGCGAGCGGTCTGCTCGGCCAAGGTCGCGAGACGTGCCTCTTCCGCCTCACGTTGCAAGCGTGCGACGCGCTCTTGCGGGGTTTCCCCGGCAGGGGCCGCCTTCTTGGGCGCAGGCTTCGCTGCTGCCGGAGGCGGAGGGGGCGGAGGCGGGGGCGGCGGCGGGGGCGGCGGGGGCGCGACCTCACCCGGCTTGCCGACCAGGCGACGACGCTGCTTCACCTCGACCACCACCTTGTTGGTGCGGCCGTGGCTGAAGGTCTGCTTGACCTCGCCGGCATCCACGCTCCGCTTCAGGCCAAGCGGTTTGCGGGTGCGCGGGGTTTCGTTTTCGTCGCTCATAAAACTCGTTTCTTCCTTCGATCTCAAATCGTCTCGCCGACGGGGCGATTGCTCGTTCCGCCGGATTCGGGCGCATCCGCGGATGCTCCTGCAAAGTGCAACAGGCGTGACAGGGCCTGTTCGACCCGTTCGGCTGCCTTTCGGCTGCCAACGCCCAGGTGGACGACATTGTCGCGGCCCAATGCCACAGACAAAGCTGTCCGGTCCAGAGGCAAGCGGATGCCCCGCTCGCCCGATCCTTCCATCTCGCGCCCGACCCGCCAAGCCTGGTCGAGCTTCTTCGCCCCGTCCTCGCTGGCATCGGCGGCGTGGAGCAGGAGTTCCAGCACCCCGCCGCGCGCATGTTCGGCAATCCGGTCCGATCCGAGCACAAGGTGCCCGGCGCGCATTTCGAGGCCTAGCCGGTCGAGCAGCGCCTTGCGCAGCGCATCCTCGATCCGTTGAGGCAAATCGTCAGGCACAGTCAGCGGAGCGCCCTTGTAGGCCCGCGCCAGTGCGCCCTTGAGCTTGCCTTTGGCCATGGCGGCTTCGAGCCCGGCGCGATTGACGCCGAGCCAGGCCCCCCGCCCCGGCGCGCGGGCGAAGACATCGGGCAGTACGAGCCCGTCGGGCGAGATCGCGAGGCGCACCAGCGCATCGCGCGCACCATGCTCCCCGGAGAGGACACAGCGGCGCTCCGGCTCCGAACGGGACGTCCGGGCCTCGGCAGCTTCAGGAATGTCGGACGCTACGCGCTCATTGGGTGGAGTCCGCATCGGCGGCCTCCTGGGTGTCGGGCGCGGAGACGTCTTCGTCTTCGAACCAGTGCGCACGGGCAGCCATGATGATCTCGTTGCCCTGCTCTTCGCTCAGGCCGTATTCGCCCAGCACGCCGCCCTTGTCCTCGGCGCGCTGGTTGCGGCGCAGCGGCGGACCGTCAGCATTGTTGCGACGACGCGGGGCCTCACGCTTCTTGGCGATGAGTTCGTCGGTGGCGAGATCGGCCAGGTCGTCGAGCGTCTTGATGCCGCCCCTGCCCAGCGTCACAAGCATCTGCTCGTTAAGGTGCGGGATATCGGCCAGCGCATCTTCCACGCCGAGCGCGCGGCGCTCTTCGCGGTAGGTCGCTTCCTGCCGGTCCAGCGCTTCCTTGGCGCGGCTCTGCAGTTCCTCGGCCAGTTCCTCGTCGAAGCCCTCGATCCCGGCGAGTTCGTCGAGCGCCACATAGGCCACTTCCTCGAGTTCGGCGAAGCCCTCGGCGACCAGCAGCTGCGACAGCGTTTCGTCGACGTCGAGCTCTTCCTCGAACATCTTGGAGCGGGTCGAGAATTCCTTGCTCTGCTTCTCGCTCGCCTCTTCCTCGGTCATGATGTCGATCTGGTGACCGGTGAGCTGGCTCGCCAGACGCACGTTCTGGCCGCGGCGGCCGATGGCGAGGCTGAGCTGGTCGTCAGGAACCACCACTTCGATGCGGCCTTCGTCCTCGTCGAGCACGACGCGGCTGACGGTGGCCGGCTGCAATGCGTTGACGATGAAGGTCGCCTGGTCTTCCGACCACGGGATGATGTCGATCTTTTCGCCCTGCAGTTCCTGCACCACGGCCTGGACGCGGCTGCCCTTCATGCCGACGCAGGCGCCCACGGGATCGATGCTGGAATCGCGGCTGATCACGCCGATCTTGGCGCGGCTGCCTGGATCGCGGGCGGCGGCCTTGATCTCGATGATGCCATCGTAGATTTCGGGCACTTCCTGCGCGAACAGCTTCTTCATGAATTCGGGATGCGCGCGGCTCAGGAATATCTGCGGACCGCGGTTGTTGCGCTCGACCTTGGTGATGATCGCGCGGACACGCTCGCCGGTACGGGCGGCTTCGCGCGGGATTTGCTGGTCGCGGCGGATCACGCCTTCGGCGCGGCCGAGGTTGACGATCACATGGCCGAACTCGACCGACTTGATGACGCCGGTGATGATTTCGCCGGCGCGGTCTTTGAACTCTTCGTACTGGCGCTCGCGCTCCGCATCGCGGACCTTCTGGAAGATGACCTGCTTGGCGCTCTGGGCATCGATGCGGCCGAGATCGACGTTGGGAAGCGGGTCGACGATAAAGTCACCGACCTTGGCGCCCGGTTGCAGTTTCTCGGCCTGCTTCAGGTCTACCTGCTTGAAGTAATCCTCTACTTCCTCGACCACCTCGACGACGCGCCACAGGCGCAGGTCGCCGGTCAGCGGATCGAGCTTGGCACGAATGTCGTTTTCCGCACCATAGCGGTTGCGCGCGCTCTTCTGGATCGCTTCTTCCATCGCTTCGATGACGATCGCCTTGTCGATCATCTTTTCCGAAGCAACCGAGTTCGCAATCG
Organism: Parerythrobacter aurantius; assembly: GCF_045291475.1. Lineage (NCBI taxonomy): Bacteria > Pseudomonadati > Pseudomonadota > Alphaproteobacteria > Sphingomonadales > Erythrobacteraceae > Parerythrobacter > Parerythrobacter aurantius. Next base: position 25,734 of record NZ_CP147985.1, read on the forward strand.
CGAGCAGCTCGGCCTTGTTGGCGGAAATTGCACTGGCCATCAGTCGTCAGCCTTCTCTTCTTCGTCTTCGACAATGTCCTCGACACCGGTGGTGTCGATGGGTCTGGTGGCAGCGATCAGCTCGTCCGTCAGGACCAGCTTGGCGCTGTGAATCTGTTCGAGCGGGACAGCAATCGCGCCCGCCTTGCGGTCTTCTATGGTGACCGTCTCGCCCTCAATGCCGCGCAATATACCACGAAGGTTGCGGTGGCCCTCGACCTTTTCTTCGAGCGCGAACTTGGCCTCGTGCCCGGCCCAGTTGGCGAAATCCTTGGGGCGGGTAAGCGGGCGGTCGATTCCGGGGCTGCTGACCTCGAGGTGGTACGCACCTTCGATCAGCACTTCACCGGCTTCCTCGGCCGCATCGATCACGTCCGACACGCGGCGGCTGAGCGCGGCGCACTGGTCGATCACTAGCTGGCCCGTCGCCGGATCCTCCGCCATGATCTGCAGCGCCATGCCGCCGTCACCGGCTTCCGACGGCATCATCTTGACGCGCACGAGCTCGAACCCGAGCGCGGTCGCTTCGGGTTCGATCAGGGCGGTCAAACGTGCCACGTCGGCCATCGGGTCTCCATCATGTGCAACATCATCGGGCAAAGGCGCTTGGCGCCGGCCCCTTGCGGCGCCAGCCCCTCCAAAGTCTCGACGATATCGGGATGGCGGCCAGATAGGCCGGACCCGGCCGGATTGCAAGCGCAAAGGAGCCCTATCCCCCGCGCCGCCTGAACCAGGGTTCGTCGGTGCGATCGATGGAAAGCTCCCCCTGGAAGGGAATGCAGAGATCATAGGCCTCCGACGGCGTTCCGCCCAGCCACCGGTCCCAGCTCTCGCGCGGCAGGATTACCGGCATGCGGTTATGAACTGGCGCGACCTGCGCGTTCGCCTCGGTCATCAACATGGAGCAGGCTGCACCCCACTCGTCGGTCTTGCGCCAGATCCCGGCAGTGGCGAACAACGGCGTCTCGGGCATGGTGAACCATGTGCGGGTCATCCGACCTTTCGGCCCCTCGGCCTCGGCGAAGGTCGAGACAGGGATAAGGCAACGCCGGTTCTCGAAAGAATCGCGCCAGAAGAAGCTCTTCACCTTGTCGGTGCGGGTGTTGTTGACCGGCTTGGGCTTGAGCGGCTGGCCCTTGGCCCCGGTCTGCGCAAGCGGGAAACCCCACACCATCGAACGCACCCGCCCCTCGGCAACCGCAATGGTCGGGTAGCCGGGGTAGAACTCTTCCGGCGTGTTGGCACCGAAATCCTCCGCGATGGCATCGAAGAAGTCCGCGACCTCGGTATGCGAGCTCTTCACCTTGTACAGGTTGCACATGGCAGCCCCTCCAGCCTGCTAGTCCGCCGCCTCTTCCATCAGGCCGTGCTTCTTTATGCAATGGCGCAGCTGGTCGTAGGTGAGGCCAAGCGCTTTGGCGGTCTGGCGCTGGTTCCAGCGGTGCCTGCCGAGTGCATGCTCGAGGATCTTGCGCTCGTGGGCATCGACGGCGGAGCGCAAGTCATCGATCCCTTCGAGATCCAGGGTCGGACGCGCGGTCGGCTGGACCGCATTGCGGAAATCGGTGTCCCGCGACCGCGTGACTCCCTGCCCCGCGAGCGGCTTCCATGGGCTTTCGAAAGGATCGAATTGCACATGGGCGATCGGCTCCTCCCAGGAATCCCAGCGGTAGACCGCCCGCTCGATCACGTTGCGCAACTCGCGAACATTACCGGGCCAGGAATGCTCCTCCAGCTGCTGCTGGACGTGACCGGCATAACCCGGCCAGCCCTCCCAGCCCAGCTCTGCCGCCATGCGCCGTCCGAAATAGTCCGCCAGGACGCCGATATCCCCCTCGCGCACGCGCAGCGGCGGCAGCGTGATGACTTCGAAACTGAGCCGGTCGAGCAGGTCGGCGCGAAACTTGCCCTCTGCGGCCATGCGCGGCAGATCTTCATTGGTCGCGCCGACAATCCGCACATCGACTCTGATCGGCCGCGAGGACCCGATGCGGGTGACTTCGCCATATTCGACCGCGCGCAGCAGGCGTTCCTGCGCCGCCATTGACAGTGTGCCCAGTTCGTCGAGGAATAACGTCCCCTTGTCGGCTTCCTCGAACCTTCCCTCGCGCGCTCTGGTAGCACCGGTGAAAGCCCCTGCCTCGTGGCCGAAAAGTTCTGCTTCGATAAGGGTTTCGGGAAGTGCTGCGCAGTTCATCACGACCAGCGGTTCGTCCCACCGGGAAGACAGGCGATGAAGACGTTCGGCGATCAGTTCCTTGCCCGTCCCGCGCTCTCCGATGATGAGGATCGGGCGCTGCATAGGCGCCGCACGGCTGGCACGTTCTACCGCATCGAGAAAGGCCGTGGACTGGCCGACGAACTGATTTCCCCTCTCCATGCCCGAGATATAGTGAAATCTCCCAAGGCTTGGCAATCCCTACCAGATGCCGTTGATCGATATCTCCCGAAAACCTTGGAAAACCGGCATTTCTGCAGTTTGGCACACCCCTTGCTGAAACATGAACATCGAACGTTGAACATTCCCGCCGGCACCCGCCACGGGACGTTTTCGAGGAAGGGATTGAGCCATGTACACCCGCGCATTCTTCCGGACCCAGCTGGGCCAGGCTGCGCTGGCGAGCATCGCCGCGATGACCGCTTTCGTTGCCCTCAGCACGCAGATGCAGGTGACTGCCGCCCACGCTGCGACGCCGGCGTACCAGCAGGTCGAAATCGCGTGAGCGTTCACGACGACCCCCTAGGACCGGAGCCCACCAGCCCCCAAGCGCCGCGCGATTCCAGCGCCGGCGGGGCTCCGGTCCGCCCCCAGGGCCTGGTACGCGGCCTGTCGCGGCTGGAGGCCGAAGTGGAGAAGCTTCGCCGCAGCCCGACGCCGACCATCGACCAGCCCGCCACTACCGCTAAAGACACTTTCAATCTCGGAGCACCCTTCATGGGCATTTTCAGCCGGACCCGCGATATCATTGCCGCCAACTTCAACGACATGCTGGACCAGGCGGATGATCCGCAGAAGATGATCCGCATGATCATCCTCGAGATGGAGGAAACGCTCGTCGAAGTCCGTGCCAGCGCCGCGCGTACCATTGCGGACCAGAAGGAAATGCACCGCCACACCGTCAAGCTCGACCGGCTGCAGGCCGACTGGGCCGAGAAGGCGCAGCTGGCCCTGAGCAAGGACCGCGAGGACCTTGCCCGCGCCGCGCTGGTGGAAAAGAAGAAGGCAGCCGACATGAGCGACCAGCTCAAGCAGGAAATCGCCGTGCTCGACGATGCCCTTCGCGCCTACGAGCAGGACATCCAGAAGCTGCAGGGCCGCCTGCGCGAAGCCCGCAGCCGCCAGACCGCGATCGCCGCCCGGCTCGAAAGCGCGGAGAACCGCGTCAAGCTGCGCAGCCTGATGACCAACGAGCGGGTCGACGATGCCCTGAGCCGGTTCGACCAGCTCGAACGCCGCGTCGACTATGCCGAAGGCCGCGCCGATGCGCTGCAGATCGCCGACAATTCGGGCAAGCTGAGCCTGGCCGACGAAATCAACGCCCTCGCCGGTGCCGACAAGGTCGACGAGGAACTCGAAGAAATGAAGCGCGCGCTCGGCATGGGCAGCGACAAGAAGGAGGGATAACCCATGGAACCGTTCTTTTTCCTGGTGGGGGTGGCCTTCATCGTCTGGATCGTCCTCCACTACGTGACCAAGTGGAAGACTGCAGCGACGATCACCACCGACGATGAGGTTCTGCTGGAAGAGATGTACAATCTCGCCAAGCGCCTCGACGAGCGGATGGACACGGTCGAGCGCCTGGTCGCCCACGACCACGCCGACTTCAAGCCCGCCCGCCTGGTGCAGGACCCCGACACCGACAATGCCAAGCTGGCCGAGCTTGAGAAGCTCGTTGCCGAGAAGAGAGGAGCACGCTCGTGAACACGCCCCGAACGACCCTTTACCGCGACAAGCAGAACGCCAAGCTTCTCGGAGTGTGCTCAGGGATTGCCGACTACACCGGCGTCAACGCGCTGTGGGTCCGGCTCGGCTTTCTGGTGCTCCTGTTCGCCGGAATGGGCATCATCCTGCCGTTCTACTTCATCGCCGGCCTGTTGCTGAACAAGAAGCCGCCGCATCTCTACACCGATCGGGAAGAGCAGAAATACTGGCAGGGCATGCGCCAGAACCCGAAGCGGACGGTGCGCGAAGTGCGCGGCAAGTTCCGCGAGATCGACCGCCGCCTGGCCGAAGTCGAGACCTTCTACGTCTCGTCCAACCCGCGCCTCAACGCCGAGATAGAGCGTCTGCGCTAAGTCACCGGAACAGGAAGGGACGCCCTATGCCACCGCAAGAAGCCGTCGCGATGATCTTCGTCACAGTCTCGTTCTTCGTGGCGATCTGGGGGATCACCGACTCGATCCTCAAGCACCGCCGCAAGATGGCTGAGATCAAGTACGGCCGCAGCGACCGCGAAGCATCGCTGGCCCACGACAAAGCCGAGCTGAAGGAAACCGTGGCCATGCTTAAGGACCGGCTTGCCGTCCTGGAAACCATCGCCACCGATCCGGCCCGCCGGACCGCCGAGGAAATTGAACGACTGCGCTGAGGGGCGCAAGGGAGGACTGACATGGACGCAGGCGCTATCGGAGCATTGATCCCGATCTTTGCCCTTTCGATCCCGATCATCGCCATCTGGGCGAGGCACCAGCAGAAAATGGCCGAGATGCAGGTGGGTGCCACCGCCGAACAGACCGCCGAAAAGGCTGCGCAATACGCCAGCCAGATCCAGCGGCTGGAAGACCGGGTACAGGTGCTCGAACGCATCGTCACCGACGGCGGCTACAATGTCGCGACCCAGATCGAAGCCCTGCGTGACACGCGCCGGGTGGAAGACGCCGGGGTTTCGCTGAACATCAAGAATGAGGAGCGCGCCTGATGGAATGGATCGTCGGCCTCATGCTGGTCAGCACCCTGGGCTGGCTCGGCAACAACTGGATCCGCGCCAGGCACGGCTACGACCTCGAAGACGAATGGGGCGGCAAGACCGGCATGGGCGAAAACCCGCAAACGAAACAGCTGCGCGACGAGAACCGCCAATTGCACGAGAAGCTCGACGCCATGCAGGACCGCATGATCGTGCTCGAGAAAATCGTCACCGATCGCGGATATTCGCTGGCAGACGAAATCGAAGCCCTGCGCGACACCGGCAGCGGCGTCCCGCTCGACACAGGCAGGAAGGAACAAGCATAATGGACCCCGCAGTTGCCCAGTTTATCCCCCACCTGCCGTGGATCATCGGCGGCGCGCTCGGCATCGGCGTGATCAGCACCTTCGGCTGGATCCACACGACCAAGCTGAAGATCAAGCATGGCTATCCGCTGGAAGGCATGTGGGGCCAGTCCTTGAAGCCCTCCACCGACGGCCAGACTGCCGAAAGGGTCAAACTGCTGACACAGGAAAACGCCGAATTGCGCGCCGAACTGGGCGCAATGAAGGATCGGCTCGCCAATGTGGAGCGGATCGTCACCGACAGCGGCTACCAGCTGGGAAGCGAAATCGAGGCGCTGCGCGGAAGGGCCCTGGCCGGAGCCAAGACGGAAGGAAACGCCTGATGGACGGCGACCTCCCCCTCATTTTCGCATTCATCCTGACTGTCGTCCTGGTGACTGCCTTCACCATCAGCCGTATCGTCTCGCGCGTTTACCGGCACAAGGAATGGGTGGCGGAGCACAAGGCGGGGAAGATCTCGGTCGCGAGCAACGACAAATATGCCCTCCTCGAAGAACGCGTCCGCGTGCTGGAGCGTATCGCCACCGACGGCAATCCAACCCTCGCGCACCAGATCGAGCAGCTTCGTGACCTGCATGACAGAGACACCCGCATTGCCGGGCGGGAGGCGGCACGATGACCTGGCCAACTGCAGTCGTGATCATCGTGATGGTGGTTTGCGCCGCCAAGGTGCTGAACGCCCGCTATCGCGCCCGGAACGGCATCATCGAGGACATGCACGGCAACCAGAGCTTCGGGCAGCAGGCATCTGCCGAGAAGGACCGCGAACTGGCAGAATTGCGCGAACGGGTGAAGGTGCTGGAGGCCATCGCCACCGACCCTGCCCGCCGTACCGCCGAGGAAATCGAACGACTGCGCGACGAGCGCTGAATTGCATGAGGATGGTTCGAGATGAGTGACCCCACATTCGTCATCGCAGTGACCGCACTGGTCGGACTTACCGTTGTCGTGGCCGCCCTGCTGCGGGCCTGGCACGAATGGCTCGCGCTGAAGCGCCAGGAACTCGACCGGGGGCAGTCGCGTCACGCTGTCGAGATCGAAGGCGGCGTCGGCGAAGGCGCGGCGCGGATCGAGATCGCCGATCTCAAGGAACGCATACGCAAGCTCGAAGCCATCGCCAGCGGGGTAGATTTGTAGCCGCAAGCGCCTAAATGCCCCCGCATGCGCACGCTCGACGATATCCGCGAAGAATACGAGTTTCTCGAAGGCGACGAACGCTATCGCCTGCTCATCGAACTGGGCCGCGAACTCGATCCGATGCCCGATGCACTCAAGACGGACGCGACACTGGTGCGTGGCTGCTCTGCCAGTGTCTGGGTCTATCCCACGGGTGAAGGCGACAGGCTGCACTTTCTCGCCGACAGCAATGCGGCGATTACCAAGGGCATCGTCGCGCTGGTGATCGCAGCGGTGCAGGATCTACCGGCGGAATCGATCGCGCAGATGGATATCGCCGAAGCCCTCGCCCCGTTCGACCTCAAGAACCAGCTCTCTTCCAACCGCACCCAAGGTGTTCCCAACATGATCGCCTTGGTGCGCGAACATGCGGCGCGGATCTCGCTGGGCGCCTGACACCATGCGACCGCTATACCTTGCCGGCGGCATTGCCAGCGTCGCGCTGGGTGCTGTGGGCGCGATCCTGCCGATCATGCCCACGGTACCTTTTCTGCTGCTGGCGGTGTTCTGTTTTGCGCGCAGCAATCCAGCCTGGGAACAGAAAATTCTCGACCATCCGCACTGGGGTCCGCAGGTCCGCGACTGGCGTGATCGTCGCGCGATAGGGCGACCGGCCAAGGTCGCGGCCATTTCGGCCATGGCCGCGGGTGTCGTCTTCACCTGGCTCACCCTGGGCAGCCCATGGGTTTTCGTCTCGCTGTCTATCCTCCTGATCGCCGGTGGATGGATCGCTACACGCAACGAATAGGCTGCCGACTCGCTTTTTGAACGACGAACGGGCATGGACAGTCGACCACCCGGGGGTAGACCGATGCGCGAACACGAGTTGCGAAGGCTGGTTGTCGGCGAAATGCACCTGCGTCGCTGGCCGAGCGTGCCGGTGCCGGGAGTGATCCTCCAATGGGTCACGGAAGTCGACCCGAACGAGCGCGACGAGGAACTCGCCGTGCTCGACCGCCACAGCAATCTGACGGGCTTGGACGCGCCTCCGCGGCATCGCGACGGCACCCTGCCCAAGGGGGTGCGCTTTGCCTGGGAACGGCATAGCGAAGGCAGCAGCCTGACGCTCTTCATCCCCAGTACTGACATCACGGCCTTCCGCGCGCCGCGCCAGCAGCCCGACCTCGCCGGCCCTCTCGCCTGGGCCGATAGCCTGCCGGGCAAGATCATCCGGGCAACGGCGATCTGCCTGGTGGAGACGGAGACGGAAGCGGAGGCGCTCGTTCCGTCGCTCGACTTCCTGCCCTCCGAAACCGTTTCCTGCCGGTTGCAGCAGACCGCCCGCATGTGGTCCGATTTCCGGCTGGGCGACGACGGCTTCGGTCGGCTTCTGGTCGCTGCGGGCGACACCGACCGACGCGATTTCACGCGCTTGCTGCAGCGGCTGCAGGAACTCGGCAATTACCGGAACAAGGCCCTGCTCGGCCTGCCCGAGGCGCAGGCGGTCTGGCCAAGGCTCGATGCCGCAGAGAAGCGACTGGCGCGGTTGTCACAGCGTGTCACCAATGCCGACGAAACGGACGATGCCCTGTTGCAGGAACTGTCGGACCTGTCGCTTGAGCTGATGGCTGTCGCTGCCTCTATCAATTACCGGATGAGCGCGACGAAGGCCTATGCGACGCTGGTCGAGGAACGGCTGGAGCAGCTGCGCATCGCGCCGATCGACGGCTTCGCTTCGCTGGAGGATTTCACCGAACGCCGCTTCCTCCCCGCGATGCGCACCTGCAATGCCGTGATCGACCGGGAGCGGCAGCTTGCGCTGCGGGCGAGCCAGCTTTCGTCATTGCTGCGCGCGCGGATCGAGACGCGGATCGAGAACCAGAACGCCGACCTGCTGCGTTCGATGGAGGAATCGAGCAGCCGGCAATTGCGCCTGCAACAGCTCGTCGAAGGCTTCTCGGTGGTGGCGATCACCTATTACCTGCTGAGCCTCGTCGGCTATGTGCTCAAAGGCGCCAGATACCGCTGGCCGGGGATTGATCCGGACGTTGCGGTGGCCGTGCTTGTCCTGCCGACGGTGCTGGTGATCTGGCTGGTGCTTCGCGTCGTCAAGAAACGGGTGCTGGGCAGCTAGACGCCCGCACTGTCGCGAACCACGGCGACCCCGGCCTCGCGCTGGCGCTTCAGCTCAGCCTTCAAGGCCGCCGGATCGCGGGCGAACACAAACCCGAAGCTGACCCCGCCTTCCTTGCCCACGGTGGCGTGATGAAGCTTGTGCGCCTGCACCAGCCGCTTGGCATAACCGCCCCGCGGCACCCAGCGGAAATACCGCTGGTGGACCAGTCCGTCATGCACCAGCGTGTAGATCACGCCGTAAAGCGTGATGCCCACGGCGAACCACCACAGCCAGTCGGAATAGAGCGCCCCGACGATGAACAGCGCCGCCGTGATCGTGCCGAAGACGACGGCGAAAAGGTCGTTCTTCTCCAGCACATTGTCGTGCGGTTCGTGGTGGTCGCGATGCCAGCCCCAGCCCCAGCCGTGCATGATGTACTTGTGCGCCGCCCACGCGAACAGTTCCATCCCGATCAGGGCGGCCAACACGGTCAGGGCGATTTCAAGCCAGCTCATACGGGTACCTTGGCAGGGTTTGCGATCGATCCGATCCCGGCGCGGCGTGCGGCGGGGAGCGCCCACCAAGGCACGTCAGGCCTGCGGTGGTGCTCGAGATGATAGCCGAAATGGAAACAGGTGGCGAGGCTGATCAGCGGCCCGAAGCTCTCGCTGCGGGCATTGTGGCGATCGGCGAAGCCCGGCTCCCCACCGGCATCCGCATGGCGATGCGGGCGGTAGGTGCCGAAATAGAACAGTTGGAGAGAGGATGCGAGCGCGGGTAGCCCGTAGAGGAGCACGATCTGGGCCATCGGCACGTCCAGCGCCAGCCAGTTGATGCCTACCACCGTGTGCACGTAGACCAGCGAGCGCCATCCGAAGTACCGCCGCAGGAAGGTGCCGTACCATGGCAGGAAACGGTCGGGATGGTTCTCGTCGAAATCGGGATCCTGCCCGGTGCCGACGAAACGGTGGTGATCGAAGTGCGCGTCGCGCAGCTGCCGCCAGCCGAACCCGGCATAGAGGAACAGCAGCACCGCCCCGATGGCTCCGTTCAGTCGCGGGTGCCCCGGCGCCAGGCTGCCATGCATGGCATCGTGGCTTATGATGAAGACACCCACCGAAAGCCAGCACTGCAGTGCCGCCATGACGAGCGCCAGCGGCAGGTTCGACCATGACAGGTCGAATCGCAGCATCGCGTAAAAATGCAGGCCCAGCCACGACCCGGCAACCAGCACGGCCAGCAGAAGGCCTGCGGCCGCCTGCCATTCGCGGGCGGGAAGGTGATACTGCGGTGTCACGTCAGCAGGATACGCACCTGAAAATCATGGGAATGCGTATAGGTGCGCGGAAAAGGCGCGCAAGATGGCCCTTAGCCGCCGTCCGGGAAAAAGAATTCGCGCAGGTGATCGCCGATCCTTGCCGGGCGCAAGGTGCGCGCATCGATGCAGCACCAGCTCGACTTGACCTCGGCCAGCACTTCCTCGCCGCGGCTGATCACCGTGTGGTAGAATGCCCGCGCGCCCTGAAAGTGTTCGAGCACGGTCTGCGCAATCACATCGTCTTCGAGGAAGGCCGGTTTGCGATAGGTGATCTCGTGCTTGAGCGCGACCCAAGCCTTGCTCGCCACTTCCTCGGCCGGGGCAAGCTTGCGCCAGTGCGCCAGCACCGCGTCCTGCACCCAGTTCAGATAGCGCGCGTTGTTGACGTGCCCCATGAAGTCGATGTCGGCCGGGAGGACCTGGATCGGAAAGGCGAAGGGCTTTGCTGACATGGTTGTAAGTTAGGGACGAAAAGCTTTCTTTTCCATGACACCGCAATTGCTTTTCGCACATCGCCTTGCCTGTGTTGCGCAAAGGACGCAAAGCACAGGCCCATGGCGAGCAGGCCCCGCACCCTTTACGAAAAGATCTGGGACGCGCATGTCGTCGACCAGCGGCCGGACGGCACTGCGCTGATCTACATCGACCGTCATCTCGTCCATGAAGTGACCAGCCCGCAAGCGTTCGAGGCGCTGCGGATGACCGGCCGCAAGGTCCGCAGGCCCGACCTCACGCTGGCTGTTCCCGACCATAACCTGCCGACCACCGCGCGGCTGGATGCTGCCGGCCAGCGCCTCCCCATTGCCGACGTCCAGAGTGCGCAGCAACTTGCCGCGCTGGAGCGCAACGCCCCCGAGTTCGGCATTCGCTATATCGATGCGACGGCCCGCGAGCAGGGGATCGTCCATGTCGTCGGACCCGAACAGGGCTTTTCGCTGCCCGGTACGACGATCGTCTGCGGGGATTCGCACACCGCCGCGCACGGAGGCATAGGTGCCCTCGCCTTCGGGATCGGCACCAGCGAGGTCGAACATGTGCTGGCGACCCAGACGCTGCAGCTCAAACGCTCCAGATCGATGGAAGTGCGCGTCGATGGCGAACTCGGGCCGGGCGTGACGGCGAAGGACCTGATCCTGCACATCATCGGCGTCATCGGCACCGCCGGCGGTACGGGCCATGTCATCGAATATCGCGGCAAGGTATTCGAGCAGATGAGCATCGAAGGCCGCCTGACGGTGTGCAACATGAGCATCGAAGGCGGCGCACGCGCCGGCCTCATCGCGCCCGATGATCTGACCTTCGCCTATCTAAGGGGCCGTCCCTATGCCCCCAAGGGCGAGGAATGGGACCAGGCCGTGGCATGGTGGCGCTCGCTGGCCACCGACGAAGGTGCCGTGTTCGACACCAGCGTCCGCATCGATGCCGCCGATATCGAGCCGACTGTGACCTGGGGCACCAGCCCGGAAGATGTCGTCCCCATCGGCGGCACAGTGCCGGCACCGGAAAGTTTTTCCGATGCCTCGAAACAGGCGGCAGCGGCGAAAAGCCTCGACTACATGGGCCTCACCCCCGGCCAGCGGATGCTGGACGTCGCTATCGAGAACGTGTTCATCGGCAGCTGCACCAACAGCCGCATCGAGGACCTGCGCGCTGCCGCCGCAGTTCTCAAGGGCCGCTGCAAGGCCGCAGGCGTCAAATGGGCCATCGTCGTCCCCGGCTCGGGCTTGGTGAAAGCGCAGGCCGAGGAGGAAGGGCTCGACCGCATCTTCACCGAGGCGGGCTTCGAATGGCGTGAGCCGGGCTGCTCCGCCTGCCTCGCCATGAACCCCGACAAGGTGCCGCCGGGCGAACGCTGCGCCTCGACCAGCAACCGCAATTTCGTCGGCCGCCAGGGCCCGGGCGCACGCACCCATTTGATGAGCCCCGCCATGGCCGCCGCCGCCGCGGTTACGGGGCGACTGACCGATGTCCGTGAGCTGGTACGATGAATGCCAGCTGCCATTGCGGTGCCGTTTCCGTGCAACTCGACCACGCACCCGAGTACGTGAACTTCTGCGATTGTTCCTTGTGTCGCAAGACAGGCGGTGTCTGGGGTTACTTTGAGCAATCCGAGGTACACATCAAGGGGCAGACCCTTTCGTACAGACGGCCCGACTACGACAAACCTGCAGTCGAGGTTCGACGGTGCCCGGCCTGCGGAACGGTGACCCACTGGGTGCTGACCGAGCATTTCGACGGCACGCGAATGGGTGTCAACATGCGCCTCTTCGCTCCGCCGGAGTTGGCAGGTATCGAGGCCCGGACCTTGGACGGGCATAACTGGGTGGGGGATACCGAACCGGTCCACCGCCGTCCAATCGGGAAACTCGGTGAAGACGTTTTCATATAGGCTCTTGCGGGACGCGCCGGACGATACCAAAGCTGAGGCTATGACAAAGAAACTCCCCGCCAAGACCATCGCCGGAGCCGTCGGCTCCGCCGCCATCGCTGCCGCCCTGCTCTATGTCGGCAAGCGCAAGAAGAAGGACGAGAAGCCCAAGCCCGGCACCGTCCCTTCGGGCGAGAAGCCGGAAACCGATTGATGCAGCCGGTGAGCCAGGTCGAAGGACGCGCCATTCCCTATGGCGCAAAGAACGTCGATACCGATGTCATCATCCCTGCGCACTGGCTCAAGACCGTCACCCGCGAGGGTCTCGGGCGCGGCGCGTTCGAAACCGTTCGCGCCGATCCCGACAATCTGTTCGACAACCCTGAATTCAAGGGCGCGCCGATCCTTATCGCGGGCGACAACTTCGGCTGCGGATCGAGCCGCGAGCATGCGGCCTGGGCGCTGCTCGATCTCGGCATAACTGTCGTTATCGCCCCCAGTTTCTCCGATATCTTCAGCGGCAATGCCTTCAAGAACGGCATCCTCACGGTCGCATTGCCGCAGGACCAGATCGACCGGCTGCTGGACGTCGCCCGGACCGATCCGATCATGGTCGATCTGGAGACGCAGACCGTCACGACGCCTTTCCAGGATCGCTTCACCTTCGAAGTCGATCCTTTCCGCAAGCACTGCCTGACCGAGGGGCTCGACGAGATCGGCCTGACGCTGCAACAGGCAGGCGCTATCGACATATACGAGAAGCAGCAGGCATCGGCGATGCCATGGCTGACACGAGGAACGGAGATTGCCGCATGAAAGCCCTTAGATCGCACGCCGTCGGCGGCCCGGAAACGCTGACGCTCGACGAGATCGACACACCAGTGCCCGGCAAGGGCGAGGTACTGGTGGCGGTAAAGGCCTGCGCTATCAACTTTCCCGACACGCTGATCATCCGCGACATGTACCAGTTCAAACCGCCCCGCCCCTTCGCGCCGGGTGGGGAGATTTCCGGCGTGGTCGAGGCGGTCGGCGAGGGGGTCGATGGCTTCAAGGTCGGCGACAAGGTGCTGGGCGGCACGGGCAATGGCGGGCTGGCCGAAAAGGTCATCATGCCCGCAGGTCGCCTGTTCCCGGTGCCCGAGGGCGTGCCGTTCGAGAAGGCGGCCTCGCTGCTGATGACCTACGGCACGACCATTCACGGGCTGAAGGATCGCGGCCACATCAAGGCCGGCGACACTGTGCTGGTGCTGGGCGCGGCCGGCGGCGTCGGCCTCTCTGCCGTGGAACTCGCCAAGGCTTTCGGAGCGCGGGTGGTTGCCGCCGTGTCGAGCGAGGCCAAGGGCGAAGTCGCGCGCAAGGCCGGAGCCGACGAGGTCGTGATCTATCCGCGCGAAGCGATGGACAAGGATGCCTCCAAGGCGCTGGCCTATGCTTTCAAGGAAGCCTGCGGGCCGGAAGGCGCGAACATCGTCTACGACATCGTCGGCGGGCAGTATTCCGAACCGGCTTTGCGCGCCATCGCATGGGAAGGCCGTTTCCTGGTCGTCGGCTTCCCCGCCGGGATCGCCAAGATGCCGCTCAACCTGACGTTGCTCAAGAGTTGTGATATAGCGGGTGTGTTCTGGGGCGCATTCACCGCGCGCGAACCGGTCAAATACCGCGAGCAGGTGCAAGAACTGTTCGACCTGATGCAGGCCGGCAAGATAGACCCGCTGGTGAGCGAGACCTTTCCCCTCGAGCGCGGGGCCGACGCCATCGCCAAGCTTGAAAACCGCGAAGCGGTGGGCAAGCTGGTCGTGACCATGGGAGACTGATCGATGCGCAAGACAATCCTCACCGCCGCTGTCGGTACTTTTGCCCTTGGCGTGGCCGCGCAGGCGCATGAGAACCACAAGCACTCGACCAATCCGCTGGTCGATGCGCGCCAGGGCGGCATGACCATGCTTGTTGCCAACATGGCCGCGCTTACCCGCGCATCGCAGGCCGAGGAGGCCGATGCCGTCGCCAAGGCAGCCTTCCCCGCCAGCGGCGTTGCGTCTTTCGCACGGTCCCTCCCCGCACTGTTCGGGCCCGATACCAGGGATGTCGCAGGAACCCGGGCATTGCCTGGCGTCTGGGATGACGCATCCGGCTTCGCGGCGCAGGTGGCCGAGTTCCAAGCGGCAACCGCCGCCGTCCAAGCTGCTGCCAAGGCTAGCGACAAGGCCGCGTTCACCGAATCCCTTGCGAGGACGAAGGCTGCGTGCCAATCGTGCCATACGGCCTTTCGGGCCGAGGGCTGATAGCGCCCTCCCCCAACCAACAGACATCCAGGACCGATTCAATGACCGATTTCAAGGACCGCGAACGCGCCGAGGAAGCCAAGTTCGCTATGGACGAGGAAACCGCCTTCAAGGTCGCGGCACGCCGCAACCGCCTGCTGGGCCAGTGGGCGGCCGAAAAGATGGGCCTCAACGAGGAAGAGACCACGTCTTACGCGACGTCGGTCGTCCAGGCCGATTTCGAGGAAGCGGGCGACGAGGACGTGGTCCGCAAGGTGCTGGGCGATCTCACCACCGCGGGGGTCGACATCGACGAGGCCGGCGTCCGCGCCGCACTCGAGGACATGGCCGTCGAGGCCCGTCGCCAGTTCATGGCCGGAAGCTGAGGCCCGCCCGATGCCGATGAGCGCTGCCGAGATCGAGGGGATGATCCTAGACGCCCTTCCCGGCGCGGAAGTCGAGATGACCGATCTCGCCGGCGACAACAACCATTGGGCCGCCAGGGTCACCGCCCCGCAGTTCGCCGGCAAGACGCGGGTCCAGCAGCATAAGCTGGTCTATGACGCCCTCGGCGGCCGCATGGGGGGCGTGCTCCACGCCTTGCAACTGACCACAGCCGTTCCCAAGTGACGGGCTGACACTCTTTCATCAGGAAACTGGATCATGTCCGATACCAACGCCCGCATTGCCGATATCGTCGGCAGCAACGATGTCGTGCTGTTCATGAAGGGCACCCCGCTGTTCCCGCAATGCGGCTTCTCTAGCCGCGCGGTGGCGATCCTCGACCATTGCGGCGTGGTCTATGAAAGCGTCGATGTGCTCCAGGACATGGAGATCCGCCAGGGGATCAAGGAATTCTCCGACTGGCCGACCATTCCCCAGCTCTATGTTAAGGGCGAATTCGTCGGCGGCAGCGACATCATGATGGAAATGTTCGAAGCCGGGGAATTGCAGCAACTTATGGACGAACAGGCCGTCGCCCGCGCCAGCTGAATCGGCTTCGTAGCGCTGGAATCGAAAAGGCCCGCCGTCTGGCGGGCCTTTTTCGTGGTGGACTTCGGGGAGGCGGGGTCGGGAGACTGGTGACCCCGCCTCGTTTCGAAGACTACCTTCGGGGTACGCAAAGGATAATGCACGGCCCGTGCCACTTCTGCTGCCGCCAACTTTTCTGAGCTTTTCAATGGTTAACGGGGTCTTCATCCCTACGGCAGTGTAAAGCCCGCCGACATTGTCATTCAGGGAAAATGCGCGCTTGGCAAGAACCGCACGGCACGCCAGAACATGCCCATGAGCGCAACCGAGGACATACAAAGCGGCGAAGGCATACCGGCGGCGACAGTCGTCATCTTCCGCAACGGGGCATCGGGCCACCCGCCTGAAATCCTCATGACCGTACGTTCGCGGACCATGACCTTCGCCGGCGGGATGGCCGTCTTCCCGGGCGGCCGTGTCGATCCTGCCGATTTCGCGCTCGCCGAAACAATCGCGCCCGCGCTTGGGTTGGACGAAGCCGCACACCAGATCGCGGTCGTGCGCGAAACCCTCGAAGAAACGGGGCTGGCTGTCGGTCTTACGGGCGAACTGACAGCCGAAAGCGCTTCTGCGGCGCGGGCCAGGCTGCTGGAACTGGGTGAACTGGCACCCGTGCTCGATGAGTTCGGGTGGAGGCTGGACCTTCCCCAACTCACACCCTTTGCACGCTGGTTTCCGAAGAACGAGCGCATCCCGCGCGTGTACGATACCCGTTTCTACCTTGCCGACATCGGCACGGGCGCCGTGGATATCGCGGTCGACCAGTCGGAGAATACACGGCTGTTCTGGACGAGTGCCAAGGGGGCGCTGGAAATGGCCGCGCGCGGCGAGATCCAGCTCATTTTCCCTACACGCCGCAATCTCGAACGGCTGGCCATGTTCGGCTCCTATGCCGAAGCCAAGGCGCAGGCCGAGGCCATCCCGGTACGGACCATCACGCCATTCATGGGCGAGAGGGACGGCAGGGGCTGGCTGGAGATCGGACCGGAGCACGGCTACCCCGTCACCGGTGAACCACTCGACGAAGTAATGCGGGGCTGATCGCGCTAAATCGGTGGAGCGGCAGGAGGAATAAAACCTGGCGCGCCCGGCAGGACTCGAACCTGCAACTCCAAGCTTAGAAGGCTCGTGCTCTATCCAGTTGAACTACGGGCGCGCGCTGGGGGCCTGTTAGCGCGCTTTGCCGCGCTGCAAAACAGCGATAAGGCGCGATTCGATGGAAAACACCGCTCCACACCGCGTCTCGGGCACGGCCCCGATCCACTTCCGCTACTACGACCTGGTGATGGCCGCCTTCGTCGCCATCCTGCTGCTGTCGAACCTGATCGGGGCGGCAAAGCTTTCGACCGTAGCGGGGTTCACCTTCGGCGCGGGCATACTGTTCTTTCCGGTCAGTTACGTCATCGGCGACGTGCTGACCGAAGTCTATGGCTATGCGCGGGCGCGGCGCGTCATCTGGACCGGGTTCGCGGCGCTTATCTTCATGGCCTTCATGAGCTATGTGGTGGTCGCCATGCCGCCTGCCGCTAGCTGGGACGGGCAGGAGGCTTACGAGCAGGTATTCGGCAGCACCTGGCGCATCGTCGCAGCATCCATCATCGCCTTCTGGGCCGGCGAATTCGTCAATTCCTTCGTCCTGGCCAAGATGAAGATCTGGACAAAGGGCAAGGCGCTGTGGAGCCGCACGATCGGATCGACCGTTTTCGGTCAGGGGATCGACAGCCTGCTGTTCTATCCGATCGCATTCCTTGGCATCTGGGAAACGCAGGACGTGCTGACGGTAATGGTGACGAATTGGCTGCTGAAGGTGGTCTGGGAAGCCGTGCTGACGCCCGTCACCTATGTCGTGGTAGGCACGCTGAAGCAGAGAGAAGGCGTCGATGTGTTCGACAGCGACACCGACTTTTCGCCTTTCTCCAAAACCTCCGCCAACTGACGGCGGATACGAAAAGGGCCGACCCGAAGGCCGGCCCTCCCCCTCTCCCTGACGACTAGCGCGTCAGAAACTGATGCCGGCGGCAATGCCGTAGCGGCGCGGATCGAGCGTGAAGACGTTCGTGAACAGGCCCGAAGAAGCATCGGTGACGTAAAGCCCGGTCACCGAGTCGCTGTCGAAGATGTTCTGCACGAAAGCCCGCACGAACCACTTGTCATCGGGACCGTTGAGCTGGATCTGCGCGTTCGCCTGGACATAGGGTTCGATCCGGTTGACCGGGCCGTTGAACACGTTGCCGTATTGCTCGCCTGTGAAGGTCAGGTCGAAACGCGGGACCAGCGACCAGCCGCTGTCGAAGTCGGCAGTGTACTGGATGCCGGCCGATGCCTTCATTTCCGGCGCCTGCGGCAGCTTGTTACCCTTGAGGTTCACTTCCACGCCCGGGCTCAGCACCTGGATCCCGCCGAACAGCCCGCCGATAGAGGCCGCCTGTGCCGACAGGACGTTACAGATGCTGAACGCACCCGACGAGGCAATGCCGCCGTCCGAAGGGAATTCCGTCGTCGGGCGCAAGCCCAGCGCCGGATTGACCGCGTTGACGAAGGCATCCGGGCCGCCGGGCGCAGCCCCGGTTACTGCGCAGAGCGCACCGTTGGTGATGTCCTTGATGATGACGGCATTCGGATCGCCACCCCCCGGATCCCGCGGATCGGAGAAGAACTGGTCGCCCGCCACCTCGGCGTTGAGGTAGCTGAAGTTCATGTTGATCAGCCAGTTCGGCGAGGGCGAGATGAGGCTTTCCAGCTCAAGGCCCCAGACCTTTGCGTCGATCGTATCGTTGACCGACGTGCGGGCAATAATGCGGCTGAGCTGCAGGCCCTTGTAGTTGTAATAGAACGCGGTCGCATTGAGCTGCAACGCACCGTTGGCGAAGGTGTTCTTGCTGCCGATTTCGAAGGCATCGATCTTTTCAGGTCCGAAGCTCTCGGGAACCGCGAAGATCGGCTGCAACGGCGGGTTGATGCCGCCCGACTTGTACCCGCGCGAGTAGGACGCGTAGAGGATGTTGTCCGGCGAAATCTGGTAGTCGAGCACGACACGGCCGGTCCATTCGTTGAAACCGACTTCCCGTTGCTGGATCAGCTGGTTACCCGGCGTTCCGGGGTCGGCGTCGAAGCTGCCGACGAAGGGAGATGCGAAGGGATCCCCATCGTTGCTGTAGGGATTGAGGAAGCTGGCCAGCGTAGAGCGCGCCGTCAGCGCTTTCTTGTCGTCATTGTAGCGCAGGCCGACCGTCAGCTTCAGCGCGTCGGAAATGTCGAAATAGACTTCCCCGAAGATGCCGAAGCTCTTGAGTTCGAACTCCTGCGTGTTGTTGCGGAAGAACGATGTCGCCAGGTAGCTCGGCGGCAGGTTGTTGTTGGGGTTGGCGTCGGTCGCCGTCCCCAGCGTGGTGAATGAACCGAGCAGGCCGGTGATGTAATCGATGGCAAACGAATTGACGAAATAATCACCGTCGGTGGCCTTCGAATTTGCGTAGATGCCTCCGACCAGGAAGTTGAACGGCCCGTCGAAATCGGACGAGACGATCAGTTCCGTCGACCAAGCCTCGCCGAAGCCCACCGAGCGGTCGAACTGCTGCAACTGGTCGTTACAGATCGAAAACCCTTCGAACGCGCCGCGGTTGTCCAGCCGTGTGTCCGACACGCACAGCGGGCCATTGGGTCCGTTGGGAATCAGCGCCTGGACGATCGGCTGGAAATAGGACGACACCAGCGGGCCGGTGACCAGCGGATTGGCAAAGGCCGACAGCTGGGTCAGCGCAGGCGTCAACAAGGCGCGGTTGCCGACGCCGTTGTTGTAATCCTGGCGCGAGTCGACCGAGGTTTCCTGGTACGTGCCCGAAAGCCCGACCTGGATGCCGCCGAAGTCATGTTCGATATGCGCCTGCAGCTGCAGTTCGTCGGTGAAGTATTCCGGCGTGAACGGCGTGCTGACCTGCCGCACATCGCGCGGCTCGATGAAGCTGGCATAGGCATCCGGCCCGTAGAGGCTGTTCAGGCCGAACCCCGGCGGAAGGCCGTTGATACGCAGGAATTCTTCCGAGCCCAGCGTACCGGTGAAGGTCGAATTGGTGTTGGTCTTGGAATAGTCGCGGCGGGTGTTGAGGCATCCGAGCACGCCGGTGGCATCGCGTTGGCACAGCTGCTTCTGGATGCGCATCCGGTCGTCGTCTTCACGGAAGTAGTAGCCCATGAGATCGATCGTGGTGTCGGGGCCAGGCTCGAACCGGAGCGAGCCGCGGATCGCGTACATTTCGCGCCCGTCGATGTCGTCGCCGTTGAACAGGTTCTCGGTATAGCCGTCGCGCTTCAGGTAGAAGCCGGCGATGCGGGCGCCGATGCTTTCACCGATAGGCAGGTTGACCATGCCCTTGGCGGTGATGCTGTTGTAATTGCCGTACTGGAATTCCGCCTTGGCCCCGAAGCCGGAAAGGTCGGGCTTGGCAGTGACGACGTTGACGACGCCGGATGTCGCATTGCGTCCGAACAGCGTACCTTGCGGACCGCGCAGCACCTCGACGCGTTCGAGGTCGAAATACTCGGTTTCGAACAGGCGGGTACCGAACAACGGCGCCGAGTTGACATGGATCGCGGTCGCGCTGTCGCAGCTGAAGCCGACACAGAGGTCGCCGATGCCGCGGATTGTGAAGCTGGACCCGGTGAAGTTGCCCTTGGTGAAGGTTACGTTCGGGAGCGTTAGCTGGAGGTCGCTGGCGTTTTCGATCTGCTGGGCTTCGAGGGCTTCGGCAGAAAAGGCGCTGACCGCAATCGGCACTTCCTGCAGGCTCTGGGCCTGTCGCTGGGCGGTGACGACGATGACGGGAGGGCCTGCCTCCGGTACCGTCGGATCATCGGATTCTTGCGCATAGGCCGGTACGGCGATCGCACCGGCACAGATGCCGGCCATCAGGGAAGCCCTGATCCTCATAGATTTTCTCCTCTCCCTCGTGCCGCTTTTCCGCGACATCTGGGAAAGGAATCTAAACCGGAATACGTATGCGTTGCAACAGGATTGCGCGATTTTGCCCAGTTTGCAGGTTTTACGTCTCACGATCTGCTGACTGGGCCATAATGCCAGCACGGATTTACGCTACGGCATCCTGTGCGCGGACGATCTCGACCTCCCCTGTCAGCCCGAACCATTCGGCGAGCAAGGCAAGATCCTTCTCGTTCGGGATCCCGAACAGCGCGGCCCTGCTCTCATCCAGCGAGAGGACCAGCGCCCCGTCCCGTCGTTCCAATCGGGAAAGCTGGAGCGATTGGCGCGATTGCCCGCCGAGCCGGCGACACAGGCGGATCGCCAGCCCCCATGCGACGGCACGGTGGAGTTCATCTTTGCCGGCGAGCGAGGTAACCTCGTCCGGCAGATCGAGGTGGTTTCCGTTCGCGCAGATCGCCGCAGCGATCATGGCGCGGCCTTCGGGCGAAAGGGCGATCCAGCGCTTGTGCAGAGCCCACTCGACCCCGACCCGCATCCGCAGGTTGGGCTCGACCTGCATTGTTGCAAGCGCCAGCATGGTGGCAGCCAAACGCCTGCGTTCGGAATTGCCGCCCCCCGGTGGAAGCGCATCGACGGTCCAACTCGCAATGCGTGTCGCCATCGTCGGGCTGGCGCCACGCGAAGCGGCGAAGGTGGTGACGCCGGCAATAAGCGGATCCTGCGCCCGCGCATGAGGGGCGAGACCGGAGAACAGGATGCCCTCGCGCAGGCCCCACGCAGAAACCACGACATTGCGGGGTTCGAGCCGCTTGGCCAGCACTTGCAGGAGAACGGCCGCGTCGGCCATGCTGGCGGAACGCATCGACGAAATGCGCGGGGAAGTCCGCAGGTCTTCCGGCGAACGTCGCGCAAGATCCTTTGCCAGTTCCAGCGCCTCCCCACGCGGCAGGCTGAGTCCGTGCGGGTCGGTGAGCGGATATCCCCGCTGTTCCATCGCATAGACGGCAATGGCGCGCCATGTGCCCCCGACGAGGAAAAGGTCGCCGTCTTCCACCGGGGCAAGGGCGGCATCCTTTAGCCCTTTCTGGAGAGCCTTGCGCAACTTCTCGGGGTCGCCCTTCTTCAGTTCCGGCAAGCGCAAGGTGCCGATCGGCAGGCTTATCCCGCGTCCGGGTTCGCCTCCGTCCTCTTCACAGCCGATGCGGATCAATTCTAGGCTGCCGCCGCCGAGATCGGCGACGGTGCCCCGGCCCCTGGGAAACGCTCCGATCACCCCCCAGGCACTGAGCCGGGCCTCCTCTTCCCCCGACAACAGCCTGGGTTCGAAGCCGAGTGAGCGCAGCCTGTCGAGGAACGCGCCCCCGTTGCTGGCATCGCGGACGGCGGCCGTGGCGACCACGTCCACCGTGTCGATGGCAAGGTCCGCAAGCAGCAGCGCGAACCGGGAGAGGCCCCGCATGGCCAGTTCCACCGCGTCCTCCGCCAGGCGCCCGGTCGTCGTGATGTCGCTGCCGAGCCGCGCCGCCACTTTTTCGTTCAGCAACACGGTCGGCGCCCGCGGCGATCCGCCGTACACGACAAGCCGAACCGTATTGGAACCGATATCGATGATGGCCCGATGGGCGATGCTGCCCAGGAATACGCCATCGCGGTCGGTCTTGCGCCCCGTCAGCGCCATTCAGATCGCGCCCCGGCGCAGGGCCAGCTTGGGAACGGCACCGGCTTCGAGCGCCCCTCCCCGTCCCGAGAGCGAGGGGTTGGTCATGAAGTAGCGATGGCAGTTGAACGGCTTGTCCCCGGCCGCAACGCGTGCATAGCTGCCATCCGGCTGAAGTTCCCAGCTTTGTTCGTTGTCGAGCAGGTTTGCGAGAAGCACCTGCTGCAGGACCTGGTCGTGGACTGTCGCATTCTCGATCGGCACCAGTTGTTCGACCCGGCGATCGAGGTTTCGCACCATCAGGTCGGCCGAGGCAATAAAGACCTTGGTGAATTTGCCCGGGATCGGATGACCGTCGGCGAAGGCGTAGATGCGGCTGTGTTCGAGGAACCGGCCGATGATCGATTTGACGCGGATGTTGTCGGAAAGGCCGGGCACTCCGGGGCGCAGCTCGCAGATGCCGCGCACGATGAGCTGGATTTCGACCCCGGCCTGGCTTGCGGCGTAGAGCCGGTCGATCATGCCGACATCGGCCAGCTGGTTCATCTTCATCCAGATCGCGGCCGGCTTGCCAGCCTGGGCGTTCACCATCTCGTTGTCGATCAGCGCGTAGATTGTCTCGCGAAGGTTGACCGGCGAAACCGCGAGAACCTCGAGATCGCGCGGCTCGACGTAACCGGTCACGAAATTGAACAGCTTGGCCGCATCGCGCCCCATCCGCGGATCGGCGGTAAAATAGCTGAGGTCGGTGTAGATCTTGGCCGTAATCGGGTGATAATTGCCTGTGCCGAAGTGGCAGTAGGTACGGAAGCCCTCTTCCTCGCGCCGCACCACCATCGATACCTTGGCGTGGGTTTTCCAGTCGACGAAGCCGTAGATGACCTGCACCCCGGCGCGCTCAAGCTTGTTTGCCCAATAGAGGTTCTGCTCCTCGTCGAAACGGGCCTTCAGCTCTACCACGGCCGTCACCGACTTCCCGTTTTCCGCCGCTTCCACCAGCGCATCGACCACTTCCGACTGATTGCCCGCGCGATAGAGTGACTGCTTGATCGCCACCACGTCCGGATCGCTCGCCGCCTGACGGACGAAGTCGACCACCACGTCGAAGCTTTCGTAGGGGTGGTGGATGATGATGTCTTTTTCGCGGATGGCGGCGAACAGATCGCCGTCATGTTCCAACACGCGCTCGGGATATCGCGGGCTGTAGCTGTCGAACTTGAGATCGGGCCTATCCTCGCCGACGATGACGCCCAAACCCTCGATACCGAGCATCCCTTCGGTCTTGACGATAGTGGCGCTTCCAGTGTCGAGCTTCTCCCGCAGCAACGCCTCGGCAGTGGGGTCGAAATCGCCGTCGATCTCGAGCTGGATCACCTGCCCCCGCCGCCGCCGCTGGATAGCGCTGCGGAAGGTGCGGACGAGGTCCTCGGCCTCTTCCTGGATTTCGATATCGCTGTCGCGCAGGACGCGGAATGTGCCGCCGCCGACGAATTCGAAGCCGGGGAAAATGTGGCCGGCAAACCGGGTGATCAGGCTTTCGATGCTGATGTAGAGCGCATCCTCCCCCGGCACGCGGATGAAGCGCGGCAGCGCCGAGGGGATGAGGATCATCTCGACCAGTTCCTCGCCATTGCGGCGAAGGGTGAAGAGCAGGCCCAGGCCTTCGTTGGCAACGAAAGGAAAGGGATGCGCCGGATCGAGCGCCTGCGGCGTCAGCAAGGGCATGATTTCGGTATGGAAATGCTCGCGCAGCCAGGCATAGGCCCCGGCGTTGACCCGCTCCTCCGCAGCGATGTGGATGCCGGCATCGCCCAGCAGAGCGCGCAGCTCGCGCCAGATATCCTGCTGGCGCGCGTTCAGCTGTTCGAGCCGGGCGAGAATGGCTGCGAGCTGTTCCCTGGGCGTGCGTCCGTCGTTCGATACCTTCTCGATGCCTCGCTGCACCTGCCCGACGAGGCCCGAGACGCGGATCATGATGAATTCGTCCAGGTTACTCCCGGAAATCGACAGGAAGCGTAACCGCTCCAGCAGCGGATAGGCATCGTTGCTGGCTTCGGAGAGCACCCGGTCGTTGAATTCCAGCCAGCTCAGCTCGCGATTGAAATAGCGCGCCTGCGGCTCGAGCGGGATATCGGGATCGTTGTCCTGCGTGATCGGCTGGCTGCCCATGGCGCCGCCCTAGACCAGATCGCGGGCCAAGGCGATCTCGCTGATGCCGCGTCGCCCCTCGTCCGAGCGGCCGAGCTGGACAATCACGTCGATGACGTTGGCGGCATAGGCCTTGGTGTCGCCGCGGGTCAGGCCGATACCGGTCTGCATCACCATGAGCGACAACTGCTCCAGCGCACCGGCGATCGAATTGGCATGGATGGTCGAGAAGCTGCCCGGGTGGCCGGTATTGATCGCGCGCAGGAAGCTGACCGATTCCGCACCCCGCAATTCGCCCAGTACGATCCGGTCGGGTCGCAACCGCAGGGCCGCCTGAAGCAATTCATTGGCGGTAACCTTGGCTTCGCCCAATTCTCCCTTCACCGCGACCAGGCCGACGCCGTTTTCGCCGGGCAGGCGCAATTCGGGCGTGTCCTCGACCAGCACGACCCGCTGGTCGCGCGGGATTTCCCCCAGCATGGCGTTGAGGAACGTCGTCTTGCCGGTGCTGGTGCCGCCGGAGATGAGGATGGTGCGGCGTTGGCGGATGGCTTCGCGCAGGAAGGCGATAGGCTGCGCCTGCGCATCGGGCATTGGCAGCTCGTCGGGCGGGCTGAGCGGGCCCGAGTCATAGGCGTCGAGCGGCAGGTCGAGCCGGCGGTGACGGCGGATGGCCATGACCCAGTGCTTGCGGCTGGCGGGCGGACCGCAGAACTGGACGCGAGCGCCATCGGGCAATGTCGCGCCCAGCAAGGGATGCTCGCGATTGATCCCTTGGTGGCTGACCCGCGCGACCTGTTCCGCCAGGCGTTGTACCAGCCGGTCATCGATGTCGGGCGTCTCGATCCGCTTCATGCCCGGATCGGTAGCATCCTCGATCCATACCTCGCCCGGCCGGTTGACCATGATTTCCGTCACCGTGTCCCGGTCGAGCCAGCGGCGGAACGGGGCGAGATAGGCGTCGAGATAGACGCTGCGATCGGCCGCGCTGATTTCCTGCTTGGCCAGGGGATGGACGTCGGCAGCCATCGCTCGTGCCTACATCACCGGGCCAAAATCGAGGTCGCGGGCGGTGAAGACGCGGATCGGCTCGCCCTGCCGTACGCGGATGCGAGGACCGACCTGGCTGTTCTGTTCGACCGCCGCGGCGGCTGCCGATTGTCCGGCACCGCCGACGATTACCGAGGCGCCGCCGCTAGCCAGCGTGCCGATACCGCCCACCAGCGACAGCAGCAGGCCGGATCCGAAGCGCTGGAAGAAACGGCTGTCGACATCGCCCTTGAGGCCAGTCGTCCCGTCGAAACCGATGGCCGGAGACTGCAAATTGACCGAGCTCCCGTCTGGCCGGATGAGTCGGGTCCAGATGACATAGGCGCGCTTCTGGCCACCCTGCACGCCCGACTGGTACTGCCCGATGAGCCGGCTGGACCGCGGCACGAGGACGTTCTTGCCATCGAAACTGCGCACATCCTGGCTCACGACCGCGCGGACATAGCCCGGCACGTCGGTATCGATGGCTGTTTCGAGAATGGCGGGAATCAGCGTTCCTTGGGTCACGGTTGTGGCGGGATTGACGAGCCGCTGGGCGGTTGCGGTCGCGCCGCCGACGCCGCCGATGCTGCTGGCGAAATCGCCGGCGGCATTTCCGGTGGTTGCGCTGCCCATGGCCGAAGCCACGCCCGGGGCAGTCGCCAGCTCCGGCACAGTCACACGGGCACTCTGGTCGAACACCAGCGACGGGGCCCCATACGGGTTGAGCACGGCCACCGCTGGCGCACCGCCGGGATCGGCAGCGAGGACCGGCATGGGCGCGGGATCGGGCTGCGGGGCACCGACCGGGGGCGGCACGGCGGCCTGTTGCGGCGCCTGCGCCTGCGCGGGGGCTGGCGCAGTCGCCTGCTGCGGGGCCGCTGCATTGCCTACGCCTTCGGGCGGGGAGAGGCGCGCCGAATTCATGCTCCACAGCGTCACTGCGCCAAGCGCTGCCACAACCGCGATACCTGCGGCCAGCCCGACCGCATCCGACTTCCCGCCTTTCGCTGCGACGACGGGGTACGCCGTGCGCGAGGCCAGGTCCGTCACGTCGCTATCGAGCGTGTCGCGCGGGTCTGTGTCGTTGGCAGGACCGGCCGTCCCACCTTTTTCCGGAAGTCGCATCGCTAGACGCATCACAGATATCCTTCAGTTCAACCGCCGCTTCAGCGGCCCTTGGGCGCCAACGCGGCCTGCGCGGGCGGTTTCATATTGGTCAGCGTCGCCATTTCCTCGCCGGAACGCAGGATGATCTGCGCCGGCACACCGTCGACCACCACGGTATTGCCGCGCACAGTGAAGTTCACCGGACCTTCAGTGCCCTGGAAGTCCTTTACCAGGATCGCTGGGACCGGCGCGCCCTCGGGCCATTCGAGGAACGTTGCCTCGCCGTCGTCGAAAGCGTTCTGCGGCAGCAGGGCAGCCGGCCCAGTCTTGGTCCACTGGAAATTGAGAGCTGCAGGATCGACTACGGCATATGGGTCGGTCGCCGCAGCGAGTTCCGCCTCGCTGGCTTTCCCGGCGGCTGCCTGCAACGCTTCCGCCTCTTCCTCGGGATAGGTAAAGGTGAGGATATACAACGGCCTCGCGCGCGGACTTGCCACTAGATCGAACAGATAGGTTCGCTTGTTTGTGACCACTGTCATGTTCGTCTGTGCCAGCGGTGCGAGCGGCTTTACGAACAGCAGGTTGGCGCGCTTGTTGGGGGTGATCTGCCAGGCAGCCGAGTCGCCGACGGCGACATTTTCGATGGTCTCTTCCTCACCGAACTGGATCGTTGCCTGCACCTTGGTGCGGCCTTCGATTACTACCACCCGATCGGGATCATAGGCGACTTCCCGCATGCGCGCGTCCTGCGCCGCAGCGGGCACAGCCGAAAACAGCAGGACAAGCGCGGGGATCAATCCGGCGCGGTTCATTTCACTTTCTCCGTCGATCGGGGGGCTGCGGCCTTGTAGCGGTTGCCGAGCCCGCGGGTGCGCGATGTCGCCGCGGTAGCGGGCACTTGCTGTCCGGCCCCTGAAGCTGTGCCGATAATGCGGGTTTCCCGCAGCGAGGAAGGCCCTGCTCCGCGGTCGTTGGCGGCAGCAATATAGGGCAATCCGGCAGCGGCCGCAGTCCGGCGCGCCGTGCCGCCCGCTGCCACAGCCGTCGGGCTCGCCTGCTGCGATGCGGGATCGCTCCTGACAGTTACGATTTGCGGGCTATCTGCGGCGCCGGTTTCGCTACCCTTGGCCTCCTTGCCCGGAACCATACCGAACACCTGCCAGCCTGCCACCATCGTCCCTGCAACCTTCAGCACCATCATCATGAGCGCCAGCTGCACACAGCCGACCATGAGGAACGCCATCGCCGGACGGGCCGGGATTTCGCCGGCGTTCTGGGTCAGGGCCGAGAGGATCGGTACCGAGAGTTCAAGCATGATGCCCCCGGCAATTACGGCAAAAAGCGGCGTCAGCGCGAGCATGACGAGCGCCTTGACCCAGCCCGTGAACAGGCCCCGCGTACCGTCGAACAGCGCCATCACGACGAACACCGGCCCCAGCGCCACGACCAGTGCAAGGGCTATGCGCGCCGTGACCAGCACGCCCACCGTGCCCAGCATGAAGGCGAAAGCGCCCGCCCACAGCATGCCCGGCGGCGAGAACAGTTCGATATCGGTCTGCCCTGAGGAAGCGCGCTCGACTGCCTGGAAAACGACGTCGACCTTGCTGGCAAAGGTCATGGTGGCGGAGCCGCGGTCACCGGTCAGTATGCCCGCAAGCCAGTCGGGGGCACCGAGCGCGAGGTTCCAGACCACGCTCTGATAAGCAACCCAGCTCGTCGCAAAGGTAAGGACCAGGCCGACCGTGAGCATCCGCGGCATGAGTTGCCGGATGCCGAGGCTGGAGCGCCCGGTCAGCAGGGCAATCGCGAAAAAGGCGACGTAGAGGGTGAGCAGGATCGTCAGCGTCGTCGCCAGCGCCCCTCCCGGCGCGAACAGTTTGCCGAAGGCGGTGCCGGTGACCTCGGACGACACGCAATCGACAGCCTTCAGCGCCGAGGCGATGCCCCCGGCGGCCTCGGACATTGCGGCATCGCATTGCGCGCTCATTCTGCGGCCTGCTTGAACGAAACGATATCGGCCACGTCGGGCTCGCGCGCGGTCTGCACCGGCCAGGCATGGCCTGTCAGCGCGGGGAACCAGTCGGCAGGATTGTCGCCCACTGCATCGCGCAGCATGTCGAGACGGCGCACCGTGCCTTCGCGGCCGGAAAGCACGGTCAGCACTTCGGGCGCGTTTGACAGGTCGAGCCGGACGACGACGCTGGCATCGGGCTGGCGGATAAGGAAGGCGCGGCTGTGCGCCGGGAGGGAGCGGATCAGCGCCAGCTCATGGCTGGTGAGCCCGAAGCCGTCGCAATAATCCTCTGCCCGGGCGCGGCTGTTGGGCATGAAGATCATGGTCGCGGTCTGTTCGACCAGCGCGGTCGAAATGCGGCTTTCGAGGGCATCGGCGGCGCTCTGGGTGGCGAACCCGACCAGCGCGTTGCGTTTGCGCAGCGTCTTGAGCCAGTCGCGGATGCGCGCGGCGAAGACCTCGTCGTCGAGCGCCTTCCAGCCCTCGTCGATCAGGATCATCGTCGGCTTGCCGTCCAGCCGCTCGTCGATGCGGTGGAACAGGTACATCATCGTCGGCGTGCGCAGCTTGGGGTTTTCCAGCAGCGCGGTCATGTCGAAGCCGAGCACGCGGTTGTCGAGGTCGAGCTTGTCGCGCTCGTTGTCGAACAGCCAGGCGTTCTCGCCCTTGTTGATCCAGGCCGAGAGGCGATCGGCCAAGTCCCCCGCCTCGGGACGACGCGAGCCCGACAGCAATTCGCGGAAATGCCGCAGGCGGCGCAGCGAAGCGTCGTTCTCGTAAGCCGCATCGACTGCATGGGCGATCATCTGCAGCTCTTCCGGGCCATCGGCTTTGAGCAGCACGCCGAGCCAGTCGCGCAGGAAGGCGCGGTTGGCGGCGGTATCGGGCAGCGCCAGCGGGTTGAACCCGGTCGGCTCGCCCGCGTAGATCCGGTCGTAGCGCCCGCCGATGCCGCGGATGAACAGTTCCGCGCCGCGGTCCTTGTCGAACAGGATCGTGCGAGGGCTGAATTTCTGCGCCTGCGCGGCGAGGAAGTTCATCACCACCGTCTTGCCCGAACCCGACGGGCCGATGATGGAGAAATTGCCGAGGTCGCCGTTGTGGAAGTTGAAGAAGAACGGCGTGGCGCTGGTAGTTTCCAGCAGCGTCACGGCATCGCCCCAGTGGTTGCCCTCGGCCTGCCCCAGCGCGAAGCCGTGCAGCGACCCGAAGCTCGCCATATTGGCGCTGGAGATCATCGCCCGGCGTACGGCATAGGCCTCGTTGCCGGGGAACTGTGCCCAGAAGGCGGGTTCGAGATTGGTATCCTCGCGCACCACGACGGCGCCGGTGTCTGCGAGCGCAGCGGCGCAGGCGGCGCTGGCATCGTCGAGCCGGGGAAGGTTCGTCTCGCGCACCAGCACGGACAGGTGATGGTCACCGAAACCGACGCCGCCATTGCCCAGCGCATCGCGTGCGTTCATCATGTCCACGCGCTCGGCCGTCGCTTCTTCGTCCACCGAGCGCAGTCGGCGCAGCGAGAGATCGATCCGTTCACGTGCGGTCGTCCGCTCGTGCGGAGCGTAGGTCTCGGTGACGATCATCTCGTAAGGCAGCCGCAGCAGACCGTCGAGCAGTCCGGGCGAGGTCGCCTCGGGATAGTCCTTGAGGCTGAGGATGCTGGCGAAATCGGGGTCCCCTGCCCCCCGCTGCTCCATTGCGTCGAGCCCGAACGAGGTGCGCCGATAGGGCAGCATGAAACCGACATCGGTGTCGTCGGAGGGACGGCGAACCGGACGCATCTCGCCATTGTAGAGCGCGGAGAGCAGTTCGAGGAGCTCGCTGTTGGTGCTTCCCGAAGGCCCCTGGTATTCACCCAGGACACTGGCCCCATAGGCCTGCAACGACGCCAGCAGTCCGCCCACCGCCGCCTTCAGCGATCGCAGGTCGCGCGGATCGGCCTCGAGTTCCTTCTGCCCGCGCCGGCTCCATTTCTTTCCCAGCCGCTCTGCCAGCCCCGCCTTGCCGCGCGCGGGCCGCCGGATGAGCGTCACGAACTGATCGTTGATGAAGAGCGAACCCGAGCCCAGCCGCTCCTTCCAACGCGCATCGATATGGGCGCTCAACGGATCGGGGAAATCGGCGTCGAGCTCCACCTCCACCCGGCGGCGGATGACGTGGTGATAGAGCACGAAGCGCGAATCCAGCGTCGAGCGCAGCACCACCTCGCGGGTCGCGGCATGGGCATTCAGAGCCTCGCTATCCTCGGTCTCGAAGAGAAGGCCAGGAACCTGCAGCGCCATCATCAGCGAACCGTCGCGGAGCAGCAGCGTATTCTCGTCTTCCAGCCGGGCGTAGGGGAGCCGGTCGCCGGCACGGGCTTCCTTCTCGCTCCAGGCCGCAGGGCCGATCCATTTGCTCATCGCATCAATCTTTCCGCGTCAGGGCGCATAGCTGTTGCAGCCCCAGCGCTTGTAGTTCTTCACCCGCGGGCACATCGAGACCTTGGTAATCCACAGGTCGAAGATGCGCGGTTCGCGCAGCGAGACGAAATAGCCGATCGCGTGCGTAACGATCGGCACCGGCACGATCCAGAAGCTCTTTAGTATCAGAAATGCGATCGTCGTCACCATCAGGTTGATGATGAAGAAATTCATCGTCACGCCCGCGAACATCTGCGGCCGCGTGAGCGCGCGATGGACTGGATGGCGGACAAGCTCGCTCACCGCTGGTTACCCCGCCGCATTCTGAATGCCGGCGACGATGGTGGTCGCGCCGAACAGGATGAAGACACCGATGATTACCGTCGCGCCGAACCGCCAGTTGATCCGGCCGGTCAGCATCATGAAGCCGACGGCAGCAACGGCCATCACCGCAACGGCAGTGGCAACCGAGCCGAGCAGCGTACCCTGGAGCCAGGCCAGCGCATTGACGACCGGGCCGGAGCCCTGCGGGTCGGCAGCCTGGCTCTGCGCCAATACGGCGGTGGGAGAAAACAGCGCCGAAAGTGCGGCCAACCGTGCGAGCGATCCCATAGTGTTACATTACCTTCCTGGAATGATCGGACAGGCGACCGATGATCGCCGCCACGTAAAGTCGCGTTTCGCGGATATTGGGGATGCCACCCGCGTCGATTACCCGGCCGGGGCCGGCATTGTAGGCGGCCAGCGCCTTTTCGAGATCGCCGTCGAACCGGTCGAGCTGTTCGCGCAGGTATCGCGCCCCGCCTTCGAGGTTCTGGTAGGGGTCGTAGGGATTGACGCCCAAGTAGCGCGCGGTTCCCGGCATCAACTGGGCAAGGCCGCGCGCACCTGCGGAAGAGACCGCGCCCTGCCGCCAGCGGCTTTCCTGCCAGACCAGCGCTTCGATAAGGCTCGGACTGAGGTCGAAACGGCGCGACAGTTCCTGCACCGCGGCCTGATAAGCGGGCGGAACGCCCAAGGCGGTGAGCGACGGGTCGGAGATCACCTGGCGCGGCAGGTCGCCGCTGTAAGGACTGCCCACACCAATCGAGAGCCCTGAATCGGGGCCGCCGGGGTATGCGGCCGCCATCGCTTCGACGGACGACGCAGCAACGGGACCGCCGACAACCCAGCGCGCGCCTTCTTCACCAATCTCGAGCACATCCGCCCGCAACGGAGCGGATGCCAGGGCCAGCACAGCAAAAAAGGCAAGCCGGCCCGATCTAACAAGAATCACCGAGCCCTCCATCAGCGTCCCATTGCGACATTAAATGACATGGCTGTGACGGCAAGATGAATGCTTATGGTTCCCGCCTCACACGAAAAACGGCCCGTCCGCATGGACGAGCCGCTCCTCCCCGCTGTTACGATGGTTAATTCCGGGTTTCGGCGCTGTCGATGCAGCCTATTTGCTGGACGCGAACCGGACGGTATCGTCGCGACGCTCGATGGCCAGAAGGCCCCGGCGGGCGATCTCTGCCGGATAGGCCCAAGTGCCGCTCGTGGTCTCGAGCTTGAAATCCGCAGGTGTCGCCGCGACCTGTCGGTACAAGATGCGGGCGGCCGCATAGTCGCCCTTCGCCACGAGTTCCGCCGCCTTGTTGAGCATGGCTGCCGGATCGGCTTCGTTGGCGGCAGCAGGCACTGCCATGAACAGCGCGCCTGCCACCAGTGCGATGGTTGCCTTCATAGTCCGCTCCCCTTCATCAACCGCGCTTCAATATGACAGGAGTATTACATCTTGCGTAACATTGCAACATTTCTGTCACGAAAAGGAAAAGGAGACAGCAGATTTGCCGATCCCGGGGCAGCTTGTGGAAAGTCACAAAAGAGCAATGTGCTGACACAAACTGTCACCAGCCACCCCTAGCGGCCCGACTCGCGACACGCTTTTCGCGCCAATCCGTACCGATTCTTCGGCCAAATCAGGGGACCGTTTGCTGTGACAACCTTCCATCGCTCGCTCATCATCGGCTGCAGCGCACTGGCACTTGCCGGCTGCGGCGCAGACGAAATCGTCTCGCCCGGCACCGGCGGCAATATCATCATCAACAATCCGACCCCGACGCCGACCCCCACCCCGACGCCGACCAGCACGCTGGTGACCCCGGCTGCAGGCTGCCCCACCATTTCCAACCCCAGCCCGCTGGTCGATGCCGGCACCATCAGCGGCCCGACCGGCACCTGGCGCGTCTGTCGCCTGCCGACGAACTTCACCGCCTCGACCACGCTCGCCCAGATCCGCGGCCTGCTCTACCAGATCGACGGCCAGGTGAATGTCGGCGCCGACGGCGGCCCGGCCCCCGATGCTTCTGACGGCGCGAGCGACACCAATGTCGTGCTCACCATCGAGCCGGGCACCATCCTGTTCGCTTCAGGCTCCAGCTTCCTCAACATCAACCGCGGCAACGACATCCGCGCCAACGGCACAGCCACCCGCCCGGTGATCTTCACCAGCCGCGACAATGTCCTCGGCCTCAACAACGCCAACTCCTCCGGCCAGTGGGGCGGGGTCATCATCAACGGCCGCGCCCGCGTCACCGACTGTTCGGCCGCCGGTGCGACCCCCGGGACGGTCGCGTGCGAACGCCTGGTCGAAGGTGCGACCACCCCGCCGCGCTATGGCGGTGCGACCGACAACGACAATTCGGGCGCGATGACCTTCGTCCAACTCCGCTATTCCGGCTTCATCCTCGCCAATGGCGACGAGCTCCAGTCGCTCACCACCGGCGGCGTCGGGAGCGGCACGACCTTCAACAACATCATGAGCTACAACAGCTCCGACGACGGGGCTGAGTTCTTCGGCGGCGTCGTCAACATGCGCCGCCTCGTGGTGGTCGGGTCGGAAGACGACTCGATCGATACCGACGTGGGCGTCAAAGCCAGCTTCGACCAGGTCATCGCCATCCAGCGCGCGTCAGCCGGCGACACCATCATCGAGGCCGATTCCTCCAACACGCTGGAAGAGAACACACCGCGCCAGAACACGCGCATCACCAATGCCACCTTCGTCGGCAACAGCGCGACGGGCGACCAGTTGCTCCGCTTCCGCGGCCGGACCGATTTCGCCATCGTCAACTCGGTGCTGTTCGACCAGAAGGGCTCGACCCCCTGCATTCGCGTCGACGGCATAGATGCCCTCAACCGAGCAGCCGACGCGAGCATCGACGAGGCCGGACCGCTGGTGTTCAATTCCTTCGTGCTCGATTGCGCGACCGACTTCCGCGCCGGCACCGGCACGACGGTTGCGGACGTCCAGACCCGCTTCGATGCAGGCTCCAACAACAGCTCCAGCTTCACCCATTCGCTGACGGCCCTTGGCGGCGCGCCGTTCATCAACGGAAGCAACGAGAATGGCCGTGCGGTCTTCAACCCCACCGCATTGTCTTCGTTCTTCGCCGTGGCGCCGACCTTTATCGGCGCTGTGCAGAACACCGCCGGCAACTGGGCCGAAGGCTGGACCTGCAACTCGCCGACCGTGACGCTGGGAACCGCCAACACCGGCGATTGTTCCTCGCTGCCGGTTTACTGATCGGGGACGGACGGGGCCCGGTAGCACCTTGATCCGCCGCCGCCCCGCCATCCTGCGACAGCCTTCCGGCCGGCACTCTCCCGCCGGCCGGAAGCATTTTCGAAACTACCACTCATGACGGGACCACGTATCATGTCCATCGGCAAGCAGCTGGCAGGTTGGCTGCTCATCACGACCGCGCTCACCACCCCGGGCGCGGTCTTCGCGCAAGACCAGGGCCAGCCCGAAGAGGAAGCCGTCGCCGACGAAATCGCGACCGGCGAGGACTTGACGACGCAGGAGCCGGCTGGCGAACCGCCGCTGGAGGATCCGGCTGCAGACCCTGCAACGGACGAAGGCCCGGATGTCTCGATTCCCGGCGGTGGCAACATCATCACCGTCACCGGGCGCCGCGGCCCGCGCGATATCACCCGCAGCTCGACCCAGGTCGTCTCGGTTCTGTCGACAGAGGATATCGCGCGTACGGGCGACGGCGACATCGCCAGCGCCATCAGCCGCGTCACCGGCTTGTCCGACAATGGCGACGGGCGCGTGTTCGTTCGCGGCCTCGGCGACCGTTATTCGCTGGCGCTGCTCAACGGCCTGCCGCTGCCCTCGCCCAACCCGCTCAGCCGCGTCGTCCCGCTCGACATCTTCCCGACCGACATTGTCGCCTCCAGCCTGGTGCAGAAAACTTATTCGGCCAATTTCCCGGGTGAATTCGGCGGCGGGGTCATCAACCTCACCACCACGGCAGTGCCCGACGAAGGTTTCCTGAAGATCGGCTTTGGCGTCAGCGGCGATACGATCACGACCTTCGGCGACTCCGTGCAGTACTACGGCAGCAGCTACGACAAATTCGGCTTCACCACCGAACGGCGCGATGCCCCGCCCGCGCTGCAGGCCTACTTCAATGGCAACACCCAGTTGTCCGACCTGCCGCTGGCCGACCAGCAGGCGATCGCCACGCAGCTCAACGTGCCCAACCTGCTGCTGGTGCAGGAAGTCAGCCAGACGCAGCCCAATTTCTCGGGCGGGATTACGCTGGGCGATGCCTATGATATCGGCACCGCTCGTCTCGGCATCATTGCCACCGCCAACCTCAGCAACAGCTTCACCACGCGCAACGTCATCTCGCAGACCCCCGACGATCTCGACCTGAACCTGCGCACCGATTTCCGCGATTTCGTGACCAACAACCGCATTACCGCCAACGCGCTGATCGGGCTCGGACTGGAGATCGACGAGCACCGGTTCCGCTGGACCAATGTGTACATCCGCGACACGCTGAAGCAGGCGGTGATCTCCCGGGGCCAGAACCTGCAGGACGGCGACGACGAACTGCAACAGTCGACCGGCTGGTTCGAACGCCAGCTCATCGACAGCCAGCTGATTGCCGAGCTGGAGTTCGGCGACCTCGAGATCGACTTGCGCGGCGGCTATGCCCAAACCGACCGCGAGAGCCCGTTCGAATACGAATTCGAATACGTCCGGACGAATAACGCAGGCGACGAAACCGGCGATATCTTCGTCAACCCGCTCAACCGCATCCGCGGCGACCTCGCGCAGGTATCGTTCTCCGACCTGACCGAGAAGCTGTGGTACGGCGGCGCTGACGTCAGCTACCCCGTCATTCCCGACCTGGTGACCCTGACCGTCGGCGGCGCATATTCGGACACCAGCCGGATTTCCTCGTTCCGCCAGTTCCTGTGGGATTCGGATTCCGATTTCCCCTCGGGTGTCGGGGCTCTGCGGCCCGACCTGCTGCTGGGCGACGCGATCATCGAATTCTACGATGTCGGACTGTTCGAGACATCGCAGGTTTTCCCCGTTTTCGCGGCCGATCTCGAAATTAAGGCAGGCTATGTGAAGGCCGACATCGCTCCGTTCGATGGCCTCACGATCGACATCGGCGTCCGGTACGAGGATGCGGTGCAGACCGTTTCGCCGGTGCAGATCTTCAGCAACCAGCAAAACCTCGACGCGGTTACCAGCCTGGCCAACGACTATTTCCTGCCCGGTGCGACGATCACCTGGGAGGTGGCCGATGGCTTCCAGCTACGCGCCAGCGGTTCGAAGACCATCGCCCGCCCGCAGTTCCGCGAGCTGATCTTCCAGCCCTATACCGATCCCGAATCCAACCGCACCTTCGTCGGCAATCCGGCATTGCAGGATTCCACCCTGACGAACGCGGAACTGCGCGGCGAATACTACTTCGGATCGGGCAGCCGCTTCGCCGTTGCCGGTTTCTGGAAGAAGATCGACAACCCGATCGAGCCTTTCTCCGGTTTCACCGACAACGACCAGACCACGCAATTCGCCAACGCGCCCGAAGCCACCTTGTGGGGCGGCGAAGTCGAACTGCAGTGGAACTACGACCTGATCGACCTCGGCGGCTGGTTCGAAAGCAAGCGCGCCGTTGTCGTGGCGAACTACACCTATACCCAGTCCGAACTGAAGGTCGGCGACGATGACGAAACGCTCATCTTCACGCCGGGCGTCGGTTCGGTTCCGCGGCCGGCATCGAGTTTCTTCTTCGACGGATTTCCGTTGACGGGGCAGTCCGACCACATTGCCAACCTGCAAATCGGCATCGAGGATCTCGACAAGCTGCAGCAGGCGACCTTCATCATGTCCTACGCCAGCGAGCGCGTGACCAGCCGCGGTGCCGGCGGGCTGCCGGATATTCTGGAGAACCCCGGGTTCCGGCTCGATTTCGTGGTTCGCGAAGGCATCACCATTGCCGACGTGCCGCTGGAATTGAAGCTGGAGATGCGCAATCTCACCGGTCGCGACAATTTCGAATATCTCGCCACCGGAACCAATCGCATCGAAGTGAATAGTTTCGATGTGGGGCGGAGTTTTTCATTCTCTGTCTCCGCCGAATTCTAGAGCTTAAAATATAACAAAACAGCTTGCGGCCGGCCCTCAGGGGTCGGCCGTTTTTCTTTCTTGGCGCGATCAGCTCGCCGGGCGGGCACTGCCCCGTTCGACCAGCGAAACCGATACGCGGCGGTCGCGGTCGTCACCGGAGCCGCCCAGCGCCGCCTCGACCAGGTTGAGCCCCGCTTCGGCGAAGTCCGGTTCAATCGTGGTCAGCGGCGGGGAGGAATGCGCCCCGACCCCGAGACCGTCGAAACCGATCACCCCGATCTCGTCCGGCACCGCAACGCCGGCATCGCGCAGCGCCGCCAGCGCGCCGAGCGCCATGGCATCGCAGGCCGAGAATACCGCGTCGAAACCCGTATCGCCTGCCCGCAATGCAGCGATCGCGCCTGCCCCCTGTTCTTCCCGCGTTGCGCCCGCAGCGGTGACGGCATCGAACATCGGCAGCCCCGCATCCTCGAGCGCCGACCGGTAGCCTTCGTAGCGTTCACGGAACTGGCGCTGCGCCCCGTCGGTTTCGCCGATGAAAGCGATCCGGCGGTAGCCTCCGGCCACAAGCCGCTCGACCGCAAGCCGCGCGCCGTGCCGGTTGTCCGACCGGACATAGCCCGGCCCATCGAACGGCGACCCCCAGAACGCGAGATGGCTTTGCGCTTCGCGGTAGTCGCTGAAATACCGCCAGGCATCGCGATTGGTAGCGGTTCCGAGCACCACCACGGCGTCGGCCTGGCCGCGCTCGATGAACTGGCCGAAGAACTGCTCGGGTTCCGACTGGATGGACACCAGCGCCTGGTAGCCCAGTGTCGCCGCCGCCGTGCAGACGCTTCCGAGAAGCGAGTAATAAAACGGATTGACCGCCGCCGCACCCTGCCCCGGACGGCCGATGACCACAACGGCGATGGTCTTGCTGACCCCGCTGCGGAGCCGGGCGGCGCGTTCGTCGATGACATAGCCGAGTTCGCGCGCCGCCTCCATCACGCGCAGGCGGGTCGCCTCGGTTATGGTGGGCGATCCCGACAGCGCGCGCGATACCGTAGATTGCGACACCCCTGCCCTTGCGGCCACGTCGAAGGAGGTCAGCCGCCTCTCGTCCCTGCTCACCCGCTTGTCCTCACCCCAGCTCTCCTGTCGCCTGATTGGCCGAAAGGGGCAGGCAAGGTCAATCGGCTTGCGCGGCAATCACCGGATCGTAGGGCTGGAAGTTCATGGCGCAGGCATCGATCATGCCCTCGACCCCGTCGAGGTCCGCCACACGGGCCTGCGGCGGTGCTGGCTGCAGTTTTTCCGGCGGAGGGAAAGTGCCGTAGCCTGCGAAGAGGCAGTGCCAGCTGGCGTTCGCGTAGTAGCGCTTGCCGCCATAGGCAGCGTCGTTTGCGGCATTCATGTCCTGCTGGCGGAACCACGCGGACATCATCGCCTTCAGCCCGTCCGACAGGTCGTGGTTCGCGGCATTGTCACGCCAGTATTGCGTGTCGGTGCGCTGGTTCAGGCGGTAATGCGCCACGATATAATCGCGAATGCCCTCGTAACGCGCAGCGATCGAGGCGTTGAAAGTGTCGCGGTGCTGCGGGCCGAAGCCGCCGGCGGCAAAGGCCTGCGTGAACTCCAGCGCGGTAGCGATGACGATATGGAGCGCGGTCGCCTCAAGCGGTTCGAGGAAACCCTGTGACAGGCCTACCGCGAGGCAGTTGCGGTGCCAGGTTTCCGCGACCCTGCCGACCTTCATCTTGAGGAAGCGCGGCTGCGGACCGTCCTCACCCAGTCCCAGCGAGGCGCGCAGTTCCGCCTCGGCCTCTTCGTCGGAGATGTATTTTGAGGAATAGACATAGCCGTTGCCGACCCGGTTCGTCAGCGGGATAGTCCAGCGCCAGCCGGCCTTCATAGCGGTGGCATCGGTCTGCGGCCTGAACGGGGCGAGGTGCCCAGTCGGCATGACCACAGCGCTGTCGTTGAACAGGTTCTCGGCGAAGGGCAGGAACTCGACCCCGAGCTCCTGCTGCGCCAGCATCGAACGGAAACCCGAGCAATCGACGAAAAGCGTGCCCTCGACCCGTTCGCCGCCCTCGCACAGCAGCGCGGCGATGTCCCCATCGTCCGCCCGTTCGACTGCGGCGACCTTGAGCGGCAGGTGGCGCACCCCGCGTGCCACGGCCCACTCGCGCAGAAAGGCGCCGATGGCATAGGCGTCGAAGTGATAGCCATAGCTGGGTGCGAATGGGAAATTTTCGCCCGCCACCGGTCCGAGTCCGCGTTCGCTCAATTGTGTGGCCAAAAACCAGGGATCGGGATGCACGGGGACATCGAAACCGTGCCGGGCGAGCAGGCAGTTTTGGACGAAATGCGGCTCGCTGTGCAGATCCACCGGGCCGGGAAACGGGTGGTAGTAGCTCTCGAAGCCCGCCCGCTCGCTCCAGCCGTTGAAGCGGATGCCGAGCTTGTAGGTGGCATTGCAGGCCGGCATCCACTCCGCCTCTTCCACGCCGAGCATGTCGAAGAAGGCCTTCAATTGCGGGGTAGAGCCCTCGCCCACGCCAATGATGCCGATCTCCGGGCTTTCGACCACGGTGACCGAGCCACCCCTCCCCGCCCATTCGCGGTGCAGCAGGCAGGCGGTAATCCAGCCCGCGCTGCCGCCGCCGAGGATTACGACATCGGGTGCTTTGGGTTCGCTCATCGCTCCGACAGTAGCCAGACCAGCATTTCCGGCAAGCGGGCATTCCAGGCCACTTCGTCATGCTCTGCCCCGGTATATTCCCGCGCGGCGAAATCTCGCCCTTCCTGCCAACCGGCGTCCCTGAACATCTCACTGATCGATTGCTGGAACGGCGGATAATAGCCATCGAGCGTCGCAGTCCCGTGATCCATCCAGATCCGCCGACCGGTGGGCGCGCCCAGTTTGCCCATCAGGTAGTCGCGCCAGACGCGGTCGACCTCGGCCTTGCTCGCCTTCGCCAGGTCGGGATCGACCAGCGGCCAATGCGAACTCACGCAACCGGCGCGGCCGAAGATGTCCGGGCGCTCGACAATGGCATAACAGCTCATAATCCCGCCCATGCTGGCCCCGATCATGGTCGTATCCGCACGACCGGTCCGGGTACGATAGTCGCGGTCGATACGCGGTTTGAGGTAAGTGACGATCCAGTCGAGGTAGTGGTCCGACAGGATGGGGCCACTACGGCTCAAATCCCCGTCGAGATCGTCCTTCAGCACGCCTTGCAGCGCCTGCGCAGGCTTCTGCGGCAGGTACTGGCGATAACGGTCAGCGCCCGGCGACCAGATGCCGACGATGATGACGGGGTCGATCGTCCCGGCCGCAACGAGATCGCGCATCACCCGATCGGCCTGCCAGATCTTGCCGTAATGGGCATTGGCCGGATCGAACAGGTTTTGCCCGTCGTGCATGTACAGCACGCCGTAGCGACGGCTTGCCGTATCGTAGCCGGGCGGCAGCCAGATAGTTACCCGCTGGTCAGGCAGGCCCTCCGCCGCCATCCGTTCGATCTCGACGAAGCGGCCCGCATCGGCTTGCGACGCCTGCGGCGTGGTGCATGCCGACAAAAGCACCAGCAGCAGCGCCGCGAGCCACCTCACTTGCTGGCTTTGAACTGCATGGCGAGGCCCCCGCCCGGCGCGAGGCGCACGGTGTAGCTATCGCCTTTCTTGACCGTCAGCGTGTCATAGGCGATGTCGTGGCGCTTATCGGTCAGGTAGGTCGCTTCGGGGCCGTCCTTCCACACCTTGACCCTGTAGGTCTTGCCTGCATCGAGGAAGTCGAAGGTCAGGGTCACGGTCCGCTCGGTCGCGTCGTTGACGCCGCCCGCGTACCAATCCTCGCTATTGCGGTCCTTGCGCGCGAAGATGGCGTAATCGCCCACCGCACCGTCGAGCAGCTTGCTGTCGGCCCAATCGGCGGGGACCGCCTTGATGAACTCCAGCTCCTTCGGATGCGCTTCCAGGCTCTCGACGAAATCCGCCGCCATCTGGATCGGCGAATAGATCGCGAGATAGAGCCCGAGCTGCTTTGCGAGCGTGGAGGCCATGGGATAGTTGTTGTCCCCGACCAGCCCAAGCACGCCGGGCGTGTAGTCCATCGGTCCCGAAAGCATGCGGGTGTAGACCAGTGTAGGCTCGTGGTCCGGCCCGCTCCCGAATGCACTCCAGGCGTTGTATTCCATGCCCCGCGCGCCCTCGCGGGCAACCCAGTTGGGATAGGTCCGGCGCAGGCCGGTGTCCTTGACCGGCTCGTGCGGGTTGATGGCGATGCCGCGCTCGGCGGCTTCCTTCACCACTTCGAGGTGGTGCTGCACCATGCGCTGGCCGTCGTGCCATTCGAAGACCTCGCCCCCGCCATCCACGCAGGGATCGGCAATGTCGGCATTGCAGGAGATAATCCCCCCCGCGTCGGCAACATAACCGGTCTTCACCACGTCGACGCCATTGGCGGCGTAGAGATCGAGCCCGGCTTCGAGCTGTGCCTCGTAAACCTCTATATTCCCGCCGGTTTCGTGGTGGCCGATGATGTGGACGCCCTTCTTCTTGGCGTAGGCGGTCACTTCGGCAAAATCGAAGTCGGGATAGGCCTTGGTGAAGCTGAAGTCGCGCCCGTCGCCGAACCAGTTCCCGTTCCAGCCCTCGTTCCAGCCTTCGATCAGGATGCCGCGGAAACCGTGCTTGGCGGCAAAGTCGATATACTGCTTGGCGCGTTCCGTGGTCGCCCCGTGGCGATCGCCTTCGGCCCAGGTCCAGCGGTTGGAGATCATCCCCCACCAGATGCCGATGTACTTGGCCGGCTTGAAGAAGCTGACATCGCCGAGCGCATTGGGCTCGTTGAGGTTGAGCTCCAGATCATTCTCCACCAGTCCGGCAGCGCCGTCGCTGATGCGGATGCTGCGCCACGGGGTGGTAAAGGCGCCCTTGCGGACGACGCGCGCCCCGCGGCTCGAGGGTGCCAGCGTCGCCTTGAAGCGCTGCCCTTCCATGCGCTGCAGCCGCATGCCGGAATAGTCGACCAGCGCCGCTTCGTGGAACGACAGGTGGGTTCCGTCCTCGAGGCGGATGGTCATCGGAGTATGCGCGACCGAGACGCTGTCGATGGGGGTCTGCTTGTACATCTGCTCGTAGCGGTTCCAGTCGCCGCCCTGGATCCACCAGGCGGTACCGGCGGGCGCAATCACGAATTCGGTCAACTCGTCGGAAATGTTCGTGACCTTGTCGTCGGGCCGGTCGAATTCGTAGCGGAAGCCCACGCCGTTATCGAACACCCGGAACCGCACCTTGAGCTGCCGCTTCGACAGGACCCTGTTTTCCTGCAGCACGACTTCCAGCTCGTTGTGATGGTCCCGCACGAAGCGGCGCTCGCCCCACGGCTGCTCCCAGGTCGAATCCGCGCTGGTGATTTTCTCACTGACCACGGTGAAATTGCGCCGCATCACCTCTTCGTCGGTGAACTGGAAGCCGAGGTCGCTGTTGGCGATGATTTCCTTGCCGTCACGCTCGATACGGTAAAACGGCACGCCGTCGCCATCGACCTCGACTTCAACCTTGATCCGGCCGTCGGGCGACGTGACTTCAGCGGCTGCGAGTGGGGTCGCAACAGCCAGCATCGAGGCAGCGGCAAGCAGGTAGCGCATCGGTCAGATCTCCAGGATGACCACGCCGAAGGGCGGCAGTTGGTCGGGGGAGGCGTCATTGACGGCAAACAGGTTCCGCCCCTCGACCCCTGTTAGGGTTTGCAGGTCGGGGCCGATATTGAACAGGCAGCGTATCGTCTGTCCGTCGGCGCTTCGCTGCAAATCCAGCAGCCGCCCATCGGCACGACAGGCGCTGACCGCACCATGGCGAAGCGCGGGGTTGGCTACCCGCAGCGCCACAGCCTTGCGGGTGAGGTTCAGCAATGAAGCGGGATCCGCATCCTGCACGTCGACAGCCCGCGCGGCATTGTCGGCGCCCATCGGCAACCACGGTTCGACCGACCCGAAGCCTGCGCAGGCCGCATCATATTGCCACGGCATCGGGGTCCGCGCCCCGTCGCGCGACAGGGTCAGCGGCCAGTTGGCGATGGCTTCGGGATCGTGCAACTGGTCAAACGGGATATCGACCTGGGTGAGGCCCAGTTCCTCGCCGTAGTAGAGGATTGCATTGCCCCGCAGGCACATGAGCAGCAGCACCTTTAGCCTCGCGAAGGCCTCGCGCTGGTCCGGCGCGCACCAGCGCGACAGGGCGCGGGGGGCATCGTGGTTCTCGAACGCCCAGCTCGGCCAGCCCACGCCGTCGTTGTCCGGCCATTGCGCCAGCGCGGAACAGACAAGGCCGGGCGATACCGTATCGGCGTAGAGGAAGTTGAAGCCGTAGGCGGAGTTGAGATGCGTTTCGCCGGCGGTGAACGCCTTCATCTCTGCCTCGGCTTCGTCGCCGCCGACTTCGGCAACGGTGAAGATTCCATCGTAGCTGTCTGTCACTTCGCGGATACGGGCGATGAAGGCCGGGATATCCGGGTGCGACTGGTTGCGCGTCTTGAGCTGGAAATCGAACGGTCGGGTGCGCGGTTTGTCGCTTGCCGGCGCGGGTGGATTGTCGCGCAGTTCTGGGTCGTGCATTGCGAAGTTGAGCGCGTCGATGCGGTAGCCGTCGACCCCGCGGTCGAGCCAGAAGCGGGTCACCGCCAGCAGCGCTTCCTGCACTGCCGGATTGTGGCAGTTGAGCTGCGGCTGGCTGCTGAGGAAGTTGTGCATGTAGTACTGGCCGCGGCGCGCGTCCCAGGTCCACGCCGGGCCACCGAAAACGCTTTGCCAGTTGGACGGGGGCGACCCGTCGGGCTTGGCATCGGCCCACACATACCAGTCCGCCTTGTCGTTATGTTTGCTGGAGCGGCTTTCCGCGAACCATGGGTGCTCGTCGGAGGTGTGGGAATAGACCTGGTCGATTAGGACCCGCAGCCCTAGCGCATGGGCACGGGCTACAAGTCCGTCGAAATCTTCCAGCGTGCCAAACAGGGGATCGACATCGCAATAATCGCTGACGTCGTAGCCGAAGTCCTTCATCGGCGAGGTGAAGAAGGGCGAAATCCAGATCGCATCGACCCCGAGCGAGGCGACATGATCGAGGCGGGCGGTGATGCCGGGCAGGTCCCCCACCCCGTCACCGTTCGAATCCATGAAGCTGCGCGGATAGATCTGGTAGATCACCGCACCCTTCCACCACGGCAGGGCGGCGGCCGTTGCCGCGGATGGTTGGCTGGCAGTTGCCACGATTATTCCACGCCCTCCCCGGCGGTCAGTTCGCAAGCCGCGTAGCCGAAAGCCGGCAAGGTCAAACGGACGCTGCCCGGCGCCTCGATGGCCGTCGCACACGGTCCGACAAGGGTCGCGATCGCGTTTACGTCATAGGCGATCTCGATATTGCGGGTAATCGGCTTGGCGCTGGTATTGAAGGCCAGGAGCACGCGCTGGCCGCTCTGCGGATCGGTCCGGGTGAACGAAAACAACCCCGGCTCGCGGTCGAAGGTGCCTAGCGTTTGCCGCCCTCTCGTCAACGCGGGATTGGCCAGACGCACGGCAGAAAGCCCCTTGATCAAGCGATAGAGCGGGTGCTGCGCATCGTAATTGGCGCTCGCGGTTGTCGCGTCGGTCCCCAGGAGATCATTGTCGTTGTAGGCATCGACGCGGCTCGGGAACATGTCCTCGCGCGCCAGTTGGTCGTTGCCGTCCGACACGAAGCCCTGTTCATCG
This sequence comes from Parerythrobacter aurantius, assembly GCF_045291475.1. Taxonomy (NCBI): domain Bacteria; kingdom Pseudomonadati; phylum Pseudomonadota; class Alphaproteobacteria; order Sphingomonadales; family Erythrobacteraceae; genus Parerythrobacter; species Parerythrobacter aurantius. The sequence continues at coordinate 70,718 of NZ_CP147985.1, forward strand.
CCATAGTAGATAGTGGGGACGCCGCGCGACAGCATCATGATGGCATGGCCAAGCATCGTCCGCTTCAGCAGCTCGTCGGGATCTGCATCGGGGTTGCCCTGCTTCACGAACATGGAGAAGCGGCCGATATCGTGATTGCCGACGAAAGTCGGATTGATCATCGCGGTGTCCTCGCCATCCCGGTAAAGGACGTCACCACGGAACATCTCGTAGAGAATGTCCGGGCTCTTGTTGTAGGCGACGACTTCCTTCACCGCCGACTGGAAGGTGAAATCCAGAACCGAAGGCAATTCGTCCCGGATCGTATACTGGTGCAAGCCGCCGGGCTTCTCCCCTTCCCAGTAGACTTCGCCGAAGACATGGAAATTCGGAATACCCCTGGCCTTGGCCCGCTCCAGCATTGCCGGAACAAACGCCCGCCAGAATTCCGGATTGACATGCTTGGCGGTATCGATGCGAAATCCGTCGATCCCGAAGCGGTCGATCCAGTTTCCGAAGATCTCGATCATCCCGGCAACGACGCGAGGGTGCTCGGTAAAGATGCCGTCGAGACCCACGAAGTCGCCATAGATGGCGCTTTCGCCCCACCATTCGCTGTCACCCCGGTTGTGGTAGTAAATGGGATCGTTGAGCCACGCCGGCACCTTGGCGTTCTTTTCCGCTTCCGGGACGACGGGGGTGTAGGCGTAATCCGGCCTGACCAGCTTCGCCCAGTTCTCGGCGCTCGGATCGGTGTCTCCGTTGAACCCCTCGTTGATCGGCTCGCCGGCGACACCGCCGCGGGCCGAGTAAGGATATTCGGCCTTGCTGCGATACTTGTACTCGTTCTCGGCGTAGCGAATGATGTCGGCGGTGTGGTTGGTGATGATGTCCATATAGACCTTCATCCCGCGGGCATGCGCGGCGTCGACGAAGGCCTTGAACTCCTCGTTCGTGCCGAAATGGGGATCGACCTGGGTGAAATCGGTCACCCAGTATCCGTGGTAGCCGGCGCTCTCGTCGCCCGCTGGGCCCTGGACCGGCTTGTTCTTGAAGATCGGCGCGAACCAGATCGCGGTGACGCCCATCCCCTGGATGTAGTCCAGCTTTTCGGTCAGTCCCTTGAGATCGCCGCCATGATAGAAGCCCCTTGCAGCCGGATCGTAGCCCGATACCAGCCTGTCCGCCTTGTAGCCCCCGAGATCGTTGGCCGGGTCGCCATTGGCGAAGCGGTCGGGCAGAACGAAATAGATCACCTCGTCGGTGACCGGGCGCTGGCGCAAATCCGCAGCCGAGGGGCTGGCCGCAACCGGAGCCGCTTCCTGCGCGATCGTCGGGGTCGTGGCGCAAGCCGACAGTACCAGGGCAATGGCGGTCAGGGATGGCAGGCACGGGCGCATCAGGCGGTCTTCCTCTGGTTGGCAGGATCGATATAGGCCCGCAGGAACTGCCCATGGGCCGGCATGGCGGCGACCAGCTTGCGGTTCGTGTCGGCAATGCGCGCGAGCATCGCCTCGAGTTCGACGGGCAGCATCGCATCCGCGATCGGATTGTAGCTTTCGGGCATGATCCCTTGTCCGACCATCACCTGCAGCCAGCCCTGTTCGGTGAACAGCTCTTCGTGTTCGCGGTGGATGTGGCCGGCGGCGCGGAATGCCTCGATTCTGGCAAGAAGCGTCTCGGGAAGCGCCATTGCGCGGCAGCGGTCCCAGAAGGCCTCGCCGACCCGCCCGTTCGCCCAGTAATGCAGGATCAGGAAATCGCGGATCCGGGTCCATTCGAATGCCGCCTGACGGTTGAATTCGTCCCGCATCGGCGGCGCCATCCCGGCGCCCGGCAGCATCTGCAACAGGCGCGCGATGGAACTCTGGATCAGGTGGATGCTGGTCGATTCAAGCGGCTCCATGAAGCCGCCCGCAAGACCGAGAGCGAGGCAGTTGTGCGACCATTGCTGCTGCCGCATACCGGTGGTGAAGCGGAGCACGCGCGGATCGGCGGTCGCTGCTCCGTCCAGATTGGCGAGCAGGATAGACGTCGCCTCGTCTTCGCCCATGAAGTCCGAACAGAACACATGGCCGTTGCCGATGCGGTGCTGGAGCGGGATGCGCCATTGCCACCCGGCCCTGTGCGCTGTCGAGCGAGTGTAGGGAGTGAAATCCCCCTTGGCCTCGCACGGCACCGCGACGGCGCGGTCGCATGGCAGCCAATGGCTCCAGTCGTCGAAGGTGACGCCGAGCGCATCGCCCAGCAACAGCGAACGGAAGCCGGTGCAATCGACGAAAAAGCCGCCTTCGATCCGGCGATCCCCGTCGAGCAGGAGTCCGGCGATGTCGCCGCTTGCCGGGTCGCGCTCGACTCCGGCGATAGTGCCCTCGACCCGTTGCACCCCGAGTGTCTCGGCGTAACGGCGCAGGTACGCTGCGTAGAGCGTGGCATCGAAGTGGTAGGCCCACGGCAAGTCAGGTACGGGCTGTCCATTCTGGCCGCGCCACATCTGCATCTTGCCCGCCCGGGCAGCGCCGTCGTTCAGGCAATAGTCGGCGAGCGGCTCCGCCGTGCCTGCCGACCGCGCTCGCAGCCAGTACTGGTGGAACGGCAATAGCCCGGCACCGTGGCCGACATTGCCGAAGGCGTGGAGGTAGCTCGTGCCCTCCCCGGCCCAACCGGCGAATTCGATCGCCAGCTTGAAGGTCCCTCGCGTCTCGCGCAGGAACTCCGCCTCGTCGATGCCGAGAGCGGCATTGAACAGGCGTATCTGGGGAATGGTCGCTTCGCCGACCCCGACCGTGCCGATCGCCTCGGATTCGACCAGTACCACGCGCCGGCCCGAAAACCGCCCCAGCGCGGCCGCTGCCATCCAGCCCGCGGTGCCGCCGCCGGCAATGACTATGGGAGGGTAGGACGTCGGGTTCATGGGCAGCAACCGTCGATAGCTGCCGGGACGATTCCCGGCGAGCCCATCGTATCAGTGTGTGCAAGTGGGCGGGAGCGTTCCGGCATGCCGTTCGCCCCCGCCCATGCGACCCGCTATCAGAAGCGGTATGTGAAGCCGGCCAGGAAGCGGCGACCGTAGGTCTGGTAGTCGACGACCTGGAGGCGGTTGGAGCCGACGGAGGCGAAGCGCTCGTCCGTCAGGTTCTGGCCCTGCAGATAGAGCGACAGGCCTTCGAGTGCACTGCCTTCCTGGAAGTCGTACCCGATCTGCGCGTCGATGATCGTCTCGCCGAGCGCGGTGCGGCGGGTCGGCGAACCACCGAAGCCGGTGAAGTCACCGAGGAAGGTCGAGCGATAGCGGGCGCTGGCGCGCGCGTTGAAGCCCCACTTTTCGAAGTAGGCCGTACCGTTGACGACCCACTTCGAGTAGCCCGGGATTGTGGTTTCGTTGCCGTTGGCATCTTCCACCTTCGACTCGGTATAGCTCGCGCCGCCGGTGATGCCGAAGCCATCCAGCGCCGATACGATAGTGCCTAGCGGCATGGTGACCGCCAGTTCGCCGCCGTAGAGGTCACCGCCGCCGGTGTTGATCGGCGCATCGAGCGTGCCGATGTCCGGCAGGTTCGGGAACGCCGCCGAACCGGTCGGATCGGGGAAGCCGCTGTAGTCGAAATCGAAGCGACCGTTGAAGATGAAGCTCTTGATGTCCTTGTAGAACAGCTGGAGCGCAATCACCCCGCCCTGGCCGAAATACTGCTCGACGTTGAGGTCGACGGCATTGGCGCGATAGGGCCGAAGGAACGGGTTGCCGCCGCCCCCGCGGATCAGGCCGCCGGGGACCGAGTTGTCGATACCGTAGCCGATCGACAGGCGCATGTCGTCGAGACGCGGACGCATGATCTGGCGCGATGCGGCAACGCGGATCACCGTGTCGCTGTTGAGACGCAGCGAAAGGTTGGCGCTGGGCAGGATATCCCAGTAATCGTCGCCGATCGTGCGCTCCTGCGGTCCGCCCGGCGCGAAGATGAAGCCGGTCGACTTCTGGATCGTGTTGACAGCCTGCACCCCGAAGTTTCCGGTCAGCGTTCCGGCACCGAGTTCCTGTTCGATGTTCGCCTGGAGATAGGCGCTCATCAGGTCTTCGTTGACGGTGTAGCCCTTGCCGATCACGTCGTTTGCAGCACCAGGACCGCTGGTCACGCGCGGTTCGAGCACCAGCACGCCGGCATCGATCAGGTCACGGGCATCGTAGCTGACGATCGGGCCGAGTCCGAGATAGCTGAGGTCGGTCGAGCGCAGCAGGAATTCCGCCGGCACCGCCGACTGCAGACGTCCGGCAGGAAGGCGGACGAAGGCCTCGTCCGGGGTCAGCGTCTTCTGGCGCGTGGTGTAGTTCATGCCAAACTGCACACCGCTGAGGAAGCCGCCTTCGAATTCCTTGCCGACTTCGACCCGGAACTGCTTCAGCTCGTCCTCAATGATGCGGTTGTTCGAGTAACCGGCCTGCGGCACGGTGCCGCCACCCCAGCCGAGCGGGTCGGTCAGGAAAATGCGGGTCGGATCCGAATAGTCGAGCGACGGGTTGAACACGGTGCCGGTCAGGCCCGACTGGAACCCGATCGAAGCGGCCGCACCATTGCCGGTGTCGTCGCCGTTGAACCCGGTGCCGGCATAGCTTTCGAGGCTTAGTTCGTTGCGGTCGGTCCGCGACCAGCCGAAATCGAACATCGCGCTCCAGCCGTCGTCGCCTTCGTAGTCGAAGTTCAGGCCGATGGCGTACTGGTCGGCCTTGCGCTGGAAGATGTCGTTACGGACAACGCCGCGCACGTTATTGAAGGTTCCCGACGTGGCGAAACCGTCTTCAACCGTGCCGATCGAAGTGGTGGTGCCGAAAGCACCGAAGCCGAGCGGCAGTTCGATGCCGCGCTTCGACTGGTCGTCGTCGAAGTTGGAATAAAAAGCGTCGAGCGTGAACATCAGCGTGTCGGTCGCCTGCGCCTGGAAGGTGCCGTTGACGCCGAGGCGCTTGAGCCGGGTCGAGGTCACGAAGCTCTTCGAACCGCCGATAACCGAAGGCGAAGCCGCCGTGCCGGCGCCCGCGTAGCCCCAGGCGTTGAACTCCTGGAGCTGGTACGGTTCGTCGACATAGGACGCTGCCAGCGACAGGCCGAGCGTATCGTCGCGGAACTGGTCGACATAGGCCGCATTGACGCGGTAGCCGAGATCGCGCGAACCGGCGTTGAGCTTGCCGAGGTCGGCATAGGACCCGCGGGCACCGATGGCGACGACGCGGTCGTTGGTTTCGAGCGGGCGTACCGTGCGGATGTCGACCGTACCGACGAGGCCTTGGCCGACCAGCGAAGCGGTCGGCGACTTGTACACGACCACCTGGTTGACGATTTCCGACGGATACTGGTCGAGCTCGACCGAGCGGTTGTCGCTGGTCGTGGTCTGTTCGCGGCCGTTGAGCAGGGTCTGCGAGAAGTCCGGGCCGAAACCGCGGATGGAGATGACGTTGGCACGACCGTTGAGGCGCTGCGAGGTCAGGCCCGGCAGGCGGGCGATCGATTCACCGATCGAGGCATCGGGCAGGCGGCCGATATCTTCGGCGGTAACCGATTCCAGGATCTGGTCGCTGTTGCGCTTTTCGGCGACGGCGCTTTCCAGCGACTCGCGGAAGCCCGAAACGATGATGACGTTTTCTTCGTCATCCTGCTCTTCGGCAGCCGGTTGCTCGTCTGCATCCTGCGCCATTACGGCTTGCGGCGCCAGGACCAGCGCCATGGCCAGCCCACTGATGCCAGCGGTCAGAAACTTGCGGTCAATCACGATGTGCTCTCCCAATTCCGTCCCGGCCAGTCGCGGCCAAGGTACGGCAGTCCACCAAAGAAAAGGATTTGCATCTCCCCGGCGCACGACCCCCGCACGCCTCTGGGGAGAGGTCTACGCCCCAAGCAAAGGCACCGCATAGACGGTATACGTATGTTTGTGCAGCGCAGCATGGCCGGTCGCAGAACCGGTGTCGCAGAAGTGCAACATCCCGCCGAAACAGTTCGGGAGCGGCAATTACGGCCTATTGTCCTAGTTACAACGGCCTGCGGCGCGCCTAGTCTCGTGCACGGAGAGACTGCATGGGGCGCACAGCCACAGGGAAGCCGACCAGCTTCGATATCGCCTATCTTGCCGGGGTGTCACAGCCGACCGTCAGCCGTGCCCTGCGCGGCGACCGGTCGGTCAGCGCCGCAACGCGCGAGAAGATCGAGAAGATCGCGCGCGAACTCAACTACACGGTCGACAAGAACGCCTCCTCGCTGCGGACGCAGCGGTCGAACACCATTGCCCTGCTGTTCTTCGAGGACCCGACGCCCGACGACAGCATGATCAACCCGTTTTTCCTCGCGATGCTGGGTTCGATCACCAGGGCGGCCGGTGCGCGCGGGCTCGACCTGTTGATCTCGTTCCAGCGGATGGAGGACGACTGGCACACGCGCTACCAGGACAGCCACCGGGCCGACGGGCTGATCCTGCTCGGCTATGGCGACTACACACTGTACGAACAGCGGCTCGAAGACCTGGCCCGGCAGGGCACCCATTTCGTTCGCTGGGGCAGCGTGCGCGACGACAACATCGGGGCCACCATCGGATCCGACAATGTCGGCGCCGGCAGGATGGCAGGCGAACACCTGCTGGCGCTCGGCCGCAGGCGGATTGCCTTCCTCGGCCATGCGAGCGAGAATTACCCCGAATTCGCCGGTCGCTACGCCGGCCTTTGCGGGGCGCTGGAGGGTGCCGGTATCCCGCCCGAACCGTCGCTACAGGTCGATGCTCTGAGCGGGGAGGAAGAAGGCTACGCCGCGGTGCGGCAGCTGCTGGCGCGCGGTGCCGCGTTCGATGCCGCCTTCGCCGCCAGCGACCTCATCGCCATCGGTGCCATGCGCGCCTTGGCCGAGGCAGGCCGGAGCGTGCCGGGCGACGTGGCGGTCGTCGGCTTCGACAATATCCCTTCGGCAGCGCTGACAGTGCCGCCGCTGACCACGGTGATGCAGGATTTGCGCGGAGCGGGCGAAGCGCTTCTCGACGCGCTCTGCGCCCAGATCGATGGCGGCGAGCCAGCCTCGCGCACCCTGCCGGCAACGCTCGTCACCCGCGCCTCTACCACCGAGCAGCTTCCGGGCTAGCACCCGCACAACATTCGTATGCGGCTTGCGGGGCGGCGCATGGCATGCCAGCCATGCCGCATTGCAGGTGCGGCTGCCCGTCAGAGGCGCGCACTTCGGGGAGAGAAAATGGCCACCATCACAGCCAAACCGCGCCAGAGCTTCTGGGGCCTGTGGAATATCAGCTTCGGCTTCTTCGGCATCCAGATCGGCTTCGCGCTGCAGAATTCCAACATGAGCCGGGTGTTCCAGACGCTCGGCGCGAGCATGGACGACCTCCCGGCGTTGTGGGTGGCGGCACCGCTTACCGGCCTGATCGTCCAGCCCATCATCGGCCATTTGTCGGACAAGACCTGGAACCGGCTGGGGCGCAGGCGACCTTACTTCCTGACTGGTGCAATCTTCTCGGCCCTGGCGCTGTTCGCCATGCCGCTGGCCCCGACCGTCGCCGCGCCGCTGTTCTTCGCCGCTGCCATGCTGTGGGTGCTCGACGCCTCGCTCAACATTTCGATGGAGCCGTTCCGCGCTTTCGTGGGTGACATGCTCGACACCGACCAGCACAGCGCCGGTTACGCAGTCCAGACCGCCTTCATCGGAGCGGGCGCCGTGGTCGGATCGATCTTTCCCTACCTGCTCGAAGCCATGGGCGTCAGCAATGTGGCCGCCGCAGGCGCGCTGCCCGATACGGTGAAATGGAGCTTCTGGGCCGGCGGCTTCGCCCTCTTCGGCGCGGTGCTGTGGACGATCCTGATGACGCGCGAATACAGCCCGGAGGAAATGGCGCGCTTCGGCGGCGGCGAGGTCCACGACACCGAAAGCCCGCTGCGCGCACTGGCGGCCAAAACCTATGTGACCAGCGCAGGATGGACGGCCCTCGGCGTAGCGGTGATCCTTGCGGTCGACGCGCTGGGCCTCGAAAAGGAAGTCCTGCTGCTCGGCGGGCTGCTCGTTACCTACGGCTTCCTCAGCGCCATTGCCATTTCCATGGCCAAGCAGGGCCGCGCGGCCAACATGCTCTCCAGCATCGTCGGCGATTTCTCCGGCATGCCCGAGGTGATGAAGCGGCTGGCGCTTGTGCAGTTCTTCAGCTGGTCCGCGCTGTTCATCATGTGGATCAACACCACCCCGGTCGTGACGCAATATGTCTTCGGGTCGAGCGACACCGCGAGCGCCGCCTACAATGAAGGCGCCAACTGGGTGAACGTGCTTTTCACCGTTTACAACGGGGTCGCCGCCGTGGCCGCCCTCGCCCTGTTGCCCTGGCTCAGCAAAACCTTCGGGCAAGTAAAAACCCATTCGATCTGCCTGACGCTGGGCGCGATCGGTTTCCTGATGTTCTTTCTCGTCCGCGATGCGAACACGCTGCTGCTGGCCGAGGTCGGCATCGGCATCGCCTGGGCCAGCATCCTCGCCATGCCCTACGCCATCCTCGCTTCCAACCTGCCGCAGGCCAAGCTCGGCATCTACATGGGGCTGTTCAACATCTTCATCGTCGTGCCGCAATTGCTGGTGGCGACGGTGATGGGCAGCATCATGAACGCTTTCTTCCCTGGCGAGCCGATCTGGACCATGCTGTTCGCGGCGGCGAGCTGGCTGGTGGCGGCTGCGGCAATGCTGCGGGTACAGGCGGCCCTGCCAGCTGCACGGCTGGAGAATGGCCATGCGTAGACTCGCCCTGGCGCTTTCCGCCACCGCCCTCCTCATTGCCTCGCAAGGCTCGGCCGGGCCGGCCGGCACCGGGTCGTTGGAACCCCGTCCGTTCGTCCAGTTGAACAATGCCGACTGGTCGCGCGACGCGGTGCTCTACCAGATCAACACGCGGCACTTTACGCCGGAAGGGACTTTCAGGGCCGCGCAGGAACAGCTTCCGCGACTGAAGGCGCTGGGCGTCGATATCCTGTGGCTGATGCCGATCCACCCGATCGGCGAGAAAAACCGCAAGGGCACGCTCGGCAGCCCCTATTCGGTCAAGGACTATTACGCCGTGAATCCCGAATTCGGGACCGAGGCGGATTTCCGCGCTTTCGTCTCAGCCGCCCACGCGCAGGGCTTCAAGGTGATCCTCGACCTCGTAGCCAATCACACCGCGTGGGATCATCCTCTCGCGAGCGAGCGTCCCGATTGGTACGAGAAGACCTGGGACGGCAACTTCCGCCCGACGCCGTGGTGGGACTGGTCGGACATCATCGATCTCGACTGGACAAAGCCGGGCGTGCGCGAACATGTCGGCGGGGCCATGGAAATGTGGGTGCGCGACTATGGCATTGACGGTTTCCGGGCCGACGTCGCCGGTTACGTACCGGTAGACTTCTGGGAAGCGATGCGTTCGCGGCTCGAGGCGATCCGGCCCGTCTTCATGCTTGGCGAAGTGCAGCAGACGGCCTGGCACCGCGCGGCGTTCGACGCGACCTATGCCTGGGATTGGCACAACACCACCAAGAACGTCGCACAAGGGCGCGGCAATGCAACAAGCTTCTACGGCTATTATGCCGAGAACGAGAGCCTGTGGCCACGCGAGTCCATGCGGCTGACCTATATCGAGAACCACGACAGCAATGCGTGGGAAGGCACCATGGCAGAAAATTACGGTGCCGCGCTGGAAGCGATGACCGCGCTCAGCTTCACCGGCGAGGGGCTGCCGCTGGTCCACAACGGGATGGAAGCCTGCAACAGCAAGCGGCTGGAGTTCTTCGAGCGCGATCCGATCGACTGGAGTCAGGGCGAAGGCTGCACCTATGGCGCGTTCCTGCGTGACCTTATCGCCTTTCGCACCGCCAACCCTGCCCTGCATAACGGCAAGTGGGGCGGACGGATGCAGAAGATCGAGAACAGCGCTCCGCAGCAGCTTTTCGGGTGGGTCCGCGAGACCGGGACGAACAAGGTCATCGGCCTCTTCAACATGAGCGATCGCCCGGTGGTCGCCACCTTGTCGGACGGCATCGCGGCCGGCACCTACCGGAGTTTCCGGGAAGAGGCGCCCGTCACGCTCTCTGCCGGCGACACGATCGAGCTGCCGGCCTGGGGTTTCCGCCTGCTGGCTGCAAAGCCCTAGGCTGGGGAACGGAACGGCGCTAACGCTGCGCGCATGACAGAGCCAACGCCCATGCCCTTTGGGGCCCGCAGCTGGCTGTTCGCCCCCGGCGACAGCGAAAAGAAAATGGACAAGGCCGCCGCGAGCGAAGCCGATATCGCCATCTTTGACCTCGAGGATGCGGTCGCGGCGGAGAACAAGCCGCTCGCCCGGCAATTGGTGCATGACCGGATCGCCAGCGAGGGCGAGCCGGCCCGCACGCGGCTGTGGGTGAGGATCAATCCGCTGGACAGCGGCATGGCGGTGCACGATCTGGCCGCCGTCATGCCAGCCCGCCCCGGCGGGCTGTTGCTGCCCAAGTCGCGCGGGCGCGAAGATGTAGAAACGCTCGATCACTTCCTCACCGCACTGGAGGCGGCCAACGCTATCGCGCTCGGCAGCACGCGCGTGCTGGTGCTGGCGACCGAAACTGCGGGCGCGATGTTCCATTGCGGCGACTATGCCGGCCTGCCTCGCGTCTGCGGCCTGACATGGGGCGCGGAAGACCTCTCCGACGCGCTTGGCGCCAGCGACAACCGCGCGCCCGACGGCCGCTACGACCCGCCCTACGAATTGGCCCGCACGCTCTGCCTGCTCGGCGCGTGCCACGCGGGCGTGCAGCCGGTCGAAACCATTCATGCCGACTTCCGCGATCTCGACGGCCTCGAAGCCCGCGCGCGCGATGTGAAGCGCCAGGGATACCGCGGGATGCTGGCGATCCACCCGGCACAGGTCGAGGTCATCAACCGCGTCTTTACGGCATCTGCCGAAGAACTGGCCGAGGCGCAGGCGGTGGTCGATCTCTTTGCCGCCAACCCGGGCGCGGGTACCATCGGGTTCGAAGGGAAGATGCTGGACCGCCCGCACCTTGATCGTGCCCGCAACCTTCTGCGGCAGGCCGGGCAGGCGTAGGCCTGCGGGCGGGCAGCCCGCCTTAGGCCCGGTAGCCGTCAGGACCTCAGGTAAAGCTTGCCGCCGTGCTGCCGCAACACGGACCGGATCGTGCTCTCCGCCTGGTTGGATGCGGCAATGTTGACCCACACCACGACCTTGCCGCGCTCGACCTGCTTCTCGTAGAAGTTGGCGGCGACGCCATCCACGTCCTGGTCAGTGAGCATGCGCGCTATGGCCCCGCCAGTCGCCCCCGCGATCCCGCCGAAGCTTGCCACCGCGCCGAGCGCCGAGCTCGCAAGTGCACCGGCGGCCGCCACCGGACCGATGCCCGGAACAAGCAGGAGAGCGAGCGCGAAGGCCGTGCCGGCAATCCCGCCCGCGAGCGTCGCCCCGGCAACGCTCGCGGCACTATGGCCCTCGTGCCAATTGATGTCCGGGTCGAGAAACAGATTGGCGCGCCACAGCATGGAAATCGCTTCACCCGGGATCTGCCGGGTGACGAGCACGGCAACCGCATCGCGCGCCTGCCGCAGGCTGTCGAACGTGGCGGCGCAATGGGTTTTCTGCATGCTGGCGAGATCGGCATGGGCCTGCGCCATCTGCGCCGCGAACAAGCGGCGTTCGGCCTCGTTGGCGAATTGCAGCCGCAGCCCGGCCTCGCGCTGCAGCTTGACGATGCTTTCCGATGCGATCTCGTTATGCATCGTCCGCAGCAGCAGGTCGATGCTCGACGGTCGAAGCGGCCGGTCGGTACCGCGATTGATCCATTCGCTGGCACGCGGCTGAGGGCAGTCGTCAGGCAAATGGTTGAGCGCGCCGAGTTCATCGGCACGGACGACGAAATGGTATTCGGTTCCGGTTCGCTCCACGCGCGCACAATCTCCAGGAGAGTGAGGCGCGACCCTTGCTTGCCCTATCGCACGTGCGCTCCGGGCGATCTTGGTTCAAAACGACATTTTTCGCCGCAACTGTGGAGCAGACCGTCGCAGAGGGGGCCAAATCGCCCGCGCTAACGGAAAAGAAACGCTTGCCGGTGCATTGACGGGCTATGAACCTGACGCTCGCCCTGGTGATCGACTACCTGCTCAAGGCAGGTGCCGTCTTTCTGGCGGTGAACGAAATCCGCGGGCTCATTCTCGCAGGGCCAGTGATCTACGGCATCTACCAGTCCGGCGGTAACACGGTCGCGATACTCGTGGGTCTCAGCACGCTCGGAGGCATCGCGCTTTCGGTTATCATCCCGCTGATCGCGGCACGACAGGTCCGGCGTTACGCTTTGGCTCGCGCCGACGGTCGCTGACAGTCGGCGTCTAAGCCGGTTTCCTGAGTTGCAGGCCGGACCGTTTGCAGCTCCCCACCAAGTCGCCGTGCTGGTTATAGGCGCGGTGTTCGAAGGTCACGATCCCGGCATTGGGCCGCGACTTGCTCTCCCGCAAATCCACGATCTCGGTCTCGATCCGGATGGTATCGCCGTGGAAGAGCGGCTTGGGAAAGCGGACTTCGTCCCAGCCGAGGTTGGCGACCGCCGTCCCGAGCGTCGTATCATTCACCGAAATCCCGACCATCAGCGACAGGGTGAGGCATGAATTGACGATGCGCGTACCGTAGTCGGTGCCCTTCATGTACTCCTCGTCGAGGTGCAGCTGCGCCGGGTTATGGGTCATGCAGGTGAAGAAGACATTGTCGCTTTCCGTGATTGTGCGGCGAATGGGATGCCGGATCACCTGCCCCACCTCCATGTCGTCGAACCAGATACCGGCCATTGCATTCTCCTGAACAGGTGTATGGCTGCGCGATAGCCGAGCGTGCGACGCCGGGACAATCGTTTTCCTACATGAACCTTTTTGGTTATTTCACTCGACCCTTGTAACCTTAAAGGACTCCGACCCATGGCCATCATAGAATCCCTCAGCGGCCCCATCGCCTCGATCATCGACAAGATCATTCCCGACAAGGAAGCCCGCGCCAAGGCGAAACTCGAACTGTTAACGCTGGAAGGCACGCAGGAACTGAAGGCGATCGAAGCGCAGCTTTCCGCCATCGTCGCCGAGGCGCAGTCGCCCGACCCATGGACCAGCCGCGCCCGGCCGAGCTTTCTCTATGTGATGTATGCCATGCTGCTGTTCGCCTTGCCAATGGGCGTGGTCGCGGCTTTCTCTCCGCACTCGGCAATCGCCATCGCGGACGGCATCAACGCCTATCTCAACGGCCTGCCCGAACCGCTTTATGCCCTCTTCGGCACCGGCTATCTGGGCTACACCGCTGCCCGCCAATGGGGCAAGGCGAGGGGCACGGACAAGTAGGATTTTGGTGTGAACTTTGTGTGAACTTTCGCACTACTAACGACCCTTCCCGCGCCTTGCCCGAGAGGGTAAGGCGCGGGAATGGACATGGTTTTCATCCTGAACGGCCCCAATCTCAACCTGCTCGGCACGCGCGAGCCGGCAATCTACGGGCACCAGTCGCTGGCCGACATTGAATTGATGTGCGAGATCCGCGCCGCCGCTCTCGGGCTCGCCATCGACTTCCGCCAGACCAACCACGAAGGTGTGCTGGTCGACTGGTTGCACGAGGCAAGGGCGTCAGGCGCGAAGGCTGTGCTGCTCAACGCCGGCGCCTATACCCACACTTCGATCGCGCTGCTAGACGCGATCAAGGCGATCGAGTTGCCAGTGATCGAAGTACACCTCTCCGATCCGCACGAACGCGAGCCGTTTCGCCACCTGTCCTATGTCGGCATGGCCGCTGCCGCTACGGTCCAGGGGCTCGGCGCGCAGTCCTACATCGTCGCGCTGGAGCAGGCGGCGGAGTTGTAAACTCGCCGGTGACAGTCACAAAACTGCCCCAATTGATGCCTTGCCTTGCCGCCCCGCCCCGCGCATAGGCGGTCGTCTTCGGGAAACCAACAGGGACATTATGCCTGACAGCAAGAGCACGTCCCCGCGTAACGGCGGGATGAATGTGGATACGGAGCTGGTTCGCGAACTCGCCGAACTGCTGGCCGAAACCGGCCTTACCGAAATCGAAGTGGAAGACGGCGACCGCAAGGTCCGCGTTGCGCGCGGCGGTGTCGCCATGGCTGCGCCGGCCCCGATGATGGCCGCACCCGCCGCCCCTGCGCCCGCCGCTGCTGCGCCTGCTCCGGCGGAACCGGCGGCACCGGCCCATGCCGATGCGCTTAAGTCGCCGATGGTCGGCACCTGCTACCTCGCCGCCGAACCCGGTGCGGCGAACTTCGTCAACGTCGGCAGCACGGTCAAGGAAGGCGACACGCTGCTGATCATCGAGGCGATGAAGGTGATGAACCCGATTACCGCCGACAAGGCCGGAACGATCAAGGCGATCCTAGTCGAAAACGCGCAGCCGGTCGAGTTCGACCAGCCGCTGGTCGTTATCGGCTAGCCCCAGCCATGGCCATCAAACGTATCCTGATCGCCAACCGCGGCGAGATCGCGCTGCGCATCCATCGCGCCGCGCACGAGATGGGCATCGAAACGGTCGCGGTGCATTCCACCGCCGATGCCGATGCCATGCACGTCCGGCTGGCCGACCACGCCGTGTGCATCGGGCCGCCCAGTGCGACCGATAGCTATCTCAACGTCGCTGCGATCATCTCCGCCGCCGAAGTTAGCCACGCCGACGCGATTCATCCGGGCTATGGTTTCCTGTCCGAAAACGCCAAGTTCGCCGAAATCGTCGAGGCGCACGACATAGCCTGGATCGGTCCCAAGCCCGAGCATATCGTGACCATGGGCGACAAGGTCATGGCCAAGAAGACCGCCGGTGCGCTGGGCCTGCCGCTCGTGCCCGGCAGCGACGGTGCGGTTTCCGACCCCGAGGAAGGCCGGCGCATTGCCGCCGAGATCGGCTATCCGGTGATTATCAAGGCCGCCTCGGGCGGCGGCGGGCGCGGCATGAAGGTGTGCGAGAGCGAAGACCAGCTCGAGACGCTGATGCAGCAGGCTGGGAGCGAGGCCAAGGCGGCCTTCGGCGATGCCACCGTCTATATCGAGAAGTACCTCGGCAATCCCCGCCACATCGAGTTCCAGGTATTTGGCGACGGCAAGGGCAATGCAATCCACCTGGGCGAACGCGACTGCTCGCTCCAGCGCCGCCACCAGAAGGTGCTGGAGGAAGCGCCCTCGCCCATCCTCTCGTCCGAGGAACGCGACCGCATGGGCGAAATCTGCGCCGATGCCATGCGCAAGATGGGCTATCGCGGCGCCGGCACGATCGAGTTCCTGTGGGAAAACGGCGAGTTCTACTTCATCGAGATGAACACCCGCCTGCAGGTCGAACATCCCGTGACCGAGGCGATCACCGGGCTCGACCTGGTGCGCGAACAGATCCGCATTGCCGAGGGCAGACCGCTGTCGGTCACGCAGGACGAGATCGAGTTCAAGGGCCACGCGATCGAATGCCGCATCAATGCGGAAGACCCGTGGACCTTCGCCCCTTCGCCGGGCGAGGTGAAAGCCTATCACGCTGCCGGCGGCATGCATGTGCGGGTCGATAGCGGGCTCTACGCCGGCTACCGCATACCGGCCTATTACGACAGCATGATCGCCAAGCTGATCGTCTATGGCCGCACCCGCGAAGGCTGCATCATGCGCCTGCGCCGCGCGCTGGAGGAAATGGTCGTCGCCGGGGTCAAGACCTCGATTCCCCTGCACCAAGAACTGCTGCGGCAGGACGATGTCCTCAACGGCGACTACAGCATCAAATGGCTGGAGGACTGGCTGGCGAAGCGCGAAGGCTGAGTGCCGCCAGGATGGTGTCGATCATCGGCCCGACGATGGCCGCTGCCTGCTTGCGTTCTGCCCGGGTCAGCGCGGCGATTTCCGCCAGCACGCCGTTGACGAGCTTGGCCGCCAGCGCCGTGTCCGCAAGTTCGACTTCGCCTGCGGCCACGGCTTGCTCGAGCGCGGTCTGGAACAGGACGATGGTCAGCTCGTCCTCGATTTCCCGCACCCGCCTGACGCCCAATGCGGTGGGACCGATATCCAGCAGGATCCGCGCGACGTCGTGGGCGTCGAGTTCCGTGAGCCATGCCAGGCAGGCGAGTTTCAGGCTCTCGACCGCAGTGAGCTCGCCACGGACGCTCTCCGTCGCCCTGCACACGGCCGCGTGCGATTCGGCGCGGTAGACCGCTTCGATGATCTCTGCCTTGCTGGCGAAGTGGTGGTACATCGCCCCCTTGCTGAACCCGGTTTCGGCCAGGACCGCGGCCGTCGTCGTCGCATCGAGACCCTTGTCGAGCAACGATTTCCTGAACGCCGCGCACAGCGCTGCGCGCGTCGTTTCCGTCCTCTCTAACTGGCTCGGCATGGCGCGGCTTTACCGCAAGGGCAGGCTGTTGTAAAACAAACCAACGGTCGGTTTATTGACGCCAGCAAAAGGGATCCCGCGATGCAACAGGCTATGGACAACCTCGACAAGATGCTGGCCATCTGGAACACAAGAGATGTCGCCGAGATCGAGCGGCTCACGGGCGAAGCGCTCGAACACAACGTCCACTTCGCCGACCCTAACCACAATATCGTCGGCCGCGCGGCGTTTATCTCGATGGTCCACGAGGTGCAGGCTCGGATCCCCGGCGCGGTCTACTCGCGCGCCAGCCGCATCGATGTGCAGAACAATTTCTGTCGCTATCACTGGGCCATCGATTTCCAAGGCCAGCGCCTGATGGACGGCTTCGACGTTACCGAAGTCAACGATGGCGGCAAGATCGTGAAGGTGCTCGGCTTCTTTGGGTTGCTGGAGCGAGAAACGGCAACCAACTGAGCCTTTGCGGAGAGCGGGGAGCCACGCCCCGCCGGCAACTTATTGCCGCGCTGGTTCAAGTACCGCGTTTTGCGAGCCAGGCATCGATCTCGGAAATCTCGCGGCGCTGCTCGCGGATGATCGCTTCTGCGAGCGCCCGGGTTTCGGCATCCTTGCCGTGTTCGAGGACGGTCTCGCTCATCGCGATCGCAGCTTCGTGGTGGACCTTCATCTGCTGCATGAAATCGACGTCGGCATCGCCAGTGTAGGGAGGTGCCTCCTCCATCATCGCGGTCATCGATTGCTTGTAGCCGGCAGTGGCAGGGCTGTCGCCGCTCGTGGCCCCGTGACTGGCCATGTCGTGACCTGTCATGGCTCCACCCTCGCCAGCCCCTGCGGCATCGTCCGGAGCATCCTGGCAGGCAGATAGCATCAGACAGGTGGCGATAACGCCGGGAAGCAAAGCGATCTTCATCTCGTAGGCCCTATTTCCTTGGGTTGCCCACGACGAAAGCGCCTGCCGGTGGATGGTTCCCGCTCAGATAAGGGGCACACCCGGTTCGTGCTTCGCAGTGCGGATGGTCAGCGAAGTCTTAACGCTCGCCACATTGGGCGCAGGCGTCAGCTTGCTGGTGAGGAACTCCTGGAAGCTTTGCAGGTCCCGGCTGACGATCTTGAGGATGAAGTCGATTTCGCCGTTCAGCATGTGCACCTCGCGCACTTCGGGCAGGTCGCGCATGTGGTTCTCGAATTCGCGCAGCGCGTCTTCGGCCTGGCTCTTGAGGCTCACCATGGCGAATACGGTAATGGCGAAGCCAAGCTTCGACGGCTCGAGCTCGGCATGGTAGCCGCGGATTACGCCCTCGTCCTCCAGCGCGCGCACGCGGCGCAGGCATGGCGGCGCCGTCAGGCCGACCCGCTGGGCGAGTTCGACATTGGTGATGCGGCCTTCGTTCTGGAGTTCGGCAAGCAGGCGCCGGTCGATGTCGTCGAGATTGGCCATGGCCCCGCCCCTCTTGTCTTTTATCGCAAGGTTACGAAACATGCCGCGCAACGAATGGCCTGTCTCGCTAATATTATTGTTCATGACAGCAATTGTCCCGCTTTGCAACGCGTGACGCAGCTGTGGTTCTTAACCTTTCGGAAACTGTTAGAACGCCCGGCGATGGCGCATTTTGCGGTCATCCCCGATTCAGCCGGAGCCGCGCAACGCGCACCATGCATTTCGACGACCGCCTTGCGACAGTACTGCGCCACCGCGCCGGGGGGGCACGGGCGGCGCGTACCCAATATCGCCAGTTGCTCGACCTGCTCGGCCAGCGACGGCACGGGCGCGACGAGAGCCTGCTGGCGGCGGCCTGGCTGCGTCTGGGCGCGCTGGGCGAGACGATCCCGGCAGCCGACCGCGCTGCAATCGTCCGCGAACCGGGCGTGCGGTTCGGCAATCCCGAGCTTGCCGCGCATCTGGCGGAAGACGAACCTGCCGTCGCCGCAGCGGCGCTTGCTGCGGCCCATTTGACGGAAGACGACTGGACCGCGCTGATACCGCGCCTGCCGGTCCGGGCGCGCGGTTTCCTCCGCTTGCGGCGCGACTTGCCGGAAGGTGCCATACGCGTGCTCGACAGGTTGGGCGTCAGCGACCTCGCCCTGCCGTTGCCCCGACAGGAGGAACCGCTTGTCCTGACCGAGGAGACGGAGCCGGAACAGGAACCGGACCGGGGATTTGCCGACAGCGTGATCATGCCCTTCCCCGCCAATGATGCCGCCGACCCGTTGCCCCGCGTTCCTGGACGCGCCGACGCCGACAGAGAGGCGCGACCGACCGCAATTGCCGCGCTCGTCGAACGGATCGAGGCATTCCAGCGCAACCGAAGCGAAACGCGCGATGTGCCTGCGGTGGACAACGACACCCATCCGCCCCTGCCCTTCGTCGAACTGGAAGAAGGTGGCGAGGACGACAGCGATGCTGGAATCGTCTTCACCACGGATGTCGAAGGACGGATCGACTGGGCCGACGAAGCTGTTGCCGCCATGCTTCGCTACCTACCGCTGACGGAATCCGTCGGCCGCGATGCGCGGCGCGCGATGCAGCGGCGCCTGCCCCTGGTGGCGGTGCCTGCAACCCTTGAAGGGGCGCCCAGCATTGCAGGGCAGTGGCTGTGCGACGCGGCCCCCCGGTTCGACGAATTCGCCGGCCGGTTCCTCGGCTACGCCGGCCGCCTCCGCCGCGTCCGTCCGCGCCAGGAAGCGCCGGACGATCATGCCGAGAGCGACCGCATTCGCCAGTTGCTTCACGAGCTCCGCACGCCGGTGAACGCCATTCAAGGCTTTGCGGAAGTGATCCAGCAGCAGCTTTTCGGACCCGTCCCCCACGAATATCGCGCGCTGGCAGCCGGTATCGCGGGCGATGCGGCGCGCATACTGGCGGGTTTCGAGGAGCTGGACCGGCTGGCAAAACTCGAAAGCGGTGCGAAGGAACTGGACAGCGGCGATGCGGACTTCTCGGCAGTTGTGGCCGCACAGGTCCGTCAGCTCGAGCCGATCCTCGCACCACGCGAGGCAGCGTTCGTGGCGCGGATCGAGGAAGACTGCCTGGTCGCCCTGTCCGAGAGCGATGCAGAATCATTGAGCTGGCGGCTCCTTGCCGCGATCTCCTCGGTCGCGGCCCCGGGGGAGCACATCGCCCTCGCGCTGGACCGCAGCGCGGAGACCATGTCGCTGCGATTGTCGCTGCCGGCCGCCATGCTCGACCGAGACGATCTGTTCGCTGCCGACATCCAGAAGCCGGGCGGTGCCGGGATACTCTCACCGGGGTCTTTCGGCAGCGGTTTTGCGCTGCGCCTGGCCCGCGCAGAGGTGCGTTCCGTCGGCGGGACGCTGGCAAGGGTGGAAGACCGGCTGGAGCTGACGCTGCCGCTCTTGACCGCGGCGCAGGCCGATTCTAGCCCTGAAGACATCGTGCAGGAGGCCGTTCAGCCAGGACTGCCCTGACACCGGACGCGGGGAAACCAGCAGCGCAATGCAGACACCTCCGCAATCCGGCCAGCTCGCCCGATTTGCCGACGGCTTTGCTCCGCGCGTCCTCCTGACCGTCGATACCGAAGAGGAATTCGACTGGGGTGGCGGCTTCAGCAAGACGGGCCACGGGCTCGACCACGTTCGCCAATTGCGGCGGTTGCAGGAGTTCTGCGAGAACCTGGGCGTCTCGCCCGTGTACCTCGTCGACTGGCCGATCGCACAGTCCGCCATGGCCCAGGACATATTGGGCGCAGCGTGTGCCCGCGGCAGGGCCGAAATCGGAATCCAGCTTCACCCCTGGGTGAATCCGCCGTTCGAGGAAGAGACGAACACGCGCAATTCCTTTGCCGGCAACCTTCCGGCCGATCTGGAGCGCGAGAAGCTGTTCCGCCTTCGCGATGCTATCATAGAGAATTTCGGATGCGCACCGCAGGTGTATCGCGCCGGACGTTACGGCATCGGGCCCAACACGGCCAAACTGCTGAAGCAGGCCCACATTGCCGTGGACACATCGGTCCGGTCGGGCTTCGACTATTCTCGCGGGCACGGTCCCGACTTCTCCCGTCATCCGCTGGTTCCCTGGTGGGTGGATGCAGAGCGGCACCTGCTGGAGTTGCCGGTCACTTCCGTGTTCTGGGGCCTGCTCCGGCGGCAGGCGCCGTGGCTGTACCCACTGCTGGCGCGCACGCGGCTCGGCCCGGGCCTGCTGGCGCGGCTGGGCTTGCTGGAACGCATCGCCATGACGCCGGAGGGTGTTTCGATCGAGGAAGCTCTTCGCGGGGTCGACATAGCAGTCGACGACCGCCTGCCCGTTATCGTCCTGTCGTTCCACAGCCCGTCGCTGGCCCCGGGATACACGCCCTATGTCCGCAACGAGCAGGACGTGGATGGGCTCTATGAATGGTTCCGGCAGGTCTTCGGCTATCTCGCCCAGCGCGGCGTCCGGCCGACGACCGTGCGCGAGATCATGGAAAATACTGCCGTCTAGGGCGACAGCGACAGCCGGTGTCGGCGCGATGCCGCTTGCCCTTTGCGTCGCACCCCGCTAGCGGCGCTGGCGCGGGTTGCCCCAAGGGCGGGCCTGTAGCTCAGTTGGTTAGAGCTGGCCGCTCATAACGGCTAGGTCGCGGGTTCGAGTCCTGCCGGGCCCACCAGGGGCACCGCACGAAATCGGTCGGGGAGTGGCGCAGCCTGGTAGCGCACCTGTTTTGGGTACAGGGGGTCGCAGGTTCGAATCCTGTCTCCCCGACCAGCATTTCGTAACGCGACGGGCTATTGCCCCGTCTGGATATCCTTCGGCTCGTTGGCGAGGATGCCGACCACTTGCGTCCATACTGCGACATTCTGGCGGAGCTGCGCCAGATCGATCTTGTCGAGCGTGTCGTCCGGCGTGTGGTGCAGGTCGAAATAGCGCGTGCCATCCTGCTGCAGGTCGATCAGCGCGCCCTTCTGGTCACGCACGATGTTAAGATCCGCGCCGCCGGTCGCAACATCACTGCCGCTTGACACGCCGAAGCGCGCAAGGGCGGAGGCGATGCGCATGTGCAGGGCCGGGTTCGTTTCCCGGAAATTGCTGTCGAAGCGCCAGATGCGATCGGCACCGAAATCGCTTTCGAGTCCAACCGCGATCGGCTCCGAAAGGTGCGCTTTCGAATAGGCGACCGAGCCAAACAGCCCCACCTCTTCGGCCCCGGCCAGCAGCACACGGATGGTGCGCAGCGGCTGGCCCGACCTTTTGGCGTGGAGCGCTGCGGCGATGATTATGCCGCAACCTGCCGCATCGTCGAAGGCGCCCGGCGCGTTCCACCAGCTGTCGAGATGGCAAGCGAGCAACACGGGCGGCAGCGACGGATTGCGCCCGACAATCTCGGCAACCACATTTCCGCTTTCAGTCTGGCCAATCCGGCGCGGGTTCATTTCCAGCTTCAGCGTGATCGGGCGACCCTTGGCGCGGGCGAACATGCGTTCGAGATTAGCAGCATCGGGCAGGCTCAGCGCGCCCGCAGGGATTGGCGCAACACCGTCGGGAAAACTGGTTCCGCCCGTGTGCGGATTGCGGTGATTGTCGGTGCCGACCGACTTGATCACCGTTGCTACCGCCCCCTTGCTCGCCGCGATCCCCGCACCGACCCAGCGCGCGGGGCCGGCGAAACTATACTGGCTGCCGTCCTGAGTCCGCGTCATTGCATGGCTAATATAGGCAATCTTGCCCTTAAGGCTCTCATCCGGCGCGGCGCGCAGTTCATCGACATTGCGGAAATATACCGCTTCGGCCTCAATTCCTCCCACCGGCGTCGCCGCCGAATTGCCGAGCGGAAGCACCTCAAGATCCTGCGCGAACGGCGCGGTCACGCGAGCGCGAAAGATGTCGCCGGGCACCCAAGTGTCCATCATGAACGGTTCGATGGCGACATTGGCAAAGCCGAATTTCCGCAGCCACGCTGCCGCCCATTCGCGCGCGCGCGCCTCCGCCTCGGTCCCGGCCTGGCGCGGGCCGACCTCGGTGGTGATGCCTTCAATGAAGTGATAGGCATGCGTATCGTTGTCCAGTGCGCTCGCCGCGCTGTCCTCCAGCTGCCACGAAGGCACAGGTGGGCTGGCATAAGCGGGAACGGTGAGCGAAAGCGCAAGCAGCGCTACGAAAGGTGTCTTCATGGCCGCGATTGCTATCGCCGCGCACCGGCCAAGTCCAGCTTGCCCTTGCCGCCATGCGCCCCTATCTGCACGCCCAATTCCAGCCACAGATTCCAGAATTCGAAGGATCCGCGATGTCCGCCCAATACGCCTATGTCATGAAGAACATGACCAAGAGCTTCCCCGGTGCCCAGAAGCCGGTGCTCAACAACATCAACCTGCAGTTCTACCAGGGCGCGAAGATCGGCATCGTGGGCCCCAACGGCGCGGGCAAGTCGACGCTGATCAAGATCATGGCCGGGGTCGATACTGACTTCACTGGCGAGGCCTGGGCGGGCGAAGGCATCACTGTCGGATACCTGGAGCAGGAGCCCGAGCTCGACCCGACCAAGACCGTGCTGGAAAACGTCAAGGACGGCGCGCGCGAAACCGCCGACATGGTCGAGCGCTTCAACGCCATTGGCATGGAAATGGCCGAGCCCGACGCGGATTTCGACAAGCTCGGCGCGGAAATGGCCGAGCTGCAGGACAAGATAGACGCAGTCGACGGCTGGACGCTCGACAACCAGCTCGAGGTCGCAATGGAGGCCCTGCGCTGCCCGCCGGGCGACATGGGCGTGGAAAGCCTGTCGGGCGGCGAGAAGCGCCGCGTTGCGCTTACCCGCCTGCTGATCCAGAAGCCCAGCATCCTGCTGCTCGACGAGCCGACCAACCACCTCGATGCCGAGAGCGTCCAGTGGCTCGAAAATCACCTCAAGGAATACGCCGGTGCGGTGTTGATGATCACCCACGACCGCTACTTCCTCGACAATGTCGTCGGCTGGATCCTCGAACTCGATCGCGGCAGCTACTATCCCTACGAAGGCAACTACTCGACCTATCTCGAGAAGAAGGCCAAGCGCATGGAGCAGGAAAGCCGCGAGGAAAGCGGCAAGCAGAAGGCTCTGCAGCGCGAACTCGAGTGGATCCGGCAAACCCCGGCCGCGCGCCAGACCAAATCCAAGGCGCGTATCCGCAAGTTCGAGGAACTGCAGAACAGTCAGGACACCCGGCAGGTCGGCAAGGCCCAGATCGTCATCCAGGTGCCCGAGCGCCTTGGCGGCAAGGTGATCGAGGCCAAGAACCTGACCAAGGCCTATGGCGACAAGCTATTGTTCGAAAACCTCAGCTTCATGCTGCCCCCGGGCGGCATCGTCGGCGTGATCGGCCCGAACGGCGCGGGCAAGTCCACCCTGTTCAAGATCCTGACCGGCAAGGAAACGCCCGACAGCGGCACGGTGGAAATCGGCCAGACCGTACACCTGGGCTATGTCGACCAGAGCCGCGACCACCTCGATGGCAGCAAGAACGTGTGGGAGGAAATCTCAGACGGGCTCGATTACATGAAGATCAACGGCCAGGACATGAGCACGCGTGCCTATGTCGGGGCGTTCAACTTCAAAGGCCCGGACCAGCAGAAGAACGTCGGCAAGCTGTCAGGCGGCGAACGCAACCGCGTCCACATGGCCAAGATGCTGAAGGCAGGCGGCAATGTGCTGCTGCTGGACGAACCTACCAACGACCTGGACGTCGAAACGCTGGCCGCACTGGAAGACGCGATCGAGAACTTCGCCGGCTGCGCCGTGGTCATCAGCCACGACCGCTTTTTCCTCGACCGCCTGGCGACGCATATCCTCGCCTTCGAGGGCAACAGCCATGTCGAATGGTTCGAGGGGAACTTCGAGGCGTACGAGGAAGACAAGCGTCGCCGTCTGGGCGATGCGGCGGATCGGCCGACCAGGTTGGCTTACAAGAAACTGACCCGCTGACGGATCGCGCCATGGACTGTGTCTATGGCGTTACCCACCGTCCCTGCCAGCAGCCGTCGGTGCGCACGAACTGCGCCCGGCGATGGCCGGTGTGGGCGAGCGTGAACCAATCGAGTTCCTCCAGCGTCACCAGCAGCACCGCGAAATTTGCGCGTGCAGGCACCAGCTGGAGATCGTCCGGCTCGTGACCTTCGAATTCCGGGGGAAGTCCCGACGTGGGTCCGTCCGCTACCGTGCCCGGCCCCGCACCAAGGTAACACCGCCGGGCAAAATTGGTGCCGGTCGACCAGGCCGCATCGACCACCGGGCCGTCCGCACATATGCGGCCATGGCCGCGCGTGCGAATCTGCACCTTAGCCTCGCGGTCATAGAAGAGTACGCCGACGGGCGCCCCCTCCCCGATGACGCCAGCCTTGGGCGCGCGCAAATCGGTATGGAATCGAAGGGTCGCCGTCGCCGGGTCGAATTCCCGCAGCACCATGATCCGCGCATCGGCATCCGCCGTGGCCACGACCGGCGTGTGCATCGCACTGCGACGGTCATTAGCCGCAGCGAAGAGGCGGTTTTCGAAGTCGGTCCTGATCGCGTCGAGCGTCAACTGCATGAAGGCCCTACGCAACCTTTCGCGCATCGCGTCAAGCCCGTTGGCATTCAGATTTTCCTGCCTGAAGATTAACAGAGGGGTATGGGCCCAGTTCAGAAACCGCTCACCTCGCCTCCCCTAACACACGGTTTACCGTCAAGGGCCGCCGGGTGCGACGTGCGGCGCAAGGAAGGAACGAACGGAATGACGACAAGGAACCTCCTCAACGCCAGCGGGCTCGGCGTTCTCGCCGCCGTGTTGGCACTCAGCGCCGTCCCCGCCCAAGCGCAGGATAGCGATGACCGTCCCCGTGCTGAGCGCGGTGAGCGGGGCGATCGCGGCGGACGCGGCGGCGGACGCGCTGCCCGGTCGGCACCGCAGCCCGAAGTACGCGAAGCTGCCGAGCCGCGGGCCCAGGCGCCGCGATTCGAAAGCCGGCGGGCCGAACCGGCCGCTCGGGAACAGGTCGAGCGCCCGCAACGCGAGGCGCGCGGCGACTGGCGCCGCGAGATCGCCCGCGAAACCGCCCGCGAAGATTTCCGCCGCGGTGGCCGCGAAGAGCGCCGTGTGGAAGCTCCGCGCCCTGTGATCGTCGAGCGCGACACGCGTCTCGAGCAGCGCCGCGACTGGTCGGCGGACCGCCGCGACGATCGGCGCGAAGATCGCGGCGAACGCCGCGAGGAGCGGCGCGATTGGCGCGGTGAGCGGCGCGACGATACGCGCGAATGGCGAGGCGAGCGGCGTGAAGACACCCGCGAATGGCGCGGTGAGCGGCGTGACGACCGGCGCGACTGGCGCTCGGACCGGCGTGAAGAATGGCGCGACAATCGTCGTGATGCCGTCCGCGATGCCTATCGTGACGGGCGCCGCGACGGACGACGCGATCGGTATTACGACGGTCGGCGCTGGCACGACTACGACCGCTGGGACACCCGTCACTGGCGCGGCGATCGCCGCTACGACTGGTACAGCTATCGGCTGGGCAACCGGGGGCTGTACCGCCTCGGGCGCTATTATTCGCCCTACCGGTCGCACCGCTACAGCAGGCTGAGCATCGGGTTCTATCTGGACAGCCTGTTCTTCGGCAACCGGTACTGGATCGCCGACCCGTGGCGGTACCGTCTGCCTGAGGTCTACGGACCGTACCGCTGGGTGCGCTACTACGACGACGTGCTGCTGGTGAATATCTACAGCGGCGAAGTGGTGGACGTGATCTACGACTTCTTCTGGTAGTCTTGCCGCCAACCTATCCCGGGTCGACGGGGGTCTGCCCGGTACCCGAAACCCCTGCCCCGGTTCCTGCCCGGGCAGGGGTTTCTTTTTGCCGGATCAGCTGCGGCCCCAGGGCAGCATCCGGGCTACGCCGCCGCTCTTGTCGACGAAGGTGTGCTTCAGCGCACCCAGGATGTGCAGGCCGATAAGGTAGATCATGATCTCCCCGCCGGTCTTGTGGAAGCCGATGATGGCTTTCGCCAGGTCGAAGTTCTCACCCACCGGAAGCGCAGGGATCACGAAGGCCCCGAAATAGGAAATGTCCCTGCCCGCGAACGAACCGGCGAGCCAGCCGCCCAGCGGGAGCCCTACCAGCATCACGTAGAAAACGACATGGACGGTCCGCGCCAACGCCTTTTCCCACCCGGCCATCGTGTCGGGAAACGGAGGAGGTTTGTGCCCGAGCCGCCAGGCCAGCCGCCCGAGCGTGAGGACCAGTATGGTGATACCGATCGCCTTGTGGTTCCCGACCAGCGCCGCCTCGTCGATCTCGCTCGCATGCTCGGCCGCTTCGGCAATCCGCCAGTTCACGATCACCAGCAGGGCGATGATCCAGTGAAATGCCATCGCCACGCCCGAATAGCGGCTTTGTCCGGCAGTGCTCATCCGCTTACTCCCCTCGTCGATCCGACACTCAGTCTAGCAGCCGGTGGCAAGCGCTGCTAGCCTATGGCCATGGCAACACAGCTTATTGTTCCCGACAAGGACGCTCTCGCGCGTGTAGGAAAGATCGTCCGCAAGCAGCTGGATGCGGACCCTCGCGCCACCAAGATCCAGACAGACAAGGCGGAAATCTACGCCATTCAGGAGTTCGTCACCGCCGACGAATGCAAGCGGCTGATGATGATGATCGACGTGGTCGCCCAGCCTAGCCTGCTGTACGAAGGTACGGAGCGGGAAGGATTTCGCACTTCCTATTCGGGCAATTTCAACCCGCACGATCCTCTGGTGAAGGAGATATCGGCCAGGATCGACGGGGTACTGGGCCTGCCTGCCCAGCTCGGCGAAACCATCCAGGGCCAGCGGTATTCCGCCGGGCAGCAGTTCAAGCCCCACCATGACTTCTTCCATACCAGCGAAAACTACTGGCCGCCGGAAAAGAAGCGCGGTGGCCAGCGCAGCTGGACGGCGATGCTCTATCTCAACCAGGTCGAAGCCGGCGGTGCGACTGCATTCGTGAAGGTCGGCATCAAGGTTCCGCCCAAGCCCGGCGTCCTGCTGATCTGGAACAATGCCTCGCCCGACGGCGTGCCCAATCCCGACACGCTCCATGCCGGCACGCCGGTCGAACGCGGAGTGAAATACGTCATCACCAAGTGGTACCGCACGCGAAAATGGAAATGACGGCGGCGGCTTATTCGAAGGCTATGACGAGGTTGAGGCCGCCAATGGCATAATCACGGGAAACCTTGCCGCCGCAGCCGGCCAGCATACCGTCGACCAGCATCGTTCCCGTGCCGCGCGCTGGCGGCGTGTCGCTTTCGACGGGCGGGCCGCCCGATTCCTGCCAGGTGATGTGCAGGCGATTGTCCGCGTTGGTCCAGCTTACCCGCACTCGCCCTTGCGCGACGCTGAGCGCCCCGTACTTAATCGCATTGGTGGCAAATTCGTGCAGCGCCAAACCAACGGCGTTGACCTGCCGCGGCTGCAATTCGACCGGGGGCCCGTCCACCTGGACCCGCTCTTCGAACCGGTTTCGGTAGGGCGCGAGGACCGCATTGGCGAGCGTGGCGAGATCGGCACTATCTTCCTTAGATTCATCCGCCGCAATGGTCGTGCGGTGCGCGGCGGCGAGAGCGGCAAGCCGTTCGCTCAGCTTTTCGACGAAGATCCCGACATCGTTCTCGCGCCGGGAGGTCAGGTTGATGATGGCACCGACCACGGAAAAGATATTGTCGGTCCGGTGGCGCAACTCTCGCGCGAGCAAGGCCTGCATCGCCGATTTGTCGCGCTCCCCGACGAGGTCGGTGATATCCCATTGCGATCCGTAGAAATATTCAAGCTTCCCGTCGGCACCGAAGATCGGACCGACATGCACCGCGTTCCAGAACGGCGTTCCGTCCTTGCGGTAGTTCAGCAAGTCCACGACCGTGTAGCGGCGCTCCTCGATGCCCGTGCGCAGCCGCGCCACGGCGTCCCGGTCGGTCGCCGGACCTTGCAGGAAACGGCAGTTCCTCCCCAATACTTCGTCGCGGCGATAGCCGGTCAGGTCGATGAAGGCCTGGTTGACATAAACGATCGGGCTGTCGGGCCCGTGCGGGTCCGAAATGGCGATCGCCATGCGAGTCTGCTGCGTCGTTTCGAGGAAGAGTTGCGCCGGGTCGACCCGCAGATCGCGCGGATCGACTACGCCGCGCAGGTCCAACTGCGCGGTATCGAATTCCCTGGCGGCCTGCGGACTTATCTCGCCCCTTGGCGGGATGGGCCGGTCACTGTCGTCGTTCACGTAAATCCATTTCGATGGCGGCGAGGGCCCCACCCCCGCGCCAGTGATCCCGCGTGTCAGGCCTTCTCGAGTGCCTGCGCGATCAGCTTACGGGTGTTTTCGATGCCGTACAAGCGAATGAAACTGCCCATGCGAGGTCCCTGTTCGCTGCCGAGCAGCGTCTGGTACAGCGCCTTGAACCAGTCCCGCAGGGTCTCGAACCCGTATTCCTCGCGCTTGCCGATTTCGTAGACTTCGGTCTGCAAGTCTTCCGCGCTCATTGCCGGATCGGCAGCCGCCAGAACGGCATCCAGGGCGGCAAGCGCTGCAGCCTCGTTGGTATGGGGAGCCCGCTTGCTGAGTGTCGGGGCGATAAAATCCCGGGTGTAGGCGACTGCGGCCGTGATCATGCCGTCGAGCTCCGGCCCGCGAGGCACGCCGCCGAGGTAGGTGTCGAGATACTCGGCCAGATTGGCCTCGGTCGCCTCCGTCCCGAGCACGCTGGCGAGATTGAGGAGAAGCCCGAAGCTGACCGGCAGCGTGTCGCCCTCGCCCACGGCTTCCTCCGCCTGCCACCCGCCGTTGACACGCAGCAGGTTCCACACCGGATTGCCGAGCTTCTTGTCGAGGTCCTGTTCCGGGATGGCGGCGCGGAACTGCCAGTAATCGTCGACCGCGCGCGGGATCACGCCTACGTGCAGCTGCTTGGCGCTCTTCGGGTTGGGGAAGATGTAGAACCCCAGGCTCTCTTCGGTGCCGTAAGTTAGCCATTCTTCGATCGTCAGACCGTTGCCCTTGGACTTGGAGATCTTCTCGCCCTTCTCGTCGAGGAACAACTCGTAGATCAGCCCCTCGGGCTTGCGCCCGCCGAGCGCCTGGACGATCTTGCCCGACTGGATGCCGCTGTCGGTCAGGTCCTTGCCGTACATCTCGTAATCGACGCCGAGCGCATACCAGCGCATCGCCCAGTCGACCTTCCATTGCAGCTTGGACATGCCGCCAAGCGCGCTTTGCTCGACAACGGTGCCGTCTTCGTCGGTGAAACGGACAGTCCCTGCCTCTGCATCGACAACTTCGACCGGTACCTGCAGCACCTTGCCCGTCGCGGGACTGATCGGCAGCACCGGAGAATAGGTCGCAGCGCGTTCGGCCCTCAGCGTCGGCAACATGATGTCGAGGATCGCCTGGTTCTTGCGCAGGACCTGCTTCAACGCTTCGTCGAAATGGCCCGAATTGTACATCTCCGACGAGGCCACGAACTCGTAATCGAACCCGAACCGGTCGAGAAACGCGCGCAGCATGGCATTGTTATGGTGCGCGAAGCTGGCGTGGCCCTGCTCGAAAGGATCGGGGATCCGGCTCAACGGCTTGTGGAGGTTGGCTTCCAGTACGTGCCCGTTGGGGACATTGTCCGGAACCTTGCGCAGGCCGTCCATGTCGTCGCTGAAGGCCACCAGCCGGGTCTTGCCGTCTTCCGGGCGGGCGCCGATCATCGCTTCGAACGCGCGCCGTACCAGCGTCGTCCGCAGGACTTCCTGGAACGTGCCGATATGGGGGAGCCCGCTGGGGCCATACCCGGTTTCGAACAGCACCGGCGATCCGTCCGGCTTGGTACCGTTGGGATAACGCTTGAGAAGGCGCTGGGCCTCCTGGAAAGGCCAGGACTTCGAAACGCGCGCTGCGGCGATCAGGTCTTCCATGCTCATGGTGGGGTCCATTGCAGCGGACTATCGCTGGTGCAAGTGCGAAGGACATCGCATCCGTTGTCCTCTAAAGCGAAACCGGGCGCACCGACTGGCGGTGCGCCCGGCGCCGTGGGCAGGAACCATGCGACCCTCGGGATGGACGGCAGTGCCGCGATTGCGACTTCTGCCAAGGGGTTGGCGCCTGCCTGCAGCTAACCCGTCAGGTTCGATGCCTCGCCTGGTACGGAACCCTCAGGCGTTCTCCATCGAGGCCAGGATCAGCCGAGCACGCCGCATGCGAGCCTTGCGCGACGTGAAGGGGTTGCGCGCGTCGGGCTGTGCATCGACCATGGATTCAAGCAGTTCACGCCGGTGTCCCCTATCCCGCGACGCGCTGACGGACCAAGCGGCGGGACTCGCGTCAGGGACATACGAGCTCCGTACGTCGTCTTCAGGCACGACAGGCTCGGCGTAGCGTTCATCGTTACGCGCGGGAGCTGCTACAGGTCGCTCCGCCACCGTAACATTGCTACCGCCGTAGGTGACGGGCGCCGAGGGCCGTTGCGGAGCCCATGTCGACTGGGGCGCCACCACCTTCGGAGCCGCCACAGTTGATTGTTGCGGCATCGTGCGCGCCTTTGGTTCGATGACCTTCGGAGCGCCCGGAGCGATGGGAGGCGAGGCGGCCGCCTGGGCGCGCATCGGCGCATCCGCGACCTGACGCGACCTGCGACGCCACCATACCAGTGCCGCAATCGCGATGCCGATCGGGATGAGACCCGCCAAGGCCGCTGCCACCAACCCGATGACGCCGCTTTCTCCCGCGTCTCCGGCCGTGTCGACACCGTCCGCCGATCCATCGACAGGCTCGATGGTTGGATCAATCTCGGGGAATTCGGCTGCAGGTGCCGGGTCGGCGATAATATTCGTCACAGATTGCCCGGACTCAGAGGGAGGCAGCGAAGTCGTCGCCGGTTGTGTTGATGCTGCGGACGGACGTGCAGTCGTTCGGACCACCGGTGCGGGTTCGCGTACGGGCGCACCAGCCTGCGGCGCCTCATCGGCTGGAGTTTCAACATTAGTCGGTGCTACGGGGTCGGGTTCCGGTACAGGCTGCACCTGCGGCTCCGAAATAAAACGCGGGCTCGGGTTTACTGTAGGCGTCGGAGCAGGGGCCACCGGTGATTGCATCATCGGCGCGGAAACAGCCGGCCCCGGTGCAGGGCTGGGCTGGGTCGTCGCATCCTGTGCGATTACAGTTGTCGGGCCAAGCGCAAGGATCGCGGCAATCGCGACCGGGGCGCAGCGAGCGGTGAGGCTGTTTCTGGTCATAGTCCGCCAAAAACGGGCGGGTTCTGCGCCAGGTTCCTGTAAGCCGAGGTTCAGGAAAGCCTAAGCTGTTGTATAATAGATGTTTCACTACAAGTCGCTGCGGCCAGTGCAAATTCTGTAACGACGAAGCGATGGACGCAGTCCCGTGCCGCAACGGCGGTTGTGGCGGAGTCGCACCACCGAAAATCGGTACTCGAGGTACGATCTCATTCATAGCTGACTACCTCGAATTCTATCCCGTCCCAGTCGAAGAAATAGAACCGCCGCCCGGGCTCGTAATCGCCGTGGTTGAACGGCACGAGCCCGTGTTCGATCACGACAGCTTCCGCCGCATCGAGATCGTCGACCAGTAGCCCGACATGGTTGAGCGGCACCCCCTTAGCATAGCCACCGGCGGCACGCTCGTTGGTATAGACCGCGAGATAGGTCGTCTCGTCGCCGACATGGATGGTCCACCCACCCAGCTGCGACGGCCCGCGCCAACGCTCGCGCCAGCCGATCAGCTGCTCGAACAGCTTCGCGCTGCGTTCCGGGTCGGTGACCGTGATGTTGACGTGTTCGAGCTGGCCCGTGGGCATGGTGCATCTCCTGTTGCGATGCACAGCGTTATGAAACCTCAAGCCAAGTTGAGGTCAAATACTATTTTCGCTACCGCCGGAGCCTGTGAACGCGAACAACCTCCTGCCTATTGGCGAGCTTGCCTGGCGCACGGGGCTCACCGTCTCAGCCATACGTTTTTACGAGGAGCAGGGTCTGGTTGCCGCCCTGCGTACCAGCGGAAACCAGCGCCGCTTCCTGCGCGGGGATATCCGAAGGCTGAGCTTTATCCTGATCGCCCAGCGGCTGGGCCTTCCGCTGGCTGAGATCGAAGCGCAGCTCGCCCGTCTGCCGCAAGGCCGCAACCCGACCGCCGCCGACTGGAAAAAGATCAGCGGCGCGATCCGCACCCGCATCGACGCGAAGATCGCCCGGCTGCAGAAAGTGCGCGAGGATCTCGACGGCTGCATCGGCTGCGGCTGCCTGTCGTTGAAGAAATGCGCGCTCTACAACGCGGCCGACAAATGGGGCGACAACGGCAGCGGTCCGCGGGTGCTGCGCTAGTCCCCGTCCGGCCCCAGCGCAGGATCGAGATCGCGCGGGCGGGTGAAGTGAGCCAACGTACCGTTCTCGCCGCCGAGCTGGTCCCAGCTGTCGATCGCGAGCTCGATCACCGCGAAGGCGGCGGTGGGGAACTTGGTGCTGGCCTCGTCGAACAGCGCGTTCTCGTTCGCGGGTGCGATCAGGCGCAGGAGCATTTCCTGCAGGCCCGGGTTGTGCGCGCAGATCAGCACCGCGTGCGCATCACCCGCCTTTTCCTGGATCACGTCGATCATGGTGTCGGCGCTGGAGAGGTAGAGCCGCTGGTCGAAGCGCGGCGAGAGGCCCAGCTCGGCCGATTCGAGTGTCTTCTTGACCCGCTCGGCCGGGCTCGCGAGCAACATGTCGAAATTGTAGTCGCACCCCCGGATATGCTCGCCCATCAGCGCAGCGCCCCGGCGGCCACGATTGTTGAGCCCGCGATCGAAATCGCGCGTCGACATATCGTCCCAGTCCGATTTCGCATGCCGCAGCAGGCCCAGCGTTTTCATAAATCGTGCGATTCCTCTCGAGGAGCCGTAACGGCATCCTCGCGTTCCCTATCCACGTTCGGCGGCCCGGCTGCAACCCGCTTCAAGGCCTCATCCAGTGTCAGCCGGATGACCGGCGTTCCGGGCGGGAAGGCGCTGAGAAGCCGCGTCGGCAAGGCAGAGGACAGGACGACGAAATGGCCGGCATCCTCGCGGCTGCGGATCAGGCGACCGAAAGCCTGGGCCAGCCGCGCCCGGATGATGCGGTCGTCATAGGCGCCGCCGCCGTTTGCGGCACGCCTCGCCCGGTGAAGGATTGTGGGGCGCGGCCAGGGCACCGCCTCCATCACCACGCAGCGCAGGCTCTCGCCCGGCACATCGACCCCGTCGCGCAAGGCATCGGTGCCGAGCAGGCTGGCCTTGCGGTCGTCGCGAAAGATATCGGTGAGCGTGCCGGTGTCGATGGGATCGACATGCTGGGCGTACAGCGGCAGGCCGGCCCGCGCCAGCCGGTCGGCAATGCGGCCGTAAACCGCGCGCAGCCGTTTGATGGCAGTGAACAGGCCCAGCACCCCGCCGCCCGCAGCCTCAATCAACCGGCCGTAAGCCCCCGCCAGCGCCGCCAGGTCGCCGCGCTTGATATCGGTGACGATCAGCACTTCGGCCCGCGCCGCGTAGTCGAAGGGGCTCTGCGCGCTGGTCGTGAGCGGCTGCAATTCGAGATGCGGCGCGCCGCTGGCTTGGATCGCGCCCTGCCAGTCCTCGCCCGTCTCGCCGCGGTCGGTCAGTGTCGCGCTGGTCAGCATCACGCCGTGCGCCGGTTCCAGCACGACGTGGGCGAAGGGCTTCATTGGGTCGAGCCAGTGTCGGTGGATACCGATATCGAACTCGCGCATGTCGTTCCGCTCGACCGCGAACCAGTCGACGAAATCGGGGTCCGCCGGTCCGCCCAGCCGCGCCAGCAGCGATTCCCACGCCGCAAGCAGGTCGATCCGCCAGCGCAGCGAATGCCGCGCGCCCTCGATCCGGGCCCGGCCCTGCCCGTCGAGCCAGTCGGGCGCATCCTCCAGCACGGCCTCGAGCCGTCCGGCGAGCTTCATCAACGGCGCGCGGATTGCGGCAAGTGCGGTGCCCGCATCCTGCGCCGCTTCGATCAGCGCACCGGGCAGCGAGGCGACCTCGGTCTCGATCCCGTAGCCAGCATCCTGCGCCCCGCTCTCGTCGCGGGCGTAGGCAAGCGCGCGAACCTGCCCCAGCAGCGCCTCGACCGGGCCGAAGGGTTGCCCTTCTGCGATCCGCCCGAGCCAGCCGTCCGAGGGCAGGCGCGATGCAGCTTCGACCGCTGCCTCGACCGCTTCGCCGCCCGCATCGTCGTAGCTTGCGACATCGGCCAGCCGTGCCGCCAGCCCGCGCCTGCGCCCGCGGTTGCCCTTCTCCGGCCCTACGATCCAGCGGCGCAGCTCGATCGCCTCCGCGCCGGTGAGGGCAGCGGCGAAGGTGCTGTCGGCGGCGTCGAAGACATGGTGGCCTTCGTCGAAGATCACCCGGGTCGGCGGCTGGCCCTGGTGCCGCCCGCGCGCAGCGTTGACCATGACCAGCGCATGGTTGGCGATGACGAGGTCGGCCTGCGCACTCGCCCGCGTGGCGCGCTCGATGAAGCACTTCCGGTAATGCGGGCAGCCGGCATAGATGCACTCGCCGCGCTGGTCGGTCAGCGCCGCGATGCCGCGCTTGCGGAACAGCGTGCCGAGCCAGCCGGGAAGGTCTCCGCCGATCATGTCGCCATCGGCGCTGTAGGCGGCCCAGCGCGCCACCAGCTGCGCCAGGATAGCGGGCCGACCCGCGAAACCTCCTTGCAGCGCATCTTCCAGATTGAGAAGGCAGAGATAATTCTCGCGGCCCTTGCGGACCACCACCGGCTGCGACCCGTCGGCGCGGCGGGTCGGCCAGGCCCGGCGACTCTCGCGCCGCAACTGGCGCTGCAGGTTCTTGGTATAGGTGCTGACCCACACGGTCCCTTGCGACCTTTCCGCCCACAGGGAGGCAGGGGCGAGATAGCCGAGCGTCTTGCCGATGCCCGTGCCCGCCTGCGCCAGCAGGACATGGGGAAGCGAACGCTTGTCGCGCGGACTGAAGACCTTGGCGACATCGAGCGCATAGGCCTGTTGTCCAGCGCGCCTCTCCGCCCCCTCGCCCGTCAGCCGTTCGAGCTGCGCGGCGACTTCCGCCTCGGCGAGGTTGACCTGCGCAGGCTGAGGTCTTTCCGGCGCTTCCTCCCATTCCGGCAGGCGCGCGAACAACCACTTCTCCGCCCGTTCGGGCTTGGCGACATGCGGCGCCAGCACCCCCGCCCATGGCCAGCGTAGCCGGGCGAGAGACTGCAGTACGCTCCACGCCCCCTCGCGCTCGTCCCACTCCGCAGTTTCGCATCTTTCCAGCAGCTTGCCCGCCGCTCTTTGCAGCAGTTCGGGGACTGCCGCGTCGTCCCTCGGCTCATCGAGCTCGAGCGCATGGGCCAGTCCCTTGGGCGTCGGCACGCAGAATTTCGCCGGATGGACGAAGGCGAACAGCTCCAGCAGGTCGAGCCCCGACAGGTCGGGATATCCCAGCCGCGTCGCCACCAGCGGGGCATTGAGCATCAGCACCGGCGTATCCGCCGCCGCGTTGATCGCCTCGCCCTTCGAGCAGCCGCGCGTGTCCCTGTTGCCGTCCTTCAGCCAGGTCCCGGCATGGCTCGCGTGCAGCGCTGGAAGGGGTATCGCAGGCATCGGATGTGGTGGTGAAGCTGGGAGAACGAAAAGTAAACACCGCTCATTGCAGGTGTCAGGCGTTCCCCACCACGAAGCACGCCGCCGCCATCAGCGCCCCGGCCCAGCGATTGGAGCGAAACCGCTCCAGCGGGTTGGCGGGATCCTCCGCATCCAGCGTCGCAACCTGCCAAGCGAGATGCCCTGCCACCGGAAGCAGTGCGAGCAATGCAATCCAGTCGGCTCGCAGCAGCCAGATGCCGAGCGCCCACAGCGCCACCGCACCGGCATAGAACAGTCCGACGCCCGCCGTGACGCTCTCACCCAGCCGCAAGGCGCTGGACTTGATGCCGACCATTGCATCGTCCTCGCGATCCTGCAGGGCGTAGATCGTGTCGTAGCCGATCACCCACAGCGCCGATCCGGCATAGATCGCCGCGAGCGCAGGCAGCTGGTCCGTCCGGAACTGCGCCCAGCCTACCAGCAGGCCCCATGTGAAGACCATTCCCAGCCACGCCTGCGGCCACCAGGTGATGCGCTTCATGAAGGGATAGGCCGCGACCAGCGCGAGGCTCGCCAGTGCCACCAGCTGCGCCTCGAGCCGCAATTGCAGCAACACGATGAGGCCGACGAGGCAGAGCGCCAGCAGCCAGCCCCACGCAACCTTTCGCGACACGCGCCCGCTCGCCACCGGGCGGCTGGCGGTCCGGGCCACTTGCCGGTCGAGATCGGCATCGACGATATCGTTGTAGACGCACCCCGCCCCACGCATGGCGATCGAACCGAGCAGGAGCCAGCCGAGCATGGCCAGCTGCCAGCCTGCCCCTGCCAACCACACGCCCCAGACGCAGGGCCAGAACAGCAGCCACCAGCCGATCGGCCGGTCGAAGCGCGCCAGCATGGCGAGATCGCGCGGAAGCTGCGGAAGGCGTGCTACAAGGCCCCGATGCTCGGAATCCGGGACAACATCGGTGGTGGCGGCATCGGACATGGCTTGCCCCCTAACGCGGCGCGTGCCACGTGCCTAGTCATGCCCGCAACGCCTGCCTGGCCGCCCCGCTCCGCCCCGCGACTGTTCGTGCCGCACCCTGTGACGGCGGGCGCACCGGTAACGGTCGACGGGAACGCTGCTCATTACCTGGGCAAGGTCATGCGCATCCACACCGGCGATGCGGTGATCCTGTGTGATAACGAAACCGGGGAATGGGCCTGCAAGGTGCTCGACGCCGGCAAGCGGCAGGTCATGTTGGAGCCGGTCGAGATGCTTCGGCCACGCGAACAGGTGCCCGATGTCTGGCTCGTCCCGGCGCTGCTGAAGAAAGACCGCTTCGACCTGGTGCTGGAGAAAGCAACCGAGCTCGGCGTGCGCGCGATCCGGCCGGTCGTCACCCGCCGCTGCGTCGCCGACAAGCTCAATGCCGAGCGCGCACGCACCATCGTCACCGAAGCGGCCGAGCAATGCGCCCGCACAGCCCTGCCCGAACTCGCCGAACCGGTGAAGATCGACGCCTTGCTGCGCGACTGGCCGACCGACCGCGCACTGTTCTTCGCCGACGAAACGGGCGGCGAGCCTGCAGAGACAGCCTTCTGCGCACGCCGTGGCCCGGCGGCGCTGCTGACCGGGCCGGAAGGCGGCTTCGACGATGCCGAGCGCGAAGCCATCCGTGCGCTGCCCCAGGCCTGCGCCATTACCCTCGGCCCGCGTATCCTGCGAGGCGAGACCGCCGCAATCGCCGCCACTGCATTGTGGATGGGTACCGTTGGTGACTGGCAGGATTAAATTACAGCACGGGCGCAAGTATTGCGGTTTCAGTTGGAAACCGAAATTTCTTTCCCTCGCCATGATCGCGGCCTAACGGCGATTTCATGAGCACTCGGGAGGAGAGCGGGGCCGAGGACCCCATCATCGAATCGCGCGACCAGCTGGTCGCGCCGATGCAAATGGGCGAGAAGCCCAAGAGCGACTGGCGCATCGGCACGGAGCACGAAAAGCTCGTCTACCGGCGCGAGGACTTCCGCGCCCCGTCCTATGACGAACCCGCAGGTATCCGCGATATCCTGCTGAGTTTGCAACGCTTCGGTTGGACGCCTGTCGAGGAAGGCGGCAACGTCATCGCGCTCAAGGGCGAAGACGGCGCCGTCAGTCTCGAACCGGCCGGACAGCTGGAGCTGTCGGGCGCCCCGCTCGAAAACCTGCACCAGACCTGCAACGAAACCGGCCGCCACCTCAAACAAGTGAAGGAGATCGGCGAGGCTTGCGGCATCGGCTTCCTCGGCCTCGGCATGTGGCCCGACAAGACGCGCGAAGAGCTGCCGATCATGCCCAAGGGCCGCTACGAGATCATGCTGCGGCACATGCCGCGCGTGGGCAGCATGGGCCTCGACATGATGCTGCGGACCTGCACCATCCAGGTCAATCTCGACTATTCGAGCGAAGCCGACATGGTGAAGAAGTTTCGCACCTCGCTGGCGCTGCAACCGCTGGCAACGGCGCTGTTCGCCAATTCGCCCTTCACCGAGGGAAAGCCCAACGGCTTCCTTTCCTACCGTTCGCACATCTGGTCTGACACCGACCCGCATCGCACCGGCATGCTGCCGTTCGTGTTCGAGGACGGCTTCGGCTACGATCGCTGGGTCGATTACATGCTCGATGTACCGATGTACTTCGTCTACCGTGAGGGCAGATATATCGACGCGGCGGGCCTCAGCTTCCGCGATTTCCTGGAGGGCAAGCTTTCGGTCTTGCCCGGCGAGAAGCCGACCCAGAGCGACTGGTGGGACCACCTCAGCACCGCCTTCCCCGAAGTGCGGCTCAAGAGCTTTCTCGAAATGCGCGGCGCGGATGGCGGCCCGTGGAGCCGCATTTGCGCTCTGCCCGCTTTCTGGGTCGGGCTGCTTTATGATGACTCGGCGCTCGATGCGGCCTGGGAACTGGTCAAGGACTGGTCGATGGAAGAGCGCAAGGCGCTGCGCAATGCCGTGCCGAAACTCGCGCTGGATGCGCCGATCCCGGGCGGACACAAACTGCGCGACCTTGCACGCGATGTCCTGAGCATATCGCGCCAGGGTCTCGCTGCCCGGGCAAGACTCAACACCGGCGGCGACAACGAGACCGGCTTCCTCGAAACGCTCGACGAAATCGTCGCCAGCGGCAAGGTGCCCGCGCAGCGCCTGCTGGATATGTACCACGGCGAGTGGAACGGCGACATCAAGCGGATCTACAAATACAGTTTCTGACGATTGGGAGAGACCAGATGATCCAGATCAACGGCACGATCCAGCTGGCACCCGGCACGGTCGCCGCGAAGCCCGACGTAGTCGAAGCGATCAGGACGATGGTCGCCGCCAGCCGCGCCGAGGACGGCTGCCTGACCTACACTTTCGCACAGGACCTGTCGGATCCCGACGTGCTCATCATCTACGAACGCTGGCGCGACCGCGACGCGCTCGCCGCCCACGGGCGGAGCGCGCACATGGCCGAATTCCAGCAGGTGATGGCGGCCAATCCGCCGGTCGGGCGCGATCTCAGGATATACGAAACCGACTACGGCGCGCCGCTCTAGGGTCGCCTATTCTGCCGGTTGGGGCAAAACCGGTCTGCTCGACCGGACCCACCTGGCGATACGCGCAAGCGGCGCGGTGATTAGGCCGTGGCGATCCATCCACGCGTGGTATTCGCGATATTTCGGATCTTCGGCGAGCAGGTGGGCCTCTTCCGTCCGGGCACGCCAGTAGTAGATCGCGCTCACCAGCCCGAGGAAGAAGGTGTTGCGGATGGCGTCCACCATGGTGCCGTCGGTGCCGACAAGGAAAGGCAGTGTCGACAGCCACCAGAAGAGGTTTTTCGAAACATAGGCCGGATGCCGGGTGAAGCGGTACGGTCCGTGCGTAAGCACCCCGCGATAGGTGAGGTTGGAAAAGCGGATGCCGAATGCAACCGTCGCCCAGGCGTAGATTCCCGTGAGGCAGACCAGCGCCGTTCCCCATAGGGCGGTTAGCAGGGTATGCCCTTCGAGCCAGAAGGCCCAGCCGGGTGTGTGCACCTCGTAAGCGAGCAGCCCGTTGCCGCCCATGAAGCCGAAAACGAAAGGCGGGTAGCAGAGCAATGCCGCGACCCATCCGCCGAGGAACGGGTTGCCGCTGCGGATATGCGCATCGAGCGGGCGAAAGGTCACCAGATAGCCTACCGTCCCGATCTGCACGTCGACCACGAAAAGCAGGTTGATGAGGAACCACGCCAGCGCCGCCGGCCTGTCCGCCATACCGGCAAGGTCGGCTTCCACGACTTGCGCGAAACCACCGGGCAGGATGGAAATCATGAAGGCGCCGAAGAACCCCTTGATGATCCATGCGCGCCAGTGCTTCTTGACCTCGTCCGCGTCGAACGGTTCACGACCCAGCAGCAGCACCCCGAAATGCCAGCAATGGTCGCGCGGCTCGATCATGCGGCGGTCGAGCCAGAGGACATAGGGCACCGACAGCAAAAGCATCGGCACCAGGGCGATGCCCAATACCTGCATGGCAAAGAGGTACTGCCCGTCCCAGTACCACCGCCCGAGACAATAAAGACCGGCGATGATCGCCCAGGTCGCCCAGAGCCCCGTCAGCTTGGTGAAGGATATCGCCCGGGTGGCTGCGGGCGGTGCCGGGTTTGCCCAGTCGATACCCGTCGAGGGACGCAGATGCACCCTGTCAACGAGCAGCGACCATGCCACCATCGGCCCGGCTGTGAATGCCATGGCCGCGAGCGAGGCGTAGGGTCCGGAAAGCGGTCCGCGCGGCCCGGGCAGGCCCAGCAGGTCGGCCACGGGCGCGTAATTCCTGCAGAACAGGATCCAGGCGGCTAAGCCGAGCAATCCGGCAAGGCCGACGCCTGCCGAAACGTCGCTCGGCGGTGGCCGGCGATCCATGCTGGCGGTGTAGGGCCCTGCATCCATGCCCCTGCACCTAGCGGCAAAGGGTTAAAGCCACGCCAACGATACGAAACGAGTGGCGATACAGGGCAATCGGGCCGCCGCGTCAGCTCTAGCGGAAAGCGTGAATCGTCCCGCTGTCGTCGAGCACATAGAGCGTCTCGTTGGCCACGATCGGCGGGACACTGACAGGCTGCTTCAGGTCCTGGAAGAGCTGCGCGCTGCCTTCACCAACGCTCAGACGCCAGATCTCGCCCTGGTTGCTGGCCACGTAGAGCGAATTTCCGGCGAGAACCGGACCGGTCCAGAATACCGGGCCTTCCTTGTCCTTTTCGTCGCGCCAACGCTGCAATTGGGTAATCCAGCGCACCTTGCCGCTCGACCGCGCGATGGCCAGCATGCGCGCATCGTCGGTAAGCGTGAAGATCCACTCGCCGGCGATCGCCGGGGTAGAAATCCCCGCCAGGTTGAGTTCCCAGATCCGCTGTCCCGTCACCAGTTCGTAGGCGGCCATGCGACCACCCTGCCCCAGCGCGTAAACCCGCCCGGAATCGATGATCGGATCCGCGTCGATGTCGGTCAGCGAGCCGACCGCAGTGCTGATCGACGTCCGTGCCAGCGCATCGGACCACAGCGTGCGGCCGTTTTCGTAGCGATAGGCGGTGAGCTCACCGGAGCTGTAGCCGGCAATCACGGAGCCCTGGCCCGCAGCGGGCGAAGCGACGCCGAAGACTCCGGCCTGCGCTTGCGAACCCGATTCCTGCCAGGAAAGGCTACCGTCCGCAGCGCTCAACGCGAGGATCTGGTTATCCTGCGTCATCACGATGACGAGGTTGAATGCGAGCGTTGGCGCATCGCGCAGCGGCCCGGCCGGCTTGACCTTCCAGATCTGCGCGCCGGTATCGGCATTGAGCGCAATGACTTCACCGACGCCGTTGGTGGCGAAAACGCGTCCGCCCGAGTAGCTCGCGCCGCCACCGAAGGCCGCGTTGCGCGCGGTCTTGTCGACTTCCATGCGATAGCTCCAGAGCTTCGCACCGGTTGCCGCATCGAAGGCGTTGACCGTACCTTCGGTGTCCACGGCGAACAGCTTGCCGCCACCAACGACCGGCGCCGCGCCGAAGCGGACGCGGTTGCTTGCTCCGGCAATCCGGGCGGTCCATGCGCGGCCCGGTGTGTCTGCCAGAGCAAGATGGCCGTAGCTCTTGCCCGGGGTTGCACTTGCCATGGCCCAGTCGGCGTTCACCTGCGCGGGCGGCAAGACCACGGCAACGCCTGCCAGCGCCGGATCGACGCTGGTTCCGGTTTCGATCCTCGACAACACCGGTTCGCGCACACCGAGGGTCGGCGTATCCTTCTTGCCTTCGCCTCCGCCGAAGAGGCCACCGGAACAGCCCGCAAGGCTCGCCGCCAGGGCGACCGCACTGGCCGCCTTGAAAGCCCATCCGGTGCGCGAAAATCGGTTCAAAGCCATTGCGTCCATGTTCCTGTGTCGGGCCTCGGCCACGCTGTTGTTCAATTGCCGCGTACGGAAGTCGCGCCAGTATCGGCATCGACTTCCTTCAGCACCTTGTCGACATCCTCGACCGCGTCGACCCCCAGCAGCCCTGCCATCTGCCGCGAGCGCGAACGCAGCGTTTCGGGCACGTCTTCATCCCTGGCGATCTGCCCGAACAGGGCCCCGGCCTCTTTCTGCTTGCCCTGTTCGAGATAGGCCATTGCCACCAGCTCACCCGCGCGGCCGAAAAACGGCTGGCCGGGCACCGCGATCGGTTTGAGGCGGGCGATGACCTCGGCAGGGTTCATCGTATCGAACTGCACTTCGACCTGCCGCACAAGAGCCAGGTCACGATAGGCCTTCGGGGCGCCGGTATCCGTCGCCACCTTGCCGAATGCCTCGGCGGCGCCGGCAAGATCGCCGCGCTGGGCCAGTGCGCCGCCCTGGAGAACGAGGGCTGCGGCACGCGTGCCTGCATTGTCACCGGCGGCGACCGCATCGAGCGATTCACGGGCGCTCTGGAGGTTGCCGGCATCGATCTGGTCCATGGCCGAGACGAGCTTTTCGGAGGACGCCTCCATCGCCGCTTCCTGGCGGGCGTCCCACCACAGGTAGCCGCCGAACAGCGCGAGGCCGCCGACCACTACGCCAAGCACAGGGCGGCCATACCTGCGACCGAACTCGGCCATGTCGTCCTGCCGGACAGCATCGTCGACCTCGCGCAGCAGCGCTTCGTCCTGGGCAGCAGCGATCTGGGCTTTCTTGTCCGGGGAATTGTTCGGACTGTTCGGTGTCAAGGCCACGTCGGGCTCGTCTCTCTTGTCGTGGTAATTCGGGTGAGCGCGTCTTTAGGGTCCGGCAGTGGTCAAATCAACCGCGATGGAATGTTGTGCCCGGCAGGTGAATGCAGGGTGAAGTGACGTCACAGGCCCTCGTCGATCCCGGCGGCGCGGCCATAGAGCTTCCGGTAGGCGGCGACCATCTCCGATGCATCGAAGCGCTCGCAGGCCCGCGCACGATTGGCCTCGCCAATCTTGCGTCGCAATGCCTCATCGCCCGACAAAGCCAGCAGCGCCGCACCGAGCGCCGTATCGTCTCCAGCGGCGACAACATAGGGCACATTGGCGGGGGCGACCATGGCGGCCACATCGCCGACCGAAGGCGCCGCCACCGGCAGTCCGGCGGCCATGGCCTCGACCAGCGAAATCGGGAATTGCTCGGAATCGCTCGACAAGGCGAAGATATCGAACAGGCCGACGTAGCGGGCGGGTTCGGCCGCGAATCCCGGCAGAATGACGCGATCGCCGACGCCCGCACGGTCGGCCTCGGCGCGGATCGCATGCTCTTCAGGTCCCTCGCCGACGATCACCAGTTTCCATGGCGCCGGTAGCCCTGAAAAGGCACGGACGAGGCGGGGAAGGTTCTTGATCTGGCGCAGTCCGGCCAGCGTGCCGACCCACTTCTCCCCGGCGGGCTTCACCAGGCCCGGTATGGCATCGCGCATCGGAGCAGCGGCAAAAGCGGCGGTATCTATGCCGT
Source organism: Parerythrobacter aurantius (assembly GCF_045291475.1). Classification (NCBI taxonomy): domain Bacteria; kingdom Pseudomonadati; phylum Pseudomonadota; class Alphaproteobacteria; order Sphingomonadales; family Erythrobacteraceae; genus Parerythrobacter; species Parerythrobacter aurantius. The sequence goes on from NZ_CP147985.1 coordinate 114,576, forward strand.
TCGGAATGCGGCGGACACGGCGCGGCGGCTGGTTCCACGCGCCGAGCGCAACCTGTTCCAGCGTTTCCGACGGAACGACGAGGTGCTGCGCCCTGGCAAGAGCCAGCCTGCGATAGCGATTGCGCCACGGATTGAGGCCATTGCGTTCGTCTTCGTTGAACCCGTCCTCGTGATGGATCAGGGGCGGCAAGCCCATCGGCATGGAATAGAGCGCATGCGCCAGCGCCGCATCCATCGCCCCCCAATTGTAGGTCAGGACAAGGTCGTATCCCGCCATTGCCCGGGCCAGCCCAAGCAGCCGCCATGGCCACGGCTTGCCCGCAAGCGAGGGAAAGTCCGTCGGGAAATCGACTCGTGCTTCTGCGGCGAAATGGTCGGCCGCGCCCATTGCGCCGGGAACCCCCGAAACGATCGTGTGGCCGATAGCCGGTCCGAAAGCGTTGATGAGCTGGACGCAGCGCAGTTCCTTTCCGCCGGCGGAGAAAGTGGAATGCAGATGAAGGAAGCGCAGGCTCACCCGGCGCCTGCCAGAAGTGCGTCGATCGCGGCCAGCACGTCCGGCTGGGTCAGCAGGGGGGCATGGCCCGTATCCGGAACGGTGACGAGGGTGAGGCGCTCGCTGCGCGCCTTCATCTCGCGGGCGGTCGCTTCGGACAGGATATCCGATTGCGCACCGCGCACCAGAACCTGCGGTATTCCGGCGAGAGCGGAATAAGCGGCCCACAAATCTGCGGGTGCCGCATTTGCAGGGGCGGTGTTGAAGGGTTCGGCAATGGCCATGTCGTAGTCGAAGACGATGCGTCCCCCCTGCCCCAGCACCATCACCCGCTTGGCCATGGCCAGCCAGTCCTCGATACCGAACCGGGGGTATGCACGCTGGTGCACTTCCCTGAGGGCGCGCGCGGCATGCATCCAGGTCTGGAAGCTGCGCCCTTGGCCGACATAGCCGCGGATCGTCTCGAGACCGCGAGGCTCGATGACCGGCCCGATGTCGTTGAGGACCGCAGCGACGATGCGCTCCGCACCCGCCGCAGCAAGCATCATCGTCATGATGCCGCCAAGCGAGGTGCCGATCGCAATGAAGCGGTCGAACTGCAATTCCCCCAGCAATAGCTCGACATCCGCGACATATTGGGCCGCATTGTAGCTGGCGCTGTCTTTCGCGTAGTCGCTCATTCCCCGTCCGCGCATTTCCGGGACGATTACCCGGCGTGACGGGGCAATCCGTTCTGCCAGCACCGCAAAGTCGCGCGCATTGCGGGTTAGTCCGTGGAGGCAGAGCACAGGCGCCAGCCCTGGCTCGCCCGGATAGTCGCGGTAATGGAGCTTCAGCCCGTCGGCGCTTTCCCACTGGCGATCCGTCCAGGCGGCGTCGGCTTCGGTCTGGTTGGTCAAGGCTCGTGGATCTCGGCGGTGGGGAAGGTTCTGCTTGTGCGCGGGCACGCAGTCCCCCACTTACCCGCGATGCGCTCCGAACCGCAAGCCGCCAGCTATCGCCCTTCCCAAGCTATCGAGCCACTGGCCCCCTGGCTTGGAGACGAAGTACAGGCTGCGGTTTTTCCTGAGGCGAGGCTGCGCTTCCGCAACGACCGTCATGCCGCAACGGTGGGCCTGGCGCAGCTCGACGATGCCGGCTGGGTCGACCACTTTGCCCGCTTTGAGCCCCTTTCCGGTACGTTGCAGCGCCCTTTGGCACTGCGGTACCACGGCCATCAGTTCCGCGTTTACAATCCCGACATCGGCGACGGACGGGGGTTCCTGTTTGCCCAGCTTGTCGATGGTGAAGGTCGGCTACTGGACCTCGGCACCAAGGGATCGGGGACCACCCCGTACAGCCGCACGGCCGACGGTCGATTGACGCTGAAAGGGGCGGTGCGGGAAATCCTGGCAACAGAATTCCTCGAAGCCCTCGGCGTAAACACCTCGAAGACGTTTTCGGTGGTCGAGACGGGCGAGGAACTGGAACGCGGGGACGAACCGTCCCCGGCACGCTCGGCAGTGCTGGTGCGGCTCAGCCATTCGCACATCCGCATCGGCAGCTTCCAGAGGTTGCTTGTGCTCGATGAACGCGATCACATGGCCGAACTGGTCGAATATTGCCTTTCGCGGTTCCCGGGAAGCGAGCCGCCCGCCGATGCGCCCGGGCGCGACGAGCCGGCCGCGCGGCTGCTGCACCAGGTCGTTGAACGGATGGCCGACCTCGCGGCCAGCTACATGGTTTCCGGCTTCGTTCACGGGGTCCTCAACACCGACAACATGAACATCACGGGCGAGAGTTTCGATTACGGTCCGTGGCGCTGGCTCCCGCGCTGGGATCCAGGGTTTACCGCCGCCTATTTCGATCACAGCGGTCTGTACGCATTCGGACGCCAGCCCGAAGCGCTTCATTGGAATTGCGGGCAGCTTGCCATCGCATTGCGCGCGCTGACCGAAGCGGAGCCGCTGATCGCAGCCATGAACCGGTTCGGTCCCGCTTATGCCGAGGCGATTTCGCGCCGCTGGTGCTGGCGGCTGGGTGTCGAACCGCAGGGCCTGGCGGCAGACAGCGCGCTGGTCGCCGCCTGCGAGAAGGAACTGCGCGAAGGAGGTTGGCAACCCGATGCCTTCTTCCACGCCCATCGCGGCGGCAGGGGCGATCTCGCCGCTCTGGCCGACTATGTCGCGGCAGACGGTGCGCTGGACCATCCCTACTGGCACGGGTCGGCGGCCGAAAGCATGTTGATCGACGAGGTCGAGACGATCTGGTCCGCAATTGCCGAGGCGGACGACTGGGCGCCGCTCGAGGCCAAGATTGTCCGCCTGCGGACGCTTGGCGAAGCACATGGCACGGCAGTTCGCCCCGCCGGTCATGTAAAATGAGGCACGGCAGTATGCTGCCTGAATTGACGCGCCGACCTATTGCGCTAGAAGCCGCGGCGGGAGACGCGGAAGGGTCGCATTCAACCCTCCAGAGAACGATCGCAAGACCTTGAGCCAGAACGAGATCATTTCGTACAATCCGTCCACCGGCGAAGAGCTGTGGCGGAGTGAAACCGGCGACGTCGATGCAGCGGTGGATCGCGCCCGTCGCGCCTGGCCCGACTGGGCAGCCAAGCCGCTGGCCTATCGCATCGAAGCTTGCCGCCGGTTCGCCAACGAGGTCCGGACCGCCGCCGACAAGCTTGCCAGGCTGATATCGCAGGAAACCGGAAAGCCGCTCTGGGAATCCAAGACCGAGGTCGAATCGGTCATCGCCAAGGTGGACATATCCGTATCGGCCTATGCCGAACGCACCGGACAGAAGAAGCTGGAGAGCGGCCTCGGCGGCACGGCCGCGGTCAGGCACAAACCCCATGGCGTCATGGTGGTTCTCGGCCCCTACAATTTCCCGGCGCACCTGCCTAACGGCCACATCGTCCCGGCGCTGATTGCCGGCAATGCGGTGATTTTCAAGCCGAGCGAAAAGACCCCCGCAGTCGGGGAACTGCTGGTCAAATGTTTCCACAAGGCCGGTGTGCCGGCAGCCGTGATCCAGTTGCTGGTCGGCGGGCCGGCCGAGGGCCAGGCGCTGGTCGCGCACCGCGGGATCGACGGCGTGCTGTTCACCGGTTCGGCGCAGGCAGGCATTGCCATCAACAAGAAACTGGCCACCAACCCCGGCAAGATCCTGGCGCTGGAGATGGGGGGCAACAATCCCATCGTGGTCGCCGATACGCCGCTGGTGACCGATGCGGCAATCCTGATTGTGCGATCCGCCTTCACCAGCGCCGGGCAGCGTTGCACGGCGGCCCGACGCCTGATCGTCGTCGATAGCATGTACGACGCGATCGTGCCCGAAGTGAAAAAGCTCGCCGACCGGCTTATCGTCGGGGAGCCGTTCGCAGAGCCTCAGCCCTTCATGGGCTGCCTGATCGATAACCAGGCGGCCGACCAGCTGGTCGAATCCTTCCTCTATTTCCTTTCGCACGGCGGCAAGGCCATCAAGCACATGACGCGGGCCGACGACGATCTGCCGTTCCTCAGCCCCGCCATCATCGACACCACTGCGATCAAGGATCGCCCCGATGTGGAACTGTTCGGGCCACTGCTGCAGGTCATAAAGGTGCCCGATCTGGCTGCGGGCATCGCCGAGGCGAACAATACGAGGTTCGGCCTCAGCGCGTCGCTGATCGGAGGCACGCCGCAGGACTACAACCGGTTCTGGGCCAGCGTCCGGGCAGGCATCGTCAACTGGAACCAGCCGACCAGCGGCGCCTCGTCCAAGGCACCGTTCGGGGGTCTGGGTCTGTCCGGCAACCACCGCCCGGCTGCCTATTACGCCGCGGATTACTGCGCCTATCCGGTCGCCAGCAGCGAAATGGAACAGCCGCGCGCCACCGTCGGGGTCGGGTTCCGCGACGGCTGATCGTCAGAACCCGCTGGTCACCAGTGCAACGTCGGTGATGCCCGTTTCGCGTCGCCTTACATAGACGGAATAGTGCCGCCGACCTGAAGAGCCGCGCAGTATATCCGTTTCGCCGGCGCGCTCGTGAACAACGCCGAACCCTCCCCTGCGCGCCATGGCGGCATAGAAGGCCAGAGCATCCTCGCTCGTCACAGGGGTGAGGAAGCGTACCGCACGCAGCTTGCAACCCCCTGCATCCGTTCCCGCAGCTTCGAGCGTATTCCCGCGCGGGTAGATCGGCAGCGCAGCGGGCATGCTGGCGGCCCAGGCCGCCGTAAAAGTGGCGCGATCTGCACAGCGACCCACGCCGGCTGTCAGTCTTGCCAGCTCGACAACGGAATAAAGCGTTTCTTCAGGCAAGCCCGTCGTCGCCGCTGGCTCGCCCAAGGGTCGCAGATTTGCCGTGCCGCCTGCCAGGTCCCCTGCCTCGAGCTTGGCCGCCTCTATGGCTTCGCGCGTCGCGATAACCGCCGGCAGCGAATGATCGGTGTTGCCGCCCAGCGCGGCGTTGGCTTCGTTCTGTTGCGAAAGATCGGGATCGACCGTCAACTGGTCGCCCAGCGCCTGCGTTGTCAAAGGATCCTGCTCGGAGACCGGAGCGGTCTCGTCAGCCCCGGAGTCGCAAGCGGAGAGGACAAGAAGGAATGGTAAGGCGAGGCTACGCATCCCCGCTTCATACGGCGCAAACCGTAAAATCCGCGTCAATTATCTGCGTCGGTCGATGCTGGCCCGAATAAGGATGCCCCGCCCCGAGCAGGTCGGGAACGGGGCATCCTCCGCGGCGTGGTGGGGTGCCGCGGCCCTGGCTCCGCTGGCGGAGCCGGAGTTTGTCATGTCGCTTAGCGGCAGCGGCTTCCACCGCGGTCGATCTCGCGGCCAAGGAGGGCCCCTGCGACACCGCCAAGCAGCGCGCCCAGAGTCCGGTCGCCACGGCCGGCGATTTCGCGGCCTGCGAGCGCCCCGGCGGCACCGCCGATCAGCAGCCCGGTCGTCCCGTTGCTGCGACGGCAGTAGAAGCGCCCGTCATCACCTTCCCAGACGCGGGTGTCGCGATAGACCGGCTCGTCATAACGATAGGAGTCGTAGCGTCCGCGGTCGTAGTAGTAACGGTCGCGATACTTGCGCTTCTTGCCGTGCTCGGACGTTTCGGCCTGCCAAGCGGGCACGCCGTAGGTCGTTTCCGCAGCCGGCAAATGGTGCGAGAAAGGAGCTGCGGCGATCGGCGTGGTCACCATGACTGCGGAGGCTGCGACGGCAAGAGCGGTGGTCTTGAGCAGGTTGGGCATGATTGTTTCCTTTGCATTCCTTGACTTGCGGGCGGGGATCCACCGGTAACCCGTCCGATGCGTTCATGTTTACGCCTTGATTCCTGAACGGTGTGCAACGTGGCTGTCAGAAACGGAAAATTCGACGAAGCGAGCCGTTGCGGGGGGTCAATCGCCGCTTGCGGGCGACAGGCCGTGACCCTAGGGCCGCGCCATGAGCTCATCTCCCGATAGGCCGCCATCCGGCCTGCCGCCTGCGCTGGCTGCCTATCTGATCTGGGGCTTCCTCCCCCTCTACCTGCTCCTGGTCAAGGCGGTACCGCCCTTCGAATTCGTGGCCTGGCGCATCGTCTGGACGCTGCCTGTCTGCCTGCTGATCGTCTGGTTCCGGCGGCAGTGGCCGGAGGTACGCGACGCCCTTCGTAATCCCAAGGTCATGCGGGTGCTCGCTGCAAGCGCTACGCTGGTGGCGATCAACTGGTTCGTCTATGTCTGGGCGATCCAGGCGGAGCAGGTCTATGCCGCCAGCCTGGGCTATTACATCAACCCGCTCGTCAATGTGCTGCTGGGCACGGTGCTACTGGGCGAGAAGCTGTCGCGGCTGCAATGGATCGCGGTCGCCATCGCCAGTGCTGGCGTGGCGGTGCTGGCCACCGGGGCATTGACCACCTTGTGGATCAGCCTGACGCTGGCGATCAGCTTCGGCACCTACGGCCTGCTGCGGAAACAGGTGCCGGTGGGCTCGTTGCCCGGTCTCACCATCGAAAGTGCCATCCTCCTGCTGCCGTCGATCTCCATTGCGATGTGGTACGCTTTCAGCCCGGCTGGCTCCAGTTTCGACAATTCGCTCGGCCTAAGCCTTGCGATCGTGCTCGGCGGGGTGCTGACGGCGGTTCCCCTCCTGCTGTTCGCCATCGCGGCGCGACGGATGGACTATTCGACGCTCGGCTTCACGCAGTTCCTGGCCCCCAGCATCGTCTTCGTTCTCGGCCTCACGGTCTTCGACAAGCCGTTGCACACGGCCGAGATGATCAGTTTCGCCCTGATCTGGACTGCACTTGCGGTGTTCGTCTGGGACCTGCTGGCGAAGCGCCGCGCTACGAGAGCAGCCGCCAGTTGAGCGTTTGCCCGGCGTGCCACGGCACGACCGCGCCGCCGGCCGTCTCCAGCACCTCGGGCACCTGCTGCGGCTCACGCACCAGAGTGATTGTCTCCTCGTTCACCGGCAAGCGGTAGAAAGCCGGGCCGTGGAGCGAAGCGAAGCCTTCGAAATGCTCCAGCGCGCCTTCTTCTTCGAACACGGCGAGATAGCTTTCCAGCGCATGCGGCGCATTGAAGATGCCGGCGCAGCCGCAGGCGCTCTCCTTGGTATGCTTTTCATGCGGAGCGCTGTCGGTACCGAGGAAGAATTTGGCCGAGCCTGACGTCGCAGCCTTGCGCAGCGCCAGCCGGTGCGTTTCGCGCTTGGCGACGGGCAGGCAGTAGTTGTGGGGCTGGATGCCGCCGACCAGCATGGCGTTGCGGTTGATATGGAGGTGCTGCGGCGTGATCGTCGCGGCGACATTCCCGCTCGCCGACGATACGAAATCGACCGCGTCGGACGTCGTGATGTGTTCGAATACGATCCGCAGGTTTGGCAGCCTGGCATGCAGCGGCGCAAGGGTGCGGTCGATGAATTCCTTTTCGCGGTCGAACACGTCCACATCCGCATCGGTCACTTCGCCATGGACGCAGAGCACCATACCGACAGCGGCCATGCGCTCGAACACCGGGTAGAGCCGCTCGATATCGCTGACACCATGCGCCGAATTGGTCGTGGCGTTGGCGGGATAGAGCTTCGCGGCGGTGAAAATGCCCCTAGCGTGGCCTGAAACCAGGTCCTCGGCATCGGTGCGGTCGGTGAGATAAGCAGTGATGAGCGGCATGAACGCCATGCCTTCGGGCACGGCCGCGAGGATCCGTTCGCGGTACGCCGCGCCCAGCGTGCTGGTTGTCACCGGCGGCGAAAGATTAGGCATGACGATGGCGCGGGCGAACTGGCGCGCGGTATAGCCGACCACTCCGGCAAGCATCGGCCCGTCGCGCAGGTGCACGTGCCAGTCATCGGGGCGGCGGATCGTCAGCGTCTCTGTCATGGCGGCTGTCTCTAGTGAGGGGCGCGGCGTCTTTCCAGCGGCGTTTGCGGCGCGTAGAGGCGCATTCCATGAACATCGCCTTCCTTACCTGTCCCGGGACGCACCCCGGATCCCCTGACCGCCGCGCCGATGCCTTCGAACACGATCTGATGGTGGCGGCCATCCGCCCCGAACTGGAAGCCCGGGGTCACGCGCTGGTGGAAATCGACTGGCGCAGCGACCTTGCAGCCTTCGCCGACATGCCGCTGGTCCTGGTCGGCACCCCATGGGACTATCACGACAGCGAAGAGCAATTCCTGGCAAAGCTCGACGCGCTCGAAGCGGCAGGGCACATCGTCTGCAACAGCGCGGCGACCGTGCGCTGGAACGCTCGCAAGACCTACCTTCAGGATCTGGAGGCCAGCGGGGCGGCGACCATTCCGACGGCCTGGATCGCTGCTCCGGTAGCTGCTGATGTGCTCGACGCAATGGACCGGTTCGGGACCGATACGGTTGTCGCCAAACGGCAGGTCGGTGCCGGCGCGGAAGGGCAATCGATCCATCATCGCGCTACCCTCGATCCCCAGTGGAACATGGAGCATCCGGCGATGCTGCAACCGTTCCTCCCGCAAATTCAGGAGGATGGGGAATACTCCTTCCTGTTTGTCGACGGGCAGTTTTCGCACGCGCTGCGCAAACGGGCGGCACAGGGCGACTACCGCGTGCAATCGATCTACGGCGGAACTGAAGAGGTGCTAAACCCTTCAGGCGAGGACTTGGCCGCAGCGGAGGCGGTCGTCGACACGGTGCCGGTCGGGAAACCGCTTTATGCACGCATCGACATGGTGCGCGGCGCGAGCGGACAATTGCTGCTGATGGAGGCGGAGATGATCGAACCCTATCTTTATCCCGAGCAAGGTGCGCGGCTCGGCGAGCTGATAGCCGGCGCGATCGCACGCCGCCTTGAAGCGGGCGCGACAGCCACCACGTGATACCCATGGCCACGCTTCTTACCGATCGCGCCGTGATCCGGCTCTCCCCCCTCGATGAGGGCGAAGATGTCGGCACCTTCCTCCAAGGTCTGGTCACCAACGACGTGCAAGGCCCGCTGCCCGCCTATGCGGCGCTGTTGAGCGCCCAGGGCAAGACGATGTTCGACTTTATCGTATGGGACGATGGCCGCGATCTCTTGCTCGACTGCGAGGCGGCCCACACCGACGAGTTGGTCAAGCGGCTGAGCCTGTACCGGCTTCGGCGCAAGATTTCGATCGCACGAGACGACGGGCTCGCAGTCCACTGGAGCGCCGGTGGCACCGATGGCCAACCCGACCCGCGCCTCGCTGCCCTCGGGCGCCGCTGGCTCGCACCCGCCTCTTCATCCGCTGCCGCCGACTCCGCATGGCTGGCTCACCGGCTGTCACTGGGCGTGCCGGAGGGGCGCGAGGAACTGGGCGATATCCTGTGGCTGGAAACGAATGCGGTTGAACTGAACGGGGTCAGCTTCACCAAAGGCTGTTACGTCGGACAGGAAAACACCGCGCGGATGAACTGGCGGCAAAAGGTCAATCGCCGGCTATTGGTCGTGCCAGTGCAAGACGCCGACCAGAAGCGTGTCAGGGTACGACATGAAGACCTCGGACTTGCGGTGGTCCACCAGCGCCTGGAAGACATCGACCGCACCACCGTGCCGGCATGGATGAGGCTCGAGGGCTAGACCTGTCTTTCCGCGTGGCGGCCAACGAGGTCTTCGATGATCATCCGCTCGGCCGTATCGCGAGCGACGGAATCGGGCAGCGCCAGCGATTTTGCCAGAGGGCCGCCGATTAAGGACTGGCCCAGCGCGAGAAGCACCACCGTATGCGTCACCCGGTGTGCGGCCATGGCATCGAGATGGCCGTCCTCCTCAGGGTTCAGGTCGTCGACCATGGAGTGGATCGTCTCCACGAACGGCTCGATTGCGTCTTCGTGGCCTGTCGCCAGCATCCAGCTGACCAGCGCGCCCCCGCCTTCGCGCTCGAATGCGTCGAAGGCGATATCGACAACCTCCCGGGGTGAACCCAATCCGGCGCGCGTAGCGCGAACGGCTTCCGCCACGCTTTCGCATACGGTTTGCGCCAGATGCGCCGCAAGATCGCGCTGCAAGCCGGCCGCCGAACCGAAATGATGCAACAGGTTCGCGTGGGTGCGCCCTACCCTTGCGCCGACCGCTTTCAACGTCACCGCCTGCGGGCCCGCCTCGATCAACAGGGTGCGAGCGGCAGCAAGGGCCGTGGCACGTGATTCTTCGGGTGAACGTCTTTTGCGGGTTACCATCAAAGTCCCTGTTTTTGCGATCCAGAGCAGCAAGGCTAGCCCCCACAGCCCCGCGCGGCAAGCTGTATGAGAAATCTTATTGACATCAATGTCAGTAGCATTTACTTACACCGTTGTCAGTAACGAATCAGGGTTTTTCGATGAACGCTCCCGCCACTTTCCCGGTCGATACCGCCACCCCCACCCCGGCGGATCTCGAGATCACCGTGCGCGACCGCCGCTTCGGTCGCGGGCTCAAGTCGCGCCGCTGGTGGCTTAATGGCGACCCGGTCGCAAGCGCCTGGATGAACGCACTCAGCGCCACCTTCCCGCGCGGCGAGGCCTTTTTCATCGAATCGGTAAAGGCCTTCCGCGACGGCGCCGATCCCAAACTCACCGCCGAAATCCGCGCTTTCGTGAAGCAGGAAATCAACCACACCCGCGAACACGTCGCCTTCAACAGGTTGGCGGAAGATCACGGTTACGACATCAAGGCCATCGACAAGCGGGTCGAAGTGCTGCTCGACGATCTCAAGGGCCGCCCGGTGATCCTCAACCTCGCCGCCACCATGGCGCTCGAGCATTTCACCGCCATGCTCGGCCACGAACTGCTCAAAAACCCAGCCTACCTCGAGGGCGCCGACGGCGACCTCGGCGACCTGTGGCGCTGGCACTCGGCCGAGGAAGTCGAGCACAAGGGCGTCGCCTACGATACCTGGATGCACGCCACGCGCGACTGGACGCGCTTCAAGCGGTGGAAGGTCAAGAGCCTGATGATGCTGCTCGTGACCGTGCGCTTCATCAAGCACCGCAGCGAAGACACCATGGAACTGCTGGCGCAGGACGGCCTGACCGGCTGGAAATGGCGCCTGGCGCTGGCCAAGTACCTGCTGGTGAAGCCCGGCTTCTTGCGCCGCATTATCCCCGGCTGGCTGGCCTATTTCATGCCCGGCTTCCACCCGTGGAACGAGGATGATCGCGCGCTGATCAACATCTACGAAGGCGATTTCGAAGACGCCTTGCTGCCGGCGGAATAGCTCTCCAGCCCCCTGCCGCGCATGCGCAAAAAAGAAAGGCCCCGCAATCGCTTGCGGGACCTTCTTCTATGTCGATCGAGGATCATGCTGCTCGTGGCAGCTCCATGGCCGGGCCATCGAGGTCGAGTTCGAACTCGACCGACGCTACTTCGCTGCCGCGTGCGAGGCTGTAGCGCTTGCGGATCTGCCCCGTGGGTCGGAAGCCGATCTTGCGCAGGACCTTGCCCGAAGCCGTGTTGTCGGCGAAGTGCCCCGCCTTCAATCGCCGGTGGCCCAGCACGCGGGCGATATCGACCACTGCACGGCCCGCTTCGGTGGCGAAGCCATGGCCCCAGTAGTCACGCCCGATCCAGTAGCCGATCTCGGGCTCGCCCTCGTGTTCGCCGAGCCCGGCGCTGCCGATCACGCCTTCACCCGGTAGGGTGACGAGGAAGTGCGGCAGGCGCATGTCCTGTTTCATCGAGGCGAAGAAACGCGCGTCGGCCTCGCCGTAAGGCCAGGGAGCACGGGCGAGGTTGCGCACGACACCTTCGTCGCTGACACGGGCGTGGATCGCCTGCCAGTCTTCGGGGAATGCGGGCCTCAGGAACAGTCTTTCGCTGCGGTGGAACATGAACTCTCTCCTCGTGGTCCCGCGCCGGGCTCCTAGGCCGGCCGCGTGACAATTGCGTGGCGGCGCAAGGAAATTACGCCAAACTGAGAGGGAGAAACGACAAGAGGGAGACGGGTCGGCCCCATCTCCCTCTACGTCTGCCGGTGGTTATCCCGGCTGGGACCGTCCCGTCTGGACGATCCCGTTATCGGATCGTCCGGTTATTCGGCTGCTTCCGCAAGCATGTCTACCGACACGTATTTGCGGCCGAGCTTGCCCGAGTGGAATCGGACGACACCGTCTTGCAGGGCGAACAGGGTGTGATCCTTGCCCATGCCGACGTTGGTCCCCGGGTAGAACTTGGTCCCGCGCTGACGCACGATAATGTTGCCCGCAACCACGCCCTGGCTGCCGAACTTCTTCACGCCAAGGCGACGACCGGCCGAATCACGACCGTTACGCGACGAACCGCCTGCTTTCTTATGTGCCATGGTCCGTGCTCCTTACTTCTTGTCGGCTGCCTTGGGGGCAGCCTTCTTCGCCGGGGCCTTCTTGGCGGCCGGCTTCGCATCGGCGTCGGCCTTGGCAGCAGCCTTCTTGGCCGGGGCCTTGGCTTCCTTCGCCGGGGCTTCGTCCTTCGACTCCGCAGCCTTCTTCGGCGCAGCCTTCTTTTCTTCGCCGACAGCCGTGATGCGCAGCAGGGTCATCTGCTGGCGGTGGCCGTTCTTGCGGCGATAGTTGTGGCGGCGACGCTTCTTGAAGACGATCACCTTCTCGCTCTTGGCCTGGGCAATGACTTCGGCCGAAACGACAACCTTGCTGGCATCGGCGATCGAATCGCCTTCACCGGCCAGGAGGACGTCACCCAGCGTGATGGTCTCGCCAGCTTCACCAGCCAGCTTTTCGACCGCGATCTTGTCTCCGGCGGCAACTCGGTACTGCTTGCCACCCGTGCGCACTACTGCGAACATCGGTTTAACTTCCATTCGTGTTGCTGTGCCGCTCTCTCATGACAACGGCGCGACCGGCTGCCCGCGTGGGCGGGGCCGGAAAGAAGCGTGCCGTTAAGGGAACATCCGCGCAAAGTCAACGCGCATCGGGGGCTTTTTCTTGTCGACGGCTTGCGCCAGCCACGAGGCAGGTGTGGCGCGGGCCGCAGTCCGTGATATGGGCAGGAAATGAACCCGATTTCGTCCCGCTACCTGCCTGCGACCTGCGTCCCCATCTTGCTGGCGGCCTGCGCCGCACCTCAAGGCGATTATCCCTCGCTCCAGATACGGCCTGCAGAGCGCATCGATCCCGATGCCGAGGCACCACCTCCGCCGCCCGCCGCACCGGTGCCAGCGGCGATACTCGCCCAAGCCGAGGCCCTGGAGCGCCGCGCCGAGGCGGCCGATGGCAGTTTCCAGCGTATGGCCCCGCGGGCAAGCTCCGCCGCCCAGTCGGCGCGGGGCGCGGCCATCGCGAGTGACGCCTGGGTCGAAGCGCAGGTCGCGATCGCCATGCTCGATTCGCAGCGGAGCGAGACCGCCGCCGCCCTGGCCGATCTCGAGGTGCTCTACACCGATCGGGCCATACGGCTGGAGGAGGTCGCACCGCTCGATGCCATCAGGGCAGATGTCGCCCGGATCCTTGCGGCGCAGGATACCACCCTCGCCCGCCTGAAAGGGGTCGTCGGCGGGTGAGCCTGGCCTGCGCGTCTTGCCCGGTTCGGGACAGCGCTGCCTGCGCGGTACTATCCGCCGAGGAGCGCCAGGCGCTGGCGAAGGCGGGACGCACGGTCACCTTGCACAGGGGTCAAACGCTGTTCGCTGCCGGAGACGAAAGCGATGCTTGCGCGACACTTGTTGCAGGGGCCCTGAAGGTAACCGCGTTCGACCGCGACGGCGAAGAGCGGATCCTGGCCCTTATCCACCCTGCCGGTTTCGTCGGCGAGATGTTCCAGCCCTTCGCGCAGCACGATGTGGTGGCCCTGTCGGACAGCAAGCTGTGCGTCTTTTCCCGCGCCGAGATGGAGCGGGCGCTGGAGAAGTATCCCGCCCTTGCCCGTGCCCTGCTGCGTCGTTCGCAGGACGACCTGCACGCCGCCCGCGAACTGCTGGAGCTGACCGGCAAGCAAGATGCCGAAACGCGCCTCGCCGGCCTTATCCTTTCACTCGCCCGGGCGGCCAGCGATTCGCCCTGCCATCCCGCGAAGGTGTTCGAGCTGCCTCTGTCACGCGGCGAAATGGCCCAGATGCTGGGACTGACCATAGAGACCGTCAGCCGGCGCCTGACGCGGTTCGAGAAAGACGGGCTCATTACCCGAAAAGGTGCGCGCGGGATCGAACTGGTCGACCCCGCGCGACTTGCGGCGCTCGTGGGAGTGGGCCTCTAGACGAGCGCTGCAATGGTGACGCAGGCCAGTCCCCAGAAAAGGATCAGGACGGGCAGGATCAGCATCTGGATGACGGCTTCGTTGGCGGGGAGATGTCCGGTCATGGTCCGGATCCCTCGCGACTTGAACTGGCCCCAGCTCATCGCCTCGGCCGAATTCTCGGGAGCCTCGCGCACGAATAGCAGGGGAATCCCATAAAAGCCGGCGAAAAAGATCCCGAAGATCGCCATGGGTATCGCCAGCTCGGGGTTGCCAAAGCCAAGCGTCATGACCGCGAGAAACGCGACGAACAACGCCAGGCTGGCGGCATAGAGACCGCCCGGCAGCTCGAAACTCTGGTCGAAGAACCCGCGGCGAAGCACGGGATGGTCCGTGTGGACGATTGCCTTGTCGGCGAGCAATTCGTTGTGAAGCATTTGGGTCATGAGGCCACTCCTTGTTTGTGGAGCGGTCATGCCGGTTGGCGCGCGGCGATTCCTTGACCTCGGTCAAAACCGGGCAGATTTATTCGTCCCAGCGGGACCTGCTCGCGTAATCGTCGGCTCGCGGTTCGATCCAGTGCCAGCCATCAGCGCGCTTCTCGCGCTTCCAGAACCAGCTCGCGCTCTTGAGATGGTCCATGCAGAAATCGACCGCGTCGATCACGTCGCGGCGATGCTTGGCAGCGGCGGACACGCAGACGACCGGCTCGCCGGGCATGAGCACGCCTACGCGGTGGACCATCAGCAAGCCCATGAGGTCGAACCGCCCGAAAGCGCGGTCGGCGAGGTCGTGCATGCCCGGCAAGGTCAGCGGCTCGTAATGCTGCAACTCCAGCGCCTCGACCCCGCTGTCGCCGCGCACCTCGCCGACGAAAGTGCACACGCCCCCAAGCCCGGGATTGGCCTGTGTGAACGGCCCGATCAGCGTGCCCGGAATGAACATGTGCTCGAGCAGGCGGATATCCCGCATGGCGCTAACCCCCGCTGACCGGCGGCAACAGCGCGACTTCGTCGCCATCCTGCGCCGCAAGCGCGGTCTTGTCCGCCAGCACCCGGCCCGCGCAGGCGACATTGACGCGTTCCTGCTGCAATTGTTCGGCGATGTCCGGACCGACGGCGGCGAGCAGGCCTGCCCAGTCGAGCGGAGCCGGTACCTCCCGCTCACCCTCGCCCGCCATGTCGCGCAAGGGGCCGAGGAAAACGATGGTCACGGCCATTCCTAGCCTCCCGTCATCGACATGTGGCGCGCCAACGCAGGCGCTTCACCCTCGCCGATACGGAAATGGTGCCGCTCGGGCTTGATCCGCAGCGCCGTGTCGAGCGCGGCCGACAGGTTTCCTTCGGGATCGTCCGAGCGCAGCGCAGCGCGCAAATCGACCTGCTCGCCGCCGCCGAGGCAGGGATAGAGTTGGCCGGTCGCCGTCACCCGAATGCGGTTGCAGCCGGCGCAGAAGTTGTTGGTCAGCGGGGTGATGAAGCCGAGCCGGCCGCCGGTTTCCCTGACCTCGACATAGCGCGACGGCCCGCCGGTACGGTGGTTGCTCTCGGTCAGCGTCCAGCGCGCTTCCAGCGCCTCGCGCACCGCCACCAGCGGCAGGAACTGGCCGGTGCGGTCCTCGTCGATCTCGCCCAGCGGCATGGTTTCGATCAGGGTCACATCGTGCCCTTCGCCATGCGCCCATTCGATCAGTGCCGGGATTTCGTGCTCGTTGACGCCCTTCATGGCGACGGTGTTGAGCTTGACATTGAGCCCCGCCGCCTTGGCCGCCGCGATCCCGCCCAGCACGCTCGCCAGCGCATCGCGGCGCGACAGGCGGATGAAGGTCTCCCGATCCAGCGTATCGAGCGAGATATTGATCCGCCGCACCCCGGCATCGGCGATTTGCTGGGCGTATTGCGAAAGCTGTGTGCCGTTGGTGGTCAGCGTCAGCTCTTCCAGCCCGCTGCCGACATATCGCCCGAGTGCAGCAATCAGGTCCACGACATCGCGACGAACCAGCGGCTCGCCGCCGGTCAGGCGGATCTTGGTGATCCCGCGCGCCATGAAGCCGAGCGAGAGATCGCGCAGTTCCTCGAGGCTCAGCACGTCCTTGCGCGGCAGGAATTCCATCCGCTCGGGCATGCAATAGGTGCAGCGCAAATCGCAGCGGTCGGTGACCGACAGGCGCAGGTAGGTGATGCGCCGCCCGAAGCTGTCGATGAGGCCTGTGTCGCTCATGTCCTCAACCTAGCGCATCCCCCGCGCCGGTTCCATCGACAGGAAGATATTGCCCGGTAACGCCCGGCGCCCTGGCAAGATATTCGAGCGTCGCCGACACATCGTTACCGCCAACGACATTGACCCGCTTGGGTGCATGCGCCCGCGCCAGGTCCCGCGCCACCGCACGCCGCCAGTCGGCATGGTCGTAGGGGGCGGCGGCCATGACGATGACGAGGCTCTCCGCACCGGCAAGCAGCCCGGCAATTTGCGGCAGGTATTCTGCATGGAACCGCGCCGCCGCCTCGAGCGGATTGTCGGGCAGCGCACTGCAATCGAGCACCGCCTGCGCCATTCAGCGCCGCTCGCGCCGCAGGGTGATGCCGATCTGCTCCTTGGCCGTGGCGATCGCCAGTTTCACGATCTTGACCGTGACGGCGAGCACCCTGGCATCCTGCACGAACAGCGTTTCGCAGATATGCTCCGCCACCGATTCGATCAGCTTGAAATGGACCCCCTCGGGCAGCGCCTCGGTCGCCGCGAACTTCAGGTCCATGTAGTTCTTGCTCTCGGAGAGCGGCGTGTCCGGGTCGTAACGGTCGGCAACCCTGTATTCGACCTCGATCGACATCCGCAGCGGCTGCGGCTTGCCGGTTTCCTCCGAATAGATCCCGGTCAGGACATCGTGTTCGATATCGACGAATTGCAGGGTCAGCGAATCGGCCATGCCCGCGCCTTAGCCTCGATTCGACCAGCGTGCGAAGATGGCAGTCGGCAGCAGGCGGTCGCTGACCTGTTCCTGTACCGCCAGGTCGCCATGTTCGACCATGCCCGGCAGCCCTTCGAAAATCTCGTCGAGCAGCCCGGCGAGCGAGAGGCTGCTCATCCGCACGGCATAGACCGTGAGGAACAGGAAGCGGCTGTCGCCATCGAGCAGCGCGCGGCAATCGCGGACCAGCGGGGCGAGACCTTCCTCGATGCGCCAGACCTCGCCGTCAGGCCCCCGACCGAACTTGGGCGGGTCGAGAATGATACCGTCGTAGCGCTTGCCGCGCCGCACTTCGCGGGCGGTGAACTTCGCGGCATCGTCGACCAGCCAGCGGATCGGGCGGCCTGCCATTCCGGCGAGTTCCGCGTTCGCGCGAGCCTGCGCGACCGACTTCTTGCTCGCATCGACATGGGTCACCGGGCCGCATGCGCTCAGGGCCTGTGATCCGACTCCGGTATAACCGAACAGGTTGAGCGACTGGGCCTCCTGCTTCCCCTCCAGCTGCGCACGCATCCAGTCCCACACCGGGGCCATGTCGGGGAAGAAACCAAGGTGGCGGAACGGCGTGCAGCTGGCGGTGAAGCGCGCCTCTTGCCAGCTCAGCGGCCAGCCATCGGGCACCTCGCCGGAAAGGTGCCAGCGCCCGCCGCCATCCTCGTCCGCGCCGGGGATGAACTCCCCATCCGCCTGCCACTCAGCGGCCTGCGGGGTCCACATCGCCTGCGGTTCGGGTCGGATGAAACGGTAGCGGCCGAAGCGTTCGAGCTTGCGCCCGTCGCCGCTGTCGAGGAGGGCATAGTCATCCCACCTCTCGCCCACCATCAACTGCGGTTCACGGACCAGGTCGGCCATCAGTCGCCCTGCGCCGCGTGCTCGAGGATGAAGGCGGTCAACGCGTCATAGTCGCCCGAAAGGTCGGTACAGCGTTCCTCGCGCGCGAACAGATCGCCCACGCGGGTCGGCAGGGGCGGGCGTACACCCGTCGCCCGTTCTACAGCATCGCGGAACTTGGCCGGATGCGCGGTGGCCAGCGTCACCACCGGCACAACGGCGGGCAGGTCCACCTCATAGGCAGCGAAGAGCCCTATCGCCGTATGGGGATCGATGATCTGGTGCGAATTCTCGAACGCGCGGCGCATCGAATGCGCCATCGCGTCCTGGTCCACCCGCACACTGGCGAACAGCTCTGCGGCCCCGTCCCGCTGGGCATTTGTCAGGCGCATCGCCTTGCTCGTCTCGAAGCCGCGCATCTGCTCGGCCATGGCGGCGCCATCCCTGCCGCCGACATCGAAGAGGAGCCGCTCGAAGTTGGAGCTAACCTGGATATCCATGCTCGGCGCGGCGGTAGGTGTCACGACCCCGGCGGAATAGTCACCCTCGGACAGTGCCCGATGGAGGATGTCGTTGACGTTGGTCGCGACGATCAGCTTCGCCACCGGCAGGCCCATTTTCGCCGCGACATAGCCGGCAAAGACATCGCCGAAATTTCCGGTTGGCACGCTGAAAGCGACCGCGCGGTCCGGAGCGCCAAGCTGCACGGCGGTGGTGAAGTAGTACACCACCTGCGCCATCAGCCGCGCCCAGTTGATCGAATTTACCGCGCCGAGCCTGATCCCGCCGGCGACCTCGGGGTCGGTGAACATCCGCTTCACCGCCGCCTGCCCGTCGTCGAAGCTGCCGGAAATGGCGATGTTGTGGACATTGGGCGAAAGCACCGTGGTCATCTGGCGGCGCTGGACGTCGCTGATCCGGCCCTTTGGGTGGAGCATGAATATCTCCACTCCATCGCGCCCGGCCACCGCGTCGATTGCCGCGCTGCCGGTGTCGCCGCTGGTCGCGCCGACCAGTGTCAATTGCTCCCCGCGCCGGGCGAGGAAGGTTTCGAACAGTTGGCCGAGCATCTGCAGCGCAACATCCTTGAACGCCAGCGTCGGCCCATGGAACAGCTCCATCAACCAGCGCCGCTCGTCCACCTGCACCAGCGGCACGACGGCGGCGTGGGAGAAGCGGCCATAGGCACGAGAGGTCAGTTCGCGCAGTTCTTCTGGCTTCAGGCAATCGCCGACGAAGGGCGTCATCACCCGCGCCGCGACCTCGGCATAGGGCAGCCCGCGGAAGGCGCGGATCTCGTCGGCGGAGAGCGTCGGCCACTCTTCCGGCACGTAGAGCCCGCCATCGCTGGCGAGCCCGGTCAGCGTGACTTCCTCGAAGGAGAGCGTGGGCGCAGAGCCGCGGGTGGAGATGTAGCGCATCGTGGCGCGCGCGTTAGCGGTGCGGATGGAAAGGGGCAAGCAGGACAGCTTTGGCGCCGCAAAAGTCAGCCACCGCGCTGCCTGCGCCGCAGGGCGAGCACATAGATTACCAGAGCCGTCAGCGCGAAAAAGAACCACTGTCCTGCGTAAGCCAGATGGTTGTTCGGCAAATCCGCTGGATCGGGTTGCGCCAGCGGCTCGAGCCCGGGGGCAGGCTGCGTCAACCGCACCCGGGCACCGTCCTTGCCGCCCGGAACGATCAGCCCGCGTACTTCCCCGCCCTGCCACGCAATGGCTGCGAAATCGCGCGACCAGCCGAGCTTTACGTCGGCAGGTCCCCGTTCCGTCTGGCAACGGGCTATCTGGGCATATCCCGATTGGCCTGACGCATTGCGCGCCGCTGTTGTCTCGCGCCCAATCACGGTGTCGCACGCAAAGACCGCCGGGTGGAACAGGTCGGCTTCGCTTGCCGCCCCGCCGTTGTCCCCCGGGAAGGGTCGCGGATCGCCATCGCGCAACGCCGCCTCGTATCGCGCAATCAGGGCCTCCTTCTCGTCCATCCGGCCAAGTTGCCAGAACCCGAGCGCAATCATCGTGGCGACCGCCGCCAAGACAATGACGGTCGGTATGAGGGGGAACCTCGGCATCGCTACAAATCCTCCAGCGTGGCTTCGCGGGCGTCGTTGCGATACTCGCTGGCCAGCAGCGCTGCCTTGGCCAGCCGCAACCCGGCCATCGTCAGGGCGATGGTCAGCGGCAGCCAGAGCAGCACATGCAGCCACCACGGCGGGTCGACCGCGACCTGCAACCAGACGGCAAGGCCGGTCACAAGTGCCCCCACCAGCAGGATGAGAAACGCCGCCGGTCCATCGCCGACATTGAAACGGTCGTAGTCGAGCCTGCAGGCGCTGCATTGCGGAGCCAGTTTGACCCAGCCCTGGAACAGGGTCCGCTCACCGCATCGCGGGCACAAACCGAAAAGGGCGGCCTCGCCAAGTGCGGGCCGCCCCTTCGCGTTTTCCGGCGAACCGGATTCCATCAGTGGACCGGCGCGCCCCAGCCGCCCCATACGTAGACGGCGACAAAGAGGAACAGCCACACCACGTCGACGAAGTGCCAGTACCACGCGGCCGCTTCGAAGCCGAAGTGCTGGCGCGGGGTAAAGTGGCCCTTGTAGGCGCGCACGAGGCAGACGATCAGGAAGATCGTACCGACCAGCACGTGGAACCCGTGGAAGCCGGTCGCCATGTAGAAGGCCGAACCATAGGTGTTCTGGCCGAAGGGGAACGGCGCGATGCTGTATTCATAGGCCTGGATGCCGGTAAACAGTACGCCGAGCAGAATGGTCGCCCACAGCCCCTTCTTAAGACCCTCGCGGTCGCCGTGCAGGAGCGCGTGGTGCGCCCAGGTGACCGTGGTGCCCGAACACAGCAGGATCAGCGTGTTGAGCAGCGGCAGGCTGAACGGATCGAGCACCTCGATCCCTTCAGGCGGGAAATTCGCCAGCGCGGCCGCGCCGTCCTGTCCGATCATATTGGTCCACAGACCCGCCGCGGCATCGTAGGACAGCGGCGCCGGGAACAGCGCGAAATCGAAGAAGGCCCAGAACCAGCCGACGAAGAACATAACTTCGGAGGCGATGAACAGGATCATGCCGTAGCGCAGGTGAAGCTGCACGACGGGCGTATGGTCGCCCCGCTGTGCTTCCTTCACCACATTGGCCCACCACGAGAAGAAGGTGGCGATGAGGCCGGCAATGCCGAGGCCCAGAACGATCTGCCAGCTCGGCATCTTGTGCATGAACAGCACCATGCCGCTGGTGAAGGTCAGCGCCGAGATGGAGCCGATCAGCGGCCAGATATCGGGTTCGAGAATATGATAATCGTGGTTCTTGGCACCGGCCATGATCATTACCCTGTAACGCGTGTTTCGTGCTGCCCTTAATACCCCCGTGGCAGCGGGTCTAGGGGGGAGTCGGCGCTATTCGCCGTCCTCCAGCTTCTTGTGGAAGGTGTAACTGAGCGTGATCTGCTCCACCCCCTTCATATTGGGATCGTCGAGCGCTGCGGGATCGACGTAATACAACACCGGCATGCGCAGTTCCTCGCCCGGCTGCAGCGTCTGTTCGGTGAAGCAGAAGCATTGGATCTTGTTGAAATAGACCCCGGCCTGCTCGGGCTCGACATTGAAGCTGGCGACACCCGTTACCGGAATGCTGGTATTGTTGCGGGCGGTGTAGAAGGCAAGCGCCCGCTGGCCGATCTTCACCGTGGCGGTCGTCGCCTCGGGTTTGAAGGTCCAGGGCAGATCGCGTGCCGTGCTGGCGTCGAACCGGATGGAGATCGGCGGTGCGCTGGCCGCTCGGGCGGCAGCGGCATCGGCCTGCGCCTCGGTCGCCACCTGGGTGGTTCCGCCGAAGCCCGTCACACGGCAGAACAGGTCGTAAAGCGGCACTGCCGCATAACCGAGCCCGAGCATGAAGAGTGCGCCAAGGATCGCGTACAGCCCGACCCGGGCATTGCGGCGACCGAGATCAGCGACGTCGGGGGCAGGAGCGCTGGCCATGGGTCAATCCCCCATTCGGACGATGGTGATGGCATAGAACAGGACCACGAAGAACAGCAGCAGCCCGCCCAGGACGAGATTGCGGCTTTTCTGGCGGCGGCGATACTCGGCATCTTCTTCGGGGGTCATGGTCACACGCTCAACATGGGGGTCAGGTAACGATCGGCCACCAGCGCCGCGAACAGCGCGAACAGGTAGAATACGCTGAAGCCGAACAGGCGTTTTTCGGGAAGCATCTTGTCACCCTCCACAGCGCGGCGGGTGGCGACAGGGACGGACAGCAGGGCGAAAGCAAGGGTCAGCGCCGCGGCAGCGACACCGTAGATCGCTCCCGTCCCACCGATCCACCAAGGCGCCACGGCAACCGGGATCAGCAGGATAGAATAAGCCAGGATCTGCCAGCGGGTGCTTGCCTCGCCCTTGACCACAGGCATCATCGGGATGCCCACATTGGCGTAGTCGGTCTTCACGAACAGGGCCAACGCCCAGAAATGGGGGGGCGTCCACATGAAGATAATCGCGAACAGCAGCACCGGCATCAGGGTGATATCGCCGGTAACGGCCACCCAGCCGATCATCGGCGGGAAAGCGCCCGCACCGCCGCCGATGACGATGTTCTGCGGCGTGCGCGGCTTGAGCCAGATGGTGTAAATGACCGCGTAATAGAAAATCGCCACGGCGAGGATCGTCGCCGCAAGCCAGCCGATGGCGAGGCCGAGGATGCCGACGGAGGCCGCCGACAGGGCGATGCCGAAGTCGCGCGCGTCGGTCGATCGCATCCGCCCCTGGGGCAGCGGGCGCTTGCTGGTCCGCTTCATCCCGGCATCGAGGTCCGCTTCCCACCATTGGTTCAGTGCGGCCGAGCCGCCCGCACCCATGGCGATACAGAGGATCGCGGTGAAGCCGAGAATCGGATTGATGCTGCCGGGCGCCGACAGCAAGCCGCAAATGCCGGTGAAGATGACCAGCGTCATCACCCGCGGCTTGGTCAGGGCGAAAAAATCGCGCCATTCGGCGGGCAAGACAACCTGTTGGGCGGCAACGCTCATGATCGGTTCTTGGTCTTTCCTTGCAAGAGGGGCGCACCATTGCTGGCGCGCCCCCCCTCTCGTCTGGTCCGGCAGGCCGATGTTCCGGCCCCGCCCGTGCCTACGCCTTGGCGGGCAGCTGGTTGTGGTAGTCGTGGTGGTCTTCGATCACCGGCAGCGTTTCATACTGGTGGAACGGCGGCGGGCTCGACAGGCTCCATTCGAGCGTCGTCGCCCCTTCGCCCCAGTAGTTGGCCGCAGCCTTCTTGCCGACGGTGAAGGCGTAGGCAAGGTTGATGAAGAAGATCGCCACCGAGACAGCCACGATCATGTAGCCGAACGAGGAGACTTCGTTCCAGTAGGCATAGGCTTCCGCGTAGTCCGGATAGCGGCGCGGCATGCCCTGCATCCCGAGGAAGTGCTGCGGGAAGAAGATCACGTTCACACCGATGAAGAACACCCAGAAATGCAGGTGGCTGAGGAACTCGCTGTGCATGCGGCCGCTCATCTTCGGGAACCAGTAGTAGAAGCCCGCGAAGATCGAGAACACCGCACCCATCGACAGCACGTAATGGAAGTGCGCGACGACGTAGTAGGTGTCGTGCAGGTTGTCGTCGATGCCGCCGTTGGCAAGCACCACGCCGGTCACGCCGCCGACGGTGAAGAGGAAGATGAAGCCCATCGCCCAGACCATCGGGCTCTTGAACTCGATCGAGCCGCCCCACATCGTGGCTATCCAGCTGAAGATCTTCACGCCGGTCGGCACGGCAATGACCATGGTCGCCGCGGTGAAGTACATCTTCGTGTTCACGTCGAGGCCGACGGTGTACATGTGGTGCGCCCACACGATGAAGCCGACGACGCCGATCGCGACCATGGCGTAGGCCATGCCGAGGTAGCCGAACACCGGCTTGCGGCTGAAGGTCGCGACGATCTGGCTGATCATGCCGAAGCCCGGCAGGATCATGATGTAGACTTCGGGGTGGCCGAAGAACCAGAACAGGTGCTGGTACAGGACCGGGTCACCACCGCCCGCAGGGGTGAAGAAGGTGGTGCCGAAGTTGCGGTCGGTCAGCAACATGGTGATGGCAGCGGCCAGAACCGGCAGTGCCAGCAGCAGCAGGAAAGCGGTGACCAGCACCGACCACACGAACAGAGGCATCTTGTGCAGGGTCATGCCCGGCGCGCGCATGTTGAAGATGGTGGTGATGAAGTTGGTCGCACCCAGGATCGACCCTGCGCCCGCAAGGTGCAGCGAGAAGATCGCGAAGTCGACGGCGGGGCCGACCGAACCGGTGGTCGAAAGCGGGGCATAGACAGTCCAGCCCGTGCCGGCGCCCAGGCCCGTGCCACCCGGCACAAACAAGCTGAAGCACAGCGACAGGAAGCCCGCCACAGTCAGCCAGAACGAGATGTTGTTCATGCGCGGGAAGGCCATGTCCGGCGCGCCGATCATCAGCGGCACGAACCAGTTGCCGAAACCGCCGATCATCGCCGGCATGACCATGAAGAACACCATGATCAGACCGTGGGCGGTGATGAACACGTTCCACATATGCAGGTTGGTGTCGAAGCTCGATTCGCCGCCGAAGAACTCGACCCAGTATCCGAGATACTGGATGCCCGGCTGTGCCAGTTCGGCGCGCATCACGCCCGACATCGCGCCACCGACAAGACCCGCGATGATCGCGAAGATCAGGTACAGCGTGCCGATGTCCTTGTGGTTGGTCGACATGAACCAGCGGGCGAAAAAGCCCGGCTTGTGATCCGCGTGCGAATGCGCGTGGTCGTCGTGGTGAGCCTGGAAGCCTTCAGCGGTGGTAGCCATCGTGTCTGGTCTCTAACTTTCGCGTAATCGTATCGGAACTGGTATCAGGAAGCAGCAGTCGCAGCGGCGGGAGTCTCGCCCGCCGCAGGTACGGCAGCAGGTGCAGTAGGCGCAGCCGGGGTCGCGCCGGCTGCCGGAGCGGCCTCAGCGGGCGCATCGCCTTCGAACGAGCCGCCCTGCGAGCGCACCCATGCGCGCCACTGCTCCATCGGCACCGCTTCGACGGCGATCGGCATGTAACCGTGACGCGCGCCGCACAGCTCGGAACACTGGCCGTAATAGATGCCCGGCTCGTTGATGGTCAGCATCTTCTCGTTGATGCGGCCCGGCACGGCGTCGAGCTTGAACCAGAGGCTCGGGACGGCAAAGGCATGGATCACATCGGCGGCCGTGGTCTGCACGCGGATTGGAACACCGACCGGCAGCACAAGGCGGTTGTCCACTGCGAGCTGGTGCGGCTCGCCGGCGGCGTCGGCCTGCTCTTCGGTCAGCATGTTCGAGACATACTCGCCGACGTTCTGGTCGGGGAACGCGTACCCCCAGTACCACTGGTAGCCCGTGATCTTCACGGTCACCGCGTCGGCCGGCGGGGTTTCGTACTGGTTAGCCAGCAGGCGGATCGACGGAACAGCGATGACCAGCAGGATGATGATCGGAATAACGGTCCAGACGACTTCGATCAGTGTGTTGTGCGTCGTCTTCGAAGGCACCGGGTTGGCACCGCGGCGGTAGCGCACGATGACCCAGAGCAGGAGGCCCAGGACGAACAGGCTGATGACGGTAATGACCGGCAGCAGGATAGCGTCGTGCATGAACAGCGCTTCTTCGCCGATCGCGTTGTACTGGTCCTGGAAGGTCATGCTCTTGACTGCATCGTCTTCGAACGCGGTCGGCTGGCCCTTGATCATATCGGGACCAAGCGGAGTGTAGCCCGAGGCCTCACCCGCAGCCGGCGTGGCGGCAGCGGCAGGCGGCGTGGCAACCCCTTCGGCAGCGGCGGCGGGCGCCGCAGGAGCCGCGGGTGCGGCAAATGCGGACTGCACGCCGAATGCGAGAACCACGGCAACCAGCAACAGCGCCATCGAACGGGTGGTATCACGAAGCCAGGTGGCGGAGATCATCTTGCGGACGCTTCCCATTTCTCAGTCAAGACCACCTGTGATGGCAGCCGGATCCGGCCCTCCCAGGGGCCATTTGCGGCGCGCTATACGCGCGCTTGCCGCCAGTCACAAGCGCCCCTAGGGAGAAAAATACACAAGCGAGGTTGACCGCGACGCAACGGGCCATACCTCGTTCCGATACAACAGGGAAATACCGCTTTTCAGCCATGACCGAAGAAGACGTCCTGTCCGAATTCCGCGCCAGCGAAGCCTTGCTCGAAGGGCACTTCAAACTCTCTTCGGGGCGGCACAGCGCCTATTACCTGCAATGCGCCCGCGTACTGATGAACCCGCAGCGCGCCAGCAGGCTGGCCATTGCGCTTGCCCAGAAGCTGCCGCGGGACCTGCGCGCCCAGGTCGACGTCGTGGTGTCGCCGGCGATGGGCGGCCTCATCATCGGCCACGAAATGGGCCGCGCACTCGACCGTGATGCCATGTTCCTCGAGCGCCCCGAAGGCGTGTTCCACCTGCGGCGCGGCTTCCGGCTGGAGCCCGGGGCGCGCGTCCTGATGGTCGAGGATGTCGTCACCACCGGCCTGTCCAGCCGCGAAGCTATCGAAGCGGTGCGCGTTGCCGGCGGCGAGGTGCTGGCCGAAGTGGCGCTGGTCGATCGCTCCGCCGGGCAGGTGGACCTTGGTGTCCCTTTCTACCCGCTCGTCGCGATCAATTTCCCGACCTACGCCGAATCCGAGGTCCCGGCCGAGCTGGCCGCCGTACCGATTACCAAGCCGGGAAGCCGCTCGGCGTGAGGCCGCCGGCGCTTCTCTGCGCGGCCTTGCTGGCGCTGGCACCTGCGGCTGCGGCGGCGCAGCCGGCCGAAGCCGCCTATCCCGCGCCCGCAGACGGGCTCTACACGGCGATGATTGCGGCAGTACCTGCTGACAATGGCGACCGCCGGCCCATGTCCGGGGAGGCGGCGACCATTGCCGACACCGGTTCGCTGGTCGAAATCGCCCTCGGCACGACGGGCGACCATAATGGCAATTATCCCTGGGCCTCGGTTACCAAACAGGTCCTTGCCACCATGGCCTTGCAACTGGTCGAAGAGAACCGCCTGTCGCTCGACGCACTGGCGGCAAGCTACATCGTCCTGCCGCGCCAGCGCCGTGCCGCCATGCCGACAGTGCGCCAGTTGCTCCGCCACCAGGCGGGCCTGCGCAATCCCGACGACACGCCGGCCGATGCGCGCGGGATCTCTTCCTTCTACTTGGATGCATCGACCGACCCTGTCGAATGGTGCCTGACCGGTCGCAAGGCTCCGCAGAGGAAGGGCTTTGCCTACAACAATTGCGATTACATCGTGCTTGGCCGAATCCTGGAAGCCGCCTCGGGCAAGAGCCTCGAGGCGTTGTTTCAGGAGAAGATTGCAGAACCGGCCGGGCTCGAGGCGACTCGATTCTCCGACATTGCCGATCCGGTTCCGTTCGAAATGGGCGATGCGACGGACTGGCGCTGGGTGGCAGGCTATGGCGCATCGGCCGCACTGGTCGGGCCGGTCAGCGACATGGCGCTGTTCTCGCGCGCGCTGGCCGACGGCCGCCTGCTCAAGCCCGAATCGCTCGAGGTGCTGTGGTCGGCCGACGCGGATCTCGGCTACATGGCCCTGGGCCAGTGGGTTTTCCCGGCGAACCTCGCCGGCTGCGAGGGACCGGTCAGGATCGTCGAACGACGCGGCGCGATCGGGCGGTACGAGGTGCGCAACTTCATCCTCCCCGACCAGGGCCGCTATCTTTCGGTGGTCGAGCTCGACCCGGACCAGGACTTCGGCGAAATCTGGTCCGGCGAAGGCCTCGCATACGACCTGCTGAGCAAGACTTTCTGCGGGGGCGCGCAATGACCCGGCGGCTGCGGCTCGGCGTCAACATCGACCACGTCGCCACCATCCGCAACGCGCGTGGCGGCGACCACCCCGATCCGGTCCGCGCCGCGCAGATCGTCGCGGCTGTCGGCGGCGACGGCATCACCGCGCACCTGCGCGAAGACCGCCGCCATATCCGCGACGAGGATCTGGCCCGCATCCAGGCCGCGACCAACCTGCCGTTGAACCTCGAGATGGCGGCCACCGAAAATATGCTGGCGATTGCCCTGCGCCACAAGCCGCACGCCGCCTGCATCGTCCCTGAAAAGCGCGAAGAGCGTACGACGGAGGGCGGGCTCGACGCCGCTGGCCTGCACAATACGCTGGTGCCGATCGCGGACCGCCTGGCAGAGGCAGGCATTCGCGTCAGCCTGTTCATCGAGGCAAGCGAACGCCAGCTTGATGCAGCCTTGCGGCTCGGTGTGCCGGTGGTCGAATTCCACACCGGCGAATACGCCCACGCCCAGCTCGCCGGTGACAGCGAGAAAACGGCAACCGAACTCAAACGCATTGCGGACATGGCTGCGCTTGCGGCCAAGAACGGCATCGAGCCACATGCGGGCCACGGCCTGACCTACGAAAACGTCCAGCCTATCGCCGCCATCCCGCAGTTGGCGGAGCTCAACATCGGCCATTACCTGATTGGCGAAGCCGTGTTCGTCGGGCTCGAGAACGCCGTGCGCAAGATGCGCGACCTGATGGACGATGCACGATGAGCGGCGCGAGATGATCATCGGCCTCGGCTCCGACCTCTGCAATATCGAACGCATCGCCAATTCGCTGGAGCGGTTCGGCGAACGCTTCGAGCAGCGGGTTTTCACCGAGATCGAGATCGCCAAGGCCCGCAGACGGCCATTCACCATCGCCGGCACCTATGCCAAGCGCTTCGCCGCCAAAGAGGCCTTCAGCAAGGCCGTCGGCACCGGTTTCCGGCGGGGCGTGTTCATGAAGGACATCGGCGTGATCAATGCCCGGTCGGGCGCGCCGACTTTGGCCTTGACGGGCGGCGCGGCGATTCGGCTTGCGGAACTGACGCCCGATGGCCATGAGGCGAGCATTCATCTGACCCTCACCGACGATCATCCATGGGCGCAGGCCTTCGTCATCATCGAGGCGCACAGGATATGACACCCCAACCCCCAGAAACCCTGCAGGCCAGTGTGACCGACAAAACTTCCTCCGAGACCGCAGAAGAGAAAATCAACTGGCTGGCGGAACTGCGCAGCCTGGCGCTGATGCTGCTGGCGGTGCTCGCCTTTCACAGCTTCGTGGCCAAGCCGTTCTATATCCCCTCGCAGTCCATGATGCCCAACCTCCTGGTCGGCGACCGGCTGGTGGTGAGCAAGTACCCCTACGGCTTCAACTGGTCGTCGGTGAGCTTCCACCTCCTCCCGCGCGGCGACTGGCGGGTTTTCGGCAGCACGCCGGAATATGGCGACATCGTGATCCCGGTCCATCCGGTCCGGAGCGAAGATTACATCAAGCGCGTGGTGGCGCTGCCGGGCGACACCATCGAGGTCCGCAACGGCCAGATCATCCTCAACGGGAAACGCGTACCGCAAAAGGTCGAACCTACCTTCGACCTGCCCATTGACCTCAACAACCCGTGCAACGAAACCGACTTCGAAATCGTGACCAGGCCGGACGGCAAGATGGTCTGCCGCGTGCCAGTGTACCGCGAGACGCTGCCCAACGGGGTGAGCTATCTCGTCATCGATTCCTCGCCGGATACCATGCTCGACAACTACGGGCCCTACAAGGTTCCGGCGGATTCCGTGTTCGTGATGGGCGACAATCGCGACCACTCGGCCGATAGCCGTGCGCCAGTCATGCCTGTCGGTGGCGGTCTTGGCGATGCGGTACCGCTCGCCAATATCGGTGGCCGGGCTGAATTCACTACCTTCTCGCTCGACGGTACGGCGAACTGGAACCCCTTCAGCTGGTGGGGAGCGCTGCGCGACGGGCGCGCCTGGCGTTCGCTGCGTCCGGCCAAGGCGGAGCGCATCGAGCCGCAAGAGGAACCGCCGGCTCCCGATACCGTTACGGCGGAATGAGCGAACGGGGATCAGCGCCGCCTGAAAGCGATGACGGGGCACTTTCGCAGCTAGGCGCCAGTCCGTCGTACATCGACAGCCCGGTCCTGAGACTGGAAGCCTACAAGGCCGCCATCTGGGTCTCGGTCATCGGCCTGGCGGTGCTGTCGGTCTATATCTCGCAATCCCTGCTGGTGATTTTCGGCGGGCTCGTGTTCGCCGCCATGATCGACGGGGGCGCGCGCCTTCTCGGCCGGGTCCTGCCGCTCGATCGGACCATCCGCATCTTCATTGTGCTGGCCGCGGTTACCGGATTTTTCGTCTGGCTGGGCGGTTTCGCCGGCGATCAGATCGCGCAACAGGCGGCAGCCCTGCCTGCCATCGTGCAGGGACAGGCGCAGCTCGTGTTCGAATGGGCCGAGGCCAACGGCTTCGCCGTGGAGGCGACGGACATCCAGTCGATTGTCGGCCAGCTGCTCAGCGGTGTGGGGACGGTCACCCGCGTGCTGACAGGCATTGCCGGCGGGGTGACCTCGGTCGTGCTGATCGTGATCATCGGCCTCTACGTCGCGCTCGAGCCCCGGCTGTACGAGCGCGGCGTCGAATGGATGGCGCCTGCCCACCGGCGCGAAGACCTGCGGGAAACCATCGTCCGCATGGCTTGGACCCTTCGTCGCCTCATGGCCGGGCGGCTCGTCGGCATGGTCATCGAAGGTGTCATGACCTACGTCATGCTGACTGTCGGCGCACAGCTTCTCGGCCTCGGCACCGTACCCATGGCGACGCTTCTGGCCATTCTCACCGGCTTGCTCGCCTTCGTGCCCAACATCGGGGCAATTGTATCGGGAATCCTGATGGTTACCGTCGGTTTCTCAGGCGGGACCGATATGGGGCTCTACACGCTGTTCGTCTATTTCTTCGTACAGAATTTCGACGGTTACGTGATCGTGCCGATGATCGCGAAGAAGACCGTCGACCTTGCGCCCGCCGTGGTGCTGGCTGCGCAGTTGATCATGGGGCTGCTGTTCGGCATCCTCGGGCTGTTCCTGGCCGATCCGCTGCTCGCCATGATCAAGGTTGCGCTGGAGCGGCGGTCGGAACGCAACGCGGAGCTGCAGGAAGCCGCACTACACCGAAAGCTGGCGAAGGCGGGCATCACACTGGATCCTCATAATGGCGCGTAAGTTTCTCTATTTCATTGTTTTTATCGCCGTGATCGTAATCGGCGCCGGTTTCGCTCTCAGTATCTGGAGCCGCGAACTGACCAAGTTTGCCTTCGTACCGAGCGGGGACTTCGTGGAACAGGATCCCCTCGCCGCGAATGCCTACCAGGACCCCAAGATGTGGATATCGCGGCCGGGCATGGGCACAGCGGACCCCGCACGGTGGCAACCGTCGTTCGAGGGCGAGAGGGCCCTGCTGCCCAGCCCGGCCAACCAGAAGCCCCCGCCCTTCGCGGTGTTCTTCGTCCATCCGACCAGCTACATGGACCGCGCCAGCTGGAATGCCCCGCTCGACAGCGCCGAAGCCAACGACCGCGCCCGCCTGTTCGTGCGCGGCCTTGCCAGCCCGTTCAACCAGGCCAGCGAGATCTGGGCGCCGCGCTATCGCCAGGCAACGATCGGCGCCTTCCTGACCGACGCGCCACAGGCGCAGCGCGCGCTCGACGCGGCCTATGCCGACGTGGCGCAGGCCTTTGCCGTGTTTCGCGACAGTGTCGGCGAGGATGTGCCGATTGTGCTCGCGGGCCACAGCCAGGGCTCTCTGCACCTGCTGCGGTTGCTGCGCGAGCAGGTCGCGGGCCAGCCGATCCAGTCCCGCATTGCCGTCGTCTATGCGGTTGGCTGGCCCATCTCGCTCGAACGGGACCTGCCCGAACTACCTTTGCCAGCCTGTGCCACGGCCGGTCAGGCAGGCTGCATCATGAGCTGGTCGAGCTATGCCGAACCGGCCGATCCCGGGCAACTGCTCGACACCTATGCCGCCTCGATCGGTTTTGACGGAAAGCCGCGCGGCAACAGCAATTTCCTGTGCACCAATCCGCTGACCGGCGGGATCGGCGGCAGTGCCGGTGCCGACGCCAATCTCGGCACACTGGTGCCCGATGCCGACCTCGCCGGAGGAGAGTTGGTAACGGGTTCCGTCCCTGCCCGCTGCGACGACCGCGGGCTGTTGCTGATCGGCGAGGCGCCGGAACTGGGCCCCTATGTGCTTCCCGGCAACAATTACCATGTCTACGACATCCCGTTATTCTGGCGTAACCTCCAGCTGGACGCGACGCGCCGGGTAGAAGCGTGGCGAATCCCGGCCTGATCACGGACAGCGCTCTGGCGTTCGGTGACGCCTTACCCGACGGCGGTGCCCTGCTGGCGCTCGACCTGGGCACGAAGACCATCGGCACCGCCACCGCCGATGCCGGCTGGCGCTTTGCCACCCCCGGCAAGACGATTGCCCGCGGCCGGTTCGGCAAGGATCGCACGACGCTGGAGGAAATCATCCACGCACGGGCGATCAGGGGCCTCGTCCTGGGCCTGCCACGCAACATGGACGGTAGCGAGGGACCGCGAGCCCAGGCGAGCCGCGCCTATGCCCGCAATCTTGCCGAAGCTTTTTCGCTGCCGGTACTCCTGTGGGACGAACGATGGTCGACCCAGAGCGCCGAGGCGGCGATGATCGGGCAGGACATCAGCCGCGCCAAGCGTGCGGAGCGCATCGACAGCCATGCCGCGGCGGTGTTCCTGCAGGGTGCGATAGATGCTCTGGCAGGAGGAGGGTTGTAGCCGATGTGGGACTTTATCGGCTCGCTTGCCGATCTTCTGCCCGACCGCCAGCTGCACCGTCGGCCGCGCGACATGGAGCGTGTGACGGGTGCGCTGCACCTTGGCCTTGCAGCGCTCGTGCTGGCGATAGTGGTCGTGGTTGCTTGGGCGTATCTCGCCTGAACCTGGCACGGAATCCAGGGGGATTGTCTCCGTCCTGCGGATGCGCCAAGGCCCTGCGATGAGTTTCGTTTTCGACCCTGCGCGCGCCGCCAAGTTCGTGCTGGGCCACGGCCATTCGGGCTGGCTCGGCCTGCAATTTCGTGGTCACGGCGATGACTGGGCCGAGCTCGAGCTTCCCTGGCGCGAGGATTTGGTCGGCGAAAGCGACCGCCCGGTGCTTGCCTCGGGGCCGATTATCAGCCTGCTCGACATGGCCAGCGGTCTTGCCATCTGGACCCGCATGAAAACCTTCCAGGCGGTGGCCACGCTCGACCTGCGGGTCGACTACCAGCGTCCTGCGCGCGAACGCGAAAACGTTGTCGGCCGCGTCGAATGCTATCGGCTGACAAGGTCGGCCGCCTTCGTTCGCGGCATAGCGCATGATGGCGATGCAGATGACCCGGTGGCGCATATGGCTGGCGTCTTCATGTCGCTGCCGGGGGTTTCGCGCGATGGGAAATGAAACCTGGGAGCTGACGCCCTATGCCCGCTCGCTCGGTATCCGCGTCGATGCCATGGAGGATGGCGTGCCGGTCTTGCGCGCGGGCGGCGAGGAGATGATCGAGGGGCGGCCCGGCGTTTATCACGGCGGGGCCATTAGCGGACTGCTCGAAACCGCCGGTTACGCGGCTCTTCGTCTTGCCCTTCGGCAGGCGGAGCGCGAGGCGCGGCTTAAACCGATCAACATCACGGTGCAGTTCCTCGCCCCTGCCAAGGCCGCGCCCCTGTTCGCCAAGGCACGCATAACCAAGCTCGGCCGCCGCAATGCCAATATCGAGGTGGAATGCTGGCAGGACGAGCGCGACCGCCCGCGCGCGACGGCAGTGATGAACGTGCTGCTCGCCGAAACGACCGCCGACTAGCGCCGCGGT
The DNA here is from genome assembly GCF_045291475.1 of Parerythrobacter aurantius. Lineage (NCBI taxonomy): Bacteria > Pseudomonadati > Pseudomonadota > Alphaproteobacteria > Sphingomonadales > Erythrobacteraceae > Parerythrobacter > Parerythrobacter aurantius. Next base: position 148,200 of record NZ_CP147985.1, read on the forward strand.
TCGGGCTCGCGCTGGGGCTCGGGTTCGGGCTCGCGCTGGCCGGGCTGGATACCGAGGCCGTCCGGTCCCAGCCTGACATCGATCGGTACTCCGCCGACCTCCGTTCCCACTGTCACCCCGTCTTCCTCGATGCGCAGGCCCTCGGGCAGTTGGAAATCCTCTGGGTCCGGCAGGTCCATCGGCTCCACCGGTCCGGACGGATCGGCCCGGGGCTTCGTCGCGGCGGGAACGCGGCCAGTGGCTTGCAGCATGAAATCGCGCCACATGCGCGCCGGCAGGCCGCCGCCGTAAATCCCGCGGAGCGGCGTGTTGTCGTCATTGCCGATCCAGACGCCGACCACCAGATCGCCGGCCCAGCCGACGAACAGCGCATCGCGGTTATCCTGGCTGGTGCCGGTCTTGCCGAAATTGGCGATCGGCAGCATCGCCGCACGGCCGGTACCGCCATTGATGGCCGCGCGCAGCATCTGCTGCATATCCTTCTCGACCCGGCCGGGATAGCTTTCGGCGCCGTCCCACATCCATTCCCACCAACCCTGCCGTGCGACAGGCAAGGGGGTCGGCTTCACCGGAAAGGCGTTGCCGGCGATACCGGCATAGGCTGCCGTCAGTTCCAGCAACGTGGTTGTAGCCGTACCCAATGCGACGCTCGGATCGCCGGGCGTTAGCGATGCGGTTATGCCGAGTTCGCGCGCCGTCGCGATCACCGCTTCGTCGCCGACCGACTGGTACAGCCGGATCGCCGCGACATTGCTGGACCGGGCGAACGCCTGCTCAAGGGTCAGGGTCGGGGAATAGCGCCCCCCGGCATTGCGCGGCCGATAACTTCCCTGCGTGATCTCGGTGTTGTCGACCAGGTCGCCCGGTTCCATGCCCTGTTTCAGCGCTGCGAGCCAGACGAAGGTCTTGAAGGTCGACCCCGGCTGCCGCTTCGCCTGCGTCGCTCGGTTGAAGGGGCTTTTCGCATAATCCTTGCCGCCGACCATGGCGACGACTTCGCCGTTGGGACGCATCACCACCAGCGCCGCCTGCGCCCCGCCCAGCCCGGCATTGCGGACGATCCGCGTGGCCAAGCCCTGCAGCCGGGCGTCGAGCGTCGTGGTGACGGTTTGCGCTTCGTAGCCGCGCTCGCTCCCGTTGCGCAGAATGGGCAGGGCCCAGTCGGCGAAATAGGTCCCGGTCGGCAGGTCGCTGCGGGTGCGGACATCGAGCCGCGGCGCAGGAAGCCGCGCTTCTGCATCGGTCAGGTAACCGGCCGCGACCATCGCGCCGAGCACCAGGCGCATCCTTTTTTCGGCACGGGCATAGTGCTTGGTGGGACGGAGGGCCGACGGGGCCTGCACCAGTCCGGCCAGCATCGCCGCCTGTGCGGTCGTCAACCGTTCGGGCTGGCGATAGAAATAGTGCATGCTGGCCGCGCGCAGGCCGTAGGCATTGTCGCCGAAATAGGCGTTGGAGAGATACCGTTCGAGAATCTGGTCCTTGGTCAGCCAGGTTTCCAGCCAGAAGGCGATCAGCATTTCGCGCAACTTGCGGGTAATGCTGCGTTCCGGCGTCAGGAAGGTGAACTTGGCGAGCTGCTGGGTGATGGTGCTGCCGCCGCCGACCCCTGTTACGGCTGCGCGGGCAATCCCGCGCGGATCGACGCCCCAGTGGTTGTAGAAACGCCGGTCCTCAATCGCCAGGAATGCCTCGACCACATGGGGCGGCAGCTTCTCGACGGTGACGGGGTCATCGATGATTGCCCCGTTGCGCGCGATCGGGGTGCCGTCGGCGGCGAGGATCGTCAGTTGCGGGGGAACCACCGGTTCCAGCGACTTGCTCAGCGGCGTGGTTACCGCGAGGAAGCCGACGACGAGAACAAAGGCTAGGAGGAAGGCAAGAACCCCCCGCCCGATCCACCACCGCTTGCGGCGATCGCGCCAATAGGCGGGTTGCCACCACCGCTGGCGTTTGCGCTCTTCCAGCGCGACGGCATCGTCGAACCTGTCGAGGCGCTCGTCCCATCCGGAAAAGTCGAGGCCCGCATCGTCGGCTGCGCCGGACCGGCCTGCCATGGGTTCGCCATCACGGGCGAAATAGCCGGCATAAGCGCCTTGCGGCCGCAACGAGGCAAGCCTTCGGCGTTTCGATCCTCCGAACCAGGAAATACCCATCGTCCTACTGTGTTATCCCATTAATACAGCAATGGCGAGAGGTAATGTGACGCGTCTTGCCCTTCGTTGAACGAAGGCGGCAGTCGCGAGGTCAACCCTTGCCGACGATGCTTTCGGGCAGGTCCACACCGAAGACGCGCTGGTAGTATTCGGCCACCAGCATCCGCTCCGCCTCGTCGCATTTGTTGAGGAAGCTGAGGCGGAAGGCGAAGCCGACGTCCTTGAAGATCGCCGCGTTCTGCGCCCAGGTGATGACGGTGCGCGGGCTCATCACCGTGCTGATGTCGCCGTTGATAAAGCCCTGGCGGGTCAGATCGGCGACCTTGATCATGTCGGCCACGGTCTTGGGATCGGTTTCCGGGTTCTTGGCCGAAACGATCGCCTGTTCGGTCTCGGCCGGCAGGTAGTTCAGCCCGACGACGATGTTCCAGCGGTCCATCTGGCCCTGGTTGATCTGCTGCGTGCCGTGATACAGGCCGCTTGTATCGCCGAGGCCAACGGTGTTGGCGGTGGCGAACAGGCGGAAGTTGGGATCGGGCCTGATAACCCGGTTCTGGTCGAGCAGCGTCAGCTTGCCCTCCGTTTCCAGCACGCGCTGGATCACGAACATCACGTCCGGGCGGCCCGCATCGTATTCGTCGAACACCAGCGCCACGGGATGCTGCAGCGCCCACGGGAGCAGGCCCTCGCGGAACTCGGTCACCTGCAACCCGTCGCGCAGCACGATCGCATCGCGACCGATCAGGTCGATACGGCTGATGTGCGCGTCGAGGTTGATGCGGATGCACGGCCAGTTGAGCCGCGCGGCGACCTGTTCGATGTGAGTCGACTTGCCGGTGCCGTGATATCCCTGCACCATCACGCGGCGGTTGTGGGCAAAGCCGGCGAGGATCGCCAGCGTGGTGTCCGGATCGAACACGTAGTTTGCGTCAAGATCGGGCACGCGTTCGTCGCCCTTGCTGAAAGCGGGGACCTGCCAGTCGATATCGATGCCGAAGGTCGTGCGCACATCGACAGTGGTGTCTGGCGCGGCCAATGCAGTCTTGGCGGAGGGTTCGAAGCTCTTGTCGGTCATGTCGTTCATCTCGGGCCGAGGCCTAGACGCGCGCGCGCGCCGGAGCAAGCGGGACGAAAGGCGAGATTTGCTTTCCCACCCCCACGCCCTAGTTAGGACCAATGCCGCCCCCGTCTCCCAGCGAATTTCTGCGCCAGCAACTCGTCGGGCGGGTACGCGCAGTCTTCAACGATGTCGAGGCAGGGCAGCAACCGGTGCCCATCAGCGACGAGGCGCTGTTCGAGAAGGATTCGCCGATCCGCCGGGTCCATGCCGATGTAGTGGGGATGATGGTCGGCGGCATCCGCAGCCTGCTGCTGCAAATGCTCCATCCGCAGGCGCTGCAAGGCGTGCTCGACCATTCCAACTTCCGTGAGGACATGCATGGTCGCCTGCGGCGCACCGCCCGCTTCATCGCCGTCACCACCTTCGGCCACCGCGACGAGGCGATGAAGGCGATCGAGCGGGTCAACCGCATCCATGCGCATGTGACGGGCACCTTGCCCGACGGCCGGCCCTATGTCGCGACCGATCCGCGTACGCTGGCCTGGGTGCATGTGGCCGAGGCGCAGAGCTTCCTTGCCGCCTATTTGCGCCACGTCCGGCCCGATATGCCGGGGCACGAGCAGGACGAATACTATCGCCAGTTCTCGGTAATCGCCCGCGCGCTGGGGGCAGACCCGGTCCCGCTTGACCGCAACGAAGCCGAGGCGATCTTTCGCGAATTGCGCAGCGACCTGCGGCCGCGCCCGGAAGCACGGGAGGTGGCGCAACTCGTGCTGAACCAGCGCACCGAGGGCACCCCGGCTGCGGTCCAATCCGTGCTCGGTGCCGAAGCCGTGGCTCTGCTGCCCTCGTTCGCCCGCTCGATGCTGGGGCTCGAACGGCCGGGCCTGGCAGCCTTCCCTGCCCGCGCCGCGACCTGGGGCATGGGCAAGACCCTGCGCTGGGCTTTCAAGCAGGGCTAGGCGAGCGGTGGCGGCAGGCTGAAGAGCGTAACGTATCGCAGCGCCAGCTCGCGGTCGCCTTCGATCCGCAGGCCCGCCTCGCGCTCGAGCTCGTCCCACGGCACACCCGCATAGATGCCGCCCGCCAGTACGGCCGCAACGGGTGCATGGAACACCGCGTTGGCACCGGCGACATCGCCGCGCCTGATCGGCAACCGGCCTTCGCCCGGCTCGATGACGAAGCTGTCCTCCCCGACGACGAAGCCGATCCGCTTGCCGGCGAATTCCTCGATGCGGGCGTGGTCGACCATGGTGCGCATCGACAGCATCAGCGACACCGGAGAAAGCGGCAAGGTCGGATCGTGCGCGCTCGATTGCGCCGCCCAGCGCCCGGCCTCCTGGATCAGCGGTTCCGCAGCGTAGCCCCATTCGGTGAGTTCATAGACCTGCACCTTCGTTGGCGGCGGCAATTGCTTGCGGACGAGCACCCTGCCCTCCTCCAGCGAGCCAAGCCGTTCGGTCAGCACCTTGGCTGAAACGCCGGGCAGGCTGGCGCGCAGGTCGGAAAATCGCCTCGGCCCGAGCATCAGTTCCCTTACGACGAGCAACGACCAGCGCTCGCCCACCAGCTCCATAGCGAATGCGGTGCCGCAAGCATCGCCGTACCACTTGCCGTGCCCTTTGGTTTCTTTTTGTAACTTCATTGTTGCCTTTAGTAACTTCGAGGGCCACAAAAGACAAGGACCGAGTCGGATCGAGAGGAGAGACAACATGTATGTCGACGGTTTCGTGATCGCCTGCCCCAAGGCTAACAGGGAAAAGTTCATCGAGCACGCAAAGCTCGGCGACAGCGTGTTCATCGACCTTGGCGCGACCCGTGTGGTCGAATGTTGGGGCGATGATGTGCCCGTGGGTAAGACCACCGATTTCCGCATGGCGGTCAAGGCGGAGGAGGACGAAGAAGTCCTCTTCAGTTGGATCGAATGGCCTGACAAGGCGACGCGCGATGCGGCAATGGCGCGGATGATGTCGGACGATTTCAAGGACGATCGCATGGACCAGCAAAAGAACCCCATGCCGTTCGACGGCATGCGGCTGATCTACGGCGGGTTCTCGCCGGTCGTGGAAATGGGAGAGGGCAAATGACCGAGAAGCATGGCGACTTCATCTGGTACGAATTGATGACCCCGGATGCCGACGCGGCACAGGCCTTTTACGGCCCCCTGATCGGCTGGAGTTTCGACAAGGGCGACCCCGGCGGGATGGACTACCGAACTTTCAAGGCAGGAGACGCGCAGATCGGCGGCGTCCTGCAATTGACTGACGAGATGACCGGCGGCGGTGCCCGGCCTGCCTGGCTCGGCTACATCCGCGTCGACGATGTTCCGCAGGCCCTTGCCGGCATCCGCGCGGGCGGCGGCAGTGTCACGATGGAAGGCGGCGAAGTGCCCGGTGTCGGTCCATTTGCGATGGTTGCCGATCCGCAAGGCGCGATGTTCTATGTCATCGACGACCGCTCGGGCCAGTCCGGCAGTGCCTTCTCGAAATATGCGCCGCAGACGGGGCATTGCGCCTGGAACGAGCTCGCGAGTGCCGATCCCGAAGGCGCCAAAGCCTTCTACGGCAAGCTCTTCGGCTGGGTGAAGGACGGCGAAATGGAAATGGGGCCGTTGGGGGCCTATGAATTCCTGCGCCAGGACGACTACGGCATCGGCGCGGTCATGCCCAAGATGCCCGAGATGCCCGTCTCTGCGTGGTCGTTCTATTTTCGCATCCCCGACATCGATGCCGCTGCCGCCAAGCTGGCCGCTTCCGGAGGTACCGTCCTCCAGGAACCGATCGAAATCCCCGGCGGTGACTACTCGCTCGTGGCGCTCGATCCGCAGGGTGCATCATTCGGGCTCGTCGGCCCGCGCAGCTGAGGAGACGGACAATGGCTGAAACCAAGATCGCCACCTGCCTGTGGTTCCAGCGCAGCGCGCATGAGGCGGCGCAGCTGTACTGCGGTCTGTTTCCCGACAGCCAGATCGAGCGGGTCGATACCGCGCCGACCGACTATCCGGGCGGCAAGGCGGGCGATGTGCTGACAGTGAATTTTACCCTGCTCGGCCAGCCATTCATGGGGCTTAATGGCAAGGCAGAGAACGGCTTCACCGACGCGGTCAGCTTCCAGGTCTTCACCGATACGCAGGAGCAGACCGATCGCTACTGGGCCGCGCTCACCGCCGATGGCGGCGGCGAGATGGCTTGCAGCTGGTGCTATGACCGCTGGGGCGTGCGCTGGCAGATCGTCCCGCGCGTGCTCATGGATGCGCTGGGTCACGACGATCCGGGAGTTCGTGGCAGGGTCTTCGCCGCGATGCAGCAGATGGTGAAAATCGACCACGCCGCCATCGAGGCGGCTGTGGCAGGAGATTGAAATGCACGAGCTTTCCCTCACCCGCTTCATCGCCGCCCCGACCGACAAGGTGTGGGACGTGATGGCCAACCGCATCGAGGAATGGTTTTGCCCCGCCCCGTGGCGGGCGGAATTCCCCAGGCTCGAACGCCGCGCCGGCGGGGCGTCCGACTGCGTCATGTACGGCCCCGATAGCGAGGTTCAGCCCAACCCCGGCACGGTCGTCGCGTGGGACGAAGGCAAGCGCTTTGCCTTCACCGATGCGCTGGTCGGCGATCTCGAGCCGAGCGGCCCCTTCATGATCGGCATCTGGGAAGTCGAACCGGCGGAAGAGAACGGCGTCAGCGGGACCCGCTACACCGCCCGCGCCCGGCACTGGACCGAAGAGGCGTGCAAGCAGCACGACGAGATGGGTTTCACGGAAGGATGGGGTGCCTGTGCCGACCAGCTCAAGGCGCTGGCCGAAGCAGCCTGATCAGGCGATGGCGCGCGACTTGCGCAGCAACTGGTAGGCCTCGACCACGCGGTTGAGGCGGCTTTCGTGCTTGCGATCACCCCCGTTGCGGTCGGGGTGGTAACGGCGGACGAGTTCGGAATAGCGTTGGCGCAGGCGGCGGCGGTCGACATCGAGGCCGAGTCCCATGGTGTCAAGCGCCTGCGCCTCCTCGCGGCTGAAGCGCCCGTCGGCTGCCATCTCCGCCTCTCGCCGGGCACGGCTCTTGATGCCGCTGGCGCGCGCGGCGATGGCATCGAGCGGATCGTCGAAGTCCGCCCAGCGCGGCATGCCGTCGATCCCGGCAGTGGGTCGGAACGTGCGGCTCTCGGTCTGCCACCCGGCAGCCGGCGACTGCGCGTCCAGGATCTCGTCGGCGCTCATGCCCTCGAACCAGTCGTAGCCGCTGTTGAACTCGCGCACATGGTCGAGACAGAACCAGCGCCACTGGCCGGGGCCGTCGAACGAATTCCCGGACCCGCCCGGCGCCCGGAATTCGCCCGGCTCGGCGCAAGTCGGGTGTTCGCAGACTCGCCCTCGGGCTTCGTATCGTCCATGGAACCGGTCGGCAGGCATAGCGCCCTAGGATGGTGACGCTGGCCGCGTATTTGAAGAGGACAAACGCCGTGAGTGTACAGGCCGAGATGGAAATGCTGCTGCAAGCAGCCTTCGCCCCGACAAGGCTGGACGTGATCAACGACAGTGCCAGCCACCACGGCCACGCGGGCGATGACGGTTCAGGCGAATCGCATTTCACTGTCGTGATCGAAAGCGAGGCATTCACCGGGGTATCCCGCCTCCAGCGCCAGCGGCGGGTGATTGCGACTCTCGGCGATATCGTCGGCCAGCGGGTGCACGCCGTGGCGATCAAGGCGAGCGCGCCCGAAGAAAGCAGGTGCGAATGAGCGAGTCCGGCACCCCGAAGCGCATCAGGCGTGCTGCGCGGATTATCTTGCTCGATCCGGAGGACCGGGTGCTGCTGTTCCGCTTCGTGCTCGAAGATCGCCCGCCCTTCTGGGCGACTGTCGGCGGCGAATGCGACCCACACGAAAGTTTCGAGGACGCGGCAAGGCGCGAATTGCGGGAAGAAACCGGCATAGACGCCGATCCGGGCCTGCAAGTCGCTCAGCAGAACCCCGAGTTCATCACGCCCGAAGGGGAAGCCGTTCGCGGGGACGAGAGGTTCTTTCGCGTGCGGGTCAGCAATGTGAAAATCTCGACCGATGGTCACACCGCGCTGGAACAGCGGGTGATGCAGGAGCATCGCTGGTTCACCCGATCTGAACTCGCCAGCTGGCACGAGTATATTTACCCCCGTGAGCTCGCAGACCTGATTGAAGTGGACCCCCGGCCATGATCGAACAGACCATTACCCCTGTCACCCACGACCTCGGCCAGTTCCAGGTCCGCCGCGCCTTGCCCAGCAGGGGGCGAACGATGGTGGGACCCTTCATTTTCGTCGACCAGTTCGGCCCGGCGCAGCTCGACATTGGCAGCGCGATGGATGTGCGGCCGCACCCGCACATCAACCTCGCCACTGTGACCTGGCTGTTTGAAGGCGCCATCGACCACCGTGACAGCATCGGCAGCTTCTCGACCATTCGCCCGGGGCAAGTGAACCTGATGACCGCAGGGCGCGGCATCGTCCATTCGGAGCGCAGCCCGCAGGCCGAGCGCGATGCCGGGCCGCGACTCTACGGGATGCAGACCTGGCTGGCCCTGCCCGACGGGCGGGAGGAAATCGATCCGGCGTTCGAAGCGGTCAAGGACCTGCCAGTCGTCGAGGACCAGTGCGCCAAGGCCACCGTGATCATGGGCCAGCTTTGGGGCCAACGGGCTGCGACCACCACCTATGCCGACACCATCTATGCCGAAATCGTCCTCGCCCCCAGCGGCGCGCTGCCGATTGAGGCGGAGGCGGACGAGCGCGCGGTGATGCTGGTCGGCGGCGAAGCGAGCGTGGATGGCCAGCCGCTCGGACTCTATGAGCTGACCGTGTTGGCACCCGACAAGTCGATGACACTCCTGTCCGAGCACGGCGGGCGCGTGATGCTGCTCGGCGGCGAGGCCTTTGCCACCAGGCGGCACGTGTGGTGGAATTTCGTCAGTTCGAGCAAGGACCGGATCGAGCAGGCCAAGGACGACTGGAACAAGGGCCGCTTCCCCAAAGTGCCAGGGGACGAGGAGGAGTATATCCCCATCCCCGGCCAGCCAAAAACGGTCAGCGACCCATGAAAGGACAGGGAGAGGACATGAGCTACGAGGAAAAATGTTGGTGGATCACCGGCGCATCGAGCGGCATCGGCGCAGCGCTGGCCAGGGAGCTGGGCGCACGCGGGGCGCGGGTCATCCTGTCGGGGCGCGACGAGGCGCGGCTGGCCGAAGTGGCCGGGGGGATTGCGACGGAAACACTGACGCTGCCTTTCGATGTGCGTGACGAGGCCGCCATGCTGGCGGCAACCGACAAGGCGGTCGAATGGTCAGCCAAGGACTCAGGAGGCATCGACGGCTTCGTCGCCAACGCGGGCGTCTCGCAGCGCAGCCGCGCGACGAAAACCGCGATGCAGGTCTATCGCGAGATCATCGATATCGACCTGGTGTCGCAGATCGCCGCGACCCAGGCGTTGCTACCGCATATGACCGGGCGCGGGACGGGCCACCTGGCCTTCATCAGCTCCATCGCCGGCAAGGTCGGGGTGCCGATGCGCACGGCTTACTCGGCTGCGAAGTTCGGCCTCGCCGGCTATGCCGACGCGCTGCGGGCCGAGCTTTCGATCGACGGGGTCCAGGTGCACGCGATCTATCCCGGCTCTATCGCGACGAATGTCAGCCGCAATGCGCTGAACGCCGACGGCAGCAAGCGGGGGCGTAGCGACCGTGTGATCGACAACGGCATTGCGCCCGATGACGCGGCCAGGACCATGCTCGATGCCATGGCCGCAGGCGAGCGCGAGATCATCGTTGCCGAAGGGGCCGAGAAAGCCATGGGCGAAATGCGCCGCACGCCCGAGGCGCTGCTGGACCAGGTCGCGGCGATGGTTGCCGCCGGCTACATGGACAAGATGGAAGCGGACGGCTGACGCACATGGACCAGGTGCGGGTCACCCTCGCCAACGGGATCGAGCTGGATGTGGTGGATACGGGCCCACGCGATGGGCCGGTGCTGGTTTTCCTGCACGGTTTCCCGGAAAGCCACCGCACCTGGCGGCACCAGATCGCGCATTTCCGTGACCGCTTCCGCTGCATCGCGCCCGACCAGCGCGGCTATCGCGGCTCGTCCAAGCCTGAAGGGGTCGAAAAATACAAACCGGCCGAACTGGTCGGCGATGTGTTCCTGCTGGCCGACGCGCTCGGGGTCGCGCGTTTCACCATCGTCGGGCACGACTGGGGCGGCGCGCTGGCGTGGGCGGTAGCGATGAGAGGGCAAGGTTCGCGCGTCGAGCGTGCGATCCTGTGCAACGCCGCGCATCCGGTGATCTATGCCCGCCTGCTATGGACCGATGCCGAGCAGCGCGCGGCGGGGCAATATATGCGCGTCTATCGCGACACCTCGCGCGACGAGGAAATCCGCGAGAAAGGTTTGCTGGCGCTGGTCGGCGGGACCGGCAATGGCACCGGCGCCCTGCCCGAGGACGATCCCGAGGAGCGCGAGCGGATCCTCGCCGACTGGTCCGATGGTGAAGCGGCGCTGGCCATGATCACCTGGTACCGCGCCACTCCGATGGCCGTCCCGCCGGCCGAGGCGCCGCTGGAAATCCCGCCCGACGCGAGGTTGCCCAAAGTGCCCGTGCTGACGATCCCGACGCTGGTGGTCTGGGCGCTCGACGACCATGCCCTCTCGCCCGGCAATATCGAGGGGCTGGACGAGTTCGTCGAGGACCTGACGCTGGTGACGATACCGGACTGCGGCCATTTCCTGACCTGGCAGGCACCGGACCGGGTCAACGCGGCGATCGAGGAGTTTCTGGAGAGAACGTCCTAACCGGCCACCCATTCGATATCCGCACCATGCGGGTGCGACCACGTCAGCTGGACCTCTTCGTCGCCGCCGGGCGAGTATCGCACCTTGAGCATATGCCGGTGCACCGTCCGGTCGGCCTCGACCGAGACCCATGCGAGCGGCGTGTCCACCGTTGCCTTCGCCCCTGCCGACTCCATGGCGGCACGGACGCGGTCCTGCTGGTCCTCTGGCACATATTGCCACACGATCGAGTGCATCAGCATCCGCGTCGTGCCGCTCGCCTGCGGCCTTGCCAGTTCGGCCTCGACGAAATCGGCCGCGTTCATTTCCACGAGATCGGGCTCGCGTTGGCGCGCAGCCTCAATCGCCGCCTCCATCCGCTCGAAGCGGACGGTGTGTTCGGGCCAGATATAGGCCTTGAGCCGCAGGGCCTGCGCCGGATCGGTCAGATCGACCGGGGCGACATCGCAGCCCCTGGTGCCGGCGATCCCGATGGCGCGATCGGGCGGCGGCGCACCCTTCCAGTCGGGCGCGAAATGCATCACGCCGTCCTCTGGCCCTACCACCACCCCGCCGAGGTCGTAGCGATAGCGGTCGAGCATCAGGTTGATTCCCGCGCTGGAGCCGATCTCGAGACACTCGAAGCGCGGCGGAAGGCCCTTCTCCGCCAGCCACAGCATCGCGGCGATGAAATTGGCCGAACGGCCCGCCTCGTTGGTCTGCGGCGGGCCGTCTAGCCATGGCATGAGCGCTTCCTCGTGCTCCTGCATGACGGCGCCGATGATCGCTGCATCGTCCGCCGGATCGCCGCGATAGATCGGCGCTAGCGCGGGTGCGGTGCCCGCCAGGTGCAGCGAATGGATCCCGCCCGCGACCCGCAGAGAGAGCGCATCGGCGAGCGGCGCGCCTTGCCAGCTGCGGATGCGCTCGAGCAGCGCATTGCTCGCATCGGACCGCAGCACATCGGCAATCGCGCCCACCACCCGTGCGGTGATATGCGCTCCGGCATGCTCACAATAGGCGACCTGGTTGGCAAAGGCGGTCTGCACGGCGCCCTCCCCCTTGGTCTTCATGTCGACGAATTCATAGGCCGGTCGCGGCTTCTCTTCGCCCATTATCGTTGCCCTTTCGCCGTCCAGTGCCTAAGTGCCGCGCCGCTATGGCAAGCCAACTGACCTTCGCTGTTCCCAAGGGCCGCATCCTCGACGAGGCGCTGCCGGTAATGGCGCGTGCTGGCGTCGTGCCGGAAGACGGCTTCCACGACAAGAGCAACCGCGCGCTCAGCTTCGCCACCACGCGCGAGGACATGCGGCTTATCCGCGTGCGCGCCTTCGATGTTGCCACCTTCGTCGCCCATGGCGCGGCGCAGCTGGGCATCGTCGGGTCGGACGTGATCGAGGAATTCGACTATTCGGACCTCTACGCGCCGGTCGATCTCGATATCGGGCATTGCCGCCTGTCGGTCGCGGAGCCCGCGGGCGGTGCAGGCGAGAGCGCCAGCGCCAGCCACCTGCGCGTCGCGACGAAATACCCCAACCTGACGCGCCGCCATTTCGAGCGGCAGGGCATCCAGGCCGAATGCGTGAAGCTCAACGGCGCGATGGAACTTGCGCCCTCGCTGGGCTTGGCGGGCCGGATCGTCGACCTCGTTTCCACCGGGCAGACACTGAAGGACAACGGCTTGGTCGAAACCTCGCGCATTCTCGACATTTCGGCGCGGTTGATCGCCAATCGCGCGGCACTGAAGACCGATCCGCGCGTTGCTGCGCTGGTAGAGGCCTTTCGGGCCGACGCAGAACAACGGAAGGCCGCCTGATGCGTCGGTACCACATCAATGACGCCGATTTCGAGGAGCGCTTCACCCGCCTCGTCGAAGCGCGCCGCGAAAGCGCTGACGATGTCGGCCGAGACGTGACCGATATCCTGAACCGCGTCCGCGCCTTGGGTGACGACGCTCTGGTCGACTACACCATGCGCTTCGACAAGCACGCGCTGGGCGAGGACGGCAGCGGCTGGCAGATTGCGCCGGCGGACTGCAAGGCCGCCTATGACGCGCTCGACGTCGAGTTGCGCGATGCGCTGGAACTCGCGGCGGAACGCATCCGCGCCTATCACGAAGCGCAGCTGCCGAACGATCGCGACTATACCGATGCCGCCGGCGTGCGACTGGGCGCGAAGTGGTATCCGGTCGAGGCGGCGGGGCTCTATGTTCCCGGCGGCCGCGCGGCCTATCCCTCCTCGCTGCTGATGAACGCGATTCCGGCCAGGGTCGCGGGGGTCGAGCGGCTCGCCATCGTCACTCCGACCCCGAATGGCGAGACCAATCCGCTGGTGCTGGCCGCGGCGCATATCGCCGGGGTGGACGAGATCTGGCGCGTCGGCGGGGCGCAGGCGGTGGCCGCGCTCGCCTATGGCACCGACCGGATTGCCCGCGTCGATGTCATCACCGGCCCCGGCAATGCCTGGGTCGCCGAAGCCAAGCGGCAGCTTTACGGCGTGGTCGGCATCGACATGGTCGCGGGGCCGAGCGAAATCCTTGTCATCGCCGACGGCAGGAACGATCCCGACTGGATCGCCGCCGACCTGCTGAGCCAGGCCGAGCATGACCCCACCAGCCAGTCGATCCTGATCACCGACGATGCCGCCTTTGCCGGGCAGGTGGAGGACCGGGTCGACGTCCAGTGCTCGATGCTGGCGACGCAGAAGGTCGCCCGCGCCAGCTGGGACGCGCACGGGGCGATCATCCTGGTCGAGAACCTCGAACAGGCGATCCCGCTCGCCAACCGCCTGGCCGCCGAGCATGTCGAGCTGGCGGTGGACGATCCGGAAAGCCTGATGGCGGGCCTGCGCCATGCCGGCAGCGTGTTCCTCGGCCGCATGGTGCCAGAGGCCGTGGGCGATTACGTCGCCGGGCCCAACCACGTGCTGCCCACCGGGCGCCGCGCGCGCTTTGCCAGCGGGCTGTCGGTGCTCGATTTCATGAAGCGCACCAGCTTCATTTCCATGGACAAGGCCGGGTTCGACGCCATCGGGCCTGCCGCGGTCAAGCTGGCGCATGCCGAAGGCCTGCCCGCCCACGCCGCCTCGATAGAATTGCGACTCAAATGACCAATCGTGCCCAATCCCGTTCCGCCGCCCGCCTCGCCGCGGTGCAGGCGCTGTACCAGAAGGACATGGAAGGCACCGCGCTGACGCGGCTGCTCGACGAGTTCCACCAGCACCGCCTCGGCCGCGAGATCGAGGAAGGCGAGCAATACGCCGAGGCCGAGGTCGCCTTCTTCGACGATGTCGTGCGCGGGGTCGATGCCCGCCGCGAGGAGATCGACGCGCTGATCACCGGTAAGCTGTCCGAAGGCTGGAGCATCCGCCGGCTCGACAAGACCATGGTGCAGGTACTGCGCGCCGGCACCTACGAACTGCTCGCCCGCGCCGATGTGCCGGTGGGCAGCGTGATCAGCGAATATGTCGACGTCGCCAAGGCCTTCTTCGACGACCGCGAAGCGAAATTCGCCAACGGCGTGCTGGACGCGATTGCGAAGGAAGTGCGGGCGTAACCTCCCCCAGAACCGTCACCCCGGACTTGATCCGGGGTCCCGCTGCGTTTTGAGCGGCGGCTCGGTCAGATCAAGCGTTGCCGAAGAAAAGCGGGATCCCGGGTCAGGCCCGGGATGACGAAAGGGGTGGTGTCGCGGTGACGCGAAAGGCTAGAGCCGCCCCATGACCACCGAATTCGATCTTCTCGCCCGCCTGCGCGCGCTCGCCACCGATCCGGCGGCGCGGGGGCTCAATGACGATGCGGCGGTGCTCTCCATCGGCGGGCAGGAGCTGGTCGTCACGCATGACATGATGGTCGAGGGGATGCACTGGCTGCCCGGGCAGGACATGGCCGATGTCGCGTGGAAGCTGGTGGCGGTGAACCTGTCGGACCTCGCGGCCAAGGGCGCGCAGCCGATCGGGGTGATCCTGGGTCAGATGATGGGCGCCGACGACGACCGCTTTCTCGAAGGGCTGGCCGAGGCGCTGGAGGCCTTCGCTGTGCCCCTGCTCGGCGGGGACACCGTGGGGGACACCACCGGCCCGCGCGCGCTGGGGCTGACCGCGCTGGGCAAGGCGACCCATTCGCCGGTGCCGGGCCGCGACGGGGCGCAGCCGGGGGATTTGCTGTTTATTACCGGCCCGGTTGGCGGAGCGATGATGGGGTTCGAGGCGCTGCAGACGGGCTCCGACGCGGACAGCCTCGCCTTCCGCCGCCCGCAGCCGCTGCTTACCGCGGGGGCTGCGCTTGCCCCGCATGTGACGGCGATGATGGATGTTTCGGACGGGGTGCTGCTTGACGCCTGGCGCCTTGCCACCGCCAGCGGCGTGACCCTCGCGATCGCCAGCGAGGACATCCCCCTCACCGCCCCCGAAACCCGCCGCGCCGAGGCGCTGCGCTGGGGCGACGACTACCAGTTGTTGTTTACAGCCCCGCCCTCGGCCGAGCTACCGGTCAAGGCCACGCCCATCGGCACCGTCGAGGAAGGCGAACCGCCGCTTTTGCTGGACGGGCTCGCGGTATGGGACGCCGAGGGCTTGGGGTATCGGCATTGAGGGGTGCGGGAGGGAACCACGCGGAAGCCTACTTCTTGTCCGATCCCGAACTAGCTTCTGGGTTTGGTGCCATCCAAAGCCGCTCCTTTGGAAACGGTATTCGGTAGGAGGCTGACCACTTCCGGCCGTTAATTTCTATGGCTCCCTTTGGTCTTCTCCCAGCTAGGAAGCTCTTCAACGCGGCCAATTCCGATGATGGCAAGAAAAGGCTGTAACTTTCACCCCGCTTTACAGTGGATGGTGCAGACAGGTCGGGCCACTCTTCTTTCCATTGGATCGAGGCTTCAGGCGCATACTCGTATGGCCAGAGCATCACCTCAATCTGCGCTGGCATCCACGGTTCCGATCGCGCGGATTCGAATGTCCTTACCGTATCAAATGCTTTGGCAACCGACACCGGCAAGCGGGAGATAACTTGGTCGTCATCAAGTGAGCCGTAGACACTCAGGAACACTGACGGATTGCCATATATGAGAAGGTTGCTGTCAGGTTGGTCAGTCGCTTCAACCACCTGGTATTGCCCAGAAAGTGTGGGGGAGTTGGCTGCTAACAGAGATTTTTTGATCGAACGTGCCTCTGCTTCGGTCAAGCGTACCGAGTGGAAGCCACCTTCTGTGCGATAGATCACCTGCCCATCACTATAGAGTGCAAATCTCGGTGAGTCAGACCCAAGGACCTCTGCCCAGGGGTCGTGTTCCAAAAGAACAATCTCGGGGAAGGGTCCTTCGCCTTTCCGCATCTCTGCAAACATCTTGGGCCGCTCAAAGAAACGCACATTCTCGGGGAGCGGAGCTATTGGCGCATCTGCGTAGGTCAACTCGAATGACGGCTCTTCTGGCAGCTTGGCCCCTTCGGTTGCGTTGCATGAAGCGAACGCAAGGCTGATCAGAATAGCAGGCACTTGTTTCGCAATCTGCATCGATTGAACATGCATTAGTAGCAGTCGGAGCGCAATGAGATCGGTTGCATGCGAGCGACTTCTAGCGAAACCATTTTCCTACACGCCAACGCCCCGCTAACCTCGCGTCGGCCCTTCATCAAACTCAGGGCAGGCTCTTTCAGATCGTCGATCAGCGTCCGTCGTGCGAAGTTGTGTCAGAACTTCACTTTGCATCGCGCATATGGGCAAATTTCCTGAAGTTCTCCGCCATCGCGCGGCACGCGAATTTCGAGTGAACTTTGCGTGAACTTTGGCCCCGTTCCCCACCTCTCTAGAGCGCCGAACAGTCCACCCCGCGCTTCTCCAAAATCGGCTTGAGCGCGAAATAGGCCTGCCGCGTCCGGTGGTTGGGAATGCCCGGATACAGGTGATGGATCAGGTGGGTTTCCATGCACATCGACCAGAAATGGCCGACCCTGCTCTTGAAGATATAGGCCTGGTCATAACGGCCCGTATGCCCTTCGCGCGGGTGGTGCGGGGCCCAGCTGAGGAAGAAGCGGATCCAGCTGAGGCCGAGCTGGCGCGGCAGCCACCAACATACGGCGGCGGCGATGGCATAGCCGTTCCAAGCCATGGTGAAGAGCGTGGCCAGATAGACAAGCTGCACCATCAGCGTCTGCTTCAGCGCAGCCCGCGATTCCTCGGTATCGAGCTGCTCGCACACGGTCTTGTAGCGGTTGATCGTGCCGTCGACGCGCGGCTGGCGGTTCCACCAGGTCTTGTACCAGGCGAGCCACATATTCGGCGCCTCGTCGGTGTAGTCCGGGTCTTTTTCCGGATGGTTGCAGTGCTTGTGATGTTCCAGATGCGTCACCCGGCCCATGCTGAAGGGCACCGCGATGGGCAGCAGCGAAACCTCGCCGACCAGCTGGTTCATCCAGCGGTTCCGGTCGCCGCGCTTGGCGATATTGTCGTGCATCGCCTCGTGGCAGGTGACGTAGCCCGCCACCGTCAGGAAGGTCGAGATCGCCAGCGTCACCAGCGGGTGGACCACGCCGAACATGGTCAGCGGGAACAGCGCCAGCCAGAGGGCGAACCCGCCGAGCGCCGCCACGACATAGCCCCACATCGGCCCGCCATGGAACCGCGCGGCAATCTCGCGCTCCTCCTTCAGCAGTTCGACCCTTGCGTATTTGTCGAGCCCGTCGCCTTGCCCCAGCGGGATGGCACGTGCGTCTGTCCCGGTCGCCTCGTCCGCCGGACCGAGGTCGAAATCGAACTGCCGTTCGTCGAGGTCGGGTCGGTCGGTCATATCCACCGGCCCCGGATGGTGGCGTAAAGGCCCCACACTCCGCCGATGATCAGGCCAAGGCCGAGCCGCGACAGTCCCCCCGGCGCATCCCATTCCCAAACCGCCATGGTCTGCGCAATCAAGGGCGCAATAAAGCCGATGCCGAACAGAAACGGCATCACCAGGAATATCTTCTTAATCGCGCCCTGCATGGGCGTTTACTTATCCGTAACCATGAAACGGGGCAAGAGTCGCGCACCGCGATATGGCCGTCGCCTCGTTTCGGCACGCAACGGACAAGGCTGGGGAGGACACGCCGCAATTCGGCGGAAAGGCTTGCCTAACGCAGCCCCGCCCATTAGCCCTTCGCCGCACATGGGCCCCGTCTCGGCGGGGCCCTTGCACATAACAGACCGATTAATCCATTGAGGGGGAAGATGTCGTGAGTCTCGTACAGATCGCGATCGGACTGGGATTGCTTGCCGTTGTCTACGGCATCTTTACCAGCCGTCAGGTTCTCGGCGCGGATGCCGGGAACGCGAAGATGCAGGAAATCGCCGGTGCCATCCAGGAAGGTGCACAGGCCTATCTCAACCGCCAGTACACCACCATCGGCATCGTCGGCGTGATCGTCGCCGTGCTGGTCGGGGTGTTCCTGGGCACCGTGCCAGCCGTCGGTTTCGTCATCGGCGCCGTGCTCTCGGGCGTGGCCGGCTACATCGGGATGAACATCTCGGTCCGGTCCAACGTTCGCACCGCTCAAGCGGCGAGCAAGGGGCTGCAGGACGGCCTGACGCTGGCCTTCCGCGCCGGGGCCATCACCGGTCTGCTGGTGGCCGGCCTCGCGCTTCTCTCGATCGCCGTGTTTTACTGGTACCTGACGGGGCCCGGCGGCTACTCGGTCGGCGGTGAAGACCGTACGGTTGTCGATGGCCTCGTCGGCCTCGCCTTCGGCGCTTCGCTCATCTCGATCTTCGCCCGTCTCGGCGGCGGCATCTTCACCAAGGCAGCCGACGTCGGCGCCGACCTCGTCGGCAAAGTCGAGGCCGGGATTCCGGAGGACGACCCTCGCAACCCCGCCGTGATCGCCGACAACGTGGGCGACAACGTCGGCGACTGCGCCGGCATGGCTGCCGACCTGTTCGAAACCTATGTCGTCACCGTGGGCGCCACCATGGTGCTGACCGCGCTGCTGATGAAGGGTCTGGGCGATCTTCTGCCCAACATGATGGCACTTCCGCTGCTGATCGGCGGCGTATGCATCGTGACCTCGATCATCGGCACCTACTTCGTCCGCCTTGGTGGCGGCACGAATGTGATGGGCGCGATGTACAAGGGCTTCCTCGTCAGCGCGGTGCTCGCCCTGCCGGCGATCTGGTTCGCAACGGACTACGCCCTCGGCGGCATGGGCACCGACCTGCCGGGCACCGAGTTCAACGGCCGCGAGCTGTTCTACTGCGCCTTTGCCGGCATTCTCATCACCGGCCTGATCATCTGGATCACCGAGTACTATACCGGCACGGCCTACCGTCCGGTCCGCTCGATCGCCAAAGCCTCGGAAACGGGGCACGGCACCAACGTGATCCAGGGCCTCGCCATCAGCCTTGAATCGACCGCGCTGCCAACCATCGTCATCGTGGCCGGCATCATGATCACCTACCAGCTCGCCGGTCTGATCGGGATCGCCTATGCGGCGACCGCGATGCTGGCGCTGGCCGGTATGGTCGTGGCGCTCGACGCCTATGGCCCGGTCACCGACAACGCCGGCGGCATCGCCGAAATGGCCGGTCTAGACGACAGCGTTCGCGAGAAGACCGACCTGCTCGACGCCGTGGGTAACACCACCAAGGCGGTGACCAAGGGTTACGCGATCGGATCGGCCGGCCTTGCCGCGCTGGTGCTGTTTGCCGCCTACACCACCGACCTTCGCGAGTTCTTCCCGGGCCTGACCGTCAACTTCAGCCTCGAGAACCCCTATGTGATTGTCGGCCTGCTGCTCGGCGCGCTGCTCCCGTACCTGTTCGGTGCCATGGGCATGACCGCCGTCGGCCGCGCCGCCGGTGACGTGGTGGTCGACGTGCGCGACCAGTTCGCCAAGGATCCGGGCATCATGGCCGGCACCAGCCGTCCGAACTATGCCCGCACCGTGGACCTCGTGACCAAGGCGGCGATCAAGGAAATGATCATCCCGTCGCTGCTGCCAGTGCTCGCACCGGTGGTGGTGTACTTCGTGATCACCGCCATCGCGGGCCAGGAGAACGGCTTTGCTGCCCTCGGCGCGCTGCTGCTCGGCGTGATCGTCGGCGGGCTGTTCGTGGCGCTGTCCATGACCGCCGGCGGCGGTGCGTGGGACAATGCCAAGAAGTACATCGAAGACGGCAACCACGGCGGCAAGGGCTCGGAAGCGCACAAGGCTGCCGTGACCGGCGATACGGTGGGCGATCCCTACAAGGACACCGCCGGTCCCGCCGTGAACCCGATGATCAAGATCACCAACATCGTCGCGCTGCTGCTGCTCGCGGCGCTGGCCGGCCACTGATCGTCGGACAAAGGCACCAAGAGAGGGCGCGGGAACTTCGGTTCTCGCGCCCTTTTGCTTGCGTTAACCGCTCCTAAGCGCTTGCCCGCTAGGATCGACCCTGTCGGGAAGGGCCGAGGGTTAACGCATGACGCAGCACGACGGGGCATTGCTGGCGCAGGCGGCGCAAGCGCAACCGCGCCTGCTGGTCCAGCCCTGGCGCGCGGCGCATGTGCTCGACAACCTCTGGGACTGGGACGATCTGGCGCAGCGCGTTGCCACCCCCAATCCCTTCTTCGAACGCTGGGCCCTGTTGCCCGCACTCGAGAACTTCGCTTGCGATCATCCCGTCCGCCTCGTCACCCTCTATGACGGCGAGACGCTGGTCGGGCTGATGCCGCTGGCGATCAGCCGCCACTACTACGGGCGGGCTGTTCCGCACGTATCAGGCTGGCTGCATCACAACGCGTTCTGCGGCGCGCCGCTGGTCGCGCAGGGTTACGAGATCGCCTTCTGGTCGGCGCTGATCGAGTGGGCGGACCGGTACGGCAGGGGCGTGCCTTTCCTGCATTTGGCCAAGCTGCCGACCGACAGCGCGCTCCATACCGCCCTGCGCAGTGTCCTTGCACTGCAACAGCGGCCCGCAACGGTGGTGCAATCGATCGAGCGCGCCCTGCTCGCCTCCAGCCTGGAACCGGACGCCTATTTCGAACTGTCGATGAGCGCCAAGAAGCGCAAGGAGCTGCGCCGCCAGCACAACCGGCTATCCGAGGAAGGCGAACTGCGCTTCCATCGAAGCGAGGGCAGCGACAATATCGACGCGTGGCTCGACGCCTACCTCTTCCTCGAGAAGTCCGGCTGGAAGGGCGAACAGCGCACCTCCCTCGCCGACCGCAGCGACACCAGCGAGTTCTTCCGCGCCGCCATCGCCGGGGCCGCCCGGGCAGGGCGGCTCGAACGGCTGACGATGACGATCGACGGGCGCCCCATCGCCATGCTGGCAAATTTCCTTACTCCGCCCGGGGCCTTCAGCTTCAAGACTACCTTCGACGAGAGCTACGCCCGCTTCTCGCCCGGCGTGCTGCTCCAGCGCGAAAACCTCGCCCTGCTGGCCCGCGAAGGTATCGAATGGGCGGACTCCTGTGCCGCTGC
Organism: Parerythrobacter aurantius; assembly: GCF_045291475.1. Lineage (NCBI taxonomy): Bacteria > Pseudomonadati > Pseudomonadota > Alphaproteobacteria > Sphingomonadales > Erythrobacteraceae > Parerythrobacter > Parerythrobacter aurantius. The sequence continues at coordinate 169,640 of NZ_CP147985.1, forward strand.
GGATCACCCCATGATCGAGCGTATCTGGCGAGAGAAACGCACGGTAGTGAGCGTCAACATCGCGCTCGGCGGCGCGATCCGGCGCGGCACCATGCGGGTGCTGGCGCGGCTCGAGACCGGTTCCTTCCCGAAAGGCATCTGACCGATGGACCTTGTGCAGACCCCGACCAGCCACGACACCGATCGCTCGGTCGAGATCCCGCAGGACGTCTTCCCGGCGGCATCGCGCGCACTGTTCGCGGCCAACTATCCCGAGGTGCCGCACATCCTGAGCCACTCGCTGGAGCGACATGCGCTGCTGACGCTCGATGCGCTGGCCGACCTCGCCGGCCAGCTCCCGGCCACCTCGATCGAGTACAACCGCGGCGACCTTCCCATCGGTGTCGACGGCAAGCCTGGCAGCACCGGCATGAGCATCCAAGAGACCATCCTCCATATCGCCACCAGCAACAGCTGGGCGGTGCTCAAGAACATCGAGCAGGTCCCCGCCTATGATGCGCTGCTGCTGCGCCTGCTGGGCGAGCTGCGCGGCGAGATCGAGGCGAAGACCGGGACCATGCTCCGCCCGCAAGGGTTCGTCTTCATCTCCAGCCCCAATGCCGTCACGCCCTATCATTTCGACCCGGAGCACAACATCCTGCTGCAATTGAAGGGCAGCAAGGCGATGACCCAGTTCCCGGCCGGCGACCCCGCCTATGCGCCCGACGAGATCCACGAAGGCTATCACTCCGGCGGCGCGCGCGAGCTCACCTGGCGCGACGAACTGGCCGCAGGCGGCACCGAGTTCCCGCTCCGACCCGGCGAGGCGCTGTTCGTCCCTGTCATGGCCCCGCACTTCGTCCGCAACGGGCCCGACAGCTCGATCTCGCTCTCCATCACCTGGCGCAGCGACTGGAGCTTCGAGGAAGCCGACGCCCGCGGCCTGAACCGCCTGCTCCGCAAGGCCGGCCTCCGCCCCACCGCCCCCGGCCGCTGGCCCGCCGGCAACAGGGGCAAGGCCTACGCCTACCGGGCGCTGCGCAAGGCCGGTCTGGTCGGTTGACGAAACCCTGTCGCCGCCGCACAGGCGGGGCATGAGCGATACCGACCCGCCCGACATCCCGCCCGAGAAGATCGTCGGCAGCCTCGTCAGGCTGCTGACCGTCGAGAAGCACGCCGACGACCGCTTCGAGGGCAGCCCGCAGAAGGACGGCATCGGCCGCGTGTTCGGCGGGCAGGTGATCGCCCAGGCGCTGCAGGCGGCACAGGCCTCGGTAACCGACGGCAAAGAGGCCCACTCGCTCCACGCCTACTTCCTGCGCGGCGGCAAGGAAGGCCCGCCGATCGAATACCGCATCGAGCGCGACTTCGACGGGCGCAGCTTCGCCAACCGCCGGGTGGTCGCGAGCCAGCGGGACGAGGACGGCACCAGCACCCCGATCCTCAACCTCACCGCCAGCTTCCACGCGCCCGAGCCGGGCCTCGAACACGACGACGCGCCCATGCCCGACGTGCCCGACCCCGACAGCCTGAAGAGCGACATGGAGGTTCGCCGCGAGATCGCCGACAAGCTGGGCGAGCGCATGAGCGGGACCCAGCGCGCCATGATGCTGCGCCCGCGCCCGATCGAGATGCGCACCTGCGGCCGGCTCCACTGGATGAACCGCGACCCGAGCGAGCCCGCCGCGCAAAGCTGGTTTCGCACGCTTGCCCCGCTGCCCGACGATGCCGCGCTGCACCGCGCCGTGATCGCCTATGCCAGCGACTACACGTTGCTGGGCACCAGCGCCCTGCCCCACGGCCTCAGCTGGTTCCGCGGCGAGCTGGTCGGTGCCAGCCTCGACCACGCCATCTGGTTCCACCGACCCGCGCGGGCCGACGAGTGGCTGCTCTACGCCACCCAGAGCCCGTGGAGCGGCGGCGGCCGCGGCATGAACCTGGGCCGGATCTTCAACCGGCAAGGCGAGCTGGTGGCGAGCGTGGCGCAGGAGGGGATGATGCGGAAGCGGGTGAAAGCCTGAAACTGTTCTTTTTCAGAGAGTTAGCCTGAAATACTGCAGGAAATTCGCGCGGAGAACTTCAGGAAGTTTGCACAAGTGCGCATGGTAAAGTGAAGTTCTCGCCAGCCTGTGCGCGTGGGGGGATGATCGACGGCATGAAAGAGCCGGTTCGAGGCTAGCAGGCGCAGGGCGTGTAGGACAATCCCTTCGCTTGCAGGTAGAACCTGACGAGAAAGACCCCGCTCCCACGGGCACCCGGTTCTATCCAACCAGCCTTTTGCTGCCCCCTCAGTCCCCCAGCGCGTCTTCGATCGCGCCCAGCGGCACCAGCTTGAAGTTCTGCGCATTTGTGCCGTTTCGGCCGTCTTGCGCGATGAAGATGCCGCGGGGAAACGCTGGGCCGAAATCGCCGCGCTTTGCTTCGATGCCGTCGGTTTCCTCGGTCGCGCCGAATGCACCGGCTGCGATGCGGAAGCGGCCAGCCGGGGTCATGCCGGGCAAGGCAAAGCGCATGTAGGTGTTGTCGCCCTGGCTCGAGGCATAAAGCCAGCCGCCGGTCGTACCCTCAGGGATCAGGGCGAGCCCTTCGACATCTGCGACAAGCAGCCTGTTGTCGATCGGCGCGACCATTTCGCCGGTCGTTGCGCTTGCGCGAAAGCGCCAGATGCCGGCGTCTTCCTCGGCGATGTAAAGCGTGCCGTCTCGCGTATCGATAGCACAACCTTCAGGCTGGGTCGGGACGCGCATGGTACGCAGCAGCTCTGCTGAAGGCGTGGTGCCAAGCGTCAGCCGGTATTCGCCGATCACGCCCTGCTTGGGCACGGCATAGGCAATCAATTGGCCGTCCCGTTGCCATACGCAGACCCCGTAGGCCTCGCCCACGCCCGATGCGACACGACCAAGCGACACCAGCTGCGCGGTAGCGGTGTCGAGCCGGAACAGCGCGAAATGCGCATTGGCGAGGTCGCTGCGGTCGCTGGCGACGACAATCACCCCTTGCGCACCCATGTCGACCAGATCGACATTGTTGAGACCCGGCGCGACGACGAAGTGCTTCTTCGCGCCCTTCAGGTCGTAGACGTAAAGCCCGCTCTTTTTATCGGTGGCGACAATCAGGCTCGCGGCCGGATCGGCAGCATTGCGCCAGATTGCCGGATCGTCCGCCGCATCCTCGTTCGCGGTCCCGACCGGCACCGTTTCCGCCACCGCAGTGACCGGCACTGCCGGATCGCCGGTGATCGCGGGGACGCTTGCGCACGCCCCCACGATCCCCATCGAACCCAGCGCGAAGGCCTGGAAGCCGATCCGCATCAGAATGCGTACCGGGCGACGATCTGGAACACCGGCCCGGCGCGCTCGCTTTCCAGCTCATACTCGTCGAAATCGCGGTTGATCTGGTCGGCAACAGTGGCGAACTTGTTGAAGTCTTCGTCCTTGGTACCGTCGAGCAGGTTCGATCCCACCGCACGAATGGTGAAGCTGTCGCCGAAGCGCTTCTCGATGAAGACTTCGAGGTCCGCGCCATAGCGGGTGAAGATTTCCTCGCCCACGACCCGGCCGAAGGCCTCGCCCTGCTTGCGATAGGTCGCCCCGAAAGCGGCACCAAGGCTCGGCAGGTTCTGGATTGCGCCGAAGTTGTAGACGTACTTCGACTGGTCATTGAAGCGGCGTTCGCCAAACTCGTCGGTGATGTTGCTGTCTAGGATGGCGAGGTTCCCGAACACGCCGGTGTCGGGCAGTCCCATAAAGGCGAGGCTGAAAGAGGCGTCGAACTCGATGCCGTAGACCTCGCCGTTGCCGGTGTTTCGCGGGGTGTAGATAAAGGTGCCCGGCCCTTCCGAACCTTCGAACGGGTTGCCACCCGCATCGCGCACGGTCGCCAGTTCCGTCAAGTTGCTGACGTCACGGTAAAACACATTGACCCCGATCACCCCCGTCCGGCCGATCCGGTGCTCATAGCCCAGATCTCCGCCCCAGGCAGTTTCCGGGGCAAGCTGCGGATTGCCGAGAAAGTCGTTGTCGCCGAATTCGGCTTCCAGCAGGCCCGGGGTGATGAAATCGAACCGCGGACGGCGCAGCGTGCGCGCACCCGACAGGGTGATGCGACCGTCGCCGAGATCGATCTTGACCGAGGCCGAAGGCAGAAATGCGTCGTAGTCGGTTTCGGTCGTCTCGGCACCGCCGACGGTGAGGTCGGTCACGGTCACATCGGTGCTTTCCCAGCGAACACCGGCTTCGAAAGTGACGTTGTCGAACTCGCCCTCGATCAGGGCATAGAGATCGCGGCGGTCTTCCGAAATGGTGTTGAACGCGGTGTCGCCCAGCGCCGGGAAAGGATCGGGAGCGAATTCGCCGGGGTTACGATTGAACTGGTCGTAGCCCTGACGATCGGCTGCAGTCAGGTTGAAACGGCTGCGCACTTCCTGCAAGCGGAAGTCGCGATCCTTGTTCTGAAGGAACCCGCCCACGGCGAATTCAAGTTGCTCGCCGATATTGAACTCCTGCTCGAGATTGACGAAGAACTCCTCGTCACGCGTGTCGCTTAGGATCAGGTCGCCGGTGAAACGCGGCGTGGTGCGGTCGAAATCGACCTCGTATTCGAACTCGTCCTGCAGATCGTCGAAGGTCGAGAACCCGATCCGCAACTTGGTATCGCCGAAGCCCCAGTCATGATCGAGCTTGCCTCCGATCGACCAGCTTTCGGTGGTGATATCGTTGATATTGGCATTGTCGGTCAACAGGTTGCCTGCCGGGGTGGCGCGCACCGGGCCGTTGATCGCGGTCGGATCGTTGTATTCGAAGGAGCGTTCGTCCTCGATCCGCTCGGTGCGGACGAAATTGCCGAGGATCTCGAATTCGGTGTCGCCGCTCTCGATGCCCCAGCTGGCGTTGAAGGCATAGTCTGTGCCGTCGCGCGTATCGGTCTGGTCTTCGCGGTTGTCGAAATCGTCGGTGGCGAAATCGGGGTTGTTCTCCGGCGAATCGCCGAACCGCAGGCTCGACTTGAGCTTGGGGTTGTAGCGGCCCTGGATGTTGGCCCCGAGCAGAACGCGGCCACCGGCCAATGCGCCGCCATAGTAGAAGCCGCCGCTCGGCTTGATCTCGCCGTCGTCGAACAGCAGCGCACCGCCGCGGACATATCCGCCATCGAGCGAGAAGCCGTCGCGCAGTTCGATGTTGAGCGAGCCTGCCACCGCATCGCCGGTGCGGCGGGCGGAAGAGGATCGCACGATCTCCACACGCTCGATCAGTTCGGCAGGAATGCGATCAAGGAAGAACGAGCGGTCGGTTTGCCCGCCGGGCACCTTTTCGCCGTTGATGAGTATCTGGGTGTAGCCCGGATCGAGCCCGCGCAGGCGCGCGCCGTCGCTTTCGATCACGTCGGACAGGAAAGTCACGCCCGGGACGCGCTTGAGCGCGTCACCGGCGGTCAGCGGTTCGAAGCGCTGGAAATACTCCTCGTCATAGACCAGCACCGGCTCGGCTTCCTCGCTGCGGTTGCGGAACCCGATCGAGCCCTGCACCACGATCTGGCGTGCGGTCTGGACTTCTTCGGACTCGTCACCGGTTGCGGCATCCTCTTGTGCATTTTGCGCCATGGCAGGCGCGGCAAGAACGGCGGATAGCGCGCCAGAGGCGCAGGCGAGGAAGAGACGCGATCGGATCATTGGAATTGAGCCCCTGTTGGCCGGTTGGATTGAGGGGCCGGTAGTCGCCGATGTTTGCGGCGTGGTGTCCTTGGCGCGTCTGCTGCGTGACGATTGTGACTGATCGCCGAACACGCACCCGCTTGCGCCGCATCACCATCCGCCTAGACTAGGACAAGGAGAGCCGCCTCATGCACATCACCCGCCAGCCGCCGCTGCGGTATTCGCTCGAACCCTCCAACCACCCCTATCTCTCGGGCGCGTGGACGCCGCTGCACGAGGAGGTGGACGTTCCCGAGCTCGAAGTGATTGAGGGCGAGATCCCGGCGGATATCGACGGCATCTACCTGCGCAATACCGAGAACCAGGTGCACCAGCCATTGGGCCGGCATCATCCGTTCGATGGCGATGCGATGATCCACCAGCTGAGCATTTCGGGCGGCAAGGCGAGCTATCGCAATCGCTTTGTCCGCACCCATTGCTTCGAGGAGGAGCAGATCGCCGGGCGGTCGCTCTGGGGCGGGTTGATGGACCCGGCGGGCACCTCGCTGCGGCCCGGCTTCGGCGCGCATGGGGGGCTGAAGGACACCGGCAGCACCGACATCGTGGTCCACGCCGGGGTCGCCTATGCCACGCTCTACCAGTGCGGCGAGGCGTGGATGGTGGATCCCGAAACGCTGGAGACGCTCGGCAAGGCGCCGTGGGGGCCGCTGGACGGCATCTCCGCCCATCCCAAGGTGGACGAGGGCACGGGCGAGCTGATGTTTTTCAACTACTCCAAGCACGCGCCCTACATGCATTACGGCGTGGTCGACCGCGCGGGGAAGCTGGTGCACTATGTCCCCATCCCGCTGCCCGGCCCGCGCCTGCCGCATGACATGGCGGTGACGCCGCACTGGTCGATCCTCAACGACATGCCGCTGTTCTGGGATGAGGAATTGCTCAAGCGCGATATCCACGCCGCGCGGCTGCACGAGGGGCTGCCGACCCGCTTCGCGCTGATCCCGCGATACGGCCAGCCCGAGGATATCCGCTGGTTCGAGGCCGAGCCGACCTTCGTGCTGCACTGGACCAATGCCTATGAGCTGGGGGACGAGGTGGTGCTGGAGGGCTACCACCAGTCCAACCCCATGCCGCCGCCGCTGGAAGAATTCGGCCGCTACGCCCACATGATGGCCTATGTCGACGAGCACAGCTTCGGCTGCCGCCTGCACCGCTGGCGCTTCAACTTGCAGACCGGCGAAACCCGCGAGGAGCGGCTGAGCGAGCGGATCGTCGAATTCGGCATGATCAACTCGCGCTTCGCCATGCAGCCGAGCCGCTATGTCTGGTCGACCACCAGCAAGCCGGGTTGGTTCCTGTTCAACGGCTATGTCCGCCACGATACGCAAACGGGCGAGGAGCAGGTCTACCAACTGCCCGAAGGCGTCTATGCCAGCGAAAGTCCGATGGTGCCGAGAAAAGGTGCCACCTCCGAGGATGACGGGTACTTGGTCACCTTCCTGATCGACGAGAACACCGGCACCTCGCAGGCCGCGATCCTCGACGCATCGGACATTACCAAGGGCCCGATCTGCCGCCTCGCCCTGCCGCACAAGCTGTGCAGCGGCACCCATTCGACCTGGGTCGATCGCGGCCAGCTGGAGGCGGACAAGGCGTTCCGCCGCGCGCGGCTGGCGGCCTGACCCCCGGCAAGCACCGACCCGGCGCGGACCTCTCCTCCCCCGCCGGGCCGATGCCCTCCCGCCCCCGGGGGGCTGCCTAGTGCGCCATGACCAGCGGCACCTCTACGCCGGTCAGCATGTCGCGGGTCGCCCCGCCGAAGATGCGCTCGGTCAGGCGCATGTGGCCATAGGCACCCATGACGATCGCGCCGGCCTTGCGCGTGGCGGCCGCATCGCGCAGCACCTCGGCCACCCGCCGCCCTTCGCGGGGCAGTTCGACAAGCTCGCAGCCTATGCCGTGGCGCGAGAGATACTCGGCGCCGCGCAAGGGCGGCAGGTCGTAGAGATCCGTCTCCCCTTCGCGCTCCCTGACACAGGCCAGCGTAACCTTCGACGACATGGCCAGGAGCGGCAGCGCCATGCGCAGCGCCCGCGAAGCCTCCGGCGAACCGTCCCACGCGACCAGCACGGGGCAGCGCACATCGAAGCGTCCCCGGTCCTCCGGCACCACCAGCACCGGGCAGCGTGCATGCAGCACGAGGTCACCGACCGTCTCCGATGGCCCGCGCGAGGAAAATTGCGGCTCTGCGGCGCCGACTACGATCACGTCGCTCAGCACCGAATGCCGCAGCAGCACGCTCGATGGGGTGCCTGCACCCTCGATCCATTCGAACGGCACATCCTCATTGGCAAGATCGGCCTCGGTCCGCTTGCGCAACGCCTCTGCCATTTCGCGCCACACCGGCATCATCGAAGCAAAGGTCGCGCCATAGAGATCGCCCGGCATCCCGGCATCGACAGGGATCGCATAGACGATGGTGACGTGCCCGCCGAACGCCCTCGCCAGGTCGAGCGCGACTTGGAGACGCGCTTCGAAACCGGCATCGTCATGCGCGTGTACGGTGATGACTTTCATGGGCCGTCTCCTGCTTAAATGCCGGATGCCTCATGCGAAGCGCGGGCGCATTGACGTGCATCAATTCCCGGTGCGTCCGCAAAATTTGAACCCGGCAACACCCTGTCCGTTCGGCGCATCCCTCGCACGACTTGTCTGGTTGGGCTTGCTACAGAAATGAAAGTTAGAAAATTTTCGTCAATTAAATAATATTTTTTGGTAAACGGTTATAAAAATACAGTATCTGCAATTCGAATCTTTCTATTACAGAAAAATGGATATTTTTCAATAGATTGTTCTAACATCCTACCTGATAGTTTTTTATTGACGCAGGATCTTGATTGTATTAACCTTCCCACCGCGAATGAAGATTTCCGCAGCTTCTCCTTCGCTTAAGAGATCGACCGAGAGCATCCCGCGAAACTAAGGGTCGCGATTGATCAGGGTCGTAACAGTGCGGATTCCATTGGCCGGTCATCCAACTTGAACAAGAGGATGATCACATGAAAAACCTGGTACTTGCTGCATTGGCAGCTTCTCTCGCCCTGGCACCCGGCGGGACCCTGGCCCAGCCGGAAGATATCATCGTTTCGTCGGCACGCCCTATCGACCAGTTCGTCGAAGACGTTTCGCGCGACCTTGATCGGCAACTGAAGCGGCAGGGCGCGCCCTATCCCCACTTCGCTGAAACCGGGCTGACGCAGGTCTTCTTCGAATGCGGGGCCGACGGCAAACCCACCAATATCCGCGTGGGCAGGAAGTCGGGACTGTTCGCAGGCAGCACCGCCCGCAAGGCAGTTGCCAAGCTTCGCTCGCTCCACCCCCTGCCGCAGGGCGTCTCGCACGACCAGACCTTCCTGGCCAACGTCATCATCGCATCCGATCGTGACCAGTTGGAAGACATAACCGAAGAACTGCAGAAGCTGGAAAGGGAGCGGATCGCGGCGGAACGCGGCGGCCGCAAGGTCTTCGCCTTCACACTGCGGGTTTCCCCGAAAGCCTGATCCCCTCGGTCAGGTCAGCCTTGGCACTGCCAAAGGACCGCGCTGCGGGCGGGCCGGTGGCGGTGCCATCCTTCTGTGGCTTCCCGACCAATCGCCCTTGCGGCTGCGCATTTGCCGGCCGCGTCAGCCCCCGGCGTGGTAGAAATCATAGACCTTGCGCGCCACCGCATCGCTTACGCCCGGTGCCCGTTGCAGGTCTTCCAGCGCGGCCGCCCGCACCTTGCTCGCCGTACCGAAGTGCAGCAGGAGCGCGCGCTTGCGGGCCGGACCGATGCCCGGGATCTCGTCAAGCGGCGACGCCGTGATAGCGCGGCTGCGTTTCTCGCGGTGGGCACCGATGACATAGCGGTGAACCTCGTCGCGCAGGCGCTGCAAGTGGAACAGCAGCGGCGAATTGACCGGTAGCGTCTTCTCGCGCCCGTCGGGGAAGTGGAACACCTCGCGGCCCTCTCTGCCGTGGTCGGGGCCCTTGGCGATGGCGATCAGCGGAACATTCTCGATCCCCATTTCCTCGAGCGCGTTGCGCACTGTGCTCATCTGTCCCTTGCCGCCGTCGATCAGGACGAGGTCGGGCCAAAGGGTTTCGTGGCTGTCCTTCCTGCCCGGCGCGGCGTCGCCCTCGCCCTCTTCCGCCAATTTCCGAAACCGCCGCTGCATCACCTCGCGCATCATGGCAAAATCGTCGTTCGACTGCGCCTCGCGGATGTTGAACTTGCGGTACTGGTTCTTGAGGAACCCCTCCGGCCCGGCGACGACCATCGCCCCCACCGCCTTGGCGCCCTGGATATGGCTGTTGTCGTAGATCTCGATCCGCTCGGGCGGGTTGTCGAGTTCGAGGAATTCAGCCAGTTCGCGGTTGAGCTTCGCTTTGGTACCGCTTTCCGCCAGCCGCCGCTCCAGCGCCTCGACCGCATTGCGCTGGGCCTGCTGCATCAGCCTCCGCCGGTCGCCGCGCTCGGGGATCGACAGGCGCACCTTCCGCCCCGCCAGCTCGCTGAGCGCCGCTTCGATAAGTTCGCTTTCGGGCAATTCGCGGTCGACCAGTACGGTCGGCGGCGGGGGCACTTCCTCGTAGAACTGCAGGATCACGTCGGCGAGCACCTGCGCGTCCTCGATCTCGCGCGTGTGGCTGGGGAAGAAAGCGCGGTGGCCCCAGTTCTGGCCGCCGCGGATGAAGAAGCTCTGGATGCCGACCACGCCGTTCTTGTTGGCGAGCGCAAAGATATCCGCATCGCCCACCCCTTGCGCGTTGATCGCCTGGCTGCCCTGGATGAAGGTCGCGGCGCGCAGCCGGTCGCGCAGGATTGCGGCGGTCTCGAAGTCGAGCTCCGCCGCCGCCCTGGCCATCTGTTTCTCGAGCCCCTGCTGCACCTGGCTCGACTTGCCGCCGAGAAAATCCTTCGCCTCCTGCACCAGCGCGGCATAGCCGTCTTTGTCGATCCGCCCGACGCAAGGCGCGCTGCAACGCTTGATCTGGTAGAGCAGGCACGGCCGGTCGCGGTTGGAGAAGAAGCTGTCGGTGCAGCTGCGCAGCAGGAACAGCTTCTGCAGCGCGTTGATGGTGGTGTTGACGCTGCCCGCGCTGGCGAAGGGGCCGTAGTAATTGCCCTTGGCCCGCCGCGCGCCGCGATGCTTCATGATCCGCGGAAAATCATGTTCCGCCCGCAACAGGATGAAGGGGAAGCTCTTGTCGTCACGGAGCAGCACGTTGAACGGCGGGCGGAACCGCTTGATCAGCTGCGCTTCAAGCAGCAGCGCCTCGGCCTCCGAATTGGTGACGACGATTTCCATGCTGCGGCACTGGCTGACCATGCGCTGGAGCCGGCCGGAGAGCTGCTGGACCTGCGTGTAGTTGGCCACCCGCGCCTTCAGGCTGCGCGCCTTTCCCACATACAGCACGTCGCCGCGGGCATCGATCATGCGGTAGACGCCGGGGCGCGGCTTCAATGTCTTCACCGTCTCGCGGATCGCCTCGACACCGGCCTTCAGGTCCGGCTGGGCCGAGGCGACCGTATAGGCCGCGCGCTCCTCGTTGAAGCGCTCGGCTCCGCGGGGGTCGTGAGGAGTTCCGGCCGAGGAAGGTTCGCGTGTTCGGGCCATGGCCGGGACGATTTAGGGTGCCAGTCCGCTGTGGGAAACCCCTCCCTAGGGGAAGCTGTTGACGGGGGCGGCAGCTTGACGCCACGCCGCTAACTGTTACCCCCGGAGTAACAGACCTGCAAAAGCAGGCATCGCCGCGCAATATTCGTTCGGAGGGAGCGAGGGCCGGTATCCGCGCTCAAGCAGCGAAGCGATAGCGCGGAACAAGGACAGGAGGATGCCTTTGCGCCAGTTGCAGGGGATGGATGCGTCCTTCGTGGCGCTGGAAAGCCCGACTTCGCCGATGCACATCGGCTCGATCCTGATCTACAATCCGGAAACGGCGCCGGGCGGCTTCGTCCGCTTCAAGGATATCCTGCAATTCTTCCGCAGCCGCATGCAGCTGAGCCGCACGATCCGCCAGCGCATGGTGCGGGTCCCGTTCGACCTCGACTATCCCTACTGGATCGAGGATCCGGACTTCGACCTCGAGTATCACGTCCGCCACATCGCCCTGCCGAAGCCGGGCGACTGGCGCCAGCTGTGCATCCAGGCCGCGCGCATCTTCGCCCGCCCGCTCGACCTCAACAAGCCGCCATGGGAATTCACCGTGGTCGAGGGGCTGGATAATATCCCGGGCGTGACCCCCGGCAGTTTCGCCATGGTGACCAAGGTCCATCACGCCGCGATCGATGGGATGAGCGGCATCGACCTGATGGAGGCGATGCATACGCTCGACCCCCATGCCCCGCCGCCCAACGCGCCCGACGAGTGGAAGCCCGAACGCATTCCCAGCGCGGCCGAACTGCTGGGCAAGGCCTATATCGGCGCCATCGCCAATCCGGTGAAGCAGATCGAGGTCGCCGCCAAGGCCGCGCCCGGCCTCGCCAAGGCGATCAAGGGCCTGCTGGCGCAGGACTTCAAGCTGTCGAGCGACATGGTCGCCCCGCGCACGCGCTTCAATCGGAAGGTCTCCGCGCACCGCGTGGTCGAGGGGCGCAGCGTGCCACTGGCCGACATCAAGGCGATCCGTGCGCTCGATCCGGGCTGCAAGGTCAATGACGTTTTCCTCGCCATCATCGGCGGGGCGCTGCGCAGATACCTGCTGGCCAAGGACGATCTGCCCAAGGCGACGCTGACGGCAATGGCCCCGATCTCGGTCCGCGGCAAGGAAGAGAAGGGCGACATGGGCAACCAGGTCGCAGCCATGATCGCCCCGCTCGGCACTCATATCGAGGACCCGGCCGAACGGCTCAGATACGTTCACTCCAAGACGACCAATTCCAAGGCCATGAGCGACGCCATCGGCGCGCGCAACATGACGGAGATCAGCAAGGTCAGCCCGGCGCTTTACATGTCGCTCGGGGCCCAGCTCTATACCCGTCTCGGCCTCGCCAACCGTGGAGTCGGCCCGCCGTTCTCGACTGTGGTCACGAATGTCCCCGGCCCGCCGATCCCGATCTATTCGACCGGCGCGCGGCTCGAGAGCATGATGGGGCTGCTGTGCCTCAACGACGGGCTGGGCCTCGGCCATGTGGTGCAAAGCTATTGCGACGAGGCGACGATCAGCTTCACCGCCTGCCGGGAACTCCTGCCCGATCCTGAGTTCTATGTTCAGTGCATAGAGGACAGCTTCAAGGAAATGCTGGCAGCGAGCAAGGCGCTGGATGCAGCACCCGCCAAGCCGCAACCCGCGGCCACAAAACCTTCCGCAAGGAAGCCCGTCGCCAGGCAGGCGGCAAAGCCCGCGCCGAAAACCGCGCCGAAGCCCGCTTCGAAGACTGCGGCAAGGAAGCCGGCTGCGCGCAAGGCCAAGGCGACCAAGGTGCCAGCATCGGAAGCACTGACAAAGCTGAAGAAGACCACCAAACCGGCGACCGCCAAAAAGGCGGCGCTGCCTCGCAGGACGCCCTCGGGTAGCAAAGGGAACAGCAAGCAATGACCGCAGCCACCGCGACACTGGAGGGCGATGCCTCCATGGCCCGCCCTCCGCACAGACTGTTGACCCTGGCCGAACCCGGCCGGGCTTTGGGAGAGCTGGCCGCATTCTATGCCCTGCGACCCTTGCTCGGGCATCTGCCTAGGGGCGACGGGCATGGCGTGCTGGTGTTACCCGGTTTCATGGCTTCGGACGGATCGACCGCCCCCTTGCGGTCGCTCCTCGACGACCTTGGGTACCAGACGGCTGGCTGGGGCCTTGGCCGCAACGTCCGGGTGGACAACGCCCGCATCGAAGCCATGGCGAATTGCGTGGAAGACCTGCACGCCTCGTCGCGGGGCAAGGTGTCGATCGTCGGCTGGAGTCTGGGCGGCGTGTTCGCGCGGGAACTGGCCAAGCTGATGCCCGACAAGGTCCGCTTCGTCATCAGTCTCGGCAGCCCGATCAGCGATGATCGTAACCACACAAATGCGAGGCGGCTGTTCGAGTACCTGAACGGCAGGGAGCCCGAGCCCATGCGCGACGGCAGGTTCCGCCAGCTGGGCAAGGCGCCGCCGGTGCCGACCACCTCGATCCTGACCAAGACCGACGGCGTCGTCCACTGGCGCGGCTCGGTGCAGGCCGACGAGGGCGGGCAGACGGAGAATATCGAGGTTCTCGCCAGCCATTGCGGCCTCGGCGTCAATCCGCTCGTCGCCTATGCCGTCGCGGATCGGCTGGCGCAGGCCGATGGGGCGTGGCAACCCTTCGCCCCGCGCGGCCTCGCTTCGCTAGCATTTCCACGGACCGGGCTGAACTGACCGCTGCCCCGGTTGGGCAGTGTCAGAACAGCTTGCGGAATTCGATCTCCACAAACCGGCCGACCGGGTCGATCAGGGCAGGCTGGTAAGCCAGCGGCACTGCCCCGGTTTCGTCGGTAACGCGCTGGCGCGTGTCGAAGATGTTGTCGACACGCAGCGACAGGCGGGCGTTCTTGAAGATGCCGGGATCATCGCCGACGAGCCACTTCTGCTGGTCGAGCCCCATGAACATCCGCAGGTTGAGCGTACCGATATCGCCGAAGCGCAAGTCGCTGCTGCCCGGCAGGCCGCTGCCCCGCACCGTCGTCGCGGTGCGGTAGTTGCCCGACAGGCGGAATCCGATCCCGCTGAGGAACATGCCGCCTTCCAGCTCGAAGCTGTTGCGCGACACACCGCCGTTCGCACCCGTGGCGTCGCCATCGAGCAGGTCGAGCGTGGGTCCGCCGGGTGCGACCAGCACGGTGCTTTCCAGATTGACGGTGTGATAGAGCGACAGGCTCCAGCGCCCTTGCCCGTCGCCGCCGAAGCCGCCGGGACCGCCGCGGGGCGCGCCGCCACCCGCAGCCGGGGCAGCAACCGGCGCCGCACGTGGCGGAGGAGCCACGGCCGCAATCGTCTCGCCACCCTGGCCGCCGCCGCCCTGGTCTGTCGGCACGCCGCCGCCCTGTGCAGCGCCCGCCCCGCCCGGCAACAGGTCCGTCGGCTTGATCGCGCAGACCCGTTCGCGGAACTCCTTGAGGCGGGCCGGGTCGATCTGGCCGTCAGGCCCCCTGAGCTGGGCGAGCACTTCGGCCGGGATCAGCGAAAGATCGGCAGTGCCGGCCGGATCGTCGCAATGCAGGCCCTTCTGCATGTTGAGGAACACCTGCAGGTCCAGAGGTGCCACTCCGCCCGGGGTCGAGGGCGTGGCCGGGCTGGTCGGCGCACTTGCGGCGAGGTCGACGCTGCACATCCGCTGGCGCGCTGCGGCGATCTTCGCCGGATCGGGCTGGCCATCCGGACCGGCCAGCCGCTGCGCCATTTGCGGCGGCAATTGCGACAGATCGGGCATTTCGCCCGCAGGGGTCGCACAGAACTGCTGCTGCAACTGCTGGAAGCGCTGCGGGTCGAACCCGCCGCCGCCCGGCCCGCGGGCCGGGACAGGCGGGCCTGCGGCGCCATCGGCGAGGGGCTGGGAGGCTGGAGCGGTCGCCGCCCCCGACCCGCCGCGCGCCATAGCCGCGAAGGGACCACCGGCCGCCGCATTCGGGTTGGGTTTGCCAACTCGCCCGAACATGTTGAAACCGTAACGGATCCGGTTGCTGCGGATTTCGGCAAATGTCACCGGGCGCACATCGATCGCCGTCAACGCGCCGCCCGCGTCGCGGGTCACCCGCGATGCGAACGCCGCCTCCGTCGCTGCCGTCAGCTGGGGAAAAGCCGAGGTTACGTCGTTCGACCGGTTGTTGTAATATTCGACGACCAGGTTGGTCCGGTCGAAGAACGGCAGGTCGAGGTTAGCGGACAGCTTCCAGTCGCGCTGCGTTTCGGCCAGCAAGCCGGGATTGCCGCCGCTGGCCTGCGTGACCAGCACGGTCGTGCCGGTGGCGAAATCGAAATAGGGGACGTTGAACGTGTCGATGACCGGCGCACCGAGCTGCGTCAGGCTCGGCGCTTCCTCGCGCGTGACGTAGGAAACCTGCAGGGTCAGCGGCTCCAGCGGTTTCCAGGTGATGCCGGCGTTCCAGTTGGTCAGCGATCCGAAGTCCGACAGGTCCTCGATACCGCCCCCGATGCTCAGCGTGATGTCGCCGAGCGCCGCGCCGAAATCCTCCCGGCGGCTCGTTACGGGGATGCCAAGTGCGGCATTGCCTCGCCACCTCCGCCGGTCGAGCGAAAATCCGGACGTCGTGCTACGGGTATCGGTGCTGTCGATCCCGTTCAGCACGAATCCGGTGCTCAGGGTCAGGCTGGCTTCGCCCCCGGGCAGTTGCACCAGGCCGCCCTTCAGAGTGGCGAGGCTGTCGATACGGTAGGTCTTGTTGTCGGCGATGTCGGTGCCGGCAGCGGCCACCGAAGGCAGGGGACCTTCAATCGAGAGCGTCCCGGCCGCTGCGGCCGCGACCAGTGCGGAAGTGTCGCGGCGACGGTCGATCCGGGTCTGCGACACGCCGCGGTCGGCATCGAGCGTGACCTGCAGGTCGAACGCGCCGACATCGGTCGAAAGACCGCTGCCGAGAGAGTAGGTATTGCTGCGGGTCCGCCGCGCCAGCGGATCGGAGTCGAGCGTGCGCAGCGCACTTGCCCCGCCAGGCGCCGTAAGCACGACCGTGTCCAGCCCCGACAGCCCGCGGGTGACGCTGTTGACCCACCCGCCGTTGATCGTCAGCTGGGTGCGGGACCCCGCCCCGCCCAGCGTGCGCGTGGTCGTACCGTTGAGCTGCAGGGTGGAATTGCGGGACACCAGTGTACGGAAGGCGGCGGGGTCCGGGTCGCCGGCGACCAAGGGAAGACTTCCGGGCGTCTGGACGACCCCTCTTTCCGCCTCGGTCAGCCAGGTCGTGTTGCCATATTCGGCGCTGATGTTGGTCCGCTGCGGGCCGTTGATCGTCAGCATCGATCCGCCGATTTCAGCCGTCCGGTATCCGCCGGCGGTCGGCTGGCCGTATTCGAGCTCGGCTTCCTTGCTGCTGAAGTTGTTCTTGAGGATGAAATTGATGACACGCTGGTCCGGCTGGGCGCCGTATTTCAGGGCGACTTCTTCCGGCAGGACTTCGACCATGCGGATGGCTTCGGGCGGATAGCGCCGGATTTCCCGGAAGCTCGAAATCCGCTGCCCGTTGACGAGGAAGAGGGGAAATCCTCCGCGCCCCCGGCCGGCGCCGATCTGCGGTGCGAGCTGCGCCACAAGATCCTCGATCGAGCGCGCACCATAGGACGCGACCTGCGCCTCATCGAGTTTCACGACGGGGGCAGCATCGGTCTCGACCTGTCCGCGCACCCTGTCGGCAGAAACCACGATCTCCGGCGCGCCACCTTCGGCCGGGGCCGGAGCCGGGGCCGGTGCGTCTGGCGCCGGCTGGGCAGGCGCGGATGCATCCTGCGCCATGGCAGGAACGGCCAGCACGAGGGCGACGAGCGGCAAATATCCGAAACGGGACAATATCTTCCTACCTTTGGCAATCGTCCCCGTCCGGCGGCGTCTCTGACCTATCCGGCGGTCGAGCGCAACATGGCCGAAAGTATCGCCTTGTCGCACATCGGCGGGGGTGGTTAATTCGTCGAAAATGCCGTTCGACGCCTTGGGGTTCCCTTTTCGCCCCTGCGCCGCTAAAGGGCGCGCCACACTGCAACACTTCTCACGGAAACCCGGACTTTATGGCGAAAGAAGAACTCCTCGAAATGCGCGGCAAGGTGGTCGAACTGCTGCCCAACGCGATGTTCCGGGTCGAGCTCGAAAATGGCCATGAAGTGCTGGGCCACACCGCCGGCAAGATGCGCAAGAACCGCATCCGCGTGCTGGTGGGCGACGAAGTACTGTGCGAACTGACGCCTTACGACCTGACCAAGGCACGCATCACCTACCGCTTCATGCCGGGCCGCGGGGGCCCCGGCCAGAACGCGTCGCAGGGCCCCGGCCCGCAGTAATCGCCGGTGGCGACACCACAACTCGTACCAAGTCTCGTTCTGGCCAGCTCCAGCCCGCGCAGGCGCGACCTGCTCGGGCAGATCGGCGTTGTACCGGCGCGTGTGCAGTCACCCGATATCGACGAGACCCCGCACAAGGCGGAACAGCCGCGCCTTTATGCCGAGCGCATGGCGGTGGAGAAGGCACGGGCCGTGCCGCGCACTGATGCCGAGATCGTGCTGGCGGGCGACACGACCGTTGCGGCCGGGCGACGTATCCTCGGGCAGGCGCAATCGCCAGAGGATGTGGCCCGCTTCCTCGCGCTCCTTTCGGGGCGGCGCCACAGGGTTATCTCTGCCATCGCGCTGATCGACACCGCGGGCAAGCTGCGCAGCCGGGTGGTGACCTCGCAAGTCGGCTTCAAGCGGCTGAGCCCGCAGGAGATCGCCGCCTATGCCGAAAACGGTGAAGGCATCGGCAAGGCGGCAGGCTATGCCATCCAGGGCCAGGCCGCCGGTCTGATCGACTGGATCCAGGGCAGCTACACCGGCGTGGTCGGCCTGCCGCTATTCGAAACGCGGGCCCTGCTCAAGGCGGCGGGGATGCCAATTGCCTGAATGGCTGGTCGAGCGCGGCATCGGTGAGGAGCGCGCGGTCCTGTTCGATGACGGGGCGATCCGCGCCGCGCGGCTGCGCTGGAACGGGCGACTGGCGCATGGCGCTGTGGTCGAAGGCGTGGTCGCCGAGCGCTTTCCATCGACGCCTTCCGGCATCGTCCGCCTGCCCGACGGCACCGAGGCGTTCGCCCGCCGCCTGACCGCCGCCGACACCGTGGGCCGCACGGTCCGGATCGTGATCGAGCGAGAGGCCATCGCCGAGCGCGGGCGGCACAAGCGGGCACAGGCCATAGTCACGGCCGATCCGCTGAACCCAGCCCCGTCGCTGGCCGACAGCCTCCGCGCCGAAGGGCATGCCGCCACCGAAGTTCACCGCTTTCCGGCCGGGGCCGACTGGGAAGAGCTGTTCGCCGAGGCCTGGGCGGGAGCGGTGGACTTTTGCGGCGGCAGCCTGCTGTTCGCCGATACGCCCGCGATGACGGTGATCGACGTCGACGGCAGCCCGCCCGAAGCGATCGTGCACAATGCCGTCCCCGCCCTCGCCGCTGCCCTCAGACAGTTCGATATCGGCGGCAATATCGGCATCGATTTCCCGACGCTGGCCGACAAGGGCGACCGCCGCGTCGTGGACGGACGGCTCGGCGAGGCGCTAGTCGGCTGGCCGCATGAGCGCACCGCCATGAACGGCTTCGGCTTCGTGCAGATCGTCGCAAGGCTGCGCCGTCCGTCGCTCCTGCGGCTGATCGGACAGCACCGCACGTCCGCGGCCGTGCGCATTCTGCTGCGCCGCGCCGAATTGGTCGCCGATCCCGGTGCGATCCTGCTGACGATGCACCCTGCGCTGCAAGCGAAGCTGGCACCCGAATGGCTGGACGAGCTTGCCCGTCGCACAGGGCGCGAAGTGCGCACCGCGACCGATCCTGGTCTTGCTTTGAACGGCGCCTTCGCGCAGGCGGTACCGCTATGACCCGTACCTGCCCCATCTGCCGCAAACCCCGCACCGAGGAGTTCTCACCCTTTTGCTCGCAGCGCTGCAAGGACCGCGACCTCGCCCAATGGCTCAATGACGGCTACTCGGTCCCCGGCCCTCCCGCGGCACCGGAGGATATTGTCCCCGAAGACTGATTCCCCCCTTGCCAAGCGCGGTACCCTTCGCCATAGGCGCGCACTCATTCGCGCACAGG
This sequence comes from Parerythrobacter aurantius, assembly GCF_045291475.1. Lineage (NCBI taxonomy): Bacteria > Pseudomonadati > Pseudomonadota > Alphaproteobacteria > Sphingomonadales > Erythrobacteraceae > Parerythrobacter > Parerythrobacter aurantius. The sequence continues at coordinate 189,055 of NZ_CP147985.1, forward strand.
CCCAAGTCGGCTGATCGCGTAGGGATGCCTCGGTAGCTCAGTTGGTAGAGCATGCGACTGAAAATCGCAGTGTCGGTGGTTCGAATCCGCCCCGAGGCACCACCTCCTCCTAATCTTCGCCGAGATGCTCCATCAGCCGGCCGGTAACCTCCGGCAGCAGGGCAAGGTCTGCCGGTCGCGTCAGCCGCCAGACAGGCACGCTCGCAGCGATCCGGGCAGCGAGGTACGCCTGTTCGGCCAGTCGCCCCATCGCCTCTAGGAACTGCGGGCGATAGATCGTCTCGCGCAGCACCGTGGTGGCTGCTTCCCCGCCGGTGAGGCGCTCTATCGCGCAAGTCTCGCCATATGCGAGCGCATAGATGCCGGCCAGTGGCAGCGGTCGATCGACGGCAATGGTGGTGCCGCTTTCGAGATGGAACTTTTCCGCCCGGAACCAGTCCTGCACCCGCTCGCGGCCCGACAGGCCGAGCATGTCGATCGCCTCCGCCCACAGCTTGTGGCGCGTGCTGGACGGATAGAGCCAGGTGGGCTTGTCCGCCCGCCCCGGTTCGGCGCGGGAGAGGTCGTCGCCAACCAGCGGCAATCCCTGCTGCGCCAGCGCCGCCGCCATGGTCGACTTGCCCGCCCCTTGCGGTCCGCAAAATAGCACCGCGCCCGTCGGCCCGAGCACCGCGCTGCCATGCAGCATGGCCCAGCCGCGCTGGTAGCCAAGCGCGCCCCACGCACTGCCCAGGGTGAACAGCCTCGCCTCGAGCGAGGTTGGGTCGCCGTAAGGATTGATGGCGATCTCGCTCCCGGCGCTGATCTGCCACGTCCCGACATCCGGTACCGAAAAGCGCAGCGCGTCGCCGTCGATTACCGGAATATGGTCGGGTGTCGCGTCATCCCCCGGATGCCCGGCAAACCGAATGGTCACATCGGGCTCGCCCGCATCGCCATCCGCGCGGAAGGCGTGCCATTCGGGCAGTTCCATTTCCGAATGCACAAGGCAGCCGGAATGGCGATAGGCGAAGCGCGGGATCACCGGCGGGGACATAGCAGAGCTCGGGGAGCGGACAATTGCTATCACCGGCATTCCGCTGTAATGGCCGAGACACAGCCCCGGCGCGGCGAAGCTCACGGCTTCGCAGGCCGGGGCCAAGCGTTTTACCCTGAGGAATTCCCGCCATGTCGCGTCGCCGCCAGATTTATGAGGGCAAGGCCAAGATCCTGTACGAGGGCCCTGAACCGGGCACGATCATCCAGTACTTCAAGGACGATGCGACCGCTTTCAATGCCGAAAAGAAGGGCACTATCAGCGGCAAGGGCGTGATCAACAACCGCATCAGCGAGCATGTCTTCACCCGCCTCAGCCACATCGGCATCCCGACCCATTTCATCCGCCGCCTCAACATGCGCGAACAGCTGGTGCGGCAGGTCGAAATCATCCCGATCGAAGTGGTCGTGCGCAACGTCGCCGCCGGGTCTATTAGCAAGCGGCTGGGCATTCCCGAGGGGGAGCCGCTGCCGCACACGCTCATCGAATATTACTACAAGGACGATGCGCTGGGCGACCCGCTGATCGCCGAAGAGCATATCGCCTGCTTCAACTGGGCAGGCCCGGAAGAGATGCAGGATATCGCCAGCATGGCGATCCGCATCAACGATTTCATGGCCGGCATGTTCGCCGCGATCGACATCCGCCTGATCGACTTCAAGCTCGAATTCGGCCGCATCTGGGACGGCGACTACAGCCGCGTGATCCTGGCCGACGAGATCAGCCCCGACGGCTGCCGCCTGTGGGACATGACAACCGGCGAAAAGCTCGACAAGGACCGTTTCCGGAGGGACCTCGGCGGCGAGAGCGAGGCCTACCAGGAAGTCGCCCGCCGGCTCGGCCTGCTGCAGGAAGACGACGGGAGCAGCCCGGGCGAGGTATTCGACATGAGCGCCCACCGCAGCCGCCTGCGCGGGGCGCCCAAGCCCAAGAAATAGGCACCGACGGCCAGAAAACGCCTGCGCTCTTGCAGGCAAGCCATTGATGCGGCAGGTTGAAACGATGAAGGGTCGTTTCCTGCTCGCGTCTTTCGCGGCCATCGTCGCTGCTCCACTCGCAGCCAATCCATCGTCACCCCCTCCTGTCGCGGAGGCAACCACGGCCGAACCGGTCTGGGCGTGGGAAGAAGGCGACCTCGAACCGGAAAGCGGCTATATTTTCGGCGTGCTCGACAATGGCATGCGCTACATCATCCGCAGCAACGCAACCCCTGCCGGCACAGCGCTGGTCCGGATGGAGGTCGGGGCCGGTCGGCTCGATCAGAGCGAAACCGAACGAGGGGCAGCCCATTTCGTCGAGCACATGGTGTTCAATGGCAGCACCAATGTGCCCGAAGGCGAGATGGTCAAGCTGCTGGAGCGACTGGGCCTGCGGTTCGGGGCCGATACCAATGCCGAAACCAATTTCAACTACACCCAGTACAAGCTCGACCTGCCGGCCAGCACCCCTGAACTGATCGATACTGCATTGTTCCTCATGCGCGAGACCGCCAGCGAGCTGCTGTTCGATCCTGCAGCTGTCGAGCGGGAACGCGGCATCCTCCTGTCCGAACAACGCGACCGGACGAACTACGCCTTTACCAACAGCTATGACCTGCTGGCGTTTGCCGCGCCGGATTCGCGACTTGTCGCGCATTTTCCCGGCGAGGGACGGGAGGATCTCGATGACCTGGACGCCGACCGCCTGAAGGCTTTCTGGGAACGCAACTACGTGCCGCACAAGACAACGCTGGTCGTTGTCGGCGATTTCGATGCAGCCGAGGTGGAAGCCAAGATCAGGGCGCGCTTTGCCGACTGGGCACCGCGGTCGTCGCCAGCGCAGCCCGGTGCCGGCCCCGTGGACCCGAACCGCAAGGGACTGACCGATATCCATCTCGATCCTGCCCTGAGCGAACAGGTCGTCGTCAGCCGGGCGGGGCCTTGGACCGACCAGCCCGACACGCTCGTCAAGCGCGAGACCGACATGCTGCGGGTGATCGGCTACGGCATCCTCGCGCGCCGGTTCCAGCGCACCGCGCAGGCGGAAAACCCTCCCTTCCGCGCCGCCGGGTTCGGGACCGGCGACGTGCTGGAAGCATGGCGCGAAACATCGCTGTCGATACAGGCGGTCGACGGAAAATGGGCGGAAGGCCTTGCTGCGGCGACCGGCCTCTACCGCCAGTTTCTTACCCATGGCGTGAGCGAGGCCGAGATTGCGGAACAACTTGCGGCCATGCGGACCAATTTGCAGAATGCCCAAGCCGGCCAAGCGACGCGCAGCCATGCTGCCTTCGTCGCGCGTGCTATAGCGCTGGTGCGCAACGGGGCCATCCCGATTTCGCCCGATACGAACCTCGCGATACTCGAAGCCGTTGCGCCCAGGGCGACACCGGCGGCGGTCCTGGCGGCGGTCGCCGCCGATGCAATTCCCTTGGACGATCCCCTCATCCGTTTCAGCGGCCGGACCGCCCCGGAAGGTGGCGAAGCCGCTTTGCGGGCGGCATGGGAGACCGCCATGGCAGCGCCGATTGCAGCGCCTGTCGCAGCGCAGGTCGCCGATTGGGGCTATACCGATTTCGGCCCCGCCGGCACGGTCGTGTCCGATACCGTCAGCGAAGCGCTGGGCATCAGGCAAATCGTGTTTGCCAACAATGTGATGCTCAACCTCAAGCGGACCGACCTTGCGCGCGACAGTATCAGCCTGACGCTCGGGATCGATGGCGGATCCTACCTCGATACGCGCGAGGCCCCTTACGGCACGGATTTGACCGGGCTGTTTGCCGCTGCCGGCCTCGGCAAGCATTCGCTGGACGAACTGCAAACAATCCTGGCGGGACGTCGCGTCAATTTCTCGCTCGGCGAAACGCCGGACCGGTTCGCCGCCGGGGCAGCCACCACGCCGCGCGACCTGGAATTGCAATTGCAGCTTGTCGCCGCCTACCTGACCGATCCGGCATATCGGCAGGAACCCCTCGTCCGGTGGCGCAACGGGCTGGACGATTATTTCGCGCAACTGACGGCAACGCCGGGGTCCGCCCTGTCATCGGTGTTGGGAGGGATACTGTCGGACGGCGACCCGCGGTTCACGACCGCATCCCCCGAAGCGTTGCGCGCGCTCGATTTCGAGTTGCTGCGCGCGACAATCTCCGACCGGCTTCGCAACGGCGCAATCGAACTGGCGCTGGTAGGGGATTTCGACGAAGAGCAGGCCATAGCCCTTGTCGGCAAGACGCTGGGCGCCCTGCCGAAGCGCGAAGGGGCTTTCCGGTCCTATCCCGAAGGCAGGCAGCGCAGCTTCACGGCGCAGCGCGGCGACCGGATCGTCTATCATGACGGCGAAAGGTCGCAGGCCCTGCTGCAATATGCCTGGCCGACACGCGACTATGTCGACCCGCAAGCGACCGCCGAACTCAACCTGTTGCGGGCCGTAATCGACCTGGAGATGACGGAAACGCTGCGGGAAAAGCTCGGCAAGGCCTATACCCCGCAGGTCAGCAATTCGCAGTCGCGATTTTACGATGGCTACGGCGTTTTCGCTCTCCTCGCCTCGGTGGACGTGGCGGAAGTGGAGGCAACGCGGACGGCGATCGATGAAGTTATCGCGCGTCTGCGAACCGAGCCTATTTCGTCCGACACGCTGGAACGCGCGCGCCAGCCGATTTTCCAGGACCTCGAAAACGCGCTCAAGACCAATGCCGGCTGGTTGGGTTACGTCGCCCGCGTGCAGACCGATCCCGACCAGATCGACCGCTTCCTCAAGGCTCGCGAACGCTATGCCGCGATCGACCCGGCGCGTTTGCAGGCCGTGGCCGCGCAATATCTGACCGCCGATGGCGCCGTCCGCTTCATCGTCTTGCCGCGTCCCGCCGACGAAGCGCCCGCGAAACCCTGATCCCGGAACGAAGAAGGGCGCCTGCAAGAGGCGCCCTTCCCTATCTGCAACCTCGCCGAATGCGTCAGTAACTGATGCTGGCGGAGATACCGATGATGCGCGGTTCGTTGACGAAAGCCGTGTTGTTGTTGAAGTCGATGCCGCCGCGGACATTGTCCTCGTTGGTGATGTTGCGCGCGAACAGCGCCACCGACCACCTGTCGTCGATATCGCCGTAACCGATCCGCAGACCCCCCTCGATCTGGTTGTTCGAATTGAACTCCAGGCTTTCGTAGAGGAAGAAATTGGTCTTGCCCTGGTACTGCCAGTCGGTGAAGACGAAGATCTTGTTGTCGTCGCCCACGGGCAGGGTCAGCTCGGCGGTGACGTCGGCGGTGAATTCGGGGGCATTGGGGAACGGATTGCCGTCCACCAGCGCGCGAGTATTGCCGGCAATGACCGTGGTCGGATCGGTCACCGTACACTGGGCACAGATGCCCACCGCCAGCGCGTTGTCCTTGATCTCCGTATTGTTCCAGGCAACGCCGGCGGTGATCGTGAAGAAATCGCTGAGCTGGAAGGCGCTGTCGAGCTCGAAGCCGTAGCCGACGCCCTTGTTGGCATTGACGAGCTGCACCAGATTGCCGCCGCCGCCGACCGCAGTGAACTGCGGATCGTCAACGGTGTAGTAGAACACGGCGCCGTTCAGGCGCACGGTCCGCCCGGCCAGCTCGGATTTGAAGCCGGCCTCGTAGGACATGATCTTCTCGCTGGTCGCAACCGAAGGCGGGGAGAAGAAGGCGACGTCGCGGCCCTGGATGGTCGGCGCGCGGAACCCGCTCGCGACGCGCGCATAGAGGCTCGCATCGTCGCTCACATCGGCAAAGGCGCTGAGGTCCCAGCTCAGTCGGGCATCCTCGACCGAACGGAACTGCGGATCGGCGCTGTTGCGGACGCGGAAGAGCTTGTCGTCCTCGGTCCAGCGCAGGCCGCCGGTCACCCGCACGGTATCGCTGACCTGCCCGGTCAACTGACCGAACACCGCCCAGGCATCGTTGCTGTGGCGCACAGTCACGGGCGGCGGGAAGGTGAAACCGACAGTCGTGACGTCGAACTCGCTCCAGAAGCCGAACCCGCCGATCTGCCAGGTCAGCGGCCCTTCGGTGTTCGATGCCAGCCGGACTTCGTGGGTGACCTGTTCGAGCTCGATCGAATCCTGCGTATCGGCCGGGAACGGGATGAATCCCGGCCCCATCACGGGCAGGAAGGACGCGCCGAACCCGCCGTCGATATCTCCGCGGCTCGACCCGGTGCTGTCGTAGTACGAGGTGATGGAGGTCAGCGTGAGCGCATCGCTGGCCCATTCGAACTTCCCGCTGAGGCCGAAAGTCTTGTAGCGCGCCTGGTTGTCGGCACCGGCGTCGAAGAACACCGTGTTGCGGTCGTAATTGGCGTTGAGATCGTTGTTGCCCGGGCCAAGGATGTTGGCGCGGAACAGCGTCGAGGTGCCGTCGAGATCGCGATACTGCGCGTTGACGAGGAACGAGGCGTCTTCGGTGAACTGGAACAGCAACTGGCCGCGCACGGCCACATCGTCGAACCCGCCGAGCGCATCCTCTTCCCCCGTGAAGCCGTTGTCGACCCAGTTGTCCCGATGCTGCCACAGGCCCGACAGGCGTACGGCGATCTTCTCGGGCTCCAGTACAATGTTGGCACCGAAGTCGAGCGCAACCGAACCCAGCGTCCCGACGCTGAGCGAAGCCTGCCCGTCGGTTTCGAAGCCCGGCTTGCGGGTGTCGATCTTGACGATGCCGGCCGGCGTGTTGCGGCCGAACAGCGTGCCCTGCGGACCGCGAAGCACCTCGACCCTCGCGACGTCGAACAGCGGGAAACTTTTCAGCGTGACGTTTTCGAGCACGACATCGTCCATGACGACCGAAACCGGCTGCGAGGCGGCTAGGTCGAAATCGGTGTTGCCGAGCCCGCGGATATAGAAACGCGGCGCGGCCCGCCCGTTGGAGCTTTCGACGAACAGCCCGGGGACCTGCCCCGAAAGCGCAGTATTGTCGGCCCCGGCCGAGAACAGCGTGGTCACCCGGTCCTCATCGAGCGTCGCCGCCGAAACCGGCACGTCCTGCAGATTTTCCTCGCGCCGGTTGGCGGTGACGACAATGACATCGAGGCCTGTGCCTTCCGCCCCGGTAGCGGCAGGGTCCGCATCCTGCGCGGCGGCAGGCGCGGCAAAGGCAAGCGCGGCAAGCGCCAGGGCAAACGGGCTCGCATTGCAAAGCGAGGGTTGGATCGAATGGCGGTTCAGGTGGCGAAAGGTGCTCATCGGGTCCTCCCGGTTTGGGGGTAAAACGGAACGGTAGACACGTATTCCGGGCCGCTCATAGGCGCGAAAGGGTTGCCAGGGCGAGAAACAGGCACGCAAAAACGCGGTTTGCGCAGTCCTTTGCGCGCGGGGTGTAGCAGTAATGTAACGGTGATAGCCCTGGCCGTGGTGCGGAATGCACCTCGCTGCGGGATTGCGGCGCGGCGAGCGATCGCTATAGGGACCGGGCTCCAGTCCAGCCTGCGCACCAGTCCCGGAGCCTGCCCCATGAAGATTCGCGTCCACGTCAGCCTCAAGCCCGGGGTGCTCGACCCGCAGGGCCGCGCCGTTCATCACGCGCTGGAAGGGCTCGGGTTCGACGAAGTGTCCGATGTGCGGGTCGGCCGGCTGATCGAACTGGACGTGGCCGACAGCACCAGCGATGCGGCGCTGACGGAAATGTGCGAAAAGCTGCTGGCCAATACGGTGATCGAGAATTTCTGCATCGAAAAGGCGGGCTGAAGCGATGAAAACCGCCGTCATCACCTTCCCCGGCTCCAACTGCGACCGCGATATGGCGGTGGCGCTCGAACAGGCTGCCGGCAGCGCTCCGCTGCGGGTATGGCATGGCGATAGCGATTTGCCGGCCGGCCTCGATTTCATCGCCCTGCCCGGCGGTTTCTCCTACGGCGATTACCTGCGTTCGGGGGCGATGGCGGCCAAGAGCCCGATCATGCGCGCGGTCATGCGCGAGGCGGCGCGCGGGGTGCCGGTGCTCGGCGTGTGCAACGGTTTCCAGGTCCTGACCGAAGCAGGTCTTCTCCCGGGGGCGTTGATGCGCAACGCCGGACAGAACTTCGTTTGCCGGACGGTCGAGCTCAAGGTCGAAAACAGCCAGTCGCTGTTCACCGGCGGGTACGATGCGGGGCAGACCATCGCCATCCCGATCGCGCATCACGACGGGAACTACTACGCCGATGAAACCACGCTCGACCGGTTGGAAGGCGAAGGCCGGGTGGCGTTCCGCTATCTTGCCAATCCCAACGGCTCGCAGCGCGACATCGCGGGTATCCTCAACGATGCCGGCAATGTGCTGGGCATGATGCCACATCCCGAACGGGCCATCGAAACGGCACACGGCGGGACCGATGGATTGCCGCTGTTCAAGGCTGCGCTGGAACGCCTCGCCGCGGCCTGAGGCGCGCCGGCACCGCCCGCTAAGCGATGAGCCGCGCCTGCCGGTCGAACAGTGTGCGAGCGTCCTGCGCCGACATCGGCCGGCCGAAGTAATAGCCCTGGATCTTGGTGCAGCCCATGTCGCGGATCATCCGCGCCTCGTCGGCGTTCTCGACCCCTTCGGCCGTCGTGGTCATGTCGAGACTGTCGGCCATCGCCACCACGGCACGGATGATGGCAATGCTCTCGTTGTTACCCTGCGCCGCGCCCTGCACGAAGCTGCGGTCGACCTTGATCGTCGAGAACCGCAGCGTGCGCAGGTATCCGAGCGAGGAGTAACCCGTCCCGAAGTCGTCGAGCGCGACCTGGCAGCCCAGCGCCATCACTTCTTCCAGCGCGCCCCGCGCCACATTGGCATCGCGCAGGAAAATGCTTTCGGTGACCTCTATCTCCAGCCTGCTGGGTTCGAGTCCGCTGACCGACAGGGCGCGTACGACCGTCGCGGCAAAATCGGGCTCGACGAGCTGTTCGGGTGAAACATTCACATTGACCTTGGTTGGTGCCGGCCAACCAGCCGCCTCGATACAGGCCTGCTCGAGCACCCATGAGCCGATCGGCACAATCAATCGGGTTTCTTCCGCCAACGGCACGAACTTGACGGGCGACACGAAGCCGTGTTCCTCGCTGTTCCACCTCAGCAAAGCCTCGAAGCTGATGATGCTCTCGTCGTTGGCATCGACGACCGGCTGGAAATGCAACAGCATTTCGCCCTTTTCGAGCGCATTGCGCAGGGAAAATTCAAGCTTGCGCCGCTCTTCGGCCGACTTGTGCAGGGAAGGCTCGTAAATGCAGTGTTCCGCTCCGCCCAGATCCTTGGCGCGATAAAGCGCCAAATCGGCGTTGCGCATGAGTTCTTCGACACTCTTGCCGTCGCGCGGGGCCACTGCCGAACCGACGCTGGCCCCGACATATAGCGTGTGGTGATCGACCTCGTAGGGTTCCGACAGGCGCTTGATGACCCTGCGCGCGACATCTTCGACGCGGGCGCGATCCGAAGCGTCACGGATGACGATAGCGAACTCGTCTCCGCCGAGCCGGCCGCAGATCTCGTTCTCGGTCATCAGCTCCTTCAGCCTGGCCGAAACCTGCGCCAGCAGGCGATCGCCCACAAGGTGGCCGAGCGTGTCGTTGACGGCCTTGAACCGGTCGAGGTCGATCATCAGGAAAGCGCATCGCGAACGCCATTGCCGGGCGTAGCGCATGGCCTCTCCCAGCGCTTCGTTCAGCATCAGGCGATTGGGCAGTTCGGTCAGCGTGTCGTAGCGCGCGAGGTAGGCGATCTTCTCGGACGACTCGCGCTGTTCGGTCACGTCCGAGCCGACCCCACGGAAACCGATATGCTGGCCCTTGTCGTCGAGCATGGGTGTGCCCGACAGCTCCCACCAGCGGCTTTCATTGTCGATCGAGACCTTGACCAGCAGGTTGGAGAAGCTTTCCCGGCGCTTCAAGCGTTCGGCAAGATCGTGCAGGCTGGCCGGGAACTGTCCCGTCTCCCAAGCCTTGCCCGCGATCAGCTGCAGGAAGGGAACGCCCTCGGCCGCTTCCGGCTCGACGCCCATGGCGAAAGCGAAGCGCGGGCTGGCAGACCGAACCTTCCTGGTCGTGTCGATCTGCCAAAGCCAGTCGGCCTCGTTCTCCTCGAATTCACGGAGAAGCAGCGACACCACTTCGTTACGTTCTGCCATCCCCGCTTCCGCCACGGCACCGCGCAGGAACGATTGCGCGCGGGTGACAATCCCGAAGCCCGTAACGACTGCCAGCCACAGGGCGCTCGCTGCCGCGACGTATTCGCCCGCAACCAGCAAACTTACGAAGCCGACCGAATAGACGGTGAAGACATAGGCAAAGGCACCGAGTGGCGCGGAACCAATCGTGATGGCCGCCCCCACCGGGACGATCGCGACCAGGGACCAAACCAGTACGAGGTCGGCGCTATTGCCGCCGACCAGCATCATCGGCAACGGCAACGACCAGCTGGCCGCCGATCCAAGGGCTGCACGGCTGTGCCGCAGCATGTCCCCCCGGGCCAGCGTCCGGCCGTCGAGCCGGCGCAATTCAATGTCATGCCTGGTCAGGTTGGCGACGGCGATGGCAAGCAGGCCGGCCCACAGACCGAGCCACAAGGCAGGGAGTGTCGCCATGCTTGCAAGGATGACGAGCGTGGCGGTAACGACGTGCGATGCGACCCTTATGCGGGTGATCTGCCCCAACCGGGCATACTGGAACGCACGCAACCGCGGCCAGTCGAGCCCGCCTGTATCCTTGATGCCGACAAGCGCGAGCAGAGGCACGTCCGCCGGCAGGGAAACGGATTCAGTTCGGTTTTCGCTCACCCGGCGAGCGTTACGGGTGAAAGGTTATCTGCCAGTAAAGGATGGAGAAAGAAACGCAGCGCAGCCGTTCAATTGGACCCTACTCGACGGTAACCGACTTCGCGAGGTTGCGCGGCTGGTCCACATCCGTACCTTTGACGACCGCCACATGATAGGCCAGCAACTGCACCGGCACCGCGTAGACGAGCGGCGCGATCAGCGGGTGAACCTTGGGCATTTCGATCGTCGCCAGGCACCCGTCGCCCGCCTCCTCCAGCCCTTCGGCATCGGATATGAGCACGATCTTGCCGCCCCGGGCGCGCACTTCCTGCATGTTGGACACGGTCTTTTCGAACAGCGGTCCCGACGGCGCCAGGACGATCACGGGCACCGCTTCGTCGATCAGCGCGATCGGGCCGTGCTTCATCTCGCCTGCGGCATATCCTTCCGCGTGGATATAGCTGATTTCCTTGAGTTTCAGCGCGCCTTCCATGGCGAGCGGATAGTCCGGCCCACGGCCCAAGTAGAGCACGTCGCGCGCCGGGGCGAGGAGCGGCGCCATGGCGGCAATATCGTCGTCATGGTCGAGCGCGGCGTTCAGCGCCGCAGGGGCCTCGATCAGATGGCGCACCACCTCCTGCTCCTCCGCACGGGTCATGCGGCCTTTCCTGACCGCCAGATGCGCGGCCAGCGCCGCCAGTACGGCGAGCTGGCAGGTGAAGGCCTTGGTGGAAGCGACGCCGATCTCGGGGCCGGCATGGATCGGGAGCAGCAGGTCGGCCTCGCGTGCCATCGTGCTGGTCGGCACATTGACGACCGCGGCGATCGTCTGGCCGTTTTCCTTGCAGTGCCTCAGCGCCGCCAGCGTATCGGCCGTTTCGCCGCTCTGCGAGATGAAGATGGCGAGTCCGCCGTCCTCCAGCACGGGGTCGCGATAACGGAACTCGCTCGCCACATCGATATCGACCGGAACGCGAGCGAAGGTCTCGATCCAGTATTTCGCGACCATGCCGGCGTAATAAGATGTCCCGCAAGCGACGATGGTAATGCGCCGGATCGATGACAGGTCGAAATCGATCTGCGGCAAAGCCACGCTTTCGTCGGCCTGACGGACGTAGGAATTGAGTGTCTGGGCGACCACTGTCGGTTGCTCGAATATCTCCTTCTGCATGAAATGGCGGTAATTGCCCTTTTCTACCGCCGCGGCCGATGCGCCAGATGTCACGACGTCGCGCTCCACCGGCTTGTTCTCGAGGTCGAAAATGCGTGCGCCGTCGCGCGTGATGACGACCCAATCGCCTTCGTCAAGGTAGGCGATCCTCTGCGTCAGCGGAGCCAGTGCGAGGGCGTCCGAACCGAGATAGGTTTCGCCATCGCCATAGCCGACGACCAGCGGCGATCCGAGGCGGGCGCCGATCAGCATGTCGGGATGCTGCCGGAACGCAATCGCCAGGGCGAAGGCACCGCGCAGGCGCGGCAGCACGGCCTTGACGGCCTCTTCAGGCGATGCGCCCCGTTCGATCTCGACGGAGACAAGGTGCGCTACCACTTCGCTGTCGGTATCGCTTTCCAGGGTACGCCCTGCCGCCTCGAGCTCTGCCCGCAGCGGTTTGAAGTTTTCGATAATCCCGTTGTGGACCAGCGCCACCTCGCCGGTCGCATGGGGGTGGGCGTTGTTCTCGGTCGGCGCGCCGTGGGTCGCCCAACGGGTGTGGGCAATGCCGATGGTACCGGGGGCCGGACTGCGGGCCAGTTCGGCAGCGAGATTTGCCAGCTTGCCGCTGGCCCGGCGGCGGACCAGCGCGCCGCCGTCAACAGTGCAGACCCCTGCACTGTCGTAGCCGCGATACTCCATTCGCCGCAGACCGTCGACCAGCCGGTCGGCCACCGGTTCCTTGCCCACAATTCCGATAATGCCGCACATGGGGTTCTGCCTTCGTTACAAGATGTAGGGTACGCGGATGCCCGGCATCTTTGCCGGGAAATCCTTGGTATTTCGTGTGATCAGGATCGATCCGTTCACTTGCGCCGTCGCAAGTATGAAGGAATCGAGCAAGCCCATCTTCGCCCGCTGGCGGATGTCGGCGGCCGCGAGAGCGATGCGGGCGTCGATCTCGACCACTTCGAAAGGGGCGATCGCCTGCTGGATGATGTCGCGCCGCTCCAGCACCTCGCCGGACAGGACTTCCGTCCACACGATCCGGCTGATGCGATGGCGGTTGTACCTCGACAATTCGTTGACCGCCTGAGGCAGGTCCTTAAGCCAGTCGACCAGTATATTGGTATCGAAGAAGGGGTCGGACATGGATCAGGGATGTCCCCCACCGCGCCGATCCTGACGAATGGCCCGTTGATAATCCACGCCCTCGGCAATGTCATTGCGGTCCTTCCACAGGCCGGCACCGCGCTTGATCCAGCTCTTGTTTCCATCGGCCGGGGAATGGGCGCGATAGCCGGAAACAGCTTCCCGCAAGACCTGCGCGCGCGACTTGCCTTGCTCTGCCGCGAGCTTGTCGAGCCATTCGATGTCGTCATCGGGCAAGTCTGCGAGGATACGGGTCATAGGTGATATACTGATATCATATCATGATATCGTGTCAAGGCGGCGTTGCGGATGGTTCCGTCGCTGCCCTGTTATCTCTCCACAGGTACAGGCCGGCGGCGATGATGATCGTTGCGCCGAGCAGGCTTACCGCATCGGGCCGGTCGCCGAACCACCACCAGCCCAGCGCTACAGCGACGACGAGCTGGACATAGGTCATCGGCGCGACCACTGCGGCGCCGCTCCGTACCGTGGCCCAGAAGATCAGCCAGTGGGCGGTGCTGGCCGTGACAGCCACGATCGCGCTGCGCCAGAGGACATCCATCGGCGGCAGGGATAGCTGGAAATCGGCCACGCCGGTGGCATGCCCGACCGATGCTGCGACCCATAATACCGGGGCGGCTACGGCCGCGATGTAGACTTGCATCGAGAGGGGCGTACCGTCGCCTGCCGATGCCCTGTTGGCCACCATCAGCAAGGCCATGCAGCACGCCGCGCCCAGCGGCAGCAAGGCGACAGTGCCTACCTCGGCCAGGTTCGGCCGCAGGACGACCATCACTCCGGCGAAGGCGATCGCCGAGGCCACGAATGTCGCCGGCCGGACTTTTTCGCCCAGCAAGGGCCCGCTGAGCAAAGCCGTCAGGATCGGGGCGAGGAACACGAGCGCCGTCGCCTCTGCCAGCGGCATGACGAAGATCGCGCTGAAGAAGGTGATGGTCGCACCGGCAAGGCACAGCCCCCGTGCCAGTTGCAGCCACGGGCGTCTGGGCCGGAACCCGCCGGCGCCCTCGCGGATCGCCAGCAGGGTCGCGAGACCGGCGAAACCGATCGTGAAACGCAGCGCGGCCACAGCCACCGGCGACCACATGCCGGCCATGGTCTTGATCACGCCGTCGCCCACAGCAAGCAGCGCAAATCCCGCCAATGCAATGGCAAGGCCTGTCCTGTCGTCACCATGCATCGGAAAAACGCGTCGCTCCGGCCGAATTCCGCCCGGCGCTTCGCTGCGGGCCCCTTACGGTATCATGCTTCGCCTGCGCCTCGGGTGCGCGCGATCGCGAAGATTACCCCGTAGCCGAGCATTATCAGCATCAGGTGCCGTGCAAAGTAGAATGTGCCGTCGAACAGCGAATTGACCAGCAGGCAATATACCATGGCGAGGAACGGGACGGCGAGGATGTGCTGCCGCGCAACGGCATGGGCCGCAATCGTCGCACGTCCGATGAGGAACAATGCCGCAGCCGTGGCGATCGCGCCCCAGCTGAGCAGGAACTGCAGGATGATGTTGTGCGGCTGCACGTGCTGCTGGCTTCCTTCGGCAAGCGCCCAGCTCGATGCAGCGCTACCGGCACCGAACAGCGGGTATCGTCCGATGGCATTGAGGACATCGCTCCAATAGCTGAGCCTCCCCCCGGTCACGGCATCGCCGCTGGCACCGTCTGTTTCGGCATAGAGCTGGAACGCGGCATCGCCATAGGGTTGCAATGCGACAGCGCCGACGACCGCAACAACCAGGCACGCAACCAGCTTTGCGATCGTGGCCGAATCGAACCTCCAGCGCAGCAGGAAGGCCGTTGCCACGAGGCTCACGCCCACACCCACGATGGCGGCACGCGTGCCAGACCAGATCGTCAGTCCGCCGGCGATAGTCACTGCCACCAGCAGCCAGGCAGGCACCGGCCCCCGGTCGCGGCGGCACAATGCCAGCGCCACCAGGAACGCAGCCAGCGCCCCCGTGAAGGCCCCGAAGGTGCGGACGGAAATGAACCCCGGCAGGGCGAACTGCCAGACATGGTTGTAGGGATCGATATGCTCCGGCGGGAAAACGAAGGTCCACACGAGCAGCGGCACGTAGCAGAGCATGGCGGCCAGCAGGACCCGGGCGAAGCCGTCGACCGATGCCTCGTCAACACCCTCGAGACTGTGCCAGATCGCGCAGGCGAAAAGCATGTGCAGCACCATGACGAGGCTCAGCGACGTCGCGGTCGAGGCGATTTCAGAGAAAAGCACGCCCCCGGGCAGGAAACAGGCGAGGAAGATTGCCAGCGCGACCTTGTCGGGCCGGCGGAGCCCTCCTGCCACGCCCGCGACGGTCATTCCCCTCGCCAGCGCCACCGACAGGACAAGTGTCTCGAGCAATATGAACACGATGCCCAGCTGGCGCAAACCTTCCAGCCACGGCGGATCGACCGATATGTAATAGGTATGAAAAACGATCCCAGTGACCAGCAGCCCGGCGGCAACCGCAAGGCCGAGGTTCCGGAGCCGCAAAGGTGCCCTGGTTTGCACGAGGCTTCCGGCCGGTCCTGTTTCGGAGAGTGTCTGCATCCGGTTTCGGTAGGAAATCCTGGTTAATATGCCGTCAACGGCAAGGCGGCGCGCCTTGCCCTCTACGCGGGCCGACCTTCCCGATTTTCAGAAAATGATAAGGTTTCCCGATTATTCACCAAATTTCGGAAGGCGGCCTTGGGCAAACAGCACCCATCGCCGCGCCACGATTGAACGGTAATTCCTCGGAGGAAGCGCAATGAGTGCATTCGGACGCAAGAACGGGCCTGGGGGTATGGCTCCGGGTGCTCGTCCCGCATTCGGTGTCGCGCGTCCCATGCGCGGCGGCGCCGCCGCGGCGCCGTCACGCGACAATGCCCCGCCGCCCCCGGGTGGCGAGCAGTTTCCGCCGCTGCCAGGAGAAGAAGAGCCCGCCGCACCCGCCGCAGGCGTTCCCAACAAGGAAGATGCGCTGACGCGGCTGACCGACCGCGCGAATGCCGTCCACACCCAGCAGGAGGTCGGCGGCTTCGAAGCCAGCGTCCACAAGATAAAGGAACAGGTGCTGCCGCGCCTGCTCGAACGCGTCGATCCCGAAGCGGCCGCCACGCTTTCCAAGGAAGAGCTGTCGGAAGAATTCCGCCCGATCATCATGGAAGTGCTGGCCGAGCTCAAGGTCACCCTCAACCGCCGCGAACAGTTCGCGCTGGAAAAGGTGCTGATCGACGAACTGCTCGGCTTCGGTCCGCTCGAAGAGCTGCTCAACGACCCCGACGTGTCGGACATCATGGTCAACGGGCCGGACCAGACCTACATCGAAAAGAAGGGCAAGCTGCAGATCGCGCCGATCCGGTTCCGCGACGAACAGCACCTGTTCCAGATCGCCCAGCGCATCGTCAACCAGGTCGGCCGCCGCGTCGACCAGACCACCCCGCTGGCCGACGCCCGTCTGAAAGACGGCAGCCGCGTCAACGTCATCGTGCCGCCGCTGTCGCTGCGCGGCACCGCGATCTCGATTCGTAAGTTCTCCGAGAAGCCGATCACCATCGACATGCTCAAGGACTTCGGCTCGATGAGCGAGAAGATGGCGACTTGCCTCAAGGTTGCCGGCGCCTGCCGCATGAATATCGTCATCTCCGGCGGTACCGGTTCGGGCAAGACTACCATGCTCAACGCCCTGTCGAAGATGATTGACCCGGGCGAGCGCGTGCTGACCATTGAAGACGCGGCCGAACTCCGCCTCCAGCAGCCGCACTGGCTGCCGCTCGAAACCCGCCCGCCGAACCTCGAAGGCCAGGGTGCGATCACCATCGGCGACCTCGTCAAGAACGCCCTGCGTATGCGTCCTGACCGCATCATCCTGGGCGAAATCCGCGGCGCGGAATGTTTCGACCTTCTCGCCGCCATGAACACCGGTCACGACGGTTCGATGTGTACGCTTCACGCCAACAGCCCGCGCGAGTGTCTGGGCCGTATGGAAAACATGATCCTGATGGGAGACATCAAGATCCCCAAGGAAGCCATCTCGCGCCAGATCGCGGAATCGGTGGACCTGATCGTGCAGGTCAAGCGCCTTCGCGACGGTTCGCGCCGGACCACCGAAATCACCGAGGTGATCGGGATGGAAGGCGACGTGATCGTGACCCAGACCCTGTTCAAGTTCGAGTATCTCGACGAGACCGAGGACGGCAAGATCATCGGCGAATTCCGCTCCAGCGGCCTGCGTCCCTACACGCTGGAAAAGGCCCGCCAGTTCGGCTTCGACCAGGCGTATCTGGAGGCGTGCCTTTAGGCCAGGCCATACCCCGGCCTTGGATAATTCCGCCAAAGTTCACACAAAGTTCACACCAAAACCCAACACTGCGGGCAGGTCTGTCGGCGGTAATCTGCGTTGCATTTCAAAGAGCTGAGGGCGATCTAGCAAGGCCTCTGCCTGTAGGAAAGTGCCGCGGCGCAACGGCGCGCTGTCGCCTCGACTCTTCGCTTCGGCCTAGGCCCTGAAGATTGACGGCAACGCCACCATCAGCAAGCCGCCGCCGATGACCGTGCAGGCCATGAACAGGCTCAGCCAGGGCACCCATCCCACCCGATCGATCCGAGCGCGGCGCACACGGCGGCGTTCCATGAAGTTGGCGAACAGGCCAAGCAACACCAGCCCCGCCCCGATCATCGCGAGCAGCTCTGCATCGCCAGCGAAGATCAGGCGGTGAAGAAATTCCATCGCGCCGCCATATGGGCACTCGTCACGGCTTGCACTAGGGCGACTGCATGGATGGCTCCGTCGCCCGCCCCCGCCCGATGCTCGCGCTGCTGCTGCGCCTCGTAACGGCCCTGTGCCTGTCGACCATGGCGATGCTGGTAAAGCTGGCCGGCACACGCGGGGTGGACTTGCCCGAGCTGATTTTCTGGCGGCAATTCATCACCATGCTGGTGATCGGCGGCCTGATGGCGGCCCTGGGAAAGCTGGGCGAGTTGCGCACAAAGCGGTTCGGGGCCCATGCCAGGCGCGCGATCTACGGCATCACCGGTATGTTCTGCGTTTATGGCGCCGTGATGATGCTGCCCCTCGCAGAAGCAACCACGCTCAGCTTCACGACGCCGATGTTCGCCGTGTTGCTGGCGCTGGTCCTGTTCCGGGAAAGGATCGGCATCTATCGCTGGAGCGCCGTGGCGCTCGGCTTTGCCGGCGTGCTGATCGTGATGCAGCCGGGAAGCGGCGGCGACGTCAACCTATGGGGCGTGATGGTCGGCCTGGTGGCAGCCTTCATGGTCGCGCTCATCTCGTTCCAGATCCAGGATCTCAACAAGACCGAGACGCCCTATGCCATCGTCTTCTGGTTCACCGCGCTCACCGTCCCGCCCCTGGCGCTTGCCCTTCCCTTCGTGATCAAGGCGCACGATCCGGCAACCTGGCTCACCATCATCGCCATGGCGCTGAGCGGCGCTTTGGCCCAGATTGCCCTCACCAACTCGCTGCGCTTCGGATCGGCTGCCACCATCATCGTCATCGACTACTCGTCCCTGCTCTGGGCAGTCGCTTACGGATGGGCCATTTTCGGGGTCCTGCCGCCATCTACCCTGTGGCTGGGCGCTCCGCTCATCATGGGTGCAGGGCTACTCGTCGCATGGCGGGAGCATCGGCTGAAACGCAATGCCGCCGTACAGGAACGGGAAACCTCGGCGCTCGTTTGAACGGCAAGCAATTCCAAACAGGAGAGTTGAGATGACGAAGAAGATCGCACTCGCCCTCGGCATCGTCGCGATGTCGCTGGCGACCACCGCCTGCAACACGGTCAAGGGCCTCGGCAACGACATCGAATCGGTGGGCGAAGCCGGCGACCGCATCACCTAACGGCGGAATTTCCGTAACGGCGATTCGCTGGTGCGCGGGCCCCGATAGCGCTCGCGCACCAGTAGCCATATGAGCAGTCCGACCGGCCCTGCCAGGAAGGTCGGGACGAGGAACAGGGCCTGCCATGCGCGGCCGACCCCTTTCTGGTCTGCGTCCCTTGCAATCCAGATACCGACAAAGAGGTCGAAGGCGAGATAGTGGGTCCATCCGACCGTGGTCCCGCCTTGCGAGCCGAAAATGGACTGGACGCCGGCGATCGTCGTGAAATCCATGCCGCTTCCCGATGGGCCGACCGGGTCGAACACCCCACCCAGTATCCCGGCGAGACAGACGGCATACACCAGGCACAGCAATCCGACGCCAAGATACAGCACGGCTGCAAGAACCAGTTCGGTGCGAGGGAGCAGCAACAGCATCGCCCAGGCAATAAGGGCGACGATGTTGACGACCGAAAACAGAGTATCCCACATGGCTGGTTTTCCTAGTCCGCGTCCGCCGGCTGCCGCAATCCTGCTGCTGCACGGGCGATGGCATCATTGTCGTGCACGTAGCGCCCGCGAGCCTTTCTCAGGGACAGCGCGAGGGCGGCTCCGCCGACCGTTTTGGCCGAAATCGAGCGGTACTTGCGGTATTGGCCGTGGAGCAGCAGGTTCGTGAAAGGGCTGGCAAGAATGCCCAGGCGCTCGCCGAGGCGGCGGTCCGATGTCCTTTCGCCGACCAGCAGTCCCGGGCGGAGAATATCGAGACGCTCGAACCCGATCTTGCCGAGTTCGGCCTCCGCCTGCCCTTTGACGCTCAGATAGAAGTTACGGGAATGCGCGTCAGCCCCGATCGAGCTGACCGTGACCATCCGCTTCACCGCTGTCGCCTGCGCGGCGCGGGCCGTATCAACCACCAGCCGTTGATCGACGGCGCGAAACGCGTCTTCGTCCTTGCCGGCCTTGGCCCATGTCGTGCCGAGCGAACATACGAGGGCATCCGGCTTCACCGCCTCCAGCACTTCGCCCCATTTGTCCGGGTCCGCGACGAAGGCTTCCATCCGCGCCCCCGAAGGCAAGGGCACCTCGCGCCTGCCGATGGCGACGAGCCGCAGATCCTCGCGCCCCACGGCCAGCCGCAGGATAGCCTGGCCTATCAGTCCGGTAGCGCCGACGATGGCAATGCGCGTTGGTGCGGGCATGCGTCCTCTTGTTGTTCCTGCCTGTCCTGCCGCGGCCTTAGGGCGCAATGCCGGGCAAATCCATCCTGCAGGCGGGCGCTCGTCGCGGATCAGACATTGCTCAGCCCTGGCGGCACCATGCCGTAGATCTGCTGGCACTGGTTCACGGCGAACCGGTCGGTCATGCCGGCGATGTAATCGACGATGTGCCGCGACCGGGCTTCCTGGTCCTCCGGCAGGGCATGGGCCCAGCGCTCGCCCATCAGGCCGGGCTCCTGTTCGTAAGCTGCATAGAGCCGGGCAACGACATCCCGCGCCCGCTCGGCCGCCTGGACCTGCTCCTCGTGGTAGTACAGCCGTTCGTACATGAACGCCTTGAGCCGCCGTTCGCGCTCCTGCATCCCGGGCGAGAACCCGGCCAGCATCTGTCCTGCACTGCGGACCTCCTCCGGACCCGACAGCCCCTTCGTCGAGGCTTCCGTATGCCGGATGACATCGTTGACCATCAGGCCGATCTGGTTGCGCACCAGTTCCCGCAGCAGGCGCGAACGCTCGACCCCCGGATACTGCCGTTCGACCGCGCGCCAGCCATCCGCCACCAAGTCGATCGTCAGCAAATCGTCGAGCTGCAGGAAACCGGCCCGCAGCCCGTCGTCGATATCGTGATTGTCATAGGCGATGTCGTCCGCCACCGCGGCGACCTGCGCCTCCAGCGACGACCAGCGCGGCAGGTCGAGCGGATAGTCGCTGTCGAGCTCCGCCAGCGCCGGATGCGGCGTCGCCACAGGTCCGTTGTGCTTTGCCAGCCCCTCGAGCAGTTCCCAGCTGAGGTTGAGGCCATCGTGGGCGGGATAGGGACATTCCAGGCGCATGAGCGTGCGCAGCGTCTGGGCGTTGTGGTCGAACCCACCATGCCGCACGCTGGCCTGGTGCAGGGCATCTTCGCCCGCGTGGCCGAACGGCGGATGGCCGATGTCATGGGCCAGGCACAGGGCTTCGGTCAGGTCTTCGTCGAGGCCCAGCGAGCGGGCGATCACCCGCCCGATCTGCGCCACTTCCAGGCTGTGGGTCAGGCGCGTGCGGTAATGGTCGCCATCGGGCGCGACGAAGACCTGCGTCTTGGACTTGAGGCGGCGGAAAGCGATGGAATGGATGATCCGGTCGCGGTCGCGCTGGAAGGCGCTGCGCGGTCCGCGCGTCTCGCTCGCATTATGGGCGAACTCGCGCCCCCGGCTATGGGCGGGATCGGTTGCTAACGGGGAGCGCGGCATGGCACCGCTCTATTGGGCCGCCGACGGGCCGACAACGGGAACAATCGGGCAACATGGCGAAGTGGCAAAGGAAAGGCCGCGCATCGCCGTGGACACGCGGCCTTGCCTTGATAGTTCAATCGATCAGGCGATCAGCGAACGCCGATGGTGTCGGCATTGCCGTCCGGATCGCCCGAAACTGTGCCGCTGCCGCGGATCGCGCCGAGCAGCAGCAGGCCGGCCGCGTGCGGCGATGCCATCGAGGTGCCCGACAGGGTGGCGTAGCCGCCACCCTTGTAGGTCGAGAAGATCGACGAGCCCGGCTCGGCGAAATCGACCGGCGGGTTGCCGAAGTTCGAGAAGCTCGACCAGATATCGCCATTGGCGAAGGAGGAGATGGTGAAAATGCCATTCCCATTG
Organism: Parerythrobacter aurantius; assembly: GCF_045291475.1. Classification (NCBI taxonomy): domain Bacteria; kingdom Pseudomonadati; phylum Pseudomonadota; class Alphaproteobacteria; order Sphingomonadales; family Erythrobacteraceae; genus Parerythrobacter; species Parerythrobacter aurantius. The sequence continues at coordinate 210,793 of NZ_CP147985.1, forward strand.
GCCGATGCCGGCGACTTGGTGGTGGCGCTGGTGCTTTCGTTACCGGCCGCAAGCGCGAACTTGAGACCCGTGCCCGCAGCGGCGATCACCGCATCGTTGAGCGCTTGGCTGAATCCGCCGCCGAGCGACATATTGGCGACATCGCCGCTCTGGGCGATGCTGGCGGCATAGTCGATACCCGCGATCACGCCCGAGTTCGAACCCGAACCTCTCCGGTTGAGGACCTTGACCGGAATGACCTGCGTGCCCGGGGCGACGCCGACGACGCCGAACCCGTTGTTGATGGCAGCGATGGTGCCCGCGACATGGGTGCCATGGCCGTTGAGGTCGTCACCGCTGGTGTCGCTGGTGAAATTCGCGGCCAGAGCGGTGTTCACATTGAGATCCGGATGGTCGAAGTCGACGCCGGTATCGATCACTATGGCGCGACCGGCAGCAGCCTGCGTCCCGCCGCCCACGCGGGTGATGCCCCAGGGAATGCTCTGCGGCGGAGGAGTCGTGCCGCCACCGCCGGGCTTGCCCTTCTGCTGGGTGGACATCAGCTGGTCCTGTTCGCAGAAGGCGATGTTCGGATTGTTCGCGGCGATCCGGGCAGCACCCTGGGCCGATATATTGGCGGAAAAGCCGCGGATAGCGTTGCTGTAGACGCTCTTCACCGAGCCCCCGTTGCCGCGGGCCAGTTCGCCGGCCTTGCGGCCAACCGCGCTCTTGGCCACCGCGTCCTTCTTGAACACGCAAATATAGCTGTTTTCGATTTTCTGCGCTGCGGCAGGGCTGGAAACAAGCGCTGCACCCAACAGGGCTGCGCCGATGGCCGCAATGCGACCTGCGACTCGGATTTTCATTGGTGACGATCCCCCTCAAAAGGATTTTTGAGGTCGGCAGAGTGACAGCAAGCCAGCCCTTTGCAAGTGCCTAATTTCGCGTAATCGACACATTAAGCATCGAAATTACGGGAAAGCCGCCAAACTTATTTTATCCGGCGCACATCCAGTCGATCGCTGCTTCGCAGTGGATGCGGCTGCTGTCGAAAATCGGCAGCACGTTGGCCCCCGCATCGACCACGAGATTGAGCTCGGTACAAGCCAGCGCGACTGCGGTTACGCCATCCTGCTCCATGCGCGTGATCATGGTCTTGAAATAGCGTTCCGCACTCCGACTGGCCTGGCCCTTCATCAATTTGTCGTAGATGATGCGATCGGTTTCATCGACCGAGCCCATGTCGGGCGGCACCAGGTCGATGCCCTTGGCCACCAGCCGCTGGCGATAGAAGTTCTCGGTCATGACGTTGCGCGTGCCGATGAGCGCCGCGGGCCCGACGGCAGCCGCGGCCATCCGGTCGCCCATGCAATCGGCGATATGCAGGATCGGGACGCCGACGGAAGCGGCAACCCCGTCGTAGACGCGGTGCATCGAATTGGCCGCGATCACGAGCGCTTCGGCCCCTGCCGCTTCCAGCCGCTGCGCCGAACCCTTCAGCACCTCTTCGGCCCGGCTCCAGTCGCTCGCTTCGAGCAGCCCGTAGAGCTGGCAGAAATCGAGGCTTTCGATCAGCAGCGGTGCGCTCGCCATCGGTGCCACACGCCGTTGCACCAGCTTGTTGAGCGTTTCGTAGTACATGCGGGTCGAAACCCAGCTCATTCCGCCGATAATGCCAAGCGTGCGCAAGGTAATGAGCCCCCGAAAGATAACGCCGCTCGCAGCGGCCAGTCAGGCGGTAACGGTAGCGGCCCGGCCGTCCAAGGCAAGCCCGCTACCGATCAGTCCACCGCTTCGGTCGTGGACGGGGCGGCCAGCGTCGCCTCAAGCCACGACCGGAGGTCTTCGGCGCTGCGATCGGGTGCCTCCTCCATCGGGATGTGGCCTATTCCGGGATAGGAGACGAGCTTCGCATCGGGCAGCTGCTGCATGAACCACCCGGCCGCAGCAAAGGGTATCAGGCTGTCTTCCTCGCCCCACATCACCAGCGTCGGGACAGTGATCGCGCGCACCTGCTCTGCCGTGAATGAGGTCCACGGCAGGGAGAAACGCTCGCGCGTCGCTTCGCGGTTGCCGGGGTAGCGGGCGAGTTCCCAGTAGCGGTCGATCGTTTCGGGCGTCACCACAGACTGGTTGGCGACGCTCTGGCGCAGGCTCCGCTCGACCAGGGGCCGCTGCATCATCTGGCTGGCGACACTGCCGATGACCGGCATGCGCAGGACAGTGAAGGCAAGATTGCCGCCGCCCTCGCGCTTGACCGGCGCGCCCCCGGCATCGACCAGTACCAGCCCGGACAGGCGATCGGGATGAAGCATTGCGAAACGGGCGGCATTGGCCCCGCCCATGGAGTTGCCGGCGAGCACGAATTTGTCGAGCCCGAGCGTGTCGGCGACCGCGAGCGCATCGGCCGCAAACGCATCGGCGTCGTAACCGCCAGTGACATTGCCGGTCAGGCCGTGGCCCCGCTGGTCATAGCGGATGACCCGGTAGCGATCCTTCAGCCTGTCGACCCAGGGCTGCCAGGTGTGGAGATCGGCATTGGAGCCGTGCAGCAGGATGATGGCCGGCGCATCGCGCGGCCCCTCGTCCCGCAGGTGGACCGTGATGCCGTTGGCCAGCTTCACGAACTGCGACGGCGGCGCACCGTACTTCGCGCGCATCGCCGCACCGTCCGTATCCGGTACCCGCAAGGCGAGGAATGCGATGAGAAGCAGGGCGACAATTGCGCCGAGGATCTTGGCCAGTTTCTTCACTTGTATTCCATTTCCCTTATCCAGCGTTCGATCAGCGCCAAGCCGTCTGCGTCGACGGTCGATTTGCCGAGTTCCGGCATGGCGACGCCCGGCTCCCTGCTGCCCATGCGGTAAGTCAGGATCGACCGTTCGGGATGGCCCGGATCGATGTCGAAATCGAACCCGCCCGAACCGCGCCCTGCTGCGACCGGGCGCTTAAGCACTCCCAGTCTGACCGGATCGTCCTGTTCCCAGCGCAGGTCCAGTCCGGAATTGGAAGCTGCGGCACCCGGGCGGTGGCAATGCGCACAGTTGACGTCGAGATAGGCCCGCGCCGCCTTTGCCGCATCGGCGCCGGCCCGTTCTTCCCACACGGGCAGGCTGTCGGCCCCCGCAGGCGCAAGGCCGAGCCGGGCCAGCCAGTCGCGGTCGAGATTGCGGGCCTTGGGCCCGATCGGCACGACCGCACCGTCGAGGCCGTGGCATTCCTTGCACTGGTTCTTGTTGGGAATGCGGTAGGAGATCGTCTCGTCCGCCGCGGTTTCGATCTCGACCCGTCCGCCGGCGAGCGCCAGTACCGCGTCCGTCTGCTCCGCGTTCCAGCGATAGGGCAAGGCCACCCAGCCATTTGACCGATGGAGCAACACGCGGGTCTCGATCAGGCGGCGCGCTGCCCCCTCGCCGAAGGCGAATGTCTTGATCAGCGCGCTACCGACCGGGAATTTCAGAAGACCATCGCCTTCTGCGGCGATTTTTCCTCCCGGCGGAATATACAGGAAGCGCAGCTTGTCTGCCCCGTCCGAATAGAGCGGCATGTTCAGCCGGTAAGGCAGCACGTGCTCCGCCGGAAGCTGCCTCGTACCGTCGGCAAAAAAGCCGAACTGGGAAAGGCGCGCAGGGCTCTCATCGCCGAGGATTATCGCATCGCTTGGTGCGGGCGCGTCGCGCGCAGCGGCCCGGACGGCAAGCGTAGCTGTCAGGACCAGCACCGACGCAAGCAGCAGAACAGGCCCGCGCCGCATCATCCCGCCCGGTCGAACAGGGCGGCAGGCGCGCCGATTGCGCCGAAATCCCATGGCTGGCCATAGACCGGGACTTCGAGCGGCGCCGGCTGCGCTTCCGTCAAAGGCTGTCCCTGCCGGGTCAGGCCCAGCGTCCAGCCGCGGATTTCCGGCGTCGCCAGCAGTGCGGGCGTATCGCTATCCTGGCTGAGGCCGTCCCACAGGATCGGCGGCAGAGCGCCGCCGAAAGCCGCGAGCAGCATGTCCCTGCCTTCCAGCTGCGGGTCGGTACCGCCCTCGTCCACATTGTTGCCCGCAATCACCACTTCGCGCGGGAAAGGATTGTAGCGGGCATCGGTGAAAGGCTGGACATAGGCCACGACCATGAAGGGCGCGGTCGGGTTGTCGCGGACGATATTGTCCTCGATCCAGACCTTCTCGTTCGCCATCACCATGATCCCGGTCCCCCGCCGCACGCCTGCGACGATGTTGCCCGGCGGGGCGAAGTTGGGCGTGGTGTTGCCGACAACGAGGTTGTTCTTGATGACCACATTGCCCCCGCCCATCACCGGCAGGTCGGGCAGGTCGAACACCAGTATGCCGCCGGTGTTGCGGGTGACGAAATTACCCTCGACGATCGCATCGCGGCTGTTCTCGATCTCGATCCCGGCGACATTGTCGGTGGCGACCGAATTGCGCACGGTAATCTTGCTCGACTGGCCGACGTAGATGCCCGCGTCCGACGCGCCCGATACCTCGCTGTCGGTGACGAGGATGCCGGTGCTTTCGACCGGGTAGATGCCGTAGGCGCCGTTGGTGGGCTTGGGCCCGCCGGTCCAGGTGACGCGGATCCTGGCATAGACGATATCGTCGGCGCCCTTGGACTTGATGCCGTCGCCGCGTGCGTTCTCGACCGCGAAATCGCGCAGCGTTACCCGGTCGGAGGTCACCAGCAGCCCCTCGCCCCCATCCTTCTGCGCCCCGAAATCGAGCACGGTCGCATCCATCCCCGCCCCGCGCACGGTCACTCCGTCGACATCCAGACTGAGCCCGTCGGTCAGCACGAAGCGCCCTGCCCCGAGCAGGATCTCGTCACCCGGCTCGGCGAGGATCAGCGCCTCCTGCAGCCTTTCCTGCGCGCCATCGCCCGGAGCGACCGCGATAGTTTCGGCTAGACCCGGCGTCGCCAGCGCCGCAGCCAGCGACCCGATCAGCAGTCGTTTCATGATACCTCTCCCTCGCCGCGCATAGTGCCGCGCCGCCCGGCGAATGCAAGGGGTCAGTCGCCCTGCGCCTCGTCAGCAAGTCCCGTGGCGCACAGCGCCGCGGAACTCGCCGTGACCGCCAGCACCTCGCTATCCCCCACCGCGCGCACGCGTTCGACGAACTGCCTGAGCGTGCGCGGCTTGACCGGCTCGCCCTTCCGGCCGCGCAAGGCTTCGAGCTTGCGCAACTGCGAGATGGTCAGCCGGTCGACCATGCGTTCCGCCATGCAACCGGCATTGCGCTGGCTGAGACCAGCCTTCAGCAGCGCGCTCTCGACACGGTTCTCGGCGATGACCGAGACGCAGCCGGTCAGCAGCAAGGCGGCACACGCGGCCGCCAACGGTATCCGCATCAGTCGAGCGCCTTGACGATTTCCTCGACCATCTTCTTGGCGTCGGCCAGAAGCATCACGGTCTGGTTCATGTAGAACACGTCGTTGTCGACCCCGGCATAGCCGACCCCGCCCATGCTGCGCTTGATGAAGAAGACCTGCTTGGCCTTGTCGACGTCGAAGACGGGCATGCCGTAGATGGGACTGGACTTGTCGGTCTTGGCCGCAGGGTTGACCACGTCGTTGGCCCCGATGATGAAGGCGACATCGGCCTGGGCGAACTCGCTGTTGATGTCCTCCAGCTCGAACACCTCGTCGTAGGGGACATTGGCTTCGGCCAGCAGCACATTCATGTGCCCGGGCATGCGGCCCGCGACCGGGTGGATGGCGTATTTGACCTCGACCCCGTGCTCCTTCAGCTTGTCGGCCATTTCGCGCAGAGCGTGCTGCGCCTGCGCCACCGCCATGCCGTAACCGGGGATGATGATGACCTTCTCTGCCTGTTCGAGCATATAGGCCGCGTCCTCGGCGCTGCCCGACTTGTAGGGCCGCTGCTCGCGCGCTTCCCCGCCACTGCCCGAGCCGCCGTCCGCGCCGAAGCCGCCCGCGATCACGCTGATGAAGCTGCGGTTCATGGCGCGGCACATGATGTAGCTGAGGATCGCGCCCGAGGAGCCAACGAGCGCCCCGGTGATGATCATCGCGGTGTTACCAAGCGTGAAGCCCATCGCCGCCGCCGCCCAGCCGGAATAGCTGTTGAGCATCGAAACCACGACCGGCATGTCCGCCCCGCCGATCGGGATGATGAGCAGGAAGCCGATGATGAAGCTTAGCACCGTCAGCGCCACGATAAGCGTCATGGTATCGGTGGGTGCGGCCATGGCGAACAGCGCGGTCAGCACGATGATCGCCGCCAGCGTGCCGAGGTTGATCAGGTGCCGCGCGGGCAGCAGGATCGGCGAACCGCTCATCCGCCCGGAGAGTTTGAGGAACGCGATGACCGAGCCGGAGAATGTAATCGCACCGATGGCGATGCCGAGGCCCATCTCGATCTTGCTGACCGCGCCGATCCCGCCGTCCGGCATGAGCAGCCCGAAGCCCTCGGGATTGAGATAGGCGGCCCAGCCGACCAGCACGGCGGCGAGGCCGACGAGGCTGTGGAACGCCGCCACCAGTTCCGGCATCGCGGTCATGGCGATGCGCCGGGCCACGACAAGGCCGAAGGCCCCGCCAATCAGGATCGCGACGCCGATCTCGACGATATTGGCGACATCATGGGTCACCAGCGTCGTCGCCACCGCGATCAACATCCCGGCCATGCCGAAGCGGTTGCCGGTGCGACTGCTGGCGGGGCTGGAAAGCCCTCGCAGCGCGAGGATGAAGAACACGCCCGAGACGAGATAGGCCAGCGCGACCCACGGGTTTACGCCGCCATCGCCGGATGCTGCGGAGAGGAAGTCGAACATCACTTCTTCTCCTTCTTCTTGTACATCGCCAGCATCCGCTCGGTCACGGCAAAGCCGCCGAAGATATTGACGCTTGCGAGAACGACCCCGGCGAGGCCCAGCCACTTGGCCAATGCACTCCCAGCTTCAGCCGAAGCAATCAGCGCGCCGACGATAATCACCGATGAAATCGCATTGGTCACCGCCATCAGCGGCGTATGCAGCGCCGGAGTGACCGACCAGACCACATAATAGCCGACGAAACACGCCAGCACGAAAATCGACAGGATCGAGATAAAGTCCATGCTATCCGTCGTCCTTCCGCATCATATCTTCAAGAGATCCAACATCTTGCCAGCTTCCGCCATGCGGGAATCTAGGTAGCTGTCCATCGTCTCGTGAAAGCCCATTGGCTGATCAAGCTCTGGGCACTCCAGAACGTATGTCGTCCGCCGATAATCTTCATCAGCTTGCGCGATGGCAATATCGATGCCAAACTTCGACCCTTCTGCTCGATCAGTCATGGCAGCAAAGCGCTCCTTCAGAGGGGTGTACTTTTTTAACAATCTCGGTTGCGCTGTAAGGGGACATTCAGGATCAAGTTCCGCGATAATCTCAGTGACTAACAGCCGGAACTCGGCTCCCTCTTCCGGTGACCATGCCGACGGATTTCCGGACTCTACGCAGCTGCTAAGGACTGCGAGCAAGATGGGTGCAGAAGTGCATTTCCACTTCACCCAGCATTCCTCTCGATCACCGCCTTGTGCAATTTCACTTCGCCCAGTTCGCGCACTTTGAGGACAATCTCACACTCCAGCGATGCCACCATCTGCTCCACCTCGGCAATTTCCATTTCTGCCAAAGCCTTGCCGTTGATCTGGGTGATCAGCATGCCAACCTTGAGGCCGGCCCTTTCGGCGGCGGAGCCCTTTGTGACATCGCTGATCTCGATCCCGTCGTCGGCCAGCCAGAACCCCAGACCAATAATCGCCCTGTCCTCGCTTTCAGCCGTTTCGTCAGCAGTAGCATTCGCCATGATCGGGACCTGAAAGGTCGTCACGATCAGCGCGGCAGCGAGCAACCGCTTCACCCGCTGAGCCTCTCATTCACAACTTTGCCGCCCTGCGTCAGCCGGATCGCATTGCCTATTTCCTCGTCGAGTACCGGCCTGCCCGTCTCCTTGTCCCAGAAGGCGGAGAGGAAATTGTAATGGTTGCGCGCGAACAGCGCCGAGGCATCGGGCGCCAGCGCAGCGGGGGTGTTGGCATAGCCCATGATGGTGACGCCGTGCTTGACCACTAGCTCGTCGGCCTTGCTGCCTTCGACATTACCGCCCTGGGCGACCGCGAGATCGAAGATCACGCTGCCCGGCTTCATCGTCGCAATCTGCGCGTCGGCGATTAGGCGCGGCGCAGCGCGCCCCGGAATCAAAGCAGTGGTGATGACGATGTCCTGCTTGGCGATATGGCTGGAGACCAGCTCGGCCTGCGCCTTCTGGTATTCTTCGCTCATTTCGGTGGCATAGCCGCCGCTGCCCTCGCCTTCGATCCCGGCGACGTCCTCGACGAAGATCGGCTTGGCCCCGAGCGACTGGATCTGCTCCTTGGTGGCGGAACGAACGTCTGTTGCCGAAACCTGCGCCCCCAGCCGCTTGGCCGTGGCGATCGCCTGCAGGCCGGCAACACCAACGCCCATGATGAAGACACGCGCCGCCTGCACCGTGCCAGCGGCGGTCATCATCATCGGGAAGGCGCGGCCATACTGGTCCGCCGCAGCGATCACCGCCTTATAGCCCGCCAGGTTGGACTGGCTGGACAGTACGTCCATGCTCTGCGCCCGGGTGATGCGCGGCATGAATTCCATCGAGAGCGCTTCGAGCCCGGCCGTGGCATAGGCCTCGACCCGGTCCTTCTGTCCGAACGGATCGAAAGTCGCCGCGACCCACGCGCCCGGCCTGGCGCCCGCGAGCAGTGCCACATCGGGCGCCTGCACACCGAGCACGATGTCGGCATCCTTGATCACCGCGTCGGCGCTGCCGACTTCGGCCCCCGCCTCGGCATAGGCGGAATCGGGGATGGCGGCATGTTCGCCTGCCCCCGATTCGACTGCGACAGTGGCGCCAAGGGCAGCGAATTTCTTCGCCGTTTCGGGCGTCAGCGCAACGCGGGTTTCCCCTGCGGCGCGCTCTTTCAGGGCCGCAATCCGCAAGGGACTATTCGGCGATCAGCACGACGACGAGGAGCGTGATCAGGGCGATGATCGGGATGGAAATCTTTACTGCGGAGATGAACCCCGAATAGGTCTTTTCAGCCGACTTCATGTCGTTGGTGGCCATGGCGTTTGTTCCCCGAAAAACGGTTGGTGTGGTTATGGCGCAAATCCCTATCCGGCAGCGATGCGATTGCCAAGGGGATAGCGCGAATGCCGCGCGGACCTGCCAACAGCCTTAATCGGACCTTTACTCCTCTCGGGTAATTCCCCTGCCTGTACCGCGAAGGGACGGTTTCGGGGTTTTATGGCAGAAGACGATACGCGCCTGCTGATGCTGATCGACGACGAACCGGCGCAAAGCCGGCTCATCGCCGCGCTTGCCGCGCGCGAGGGCTGGCGCACGCTGGTTGTCCGCGATGCCGAAACCGCCATCGCTACGCTCGGCACGCGCCAGGGCATGCAGCTGTCGGCCATCATCCTCGACCAGTGGGTGCCGGGCGACGATGCCTGCCAACTGATCGAGGAACTGAAAAGCCGCCGTCCTGCCCTGCCGATCCTGATGCTGACCCAGAGCGCCAGTCCGCTGCTGGCAGTCGAAGCGATGCGTGCCGGCGCCACCGACTATCTTATCAAGCCCGTCGCGCCAGAGCGCCTGATGCGCGCCTTGCGCAGCGCCACCAAGTTCGAAGCCCCGAAGGCCGAGCTCCAGCCGCTCACCGAGAAGATGCCCGCGGTACTCGACTTCGATGCCATGATCGGGACGGCCCCCGCTTTCCGTACCGCGCTGGCCCGCGCCGCCAAGGCGGCCCGCGGCCATGGCCATGTCGTGATCGAGGGCGAGAGCGGAACCGGCAAGGAAATGCTGCTCCGGGCCATGCACGCCGCCAGCCCGCGGGCGAAATCGCCCCTGCGGCTGATCAACATCGGCGGCATTCCCGGCAATTCGGTCGAATCGGCGTTGTTCGGCCATGAACAGGGTGCGTTTCCCGGCGCCTTCGACCGGCAGATCGGCGCGCTGCAATTCTGCGACGGCGGCACGCTGGTCATCGACGAGATCGACAGGCTGGGCCCGGAACTGCAGGAACGGCTGGCGCAGACGCTGGAGGAAGGCATCGTCCGCCCGATCGGGGCCCGCCACGGCTTCAAGATCGATATCCGCCTCCTCACTGCGAGCAATCTGCCGCTGGTCGACTTGGTCGAGGCAGGCCATTTTGACGCGGGCCTGCTGCGGCTGCTCGGCGCGACGCATATCGCCTTGCCGCCGCTTCGCGACCGCGCCGGCGATATCCCGGCCCTCGCCCGCCATTTCCTCGGCCGGATCGGCGAACAGCCAGGCCTCAGGCACCTGTCGCTGGCCGACAGCGCGCTCGCCATCCTGTCCGCCTTCGACTGGCCGGGCAATGTCCGCCAGCTGCAAGCGGTGCTGTTCCGGGCCGCAGTGTTCTGCGAGGGCGAGGCCCTGACCGCCCGCGACTTCCCGCAGCTTTCCGAGATCGTCGGCGACCTCGGCGAAACCGGCGCATCCTTGCCGGAGGCGGTCGGCGTCATGCTCTATACAGAGGACGGCAACCTGCGCCCGCTCGACGAGATCGAGGCCGACGTCATCCGCCTTGCAATCGGCCATTATCGCGGGCGGATGACCGAAGTGGCGCGCCGGCTCGGCATCGGCCGATCCACTCTCTACCGCAAGCTCAGCGATCTCGGCATCGAGAGCGCAGCTTGAGGTAACGTCTCGACTGCGCTAGACCCTGCGCTGCAACAGGCGAGACCTCCGGTGAACAAGTAACCCTGCAAATCCGACAACCGACCTGCCGCACAGCACGGCGGGCGGGACGAATGCGATTACAGAGGTACTTTTTATGCAAGGATTGAATGGCAAACTGTGCGTCGTCACCGGCGGCGCGCGGGGCATCGGGCGCGCGGTGTGCGAGGCTTTCGTGCGCGAAGGGGGCGAGGTAATCCTGACCGATATCGATGCCGAAGCCGGGCAGGCGGCGGCGCGTGCCATCGGCTGCCGGTTTCACAAGCTCGACGTCGCGGAGGAGGCGGACTGGGACGCGCTCGCCCGGATCGCGCCCGCGATCGACGTGCTGGTCAACAATGCCGGCATCACCGGGTTCGAGGACGGCGCGGCAGGGCCGCACGATCCCGAGCACGCCAGCCTCGCCGAATGGCGGCGGGTCAACGCGGTCAACATGGAGGGGACGTTCCTCGGCTGCCGCTACGCCATCGGCGCGATGAAGGCGAAGGGCACCGGCTCGATCATCAACATGTCCTCGCGCTCGGGCGTGGTCGGCATCCCCGGCGCGGCGGCCTATGCTGCGAGCAAGGCGGCGATCCGCAACCATTCCAAGTCCGTTGCGCTCTACTGCGCGCAGCAGGGCTGGCACATCCGCTGCAACTCGGTCCAGCCGGCCGCGATCCTCACGCCCATGTGGGAAGCGCTGCTGGGCGACGGGCCCGACCTCGAGCAACGCAAGGCGGCCATGGTCAGGGACACGCCGCTGAAGCGCTTCGGCACGGTCGAGGAAGTCGCCGCCCTGTGCGTCTATCTCGCCAGCGACGAAAGCGCCTATATGACCGGCAGCGAACTCACGCTGGACGGCGGCCTGCTCGCCGGCAGCGCCGCTTCGCCCGGCGACTGACCCTTACTGCACCGGCTCGATTGCCTGCACCGGCTGCATGATCGGCGGCGCATCGCTGATTGGCGGGTCCCAGCTGAAGGCGTCGCTGGCGCGCTCTTCGCCCTGGTTGCCGATCAGCTTCATCGTCACCTGCTTCGCCTGCCAGTCGATTTCGACGAGGCCGAAGTTCTCTTCCGAAATGAAGTCCGTGAGCCGGCGCGGGTCGGGCTCGCGCGCGGTATTGCTGGCGGTGTCGTTGAAGGCGAGGTTGAGCGAGGAACTGGTAAGCTCCCACAGCTGTTCGCCGGCGGCGATCGGCGTGTCGGTGTAGATACCGCCCGCGTGGCGATCGCCAGACAGGATCACCAGCCCGCTTTCCTCGCGCCCCCGCAGCATTTCGTACAGCTTGCGCCGTTCGGCCGGGAGCGCTTCCCAGCTTTCGTAGTCGTGCGCATCGGTCAGCACCTGGATGGAGCTGACGAGGATCCGCAAATCGGCCGGCTTCGCCAGTTCCTGCTGCAACCAGGCCCATTGCGCCTCGCCCAGCATGGTGCGGCCTTCGTCCTCGTTCTGCACATAGGGGCCGAGCGGCGGGCGATTCTCGCTGTACGGCATCCGTTCGAGATCGGACCGGAAGAACCTCGTGTCGAGCATGATGAGCTGCACGGTCCGCCCGTCATTGCCGAAACTGCGGCTTTCATAGATGCCGGGGCGCGCCTTCACCTGGGGCGAGGCATCCCAGAAGGTTTCGTAGATATCCTCGGCAAACCCCTTGAAGGCAAAGGCGCCGCCGCCATCGTTGAAGCCGAAATCATGGTCGTCCCAGGTGGTGAGCATCGGCACCTGCGCGCGGAAGGCGGCGAATTCCGGATGGCTGGCCTGCAGTGCATAGGCCTCGCGCAGCGTCGTCAGCGAAGCATCGCCGTTCCAGTTGGTGTCGCCATAGACATTGTCGCCGATTAGCAGGAACAGGTCTGGATCGGTCGCCGCCACCCGGTCCCACATATGCTGCCCGCGCGACTGGTGGTTGCAGCTGCCGAAGGCGATGCGGGTAATCGTGGCCGCCGTCGACGGCATGGGCGCGGCGGGCGGCGCGACCGGCAGGCTGACCTGTTCGCGCAGCTTGGCATAATAGCCTTCGAGAAAATCGCCCGGCCCGGCGTCGACCGTGCCCTCCTGCGCCGCCAGCGGCGCGGAAGCGAGGGCGGCGAACAGCAGGGGAATGGCGGCAACAAGCGAACGCATGGCAATCTCCGGGTAACAGTCGGTCGTCCTTGCACGCGCCATATGACGCGCGGATGAAGCAAGTCCAGCGGGTCGTGATACGGTCGCGCTAGGCCGGCAGGTCGGCGAAGTCGGTCAGCGCCGCATCGCGCAGGCCCCGCCAGACGTTCCTCGCCTGCACCGTTTCGGCGACGTCGTGGACGCGGAGCAGGTGCACGCCGGCATCCATCCCCGCCATCGCCAGCGCGATGCTGCCGCCGAGCCGCTTGTCGGCAGGGGCCTCGTTGCTGAGCGCGCCGATCATCCGCTTGCGGCTTGCGCCGAGCAGGATCGGGTGGCCGAGCGCGTGGAACAGCGGCAGCGCGTTGACGAGCGCGGTATTGTCAGCCAGCGACTTGCCGAAGCCGAGGCCGGGGTCGAGCAGGATCCTGTCGGGCGAAATCCCCGCCGCCACCGCCGCATCGCGCCGCGCGCGCAGGGCGTCGAACACATCGAACACCACGCTCTCGTAATCGCCGTTCTCATGCAGATCCTGTCCCTTGCCCGGCGCGTGCATCAGCACCACCGGGCATCCGGCCCTCGCAACCAGTTCGGCGCTGCGCGGATCGTATTGCAGGCCGGACACATCGTTGACCAGCGTTGCGCCTGCATCGAGCGCGGCTTCCATCACCCCCGCCCTTCGGCTGTCGATGCTGACCGCCGCGCCCATCGCGGCGCAGTACTGCACCGCTGGCAGGACGCGCTTTATCTCCTCCTCCTCCCACACCGCCGCTGCGCCGGGACGCGTGCTTTCGCCGCCGATATCGATGATCGCCGCGCCGGCCTCGAGCATCTTCGCCGCCTGCGCCTTGCCGACTTCGGGGTCATCGAGAAACGCGCCGCCATCGCTGAAGCTGTCAGGCGTGACGTTGAGGATGCCCATCACCTGCGGCTGGTCGAGCCGCACGGTCCTCGCCCCCAGGCTCAACGGCGGATGGACGACCTTGAGATTGGCCCACTGCGTCTCCGCCTCCTCGCCGAGTGCATCGGGCAGTTCGCCTATCACTTGACCGATATGCTGCGGCGAGCAGGTCCATCGCTCGGCCACCTTGCCACCCGTGCGCAGGATCACCGCGAACCGGTGCGCATAGACCATACTCCCCGCCAACCGGATCGCATCGCCCTCCTCGGCCTGCGGGCCCGGCACGAAGCCGATGGGGCGGATATAGACGGTCTCGGTCATGGGCGCGCGCACTCGCAAATGTTGGACATGGACCACTTGGACCACTGTCCAAGGGGAAAAAAGTTACCGGGTGCGTTTTGCCTGTCGGGCGGCAGATGGAAAGGGGCGTAGGTGCGCATTTGCACGGTATAGCGCTGGGGGCGGGTTGTAGGACAGCACGACCTATCCCTCCACTTCCCGTCACCCCGGATCAAGTCCGGGGTGACGCGTTTGGTTCAGATCACATTAGGAGGCCCCAGCGGTCCTAATTCAAGCCATCAGCGGGGTGTGGTTCGTCAAGATCGACCAGGCTTCCGGAGGAACGCCGAAAACCTCGCAGCAAACGTCCTTGGCATCTGATAGGCTGTCGTACAGGTCGTCGCGCTTCATAAGAGGGTCGTCTTCTCTCTCGTAAAAAAGCAGTATGTGCCGAAGTCAAATTCTTCGAGCAGGAACCTGTGTCCTGCCCACGTTGCACCATGTGCCCTGATGAACATAGCCGCGCTCAATCCTCTGTCGCCAGCAGATACAACTGCCGCGCCGCGTCGAGCGGTTTGGCCACGCCCTCATCCTCGTAGTGCCAGAAGGTCCAGCCATTGCAGCTAGGCGCGCCTTGCAGGTCCTTGCCCAGCCCGTGGATCGAGCCTGACTGCTTGCCGCACACCAGCGAACCATCCGCCCGCACGGTCGCTTTCCAGCGGCGCTGCTTGTCGAACACTTCGGTGCCGGGCTTCAGCAGCCCTGCCTCCACCAGCGCGCCGAAGGCCACCTTTGGCGCGGCGCGGCCAGCTTGCATGGTGGTGAGCGCGCTTTCGTCGAGCGGGAGCTCCTTTTCGATCCGCTTCATCGCGACGCCGCGGTAGAAATCCTCGCGCTCGCAACCGATCCATGATCTCCCCAATCGCTTCGCAACCGCGCCGGTGGTGCCGGTGCCGAAGAACGGGTCGAGCACCACGTCGCCCTTCTCCGTCGTCGCCAGCAGCACGCGGTACAGCAGCGCCTCGGGCTTCTGCGTCGGGTGCGCCTTGTGGCCGTTTTCCTTGAGCCGCTCGCCGCCGTTGCAGATCGGGATGACCCAGTCGCTGCGCATCTGCAGCTCGTCGTTGAGCGTCTTCATCGCGCGGTAGTTGAAGTGGTATTTGGCCTTCTCGCCCTGGCTCGCCCACAACAGCGTTTCATGCGCATTGGTGAAGCGGGTGCCGCGGAAATTGGGCATGGGGTTGGTCTTGCGCCAGACGATATCGTTGAGCAGCCAGAAGCCGAGATCCTGCAGGATCGCACCGACGCGGTAGATGTTGTGATAGCTGCCGATCACCCACAGCGCACCGTCGGGCTTTAGAACGCGTTTCGCTTCCGTCAGCCAGGCCTTTGTAAAGTCATCATAAGCCTTGAAGCTGGAGAACTGGTCCCAGTGGTCGGTCACGGCATCGACATGGCTGCCGTCGGGCCGGTTGAGATCGCCGCCGAGCTGGAGGTTGTAGGGCGGATCGGCGAAGACCAGGTCGACCGATGCATCGGGCAATTGCCGCATCGCTTCGACGCAATCGCCCGAGAGGATCTGCCCCAGGGGCAGCGCTACTTTCGGTGCAGCAACCGGCTTCGGCGCGCGCAAAGCGCGCTGTTTCGTGGTCTCCAAGACCCCCATCATTCTTCCCCGTCTGGCTGGTTATCCACAGGGTGAGTCCAAGCGGACTCCGCGTCAAGCACGAAGTATCGGGGAATATGGTTAACGGGCCGTCAACCATGACGGAACATAAAGAGTCCTCCACAAGATGTTGAGTCCGGCTCGTCTTTCGGGACTCGATATACTGCGGTGTGGCGCTGAGGACTCAACTCGTCGAATTCTTGCGGATCAGATGAGCGCCAATTGCGCCACGGGCGCGAAACTCCGCCGGTGGAGCGGAGTGGGGCCGTGGTCCCGCAGCGCTGCCATGTGCTCGGCGCTGCCATAGCCCTTGTTGCGGTCCCAGCCGTATTGCGGGTGCTCGCGCGCGGCCTCGACCATCATCCGGTCGCGCCATTCCTTGGCGACGATGCTGGCGGCGCTGATCGCAGGTTCGATGCCGTCGCCGCCGACGATGGCGCGGGCGGGCCAGCACCACTGCTCGCAGCGCCCAAGAGGGGTGAGATTGCCGTCGATCAGCACCTCGGCCGGCCCCTGCCCCAGCACCTCGGCCAGTCGCGCCACCGCCAGCGTCATCGCCAGCATGGTCGCGCCGAGGATGTTGAGCCGGTCGATCTCCTCGACGCCCACCACCCCCACGCCCCAGGCGCTTTGCGACCGGATCGCCTCGTCGAGCGTGGCGCGCCGCCTGGCCGTCAGTTTCTTGGAATCATCGAGCCCTTGCGGAACATCCGTCCCCAGCATTACAGCAGCAGCCACCACCGGCCCGGCCAGCGGGCCTCGCCCGGCCTCGTCCACGCCGAAAACGGCCGGGGCACGGGAAACGCGAAAGCCTTCGGGAGTTGCAGCAAGCATGAACCAGAACCGCACCAGTCTCTTCGCCCTCTTGTCCCTCCCCGCCATCGCGCTCGCAAGCTGCGGTTCGACCAATTCGGGGGATAGGACGACAGCCACCGCGGGCGATGTCCGTTACGAGGTTTCGGAACACGGCACCTTTGCCGAACCTTGGGCGATGGCCTTCGCGCCGGGAACATCCACGGTGTTCGTGACCGAGAAGGCGGGGACGATGAAGTTCGTCGACCTGACTTCGGGCAAGATCGGCACGGTGTCCGGCCTGCCGCAGGTCGATTACGGCGGCCAGGGTGGACTGGGCGATGTCGCCTTCCTTCCGTCGGAAACCGGGGCGACCCTCGGCCGGCGCACCATTTTCCTCAGCTGGGCCGAAGCCGGCGATGGCGACACCCGCGGCGCTGCGGTCGGCAAGGGCACGCTGGTGTGCGAAGCGGCCGATGCCTGCCGGATCGACGGCCTGCGGGTGATCTGGCGCCAGACACCCAAGGTCACCGGGCGCGGGCACTACTCGCACAAGCTCGCCATATCGCCCGACGGCCAGTATCTCTTCGTCTCGAGCGGCGACCGGCAGAAGATGCAGCCGGCGCAGGACCTGTCGAACACGCTCGGCACGATCGTGCGGCTGACCCTCGATGGCGAGGCGGCCGAGGGCAACCCGTTCGGCTGGACCGACGAGTCGGTCACCCCCAACTGGCCCACACGGCAAATTTGGTCCTACGGCCATCGGAACGTTCTCGGCCTCCAGTTCGCGCCTGACGGCACGCTGTGGGACCTCGAGCACGGCCCGGCAGGCGGCGACGAGCTCAACAAGGTCGAACGTGCCGCCAACTATGGCTGGCCGGTGGTTTCCGATGGCGACCATTACGATGGCCGCGACATCCCGGCGCATGCGACCCGGCCCGAGTTCAAGGCCGCTGCGATCGGCTGGACCCCGGTCATCGCGCCCGGCGACTTCATCTTCTACACCGGCGATGCCTTCCCCGGCTGGAAGGGCGATGTGCTGATCGCGGGTCTCTCGATCGAATCGCTGGTCGAGGTCGCGATCGAAGGCGAGAAGGGCACGGAGGTCGCGCGCTACGGGTTCGACAACCGGTTGCGCGACATTGCCCAGGGCCCCGATGGCAGCGTCTGGCTGATCGAGGATGGCAAGGGCGGCCGTTTGCTGAAGCTGAGCCCGGCTAAGTAAGCGGCAAGCGAAACTGTATCGACAGCAGGGCGCGCGCGCCCTAACCGCCGCGCCCCTATGGCGACGCTTGTCCCCCTTTCCGTAGTCGATCCGTCACTGGTCGAGGCCCTGCTCGATGCAGCCTTCGGGCCGGACCGCCATGCGCGCACCGCCTATCGCATCCGCGAAGGCGCCCACTGGCTGGAAGGGCTGAGCTTCGCCGCGCTCGACGACGAGGACTTCCTTGCGGGCACGATCCAGCTCTGGCCCGTCGCCCTCGCGACCCCCGACGGCAAGGGTCATCCGCTGGTCATGGTCGGCCCGGTCGCGGTGATGCCGGGGCTACAGGGCGCAGGCTACGGCAAGGCGCTGATGGGTGCGACGCTCGGCGCGATCGATGCCATGGCACAGGGTGGCGCGCCCACCCTGCCGCAGGTCCTGATCGGCGATGCGGAGTATTACGGCCGCTGGGGCTTCACCGCCGAACACACGGGGGGTTGGCACTGCCCCGGCCCTTACGACCCGGCACGGCTGCTGCTGCGGTGCGAAAATCCCGGCATATTGCCGCGCGAAGGCATGCTCGGCCCCTGGGCCGGATGACGGGTTCTTGTGAGCGGCGGGCATATCTGCCAACGCTCCGGCCATGCCCTACCAGCCGCCCCCCGATCTAGCCGGACTGATACTCAGCGAGATCGCCGAACAGGTCGCGGCGCGCAAGCTGCCGCCGGTCGAGCAGTGGGCTCCGGAGCGGACCGGCGACAGCCGCATGCGCATCGCTGCCGACGGGAGCTGGTATCATGACGGCAGCCCGATCACCCGCCCGGCGATGGTGCGCGCCTTCTCGGGCCTGCTGGTGCGCGACGATAGCGGGCAGCACTGGCTGTACTCCCCGTTCGAGAAACTGGGCATCGAGGTCGAGGACGCGGCCTTCGTCGCGGTCGACATGGCGCAGCGCGACGGCGCCCTCGCCTTCCGGCTCAACACCGACGAGCTGATCGTGGCCGGGCCGGAGCATCCGTTATTCGCGCGGGGCGATCCGGAGACCCCGGCGCTCTATCTCGGCGTCCGGCGCGGCACCGAGGCGCGGCTCAACCGCAGCACCTACGAACAGCTGGCCGAGCATGCGCTTGCACTGGGCGACGACTGGACCGTCACCAGCCAAGGCGAGACCTTCTCGCTATTACCGGCATGAGCGAACTGTTCGACCGGCTCAAGCGCGTCTTCGACGACGGACATGGCGAGCCTGCCGCTGGCCTCATCAGCGACGAACGTTTCGCAAAGGGTACGCCGCGCCCCGCCGCCGTCCTGATCCCCGTGACCGACCGCCCGCAGCCCGGCGTCATCCTGACCAGGCGCCCCCACGATCTGCGCAGCCACCCGGGGCAGGTCGCCTTCCCTGGCGGCAAGATTGACCTTGGGGAAACCCCAGTGGAAGCGGCGCTGCGCGAGGCAGAGGAAGAGCTCGCCCTGCCCAGCCGCCACGTCCGCATCATCGGCGCGACCGACAATTACGTCACCGGCACCGGCTTCGACATCACCCCGGTGCTGGGCGTCGTCCCGCCCGACCTGCCGCTGGTGCCCAACCCGGGCGAGGTCGAAAGCTGGTTCGAGGTGCCGCTCGCCCACCTGTTCGACACGGCCAACTATGTCGAGCAGAGCGTCTGGTGGGGCGGCGCCGAGCGGCGCTATTTCGAGATGCATTACGAGGGATATCGCATCTGGGGCGTCACAGCGGGCATTATCGCCAACCTGTCACAGCGCTTGCGGCTGACCGAGCTGTTCGATTGACCAAGGCGTTCGGGCAAGGAGGAGTGAGCACGAAATCCCCACTTCCGTTCGCCCTGAGCTTGTCGAAGGGCAGCCCTTTCTTCTAGCGGATTGCTCAGGAAGAAGTGCGGGGCTTCGACAAGCTCAGCCCGAACGGAACTTTCATGTCAGACACACTCCCTTCCGCCGAATGGACCCAGCGCGCGGACCTTGCGCACTTGGCCGCAGTGCTGGGTGCCGACAATCTGCGCTGGGTCGGGGGTGCCGTGCGCGATACGCTGCTGGGCGACGAGGCCCAGGATATCGATGCGGCCACGCCGCTGCTGCCGGATGAGGTGATGGAGCGACTGCGGTCGGCCGGCATCCGCGTGGTTCCGACCGGGATCGACCATGGCACCATCACCGCCGTGCTGGAGGGCGGCCCGGTCGAGATCACCACGCTGCGGCACGATGTCTCGACCGACGGGCGCCGCGCCACGGTCGCCTTCGCCCGGGATTGGCGTGACGACGCGGCGCGGCGGGACTTCACCATCAATGCGCTCTATGCGCATCCGGAGACGCTGGAGATCAGCGATTTTTTCGGCGGCCTGGAAGACCTAAGGGACCGCCGTGTCCGGTTCATAGGCACGGCGCGTGAACGGATTGCCGAGGATCACCTGCGTATTCTCCGCTATTACCGCTTCCAGGCGCGCTTCGGGTCGGAACTGGACGACGAGGCGGAGGAGGCCTGCGCCGCACTGGCGCATACCCTCAAGGGCCTGAGCCGCGAACGCGTGGCGATGGAGCTGCTGGCGCTGCTCGCCCTGCCCGACCCTTACGCCACGGTGCTGCGGATGCGCCAGCGCGAGGTGCTGCCGGTCGTCCTGCCCGAAGCCGGGAATGCGGAACTGGCGCGGCTCGAACTGCTGGTCGGCAATGAAGCGAAGTTTGGCGCCGAACCCGACCCGCTGCGGCGCCTCGCCGCGCTGCTGCCTGCGGTGCCCGCAATCGCCGAGAACGTCGCCGCGCGGCTGCGCCTGTCGCGAACGCAGCGCGACCGGCTCGAAAGCCTGGCTGCGCGCGGACCTGCCGACGGAGAGGGTCCGCTGGCGCTGGCCTATCGCGAAGGGACCGAGAATGCGCGCGACAGGCTGCTGCTGACCAACCGGGACCCGCGCCCGGTGATCGAATGGCCGATCCCGCAATTCCCGCTGAAGGGCGGCGAGATCGTCGCCCGCGGCGTGGGCGCCGGGCCGGAAGTCGCGCGGACCTTGCGCCAGGTCGAGGCGCGCTGGATCGAGGAAGGCTTCCCCGACCGCGCACGGGTCGAGCAACTCCTGAACGAGGTTCTCGCGGGACGCTAGCCGAAGGAATTATCGCGCGGGAAGCCCTGCGGCGGCATCCGCCCGGCGGCCCCGCGGGCGACCTTCCACTGCCAGATGTCGCTTTCGGTCCGGGTCCGGTCGCCCTTGCCGCCCATCTGCCAGCTGAGGCCATTGGCGAGCACGAAGGTGGTGGCATCGGCCAGCCCGCCGTCGCGATAGCGTTGCAGCGTCACCCCCTGCCCGCGCGCCATCACCGGCACTTCCTCCATGTTGAAGACCACCAGCTTGCGGTTGTCCCCGACCACCGCGACATGATCGTGCCCCTCGCCGATCGGCCGCACCACGGAGAGCTTCGCCTTGTCCTTGAGGTTGACCACCTGCCTGCCTTTGCGGGTTTCTGCCAGCAGTTCAGCCGTCTCGGCGATGAAGCCCTTGCCGGTATCGGCCGCCAGCAACAGCCGCGTGCCATCCTTGTGCACGATGACCGCCACGAGCTGCGCCTCGGCCTCGATATCCAGCGTGTTGCGCACCGGCTCGCCGAAGCCCCGCGCGCCGGGCAGCTTGTCCGCGCCGACGGTGTAGAACCGGCCGTTGTCGGCGGCGAGCAGCAGCTTGTCGGTGGTCTGGCAATGGACCGCAAAGGCCGGGCCGTCGCCTTCCTTGTACTTGAAGTCGCCGCAGCCATCCACGCCCAGATCGACATGGCCGCGTGCGGCGCGGATCCAGCCCTTCTGGCTCAGCACGACGGTGACCGGTTCCTTCTCGATCATCGCGTCCATGCTGAATTCGACCGTCGGGGCGGCCTCGGCGATGGTGGTACGGCGGGCGCCCAATGCGGTGTCGAGCGCATATTCCTTCTGCAGCGTCGTCAGGTCGCGCTTCAATCGCGTGCGCTGGCGCGCCGGGCTGTCGAGCAGCTTATGCAGCTCGTCCTGCTCCTTCAGCAGTTCGTCCTTTTCCTGCCGCAGCTGCATTTCCTCGAGCTTGCGCAAGCTGCGCAGCCGCATGTTGAGGATGGCCTCGGCCTGGCGGTCGGTCAGGCTGAATTCCGCCATCATCACCGCCTTGGGATCGTCCTCGTAGCGGATGATCTCGATCACCCGGTCGAGGTTGAGGAAGGCGATGATATAGCCTTCGACCAGTTCCAGCCGCCGGGCGATCTGGTCGAGCCGGTGCTGCGCGCGGCGCTGGAGAATGTCGATCTGGCTGCGAACCCAGTTTTCGAGCAGTTCCTTCAGCCCCATCACCATCGGGGTCCGGGTGGCATCGAGCACGTTGAGGTTGAGCCCGAAGCGGGTCTCGAGGTCGGTCAGCTTGTAGATCGATTCCTTGAGCAGTTCCGGATCGACATTGCGGCTGCGCGGCACCAGCACGATGCGGATCTGTTCGTCGCTCTCGTCGCGCACGTCCTCGAGGATCGGCACTTTCTTGTCGGCGATCGCTTGCGCGATCTGCTCGATCAGCTTGCCCTTCTGCACCTGGTAGGGGATTTCGCTGATAACCAGTTGCCACTGCCCGCCGCCGAGCCGCTCGATGCCCGCCGCGCGGTCGGCCTCGTCCTTGGCCTCCGCCGCATGGAATCGCCCGCGCACGCGGAAGCTGCCGCGCCCGGTTTCATAGGCGGCGGAGATGACCTGCGGGCTATCGACGATCAGCCCACCGGTGGCGAAATCCGGACCGTGGAACAGCTCCATCAGCCGCGCATGTTCGACATGCGGGTTGTCGATCAGCTCCAGCGTCGCGTCGACGATTTCGGACACATTGTGGCTGGGGATGTTCGTCGCCATCCCCACCGCGATCCCGCTTGCGCCATTGGCCAGCAGGTTCGGGAACAGCCCGGGGAAGATCTCCGGTTCCTGCTCCTCGCCATTGTAGGTCGGGATGAAATCGACGGTGCCTTCGTCGAGCCCTTCCATCAGCCGCAGCGCGGTGCGGGTCAGGCGGGCCTCGGTATAGCGGTAGGCGGCGGCGTTATCGCCGTCGATATTGCCGAAATTGCCCTGCCCGTCGACCAGCGGGTAGCGCAGCGCGAAATCCTGCGCCAAGCGGACCATGGCGTCATAGACCGACTGGTCGCCATGCGGGTGGTACTTGCCGATCACGTCGCCGACGACGCGGGCCGACTTCTTGTATGCATCGTTCGGGTTGAGCTTGAGCTGGCGCATCGCCCACAGCAGGCGGCGGTGGACCGGCTTCAGCCCGTCGCGCAAATCGGGCAGCGAACGCGCGGTGATCGTGCTCAGCGCGTAGACCAGATAACGTTCTTCCAGCGCGGAATCGAACGGGGCATCGACGATGGCGTCGAAGGGATCAGGCTCTGTTGTAGTCGTATCGGCAGCGGACATGGCGCTCGCCCTAACAGAGCCACGGTTCGCCTGTCAGCACGGAACGCGGCGCTGTCCCCATGCATTCAAGCTGCATACCGAAACAAGGAGAACCCCCGCCATGAAACGCGTGCTGATTATAGCGACCGACGGCTTCGAACAGTCGGAACTGCTGGGACCGAAGGAACGGCTGGAGAAGGCCGATATCGAAACCACGGTCGCCAGCCTCGAAGAAGGCGAAATCAAGGGCTGGAAGGACAAGGACTGGGGCGAGAGCGTCGCAGTCGACCTCACCGTCGACGAAGTGTCGCCCGATGATTATGGCGCGCTTCTTCTTCCCGGCGGGCAGATGAACCCCGACATCCTGCGCATGAACGAAAAGGTCATCGGCCTGGTCAAGGCGTTCAACGATGCCGGCAAGCCGATTGCAGCCATCTGCCACGCGCCGTGGTTGCTGGTCGAGGCCGACATCGTCCGCGGTCGCACCGTGACCAGCTGGCCTTCGCTGCGCACCGATCTGAAAAACGCCGGCGGCAATGTGATCGACTCGCAGGTCGCGACCGACGGCAATCTGATCACCAGCCGCAATCCGGACGATATCCCCGCGTTCTCCGACGCGCTCATTGCGGCGGTCAAACAGAGTGCATTGGAAGAAGCCTAACCCTCTGTAATACTGAGCAAACGCAAGGCCCTGTCACCCTTGGTGACGGGGTCTTGTTGCATCTGACGCTTGCGCATTCGTCAGAATGTGGCAGAATTATGGCTACAATGTGTCTTCAATGAGGCATCATTGTGATCATGAGGAGAGTGAGGATGCGCAAGATTGTTACACTGGCGGCGGCATCGCTGCTTGCATTGGGGGCTTGCCAGCAAGCCCAGGAAGACGAAGCGGCAACCACCGATGCGGCGGAGTCCGCCGCAGTCACGGCTGAAAGCTCTGCCGGTGCGGATGCAGCCATGGAGGAGGCACCCGAAACTCGCTCTGCCTTACCGGAACTTGCCCAGATCCCCGTCACCCTGCCCCAGCTGGCTTATGCCTACGACTATCGCTGGCGCATGCCCGCCGCGGAGATCGGCTCGCTCCAGAGGCGCCATGCATCCCTATGCGAGCAGCAGGGACCGGCCAGCTGCCAGATCCTCGGCATGACCAAGACCGGGGAGGAAGAAGGCGAGGTACGCGGCGTGTTGCAGATGGCGGTCGCCAGCAAGCAGGCGCGTGCGTTCGGTGCCCTGCTGGAAGACGAGGCCGAAGACGCCGGAGCGGAGCAGGTTTCTGCCGAAATCGCCTCCGAAGAGCTGTCGAAAAACATCGTCGATACCGAAGCCCGCCTCGCCGCCCGCACCGAATTGCGCGACCGGCTCCTGCAGGTGCTCAAGACCCGCAAAGGCTCGGTGGAGGAACTGGTCGAGGCTGAACGCAGCGTGGCGGCCGTCAACGAAGAAATCGACCAGGCGAAGAGCTGGCTCAAGGAAATGGAAGGCCGGGTTGCCTACAGCAAGGTGACGGTCAATTACGAAACCGGCACCCCGGTCACGAGCGACTTCCTCGCACCTGTAGCGGGCGCACTGGGATCGCTCGGGACGATCTTCGGCTATATGCTGGCGATCCTGATCGTGGTGGGCGCAGTGTTGATGCCGATTGGCGGCATGGTCTGGGCTTCACGAGCGCTTGGGCGGCGGATGGCTGCGCCCACTTCGAACTAAGGAGCTTGACTTCCCCCCTTCGACGGGGAGGGGGGAAGTTCTGCCATGGTACCAATCGGCCGTACTTTCGTACCTCACATCCGCGGCCTATCATTGAACCATGGCACATCATGAAAGGCTCGCGCGCCTAACCGAGAACGAAAGAATTTGCCTGCGTCACTGGCTGCAGCACAAATCTGCCAAGGAGATCGCGGTCGAACTGAACATTTCGCACCATGCGGTCGAGAAGCGGCTGAAGACCGCCAGGACCAAGCTGGACGTGACGTCTTCAATCGAAGCTGCTCGAATGCTCGCTGCGGGCGAAGGGTACGGCCACACTGCACCCCATTCATCGGACCTAGCATCCGGTAGTACAGCGTTTCAGCAAAAGCTCCCTCGCACTCTGATTCTGGGAGTAACCGCAATGATTGTGGTTGGAATATTGCTTCTCGCGCCACTCGTGTATCCGGCGCCCGATGCCGTCGAAGGACCAATTTCGCCTACTGTTGCCAAAGCATATGACGAACAGCTCGAAGCAACGCTTGCAACGATGATCTCGTCGGCTGAAATCGGAGACGACGGGGAAGTGTTTTTCGTCCGCCCAATCGGCGACCCGCAATTTCTCCAGCCGAAGAGCGGGCGATACTGGCAGGTCAGTGGTGAGGGCCATGGCGATTTCACGTCGCGGTCGCTCTTCGATCGCCGTCTGCAATCGAGTGGCCGAAAGGCAAAAACACCTGATTTCTACGATTCGAACCAGTTTCCGGAAGAACCTTTGCGAGTGGCGGAGCGAACCGTCATCCTCCCCGGAAGCAAGGTCGAATGGCAATTCATCGTCGCACGCAGCCGTTAAAAGAGTTGCCTAGATCCCGCTCATGTCCCGGGCTTCGGAGGGGATGCGTACGGTGAGGCCGTCCATCTCCTCCGTCAGCTCGATCTGGCAGGAAAGGCGGCTGGTGGCAGTTACGCCATAAGCGAGGTCGAGCATGTCTTCCTCTTCCTCGCTCGCTTCGGGCAGCTGCGCGAACCACTCCCTCGCCACCACCACATGGCAGGTCGAGCAGGCCATCTGGCCTTCGCAGGTGCCCTCCAGCGGCATGTCGGCGGCCTGCGCGATCTTCAGGAGGTTGTCCCCCGGCTGCGCCTCGACCGTCACCGGTTCGCCGCGAGCGGGTTCGAAGGTGACTTTCACTACTGCGCCTCCGCTGCCGCATTGATGGACGCTGCGGCCTGTTCGATCTCGTCGAGCGTGGTGTAGCGCCCGAAGCCGAGCCTGATAGAGTTTTTTGCTTGCGCCTGCGAAAGCCCGATTGCGGCCAGCACATGGCTGGTCCTGCCCGAGCCGCTGGCGCAGGCGCTGCCCGCACTGAACATCACGTCACGGCAATCGCTCATCAGGCGGGCGACATCCAACCCATCGCGGCGGATATTGAGGTTGCCATGCCAGCGCGCCTCGGCGCTGCCGTTGAGCTTCCAGTCGGCGAACAGTTCCCGCGCCCGCGTCCACAACGCTTCGACATGCGCCGCGTCCTTATCCATCCGCTCGACCGCCAGCTGCGCTGCCGCGCCGAACCCGGCACAGAGCGCGGGGCTGAGCGTGCCGGAGCGGACGCCCGCTTCCTGCCCGCCCCCGCCCGAGGTCGAGACCAGCCCGACCCCATCGCGCAGCCACAGCGCACCAATCCCCTTGGGGCCGTGCAGCTTGTGGGCGGAGACGGCGATCATGTCGGCTTCGAACAGCGCCATGCGCCCGGCGGCCTGCACCCCGTCGACCAGCACCTGGGCGCCCTCGGCCTTCGCCTTCTGGGCGAGTTCCTCGAGCGGCTGGATCGTCCCGATCTCGTTGTTGACTTGCATCACCGCCATCAGGCCGATGCGGGCGGGGAAGTCCTGCGACAGGTCGACCAGCCCATCGGCGGTGACCGGTAGCTCGGCCCAGTTGCCGATATCCTTGCTAGTTTCCATGACGGCGGCGTGCTCGATGGCGCTGAAGGCGACCCGCTCCCCCGCGCGCACCGCATAACACCCGCGAATGGCAAGGTTGAGCGCCTCGGTCGCGCCGCTGGTGAAGATCACCTGCCCGCCCGACGGAAACAGCGCCGCGACCTTCTCCCGCGCCGCCTCCACCGCAGCGGCGGCCATGCGGCCCATCCGGTGCGGGCTGTGCGGGTTGCCGAAGCTTTCGCTGCCCGGCCCTCCCAGCCACCGCAGCATCGCCTCGCGCGGCTCGGGCGCGAGCGGGGTGGTGGCCTGGTAGTCGAGGTAGATCATATAAGCGAGCTCCACGCATCGGCAAAGCGCTCCAGCTCCTCGGGCGTTGTGTTCCAGCCGAGACTGACACGGATCGTGCGACTGGCCGTCGCATCGTCCACACCGAAGGCGTCGAGCACCCGGCTCTTCTTGAGCGTGCCCGAAGAACAGGCGCTGCCCGCCGAAACGGCAAAACCCATCGTATCGAGCCGGATTAACAGCGCCTGCGCGCTCATGGTCGGATGCGCGAGGGCGAATATGTAGTCCGCCTTTTCGCCAAAAGTGAGGGTCGAGGCGGAAAGCTGCCCGGCGAATTCCGCCCGCTGCTCGCCTGTCGTGGCCCAAGGACCAGCCTCCAACGCCGCCGCCATGCCCAAGGCGCCCGGCATGTTCTCCGTCCCTTGGCGATAGCCGCGCTCGTGCCCGCCCATCGGTTCGAGCATGGCAAAGTCGCGAACCATCAGCGCGCCGATGCCGATCGGGCCGCCGAACTTGTGGGCCGAGACGACCAGCATGTGGGCGTCAGGCAAGGCCAGCTTTCCCGCCGATTGCGAGCAATCCGACAGGACCAGCGCGCCCGCCTGCCTCACCGTTGCCACCATATCTGAAACGGGGTTGATCACCCCGGTTTCCGAATTGACATGCTGGATGGCGAGGATCGTCTTGCCGTCGATGTTCACCTCGTCCGAGAACAGCTCTGCGTCCGGCGCCGCACGGAACACCGCGTCATGCTCAACCGCGCTGACGATCCTCCGCTCGACCTTGGCCCGGTTGAGCGCCATCCACAGCGCCTCGCTCGCTCCGCTGGTGAAGATCACTTCGCCATCCCAGCCCAGCGCCCGCTTCACCCGTTCGCGCGCATCCTCCAGCGCAGCCCGCGCCCGCCGCCCCTCGGCGTGGGGGCTGCTGGAATTGGCCCAGATGCGGAAGCCTTCCTCCATCGCCGCCTTCGCTTCAGGGCGCAGCGGGGTGGTGGCGGCATGGTCGAGATAGATGCGGTCGGGTATGGCAGGCCCCAGGGGTTCAGGATGATTGCGAATTCAGGCTGGCGCACTATATAGCGCGCACTTCCGGCGCGTCACCCGCGCCGTGCCCGCGCTAACAGGTACCAGCAAATGCCCACCGTGATTTTCCCCGGCCCCGAAGGCCGCCTCGAAGGCCGTTTCTCCCCGCCGCCGCGCCCGCGCGCGCCGGTTGCGATGATCCTCCACCCGCATCCGCAGGGCGGCGGGACCATGAACGAGCAGATCACGCAGAAGCTCTACAAGACCTTCGTCGATCGCGGTTTCGCCACGCTGCGCTTCAACATGCGCGGGGTCGGCCGCAGTCAGGGCAGCTTCGACAATGGTATCGGCGAACTGTCCGATGCCGCCGCGGCGCTCGACTGGGTGCAGTCGATCCACGAAGAGGCGCAGGTGACCTGGGTCGCCGGCGTCAGCTTCGGCGCGCTGATCGGCATGCAGCTGCTTATGCGCCGCCCCGAAATCCGCGGCTGGATCAGCGTCTCGGCCCCGGCCAGCATGTACGATTTCTCGTTCCTCGCCCCCTGCCCCGCCAGCGGCATCTTCATCCACGGCGCGCAGGACACGGTGGTGCAGCCCAACTCGGTCACCAAGCTGGTCGAGAAGCTGCGCACGCAGAAGCACATTACCGTGCACCACGAGGAAATTCCGCGCGCCAACCACTTCTTCCAGGACGAGCAGGAAGAATTGATGGCCTCGGTCAACAACTACCTCGATTTCCGCCTCGATCCGGCCTGCCCGATCACCTGATCGCCGCGGTCGTCCCGGCTCCATCGCTGACCCTGACTGACCCGCCAAGGCGGGATCGGTAGCGCTTTGCTACGCGAAACCGCTTGCCAATCTATGTTATGTTGTATCATTCTCTTTGTGGGTGAGAGGAGAATGGCAATGGCTTATGCAGATACGGCAGGTGCAGGCACGCGCGGCCCGGCGGTAGTTGCGGTTGCGGCGATCCACGCCGCGCTGGCAGTGGTGGTCGTCACCGGGCTGGCGGGCGGCGTCGCGAAGATGATCCCGGGCATCATTCCCGATGCCGTCAATATCCCGCTGGATCCGGTCGAGCCGCCCCCGCCCGACCAGCCGGCGGTCGACGAACCGCGCAAATCGACCAAGATCGTCATTCCGGAAAAACCGTTCGACCTGCCCCTGTCGGGCAGCACCGTCGACGGAACGGAAGAGGAGCAGGACTACACGTCCACCGACACAACCGCGGGCGGGAGCGAAGGCGTCGGCGACGGGCTGGCGGAAACCGGCGGTGCGGGCGAGGCGACGATACAGCGCTTCACCCCCGTTGCACCCAAGGCGCGCAACGGAAACTGGGTGACCGACAACGATTATCGCACCAGCTGGATCAGCCGTGAATGGGAAGGCACCGCCGGTTTCCGGCTGACCATCGGGTCCGACGGCCGCGTCAGCGATTGCACCATTACCCGCTCGACCGGCCATAGCGCGCTGGACGACGCGACCTGCAGCCTGGTGACGCGAAGGGCGCGGTTCGAACCGGCGAGAAACGATCGGGGCGAGGTGACGAGCGGCACATTCTCCAGTGCCGTCGAGTGGCGCATCCCAGACTGATCAGCCTCGGACCGGGTCGCTTATCGGTCCGCAGGTTGCAGACGGTCCACCGGCGCCTGCCCCCCGGTGTCGGGGACCGTCCAGATCGCCACATTGAGCAGGGCGACCAGTGCCAGCAGGACCATCAGGCCCGCCTGCTTGCGTACCCCGCGCCGCCACAGCACGACGGCCCCGGCGACGAGCGCGAAGGCGGCGAGCATGAGGATGGACAGGACAAGGTTCGTCATAGTCGCGCCCCTAGCAAACCGCGTTTGACTTGCCCAGCGGTGCGGGCCAGACATCGCGCATGACCGCACGTACCTACGACATCGCCCTTCCCGCAGTTACCAGGCGGCAGGCGCTCGCCGGCCTCGGCGCGACGACCGCCCTGATGCTCGCCGGCTGCTCCACGACGGCGACGGTGAGCGAGGCAGGCGTGCTGCAGGCGCGCAAGATCGGGGCCGACCGGCTGCTGGAGGTCGTCGCCTACAACCTGCTGGAACATGAGCCCGAGCGGGCAACCGGTCTGGGCGTGGATACCGGCCAGTATGCGCATCTGCGCAGCAAGCTGGAGGATCAGTCGCCAGCCGGCCAGCAGGCTTTTGCCGCGACACTGCGGCAGGATCTGGAACGGGTGAAGGCGTACCCGCGCGACGGGCTCGACTCCGATACCGTCACCAATCTCGACGTCGTGCAGAGCGGCTACGAGGTCGCGCTGCAAGGCTTTGCCCTGCCCTACGGCGATGTCCCGGTCGGTAGTTGGCGTACCGCGCCCTATGTCGTGATCCAGAATGTGGGCAGCTATCTCGACCTGCCGCGCTTCATGGATTCGACCCATCCGCTCAAGACCGCCGAGGATGCCGAAGCCTATGTGGCACGGCTGGAGGCGGTGCCGGTCGTGCTGGCGGGCGAGCTCGAACGGATGAAGGCCGCGCGTGCGATGGGCGTCGTGCCGCCCGATTTCCTCCTGGCCAAGGCGGTCAAGCAGATGCAGGCGACGCTGCTCGATGCCATGGAAGGCGGCGCGCTGGCGGCCCCGGTGCTGCGGGATTCGGAAAACTATCCCGCTGTCGCGCGGCAGAACGTCAATGCGGCGCTGGATATCGTCAAGACCCGCATCGCGCCCGCGCTCGAGGCGCAATTGGCCGAGCTCTATGCCGAGCAGAAGGTCGCGAAGTCCGATCCCGGGATGTACGCGCGTCCCCGCGGCGAAGAGTTCTACGCCTGGGCCCTGCGATCGAGCACCACTACCACCATGACGCCGGACGAGGTTCATCGCCAGGGGCTGGAAGAGCTGGAGTCGCTCCATGCGCGGATGGAGCCGATCCTGCAGTCCGTAGGATATACCAAGGGCACGGTGGGCGAGCGGATGCAGGCGCTCAGCCAGGATCCCCGGTACAAGTTCGCCGAGGGCGACCCGGGCCGGGCGGAGATCATGGCCTTCATCGAAGAGCGTGTCGCCTGGATCAAGGCGCAGATGCCGCGCGCCTTCAACACGCTGGTCGATCCGAACCTCGAGATCCGTCGCCTGCCGCCTGCCGAGGAGCCCGGGGCGCCCGGCGCCTATGGCGGGGCGGGCAGCAAGGACGGCACCATCCCGGGGCGGATGTGGATCAACCTGCGCACCACCGACCTGCATCGCAAATACGACCTTGCGGACCTCGCCTATCACGAAACCATTCCGGGCCATGTGTGGGAAGGCGAGTTCTCGAACCGCCTGCCGCTGATCCGCTCGATCCTCGCCTTCAACCCCTTCAGCGAAGGCTGGGCGCTTTATGCCGAACAGCTGGCGGACGAGCTCGGCGCCTATGACGAATTCACCGTCGGGCGGCTGGGCTATCTGCAGAGCCTGGCATTCCGCGCCTGCCGCATGGTGGTCGACACCGGGCTCCACGCCAAGGGCTGGAGCCGGCAACAGGCGGTCGATTTCTTCGTCCAGCGCAACGGTTCCAAGGCCGAGGAAGTCGCCAGCGAGGTCGACCGCTATTGCAGCTGGCCGGGGCAGGCGACCGGGTACAAGCTGGGCCACAGCCGCATCGTCGGCCTGCGTGCCGAGGCGCAGCGTCAGCTGGGCAGCCGCTATGACCTCAAGGCCTTCAACGACGCAGTGATCCTGGGCGGTAATGCCCCGATGGACGTGCTGGCGAAGAACGTGCAGCGCTACATCGCCAAGACCGGCGCCTGACCCGTGGAGTCGCTCGGCGACGATCTTGCCACCATGCCGCGGGTGCCGCTGGCGGATGAACATGTCGCGGCGCTGCGGGCGATTGGTAGCGAGCGCACCTATCCTGCGGGCACGATGCTGGCCGTGGCGGGCGAAGCGATCGACCGCTTCGTCTATGTGATCGACGGCGAGGTCGAAGTCGTCGACCCGTTCACCGGCGGACGGATGGTCCCGAGCACTCTCGGCCCGACGCAGTTCATGGGCGAGATCGGCTTCCTCAACGGCGGCAGCTGGCTGCTGCCCATGCGCGCGGTGCGCGACACGGCCACGCTCGAAGTGCCGCGCCCCGACATGCTCGCGATGATGGCCCGCGTGCCGGAACTGTCGGACCATGTCATCCGCGTCTTCAGTGCCCGTCGTCGCCGCCAGTTCGAGCTCAGGAACAGCGCCATCAAGTTGATCGGTGCCGACCGTGACGCGGCCGTCCAGCGGGTCGAACAGTTCCTCAGCCGCAACCGCATCCCGTTCCAGAGCCTCGACATGGACGGATCGGGCGAAGAGGTGCTGGCCGCCTGCAATCTCGTCGGCCACCGGCCCGCCGTTATCCTCGGCCAGGACCGCGTGCTCGAGGAGCCGACCCCGCGCAAGGTGGCGCAGTATCTCAATCTCGACCTCGATGCCTGTGCCGAAACGCTCTACGACCTGCTTGTCGTCGGCGGCGGGCCTGCCGGGGTGGCCGCGGCAGTCTATGCCGGTGCCGAGGGACTGAAAGCGCTGGTGATCGAGGACACCGCCATCGGCGGCCAGGCCGGCACCTCCAGCCGGATCGAGAACTACATGGGTTTCCCGACCGGCATCAGCGGGACCGACCTGCTCTATCGCGGACAGATCCAGGCGATGAAGTTCGGCACCCGCTTCGCCATGCCGCGCCGGGTGGAAAGGCTGGAACGGCGCGCCGACGGCGCGTTCTGCGCGACGCTCGACGGCGGCGATGCCGTCTGCGCCCGGGCCGTGCTGGTGGCGACTGGCGTACAATACAGCCGCCTGCCGCTGGACCGGCTGGCCGAACTGGAAGGTGCCGGCGTCTTCTATGCCGCCACCGACATGGAGGCCCGCTTCTGCCGCAACACCGAAGCGGTGGTGATCGGTGGCGGCAATTCGGCGGGCCAGGCCGCCATGTATCTCAGCCGCACGGCAGGCCACGTCCATGTGGTCGTACGCGGCAAGTCCCTCGCCGCATCCATGTCGAGCTATTTGATGGAACGACTGAAGGCCGATCCGCGCATTACCGTCCACTACGACACGGCAGTCACCGCGCTGCATGGCGGCGATCATCTCGAAGCCGTCACATTCCGCACGGCAGGCGTCGAGCGGCACATCCCCACGCGGGCGCTGTTCATCATGATCGGCGCGGCCCCCAACACCTCGTGGCTGGGGACGCTGGTCGAGACCGACGAGCGGGGTTTCGTCCTGACCGGCAGTGCCACCGGCGAGACCTCTCCCTACGAAACATCGTGCGAGGGTATCTTTGCCGTCGGCGACGTCAGGTCCGGTTCCGTCAAACGCGTCGCGAGCGCGGTGGGCGAAGGTTCGGTCGTCGTGTCGCAGATCTGGAACTTCGTCGAGCGCGACCGCGCCTGACCTGCCGCATGGCGGCTCGCAAGCGGCGCGCCGAAAAGCTCGGTATTCCGCGCAGGCGAGTTGACTGGAGCGCGCCGTCATGAAAGCATCGGCCTTTCCCTAGTCGATTTCTTTGAATGGTTCGGGTCGCGCCGATGCGTTTTTTGGCTTTGAGTACACTTTTGGGTTTGTCCCATATGTTGGCGTTTGCCGTTTCAGCGGCATCAGCCAGCCAGTGGCGCGTAGCGCAGACCGACAATTTCGTGATCTATGCCGAAATCGAGGAAGAACGCCTCATTCGCTTTGCCGAAGCGCTGGAGCAGTATCACGATGCCTTGGGCTTGGTGACCGGACACCAGGTCGCACAGCCCAGCCCCTCGAACCGCCTGACCATTTTCGTGTCCGGAAACAGGCAGGACATCCGCGACCTTTACGGCGGCGGCAACCGCTTCATCTCGGCCTTCTATATCCCGCGTGCAGGAGATTCCGTTGCCTTCGTGCCAGCGATCGATGGGTCGCGCGAGGAAAGGAGCGAGGCCTTCACCGCGCTGCTCCACGAATATGCGCATCATTACATGGCCATGTCAGCACGAGACGCCATGCCGCTTTGGCTCAGCGAAGGGGCGGCGGAGTATTTCGCCTCTGCTCGCTTCGGACATGACGGGACCGTCCAGATAGGCGCGCCAGCCGGCCACCGGATCAGGGAGGTTTTCTTTGAGGAGCCGCTGCCGGTTCGCGAGCTTCTGGACCCGGAAACCTACGGCACCGATATCGGCAAGCAGTACGAATCCTACTACGGCAAGGCCTGGCTGCTCTACCACCTGTTGTCGACCGATGCTGATCGCAAGGGGCAATTGGAAAGCTATGTGACCGCGATCCGTTCGGGCAAGCGCTCCATCGATGCGGCGCAGGAAAGCTTCGGCGACCTCGCGGGACTTGACCGGGCGCTCCATGTGCATTCGCGGGGCGACGCCTGGTCGACACCGGCCATCGTTTTCCAGCCGGGCCAGCTCAAAATCGGCCAGGTTTCTGTCACCGAATTGAGCGACGGAGCTGCGGCGGTCATCCCGGTGATGATCCAGTCCCGGCGCGGCGTCACGCGGGAGGATGCGCAGCGGGTTGCGGCGGAGGCCCGGGTGATTGCATCGACCTACCCCGACGATGCCTTCGTGCTGGCGGCCCTGGCGGAAGCGGAGCTCGACGCGGGCAATGACGCGGCTTCTATCGCGGCGGCCGACCGGGCCATCGCCATCGATCCTGGTTTGCATGGTGCCTATGTGCACAAGGGAATTGCCATGTTCCGCACAGCGGCCGCGAGCGAGGACACGAACGCCGCGACAGTGGCGGCCATGGCCGCGTTCGAGGCGCTCAACGCCCTTGAAAACGACCATCCGACGCCGCTGGTGTATTTCTACCTGAGCTTCGCCCAGCGTGGCTTCGTTGCACCGCCTGAAGCGCGGCGGGCGCTGGAGCGGGCGGCCGAACTGGCACCGTTCGACAAGGCTCTGTGGCTGAGCGTTGGCATCATGCAGGCGCGCGAAGGCATGATCGAGCTTGCCCGCCAGAGCCTGCGCCCGGTCGCGCTCGATCCCCACGGAGGGGAACACGCGGTTACCGCCAAGGCGCTGCTGACGATGCTGGAGACTGCCGAGGAGGGACAACCTTTTCGACGGCAAGGGAACACCGGCCTTTAAGCGCGCACTTGCCACATGCTGCGCAGGTGTTAGGTTCTGTAATAGTTCAATGCTTGGTTGAATATTAGGGGTCCGATCCTTGACACACTACTTGCCAGGGCGTCTTTTCGCTTTCTTTGCCATTGCCTTGTTGGGTATCGCCTCGCCTGCATCGGCCAAATGGCGGGTCGCGGAGAGCGATCATTTCGTCATCTATGCAGAAGATAGCGAGAAGGATCTGCAGAGGTTCGCCCTAGCGCTCGAACGGTATCATGCGGCCATGAGCTATGTCGTGGGTCGCAAGGTGAGCCCGCCCAGCCCGTCCAACAGGGTGACCATTTTCGTAGTCGGCGACCAGGGCGACATCCGGCGGTTGAAGGGCGATAACGACCGCTTCGTTGGCGCATTCTACTCGCCCCGCGCCGGCGGTTCGGTGGCGTTCGTGCAGGACATCCAGTTCACCAGCGGCGAACCGACCTGGTCGATGATCCTGCTGCTGCACGAGTATGCCCACCATTTCATCATGACCAGTTCGCGCTTCGCCTTGCCACGCTGGATGAACGAAGGGGCTGCGGAGTTCTTCGCATCGGCCAAGTTCGGTAGCGACGGCACCGTCCAGATCGGCCGGCCTGCCAATCACCGCGCCGGCGAACTGGCCTATGCCGACGACGTGACCGTCCAGGAATTGCTGGATCCCGACCTTTACGAAGCCAAGCGCGGCAGGGGCTATGATGCGTTCTACGGCAAGTCCTGGCTGCTGTACCACTATCTGCGCTTCAACGAGGAGCGGCGGGGCCAGATCGGCACCTATATGCAGAAGCTGGCGACGGGAAGTCCATCGGCCGAAGCGGCACAGGAAGCCTTCGGCGATATCGACCAGCTCAATCGCGAAGTGAAAGCCTATCTCAAGTCCCGCAAGATGTCGGCCTACAATGTCACGCCGGACTTGCTCACGGTCGGCGCTGTCACCATCAGCGAACTGAGCACCGGGGCCGAGGCGATGATGCCCGTCGTCGTCCGCTCGCGCCGGGGCGTCGATGCCGAGGGAGCGGCGGAGGTCGTGGTCGAGGCGCGCAGGATAGCGGCCGCATATCCCGAAGACGCGTTCGTCCTGACCGCCCTGGCCGAGGCCGAATACGATGCCGGGAACGACGAGGCAGCGATTGCCGCCGCCGATGCAGCCATCACCCGCGATCGCGGAGCGAAGAACGCCTATGTCCAGAAGGGCTATGCGCTGTTCCGCCTTGCAGCCGATGCCGAGGACAAGGACGCCGCCTACAAGGCCGCCATGGCCCCGTTCACGACCCTCAACAGCCTGGAAAACGATCATCCCCTGCCGCTGATCTACTACTATCGCAGCTATGCCGAGCGCGGGCAGACTCCGCCCGAACAGGCGAAGCTGGCGTTGGAACAGGCGGCCATGATGGCGCCCTTCGACAAGGGTCTGTGGATCAACGCCGGCATGATGCAGGCACAGGAAGGGCAGATTGCGCTGGCGATTTCCAGCCTGACCTCGGTCGCCAACGATCCCCATGGCGGCAAGGCCTCCGCCGCGGCCAAATCGCTGATCGCGCAGCTTGAAAAGGCGACCGAAGGCCAGCCGTTCCGGTTCGGCAATGCCCGCGGTGTCGCCAATGCGCTGGAGGATGAGGAAGGCGACGAAGGCGAATAGGACGACATCGGCGGCGACGGCGCCTGACGCGCCGCCGCCTGACGCAGATCAGCCCTTCCCGAACAGTCCCTTGGCCATGCCGGCGATATCGTCGAGCGGATTGCCGTCGCCGTCCTTGTCGAGGATTCCCATGATCGACTTGGGATCGTTCCTGATGGCGTCGGCGAACTGGGTGAGCGATCCTTCGCCGCCGATCTGTTCGACAATGGTCTTGAGCGTGCCGGCATCGAGCCCGGTCTTCGCAGAGGCGAGTTCGACCGTGTCGCCCTGCATCTGGTGCGTCTGTCCCAAGGTGGCGACGGCCTTCTCGACCATCTTCGGATCGAGCCCGACCTTGGCCGCGAGATTGGCGATATCGTCGGGCGCGCCGCCGATGTTCTTAAGGATACCGTCCAGCATGCTCATCGCTTGTCTCCGTCGGTTGCGAGTCGTGGCGGCGAGGATACGCCCCGATCAACTGATAACCAAGTAAAGCAACGAAAAAGCCCCGCCAGCGTCTTCGCGCGGGCGGGGCTTCCCTCTCCAACCTGTATGGATGTCAGGCCGCTTGCGGTGCGGCCTGGCGTACGCCTTCGTCGACGTGGTTCTCGAACTGGGCGAAATTGTCGATGAACAGTTGCACCAGCTTCTGGGCGGTGCGGTCGTATTCGTCCTTGTCGGCCCAGGTGCTGCGCGGATCGAGCAGCGTCTGGTCGATCCCGGCCTCGGCCAGCGCCGGGACATGCACCGGAACATCGAAGCCGAAGTTCGGGTCCTTGCGGAACTCGACCTCGTCGATCTTGCCGTCGAGAACGGCATTCAGAAGCCCTCGTGTCGCCTTGATCGGCATGCGGCTGCCGGTGCCGTACTTGCCGCCGGTCCAGCCGGTGTTGAACAGCCAGCACTGCGCCCCGCCCCTGGCGATGCGTTCCTTGAGCAAGTTACCGTAGACGCTGGGATGCCGCGGCATGAAGGCGGCGCCGAAACAGGCCGAGAATGTTGCCTCGGGCTCGGTCACGCCGATTTCGGTTCCGGCAACCTTGGCGGTGTACCCGCTGAGGAAGTAGTACATCGCCTGGTCGGGCGTCAGCCGCGCGATCGGGGGCAGCACGCCGAAGGCATCGGCGGTCAGCATGATCACATTGGAAGGTGCCGGGCCGAGGTTCTTTTCCGAAGTGTTCGGAATGTACTCGATGGGATAGGCGCCGCGGGTGTTCTCGGTCTTGCTGCCGTCGGTGAAGTCGAGTTCGCGGGTCGCCGGGTCCATCGTCACGTTTTCGAGCACCGTGCCGAACATCTTGGTGGTGGCGTAGATCTCCGGCTCGCCTTCGGCCGAGAGGTTGATCATCTTGGCGTAGCAGCCGCCTTCGAAGTTGAAGACCGCCTCGTCCGACCAGCCATGCTCGTCGTCGCCGATCAGCGTGCGGCTGGCATCGGCCGACAGCGTGGTCTTGCCGGTGCCCGACAGGCCGAAGAAGATCGCGCTCTTGCCGTCGGCGCCGATGTTGGCCGAACAGTGCATCGGCATCACGCCCTGCGCGGGCAGAAGGTAGTTGAGCAGGCCGAACACGCCCTTCTTCATCTCGCCCGAATATTCGGTATTGCCGATGAGGATCAGCTTGTCGGTCAGGTTGACCGCGATCACCGTGTCGCTGCGGCAACCGTGGCGTTCCGGATCGGCCTTGAAGCTCGGCAGGTTGATGATGGTGTATTCGGGGACGAACCCGGCCAGCTCGTCTGCCGTCGGCCGCACCAGCAGCGTGCGGATGAACAGGTTGTGCCAGGCCATCTGGTTGATGACGCGGACATTCACCCGGTATTCGGGCTGGCTGCCCCCGAACAGGTCGGCAACGTAGAGTTCGCCCTGCTCCTGCACTGCGGCGAGGAAATCGGCCTTCAGATTGTCCCAGTGACCCTGCGCCATCGGCTGGTTGATCGAGCCCCAATTGATGGTGCTCTCGGTCTCCGCATCGCGGACGATGTACTTGTCCTTCACGCTGCGGCCGGTAAACTTGCCGGTATCGACCAGCAGCGCTCCGTCCCTGGTCAGCTGCCCTTCGCCCTTCTTCACCGCATGTTCGACGAGCTGCGCCGTCCCCAGGTTCGGGTGAATCACGGCTTCGGTGGCGATACCCTGTGCGGCAAGGCTGGTAGACAGCGGGAAGGTCACGCTGGAGTCTCCTGAATTCGGTTTGGCCGGGGGCCGGGGAGCGACACGGTGCAAGCTATGCATAGGTATGCACGCCTTTCCCGGCCCGATAATGCGCAATGGCGATTCCGTCAAACCTTGCGCGCCCCGCCATACACTATCCGTTATCCATGCGCGACGGGGCGTTGTGACCGTCCGGTCTTGGCGCTAGGGTCGCACACGGCCCCGGGCAAGGAAATGCGGCTACGCGATGATTGAGGAAACACAGGTTCTTACAGGCAAGGTCCGGCAGCGGCGCGTCATTGCGCTGGTCGACGACGATCGCAACATCCTGACAACCGTTTCCATTGCGCTACAGGCGGAAGGGTTCGACACCCGCGTCTATTCGGAAGGCGAGACCGCGCTGAAAGCGCTGCTGGAAAATCCGCCCGACCTGGCCGTATTCGACATCAAGATGCCCCGCATGGACGGCATGGAGTTGCTGCGCCGCCTGCGCGAGCATTCGGCCCTTCCCGTCATCTTCCTGACCAGCAAGGATGACGAGGCGGACGAGGAAGCCGGCCTCGAAATGGGGGCGGACGACTATATCTCGAAGCCGTTCAGCCTGCGCCTGCTGCTTGCGCGCATCCGGGCCATCCTGCGTCGCGGGGGCGGCGACGACGGCACTGCAGACCCGGGCAATGTCGAGCAGCCGGAACGCCGCGACATCTACGTACGCGGAAGGCTGACCATCGACCCAGCACGGCACCAAGTCACATGGGCTGGCCGGCAGGTCTCGCTGACCGTCACCGAGTTCCTGATCCTCGAGGCGCTGGCCGCGCGACCCGGCGTGATCAAGAGCCGCAACCAGCTGATGGACGCGGCCTATCCTGACGAAATGTACGTCGACGATCGCACGGTCGACAGTCACATCAAGCGGATGCGGCGCAAGTTCCGGGCCGTCGACGGAGAGTTCTCCGCCATCGAAACGCTATATGGCGCGGGATACAGTTTCTCCGATGGCTGAGCCGGAACGGCTCGCCTCGTTGCACGAACCCCGCGCCGGCCGCGATCTCGCGCGCAGGATGGTCCGGCCGTTCGAACGGATGAGCCTGCTCGACCGGCTGTCGCTTTCGGCGCGCATATTGCTGGTCAACCTCTTGCCGCTGGTCGCCCTGGGCGGCGGGATTTTCTATCTCGACAGTTACCGCGCCCAACTGCTCGACGAACGCTACAAGCTGGCGCGGATCGAAGCGCAGATCACGGCCGAGGCGCTCGCCGGGGCCAGCCGCGAACGGCAGGAAGCGCTTCTGGTGCAGATCGGCAAGGAACAGGGCATGCGCCTCAGGATGTTCGATGCCGAAGGGCGCCTGTGGGCCGACAGTTTCGCGCTCGATGCGCCGGGCTTCACGCTCGACGATCCCACCGACGACAGTTTCGGCCCGCGCTTCGCCCGCTTCCTCGACCAGACGGTCGATACGCTGGTCGGCGCCCCGCCCGTGCCGAAGTACGACGAGCCCGAGGCGCAAAGTGCCTCGGCGTGGCCGGAGCTGGTGCGTGCGAGGCGGCAGGGGCTGACCCAGATCGAATTGCGCCAGGCGGCTGACCGCACGCCTGTGATTACCGCCGCGGCCCCGGTCGGGCTCAAGGGCGTGACCCTGCTGACGACACGCAACGCAAAGGACATCACCGAGGCGGTGCGCTCGGCCCGCTCGACGCTCGGCATCGGGGTGGGCTTCGCGCTGGTCCTGTCGATCCTGCTTTCGCTGTATCTCGCGCGGACCATCGTGCGGCCGCTGCAGACGCTCTCGCGCGCTGCCCAGAAGGTCCGGCTGGGCCGCGAGCGCGAGGTCGAGGTGCCGCGCTTGCCCGAACGGCGCGACGAGATCGGGGTGCTCGCCCGGGCCGTTTCCGACATGACCGATGCGTTGCGCCAGCGGATCGACGCAGTGGAACATTTCGCAGCCGACGTGGCGCACGAAATCAAGAACCCGCTGGCATCGCTGCGCAGCGCGGTCGAATCGCTCGCCAAGGTGGAGGACAGCGAACTGCGCCGGCAACTGCTGGACATTGCGACCCACGACGTGCGCCGGATCGACCGCCTGGTGACGGAGATTTCGGACGCCAGCCGGGTCGATGCGGAAATTTC
The DNA here is from genome assembly GCF_045291475.1 of Parerythrobacter aurantius. Taxonomy (NCBI): domain Bacteria; kingdom Pseudomonadati; phylum Pseudomonadota; class Alphaproteobacteria; order Sphingomonadales; family Erythrobacteraceae; genus Parerythrobacter; species Parerythrobacter aurantius. The sequence goes on from NZ_CP147985.1 coordinate 251,737, forward strand.
CCGCGCGACGTTCGAGCGGATCGACCTCGGCGAACTCGTTGCCAATATTCTGGCCACGCGCGAAAGCCGCGGGCTCGATGCCGGGCGGACGATGCGGTTCGAGAAACCTCCGTTCCGTGCGATGGCCATGGGCGTTCCAGTGCGGATCGAGCGAGTGGTCGAAAACCTGCTGGACAATGCGGTTTCGTTTTCGCCGCCGCAGGGGACCATCACTGTCGCGATCGACCGTGGGCCGAGCAGCCTCCATCTCTCCGTGAGCGATGAAGGCCCGGGTATCCCGCCCGAAAACCGGGTGAAGATCTTCAACCGCTTCCATTCCGATCGCCCTGAAGACGAACAGTTCGGGGACCACAGCGGCCTCGGCCTCGCCATTGCCCGGACCATTGCGGAGGCGCACGGCGGCTCGCTGGTGGCCGAGGACCGGGCCGACGGGGCCTCCGGTGCCTGCCTTGTCCTCAGCCTGCCCGAACCGCGCAGCGCCGCGACCGGCGCGCCATGACGCTTTACCAGGCCAGCTGTGTCGCGGTGAACGGCCGTGCCATCATGATCGAGGGTCCGCCCGGCTCGGGCAAGACCTCGCTCGCACTCGCCCTGATAGACCGCGGTGCGCGCCTGGTGGGGGATGACGGCGTAACGCTTGAACTGCGCGACGGCCCGGTGCTGTGGGCCTGCCCGCCCCCGCGCATCGCCGGCATGATCGAGATCCGTAATGTCGGCATTGCCGAACTCGAACCCGTCTCCGCCCCGGTGGCCCTGCTGCTGTCGCTCGACCCTTCCGCGCCCCGTTTCGTGGAGGAAGCGCCCACCCACGATCTTCTCGGCACCGCCGTCCCCGTGCTGCGCTTTGCCCCGCAGGGTCCGGTCGCCGCGATCCGGGCGGAATATGCATTGCGGATGCACGGGCTTGGCGATAGCGCAAGGGGCACATGACCGGCCGCCTCGAAATACTCCTCGTCACCGGCATGTCCGGCGCGGGCAAGACCACCGCCCTGCGCGTGCTCGAGGATCTCGGTTGGGAAACGCTCGACAATTTCCCGCTCCGCCTGCTGCCACCTCTGCTGCATGACATCAGTGCCTCCAACAATCCCGCGCCGCTCGCCGTGGGGTTCGATTCCCGGACGCGCGGTTTCGTGCCGCAGCACATCATCGACCTGGTCAAGCAGCTTGCCAATCGCAGCGACCTGGCAGTCAGCACGCTCTATCTCGACTGCGCCACCAACGAACTGGAGCGTCGCTTCAACGAAACGCGTCGCCACCATCCGCTGGCGCGCGGCCGCTCCGCAATCGAGGGGATACGGGCGGAACGCGAACTGATGGAACCGCTGCGTCGCTGGGCCGAAGCGGTGATCGACACCAGCGAGCTTGCCGCCAACGAATTGCAGCAGATGGTGCGCGAGCGGTTCCAGCACGACGATCCGGCCATCCAGGCGATTACCGTCAGCAGTTTCGGCTTCGCCCGCGGGATGCCGCCGCTCGCCGATCTCGTCTTCGACATGCGTTTTCTCGACAATCCCCACTGGGTGACGGAGCTGCGCGAGCAGACCGGGCTCGATCCCGCGGTCGGCGAATACATCACGGCCAAGGGCGATTTCGACGACGTGTTCCAGCGCATCCGCGACCTGGTGCTCTCGCTGCTGCCGCGCTACCGGGCCCAGGGCAAGGCCTATGTCCATGTCGCCTTCGGCTGCACCGGGGGGCGGCACCGCTCGGTGTTCACGGCCGAAACCATGGCCGCTGCCCTGCGCGAGGCGGGCTATGCGCCGACCGTCCTCCATCGCAATCTCGCCTCGCGCGCGGCCGACCAGTTCGAAGGCAGGCAGGCGTAAAGACAGCAGCCGTTAACCCGCAGTTGCCATGGTGGGGCTGCACGGTTAAGTCCCCGACTTTCCGATTCCGGACAGCACACCAGGCGCAAGACCTGTAACGACGAATACACGCACTGCATGATCGGTCTTATCCTAGTTACCCACGGTCGCCTCGCCGACCAGTTCGTCGAGGCGATGGAGCATGTCGTCGGCCGCCAGGAGGCGGTCGAGACTGTGTGCATCGGCCCCAACGACGATGTCGAGCAGCGCCGCGCCGAGATCGCCGAGAAGATCGCGCGGGTCGATAGCGGCAACGGTGCCATCGTGCTGACCGACCTGTTCGGGGGCACGCCGTCGAACCTCGCGATCTCGCTGCTGGAAACAGGCCGGGTCGAAGTGATCGCCGGCATCAACCTGCCGATGCTGATCCGTCTTGCCGGTGCGCGCAAGACCATGGACGTGGTCGCGGCCGTCAATGCCGGGCAGGAAGCCGGGCGCAACTATATCACCGTCGCCTCCGAGTTTCTCGGGCAGGCCGAAGCGCCGCCGAAGAAAAAGGCCTCATGAGCGGGTCGCGGCGGACCGTCACCATCGTGAACCAGCGCGGCCTCCATGCGCGGGCCAGCGCGAAGTTCGTGGGCGCCGTCGCGACCCTGCCCGACGGCCTGTCCGTGACCGTGGCGAAGGACGGCCACCAGGCGGCGGGCGGCTCGATCCTCGGCCTCATGATGCTGGGCGCGGCCAAGGGCGACACCATCGAGATCGCCGTAGCGGGCGCGGGCGAAGCCGAAGTGCTCGATCAGCTGTGCGCCATGGTCGAAGACGGTTTCGGCGAAGAGTAATCGGCCGATGCCCCGTCGGCAGATCACCGGCTTTTCCAACCCGACGGTCAAATTCCTTCGCTCGCTGCGGGAGAAGAAGCACCGCAAGGCTGCGGGCATGTTCCTGGCGGAAGGGCTGCGCCTGCTGACCGATGCGCGCGAATGCGGGCGGTTGCCGCACACGCTGGTGATGGCCGAAGGGCGCGAAGCGCATCCCCTGCTGGGCGCCCTCGAAACGGAGGTCGAGCACGCCGGCGGCGAGATCATCGAGACCTCGGCCGACATCCTCGCCAAGATTACCGGCAAATCCAACCCGCAGGCGGTGGCGGGGATCTTTGCCGAATGGGATACCTCGCTGGCAGCCCTCGACCGCACGGCGGCGCCGATCTGGCTGGTGGCCCAGGCCCTGCGTGACCCGGGCAACCTCGGGACGATGCTGCGGACCGGCGACGCGGTGGGTGCTGGGGGGCTGATCCTGATCGACGATTGCGCCGATCCCTTCAGCGTCGAGGCCGTCCGTGCCAGCATGGGCGCGGTTTTCACGCAAGCGATTGCCCTGGCGCGGTGGGAGGAATTCCTGCCATGGCTGCGGCAGGGGCCGGGATCGGAGCATGGCGGCCAATTGGTGGCGGCGTCCCTGCGCGATGCAGTGCCCTACCGCGGCGCTGACTATACAGCGCCGTGCTTCGTCCTGGTGGGCAACGAATCGCAAGGCCTTCCCGAAGCCTACGAGGCAGCCTGCGACCTGAGGGTGACGATGCCCATGCTGGGCCGGGCGGACAGCCTCAATGCTGCGGTCGCGGCAGCGGTCCTGTCGTACGAAGTGCTGGCGTCCCTCCCGTCCTGTAGGGCATAAGGCCCTGCAAATTTGGTACGTTTGGCGCTGGCGCGGCAAGGAACGGGCCACGCACGGGGGGATGCGATGCAGGATGTGTTGGCGAAATATGGCAGGATCGCACCCTTGCGGGCGGACGAGGAAGCGACGTTGCGCAACCTTGCGTCAAGGAAAAGCCACTATAGCGTCGGCACCGACCTCGTCGTGGGCGAACTGGACGAACCCGACCAGCTCTTCATCGTCGAAAAGGGGCGGCTGTTCGCCTCGGTGGAACTCGCCGGCGGCGAGCGGGCAATAACGCGGCTCTATTTCCCCGGAGACATAGTCGGCACGGCCAATATCCCTTTCGACCGCGCGACGCATTCGGTCACGGTCAGTACGGCTGCCGATGTTTATGTGTTTCCGCGAACGAAGCTCGTCGAGGCTTTTCGCAGCCTGCCCCGGATCGCGGCGATTTTCTACACCTTCGCGGCGATGGAGAACGCCATCCTCAACGACCGGCTCGTTTCGATCGGGCGGACGAAGGGCCTGGCGCGGCTCGCGGCGCTGATCCTCGAGATCGATGCCCGCCAGAAGCTGCTGCACGAACCGCCTGTAGGCGGCGCCTCGCTCGGCCTCACGCAATTGCAGATCGCCGATGCCATTGGCCTTACCGAAGTGCAGGTCAGCCGCCTGTTCAAGGAACTTGAAGCGAACGGTGCAATCGCGCGGTCCGGGCGGCGGGTCGAAATCCTGAACCGTCCCATGCTGGTCGAAATCGGCCAGTTCACCGACCGCTATGACGATCTCGACCTCGATTGGTTCACCGAAGAAGGCTGATCGGCCCCGGGTGCCCCGCCGGGATGGTGGGGATCCCGGCGGGGCGAGACCGAAGCTACGGCTTCAAGCAGCCGCACCCTCCGACCTCATTCGAACCATGTCCTGCCTGCCCGGGCCGGGCCGCGGACGGCGGTCAGCTCCGCGATCCCGCCCGGCTGACGCGCCAGACGCCGCTCGCGTCGATCAGCTGCATCCGGCACACAGGCTGGCCGTCCTCGTGCAGCTCGGCCCATTCGCCGACCGCGGATTTCTTCGCGACTTCCAGCGCGCTTTCGAGCGACAGCGCCCGGAAAGACAGGCTCTCCCTGTCACCCGGCCCGTCCCCTTCGAAGACAAGCATGTAGTTGCGCAAGCGACCCTCCCGACGGGCCGCTATAGGGGCTGGGAGAGAAGCCGCCTTAACATATGTTGGTAACGACAGGATGTGGTGGCCGCAGGCCGCGGCCGGGCCCTGCCATCGCTAGTCTTCGCGCGCATCCGCCAGCAGGTCGCCCGAGGTATAGCGAGGCGCGCTTTCCACCAGCGGCACATCTTCGATCTCGCGCTTGCCGATCTCGATACCCTTGTCAGCGAGGCGCTTGCCCGAGGACAGTACGTTTCTTTCAAAAGAGCCGACGAACTTGTTGTAATTGTTGACCGCGCTTTCCAGCCCGCCGCCGACACGCTTCAGGTGTTCAGCAGCCGTAGCCAGCCGATCGTAGAGTTCCGCCCCCATCCGGCCGATCTCCTGCGCCTCACGCGCGAGGCCATCCTGCCGCCAGACCTGCGCCACCGTCCGCGCGATCGCCACCAGATTGGTAGGAGTCGCCAGCAACACCCTCTTGTCGAAGGCGAAATTCCACAGCTCGGGATCATGCTCGAGCGCGGCGGCGACGAAATGTTCGCCCGGCACGAACATCACGACATAGTCGGGCGCGTCCTCGAACTGGCTCTGGTAGCTCTTGGCGCCGAGCGTCTGGACATGGCCGCGCATCGATCGGACGTGCTCGCCCATCGCCCGGGCGCGGGTATCCTCGTCACCCGCCTCGAACGCTTCCTGGTAGGCGTTGAGTGAGACCTTGGAGTCGATCACCAGCATCTTGCCGCCGGGGATCCGCACAATCGCGTCGGGGCGCAGCCGCCCGTCCTCGGTATCGATGGAATGCTCCATCATGAAATCGGTGTGTTCGGCGAGGCCGCACTGTTCGAGCAGGTTCTGCAGCGCTCGCTCGCCCCAGCGCCCGCGCGCTTTGGGGGCGTTGGTGAGCGAATTGCCTAGTCGCTGCGCCTCGCGCCGCACCTGCTCCTGCCCCTGCCGCATCTGCTCGATCACCCCGGCAAGCTGCCCGAAGGCATCGACGCGCTTTTCCTCCAGCGTCTTGACCTGTTCCTCGTAGCTCTTCAGCCGGTCGCCGACCGGAGCCAGCAATGCGCGCAGCTTTTCCTCGCTCGCCTTCTCCGAATGGCCCAGCCGTTCTTCGGCGCGCTTGAGGAATTCCTCCTGGCTGCGCGACAGCACCTCGCCGCCGACCGCCTTGAATTGCGCCAGCATCTCCTCGCGCGCTTCCTTCATCGCCGCGATCTGCTTGTCGAAGCTGGCGGCATTGGCCTGCAAGGTCGCGACCTCGATTCGCGCCTGCCCCAGCTCGGCAATGGCGCGCTTGAATTCGGCTTCCTGCTCGCCCGCCGCCTTCTCGGCTTCGGTCAGGCGATCCCGCAGTTCGCCAGCGGGGCGTGAACCGGCAAACCACCCGCCAAGGGCTCCGACGGCAAGTCCCGCAAGCAGGGCGACGATGATGAGAAGCATGGGATCCATTTGGGGAACATAGTCGGAACAGATTCCTACGCCAAGCGGCTTTCGGAACCAATCCCCCACCCTGTTCGCTCTCCTAGAGAAGGAGAATTCTGTCATGTCGATCAAGGAAATGATCAAGGAACACCCGCAGGTCGGGTCCGACTATAACGAGCAGCTGGCAGAAGCGGTGAAGCACGCCATGTATTGTGCGGCGATCTGCAACAGCTGTGCCGACGCGTGCAGCGCAGAGGACATGGATATGGCTGCCTGCATCCGTCGCTGCATGGACTGCGCCGACGTCTGCACCGCGACCTATCGCGTCGCAACCCGCCGGACGGCCGGCAATGTCGCGGTGATCGAGGCCCAGCTGCGCGCCTGCATTATCGCCTGCGAGGCCTGCATCGACGAGTGCGGCAAGCACGACAACGACCATTGCCGCCGTTGCGCCAAGATGTGCCGCGAATGCGCCGACGATTGCCAGAAGGCGCTGGAAGGAATGCTCGCAAAAGCCTGAAGAGGCGCTCTCCGAGAGACAAAAAAGCCCCGCATTCTTGCGGGGCTTTTCGTGTCCGGACTGCAATCAGGCTGCGCGCAGTTTCTGCAGCTTCTTGAGCGCCATGCCGCGCTTCAGGCGGCTGAGATGGTCGATGAACAGGATGCCCTCAAGGTGGTCCATCTCGTGCTGGATGCAGGTTGCCATCAGGCCTTCCATTGCCTCCGTATGCACTTTGCCGTCGAGATCCTGGTAACGGACCGTGCAGGTTGCCGGGCGATCGACATCGGCATAGATCTCGGGGACCGAGAGGCAGCCTTCCTGATAGGTTGCCATTTCTTCGGCAGGATCGAGAATTTCCGGATTCACGAACACCCGCGGCTCGCGCCTGGTGGGCTGGTGGTAGTGCTTGTGCCCGTCATGGTAGCATTCTTCCGGCTCGGCATCGGGATCGTCGGGCTGGAGGTCGATCACCAGCACGCGCTTGGGCACGCCGACCTGGATCGCCGCAAGGCCGATACCGGGGGCATCATACATCGTTTCGAACATGTCCTCGACCAGCGTGCGCAGCTCGTCATCGAACTCGGTCACGGGTTCGGACACGACTTTCAGCCGGGGGTCCGGCACTTCCAGGATTTCGCGAATAGCCATGGAGGTGATTTAGGCGCTGCCCGCGCCCGCTGCAAGCGATGGCTTTCGATCAGAGTGAGCGATCAGCCGACCGGTCGCCTCGCCCGCAGGGCCTGCGCCAATGTCCCTTCGTCGAGATAGTCGAGCTCGCCTCCCACCGGCAGGCCGTGGGCCAGCTGGGTGATCCGCACCGGGAAGGCCTCCAGCCGCTCGGCGAGGTAGTGGCTGGTGGTCTGCCCCTCCAGTGTGGCGTTCATGGCGAGCACGACCTCGTCGATCCCGCCCTCCTCGACCCGGCCGAGCAGGCTGGCGATGTTGAGGTCTTCCGGCCTCACCCCGTCCAATGCAGAGAGCTTGCCGCCGAGCACGTGGTAACGCCCGGTGTAGAGCTTGGCCCGGTCGAGCGCCCACAGATCGGCCACATCCTCGACCACGCAGAGCGAGCGCTGGTCGCGGCGCGGGTCGGTGCAGATGCCACAGGGGTCCTGCGTGTCGACATTGCCGCAGGTGCCGCATTCGACCAGCCGGTCCTGCACCGCCTCCAGGGCTTCGAGCAGTGCGGGCAGCGCGCTGTCGCGGCGCTTGACCAGCCACAGCACCGCCCGCCGCGCCGAGCGCGGGCCGAGGCCGGGAAGCCGCGCGAGGGCGGAGGCCAGCTGCTCGATCTCTTGCGATGCCATGGGCGGAGAGATAGGGGCAGCGCCAAACGAACGAAAGGCTGCCGCGCCCCTTATGCGTATCATTTTCATGGGAACCCCGGATTTCGCCGTGCCGACGCTGCGCGCGCTGGTGGCAGCGGGGCATGACGTGGTCGCCGCCTATACCCAGCCGCCGCGTCCGGCCGGCCGGGGCAAGAGGCTGCAGCCCTCGCCCGTGCAGAATGCTGCCGAGGAGCTGGGGATCGAGGTTCGCTCGCCCAAGTCGCTCAGGTCGCCAGAGGAGCAGGCAGCGTTCGCTTCGCTCGGGGCGGATATCGCGGTGGTCGCGGCCTATGGCCTGATCCTGCCGCGGCCGGTGCTCGATGCGCCCCAGCATGGCTGTCTCAACGTCCACGCCTCGATCCTGCCGCGCTGGCGCGGCGCGGCGCCGATCCACCGGGCGATCATGGCGGGCGACCCGGTGACCGGCGTCACCATCATGCAGATGGAGGCCGGACTCGACACCGGACCGATGCTGGCGACAATCCGCACGCCGGTGGATGGCAAGACCACGGGCGAACTGACCGAGGAATTGGCCGAGCTGGGCGCAAACCTGATGGTCGAGACCCTGCGCGAACTGGGCAAGCATGTCGCGGTCTCACAGGACGACGAATACGCGACCTACGCCCCCAAGATCGACAAGGCCGAAGCCCGGATCGACTGGTCGCTACCCGCCGAACAGGTCGTTCGCCACATCCACGGCCTCGCCCCCTTCCCCGGCGCATGGTGCGAGATCGAGGGCGAGCGGGTGAAGCTGCTGCGGGCCGTGGTGGTCGACGGCAACGGCACCCCCGGCAAGGTGCTCGACGACCGGTTCACCATCGCCTGCGGCACCGGCGCCATCCGCCCCGAACGGCTCCAGCGGGCCGGCAAGCCGGCGATGGACCTGGGCGACTTCCTGCGCGGCAACCCGGTCATGGCGGGCACAGTCCTCGCGTGACCCGGTTCGCGCTGACCCTCGAGTTCGACGGCACGCCGTTCCAGGGCCTGCAGCGGCAGGCGCATGGGCCGAGCGTGCAGCAAGCGGTCGAGGAAGCGGCCCAAGCCGTCACGGGGGCGCAGGTGACGCTGCACAGCGCCGGGCGGACCGATACCGGGGTCCATGCCCTCGCCATGCGCAGCCATTTCGATGTGGGGAGCAGCCTCACCCCGTTCCGCATGATGGAGGCGCTCAACGCGCACCTGCGACCGGACCCCATAGCGGTGACCCATTGCGAGGCAGTGCCCGATGACTGGCATGCCCGCTTCAGCTGCATCGGGCGCAGCTATGTTTATCGTATCGCCAACCGCCGCGCGCCGCTGACGCTGGAACTGAACCGGGCGTGGCAAGTGCCGCAGGAGCTCGACCACGAGGCCATGCATTGCGCGGCACAGGCGCTGGTAGGGCGCCATGACTTCACCACCTTCCGCTCAGCCCATTGCCAGGCACAAAGCCCGGTCAAGACGCTCGACCGGCTCGATGTCGAGCGAGACGGCGAGAATGTGCTGATCCACGCCGCAGCGCGCAGCTTCCTCCATCACCAGGTCCGCAGCATGGTCGGCTGTCTCGCCCTCGTCGGCATGGGCCGCTGGCGCGAGGAACAGGTTGCGGAAGCGCTGGCGGCGCGCGAGCGGCAAGCGCTCGGCCTCAACGCTCCGCCACATGGGCTTTATTTCGTCGAGGCGGTCTATCCGGGCGAGAGCTGACGTAACGTCACCCTTCACATCCCGTCATTGCGAGCGTAGCGAAACCGACAACCCGCATGGGACTCGATCTTGGGAGACATCACATGACCACCGGCAAACAGCTTTTCACCACGCTCGAAGCGGACGGCACCCTCACTGTCGCGATCGAGGACGTGACCTTCCCCGAACCGACCGGCAACCAGGTGCTCGTCAAGATGGAAGCGGCCCCGATCAACCCCTCCGACCTTGCGATCCTGACCGGCGCAGCGGACCTCGAGAACGCGGCCTATTCGCCCGGCAAATACGTCGCCACCATGCCGGAGCCGTTCAACACCGGCTCCAAGGCGCGCCACGGGGCGAAGCTTCCCGCCGGTAACGAGGGCGCGGGCACGGTCGTCGCCACCGGTGACAGCGACATGGCCAGTGCGCTGATGGGCCAGCGCGTCGCCTGCGTCCCGGGCAATGCCTACAGCCAGTACTGCATCGCCGATGCGATGATGTGCCTGCCGCTGGGCGACGTCAGTGCCGAGGACGGCGCCTCGGCCTTCGTCAACCCGATGACCGCGCTGGGCTTCGTCGAGAACGCGAAGATGGACGGTCAGAAGGCCATCCTCCACACCGCCGCGGCCTCGAACCTCGGCCAGATGCTGATCAAGATCTGCCAGGAAGACGGTATCGAGCTGGTCAACATCGTCCGCAAGGCCGAGCACGTCGACATGCTCAAGGGACTCGGTGCGAAGTGGGTGGTCAACTCGTCCGACCCCGATTTCATGAAGCAGTTGCGCGAAGCGATTGACGCGACCGACGCCTTCTACGGCTTCGACCCGATCGGCGGCGGACAGGCGACCGACACGGCCTTCAAGGCAATGGAGCAGGTCGCGGTCAGCAAGATGACCGAGTATTCGCGCTACGGCTCGAACCAGCCGAAGCGGATGTTCATCTACGGCCGGCTCGACATGGGGCCGACCATCCTGACCCCCAGCTATGGCTTTGGCTGGACGCTATCGGGCTGGCTGCTGACCCCGTTCCTGCAGCAGGCCGGCATGGAAACGATGATGCGGATGCGCCAGCGCGTGCTCAGCAACATCACGACGACATTCGCCAGCAGCTACAAGCGCAAAGTCAACCTGGAGGAGATGCTGACAAAGGAAGCGGTCATCGATTATCGCGCCATGAAGACCGGCGAAAAATACCTCGTCACGCCCTGGAGCTAACGCCGGTCGAACTCTGCCTGGATCGCGGCGGGATCGGTGATCCCGTGCGCGACCAGCAGGGCCAGCAGGATCCGCGCCTTTGCCGGACCCAGCGCGCGTGCGGCCACCAATCCGCGCGCATCGTCGTCCACCTCCACATTGCGGTCGACCATTCCCTCGTCGACCCGGCTCGATCGCACCACCGGCACCCCAGCTGCTACCGCAGCCTGCAGCGCGTCGAGCACCACGCGCGGCGCGTTGCCCTGTCCCATCCCGGCCAGCACCATGCCTTCGCAGCCGATACCGAGCAGCGCCTCGACCGGCTTGGCATCCATGCCCGCCCCGGCGGTCAGGATCGCGATTCGCGGCAGCCGCTCGGGCCATGCGAACCGCGCCTTCTCGCCCACGCGCGCCGCCGGACCGAACCAGTCGAGGCTCGTCGGTGTGACCCGCGCCAGCGGACCGCGCGGGAAGCCCTTGAAGGCATCGATATTGCTGGTTGCGGCCTTGCGCACGTCGCTCGACGCGAACACCGTGTCGCCCATCACCACCAGCACGCCCCGCGCTGCCGAGGCAGAATCGCTCGCCACCCGCACCCCGTTGGCGAAGTTGCGCATACCGTCGCTGCCGACCGCATTGGCGGGACGCATGGCGCCGACAAGCACCACGGGCTTGCCGGCGTCGATCGTCAGATCGAGCAGCAGTGCGGTTTCCTCCGCCGTGTCGGTCCCGTGGGTGATGATCACGCCGCAAACGCTGTCATCGGCCTGCGCCCGCAGGACCTCGGCGTGGATACGGTTCCATTCGGCCCAGCCGATATCCTGCGAACCGATGCTGGCGATGGCGACCGGGTCGAGCGCCGCGTCGATCCCCAGCGCCTTGATCTCGGCCACCATGTGTTCGACCGAGATTTGCCCGGGCGTGTATCCGCTTCCGAAAGCCGAGCCGCCACTGCCGGCGATGGTGCCGCCGGTGGCAAGGATGCGGATGCGGGGAGGAGCCATGCCCGCCCCCTATCGCACCCGACGTCCGCCCGACAAGCGGATTGCCACGAGGTCGAGCTTCGCGCATGGGACGGGCCATGAGCGAACGCGCCGATGACTATGGCTGGGACGGCAACGATCCCCAATCGAGCGGTTACATCGCGCCCGAAATCCTGCGGTGCCTTCGCGCGATCGGGGCCAGAAGCGTCCTCGACGCTGGATGCGGGAATGGCTCGATCACCGGGCTGCTGGCGCGCGAAGGATTTGCCGTGACCGGTGTCGACGGCGACGCGGGCGGGATCGCAATCGCCGCCGCAAAGCATCCGGACGTTCGTTTCGCTGTCGCCGATTTCGCCAGCCCTGGCTCCAGCGCTTCCGGCGCACCCTTCGATGCCGTGGTAAGCACCGAAGTCATCGAACATCTCTATGCCCCGCACCAACTCGCCCGCTTCGCTTGGGAGGCACTCAAGCCGGGCGGGCACTTCATCGTTACCACGCCCTACCACGGCTACTTGAAGAACCTCGCCCTGGCCGTACTGGGGAAGTGGGACCATCATCACACCGCACTGTGGCACGGTGGGCATATCAAGTTCTGGAGCCGCGATACTTTGGGCCAATTGCTCGCCGCACAGGGATTCGTGCCGGCCGGCTTCGGCGGTGTCGGTCGGCTGCCGTATCTCTGGAAAAGCATGGTCATGACCGTGCGCAAGCCGGGCTGAACCAGATCGGGTGTTGAAATTAACCCGTGTGGCGCTATGTGCCCCGCACCGGCCACACGGCCCGGGCGCTTAGCTCAGTTGGTAGAGCATCTCGTTTACACCGAGAGGGTCGGCGGTTCGAGCCCGTCAGCGCCCACCATCACCGCCTCCTTGCGCCATGCGCCACCCCGCCCTATCGCCACCCGCGAGCAGCACGGGATCGAGCCGACGTGAACGACAAGCCGGATACCATGGGTTCCAATCAGATGTGGGGCGGCCGCTTTGCCGAGGGGCCGAGCGCGATCATGCGCGAGATCAACGCCTCGATCCCGTTCGACAAGGCGCTGTGGCGGCAGGACATTGCCGGATCGCGCGCGCATGTCGCCATGTTGGCGCAGCAGGGCATTGTCAGTGCGGAGGACGCTGCGCAGATCGACGCCGGGCTCGCCAGGATCGCCGCTGAGTACGAGGCCGATGGCGTGCCCGAGGATTGGAACCTCGAAGACATCCACATGACCGTCGAGGCGCGGCTGACCGAACTGGTCGGCCCTGTCGCTGGTCGCCTGCACACGGCGCGCAGCCGCAACGACCAGGTGGCCACCGACTTCAAGCTGTGGGTGCGCGAGGCGATGACGCGGGCCTTGGCGGGCATAGATGCGCTGCAACGCGCACTAGTGACGCGGGCGGGCGAACATGCCGCCAGCGTCATGCCGGGATTCACCCATTTGCAGACCGCGCAGCCGGTGACGCTCGGCCATCACCTGCTGGCCTATTACGAGATGCTGCGGCGCGATGCCTCGCGCTTTTCCGATGCGCTGGCGCGGGCAGGCGAGTGCCCGCTGGGCGCGGCGGCTCTGGCCGGGACCGGCTTCCCGCTCGACCGCGAGAAAACCGCCAAGGCGCTCGGCTACGCGCGTCCGACCGCCAACAGCCTCGACACTGTCTCCGACCGCGATTTCGCGCTCGATTACCTGATGGCCGCGAGCCAGTGCGCGCTGCACCTCAGCCGCCTCGCCGAGGAGCTGATCTTGTGGGCGAGCCAGCCTTTCGGATTCGTCCGCCTGCCGGACAGCCTCTCCACCGGCAGTTCGATCATGCCGCAGAAGAAGAACCCCGACGCGGCCGAGCTGGTGCGCGGCCATGCCGGACGCATCGTCGGCAGCGCGACCTCGCTGATGGTGACGATGAAGGGCCTGCCGCTCGCCTATTCGAAGGACATGCAGGACGACAAGCCGCCGGTGTTCGAAGCCGCCGGCCTGCTGGACCTGTGCCTTGCGGCGATGGAGGGCATGATCGCAGGCGCCGATTTCCGCACGGACCGCATGCGGCAGGTGGCGGGCCTCGGCCATGCAACCGCGACCGATCTCGCCGACTGGCTGGTGCGGGCAGCCGATATCCCGTTCCGCGAAGCGCACCACATCACCGGGGCGGCGGTGAAGCTGGCAGACAGCCAAGGCTGTTCGCTGGAAGAGCTCTCGCTGGACGATCTGCAGTCGATCGACGGACGCATTACCGAGGCTGCCCTCGACGTGCTGACGCTCGATGCCTCGGTGGCCGCCCGCGCGTCCTATGGCGGCACGGCGCCTATTCGCGTAAGGGAGCAGGTCGCCGCAGCGCGCCGCGCCCTGGGGATGGAGAAATGATGCGTAACTATGTCGTCCCCGCCATTGTGCTGGCACTCGCAGGCTGCGGGCAGCAGGCCGACCTGCAGCGTCTCGAAGGCACGGGCGGTCCGGCCACGCCGTATGGGGCGGCAAGAGAGCCGACCACCGAGGAACTGCTCGCGCCCGATACGCTTGCGGCCCCCGAACGCAGCGTCGAATTGCGTCGCCGGTCGGAAGAACGGGAAGACGATCCGTTCGACCTACCACCCGAATAATCCCGATCCGGGGTAGGCGAGTTACCCCTGTTCCAAGCTAAGCTGTCTCGACTTCGCCGCGACCGGTCGGCAAGGGGCGCAGATGGACCATTTCGAGCTTCGCGACGGTGTGCTTCACGCCGAGAATGTCCCGCTGCCCGCGATTGCCGAGGCGGTGGGCACGCCCGTTTATGTCTATTCGCGCGCTACGCTGGAACGCCATGCCCGAGTCTTTACCGAGGCGCTGGCCGAGGTGCCGCACAAGCTCGTCGCCTTTGCGGTCAAATCCAATCCGAACCTCGCCGTGCTCAAGGTACTGCAGCGTGCCGGCTTCGGCGCGGATGTCGTGTCGGGCGGCGAATTGCGACGCGCGCTGGCTGCCGGGATGAGCCCGGACAAGATCGTCTTCTCGGGCGTGGGCAAGACCCGGGCCGAACTCCAGCTCGGCCTTGCCGAGGACATCGGCCAGTTCAATATCGAATCGCGCGAGGAAGGCTACGAGCTGGCCGGGCTCGCGGCAGCCTTGGGTCGGCGCGCGCCGGCGTGCCTCCGGGTCAATCCCGACGTGGACGCGAAGACCCATGCCAAGATCTCGACGGGCAAGGCGGAAAACAAGTTCGGCGTTCCCCTGATGCGGGCGCTGGAAACTTTCGACGAGCTCGCCACGCTCGATGGCCTCGACCTGCGCGGCGTGGCGGTTCACATCGGTAGCCAGCTGGCCGATCTCGGGCCGCTCGAAACGGCCTTCGGCAAGGTCGGGCAACTGGTGCTGGACCTGCGGGCAGCAGGGCACACCATCACCCATGTCGACCTCGGCGGAGGTCTTGGTGTGCCCTACAAGGCCGGGGACGTCCTTCCCGCACCGGCCGAATATGGCGCAATGGTTGCCCGCGTCACACGCGACTGGGGGGTTCACCTCACCTTCGAGCCGGGCCGCGTCATCGCCGGCAATGCCGGGGTGCTGCTGACCCGGGTGGTTCGGGTCAAGCGCGGCGGCAACGGCCCGCCCTTCGTGATCGTGGATGCGGCCATGAACGACCTTGCCCGTCCTGCACTTTACGGTGCGTGGCACGATTTCGACGCGGTCGAACCGACCGGCGAGAGGATGCTGGCCAATATCGTCGGGCCGATCTGCGAGACGGGCGACACATTCGCCACGGACCGCGATTGCGATGCGCTCGGCTCGGGCGATCTGGCGGTCTTCCGCACCGCCGGGGCCTACGGCGCGACCATGGCCTCGAGCTACAACTCGCGCGGCTTCGTTGCCGAGGTGCTTGTCGACGACGACAGGTTCGCCGTGGTCGCCGACCGGATCGATGCCGGCGCGATCATGGATGCGGAGCGGGTGCCGGAATGGCTGGCATAGGCTCGCTGCCGCTGTTCCACCGCATCCGCGGTACCCGCGTAGTCGTCGTCGGCGATGGCGAGATGGCCGAAGCCAAGGCGCGGCTGGTCGAGCGCGCCGGCGGCATCCCGTGCTCGGAGGCCGAAGCCCATCATGCCCGGCTTGCCTTTATCGCGCTCGAAAGCGAGCGCGATGCGCGCGCCGCTGCGGCGCGGCTGAAAAGCAGGGGTCTGCTGGTCAATGTCGCAGACATGCCGGAGCTGTGCGATTTCACGCTGCCCAGCATTCTCGATCGCGAACCCGTGCTCGTCGCCGTTTCCACCAGCGGTGCATCCGCCGGCCTTGCCAAGCATCTGCGCCTGCGGCTTGAGCGGCTGCTTCCGCAAGCACTGGGCGAACTGGCAGCGACGCTTGCCGGGGCGCGCGATGCCATGCGGGCCCGCTATCCCGACGGCGCGAAGCGCCGCCGCGCGCTGGATGCGGCGCTGGCGGAGGGCGGCATGCTCGATCCCTTCGCCCCGGGCGGTGCAGAACGCGTCGACCGCTGGCTTACCGGCGCGGCGGACACGCTCGCCACCGGCGTGTTCGACATGACCGTGCATGGCGACGATCCGGAAGACCTGACCCTGCGCCAGGCACGCCTTCTCGGCATGGCCGATACCGTACTGCATGACGAAGCGGTCGCCCCCGCGATACTCGACCGAGCGCGTGCTGACGCTTTGCGCCGCCCGCTTCCCCAAGACCCTGCCGGGTTCGAAGGCATCATCGTGGTCCTGCGGCGCGCCTGACAGCGCCTATACTATCCGGCCCGCGTCCGTTCCGATCTCGGCAAAATACCGGGCCATGCTATCGGCTGCGGAATCCGACAGGGCGATGAACGCGCGGCGACGATCCTGTTCGTCCTCCACCCGGACGAAAATCCCCATTTCCACCATCTGGCTGATCCAGCGCAGGGCTGTGGTCGGCGGAACACCGCTGGCGATACAGAGCGAAGTTACAGAAACGCGGCCATGCTCCGCCCTCGCGGCCGTCAGGTCGAGAAGCATATCCCAGGCCGGATCGGCAAACAGGTCGCCCTCGAACAGGCGGTTTCGCGCCTGACGCTGGCGGATGATCTGGCGCACCAGTCGCGGATCGGGCATCGGCGGGCGGGCGGTGCGAGCCAGCTTCTGCGAAAACGCGCCGTCACCCCCCGCGGCATAGCCCCGGCTGGGTGAGCGGAGCCGTAGTTCCGCGGCCGAATCGTTTGCCGGCGCCAGCGCATCAAGCTTGCGTGCAATCTCCGCCACCTGCTCGGCCAGACGCAGCAGGGATACCTGGTCCCCATTCGAATGCTCGCGAACACGCACACCGGCAATGTTGGCCAGCTCCTGCCCCAAGGCAACTACGCGTTCACCCCTAGTCGGCGCGACAAGGATGCGCGGTTGCGACTGGTCCAGGCAGGCGAATACGTCCTCCAGCGCATCGAGCATGGTCGAGACCACCAGCCGCGCACCGCTCCGGGCGACGCGCATGTCGAGCCGCGCCAGCGCCGCCAGCGTCGCGGCGTCGACCTGAGGGCAATCGAGCAGCACGATTTCGCCGAGCGCGACGGGCGCGCCGTCCAGCATCTCGCCCAGGGCCGCTTCGCGCAGGACACGAAAGCCCGCACCGCCCACATCCTCCGCGATCAGGGCGCGGACATGCGGCCGATCCGCAAAGATCGACACGGCCATCGGCAGTCCGGCCGCATCCCGGGATGTGGTGTATTCGAGCTGGGCGGCAAGCATGGCGATTCTCCCTGGATTGAGAACAGGGATAGAACAAAGCACGAATTGGTCAAGAACTACCGGCGGATTTCGATCGGCGTTCCGTCCGGAACCAGCCGCCACAATTCGTCCATTTCGGCATTGGAGAAGGCTATGCAACCGTCCGTCCAGTCACCGGCCATGCGCCCGAATGGCAGTCCGCTCGGTTGGCCGTGAAGGAAGATGTCGCCGCCGGGCGACCGGCCCTGTTCCTCGGCAAACGCGCGATCCTGCGCGTTGGGATAGGAAACCCGGAGGCTGAGGTAATAGGCGCTTTGCGGGTTGCGGGTATCGATGGTGTAGCGCCCCTCCGGCGTACGCTCGTCGCCTTCGAACCGCTTGTGGCCGAACCGCTCGCCCCCGAACTGGAGACCCGCATAGCGCCGTATCTCCGCGCCCCCGCGATAGAGCACCAGCGTCCTGTCCGATTTGTCGACCAGCAGGAAATCTGCCGAGGGCACGGCTGTACCCAGCGGCTCTTGCGCCGGAACGCAGCCCACAAGCAACAGTGCCAGGATAGCAACCCGACGGATCATTCCACGCAGCCTAGGCCGTCCGGCAGGGATGACAAGCCGGGCGTTCGCGCACATAGTCCGCCCCACTTGGTCGCGCCGAGGGAGAGACGGGCATGATCTGGCATTTCGCATCGCTGTTCGAAACGGTCGCCACGCTGGTGCCGGACAAGCCCGCGCTGATCGAAGGCGGGATGCGGCGGTGCTGGCGCGAGTACGAGGAGCGGGCGGCGCGGCTGGCGTCGTTGCTGGTCGAAAATGGCATCGCGCCCGATGCCAAGGTGGCCCTGTATGGCCACAATTCGCCCGAATTTCTCGAAGCGCAGTTTGCGGTGTTCAAGGCGCGCGCGGTGCCGATCAACGTCAACTACCGCTATGTCGAGGAGGAACTCGCCTACCTGTTCGACAATGCCGATGTCGAAGCAGTGTTCTTCGATGCCCGCTTCGCGCCGCAATTGGCGGCGATCCGCGACCGGCTGCCGAAGCTGAAGCTGTTCGTCCGTATGGACGACGGCACCGGAGAAGAGCTGGCGGGCGCGGTGGACTACGAAGCCGCCATTGCGAGCAACGAACCCCTGCCCCCGCTCGATTACAGCGAGGACGACATCTACATGGTCTACACCGGCGGGACGACCGGCATGCCCAAGGGCGTCATGTACCGCCACGGCGACTTCGTGAAGGGGGTCGCGGGATTCCTGCTCGGCCCGGAGATCGAACCGACGCCCGAAATCATCGTCGGCGCCATCCGCATGCTCGAAGCTGGCGGCGAGCTGCCGATCGCCTTCCCTGCCTGCCCGCTGATGCACGGCACCGGCATGTGGCTCGGCGGGTTTGCCGCGCACAGCTTCGGCGGGGCGGCAGCACTGCTGCGCGACGAGCGGTTCGATCCCGACCGGGTGTGGCGCTATGCCGCCGAGGTCGGCGCGACGGCGATCATCATCGTCGGCGACGCCTTCGCCAAGCCGATGCTCGCGGCGCTGCGCAGTGCGGTCGAGCGGGGGGATGCGCCGGACCTTTCGGCGCTGAAGGCCATCGGTTCCTCCGGCGCGATGTTCTCGGCCGAGACCAAGCAGGGGCTGCTCGAACTTCTCGACATCGAGATCCGCGACGCGATGGGATCGACCGAGGGCAGCATGGGCTCCTCCATCGTCAGCCGCGCCGAACCGCCGGGGCCGACCGCGCGCTTCATGATCGGGCCGCATACCAAGGTGTTCGACGAGAACGACGAGGAGATCGCCCCCGGCTCCGACAAGGCGGGCATGATCGCCAACGGCGGCTTCACGCCGGTCGGATATTACAAGGACCCTGAGAAGAGCGCGAAGACGTTCCGCACCGTGGGCGGCCACCTCTATTCCTTCCCGGGCGACTTTGCCAAGGTCGCGGCGGATGGCTCGCTGATCCTGCTCGGGCGCGGCTCGGTCTGCATCAACACCGGCGGCGAGAAGGTGTTTCCCGAAGAGGTCGAGGAAGCCCTCAAGGCCCATGACAGCGTGTGGGACGCGCTGGTGGTGGGCGTACCCGACGAACGCTTCGGCGAGCGGATCGTCGGCGTCGTCTCGACGGCGCCGGGTCACGCAATCGACGAGCCCGCGCTCATCGACTTCGCCCGCACGCGGCTGGCCGGCTACAAGATGCCGCGCCAACTGGTGGTGGTCGATACCGTCGCCCGTGCCGCCAATGGCAAGGCGGACTACAAATGGGCCAAGGAGACCGCGCTGCGGCGGTCACCTAGTCCATGAACGGATCGCGCACCAGGATGGTGTCATCGCGCTGGGGGCTGGTGCTGACGAGGGCCACCGGGGTCTCGATCAGTTCCTGCACGCGCTGGATATACTTGATCGCGTTGGCTGGCAGGTCGGCCCAGCTGCGCGCGCCGACGGTGCTTTCGGCCCAGCCGTCCATTTCCTCGTAGATCGGCTCGACCGCGGCCTGGCTGGCGGCGTGGCTGGGGAAATAGTCGAG
This sequence comes from Parerythrobacter aurantius, assembly GCF_045291475.1. Taxonomy (NCBI): domain Bacteria; kingdom Pseudomonadati; phylum Pseudomonadota; class Alphaproteobacteria; order Sphingomonadales; family Erythrobacteraceae; genus Parerythrobacter; species Parerythrobacter aurantius. The sequence continues at coordinate 271,615 of NZ_CP147985.1, forward strand.
CACCTTCCCGTTCAGCCGGTACCCGGTGCAGATCCTCACCTTGGGCAAGCCGTCGAGCACGTCGATCTTGGTCAGGGCAATGCCGGTGACGCCGCTGATGGCGCAGCTCTGGCGCACGATCACCGCATCGAACCAGCCGACGCGGCGCTTGCGCCCCGTGACCGTACCGAACTCGTGCCCGCGCTCGCCGATGCCCTGCCCGATCTCGTCCTCGAGCTCGGTCGGGAACGGCCCGCTGCCTACGCGGGTGGTGTAGGCCTTAACGATCCCCAGAACGAAACCGGTGACATTGGGGCCGAGCCCGCTGCCGCTTGCCGCCGTGCCGCTGACGGTGTTGGAGCTGGTGACGAAGGGATAGGTGCCGTGATCCACATCGAGCAGCACGCCCTGCGCCCCTTCGAACAGGATCCGCGCCCCGGCCTTGCGGACTTTCTTCAGCCGCTTCCACACCGGCTGGGCATATTGCAGCACCGACGGCGCGATCTCGCGCAGGTCGGCCAGCAGTTTCTCGCGATCCACCGGCGGCTCGCCGAACCCGGCGCGCAGCGCGTCATGGTGTGCGCACAGCCGGTCGAGCTGCGGGCCGAGGTCGTCGAGATGCGCAAGATCGCACACGCGGATCGCGCGGCGGCCGACCTTGTCCTCGTACGCCGGGCCGATGCCGCGCCCGGTGGTGCCGATCTTGCCAGCGCCGGCGGCGGTTTCGCGCAAGGCGTCGAGATCGCGGTGGATCGGCAGGATCAGCGGGCAATTGTCGGCGATGGCGAAGTTCTCGGTGGTGATCTCGACCCCCTGCCCCTCGAGCTTGGCGATCTCATCCCGGAGATGCCACGGGTCCAGCACCACGCCATTGCCGATGATGGAAAGCGTTCCGGTCACGATCCCGCTCGGCAACAGGCTCAGCTTGTAGGTAGTGTCGCCCACCACCAGCGTGTGGCCTGCGTTGTGTCCGCCCTGGAAACGGACGACGGCATCGGCGCGGTCGGCCAGCCAGTCGACGATCTTGCCCTTGCCCTCATCGCCCCACTGGGCGCCGATCACGGTTACGTTAGCCATGGATATGCCTTGTCCCCTGCCGGGGTGATCCACAAGGTCCTTCGACAGGACTCGACCAGGGGACGGAATGGAGGGGCGCGGCGCGTCCCGAATGCGGTGCGCGCCCTAGGGCGGAGGGGTGCGGAGAGTCAAGCGGGAGGGTGCCCATGTCACACACAGCCCCCCGCTTTTCAAAGCCGAGCGCCGGGAATTTCTGTCCGCTTTCCATAGGCTTGGTACCAAAAGCGGGGCATGATCGTGTCACTTTTGCGAATCCTTCGGACTCGCTGCTTCGGGGAGCGCATGCCTAGCGGACCAGCGGGCTGTAGGAAAACGTATCGCCTGCCGCCGAGCGGCGCATGGGGCGGCGTGACATTCAGCCGGAAACCATCGGCCTCGCCCGCCATTGATCCTCAAAGGAGATCACATGACCGACCAGCCCACCCTCGCCCTCAACGATGACCGCCGGATTCCGCAACTCGGCTTCGGCACCTGGAACATCGACGCGGATGACGCCGCCGATTGCGTCCGCGCCGCGCTCGATGCGGGATACTGGCTCATCGACACGGCCGCGATCTACGGCAACGAGAAGGAAGTCGGCGAAGGCATCGGCGAATGGTCCGACATCTTCCTCCAGACGAAGATCTGGAACTCCAGCCAGGGATACGACCGGACGCTCGCCGCAGCCGAAAAGTGCCTCGCGCGGCTCGGCCGCGAGCATGTCGACATGTTGCTGATCCACTGGCCCTGCCCGGAAAAAGGGCTGTTCGTGGAGACATGGAAGGCGCTGATCGAACTGCGCGACCAGGGCAAGGCCAAGTCCATCGGCGTGTCCAACTTCCGCGAGGAAGACCTGAAGCGCATCGTCGACGAAACCGGCGTGGTGCCCGCGCTCAACCAGATCGAACTGCATCCCGGCTTCCAGCAGCGCGCGACGCGCGAGGTGCACGACGCCATGGGCATCGTCACGCAAAGCTGGTCGCCGCTCGGCCAGGGCAATGCCTTCGGCAACGACACGATCGAGGCCATCGCGGCGGAGACAGGCCAGAGCGCGCCCGCAGTGGTGATCCGCTGGCACATCCAGAGCGGCTTCAGCACCCTGCCGCGCTCGACCAATCCCGATCACATTCGCGGCAACTTCGGCGCGCTGTCCTTCGAACTGAGCGACGACCAGATGCGGCGGATCGACGCGCTGGATCGCGCGGACGGCCGCATCGGGCCGGACCCGGCGCATTTCAACGGCTAGCCCACAGCCCCCTTGCATCCCGTCTCCGGCCGCGCCACTGGCTCGGCCATGCGCATCGCCCTCTACGAACCCGAAATCGCCGGCAATGTCGGCGCGGTCATGCGGCTCGGCGCCTGCATGGGCGCGGCCATCGACCTGATCGAGCCGCTGGGCTTTGCATGGGACGACCGCCGGGTACGACGCGCAGCCATGGACTACATCGATCATGTCGAGGTGGTCCGGCATCCCGGCTTCGCGGCGTTTCGCGCCAGCCTCGAACTTGGATCGCGGCTTGTCCTGTTCACGACCAAGGCGTCCGGTTCGCTCTACGACTTCGCCTTCCAGCCCGACGACGTGCTTCTGTTCGGCAAGGAAAGCGCCGGAGTACCCACCGATGTTGCAGACGGATGCGACGCGCTGGTCCGCATACCCATGCGGCCCGAGGTGCGCTCCATGAACATGGCATCGTCGGTCGCCGTGGCGGTGGGCGAAGCCTTGCGCCAGACCGGAACGTTGCCCGGGTAACATAACTCATGCCCACCAGTGCGGTCTTTGCGCCAAGCTGTCGACTTGTCCCGTCGCTATCCCGGGCCGCTTGCCATAGTAAAGACGGGGTTAAGTCCATGCGGTAGGATTTTCCGCAGGGGATGACGGGCATATCCGGGGGCATGACGGTCGCATGGGGGCGGCCGCGAGGGATCGGACGGGAGCCGGGTCGAATGAGGGACGAAACGCTGGATGCGGCGGATGCCGCACGTTTGCACGATGCTTTTCCGGCCGATAATCCGCCCGAGCCTGTTTCCCTTGACGGGGCGATGCCTCTTCCAGCGAAGGGCACCGCGGCTTCGGCACTGGCGCTCGCAGTCGCGGCTTGCGGCGGTGGCGGATCATCCGGCGGCGGCAGTCCCCCCACTGGCGGCACGCCCCCGCCGACCTTCCTGAAACCCGACACCGACGCGCAGGCCGCGCGTTTCATCCTGCACGCTTCGCTCGCCGCGTCGCCCGCTGCCATCGCCGACGTGCGGGCACGCGGCTACGAGCCCTGGCTTGATTCCCAGATGGCGCTGGCCAACGACCAGACGGCCGAACAGTTCTTCGTCGCCCGCGGTTACGACGCCGTCGATTCCAACCAGTACTACTTCAACTCCGGCATCGGCGACCGGATGATCTGGAAACAGCTGCTGAGCGGCAACAGCGGGGTGCGCAAACGGGTTGCACTGGCCCTGTCCGAGTTTTTCGTGGTCTCGCTCAACAGCATCGACATAAGCTGGCGCAGCCAGGCCATGGGATATTACTGGGACCAGTTGAACAGCCATGCGTTCGGCAACTTCCGCGACCTGCTGGAAGCCGTGACCCTGAACCCGGCAATGGGTGTCTTCCTCAACACGCTGGGCAATCGCAAGGCCGACCCGCGCACCGGGCGTGTGCCGGACGAAAACTACGGCCGCGAGGTGATGCAGCTGTTCTCCATCGGCCTCTACCAGCTCAACCCCGACGGCACTGTCAGGGCTGGGTCGAACGGCAACCCGGTCGAAACCTACACCAACGAGGATGTGACGGGCATCGCGAAGTCCTTCACCGGTTACGACTACGATTACACCGGCGTCACCTTCACCACCGCGCCCGGTTCGACCAACCAGGTCCAGAGCCCGCGTTACGTCCGCCAGCCGATGACGGCCGACCCGGCCAAGTGGCGGCGGCCCGGCACGACGAGCTTCCATGCGGATGATGCCAAGACCTTCCTCGGCACCACCATCCCGGCGGGAACCGGGGCTGCGGAAACCCTGCGGCTGACGCTCGATACACTGTTCAACCATCCCAACACCGGGCCGTTCTTTGCCAGGCAGATGATCCAGCGCCTTGTCACCAGCAATCCCTCGGCCGCCTATGTCCAGCGGGTGGCGGCTGTTTTCGCCAACAACGGCAGCGGGCGGCGCGGCGATTTGCGGGCGATGTTCAAGGCCATCCTGCTCGACGACGAGGCGCTGGCCGCGACCGGCCTGACCGACAACCGCTTCGGCAAGCTGCGCGAACCGATGCTGCGTTTCGCGCAGTGGGGCCGGACCTTTGGCGCCGCATCGGCGAGCGAGAACTGGGAAATTCCAGACCTCTCGGACAGTGCGGGACGGCTGGGACAATCGCCGCTGCGCTCGCCCTCGGTGTTCAATTTCTTCCGCCCCGGCTTCGTGCCGCTCAACACCCAGGCCGCCGCCAACAATCTCGTCGCGCCGGAATTCCAGCTGGTCAACGAGAGCACTGTCGCGGGTTACGTCAACTTCATCGAGCGCACGATCGACGGCTCGGGCTTCTGGGTGTCGGACGTCAAGGCCGCCTATACCGACGAGCTGGCGATCGCCCACGATGCGCCTGCCCTGCTCGACCGGCTCGACCTGTTGCTGACCGGCCGGCAGCTTTCGCAAGCGACCCGCGACCTCATCCTCGGGGCGATGAATGCCGAAGCGGTTACGCAGGCGTCTGACGATGTCACCAAGCGGCGGCGCATCCACATCGGCGTGCTGCTGGTGATGGTCGCCAACGAATACCTGGTCCAGAAGTAAGGGAGCGCGGGACATGTTCATCGGCAAGAACACCGAGATTTCACGCCGCGCCTTCCTGCAGCGGACAGGTCAGCTGGCCGTGGCGGGCTCCGCAGCGAGCTATGCGCTGGGCCTCGCGGGCATCGGCGAGGCGGCGGCCTTCAGTTCGGCGGGGGGCTACAAGGCGCTGGTGTGCGTCTTCCTCTACGGCGGCAACGATTACGCCAACACGCTCATTCCCGTCGACCAGCCGAACTACGACCGTTACGCCGCGATCCGCGGCGGCGGCGGGACCGGCGGCATCGCGCTGACGCAGGCGAGCCTCGCCAACACTGTGCTCGCCCTGCCGCAGGGCCAGACGCTGACGAACGACATCCGCTATGCCCTCGCCCCGACGATGCCGCGCCTCAAGGCCCGTTACGACGAGGGGGTGATGGCGCCGCTACTCAATGTCGGCCCGCTGGTGGTCCCGCTCACGAAGGTACAGTATCAGAGCGATAACAACGCAAGCTTTCCCAAGCCGCCCAAGCTGTTTTCGCACAACGACCAGCAATCGACCTGGCAGAGCTCCGGCCCGGAAGGAACCGTCACCGGCTGGGGCGGGCGGATGGGCGATCTCGCGCTGTCGTCCAATACCAATTCCATGTTCACCGCCATCAACGCCACGGGGAACGCCGTCTTCCTGTCGGGCCGCAATGCCCTGCCCTACCAGGTTTCGACCAACGGCGCGGTGACGATCGGTGGTCTCAGCCGGCGCGTCTACAATTCGACCGCGGCGCGCGACGCGCTGACCAGTCTCCTGCGCGCGCACAACGGCCATGTGTTCGAGGCGGACTATGCCCAGACCATGGCGCGCTCGATCACCTATGGCGGTTTCGTCAACGATGCCTTGCGCAATGCGTCCCTCACTACGGATTTCGGCACCACCAACCGGCTGGCCGGCCAGCTGTCGGTCGTGGCGAGGCTGATCGCGGCCCGCGCCGCGCTCGGCGTCACGCGGCAGGTGTTCCTCGTCAGCCTCGGCGGCTTCGACCACCACGACGGCCTGCTCGGCAGCCACGATGCCCTGCTCGGCCAGGTCGATTTTGCCATGGACGCCTTCTACCGCGCCACGGTGGAACTGGGCGTGGCCAACCAGGTGACAACCTTCACCGCCTCCGACTTCGGCCGCACGCTCAGCTCCAACGGCGATGGCAGCGACCACGGATGGGGTGCGCATCACTTCATCATGGGCGGGGCGGTCGCCGGCGGCAGGTTCTACGGCACTGCACCGCAGGTCTCGGTCACCTCCGACGACCAGGTGGGACAGGGGCGGCTGCTGCCGACCACCTCGGTCGACGAATATTCGGCGACACTGGCGCGCTGGTTCGGGGTGTCGGACAGCGAACTGCCGAGCGTCGCACCCAACATCGGGCGCTTCGCGACCTCCAACCTGGGTTTCATGCGCATCTGACCCTGCGACAATCGGTGACAATTCGCGACTGGCTTTCGTACCGGACTACGGGCGATATCCGACCCGTTGATCGCTGCCGGGAGATGTTGCGATGAGGAAGATTACCACGCTGGTCCTCGCGGCCACGGCATCGGCCCTGGTCGCCGCCACGTCGATCGGCAATGCGGCCGATCGGGCGAGGCCGCTTGCCGAGCGCGACGCGAGCGCGGCTGCCGGCGGCAGCAGGGAACTGACCTATGGCACCGCGCCCTTGCAGCGGCTCGATTACTGGTCTGCCGGACGGCGAGACGCCCCGCTGGTCGTGTTCGTCCACGGCGGCGGCTGGAAACGGGGCGACAAATCCATGATGAAGGGCTCTGCCAAGCTTTCGCACTGGCGGGAACAGGGCTACGCCGTGGCTTCGCTCAACTACCGCCTCGTGCCCGATGCGACCGTCGAACAGCAGGCGGCGGACGTCGCCGCCGCCGTAGCCTACCTCAAGGCGAACTCCGCCAGGCTCGGGTTCGACGGCCAGCGGATCGCCCTTGTCGGCCATAGCGCCGGAGCCCACCTGGTCGCCCTCGTCGGGACGGATCCGCAATGGTTGCGGGGCGCAGGGCTGAGCATGAACGATGTCGACGGGATCGTGCCGCTGGACGGCGCGGCCTATGATGTGCCGGCACAGATGGGCGAGAACGCGCGGCTGATGGGCGACACCTACGAACAGGCGTTCGGAACCGATCCGGCCCGGCAACGCGCCCTGTCGCCCACGTTCCACGCCGCTGCACCCAATGCGCCCGCGTTCCTGATCCTGCACGTCCAGCGCAAGGACGGCACGGCACAAAGCAGGTCGCTGGGCGATGCGCTGCGCAAGGCCGGGACGCCGGCAACGGTCGAAGGCTTCCCCGGCCGCGGCCTGAAAGGTCACATGGAAATCAACCGCAAGCTGGGCGAGGCCGACTATCCCGCAACGCCGGTGGTCGACGGCTTTCTCGGGGCAATCTTCCGCTAGAGGGCAACCGGCTCGGCGCCTTCCAGCCGATGGGTGCATCCCAAGGCGGCGGCATCGTCTTCCGGCGCGAGCGCAGCGACCGTCCGCCAGCCGATGGCCCGCAGCCGCGCGGCGACGTTCCCGTCATGCCCCAAGGGGAGGAACAGGGTATCGTGCACCGCCTGATCGGGCAGGGACGGCAGCAGCGCATCGAGATAGAGCGAAAAACCGGTAGCGGATTCCTCGCTGCCCCTGATCCAGTAGGTGCCGCCCCGCCCCAGGGCACCCCGGACGCCGTCGGCATACAGGGTGAAGCCGAACCAGCTCTGGTATTCGAAGCCGTGGCGTTCGGTCGGATCGAGCGTTATCCGCGCCCGGTTGCCGAGCCGCGCCGCAATAGTCTCGAGTGCCTCGATACGCCCGGCCAGCGCTCCGCCCGCATCGATGGCGCGCAGGCGGTCCAGCGCCTCGGGCAAGGGCCCCGCCGCATGGATCAGCGGCAGGTAGGCTTCACCACCGGCATCGACGAGGCCGCCTGCGTCCTTGGTATCGAGTTCGCGGCGGACCTTCCCGACCTGTCCGGCTTCCAGCGGGAAAGCGCCGGCCGCCAGCACGTCGACCAGGTCGGGCAAGGTGAAGTCCACCGAAATCCCGCCCGCGCCCGTCGCCTCGATGGCTTCGACCGCCAGCAGCACGATCTCGCTCGCCGCCGTCGCCGTGTCGGATCCGATCAGTTCCGCCCCGATCTGCAGGCGCTGGCGGGCCGGATCGAGCTGGTCGGCCGTAATGGTCGCAACTTCGCCGGCATAGCACAACCGCAGCGGACGCGGCGCTGCCGCCAGTGCAGTCGAGGCGATACGCCCCAGTTGCGGCGTCATGTCGCTGCGCAGGGCCAGCGTGCGCAGGCTCTGCGGATCGACGAAGCGGAACAGGCGGCGGGTACTGACCCCGTCCATCCGTCCCGCCAGCGAGCGCTCGAATTCGATCAGCGGCGGGCGGACCCGGTCATAGCCGTGGCTCTCCATCGCCGCCAGCGCGGCGCGCATGGCATGGCTGACCTTGCGCGCCTCTGCCGGGAGACGGTCTTCGAGGCCGATGGGGAGCAGGTCGTCGGTACTGGTCATAGCGCGTCGCGCCCTGCCCCATCTGCCATCAGAATGCCAGCGGGATCACGGTCTTGACCCCTTCCAGCCCGCACGCCGCCTTGACCACTTCGGCCGGGATCGGCTGGTCGACGCTGAGCAGCAGTACGGCCTCGCCGCCCGCCTGGCGACGACCCAGGTTGAAGGTGCCGATGTTGATGCCATGTTCGCCGAGCAGCGTCCCGATCCGGCCGATGAAGCCCGGTGCGTCCTGGTTGACGATATAGAGCATGTGCCCGTCGAGTTCCGCCTCGATCCGCACGCCGAATATCTCGACAAGCCGCGGCGCCTCTGTCCCGAACAGCGTGCCGGCCACCGAACGGTCGCCCTGCTCGGTCCCCACGGTGACCCGCACCAGCGTGTTGTAGGCCCCTTCCTTCTCGTGCCGGATCGAGCGCACGTCGAGGCCCCGCTCCTTCGCGAGATAGGGTGCATTGACCATGTTCACCGTATCCGAATACCGGCGCATGAACCCGGCGAGGACAGCGCCCTCGATCGGCTTGCCCGACAGGTCCGCCGCCGCGCCCTCGCGCTCGATGCTGATCTGCGTCAGGTTGCCATGCGCCAGTTGCCCCACAAGGCTGCCGAGTTTCTCGGCAAGCCCCATATAGGGCTTGAGCTTGGGCGCTTCCTCGGCGCTCAGCGAGGGCATGTTGAGCGCATTGGTGACGCCGCCGTTGACGAGGTAATCCGCCAGCTGTTCGGCCACCTGCAGGGCCACGTTGACCTGCGCTTCGGTCGTGCTTGCGCCGAGGTGCGGCGTGCAGATGAAATTCTTCGTTCCGAACAGCGGATGGTCGGCAGCCGGCGGCTCGGTCTCAAACACATCAAGCGCAGCGCCGGCCACGTGACCGCTGTCGAGCGCATCCTTGAGAGCCGCTTCGTCGATCAGGCCGCCGCGCGCGCAGTTGACGATCCGCACGCCTTTCTTCGTCTTGGCGAGGTTCTCGCGGCTGAGGATGTTGCGGGTCTGGTCGGTCAGCGGCGTGTGCAGGGTGATGAAATCGGCGCGTTCGAGCAACGTATCGAGGTCGGCCTTTTCGACACCCATCGACACGGCGCGTTCCTCGGTCAGGAACGGGTCGTAGGCGACGACCTTCATCTTGAGTCCGAGCGCGCGGGTGGCGACGATCGAGCCGATATTGCCCGCGCCGATCAGGCCGAGCGTCTTGCCGGTCAGTTCGACGCCCATGAAATCGTTCTTGGGCCAGGTGCCTGCCTGCGTCCCGGCATCGGCCGCAGGTATCTGCCGCGCAACGGCGAACAGCAGGGCGATGGCGTGTTCGGCTGTCGTGATCGAGTTGCCGAACGGCGTGTTCATCACCACCACGCCCTTGCTGCTGGCGTAGGGGATATCGACATTGTCCACCCCGATGCCGGCGCGGCCGATGACTTTGAGATTGGTCGCCGCGTCGAGGATCTCCTTCGTGACTTTGGTCGCCGAACGGATGGCAAGCCCGTCGTACTGGCCGATCACGGCCTTCAGTTCGTCGGGCGTCATGCCGGGTTTCACGTCGACCTCGCAGCCGCGCTCTTCGAAGATCTTGGCGGCGTTGGGGTCCATCTTGTCGCTGATGAGGACTTTGGGCTTGGTCATTGGATTACTCCGGAAATGTGAACTCCGTTCGCCCTCAGCCTGTCGATGGGCTGCACTTCACTTTCGGCGCAGCACTCGAAGAAAAGAACGGCGCTTCGACAAGCTCGGGACGAACGGGAATGGAAAGGAGGAAACGATCGGGTCGGCCTACGCGCCGGCCTTGACCTGTTCGTATGCCCACTCGATCCACGGCAGCAGGCGCTTCAGATCTTCCTGCTCGACCGTGCCGCCGCACCAGATGCGCAGGGACGGCGGCGCGTCGCGATAGCCGTTGAAGTCGTAGCCGACATCGCGGGCTTCCAGCATCGAGGCGATCTTCTTGGGCACGGCGGCCTGGTCTTCGGCAGACAGGCTGTCGTACCAGTCGCCCTGGAAGCGGAAGCAGACGCCGGTGTTGGTGCGCTTGGCCGGGTCCGACACGAGGTTGCGCACCCAGGGGGTCGCTTCGATCCAGTCGGTGACGATCTTCGCGTTGGCATCCGCCCGTTCGATCAGGGCCTTGCGCCCCCCGATCGCCTGCGCCCATTCGAGCGCGAGGATGTAATCCTCGGTCGCCAGCATCGAAGGCGTGTTGATCGTCTCGCCCTTGAAGATGCCTTCGTTGATCTTGCCGCCCTTCTTGAGGCGGAACAGCTTGGGCAGCGGCCAGGCCGGATCGTATTCCTCGATCCGGGCGACGGCCTTGGGGCTGAGGACCAGCATGCCATGCTGCGCCTCGCTGCCCATCACCTTCTGCCAGCTGTAGGTCGTGGCATCGAGCTTGGGCCAGTCCATCTCCATGGCGAAGACGGCGCTGGTGGCATCGTTGATGGTCACGCCCTCGCGGCCCGGGGCGAGCCAGTCGGTGTTCGGGATCTTCGCGCCCGAAGTGGTGCCGTTCCAGGTGAAAACGACGTCGTTGTCCTGCGGGATCGAAGCAAGATCGGGAATCTCGCCGTAATCCGCGTCGAGCGTGGTCAGCCGGGGCAGCTTGAGCTGCTTAGCCGCATCCTGGATCCAGATATTGCCGAAGCTTTCCCACGCCGCCACCGTCGCCGGGCGGGCCGGGTCGAGCATGGTCCACATGGCGCATTCGAGTGCGCCGGTGTCCGATGCGGGCATGATGCCGACGAGGTAATCCTCGGGCACGCCGAGCAATTCCTTCGACAGGTCGATGGCATATTTCAGCCGCGACTTGCCGAGCGCGCTGCGGTGCGAGCGGCCGAGGACTTCGGTTTTGAGATTTGCGGCAGACCAGCCCTTGAACTTGGCGGTCGGACCCGACGAAAAGAAGGGGCGCTCAGGCTTGAGCGTCGGTTCGGCAGTCATGTATTCTCTCCTTGCAGAGAGCTCGCGCGGCGTTGGGACCGCGTGGCCCGCTGGCCGCACTAGAGTTGCGCAGGATCAAGTCAATCGGAAACTTCCGGTCATCGACAGAAGGGTTCGCGCATCGGACCAACACCCCCTCGCCAATCGGGTTCCGCTTGCCTATGGCCGGTGCGATGGAGACGAGCGATTTGCGGATCGCGCTGTTCAGCGGGAACTACAATTACACCCGCGACGGTGCGAACCAGGCCCTGAACAGGCTGGTCGGCTACCTGCTGCGGCAGGGTGCCGCCGTGCGCGTATTCTCGCCCGTGGTCGACAAACCCGATTTCGAGCCGACCGGCGAATTGTTCGACGTGCCCAACATCCGCATGCCGGTGAAGGGGCGCGGCGAGTACCGCATGCCGCTGGGATTGAGTGCCAAGGCAAAGGATGCGCTCGAGGCGTTCAGGCCGAACATGGTCCATGTCTCCTCGCCGGATCCGACGGGCCATGCCGCCGTCAGCTGGGCAAGGGAGCGGGACATACCGGTCCTTGCGTCCGTCCACACACGCTTCGAGACCTATCCGCGTTACTACAATCTCGCCTTCATCGAGCCGGGCATCGAGTGGATTCTGCGCCGATTCTACAAACGCTGCGATGCGCTGGTCGCGCCGTCGCAGAGCATGATCGAGGAATACAAGGCGATGGGGATGCATTGCGACATCGGCCTGTGGACGCGCGGCGTGGACCGCGAGATTTTCGATCCCGGCAAGCGGGACATGGATTGGCGGCGCGCCATAGGCCTTGCCGACGCGGACGTCGCCGTCGCCTTCCTCGGCCGGCTGGTGATGGAAAAGGGTCTCGACGTCTTCGCCGATTCAATAGCCGAACTGCGCAAGCTGGGCGCGCCGCACAAAGTGCTGGTGATCGGCGACGGTCCGGCGCGCGAGTGGTTCGAGAAGGCCTTGCCCGGCGGCATTTTCGCAGGGTTCCAGACCGGCGCGGATCTGGGCCGCGCGCTGGCCAGCGCCGATGTGTTCTTCAATCCGTCGATCACCGAAACCTTTGGCAATGTCACCCTCGAAGCCATGGCGAGCGGGCTCCCGGTCGTCGCCGCGTCGGCCACCGGCGCATCGAGCCTGGTGCATGACGGCGAGACCGGCAGGCTGGTCCCGGCGGGCAAGCCGCGCCTCTTCGCAGAAGCGATAGCCCCGTATTGCACCGTCGAGGCCCTCCGGCACGCGCACGGCGCGGCAGGCGAACGGCGCAGCCGCGCATACAGCTGGGACGCGATCAACCAAGCGGTGGTCGATACCTACCTGCGGATCGCCGAGGCGCGCGGACTTCGATTCAGCGCAGAATGCCCTCGCGGCGCATCCTGAGCGCGTACCACAGCATGAATAGCGTGGTCGCCCAGATCGTCAGGTCAAGGCCCGGGTTGTGCAAGTCGGCGGGAACTTCGGTCACGAAATTCTGGTAGATCGTCGTGCCGACAAGGCCGACCAAGGCCACCATCACCGCCGTCACGGCCCAGCGCGATCGCAACAGGAGCAGGATCGAGGCGAGGAACGCGCCCCAGACGCCCAGCGCCCACACCGCGGTCGCCCATGCCGGGAAACTGTCGAACCAGGCGATCTGGCCGGCAGTCATGCCGAGATCGCCCAGCCTGCCAAGCTCGGTCATCAGATAGCTGAACACGCCGACGCTGTTCCACAACAGCGTCAGCCCGCCGACCGCCCAAAGGTGCCACGGCGCTGCGGCCCTGCCTAACCTGTCCATTGCAATACCCTCCTCCTCCCGCCTCGTTGCGGGCGGTTTGTGGAGGCATGGTAACACGTGATTCGGACAAGTCGAAACGGATTGCGAAGCGGTCGCGACCTGTCAGAGGCGCTCGATCCGTTTGGCGAGGTCGTCGATCATGTCGACGATTTCCTGCCGCATGGCCTCGTCGATCTCGCCGGCCTTGTACTTGTGCTTGAGCACGCTGGCGAGGTTGCCGGCCGCGCGGAAGAGGTCGTGCGGGGCGGCGCCGCCCTTGGCCCGTTCGCCGTGCGCGCCCAGGCGATCCATCAGCGCGTCGACCTCGTCGGCGCGCTCGGCCAGTTCGGCCCGTCCGGCCTCGGTCGCTTCATAGGCCTTGCGTGTGTCGGCGCTGGCAGCCTCGGCGATCGCACCTTCGTCCTGCAAAAGCGAAAGCGTGGGATAGATCGTGCCAGGGCTCGGTGCGTAATCGCCCGCCGTCATTTCCTCGATGGCCTTGATCAGTTCGTAGCCATGGCGCGGTTCGTCGGCGATCAGTTTCAGCAGCACCAGCCGCAGCTCGCCCGAGCCGAACATGCGCCCGCGACGTCTGCGACCGCCTTCGCCGAAGGGGCCTCCCGGGCCGAATGGTCCCGAAGGTCCGAACGGACCGCTCGGGCCGAATGGACCATTAGGTCCGAAGCTGTCCCACCCGCGCGCCCCGCCCATCATGGCGATAAAGGGCCAGGCGCCCTTGCCGAATTTGCCGCGATACCGATGTCCGTACATGCCAAGCCTCCTTATGCGCCTAAAGATATTTCTAAGATATATCTTGCATAGGTCATTGCAAGGGAGGGCGAGTGCACTGATGCGTTTTCCCGACGAGCGGTATAGGACGCCCGACAAATGGCCGACTTGTTCAACGACGACCCGCCCCCGAGCACTCCGGACGAGCCGCGCGAGGATGCGCCGCTGGCCAACAGGCTGCGCCCGCGCTCGCTGGACGAGGTCATCGGGCAGGAGCACCTGACCGGACCCGAAGGCGCGATCGGGCGGATGGTGGCGGCCGGGCGCCTTTCGAGCATGATCCTGTGGGGCCCGCCCGGCACCGGCAAGACCAGCACCGCGCGCCTGCTGGCCGATGCCGTCGGCATGCGCTTCGTGGCGATCAGCGCTGTGTTCAGCGGTGTCGCCGACCTCAAGAAAGCCTTCGCCGAGGCCGACAGGATGGCGCAAGCCGGTCAGCGCACACTGCTTTTCGTGGACGAGATCCACCGCTTCAACCGCTCCCAGCAGGACGGCTTCTTGCCCTTCGTCGAGCGCGGGACCGTGACGCTGGTCGGGGCAACGACCGAGAACCCCAGCTTCGAACTCAACGCCGCGCTGCTCAGCCGCGCGCAGGTGCTGATTCTCCACCGGCTCGATGCCGAGGCGCTGGGCAAGCTGCTCGACCGGGCGGAGGAACTGGAGGGACCGCTACCCCTCACGGCCGAAGCGCGCAAAGCGTTGATCGCGAGCGCCGATGGCGATGGCCGTTTCCTGCTTAACCAGGCCGAAACCCTGTACCATGCGAAGATCGCGGAACCGCTCGACCCGGCGGCGCTGGGCGCCTTCCTGCAGCGCCGCGTCGCCGTCTACGACAAGGACCGCGAGGGGCACTACAACCTCATCAGCGCGTTGCACAAGAGTTTGCGCGGCTCCGACCCGCAGGCGGCGCTCTATTACATGGCGCGGATGCTGGTGGCGGGCGAGGAGCCGCTCTATGTGCTCCGTCGGCTGGTCCGCTTCGCCAGCGAGGACATCGGCCTCGCTGATCCGCAGGCGCTGGTCCAGTGCCTCGCCGCCAAGGATTCCTACGACTTCCTCGGCAGCCCCGAAGGCGAGCTGGCAATCGTCCAGGCCTGCCTTTACCTCGCCACCGCGCCCAAATCGAACGCCGCCTACAAGGCACAGAAGGCAGCATGGAAAAGCGCCCGCGAGACGGGCAGCCTGATGCCGCCGCAGAACATCCTTAACGCCCCGACCAAGCTGATGAAGGAAATCGGCTACGGGGCGGGCTATGCCTACGATCACGACGCGGAAGATGGTTTTTCCGGCGACAATTACTGGCCCGAGGGGATGGCACCGCAAAGCTTTTACGAGCCGGTCGAACGCGGGTTCGAGCGGGAGGTGAGGAAACGGCTGGAATACTGGGACAAGCTGCGGGCGGAGCGCGGGTGAGGCGCTTCACCCATTTCCTCGCCATCGACTGGTCGGGCGCACGGGGCGAACGCCAGAAGGGGATCGCCTTATCGATCGCCGACGCCGCAGGCGGCCCGCCGGTGCTGGTCCGGCGAGGACGGGCATGGAGCCGCGAGGAAGTTCTGCATATCCTGCGGGACGACCTTCCCCCCGACACGCTCGTCGGCATGGACCTGGGGATCGCCCTGCCCTTCGCGGACGCTGGCGCCTACTTCCCCGGCTGGGCCGAAAGCCCGGACGATGCCAAAGCGCTGTGGGCGCTGATCGACCGGATCTGCGAGCAAGACCCGCATCTCGAGGCAGGCAGCTTCGTCTCCCATCCGGAAGCCTCGCGCTATTTCCGCCATTCGAAGGAAGGCGAGGGCGACCGTTTCCACCGGCCCGGCGCCCAGACCCGCGAGGGCCGCTTCCGCGTCGCCGAACATGCGCAGCGTCATCAGGGCGTGCGCCCCGTGAGCAATTTCAACCTCGTCGGTGCGGCCCAGGTAGGCAAGTCCAGCCTGACCGGCATGCGCATGCTCCACCGGCTGCGCGGCCACGCCAGCGTGTGGCCGATCGATCCGCTGCCCGCAAACGGCCCCGTGGTAGTGGAGATGTACACCAGCATCGCTGCCCGCGGGGGCGGGGTCGGAGGAGCGAAAACCAAGCTGCGGAGGATCGAGGATCTCAACACCGCCCTGGCCCGGCTCGGATCGCCCCCGGTCGCAGGAAGCGGCCCCATCGACGATCACTCGTCGGACGCGCTGGTCACCGCGGCCTGGCTCCGTGCCGTCGGTCACGAACCGCGCTACTGGTCCCCCGCCGGGTTGACGCCCGATGTCGCGCGAACGGAAGGCTGGACTTTCGGCGCGCTTTGAAGCAGTGGCGCGCCAACTGCCCTCAAGCAGCGAAGCGATAGGGCGAATGAGCACGCCCTCGAGCAGCAAAGCGATAGGGCAGACAAGTACGCCCTCAAGCAGCAAAGCGGTAGGGCAAACAAGTACGCCGGCTTAGCTCAGTTGGTAGAGCACCTGATTTGTAATCAGGGGGCCGCGGGTTCGAATCCTGCAGCCGGCACCACCCTTTTCGACAGCCACCCGCACCGGACGGATAGGTCCTGCGAGAGTCTTGCATGGCGCTATTGCAAACGATTGCAATTTGGCTTAGCCGTGGCGTTCGGAGAGGGAATTTCATGGACGAAGCACGCAAGCCGCATCTGACGCTGGGGCAGATCCTGAGCATGAACCTGGGGTTCCTGGGCCTGCAGTTCAGCTTCGGGTTGCAGCAGGGCAATATGGGGCCGATCTACTCGTTCCTGGGCGCGGAAGAGAGCCAGTTGCCGCTGCTGCAACTGGCCGGGCCGCTGACCGGGCTGATCGTCCAGCCGATCGTCGGCGCGCTGAGCGACCGGACGCTGTCGCGGCTGGGCCGCCGCACGCCCTATTTCCTCGTCGGCGCGATCATGTGCGCGGTGGGGCTGTTTTTCATGCCCCTGTCCGCCTCGATCATGTCGGCCGTCGCCTGGCTGTGGATCCTCGACGCCGGCAACAACATTACCATGGAGCCGTACCGCGCCTATGTCGCCGACCGGCTGAACCCGGTACAGCGCCAGACGGGCTTCCTGACGCAGAGCGCGTTCACTGGCCTCGCCCAGATGCTGGCCTTCCTGACACCGTCCGTGCTGGTGCTGATGGGAATGGACCGCGACTGGGTGGACGAGCACAACATCCCCTACACCGTGCGCGCGGTGTTCTGGGTCGGCGCGGTGCTCTCGCTCGCCACCATAGTCTGGTCGGTCACCCGCGTGCCCGAGCTGCCGCTGACCGCGAAGGAGCGCGAGTGGATCGAGAAGCAGCCCAGGGGCTTCGGCGCGACCTTTTCCGAGATCGGCTCTGCCATCCGCGAAATGCCGGTGCCGATGCGCAAACTGGGGATCATGATGCTGTTCCAGTGGTTCGCCATGTCGGGCTATTGGGGTTATGTCATCTACACCATCAGCCGCAGCGTTTATGGCACCGCCGATCCGGCCAGCGACGGGTTCCGCCAGGCGGTGCTGACCAATGGCGAGATGGCCGCCTTCTACAACGGCATCGCCTTCCTCGGCGCGTTTGCCATGGTTCCGGTCGCCCGGCGGCTCGGCGCCGGCCCCGTCCATGCGCTCGCGCTGGCGGCGGGCGGGATATCGATGTTGCTGTTGCCCGGAGTGACCGACAAGGCGATGCTGTTTGCCGTCATCATCGGCGTCGGCATCGCGTGGGGCAGCATCATGGGGAACCCCTATGTTATCCTGTCCGGCTGCATCCCGGCAGAGCGGGTCGGCGTCTACATGGGCATCTTCAACATGATGATCGTCATCCCCATGCTGCTGTTTGCCTTCATCATGAGCGCGGTCAATCTCGGCTTCGTGCAGATCGGGCTCGGCCTTTACGACGGACTGCTGGGCGGCGATCCGCGCAACGTGCTGCGCATATCGGGCGTCTGCATGTTCGTCGCTTCTTTCGCCGTGCTGTGGGTGCGTGAGGGGTGGCAGAAACCCGGCGAGGCGGTACCTACCGCGGCATGACAAAGCTTCACGTCCTCCATTCCGCCCAAGCAAGCATCGTCCTGGAACATGACCCGAAGCGGGGCGTGCTGTGGCGCCATTGCGGCCTAAGGCTGGAGCCGGGCGATCTGCCGAGGGCGAGCGAGGGGCGCGGCCCGGCCTCCTTCGCGCTCGACCGCGATGTGGGCATCCCGCTGGTGCCGCCTGCCGGGCTCGGCTGGTTCGGACCGGCAGCCGTGGAGCTGCGCGACGGGCAAGGCGCGCCGATGGTCTTCGCGCCGGGTGAAAGCTCGGTCGAGGAAAGCGGGAACGCGCTGTCGATCGCCTGCGCCGATCCGGCGGTCGGGCTTGAATGGCGCGGCACTTTCGATGCCCTGCCCGGCGGCGCGATCCGCTTTTCGGCGTCGCTAAGCAACACCGGCACCGCGCCGGTGACGCTGGCGCACCTCGCCAGCCTGCAGCTGCCTCTGTCCGCCGGTTTCGCCAACGTCATCTCATGGCGCGGGCGGCACAATGCCGAGCTTACCGAATGCACCGAGCCGATGCCGCAGCAGCGCTGGGAGAAGGTCGGGCGGCGCGGGCTGTCGGGTCATGGCGGGCCGCCGGGGCTCTACGTGCTGGGGCGGGATGCCGGCTGGCATGGCGGCATGACGCTTGCGGTGCAACTCGAATGGTCGGGCGATCACAGCCTCGCCATCGAACGAGACGACGAGGGCTACTGGACACTGTCTGCCGCTGCCATACTGGCAGCCGGGGAAGTCGTGCTGGCACCCGGCGAGCGCTACACCGCCCCCGCCGCCCTGCTCGCCCTGTCGGACAGGGGCCGAAACGGTGCGATGGCGCAGATGCACGCCGCGGTGCGCGATATGCTGCGCTGGCCCGGCGGCACGATGGCACCGCGTCCGGTCCATCTCAACAGCTGGGAAGCCTGCTATTTCGACCACGATGCAGGCCGGATCGAAGCCTTGGCACAGGCCGGTGCCGATGTCGGGATCGAACGCTTCGTGCTCGACGACGGCTGGTTCACAGGCCGCCGCCATGACCGCGCCGGGCTGGGCGACTGGTTCCCCGATCCGCTGACCTACCCCGATGGCCTCGCCCCGCTGGCGATGAAGATCGAGGCCATGGGCTTGCAGTTCGGCCTGTGGGTCGAACCCGAAATGATCAATCCCGACAGCGACCTCTACCGCGCCCATCCCGACTGGGCGCTGGCGGCGCCGGGGCGCGAGCGGCCGACTGCGCGCAACCAGCTGGTGCTCGACATGCGGCGCAAGGATGTGCGCGACTACCTGTTCGAACGGCTCGATGCGGTCCTGAAGAGTGCCCCCATCGGCTACCTCAAATGGGACCACAATCGCGACCACGCCCCTTCCGGTGGCGCAGCGCAGGTCCGCGGCGCCTATGCCCTGCTCGACCGGCTGCGCGCCGCGCATCCCGACGTCGAGATCGAGGGCTGCGCCGGTGGCGGCGGCCGCAGCGATGCCGGGCTCGTGCCCTATGTCCACCGCTTCTGGACGAGCGACAACATCGATGCCGTCGCCCGGGTGCGGATGCAGCGCGGTTTCAATGCCTTTCTCCCGCCCGAGATCATGGGTTCGCATATTGGCGCGAGCCCGTCGCACGCCACGGGGCGAAGCCAGTCTATGTCGTTCCGTGGGGCCATCGCCAGCATGGGCCACCTGGGCGTCGAACTCGACCCGGCCGCGCTGGACGAGGCCGACCGCGCCGAACTCGCAAGCTGGATCGCCTTCTCCAAGGAATGGCGGCACCTGCTCCACGGCACCGTTGTGGCGCTGGGCGAAGGGAGCGACAGCCTGCGCTGGCAGGTCGCCGGAACGCCGGGGCACAAGCTGCTCCATTGCATTCGCACCAGCCCGCCGCTCGACCGCCGTCCGCAGCCATTGCCCCTGCCCTTCGCCGCATCTGCCGAGGCTTGGGACGTGCGCCTGCTGGCGGTCGCGGAGGAAGCCGGACACGGCATCCCGCGATCGCACCTGCACGACCGGATGGAGCGCGAGCCGGTTCGCTACACCGGTAGCTGGCTCGCCCATGCGGGCCTCCCCCTGCCGGTCCAGAAGGCGGAAAGCGTCGCCATATTCGAGATGAAGGAAGTCCATTGATGGCCAGCACCCCGCGCCCGTCTCCGGCCCGTTTCGATCCGTCCGCCGTCAGCGTCTGGAACCCGCAAGGCTTCGCGGCCCTGCCCGCACTGCCGACCTTCACGGCGGCAGATGCACGGCCGATAGCGCCGGACCTCGACCTGTGGGACAGCTGGCCGCTGCAGCACGAGGATGGCTCGACCGTCGAAGTGGACGGGGCGCAGTACTGGTTCTTCCTCTCCTCGCAGAAATTCGACGATCCCGGCCACCGCCATTTCCATGCGCGGATCCGGCTGATGCGGGTCAGGGACGGGCAATGGACCGACCTCGGCAATGCCATGCCCGACGGCTTCTCGCCCGGCGAGGCGGAATGGGCCGGATCCTGCGTCCTTCACGACGACGGAAAGACGGTCACGCTGTTCTTCACCGCCGCCGGGCATCGCGGCGAGGGACGCAGCTTCGAACAGCGCATTTTCGGGACCGGCGGCGTGCTGGGCCCCGATGGCCCGGGCGACTGGCAGGAACCGGAGGAACTTTTTACCGCCGACGACACCGTCTTCATGCCCGCCAACCAGCCCGGCGGCGCCCCGGGCGCGATCAAGGCGTTCCGCGACCCGGCCTGGTTTCGCGACCCGGCAAGCGGGCAGGCCTACCTGCTGTTCACCGGCAGCGCCGGATGGGACGACAATCCGCACAACGGCCTCGTCGGTTACGCCACGCTGGTCGGCGGGTCATGGGATCTGGGCCAGCCGCTGATCCACGCGGTGGGCGTCAACAACGAGATGGAGCGGCCGCATATCCTGGTCCGTGACGGCCGGTACTACCTGCTCTGGTCGACCCAGCGACATACGTTTTCGCCATCGGCTACGGCCGGGCCGAACGGGCTCTACGGCGCGGTGGCGGACCGCTTCACCGGGCCGTGGACGGCTGTGAACGGCAATGGCCTCATCGCGACCAATCCGCCGGAGGAACCGACCCAAGCCTATAGCTGGTGGGCAACCGGCGAAGGCGTGGTGTGGAGCTTCATCGACCACTGGGGCATGCAGGGCCGCACCTTCGCCAGGCACCCCGAAACCCTGCGCACACAATTCGGCGGAACACCGGCGCCGACCTTCGGACTCGCGTTCCACGGGGACAGCGTAGAAATCGCTTGAGATTCAGACGTTTGGTCTGATGCTGGACTTGGAAGGTCACACAAAGTTCACACCAAAACCCTACGCCGCGCACCATGGCCGGGGCACCGCACCGGAAAACGATTTGAAAGAGCCGCAGCGACTGTATCGAAGCCGTGGCCCTGTAGGAAAACGGATTGAACCGTCCGCCTTCGGCCGCCCTTAGGCGCTGGCGCGGATCACCAGTTCGGGCGGCATGACCAACGCGGCGGCAGCCTCTCCGTTCAGCCGCGCCATCAGCCGCTTGACCATCTGCGCAGCGCCGCCGGTGATGTTCTGGCGGATCGTCGTCAGTTGCGGAACGGAATGCCGGGCAAGCGGGAGATCGTCGAACCCGATCACCGCCATGTCGGCAGGAACGTGCAGGCCGAGTTCGTGCAACTGGCGGATCGTCGCCATGGCGATGGCATCGGAGGCGCACACCGCGCCGTCGATATTCCCGTCGAGCGAGGTCATGGCGATGCCTATCTCGTTGGTCATTTCCTCGATCGAAAGGTGGATCGGGACATGCTGCAAGCGCGCACCCTGGCCGAATTCGTCCACTGCGGCCTGCGCCCCGCGGAAACGCTCTTCGATCTCGATGCCGGTCGTGTCGCCGAGGAACACCAGCGAGCGGAGCCCCTTGCCCAGCAGGTATTCCGCCGCCATGCGCCCGCCGGCGAAATTGTCGGTGCCGACCGAACAATGCGCTTGCCCGTCTCGGTGGCTGCCCCAGACGACCATGGGCGCGTAATCTCGCGCGACCGCCTCGATCGCCTCGTACTGGTCGGACTGGCCGATCATCAGCACCCCGTCGACCATGCCCGAATTGACCACCCGGTCGAGCCAGTCGGGATGTTCCTGCGGGATCGCGCGGCTGAGCATCACGTCGTAGCCGCGCTCTGTCAGCTCGTCGGCCAGCGCGCCCAGCAAGGTCATGAAGAACGGGTCGGAGATATGCTGGCGCCGGTCGTGGCCCAGCGGGATGACCACCGCGATCACGCCTGTTTTCTGGCGGCGCAGCTTGCTCGCCATCTGGTTGACCTGGAACCCGTGCTTGCGCGCCAGGGCCTGGATGCGTTCGCGCGTGCGCGCGTTGATCATCGGCTTGTCGGCAAGCGCCCGCGACACCGTGCCGGCTGAAACCCCGGCAAGCTGGGCCAGTTCGGCGAGCGTGCGCACGCGCCTTACGGGCCCGTCACCAGGCTTCGAGGTATCGTCTTCGGCCATTGTCCCCCTGCTCTACCGCAGATCGCGGAGAATGACAGCTTCTATATTGCAATCGATTGCAGTAGCGTTAAGCCGCGCTGGTCCAGGCCTTCGCCACCTGCAGGAGAACAGGGTGCGCCCTTCGTATCATTTCACACCCCGCCGCAACTGGCTGAGCGACCCCAACGGGCTCGTCCACGACGGCGAATGGTGGCACATGTTCTACCAGTACAATCCGCGCGGAGAGGACTGGGGCCACATGTCGTGGGGCCATGCGGTCAGCCGCGACCTCGCGCAGTGGCAGGAACTGCCGGTCGCCCTGCCCGATACTGATGCCCGAATGGTGTTTTCGGGCAGCGCGGTCATGGACCCTGCCGGTTCGGCCGGCTTCGGCCGCGGCGCGATGGTGGCGATCTATACGGCGGCCGCGACCGGGCCGCGCCTCAACCAGGCACAGGCGATCGCAGGCAGCATCGACGGCGGGCACAGCTGGTCCGACTATGGCGCAAACCCGGTGCTCGACCTGGGCATGGCCGATTTCCGCGACCCTTTCGTTTTCCGGCACGAGCCCAGCGACAGCTGGATCATGGCGGTGGTCAAATCCAACGAGCAGGTGGCGCAGATCTACCGCTCCGGCGATCTCAGGCGATGGGATCTCGCATCGGAGATTACCGGCGAGGCGGCACCGGGCCGGGTCTGGGAGTGCCCGACGCTGGTGGAATTGCCAGTGAATGGCAAAGGCCAGTCGCGCTGGCTGTTCAAGGTCGACGCGCTGCAGGGCGCACCGGGTGCCGGGGCGCTCTATCTGACAGGCTCGTTCGACGGGCACCGCTTCTTGCCCGACGGCGGCTGGCAGGTGGTCGACCAGGGGCGCGATTTCTACGCCGCAATCGCATGGAATGGCCCGCGCGACGATGCCGGACGACCGGCGTGGATCGGCTGGATGGGAAACCATGCCTACCAGAAGGACTTCCCGCTGAAAGGCTGGCGCGGGGTGATGAGCGCGCCACGCCGGATGGGCCTGCTGGAACGGGCCGAAGGATTGCGACTGGCGCAGCAGGTCGAACCCGGCGTCGCCGCGCTGTTCGCTGACTTTGGCGCGCTGCGTGCCGACGGGACGGTCGATGTTGCCAGCCGGGTCGAACTCTCTGCGGAGTTTGCCGGTTCAATCCGGCTGACCGACGGGCGGGATAGCCATTTCACCATCCGTGCCGACGGCGAGCGATGGCGGCTCGAACGGCGCGACGCCGCACTGCCGTTTCTCGATGCCGATGCCGTGCTGCAACGCCGCGACGGCGAGGGGCTATCGCTCTGGCTCGACAGCGAGACGATCGAAGTGCTGACGCCGGATGGCACAGGCAGCGCCGGCTTCCAGCATCGCCTGGGCGCAGCGCGACTGGCGGTGGAAACCGACCAGCCGCAGCGCGTGTCAGTCGCCTCGCTGGCCTGAGGCGCGGCGGGCAAGCTCGATCGCGCCAATGATCCCCGCATCGTCACCCAGGCCCGGAGCGACGATATAGCGCGCTAGTCCGGGATCGAGCCGGGGGTGCGAGACATAGCCTGCAAGCCTTTCCTCGGTCTGCACACGCAGGCTCTCGAGCAGGCCCGGCGCCTTCATCACCCCGCCGCCGAAGATCAGCCGGTCGGGCATGTGCATCAGCACCAGCGTGACGGCGAAATCGGCCAGGTAGGAGGCGATCAGCGGCACGGCGTCGGACTCGCGCGCCGCCATTTCGTCGAGCGAGGCACCCCAGCGGTCGATGATCGCCGGGCCGCTGGCAAGCCCTTCGAGGCAGTCGCCATGGAACGGGCAGCGCCCGGCGAAAGGATCGCGCGCCGCATCGCGCGGCGGGCGCACGTGCCCCGCCTCCAGATGGCTGATGCCCCCGCGCGATGCGCCCCTGTGCAGGACGCCGGTGCCGATGCCCGTGCCGACAGTGGTATAGGCGAGCGTCTCACAGCCCTGCCCCGCCCCTGCCAGCCATTCGCCCAGCGCCGCGCCGTTCACGTCGGTGTCGACGATGATCGGCGCACCGAGGCCGGCCAGCGCATCGTGGAACCGCGCGCCGCTCCAGCCCGGCTTGGGGGTGGTGGTGAAGGTGCCATAGGCGGGTGATGCGGGATCGATGTCGATTGGCCCGAAGCTGGCGATGCCGATCCCGGCCAAAGCATGACCGGCAAAAAAGTCCCGCATTTCGGGAAAGGTCTCGGCCGGGGTGCGCGTCTCCATCCGCGCCCGTTCGACGATGGTCCCGTCCATGCGTGCGAGGGCGAGGACGAACTTGGTCCCGCCAGCCTCGACCGCGCCGATCATCGGTTCGCTCACCTATTGCTCCCTGTTGGTCCCGGCGCGACATCGAAGGCGACCGTCAGCCGCTCCTCGCCCACGATCGGCACGGTGCCGTGCCATGTCGTAGAGGGGAACAGCGCCAGCCGCCCGGGCTTGGGCGTGACGTATTGCGTCGGCGCAAGGTCCAGCCCCAGTTCCGGTGGGGCCATACCCAGCGCCAGCTCGCCCGCATGGTCGCGCCCCGGTTCCGGCGGCACGACGATATAGAGCGCCGAGCTCGCCCAGCCATGGGGATGGGTATGCGCGCTGTGATGCCCCCCGCCCGCCAACCGCACCGACCAGCTGCCGGTGAAGCGGATCGCGTCGGGCTTGCGTGAGAGCAGCGGATGGCTGGGATCGTCGGGCAGGCCGTCCCGCCAGCCGCGAACCGCCTCGGTAATCTTGCCACGTAGTTGCTTGATCAGCGGATCATGTTGCAGCAACAGGTTGCGCTCTGTCTGCGTCCCGCCCCGCACCGATTGTTCGGGATAGGGCGCGGCCATGCGGTGCAATCCGCGCAAGAACACCGCCAGATCGGCCAGCTCATCGTCGTGCAGGCCGAGATCGATCGACCGCGCAAAACCGCCGTCCAGCCATTCGGCGCGCTCGTCGCCCGCCAGCCGCCAGCACAGGTTCGCATAGGGCCAGAACTGGCCTGCCTGCGGCGTCGCCAACTGCGCCTGCGAAAGCGCGAGCGCCCGCGACGGGTCGCCATTGCGCAAGGCGTGCCGCACTTGCAGCAGCACCAGGCCCGGGTCCCGCGACCCCTCGAACTGCGCGAAGATCGCCGGATCGCCTCCTGCCTCGCCACTCTCGCAATCAAGCCACAGGCGCAGCAGGGGCATCTCGCCCAGGGCCAGCACGCGGCGGGCACCGTCCCAGTCCCTCGCCGCCGCGAGCTTGTGGAACCATGCTTGCCTCAGCGCGGCATTGCCTGGCTCACGCCTGGCCGCCTCGGCAAAGCTGCGCAGTGGATCTTCCTCGCCCGCCGTGGTGCGCAGGGTGGCAAGGGTATTGTGGCCCTCGATCCAGCCGGGATTGCGCGCGAGGATGCCATCAAGCAGCCGCATCGCCCGCGTGCCCTGCCCCTCGGACGCGAGCGCCAGCGCGGCGTTGCGCACCACGTCCCTCCTGCCCGGATTGAGCAGCGCGGCCCGCTCGAACAGCGGCACGGCCTCGAACCATGCCTCCCAATGGAATTGCGCCTGCATGAAGGCGAGCGCCGGGCTGTCCGGCATCTGCTCGACGGCGGCGTCAACAGCGGCGCAGGCGGCGGCCATGTCCTGCACGGCATAGGCCGCCTGCGCCTGCTTCGCCAGCGAATGGGCATCCAGCTGCGCCATCGCGGCTGTCACACCGCCGGGGCCTTACAATGCCGGTCGATGAACTGCTGGTGGGTGGTCTGCTTCGCCGCCTCTGCCGCCATTGCCGCCTTCAGGCGGCCGAGCCATTCGCCCGGTGCCTGCTCGCGGTATCCCGCCACAGGGTCGCACGCCTCGGGGATATTGCCCTGCCCGATATGGACCGCGTGCCAGCTCGGTGGGCCGAACAGGTCCATGTCGCGCGCGATATGGCGACCATAGCGGCGGAAATGCTCGATCTTGAAGGCCAGCGTGTCGGGCACCTCCATGTCGCGGCAATAGCGCCACAGCTCGGAGTCCTCGCGCGTCGTCAGCTTGTAGTGCAGCACCAGGAAGTCGCGGATGCGTTCGAATTCAGTGCGGGCGATGTGGTTGTACTCGTCGCACACCATGGGGTCGAAGCTGCGGTCCGGGAACAGTGCCAGCAGCTTGGATATCCCCGCCTGGATCAGGTGGAGGCTGGTCGATTCCAATGGTTCCATGAAACCACTCGACAGGCCGATCGCGACGACGTTCCGGTCCCAGAACTTGCGCCGCATGCCGGTGACGAAGCGCAGCCGGTTGGGCCCTGCCAGCGGCTCCCCGTCGAGGTTCGCCAGCAGGGTCTGCTCGGCATCCTCGTCGCTGATGAACTTGCTGCAATAGACGTAGCCATTGCCGATCCGGTGCTGCAGCGGGATGCGCCATTGCCAGCCCGCCTCGCGCGCCGTCGAGCGGGTGTAGGGCGTGAATTCGCCATGGCCGTGGCTGCACGGGATCGCCACCGCGCGGTCGCACGGCAGCCAGTGGGTCCAGTCGTCGTACCCGGCCCCCAGCGCCCCTTCGATCAGCAGTCCGCGAAAGCCGGAGCAGTCGATGAACAGCTCGGCCTCCAGCACTCGCCCGTCCTCGAGCGTGACCGAGGAGACAATGCCGCTCTCCCCATCGAGGGTGACATCGGCGATCTTGCCTTCGACCCGGGTGACGCCGCGCTGCTCCGAATAGGTGCGCAGATAGCGCGCATAGCGCCCGGCATCGAAATGGAAGGCATAGTCGAAGGTCGACAGGACGTTGCGCCCGTCGGGGCTGGGGATGGTGAAGCGGCCGGCCTTCGCCAGTTGCCAGGCCATCGACAATTCGTCGAATTCCCCCGCGTCCTCGCCCGCCAGCCGCGCCTGCAACCACAGCTGGTGGACGTCGCGGATGTCCATCGGCTTGCCGTGCGGGCCGAAGGGGTGGAAATAGCGCGTGCCCTTGGCGCCCCAGTCGACGAACTCGATGCCGAGCTTGAACGAGCCCTGCGTCTCGCGGATGAACTCGCGCTCGTCGATGCCCAGCATGGCGTTGAAGGTGCGGATCGGCGGGATGGTCGCTTCGCCCACGCCGACGGTGCCGATGGCTTCGGATTCGACCAGAGTAATGGCGCAACCCCTGGGCAAGGCATTGGCCAAGGCCGCCGCCGTCATCCAGCCGGCCGAACCGCCGCCTACCACCAGGATCGACCGGATTGCCCGGTCCTTTGCTGCATCCGTCATAGCTCGACCTTAGCGACCAAAAAAAGGGACCGGTAGCCTCAACCACCGGTCCCCGTCTGGCGGGTGGGCCCCGCCTGGAGGATGTGCGCCGCGACCCCCATCGCGCCGCACAATCCCGTCAACCCTTCATCCTCAGAACGACAGGCGGACCGAGGCGCTGATGTTGCGGCCCGGTACCGGGGTACCGCTGACGATCGCGGGGGTCACACCCCCGTTGACGAGCGTCGCGCCGTTTCCGCGCAGGTCGTAGGTGTTGAAGATGTTGTAGACGTTGAGACCGAACTGCAGGTTCTCCATCGGATTGATCCGCAGCGAGGCGTTGAAGGTGGTCTTGCCCTCGAATTCGCGCAGGGCATCGTCGACAACGCTGCTCTGCCCGGTCGCGGAAAGACCGAAGGTCGCAAGGTCGCCGAAGTCGTACGAGGCCGAGAGCGAATAGCTGAGGTCGGGAATGAACGGCGCCTTGGTGTAACTCGGAGCCCCCGAGAGCTTGCGCTGGGCATCGGAATAGGTGGCATTGGCCACGAACAGCAGGCCACCGTTGCGATAGGTGCCGAAGAATTCGAACCCTTGCGACTTGTAGTTGCTGTCGATGATACAGCCGCCGGCACCGCCGGGGCAACGCGTGGCCGAGAGCTCGAAGGTGCTCTGGCTGAAATCGCCCTTGAGCAAGGTGAGTTCCGCCGTCCAGTCGCCGCCGCCGAGGCCGCCGCGCGCCTTCACGCCCAGTTCGTACTGGTTGACGAAATCGACCGAAGGCGTGACGCCGTCCGCGCTGCAACCATTGGTTCCAGCCAGCGCCTCCTGGCCGGTGCACAGCGATCCGTCGCTGGCGATCTTGCCGCCCAGCGTTTGCCGGTCAGAGTTGAACCGGCCGCCGCGCGAGGCCCGGGCGAAGACCGAGACATCGCTCGACGCCTTGAACAGGCCGCCGACCGACCAGCTGGTATAGCTGCGGCTGTAGTCGAGCTGTTCGCGGGTGCCATTGGCGGTGATCGCCTCGATCTGCAGGGTGGGCCTGCTCGGATCCGGCGTCACCAGGAAGGTGTTGCCGCCAGCAATGGCATAGCCGCTGGCGCTGACCCGTTCGAAGCGGACCGAGGCGTCGAAGTTGAACAGGTCGTGGTCGAGCACGAGTTGCGCATAGGGCGCTGTGTTGGTGTAACCAAGATCGTAGTCGCGGGCACAGCAGCTGCCCCAGTTGTTGTTGTAGCCCGAAATGCCCTGGTAGGTCAGCTGGTTGCCGGCGGCATCGAACAGGTCGAGCTGCGAGGGGTTGTCCCCCGACAGCTCGCGCGTCGACTTGTTGACGTGCCAGTCCATCGCGATGGTCTGGTCCATGTAGAAGAACCCGCCGCGCGCGGTCACGACCATGGAGCCGAGATCGAACTCGCCCGCCAGGACGAGATCGTTCACGAAAGCGCCGAGATCGCGCATGTTGGTCGTGACATTGACGTTGTTGTCCAGCAGCGCCCCGGTAAAGACCTGCCCGGCGTTCGGGCCGTCGGCATAGCGGATCTGCGCCACGGTACGGCCGTTGACGGTCGATCCGATCACGCTGGATGTGGGCGCGATATTGAGGAAGGGCGAGGAGAAGCTACCCGAAAGGTCGGAATACCGCGCCTTGTTGTCGATGGTGAAATTGTCGCCGAATTCCCAGTGCAGCTGAGCGCCGATGTATTTCTGGTCGGTCGAGATGCCGTCGATCCCGACACGCTCGAAGGCGCGGTCGCGGTTATAGATGAGCTGGTTCTGGTTGTAGATCGAATAGTTCGTCTGGCTGCGCCCGTCGAAGCCGGGGAAAGCCCGGATGTCGGAAATCTTGTTGCCCGAGAAATTGGCCAGCGCCGGGGCACCGGTATAGTTGATGCCCTGCGTATCGGCGACCTTGAAGAACAGCCGCAGGAACGAGGCGCCATCGCCGAATTCCTTGGTGAGATTGCCCTTCACCTGGATGCTGTCGTTGATCGTGTAATCCACGCCCAGCGGATCCTTGCCGCGCTGGAAGAAGCCGCCGACATGGAAATAGAGGTCGGACGCAATCGGCCCGCCATAGCGGAAGTCGAGCTTGGTATCGTTGAAGTCGACACCCTTGGTCAGCTGCACCAGCCCGCCTTCGGTTGCACCGGTGTGGCTGATATAGTTGATGACCGCACCCGGTGCCTGGCTCGCCAGCGTCGTGGCCGAACCGCCGCGGACCGCCTCGACCGTGGCAGTGGTCGTGTCGAACCGCGTCCAGTAGTCGTTGTTGCCGAACTGGATGTCCCCGAACAGCACCAGCGGCAAGCCGTCTTCCTGCAGCTGGACGAAGGGCGCACCGCCGGTCGCGACGGGCAGGCCGCGCACAGCGATGTTGGAGTTGCCGCCGGGACCCGAAGTGCCCGGCGTCTGGATACCCGGCAGCAGGCGGAAAATTTCCGCTTCCGACTGGGGCTGGAAGTTCTGGATGATCGAATCGTCGATCGCGGTGACCGAGATCGAGCTTTCGATCTGTGTCTGGTTGCCGCTCGATGCGGTGACAACGATCACGTCGAGCCCGGTGGCGTCCGTGGTGCCTTCCTCGGCATCCTGCGCCATGGCGGCGCCCGAAAACGGCAGCGCCACGACAAGGGCGAGCACGGACACACAGGTACGGTAACTGGTTTTCATCGGAATCCCTCTCCTGTTCCGCCGAATGGTCTGCGCATGCACAGCCATCCGAGTCGGAGCCGTTGTAACAATTCCGCAATCGATTGCAATGCCTTTGTGCAAACGATTGTAGGAGAGCTGTGAACCTCCTGAACTGGATGATTTTTCGGGCTGTGGGAGCAGGTTGAGTGGCGCCGCCGGCCGGCGACCGCGATCAGCCTCGACCGCGGTAGCCGGCCACGCCCTGTTCGGGCACCCAGAGCCCTTCTGGGGCGACGCCGGTCTGCCAGAAGACATCAATCGGAATGCCCCCGCGCGGGTACCAGTAGCCGCCGATGCGCAGCCAGCGGGGCTGCATTTCCGCCGCGAGGCGCTGGCCTATCCCGACCGTCACGTCTTCGTGAAAGCCGTTGTGGTTGCGGAAGGAGCCGAGGAACAGCTTGAGGCTCTTGGATTCGACGATGGTATCCTGCGGCGCATAATCGATCACCAGATGGGCGAAATCGGGCGCCCCGGTGACCGGGCAGAGCGAGGTGAATTCGGGCGCTGCGAAGCGTACCAGGTAGAGCGAACCGGGCCGCGGATTGGGAACGTAGTCGAGCACCGCCTCCTCGGGCGAGGACGGCAGGGGCGTCTGCTGGCCGAGGAACTGGGGCTGGGCGGCGGGGCCTTTGGGTGTGTCGCTCATGCCGCGCCTCTGCCGCTATCTTGCCCAAAGCACAAGCTGGCCGTTGGACCGCAGCAATTCACAGCCTATTCAGCGCCGCTTCCCTTGGGACAGGCCTTTCCTTCGACGAGTATCGATGCACACCCGTTTCCTTCTTCCGCTGCTGGCCTTGGGCCTCACGGCCTTCCCGGCCGCACCCGCGCTGGCGCAATCGGCCAGTGATTTCCAGCTGCCGCCGAATCCCGCGCCCTCCCCCACCCCGCGCGCGCAGGGGCCGGTGGACGACAGCGCGACCGTCCCGGTGGCCCCGCGCCCGATCATCCGGCCGACAGCGACCCCGACCGCAACGCCGAGCCCCGCGCCAACAAGTGCGGCCCCGACCGCTTCGCCATCGGCACAGCCCTCGCGTCCGGCGGCGGGAGCGACGCAGCCCGCATCGTCTCCGCGCCAGCCGCCTGGCACCCCCGCCCGTGCGACTGATCCTGCCCGTACTCCCTCCGGCCTGCCTTCGCCCGGCGCCTCCGCCGGGGTGACCGGGCTTCCGCAGGATGGCGCTGGAGGAACGGCCCCCGGCTTCTCCCTGCCGCCCGTGTCGCCGGAGGCATCGCCCCCGGCGCCGGTCGCCCAGGCCGATGAAGCAGATGCAGCAGCTGACGAAAGCCTGCCGTGGTGGTGGTGGATAGCAGCGCTGGCGGTGGCACTCGCAGCGCTGGCGGCCGGCTTGGTTGCCCTCCGCCGCAAGGCAAGTGTGCGCGCGCCCGCACCCATCGTCCGGCCTGTGGTCGCAAGCGAGCCGGCGGTGGCGGACGACGACCTGCTGCGCTACCTCAAGGTCGAGGTCGAGGCGGTGCGCCTAAGCCGCAGCCTCATGGCCGCAACGCTCAGCTACCGCCTGACGCTGAGCAACCGGGCACCGACGGCGATGCGCAATATCGTGCTGGACGGCGACCTGACCAGTGCCCACGGCCAGGCCCCTATCGCAGACCAGCTGGCCGATGCGGGGACTTCCCTGCCCGCGCTTCACTCAGTCGAACACCTCGGCGCAGGCCAGCGCAAGGTGGTGACCGGCGACCTGCGGCTGGAGCTGCGCAGTGTGCGGCCCATCCGGCAGGGAAATGTGCCGATCTACGTGCCGCTGGTCCGGCTGAAGGCGCAAGCCGCCGACGCGCCGGCACGGGCCTTTACCTTCGTCGTAGGCAAGACTGCGGGAACGGCCGGGGCGCGGTTGCAACCCTTCAGGCTCGACACGCCGCCGCAGACCTTCACTGAAATCGACGCCCGCCCGCTCGGCTAGACGTAGGCTTGCGGGGCCGCTAGGCCGGTGCCCATGGACATGCTGGTAACGACCGACTGGCTGGCGCAGGAACTGGGCGCGAGCGACCTCGTGCTGCTCGATGCCTCGCTCCATCTGCCGGGCGCCGGGCGCAATGCGCGCGACGAATTCGAAGTCGCACATCTGCCGGGGGCGCGTTTCCTCGATCTTGCCGGCCTGCACGATCCCGCCTCCAACATGCCCGGCAAGATTCCCGATGCGCCGCGGCTGCAGGACCGGCTCGGTGCCCTGGGGGTGCGGAACGCGAGCCGCATCGTCCTCTATGACGATTCCGCCCTGCGCAGTGCCTGCCGCGCGTGGTTCCTGCTGAAGGCTTTCGGGTACGAGGCTGTTGCGGTGCTCGACGGCGGACTCATCAAATGGCGGGCCGAGGAACGCCCGCTCGAAACCGATGTGCCGGCCGAAGGCAGCGACGACCTGTTCGGCGAGATTACCCTCGTGCCCGACATGGCGATGCTGCGCGACAAGGCGCAGATGCTCGCCAATTGCAGCAATGATGGCGAGCAGGTGCTCGACGCGCGCGATGCAGGTCGCTTCACCGGCACCACGCCCGACCTCGTACATGACCTGCCCGGCGGACACATTCCCGGCGCACGAAACCTCCCCTTTTCCGACCTGCTGCGCAGCGACGGCACTTTCCGGCCGAAGAGCGAACTGCGCGCCTTGTTCAATGGGGCGGGCCTCGACATGGCGAGGCCGCTGGTCACGACCTGCGGCAGCGGCGTCACCGCGTCCGTGCTCGTCTTCGCGTTGCACCTGATCGGCAAGACCGATGTTGCGCTCTACGATGGCAGCTGGTCGGAATGGGGCGCGGACCCCGCCACACCCAAGGAAACGGGAGAAGCGCGCTGAGCAGCGACAAGCCAGCAGGCACCGGGACGCGCCTCGTCGGCGCGGGACGGCGCGAGGAATGGACCGGCCCGGTGGTCAATCCCCCGGTGTGGCGTGCCAGCACGCATCTCTATGCCAGCGAAGCCGAGCGCAAGGCAGCGCAGGGCAACAATGCCGACGGGCAGTTCTATTACGGCCGCCGCGGCGCACCGACACAATGGGCGCTTTGCGAAGCGCTGACCGAGATCGAGCCTGGCGCCTTCGGCACCGTCATCTATCCCAGCGGCACGGCAGCGATCGTGCAGGCGCTGATGGCCGTACTGCGACCCGGCGATGTCCTGCTGGTGACCGACAATGCCTACGAACCGACCCGCAATATCGCCAGCGGCATCCTCAAGCGTTTCGGGGTCGAGCCGCGCTATTTCGATCCGATGGATGTGGACGGGTTTGCCGGCAAGTTCTGCGAACGCACCAGGGCGGTGATGCTGGAAAGTCCAGGCAGCCTGACGATGGAGGTGCAGGACGTGCCTGCCCTTGCCGCCATCGCGCGCGAAAAGGGGGCGGTGACGCTGCTCGATAATACCTGGGCCTCGCCGCTGGGTTTCCCGGCGCTGGAGCGCGGCTGCGATATCTCGGTCATGTCGCTGACCAAGCATGTCTCCGGGCATTCGGACATCATGATGGGCTCGGCCAGCGCGCGCGACGAGCGGCTTTACAAGCGTCTCCGCCAGACGGCGCAACAGATGGGTAACGTCGTCTCGCCCGACGATGCGGCGCTCATACTGCGCGGGCTCAGGACGATGCAGGTGCGGCTGGACCGCGAGACCGAAAGCGCGCTTGTCATTGCCGACTGGATCGCCACCCGGCCCGAAGTTGCGCATGTGCTCTGCCCGATGCGCGCCGGATCGCCCGGGCACGAACTTTGGCAGCGTGACTTTACCGGTGGCTGCGGCCTGCTGTCCTTCGTCTTCAAGGGTGCAACCGACGCGCACCGCGCCGCCTTTGTGGATGCGCTCGAGCTGTTCGGCATCGGCTACAGCTGGGGCGGTTTCGAAAGCCTCGTCGTCCCCTTCGACCCGGCCGACATCCGCAGCGCTACGCCCTGGCCGCCGACATCGTGGAACAGCACGGACCGACTGGGCGTTAGACTGTCGATAGGTCTGGAGGACTCGTCGGACCTCATGGCTGATCTCGCGCGCGCCTTTGCCGCCATGGAGCTAGTTTGAGAACCGCTGCCGCCCCGCCCCCCGCTGCAACGCCCGCTGCGGCCCCGTCCCCCGCCGCAGCGCCAAGCGCCGCCCCGGGGCCGCGTGAGGCTGTGTCGGCCGCCAATGATGCGAAGGACGCCGTCGCCGAAAAGAACGAGACCATTGGTGGCATGGTCAACTCGCTCGACAACATGGCTATCGAAATGGGCGACATGCGGTTGTCGCTTTGGGACGTTTTGTTCGCGTCTGCCATCGTCGTGCTGGTTATCGTCGGCGCGTGGTTCGCGACCAAGGCCATCAAGTCCGTCGTCGCGCGCGCCACCGCGCTGGACGAGACGCAGCGGCTGCTGACCGAAAAGATCATCACCATCATCGTCTGGGCGGCTGCCTTCTTCCTCGGCATCGATCTGCTAGGTATCGATCTGACCGCGCTGGCGGTATTTTCCGGCGCCTTCGGCCTCGCCATCGGCTTCGGCCTGCAGAAGACCTTCGGCAACCTCATCGCCGGGATCATCCTTCTGATGGACAAGTCGATCAAGCCGGGCGACGTCATCGCCATCGCCGACCAGTCGGGCGTTTCCACCTTCGGCCAGATCCGCAAGATCGGCATTCGCGCTGTCTCGATCACGACGCGCGACCAGAAGGAATACCTGATCCCCAACGAGAACCTGATGATCAACCAGGTCGAAAACTGGTCCTATTCCAGCAAAAATGTCCGCATCCAGGTGCCGGTGGGGATCGGCTACAATTGCGACATCGCCGCCGCAGAGGAACTGATGCTGCGCGCCGCATCGCAGGTCGTCCGCATCAAGCAGACCCCGCCTCCGGTCGTCTGGCTCGACAAGTTCGGCGAGAATTCCATCGATTTCGTCATCCATTGCTGGATTACCGACCCCGAGGAAGGCATCGGCAATGTCCGGTCCGAGGTGCTCAAGAACCTGTGGGCGCTGTTCAGGGAAGCCGCGATCGAAATCCCCTTCCCCCAGCGCGACATCAACCTGCGCGGCAATGCGCAGTTCGAGCAACTCGTGGCAGCGATTGCCCAGCGGGTCGAGAAGCCCGGCAAAGACTAGCTTCGTCGCCGGGAAGCGCCGGTTTTGAAACCATCGCTTCCCCGGCTGGTAGCGACCATTTCAAAATCCAAACTACCCCGCCTGCCAGTCATTCTGGTTGGCCGTTTGCAGCCGCAATCCCGAATAAGGCGGCATGACACAGGCTGGAACTATCTATCTCGTCGGCGCGGGTCCGGGTGACGCGGATCTGCTGACGCTGCGCGCGGCGCGCCTGCTCGCGGCTGCCGACCTCATCGTCCATGACGGGCTGGTCGATCGCTCGATCCTCGCCGTGGCAAGGCCCGGTGCGACCTTGATCTCTGTCGCCAAGAGCCGTTCGAACCACACCATGCCGCAGGACGCGATCAATGCCCTGCTGGTGCGAGAGGCGCTCGCGGGCCGCGACGTGGTGCGGTTGAAGGGCGGCGATCCCTTCATCTTCGGGCGCGGCGGCGAGGAAGCCGAGGCCGCCCATGCCGCAGGCGTTCCGGTCGAGGTGGTACCGGGCATCAGTGCCGCCAACGGTGCCGCCGCCGCCGCCCAGATCGCCCTCACCCACCGCGACGCCTCGAGCATCGTCAGCTTCGTCGCAGGGCAGTGCAAGGGTCTGAGCGAGCAGGACTGGTCGGGCCTT
Organism: Parerythrobacter aurantius; assembly: GCF_045291475.1. Taxonomy (NCBI): domain Bacteria; kingdom Pseudomonadati; phylum Pseudomonadota; class Alphaproteobacteria; order Sphingomonadales; family Erythrobacteraceae; genus Parerythrobacter; species Parerythrobacter aurantius. The sequence goes on from NZ_CP147985.1 coordinate 307,379, forward strand.
GCCGGCAAGGGGCGCACGCTGGTCATCTACATGGGTCTCAAGACCGCCCCGCAAATCGCGGAAAAGCTTATGGCCGATGGCGTTGCCCCCGAAGTGCCCGTCGCCGTGATCGAGAATGCCGCGCGCCCGCAGATGCGCGTGCTGCGCGGCGTGCTGGCCGCCCTGCCCGAGATCGTTTCGCGCGAAAGGGTCGCAACACCGGCCCTGATCGTGATCGGCGAAGTCGTCGCACGCCCCCAAGCCGGGGACGATCTTTCCACCCCTGACCGACAACTTGCGGCGCTGGCCTTGGAGGCGATGCGATGAGAATCCTGACCGGAAACGACCTCAAATCGGGCGCAGTAACATGGTGGGACGGCACCGGCTGGTCGCTCCATGTCGATCACGCCGTCGATGTCGCAGACCGCGCCGACGAGATCATCGCCCGCGAGGAATCCGCCCGCCGTGTCAACGCCGCCTATGCCATCGAGGCGGAGCGAACCGACAAGGGCGTGCGCCCGGCCCACATCAAGGACCGCGTCCGTGCGCTCGGCCCCACCGTCCGCCCCGACCTGACCCTCAAACCTGCCGACCCCGACGCCGGCAACTGGGTGATCTGACATGTACAAGTACGACCAATACGACCAGGCGATGGTCGACGCGCGGGTCGAGGAATTCCGCGACCAGACCCGTCGCCGCCTCGAAGGCAAGTTGCCGGAAGAAGCCTTCCGTCCGCTGCGGCTGATGAACGGGCTCTATCTGCAGCTCCACGCCTATATGCTGCGCGTCGCCATTCCCTATGGCACGCTCGACAGCCGGCAAATGCATGCGCTGGCCGATATCGCCGACAAGTACGACCGCGGTTACGGCCATTTCACCACCCGCCAGAACATCCAGTACAACTGGATCAAGCTGGAGGAAGCCCCTGATTTGCTGGCGGATCTCGCCAAGGCCGAGATGCATGCGATCCAGACCAGCGGCAATTGCATCCGCAATATCAGTTCGGACCACTTCGCCGGCGCGGCCGCCGACGAGCTGGTCGATCCGCGCCCCTATGCCGAGCTGCTGCGCCAGTGGTCGAGTTTCCACCCGGAATTCAGCTTCCTGCCGCGCAAGTTCAAGATTGCGGTCATCGCCAGCGACACCGACCGGGCGGCGATGCGGCTGCACGATATCGGCATCCAGATCGTCGCCAACGAAGCGGGCGAATTGGGCGCGGCCTTTTATGTCGGCGGCGGCATGGGCCGGACCCCGATGATCGCGCCCTGCATCAATCCCTTCGTCCCGCTCGACCAGCTCGTGACCTATGCCGAGGCGTGCCTCAGGGTCTACAATCGCCACGGTCGGCGCGACAACAAGTACAAGGCGCGGATCAAGATCCTCGTCCATGAAATGGGCGCGGTGGAATACACCCGCCAGGTCGAGGAAGAATTTGCCCACCTGCTCAGCCAGGGCATCGAACCCCCGCTGGCCGAGCTGGAACGGCTGCGACCCTTCTTCGCCGATCCGGCGTTCGAAACCGGGATCAGCGATACGCTGGACCGCTCCGACCCCGACTTCGCGCTGTGGGCCGACCGCAATGCCCATCCGCACAAGGCGCCGGGCTATGTCGCGGCGGTGATCAGCCTCAAGCCTGTGGGCGGCATCCCCGGCGATGCCAGCGCGGCGCAGATGCACCTGATGGCGGAGCTGGCGGCGAAATATTCCTTCGACGAGCTGCGGGTGATGCACACCCAGAACATCGTCCTGCCGCATGTGAAGATCGCCGATCTTCACGCGCTCTGGACCGAACTCGAGGCGGCGGGGCTCGGCAGTCCCAACCTCGACACCATCGAGGACATCATCGCCTGCCCGGGGCTCGACTATTGCAGCCTCGCCAATGCCCGCTCGATTCCCGTGGCGCAGAAGATCTCGCAGCGCTTCGCCGCCAGTGGCAAGACCGCCGCGCTGGGCGAATTGAAGCTCAAGATCTCCGGCTGCATCAATGCCTGCGGTCACCACCACGCGGGCCACATCGGTATCCTCGGCGTCGACAAGAAAGGCACCGAGAACTACCAGCTGCTGCTCGGCGGCAGCGAGGCGGCGGACACCTCGCTCGCCAAGATCACCGGCCCCGGCTTCGACGAGACCGGTATCGTCGATGCGGTCGAAACCGCAGCCGATGTCTATCTCGCCCACCGGCAGGAGGGCGAGCGTTTCCTCGACTGCTACCGCCGCATCGGCATGGATCCGTTCAAGGAGGCGCTTTATGGCTGAACACCTCGGCACTAGCCCCGACGACGTCCAGTTCCGCTTCCGCGATGACGAAGTGGCGGACCATGCGCAGGTCACGGTCGATGCGTTTCTCGAGCAATCCAACGCCGCCGCGGTGCGGATCGAGCCGGGCGACGATGCCCGCGCGCTGATCCCGCATCTCGGGCGGCTGCGGCTGGTCGAAGTCAACTTTCCCGCCTTCGGTGACGGGCGCGGCTATTCCTCGGCGCGGATCCTGCGCGAGGCCGGCTACACCGGCGAATTGCGCGCGGTGGGCGAAGTGCTGGTCGACCAGATCGGCTACATGCGCCGCTGCGGGTTCGACAGTTTCGCGCCCGACAGACCCATCGACGAAGACGACGCCAGGGCGGCGTTCGAACGCTGGCCGCATGTCTACCAGCGCGCCGCCGACGCGCGGCGCATGATTGCGGAATTGCGCCATGAATGAGATGCGCGCCATCGACCGGATCGACACCGGCCCGCGCTTCACCGAGCACGATGCCGTGCGCCTCAACCGCCTGTTCCGCGGGTCGAGCACGCAGGAGATGCTGGAATCGGTCATCCGCGACAGCCTCGCGGGCGAACTGGCAGTCGTCTCGAGCTTCGGCGCGGAGAGCGCGGTGTTGCTGCACCTAATCGCTGAGGTCGATCCCGGCATCCCGGTGCTGTTCCTCGAAACGGGCAAGCATTTCCCCGAAACGCTCGCCTACCGGGACGAGCTGGTCGAGGCGATCGGGCTGAAGAACCTCGTCAATCTCTACCCCTGCCTCGGCGAGCTGGAGACGCGCGACGAGACCGGGTTGCGCTGGTCCTATGACCCCGACGGCTGCTGCGAGATCCGCAAGGTCAAGCCGCTCGCCCGCGCGCTGGTGGGCTACGATGCGACTTTCACCGGCCGCAAGGCATTCCAGTCCAGCACCCGCGCCAACCTGCCCCGCTTTGAAGTCGATACGACGGACGAGCAGGGCCGGCTCAAGATCAACCCGCTGATCGACTGGAATGCCAGCCAGATCGAAGGCTACATGATCCAGCACGACCTGCCCCGCCATCCGCTGGTCGCGCAAGGCTATCCCTCGATCGGCTGCTCCCCCTGCACGCGGCCCGTTGCCATCGGCGAAGACCCCCGCGCCGGACGCTGGGCTGGCTGGGACAAGACCGAATGCGGCATCCACAAGCCGGGCGAGGAACCGTTTCTATAGCGCGTTTTATTTCGCGGATACGATCGCCAAGATTCGCGAGAATTCTTACGGAAAACGGCACTTCGGCTCCTGATCGCATTGCGGTCAGCTGTGGAATTTGGCTAGTCAAAGTCAATGGCCAAAGACGCAGCATATCTCAACGAGCACTACAGGTTCTGGCTGCATACTCGGCGCCCTAACTGCAGCACATATGATCGAGGTGACGATGTTCCGTTGAATGTAAGCTGCGCGAGACTTTCGCGAGAAAAGGAATCGCATCGCGGAATCAAGCTGCGAACCGCATTGCACGAGTTGCAGGCGCACGCGGTCAATCAGGACTTTTTGGAAGAAATTGGCTGCCTGAACCATTTGGAGTATCTGGAGCTGGAATATCCTGTCACTGCTTCCGACCTCTCCCCGCTTGCAGCGTTGGCCGAGCTGCGGATCCTCAAGATCAACTCGCCGCGCAACATTGCCGATTTTACGCCGATCCTCGCCCTGCCGAAACTTGAGCGCCTGTTTATCGAGAATGCCAAGCACCTTGCCGACCTTGACTGGCTTCGCCCGCTAGCTGGTCGGCTGAAGGTGCTCGGTATCGAAGGGAGTATGTACACCGCTCAGCGTATCCCAAGCCTCGCCCCGCTCGACCGCTTCGCGCTCGAAGCGCTGTTCCTCACCAACACAAAGCTTGACGACCAGAGCCTGTCTGCTCTGCGTGGTATGAACAGCCTTAGGTTTCTCGGTACCGCGCTTAACGCGCCGCGCAGCGAATTCGAGGCGCTGCATGCCGCGCAGCCTCAAGTGCAATGCGACTGGTTTAGGCCCGAGATGTGGGCGACCTTCAAAGACCCGCGCCCGCCAAAGGGATGAGCGAACCCGTCCCAATGCAAATGTGCGCGTTCCATTCTCATCTCGGAACTGAAGTGCCGATCAATGTTCCAAGTAATCCAGAACCGTGCTGCGGACTATAGCCAGCCATTCTCCCTGTACCATCGCGCGGTCGCCCTCAGCCCTTCGCGGGTCGCGATCATAGGCTGCCACAGCGATTCCGGTGGCTTGGCATCGGCACTTGAGACCCAGTCTGGGTGGCACATGTAGCCGACGCGGTCGGGCGTGAGCTTTGCGCCGTCGCCCCGGACCATGCCGTCCATCTTTGCCGCGAAATCCAGCATGCCGCGCGACAGGCGCGGGACCATCGGGCGTTTGCCCATCGCCCAACCGATGGCGCGGGCGAGTTCGCGGTGTTCCCAGCCGCCCGGCTTGCCGTCGTCGGGCTCGAAGGTGCGCCCGGTGGTGTCCTCACCCGAAGGCAGCACCGCCAGCAGGAGGCGCGCGAGATCGCCGACGTGGATCATCGAGGCATGGCCCTTGCCGGGCATCGGCACGATACCCCGCTTCGCCATCTTGAACAGGTCAAGCACCTCGCCATCGCGCGGGCCATAGACGGCGGGCGGGCGGACGATGGTCCAGTCGAGCGGGCTCGCCATAACCAGCTTCTCGGCCCGCGCCTTGGACGCACCATAAGCCGACAGATCGGGCTCGCGTGCGGCGAGAGAGGAAACGAAAACAAAGCGCGGCACCCGCGCCGCCAGCGCCGCCTCGATGACGTTGAGCGTGCCGGTGACATTGGCCGCTTCGAATTCGGAAACATCGCGCGCGCGGACCTGCCCGGCGATATGGATCACCGCCTCGGCACCTGCGGCGAGCCTGGCCAACGCATTCTTGTCGCCCAAGTCGCCCGGAACCCATTCAACCCCGCGCGCGTCGTCCGGAACCTTGCGCGCCAGCGAGCGCAGCGAGACGCCTTGCCTGGGCGCCAGATCGACCAGCGCCTGCCCGACGAAACCCGTGCCTCCGGTAATGGCGACGATCACAGCATCACCATGTGGTCGCGGTGGATCACCGCCGCACGCGGGGCATAGCCGAGCTGCGCCGCCTGGTCCTCGGCCCGCTTGCCGGCGATGGCCTGCACTTCGTGGACCGCATATTCGCTGAGGCCCTGCGCCAGCGCCTTGCCCTTGAGATCGCAGATCTTGACCAGATCACCGCGGCGGAACTGGCCCGAGACGCCGACGATCCCGGCGGCGAGCAGGCTCGCCCCCTTGCCCAGCGCCACCGCGCAGCCGGCATCGACCCGCAGAGTGCCCATCGGAGCCATGCGCCCGCCGAGCCAGCCCTTGCGCGCGCCTGCGCCGGCCTGCGGGCGGAACAGCGTGCCCACGGCCTCGCCCAAGGCCCGCTCTATCGGCCGCTCGACCGTGCCATTGGCGATAACCAGCGCAACCCCGGCGCGGGTGGCGATATCGGCGGCCTGGAGCTTCGACACCATCCCGCCCGAGCCGAGGCCCGACGAGGTATCGCCCGTCGCCATGGCGCGGATCGTGTCGTCCATTGCCGCGACGACGGGAACGCGCTGCGCCCCTTCCTCGCTCGGATGGCGATCGTAGAGGCCGTCGACATCGCTCAGCAGCAGGACCGCATCGGCCCCCGCCGCCTGCGCGACGCGCGCCGCCAGCCGGTCGTTATCGCCGAAGCGGATTTCCTCGGTCGCGACGCTGTCGTTCTCGTTGATGACCGGCACCGCGCCCGCCTCCAGCAGGCGCTCCAGCGTTGCCGACGCATTGAGATAGCGGCTGCGGTTCTCGAGGTCGTCGAGCGTCAGCAGCATCTGCGCGGCGACAAGGCCGTGCTGGGCCAGACCCTCCGACCACAGTCGCGCGAGCGCGATCTGCCCGACCGAGGCAGCCGCCTGCGCATCGGCGAGGCTCCGCCGACCGCGCTCGGGCAAGGCCAGCTTCGCCGCGCCCAGCGCGATCGCGCCCGAACTGACGATGACGATTTTCTGCCCGCCCTCATGCAGCGCGGCCAGTTCGCCCATCAGGCCGGACAGCCATTCCCGGCGCGGCTCGCCATCCGGCCCGACCAGCAAGGCCGAGCCGAGCTTGACCACCAGCAGGCGGCAAGCTTCCGGATCGCGCAGTTCGGGCAGTGCGGCAATCAAATGGGCGACCACTCGCCATCGCCCTCCTCGAGGTTTTCCTCGGGCGCAGCCTTGGTTTCGGTGGCGGTGCGATCGGGCAGGTAGCCGAGCACCGCATCGAGCAGGGTTTCGATACCCGCACCCGTCGCGCCGGACACCGCGAAAACTTCCTCCGCGCCCGCATCGAGCAACTGCCCGGCATAGGCGGCGACCAGTTCCTCGTCCGCCAGGTCGAGCTTGTTGAGCACCACCAACTGCGGCTTGTCGATCAGGTCCGCGCCGTAAGCTTCGAGCTCGCCATTGACCACCTCGAACGCCTCCAACGGGTCGGTGCCGGCAATGTCGACGAGGTGGATCAGGACCCGGCAGCGTTCGATATGCCCGAGGAAGCGGTCGCCTATTCCCGCGCCGTCCGCCGCGCCCTCGATCAGGCCGGGGATGTCCGCCAGCACAAATTCGCGGCCCTTGTGCCGCACCACGCCCAGCTTGGGCACCAGCGTGGTGAAGGCATAGTCGCCCACCTTGGCCTGGGCGTTGGAGACGGCGTTTATAAAGGTGCTCTTGCCCGCATTGGGCAGGCCCAGCAGGCCGACGTCGGCGAGCAGCTTCAGCCGCAGCCAGACCCACATTTCCTCGCCCGGAATGCCCGGCTGGTGCTGGCGCGGGGCGCGGTTGGTGCTGGTCTTGTAGCTGGCGTTGCCGCGGCCGCCCATGCCGCCTTCGAGCAATACGACCCGTTGGCCGGCTTCAGTGAAATCGGCGAGCACTTCCTCCTTGTCGTCCGACAGGATCTGCGTGCCGACCGGCACCTTGATAACGAGATCGTCCGCACCCTTGCCATAACGGTCCCGACCCATGCCATGCCCGCCGCGGGGCGCCTTGAAATGCTGCGTGTAGCGAAAGTCGATCAGCGTGTTAAGTCCGGAGACGGCTTCGAACACGATGTCGCCGCCCTTGCCGCCATTGCCGCCGTCGGGGCCGCCATACTGGATATATTTCTCGCGCCGGAACGAGACCGCTCCCGGGCCGCCAGCTCCCGCTTTGATGTAAATCTTGGCTTGATCGAGGAAGTGCATGGTGGCTCAACTAGGGATGAAAGAGGGATTGCGCCAGCCCGTTGGCCGGGCGCGGAGAACGGCGCGTAGCGCCGCAAGCCCGACCGGGCGCCCGCAGCGACCGAAAGGGAGCGAGGAAATCGCGCGCCGGAGGGCGTGCGGAAAACAGAAAACCAGTATCCTGCCGATGCAGGATACTGGTGGAGCCGAGCGGGATCGAACCGCTGACCTCGTCATTGCGAACGACGCGCTCTCCCAACTGAGCTACGGCCCCGTCCAGTATTCCTGACCGCCGAAGACAGCGGCAAGGAGCGGCGCTTTAGCGAAAAGCGCCGCCCGCGCAAAGCCCAAACCTCGGGGCGGGGTTACTCAGTCGTCCTTGCCGGGAACGGACTGCACCACCGGTTCCGACGTGAAGGTGACGCCGCCGACGGGGCGCGGCGTTGCCGGATCGGTCGTCGGGGCAGGTTCGGCCGGCATGGTCAGCACTTCGACTGTACCGACAGAGGGCGGGTAGGAGGCCCCGGTCGGCGTTTCGCGGAACAGGACCTGTTCGCCCGAGGTGGGCCCCAGCGATCCCGTCCGGACCCAGGCCGGCACCGGCGTGCCCGGTATGGCATCGGCGCCGTAGGTTGCGGTCCATGTGGCGAGGTTGCGTTCGTAGTTATCGTAGGAACGGAAGAAATCCTGGAACACCACCTCGATGCGCGGCAGCGCCCGGCTGGCGAAACTGTCGAGATCGGCGGGGACGACCAGCGTCGAATCCGCGCTGACCTGCAGCGCGGCATCGCAGAACTGGTCGAGCGCGGGCGGCAGGGCGAAATAGTTGTACACCTGCGTCATGTAGCCGTCGAACTGGCTCTGCCCCTGGCTGCGGCCGTGCTTCGCCCGGAATTCTTCGAGAATCTTGCTGCTGGTCGTCCGGAGCGGGCGTTCGAACTTCGTCAGGAACAGCTTGTAATTGTCGAGGATCGCGGCGTGGCGCGGGGTCAGGCAGTTGAGCGCGGCAACGTTGAGCGCCGAGCGCAGGTTCCATGTCGTCTGTGCCGTCGTGAGCCCGCTGTTTATGGTGAGCCGCTGCCCGTCCAGACCGACAGCAGGCAGTGCCATGGCGGCAGCCCCGCCCGGAGGCGCTGGCCGCGGGGGGATGAGCTGGACCGGCGCAGGCGGGGGCGGCGTGCTGACGACTTTCGGCGGCGGGGCAGCGCCACAGGCGGACACTGCCAGAGCGGCACCAGCAAGCGCGGTCATGCGCAGCCTACCGGAAACGGACAACCAAAGCGACCCGGCCATGCGGTTCAAACCCTCCTCCAAAACACGATCCATCCCACTCCGGACATGAGCCGAAGCTGAAGCGATACCGTTAATGCGACGGGCAGCATAAGAAAATGCCCGAGGTGCAATTTGCACCCCGGGCACGTTCAGTTGAGTCTTTCTTGCGACGGGCGGTTTGCACAGCCCGCCATCAGGCGCGACTATTCGCGCTGGCCAAGGAAGCTGAGCAGGAACTGGAACATGTTGATGAAGTCCAGGTACAGCGTCAGCGCACCCATGATCACGACCTTGCCCATCATGTCCGTCCCGCGCACATAGGCGTAGGTTTCCTTCAGACGCTGCGTATCATAGGCGGTGAGGCCCGCGAAAATCAGCACGCCGAGGAAGCTGATGGCATACATCAGCGCCGGGCTCTGCAGCCACAGGTTGAGCAGCATCGCGACCAGCAGACCGACCACACCCATGATGAGGAAGCTGCCGAGGCCGCTCAGGCTTTTCTTGGTGGTGTAACCGAACAGGCTGAGCCCCGCGAAGGCCGCTGCCGTGGCGAAAAAGGTCACGGCGATCGACCCGCCGGTGAAGCGCAGGAAGATCGTCGACATCGACAGGCCCATGAGCACCGCGAAGGTCCAGTACATCGCCTGGAGGGTCGCCTTGCCGAAGCGGTTCATGCCGAAGCTCATCGCGAAAACGATGGCCAGCGGCGAGAGAGCCACGATCCACATCAGCGGGCCGGAAGCGAAGTTCATCGCCATGCCCGAATTGTAAGTCAGCAGCGCCACGATCCCCGTCAGCAGCACGCCCGAGGTCATGTAGTTGTAAATCGACAGCATGTAAGAGCGCAGGCCTGCGTCGAAAGTCGTGCGCGACGCAACGTCGCCTCCTGCCCGCGGGACAGAGCCGAGGCCCGCCTGCGCCTGCCGAGGTTCGTTCCAGTCAGCCATTTCGATCCATACTCCAATAGCCGGCCGCACTATAGCGCCGGTCTAGGACGGAATATCGGGTCAACAGGCGTTGATTTCAAGCGAAACCGGACGCCGTTCGAAAGTTTGCAACGGCCCGCCGGTCAGCCCCGCCGGCGCGCTTCCCGGGCCATTTCCGCCCCCCGATCGCGCGCCGCGCGCAGCGTTTCGACCATGAGTTCGACGAGCGCATCGTCGCGGTCTAGAACGTCGAGGCCGCGCTGGGTCATTCCCCCCGGGCTGGCGACACGCCGGGCGAGTTCGGCCGGGCTCTCTGTCGACGCGGCGGCGAGCGCTGCAGCACCTTCCACCATCTGCACCGCCAGCCGCTGTGCCTGTTCCGTCGGCAGACCCAGGCGCGCGGCGGCAAGGCCCAGCGCGTCGATGAACCGGTAAACGAAGCCCGGGCCCGATCCGGCGAGGGCAGTCACCAGATCGAACAGGTCCTCCCCTTCGAGCCATTCGGCGCTGCCCAGCAACTCGGCCATGCCGGTGACGACTGTGCGCTGCTCCGCATCGATCCGGTCGGCGACCAGCGCATTGGGCGACTTGCCGAGCGCGCATGCCAGGTTCGGCATCAGCCGCACGATCGCGCCGGCTTGCGGAAAGCGCTGGCGCAGGCTCGCGAGCTCGACACCGGCCAGCACCGAGACCAGCAGCGTGCCGGCCCCGACTGCGCCGGCCAGCCCCGGAGCTACAGCATCGAGAACAGCGGGTTTCACGCCGAGCAGCACGGCCTCGACCGGCCGCTCGGGAAACTCGCTCACCAGGCCGACGCCCTCGGGCACCTGCTTGCCGTGCGGATGATAGACCGTGAAACGCGCAGCCGGCACTCCCGCGCCGAGCCAACCGGACACCATCGCGCCGGCCATGTTGCCGTAGCCGACGACGAGAGTTGCGGGAAAATTCATGCCCGCGCCCCGCAAGGACCCAGGCAAGGCCGCTCAGGCCTCTCCGGCAGCATCGACCAGTGCCGCATCGAGGGCCGCCTCCGGGGTCTTGTCGCCCCACAACACGAACTGGAACGCGGGATAGAACCGGTCGCAATCCTCGACCGCCGATTCGACCAGCGCCTGCGCCTGATTGAGGCTGAGCGTCCCGTCGTCGCCGAGCAATGCGGCGTGGCGATAAACGATGACGCCGCCATTGCTCCAGAGGTCGAAGTGGCCCAGCCACATCTGCTCGTTCACCAGCGCCAGCAGTTCCACCGCCGGTGCCCGCTTGTCCTTGGCCACGCGGATGTCCGGCAGGCAGATCAATTGCAGCACATTGTCGACCGCGCGCCAGATGCCGCGCAACTGGTATTTCGCCCAGCTGCCCTGGATCTCGCCCGACAATTCGTCATCCGACACCGATTCGACCGGCCAGCCGCGGGCTTCGAACAGCGCGGCAAGCATATCGAGCGGCGCCGATTCGTCCGGCTCGCGGTAGCGGTCGAGCGCGGAGTTCATTGCGCGAAGGCCCTTCGGTCGGAACGTGGCTTGGTCATGGGCCGACATGGCCTTACCCGCCGACCCTGCGCAACGCTGCGGTGAACCAAGCTTGGGGAGAACGCGAGCGGCTTGTTCATAGCATGTGCAAAACTGCCAACGCAGCACGCCGGATTCACCGCAATTGCTCGACTTCCTGCCCGTCGGGACTGGTGAAAGTGAACGCGTCGAAGCCCTTTTCCTGCAAATCTTTCAAAGCTTTGCGGGCATCTTCGCGGGTCTTGTAGGGCCCGGCAAGCAGCCTGCTGGTCTGGCCCCAAGCGGTCAGGTACGGACCCTTGCCGTCGAGCAGGCCGCCGGCCTGCTTGGCGAGGCGGCGCCAGTCGAACCTGAGCGCCGCCTTGTCCTGCCCGGTCGCGACCTGCACCCAGAAACGGCTCGGGTGGGAAGGCTTGGCGGGCTCGGGCTTTGCCGCAGGCCTTGCAGAAGGTGCCTTGGCCGCGCTGGCGGGCGCGACTGCGCTGGTCGCCACCGGCCGCTCCACTTCGCGCGGGGCCCTGATCGCGGTGATGTCCACGGCACCCGCTGCGGGAGTCGTTGCCGGACTTGCCGACGGCAAGGCAAGGTCGGCAAAAGCGTTGGCGACCGATGCGCCCGCCGCCGGAGTTGACGGAGCCGGCGCCGTCGACGGCGTGGCCGACGGGGCGACGGAGAGAGCGACCGATGGGGCGACAGGCTGCGCTACCGGCGCGCTTGCGGACGGCATTGTCGCTGCGAGATCGAAGCCGGGCGCGGCGGCCGCGCTATCTTCGATCCGTGCCACCACGACCGGTGCCGGACTTGCATCGGGGGCGGAAGCCGGCACCTCGGGCGCGGAAACAGGTGCCGTTGCCTGGAACGCAGGCGACGCAGGTGCCAGTTCGGGCACCCGCACACCGGCAAGTGGCGCCGAAGGCCCTGTCGTGGCAGGCACGGGAACCGCTTCGGCTGCTGCGTTGGCGAGCGTCGTTACGGGTGCCGATGGCTCTGGCGCACTGAGGGCTGGCTGATCGGTGCGCGGGCGCTCCACGATGCGGGGGCGTTCGGCTGTGCGCGCCAGCGGGTCGGATGCGGCTTCGCGGCGGGCGAGCCGGACGCTGCGTTCGGCTTCTTCGCGAGTCGCGGCGGGCCGTGCGGGAAGCTGGGCCGGTGAGAGGGCCGGCGACGGCGCGGACACCGCAGCCGTTGCGGGCGGAGCGGTCGCTACCGCCTGGGGCAAGCGGTCCGGGATAACCCCGAGCGCCTGTCCGGCCGGTGCAAGAGCTGCATCGGGTGCGCGAGCGGAGCTGGCCGGGGCAGCCGGGGTCGTGCCGGAATAGGCCGCGATGCGCGGGTCGTCACGGCCGATGCGCGCGGCGGTGGGATAGATGCCGAGATTGGCGGCGGCGGCCTGCTGCGCCTTGGTCAACTGCGGCATGAAGCGCAGGTATGGCTCCAGCTTGCCGGCCATGGCCCTGTCCATGACCGCTTCAGTGATAGCGACCGCATCGTCGGGCTTGCCCAGTATGGCAAGGCCGAAGGCGCGCGTGCGATAGGCCGCAAAGTCCCGCCGCGCGATCAGCGGCTGCAGCGTCTGCTCGAACCCGCGCGCGTCGCCGTCGATGGCGAGGCTGAGGGCCAGGCGGCGGATCGTCTCGTCGTCGGCCGGGGCTGCGGCCAGCGCCTGGCGATACCGGTTCTGCGCCTCGCGATTGTTGCCGACGAGATCCCAGGCGAGGCCGTAATCCCCGGCCAGCCGCACGATCTCGACGCCGGCGGCTTCCGCCTCCTGGAACAGCCGCAAGGCTTCGTCGGGTCGTTTCGTGCGGACGTAGGCGGCAGCCTTGCCAGCCTTCACCCGCGGGTCGCCCGGTGCGAGGTCCGCCGCGCGGCCGAAGAAGCCCACCGCCGCATCGATGTCGTCCAGTTCTAGCGAGGCCGTCCCGGCGGCGATCAGCGCATCGAGATTGCGCGGATCACGCGCCAGCCGGGCAAGGGCGGCACGCAGTTCGGCGGCGGCCGGTGACGGAAGCGGCTGGACCACTTCGCGGCCCGGGCCGAATTCCTGCGCCGCGGCAGGAGTGCCGAGCAGGGCGCCGATTGCGAGGGCCATCAGGGATGGGCGGGGCATCATTGGTCTTCCCGTCGTTACCACAGAATGCGGGGCCCGTCCGCCCCGCTGCACCAGTTTGGGGCAGAGCGCCTCGAAGGCCCCGCAAGCCTCTATCGCGGCCAGGCTGAACCCATCATGGCCGGCGGTTACTGGTTGTTCTGGCGTCCGAGGAAGCGCGGGATGTTGAGCGCACCGCCGTCGTCGTCATCGCCGTCTTCGTCGTCATCGCCCTTTTTCGAGCTGGCGCTGCCGCGCGAGAGATTGGCCATCCGTTCGAACAGCGTGCTGCCGCCCGAATCCCCGCCGCCGGCTGCACCGCCCCCGGCTACGAGCCCGCGGCGGCGACCGGGCTGCGCCGGTGTCTCGGGCTCGCCAACGAGGGCGTCGCGCTCGGCCAGTCGATCGGCATCCAGCAGGAGCTCGTCTCCGCCTCCGGAACCCGGCTCGCCGCCGGCATCGACCGGTTCCGCCGCTTCGCCCAGGTCGAGCGTGTCGTCCCAGTCGTCGTCGCCGTCGCCAGCCGGATCCGCACCGAGACCGTCGCTCTCGCCGCCGGCGCCGGGCGCGTAATAGCCTTCGTCGGCATCACTGCGCATTCCCGCCAGCGGATCGACGATGCCGTCGACGTCGTCGAAATCCTCGTCCTCGTCATACTCTTCGTCATCGTCGCCAGCGCCGTAGCCGGTCAGGCCGCCCATGGCCGGTGCGGGCGCCTCGACTTCCGGTTCGGGTTCGGCGAGATCGTAGGCCTCTTCCTCGACCGGTGCTTCATAGGTTTCGCTGCCGAGATCGAGCGGCTCTTCCGTTTCATAGGCATCCTCGGCCTCTGGCAGCTCCAGCACCGGACGCTTCGGCGCACGGGCGGCGCCAAGGCTTACCGCGGGCCGTGCCCCTGCGGACATGCCTTCGGACTGTTCGATACCGGTGGCGACCACCGAAACGCGTATCTTGCCGTTGAGATCGGGATTGAAGGCCGAACCCCAGATGATGTTCGCGTCCTCGTCCACCAGTTCGCGGATGTGATTTGCAGCCTCGTCGACTTCGAGCAGCTTCATGTCGTCGCCGCCGATGATAGAGATGATCACACCCTTGGCACCGGCCATGCTGACACCGTCGAGCAGCGGATTGGCAATGGCGCGCTCGGCGGCCTCGAGCGCGCGGTTCTCGCCCTCGCCCTCGCCGGTACCCATCATCGCCTTGCCCATTTCCTCCATCACCGACTTCACGTCGGCAAAGTCGAGGTTGATGAGGCCGGGCATGACCATCAGGTCGGTAATCGAGCGGACGCCCTGCTGCAGGACCTCGTCCGCCATCTGGAAGGCTTCCTTGAAGGTCGTTTCCGCCTTGGCCACCAGGAACAGGTTCTGGTTGGGAATGACGATCAGCGTGTCGACATGACGCTGGAGTTCCTCGATCCCCGATTCCGCCGCGCGCATCCGGCGCGTTCCTTCGAACAGGAAGGGCTTCGTCACCACGCCCACCGTCAGCACGCCCTTGCGGCGGGCAGCCTCGGCAATGACCGGCGCCGCACCGGTGCCCGTGCCGCCGCCCATGCCGGCGGCGATGAAGAGCATGTTGACGCCTTCGAGCATGTCCTCGAGCTCGGCCACGGTTTCCTCGGCCGCCGCCTTGCCCACTTCGGGCCGCGCGCCTGCACCGAGGCCACCGGTAATATCCGGCCCGAGCTGGATGCGGGTTTCCGCCGAGGAGGAGTTGAGCGCCTGCGCATCGGTGTTGGCGACGATAAACTCGACCCCTTCGATCTGCGCCTCGATCATGTTGGCGATCGCATTGCCGCCGGCACCGCCGACACCGATAACGGTGATCCGGGGCCGCAGCTCGTCAGTCGTAGCGGGGCCGATATTGATGCTCATGACGGTTCTCTCCAAAAGCCCGCAGGCCGCAATTAGTCACGACGAGTGTGACACAAAGCAATTCGCGCTTGAATCACACCGTTAAGCCTTATCCACAGTGGTTTCCACGGACTTGTCAACTGGCATCGCAGCAGAGCCGATCCCGTGGCGACCCACGATTGTCAGAACTGGTCGCGCGCGATCCGCAGGATCTGGCTGACGATACCCATCGCCCCCGGCCGCACCACCTCCTGCTGGCGGCTGCTGACAGACCGGATGTCGACCGGATCGGCGGCGGCATAGAGGCACAGGCCAACCAGTGTGGCGAAACCGGGATTACGCACCAGGTCTCCCATGCCGCGCAGTTCCGGCGGCGTGCCGATCCTGACCGGTCGGCCCAAAGCGCCCTGCATGAATTCCGCAACCCCTGCCAGCTGGGCCGCGCCGCCGGTGAGCACTACCTGCCCCCGCGCGCCGGAATAATCCATTTGCTTCAGTGCCTTGCCGATCAGCTCCGCCTGTTTGCCGAGGTGTTCGGTAATGACCGCGATCAGTTCCGCCCGGTTGACCTTGTGATCCTCTCCGCCCTCGTCGCCCGGCGCGTTGACGGGCACCATCTCGCGGTGATCGGTCGGACTGGCGATGGCAGATCCGGCGAGGCATTTAAGTCGTTCCGCCTGGAAGCGCCGTATGCCGAAGGCCCCGGCAATCGCATCGGTAATGTCGTTGCCGCCAAGCGGGATCGACACCAGCCCGGCCAGCATTCCGGCCTTGAACACGCTCACATTGGTCACTTCGCCGCCCAGTTCGATGAGCGCCGTTCCCAGTTCGCGCTCTTCGGGGCTGAGGCAGGCAAGCCCCGCAGCAATCGGAGTCGCGACCACGGACTCGACCGCGAAATGGGCTCGTTCGACCGCGTCGCGCAAGTTTCGCACCGGGGCGCCATCGGCCAGCATCACATGGATATCGACGCCAAGCTGTTCTGCATGCAGGCCCTTGGGATTGGCGACACCATGCGCCCCGTCGAGCGTGTAGTGGGCGGGTTGCGCGTGCAACACCATCCGCCCGTCCGGCTCGATGTTGTCGCGCGCCGCCAGCAGCAGGTGTTCGATGTCTTCTTCTTCGATCTGCCGGCCGCCGATCGGCACTTCGACCCGCGCAATCCTGCTGGCCAGACCCGCGCCGGCACAGCCGACCCAGACGCTCTGCACCCGAGTGCCGGCGTTCTCCTCGGCGCGCTCCATCGCCTGGCGGATCGCATAGGTAGCCGCCGTCATGTCGGTGATATAGCCGCGCCGGATACCCTGCGACTGGCGCAGGCCCGAGCCGAGCACGACCAGTTCCCCGGTCTCCGATAGGCCGAGGATCATGGCGGAAATCCGCACGCTGCCGAGATTCACCGCACCGAAGATGCGCGCGATGCGCGGAAGGCCCATTACTCGCTCTCCCCCCCGTCCTGCGCGAGCACATCCCGCCCCGGCACGCGCATGTAGACCCGCTCTGGTACCCGCATGTCGAAAGTCGCGACCTTGCCGCCGAGCAGGCGGTTCTGCCCGTCGAGACGGGCGAAGTTGATGAGCGCGGTGGCCGCCTCGGTTTCGCCGCGCGGGAGGGCCAGCACCTGGTCGGTCTTGAAGGTCAGGTTCCAGCGCCGGTTGCCGACCCATTCGGCTGCCACGACCTGCGACTTGAGCGCAGGCGCCGCGTCCAGGAGCTTGCCGAGAGCGCCGACCTGGCGGGCGGCACCCGGTCCGGATACGCGCAACATGCCTTTGGCCGCTGCCTGGGTGACCGGTTCGAGTTCCGTGCCCGTGGCGTCGATGAGGACCAGCCTTCCGGGCTTTGCCAACACCGCGTGGGGGATGCGTTCGACGATGTCGATGACCAGCGTGTCGGGCAACTGGCGCGAAACCCGGGCATCGCCGACCCAGTCCATCGCCAGCAGTTCGCGCCGCAGGCCGTCGAGATCGACCAGCGGCATGGGGGTATCGCGCGTCGCGTAGGCAGCCTCATAGACCTTCAGCTCGTTCATTCGCTCGACGCCGCTCACCCGCACGCGACGGACTTCGAAGCCGGCGTCCGATGCCACGGCGGCGACTTGCGCCTGCGCCATGGCCGGCACGCCGGCGAAGCTGGCGACGAACCACGCCAGCGCGACCCCGCCGCCGAGAATGACGGCAAGGAAAACGCGGTGGAGCTGCTCGTCCGTGAACGGAAGCACGGCCATCGCGCTGTCTAACGCGCCCTTGCCCTGCTTGCGCACCTGCCGGGCCTTGTCCGCCCGGTTCTGCGCCGCGGCTGCGCGCCGGACGCCCTGCCCGTTACGCCTGACCCTGGTTGCCACCTGCGCCTCCTGCTGACTTGCCGAAATGGTCGAGCGCGTCGGCTACGATAGCCTCGACCAGGTCTTCATAGCCCATGCCGACATAGGCCGCCTGTTCGGGTACCAGGCTGAGCGGGGTCATGCCCGGCTGGGTGTTCGTTTCCAGCACGAACAGCCCGGCCTCGCCCTGCTCGTCGTCCCAGCGGAAGTCGGTCCGGCTGGGGCCGCGGCAACCGAGCACGCGGTGCGCCTCGAGCGCGTATTTCTTGCACAGGGCTTCGATCTCGGCCGGTATATCGGCCGGACAGACATGTTCGGTCATGCCGTCGGTGTATTTGGCATCGAAATCGTAGAAGCCGCTCTTGGGCTTGAGCTCGGTCACCGCCAGCGCCCGGCCGCCGACGACGGCGCAGGTCATTTCGCGGCCGCGAATATAGGGTTCGGCCAGCAATTGCCGGAATTCCTGCCACGGGCCCACCGCGTCGCGGCGGATCGGGTTGCCGTAATTGCTCTCGTCAGTAACGATGGCGACCCCGACCGAGGAGCCTTCATTGACCGGTTTCAGCACGTAGGGCCTGGCCAAAGGGTCCTTGTGGAACAGGTCCTCGCTCTCGACGATGCGGCCGCCAGGCATCGGGATGCCGTGCGGGACGAGCGCCTGCTTCGTCAGTTCCTTGTCGATGGCGATGACCGAGGTCGCGAGGCCCGAATGCGTATAGGGCACGCCCATCAGGTCGAGCATCCCCTGCACTGTGCCGTCTTCCCCCGGGACGCCGTGGAGCGCGTTGAACACCACGTCGGGCGCAGCCTCGGCAATGCGCAGCGCCACCTGTCGGTCCATGTCGATCCGGGTCACGCGATGCCCGCGCACTTCCAGCGCCTTGGCCACGCCTTCGCCCGACATGAGGCTTACCGGGCGTTCGTTGGCCCAGCCTCCCATCAGGACAACGACGTGTAGCTTGCGGTCGAGAATCATCGGGGGGCACCTGCAGGATAAAGCTGGACCTGCCAGCCACGGATATCGGCGCCGCAGTCCGGCTGCCACGGATAGGCGCGGGTCTTGGGATCGGGCCAGACGATCTGCACCGCGCCGACGGCTTCCTCTGCGCCCCGCTGCCGCTCGAACCACGTGGCATAGCCGAGATGGGCAGTGCGGGCGCGCGGATCGTCGATCGGGCGGACCATGCAGTCATAGCCTTCGATCAGATTGCCGACGAGACGCCCGTCGGTCAGTTCCAGCCCATCCTCCTGGCACTGGCGGAAGACCTCGTTGATCATCGACTGGGCGAGACCCTGATCGAGGCCGTAGACCAGCACTTCGGGTCGGGAGAGCGAGTGTTTGAACCCGACAGAGTAGCTATAGGATGGCAGGCGGGGATCTTCCGACGCGACATGCATCACCGCCAGGCCGAACCGCTCGATATTGTCGAGGATCGCCTGCTGCTGCGGATCGAGTGTCGTCGAATGGGTCATGGCCGCCCCACCCGCTGGATTTCCCATTCCAGCTCCACCCCCGAATGCGCGTACACGCGGCGGCGGACTTCCTCGCCCAATCCTTCGATATCCGCGCTGGATGCGCCATCGACGTTGATAAGGAAGTTGGTGTGCTTCTCGCTTACCTGGGCCCCGCCCATGCGCAGGCCCCGGCAACCGGCCTCGTCGACCAGTTGCCAGGCCTTCCTGCCTTCGGGGTTCTTGAAGGTCGAACCGCCGGTCTTGGTCCGCACCGGCTGCGAATTCTCGCGCGCTTCGGCGATGCGCTCCATCTCGGCGCCAATCACTGTCGGATCGCCGGGCCGGCCTTGCAGCCGCGCGCGGACGACGACCGCGCCGTCCGGCAGGGCCGAGTGGCGATAGGTGTATTGCAGGTCGGCCACCGGCAGGCTGACCAGTTCGCCACCGGGCAGGACGACGTCGCAATCGATCAGCACATCGGCAGTCTCGCGGCCATAGGCCCCGGCGTTCATCCGCACGAAGCCACCAATCGTGCCGGGGATGCCGCGCATGAATTCCAGCCCCGCTATTCCCGCGTCGCGCGCGGTCGAGGCGACCAGCACCCCATGCGCCCCGGCGCCGCAGGTGACGGTGTGGTCGGCATGGGTTTCAACCCTGGCAAAGGCCTTGCCCAGCTTGATAACGACACCCGGCACCCCGCCGTCGCGGATGATGAGGTTGGAGCCGAGCCCAAGCGCCATGATCGGCAACTGTCCATCGAGCCGCGCGAGGAAGGTCTGCAGATCCTCCATGTCGGCGGGCTCGAACAGCCAGTCGGCTCGCCCGCCCGCCTTGAACCAGACGAGCCTGGCCAGCGGCGCGTCGGCCGTGAGCGGGCCGCGCAGCCCCTCGGTCGAAACCGGCGCGCCGACCGCGCCTTCGACCTCCGCGCTCGGCGCGGCGCCGCGATCATGCATGGCCCAGTCGTCGGGCTGGTGCATCGTCATGCGGCTCGCTCCTGCCGGATCGCATCGGCGAGGCCGGCCGCCCACCTGGTGATGTCGCCCGCACCGAGGCAGACGACCAGGTCGCCCGGTTCGACGTTTTCGGCGAGTACCCTCGCGAGCTCGGCCTGGTCGGCGACCGTGGCCGCATGGCGGTGCCCGCGCCGCTTGATCCCTTCGACCAGCGTTTCGGCGCTGACGCCTTCGATCGGTTCCTCGCCCGCCGGATAGACCGGGGTGACATAGACCGCATCGGCTTCGTTGAAGCAGGACTGGAACTCGTCCATCAGGTCGCGCAGGCGGGTGTAGCGATGCGGCTGGGCGACCGCGTGGACCTTGCCCACGGTCGCTTCGCGCGCGGCGGCGAGGACCGAGGCGATCTCCACCGGATGATGGCCGTAGTCGTCGATGATGGTCACGCCATCGACCTCGCCCGCCCGGGTGAAGCGGCGGCGCACCCCGCCGAAGCTGGCGAAGCCGCTCTGGATCGTCTCGTCGCTGCAGCCCATCTCGATCGCGACAGCGATGGCGGCGAGCGCATTCTGGACATTGTGACGGCCCGGCATCGGCAGGCGCACGTCGGCAATGCGCCGGTCTTCCTCGCCGCGCTGGCGCACGATCACATCGAACAGATTGCCGCCGCCCTCGGGCCGGATGTTGACCCCGCAGATATCGGCCTGGAGCGAGAAACCGTAGGTCACCACGCGCCGGTCGCGCACTTGCGCGATCACCGCCTGCACTTCCGGATGGTCGATGCACAGGATCGCCGCGCCGTAGAAGGGCACATTGTGGATGAACTCGACGAAGGCGCGCTTGACCCCGTCGAAATCACCGTAGTGGTCGAGGTGTTCGGGATCGATGTTGGTGACGACCGCGATGGTGCCGTCCAACCGCAGGAAGCTGCCGTCGCTTTCGTCGGCCTCGACCACCATCCAATCACTATCGCCGAGCCGGGCGTTGGAACCGTATTGCTCGATGATCCCGCCGTTGATGACCGTCGGATCGACCCCGCCCGCATCGAGCAGCGCTGCGATCATGCTGGTCGTGGTCGTCTTGCCGTGCGTTCCGGCAATGGCGACGGTGCTTTTCAGCCGCATCAGTTCCGCGAGCATTTCCGCACGGCGGACCACGGGGATGCGGTTTTCCAGCGCATAGGCGACTTCGGGATTGGTCCGGCGAACGGCAGTGGAGGTGACGATGACCGAGGCATTCTCGACGTTCCCGGCGACATGGCCGATCATCACCTTGATGCCCCGCGCACGCAGCCGTTCGACACTGGCGCCTTCGGCAATGTCGCTGCCCTGCACGGTATAGCCGAGGTTGTGCATCACTTCGGCGATACCCGACATGCCGATGCCGCCGATGCCGACGAAATGCACGATGCCGATATCAGTCGGTACGCCCCTCATTCGGCCCGCTCCCGCGCGGCGTTGCGGGTCGCGGTCGCGGCCTGCGACGACGCGCGCGGCGCTTCCCCCGACAGCTTGATCACGTCCATCATCTCCGCGCCGCCAAAGCTTTCGACCAGGTCCGCGAGGTCCTGTGCCGCCTTCGGCCTGCCACAGTTCCACGCCGCATGGGCAGCTGTCGCCAGCGTTTCCGGACGCTGCGCCATGGCCTGGATTTGCTTTGCCAGTTCCTTGGGCAGGAAGGCGTCCTGGCGGATCATGCGCGCTCCGCCCGCCTTGACCATTTCCTTGGTGTTGAACGACTGGTGATCATCTGTGGCGATGGGCAGGGGGACGAGGATCGCGGGCCGGCCGACCGCCGTCAGTTCCGCGATGGTCGAAGCACCTGCCCGGCCGATGAACAGGTGGGCCTGTGCCAGGCGCGACGCCATATCCTCGAAATACGTGCCGAGCTCCGCCGGGATGTCGTGGTTGCGGTAACGTTCGCGCACGCGCTCGAGATCCTCGGCACGGCACTGCTGGGTCACCTGCAGGCGCTGCC
The DNA here is from genome assembly GCF_045291475.1 of Parerythrobacter aurantius. Lineage (NCBI taxonomy): Bacteria > Pseudomonadati > Pseudomonadota > Alphaproteobacteria > Sphingomonadales > Erythrobacteraceae > Parerythrobacter > Parerythrobacter aurantius. Next base: position 329,186 of record NZ_CP147985.1, read on the forward strand.
GGATTGCAGGCGGCAACATGGCGAGGCCGTCGGGCACGATGTCCGACAGGACGCTGGCGCCCTGGCTTCCACCCGTCACCAGCACCTTGAGCAGCCCGTCCTCGGTGAAGGGCGGGAATGGCTCGTCGCGCAAGGCGAGAACTTCGGCGCGGACCGGATTGCCGACCAAGTGCACTTTGGCGGCGTGCCGGGCATCGAGACGCCGGATTTCGGGATAGGCTGTGGCGATGGCATCGACGCGGCGGGCGAAAAACCGGTTTACCCTGCCCAGCACTGCATTCTGTTCGTGGATGACGGTCGGGATCCCGGCGCCGGTCGCAGCCAGCATGGTGGGAAAGGCGGGATAGCCGCCGAAACCGACCACTGCGCTCGGTTCGAAGGTTTCGAACAGCCGCAGCGCCATGTCGCGGCCTGCCATCACGGCCTTGGTCCCGGCCCACCAATGCAGCGGGTTCTTGCCGAAGCGACCGGCAGGAAGGACATGGGCAGGCAGGAAATCGGGCTTGCCGGGGATCCTGGCGCCGCGTTCGTCCGTCATCAGCGCGACGTGATGGCCGCGCCGTTCCAGTTCTGTCGCCAGCGCAAAGGCCGGCAGCAGGTGCCCACCGGTCCCACCGGCGGCAAGTACGTAATGGCGGTTGGCGCGGGTCATGCGCCTTTCTCCTTGTTCGTCGAACTCCGCTCCGTCAGGATCGCGCGCAGTCCGGGCGTTTCGCGCGTCAGGAACGGGTTCCGGCGCGTCAGCGCCAGCAGCAGGCCCACACCAAGGCATATGGCAATCGTCGACGAGCCGCCATAGCTGACCAGCGGCAGCGTCATGCCTTTCGACGGAAAAAGCTGGAGGTTTACGAGTATGTTGATGAAGGCCTGCCCGCCGATCTGGGTCACCAGCCCGGCCGAGGCCAGCAGCGCGAAGAGATTTTCCTCGTCGGCGAGCCTCACCAGCACGCGGACCACCAGCGCCAGGTACAGCGCGATGACAAGGGCGCAGGTCAACAGCCCGAATTCCTCGCCGATCACGGAAAACACATAGTCCGTATGCGCTTCCGGAAGGCTCATCTTCCTGAGGCCGAGCCAGAAACCGGTGCCCGTCCATCCCCCGCCCAGCAAGGTCTTTTCCGCCAGCCCGACCTGGTCGAATTCACTCCCGCCGCCGAGGAAACTGTCGATCCGGTACCGGGCGTTGTCATAGAGGAAATAGGCAGCGACGATGCCGGCCACGCCCGCGGCGGCCATGGCGCCGATCTTCTTCAGCGACACGCCCGACAGGGTCACCAGGACGAACCAGACGCCGCAGAACAGGACGGTCGAGCCGAGATCGGGCTGCAGCATCAACAGGGCGGCGACAAGGGCCATCAGCCCGCTGACGATGGCGAGGACGGGGAGTTGCGGATCCTTGAGGCGCCAGGAAAGGATCCAGGCGAGCGCAATCGCGAAGCCGGGCTTCAGGAACTCCGATGGCTGGAACCCCAGTCCGAACCGGATCCAGCGCTTCGCCCCGTTCACCTCGTAGCCGATCAGCGGCACGAGCAGCAGGCCGGCCAGCATTGCGCCGGCAAGGACGACCCCGACCCGCCGCGCATTGTCGCGGCTGAGCGCCGAGGCACCGAACATCACCGCAAGGCCGACGAATTGCCAACGCAGGTGCGCCCAATAGAAATAGAGGTCGGGCAGTTTTTCCTGCGCTGTCGACAGGCGCCGAGCACTGGCGGGCGAACCTGCCGCCACCGCCGCGGTACCGATCACCATGAGCGCCAGCACGAGGCCGAGGAGGACGCGGTCAACCTCGCGCCACCAGATCTTGACCTCCGACCATTTCGAACCGCGTCGCGGCCCGCCTTGCGCCAATGCAGCGCCGAATCCGGGCACATAGGGCTGGGTTGAACTCATGCCGCGTGCTCCCCTTCACCGCCTGTCAGAGCGGCGACGATCTGCCGGAAATGCTCGCCGCGCCGTTCGAAGTCCTTGAACTGGTCGAAGCTGGCGCAGGCGGGGGAAAGCAGGATCACGTCGCCCGGCACCGCCACCCGCATGGCGCGGCGCACGGCGGCATCGACCAGCTCGCTGCGATCGACCGGCACGCGGCCTTCGAGCAGCTCGGCAAAGCGCGGCCCGGCCTCGCCGATGGTATAGGCGGCCTTGACGTTGGCGAGATGCGCCTCGGTCGCGCCGAGCCCGTCTTCCTTGGGCAGCCCGCCAACGATCCAGTGAATGCGCGGGCCATGGCCCTCGGGCGGAAAAGCCGCGAGCGCCGGGGCGGCGCTATCGGTGTTGGTCGCCTTGCTGTCATTGATGAACAGCACGCCGTTGTGGGTCGCGACCCGCTCCATGCGGTGGGGGAGGCCGGTAAAGCTGCGGAGGCCCGCTTCGGTCTGCCCGACCGACAGACCCAGCCGCGCACAGGCGGCCATGGCGGCCCCCGCGTTCTGGGCATTGTGGGGACCTTGCAACGAGGGCCAGTTGGCCTGACCTTCAGGGCTGGCTTCGACGATCGCGTTGAACCCGGCCTTGCCGCGACGGATCAGTCCGGCTTCGTACGCTGGCCAGTTTGCCAGCGCATAGTGATCCTCGCCCTGCATTTCGAACAGGCGGCTCTTGGAGGCTGCGTATGCCTCGAAACTCTCATACCGATCCAGATGATCCGGCGTGATGTTCAACAAAACCGCCACATCGCAATCGAGGCTCTGCGTCAGGTCGATCTGGTAGCTCGACAGCTCCAGCACATAGACCCCCCCATCCGGCAACGGGTCCTGTCCCAGGATCGGCAAGCCGATATTGCCGCCCATCATGGTCGGCACCCCCGCAGTCTTGAGGATGTGGTGGACCAGCGCCGTGGTGGTGCTTTTGCCGTTGGTGCCGGTGATGCCGACGACCTTGTGCGGCGGCAGCTCGGCGCGGGCCTGCGCGAAGAGCTCGATATCGCCGATGATCGGCACGCCGAAGTCGCTGGCGCGCTGGGTGATCGGATGGGTGTTGAGCGGCACGCCGGGGGAAACCACCAGCCCGTCGAAACCGCTCAGGTCCTCCACCATCGGATCGCCGATGAGGGCGCGGCTTTCATAGGCCTCGCGCGGTTCCTGCTGCCGGTCCCACACCATCACGTCGGCACCGCTCGCCAGCAAGGCGTCCGCCGCAGCCTGACCCGAACGGGCGAGACCAAGTACGGCGTAGCGCTTGCCGGACCAGGCGGTGCAGGTGATCATCGGACCTTGAGCGTTGCCAGCCCCATCAGGGCCAGCACGATGGAGACGATCCAGAAGCGGATCACGACGGTCGATTCAGCCCAGCCCTTCTGTTCGAAGTGGTGGTGGATCGGGGCCATGCGGAACACCCGCTTGCCGGTCCGCTTGAACCAGAATACCTGGATGATGACGCTGAGCGCCTCGAACACGAACAGCCCGCCGACGATGGCGAGGACGATCTCGTGATGGCTCGCCACCGCGATGGCGCCGAGCGCGCCGCCCAGAGCAAGGCTGCCGGTATCACCCATGAACACTGCCGCCGGCGGCGCGTTGAACCACAGGAAGGCGAGCCCCGCCCCCATGATCGCACCGCAGAAAATCGCCAGCTCGCCCGCGCCGGGCACGTGCGGGATGCCAAGGTAGGCCGAAAAGTCGGCGCGTCCCGCCAGGTAGGCGATGATGGCAAAGGTGCCGGCCGCAATGATCACCGGCATGATGGCGAGCCCGTCGAGTCCGTCGGTCAGGTTCACGGCATTGCCCGCGCCGACGATGACCACGGCGGCGAAGACGTAGTAGAACGGCCCCAGCGGGATCGCGCGATCGGAGACGAATGGCACGTAAAGCCAGGTGTTGATCTGGCTGACGATCAGGTAGGAAGCGATGCCCGCGACCACGAATTCGAGCAGCAGGCGAACCTTGCTCGACAGGCCGGCGTGGTGGCGCTTGGTCACCTTGTCGTAATCGTCGAGGAAGCCGATGACGCCGAAGCCCACGGTTACCGCGATACAGGCCCACACGAAGGGATTGCGCAAGTCCATCCACAACGCCAGCGACAGCACCAGCGAGGTCAGGATCATCAGCCCGCCCATCGTCGGCGTACCGCGCTTCGAGAGGTGCGACTGCGGCCCGTCTTCGCGGATCGGCTGGCCCTTGCCCTGCCGCACGCGCAGCATGTTGATGAAACGCGGCCCGATGATGAGGCCGATCACGAGCGCCGTCATCACCGTCGCGCCAGTGCGGAATGTCTGGTAGCGGACGAGGTTGAAAATCCCCTCGAAATCCATCCACTCGGCTAGAAGATAGAGCATTCGGCCTTCCCGGCTCCTGTTTAGACCCGACTGGTGAAGTGTTCCACCAGCTTGCCGAGCCCGACCGAGTTGGAGCCCTTGACCAAAATCGCGTCACCGGCTGCAATCCCGTATTCCTGCAGCGCCGCGATCGCCTCGGCAGGCCCATGGCAATGGGCGAAGGAAAGCCCCTTGCCAAGCATGGCCTCGCCCGCTTTCCCCAAGTGCCGTGCCAGCGTCAGCATCTCGTCGCCCACAAGCACTGCGAAATCCACCTGCCCGTCCAGCAGGGGTTCGGCCAGTTGCTCGTGGAACCCCGGTGCGAAATCGCCCAGTTCCTTCATGCTGCCAAGCACCGCGATGCGGCGCGTTGCCGGGGTCTGGCCAAGCTGGCGGAGGGTGGCGCGCATCGACGCCGGATTGGCGTTGTAGCTCTCGTCGATCAGAAGCGCCTTGCCGCCCGCTGCAGAAACCTGGTGGCGCGCCCCGCGCCCTTTAAGTCCGCCCAGCTCTGCCAAGGCAAGCCCGGCCGCGCCAAGGTCGCCGCCAGCGGCATGGACCGCGCCCAGCACGGCGAGCGAATTGCTGATCCAGTGCTCCCCCGGCTCGGCCACAGTGTAGCACAGTCGCCGGTCGGCGATCTGTGCCGTAACCAGCGAGCCGCCATTGGCCGCCGGGATGGCATCGAGCAGTCGGACATTGGCTTCGGGTGCGCGGCCGAAGGACAGCACCCTGGCGCCAACCTTTTGCGCGGCGGCAAGGAGCTGGCCGTATTGCGGCACATCGGTGGGAATGACGGCGGTCCCGCCCGGCTCCAGCGCATCGAAGATTTCCGCCTTGGCATCGGCGATCGCCTCGATGGAACCAAGGTTCTCGATATGCGCCGGGGCGATGGTGGTGATGACGGCGACATGCGGGCGCACATGTTGGGTCAGCGTGGCAATTTCGCCTGCATTGTTCATCCCCATCTCGAACACGCCATAGGTGCTGCGTGACGGCATGCGGGCGAGCGTCAGCGGTACGCCGACATGGTTGTTGTAGCTGCGCACGCTGCGGTGCGCCTGCCCCCGGCTCGACCGTTCGAGCGCCGCGAAAATGGCTTCCTTTACGCCCGTCTTGCCGACCGAGCCGGTCACACCGACGCGCACGGCATCGGCCCGTTCTCGCGCCGCATGGGCCAGCGCGTGGAGCGCTTCGGTGGTATCGCGGACCAGCACGTGCGGCCCTTCGACCGGCCGGTCGACCAGAACCGCTGCCGCACCTGCAGCGAAGGCCTTGTCGACGAACTTGTGCCCGTCCATCGCTTCGCCTTTCAGCGCAACGAAGAGGTCGCCAGGCCGCACATCGCGGCTATCCATTTCGACGCCGGAGACCTGGAACTCGCCACTCGCGACACCGCCCGTCGCCTCGGCAATCGCCTGCGCCGTCCACAGCGCCAGCGGCAGGCTGTCGCGGCGGGTGCGCGGCCAGGACAGGATGGCATTCTGGGCAAACCGGGGGGCGATCATGCCGCGCCTCCCTGCCCGCCGGCACATTCGCGCGCAACCGTCACATCGTCGAATGGCAACAGCTTCATGTTCTCTCCCGAACCGATGATCTGGCCCTGTTCATGGCCCTTGCCCGCGATGAGCACGATGTCGTCTGCCTGCGCCTCGGCGATAGCGGCGCAGATCGCTTCGCGCCGGTCGCCGATCTCGCGCAGTGTGCCGTCGCCGCCCGCGAGCACCGCTGCGCGGATCGCGGCCGGGTCTTCCCCGCGTGGATTGTCGTCCGTAACGATGGCAATGTCCGAGGCGCGCGCCGCGACTTCGCCCATCGGCCCGCGCTTGCCCTGGTCACGGTCACCGCCGGCACCGAACACAGTGATGAGCCTTCCCGACACATGCGGACGCAGGGCGGCAATGGCAGCCTCCAGCGCGTCCGGCGTATGCGCGTAATCGACATAAACGGGCGCTCCCGCCATGTTGAGTGCGGCACGCTCCAAACGTCCCCGCACGGGCTGGAGGCGGGCAACGCCGTCCCACACCAGCGAAGCATCGGTCCCGGTCGCCAGCGCCAGCCCGGCGGCCGTCAGCGCATTGGCGACCTGGTACTCTCCGATCAGCGGCAGGCGCAGCTTGCGGGTCGTCCCGCCGTGCTCGATCTCGAGTTCCTGCCCCAACTGGGTCGGCGTGCGTGACAGCAGGCGAATATCCTCGCCTTGCTCGCCAACGGTAACAATCTTGAGCCCACGCGCCCTAGCCCGCTCGATGGCCCGGCCGGTCCATTCGTCGCCAAGCGTCCAGATGACCGCAGCGCCGCCATCCATCACGACTTCATCGAAAAGCCGCATCTTGGCGTCGAAATAGTCCTCCATCGTCGGATGGTAATCGAGATGGTCGCGGCTGAGATTTGTGAATGCCGCCGCCGCCACCGGCAGCCCTTCGTTGCGATACTGCGAAAGGCCGTGGCTGGATGCTTCATAGGCAACATGGGTGACGCCTTCGCGGGCGAGGCCGGTCATGTTGGCAAGGAAGGTAACGATGTCGGGCGTCGTAAGGCCGGTCGAGACGCTTTCGTCCGGCGTTGTGACGCCGAGTGTGCCGATGCTCGCCGCCCGCTCGCCCGCCATGCGCCACAACTGTCGCGTCATCTCCACGGTCGACGTCTTGCCGTTGGTGCCGGTGACCGCGATGATGGTGGAGGGAACGGGCACGAAGAACTGAGCTGCCAGCAAGGCGAAGGCGCGGCGGGGGTTGGCCTCGGCGATGTGGATCGCCCCTTCGACTGTCGCTTCGGGACGGGCAACGACCGCGATTGCCCCCGCTGCAACCGCTTGCGGAATGAAGTCCTCGCCATTTACGCTGGCGCCCTGGAACGCTCCGAACACGGTGCCCGGTGCGACCTTGCGATGATCGATGGCAAAGCCGGTTACGGACAATTCGTGTCCGGCAGCGATTTCGATTCCGGCACCATGCGCCAGTTTGCCGAGTTTCACTCGTCGCCTCCCGGAATAAGCGGTCGCAGGTCCGAAATGTCGACATCGCGGTTCATGTCCGGCCGAACCCCCAAAATCGGCCCGATCCGCGGGACGAGCTTGCCGACGATGGGTGCGGCATTCCAGGCCGCGGTGCGCTGGAAGGAACTGGCGGTCGTTCCCTGGGGTTCGTCGAGCATGGCGATGATGACGAAGCGCGGACGATCCATCGGGAAGGCGGCGGCAAAGGTCGAAACCAGGCTGGACCGGCGATAGCCGCCGGCGCCGGGCTTTTCGGCCGAACCGGTCTTGCCGCCGACACGGTAACCCGGCGCATCGGCATTCTTGCCGGTACCGTAGAGGGTAATCATCCGCATCAACTGGTTCATGCGGGCGGAGGTCGATGCCTTGAACACCCGGCGTCCCTTGGGTGCTTGTCCGGGCTCGATCTTGTGCAGGGTCGCCGGACGCAGGATGCCGCCGTTGACCATCGCCGCATAAGCGCTGGCGAGATGCAGCGGGGTGACGGCGATGCCGTGGCCGAAGCCGACGGTCATGTTGGTGATGCGCGACCACTTGCCTTTCTGCCAGATCGGGAAACCGCGTGCAGGCAATTCGATATGCGGGCGCTGGTTCATGCCGAGATCGATCATCGCGCGCCGCAGGCGGACCGGTCCCAATTCGTCCGATACCCGCGCGGTGACGGTATTGGACGAATGGATCAGCATCTCGGGAATATTGAGGCTGGCGCCGAGCGGGTGGCTGTCCTTGATGGTGTAGCCCGCAATCGAAACCGGGCTGGCATCGTAGCGCTTGCCGAAATTGCGGACAGTCCCGGCATCTATGGCCGCTGCGACAGTCAGCGGCTTGAAGGTCGACCCGAGTTCGTAGACCTGGTTGGTCACGCGGTTGAACATGTATTGTTCACCGGTCCGGTCGATCTTGTTGGGATTGAATTCGGGCAGCGAGGCGAGCGCCATCACCTCGCCGGTATCGACGTCCAGCACGAGCCCGGCCGCGCCCTTGGCATTGGTGGCCAACATGCCGCGCCGCAGCTCGTCTTCCAGTGCGCCCTGCACGCGCATGTCGATGCTCAGTTCGACCGGGGCCCCGCGCTGTGCCGGATCCGACAGCCGCGTGTCGAGCACCTGCTCCATGCCGACGCGGCCCTTGCCGTCCGCGCCGACGAAGCCCAGCACATGGGCCGCCATGGTGCCTTGCGGGTAGTGGCGGTCGGTTTCGGGCGGCACTTCCAGCGCGATCTCGCCCAGTTCGTAAACACGATTGGCTTCTTCGGGCAGGACACGGCGGCGCAGATAGCCGCCCTTGCCCGACGCCAGCATACGTTCGACCCGCTTCTGGTCGAGGTCGGGGAAAATGCGCTTCAGCTCGGCCGCGACTTCCGCAGCCGGCTTGACCAGCGGCGGGCCGTCTTCCCCCAATGCGGTCGGGTTGAACCACAGGGCCCGGGCGGGATAGTTGCGTGCGAGCGCGATACCGTTGCGATCCGAAATCTCGCCGCGCGGCGGCAGGAGGGCTTCCGAAAGCGACAAAGGCCCGCTCGAACCGCCGCCGATGCCGAGGACGGCGATACGCAGCATCGCTATCAGCGCCAGGACGGCAAAGCCGGCGGCGACCAACAAGACCCGGATGCGCGCCGTCAGCAGGGCTTCCTGGCGGTCCGAAACGAGCCTCACGCGCCCCGACGAAATCGCCGTACTGACCGTCAGCGACGTCATTCGCCGATCCTCGCACTCATGGCGGCAGCCCCGTCGATCTCGGCCGCCATTCCGAGCCGTTCGGCAAGCGAGGCACGCTCGGGACTGGTGGCGGCGGTCCGCGGCTTGCGGTCAGGGACAGCAGTGTCGGGGCGGTCGGCCGATTCATCACCGGACGCGGCCGGTCGGCCGGTCAGCGGCGACACCATGGCAGGCAGCTCGGCGGCCACATCCGTCCTGGCTACGCGGATCGGTGACGGGGCGTTCGGCATCACCGGTTGCGAAAGGCTTGCCAGCTGGCGCTCGTTCTCGAGATACTGGTCCGCGCGCGGAGCGATGTAACCGAAATCGACGGCATTCCAGTTGGCGAGCTGCTGCTGGTTGGCACGGGTTTCGAACTCGATTTCGAGGCGCTTGGTTTCGAGGGTCAGATCGACGATCTCCCGCTCCGCGCGGATGACATCGCTCTTGACCGCGTTCACGCGGAAACTGAGCGCCGCAAACAGCAGGAAGGCGAGGCTCAGTGCCATCGCCCAGCCGATCTGGCGCAACCTGCTGCCCGCCATGGTCATGCCGCTTCCTTTCGCGCTGGAAGGTCGGTGCGGACAGCGTGGCGCAGGGTCGACGAGCGGGCGCGGGGATTGCGCGCGATCTCGGCCTCGCCGGGGCGGATCGCCTTGGATACCTTGGAAAAAACGGCCGGCGGCCCCGAGTCTTGGGGAAGATGGCGGGAGGTGCCGCCGGCCTTTCCGGAAGCGCGCTGGAGAAAGCGCTTCACGATCCGATCTTCGAGCGAGTGGAAGCTGACGACTGCGAGCCGGCCGCCGCTCCGCAGCAGGCGTTCGGCGGCACGGAGCCCCTCCTCGAGTTCGTCCAGTTCGCCGTTCACGTGGATACGTATTGCCTGGAAGCTGCGGGTCGCAGGATCCTTCTTGTCATGCGGCTTGTGGCCCAGCGCCTTGCGGACCGCGCGGGCCAGCTCGCCCGTCGTCGTCAGCGGGCGGGCGGCAACGATGGCACGGGCGACGCGGCGCGATTGCCGCTCCTCGCCATATTCGAACAGGACATCGGCGATCTCGTCCACGTCCGCTTCGTTGACGAAATCGGCAGCGGTCATGCCGCTCTGGCTCATGCGCATGTCGAGCGGGCCATCGGACGAGAAAGCAAAGCCGCGCTCCGCCTGGTCGAGCTGCATCGATGACACGCCAATATCCAAAACAATTCCGTCGACGCTCGCCAGTCCCGATTCGGCGAGTGCATTAACCATTTCGGAGAAGCGGCGCGGATGGAGAACCAGCCGGGGCGGGTTTTCCGCACATTCCGGCCAGTTTTCCCCCGCCGCGATGGCGTCGGGATCGCGGTCGAAGGCGTGGACCGTCGCACCGCGGGCCAGCAGGGCGCGGGTGTAGCCGCCAGCGCCGAAAGTGCCGTCGACGATCACGTCGCCCGGCTGCGGGGACAGCGCGGCGAGGACTTCATCCAGCAGTACCGGGATATGGGGCGCATCCGGCGGCGTCATTTGCGCTTCGCTTCCGCTTCGGCGACGAGGGCCTTGCAGGCAGCCTTTGCCGCAGCCCAGTCGTCGCCCATCCGGTAGAGTTCTTCCGGCCGCCACAGCGTGAAGAAGCGGCCGCCGCCCTGGAAATAGAGGCCACCGTCGACCTGGCCCAGTTCGCGCAGATATTCGGGCATGACGAAGCGCCCGCTGTCGTCGAACGGCAGTTCGGCAAAGCCGTTCAGCTGAGACGAGCGGGTTTCGCGGTCGAATTCGCGGTTGAACTTGAAGGCCATTTCCTCTTCGCGGTCGAGCTGCTGCTCAAACTCCGCCTTGCGGGACAAGCCGAAGCCGACCAGGCAGGTCCAGCGGTCATGCTTGGTCAGGCACAGGATGCGGCTGCCCGAGCTTTCCTTGACCGATTTGCGGAACAGCGGCGGCAGGACGAAGCGGCCCTTGTCGCCAGCCGGCGAGAAGGCCTGTCCGCTATAGCCTGTAAAACCCTGCTCCACTCCCCGCCCGTCCCCGCTTGAGCGCCTTCGCCGTGGACACGGTCCCGCCAGGCCCAGAAGCGCAAGCGCCTCCGGCTCGTCCCCGCCTCAGGGAACGCGCGACAAAACTGCATGTCCGATGAGCGAACGTAATAACGCGCCATTTCCCGGGATTAAAGGGGAAAACACGGAAAAATAAGGGATTACATGGTAACCAAATGATTAATAAGGTTTTTTATAGCCAATTTCCCTGTCGATAACCGTAGCGGTACCCGTGGAATCCCGCAGCTTTTCCGTAATTGCCCGCAGTAAATCCGCTCACGAACCGGCCGCTCCCGCGTTTTCCCGACTCGCTTCCCGCGTCATCCCCAAAAGCTGCCCCAAGGCCACCGGCGAACCTTCGCCACCAACCGGGTCTTCCAGCAGGGTCGCATCCGCAACCAGCACCGCCCCACCGGTGCCGATCCGGCATTGTGCGGCAAGCCCGTCCAGCATCAGGCGACATTGCGACCCGTCGGCCGGACGCAGACGGAAGCTGCCTGCAGCAGCCACCCCCATCTCGGCGGTCCCCAGGCGGACAATCCGCAAGCCGTCGGCTGGGTCGAAGACCATTTCCAGTCCCCACCGCCCCAGGATCGGGCTGAGCATGGCGCTGTCGAGCGGTCGACGCGGATCGCCCAGGGGCAGGTGCGACTCGCCCACCAGCTTGGGATCCGCGAAGACGAGCACACGCCCGCCGCTGCGAACCCAGTCGTCGAGCGCGACGTTTTCCGCAGGGGTCAGGATGCGCGGCTGCGCGAGCAGCAGCAGGTCTACCCCGGCCAGCGAGCCCGGCTGAAGTATATCGAGCGGGGTCACCTCGTACTGGCCTCCCAGCGCTCCGACGGCCCAGTGCGATTGCGTTTCGGCGCCTCCGGATAGCGATGCGAAGGCATCGTTCTCGGCCCAAAAAATCGGCAGTGAAGTCATTACGCCTAGGCGTAGCTGGTCCTGCGGGTCGGGGGGTGGCGGGGTCGCCGCCGGCGTGCACGCGGCAAGCAGCAAGCCGGGCAGAACCGCCGCAAGGGATCGCATCATACTATTGCCGGGGTTCGCCCTGAGCAGGTAGGACGGGGCCCGTGGGGACGGGTTCGGCCGACGCATCCTTCGGCAGGTCCGGCACCACCCCGGCCGCTTCGAGTGCCGCGCCTTCCGAGGTCGGCATATCCGCCGGCTCCGTGGTCGCCGCCGCTTCGGGCACGGAGACGCGTTCGGCCAGCTGTGCACGTGTCATGATCATGTCGGCAACACCGACCAGCAGCACCATGGCGCCAAGCCCGATCAGACCGACTTGCAGGCGTTGCGCCCCTTCGCCTTGCGGAACCGCGGGCGATGCAGGCTTTGCCTCTGCCGCCGATGGGCGGAGCAGCTGTGGCAGCGGGTTCATGGTGCGTATCTTAGCCGATAGCACATGAACGTCAAACGAACGCGGCTTGCCGCTCAATCCCGTTGCAGCCAGTCGAACACCGGCAGGTTCTTCGATTGCAACCATTGGGAGTCGTAAAGGGTCGAGAGATAGCGAAATCCCGTGTCGCACAGGATCGTTGCGACCTGCGGGTTGCCGCGCCCTTCGGCCACGAGTTGCTTGCCCAGCGCCACTGCACCGCCGACATTGATGCCGCTCGACAGGCCCAGGCACAGGCCTTCTTCGCGCAGCAGGCGGGCGACCCATTCAAGGCCTTCCTCGTCCGAGATGCGGAACTGGGTGTCGATCGGTGCGCCTTCGAGGTTGCCGGTGATCCGGCCCTGCCCGATCCCCTCGGCGACGGATGAGCCTTCGCTCTTCAATTCGCCATGGGCGTAGTAATTGTAGAGCGCCGCCCCGTGCGGATCGGTGAGCGCGATGACGACGTTCTCGTCGAATTCCTTGAGGCCCATGCCGACCCCGGCGATCGTCCCGCCGGTGCCTGCGGCGCAGGTGAAGCCGTCGATCCGCCCGCCCATCTGGTCCCACAGCTCCCTGGCCGTGCTCTCGATATGCGCCTTGCGGTTGGCCGTGTTGTCGAACTGGCCGGCCCAGATCGCGCCCTCGATCTCGCCCGCCATCCGGCGCGAGACGTGTTGGAAGTGGTTGCAGTCGGCATATTTGGTGGGCGGCACCAGCACCAGCTCCGCGCCCAGCGCGCGCAGCGTGGCCATCTTCTCGCGGCTCTGGTTGTCGGGCATGACGATGATCGTCCTGTAGCCCAAGGCATTGGCGACCAGCGCGATGCCGATCCCGGTGTTGCCAGCCGTGCCCTCGACCACCGTGCCGCCAGGCTTCAGCTCGCCCTTCGCTTCGGCGTCGCGGATGATCCACAGCGCCGCCCGGTCCTTCACCGAAGCGCCGGGATTGGCGAATTCGCACTTGCCGTAGATATCGCAACCGGCAGCCGCGCTCGGCCCGGCGAGCCGGACCAGCGGGGTGTTGCCGATGAGGGAAAGAGTGTCCTTGAGAGGCGCAGCAGTCGTCATGGGCGGGAGGTAGGCGTTACCCCCGCCAGCGCCAACATAGTTCAATCTTCAGGGGCGATAGTAACCTTCAGCCCGTCGAGATCGGCGCTGAACGGGATCTGGCACGACAGGCGCGAATTGGCTTCGCGGTGGTCGGAACTTTCGAGCAGGTCGTCCTCGTCCTCACTCATGGCGGGCAGCTTGTCCATGAAGGCGGGATCGACATGGACATGGCAGGTCGCGCAGGAACAGCAGCCGCCGCACAGCGCCAGCAGTTCATCGAAACCATTGTCGCGGATAGCTTCCATAACGGTCAGGCCATCCTGCACATCGACCGTCTTTTCCTCGCCCGCACGATCGACCACAACCAGCTTCGGCATTGCTTGATTCCCCATGGATTGAACGGCCTTCCGGCCTCTTGCCCGCGCTGCTAAGCGGTGCGCGCGCGCAAGGCAAGAGAGGGGTTGCACATTGGGACTGACCGCAGAGCAGATTCGGCATGGGCTCGACGAAATGGCCGTGCGCGAGCCGCGCATCGGCAAGGTGCTCGAGACAGCCGGCTACCCCGAGCCGCGCATTCGCCCGACCGGGTACAAGACCATGCTCCGGACCATCGTCGGCCAGCAGGTTTCGGTCGCCGCCGCCAATTCGATGTGGAACAAGCTGGAGGCGGAACTGGGTGAAGCCTTCACGCCCTCATGCCTGCTGAAGCGCGATTTTGACACCCTGCGCGCCTGCGGCCTCTCGCAACAAAAGCAGGGCTATGCCCGATCCTTGTGCGAACTGGTCGAAAGCGGCGAGCTCGACTTCGACACCCTGCCCGCCGATGACGAGGAAGCGATCGAGCAGCTGACCCGGATCAAGGGCATCGGCCGGTGGTCTGCCGAAATCTATCTGCTGTTCGCAGAAGGCCGCCCGGACATTTGGCCGGCCGGCGACCTGGCGGTACAGAAGGCGGTCGGCCGCATATTGGGCCATGACGAGAGCCCCAAGGAAAAGGTGGTCCGCGAGGTCGCCGAGGCATGGCGCCCGCATCGCGGTGCAGTCGCAATCTTCGCCTGGCATACCTACAATATGGAAGCGATCTGATCGCGCTACCTCTCCGCCAGCAAACGGACCCTGCATGACCACCAGCATCGACGCCTTCCCGCTCATCCCCCGCGATCACCTGTTCGGCAACCCGACCCGCGCCGCCGGTCAGATCAGCCCCGACGGGAAATGGCTCAGCTGGCTCGCGCCGCGCGACGGCGTGCTCAATATCTGGATGGCGCCGAGCGCTGATCCCGAAGCCGCCCGGCCCATGTCGAACGACACTGAGCGGCCGATCCGCGAATATTTCTGGGCACCCGACAGCCGCAGCCTGCTCTACATCCAGGACAAGGGCGGCGACGAGAATTTCCTGCTCTATGGCATCGATGTCGGGACGGGGAAGGAGACCACCCTCACCCCGTTCGAGAACACGCGGGTGATGCTCGTCGGTGCGTCGGACACGCACAAGGACAAGCTGCTGGTCGGCCTCAACAACCGCGACGCGCGCTTCCACGATGTCCACCTGCTCGATCTCAACACCGGCGCGCTGACGCTGGTGCTGGAGAACAATGCCTATGCCGGGTTCATGGCCGACGACGACCTGCAGCTGCGCATCGCCATCCTGCCCAATGCCGAGGGCGGCACCGACTATTTCAAGGTCGTCGGCACCGCGGTCGAGACCGAGCCCTTCAAATCGACCGCTCTCGATGACGCGCTGACCACGGCGCCCGCCGGATTCACCCGCGACGGCAAGACGATGTACTGGCTCGACAGCGACGGGCGCGACACGGCAGCCCTCTTCGCGATGGACTGGGCGACCGGCACCATGACCCTCGTCGCCGAGGACCCGCGCGCCGATATCGGCGGGACCTTGCGCGACCAGCAGACCGGCGAGGTGCTGGCGTGGAGCGCGACCTACCTCAAGCGCGAGTGGACCGCGCTCGACCCGGAAATCGGCCAGGCCTTCGCCTTCCTGCGCGAGCAAATGCAGGGCGAGATCGCGATCGCCAGCCGCACCGACGACGATCGCAAGTGGATCGTCGCCAACGATCCGGTGTTCCAGCCCGCCGCGAGCTATCTCTACGACCGCGACGCCGGCACGCTGACCAGGCTTTATGTCAGCCGGCCCGAACTGGCCGATGCTCCACTCCGCCCGATGCACATGCTCGAACTCAAGAGCCGCGACGGGCTGACGCTGCCGTCCTACCTCACCCTGCCGCCGGGCACCGACAGCACCGGCGACGGCGTGCCCGACACGCCGGTGCCGATGGTGCTGCTGGTCCACGGCGGCCCCTGGGCGCGCGACGGCTATGGCTTCAATGGCTATCACCAATGGCTCGCCAATCGCGGCTATGCGGTGCTCTCCGTGAACTATCGCGGCTCGACCGGGTTTGGGAAAAGCTTCGTCAATGCGGCGAACCTGCAATGGGGCCGCCAGATGCACGACGATTTGATCGACGCGGTGGAGTGGGCCGTGGGGGCCGGCATCGCCCCGCGCGACAAGATCGCCATCATGGGCGGCTCCTACGGCGGCTATGCCACGCTGGCCGGGCTGACCTTCACGCCAGAGGTCTTTGCGTGCGGGGTCGATATCGTCGGCCCCTCGAACCTAGAGACGCTGCTCGAATCGATACCGCCCTATTGGGAGCCGCTGGTGGCGCAGTTCCACACCCGCATGGGCAATCCGAACACGCCGGAGGGCCTCGCCCTGCTCAAGGAACGCAGCCCGCTCTACAAGGCCGGCGAGATCGTCCGCCCGCTGCTGATCGCGCAGGGCGCCAACGATCCGCGCGTCAAGCAGGCCGAGAGCGACCAGATCGTGGCTGCGATGAAGGACGCGGGCGTGCCGGTGACCTACCTGCTCTATCCCGACGAGGGCCACGGCTTTGCCAAGCCTGCCAACAATATCGCCTTTACCGCGGTAACGGAGAGTTTCCTCGCCACCAACCTCGGCGGGCGGGCGGAGCCGATCGGCAAAACGCTGGCTGTTTCTACTGCGCAGATCGTCGACGGGGCCGAGTTCGTGGAAGGATTGGCAGCCAGCCTCGAACGAGCGTAAAGCCACGGCGTAGCGGGAGAGGACCTATGGCACGCAAGAGCATCTTCATCACCGGCGGCGGCAGCGGTATCGGCCGGGCCATCGCGCAGAAGTTCGCGGCAGAGGGCTGGTTCGTCGGCCTCGGCGACATCAGCGACAGCGGCATGGCGGAAACCGCGCGGCTGATCGGCGAGGACAATTGCTGGAGCGTCAATCTGGATGTCCGCGATCGCGCCGCATGGGACTCGGCGTTGGAGGGATTTTCGCAAGCCGCTGGCGGGCGGATCGACGTGCTCGCCAACAATGCCGGCATCCCCATCGGCGGATCGCTGGTGCTCAACAGCGAGGACGAGATAACCCGCTGCCTCGACATCAACCTCAAGGGCGTGCTGTTCGGGGCGCAGGCGGCCTATCCGCACCTCAAAAAGACCGCCCCGGGATCGTGCCTGCTCAACACCGCCAGCGCGGCAGGGATCTACGGCAGCGCGGGCGGATCGGTCTATTGCGCGACCAAGTTCGGTGTGCGCGGGATCACCGAGAGCCTCGACGGCGAATGGGCGGGGGTCGGCATCAACGTTCGCTCGCTGATGCCCAGCTTCATCGACACGCCGCTGCTCGACATGGTGCCCAACGCCGGGACCAACGAGCACATCCGCGCGCGCGTGAAGGCTTCGGGGCTCGAAATCACCCCGGTCGAGGAAGTCGCCGAAGCCGCCTGGCGCGCGGTGCACGAGGACCAGATGCACTGGCCCGTCGGCAAGACCGCCCGCCGCATCGCCTTCGGCGCACGCTGGCTGCCGGGCCGCGTACGCAAGCAATCACGCGAGCGCGGGGCGATGCAGTTGCTGGGGGATTAGGGGCGGCGCTCATTGGCCGGCAAGCGTGGATAGGCTGGATCTGACGGCCGGTTTCGGGTGAATTTATGCGGCCGCCGAATGTCTGGGATTGGTTGGAAAGCGGACTGATCTCTATCAGTCGGCAAGCCTGCAACCGTATTGCTGCGCACGCAATCCAAGTCGCTCGATGTGTTCGATCTCTACCAGCATCTCTTCGAGCATTCGGTTCTCTATTTCTCCCGAGTTTGCGGCTTTCAAGCTGCTGACCTGTCCAAGAAGTTTTCTGATGGACGCGGAGCTGAGATCAAAAGGGCACACTTCATAAGGCCAATCGTTCGCGCCATTCCCGAACGTCGAGTGGTTTTCAAATGATAGGCGGCTAATGGTCGGGCTCCCGCCTCCGCAGCTTGCAATGCCCCCGTAGATATCCAGTCCGCGAACTGCCCCGCTCTGGCCCTCGGCTGCAAACCATCGTGCACATCCGTCTGTCAGGCGATCCTCCCAATACCAGACGAGGCCAAAGCCCTTCCAATGATACTGCGCTTGCGCCCGCGAAGGTACGCCTTCTGGCTTCGGGACCAGCGGGCTGATTACCGGCACTAGCCAGCCATAGACAAAGATTGGGCCTATTGGGGTGAGGGTTACCGTAGCAACAGCTATCGCCGCTGCCAAAATGGCGCAGCCAAATGCGCGTTGCCTAGCGGATCTGACTGCCATTGATTGCAAGCTAGTAGACCGGTGGGATGGCTGCAACTGGGTCGCTTGCTAACGGGCAGGTATCGCACAGGCATCAGCCGAGCCGGTCATCCGCGTGTCTTTGTCCTTCCACTGATCTCGCATTGATGCATCACCCGAGCAATGGCGCGTGGTCACGGCAGGAATGGAATGGTGACGCAGCGCGCATTGCCGCATAGCGCTGTCCTACACGCTGCGATCTGTGCCATGCCCTTGCGCCATGGCAAATTTCACCGCTCGCGATGGCACCCCCCCCGCCGCCTCCCCTCGCGACACTCGCAGCCGGAAGTGTGCTTTTCCATCTATTTTTCAGATATTTGATCCGAGAAAGCGATATTGACACGGTGTCAACTTCGTCAAGCGAATGTCAGCTTCGGCGGCACATCACGCCAGCGCGGCGATCGCCGCGACCATCTCGACGTCGCGCTGCGACAATCCGCCCGCATCGTGCGTGGTCAGCGTGATCTCGACTCGGTTGTACACGTTGAACCATTCGGGATGGTGGTCGGCCTTCTCGGCCAGCAGAGCGACGCGGTTCATGAAGCCCCAGGCTTCGCTGAAGTCGGCGAACAGGAACGTGCGCTCGATCGCCTTGCCGTCGCGGGCCAGCGACCATTCCGGGTTCGCGGCCAGCAAGGCCTCGCGCTGGGCGGCGGTCAGTTCGGCGATGGCCATGGCGGTTCCTCGGGCAGCTTGTGGTGGTGCAGGCTTTGGCTTATCGCCCCGCGCCATGCAAGCCGCCCTCGCCGCCAAGGACCTCGCCTGCCGCCGCGGCGACCGGCTGTTGTTTGCAGGGCTCGATTTCGCGCTCGAAGCGGGCAGCGCGCTGCATGTCACCGGCCCCAACGGCACCGGCAAGTCGAGCCTCATCCGCATTCTTGCCGGGCTGCTCCGCCCCTATGCAGGCGCGGTCGAGAGCCATGGCAGCATGGGCTTGATCGACGAGCGGCTGGCGCTCGACCCGGACTGGCCGCTGGCGCGGGCGCTGCAATTCTGGGAGCGGCTCGACGGATGCGGCGACCCTTCCGGCCCGCTGGCGGTGATGGAGCTCGAACCGCTGCTCGACGTGCCGGTGCGCTATCTCTCCACGGGCCAGAAGAAGCGCGCCTCCTTCGCGAGGCTGTTGTGCAAGGCGCGCGACATCTGGCTGCTGGACGAGCCGTTCAACGGCCTCGATGCCGGCGCCTGCGAGAGGGTCGAGGCGCTGGTCGCCCTGCACTGCGGCGGCGGCGGGATCTGCGTGATCGCCTCGCACCAGCCGACCGCGATTGCCGCGCAGAGCCTCGCCATCACGGATTACGAGCGGTGAGCGGCTTCGGCGCCCTGATCCGGCGCGACCTTGCGCTGCTGCTTCCCGGCGGAGCGCGCGGCGGGGCCGTGCTGCCGCTGGTGTTCTTCCTCGCCGTGGCGATGCTCTATCCCTTCGCGGTCGGCCCCGATGCGCCCTTGCTGGCGCGGACCGGCGGCGGCGTGCTGTGGGTCGCCGCGCTGCTCGCCGCGATCCTGCCGCTCGACCGGCTGGTGGCAGACGACCTCCACGAAGGCGTGTTCGACCAGCTGGCGCTGCGGGGCATCGCAGAGGAAGCGACCATGGCGAGCCGGCTGCTGGCGCACTGGCTGGCCTTCGCCCCGCTGCTGCTTGTGGCCTGCTTCCCGGCCGCCGCTCTGCTTGGCCTCGACGGTCCGACGCTGCACCTCCTGTTGATGGGGCTGCTCGCAGGCACGCCGGGCCTTGCCGCCATCGGCCTCATCGTCGCGAGCCTGATGGCCTGCCTTCGTGCCGGAGCTGCACTCGGCGGCCTCATGCTGCTGCCGCTCGCAGTGCCGATCCTGATCTTCGGCGCAGGCAGCCTCGCGCAGGGCGACACGACCGGCGTGGCGCTGGCAGGGGCGATCAGCCTGGGGCTATGCGCCATCGCGCCGTTTGCGGCAGGCGCGGCAATCAGGGCGGCGCGGGAGAGCTAGGCGTAAGGCGGCTGGTGCCGGCCTGTCGGGCTTTCCGTGAAAATCTCCACCCCGTTCTCGGTAATGCCGAGCGAGTGCTCGAACTGCGCCGAGAGCGACTTGTCGCGCGTCACGGCGGTCCAGCCGTCGCCGAGCACCTTGGCCCAGGGCTTGCCGAGATTGATCATCGGTTCGATGGTGAAGAACATGCCCGGCTTGAGCAGCGGACCGGTGCCGGCGCGGGCGGCATGCACCACCTCGGGCGCGTCGTGGAACAGGCGGCCGAGGCCGTGGCCGCAAAATTCGCGCACTACGCCGTAGCGGTACTGGCGCGCGTGCTCCTCGATCGCAGCGCCGATATCGCCCAGCCGCGCGCCGGGCTTCGCCGCAGCCTCGATCCCGAGCATCAGGCATTCATAGGTCACATCGACCAGCTTCTTGGCTTTCAGCGAAGGCTCGCCGGCAAAGTACATCCTGCTGGTATCGCCGTGCCAGCCGTCGACCAGCGGGGTCACGTCGACATTGACGATATCGCCGTCCTTCAGCACCTTTTCGCCCGGGATACCGTGGCAGATCACGTGATTGATCGAGATGCAGCAGCTATGCGTATAGCCGCGGTAGCCCAAGGTTGCAGGCACTGCGCCCGCGTCCAGCATCATTTCGCGAATGGCGGTGTCGATGCTTTCGGTTGTGACGCCCGGGCGGACAAGTTCCGCGGTCGCGTCGAGGATTTCCGCTGCCAGCCTGCCGGCCTTGCGCATCCCTTCGAAACCTTCCGGCCCGTGCAGCTTGATGGTGCCGTCGCGCTGGACGTCGTCGTCGGCGGTGATGACCTGATATTCGCTCATGCCCCCTCATGTAGCGGGTGGCTGCGCAAATTGCGAGGCCCGCCTAACGCAGTGCGAAGGCATCGCGATAGGCCGGGCGGACGGCCTCCAGCACCTCTCGCGTAACGGGCACGGTGATATCGTAATCGCCCTCGGCATAGGGACCGGCGACATAGGGATCGGCGACCAGGCCGATGCGGTTGAACTTGCGCCCGTTCGACGAGCCGAGGAGGATGGTAAGATCGCCGATCGGCGGGCATTGGGCAAACTCGTCGATGCCCATGTCGGCATCGTCCCCTCGCCGTTTGCCACGCTCCGCGTCGAGGGCGGCGCAATAGCGGTCGCGGACTGCGGTTTCCAGAGCGGCCGGCGACAGGAAGAAATCCGCCGGGGCGAGCGCACGTTTCGCCTCGCGATCCCAGACGAGCGTTCGCGTCCCGCTGTTGGGGTGCGCCCCGCCGGTGTAGCTGTAAATGGCAGCGGACAGGCTGAGGAACCGCGGCGTATCCGCGACCACTTCCCACGCCGTCCCTTCGGCGTAGGCGTTATAGGGGAAGCCCTGCTCGCGCGCATCGGCTTCCGCCCTGGTTGCCAGCTCCGCCAGCCGCGCCTGCGCCGCTTCCAGCTCGCTGTCGAGCCGCTGCTTGAGCTCCGGGATCCGGGCAATTTGGACGGGATAGGAATAATCGAACCCATAGAGTTCGGTATCGACTTCCAGGTCCAGCGCAGCAGGCTCGCCCGGAACAGCAGACGCGGACGCTGTGGCTGCGGGCTTTGCGGGACCGGCAGCCTCCCCTGCGTCCGCCGGCTTGCCTCCGAAATCGCACCCGGCGAGGGCAAAGAGGGCAAGAAACAGCCACGCGACACGCATCATCAAGTTTGACTCCAATTCAAGCGCTTCCCATTAACACCCCCAAGCGCCTCGCCAAACGGGAATTGCATGACCACCACCGATCTGATCCAGCCCGACCGCGGGCAAGCCGCCATTCCCGTCCACCTCGTCAACGAAGCCGGCTTTGCCGACTGGAGCAAGACGCTCGGCGCCGGACAGCGGGCATCGCTGGCGGCGCAGAAGTTCGATGGCGGCGGATACCAAGTCGGCATCGTTCCCGATGGCGACATCTGGTTCGCCGTCGGTGGCGTGGCCGATCCTGCAAAGCTGTCGAGCTGGTGCCTGGCACGGCTGGCCGAAGTGCTCCCTGCCGGCACCTACAGGCTCGCTGCCGGCGGGCCCGGCGCGGCGCTTCTCGGCTGGCAAACGGCGCAGTACCGCTTCGCGCGCTATCGCAAGGATGACGACAAGACGCAGGGGCCGCGCGTCCTTCTGACAGAGGACGTGAAGGCTATCGCTCCATCGCAGGCGGAGGCCGAAGCGGTCGCGCTGGTCCGCAGGATGGTCGACACCCCTGCCGAAGACATGGGCCCTGCGGCAATCGAGGCGGAATGCGAGGTGCTGGCGAAAAAGCACAATGCCACGCTCACCGTCACCAAGGGCGACGCGTTGGAGCGCGAGTACCCTATGGTCCATGCCGTCGGGCGCGCCGCAGACCGCAAGCACGCGCCGCGGATCATGCATTTGACCTGGGGGAAGGAAACGGATCCCGTACTCGCCATAGTGGGCAAGGGCGTGGCCTTCGACAGCGGCGGGCTCGATATCAAGCCGGCCAGCGGCATGTTGCTGATGAAAAAGGACATGGGCGGAGCCGCGCACGCCATAGCTCTCGCCGGCCTGATCATGGGCTCAGGCCTCAAGGTGCGACTGCACCTGCTGGTCCCGGCCGTCGAAAACGCGATATCGGGTAATGCCTTCCGGCCCGGCGACGTGTTGCAGAGCCGCAAGGGGCTGACAGTGGAAATCGGCAACACCGATGCGGAAGGACGGCTGATCCTAGGCGACGCGCTGACCCGGGCCAGCGAAGAGAAACCCGATCTCATCATCGATTTCGCCACGCTTACCGGGGCGGCGCGTGTGGCCCTTGGGCCCGAATTCCCGGCCCTGATGGCGCGGCGCGACGAGACGGCGGATGCGCTCATCGCCGCCGGCAAGGCGTGCGACGATGAAGTCTGGCGGCTCCCGCTTCCCAAAGCCTACGCCGAGTGGCTGAAATCGGATATTGCCGACATCAACAACACCCACACCAACGGTTTCGCCGGGGCCAGCGTCGCCGGACTGTTCCTCGACCGGTTTGTCGGCGAGGATATCGACTGGGCCCATTTCGATACCTTCGCCTGGCGTCCGGTTTCCAAACCGGGCAGGCCGAAGGGCGGCGAGGCCTATGGGCTGCGCGCCAGCTGGCGGATGTTGCAGGAACGTTTCACCAGCCGGTAATCTGTTGGGCGCTACGCTTGCGAGCGCGCGAGGTGCAGTCTAAGCGCGCAGGGACGAAGGTTAACAGGGTTGAAAAGGGCACACGTGAGCGAGGACGCGCCATATCCGATTCCGCAGGGGCAGCTGTCCCTGAGCGGCCCGGTCCCGCGCCCGGTGCCCGGCACACTGCCTATTCGCGGCGATGTAGCCCATATCTCGCTCGCTAACCGTTATCTCGTGCCGCACTACGTGGTGCCGCAGGTCGTGCGGGTCGCGCGCGGACCGGCACCGATCCGTCTAGCGATGGATACCGAGAGCGCTACCGTCGCGTCGCTGGACGAAGGCGACAGGTTCGAAGCGCTCGATGTGACCAGCAACTGGGTCTGGGGTACCTGCGGACCGGAAGGCCCGAGCGGATACGTCGCGCGCACAGCATTCGACCTTTGATGCCCCGGTCGGTCTTTATCGACGGGGCGGCCGGCACGACCGGACTGGAAATCCACGACCGACTGGCCGCTTGCGGCGAGTTCGAACTTGTGGTGCTGGACGACACGCGCCGCAAGGATCCTGCCGCACGGCGTGACGCCCTGAACGGGAGCGACTTTGCCATCCTCTGCCTGCCCGACGAGGCGGCGGTGGGAGCAGTCGCCATGATCGACCCGGCGAGCAAGACCCGCGTAATCGATGCTTCCAGCGCGCATCGCGTCGCGCAGGGCTGGACCTACGGCTTCCCGGAACTCGTCGGAACGGATGCCGTGGCGGCCGCCACGCGGGTCAGCAATCCCGGGTGCTATCCCACCGGCTTCCTCGCTCTGGTGGCGCCGCTGGTGCGGCACGGCCTGATCCCTGCCGACTGGCCCTACACCGTGAACGCGGTTTCGGGTTTTTCAGGTGGCGGCAATGCGCTGATCGAGCGGTTCGGGCGGGAGCCCGACCTTGCCTATCGCACCTACGCCCTGGGATTGGGCCACAAGCACATTCCGGAAATGCAGCGCCATGCCGGACTGGTTCATGCGCCGCTGTTCGCCCCGTCCGTGGTGCCGGCTTTCCGCGGCATGCTGGTCGAAGTCCCCCTGCCCCTCGGCGCAATGCCGGGTGCAGCAGGTCCGGCCAGGCTGCAGGAGTGTTTGGCCGAATTCTACGCCGCGAGCGAAGTGGTCTCGGTCGTCGCATCGCACGAGGCGGAACTGGTCGTACGCGCCAACGAAGCTCCGCGCGACGATATGCGACTGGCCGTGTTCGCCAGCAGCGACGGGTCGCAGGCGCGGCTGGTGGCCCGGCTGGACAATCTCGGCAAGGGCGCGAGCGGGGCTGCGGTGCAGAGCCTCAACCTCATGGCTGGCCTGCCGGAGACTGCCGGGCTCTTGCTGCCTCAAAATTAGGCAGCCCGAGCACAGCCATTGGGCACCCCACCTGCCGGTGCCGAAGAGCGCCCTTCCCCCGTTCGAGGCTTTGGCCTAGGCATGTTCGCTGTGCCCATCCGTGAACGATTCTGGCACGATTCTTGGATCGCGCACGGGTGTATTTTCGATCGAACGCCGGCGGGCCCAGCCAGTTGACGCTGTGGGGCCTTCTCCGGCCATATGTGCAGGGGGAGCCGTTCCGGTGAAAAAGATCGAAGCGATCATCAAGCCGTTCAAGCTCGACGAGGTCAAGGAGGCGCTGCACGAGGTCGGCGTGTCCGGCATCACCGTGACCGAGGCCAAGGGTTTCGGCCGCCAGAAGGGCCATACCGAGCTTTACCGCGGCGCCGAATACGTGGTCGATTTCCTGCCCAAGGTGAAGCTCGAGGTCGTCGTTGCCGACAGTATCGCCGCGAATGTCATCGAAGCCATCGCTGGCGCCGCCCAGACGGGCCGGATCGGCGACGGCAAGATCTTCGTGTCCCCGATCGAGAGCGCACTGCGGATCCGCACCGGCGAGAAGGACGAAGACGCGATCTGACAGCCGCGACCAGTTACCCCGTTCCACAGATAACCAACACAGGAAGCATCCCATGTCCAAGGCCAAAGACGTCATCAAGCAGATCAAGGAAAACGAGGTCGAGTGGGTCGACCTGCGCTTCACCGACCCCAAGGGCAAGTGGCAGCACCTGACCATGGTTGCGGGCGTGATGGGCGAAGACGAGTTCGAAGACGGCCTGATGTTCGACGGCTCGTCGATCGAAGGCTGGAAGGCCATCAACGAGTCCGACATGATCCTCAAGCCCGACCTCGACCGGGTCTATATGGACCCGTTCAGCGCCACCCCGATGATGATCGTGTTCTGCGACATCGTCGAGCCTTCGACCGGTGACTGGTACAGCCGCGACCCGCGCTCGACCGCCAAGCGCGCCGAGGCCTATCTCCAGACCACCGGCATCGGCGACACCGTCTATGTCGGTCCGGAAGCCGAATTCTTCATGTTCGACGACGTGCGCTTCGAAGACGGCTATGCCGGCTCGGGGTTCGCCATCGACGACATCGAACTGCCGACCAATTCGGGCAAGGAATACGACGGCGGCAACATGGCCCACCGCCCGCGTGCCAAGGGCGGCTATTTCCCCGTCGCCCCGGTCGACAGCGCCGTCGACATCCGCGGCGAAATGGTCGCCACCATGATCGAGATGGGCCTCAACTGCGACAAGCACCACCACGAGGTCGCCGCCGCGCAGCACGAGCTCGGCCTGACCTTCGACACGCTGGTCAAGACCGCCGACAACATGCAGATCTACAAGTATGTCGTGCACCAGGTCGCCCATGCCTACGGCAAGTCGGCGACCTTCATGCCCAAGCCGATCAAGATGGATAACGGCAGCGGCATGCACACCCACATCTCGATCTGGGAAAAGGGCAAGCCGACCTTCGCCGGCAACGAATATGCCGGCCTGTCGACCAACTGCCTCTATTTCATCGGCGGCGTGATCAAGCACGCCAAGGCCCTCAATGCCTTCACCAATCCGACCACCAACAGCTACAAGCGGCTGGTGCCGGGCTTCGAGGCTCCGGTGCTGCTGGCCTATTCGGCCCGCAACCGCTCGGCCTCGTGCCGCATTCCCTATGGTGCGGGCGAGAAGGCCAAGCGCGTCGAGTTCCGCTTCCCCGACGCGATGGCCAACCCCTATCTCGCCTATGCGGCGCTGCTGATGGCCGGCCTCGACGGGATCCAGAACAAGATCCACCCGGGCGATGCCATGGACAAGAACCTCTACGACCTGCCGCCGGCCGAACTGGCCGAAGTGCCGACCGTCTGCGGCAGCTTGCGTGAAGCGTTGGAAGCGCTCGCCGCCGACCACGACTTCCTGCTCAAGGGCGACGTGTTCACCAAGGACCAGATCGATGCCTATATCGAGTTGAAGTGGGATGACGTGGTGCGCTGGGAAACCACGCCCAGCCCGGTCGAATTCGACATGTACTACAGCTACTGACCTGTCAGCTCGTACCGAACAAGGGGGCCGTCTGGATTACCGGGCGGCCCCTTTTCGTTGCCCGATCGAAAACAGTCAGCGCGGCATGAGCATGCCGCGCTTGCCGATCACGAAAAAGGACGCGGCAAGGGGAACCGCAAAGACCAGCGTGACGATCTCCAGCGCCGATGGGACGCGGACGAACGCCAGTTGCGCAGCTGCTGCCCAGCCACCGAGGACCGTCGCGAGCATGTAGAACGAGGCGGAGCCCGTTTCCCGGAAGACTGCCTGCATCAGCTCGTCCGCACGCCGCGTTGCGGCCAGGGAGATGACAATGGATAGCCCGATGCAGACCACGGCAACGACGCCCGCCAGTTCGCGTCGGAGCACCCCGCCCTCGCCGCCGAGTGCAATGGCGGCGAGTGATATTCCGATGAGGACGCAACCGACCGCGCTCGGGATCATCACCGACGATTGTTCCCGTACTTCGTCGGCATCCTCCACGTTGAGAACGGCCGCCCCCACATTGGGCGATAGGGAGCCGAAGCCGACAAACAGACCCATCAGGACGTATAGTGCAGCGACCAGCAGGCTGGTTTCCGCACCGGCAATCGCGGCAAGCGAGCCGCCCTCTTCGAACGCATCGCCAATGGTCATGGCCATGACGAAGCCGGTCAGCGCGCCCGCCAGACCGAGCCCGCCGAACTTGACCCAGCCGCTCCAGAACGGCTTCGGTGCATTATCAACCATCGTCATTCTCCGGCTCCCACGTATCGATAAACAGGTCGGTCACAGCCACCGCGAACAGCTTCGCCATTCGCAGCGCGAGCGGTAGGGAAGGATCGTATTTGTCGGTTTCGACTGCGTTGATCGTTTGCCGCGACACACCCAAGCGCCGAGCCAGTTCGCCCTGGCTCCAGCCTCTCGCCTCACGATGGTCACGCAACCGATTGAGCACGCAATTCTTCCATGCCTGTAAAGAGCCCTTTACAGTAAAGAATCCTTGTCAGTCAAGAGCTCTTTACAGGCAGAAGCAAGACGGTCGGCCCAGCAGGATGGAACCGAGGGTCCCGCGCAACCGTTGGGGGTCGCAAAGGAGATTGATGATGCGTTTTCTTGCAGCGACAGTAGCCACCATGGCTCTGCTGGCGACCAGCGCCGCGGCACAGCCGGACAAGGGCAATGGCCAGGGCAAGGGTAATGGCGGCGGCAACGGTGGCGGCCCTGCGGCAAAGGTCGAGCGTGGCCCGGCTGGCAATGGCGAGCGAGGAGGCCGCTCGGCCGAGCGCGGGCCGGATCGCGCTTCGGCGCCGCAACGCGACAGGGACAGCGGCCGCGGCGAAGCGAGAGGAAATGGCAACGACAACCGCGGCAATGCTTTTCGCGAAACTGGCGGCCGCGCCGATGATTTCCGCATCCGCGGTAACGATGGGCGGCGTGGTAAAGGCCGCGACGATGGCATCGACATCCGTTTCGTCGATCGCGGAGACAATTTTGCCGTTTTCAGGGACTTCGACCGCCGCGGATCGATCTACGACGGCTGCCCGCCGGGATTGGCCAAGAAGTACAATGGATGCATTCCGCCCGGCCTGGCCCGACAGCAGCCGTTCTTTGCGCCGGCTTTCTTCGGTTACAACGGGTTCGATGACACGCGCTTCTATTACGACGACGGCTTCCTGATCCGGCTTGGTGGTGACGGACGGATCTCCGCCTCCATCCCGCTGCTCGGCGGCGCGCTTGCCATCGGCAACCCGTGGCCTGCCTATTACCGGCCGGTGGAACTGCGACCCTATTACCGCGACTACTACGGACTGGCGCCCAACGGTTATCGCTACGCCGGAAACGCGATCTACCGTGTCGATCCCGAGACCGCTGCGATCACGTCCGTTGCCGCGCTCTTGACCGGTGACGATTTCGTGATCGGTCAGCCCGCCCCGGTCGGATATCCGGTCTACAATGTGCCGTACGCCTATCGCGACCGCTACAGCGATGGTCCGGACGGATATTATCGGTACGCCGACGGCTATGTGTACCGGATCGACCCGGAAACGCGACTGGTGGCTGCTGCCATCGAACTGCTCGCAAGCTGAGCTGGAGAAAACACATGCGAAAACACGCTACCCTCGCAGCCTTGCTTGCGCTCGCCGGCCTATCGGCCTGCGACGCCGCTGACGACACAGATACCACGGCCGTGGCCGGCGCGACGAAAGTCGATACGGGCCTGGACGAAGCCTTGAAAAACTCGCCCGATGTCAGCGGTCTCGCCGCGGCGATGGAGCGGGCCGGCCTTGCGGGAATCTTCTCCTCGCCCGGCGGCTACACGGTGATCGCCCCGCCCAACTCCGCGTTCGAGGAACTGACGGCAACGGGTGACGGGCAGGACGCGGTCGAGCCGGCGATCCTGGCCGCAATGATGCGCGAATACTTGCTGCCCGGCCAACTCGATCTCGATGCGATCGGCAAGGCGATCGACGACAATGGCGGGCCGATAACCGTCGCCACCATGGGCACCGGCACGATCGAATTTGCGCGCGATGGCGAGAAGATCATCGCAACGCATAGCGACGGCGGGACGAAAGCGGTGCTTACCGGGTCGAGCATCCAGGCCAACAATGGGGCCTTGCTGCTGGCGGATGGCCCCTTGGTGGCTCAGCCGACAGGCGCTGCGAGCTGACGGACGCCGAGCCTCAGCCAGCGGTGCTGAAATGGCGGGGGCGTTCCATCTTGGACGGGGCGCCCTCTTCCCGCACCCCGACAGCCTGGCGGACCAGACGTTCATGTTCGGCATCGCCGATTCTGACCCAGCCGTTGGGCCCCAGCTTTTCCATAGGCCGGTAGCGGATCTTGTAGTTCATCCGGCCCGAACCCTGCACCCAGTAGCCGAGATACACGAACGGCAGGCCCAGTTCGTTGGCGAGGCGGATGTGGTCGAGGATGATATAGTTGCCGAGGCCGGTCCGGCCGAAAGCGGCGGGATCGTAGAAGCTGTAGATCATCGACAGCCCGTCACCCTGCCGGTCGGTCAGGCAGGCACCGACCAGCCGGCCGGGCTCGCCGCTGGCGGTCGGTTCGCGATATTCGATGACCATCGTCGACACGGACGTGTGCTCGACCATGTCGGCGAAGTCCATTTCCTCCATCGCCGACATGCCGCCTTCGGGGTGGCGCGAGGCGAGATACGTGCGCAGCAGGTCGAATTGTTCGCTGGTCGCCCACGGGCGGCATTCGATACGGATGAGGTCGCCGTTGCGGCGGATGGCTCGCTTCTGCGACGATGACGCTCTGAACTCCCGCGCGACCACGCGCACGGATACGCAAGCCTGGCAATCGACGCAGCTCGGGCGATAGGCCACTGTCTGGCTACGGCGGAAACCGATCCTCCCGAGTGCTTCGTTCAGCTGGTCGGCATGGGGCCCCTTCAATTCGGTGAAGACCTTTCGTTCGGTCTTTCCCGGCAGGTAGGGGCACGGCGCCGGGCTCGTTACGAAAAACCGGGGAAAGCGAACGGGGGCCGTCACGGAATTGCAAAGCTCCTGTCGGGCGGTGGATTCGTTGCCATGCGACAAGGGCTGTATGCCCCAGAGGAGCGAACGGTAAAACCCCCTTAACCATAAAACAGGGTTAACCGTTGATTACTTTGCACAATTTCCGAAAAGTTAGCGCCCGCCTATCCGCTTGGGCGCCAAGGCTATTTGGCCAGTTCAACCGGGGTCACCGAATACCCTTTTTCGCGCAGGCCGGCGACCAGCCCTTCGAGCTGGGCGGCATCTCGCGCCTCGCATTCGATGTCGGTAATGAGACCCTTGGCCGGCAAGTGGGTGAAAATGCGCTGGTGATAGATCTCGATTATGTTGACGTTGTGGGCGTCGAACTCGCGCATCACCTTGAAAAGCGCTCCCGGCCGGTCCTGCAGGGTGATGCGCAACCGGGCCAGCCGTCCCGACCGCGCGAGGTCACGCAGCAGCACATTGGCGAGCAGCCTCGTGTCGATGTTGCCCCCGCACAAGACGAGCCCGATGGATTTGCCGCAAAAGCGTTCGCGATGCGCGAGGATAGCCGCGAGGCCGGCTGCGCCTGCCCCTTCGACGACCGTCTTCTCGATCTGCAGGAGCAGGCTCACAGCCTCTTCGAGATGCGGTTCGTCGACCAGCAGGATGTCGTCGACCGCCTGTTCGATGACGGCCTGGGTGAACTTGCCCGGCTCCTTCACGGCGATCCCTTCGGCCAGTGTGTCGCCGCCGTAGGGCAAGTCCGCCCCCTTGTAGGCGTTGTAGGAGGAGGGGTAGAGCCGCGCCTCCACCCCGACCACTTCGATTGGCCGCCCCAGCGACTTGGCAACGGTGGCCATGCCGGAGATCAATCCTCCCCCGCCGATCGGCACGACGATGCAATCGAGCTGCGGCGCATCCTCGAACAATTCGAGCGCAACCGTGCCCTGCCCTGCAGCGACGGCCGGGTCGTCGAAAGGATGGACGAAGGTCAGGCCCAGTTCCTCCTCCAGGCGGCGCGCATGCGCATTGGCCTCGTCGAACGTTTCGCCGTGGAGCACCACCTTTCCGCCCACCGCCTCGGTCTGCATCACCTTCACGGTCGGCGTGGTTCGCGGCATCACGATGTGCACCGGCACGCCCAGCCTGGTGCCGTGATAGCTAAGGCCCTGGGAATGGTTGCCGGCGCTTGCCGCGATAACTCCCCGTTGCCGC
Source organism: Parerythrobacter aurantius (assembly GCF_045291475.1). Classification (NCBI taxonomy): domain Bacteria; kingdom Pseudomonadati; phylum Pseudomonadota; class Alphaproteobacteria; order Sphingomonadales; family Erythrobacteraceae; genus Parerythrobacter; species Parerythrobacter aurantius. The sequence continues at coordinate 360,372 of NZ_CP147985.1, forward strand.
TGTTCTTCGGTCAGCTGGAGCAAGGCATTGAGCGCACCGCGTTCCTTGTATGCGGCGGTGAACTGCAGGTTCTCGAACTTGAGCCATATCTCGGCCCCGCAGATCTTCGACAGCGTGATCGAATGCATGGTCGGCGTCCTGACCACGGCTCCGGCAATCCGGCCGGCAGCCGCCTCGACGTTGGCGAGGGTCAGAGGCAAGCTGTCGCTGCCGGTTCCTGTGGGATCGGTCCTGCTCATGATGGCTTGGGGCGTAGGGGTGGCGCGGAACGCGTGCAATTCGAAAGAATGTTGGCACGCCCCAACATTACCATTACCCGCGTCGGTCATGCATGAGATCAGGACAGTCGCCTTTGTCGGCCTCGGCGTCATGGGCGGGCCGATGGCCGGGCATCTGGCGCGCGCCGGCTACGAGGTCACGGGATACAACCGCACGGAAGCCCGGGCTGCAGCCTGGCAGGCGAAGCTCGCCGCCGAGGGCCTGTCGGTTGCCACCGCCGCAACCCCCGCTGCGGCCGCAGAGGGCAAGGACATTGTCCTGACCTGCGTCGGCAATGACGATGACCTGCACCAAGTCCTCATGGGGCCTGACGGGATCTTGCCCGCCATGTCGGAAGGGGCGCTGCTCGTCGATCACACCACGGTGTCGGCCGGGCTGGCCCGGCGGATCGCGACCGAAGCCGCCGGTCGCGGCATTGCGGCCGTGGATGCGCCGGTTTCGGGCGGACAGGCTGGCGCGGAAAACGGCAAGCTCGCCATCATGTGCGGCGGGGATGCCGCTGCGGTGGAGCGGGCAAGGCCCGTCATGGAAGCTTTTGCGGCCCGCATCGTCCATGTCGGTGCGGCGGGGGCCGGGCAGACCACGAAGATGGCCAACCAGATGTGCATTGCCGGGACGCTGGCCGGCCTCGCCGAGGCTGTCCGCCTCGCGCAGGCCTCCGGGCTCGAACTGGAGCGCGTCTACGAGGCGATATCCGGCGGAGCGGCGCAGAGCTGGCAGATGGACAATCGCTGGTCGACCATGGCACGCGGCGAATTCGATTTCGGCTTCGCCATCGACTGGATGCGCAAGGATCTGGGCTACGCACTCGACGAGGCCCGCAAGCTCGGCCTTTCGGCACCGGTCACTGCCCTTGTCGACCAGTTCTATGCCGACGTCCAGGCGCTGGGCGGTGCACGGCAGGATACCAGCGCCTTGATCCGGCGCCTGCCACAAGCGAAAGAGACATGATGAAACTGACCAAGATCTTCGCTGCCGTCGCGGCGCTGGCCATATCCGCACCGGCGCTTGCCGACACCCTCGTTTTCAACGTCGACGGCATCCGCATAGACGAGGAAGGCAAGGTCGACCGCTTCGCCGCGCTCCTCATCGGGGATGACGGTCGGATATTGCAGGTACTCGACCGGGGCGCAAAGCTGCCGCAGGCGAGCGGAGGCTACGACGGCAAGGGCCAGGTCGTCATCCCTGGCCTGATCGATGCGCATCTCCATGTCATGGGCATCGGCTTCGGCGCGCTGACCCTGGACCTGTCGCAGACCCGCTCGCTGGAAGAAGCCCAGCAGGCGATCCGCGCCTTTTCCGAAGCCAATCCGGGCCGGCAATGGATCATCGGCCGCGGCTGGAACCAGGAGCTCTGGGGCCTCGGGCGTTTCCCGACCGCAGCCGAACTCGATGCGGCCGTGGCCGACCGGCCGGTGGTCATGGAACGGGTCGACGGCCACGCCACCTGGGTCAATTCGCGGGCGATCCAGCTTGCCGCGGTCACCGCCCAGACCGCCGACCCGGCAGGCGGGAGGATCGAGCGGACCCCCGGCACGAAAGCCCCGGCGGGCGTATTCGTCGATGCTGCCAGCACCCTCATCTACAAGGTCGTGCCGGAACCCCGCCCGCGCGAGCGCGACCTCGCCCTGCAGAAGGCACAGGATATCCTGCTGGCTATGGGTATCACCGCGGCGGCCGACATGGGAACGACCATCGACGACTGGCAGGCCTTCCGCCGGGCCGGCGACGCGGGAAGCCTGCGTCTGCGCATCATGTCCTACGCGGCGGGCGTCGAGGCGATGGAACTGATTGCCGGCTCCGGGCCGACGCCCTGGCTTTACGACGACCGCTTGCGGATGGGCGGCGTGAAACTTTACCTCGACGGTGCTCTCGGCTCGCGCGGGGCCTGGCTCAAGCGGCCCTACCACGACGACCCCGGTAACTCGGGCCTGCCTCTGCTCAAACCCGACCAGTTGCGCAACCTGATGAGCCGCGCTGCGATGGACAACTTCCAGCTGGCCATCCACGCGATCGGCGATGCCGCGAACAGCGAGTTGCTTGCCGCAATCGGCGAACTTGCGGAAACCTACCAGGGCGACCGGCGCTGGCGAATCGAACACGCCCAGATCGTCGATCCCGCCGAGCTGGCCGAATTCGGCAAATCCGGCATCATCGCCTCGATGCAGCCCGTCCACCAGACCTCGGACCGGGTCATGGCCGAGGCCCGCCTCGGCCCCGACCGTCTGGGCGGCGCCTATGCCTGGCGCAGCCTGACCGCCGCCGGCACCAGGCTGGCATTCGGCTCCGACGCGCCGGTGGAATCGCCCGATCCCTTCGCGGGCTGGGCTACGGCCTTCACCCGCGAGGATGCGCGCGGCGAACCGTTCGGCGGCTGGCGACCGGAAGAGCGTGTCTCACGCGAAGAGGCGCTGGCTGCCTTCACCGCAGATGCCGCCTATGCGGGCTTCGCCGATGGACGGTTCGGAAAGCTAGTCGTCGGGGAAAGGGCCGATTTCGTCATCGTCGATCGCGACCCGATGCTGGCGAGTGCCGGCGACCTGCGCGCGACCAAGGTGCTGGAAACCTGGGTTGGTGGCGAAAGGGTATATGTCGCGAAATAGCCCGATTATGGTCGGGCCATGCCGGTGCCGTTAACCCGGTCTTTACTCTCTGCCTCCAGAGGGGCGGGCGAATACAATTGTTTGAGCTGGAGAAAACCAATGAAGCTTCGCCACCTTGCTGCGGCAGCAGCCGCCGTCGGATTGGCCGCCGCACCGCTTGCGGCCGAATCCGTGCGCTCTGCCGCTCCCGTGACCGCGGCCAGCGAGCTCGAAGGCAATAGCGATGTTTTCTACATTCTGGGCGCCGCAGCCATCGTCGCAGCCATCGTACTCGTCGCGAGCGAAGACGACGAACCGATCAGTCGCTGAGCCACCCGATTGCGAATTGGAGCCGATTCTGTTGCTGCAACGCAACACGAGGCAGGCAAGACCTGCAAGGCTTTGTGATTTCGTCGAATTTTGGGGTTGCGCTTCGAGAGCCGGTTTCCTATTACGGCCGGGTATCCGAAACAAAAAAATGTCCTGAAGGAGGGCTCAAAATGAAGTTCCGTGGTGTATTGGCTGCTGCTGCTGCCGCTTCCCTTATCGCTGCCCCGGCTGTTGCCGAAGCTAGCGTTGCTCGCATCTCGGCTCCGGTCGAAGGCGAAAACGCCAACGGCGGTGGCGGCATGCTGCTCGGCATCGCTGCCGCAGCGCTCATCATCGGCGGCATCATCATCGCTGCCGGCGGTGACGACAACCCGATCAGCCGCTGATTTCAGCGCACAATCGAATTTGAAAGCGGGGCTTCGGCCCCGCTTTTTTATTGCCTGCGCCGATTGTCGCAGGGAAGGTATCGCAGGCCATGATGGCTGCGCGCCTACCTCGGCCAAGGCAAGTCGCCCGGCGTTCGACCGGGTCTATTCCTGGGAAGCCTCTGCAGGGGAAGCGGCATCGGTATCTCCGGCATCTTCGCCCGACCGCTCGGTCAAGCGCATGACCAGCAGCGACGCCTCGAACAGCAGGATCAGCGGGATGGCCAGCATGAGCTGCGAGATGACGTCGGGCGGCGTCACCACAGCCGCTATAACGAACATCGCCACGATGACATAACGCCGCGCGGTCACCAGCTGCGCCCGCTTCACCAGGCCGGCCTGGTTCAGCAGCAGCAATAGCACCGGCAGCAAAAAGCTGATCCCGAACGCCAGGATGAATTGCATCACGAGGTCGAGATAATCGCCCGTCCCCGGCAAGGCTTCCAGCTTGAGCCCGCCCGTCGTGCCCTCGAAGCCGAGAAACCACGCAAAGGCGGTCGGCATCACGACGTAATAGGCCAGCGCCGCACCGAGCGTGAACAGGATCGGCGTTGCAACCAGGAACGGAAGGAACGCCTTCTTCTCGCGCGCATAGAGTCCGGGCGCAACAAAGGCCCAGAGCTGGTTGGCGATGATCGGGAAGCTGACGAAGAAGGCCGCGAACAGCGCCACCTTCACCTCGACGAAAAAGGCTTCGTAAAGTTTCGTGTAGATCAGCCGCCCCTCGCCCTGGGGGAAGGCGTCGGTCAGCGGACGAACGAGAAAACCGAAAATGCGGTCCGCGAAATAGAAGCTGGCGACAAAGGCGACGCCAAGTGCCGCGACACTGCGCACCAGCCGCCTGCGCAGCTCGATCAGGTGATCGAGCAGCGGCGCCTGGGTATCGTCGATGTCCCTTATCTGGAAGGCCATGATCGCTGCATCACTCTTTCGGCCTCCCAGGCCCGGGCGCGGGCGCCGTATCGCCTGGCACTGTTTTTACCGGCGGAGCGTCCGCCGAAAACGCAGCCTTGGCCTCCGCCGCCGAAAGCCCTTCGCCGGGCGTAGCGGCAGGCCTTGCCTCGTCTTCCGGATGGAAATCGGACGCCGGATGCTGGGCCATGATAGCCTCGTTCCGTTCGCGCCACTTGCGGTCCATTTCTTCCATCTCGGCTTCCCGGATCATCGTCTCGATACCCGAACGGAAATGGCCCGAGACCCGCCGGACCTTGCCGATCCACCGACCTGCGGTCCGCAGCGCCAGCGGCAGGTCCTTGGGGCCGATCACCACCACGGCCACCACAACGATCAGCAGGAGTTCGGTTGCGCCGATATCGAACATGTGCGCGTTACGGCCTTTCGCGGCCCTTGCTAGGGATCAGGACTTGGCGCGATCGCCCGTGCCGGTTTCGGCGGGGGTTTCGGCGGCCGGGGCCTCGATCTTGGGCGCGTCGGCGGGCTTGTCCGCCTCGTTCATGCCCTTCTTGAAGCTGCTGATGCCCTTGCCGAAATCGCCCATGATCTCGGAAATGCGATTTCGCCCGAACAGGACCAGCACGATCAGCAATACGACCAGCCAGTGGACAAGAGAGAAGCTACCCATTCTGCACTCCGGAATTCGGTTCTTTCGCTACGAGGATGCAAGATAGGCGCAATGCGCCCCTTGCGCCACCCCGAAGCCGCAATTGCCGCGTCCTAGGCGAACGAGGGATCGTCGCGTTCGGCCGCATCGGCCTCCATATCGGCCTCCGGTTCGGCTTCAGGCCCATCCGCATCGTCTTCGCCGGAAACCATGGCTTCGTAGGCGTCGTCGACGGGATCGAGCAGGCCGGCAGCTTTCAGCTCGTCGATGCCGGGCAGGTCGCGCCGGCTCTGCAAGCCGAAGTGGCGGAGGAAATCGGGGGTTGTGGCGTAGATGACCGGGCGACCGGGCACTTCGCGCCGGCCTGCCACCCTCACCCAGCCGGCTTCCATCAGCACGTCGAGGGTACCCTTGGCCGTCTGCACCCCGCGGATCGATTCGATTTCCGCGCGGCTGACCGGCTCGTGATAGGCGACAATCGCCAGCACTTCGGTCGCAGCCCTCGTCAGGCGGCGAACCTGCTCCTTCTCCCGGCGCAGCAGGTGGGCGAGGTCCGGGGCGGTCTGGAAGTGCCATCGCCCGGACCGCTCGACCAGTTCCACACCCCCACCGCCGTAACGCGCCGCCAGCGCCTGCAAGGCCGCGCGAACGTCTCCGGAAGCGGCATCGCCAAGATGGGCCGAGAGCGCGTCGATGCTCAGCGGTTCCTCGGAAGCGAAGAGCGTTGCCTCGACCGCGCGCTCCAGGGGCTCTGGCCTGCTCATGCCACGACCCGGCGCAGGCGCAACTCTCCAAAGGCCTCATGCTGCTGCAATTCGGCCTTGCCGAGCCGGGCCAGCTCAAGCGCGGCGACAAAGCTCGATGCGCGGGCGCTGCGGCGCAATTGCGGGTCGGCAAAGGGCGGCAGGAATTCCTCGAGCGTCATCCAGTCCAGCGTGACCCCCAGCATGGCTGACACACGGTCGAGCGCGCTATCCAGCGTCATCACCGGGCGTTCGGCGATCATGTGGACGACCGGCGCGGTGCGCGCCTTGACCGCGCCATAGGCCTGCACCAGATCGAACCAGTCGCATTGCCACATGGTCTTGCGGTCGATCCGCAGCCCTTCCGGCGCAGCGCGCAGGAAAACGTCGCGCCCGATCCGGTCCCGGGCCATCAATCGTGCAGCGGCTTCCCGCATTGCGCCCAGCCGTTGCAGCCGCAACTGCAAGCGCAGCGCGAGCTCTTCCGGGCTCGGATCCTCCTGCTCTTCCCTGGGCAGCAGGAGCGAGGATTTGAGATAGGCGAGCCATGCCGCCATGACGAGGTAATCGGCCGCAACCTCGAGTTTCAGGGCCTCGGCGCGCTCGATATAGTCGAGATACTGGTCGACCAGCGCAAGAATGGAAATCTGGCGCAAATCGACCTTTTGCCGCCGTGCCAGGTCGAGTAGGAGATCGAGCGGCCCTTCCCACCCGTCGATCGCGAGGTAAAGCGCACTTTCGTCCTTGCTTCCGGGCGCGGCAATGCCGTCCCATGGCTCGTCGTCGAACGCGAGTTGCCCGGTGGCGACGATCAGGGTGTCCTCCGTCACACCGCCGCTCCTTCGATGCCCAGCAGTGCGTCGCGCTTGGCCAGGAGCTCTGCCATGTCCGCCACTTCCCCGGCCTTGCGCGAGGCGAGCGCACGCTCGAGCCTTGCCAGGCCCTCGTCGCGCATCGGGCCGCAGCGCTCGGCGATGCCTTGCATATCGTCCATCTTCGCCCAGCAGTTGAGCACTACGTCGCAACCCGCAGCGATCGATCGTTCCGCCCGTTCGGGAATGGTGCCCGAAAGCGCTTCCATGTCGATATCGTCGGTCAGCAGCAGCCCGTCGAAGCCGATCTTGCCGCGAATGACCTGCGAGATCACGGTGCTGGAAAGGGTGGAAGGATTCTCCGGATCCCACGCCGGGAAGAGCAGGTGCCCGGTCATCCCGACCGGCGTGTCCCTGAGCGCCCGGAAGGGGGCGAGGTCGATTTCCAGTTCGTCATCGCTCGCATGGACGGTCGGCAGGCTCTTGTGCGTATCGCAGGTCGTGCGACCGTGCCCGGGCATGTGCTTGATGCAGCCGAGGACGCCTCCACGAGCGAGCCCATCGAGTATGGCGCGCCCTAGCGCGGCGACCTGCATCGGCTCGCTGCCCAGCGCGCGATCGCCGATGACATCGTGTGCGCCCGGCTGCCTTACGTCGAGGGGCGGATGGCAATCGACGGTGATCCCGACCTCGGCAAGTTCCAGGGCCAGCGCATGGGCGTTGACCCGGGCCGCCTCGATCGCACTGGCCGGCGCGATCCGGTACAGGCGGTCGAACACCTCGCCCGACGGGAAGCCGGCCCAGACGGGAGGCTTGAGCCGGGTTACGCGGCCGCCTTCCTGATCGATGCAGACGAAGAGGTCGTCGCGGCCCTGAATGGCCCGCAGTTCGTCGGTCAGCGCCCGCAGTTGTTCGCGGTTGTCGATATTGCGCCCGAACAGGATGTATCCGGCCGGATCGGCCTCGCGGAAGAAGGCGCGTTCGTCCGCCGTCAGGGTGTGACCGGACATGCCGAAGATTGCGGGCGTCATAGGGCGATGAAGGTCGCAAGAAAGCCCGCTGGCCGCAAGGCCCGGCGGGCGTCCTGGTGTGGAAAGCTAGCAGCCCGCCAGGGTTACTTGACGATGCATTCGATCCCGTCGGCCTTCAGGGCGCTGCAGAGGCGATTGGCGGAAGCCCTGTCGCCCGCGATGGCTTGCAGGCGGTAAACGGTGCCATTGTCGATCCGTGCTTCCTCGACCCGGTACTTCACACCGGAAAGCGCATCGGTCCTGCCTGCCAGTTCGCGCCAGCGGGCATCGGCCCCGGCCTTGCTGGACAGGGCGCCGACCTGCACGAAGGACGAACCGGCCGGAGCCGAAGTCGCGGCAGCCTGGCCGGATGCGGCCGGGACGGCGGAACCCGCTCCGGGCTTGGGTGCCTCGACGCTCGGTCGCGGCGCGGCGCCGCTGTCGGCAAGGCGGCCCTCCCTGGTCTGGCCTTCTCCGACGGCAGGGGCGACATCGCCGGTCCCCTCGAATTTCTTGCCGCCGGGATCGGCCGGTCGTTCCTTGATGTCCCCTTCAGGGGCTGCGATCGTGCTGCCGTCGGCGACCAGCTCTGCGTCGGTCCCGCGATTGGTGAGGTACCAGAACCCGCCGACCAGCAGTGCAAGGATCACGAGCGCAAGCGACACGAAGCCGATCAGTCGGGCCGTGTCCACGCCCTCGTCTTCCTCGTAGTCGGAGGATTCCAGCCAGGGTAGCGGCTCGTCCTCGTCGAGATCGAGCTCCTGCGCTTCCTCGCCTTCCCAAGCTTCGCCGTCGGCGTCTGTCCTGTCCTCGAACGGACCGTCCCGGTCTCCCCCCAGAACAATCATCTCACATCTCCTCCACTGCCTCGACCCCGAGCAAGGTTAACCCGTTCCGGATAACTTGCCCGATTGCAGCGATAAGGAAAAGCCTTGCGGCCGAAAGCTCCGCATCCTGTGCCAGGATGACGCGTTTCGAGGTATCGTCGTTCCCCAGGTTGTAGAACGAATGGAAAGCACTCGCGAGGTCGTAAAGGTAGAAGGCGATGCGGTGCGGCTCGCGCGCGACCGCCGCCGCTTCGACGATGCGGGGGAACTGCGCCGCCTGCTTGACGAGGCTTAGTTCGGCCTCGCCCATGCGGGCAATCGCGCCCTCGGACGGGGTGATCCCCTCGCCCGCGGCCCGCCGCAGCGTGGAGTGGATCCGTGCGTGGGCATACTGGACGTAGAACACCGGATTGTCCTTCGACGCCTCCACCACCTTGGCAAAGTCGAAGTCCATCTGCGCTTCGGGCTTGCGGGTCAGCATGGTGAAGCGGACCACGTTCTTGCCCACTTCATCGACCATGTCGGCGATGGTGATGAAGTTGCCCGACCGCTTCGACATCTTCACCGGCTCGCCCGCGCGCATCAGTTGCACCATTTGCACAAGTTTGACGTCGAACGGGATCGGCTTGCCCTGCCCCTCCGACAAGGCTGCGACGGCAGCCTTGATGCGCTTGACCGTGCCGGCATGGTCCGCGCCCCAGATGTCGATCATCTCGTCGGCAGTTTCCGCCTTCTGCAGGTGGTAGGCGAGATCGGCCCCGAAGTAGGTCCAGCGCCCGTCGCTCTTCTTGATCGGGCGATCCTGGTCGTCGCCGAACCGTGTCGAGCGGAACAGCGGCAGTTCGACCGGTTCCCAGTCTTCCACGGTCTTGCCCTTGGGTTGCTCGAGCACACCATCATAGACGAGATCGTGCTGCCGCAGCCAGGCTTCGGCAGCCTCGGGCTTGCCTGCCGCCTGCAGCGCCGCTTCGGAGGAGAACAGGTCGTGGTGGATGCCCAGCAGCGCGAGGTCGGAGCGGATCATGTCCATCATCCGCTCGACGGCAAAGGCCTTGAAGATTTCCAGCCATTTGCCTTCAGGCGCCCCGCGATAACGCTCGCCGAATTCCTCGGCAGCGGCCTGACCGACCGGAATCAGGTAATCGCCGGGATAGAACCCCTCGGGGATTTCGCCGATATCCTCGCCCAGCGCCTCGCGGTACCGCAGGTGGGCCGAGCGCGCGAGCGTGTCGACCTGTCCGCCCGCATCGTTGACATAGTATTCGCGGATGACCCTGTGCCCGGCAAACTCGAGCAGGCTGGCGAGTGCATCCCCGACCACGGCTCCGCGGCAGTGCCCCATATGCATCGGGCCGGTGGGGTTGGCAGAGACATATTCGACGTTGACCCGGCGCCCATCGCCCAATCCCGACCGGCCATAGTCTGGGCCGAGCGCCGCGATGGCCTGCAATTCATCCAGCCAGGCCTCGTCAGCAAGACGCAGGTTGATAAAACCCGGTCCGGCGATCTCTGCGCTGGTGACATGAGGGTCGCGCAGCAGAAGTGCGGCGATCTTCTCGGCCAGTTGCCGGGGGTTGGTGCCCGCAGGCTTCGCCAGCACCATTGCCGCATTGGTGGAAAGATCGCCGTGAGACGGATCGCGCGGCGGTTCGACCGTTACATTGCGGCGGTCGATCGCGGCAGGCAGGTCGCCCGCGCTCTCGAGCACGGAGAGGACAGCATCGACCTTCGCGGCGAAGGCGGCGTGAATCGTTGTCGGATCAGGCATGCGCGCGCGGTTAGCGGGAATTGCCCGCGACCGCAAAGCGATATGCAGGAAAGGATCAGCGCGTGGCGTTGTAGGCCAGCTGCGCTTCGCTGAGCTGGAAGCCCACCAGGAGCTCGAAGGTGGCGCGCTGGAGCGCGGCCCTCACCTGCGGATCGGCCAGCGGATCGAGCGCCGCATCCACATCGCCCGGCTGGCGTTTGCGGGTGATGCGCTCACGCACGTCGGCGGGCAGCGTCGCTTCGGCCCGGTCGATGAAGGCGCCTGCCTGGGCGCGAGCCTGGGCGCGTGTCTGTCCATCGGCGAACTGGACGGTCACGGTCCCGACCCGTTTGCTGACGACAGCCGCGCCGCCGCGAAGGACGGTTGAGAAATAGGGCAGCTGCACAGTGCGGGCCCCGCGAGCATCGGTCCGGCTCGCTAGCACGTCGAAAGTGACGTTGCTGTAAACCCGCTCGCCCGTCTCGTCGCAGGTCGAACGCACATTGGTGATCGCTGCCGTGACATCGATATCGGCGACGGTGCGCGAGGTCGGCGAACTGAAGGTGGTAATGTCGCCGGTGAAATCCGGGACCCCCACTGCCGGGCACGCCGAACGAATGGCAGTGACGCCAACGCCTTCACCCAGCACAAGGTCGCCTTCGCTCGCACAACCGGCCAGCGCGGCCAGCGCAGCGAGAGGAACGGCGAAACGAAAAGGCAGGGTCATGCGGAATCCTTCGATCAGTCGGTCACGCGTGCCCTAGCGGGCGGCATGCGAAAGCGCTAGAGGGCGCTCCATGAACGCGCCATTTCCGTCCACCGCCGAAACCACCCTCAAGCCGGCCCTGCGGCTGCTGATCGCCGCCCCGCGCGGTTTTTGCGCAGGTGTGGACCGCGCCATCGAGATCGTCGAGCGGGCGATCGAGAAGTACGGCGCGCCGGTCTATGTCCGGCACGAGATCGTCCATAATCGCTACGTCGTCGATTCGCTGAAAGCCAAGGGAGCCGTTTTCGTCGAGGAACTGGACGAGGTGCCGGAAGGGGTGCCGGTCGTGTTCAGCGCCCACGGCGTGCCCAAATCCGTTCCCGCCGAGGCGCAACGGCGCGAGCTGCTGTATGTCGATGCCACGTGCCCGCTGGTCAGCAAGGTACACCGACAGGCCGAGCGCCAGATCGAGAAAGGACGGCACATCATTTTCGTCGGCCATGCCGGCCATCCGGAAGTGATCGGCACCATGGGCCAGGTGGACGAGGGGCAGATGACGCTGGTCGAGACGGTCGAAGACGTCGCGGCGCTCGATTTCGGTCCCGAGGACCGGCTGGCCTATCTCACGCAGACGACCCTGTCCGTCGACGACACCGCCGAAATCGTCGCCGCGCTCGAGCGTCGCTTCCCGCAGGTGCGGGGGCCGAAAGCGGAGGACATCTGCTACGCCACGTCCAACCGCCAGGCCGCCGTCAAACAGATCGCCCCGAGCGCCGACCTCGTCCTTGTAATCGGCGCGCCGAACTCGTCGAATTCGCTTCGCCTCGTCGAAGTCGCCGAGCGCCTCGGCACCAGCGCCCGCCTTATCCAGCGAGCCGACGAAATCGAGCGCGAATGGCTCGAAGGGGTCGGCACGCTGGGGCTCACCGCAGGCGCGTCCGCGCCCGAAAAGCTTGTCCGGGAAGTGGTCGAACGGCTTGGCGAATGGCGCACGGTCGAGGAAACCACCATCGCCGCGGCAGAAGAAAACATGGTGTTCAAGCTGCCCCGTCAGCTGATGGACTGACCTGGCGCGAATGGCGGTTTACACCCATCTTTCCGCCGAAGCGCTGGCCGCTCTGATTGCCGAATACGATGTCGGGGCGCTGCTCTCGGCCAAGGGCATTGCCGAGGGCGTATCGAATTCCAACTGGCTGGTGGAAACGACCGGCAAGGACGGAAACGGCGCGCGCTTCATCCTGACCATGTACGAGCGGCGGATCGATCTGACCGACCTGCCGTTTTTCCTCGACCTGCTCGATCACCTGTCCGAGGCGGGCGCGCCTGTCCCACGGACGATCCATGACCATAGCGGCGCGTCTTTTCGCAACATCGATTCCAAGACTGTCGCGCTTATCGAATTCCTGCCCGGCGTTTCGATTGACCATCCGACCCCGAGCCAGGCCCGTGCCGTGGGGTCCGCATTGGCCCAGATGCACCTGGCTGCACTGGATTTCGGCAAGAGCCGCGGGAATGCGCTCGATCTTGCGACAAACATCGGCAAGTTGCGGGAATGCGGCGCTGGGGCGCTTGCCGGGATCGATCCGTCTATGCCTGCCTATGTTGCACGGGGGGAGGCACTGCGGGATCATTGGCCCGCAGACCTGCCGCAGTCGGTGATCCATAGCGACCTTTTCCCCGACAACGTGCTGATGCTCGGCGAGCGTGTGACCGGCATGATAGACTTTTATTTCGCCTGCACAGACGCCATGGCCTACGACCTGGCAGTGACCCACGCCGCCTGGAGTTTCGAGCGCGGCGGCGGCACGTTTCGGCCCGACATCGGCTCTGCCCTGATGGAGGGGTATCAATCGCTCCGCCCTTTGCAGCCTGACGAGCGGGACGCGCTGCCCTGGCTCGCACAAGCGGCCTGCCTGCGCTTCGTCACCAGCCGGGCCGAGGACTGGATCGATACCCCGGCCGATGCCCAGGTTACCCGCAAGGACCCGATGGATTTCGTCCGGCGGTGGGACTTCTATGCCGAACAGGGCCATAGGGTCTTCGCATAGGCGTGCAGGCGGACTACACCGGCAAGTGATGAAAAAGGTAGAAATCTTCACCGATGGCGCCTGCAAGGGCAACCCAGGCCCCGGCGGATGGGGCGTCATCCTGCGCAAGGGGCGTCACGAAAAGGAACTGTCTGGCGGCGAGGCCGAAACGACCAACAACCGGATGGAAATGCAGGCCGTCATCGCCGGTCTCAACGCCCTGATCGAGCCCTGCGAGGTCGAGCTCTATACCGACAGCCGCTATGTCATCGACGGCATCACCAAGTGGGTCCATGGCTGGAAGAAGCGGGGCTGGATCAACGCCAGCAAGAAGCCCGTCCGCAACGAGGACCTGTGGCACGAGCTGATTGCCGCCGAACAACGGCACAAGGTCGCCTGGCACTGGGTGAAGGGCCATAACGGCCACGCCGAGAACGAGCGTGTCGACCGGCTGGCCAGCGATGCGGCGGAACGATGGGCCGGCGCGCGCCAGCCAGCCGGCTAGGAATTTCCGGCCGGATCAGTCGGCGGACTTGTCCACCACTTCGGCACCGGGCCCGTTCTTGAGGATCGAGTCGATCGCCTTCTTGGCGCTGGCCTTGCTGTTGTAGCCTTCGGTCCAGAAGATGGCTTCGGCATTGTAGCAGAAATAGGCGGCAAATTCGCCTTTCTTGTTCTTCCGGATTTCGAAACGATGCGGCATTCGCCTTCCTCCCACTCGGTGCATCGGCTCCCTTAGCCGAAGCGTGCCGGACTATACATGGCCGGATCGAGTGCGGGTGTAAAATCATCGCATGGCAGGTCGAGCAGCAGGCAGGCCGCAAGCTTGGCTGCGGCAGGCGCGGTCTGGATGCCGTAGCCGCCCTGCCCTGCGAACCAGAACAACCCTTCGCGGCGCATGTCATAGCCATAGACCGGCAGGCGGTCGGGAGCGAAGCTGCGCAGGCCAGCCCATTTGCGTTCCACCTTCAACACGCGCCAGTCGACGACTTTCTCGAACCGGTCGATGGCCTGCGCAACCGCCAGCTCTTCGGCCGCGGCGTCGCACGGCGGGCTCGGCTCCTCGTCATGGGGGCTGAGCCACACGCGGCCGGTTTCCGGCTTGAAGTAGAAACTGCCGGCAATGTCGAGCACGAGCGGCTGACCAGCCGGGGGCGGCGGATCGGTGACAAGCTGGCAGATGGTCCGGCGCAGGGGCTGGATGCCGAGCGGCCGCGCGCCTGCGACCTGCGCCAGTTCGTCAGCCCACGCACCCGCGGCATTGACCAGCGTTCCTGCAGTCCAGCGTCGCCCGTCCGCGCTCGCGAGTTCCCAACGATTGCCCGTGCGAACGGCAGAGACAATCTGCGCGCGGCATTCGAGCCTCGCCCCTGCCCGCTGCGCCCTTGCCAGGTAGTGCTGGTGCAGGCCGGCGACGTCGATGTCACTGCACAGCGGCTCCCACACCGCGTCGCACCATTCCCCGCGCAAGCCCGGGACTTTGTCCAGCATATCGGCCCTGCCGATACGCTCTATAGTGGCCCCGGTGGAGCCGAACTTGTCCATGAAGGCGTCAAGCAGCCCTCTGTCCCGCTCGCGGCCAATGTAAAGCGCACCGCGCGGGTTTAAGAAGCCGTGCTCGCGTAGGTAGGGACCCGAGGCAAGCGTCAGCGGCACGATGTCTGGGCCGCCGTAACATTCTTCCCAGAAGGCGGCCGAGCGCCCGGTCGTGTGATAGCCAGGGGCATGCTCGGCTTCCAGAAGCAGGACGCGAGCCGCCCCCGCGCATTCGGCAGCAAGGCTGGCGCCGGCAATTCCCGCCCCGACTATGGCGATATCGAGTTCTGCCATTGTTGCCCCTGATCAACCCCTTGATGGGGCCGCGCGGTCGAGGAAAGCGGAGATCGCCTCCATCGCGCGGTCCCTGACCGGATCGACTTCGCGCAGGATCTCGTGATGCGCTTCTTTCCCGAAAGCCAGCAGCTCGGCTCGTGGCAGCCGCTGCGACGCTTCGACGATTGGCGGATATGCGACCAGCTTGTCGGCCGAAGTTGCGATCAGGAGCACCGGCGTGTCGACTGCCTCGAGCTTCCCGCGGTCGAACAGCCCGCGCATCGAGGCATAGGCACGCTCCACCCAGCCCCAGCTGCCAGGGCCCATGACGATCTCCGGCCGATGGTCACGCCACCATTGCTCGTCGCGATACCGGTCCGGATCGTGGGTCAGCAATTGTTCGCGATGGGCAGGTGTCTCGCCCGGCTTCTCGCTCCACTTCCAGGCAGGGCGGCGACGGTCGCCAAGTCCCGCCATCAGCTTGGCGACGCGATGCATCAGAGGCATGGGCAGGACTTGCCCGACAAAACCGAGCATCGGGGCCGACAGCACCAGCGCATCGGGATCGACCCGCTTCTCCGCCACTGCGCGCAGCGCGAGATGCCCCCCCATCGAATGGCCGACGATTACATGCGGGCCCGGCGTCTCATTCTCCCAAGCACGCCACAGGGCCGCGAGATCGTCGATCCAGTGGCCGAAGTCATCGATATGGCCGGTCACGGCATCCTTGCCCAGCCGTCCGGACCCGCCCTGTCCGCGCCAGTCGGCTGCCGTTACACGCCACCCGCTCCGGTGCCACTGGTCGAGCGTCTCGAGATACTTCTCATAGTTGTCGCCGCGCCCGGGCATGAACAGGATCGATCCGCGCGCCTTGCCCGGCGCACCGGGCCAGTCGATGCGGCGGACAGGGTGCCCGTCCGGCAGCACGAAGCTGCTCTCGTGCGCGGCTGGCGGGATGGCACGCCGGTCGAACCCCTCGGTTGCAGGGTTAGCGGCGGATGTGCGGGCTTGGCTAATGGCGAACCTCCGGCCTTGGTTACTTTTTGGTAAGTGATGTTCTGTAGCACCTGAGCCTCAAGGGGGACCCACAGGGGCTATCATGCTGGACACACTCCACTACGTATTGCTCGGTGCATTGGCAATCGCGCTGGTGTTCGCGGCATTTACCGACCTGCGGCGGCGCCAGATCGACAACTGGCTCAATGCAGCCATCGCGCTCGCCGCGCCGCTGTTCTGGTGGACCAGCGGGCTCTCGCTGTGGCCGGATGTAGCCTGGCAGTTCGGAGTCGCCCTGGCGACCTTCACGATCTGCGCCGGACTCTTCGCCATGCGCTGGATGGGTGGCGGCGACGTCAAGCTGCTCAGCGCCCTGGCGCTCTGGATTGCGCCGTCGGCATTCCTGAAGCTGGTGGTGATCATGGCGCTGGTCGGCGGCGTGCTGACGCTCGCCTTCGGCATGTGGCACATCGCCCGCAGGCAGAAGGACCGCCTGGCCATTCCCTATGGCGTCGCGATCAGCGCGGCAGGCCTCTGGATACTCTCGACCGAATACCTCGCAACCGGAGCCCCAGCCCTCGGCCTGGCGGCCGCTGCGGGGTGAACCTGATTTTAACCATTTGGGCCGTAGTCACGGCAACCATACCTGCCCGCGTTTCCTGCGGGCCTGTTTGAAGGGGGCTTGTTAGCCATGGACAGGAAGAAGCTGGTTCTGCTGCTTGCGGCGCTGATCATCGCGGTGGGCACCGCCCTTGCCGCACGAAGCATGTTTGCAGGCGCATCCGCACCGCAGGCCGAGGCCGCAGCGGCCGAGGTGCAGGGACCGATGGTGCTCGTCGCGCAGCGTAGTCTGCCGGTCGGCACGATCATCACCGCCGACGCGCTCGGCTTCCAGAAATGGCCCAAGGAACTGGTCAAGGACGCCTACTTCATTGAAGGCGAATCCGACATCGGCAAGCTCCTCGGCACAGTCGTGCGCAATCCCGTCACGGCGGGCGAACCGGTCACCCAGGGCTCGCTCGTCAAGCCGGGCGATCGCGGCTTCCTCGCCGCCGCTCTCGGGCCGGGCATGCGCGCCATCACGGTTCCCGTGTCTGCCAACACCGCCGTCGCGGGCTTCGTTTTCCCGGGCGACCGTGTCGACCTCATGCTGACCCAGGCCGTCAAGGGCGAAGGCGAAGGTCTGAAGGCGACCGAGACGATCCTGCGCAACCTGCGCGTGCTCGCCACCGACCAGCAGACCGAACAGCTCACCGGCGAAGACGGCAAGACCATCGTGCGCGGCTTCAGCACCGTCACTCTCGAAGTGACGCCGAAGATCGCCGAAAAGGTCGCCGTCGCCCAGACGCTCGGCACCCTCAGCCTCTCGCTGCGCTCGATCGCGGACAACCAGGCCGAACTGGAGCGCGCCATTGCTTCGGGTGCGGTGAAGATCCCCGACGGTGCCAGCCCGGAAGAGGAAGAGCGCCTTCTGCAGGCCGCCCTCAACGCGCCC
Source organism: Parerythrobacter aurantius (assembly GCF_045291475.1). Taxonomy (NCBI): domain Bacteria; kingdom Pseudomonadati; phylum Pseudomonadota; class Alphaproteobacteria; order Sphingomonadales; family Erythrobacteraceae; genus Parerythrobacter; species Parerythrobacter aurantius. The sequence goes on from NZ_CP147985.1 coordinate 377,724, forward strand.
AACGACGGCCCGACGTCCTATTCGACCGGCGGCGACGTGTCGCGCTTCCAGAGCTCGGTGCTGCGCAAGCCGGCCACCGACAAGACCCAGGCCGCTGCCGCAGCCTTCGTCGAAACCATCAAGAAGTCGGGCGGCGCGGAAGCGGGCACCCAGACGGTGATCCGTCCGGTCCCCACCGTTCGCGTGAGCCGCGGCAAGTCCACTTCCGAGGAACCGATCGGCGCGACCGGTCGGGTTCTCACCGGCGAGCAAAGGTAAGGCAATGACCAATCTAGAGATCACTCGCCGCAACGCGGAAAATTCGAGGGGCAAGACCATGAAACGTCGCCTGATTGCAAAAGCGCTGATGCTGAGCCTGGCTGCCATGCCGGTCGCAGCGGGCCCTGCGAGCATCGCCAACGCCCAGTCCATCGTCCGTCCTTCGCAGGAAGTCGTCCTGTCGATCGGTCGCGGCGAGCTGGTGACCATCCCCGGCGCCATGAGCGATGTCTTCATCGCCAATGACGCGGTGGCCGACGTCCAGGTCAAGTCGCAGCGCCAGCTCTACCTGTTCGGCAAGTCGGGCGGCGAGACGACGATCTACGCCAGCAACGCCTCGGGCGACATCATCTGGGCCGCCAATGTGCGGGTCGGCTCCAACATCGACAGCCTCGACCAGATGCTGGCGCTGGCGATGCCGGAAGCGAAGATCGCGACCGCGACCATGGGCACCAACACTGTCCTGCTGACCGGCACTGTGCAGTCGCCCGAAGACGTGGCCGAGGCCGAACGCCTCGTCGGCGCTTTCCTTGGCGACGGCGTGAACGTCATCAGCCGCATCAAGATGGCGACTCCGCTGCAGGTGAACCTGCAGGTCCGTTTCGCCGAGGTGAACCGCAACTTCGCACGTGTCATCGGGGCCAACCTGCTGACCGTCGACAGCACCAGCGGCTTCAAGGGCGGTGTCGGCAGCGCTTCGCGCTCGGCCATTCCGACCTACACCCCGGGCGGACCGGTCGGCGTCGGCGTGACGTCGGGTCCCGACGGAGCGACGGTCGTCACGACGCTCGGTAGCTCGGCGGCAACCATCGCCGGCTTCGGCAAGTTCCTGGGCCTCGATATCGGTGCAGCCATCGACCTGGCGGAGAATACCGGCCTGCTGACCACGCTGTCGCAGCCGAACCTCACCGCCCTGTCGGGTGAAACCGCCGAATTCCTCGCGGGCGGCGAATATCCCTACGAGCAATCGGCGGGTCTCGGCACCACGGCGATCCAGTTCAAGCCCTACGGCATCAGCCTCGCCTATGCCCCGATCGTGCTGGAAAACGGCCGCATCTCGATGCGCATCCGTTCGGAAGTGTCGGAGCTGGACTTCAGCGCCAGCCAGACGGTCCCGGCCATCACCACTCGCCGGGCCGAAACCACGGTCGAGCTGGGTTCGGGTCAGAGCTTCATGATCGCCGGCCTGATGAGCAACCGGGCGCAGAACTCGATCGACAAGGCCCCGGGCCTCGGCGACGTGCCGATCCTCGGCAACCTGTTCCGTTCGAGCTCGTTCCGTCGCGGCGAGACCGAGCTGGTGATCGTGGTCACCCCGTACCTGGTGAAGCCGGTCAACGGCAACGACATCGCGCTGCCGACCGACGGTTACATGAGCCCGAACGAGTTCGAGCGCACCATCGGCTTCATGCAGAACGGCGATACCGGCAATCCGGACGCCTACAAGCCGACGACACGCGACGGGCAGGCCCCTGCCCCGGTGCCTTCGGTTTCGCCGGTCGAGCCGCTTGCTGTCCTCCCCGGCGCCACCGCCGAGGAAGGTCGCAAGTCGAAGAAGAAGAAACCGGCCGAGGACCGCGCGGATGCCGCGGCCCCGGGCTTCAGCCTGTAACGAGGGAGCGAGAACGATGACCAATACGAAACGCAATTTCGCCGGGCTTCTCACCCTTGCTGCCGGCATGGCGCTGGCAGCCTGTGGCGGGATGCCGCAGAACACCTCGCTTTACAGCACCAAGCAGCCGGTGGTGGAACGCACCAACTTTAAGTTCGACGTACAGTCGGGCCAAGGTGGGCTTTCGATCCCGGAACAGCAGCGCCTGGCGGGCTGGTTCGAATCCATGGACCTGCGCTACGGTGACCGCGTCGCGATCGAAGACCCGATGATGAGCGTCGCCACGCGCGAGAGCATTGCGGCACTCGCCGGGCGCCACGGCATCCTGGTCAGCGAAGGGGCTCCCGTCACGGCAGGGTACGTCCAGCCGGGCTTTGCCCGCGTGGTCATCACCCGCTCGACCGCCTCCGTTCCGGGCTGCCCCGACTGGTCGGTCAAGAGCGACATGAACTACACCAATGCGACGCATCCGGGCTACGGCTGCGCCATCAATTCGAACCTGGCCTCGATGGTCGCCGATCCGGAAGATCTCGTGAACGGCGACGAAGGCTCCGGCGAGACGTTCGTCCGCCGGTCGTCGCGGGCTGTCGAAGCATATCGTGAAAAAGCACCCACCGGTGCATCGGGCAGCCTGCCCGGCGGTGGCGTTGGCGGAGGAGGTCAGTAAATGAACGCGCCCTGGAGCTCCGGCATGGCCGGCAACCGTGATCCCTTCGCCGCCTACATCTGCGACGACACCGCGCTCGATATCCTGCGCCCGGTGGTCATCGAGATGGGCTGGCAGCCCGAGAAGTGCAACAAGGGCGGCCTGCGCAATGCAGTCCAGTCCCTGTCCGTCTCGGCCAGTCCGAACATCCTGATGGTCGACCTGTCGGAAAGCGGCGATCCGCTGAACGACATCAACGCCCTCGCCGAGGTTTGCGAACCCGGCACGGTCGTGGTCGCCATCGGCCAGGTCAACGACGTGCGCCTCTACCGCGACCTGCTCGCCAGCGGCATTCACGACTACCTGCTGAAGCCGCTTTCGGCCGGCCAGTTGCGCGATGCGCTCAACCAGGCGCAGGCCGTGTTCGCGGCGCCCAAGAACAGCGATCCCGATGCGGTCAAGCGTCACATCTCCACGGCCGTTGTCGGCACGCGGGGCGGCGTGGGAGCATCGATGCTGTCGACTTCGCTCGCCTGGCTGTTCAGCGACGATCACAAGATGCCGACCGCGCTGCTCGATCTCGACGTGCACTTCGGCACCGGCGCCCTGGCGCTCGATCTCGAACCGGGCCGCGGCCTGACCGACGCGATCGACAACCCGAGCCGCATCGACGGCCTGTTCATCGAACGCGCCATGATCCGTGCCAACGACAATCTTTCGATCCTGTCGGCCGAGGCCCCGATCAATTCGCCGCTGATGACCGACGGTTCGGCCTTCGTGCAGCTGGAGGAGGAATTCCGCCAGGCGTTCGAGATGACCGTGATCGACCTGCCGCGAAACATGCTGATCAACTTCCCCCACCTGCTCGCCGATGTGAACGTCGTCGTGCTGGCCACGGAAATGACGCTCGCCTCGGCGCGCGACACGATCCGCCTGCTGTCGTGGCTGAAGAGCAATGCGGCACACGCCCAGCCGATCATCGTGGCCAACAAGGTGCAGACCGGCGTCGTCGAGATCAGCAAGGCCGACTTCGAAGCGTCGATCGAACGCAGCATCGACTTCCTCATCCCGCTCGACGCCAAATCGGCCGCCAATGCGGCAAAGCTGGGGCAGGTCTTTGTCGACGCCAACCGCAGTGCCAAGTCCAGCCAGGTCATCCGCCAGCTGGCCGAACGCATCATCGGCGTGTCGGACGAGGAAATTTCCGATGGCAAGGCCCCTGCCAAGAAGGGTTCGCTGCTCGGGAACTTCGACTTCAAGTCGCTGCTGAAGAAGAAAGAGCCGGCGAAGCAGAGCGTCGCGGCCGACTAGGGATTATGCCGGCGGGAAGGATTCGTCCTGCCCGCACCGGCACCAGATATGGGAAAGGCAGATAGCGCATGAGCATTTTCCAGCTCTTGCTGTTCGGGGCAGGACTGATGGCTGTCATGGTCATCGGTTATACCGCGCTTTCGGGGCCGTCTGCGGCCAAGGAAAGCCAGCGCCGGCTCAACGCCGTGCGCTATCGCCACTCCGAGAGCACCGACACCAAGGTCGAATCCCAACTCAAGAAGGCCATCGCCGCGCGCAAGCCGCGTGCCCACAAGGTCGCAGGGTCAGGGTCGCGGCTGGAAGCACTGGAAGTGCGCCTCGAACGGACCGGCAAGGGCTGGACTACGAGCCAGTATTTCTACGGTTCGATCGGCATCGGCCTCGCAGTGGCCGTCATCATCTACCTGCGCAGCGGCGCGGCGCTGATGTCGCTCGTCGTCGGCCTCGTGATCGGCGCCGGCCTGCCGCACCTCGCCGTCAATTTCTTCATGAACAAGCGCACCAATGCCTTCAACGCCAAGTTCCCGGACGCCATCGAACTGCTGGTCCGTGGTTTGCGTTCGGGCCTGCCCGTGACCGAGACACTGCAGGTCGTGGCGCAGGAAATCCCGGGTCCCGTGGGCCTGGAATTCAAGGCCATCGTCGAGCGGATCAAGATCGGCAAGACCATGGAAGAAGCGTTGCAGCAGACGGGCGACAAGCTGGGCATTCCCGAATTCAACTTCTTCTGCATCACGCTGGCGATCCAGCGGGAGACGGGCGGCAACCTCGCCGAGACCTTGTCAAACCTGGCCGAGGTGCTCCGCAAGCGCGGCCAGATGAAGCTCAAGATCAAGGCCATGAGCTCGGAATCGAAGGCATCGGCCTACATCGTCGGATCGCTTCCCTTCATCGTGTTCATCATGATCTGGTGGATCAACCCGGTCTATGTCGGAGGCTTCTTCTCGGAAGACCGGCTGATCGTGGCTGGCCTCGGCGGGATGGTCTGGATGAGCATCGGCGCCTTCATCATGGCCAAGATGGTCAGCTTCGAAATCTAGGGAGGGAACGGACATGATCGACAATCCAACCGGCCCGACCCTGCTCGGCTTCGACGTCATCCTCGTCGGCACGATCCTTGCCGGGATCGCCGCACTGGCCGTCATGTTCGCGATCTACGCGGCGCTGACCGTCAAGGATCCGATGGCCAAGCGCGTCAAGGCGCTCAACGAGCGGCGCGACGAGCTCAAGGCGGGTATCGTCAAGTCGAGCGGCAAGAAGCGCCAGAGCCTCGTTCGCAAGACCGACCAGACCGAGAAGGTCAAGGACACGCTGAAGAACATGAGGGTTCTCCAGCAAAGCCAGATCGAAACCATCCAGCAGAAACTGGCCTGGGCGGGTATCCGCAACAGGGAACTGGCCGTCTACGTGATCGGCGCGCGCATGGTGCTGCCGGTCGTGTTCGGCCTTGTCGTCTTCGTGGTCGTCTACTGGCTCGACTTCTTCCCGGAATGGGGCAGCATGAAGCGCTATGCGGCTCTCGTGGCGGCGCTCGGCGCCGGCTACATGGGTCCGGAGATGTATCTCAAGAACATCGCCACCAAGCGAACCGACGCCATCCGCAAGGGCCTGCCCGACGCGCTCGACCTCCTGGTGATCTGCGCCGAAGCAGGCCTCACCGTCGACGCTGCCTTCAACCGTGTCGCCAAGGAACTGGGTCGGGCCTATCCCGAACTGGGTGATGAGTTCGCGCTGACCGCGATCGAACTGTCCTTCCTTACCGAACGCAAGATGGCGTTCGACAACCTCGCTTACCGCGTCAACCTCGAGGCGGTGAAGGGCGTCGTGACCACGATGGTCCAGACCGAACGCTACGGGACCCCGCTCGCCAGCGCGCTGCGCGTGCTGTCGGCCGAGTTCCGCAACGAGCGCATGATGCGGGCGGAAGAGAAGGCCGCACGCCTTCCTGCGATCATGACCATTCCGCTGATCCTGTTCATCCTGCCGGTGCTATTCATCGTCATTCTCGGCCCGGCGGCCTGTTCGATCAGCGACGCGTTCAACATGTAACGCGCCAGCGGTTCTCCAGCCCCCGGAGCATCGGTCTCCAAGGGCAATCCGGCGGCGGGAGGCGGTTCAGCCTTCCGCCGCTTCGATTCCGCCGGCAGCCGTGCGCAACCGCGCCAGCAGGTCGCGCAGCACCTTTCGTTCGGCGGCGCTGAACGGTTCGAGCAATTGGCCCTCGAGGTCGCGGGCCAGGGGCATGATCTGGCCGTAGATCGCCCGTCCCGCAGCGGTCAGCGCGACATGGTGCGAACGACCATCCTGCGCATTGGGTTTGCGCCCGACGAGCCCGCGGCTTTCGAGGACCTTGCAAGCGCGGTTGACCGCGACCTTGTCCATCAGCGTCAGAGCAGCCAGTTCGCGCTGGGTGCGGGCCTCTGCCTCGCCCAGCACGGCCATGATCCGCCATTCGGCGATGCGAAGGTCGAACCGGGCCTGGTACAGCTCCGCAATGCGGCCGCTGACCGCATTCGATGCGATGGACAGCTGGTAGGGCAGAAAGTCCGCCAGTACCGGGTGATTTCTCGGTTTGGTCGCCATTTGGATAGTTTCTAGGGAAACCATCGCCTCTGGCAAGCCGAGCAATGCGTTATCCCAAGACGCGCCCGGCGACGGCATCGAGCTTGGCCATCAATGCCCTGTCGCGCTGCTCGGGCGCGGTGATGATGGCATATTGCAACGCGGTGTCGTGCGGGCTTGCCTCGCGTGCCTTGGGCAGCATTGCGACCAGGTGCTGCAAGGCATTGCGCGCCATCTGCGCATTGTCGTTCAGCACCTTGAGGATATCGGCGGTCTCGACCCCTGCTTCCTCATCGCGCCAGCTGTCGTAATCGGTGACCATGGCAAGCATGGCGTAGGGCAGCTCCGCCTCGCGGGCGAGCTTCGCCTCGGGCATGCCGGTCATGCCGATCACGTCCCCGCCCCAGGCCCGGTACATCCGGCTTTCGGCGCGGGTCGAGAACTGCGGGCCTTCCATCGCCACATAGGTGCCGCCGCGATGGACCTTCGCTCCCGCCGCTTCGGCCGCATCGGCTGCGAGGGCGGACAGCCGCGCGCATACAGGATCCGCCAGCGCAACATGGGCCACCAGCCCCTCGCCGAAGAAGCTGCTTCGGCGCCCCCCAAAACTCCCATTGGTCCGGTCGATGAACTGGTCCACCGCAACGAAGCTGCCAGGCGCCATTTCCTCGCGCAAGGAACCGATGGCGCTGATTGCCAGCAGGTCGGTGACGCCGCAGCGCTTCATCACGTCGATATTGGCGCGATAGTTGACGCTGTCGGGACTGAGCGGATGCCCTGCCCCGTGCCGCGCCATGAAGGTCAGCTTCACATTGCCGATCCGGCCGGTCGTCACCGGTCCGGACGGCTCTCCGAAAGGCGATGCCACTTCGATGACCTGCTGTTCCTCCAGCGCGATGCCTTCGTACAAGCCCGAGCCGCCGAGGACGCCGATATGCCAGCCTTTCGCAATCTTCCTGCTCACTTGTATTCGGGCTCCTGCCACCACGGATAGAAGTCGGGCATATCCTTGCTCGGCCGACCGGGATAGGCGGGCTCGCGCTTTTCGAGGAAGCTGGCGATGCCTTCGGCGGCATCCTTGCCGCGCGACAGGCGGTAGATCGCCCGGCTGTCGATCCGGTGCGCGCCCATCGGGTGGTCCTCACTCGGCAGGCGCCACATCATCGCCCGGGTCATGGCGACGGAGACGGCGGAGGTATTGTCGGCAATCTCGCGCGCAAGGCCTCGGGCCACATCCATCAGTTCGGCCTGCGGGTGGACAGAGCGCACCAGCCGCCCGGCAAGCGCTTCCTGCGCATCGAACACCCTGCCCGAATAACACCATTCGAGCGCCTGCTGCACGCCGACCAGGCGCGGCAGGAACCAGCTTGAGGCCGCTTCGGGCACGATCCCGCGCCGGGCAAAGACGAAGCCGTAGCGGGCGTTGTCCGAGGCGAGGCGGATATCCATCGGCAGTTGCATGGTAATGCCCACGCCCACCGCCACGCCGTTGCAGGCGCTGATCAGCGGCTTGGTGCTGTCGAACAGCCGCAGCGTCAGCCGACCGCCGCCGTCACGGACGCGCTCGTCGGAAAGGTCGGCCACTTCGGTTGGGTCGGAGAAGACCCTGCCACCGCCTTCCGGCGTCAGGTCCGCCCCCGCGCAGAAGGCCCGGTCGCCGGCGCCGGTGAAGATTACCGCCCGCACATCGTCGTCGGCATCGATATCGTCCATCGCGGCGATGATCTCGTTCATCATCGTGCCGGTGAAGGCATTCATCTTTTGGGGCCGGTTGAGCGTGACGGTGGCGATGCCTTCGGCGATATCGAGGCTGATCTGGGTAAAGGACATGCTCGTTTGACTTTCCTCTCGTTCCAGAGGGTGGAGCACGTCGGCAGCTACAAATGCAAGCAAAAGAAAGTGGGCCCGGAGGCCCTTCTCGGAACCGCCCCGTGTCGGGAGCGGTTCATTGCGTGAAGCCCATTCACGCAATCAAGGTAAACCGTGCCCCACATAACGACCAACAATCCCGCCACAGGCGAGGATATCGCAACCTACGAGCTCATGTCGCGCGAGACCGCCTTCGCCAAGATTGATGCGGCTCATGAGTCCTACCTCGACTGGAGGCAGCGCGGCTTCGGCGATCGCGGGGCAATATTGCGCCAGATCGCAACAGTGTTGCGTGACAATTCCGACCGCATCAGCGCACTCATGACGCGCGAAACCGGCAAACTTCTGCGCGACGGCAAGACTGAAGTCGAAATCTGCGCCCGCATCTTCGAATACAGCGCCGACAATGGCGCAACGGTGCTCGCCGACGAGGAGCGCCGGCATTCAGGTGGCCAGAAGCGCGGCATCGTGACCTATGCGCCGATCGGGGTTATCTATTCGATCCAGCCGTGGAATTTCCCGCTGTATCAGCCAGTTCGGGTGCTGGCCGCCAACGCGATGGCGGGCAATGCTTGCATCCTGAAGCACGCCTCCATCTGCACCGGCAGCGGGTTGCTGCTGCGCGACCTATGCCTCGAAGCAGGGCTGCCCGAAGGCCTGTTCGACGTGGTGCTGGTCGATCACGACACCTCCGATGCGATCATCGCCCATGACAGGATCCGGGGCGTGACCATGACCGGCAGTGACGGCGCGGGTCGACACATCGGCAAGACCGCCGCCGAAGCACTCAAGAAGACCGTGCTCGAGCTGGGCTCCAACGATGCCTATCTTGTGCTGGAGGATGCCGATGTAGATCTCGCGGTGAAGACCTGCGTCACGGGCCGCCTCTACAACAATGGTGAAACCTGCGTCTCGGCCAAGCGCTTCGTCGTGACCGAGGCGGTGTACGACCGCTTCGTCGACGGCTTCGTCGAGCGGATGAATTCTACGAAGATGGGAGATCCGACTGCGGAGGATACCCAGCTCGGCCCGGTCTCGAGCAAGGAGCAGTTTGACACGCTGGTCGAGCAGGTGGGCAAGAGCATTGCGGGCGGCTGCACCCTGCTATGCGGTGGCAACCCCGAGGAGGATCCCGAAGGATGGTATTATCCGGCCACCGTGCTCGCCGACTGCAAGCCCGGGACCCCGGCCTACGATGATGAGCTGTTCGGTCCGGTGGCCTCGATCATCAGGGCGAAGGACGACGAAGACGCGATGCGCATTGCCAACGACAGCCGCTATGGCCTCGGAGGCGGGATCTTCACCACCGACGAGGAGAAGGCCATTCGCCTCGCTCGCGACCATTTCGATACGGGCATGGTGCGGATCAATTCGTTCGGCGCAGCCGACCCCAACATGCCCTTCGGCGGGGTCAAGGACAGCGGCTACGGCCGCGAACACGGCGGATTTGGAATGCGCGAGTTCGTGAACGCTAAGGCGATCTTCCTGCCCTGATCGGGCCCCCCAACAATCTGGAGACCACCCATGAATATCCTTATCGCCGGAGCGACCGGCAATACCGGCCTCAGGCTGACCCGCGAACTGGCCGAGCGCGGCCACACTCCCGTGGCGCTGGTTCGGGAAAGCTCGGACACCGAGGGTTTGCCAGAGGCGGCCCGCCAGCGCGTGGGCGACCTTACCGATCTCGATCCGAGCGTGACGGAGGGCTGCGAAGTGGTGATTTTCGCCGCCGGATCGGGCGGCGGCACGAGCGAGGAAATGACCGACAAGGTCGACCGCGACGGCGCGATCCGACTGATCGAGATCGCCGAGCAGACCGGTGTGAAGCGGTTCGTCATGCTTAGCTCGGTCGGCGCCGACAATCCGCCTCCCGACAGCGAGCTGAGGCATTATCTCGAAGCCAAGCATGCCGCCGACGAGCGGCTCATGGACAGCAGCCTCGATTATGCGATCCTGCGTCCGGTCAGCCTCACTGACGAAGGGCCGACGGGCGACGTGATCCTGGGCGATGCAGTCGATCCGAGCGCCAAGGCGGCACGCGGCGATGTCGCCATGCTGCTCGCCGACGCGGCAGAGCAGGACGAGTGGGTCGGCAAGGTGACACTGATGCAGACCGCTGGCTGAACGCCGGCTACGGAAACAGAAAACGCCGCCCGCCCGATGTCGGCAGGCGGCGCTTTTATGTCCATTGCGGACTGATCGTGGCTTAGCGCGGGGCCATGCGAATGGCGCCGTCGAGACGGACGTCCTCGCCGTTGAAGTAGCCGGTCTCGATCATGCACATCGCAAGCTTGGCGTATTCGGTCGGGATGCCGAGACGCTTGGGGAACGGTACCGAGGCGGCCAGCGCGTCGCGCACGTTCTGCGGCGCGGCGGCGAGCAGCGGGGTGTCGAAAATGCCCGGCAGGATGGTGTTCACGCGAATGCCTTCGTTCATCAGGTCGCGCGCGATCGGCAGGGTCATGCCGATGACACCGGCTTTCGAGGCCGAGTAGGCCGCCTGGCCGATCTGGCCGTCTTCACCGGCGACCGACGCCGTGTTGACGATGGCGCCGCGCTCGCCAAACTCGTCGAGCGGGTCGAGCGTCAGCATCCCGGCCGCCGACTTGGCGATGCAGCGGAAGGTGCCGATCAGGTTCACTTGGATCACGAAATCGAAAGCCGAGATCGGGAAGTGCTTGATGCTGCCGTCTTCCTTGCTGCGGCTGGCCGTCTTGATGGCATTGCCGATCCCTGCGCAGTTGACGAGGATGCGTTCCTGGCCATGCGCCTCGCGCGCCTTGGCGAAGCCGGCATCGACGTCCTCGTCGCTCATAACGTTGACCTTGCAGAACACCCCGCCGAGCTCGGCGGCCATGGCGTTGCCCTTTTCCTCGTTCATGTCGAAGATGGCGACCTTGGCACCCTTGGCGGCGAGCGCGCGGGCGGTGGCGGCGCCGAGGCCCGAGGCACCACCTGTCACGACGGCGGGGGTATTGGCTGAAACTTCCATCGGTTTTCCTCTCAGATACTGAAACTTAGACGCGTTCGATGATGGTCACATTGGCGACACCGCCGCCTTCGCACATCGTCTGCAGGCCATACTTCTTGCCGTGACGGTGGAGGCCATGGACCAGCGTCGCCATCAGCTTGGTGCCCGACGCGCCGAGCGGGTGGCCGAGCGCGATCGCGCCGCCGTGGACATTGAGCCGTTCCGGATCGGCACCGGTGTGCTTGAGCCAGGCCAGCGGCACCGGGGAAAAGGCTTCGTTGACTTCGTACAGGTCGATATCGCCGATCTTCATGCCGGCACGTTCCAGCGCGCGGTCGGTGGCGAACAGCGGTTCTTCCAGCATGATGACCGGATCGCCCGCAGTAACGGTGAGGTTCACGATCCGCGCCAGCGGAGTGAGGTTGTGGCGCTTCAGGGTTTCCTCGTTGACGACCAGCACCGCCGAAGAACCGTCGCAGATCTGGCTGGAGGTGGCCGCCGTGATGGTCCCTTCGGGGTTCAGCAGCTTGACGCCGGCAATGCTTCCATAGGTCGCATCGAAGCGGATGCCTTCGTCGACGGTGTGCTGCTCGGTCCCTTCGGGCGTTTCGATGGTGATCGGGATGATCTCGTTGCCGAAGGCGCCGGCATTGGTCGCGGCAATGGCCTTCTCGTGGCTGGCAAGGCCGAACCGGTCGAGATCTTCCTTGGTGAAGCCGTGCTTCTTCACGATCATCTCCGCGCCCATGAACTGGGACCACTGGATGCCCGGGTACTTCTCCTCGAGGCCCGGCGACTTGTAGTTGCCCAGCCCTTCCTTCATGTGGAACATCGCGGTCGAACCCATCGGCACGCGGGTCATGCTCTCGACGCCCGCGGCAATGACGGCATCCTGCGTCCCGCTCATCACCGCCTGCGCCGCGAACTGGATCGCCTGCTGGCTGGAACCGCACTGGCGGTCGATGGTGACCGCAGGCGTGCTTTCTCCCAGATGCTTGCTGGCGAGGACGGCATTGCGGCCGACCTGCATCGCCTGTTCGCCACCCTGGCTGACGCAGCCCATGATGACATCGTCGATGGCCTTGGGGTCGATGCCGCTCCGCTCGACAATGGCGTCGAGGCTGCGGGCGGCGAGATCGACGGGGTGGATACCGGCGAGGCGGCCGCCGCGGCGGCCCCCGGCCGTGCGCACGGCATCGACGATATAGGCGGCTGGCATCGAGTCTCTCCTCAAACGTTTCGATTTGCCACGGGCCTAGGGTGACCTTACGTTTGCGTCAACCGGCATTGTCCCGCGCGCTGGACCGGCACCCGGCCCGGTCGCGCCGGCGGTCGCCCCGGCGGTTGCCAACTCACGGGCCATCGGAATAAAGCGGGTGTGGATCATGACCAGGAAACTCTTCGAAATTAATCCGCACCTCGACCGGGAGGAGCTGGCGGCACGGTTCCGGCGGGACACGCGCGTGCAGGTTCACGATTTCCTGACCCGCGAAACGGCCGAGGAAATCCGCGCCATCCTGCAACAAGCCACCCCGTGGGGACTTGCCATGCAGGCCGAAGGCAGCGAATTCGACGGCGCCCAGCAGGTGCTGCCGCGCGACATGGGGACGCCCGAGGGCCAACGGCGGGCGCAGGCGCTCGGCGCGGCGACCGATGCAGCGGCGGGCCGCGGCGACTATGCCTTCCGTTACGCCCAGTATCCCATCCTGCAGGCGATCCAGGAAGGCTGGGCCCCGGGCAGCCCGCACGAGCTGATCCTCGAATACATCAATGCCCCGGATTTCCTCCAGCTGGCGCGGGACATCACCGGTTTTCCCGACCTGGTGAAGGCCGACGGGCAGGCCACGCTGTTTGCCAAGGCGCAATTCCTCGGCCTGCATATCGACAGCCATGTCGCCGAAGGCTGGAAGGTCGCTTACGTGATGAACTTCACGATCGACGGGTGGAAGCCCGACTGGGGCGGGTACCTCCAGTTCTTCGATGACAAGGGCAACATCACCCAGGGGTTCCTGCCGCGCTTCAACACGCTCAACATGCTGCTGGTGCCGCAGCCCCATTCGGTCAGCATGGTGGCGCCCTTTGCGCCGCTGGGCCGCTATGCCATCACCGGCTGGCTCCGCGACAGGTGAGCGCGGCGACGCCCCGGCAGTGGCACGAACGTGCCATGGCGGCCGAACGCGGCGGTGATGCCGCCGGTGCCGCCGCTCTTATCGGACAGGCGCTGGCTGTGTTTCCGGGCGATGCGGACCTGCTCAACAGCGCCGGCAATCTGGCCATGCGCCGGGGCCGGCCGCAGGACGCGGCGCCGTATTTTGCGGCGGCGTTGCAGGCCCGTCCTGGCGCGCTCGATTTCGCACTGAACCTCGCCATCGCCCTCACCGGCGCGGGCCGGGGCGAGGAGGCGGTGAAAGTGCTGGCCCCCTTTCAGGCCACAGGGGCGCGGGCGCCGCGCTATTGCTCCGCCCGCGCGGCGGCAGAACGGGCGGCGGGCAACCCGGGCGGCGCGGCGCGTTGGTACGATGCCTGCCTTGCCCTCGATCCGCTCCACCTGCGCGCGCTTCACGGGCGGGCGCGGACGGCTCTCGAGCGCGGCGAGCCCGGCGCCCTCGCCCGGGTCGATGCGGCCCTCGCCGCCAATCCGGGGGAAGCGGACCTCTGGCTCGCCCGGGCGCAGGCGCTGGACGTCGCCGGGGATACGGCCGCTGCACGCGACATCGCGCTGCAACTGGTCGAACAGGCGCCGCAATGGCTCGAAGGGCTGCGCTTCCTTGCCCAGTTGCGCCATGCCGCGGGGGAACGCGACTGGGCATCGCATTACGGCGAGGCGGCCCGCCGTGTGCCCAGCGATCCGGCCATCCCTGTCGACCATGTGGCGACACTTGCCGGCCTCGACCTCGCCGCCGAAGCTGCCGAGGTCGCGGCGGAGGCGAAGGCGCGCTTCCCCGGAGCGCCGCAGTTCGCCTTGCTGGAAGCGGTCAATGGCGGCGCGGCGGGCGACGACGATCGGGCCGAGCGGATATTCGCCGGGCTATCGCTGGAGGGCGCGGATCGCTGGCTGCAGGAGGCGCGCCACCGGCTGCGGCGGCACGAGGTCGGACAGGCCCTGGCCCTACTGGACCTCGTGCTCGACGAACGACCCTGGGATATCGGCGGCTGGGCGCTGCGCGGCATAGCCTGGCGGCTCGCAGGGGACGCACGTGCCGAGTGGCTGCATGGCCAGGGCGGCCTCGTTGCGCTGCTCCCGCTGGCCGATGCGCAATCCGTGCTGGCCCCGGCGATAGCGCGGCTGCACGAATTGCACGACGCCTCGCCCATGCCGCTGGGGCAATCGCTGCGCGGGGGAACGCAGACGCGCGGGATACTGTTCGACCGGATGGAGCCCGAATTCGCAGCGCTGCACCGCGCGATACGGGAGACGCTGGAGCTCTATCGCGCGCAGCTGCCTCCGGCCGATGCGGCCCACCCGCTGCTGCGCCATCGCGACGCGCCTTGGCGGCTGCACGGGTCATGGTCGGTCCGCCTGCTGGGCGGCGGCGATCATCACACCGCACATATCCATCCGCAGGGCATCGTGAGTTCGGCCTGTTACCTGGTGCTGCCCGAAGGCCGCGCTGACGGCGACGGCGCACTCGAAGTCGGGAGGCCGGCGCCGGACCTGCGGCTCGATCTCGGTCCGGTAGAGGTCATCGAGCCCCGCGAAGGGCATCTCGCGCTCTTTCCCAGCACGCTGTATCACGGCACCACACCCTTCGGCTCTGGCACCCGAATGACGGTCGCCTTCGACGTGGTAACGGGTGTAGGACCGTCCCGATGAGCGAGAACCAAAACAAGGCGTGGGGCGATTTCTGGGCCCGCCAGCAGGCGCGCGGTGGCGGCGGGTGCCTTCCTGATGGCTGGGGCGCAATCGAGGCAGCGCAGCGCGCGGTATGGACCCGCTTCGCGCAGGACCTGCCGCAGGAATGCCGCGTGCTCGACCTCGCTACCGGCGATGGCAGGGTCATGGGCTGGCTGAAGGAGGCGCGGCCCGACATCGCAGTCGAAGGGGTCGACCTGGCACCGCAGCTGCCCGACCCGCCCGCCGGCACGACCTCGACCGGCGGCGTTCCGATGGAGGAATTGCCCTTTCCCGATGCCGCTTTCGGGGCCGTCGTCAGCCAGTTCGGCTTCGAATACAGCCGGATCGAACTCACCGCCGGGGAAATCGCCCGCGTTCTCCAACCCGGCGGACGGGCCGCCCTGCTGACCCACCGTCTCGACGGCCCCATCATGGCGCATAACTGCAAGCGGCGGATGCAGATCGGCTGGCTGTTCGACCGCAAATCGCTGTTCGCGGTCGCGCAGCGGACCCTCGAAGCACGCGGTCATGCCTTTGCAGCAACACCTGCGGCCATCGGAGAAATCGTGACCGAGGCCTCGCAACGGTTCGGACCACAGTCGGCGGCATGGGAAATTGCAGAGGCAGTGCGGCGTACGCTCGTCATGCCCGGCACCGTCCCGGCAGGCCAGATCGCCCAAACGCTCGATCTCATTTCCGAACAGGCCCGCAACGAGATCGGTCGGATAGACTCGCTTGAAGGCGCCTGCCGGGTAACAGCCGACGAGTTCCGGCTGGCGCAAGCCTTCACGCGCGCCGGCCTGAGGCCGGTTTCACAGGAACAGCTCGGTGAAGAAGGCGGCAAGGAACCCTTTGCCGATTTTCGCATCCAGACCACCGCAACCTGACCACGATACCAACGTCGCATTCGACGAATTCGGGACTAAGGATCCCAGCGTCGCACCGCTGCCGCGACCGCCGTCAGCGCTCCATCGTCTTCCTCCATAGCAAAGAAAAAGGGCGGCGGAGCCGAAGCTCCACCGCCCGTTTTTCGTGTCGCGTGACGCGCGTCTTAGAACTTGAAGTTCACCGAAGCGAAGAAGTCACGGCCCAGCACGTCGTAGGTGCTCGGGTAGGTGTTGGCCTGTTCCTGGTTGTCGCCGAGGCGGGTGCCGTTGTTCGGGTTCGAGACAACGATACCGCCGTTCGCGAACTCGGGTGCCTGCGGCAGGGTGTCGAACAGGTTGTTCACACCGAAGGCCACGGTCACCTGCTCGTTCACGTCGTACGAGAAGGTCAGGTCGATCAGGTCGTATGCCGGGATACGCTCCGAGCCGTTGAGGGCTGCGTAGTCGGTATCCGGATCGTCGTCGTCAACCGCGCTCAGGTGACGCCAGCGGATCGAGGTCGTCAGCGGGCCATCGACGAACGACGCACGGGTCGTCCACTTGTAGCTCGCATTCGGCTCGCCGCAGTTGGCACCGAACTGGCCAGCGCACTCGAGAATGTCAGCGCCCGGGAAGGCTTCGAAAGCGTTGCTTTCGGTCCAGGTACCCAGGAAGCTGAGGTTCAGGGTCTGCTCGCCGGTGTCGGTGAGCAGCGAGAACGGCAGGCTGGTCGAATAGACGACCTGAAGGTCGACACCCGAGGTCGAGAGCGTAGCAACGTTCTGGCCGCCCAGTGCCGGTGCGAAGGCTTCGACGATCTGGCCGCCCGCGTTGCGGATCGGGCCGTTGGCGAAGAACGGTGCACAGACGACCGAGGTGGCATCCTGCACCTGGTCGAAGCACAGTTCGAACGACTGCTGCAACGAGATCGTGGTGATAGCATCATCGATCTTGATGTCGAAGTAGTCGGCCGTGATCTGCAGGCCCGGGATGAACGAGGGCTGCAGCACGATGCCGGCAGTCCAGCTGTCCGAGGTTTCTTCCTGCAGGTTCGGGTTGCCGCCGAAGAACGCCGGGATCTGCGCATTCAGCTGGATGCCAGCGGTGCCCAAGGAGGCAGCCGGGACGCCATTGGCCAAGCAGAGGTTACGCAGCGTGCCCGGAGCCGCCGCAGCAGCGCGCGAACACGGATCGGTCGCACCGGGGAAGCCGATCGACTGGCCGCCGAACAGTTCGCCCACGTTCGGGGCGCGAACGGCGCGCTGATACTGACCACGCAGGGTGATGTCCGGGATCGGCGAGAACTCGACGCCGCCGGCATAGGTCCACACGCCGCCAACCGCATCGAGCGAGTAGTCGGAGTAGCGGCCTGCACCGGTGACTTCGAGACGGAGGCCCGAGTCGGTTTCGATCAGCGGAACGTTGAGCTCGGCGAAGAGCTCCTTGACGCTGTACGAACCTTCGGTCGGGTCACCCGCGTTGAAGCCGATCACGTCGCCCGAGGCGAGCGCGGTGTCCGGAATGAACTGCGACGCAACGCGGCGGTATTCTGCACCGAGCGCGAAGCCGATATCGCCGCCGCCGATGTCGCCGAGGAAGCCCGAGAGGGCCGCGTTGGCAACTTCGAGGGTCGAGATGTCGCTGTTCTGGGCGAGGATCGAGATCTGGTCGACCATCGCCTGGGTCAGCGTGTTCGGGCCGAAGATGTTGATCGCCGGATCGGTACCGTCGAGGCCCCGCTGGAACGCCGAACGCGAGATGTTGCCGCGCTGGATGTTCGAGTTACGGGTACGTGCATACATGTAGTAGGCATCGTAGTTCAGCCAGTCGGTGATGCCGCCGCGGACACCGCCGAGGACGCGGAACGCGTTACGCTCGTCGAGCGTGTTGCGCGAACCGGATTCTACGGTACGACGCTGCAGGAACAGCGAGAGCTGGCCATTGCCCGGAGCCGAAGCGCCAGTGCCGGTTTCGGTTGCGTCGAGCTGCACCAGCTGGGCGAAGTCGGCGGCCGAAATGAACGGCTGGATGGTGGCGAGGTTCACGTTGAACGTGCCGGTCACCGGGGTGGCGGCGAGTTCGCCGGCAACACGGTTGTTGACGAACGAAACCTCGGTGTAGAACTCGTGACCGTCCGAGAATTCGTAGTCGGCATAACCACCGATCAGGTAACGTTCCTGCGGGATCTGCAGGTAGTTGACCGGAGCGTAGTTGTAGGTGTCGCCGGCGCGCGGGCGGAAGTTGCCCGGGGTGTCGAACACGACGGCACGGTTGGCAGCGAAATCGGTGCCGGTACGAACGCCGTTGCCGAAGTAGCGGATGACGCCGTTCGGCAGGGTCGACGAACCGAACTGGCGCTGGGTCAGGCCGCCGTTGCCCGGGCCTTCACCGCCGAGGGCGAAGTTCGAGAACGCACGGTCGCCCTGGAAGATTTCCTGGCGGTTGTAGTATTCGGCGTAAACCGTGGCGCTGCCGCGGCCGTCGTCGAACGAGGTGCCGATCGCGCCGAACAGGTTGTAACGCGCGCCGTCACCTTCCTGGGTCAGCGAGTACTGGCCGCCCAGCTCGACGCCTTCGACGTCCTTCAGGCGGAAGTTCACGACGCCCGAAAGCGCGTCCGAGCCGTACACGGCCGACGCACCACCGGTCACCACGTCGACGCTGTCGAGCAGGAACGACGGGATGGTGTTGAGGTCGACGATCTGGGCGGTATCGTAGAACATCCAGCGGCGGCCGTTGACCAGCACCATCGTGCGGGTCGAGCCGAGGCCGCGCAGGTTCAGCGTGGCGGTGCCGGTGCCGGGGTTGTTCGAGTTCGAGGTGAAGCCCGGAACGACCTGCGGCAGGGTGTTGACGACGTTTTCGACGTTGACGGTGCCGGAGAGCTTGAACTCTTCGTCCTGCACCACTGCGATCGGAGCGGCGGTTTCGACGTTACGCTGGGCGATGCGCGAGCCGGTGACAACGATCAGTTCGCTCTCTTCGGCAGCAGCCTCGTCCTGGGCGTAGGCCGGAGTGGCGAGCATCGCACCGGCCATTACGGTACCGGTAAGCAATGACGCCTTCGTAAAACGGTTGGACATTCCAATCCCCTTGATCCCGCGTGCCCACCTTGGGCACGCCTTGCACGGTTGGTCCTTCGGACACAGTTATCCGAATGATGCGCCTCTAGGCCACGGCCAAGGGTCGCTTCAATCGGGAAACAGCCCGTTCGCGCAATGCGCCGCAGTGTGTGACTTTGAAGTTACAGTTGGAACTAGCTGTTGGCGGGGGTGCCACAGTATGGCACTCGGACCGCCTGAATCCGGAGGAACCATGTCGCGAACCATCCCCATCGCCGCGCTCGCAACCGCAGCGCTCCTGATCCCCCCCGCCCTGTCGGCGCAGGACCCGGTCGTCCCGAACAGCGACGACACGATCGCGCAGCTGCGCAATTGCCGTGCGATTGCCGAACCTACGGAGCGACTGGCCTGCTACGACCGGGAAGTCGGCTCAGTCATCGCCGCGACCGAGCAGGGCACGCTGCAGGTGGTCGAGAAGGCCGATGTCGAGGAAGCAAAGCGCGGACTGTTCGGTTTCAGCCTGCCCAAGATCAAGCTGTTCGGCGACAATTCGCAGGAACTGGACGAACTCGAGACGACGATCGCAAGTGTGCGCCGCGAGGGCCGCGAGGCGTGGATTTTCACCACCGCCGAAGGATCCGTGTGGCGGATCTCCGAAACCAAGATGGGTTGGCGCCCGCCGCAGCCGGGCCAGACCGTGGTGCTCAAGAAGGCAGCAGTCGGCAGCTACTTCATCCGCGTCAACGGCCAGATCGGCGTCAAGGGTAAGCGCATCGAGTAATCACCCGCAGCGCGCGTCGCACGACAGGCACACGAAAGGGGCGGAACCGCAGAGGTTCCGCCCCTTTTTGTCGGCACCAAGGCGTGCGTCAGAGCCCGCCGGGGCCGCAATCGTTCGCCAGGTAGTCCAGCATCTTGGTGTAGAACGCCATCTGGTGTTCGTACATCAGCGTCGTGTAGAAGTGGTCGGCACCCTTCAGCGTGAGGTACTGGACATTGGTCTTGCCGGCCTTGTCGGCGGCATCCTTGAAGTCCTTCATGTGGTAGTACAGCACGCGGCTGTCCACGTCGCCATGCACCATCAGCAGCGGGATATTGGTCTTCGCCACATCGTTATAGGGGTGGATGCCGGTCGTGACGCCGCGGGTCTTGAACCAGTCGTCCAGCGCCTTCGGCGTATAGGCATTCACGACATCGCGGTACCAGACATCGGCCCGCGACACCGCCGCGCCGGCGATAGCGCACTGGTAGATGTTCTGCTCGCGCTGGGCCGCGACGAGCGCCGCATAACCGCCGTAGGACCAGCCGAACATGGCAATCCGGTCCGGATCGACCAGTCCCTGCTTCACCAGGTAGAGCGCACCGTCATCTTTGTCGTCCTGCATCGCGAAGCCGTGCTGATCGTAAGCGGCATCGAAATGCTTCTTCCCCCAGCCGACGGTCTGCCGGTAGCCGGGCTGGAGCACCATGTACCCCGCATTGGCGAGCAGTTGGCCCCATTCGTCGTAGCCGATGACTTCGGGGACAGCCGGGCCACCGTGCGGCAGGACGATCAGCGGGAACGGACCCTTGCCCTTGGGCTTGGTCACGTAACCCGGGATCATCATCCCGTCGCGAGCAGGGTAGCGGATGAATTCGACGTCCGAGAGCTGTTCGGCCTTGAGCAGCGGGTTCTCGCTGCCGAGCTTGGCGATCTTGCCGTCCTTGATGAACCAGTACGAGCCCGGATCGCGCGGCCCGCTGTTCTGGACGATCATGGTGTTGCCGTCGAGCGAGCGACTGGTCACGCGATACTGGTGGGCGTTGGGGATCAGCTTGGCGAGCTGTTCGTACAGCGCCTTTTCCTCCTCGTCGAACCAGTGGTATTCCATCTTGGCGCCAGGATAGATCGCCGCGACCAGGCGCTCGTCGCCCGGGATGGAGCTCTGCACAATGCCCATCACGTCGGCATTCTCGGCCTGGAACAGCTTGCGGGTGTATTCGCCGGTATCGAAATTGAACTCCCACAGCGCGGCCTTGTCATCGCCGTTGCGGGCTTCGATGATGTAGCCGATGTTGGGGTTGTCCGGGTCGAAGCCCTGCAGCCCCTGGAAACCGCCGAGGAAGCGGTAGAGCTGGGTCGGATCGTCCTGGTCGATGACTTCGCCGAACTGCGTCCACGACCCGTCGCCCGGCTTGCGGTAATAGGTCCGTACGGTGTTGTCCGGATCCTGCCCCTGGGTGAAGCGCGGATTGCCCTTGTCGTCGAAAACGGCGTTGGGGTACTTTGTCGTGCCTTTAAGCACGAGGGTACGCGCGCCGGTTTCCAGATTGTAGCGATAGTAGGACCGCGGCCGGAAGACGTCGAAGGGATCGACGCCGGTCAGGTCGCTGTCGCCGCGGCCGGTTTGCACCAGCACGGTATCAGGTTCGTCCGGCAGCGTGTTGACGATGCTGAAGTTGCCTTCGACCTGGTTGAACTTGTTCTTTTCAAGGTTGTAGGAATAGGTGGCGTAGCTGCGGACGTTTTCTTCCTGCCGCTTCACCGCGCTGCGCTTCACCTGCCAGGCCGTACCGAAGATATGGTTGTTGCTGACCCAGCGCGCGCTGATCAGTTCCATCGGGCTGGCATTGAGGCGACGCAGCGGCTTCGACATGTCGCCGGTGGCGTAGATCTCGAGGATGTTCTCCCCTTCGCGGCTTTCGTTCTTGAGCACCAGCACGTGCTTGCCGTCGGGCGACACCTGCACCGCAGTGATCACATCGCGCAGGGCCCATACTTCCAGCGGCACGGTCGGCTGGTTCTGCGGCCCGGCCACGGCCGGCAGCGGGGCCAGCACCGAACCGAGGGTCATGGCGACGCCGGCAAGGGCGAGGCTGGCGGTCTTGAATGCTTTCATTGGGGCGACTCTCTCAAACTTTCCGGTGGGGGAAGGGAAACGAAAAGGGCGGCCCCGGCACGAATGCGCAGGGCCGCCCTTAGTACTCGGTACTAACTGAACCCTCTTAGAACGACTTGGTGACGCTCATGAAGAATTCGCGGCCATCGTAGTTGTAGCCATTGCCGATCGCGGTGTTGTTGATGGCAAGGACTTCGCTGCTGTCGACCAGCGGCGGGGCGGTGTCGAACAGGTTGCTGACGCCGACCAGCACGGTGAAGGTGTCGGCGCGGTACCGCAGCGAGACCGTGTGCAGGAAGTAGGCATCGGCGAAACCGACGTCGCGGCAGAAGATGCCGTCGCCAGCCACGCGGCCGTTGGGGACGAAAGCCCCGCCCGGGCCGGTGTTCGATCCCGAACCGTTGCCGAGACAGGTGTCACCGACCACGCCGGCCGGGCGGCCGTCGGGGCCACGGCCGAAGGCGTCGCTGAACGCGTCCACACCGACCGGATCCTGATCCACCGGACCGGTGTAGTCGATCGTGTAGGCGAGACGGAACTTGTCGATGCCGGCGGTCAACTGGGCGAAGCCAGTCCACTTGGGCAGGCCGAACTCGCCCGCGTCGTCGTCGAAGATTTCGGCCCCGGTGTCGTCGATGAACAGGGTCGAACGCTCCATCAGGTGGTTGGCGCGGACGCGCAGGCCCAGTTCGATGTTCTCGCCGAAGGCTGCGACATCGGTGCCGATGAAGGCGTTGAAATCGATGCCTTCCACCTTTTCGCGGTTGAGATTGATGAAGCCCGAGTTGACGTCGGTGATCAGGAACCGCTGGGTCGCCAGCGGGCTGGCGGTGATGCGGTCACAGAACGGACTGCGCTGGCCGTCGTCGCGGGTGTAGCAGTCGTTGACGATGAACTGGCTGCTCGGCTCGACGATCGAGTCTTCCAGCTTGATGCGGAAGTAGCTCATGCCCAGGTTGATATCGACTCCGGCAAAGGTTTCCTCGAACGAGAAACCAGCGGTCAGCGCGGTCGAGGTTTCCGGGTTGATATCGAGGCTGCCGCCCGAGGTGATTTCCACGCTCGAGGTCTGCAGCGTGTTGAGACCGGTTGCTTCGATACCGACACGGGTCGGATCGCGGCCTTCGCGGCGGCAGTTTTCGAGGATCGTCGGGTCGCGGTCGTCATCCACCGCGCTGTAGGCACCGGCGACGAAGGCGTCGGTCGGGACCGCACAGGGGTCGAACAGCGTGTTGAACCCGCTCTGCCCGGCGAGGAAGTTCTCGCGCAGGTTCGGCGCACGGAACGATGTCCCGTAGGTTGCACGGATCAGCAGCGGGGCGATCGGACGCCAGCCCACAGCACCCGAATAGGTGTAGTTGGTGCCGTAGAACTCTTCGTCCGTGATACGGCCGGCGAGCTTGACGTCGAGCTCTTCGAAACCGGGGATGCCGGCCACGATCGGCAGGTCGAGTTCGCCGAAGACTTCCTTGATTTCCTTGTCGCCGACGGCGCCGAGGTCGGAGAAGAAGCCCCAGAACAGGCCGTTCGACGCCACGATATCCGGCCGCGAGTTGATCTCGTCGCGGCGGTATTCCGCACCGAGCACCGCGCCGACGGTGCCGCCGGGCAGTTCGAACAGGTCGCCGGTAAGGAACGCGTTCCAGGTGATCTGCTTGTAGATGGTGTTGAAGACGCGCTTGCCGAAGATGTAGTCGCGTTCCGCCTGGGTGGCGAAGTCGCCGACCGCACCGGTCAGCACGCTCGGTGCGAACAGGTTGACAGGCACACAGCCCGCAGCGTTGAGGTCCGGTGCAGCCAGGCCCGGATTGGCGAGGCGGGCGGAGTTACAAACGCCGATCCACTGAGGGTCGCCGAAGAAACCGAACACGTTCAGGTTGCTGTCGTAATCGTCGGCGATGCCGTCGCCATTGTTGTCGACGATGCCGTCGCCGTTGTAGTCGGCCGTCGGATCAAGGCCGAGCGCGAGGGCAAGGCGGTCTTCGCGGATACCGGTACGGCTCGAGACGCCCTTGGCGCGCGAATAGACCAGCGAGGTATCGAAGGTCCAGCTCGGGCCGAAGATCGGCGCATCGCCGCGCACGCCAACAACGGCACGGATCTGCTCCTGCACGACGTCGATGTCGTTACGGTCGCCGCGGATCGAGACGATCGGCTGCACCGGCAGGGCAAAGCCGGTCGACAGCGGAGTAAAGGGACGACCCGCACGTGCCTGCAGGGCGTTGTCCACGGCCCGGCAGTCCACCCCGTTGGGGTTGGTGCGGAAGTTACAGGGGTTGAACGGGTTGAGATCGGGCACGAAGGGGAAGAGCTGGGAATTGAACGTCTCTTCGCCATAGATATCGGCGCGGCTGTAACCTGCCTCGAAATAGGGGGTCAGGTTGATGTCGCTGGGAATGGTGTATTCGCCATAGGCCAGGACGTTGATCAGTTCCTGCTGCGGAACAAAGATCTGGTTCTGGTTGGCACCGTTGGTGTTGACGTTCTGGAAATCGACGTCGCGGACACCGTCGCCGTTGAGATCGAGATCGCGGCCGAAGAAGTCCTGCGAATCGCCGAAGTTGAACGGCCGGCCGGTGCGCGGATCGTTCGGGAAGTTGGCGATGTTGCCGTTGCCCGGGAAATAGACCGAGCCGACGCGGGTGTTCGAGAGGAACACGCGGCCGCTGATGCCCGCAATCTTACAAGCGCTTTCCTCGACCGTCACGCCGGGGGTGCGGTTGCGGACGACCGCATTGTCGGCAAGCCCGAGGGTCCGGATATTGCCGGCCTGGTCCACTTCGTAGTGGCGGTCGCATCCGCCGAAGAAGTCGCGATCGCGCAGGCGGATTTCGTCACGGAACGAGTATTCCGCGCCGATCCCGAAGAAGCCGCGGTCGCTGTTGACGCCCCACGAAGCGCCGATGGTGTAATCCTCGCCGCTGCCCATCGGATTGATGTTGCCGTTGGCCGAGAGTTCGAGACCGTCGAAATCCTTCTTGAGGACGACGTTGACAACGCCGGCTACGGCGTCCGAACCGTAAACCGACGACGCGCCGTCGAGCAGCAGGTCGATGCGTTCGATCATCGTGCCGGGCAGCAGGTTGATCGACGGGTTGGTCGGCGCGCCTTCCACACCGGCCGGAGCCATGCGGCGGCCATTGATCAGGACCAGGGTCCGGTCGGCACCGAGGCCGCGCAGGTTGATGGTCTGCGAACCCGGGCCGTTGTCGAGCACGAAGCCCTGGAAGGTGGCATCGATCTGCTGGCCGGCCGCGGCTTCCGAACGCTGCAGGATCTGCGACGGATCGAACAGGCCCGCGTCGTTCTGTTCTTCGGTGGTCAGGATCTGCAGCGGCGAAATGCTGGAGAAGGTGTCGCGCTTGAGGCGCGAACCGGTCACGACGATCTGGCCTTGAGCAGGGGCCGGGGTGCCGTCAGCCGAAATGTCGCAACCTTCGGGCAGGTTGCCGGCTTCGTCGGCGACGCATTCCTCTGCCGCGCCGGCGGTGTCCTGGGCAAAGGCCGGGGCGGCGAACGCCATAGCCATGACAGACGCCGAAACCGCGAGACCCTTGATCGAATTGGCGTGAAACTTCTTCATAACTTCTCCAGTCGCGAATGCGGGACCTGGAGAGCATCTGAAAAGCACGGAAATCGGGACGCCCCGTTCAAGGCTGCCCCCGCGACCTGTCGTTGATGCTGGAACCCCCAGTTCCTGCGATGTCACACGTGTGCAATAGTGACCGGAGAACTGTCAAAGCGGTTTGGGCGATTTCCGTTCATTGCGCGGCAAGGTTGTTGCGCATTTCCCACATTTTTTGCGGCGAGCCGAAAACTGCCTAATTTTATTACGCAGATTGGCCGTAGCAGCGCAATCGAATTACGCCCAATCCATTTCTGCACTGCGCAATATTGTTGCGCTGCACCATCGCACGATGCCGGAGACCGCGAATCCGCAACGATTCAGCCCGGCGCGTTGCGTGGCTAGCCGACTTCCATCCGCAATGCGCCGTCGCCTTCGTCAATCCTGACCGTGCTACCGTCCGGCACCATGCCCTCGAGCAGCTTCTCGGCCAGCGGGTCCTGCAAATAGCGCTGTACCGCGCGCTTGAGCGGACGCGCGCCATAGACCGGATCGTAGCCAACCCGCCCGAGCCATTTCTTCGCGCCTTCGGTCAGGTCGAGGACGATCTTGCGGTCCCTGAGGAGTTTCTGCACCCGGCCGACCTGGATCTCGACGATCGGCGCCATGTGCTCCTGGCCAAGCCGGTGGAACAGGATGATCTCGTCCAGCCGGTTGAGGAATTCGGGGCGGAAGTGCCCGCGCACCACGTCCATCACCTGCGGCTCGACATCCTCGACCTTCTGGCCGTCGTCCATCTGCGCCAGATACTGGCTGCCCAGGTTGCTGGTTAGGATGATCAGCGTGTTGGCGAAATCGACCACCCTGCCCTGCCCGTCGGTCAGGCGGCCGTCGTCGAGCACCTGCAGCAGCACGTTGAAGACATCGGTGTGTGCTTTCTCGACCTCGTCGAACAGCACCACCTGGTAGGGGCGACGCCGCACGGCTTCGGTCAGCACGCCGCCTTCCTCGTAGCCGACATAGCCCGGAGGCGCGCCGATCAGCCGCGCGACCGCGTGCTTCTCCATGAACTCGCTCATGTCGATACGGACCATGGCGGTGTCGTCATCGAACAGGAAGCCGGCGAGCGCCTTGGTCAGCTCGGTCTTGCCGACGCCCGTGGGCCCCAGGAACAGGAAGCTGCCGAGCGGACGGCCCGGGTCCTGCAGGCCGGCGCGCGCACGGCGCACGGCCTTGCTGACGGCCTCTATCGCCTGCGCCTGGCCGATCACCCGCTTGCCGAGGATGCTTTCCATCTGCAGCAGCTTGTCGCGTTCGCCTTCCAGCATCTTGTCGATGGGGATGCCGGTCGCCCGGCTGACGACATTGGCGATATCGTCCTCGGTCACTTCCTCGCGCAGCAGCGCGTTCTCGTTGTGGCCGGTCGCCTCATTGAGCTGCTTTTCCAGCGCCGGGATGCGGCCGTATTGCAGCTCGCCGGCCTTGGCGAGATCGCCGATGCGCTGCGCCTGCTCCAGTTCAAGCCGCGCGGCGTCGAGCTCTTCCTTGATCTTCGCTTCGGCGTGGATCTTGTCGCGCTCGTTCTGCCAGCGGGTGGTGAGCTCGGACGACTGCTGCTCCAGCTCGGCCAGTTCCTTGCGCAGCGCCTCGAGCCGGTCCTTCGACGCGGTGTCGCTTTCCTTCTGCAGCGCCTGCTCCTCGATCCGCAGCTGGATGATGCGGCGGTCGAGACCTTCGATTTCCTCGGGCTTGGACTCCACTTCCATGCGGATGCGCGACGCCGCCTCGTCCATCAGGTCGATGGCCTTGTCGGGCAGGAAACGGTTCTGGATGTAGCGATGGCTGAGCTGCGCCGCCGCGACGATCGCCCCGTCGGTGATCCGCACCCCGTGGTGCAACTCGTACTTGTCCTTGATCCCGCGCAGGATGCTGATCGTATCCTCGACGCTCGGCTCGTCGATATAGACCGACTGGAACCGCCGCTGCAGCGCCGGGTCCTTCTCGACATACTTCTGGTATTCGTCGAGCGTGGTTGCGCCGATGCAGTGCAGCTCGCCGCGGCTGAGCGCGGGCTTCAGCAGGTTCGAGGCATCCATGCTGCCTTCCGAAGCGCCCGCCCCGATAAGCGTGTGCATCTCGTCGATGAACAGGATGATCTGCCCATCGGAGTTCTTGACCTCGTCGAGCACGCTCTTGAGCCGTTCCTCGAACTCGCCGCGATACTTCGCGCCCGCGATCAGCGCACCGAGATCGAGGCTCATCAGCGTTCGCCCCTTGAGGCTGTCTGGCACGTCGCCATTGGCGATGCGCAGCGCCAGCCCTTCGGCAATCGCGGTCTTGCCGGTGCCGGGCTCGCCGATCAGCGCCGGGTTGTTCTTGGTCCGGCGAGCGAGGATCTGGATGGTGCGGCGGATTTCCTCGTCGCGGCCGATGACGGGATCGAGCTTGCCGTCACGCGCCGCCTGCGTCAGGTCGCGGGCATATTTCTTCATCGCGTCATAGGCGTTTTCGGCCCCGGCGCTGTCGGCGGTCTTGCCCTTGCGCAGCTCGGCGATGGCAGCCTCGAGCGCCTTGGGATCGACGCCCGCCGCCTTCATCGCCTGCCCGGCGGAGGTGGTAGTGGCCAGCGCGAGGGCGACCAGCAGCCGCTCGACCGTGACAAAGCTGTCGCCCGATTTCTCGGCGACCTGTTCGGCCTGGTCGAGCACGCGGACGCTGTCGTTGTCGAGGCCGGGTGTGGCCTGCGCGCCACTGCCGGATACCGCCGGAATTTTCGCCAGCGCGGCATCGACTTCATCCTCCACCGCGCGCGGATTCCCTCCCGACCGTGCCACGAGGCCGGACGCCATGCCCTCGCTGTCCTCGATCAGAGCCTTGAGGATATGCGCCGGTGTGATCCGCTGATGGTTCATGCGGATGGCAACGGTCTGCGCCGCCTGCAGGAAGCCCTTCGCCCGGTCGGTAAACTTTTCGAGATTCATGGGTGTGTCAACCTCCTGCTACACCGCGAAATAGTGCGGGCGCATGGCCTCACAAGGGGGGCCGACAATTTTCGCACCCCCAAACAGTGGGCGTTACCCGGCCGGAGGTGGCCGGACATCCGGTTAACGTTGCGATTACCATTCGGCTTTACGGCGATCCCGTCGTCCGGTCGCAATCAAGGGACGGTGGAGAAAAAGAAACGGGCCGAGGCAGGCGGGGGACATTCATGAACATCCAGCAAACCTTCAGCAGGGGAGGGTACGCGACGGTCGCCTTGTTGCTGGCCACGTTGCTGGTCGGTGCAGTCGGCGTCAGCACGATCCGTTTTGGCGGCCCGCTCCATCGCGAGAACGAAGAGATCAACACCTACATCGCGGATATCCTGCCGCCGCCGCAATACATTATCGAACCCTACCTCGAAGCTACCCTCGCGATACGCGGCGAGGGCGATTTCGAAGAGCACCGTCTCCACTTGCGACACCTGCGGGAAGAGCATGACGAAAGGACGGAGTACTGGCAGGGATCCTCCATCGACGCTTCTCTCCGCAAGCAATTGCTTGACAAGGCAGGGGCCGAATCCGACCAGTTCTGGAACGAACTCGACAATGCTTTCCTCCCCGCACTGGCCCGCAACGATCGAGCCGCGGCCGAGCGCAGCTATCAGCGCCTGAGCGCCGCCTACGAGCGCCACCGCGCGCAAATCGACATTGCCGTCAAAGCCGCCCTGGCCCAGCAGAAGCGGATTCATGACCAGGCTGCGGATTCCACCCGGAACTACGTGGCGATCATCGGCGCCTTGGCGCTGGCGCTGGCCGCACTGCTGTTGACCGGCCTGCGGTTCGTCCGTCGCCGCGTCGTGATGCCGCTGGGCCGAATTGCCCGTTCCATCACGCGCGTCGTCGATGGCGATCTCGTCACGGAGATCGAAGTTCCCAGGCATCAAGACGAAGTGGCAGAGGTCGCAGCGGCAATCGAAGTCTTCCGCCAGCGCTCGGTCGAGAAGCTCGAACACCAGGCGCAACTGCAGCGCGAACGCGAACAGGCGAGTGCGGAGCGGACAAGGGAACTGCTCGCTCTGGCCGACCGGATCGAAACGGGGATCGGCGCGATCGTCAACGACTTCGTGGCCTCCTCCGGCAGATTGCGTGAAAGCGCGACGGCGCTGGCATCGAGCGCCGAACAATCGGCCAAGCAAAGCGGCGAGGTCTCGAAGGCCATCAGCGAGACTGCGGAAGGCGTGACGGCAGCAGCGTCTGCGAGCGACGAATTCGCGCTGACGATCGGAGAAATCAGCAAGCAGGCATCATCGTCTGCAGACCTGGCACGCAATTCGACCGAAGCGGCCGCGCAAGCAGACGCAAAGATCCTGTCGCTCGACGCAGCGGCCGACGAGGCCGGCAAGGTCATCGAGATGATCTCCACCATCGCCGCCCGCACCAGCCTGCTGGCGCTCAACGCTTCGATCGAGGCAGCCCGGGCCAGCGAGGCGGGCCGCGGTTTTGCCGTCGTGGCGTCGGAAGTGACCGAACTGGCGCGGCAAACGTCGCAATCGTCCGACCAGGTCGCCGCGCTGATCAAGGCGATACAGGAAACCAGCGACTCCTCCGTAGAGGCGCTCGGCGCGATAACGAACCGCCTAGCCCAGCTCGAGATCAGCTCGACGGCGATCGCATCGGCGGTCGACCAGCAGGCCTGTTCGGGCCAGGAAATGGCGCGCAGCATCGACCGGGCGGCGAGCGGTGCCGATGTCGTGGCGCAGAATGTCCGCCACCTGCACGATGCCGCGCGCATGACCGGCGATGTTTCGGCCGAGGTCCTGGCCGCTTCGACCGATCTCGAGCGGCAAGCGGGCGAATTGTCGCGCCAGATCGGCCAGTTCGTCCGCCAGATCCGGGCGGGCTGACAACACCCGTCGGGCGTAGCCGCAGACCGGCTACTTCACCTCTAGCCTCATTCCCGCTAGGCGCGGGGCGGGAAGAGGAGAAGACATGGGTAGATGGCTCGTGCGCATCGGCGCAACGCTGGCGGTGCTTGCGCTGGTGGTGCTGGTCGGGCTGATGACGTGGGAGCCGTTCACGGCCCGTGCCGCCAAGCCGGCCGATACCGGGCGAACCTACACCTCCGAAATCATCCGCGACGATTTCGGCGTGCCGCATATCCATGGCAAGACCGACCCAGACGTCGCCTATGGCGTCGCCATCGCCCAGGCCGAGGATGATTTCTTCACCCTGCAGGATGTCGTCGCCATGGCGCGCGGGCGCTACGGCGCGATTGCAGGCGAGCAAGGGGCGCAGGTCGATTACGCCTACCACCTGCTCGACGCGCGCGGCACGGCGAAGCGGCATTACGGCAAGCTCCCCGCCGATACGCGCGCGCTGTTCGAAGCCTATGCCAGCGGCCTCAACGACTATGCCGCTGCCCATCCGGGCGAACTGAAGCTGGCCAATCTGTTCCCGGTGAATGGCGAGGACATTGCCGCCGGCTTCGCGCTGCGCCAGCCGTTCTTCTTCGGGCTCGGCAATATCATCGCCAATCTGGTCGCGGGCAAGGATCTCGATCCCGAGTTCGGGCCCGACATTCCCGGCTATTCGCGCGCCAAGGGGTGTGCCTGCATCGAGGAGGGTGCGACGATCTTCGATCCCGACGCGCACGACGCCTACATGAAGGGTAGCGAGCCAAAGGTAAGCTGGTCGCCCTTCTCGCAGGGCGGCGCACTGTCCGGATCGAACGCCTTTGCCGTCACCCCGGCCAGGTCCGGCGGGCCGAGCGTGCTTATCTCCAACAGCCACCAGCCGCTGGAAGGCGGGGTCGCATGGTATGAACTGGTGGTCGAGAGCGAGGAAGGCTGGCACTTCGCCGGGGCCAATTTCCCCGGCAGCCCCTTCCCCTTCCTCGGCCACAACCGCCATCTGGGCTGGACCAACACCGTCAACAGGCCGGATATGACCGATGTCTATCGGCTGGAGGTCGATCCCACAGGCACCAAGTACAAGCTCGACGGGAAATGGCGCAAGTTGGAGAAAAAGACCGTCACCCTGCCGGTCAGGATAGGGCCAGTGGTGCTGCCGATCCGCCAGACCATCTATCGCAGCGCCCATGGCCCGGTGATCAGGAATGACAAGGGCACTTTCGCCATTCGCTACGGCGGGATCGACAGCATCGAGCAGCTCGATGCCTATTACCGGCTCAACAAGGCCAAGAACCTTGCCGAGTGGCAGGCCCAGCTGGCACGCATGGCGATCCCCAGCACCAATTTCGTCTATGCCGACGAAGCTGGGAACATCGCCTATGTCTATAACGCCGCCATACCCGACAGGCCCAAGGGCGAGAACTGGCGCGGCATCCTCGACGGCACCGACAGCAGCCTGATCTGGGACGGACCGGTCGGCTACGAGCGCCTGCCCAAGCTGGTCAATCCGGCTTCGGGCTGGCTTTACAACTCCAACAACGAGCCGTGGACGGCAGCGGGCGCGGGAAGCGACCTCGAGGCGGCCGGTTTTGCGCCCGAGCTGGGCATCGAGACCAAGCAGACCAACCGCTCTCGCCGCGCCTACCGGCTGCTGAGCGAGGCCCGCCTGCTCGACCGTGCCGCGCTGGAGCGGATCAAGTACGATACCGGATATGCGCGCGAAGGCTATGTCGCCGATCTCTGGGATGCGCTGGCGAAGCTCGACCTGCGCAAGCAACCCGGGCTCGCCCGCGCGCGCGACCTGCTCATGCAATGGGATTTCAATGCCGATGGCAGGGGCGCGGGCGACGCGCTGGCGCTGCTGCTGATCCGGGATTTCATGTCCGCCGAATACCAGAACAAGCCCCTGCCCGATGCGAAGGCGAAGCTGCGCGAGGCCGTGGATCACCTGCAGACCCATTTCGGGCGCCTCGACCCCCCGATGGGCGAATTGCTGCGCCTGCGCCAGACACCGGGGCCGTTCGCGATCGACCTGCCGCTCGACGGCGGGTCCGACACGCTGCGCGCCTCCACCACCTGGGATGTCGATGCCGACGGGCGGCTGGCGCTCAAACATGGCGACAGCTTCATCCTCTGGGCGGAATGGTTGCCGGGCCAGTGGGTAACCTCCCGATCGATACAGCCCTTCGGCGCTGCGGTCACTCGGCCCGGCAGCAAGCACTTCACCGACCAGTCTAGGCTGTTCGTCAGCAAGCGGTTGAAACCGGTGTGGTTCTGGCGCGACGATGTCGTGGCAAATGCCATATCCCGAAAGACCGTGACCAGCCGTCGCTGACTGGTTACACCTGCCATCACCTTTGTCGCACAATCCACTGACCGGAGAGACCATGCCCCGTTTTGCCTCGACCAGCCTTGTCGCCCTCGCAACCGGCCTCGCGCTCGCTGCCGCCACCCCGGCCCTGGCCGACAACCATGCCCCCGCCGGCGCTGCGGGCGCTGCCACAGAAGCGGTCGCGCCGCTGCCCGGCCTGATCGAGCAGGTCGACATTCCGTACGAGGAGTTCCAGCTGGACAACGGGCTGACCGTGATCGTCCATGAAGACCGCAAGGCCCCGATCGTCGGGGTCGCGGTGTGGTACAACGTCGGCTCGAAGGACGAGCCCAAGGGCAAGACCGGCTTTGCCCACCTGTTCGAACACCTGATGTTCAACGGCTCGGAGAACGCGCAGGGCGACTATTTCCAGTACCTCCAGGAAATGGGCGCGACCGACTACAACGGCACGACCAATTTCGATCGCACCAATTATTTCCAGACCGTGCCGCGCGGCGCGCTCGAACGCGCGCTGTGGCTGGAAAGCGACCGCATGGGCTATCTGCTCGGCGCGGTGACGCAGGAGAAGCTCGATAACCAGCGCGGCGTCGTCCAGAACGAGAAGCGCCAGGGCGACAACCAGCCGGGCGGGCTCGTGTTCTACGAAATCCTCGAAACCCTCTTCCCCGAAGGCCACCCCTACCGCCATTCGCCGATCGGCTCGATGGCCGACCTCGACAGCGCCTCGATGGATGATGTGCGCAACTGGTTCGTCGACAATTACGGCCCCAACAATGCCACGCTGGTGCTGGCCGGCGATATCTCGCCTGCCGAAGCGCGGCCGCTGGTGGAAAAGTATTTCGGCCCGATCGCCCGTGGCCCCGTCAACACGCCCGCCGCGGCGGCGATTCCCGAATTGCAGGAAGACGTCCGCAAGGTGATGAAGGACCAGGTCGCGGCCACCAACATCAGCCGCTACTGGACGGCGCCGGGCCTCGATAGCCGTGACCTCGTGGCGCTGACGGTGGGTGCGGAGATCCTCGGCGGGCTTTCCTCCAGCCGTCTCGACAATATCCTCGTGCGCGACGAGAAGATCGCCGTCGGCGTGTCCGCCGGCAACTTCTCGTTCCAGCGGGTCGGCCTGCTCAACGTCGGCGCAACCGCCGCACCCGGTGTGTCGCCCGCCGATGTCGAAGCACGCATGAACGAGATCATCGACCAGTTCATCGCCGAAGGCCCGACCGAAGACGAAGTCCGCCGTGCCGCGACCCAAAGCGTGGCGGGCACGATCCGCGGGCTCGAGCAGGTCGGCGGCTTCGGCGGCAAGGCGGTGACCCTGGCAAGCGGCGAGGTGTTTGTCGGCGACCCCGATTTCTACGCCAAGCAGCTCGACATCCTCGCCACGCTGACGCCGGGCGAAGTGAAGGCCGCGATGCAGAAGTGGATGACCCGGCCCTCGATGACGCTGGTCCTCGAGCCGGGCGAGCGCGACAGCACCTACACCGAGGCGGCCTCCGTCGCCGGGGCCGATGCCGAAAAGCCAGCCGCCGACGACACTGTCAAGGTATCGGTGGTCCGCCCCAAGCCCGACATTGCGACGCTGGCCGAGCTCGACTTCCCTGACGTGACCGAAACCACGCTGAGCAACGGCATGAAGGTCTATTACGCGCGCCGCGATGCCGTGCCGGTCACCCGCGTGGCGCTGTCCTTCAACGCGGGCTCCGCCTCCGACCCGGTCGACAAGCGCGGGCTCGAAAGCCTTGCCATGAGCCTCTACGACGAAGGTACCACGACCCGCAGCTCGCAGCAGATCGCCGAGGCGCGCGAACGGCTCGGGGCGGAAATCTCGACCGGCGGCGGGGCCGATCGTTCGACCTTCACCCTGACCGCCCTCAGCGCCAACTTGGCCCCTTCGCTCGAGCTGATGACCGATATCGTGCGCAACCCGGCGTTCGATGCCGCCGAACTGGAACGGGTCCGCACCCAGACCATCACCGGCATCCAGCAACAGATGCGCTCGCCCCAGGGCATCGCCGCCATGACGCTGACGCCGCTGCTTTACGGCGCCAACAGCCCCTATGGCGACAGCGGCAGCGGCACCGTCGAGTCTGTCGCCGCGATCGGCCGGGACGACCTGATCGGCTTCAAGAACCGCTGGATCCAGCCGGACAATGCGTCCCTGTTCGTGGTGTCGGACCTGGCGCTCGATGCCATCAAGCCGCAGCTCGACGAAGCCTTCGGCAAGTGGGCCGGCAATCGCATGGCCCGCGGGACGAAGGATTTCTCCACCCTCGCACCTGCACCCCAGGCTGCGCGGATCGTGCTGGTCAACCGGCCCAATTCGCCGCAGAGTTTCATCTACGGCGGCTACCTCACCGGGGTCGATCCGAAGAGCGAGGGGATCGAGGACCTGTTTAGCGCCAACAATGCGCTGGGCGGCAACTTCCTCGCCCGGATGAACATGAACCTGCGCGAGACCAAGGGCTGGTCCTATGGTGTGCGCGGGGGCGTGGCGCAGCGCGAAGGCGCGGTGTCCTATCTCGTTTCCGCACCCGTCCAGTCGGACCGGACCGGCGATTCGCTCAAGGAACTCATCCGCGAGATCGACGAGTTCACCAGCACCAAGGGCGTAACCGCGGAAGAGCTCGAGCGGATCGTCAACAACGACATCTTCGAACTGCCCGGCCAGTACGAGACCGCCGGTGCCGTGCTCTCCACCATGCAGAGCAATGTCATCTACGGCCGCCCGATGGACTATGCAGAAACGCTGGCGGCGAAATACCGCGCCCAGTCCGCGGCCAGCCTCGATGCCGCTGCCCGCGGGGCGATCGATGTCGACCGCTTCACCTGGGTGATCGTCGGCGATGCGGAGAAGGTGCTGCCCCAGCTGGAAGGCATCGGCCTGCCGATCGAGCGGGTCGAGGCGCCCGGTGCGATCACCTTCAAGCCCGAAGGCGCCACCGGCGGCGAATGATCGAAGCCAATTGACAGCAATGTAGGTAGCGGCGATGGCCGGGCAGACGAACCGTCAGGCCACCGCCGCACCAACCTAACCCAAGGGAGAATGCCAATGTCCGTTTCCGGAACCTACAACACCACCGTCAGCAGCCCGATGGGCCCGCAGAGCGGCACGCTGACCGTCGAGGACAAGGGCGACGGCACCTTCAGCGGCAAGATGGCCGGCGCCATGGGCGCGATGGACATCGACGGCGGGACCGTGGAAGGCAACACCATCAAGTGGTCGATGAACATGACCGTGCCGATGCCGATGAAGCTCGACTGCGAAGCCACCATCGACGGCGACAGCCTGACCGGTGCGGTCAACGCCGGCGCCTTCGGCTCCATGCCGCTGAGCGGCACGCGCGCGTAAGATCTTTGCCCCTTCGGGCAAACGAAAGGCCCCGCTGCAGCGATGCAGCGGGGCCTTTTCTTCGGCTATCGCGCCCGCGCCTTACTTGGTGACCGAGAAATCGAAGATGCGCGAAGTCTGCGCCCCGACCCCTGCCGCACCGACGCCGCCACCGGTCGAGGACGAGTAGATGAAGCCGTATTCGCCCGGCTCCAGCGAGACCTGCGGGACGACCTTGAAGACCCCCGGCGCGATCCGTTCGTAGTCGAACGGGATCTGGTCCTTTTCCATCACCCCGGCCTTTGCCCCTCCGATGTTGAACTGGCCTACCTTGGCCTCGCGCTGGTTCTTCTTCACCTTGAA
Source organism: Parerythrobacter aurantius (assembly GCF_045291475.1). Taxonomy (NCBI): domain Bacteria; kingdom Pseudomonadati; phylum Pseudomonadota; class Alphaproteobacteria; order Sphingomonadales; family Erythrobacteraceae; genus Parerythrobacter; species Parerythrobacter aurantius. The sequence continues at coordinate 414,074 of NZ_CP147985.1, forward strand.
GCGGACCAGGCTGAATTCGGCGGGCGAGGTGACCGCCCCCGCCATCCAGAAACCGGCGCCGCCACGGTTGGACAGCGACGCATCGGCCTGGTCGAAATAGAAGTAGAAGGTCGGCCGTTCGACCGCCGTCTTGGTCCGCGCCTCGCCATTGGGAATGACGGTCCTGAAGCTCATGGGCGCAAGCCCGCCCGTCAGCGCGTAGCCGAAGAACCCGCCGGTCTTGGTCTGGTTGCTGGTGGTCGCATCGATCAGCCACATCTTCGGCTGTTCGAGCCAGTCGGCCAGCATGTAGACGCCCGAGGGATGCGGTACCATCGGATCTGGACTGTCGATCGATGCTGCAACCGACGATGACGCCTTCGTCTTGTTCGACGCCTGGATCATGGCCGCGATCACGGCCGACGAAACGCCCTTCGCCTTCAGCGCGATAAGCGCGTCGGTCGATACGTCGAAATTGGAGGGCGACGCCTCGATCTTGGCCACGATCGCCTCGTCACCGAGGCCGATGGCCGAAAGCTGCACGACAGTCGCATTGTCCAGCGTTTCCGCCAGCGCGGGCGTAGCTGCGACAAGTGCCGCAGCGGCCATCAAGAGTTTCAATTTCATGGTGCTCCCCTTAGATCCCCCGGCCCTTGGGCCAGGAACCATCAGGTAAACCATTCCGCGCAATGCGCAATCCCGGCAAGCCGGGGTCCGGGCGGCGTATGGCCGGCCTAGCCGTCCAGCTTGTCCTTCAGGATCTGGTTGACCACGCCGGGATTGCCCTTGCCCTGCAGCGCCTTCATCGTCTGGCCGACGAAGAAGCCGAACAGCTTGTCCTTGCCGCCGCGGTATTCCGCGACCTTGTCCTGGTTGTTCGCCAGCACTTCGTCGATCACCGCCTCGATCGCGCCCGTATCGCTGAGCTGCTTCAGCCCCTCGGTCTCGGCGATCTCGGCCGGGGCGCGGCCGGTCCTGAGGACGATCTCGAAGATTTCCTTGGCCTGGCCGCCGCTGATCTCGCCCTTGTCCTGCATGGCGAGGATGGCGGCCTGCGCCTCGGCGGTGGCATGGGCGGCGTTGCCTTCGTCACCGACCGAATTCATTACGCCCGGCGCGACCGAAAGCGCCCAGTTCGCGACCTGCGTCGCGACCGCAGCCTCGCCCTTGCCGATGGCGCTGGCAGTTGCGCCCAGCAGCGTTTCGAAGCGGGCGAAAGTCTCGACTTCGGCAGTCAGTTCGCGGGCGTTGTATTCGCTCAGCCCCAGCTCGCCGACATAGCGAGCACGCTTGGCATCGGGCAGCTCGGGCAAGGACGCCCGGCATTCGTCGAGGAAGCTGTCGTCAAGCTCCAGCGGCAGCAGGTCGGGATCGGGGAAGTAGCGGTAATCGTGCGCGTCTTCCTTGCTGCGCATGGTCCGCGTGGTCCCGGTGCCGGGGTCGAACAGGCGGGTTTCCTGCTCCACCGCGCCGCCACTTTCGATGAGGTCGACCTGGCGGTTGGCCTCGTACTCGATCACCTGCATGACGAAGCGCACCGAGTTGACGTTCTTGGTCTCGGTCCGGGTGCCGAATTCCTCGCCCGGACGGCGCACGCTGACGTTGACGTCGGCGCGCATCGAACCTTCTTCCATGTTCCCGTCGCACGAACCGACATAGCGCAGGATCGAGCGCAGCTTGCGCACATAGGCCCCGGCCTCTGCCGGCGAGCGCATGTCCGGGCGGCTGACGATTTCCATCAGCGCGACGCCCGAACGATTGAGATCGACATAGGACATGGTCGGGTGCTGGTCGTGCATCAGCTTGCCCGCGTCCTGCTCGACATGGATGCGTTCGATGCCGATGACCTTGTCTTCCGGGATGCCGGCCTTCTCGTCGGCCTCGATGGTCAGCGCGCCCTCGCCCACCAGCGGGTGATAGAGCTGGCTGATCTGGTAGCCCTGCGGCAGGTCGGCGTAGAAGTAGTTCTTGCGGTCGAACCGGCTCCACTTGTTGATCTGCGCCTCGATCGCCATGCCGGTGCGCACCGCCTGGCGGATGCATTCGCGGTTGGGCACAGGCAGCATGCCGGGCATGGCCGCGTCGACCAGCGACACTTGGGTGTTCGGCTCGGCCCCGAAGGCGGTGGCTGCGCCGCTGAACAGCTTGGCGTTGGAAGTGACCTGCGCGTGGACCTCGAGGCCGATCACGACCTCCCATTCGCCGGTGGCGCCCTGGATGCGATATGTGCTCATGCCCACCACTTCTCCGGCTTGGCGGTAAAACCGTTGCGCTGCTCGATGGCGAGGCCGGCATCGAGCACGCCCTGCTCGTCGAACGGCTTGCCGACCAGCTGTAGGCCCAGGGGCAGGCCGTTGCTGTCGAGGCCGGCGGGCACGCTCATCGCGGGCAGGCCGGCGAGGCTGGCCGGCACGGCGAAGACGTCGTTGAGATACATGGCGAGCGGATCGGCCTGCATCTCGCCGAGCGCGAACGCCGCGTTCGGCGTCGTCGGGGCGAGGATCAGGTCGCAGTCCGCCCAGGCGCGTTCGAAGTCGCGGGCGACCAGCGCGCGGACCTTTTGCGCCTGGTTGTAATAGGCGTCATAGAAGCCGGCGCTGAGCACATAGGTGCCGATGAGGATGCGGCGCTTGACCTCGTCACCGAAACCTTCGGCGCGGGTCGCGGCGTACATATCCTGCAATCCGGCCTTTTCCGGCAGGTCGCGCAGCCCGTATCGCACCCCGTCATAGCGGGCGAGGTTGGACGACGCCTCGGCCGGGGCGATGATGTAATAGGCCGGCAGCGCGTACTTGGTGTGCGGCAGGCTGATGTCGACGATCTCGGCCCCGGCGTCCTTGAGCCAGCGGGCGCCATTGTCCCAGCTGTCGAGGATATCCTGCGGCGTGCCGTCCATGCGGTATTCGCGCGGGATGCCGATCTTCTTGCCGCGCAAGTCGGCGGAAAGATTCGCTTCCCATTCGGGCACAGGCATGTCGAGGCTGGTCGCATCCTTGGGATCGAATCCGGCCATTGCCTCCAGCATGATCGCGCAATCCTTGACGCTGCGCGCCATTGGCCCGGCCTGGTCGAGGCTGCTGGCGAAGGCGACCACGCCCCAGCGGCTGCAGCGGCCATAGGTCGGCTTGATCCCGGTGGTGCCGGTGATCGCGGCAGGCTGGCGGATCGAACCGCCGGTGTCGGTCCCGGTTGCTGCCGGGCACAGCCGTGCGGCGATGGCCGCGCTGGAGCCGCCAGAAGAACCGCCCGGGGTCAGCGGAGCATTGCTGCCCGGCTTCTTCCACGGGCTCAGCACATTGCCGAAATAGCTCGTCTCGTTGGACGAACCCATGGCGAACTGGTCCATGTTGAGCTTGCCCAACATCCCCGCCCCGGCGCGCCAGAGGTTGGCGCTGACGGTGGATTCGTACTGCGGCACGAAGCCTTCGAGGATGTGGCTGGCGGCGGTGGTCTGGACGCCTTCGGTGGCGAACAGGTCCTTCATGCCGATGGGCACGCCGGCCATCTTGCCGAGCGGCTCGCCCTTCGCGCGGGCGGCATCGACCGCGTCGGCGGCTTCGAGCGCCTTTTCCGGCGTGGTGACGATGAAGGCGTTGAGCTGGCTGGCGGCGGCGACCTGCGCGTTGAAGGCTTCCGCCACTTCGCGTGCGGTGAAGGTGCCTGCCGCGACGCCATCGCGGATTTCGGCGACGCCGAGTTCGACAAGATCGCTCATTACTCGATCACCTTGGGCACGCCGAAGAAGCCGTGTTCGGCTGCAGGCGCATTGGCCAGCACCTTGTCGCGCACGCCGCCGCCGGTCAGCGGATCGGCATCGACCACGTCGTCGCGCAGCCGCAGCGTGTTGGGGATGACGGCGGTCATCGGCTCGATACCCGTGCAGTCGACTTCGCCGAGCTGCTCGACGAAGCCGAGGATCTTGTTGAGTTCGGGGACCATCCGCTCCAGCGCGGCATCGTCCATCTCGATGCGCGCCAGTGAGGCGATCTTGGCCACGGTTGCCTTGTCCACGGACATGGGTGTCTCGTCGCTAGAGGTTTGTCAGTTCGAAGGGGTCGCCGGTTCCGGAGCCGGGGCGGGAGCGGCACCGCCCTGGGGCCCGCCTTGCGCACCCTGGGCCGCCTGCATGGCCTGCTCCAGCGCGCGCATCTTCGCGTCGGCATCCTCGCGGCTCATGAAATCGACCATCTCGACCTCGAAGACGAGATCGGAATTGGCCGGAATGGCGGGGCCGGGGGAGACTTCGCCATAGCCGAGCGCGGCCGGGATTTCGAGCCGGTACTTGCCGCCCTTCTCCATCTGCTGCAGGCCCTGGAAGAAGCCTTCGATCTGCTGGCCCGGCTCGAGCAGCATGGGCGTGCCTTCGGGGAAGATTCCGGGCGGGATGGGCAGCGGGCGCGAGCGGTCGAATTCGGTCCCGTTGGCCAGCTTGCCGACATATTTCACGAACACCACATCGCCGACCTCGGGGCTGCCACCGGTTCCTTCGGTGATGACGTCGACATCGATCCCTTCGGGAACCGCAGCCCAGGCGATGCCTGCCCCGGCCAGCGCGGCAGCGACGACACCGACCCACAGCTTGGTCAGCGAACCCTTGGCGACGGGCTGGATCGGAACGCGGGTAACTTCGGTCATGGTGTATCCTGCAAAAAGCGAAGGGCGCGGAAGAATATCCTCCCGCGCCCTTTGGCGTAAGCCTGCCGCCACTTCAAGCGGGGCGAGGCAAAGAAATGCGGGTCGGCTTACTTGATGCCGTCACGCTCCATCCGCTTGCGCTCCATCTTGCGGGCGCGGCGGACAGCGGCGGCCTTTTCACGGGCGCGCTTCTCGCTCGGCTTTTCGAAGTGGCGGCGCAGCTTCATTTCGCGATACACCCCCTCGCGCTGCAGCTTCTTCTTGAGCGCGCGGAGAGCCTGGTCGACATTGTTATCGCGAACCATGATTTGCATAAAACTCGTCACCTCGTACCAATGGGGAGAGCCCGCGCCGGATGGCGGGTTGCACCGCAAATTTCCAATTAGAATCACGCCGAATCCGCAGAGCGGCCGGCCGAACACGTGGCGCCCCTACACAATAGGCCATGCTCTGGCAAGCCGTGAGACGGAGATTGCCGACGGGGTGTTGTGGCACTGCGGCAACACGCAAAGCGACTTGCCGCAGTGCAACTTGCCGCTTGGCGAGCATGGTGCCCTGCGTCTAAGGCCACGGCGTGAGCACGATGCCCCCCCTTTACGCCGCCCTAAATGTCGCTCTCGGCGGCGCCATCGGTGCCGTCCTTCGTTACCAGACCGGACGGTGGATGACCGGCTGGCTGGGCGCCCCGGCCATGGCGGTCTTCCCGTGGGCAACGCTCGCCGTCAACGCGATCGGCAGCGTGCTGATGGGCCTCCTGGCCGGCTGGTTGGTCAGGACATCGCCGGCAGGCGGCGAGCAGATGCGCCTGTTGCTGGGAACCGGCATCCTCGGCGGCTTTACCACTTTCAGTGCCTTCAGCCTCGAGCTGGTGCTGCTGATGCAGCGCGGACAGTTCACCATTGCGGCGCTCTACGCGATCCTTTCGGTATCGCTGGGCGTGACCGGCCTGCTGTTCGGCATGACCGTGATGCGGATCGCCGGATGAGCGGGTCCGAGCCTTCCGCCATCCGCCAGTTCATCGTCGGCGAGGACGACGCCGGCGTCCGGGTGGACCGCTGGTTCAAGCGGCACTTGCCGCAGGTCGGCTTCGGCACGGTCAGCCGCTGGGCCCGCACCGGCCAGCTGCGGGTCGACGGCAAGCGCGTGCGGCCCGAGGACCGGCTCGAGACTGGGCAGGTGCTGCGCATCCCGCCCGGCGGCGAGGATCCGGACCGCAAGGCCCCCGTTGCGCGCAGCCTTACGCCGGAGCAGGTCGCCGAAGCGCGGGCCATGGTCATCAAACAGACCAAGAGCGCCATCGTGCTCAACAAACCGCCCGGCCTCGCCACGCAGGGCGGGACGAAGACCAACCGCCATGTCGACGGTTTGCTCGATGCCTTCGTGGAAGGCGAAGAGCCGCGCCCCCGCCTCGTCCACCGTCTCGACAAGGACACGTCCGGCGTGCTGCTCATCGCCCGCACCCCGGGCAGCGCGGCGTCCTATTCGAAGCGTTTCTCCGGCCGGTCGGCCAAGAAGATCTACTGGGCGCTGGTGGTCGGTGTGCCCGAAGTCCACGAAGGCGAGATCGACGCGCCGCTGGCCAAGCAGCCGGGCACCGGCGGCGAGAAGATGCATGTCGACCACGAGAACGGCCAGCCGGCCAAGACCCGCTACCGAGTGGTCGAACGGGCCGGCAACCGCGCCGCCTGGGTCGAGCTGGAGCCGATGACGGGCCGTACCCACCAGCTGCGCGTCCACATGGCGGCGATGGGCCACCCGATCGTCGGCGATGGCAAGTACGGCGGGCAGGATGCCTTCCTGACCGGCAGCATCAGCCGCAAGATGCACCTGCACGCCCGCCGCCTGCTGATCGCCCAGCCGGAAGGCGGCAAGCTCGACGTCACCGCCGACCTGCCGGTGCATTTCGCCGAATCGATGGAACAGCTCGGTTTTGATCCTTCTCTGAGCAAGGCCAAGCCGCTGCGGGAGGACGTGACCGAACGCACCCCGGCGGAAAAGAAGCTCGCAGCCAAGCGCCATTTCAAGCAGGCCCGCAAGGAAGCCCGCGCCCCGCGCCGTTCCCGCGGTGGCGACGCGCCGAAGAAAAAGCTCGGCAAGAAGAGCCTGGGCAAGCCTTCCCCCGCCAAGAAGGGCGGGAAGCCCAAAGCGAAGCGCTGATGCATCCCAACCCGCTGTTCCGGAGCGAAGACAGGCAATGGCTCGGCGCCCTGATCGACCGGGTCGGCTTCGGGATGGTATTCCTGACCACACCCGATGGGCCGCGCGTAGCGCATATGCCGCTGCTGCGCGCCGGAGAGGACCGGTTGCGATTCCATCTTGCCAGGAGCAACGCCCTGACCCGCCATCTCGACGGGGCGCGGGCGCTGTTGGTCGTCAATGGCCCCGACGGCTACGTCAGCCCGCGATGGTACGATGATCGGGCGACCGTGCCGACATGGGATTACGTCGCGCTGGAGCTTGAAGGCATTGTCCGTCAGCTGGGCCATGAAGAGCTGGAGGACTTGCTCTATCGCTCGATAGAGGAAAACGAGAACCGGCTCGCCGGTGACAAATGGACCGCCGAGGAAACCCCGCAACCGATGTGGGACAAGCTCGCCGCCGCCATCGTCGGGTTCGAACTGACGATCGAGCACTGGCGCCCTACCCTGAAGCTGTCGCAGAAGAGATCCCGACCCGAGCGGGAGCGGATCGCCGAGCGGCACGCGGCCAACGGCAACGAACCGCTCGCCGCGATGATGCGCGAGGCATTACCGTGAAACTGGCGGTCTTCGATTGCGACGGCACGCTGGTCGACGGCCAGGCCCCTGTCTGCGATGCGATGGAGGCGGCCTTTGCTGCTGCTGGCCTGCCGGCGCCCGACCGGCGGGAGGTGCGGCACATCGTCGGCCTCAGCCTGCCGGTGGCAATCCGCCAGCTTGCCCTAGACGCGACCGACGGACAGGTCGCCTACGCGGTCGAGGCCTACAAGGCCGAATTCCGCGCCGCACGCGAACGCGGCATGGTGGCCGAACCGCTGTTCGAAGGGATCGTGCCGCTGCTCGACCGGTTGCAGGCCGCGCAGTGGTCGCTGGCGGTGGCGACGGGCAAGTCCAATCGCGGGCTCAACCTTTGTCTCACCGAACACGGCCTGCTCGGCCGGTTCGCCAGCCTGCAGGGCGCCGATCTCCATCCGTCGAAGCCGCACCCGGCCATGCTGCAGGTGGCCATGGAAGAATCCGGCGCCGTGCCGGAGCAGACGGTGATGATCGGCGACACGGTCTACGACATCGAGATGGGTCTTGCGGCGGGCACGCGTGCGATCGGGGTTGCCTGGGGCTACCACCCGATCGACGCGCTGCTGGCGGCGGGCGCCGAGGCAGTCGCCGCGACGCCTGAGGAACTGGGGGAGATGATCGATGGATGAAGCCGAAGCCCTGGCCCGCAAGCGGTTCATGGTGCTGCAGGCAATCCGGCTGAGCGGCGCTGTCCTGGCGCTGCTCGGCGCCATCATCATTTCCGGGCGGCTGATCGATATCCCGGCGGTGGGTTACGTGCTGCTGGTCGTGGGTGCGCTCGACCTGTTCCTCGTCCCCAATATCGTGTCGCGCCAATGGCGCAGCAAGGACCGATGAAACGTTTCTGGAAAACAGCCGAGCCGGTCGCCGTCGAAGGCGGCTGGCAGGTCTCGCTCGACGGGCGGCCGCTCAAGACGCAGGGCAACCGGGCGCAAGTCGTGCCGAGCCGCGATTTGGCCGACCTGCTGGCGGGCGAGTGGTCAGCGCAAGGGGAGCACGTCGATCCCTTGCTTTTCCCCCACCGCGACATGGCCGATTATGCCATCGACATGATTGCCAGCGGCGAAGACGATGTCGTCGCAAAGCTGATCGGTTTCATGGACACCGACACGCTGTGCTATCGCGCCGATCCCGACGAGGCGCTCTATCGCCGCCAGCTGGAGATGTGGGAACCCCTCGTCACCGCGTTCGAGCAGCGCGAAGGCGTGCGGGTCGAACGCGCCAGCGGCGTCCTCCACCGACCGCAGCCGGCCGCGACGCTGCAAGCGCTGGAGGCGAAGCTCCGCACGCTCGACCCGCTGTTGCTGGCCGCCCTGTTCACTCTGACGTCGCTTTCCGCATCGCTCGTGATCGGCCTCGCCGGGCTGGAGGATGAGGCTGACGCCGGAGACCTGTGGAACGCCGCCAATCTCGAGGAGGACTGGCAGATCGAGCTGTGGGGCGAGGATGCGGAGGCAACGGCGCGGCGGACCCGGCGGCTGGCAGACTTCACCCGGGCAATGGAATTCGCCCGTGCAGCGCGGGCAGGCTGACTAGCCGCCGATCCAGTCGGCGACCTGCGTCGCAACATCGTTAGCAGCCCTGTTGAGCGCATCGCCCACCGGGACGGCCTCGGCCGCAACGCCCGGCACAATGCTTTCGAACCGCCGCGTCACCACGGAACCGTCGGCCCCGTCGCGGATCGCCTCGAACCGCACGACGGCTGACGATGTCGTTGCGTCATAACCGAAATCGAGCAACCGTCCGCGCAGGCGCTGCCCGGTCTTGATGGTCGGATCGAGTCCGTCGACCACCACGCGCCCGCTCTTGGCGGCGATGGTTTCCGACAGCAGACGGCGGAACAGGCGGCTCGGCCGTTCGACCCATTGCGCATCCTTGAGATAGGCGACGGTCGAAGCATCGACCTGCACCGGCACGCGGGTCACGGAGAGCGCGGCGGGTGCATCCGGCTCGACCACGGTCAGTGCCGACTGGTTGCTGCCGCTGGTGCCGCTGCCGGCAGGGATCACAGTCGCCGGCGTCAGGGTCAGCAAGGCCGGCGGCGGTTCCTTGCCGAGGCTGATACAACCGGTCAGGCAAAGCGCGGCGAGCGGGACAAGGAACGGGCGCATCATTGGCCTTTCGGTTCGTAGTCGGGAAGGGGTTTGGACCCGAGCAGGCTCGACGCCCCCTCGTTCTCGAGGCGCTCGGTGACGACCCTGAGCGCCTTGCTGGTCTCGCGCAGTTCGGCGAGCGCGGCTTCGGCCGCCGGCAGGGTTTCCTCGTTGAAGGTCCGTGCCGCCGGCTCGGCGGAATCGAGCGTACGGCTGAGCGACTTGAGCGCTGTGCTGGCGGATGCGAGTGTGACGCGCAGTTCCTTCGCCAGGGCTCCGCCCTCCTGGTTGATCACAGCATCGGTCGAATTGGTCACCTTCTCGAAGGCGTCGAGCGTCTCGCCAGCCTCGCGCAGGGTGTTCTCCATCTCGCGGATCGTCCCTGCCAGCTGCGGCGAGGCGGCGGCAAGATCGGCGCTGACGGCGTTGGTGTTGCGCAATATGCCGGCCAGCTGGGCCTGGTTCTCGTCGGACATAACCAGCGTCAGCCGTTCGGTCAGCGTCGCCAGCCGTTCGAGCAGCAGCGGGGCGTTGGCGACGAGTTCGCCCAGGCCGCCGCGGCCCGGCGGAATGACGGGCTTGCCTTCCGGGCAGGCGGTGGTTTCGCAGGTGATCCTGGGCGCATCCTTGCGCGCACCGTCGAGCAGGATGGCGGACACGCCGGTGAAGCTCGCCTGGATGCTGGCGGTGGTGCCGACCAGCACAGGCACGTCGTCCTGCACCTTGATCCGGACGCGCACAAATTCGGGGTCCGCTTCGGCCAGTACGATTTCCGTCACCTGGCCGACCGGCACGCCGGCAAATGACACTTCCGATCCCTTGGCAAGGCCGGAGACGGACTGCTTGAAGAAGATATCGTATTCCTGGCTCTTGCCTTCGTTCCAGCGGCCCAGCCAGACGACGAAGATGGCCAGAGCCGCCAGCAAGGCCAGCGTCACCGCCCCGACCCAGATATGATTTGCCCGCGTTTCCATAGCTTATCCCTTTGAACCGCTGCCGCGGGAATTGTCCATGCCCTTGACCGCCGTCGCTGCGCCCCGCGCCTGGCTGGCCTGCGCCGCCCGGCCGCGTGGCCCGTTGAAATACTCCTCGATCCACGGGTGGCCGGTCTCGAGCAGTTCGGGGATGGTGCCCACCGCCACGACCTTGCGGTCGGCCAGCACCGCCACACGGTCGCAGATCTCGTAGAGCGTATCGAGGTCGTGGGTGATGAGGAACACCGTCAGGCCGAGCGTTTCCTTCAACTCGCGGGTCAGGTGGTCGAAAGCGGCGGCCCCGATGGGATCGAGACCGGCAGTGGGCTCGTCGAGAAACAGCAGTTCGGGATCGAGCGCCAGCGCCCGGGCGAGCCCGGCGCGTTTCTTCATCCCGCCCGACAGTTCGCTCGGAAACTTGATTACCGCATCTTCCGGCAGCCCGCTCATGAGCACTTTGAAGCGCGCGATCTCCGCCATCATGGCAGGTTCGATATCGGGATAGAACTGCTTAAGCGGAACCTGCACATTCTCCCCCACCGTCAGCGTGGAGAACAGCGCCCCGCCCTGGAACAGCACGCCCCAGCGGCTCTGGACGCCGAGGTAATCTTCCGGCTCGGCCGCCGTGATGGACTTGCCGAACACGTCGACATTGCCGGCCGCCGGGGTCTGCAGGCCGATGATCGACCGCATCAGGACCGACTTGCCGGTGCCCGAGCCGCCGACCACGCCGAGGATTTCCCCGCGCCTGACCTTCAGCGACAGGTCTTCGTGGATCACTGCCTCGCCGAAGCGGTTGGCCAGCCCTTCGACGACAATGGGAAACTCGCCGCGGAACCGCTTGTGGGCCTTGGCCGCTTCTTCGGGGGTCAGTTCCTCGCTCATCCCCAGCCCACCTCGGTGAAGAACACGGCGAAGAACGCGTCGAGGACGATGACGGCGAAGATGCCGGTGACCACCGCCATGGTAGTGCGCAAGCCGACCTCTTCCGAATTCCCCTTCACCTGCATCCCGTGATAACAACCCGCAAGCGCCACGATCAGGCCGAACACCGGCGCCTTCACCAGGCCGACCCACAGGTCGTACGTGGGCACAACTTCCTTGATCCGTTCCAGGAAGGTGACGAAGGGGATGCCCAGCAGCAGGTCGCCCACCACCGCGCCGCCGACGATGGCCACGACCGCGCTGTAGAAACCCAGCAATACCATCATGAAAGTGCAGGCCAGCACCCGCGGCACGACCAGTGCCTCGATCGGCGAGATGCCGATGGTGCGCATGGCGTCGATTTCTTCGGTCAGCTTCATCGTGCCGATCTGCGCGGCAAAGGCGCTGCCGGAACGGCCGGCGACCATGATCGCGGTCATCAGCACACCCAGTTCGCGCAGGGTGATGCGCCCGACGAGATTGATAGTGAGCGTTTCCGCCCCGAACTGCTGCAACTGCACCGCGCCCTGCTGCGCGATCACGATCCCGATAAGGAAGCTCATCAGCCCGACGATCGGTAGGGCGGATACCCCTACCAGCTCCATCTGCCGCACTGTGGCGCGCAGGCGAAACCGCGACGGGTGGCGGATGATGGCTGCCAGGGCGAGGAGGATCTGGCCGAGGAACCCGACCACGCCGACCATTCCCTGACCGAAATCGCTGACCAGTTCGCCGATGCGCTGCGGGACGCGCTCGAGCAGGCCCGGGCGCGGCGGCGACACGCTGACATGCTCGCTGCTCTGGTCGATGGCGGCCAGCAGGCGCTGGGCACGCTCCTTCGCCCCGACGATGTCGGCGCCTGCCCGGCGTGCGACGGAGCAGGCGATATAGGCGCCTGTGGTGTCGATTTCGCGCACATCGCTGAGATCGACCGTCGCGAAGCCGCCTTCGAGGCTGCGTAAATCCTGGTCTATCGCGCCGATCGTCGACACCAGGAATGACCCGTGCAGGCGCAGCACTTTCGTGCCATCTTCCTGCTCTTGCAGGGAAAAGCTTGCCCCTTGCGACATCCGACCACGCTATGCGGTCAAATGCCTGTTTTCTCAAGTGCGCAATCGCCATGTTGCACCGCAGCGCGCCCGCTGGCAAAGGCGCGCCCTATGACGACTGAACTGGCAAAGACGTTCGACCCCGCCGAAATCGAGGCGCGTTGGTACCGGCATTGGGAAGAGAAAGGCCTGTTCCGGCCCGAGCGTCCCGACGCCGAACCGTTTACGATCGTCAACCCGCCGCCGAACGTGACGGGCAGCCTGCATATCGGCCACGCGCTCGACAACACGCTGCAGGACGTCGTGATCCGTTACGAGCGGCTGCGCGGCAAGGATGCGCTGTGGGTGGTCGGCACCGACCATGCCGGGATCGCAACGCAGATGGTGGTCGAGCGCCAGCTGGAGCAGCGGCAGGACAAGCGCACCAACTATTCCCGCGAGGATTTCGTCGCCAAGGTGTGGGAGTGGAAGGAAGAGAGCGGCGGCACCATTACCCGCCAGCTGCGCCGCCTCGGCTGCTCAATGGACTGGAGCCGCGAACAGTTCACCATGGACGAGCACTTCACCAAGGCGGTGCTCAAGGTGTTCGTCGACCTCTACAACAAGGGGCTGATCTACCGCGATAAACGCCTGGTGAACTGGGACCCGAAGCTGAAGACCGCGATCAGCGATCTCGAGGTCGAGACGCAGACGATCGCCGGTGGCTTCTGGCACTTCAAGTATCCGCTGGCCGATGGAGTCACGACGGCGGAGGGCAAGGATTACCTCGTCGTCGCCACCACGCGGCCCGAAACGATGCTGGCCGATATGGCGGTGGCGGTCCACCCGACCGACGAACGCTACGCCAGCGTGGTCGGCAAGGAGATCGTCCAGCCGATCACCGGCCGCCGCTTCAAGGTGGTGGCGGACGAGCACGCCGATCCGGAACTCGGCAGCGGCTGCGTCAAGATCACGCCGGGGCATGACTTCAACGACTTCGAAGTCGGCAAGCGCGCCGGGATCGCTCCCGGCGAGATGCTCAACATGCTCGATGCCGAGGCGAACGTCTGCCAGACGGCGGACGGGCTGGTGCCGGAGGAGTTCATTGGCCTGCACCGCTTCCGGCGCGATGGCGTGGATGGCGCGCGCGAGCTGGTCGTAAGCCGGATGAAAGAACTCGGCTTCCTCATCCCGCATCTCACGAAGAACAAGGACGGCGAGGACGTCGAGCACGACGCTGAACCGCGCCAGATCGCAACGCCCTTCGGCGACCGCGGCGGGGTGGTGATCGAGCCGTGGCTGACCGACCAGTGGTACGTCAACGCCGCGGAACTGGCCAAGAAGCCGATCGAAGCGGTCCGCAGCGGCGAAGTCGAGATCGTCCCCAAGACGTGGGAGAAGACCTTCTTCAACTGGATGGAGAACATCCAGCCGTGGTGCGTTTCGCGCCAGTTGTGGTGGGGCCACCGGATCCCGGCTTGGTATGCCGAGGACGGTTCAGTCTATGTCGCCATGACCGAGGAAGAGGCACAGGCGCAGGCGGGCGAAGGCGTCGCCCTGACCCGCGACGAGGACGTGCTCGACACCTGGTTCTCCTCCGCCCTGTGGCCCTTCGCCACGCTCGGCTGGCCGGAGCGGACCGACCTGCTCGAAAAGCACTACCCCAACGACCTGCTGATCAGCGGCTTCGACATCCTGTTCTTCTGGGATGCGCGGATGCTGATGGCGGGGTACTTCAACATGGGCGAACGCCCGTGGAACAAGCTCTACCTCCACGGCCTCGTGCGCGCAGCCGATGGCCAGAAGATGTCCAAGTCCAAGGGCAATGTCGTCGATCCATTGGGCCTGATCGACCAGTACGGGGCCGATGCGCTGCGCTTCTTCATGTGCGCGATGGAAAGCCAGGGCCGAGACATCAAGATGGATGAGAAGCGGATCGAGGGATACCGCAACTTCGCCACCAAGCTGTGGAACGCGACCCGTTTCTGCCAGTCGAATGGCATCGGCGCGAGCGACACCATCGCCGCGCCCGAAGCGCGCCTTGCCGCCAACCAGTGGATCATCGGCGAAGTCCAGCAGACGGTCGAAGCGCTCGACGCGGCGATGGCCGACCTGCGCTTCGACGCGGCGGCGAACACGATCTACCACTTCGTGTGGGACCGGTTCTGCGACTGGTACTTGGAGCTGATCAAGCCTGTTTTTGTCGGACCAATCAATGTCGTTGGAGAAGGCGAACCTCAGGCAGCGGATTGGCACGCAATTCAAGAGACCCGCGCCGTCGCCGGATGGGCGCTCGACCAGATCCTCGTCATGCTGCACCCCTTCATGCCCTTCATCACCGAAGAGCTGTGGCACGCGCAGGGCGAGCGGCCCTACGAGCTGATCCTCGCCAAGTGGCCCAATCCGCGCGCCAGCGTTTCCAAGGACGCGACCGACGCGATCGACTGGGTGATCGAACTGACCACCAATGTCCGCAGCGCCAAGAACGAACTCGGCATCGCCCCCGGTGCCAAGCTGGCGGCGTTCTGCTCCGCCCCTTCGGACCTCGCCCGCAGCACAATCGAGCGCAGCGCGGCGGCCATCGAACGGCTCGCCCGCCTGACCCCGGTAACCATGGGCGACGCGCCCGACGGCCCGGCGATGCAGGTTACGGCTGGCGAGGATGTGTTCGTGATCCCGCTCGAAGGAATCATCGATATTGCCGCTGAAAAGGCCCGGCTGGAAAAGGCGCTGGCGACCTCGCAGAAAGAGGCCAAGTCGCTCGAAGGCCGCCTGTCGAACCCCGCCTTCGCCGAAAAGGCCAAGCCCGAAGCCGTCGAGAAGGCGCGCTCCGATCTCGCCTACCACCAGGGCGAGGTCGAGCGGCTGACAGCGGCGCTGTCGCGGCTGGGCTGAACCAATGCATCGCCTTCTGATCTCTGTCCTCGCGCTCCTGCTTCCGACCGGAACCTCGGCGCAAGAAGCGGCAGGTCAAAACGGCGATCCGGTCGTCATCATCAACGGCGTCGTGCAGTATCCGGGGATCGTTTACGAACCTACGGGCAGCGTTGATCATTACGGCCTAACCGTCGAATTCATCGCATGGAGGCAGGACGACGGCCCGGTGAGCACCCAGGCCCTCTCGCTTCACATCAAGGCGGGGTCCAAAGGAGAGATCGAGGCGATCCAAGGTTCGTTTCGAAGAGGGCAAATCGCGCGTTTCGAAGCTGATGGACCACTCACCTTTCACGGCCCCAACGAAGGCGCACAATCCGTACTCGCCGGGCTCGGACAACTGATCGCACCAGTCGAGGATGCGGAGCTCCTCGCGGCGGCTGAGAATGTCTGGAAACCGGAGGGTTTCGCCGATCCTGAATTGGGCGAGTTTGAACCGCATCCTCGGCTTTACGAACACTTCGGTCAAATTCGCGAGTGGCTGGGCAAGAAAACGGTGTTCGAGGTCATCCTTGAACCCATGGGACCGAACGCGCGAGAGCGGGCTTTGAACATGGCCCGCATCGTGTGGAACGATCACGTGGCAATCGACGAGACAATCCGTGAAAGCGTCACCGACAGCATCTACTCGGATGATGAAAGTTATCTGGAAGCGATGATTGTTCCAGTAGGTGGCGGCGAGCCGATCGCCAATGCAACCGAAGACGACCATCCTCCGATTTCACGTGAGGATTTCAAGGCCAATCACCGCCTCACCCGCGTTTCCTGCTCGGCGCAAGATTACTGCGCGCTCGAGTATGTGGCTCAGGGCATCGAATGGTATTGGACATATGACGCGACCATCCGGAGAAAGGATGATGGCTGGTATCTGGACGGATGGGACTTTCCCTAGTTGACGAGGAATGAGCGGCAACGACCTAAAAAAGTAACAGACCCGGCCCTACTTGTCCGACATGTCGCCCTGGTTGGTTCTATCGATCCCCTTGCTGATTATTGTGACGCTGCTGGTTCGCCAGCTGACGCCGGCCCGGCGATGCAGGTGACGGCCGGCGAGGATGTGTTCGTGATCCCGCTCGAAGGGATCATCGACATTGCCGCCGAAAAGGCCCGGCTGGAGAAGGCGCTCGCGGCCCCGCAGAAGGAAGCCAAGTCGCTCGAAGGCCGCCTGTCGAACCCCGCCTTCGCCGAAAAGGCCAAGCCCGAAGCCGTCGAGAAGGCCCGCACCGATCTCGCCTACCATCAGGGCGAGGTAGAGCGGCTGACAGCAGCACTGGCGCGGCTGGGGTAGGATTCAATCCTGCCCTTACGGGCGCATCGTCGACTTTCGGGCACGGGAGTGATGGTTTTGAATGGCCGGAATGAGGGTGGTTTTCGGCCACTTTTTCACGTAATCGGCAAGATGTCAGGTAAGTAGGGAGATGTAGTGTGCTCAAGCTCTTGCTGCTTGCCGGTGTGAGCTTGGCCCCCGCGTTCTCGTTCTCGAACGAAGAACGAGCAGGCCATGAGGCTGACGTCTTTTTTGTCTCTTCTGAAGAAGACACCAAGGCGACCCTTGAGCAACTGATTGATCAAGAATCCGAGCCGTGGAGCAGCGCTAATTCAGCCCTCCGACATTCTCAGGGTGGCCAAATTGCCGTGACAATCCTTCAATATGGGTCCGATGAAGCAACAATTGCTTACCTCTATCATGAGGTCTCTGGTGCCGAAGGTGATAATTACCTCTGCCGGATCAAGATCGATCCCAAAAGCGACGTGGGCTTTTTTCGAACGATGAAATGGTGCCTTAGCTTCATCGATCCGGCCTATCGTCCTACCGTAATTGTTCCACCGATGAAGCCGCGTTGACCTACCATAAGTTGGCAACAACCACGGCACCCTTGCTGATGTCCACCTTGGGGCCGAAAGCGGAATATCCGCATTCTGGATCGTAAAGTTGCCACACTATCAATCCGGCTTGGCCGTTCCTACTTCCCGCGAATGTCGCCATGGCTCGCACTCTCCATTCCCCTGCTGATCGCAACGGCGCTAGTGTTTCGCCATTTGTTGAAGCGGCAGAAGCGAAAGCGGCTGCTAAAAACTCCGCTCACCCCCGAACAACGCGCCGTGGTCGAACGAATGGTCCCGCTGATCCGGCGCTTGCCCTCACCCCTCCGGCATTCGCTGGAAGGCAAAATGAACCTGTTCATGGACCAGGTCATCTTTCGGGGGCAGAACGGCCTCGAAGTAACCGAGGCCATGCAGCTTTCCATTGCCGCGCAGGCGTGCCTGCTCGTCGTTAACAGCCCGGCGTGGTACGATACGCTGCGCAATGTGCTGATCTACCCGTCGGCTTACCTGACCGGCCGCCAAACCCATGACGGCTATGTCGTGCACGAGGGCAACCACGCGAACCTTGGCGAAAGCTGGGCGCGGGGGCCGGTGGTGCTGTCATGGGACGATGCGCTGCAGGGCGGTCTGGTGGCCAATGACGGGCACAATGTGGTGATCCACGAATTCGCCCACCAGCTCGATGGCCTGTCCGGCCACACCGACGGCATTCCCGTGCTGCGAAAAGGGCAGGCCTATGTCGGGTGGGAGAAGGCCATGCTGGACGCCTATCACGACCATGTCGAACGGCTCGAACGCGGCGAGCCGACGCTGATCGATCCCTACGGCGCGACCAACCATCAGGAGTTCTTTGCCGAAGCGATCGTCACTTTCTTCGAACGGCCCAAGCCGCTGAAGCGCGAAGAGCCGGCACTGTATGCCCAGCTGGCCCAACTGCTGTCGCTCGATCCTGCGGAGTGGGCGTGAAGCGGCGTTGTCCTACAGCCCTTTTTTCTGGCATGGCGCAGGAGAACAAAGAATGCCGGTCGGAAAACTCCACCCCCGCCCGAGTCACCTTCCGCATTCTTTCAAGATTTAACATTTTGATTCAAAGCCTTGAAGGACTTCGCGAAAGTGACACGCTGTAACCTTCGTCACTTTCGCAAGACATAATCCAATCCAATGACGCAACCTTCCTCCTCATCGCACAGCATGAGCGATAGACCTGCTGTCGCCGCCTGCCGGCCGGCTGGACATGTCGTGTTTTGGTGTGAACTTTATGTGACCTTTCGGGCAGACAGCCCATGCTGACGCTCGCCACAGACGACACCGGCGGGCCGGAAATCTTCGCCTCGGTCCAGGGCGAAGGCGCCTCTGCCGGTATGCCGGTCGCCTTCGTGCGCCTGAGCCGCTGCAATCTCGCCTGCGTCTGGTGCGACACGGCCTACACCTGGCATTTTGAGGGCGACAACCGCCCGCACCGGTCAGGCACGACCTTCGACCGCAAGGCCAACCAGGTGACGCTGGAGGTCGCCGACGTGGCGGAACGGATCAAGGCGCTGCACCAGACCCGCCTCGTCATCACCGGCGGCGAGCCGCTGTTGCAGGCTGGCGCGCTGGCCGACCTGCTCGAGCTGCTCCCCGACATGAGCGTGGAGATCGAGACCAACGGCACGACCAAGGCTCCGCCCCGGCTCGACATCCGTATCGACCAGTACAATGTCAGCCCAAAGCTCGGCCATTCGGGCAATCCGCCCGAGCTGGCGCTGATTGAGGAGCGGCTCGATGCATATGCGGCCGACCCCCGCGCCTTCTTCAAGTTCGTGATCGCCGATCCGCTGGATATCGACGAGGTGATCGCGCTCCAGCATCATCACGCCATCCCCTCCTCGCGCATCTTCCTGATGCCGGAAGGGACCGACAGCGCCACGCTGCGCAGCCGGATGGACTGGCTGGTCCCGCTCTGCCTCGATCATGGCTGGCGGCTCAGCGACCGGCTCCACATCCACCTGTTCGGCGATACGCGCGGCACATGAGCGAGGCGCAATCCGCACCGCCCGTCGCCATTCGCGGCGACCTGACCAGCGGGCCTATCCGGCGCACGCTGGTGTTGTTCGCGCTGCCGACGCTGATGGGCAATGTCCTCCAGTCGCTCAATGCCTCGATCAACACGGTGTGGATCGGGCGGCTGCTGGGCGAAGCGGCACTGACCGCGACCGCCAATGCCAATATCGTCCTGTTCCTGATCTTTGCCGCGACCTTCGGCCTCAGCATGGCGACCACGGTGGCCGTCGGCCAGCGTTATGGCGCGCGCGATCTCGATGGCGCGCGCCGTGCCTTCGGCGCCGGGATCGGATTGTGCATCGCCGTGTCGATCGCAGTCGCGGCGGCGGGATGGGTATTCTCGCCGCAGCTGCTGGCATTGCTGGAACTGCCTGCGGCCTCGGTCGAATATGCACTCACCTATCTGCGGGTGATCTTCCTCGTCGTGCCGGGGATGACGCTGACGGTGATGGTCTCGATGGGCCTGCGCGGGGCGGGCGATGCCAAGACCCCGCTCTATTTCCAGATTATCGTCGTGCTGCTCGACATCGCGCTCAACCCGCTGCTGATCCTTGGGGTCGGACCGTTTCCGGAACTGGGCATTGCCGGCGCCGCCACCGCGACGGCGATTGCGACCCTGTTCGGCCTCGTCGGGCTGGTCGGCTGGATCTACTGGCGGGACCTGCCGCTGCGGCTGCGCGGGGCGGAATTCGCCTATCCTATCCCCGGGCAGGAGCAATTGCGCTTCATCATAGGCAAGGGCCTGCCGATGGGGGCGCAGATGCTGGTGATTTCTGGTGCGGGGCTGGTGATGATCGGCCTCATCAACCGCGAAGGGCTGATCACGGCGGCGGCCTATGGCGCGCTGCTGCAGCTGTGGAGCTATGTCCAGATGCCGAGCCTCGCCATGGGCGCGGCGGTGAGCGCGATGGTCGCCCAGCACATCGGCGCCGGGCGCGAAGACCGGGTCGACCGGATCAGCTTCGACGGGGCGGTGGTGAACCTCGCCATGACGGCGGTGCTGGTCGTTCTGCTGGTCGCGTTCGACCGCTACGCGCTTTCGCTGTTCCTCGGCGGCGACAGCCCGGCGGTGCCTGCGGCGATCCATATCCAGTGGCTGGCGATCTGGAGCTACCTGCCCTTCGGCATCACCATCGTCGTGTTCGGCACGCTGCGCGCCTATGGCGAGGTGTGGTCGCCGATCTTCGTGCTAATCGCCTCGATGTATGGCGTCCGGCTGGCGGTCTATGCACTGGGATACCCCGCGCTGGGGGCCGACGCGATCTGGCTGTCGTTCCCCATCAGCTCTGTCTTCTCGACGCTGTTCGCCCTCGCGGTCTATTTCCGCGGCAGCTGGCGCGGCCGGAGCAACCTCGCCCCGGCCTGAAGCTTAACCCTGCGCGCGCCAGCGCTGGACCACGCGGAGGACCGATTCTTCCTCGCCGCCGCTCTGGTTCCAAAGTTCGACGAAGCTCGGGTCTTCCGACGCAGGGCGCTTGGCTTCCTCGAGATTGTCGAAAGCGACGCGGATCGGGATGGCGACACCCTCGCCGCAGACGATGCATTCGCGGTTGCGCAGGGCCGGGATACTGTCGAGGAAACCGCGCGCGCCTTCGGGCATGGCAGCCTTGACGAAGGCCTGGTCGCGTTCGTTGTTGAGGCGCATCGAGATGATCGTGCCGCACTGCGACAGCACGCCTTCGGCAAGGTCGGATGGCCGCTGGGTGATGAGGCCGAGCGAGATGCCGTACTTACGGCCTTCCTTGGCGATACGGCTGAGGATGTTGCCGACCGACGACCCGTCGGCGTTCTTCTCGTTGGGCACGTAGCGGTGCGCTTCCTCGCACACCAGCAAGATCGGCCGGGTCCGTTCCTCGCGCGCCCAGATGGCGTAGTCGAAAACGAGCCGGCTGAGCACCGCGACCACCGTGCTGGTGATGTCCGATGGAACGCCGGAGACGTCAATGATCGCAATCGGCTTGCCGCTGGATGGCATGCGGAAGATCTTGGCGATGAAGTCCGCCATGGTGTCGCCGACCAGCATGCCGGAGAACATGAACTGGTAACGCGGATCGCCCTTCAGTTCCTCGAGCTTGGTCTTGAGGCGCATATAGGGGGCCGAGGTATTGGCCTTGTCGAGCTTGCCCATCTCGTCGGCGATCGCTGCGCCGAGATCGGACAGCAGGTAGGGGATGGGGCTGTCGACCGTGATCTTGCCGAGCTGTTCCGCCAGCCGGTTCTTGCCTCTCGCTTTCAGCAGGCACTTGGCCAGGATCTCGGCATCGGTCTCTCGGTCGTTGCCGCTGCTTGTCAGCAGGACCTCGCAATGTTCTTCGAAGTTCATCAGCCAGTAGGGCATCTGCAGGTTCGAGACGTCAAGGATCAGCCCGGTGTTCTTGAAAGCGGCCGAGTATTCCCCGTGCGGGTCGATCATCAGGATATGGCCGTTGGGCGCAGCCTCGCAGATGCGGTGCAGGATCAGCGCCGCGCTGGTCGACTTGCCGGTACCGGTCGATCCGAGCAGCGCGAAATGCTTGCCGAGCATGGCATCGACATATAGGCCGGCGCGGATGTCCTTGGTGGGATAGACGGTGCCGATCTGGATGTTGGAGCGGCCGTCGCTCGCATAGACCATCTTGAGGTCCGCGGTACTCGCCGGATAGATATAGGCGCCGGGAATGGGATAGCGGGTCACACCGCGGCGGAAGCTGTGGATGCGGCCCGTCAGCTTCTCTTCCTGTCCTTCGCCGAGAAAGTCGATGTTGGCGAGGATGCTGCCCGCCTTGCGGTCCTGCCGCTGGTTGCGAACGCTGGCGAGCAGCCAGCTGTTGCCGACACGGATCTTGATCTGGCTGCCGACCTGGCCGGCAAGGGCGATTGAGGGGTCCTCGTCGGTCATGCATTCGTTGAGCCGCTGCAGGTCGAGCGCGATTTGCGAACCCGATCCGGCGATTTCCAGCACCACACCGATGGGTTGCGCGCTGTTGTCGGCGGGCCGCCGCTGCGCAGCCGAAGCGCCTTCGCCTGCTGCGCGGGCTGCACCGAATTCCTGCTTGCTCAAATCTGTCATCGAACGGACCCTGATCCCCTTGCCTCGGTCAAGGCCAGAGGCCTAGCCGCAGCAGGGTTAAGATCGCGTCAATCCTGCGGGGAAGCTGCGCAGGAACGGTCAGATCAGCGCGAAGAGGCGCCCGGCTATCCACCCCATGCCGACCGACAAGCTGATGGCGATGAGGCCGTAGAAGAACGACCAGTCGAGTGAAGCGAACTCCACAAAGCGCCCGAAGCCGACCTTCTCGACCTCCACTTCCGCAATGGCCGAGGCGACCACGCGCCCGTTGCTTATGGCAAAGGTTTCCGCGGTGTAGGTACCCACCTGCACATTCGACGGCAAGGCGATACGGGCCTGGTAGAGCACGCCCTCGCGCAGCTCCACCCCGGCGAAATCCTGCAGGTAGAGGCCCTGCCGCTGGCGCAGGTCGACCAGGCCGTCGCGGAACCGGGCCTGTTCCTCGGGATCGATCGTGCCGCTGGGGGATAGCTGGATGAAATCCGTGCCGAATTCGAAGATAGCCGCCGTGCGATCGTCGACGATCTGGTCGATCGGCCGGTTCGAAGCGACCGCGAAGTAGGACGGGGCCGATCGGAAATCGAGCGCGTCGGCATTCATCCAGACGCCGCCCACCTGCTGCTTTTCACGCAGCCGGATCGGCTGCGACGGACCGCGCAGGACCACGACGACATCGTAGGGATCGCCGCTTTGCACGCCGCCGGGGCCCAGCACGGCGCCGAACAGCAGCAATGTCGTGCCTGTAAAGCCCTGCTGCAGTTCGACCCGATGCTGCGAGACTTCGGGCACCAGCACCGGATCGCGCTGCGCCGTCAGCGCGAGGAAGGCCACGAACAGGAGCGCGAGCCGCTTCACAGCGGCGTCACCGAATAGATTTCGTCGGGTTGTACCCCGAGGCCGAACAGCATCCGCAAGGCGATCAGCAGGACGATGGTCGCCAGGACGAGGCGCAAGAGGTCCGGGCGGGCTTGCAGGGCAATCTTCGTGCCAAACTGGGCGCCGATCACCGACCCGAGCAGCAGCAGCGCTGCCAGCACAAGATCCACGGCCTTGGTCGTCAGCGCATGGGTCATCGTGGTCGCCATTGTAACGAACAGGATGTTGAACAGCGAGGTACCGACCACCACCCGCCCGCTCATCCCGAGGATGTAGAGCATCGCCGGCACGAGCATGAAACCGCCCCCTACGCCCATCAGCATGGTCAGGATACCGACCAGGAAGCCGAGGATCAGCGGGGCCAACGGGGAAATGTAGAGGCCCGAGGCATAGAACCTCCAGCGGTAGGGAAGCGAGGCCACCAGCGGATGATGGCGCCGTTTCGCGGCCGGCGCGGGCGCGCCTCCCCTGCTCGACCGCAGCGCCTCGATCGATTCCCGCATCATCAACGCACCGATCGTCCCGAGCATCAGGACGTAGAGGATGTTGATGACGACGTCGATCTGGCCGAGCAGCTGGAAGAGGCGAAACAGCCCGGCGCCGACAAGCGCGCCCAGAACCCCGCCTACGACCAGCACGCCGCCCATGCGGTAATCCACCCCGCCGGCCCGCTGGTGGGCAAGCACGCCCGACACGCTGGCGCCGGTGACCTGCGTGGCAGCAGATGCTGCGGCGACGGTGGGCGGGATGCCGTAGAATATCAGCAGCGGGGTGGTGAGGAACCCGCCCCCGACCCCGAACAGGCCCGACAATATCCCCGTCAGCGTCCCGAGGGCGACGATCACCAGCCCGTTGACGGAAAGATTGGCGATGGGAAGATAGACGTCCATGGGTCGCCGAGCCGTAGCTTACCGGGGCGACAGATTAAAGCAGGCTGGCGTCAGAATCCTCCGACAATTGTGAGCGCCGCACCCGATCCTGGCTGGGCGTCGCCGGCGAGGCGCTGGCGATAGTCGGCCGAAATGCGCACCGGCACGTCGCCGAGCGTCAGGCGTACGCTCACCGAGGGTCCCGCATCGAGCCGCTCGGCGCCCTTTTGCGCGCCGCCCCAAAGACCCAGGCCGACGCTGAGATCCGCATCGCCGACGCGCAAGACGTCTGCATCGACGCGTGCATGGCCGTCCACGAAGGCCGTGGCGAATTCCCCGCCGGCATAGCCTGCCTGGACATAGCCTTCCGCGACCATCGTGTCCGACAGCTTCAACGGGGCGAGCTCGGTCACGACGGTCGCCACCGGGCGGACAATCCTGCGTCCGGCCGTGTCGGTCAAACGCATTTCGGCCAGCAGCGTCACCGGTACACCTGCGATCGGCCGGGCGCCGAGCCCGGCACCGATGTCCGTCTCCGCATCACGGACCAGCGCCGTTGTTGCACGGGCAAATGCAAAGGGATGGTGTCCGCCGCCCTCGGCGAGACGATAGCGCAGGGAAACGCCGGCCTGGCTACCGCCATAACCGGAATACGGGCCGGCACCGGGGGAACGGCCACCTGCGCTGCCTTCGCGCCAGAAACCCCAGCCATCGATGCGCCATCGTTTCGTGGCTGGCCCCTCCCTCGCCAGACCGGGCACTGGTCCGCCGGCGAGTGAGGGGGCCCGGCCATCGCCGGTCGGGCCCGGACCGGCGGATAGTGCGAACGTCGTCGCGGCAGGCAGGAACGAGGATCCGGGACTATTGCCGGCCATCGCCGGACGAACGGAAGGGACAGGGACCGCATTCCACTTCCCTGGAACCGGCTGGCCCTGTCGTTGCCGGAACGGGATGAAGAGCGGGTGCGCCGGTTCGGGATGACCGCTCGCAATGGCCGAGTCGTCGGGAAACCGTGCTTCGTTCGGGGCATCATCGCCACGATTTCCCTCGACCCCGCGCGCGGTTGCGAAGGGCGGCACCCACACCACCGCCCGGACAGCTATCCACCCGCCGAGGATGAGGGCGAGAACCACCAGTGGCTCACCCCGCCGCACGCCGGAGCCGCTCATGCAGGCGGCCCTTGGCCGACCGTTTGCACAGGGTTGACCGGATGGTCGCGATGCTCGGTCTTGTCCCAGCGCACCTGCCCTCCGGCAAGACTGCCGACATAGGCGATCACTGCCCGGCGACCGGCCATGATGGAAATGATGTTGGCGACGGGAATACGCAGGACCGAGCGAAGCCCTTCGCGCCAACCGTATTCGCGCGCGGTGAACCCGGCCCGCATCACCGCCCGCCACAGCAGGCTGGCGAAATTCACCGCCAGCAGTGCCGTGAGCAGAGGGGAAGACTCGATTGCCGGAGCCATCCCTGTCGCCGCGAGCCCGAGACTGAGGGCCCCGAGCAAGACAAGGAGATAGGCTGTCGCGAGGACCAGTGCGGAAAAGGGCCCGCGCCGATCGCGCATCCGCATCCAGCATTCGGCGACGGACCTGCTCCATCCGAGCCTTTCCCAGCCCTGGAAGGCAATGCCGTGCAACCAGCGGGTCTTCTGCCGCACCGCTTCGTCCAGCCGTCCCGGGAAATAGGCGCGCGTCGCAACCAGCCTGCCATCCGCGTGCCGCACGCGCAGGAACCGCGTCCTTCCTCCGAGCCTGCGGATCGACAGGCCGAGCTGGTAGTCTTCCGTCAGGCTTCCGGCATCGAAGGGAAGACCGTCCCCGCGCGCGGCCGAGAGCAGCGCCAGCTGTTCGCGCGCGATCGCGCACCCGACTCCGGCCGACGGCAAGCCCGCACCGATAGCATCGCGGAGCGGCATCGCCTTGCCGTGAGCCTCGGCGAACTCGTCGCAGTAATGCCCTGCAATCCAGCGGGATCGCGGATGCACGACAGGCAGCACCGGCAGCTGAACGAAGTCAGCTTGGTCGATGGCGGAATCGAGCATGGGCAAAGCGGCCGGATCGACCATGTCTTCCGCATCGTGCAGCAGCACCATCCGGTACCGCCGCCCGTGCCGTCGCTCGTCTTCTTCAAGCGCGCGATACAGCCGGTTGAGGCAATCGGCCTTCGTCGTGGGGCCGGGCACCGAATGAACGACCACGCGAACGCGGGGATCGCCGGACGACGACCCGCTCGCGCTGGCGATGGTCAGCGGGTCATTGGGATAGCAGCCGCAATAGAGGGTCCAGTCGCCCTGCGGCCATGCCTCGAGCATGTGGCGGACCGTGGTCCCGATCACTGCATCTTCCTGCCATGCGGGAAGGAAGACCGCGGCGGGGCCGCTGAGCGGACGGGGACGATCGGTCGCATTTCCGGCGGGCTGCAGACTGGCTGTGACGATCCGCCCGCTGCGTTTCAAGCGCAGCCAGAGCAAATCGATCGCCAGCTCGTCGATCGCGCCGATAAGGAAAAACAGGCTCGCAAAGAGCAAAAGCTCGTATTGAGCGAGTAGCAACCATTCGCCCGGCGTGTAGCCGGCGAAATGCACGAGTCCCCCTGACCCTGTCCCTGCGTGTTCGATTAGCCAACCCCATGTACCCTTGCAACATTGGAATTTTGCCGCAAGAGCATTGGTCATGGCCGAAAAACTTCCCGCACCGACCAAGATACTCGCAACAGCCTTTGCGCCGGTGAAGGCTCTCTTCACCAGCGATGCCTCAGCTGGCATCCTCCTGATCCTGGTGGCTGCGGCAGCCATGCTGGCGGCCAATTCGCCTTTCGCGGACGCCTATCACGGCCTGTTCCACGATTCGCTCCCCTGGACGCCGATCCCCAAGCTCGACACGCTGCATCTGTGGATCAACGACGGCCTGATGGCGGTCTTCTTCTTCGTCGTCGGGCTGGAAGTTAAGCGCGAATGGATCGAGGGGCAGCTATCGACTGCAGACCAGCGGCGCTTGCCGATCCTTGCCGCGGCTGCGGGCATGATCGTGCCGGCCGCGATCTACTATCTCGTCGTTTCGGCCGAAGGGGCGGACGAACTGCTCCGCGGCTGGGCAATCCCCGCGGCTACCGATATTGCCTTTGCCATGGGCGTGCTCGGATTGCTGGGCAACCGGGTCCCTCCGTCGCTGCGGCTGTTCCTGCTGACGGTGGCGATTGTCGACGATATCGGCGCCGTGCTGGTCATCGCCTTTTTCTACACCGCCAATATCAAGTTGATGTGGCTGGCGGCATCGGCGGTGACCGTCGGGATCATGTTCGCGCTCAACCGCAGGCAGGTCGATTCCTACTGGCCCTACATCCTGCTCACGTTGGTCCTGTGGTACTTCGTGCTCAATTCGGGGGTCCATGCCACCATTGCCGGGGTTGCCGCAGCGCTGACCATCCCCATGCGCGGGCAGAACGACGATACCATGCTCGAGCATCTGGAACACGGGCTGGCCCCGTGGAGCGCCTATCTCGTCGTCCCGGTCTTCGGCTTTGCCAATGCCGGGGTTGCCCTGGGCGGCCTGGGCGCGGAAGCGGTCTTCGATCCGCTGCCCCTGGCGATTATCGCTGGCCTCTTCATCGGCAAGCAGGCCGGCATTTTCTCGATAGTGTTCGCGGCGGACAAGCTCGGGCTTGCCGACCGGCCCGAAGGGGCGAGCTGGGCCCAGATATGGGGCGTGTCGGTACTGTGCGGCATAGGTTTCACGATGTCGCTGTTCGTCAGCGGCCTCGCCTTTGCCGGCAACGCATTCCTGATCGAGGAGGCGAAGCTCGGAATCCTGCTCGGATCCCTTCTGTCTTCCCTGCTCGGCTACGGGGTCTTGCGGCTGGCCCGGGGCCTTCCCGCTGGAAAGGTCGCCTCGCCGTCCTGACCGCTACCAGCTGCCGGTATTCGGCATGCTTGCCCACGGTTCCTGCGGAGGCAGGTGGCCTTCCTGCAGCAGCTCGATCGAAATGCCGTCCGGGGCTTTTACGAATGCCATATGGCCGTCACGCGGGGGGCGGTTGATCGTGACCCCGGCATCGGCGAGCCGCTGGCAAGTGTCGTAGATATTCTCGACTCGGTAGGCGAGATGGCCGAAGTTGCGGCCACCGCTGTATTCCTCGGGGACGCTCCCGTCCTCCGGCGGCCAGTTGTATGTCAGTTCGACCTCGGCAAGGCCGGCTTGCCCCGGCGCGGCGAGGAAGATCAGGGTGAAGCGTCCCGCCTCGTTATCGAACCGGCGAACTTCCTCGAGGCCTATCAGCTTGAAGAAAGCGACTGTCGCGTCGGGATCGGTGACGCGGATCATGGTATGGAGGAAACGGGTCAGGCGAAGCTCCGCAGTTTGGCCGTCCGGTAACAGACTGACAGGTACGGTTATCGTTGGCGAATTCAACCCCGTCCTCTGACACCGACCAAAAACCAAGGCCCGCACCGCGCTAGCGGTGCGGGCCTCGCTGGTGGCCCCTTTCGGGGAACCTTACATGCTGTAGCCGATGGTCACGAAGATCCCGGCATCGGTGAAATCCTCCACCGCAGGACCTTCGGTGTCGACGTAATTGAGGCCGAGGGTCAAATTGTCCCCCAGGGCCGCCTTGGCGCCGACGCCCCAGTCGAACGATTCGCCGTCACCGGTGGTCGCGAAGAAGCCGTCGGTGTAGCCCAGATGGGCGGTCAGCGAGAACGGCGTGCTGGGGATCCCGACCTCGAAATCGGAATACAGGTAGAGGTTGTCGTCGCCGCCAAGGGAATCCTGGTCCCAGGCGTAGGCGACACCGACCGTCGCGCCGACCGGCCCCAGCGTCGTCGCGATCGAGGCATAAGGTTCGAAGTAGTCGGTATCGAAGTTGAGCGGATCGGCGATCTCGCCACCGGTCGGGTAGATATAGTAAAGCAGGCCGGCGTCGAAGGTGACGCCATCGGCGATGTCGCCGGTCCAGCCGGCATAGACGTCGAGCTCGACCTCGCCATAGGGCGTACCGCCCGAAATCGACGAAGCCCAGGTTCCGACATAGAAGCCCGTCGTGTGGGTAAGATCGAGGCCGCCCTGCAGGGCGAAATCGCCATCCGAGAAGGATACGCCGCGGAAACGGTAATCGGAAACGAGGGCCACATTGCCCGATAATTCGAAACCGCTCTCGCCGCCCGTAGAATTGACCGTTTCATCGGCCGGCACATCGCCAGCCCGGATGGTGGTCGCCACCGCCAGCGTGCCGGTATCCACAACCGCTGCGGCTTCGGCATCCGGAGTAGCCGGGATGGCTGCGGACGACTGTTCGACAATGTCGTCGGCGGCGAAGGCAGGCGTGGCAATCGTGGCCGCACCGGCAAGAAGAGTAGCGGCTAGGCCGCGAAAGGACGTAAGCATGACAAGCTTCCTTGCTTTTGTGTGTCGCTTCGTCCCACCTGCGCATCGAGCGGTTGCAATTTAACTAACGCAATCTCGCCTCGACGAGGCATAAGAATGCACATTCCTGCTGCACTGCACAACAAAATTGTCACAAAGTGCCAATCGCGGCGCAACCCGTTGCCGATACGCATCACCGGGGCTGGCGCCGCAGCCTCTTGTGCGTTGCGGCAATGTCGCCAAATCCCTATGTCGCGCCCCGCACTGCAGAAAGAACTGCCGACAATCCCCGATGATGAAGTCGCTGACAAAACTGTTCAAGGCCAAGCCTTCGGCGCCGTTACCGGCGGTCCCGGACGGCACGCGCTATTACATCATCGGCGATATCCATGGCCGCGACGACCTCTTCGCCGCGCTCGTTGCAGCGGTCGACGAGGATGCCGCCGGGGCGGACGGGCTGGATGTGCGGATCGTGCTGCTCGGAGACCTGGTGGACCGGGGGCCTGACAGCGCAGGCGTCATAGCGCGGGCTCGCGCATGGCAGGAGCGTCGGCAAGTGGCGATCCTGGCCGGCAACCACGAGGAAATGTTCCTCAAGTCCTTCGAACAGGTCCGCGTGCTCAAGCATTTCATTCGCCATGGCGGCCGCGAGACGATCCTGAGCTACGGCGTCCCTGTCGAGCTCTACAACGAAGCCTCGGTCGAGGAGCTGCAAGGCATCATCCACCAGTATGTGCCGCAGGCAGACAGGGAATTCCTCGCCGGTTTCGAGGAAACGATCGTAGCCGGGGACTATCTCTTCGTACATGCGGGAATCCAGCCCGGTGTTTCCCTTGATGGCCAATCGCGCGACGACCTGTTGTGGATCAGGGAGCAGTTCATCGAATACGATGGAGTCCATCCGCTATTCGTAGTGCATGGTCATACAATCTTCGAGAATGTCGACGTAAAAACTAATCGACTTGGTATTGACACCGGGGCCTTCCGCACCGGAAGGCTGACGGCCCTTGTTCTAGAAGGGACTTCGAGACGACTGATACAAGCAGTCGAGGCAAACAGGACGATTGTCGTCGAGAAAAAGGACAGGTTGGCATGAAAATCGCGATGGTCGGTTCCGGGTACGTCGGACTCGTTTCTGGCGCCTGTTTTGCCGATTTCGGCCATGAGGTAGTGTGTATCGACAAGGACCAGTCGAAGATCAATCGGCTGCACGACGGGATCATGCCGATCTACGAGCCCGGTCTCGATGCACTTGTCGCCAGCAACGTGAAGGCTGGCCGTCTCAGCTTCACGACCGACCTTGCCCTGGGCATTGCCGGCGCGAGCGCCATCTTCATCGCCGTCGGCACCCCCAGCCGTCGCGGCGACGGCCACGCCGATCTCACTTTCGTCCACGAAGTAGCGCGCGAAGTCGGGGAAAATCTCGCCAACGACGCAGTGATCGTCACTAAATCCACCGTCCCGGTTGGTACCGGCGATGAAGTCGAGCGGATCATTCGCGAAAGCGGCACCACCCATCGCTTCGCAGTAGTTTCGAACCCCGAATTCCTGCGCGAAGGCGCAGCCATCGGCGATTTCAAACGGCCCGACAGGATCGTGATCGGCGCCGAGGACGACTTCGGCCGCGAGGTGATGAGCGAGGTCTATCGCCCGCTGTTCCTCAACCAGTCGCCGATCCTGTTCACCAGCCGCCGGTCGAGCGAGCTGATAAAATATGCCGCCAACGCTTTCCTGGCGACGAAGATCACCTTCATCAACGAGATGGCAGATCTTTGCGAGAAGGTCGGAGCCAATGTGCAGGACGTCAGCCGCGGCATCGGCATGGACGGGCGCATCGGTTCGAAGTTCCTCCATGCAGGGCCCGGCTATGGAGGAAGCTGCTTTCCCAAGGACACGCTGGCGCTACTGAAGACTGCCGAGGATTACGATAGTCCGGTCCGGATCGTCGAAGCCGTCGTCAAGGTGAACGAAAGCCGGAAACGTGCCATGGGCCGCAAGGTGCTCGACGCCTTGGGCGGGCTGGAGCCAGCACGCGGCAAGAAGGTCGCGCTCCTCGGCCTTACCTTCAAACCCAACACCGACGACATGCGCGATTCGCCTGCCATCGCTGTGGCCCAGACACTCACCGATGCGGGTGTCGAGGTCGCTGCTTATGACCCCGAGGGGATGGAGCTAGCCAAGCCGCTGATGCCCGAAGTGAGCATGGTGGAAGACCCCTACGCCGCCATCGCGGGGGCCGACGCCGTAGCCATCGTGACTGAATGGGATGCCTTCCGCGCCCTCGATCTGAACCGCGTCAAGGAGCTCGCCAAGGCTCCGGTGCTGGTCGATTTGCGCAATATCTACCAGCCGGACGATGTCCGGTCGAAGGGTTTCACCTACGTCAGCGTCGGGCGGGCCTAGCCGAACCAGCGACGGCGGTTGGCCGTATCACGCAGTCCGGCAATCGTGGCGGCCACCACCAGGCCGGCGGCCACAATGCAGGCAATGGCAATGGCCTGCGCTTCCTGCCCCCCGCGGAAATAGATCGCCAGTAGCGCCCAGCAGAACACCAAGGCGTACCAGGGGTTGCCCCGGCTGCGGGCAACTGCGGCTGCGGCGATCAATCCAACAACGACAACCAGGCCTGCGGTCAGCACGGCATCCTGGCCGTCGCCGATACCGTGAAAAACTAGCGAAGCGGTGATGTTGACGATGCTCGCTGCCGTAAGCCATGCGGCCAGCGCGCTGAAGGTGAGCGCCACGATGAGCCGCTCGGGCAAAGTAAAGTCGCGCTGGAAGCCCACCATGATCCGCAGAATGGCGAGCAGTCCGACGAGCGAGACGAGGATGATGACCGCGCTCAGCGCGGTCAGATTGGCAAACTGCGTGTAGGTTGCCCAGGCGCCCTGCGCGGCGAGAGCCAGGGCCGCCCACCAGCCGATCCGGGCGACCAGGTCGTTCTCCGCCTGCTTCGGCAAGGCCTGCCAGACGGCAAACACTGCGGAACCGAAGAACAGCGGCCCCCAGATGGCGAAGGCCCAGCCCGACGGCGTGATAAGCGTGCGCACGCTGTCGGACCGGTCGCCGATCGGCTCCCCCAAACCGAGCTGCGGCAGGAAGCTCGAGCCGATCTGCCACACGACGGCAAGGATGATGGCGATGCGCTGCGTGGCAGGACGCGGGTATTGGGCTGTCATGTCCGGCGAACCCTTTGGCCGGAGCTCGGTTCCCGGATGGGCGATTTGCCAGGGGGCCTATAAGCCGGGTTCTGTCCTGCGACCGGTTTCGTTTCCGACCGGCGCCGCAGGGGCAGCCATTCATCTGGGCGGACGATTGCTCGTCGCGCTCTAGCAGCCAACCCGGACCTCTCGGAACGAAGCGTTCCTGCCTTTCGGCACGAGGCCCCTATTTGGCCTTGCTCCGGGTGGGGTTTGCCATGCGGGGACTGTCACCAGCCCCCCGGTGCGCTCTTGCCGCACCCTTTCACCCTTGCCTGTGCCTTTGCGGGGCCATCGGCGGTCTACTCTCTGTGGCACTTTCCCTGTGCCAGGGACCGAAATCCCTGCCACGGCGGGCGTTACCCGCCACCCTTGCTTCGTGGAGCCCGGACTTTCCTCGCGCCTTTCGACACGCGGCTGCCCGGCCCCCTGGCGGCACGGCCTATAGGGCGGATTTGACGGGTAGGAAAGTCAGCGCGACAGCCCGCGGTCGCGGTCGAGCAGAAGCTGGAACAGGATCGCGCGCACCTGCCCGCAAACCTCGCCGTCGATAATCTCGGGACGCCAGCGTCGCTGGAAGGCCTCAACCACCTTGTGCCCGTCGGTAATGTCGTAGCCGAACCGTTCGAGCGCGAGGTAGAACGCGGCATCGTTGTCGAACGGGTCGCCCTGTTCCAGCTTCTGCGGACGCGGCAGGCAGAGGTGGTATTCGGCCAGCCGTTCCCACGGAAACAGCTCGCCCGGATCGGCCTTGCGCTGAGGGGCGACGTCGGAATGGCCGACCACATTCGCGCGCGGGATATCGTAGCGCTGCATGATGGAATGGAGCAGCGGGATCAGCGCGTCGATCTGCGCTTCGGCAAAGGGGCGATAGCCGAGGCCGTGCCCCGGATGGTCGAGCTCGATCCCGATACTGGCCGAATTGACGTCGCGAATGCCGCGCCAATAGGACACGCCGGCGTGCCAGGCACGCCTGTCTTCCGGCACCAGCAGCGTGACTTCGCCTTCTTCGCTGATCACGTAATGCGCGCTGACCCCCGCCTCCGGATCACACAAGCGGTCGAGCGCGGTCTCGACCGGCTTCATTTCGGTGTAGTGGAGCACGACCATGGTGATCGGCAACTTGCGGTCGTTGCAGTTCGGCGACAGCCGCTCGCGATGCACCAGCTCGCCCATCAGCCGGGCAGCACCGCCCCCAGCACCAGCGCTTCCTCGCTCTGGTGATACTGCAACTCGCCCTCGCAGCTGTCTGCCAGCAGGTAGAGCATATGGGCAGGGGCGGTCCGGCCGCTCAATCCTTCTGCCGGGAGGCTGCCTTCCAGCGCCTTGCCGATGCTGTCGTCGAACGCGACTTTCGGCCCGGTGGCGCGGACCACGATCTCGCTCGCCCCGTCGCGCCGTTCCGCGCCGATATCCAGCGTTCCGCCGCGGACGAGCGCATCGAGACCCATCTGCGCGAAGTTCAGGAGCACCTTGACCGCCGGCTTGGGCAGGCTGTCCACCGCCAGCGCCCAGTTCAGTTCGACACGGCGGGCGTCGGCCGCCAGCGCCTCTATTACGGCCTTGGGGTCGGTCATGTCGATACGGTCGTCGAAGCCGCCGGCGGCGCCATAGGCGAGACGGAAGAACTTGAGCTTGTTGGCGCTGGTCCGTGCGCTCTGTTCGAGCAGTTCCATGCACCGTTGGCGCATTTCCGGATCCTGTTCGTCGGCCAGCAGCTCCAGCCCGTTGCTGAGCGCACCGACCGGTGAAAGCAGGTCATGGCAGAGCCGCGAACATAGCTGGCTGGCGAGAGTTACGGCGTCGGTATCGTTCATATCGCAGCTTTGTTTCCTGGCGGGGTGTTACACATGTTACACTGTCCTGGGGCAAAAAAATCCGCCCTGCCAGCCACCTGCCGGGAAGCATGGGATAGAGAATGCGGAAAAGCGGACCATGGCAGGGCTCTAGCTGTCCGACACGCGGTAGGAAAGCGGGATGAAGCCTTCTGCCACATCGCGCCAGAAGGTGACCTCGTCGCCGGCGACGATCGCCCATACACTGCCGTCATGCGTTGCCTGTGCGCGGTCGGTCCGGGATGGCCGGGCAAGGCGGTTGGGGTGCGAGTGGAAATAACCGATAACTCCGGGCCCGCCGTGCCGTGCCGTGCGGTAGGCATCGACCAGTGCCTGCGGATCGATCTCGAAATGCGTCTCGGCCTGCGGGTGGACGTTGGCCGCCGCAAGGATTGCGCTGATCCGCCCGCCCTCGCCCAGCAGGATACCGCAGCATTCGCGCGGGTGGGCCCCGGCGGCGAGCTCTGTCATCCCGGCAAGAACCGCGCTTGAGACTTCGAGTGTCATGGCCCATGGCCCTAGCATGAGCGACACCGAAGTCATCACCGGAACACTCGCTACATCGGGCCGCCTCGACAAAGCGCTCGCCGAAGCCACCGGGCTTTCTCGCGAGCGAGTCAAGGCGTTGATGGCCGAGGGCGCGGTGACGGTGGGCAGGACAGTCGCCACCAATCCTTCGGCCAAAATGCAGGCGGGCGCGAATTTCGAGATTCGCCTGCCCCCGCCAGAACCGCTCGCTGCCGAGCCGCAGGACATCCCGCTCGACGTGGTGTTCGAGGACGAGCACCTGATCGTCGTCGACAAGCCGGCCGGGATGGTGGTCCATCCTGCTGCCGGCAATCCCGACGGCACGCTGGTCAACGCGCTGTTGTTCCATTGCCAGGGGCAGCTCTCCGGCATCAACGGTGTCGCCCGCCCAGGCATCGTCCACCGCATCGACAAGGATACGTCGGGCCTGCTGGTGGTCGCCAAGTCGGATGCCGCGCACGAAGGGCTGGCGGAACAATTCGCGGCGCACACCATCCACCGCCGCTATCTGGCGGTTTGCGCGGGCCATCCTGTCCCGCGCGAGGGGACGATCGACGCGCGGCTCGGCCGCAGCGACCGCGACCGCAAGAAAATGGCAATCCTCCCCAAGGATTCCTCGCGTGGCAAGCACGCCATAACCCATTACAGGACCCTGCAGACGATGGCGGATTGCGCATTGATCGAATGCCGGCTGGAAACCGGGCGCACCCACCAGGTCCGTGTTCACTGCCAGTCCATCGGTCATCCCCTATTGGGCGACCCGGTATATGGCAGCGATCCGAAAAGCTTGCGCCCCCTGCTCAAGGAGCTCGGATTCGTCCGCCAGGCGCTTCATGCCGCCGAGCTGGGTTTCCTCCATCCCGTGACGGGCGAAAGGGTGCAATTTACCGCCGATTTACCCGCCGACATGCAGGAACTCATCGACCAAACCGAACGTATTTATCGATGAATGTCGGTGCAAAAATTGGCGCAATCCACTATATGTAACCGTGTGGCCCAGCCGCGCGGATGCCCAACAGGGGTCCGGGCAATCGGGTTGACGCAGAAAGGTTAGGGAAAGAGTGAGCAACACCAAAGCATTGAGCGTCCCGGCGCTTGGCGGCGAGCAGAGCCTCAACCGCTATCTCTCGGAAATCAAGAAATACCCGATTCTCACCGCCGAGCAGGAATACATGCTCGCCAAGCGGTACGAAGAGCACGAGGACCCCGAAGCTGCCGCGCAGCTCGTTACCTCGCACCTGCGGCTCGTGGCCAAGATCGCCATGGGCTATCGCGGCTACGGCCTGCCCGTTTCGGACCTCATTTCCGAAGGCAATGTCGGCCTGATGCAGGGCGTGAAGAAGTTCGAGCCCGATCGCGGCTTCCGCCTCGCGACCTACGCGATGTGGTGGATCAAGGCCTCGATCCAGGAATACATCCTGCGCAGCTGGTCGCTCGTAAAGATGGGCACCACCGCGGCGCAGAAGAAGCTGTTCTTCAACCTGCGCCGGATGAAGAAGAACCTCGACGCTTACGAGGACACCGACCTGCACCCCGACGACGTGACCAAGATCGCGACCGATCTGGGCGTGCCGGAGCAGGAGGTCGTCAACATGAACCGCCGCATGATGATGGGCGGCGACGGCTCGCTCAACGTGCCGATGCGCGGCGGCGAGGAAGGCAGCGGCGAATGGCAGGACTGGCTGACCGACGACCGCCCGCTGCAGGACGAAACCGTGGCCGATGCCGAAGAGGCGCAGGTTCGGCACGACATGCTGCTCGAGGCTATGGGCTCGCTCAACGAACGCGAACAGCACATCCTCACCGAACGGCGCCTGACGGACAATCCGCAGACGCTCGAGGAGCTGAGCCAGGAATACAATGTCAGCCGCGAACGCATCCGCCAGATCGAAGTGCGTGCTTTCGAGAAGCTGCAGAAGGCGATGCAGCGCATTGCCGGAGAGCGGCTGCTGCCCGGCCTCGCCTGAACGAAAGGCTGATCCCACACCCTGGAACCCGCTCCCCATTGCATTGCGATGGGGAGCAACCTAGGCAGGCGGAATGCTCGGCATCGGCACATGGCTGGCTCGGATTGCCGTAGGGTTCGTCCTGCTCAGTCTCATTCTCGTCATTCTCCTGCGGTTCGTGCCGGTGACCGTGACGGCCACGATGCTGCTGGACGACAAGGTCTGGGAGAACGGCCTCAGCCGCGACTGGGAGCCGCTCTCCAACATCGACCGCAACATGGTGCGCGCTGCGATTGCGGCCGAGGACGGCAAATTCTGCGAGCACCGCGGCTTCGATGCCGCCGCCATCGCCAATGCTGCGATGCGCAACATGGAAGGCGGGCGGATCAGGGGCGGATCCACCATCAGCCAGCAAACCGCCAAGAACGTCTTCCTGTGGCAGGGCGGCGGTTATATCCGCAAGGGTTTCGAAGCCTGGTTCACCTTCCTGATCGAGACAATCTGGGGCAAGCGCCGGATCATGGAAGTCTATCTCAATGTCGCCGAGACCGGGATCGCGACCTATGGGGTCGAGGCCGGGGCGCAGCGCTATTTCAGGAAATCGGCCGCTTCGCTGACCCCGACCGAGGCTGCCCGCATGGCCGCAGCCCTGCCCCTGCCCAAGCGGCGCGCGGTCAGCAATCCTTCGGGCTTTACCCGCCGCTACGGCAACACCATCGCTGCGCGGATCGGCGTCGTCCGCCGCGACGGGCTGGATGGCTGTGTCTACCGATAATTCCATGACCGCCGGGCATTCCCACACCCATGAGCACCGTCACGGTCATGCTCATTCACACGGGCACGGGCATGGGCACGGTCATGGTCATGGTCATGGACACGCGCCGAAGGATTTCGGGCCCGCTTTCGCCGCTGGCATCCTTCTCAACGCGGGGTTCGTGGCTGTCGAGGCGACCTATGGCTTCCTGTCGGGCTCGATGGCGCTGGTGGCCGATGCCGGGCACAATCTCTCCGACGTGCTGAGCCTGTTGCTGGCCTGGGGCGCCAGTGTGGCGGCGAAAAGGCCGGCCGGCGGGCGTTTCACCTACGGTTTCAAGAGCTCAACGATCCTCGCCGCCATCGCCAACGCCGCCCTGCTGTTCCTGGCAGTCGGCATCATCCTGTACGAGGCGATCCAGCGGCTGATGGCGCCGGCACCGGTCGAAGGCTGGACGATGATCGTGGTGGCGGGGATCGGCGTAGTCATCAACACCGCCACGGCCCTGCTGTTCCTGCGCGGACAACGCGATCTCAACATTCGCGGGGCGTTCCTGCACATGGCTGCCGATGCGCTGGTTTCGCTGGGCGTGGTGGTTGCCGGCATCGCGATCCTCTGGACCGGAGCGCTGTGGATCGATCCCGTTGCCAGCCTGGCGATCGTGGTCGTGATCGCCTGGGGCACGTGGCGATTGGCTCGCGACAGCGTGAAGCTCGGGCTCAATGCCGTGCCGGAAGGGATTTGCGAGAAGGATGTAGCGGCGTTCCTTGCCGGGCAGGACGGCGTGGCGATGATTCACGACCTGCACATCTGGCCGATGTCGACCACGGAAACCGCGCTGACGGCGCACCTTGTCATGCCGGGCGGAAGCGGCGGAGACGGCTTCCTGACGCATCTCGCGCACGAGCTCGAGCACCGCTTCGGCATAAATCACATGACCGTCCAGATCGAACGCGAACCGGGCTGCGGGGGCGGCTGTTGACGCCCGACCTGCGACGCGAGGCCCTGAAGGCCGCCATGGTCCGCCTCGCCGCTGGCGACCGCGACGCCCTGCGCGAAATTTACGATGCCACCCAGGCGAAGCTTTTCGGCATCTGCCTGCGTATCTTGGGGGACCGCAGGGAAGCCGAGGACGCATTGCAGGACGTGTACCTGAGCCTTTGGCGCCGGGCCGACCGTTTCGATCCGGCGCGCGCCAGCCCGATCAGCTGGCTTGCCACTTTCGCGCGCAACCGCGCGGTGGACCGGCTGCGCTCGGGCAAGGTGCAGCGCGGGGCGGTTCCGGTCGATGAGGCGCTCAATGTCGCTGACGAAGCGCCCCCCGCCGATGTCTTGCTGGAGGATGCCGAGCGCAGCGCGCGGATCCACCATTGCCTGGGCAGGCTGGAGGAACCGACGCGCACTTCGATCCGCACCGCCTTTTTCGAAGGCCGGACCTATGCGGAATTAGCGGACGCTGCCGGCGAACCGTTGGGAACCGTCAAGAGCCGCATCCGCCGCGGCCTTGCCAAACTCAAAGCCTGCCTCGAGCATGACGACCATGACTGACACGGATTTTCTTGCCGCGGAATACGCACTGGGACTGTTGGACGGCGAGGAGCTGGCCCGCGCGCGCGACCTCGAAGGGCGCGACCCCGCTTTCGCCAGTGCGGTCGCCGGCTGGCAGGCCCAGCTCGCCCCCCTCCTCGACGAGATCGGCGAAAAGCAGGCGCACGCGCATCTCTGGCAGTCCATCGAACGCCGGCTCGGCCCACGCCCCGCGAACGACAACCGGGCGGAGCTGGCCGGGCAACTGCGCCGGTGGAAATGGGCGACGGCGATCATGTCGGGCGCTGCCGCCGCCATGCTGGCCGCCCTGCTCGCGCTGCCTTTCCGGGCGTCCGCGCCGGTCCAGCCGGACCCCCTGCCCCCGCTGGCAGCCTCGATCCCGGTCGGCGACAGCGGCGTCCGCCTGGAGGTGACCTATCTCGGGCAGAGCAGGGAACTGGTCGTCGCCGCCGCCGGCCTCACCGCCGACGGGGTACACGATCACGAGCTGTGGCTGGTGCCGGGCGAAGGCGCGCCCCTGTCGCTCGGCGTGGTGGAGCCGGGCACGATCCGCAAGGCCCGGCTCGACGACGCGCTCGCAGCGCAACTGGCGGACGGCGGCAAGCTGGTCCTGACGCGCGAACCGCTCGGCGGCGCGCCCGAGGGCGGCAAGGCCGGGCCCGTGGTGGCGCAGGGCAGCTTTACCGCTCTGTAACGCCGGCAATTCCGGAAAAACTTTCAGCCCGACGCATCCGCCGCGCGGCGGGCTGCGTAACTGCGCGTGCCAGGCAGGACGGGGCCGTTGGCACAACAGGAGAGAATTCCCATGTCGATCATCAAGAAGTCCCTCGCCGCCGCCTCTGCCCTCGCCGTGCTCGGCGGCGGTGTCGCCATCGCTACCCAGCCGGCAATCGCCCATGATCACAAGGCGATGGCCGCCGCCAACATCGTCCAGACCGCGCAAGGCACCGGCGTCCATACGACGCTGGTGGCCGCAGTACAGGCTGCGGGGCTGGTCGACACGCTCGCCAACGGTGGCCCCTTCACCGTATTCGCGCCGACCGATGCGGCCTTCGCCAAGCTGCCCAACGGAACCGTGGCCACGCTGGTGAAGCCCGAGAACAAGGGCACGCTGACCAATATCCTCACCTACCATGTGGTGTCGGGCAAGGTTGGTTCGGCCGACCTGCTGGCGCTCATCAAGAAGCACGGCGGCACCGCGACGATCGAAACTCTGGCCGGGGGCAAGCTGACCGCGCGCCTGTCGGGCGACACCATCGTCATCACCGATGCCGCCGGCCGCGCCACTGCGGTATCGCAGGCCGACGTCAAGACTTCGAACGGCGTCATCCATGTCACCGACGGGGTGTTCCTGCCGGCCTGACAGCCCTTGTTCCCCGGCGGCGTCCGACGTCCCCCCTCTACCCAAGCGGACGCCGCAAAAGCGAAGCCCCGCCCGGCAATGGCCAGGCGGGGCTTTCCTGTATGATTGCTATCGGACGGATCAGCCGCCGAAGTCGTAGGTCAACCGGATGCCGACGGTCCGGGGCGCCAGCACGAATTCGCCGAAGGTACGAGCATAGACCGGATCGCCATTGATGTCGGAGACGATCTGGTTCGAATCCGGGTTCCCGCGGACGCCGCCGACGGCGAATTTGTTGAACGCATTGTCGACATAGAAGGTCGCGGTCCAGGCATCGGTCTTTGCCGCGATCGAGAAATTGTGGATCGCGAAGCCCGGAATCACATAGCCGTTGCCACGGTTGCCGGCAGTCCGCAGCACGTTCGACTGTGCCGTCATCCCCCAGCCGAAACGCAGGTCAACGCTGTCGTTGAGCGGCGTTTCGTAGCTGGCATTGAGCGAGAGCTTGCTCTTGGGCGAACCCGGCAGGCGGTCCCCGGCGAGGCCATCGAGCCGGTCTTCGTTGCCATTGCCGTCGTCCGGCGCGCTGAAGCCCGGCGGGACGAAATAGGCAATGAGGTCGATCGCATCCTCGGTGAACTGCGGATCGGTATAGGCATAGCTGCCCCCGATCTCCAGACCGGGTACCGGCCGCCAGTTGAGCGCCAGTTCGAAGCCCTTCGATTCCGCAGCAGCCCCGTTGATGGTGATCGGCTGGCTGCCGTTCACCGTGGCGGAGGCGACCTGCGGGCCGTTCCACTTGATGTAATAGACCGCACCGTTGAGAGTCACGGTGTTGTCGGCGAACTGGCTCTTGAAGCCCAGTTCGTAGTTGTTGGTGGTATCCGGGAAATACTGGAACTCGTTGGGCAACGCGCAGACGATCTGCGTGTTCGGCAACGGGTTCGGACACAGCGCCACGCCGTTCGCGCTACCGGTGCGGAAGCCTTCGGAATAGGTGGCATAGACCAGCACATCGTCGGTGATGTCGTACGATGTGTTGACCTTGAACAGGAAGCCGTCGTCCTTCTGCCCCACTTCCTGGAAGTCGAGCACGATCGAATCCGGCGCGTCGCCGTCGAAAACGGTGCGGAACAACGGGATGTCCACTGCCGACCGGGCGCGGAAGTCGTAGTCGTAATAGCGCACGCCTCCGGTGACCGACCAGCGATCGGTAATGTCGAAGGTCAATTCGCCGTAAAAGCCGAGCTCCTCGAGCTTCTGTTCGTCGACCGAGAAATACTCCAGGCTGTCGGGCCGTAGCTGGACGCCGCCGAATTCGTCCACCGCGAACTGGTCGAATCCGGGGGTGAATTCCTTGCTGAAACCGTCGAAGCGGAAGTTCTGGTAGAAACCGCCAACGATCCAGCTCAGCGGGCCGCCGTGGCTCGAAACCAGCCGCAACTCCTGCGTGAAGGCGCGCACGTCGCTGTCTTCAAGCGTGAAGGAAGTGAAATTGGGGAACGCCTCGTAGCTGTATTCGAGGCTGATGAGGAGGTCGGTCTGGTCGCGCTGCCCGGTCTCGTCCTCGGTCGCCCAGCCAGTGGCGCTGGTCAGCTGCGCGAAGCCGAGATCTGCGGTGGCTTCGATCGAGAAGAGCTGGGTCTTGCGATCGTTCGGTTCCGGCACGCGCATTGCGGATTCATACTTGCCGAGATCCACCGGCAGGGTGTCGATGCCGCGGTTGGAAAGCTGGCGGCCGCCGGTTTCCTGGTCCTGCAGGGTATAGGCCAGTTCGACGTCGAGCCAGTCCGTCGGTTGCGCCCTCAGGGCGGCACGCGCCGTCAGCGTCTGTTCGTCGTTGACGTCTTCCAGCGGGTTGAAATTGTCCGGATCGCCGAAGTCGTCGGGGTTCGACACGCCGACCGTGCGAACGGCATAGGGATAGTCGATGAAGCCCTTGTCATCGAGATAGTCGACGGACCCGCGGAAGGCGAGGACACCGGGCAGGATCGGCAGGTTCAGCGTGACGCCGGTATCGTGGCTGATGCCGTCGCTTTCCTTGATGGTGTAGAGGTCGGCACGCACGCTGGCGCTGAATTCGTCGAGATCGGCCTTGTTGGGAATGTAGCGGATGGCGCCGCCCAGCGTGCCCGAACCGTAGAGCGTGCCCTGCGGGCCGATCAGGAATTCGACGCGCTGCACATCCTTCAACCGCAAGTCGACCAGCAGCGGGACTTCGCCGAGATAGGTCCCCACAGTGCCGCCGTTGCCGCCGCCGTCGTTGGAACC
This sequence comes from Parerythrobacter aurantius, assembly GCF_045291475.1. NCBI lineage: Bacteria > Pseudomonadati > Pseudomonadota > Alphaproteobacteria > Sphingomonadales > Erythrobacteraceae > Parerythrobacter > Parerythrobacter aurantius. The sequence continues at coordinate 456,863 of NZ_CP147985.1, forward strand.
GAGCGGGTCGGCGCTGAGACCGCGGAACACGACCAGCGAATTGTTGCGTGCGCCGTTATCGACGAAGAACACGCCCGGTACCAGGCGCGAGGCCTCGCGCAGGTTGAAGGCGCCCGCTTCGGCGAGATCGTCTCCGCTCACCGCCGAGATGTTGAACGGCACGTCCTGCACCGATTCCTCGCGCCGGGTCGCCGTCACCACGATGACGTTGTCGGCATTGGCCTCTGTCGCGGCAGCGGCATCGCCATCCTGCGCCATGGCCGGCGTGGCCAGGGCGGCCGCGATCATCGTGCTGCCGAGCAGCGCGGCGCGCAGCGTGTGGCGGGTGCTTGCGGTGGTCATTTTCTGGATTCCTCATCGATTGGGGGTTACGATCATCAGCCCCATGTTGCATGGCAACATAAGGCGAATGAGCCGCGCACTGCGCAATTTGTCAATTGTATGACCGGGAAAACCGCCGTTTCCATTTCAGATTCCCCGCTGACCCGTGCAAGAATGCAACTGTTTGCGGGCCACTTCGAAGCGGCTCATGTTGCAGCGCAGCAAGCGATAAGAGCCGATCCCGGCTGTGTCGAAGCGGTGCTGGTCATGGCGGCCATCGCCGTAGAGCATGGCAATGCCCCCGGGGCGGAGAAGCTCTGCGCCATGGTTACGCAGGCGGGGTGGGAAGGCTGCTGGCTGGCGGTGCTGGAAGCACGGGTAGCGCTGCTGAAGCAGGACCAGGCAAGGGCGAGAGAGCGGGCGCTGGCGGCCTGCCGGATGGGAACGGACGATCCGCATATTGCCAACCAGCTCGGCGTCGCCCTGTCGCGCACGGGTCGCTATGCCGAGGCGGTCGGTCCGTTCGCGCAGGCCGTGGCGGGGGTGCCGGACAACCCCGATTATCGCTACAACTACGGCGTTGCGCTGGAATTCGCGGGCGATCTTGCCGGGGCCGAGCGCGAGTTGCGGACCCTGGTCGCAATGCAGCCGGATCATGCGAAGGCGTGGGCCGCGCTAGTGGCCTTGTCCAGGCAGCCCGATGCCTCGTGGGCCGGGCAGGTCGAGACGCTGTTCGGGAAATCGCACGATACCGAAACCCGGCTGGTGCTCGGTCATGCCCTCGCCCGGTTGGCAGAAGCGCGCGAGGAATGGGACGCGTCGCTCGCATGGCTGGACCGGGCCAAGGCCGACAAGGCGCGCGAAGTGGCGCACGACCGATCCTTTGCCCGAGCACTGGTCGACGAAGCCATCGCCGCCGCTGCAGCCTGCAATTTCGCCGAGACGCCCGAAGGCGACGAGCGCCCGATCTTCATCACCGGCATGCCGCGCAGCGGGACCACGCTGGTCGAGCGGATCATTTCCTCGCACCCGCAGGTGACATCGCTGGGAGAGCTGTCGGATTTCGCCATCCTGCTCAAGCGCGAGCTCAAGACACCGGGTCCGCTGGTGCTGGAACCGGCATTGTTGCAGGCGGCGGCGGGCGATCTCGATCTCGCGCCGGTCGGGCGAGCCTATCTCGAACGAGTCAGCCAGCTCGCGGCTGACGCCCCGCATTTCATCGACAAGATGCCGTTCAACGCCTTCTTCGTGCCGGCCATACTGCAGACACTGCCGGGGGCGCGGGTAATCTGCTTGCGCCGGTCGCCCTTCGACGTGCTGTTCGCCAATTATCGCCAGCTCTTTGCCACCGGGTTCAGCTATTACAGCTATGCCTACGACTTCGGCGACACGGCGCATTTCGTCGCCGGGTTCGAGCGAATGGCCCAGGCCTTCGAGGCGGCCCTGCCCCCGGCGCGCTTCCTCGCCGTGCGTTACGAGGATGTCATCGCCGACCAGCGCGGCCAGACCGAACGATTGCTAGAATTCTGCGGCCTGCCGTGGGACGATGCCTGCATGGAATTTCACCGCAACGCCCAGCCGGTCGCGACTGCCAGCGCGGTGCAGGTTCGCTCACCCATCTACAGCAGCAGCGTCGAGAAGTGGCGCAGATATGGCGAAGGCAGCGCACGGGCGATCAGGGAACTCGCCCGATACGGTATCGCGCCGTAAGGGGCGAGGCAGCTTTTACGCTGCCTCGTCCTTCTTGCGCTTTACATCGTCATTGGCGACGACCCGGATCGGTTCCTTCTTACCGGCCACCACATCGGCATCGATCACGACCTCGCTCACATTGTCGAGATCGGGCAGGTCGAACATGGTGTCGAGCAGGATGCCCTCGACGATTGAGCGCAGGCCGCGCGCGCCGGTCTTGCGCAGGATGGCGCGTTCGGCGATCGCCTTCAATGCCTCGTCGGTGAAGGTCAGCTCCACGTTCTCCAGCTCGAACAGCTTGCGATACTGTTTGACCAGCGCGTTCTTGGGTTCCTGCAGGATCGTGACCAGCGCCTCGACATCGAGATCGTTGAGGGTGGCGATCACCGGCAGGCGGCCGACGAATTCGGGGATCAGGCCGAACTTGAGCAGGTCTTCCGGCTCGCTCTTCTCGAGCAGTTCGCCCACCTTGCGCTTGTCGGGATCTGCGACATGCGCGCCGAAGCCGATGCTGCGCTTCTGCAGGCGGTCGCCGATAATCTTGTCGAGCCCGGCAAAGGCACCGCCGCAGATGAACAGGATGTTGGTCGTATCGACCTGCAGGAATTCCTGTTGCGGGTGCTTGCGGCCGCCCTGCGGGGGGACGGAAGCGGTGGTGCCTTCCATCAGCTTGAGCAGCGCCTGCTGCACGCCTTCGCCCGACACGTCGCGGGTGATCGAGGGGTTTTCCGCCTTGCGCGTGATCTTGTCGATCTCGTCGATGTAGACGATCCCGTGCTGCGCCTTGTCAACATTGTAATCGGAGGCCTGCAGCAGCTTGAGAATGATGTTCTCGACATCCTCGCCCACGTAACCGGCCTCGGTCAGCGTGGTCGCGTCGGCCATAGTGAAAGGCACGTCGAAGGTGCGCGCCAGCGTCTGCGCCAGCAGCGTCTTGCCCGAACCGGTCGGCCCGACCAGCAGAATGTTCGACTTCGCCAGCTCGACATCGCCGCCCTTGCCGCTGTGCTTCAACCGCTTGTAGTGGTTGTGCACCGCGACCGAGAGGACGCGCTTGGCGCGGTCCTGGCCGATCACGTAATCGTTGAGGGTGGTGCAGATTTCCGACGGGGTCGGGACATCGCCTTCCTTGCGGCCCGAAAGCCCGGCCTTGGTTTCCTCGCGGATGATGTCGTTGCACAGTTCGACGCATTCATCGCAGATGAACACCGTCGGCCCGGCGATGAGCTTCCTCACCTCGTGCTGCGACTTACCGCAAAAGCTGCAGTAGAGTGTCGACTTGCTATCGGTTCCGCTCAATTTCGTCATACCTCAGGCTTTCGAACCCTTGCCCCGCCACACAGGCGGATTCGGGCGAGACTATCGCCCCCGGGCCGATTTGCAACCACTGCCATATAAAGGAAACACCTTGCCCGTGGCTGAAAGGGCAGGGTTTCCCACTTATTTCCGGCCGGCGTCCCGCTGCGGGGCACGCGCCCGGGCCGGCCTCACTCGGGCGCGCCGCCCGTGCCGCTGTCGTCGCCCGATGTCTCGCTGTCCGGACGGCTCTCGAAGACCTTGTCGACAATACCGAACTTCATCGCTTCCTCGGCCTCGAGGAAGGTGTCGCGATCCATCGCTTTTTCGATCTCGTCGAGGCTGCGGCCGGTATACTTGACATAGAGATCGTTCATCCGCTGGCGGATGCGCAGGATCTCGCGCGCCTGGATCTCGATGTCCGATGCCATGCCGCGGGCCCCACCGGAAGGCTGGTGAACCATGATGCGGGCGTTCGGCAACGCAATCCGCATGCCCGGTTCACCCGCCGCGAGCAGGAAGCTGCCCATGCTGGCGGCCTGTCCCATGCACACGGTCGAAACCCGCGGCTTGATGTACTGCATGGTGTCGTGGATCGCCATGCCCGCCGTCACCACGCCGCCGGGCGAATTGATGTACATGCTGATCGGCTTCGAGGGGTTTTCGCTTTCGAGGAAGAGCAATTGGGCGGTGATGAGCGAGGCCATGCCGTCTTCCACCGGGCCGGTCACGAAAACGATGCGTTCACGCAGCAGGCGGCTGAAGATGTCGAAGCTGCGTTCGCCGCGGCTGGTCTGTTCGACCACCACGGGCACCAGCGCCCCGGTCATCGGATCGCGCGCAAACTGGCCCTGCGTGCCGTAAATGTCGCCAAGCTGTTCGCGGAGATCGATCATGAAGGGTCCCTTTTTCGTGTTGCGGCTATATCTGTGCTGGCGCGGCAGGGTTCAAGGCTTGAATCACGCAATATCGTTGCCCAGTTTCGAAGCGATGCAACGTTGCGATGCGATGCACCTAGCGGTAACGCCGCTGCCAGATCAACAAAAGGTCCCTGACATGTCCTCACTTCCGTTCTCCTCGCTCGATCCCATCCGCGCCGACGAAGAGGAGGAGGAAGGCGGCAGCGACAAGGGTATGCGCGCCGCGATGATGAACAAGTTCCTCGAGGCGCGGACAGTCATGCTGTTCGGCGGGGTCGACCAGAAACTGGCAGAGCGCGTATCCATGCAGCTGCTCTACCTCGACCACCTGTCGAACGATCCGATCAAGCTGATCGTCAATTCGCCCGGCGGCCATGTCGAATCGGGCGACACCATCCACGACCTCATCGGCTACATCAGCTCGCCGGTTGCCATTATCGGGACCGGCTGGGTGGCGAGCATCGCGACGCATATCTTCCTGAGCGTCCCGCACGAACGCCGGTTCTGCCTGCCCAACACCCGCTTCCTGATCCACCAGCCTTCGGGCGGTGCAGGCGGCAAGGCGTCGGATATTGCCATCCAGGCCAAGGAAATCGTCAAGATGCGCGAACGCATCGCGCACAAGATCGCAGACGCGACGGGGCAGACCTTCGACAAGGTCCTCAAGGATATCGACCGCGACTACTGGATGAGCACGGACGAGGCCAAGGAATACGGCATCCTCGGCAACGTCATCAAGCATTCGAGCGAAGTGAAGTTCTGACCGAACCCGCCGCTCCGGAGGGCGACACAAGCCGCCCGTCCGGTCGAGGCAACGATCTGTCGAACAGGGGTTTGCAGCCCGGACTGCTCGCTTAAGGCGGCGCCTTCAATCGAGGGGCGCACGATTACCTTGCCTGGACCGGTCCGAATCCTTTCCGCAGTCGCGGCGGCGATGGCCTTTGCCGTCCCCTTTGCCGCGTCTGCGGAGGACGCGCTGCCATCCGCCGCCGCAGCGGGGGACACCACCACCGGATCGGCAAGAGGGCAGGTGTACGAGCCCGGCTATTTCGAACGGTTTGCGCCGCGCACCGCGCTCGACATGCTGGAACAAGTTCCCGGCTTCCAGATCACCGGCGACAGCGACGACGGCGGCCGCGGGCTCGGCCAGGCAAGCCAGAACGTGCTGGTCAATGGCGCAAGGCTGTCGAGCAAGAGCGAAGGCGTCCGCGACCAGCTGAAACGGATACCGGCGGCAAAGGTGCTGCGGATCGAGATCGTGGAAGGCACCTCGCTGGGGCTGCCCGGCCTCAGCGGCCCGGTCGCCAACGTGACGGTCGATCTCGACGGTGTCTCAGGTTCCTTCGCTTGGAAATCACGCATTCGTGCGACCTCGGTCGATCCCGAATGGTACGGCGGCGAGATATCGCTGGCAGGGCGCAGCGGCGCGCTGAACTACACGCTGGCGCTGCGCAACAACAACGATCGCGGCGGATCGGAAGGGCCGGGCGTACTGCGCGACGCGGCCGGCGCTGTCTTCCAGCGCGAAGACATCGTCGCCGTTTTCGCGTTCGACAAGCCGACGCTGTCTGCCAACCTCGGTTACGATTTCGGCGGCGGCGTCACCGCAACGCTCAACCTGTCCTACAACCGGGCCTATTTCCGGCGCAAGGATGACCGGACGATCACCGGGCCGGCGCTCGACCCGCTGCAACGCGCGATCCGCACGCGCGAGACCGGCTACGAATACGAGGTTGGCGGCGACATCGCCTTCCCGCTGGCCGGCGGCAAGCTCAAGCTGATCGGGCTTGAACGGTTCGACCGCGAGGATTTCAGCCAGACGCTGGTGGACGAATTCGACGACCCCGCCCTGGCATCGCGCGGATCGCGCTTCACCCGGCTCGACGGCATCGGCGAGCGGATCGGCCGGGCCGAATACGACTTTTCCCTGTGGGGCGGCGAATGGCAGATTGCCGGCGAGGCTGCCTTCAACCGTCTCGGCCGGGTATCGGGGCTGGGAATGCTCGGCGCCGATGGCAGCTTCGTGCCGGTGGATTTCCCGCAGGGCACCGGCGGTGTGACCGAAGACCGATACGAGTTTTCCGCCAGCCTCAGCCGCCCCTTGGGGCCGCGGCTGGGCCTGCAAGTGACCGGTGCCTACGAGTTGTCGACCCTGCGGCAGACCGGCAGCGCTGCCAACGATCGCAGCTTCGCCCGGCCCAAGGGTTCGGTTTCGCTGGCATGGAGCAACGGCGCCGGTTTAGATGTCACGGCAACTGCGGAACGCAAGGTCGGCCAGCTCTCGTTCGGCGATTTCCTCGCCAGCGTGTTTCTCGACAACGACAATGCCAATGGCGGCAACAACCAGCTGGTCCCGCAGCAGAGCTGGGAAACGCGGCTAGAACTGAGCAAGACGCTCGGCCGGTGGGGATCGACCAGCATGATCCTCGCCCGCGAGTGGGTCGAGGACTACATCGACATCATTCCCATCGGCACCGCGTCAGAGGCACGCGGCAATATCGATCGCGCGACCTTCAGCACGCTGGTCTGGAACACCACTCTCAAGCTCGATTCGCTGGGATGGAGAGGCGCCCAGCTCAATGCGGAAATCGCGCTGGAGGATACCTCGCTCCGCGATCCGCTGACCGGTGAAGGGCGCAGCATTTCCGAAGGGTCCGACCGGGAAACCGAAATCGAGCTCCGCCACGATGTGCCGGGTTCCGACATCGCCTGGGGCAGCCGGTTGCGCTACGAGCGCAAGCGCCCCTATTACCGAACAGGGGAGATCGGCCGCACCCAAGATGGCCCGGCCTTCCTCAGCCTGTTCCTCGAACACAAGGACCTGCTCGGCCTGACAGGCAAGGTGACGGTGGGCAATCTGCTCGGAGGCCGCGACCGGTTCGAACGGACGGTGTGGAACGGGTATCGCGATGTCGCCCCGGTCCGTTTCACCGAGGATCGCGACCGGCGCATCGGTCCCATCCTCCGCTTTGACGTCAGCGGCAATTTCTGAGCGCATTCAGCGACTAATGTCGTTCGTCCGGCAGTATCGGGCGTCCGTACCGTATTCGCCGGAGACCATGTCGCTCGTCTCGCGTGTTCGACTCTCCGTCGATGATTACTGTTGTAATCGACATAATCCCGCGAAACGCATCGAACCCCCCGAGGAGAGAGGACCCGATAGCGTGCGACCCCTGGCAACCCGATCCGTCGCCCTAGCGCTGGTACTGGCCACCCTGCCCTTCCCGGCCATGGCAGAAGACGTGGCCGCCCCTGCCGCCGACAGCGCCTCCTCCCTGCCCGAAGGGTCGCTGGTCACCGACGGACAGGGCCAGGTGTACGAACCGGCCTATTTCGCGCAGTTCACTCCGCGGACCGCGCTCGACATGGTCGTGCGCATCCCGGGCTTTGCCATCAATGACGGCAACCAGGGCCAGCGCGGCCTGGGGCAGGCGAACCAGAACGTGCTGGTCAACGGCAAGCGGTTTTCCAGCAAGTCGGACAGCCTGTTCGACCAGTTGCAGCGCATCCCCGCAGGCGACGTGCTGCGGATCGAGATCCTCGACGGAACCGCCCTCGATATCCCCGGGCTGAGCGGACAGGTCGCCAACGTCGTCTATCGCAGCACGCGCACCTCCGGCCAGTTCCGGTGGCGCGGGGGCTTTCGTCCCTACAACACCGAGGCCCAGCTTTTCGGCGGCGAGGTGTCCATCACCGGCCGCGAGGGGGCGCTGGGCTACACCGTGTCGCTTTCCAATCCCAATGACCGCTTCGGGGCTGACGGGCCGACCATTGTCACCGACGCTGCAGGGGTGCTGATCGAGGAACAGTTCAGCAAGTTTTCGGGTCGGTTCGACAACCCCAAGCTGGCGACCAATTTCAGCTATGATTTCGGCGGCGGCACGCTGGCCAATCTCAACCTCAGCTACGCCCATGAATTCTACGAGATCAAGGAGCCGGAAACAGGCACGTCTTCTGCCGGGCTGGTGCGGAGCCGCGACCTGCTGACGAACGGCACCAAGCCGTCCTACGAAATCGGCGGCGATATCGCGTTTCCGGCCGGGCCGGGCACGCTCAAGCTCATCGGGCTCGAACGCTACAGCCGCAATGACGATACCGTCACGCTGGTCGACAGCTTCAGCGACGGGCGCGGCGACACGGGCTTCCGCTTCAAGTCGCTGACTGGCATCGGCGAACGCATCGGGCGGTTCGAATACGGCTGGAAGATGTGGTCGGCCGACTGGCAGCTATCCGGCGAAGCGGCCTTCAACCGGCTCGACCGCGCGTCCCGCCTGTTCGAACTGGACCCGGCCGGCGACTTCGTGGAGCTGCCCTTCCCTGCCGGCACCGGGGGCGTCACCGAGGACCGCTACGAAGGTATTCTCAGTTTCAGCCGCCAGCTCACGCCCAAGCTGGCGCTGCAGATCACCGGCGGCGCCGAATACTCCAGGATCGAGCAGACCGGCTCCGCCGCCAACTCGCGCACCTTCCAGCGGCCCAAGGGTTCGCTCTCGCTCTCGTGGAAACCGCGCGCCGATTTCGACGTCACGCTCGAACTTCGGCGGCGCGTCGGCCAGCTCTCGTTCGGGGATTTTCTCGCGTCCGTTTCGCTCCAGAACGAGAACGAGAATGGCGGCAACAACCGCCTCCAGCCCGACCAGAGCTGGAATATCGAGGCGGAGGTGAACAAGGGCCTGGGCGCGTGGGGATCGGCCAAGCTGATCGTGCGGCAAGCATGGTTCGAGGATTTCGTCGACTTCTTCCCGCTGGCCAGCGGAGGCGAGGCGCGCGGCAATATCGGCGATGCGCAGCGCCTGCACGTCGAACTCAACGCCACGCTGAAAGGCGAGCCTGTCGGCCTGCCCGGGGCGAGGCTTGAGATGAAGGCGCTCAAGCGATGGATGGAGGTGACCGACCCCTTCACCGGCGAGACGCGCCCCTTCTCGTTCGACCTCGACAGCCTGCTCGAGGTCGACTTCCGGCATGACGTGCCACGGAGCGACTGGGCCTGGGGCGCCGGCCTCTTCACGGCCGACAACGTTCCCTATTCTCGTCGCCGCGAGATCGGGCGCGATTGGGAAGGGCCGACCTTCATGAACCTGTTCATCGAGAACAAGGACGTCTTCGGCCTCACAGTCCAGGCGCTGGTCGGCAACGTCCTGGGCGCGCGCAACAAGTTCGAGAGGACCGTGTTCGACGGCGACCGGCCCGGCGGCGGGGTGCTGTTTTCGGAAGTCCGCAACCGCCGGATCGGCCCGATCTTCCGCTTCACGGTGAGCGGCAGCTTCTAAACCGCTTGCATCGGTCGCTGCCGGTGGCAGTTTGCGGGGCATGAGATTGTTCGCCCCGCTGGTTGCGCTCGCCATTGCCCTGCCCGCCTCGGCGCAGGACGTCCCCCCGCCTGCCGAAGAGGTCGCTGCGGCACAGCTTGCGCGGATTGCCGCGCTCGACGACGCCGGCCCGCAGCTCAATGCCGTTATCGCGGTCAATCCCGATGCACCCCGCCAATCGCGCGAAGCGCAGGCGGCGGGCCTGCCGCTCGCCGGGCGCACGGTGCTGGTCAAGGACAATATAGAGACACGCGAACTGCCGACGACCGCAGGCAGCCTCGCCCTTGCCGCCAATCGCACCGACCGCGATGCGCCCCTCGTGGCGCGGCTGCGCGCGGCGGGCGGCGTGGTGCTGGGCAAGACCAACCTCAGCGAATGGGCCAATATCCGCAGCGATTCCTCGACCAGCGGGTGGAGCGCGGTCGGCGGACTGACGCGCAATCCCCATGCCACCGATCGCAACACCTGCGGCTCGTCCTCCGGCAGCGGCGCGGCGGTCGCAGCCGGCTTTGCCTGGGCCGCGATCGGGACCGAGACCAACGGGTCGATCACCTGCCCGGCCTCGATCAACGGGATCGTGGGCTTCAAGCCGAGCGTCGGCCTCGTCAGCCGGACCCATGTGGTGCCGATCTCGAGCACGCAGGATACGGCCGGGCCGATGACAAGGACCGTCGCGGACGCGGCGATGCTGCTGAACGCCATCGCCGGAACCGACCCGGCAGACCCGGCCACGGCCGAAGCCGACACGCGCAGGACCGACTTCACCAGCGGGCTTGGCGGAGACGGGCTGCGCGGGGTGCGGATCGGCGTCATGCGCAAGCAGGTCGGCAACCGGGCCGATGTCCGCTCTGCCTTCGAGCAGGCGCTGCGCGACATGCAGGCCGCCGGCGCGGAGCTGGTCGACATCGACTACGAGCCCGATGGTGCGATGTACCGCGACAGCTTCACCGTGCTGCTGTTCGAACTGCGCGAGGAGATGGGCAGGTATCTCGCCAGCCTGCCGGGCGAGGCGATGCCGCGCACGCTGGCCGACCTTATCGCCTTCAACAAGGCCAATGCCGCATCGGAGATGCGCTGGTTCGGGCAGGAGATCTTCGAACTGGCCGAAGCGACGACCGACCGCGAAGCCTATGCCAAGGCGCGGGAGAACGCAGTGCGCATCGCGGGGGCCGAGACGATCGACCGGCTGCTGGCCGACTTCAAGGTCAGCTTTCTCGTGTTCCCGACGATCGGGCCGGCCTGGACCACCGATCTCGTCAATGGCGACAACTACAATGGTTCGATCGGCTTCGGCAGCCCGGCCGCGATTGCCGGCTATCCCCACCTCACCGTTCCGATGGGCGCGGTCGAGGGCCTGCCTGTCGGCGTATCCCTTGTCGGCGCCAAGTGGGACGACCATGCCGTGCTCAAGGCAGGTGCAGCCTACGAAAAGGCCCGGACAGCGGTGCTGCCCGAGCCTTCTTTCGAACCCTGGCAACCGGCCGAGGCTGGCCCAGGCGAATAGCCCGCGGCCGGCCTGCCGGACCCGGCCTTACTTCTTGGCCGCCGCCTTCTTGGCAGCAGGCTTCTTGGCGGCCGGCTTCTTTTCGGCAGCTTCCTTCTTGGGAGCAGCTTCCTTCTTCGGGGCTGCTTCCTTCTTCGAAGCTGCTTCCTTCTTGGCAGGAGCCTTCTTCGCCGGAGCCTTCTTGGCCGGCTTCTTTTCTTCCTCGGCGTCGGCTTCGATCGCGGCCTCGAGTTCCTCGCGGGTCACTTCGCGGTCGGTGATCTCGGCCTTGTCGAACAGGAAGTCGACGACCTTGTCTTCATAGAGCGGGGCGCGCAGCTGGGCGGCGGCCATCGGGTCGTTGCGGATGAACTCCACGAACCGCTCGCGGTCCTCCTGGCGGTACTGCTGTGCCGCCTGGGTCATCAGCATGGTCATTTCCTGCTGGCTGATCTGGACGTTGTTGGCCTGGCCGATTTCCGACAGCAGCAGGCCGAGGCGCACGCGGCGTTCGGCGATGGCACGGTAATCGTCCTTCTCGGCCTCGATTTCCTTCAGCGCGGCGGCCGGGTCGTCTTCCCGTGCAGCTTCCTGCTGGAGCTGGTTCCAGATCTGCTGGAATTCGGCATCGACCATGCCCTGCGGCACGGCGAAGTCGTGACCCGCAGCGAGCTGGTCGAGAAGCGAGCGCTTCATCGCGGTCCGGGTCAGGCCCGCGGTTTCCTGCTCCAGCTGGCCGCGGATCAGTTCCTTGAGCTTGTCGAGACTTTCGAGGCCGAGGTTCGTGGCGAACTCGTCGTCGATGACGGTTTCGGTTTCGACCTTGACCTGCTTTACGACGATGGCGAACTGCGCATCCTTGCCGGCCAGGTGATCGGCCTGGTAGTTTTCCGGGAAGGTCACGGTGATGGTCTTCTCGTCACCGGTCTTCACGCCCACGAGCTGCTCTTCGAAGCCGGGGATGAATGTGCCCGAACCCAGCACCAGCGGTGCGTCTTCGGCCTTGCCGCCGTCGAATTCGACGCCGTCGATCGAGCCCACGAAGTCGATGATCAGCTGGTCGCCATCGGCCGCCTTCTTCGTTTTGGGCTCGTCCTTGTAGCTCTTGTTGTTGCCGGCGATGCGGGTGATGGTTTCCATCACCGCCTCGTCGGACACCGGCACGGTCAGCCGTTCGAGCTTGAGGCCGTCAACGCTCGGCGCCTCGATTTCGGGGAGGACTTCGAGGTCGATCGTGACCTTGGCATCCTTGCCCTGCTCGTAATCGTCGTTGAGCGCGATCGACGGCTGCATCGCGGGGCGCAGCTTGTTGTCGGCCATGACCTTGTCGACCGATTCGCGGATCGTGTCGTTGATGACCTGGGCGTGCAGCTGTTCGCCATGCATCTTGCGGACGAGGTTGGCAGGCACCTTGCCGGGGCGGAAGCCGGGCATGCGCACCTGCGGCGCGATCTTCTTCACCTCGGCTTCGATCTTCGCATCGATGTCCTTGGCGGTCAGCGTCAGCTCGTAGCCGCGCTTGAGGCCCTCGTTGGTGGTCTCTTTGGTCTGCATGGGGATGTCTTGTGCCTTACTCGAGTATTGCTGTGCGCGAGAGGTCAGCCAGGGGCGGATTGGTGCGGGCGAAGGGACTCGAACCCCCACATCTTTCGATACTGGTACCTAAAACCAGCGCGTCTACCAATTCCGCCACGCCCGCTAACCCGAACGAAGCCGCGCGGCACGCCGGGGGCGCACCGCGTTGAACGCGCGCCTCTAATGGCTGGCGCGGCAAAGGGCAAGCGCCGGATAGGCCAATTGCCTGAGCCGGTCGCCAGAGTGCTTGCGGAGCCGCGCGCGCACGACTATCGGCGCGGCCCATGAGCGACGAAAACACTCCAGAGAATGCCCCCGCCAAGGGTGGCACCGACACCCCGCCCGATCACCTGTCGGTCAATCCGCGCAGCCCGCATTTTAATGCCGACCTGCTGCAGCGGGGCGTGGGCATCCGGTTCAAGGGCCGCGTGCGGACCGATATCGAGGAATACTCGATCTCCGAAGGCTGGGTCCGGGTCCAGGCCGGCAAGACGCTCGACCGCAAGGGCCAGCCGCTGACGCTCAAGCTCAACGGCGAGGTCGAGGCCTGGTTCGAAGACCTGGGCGACAATCCGCCGGTGGCGAAAAAGGGCTGAGGCCGCTTCCATTCACCCCCGAAAAATCAACGGGTTGGCACGGAAGGTCACACAAAGTTCACACCAAAACCCAACACGTTCGGCGTAGAGGGCGGGCACGAGGTAATGCGGGCGACGGATCACGATCTGAAAGAGCCCGTGCGACTCTAGCAATCCCGTGCGCTGTAGGAAAACGGCCTGTTTGACCCCGCGACTGCCGGTCGCGCGGCAACAATTCAGTCGTATTGCGCCAGCACGGCCGCAAAGGGATCGGCCTGCGGTGCAGGGCGAGGTCCGGCGACGGGTTTGCGCTGGACAGGCGGCAATGCGGCGCGCGCTGGCGCGCTGCCTGCCCCGGCCTCAAGCTTCACTGCCGGCGGACTGGCCGGCTCGCCCAGACCCGCGAAGGCCTTGCTGAAATCGCGCGAAGGCTTGGCGGAAAGCGGGGCGCTTGCGGGCGGCGACAGCGAAACCTGCGGTGCTTGCCGTGGCGCAGCGGCAAGGCGCGTGTCGGGTGTTGCCTTGCTCGCCTTGCCATCGGCATAGATGAAGCCTGCAACCGGCCAGCGCGTCGTACCGAGATCCTGCAGCGGCGCATACCACACGCGCACTTCGCTCCAGTCGCCGCGTTCCGACACATCGACCGCCTTCACGCCGCGCTCGACCTGCCCGCGGCGTCCGTCGATCGGCGACCAGTTGGCATGGTCGAGCAGCACGGTCCGGGCATCGATGACGCGGACCACGGTGGCGACATGGCCCAATTGCATCCGCTCCGTCGGGATGAAGGCCATCACGGCACCCGGCTTCGGCTGGCGACCGCGAGCGTAGCGCCCTTCGGCCTGCGCCCACCAGGTGTGCGCATCGCCATAGATCTGGATCCCGCTGACGCTGCGGGCGTAGGGCGCACACTGGAGATAGGGCGGAAGTTCGCCCCCGGTCCCGATCGGAACGGCGACCGTTCGGGCGGTCGCGATGCCTTCGGGCACGACGCCGAGGGCGGCAAGTACCGTCATCGCAGCAAGGATTTTCGCGGTCCGCTTCATCCTGCCGGAGATGCCGCAACAGGGTTACCATGGCCCTGCCCGTTAGGGTAAACGCGCGTTTACACTATGTGACACGGGCCGCCTGCATTCCAATGCGCGCTTGCCAAGTCGCCTGCGAGGGGCCACCTGCGCGCTGTCATGTCCGCGCGCAAACCCACCGTCATCATCATCGGCCGTCCCAATGTCGGCAAGTCCACCCTGTTCAACCGGCTGGTGGGCAAGAAGCTGGCGCTGGTCGACGACCAGCCCGGGGTGACGCGCGACCGCCGGATGGGCGATGCAGAACTCGCGGGAATGCAGTTCACCGTGGTCGACACCGCCGGGTGGGAGGACGAGGATCCCGACACTCTCCCCGGCCGGATGCGCGCCCAGACGCAGGTCAGCCTCGAAGGGGCCGACGCGGCGCTCTTCGTCATCGATGCCCGTGCCGGGATCACGCCGCTCGACGAGGAAATCGCCCGCTGGCTGCGCACGGTCGAGGTGCCGGTGGTGCTGGTCGCCAACAAGGCGGAAGGCCGCGCGGGCGATGCCGGGCTGTACGAGGCCTACGCGCTGGGCCTCGGCGATCCGGCCCCGATCTCGGCCGAACACGGCGAAGGCGTTGCCGACCTGTTCGAAGGGCTATGGCCGGTGATCGGCCATTTCGAGAAGGAAGCCGAAGCGCTCGCCGAGGCGCGCGCAGAGGGCGGCGAGGACGGTTCCGGGGACGGGGACGAAGACGAACCGCTCGGCCCGCTCAAGCTCGCGATCGTCGGGCGGCCGAATGCCGGCAAGTCCACCCTGATCAACCGGCTGCTGGGCGAAGACCGGCTGCTGACCGGGCCCGAGGCCGGGATCACCCGCGATTCGATCGCCGTCGACTGGCAGTGGACCGATCCCAAGAGCGGCGAGACCCGCGACATTCGCCTGATAGACACCGCCGGGATGCGCAAGCGCGCCAAGGTCGTCGACAAGCTTGAGAAGCTCTCGGTCGCCGACGGGCTGCGGGCGGTCGACTATGCCGAGGTCGTCGTGCTGCTGCTCGATGCGACCCAGGGCCTCGAGCATCAGGATCTCAAGATCGCCAGCAAGGTGCTCGAGGAAGGGCGCGCGCTGATGGTTGCGATCAACAAGTGGGACGTGGCGGAACACGCCAGCTCGTTGTTCAACGGCATCAAGGGCGCGCTCGACGAAGGGCTGTCGCAGGTGCGCGGCCTGCCGGTGTTCGCGGTCAGCGCGCGAACCGGCAAGGGCCTCGACGACATGCTGCGCGCCGCCTTTGTGCTGCGCGAGGCGTGGAGCCGGCGGGTGCCGACATCGGCGCTCAACCGCTGGTTCGACGATGCGCTGGAGGCGAACCCGCCCCCGGCGCCTGGCGGCAAGCGCATCAAGCTGCGCTACATCACCCAGCCTACCACCCGCCCGCCGCGCTTCGTGGTGTTCGGCACTAGGCTGGAACTGCTGCCCAAGAGCTACGAGCGTTATCTCGTCAACGGCATCCGCAAGAACCTCGGCTTCGACGCGGTGCCGGTGCGGGTGGTGCTGAAAAGCGCGAAGAACCCGTATTCGAAGGATTGAGCCGATGCTCGACCTGCTGCTGCCGACCGGCAACATCGCTACCGAACTGGTCCAGCGAACCTCCAGCACGCTGATCGTGCAGGAAATCGTGCGGCTGAGCCTGGCCCCGGCGTTCCTGCTGGCCGCCATCGGCGCGGTCATGAACGTGATGATGAGCCGCCTGATCTGGGTCGCCAACCGGATCCACCGGCTGGAAGAGCGGATGGAAGAGGAACAGACGCCCAAGGAACGGCGCGAACTCGCGCGCCTGCGGCGCCGTCGCCGCTATGCCCAGCGGGCGATGATGTTCAGCACCGGCGCGGCGCTCACCATCTCGCTCGTCATTCTGCTGCTGTTCGTCAGCGCCTTCATCACCCCGCAGATCGGCACGCTGACGGCGATTGCATGGATCACGACCATGCTGCTGCTGATCGCCGGCCTCGTGCTGTTCGCGGTGGAGACGGTAATCGCCTCGCTTGGCCAGCGCCGCGAAGGGCAGGACGAGGGCAGCTAGCGGTCCTTTCGTCGCAGCGAGGCAACGGCGCGAGGCATCCGGCGACGACCGACCCCGATTCGTCGCGGGGCGGGGCCGCGATACGTCCGCGCGCAAGGTTCGCGGCGCAGAATCCGGGCAAATTCCCAGCCACAGGAGATTGCCATGAAAACCCTGGACATCACCGTCACCGGCGAAAGCGGCGCGCAGGCCACCCTGAAGGCGCCGGACATCGCGACCGCGCTTGCCGTCGCGGATATCAATGCGTGCGATGGCGAGGTCGCGATCAGCCGCGGCAAGCGCCCGCTCGCGCGTCTGCGCAAGCGCGAGGCGGACGGCGGCGGCTTCTGGGAGGTCAATCCCTGAGGCTGACCGCGAACTTGGGCCTCACCCCTCCTCCGCAGCCTTGCTTTGCAGCTGGACGTAGTTCTGCAGGCCCATGCGTTCGATCATGTCGAACTGGGTTTCGAGGAAATCGACATGCTCCTCCTCGCTTTCGAGGATGCGGGCGAAGATCTCGCGGGTGACGTAGTCGCGCACCTTCTCGCAATGCTCGATACCGTCGCGCAGCAGCGGGATCGCCTCGTGCTCAATCGCCAGGTCGGCGCGCAGGATTTCCTCGACCGTCTCGCCGACCTTGAGCTTGTGGATGGCCTGGAAGTTGGGCAACCCGCCGAGGAACAGCACGCGTTCGGCCAGCACATCGGCGTGCTTCATCTCGTCGATCGATTCGTGCCGCTCGTATTCGGCGAGCTTGTGCACGCCCCAGTCGGCCAGCACGCGGTAGTGCAGCCAGTACTGGTTGATCGCGGTCAGTTCGTTGGTCAGCGCCTTATTGAGATAGTCGATGACGACGGGATCGCCCTTCATGACCCACACTCCTGCAATGGAAGATCGGCCCCGAACATAGGCGGGCAAAGACCTTCCCGACAAGGGCGAAAAGCCGAAAAAACGGCGGAATTCCGCCATTTGCGAGCGATTAGCAATAGCGCGGTTTCAGTTCAGGCTGCGACGCGTTTGCAGCACAGCTGGCGTTCGTCGTCGAGGATCTCGTCTGCCTCGCACAGGCAGCTGCCGCACTGCGGTGCCTTGCCGAGCGCCGCATAGGCGGCGACCGCGTCACCCGGGCAGCGCAGGGCAACCGTGCGCAGCTCGCTTTCACGAATGGCATTGCAGACGCAGACGTACATCCGGTTGGCTCCTGCGAGTGATTCGCAAAAGGGAGTTTATGCGAACAATTCGCAATAGCAAGCGGAAAGCTGCTATCGCCTCAGAGCGAACAGGCGACCGTAGGTAAGGCATCGCCACAGCCACTCCAGCGGCCCGAAGCGGTAGCGTTCGAGCCAGGGCTTCGACCACAGCAACATGAGCCCCCACGTCAGTAGCACCACCAAGTAAAGCTGTGGCCGGTCCAGCTGGCCGAACAGGCCGAGCGCCCAGCCGTGGAAGACGATCATCATGACGATCGAAGTGCCGAGATAATTGGTGAAGGCCGCCCTGCCTGCAGCCGAGACGCGCTGGCCCAGCCACCCCGTCGCGCGCGGGGCATAGAGCGACAGCAAGGCGGCAAGGCCCAGCACCATGGCCAGCCGCGGCAGCACCGTCATGCCCATCATCGCGGCCAGCGTGCTCCAGTAACTGAAGCCCGCTGCCTTCACCCACAGGCCGATGGCGAGGTGGCAGGCCCCGCCCGCCAGCACGCCGATCCAGCCCCACAGCCGCATCCGGCCCGGGTCCAGCCCGCCGCTGAACAGGCCGAACCGGTAGAGCGCGATGCCGATCAGCATCAGCGGGAACGTCTCGAGGAAGAACATCAGAATACCCACCGCCGGGTCGGCCAGGTGGACGTCGAACCGATGCGCGATCAGCCCGGCATAGTCGCCGGCCAACTTCAGGCCGGTGTCGACCCGGTCATCCTCCAGCGCGTATTCCTGCTGCTCCAGCGCGCCCTCGCGCATTTCCGCGAAGGCAGGCTGCTCGCCCATCGGCGTCTCGGCGGCGAGGTAGAAGGGCACCAGCATCGCAGCCAGCATCAGCGCCCCGACAAGGTACCCCAGCAGGCCGACCACCAGCTGCGTCCGTGCCTTCCAGCGCAGGCACAGCAGCGCGACCATGCCAATGATGGCGTAATAGGTCAGGATGTCCCCGCGCCAGATGAAGAAGTAGTGGATCAGGCCGAACACCAGCAGCCAACACAGGCGCCGAAACTGCAGCCGCCGGTCCTGCCCCTTGGCCCAGGCCTTTTCCATGAACAGCATCATCCCTGCGCCGAACAGCAGCGAGAACAGCCCGCGCATCTTGCCGTCGACCAGCACCAGCTGGGCAATCCACATCCAGCCGCCCGGATCATTGACCGGGACGCGGAAGCTGTCGGGAAACATATAGGCCGAAAAGGGCTGGCCGAAGGCGACGATATTGGCAGCCAGGATGCCCATCACCGCTATGCCGCGAATGAAATCCAGGCTGGACAGCCGCTCTGCCGATGCCATCGCGACAGGCGCTGCAGGGCCTGCGGCCGTGCCCTCGTCGTCACTGCCCGATTGCGCCACACCGTCCATCGCAGTCCCTCCGTCCGGGCCAGGACCTAGCATGGTCGTCATGACGCCGGAAGCGGCCCGGCAGGCTTATCGCCCGCCGCGTGTGCGTGCCCCCAAGGTAAGCCGGCGCGTGCGCTAGCGGGTGACGAGACAGCTCTGGCCGCCGCGCTTCAGCGCGTCGCAGGCGGATTGCGCCTCGGCCTGCGTGGCGAAGCCGCCGGCCTGCAGCCTGGTCAGGTTGCCCGAGACGAAGAGCAGCTTGGTCGCCCCGGCGAGTTCCGGCCGCCTGGCCAGCTGGTCCCACAGCCGCTCGGCATTGGCCTTGACCGAGAATGCGCCGAGCTGAACCTTCCACGGCCCGGCAGCCTTCGGGGCAGCGGGGGCCGCCTTCGCAACAGTCGGGGCCGGGGCAGGCACCGTAACGGCAGGCGCAGGCGAAGCGACCGCGGCAACCTGCGGCGCGGGAACGGCAGCACGGGCACCCGTGTCGGCGGGGCTGCGCGCCCCGGTCACCCGTCCGGCTTCCGCAAGCGCCGCCTGTGCCGCTGCCACCGACGGGGCGGCAGCAACCTGCGGGATCGGCTGCGGCAACCGCACCGGCGGCGTGACGCGGGATTCGGAAGCGGCCGACGGCAACGAAGGTTCGGCGGCGGCCAGCGCGCGGCCATCGGCGCCGAGATCGGACGCTGCCAGCTGGCTCGACAGCCGCGCATCGGCCTCGCGCTTGAGCTGCGCGGCAAGAGGCTGGGCCTCCTGGCGCTGCTCGATCGGAATGAAATCGTCCATCTGCTTGATGGCGGGGCCGGCCTGCGGCAGGCCGGCGGCATTGGCAAGGGTCAGCAGGGCATAGGCGCGCACCCAGTCCTTTTCGACCAGGTCGCCGTTGAAATGGGCGATGCCGAGCAGGTACTGCGCCCGGGGATCGCCGCGGTCGGCGGCGGAGCGGACATAGGGCATGGCCTCTTCGCGGCGACCGCCCTGGAACAGCAGCAGCCCGAGATTGTCGGCCGCCTTGATGTGCCCCTGGGCCGCGGCCTTGGCGTAGAAGATTTCGGCCTGGCGGGCGTTCTGTTCCACCCCGCGCCCGAGACGATAGGCCTGTGCCATGTTGAACTGTGCGTCCGGATCGCCCTTGGCCGCGGGATCCCGCCATTCCTTCACCGCGCGGTCGTAATCGCCCGCGCCCCAGGCATCGACACCCGCCTTGACGTCGGCGAATGCTACTGCCGGCCACGCCAGCAATGTCGCCGCCAGCAAACCCTTACGTGCAAGTATCATGGTCATCGCGTCCCGCTAACCTCTCAGGTCGTTCCGTCAGGAAGTCGCGGGATAAGGTGACATAGTGAACATCGCGTTAGCAAAGATTTTCTAACCCGGCGCGGATAGCAGGGTGGATGAGATGGGCAGCCCCCAACCGCGCAGTCGCCACGTCGTTAACCCAAAATTAGGGGTATCCTGCGATCTCCCTTGGTGAAAGCCCGCGACAGGCGTGGGTCATCGAAGCAAATCAGGGGGATCGACCTGTGCGAGTATTGGCACTGGCTTCGCAAAAAGGCGGATCGGGCAAGACGACCCTTTCGGGGCACCTGGCCGTCCAGGCACAGCGCGCAGGCGCTGGCCCGGTGGTATTGATCGACATCGACCCGCAAGGTTCGCTGGCCGACTGGTGGAACGAGCGCGAGGCGGAATATCCGGCCTTTGCCCAGACGACCGTGGCGCGACTCGCCAACGACCTGCAGATCCTGCGCCAGCAGGGCTTCAAGCTGGCCGTGATCGATACACCTCCGGCCATCACCATGGCGATCCAGTCGGTCATCGGCGTCGCCGAACTGATCGTGGTGCCGACCCGTCCCAGCCCGCATGACCTGCGCGCCGTGGGCGCTACCGTCGACCTGTGCGAACGCGCCGGCAAGCCGCTGGTGTTCGTCGTCAACGCCGCCACGCCCAAGGCCAAGATCACCAGCGAGGCCGCCGTCGCCCTGTCGCAGCACGGCACTGTCGCCCCGATCACCCTCCATCACCGCACCGATTTCGCCGCCTCGATGATCGACGGCCGCACCGTGATGGAAGTCGATCCGGAAAGCCGCAGCGCCGCCGAAGTGACCGCGCTGTGGGGCTATATCGCCGACCGGCTCGAGAAGAATTTCCGCCGCACCGTTTTTGCCGCACCGGGCTCGGTCTCGCAGCTTCCCGGCGCAGGCCGTCCGCAGGGTGGCTTCGGCCGCCGGGTGGCCCAGTAAGCAAGGCGGACGCAGGCCATGAACGAAGCTTCCTTCGCCTCTCTCAACCCGAGCCTGCTCGCCCGCAAGGGCGGAGCCAAACCGGCCATGCGGCCGCAACTGACGCCGTTGAACCCGGCCGGCAGCAACGTCGCCGCCAATCTCGAGGATCTCGGCTGGAACGACATGGGTGACGATGCCGACGATGCATCGCACCATCACGGGCAGGTGCTCCACCTGACGCCGGAACCCGCCAACGAAGCCGCCGAGGCCGAATCGCGTGCCGTCGATCGCGCCTCGCAGGATGCGCTGGTAACCCGCGCCCCGGTCGAAGTGCATCGCCAGCAGGCTGAGATTGCCCAGCGCGTGGCAACCGCCGTGCCGACCCCGATCCGGTCCGCCCCGGCCCCGCGCCGCTCCGCTTTCGATCGCGGCAAGCGCGCCGCCTTCACGCTCCGGCTCGACGAGGGTCGCCATCTCAAGCTGCGCCTGCTCAGCACCATCCAGGGCAAGAGCGCGCAGCAGATCGTTACCGACGCACTCGACGCCCTGCTCGACGGCATGGCCGACATCGAATCACTCGCCGCCCAGGTCAAGCGGCGCTGAGAACCACCTTCGAAGGGGGAAAACCAATGGCTCGCATGAACCGTAACGCCGCGCTGGCTCTTTCGACCGCTCTCGGGCTGGTCGCGCTGGGCGGATGCACCGCACAGGGCGCCCCGCGCGCCGATGTGTCGGCGGGCAAGGCCCAGGTCGCGCTGCAGCGCGGCGATAGCGACAGCGCCATCGCCAGCGCCGAGGCCGCTGTCCTCGCCGAACCGCGCAATGCGTCCTATCGCGCCATGCTCGGTGCAGCCTACCTCAATGCCGGCCGCTTCCAGTCGGCCGCGACCTCATTCGACGACGCCATGAAGCTGGGCGACACCTCACCACGCACGGCGCTGGGCTTCGCCCTCGCCGCCATCGGCAAGGGCGACAACCGCGCCGCACTTGCCGTGCTGGAAGACTGGCGCGACGAAATTCCCGCCGCCGACCTCGGCCTCGCCACGGCGCTGGCCGGACGGGCCGATCGCGGCGTGCAGATTCTCGGCAATGCGCTGCGCGCCGGCGAGAACACTCCCAAGCTGCGCCAGAACCTGGCCTATGCCTATGCCCTGCAGGGCAACTGGCAGGCGGCCCGCGTGATGGCGGCGGAAGACCTCACCGGCAGCGCACTCGATGCGCGGATCACCGAATGGGCGATGATGGTGGGTCCCGAGGATCACCAGCAGCGTATCGCCGGCCTGCTGAACGTGCCGGTTCGCGCCGATGCCGGTCAGCCGATGCAGCTCGCGCTCAACGCCGATCCGGCCGCACAGCAGGTCGCCGCGGAAGCGTCTGCGATCGACAGCCCCTTCGTCCGGGCGGGTGAACTGCCCCCGACCGAAGGGTTCATCGCCGCTGTCCCGACCCCGGTTCGCGAGCTTCCGCCGATCGACGGTGTGCCCGTGGGCGGCCCGGTGGTGCAGCCGGCCCCCAAGGTCGCCGCAGCCGCTCCGCCGGTACGCGCGCCCGAAACCTTCCAGGATGCCTTCAGGGCCGATGCGCCTGCCGGGGCATCGATTGCCGAGGTTGCGGCCAGTGCCATCAAGTTTGTCTCGAGCCCGGTCGTGCAGGCCGCACCGAGCCGTGCCGGCGCCGCGCCGGCGCCGCGTGCAAAGGACAGCGTGGTTGCCCGCAAGCTCTCCGCCGACGGGTCGCACCTGATCCAGCTCGGCAGCTTCAGTTCCGAAGCCGGCGCCCGCCGCGCATGGGGCATCTATGCCCAGCAGTATCCGGAACTCGCCAACTACAAGATGGTCATCACCGAGGCCAAGGTGCGCGGCAAGATCTACTTCCGCGTTTCGGCCGGCGGTTTCGAACTCGCGTCGGCGAGCAGCATGTGCGGCAAGGTCCGCGCCAAGGGCCAGGGCTGCATCGCCTGGGCCGACGGCAAGCCGCTGCCCGGCGCGACCGACAAGGGCTATCGCCTGGCCAGCCGCTAAGGCAGCCTCCTGAGGAATATCGGAAGACCCCCCGGGTAATCCCGGGGGGTTTTTCGTATCAGGCCGCCGCTGCCGCGTCTGCTTCGACCCCGCCCTTGAAGACGCGCAGCACCCTGCCCTGCATCGGTTGGCCATGGAACGGCGTATTGCCTGCGCTCGCCGCCATGCGCTCGCGCAGGACGATCCACGGCTTGTCGGGGTCGACGATAGCGATATCGGCTTCGCTCCCTTCCGCCAGCCTGCCGGCCTCCACGCCCAGCAATGCCGCGGGATTGGTGCAGAGCAGTTCGACCGCCCGTTCGATGCCGATCACCCCGTCGCGCACCAGGGTCAGCGTGCAGGACAGCAGCGTCTGCGCCCCCGCCATGCCCGGGGCCGCATCGGCGAACGGCAGGCGCTTGTCCTCCGGCCCGCGCGGATCGTGCCCGCTGGCGATGACGTCGATGGTGCCGTCGCCGATGGCCTCGATCACCGCCTGGCGGTCCGCTTCCGACCGGAGCGGCGGCGACAGGCGGGCGAAGGTGCGGAAATCGCCCGTCGCGAGGTCCGACAGCATGAAATGGGCAGGCGTCACCCCGGCTGTCACGGCGACCCCGCGGGCCTTGGCTTGGCGGACCAGATCGAGCGCGGCGCGGGTCGTCACCTGGCGCAGGTGCAGGCGCGCACCGCTCATTTCGGCAAGCGCGATGTCGCGGGCGGCAGCCAGAGCCTCGGCTTCGGCCGGCGCACTCGGCAGCCCTAGGCGGGTCGCCATTTCGCCGGCGGTGGCGGCGGCTTCCCCGGCAAGTCCGCCGTCTTCGGCATGGCTCACCACGACCAGGTCCAGCATTGCGGCATATTGCAGCACCCGCAGCATCACGCCGCTGTCGGCAATCCAGCCGCGACCCGTGGCAATGCCCCGGGCGCCCGCATCGCGCATCAGGGCGAATTCCGCGAGATCGGTCCCGTCGAGCCCCCGCGTCGCGGCGGCGAGGGGGTGGACCCACAGGTCCGGCTTGCCGCTCTTGGCGATGTAGGAAACCCGGCTCGGCAGGTCGAGCGGCGGCGACTGGTCGGGCATCAGCGCGGCCCGGGTGATCCCGCCAAAATGGAACGCCGGCTTGTCGATCGCAAATACGCCGAGATCGACGAGACCGGGGATGACAAGTTTCCCACCGGCATCGATTGCCCGGTCGCCGTCTTCCGGCGCGTGCTGGCCGATGGCGAGGATGCGGCCCTGCGCACAGGTGAGCGCGCCTTCGACGATCCCCTGCGGCGTGACCAGTTTCCCGTTGGTGACGGCCAGGCGGTGCTGCTGCCTCATACCCATTGCCCCCGGCCAAGGTCGCTTTGCCACCCGGCGACGCCGCGCGCCTTGCGGGTCAGGATGTCGAGGCAGGCCATGCGCACCGCCACGCCCATTTCGACCTGCCGCGTGATGATCGAACGGTCGATCATGTCGGCAACGTCGCTGTCGATCTCCACGCCGCGGTTCATCGGGCCCGGATGCATCACCAGCGCATCGGGGGCACAGCGCTCCATCCGCGCCTTCGTCAGCCCGTAGAGATGGTGGTATTCGCGCGCCGAGGGGATGAACTGGCCGCTCATCCGTTCGTTCTGGAGGCGCAGCATCATCGCCACGTCCGCCCCTTTCAGCGCCGCATCGAAATCGTGAAACGCGACGGCCCCCATCCGCTCGATCCCCACCGGCATCAGCGCCGGCGGCGCACAGACCCGCACGGTCGCGCCGAGCGCCTGCAGGCACAATATGTTCGAGCGGGCGACGCGGCTGTGCAGGATATCGCCGCAGATCGTGACGGTGAGCCCGGTGAAGTCGTCGGCGCCCTCGCCCCGCTCCTCCAGCGCATGGCGCAGGGCCAGGGCATCGAGCAGGGCCTGCGTCGGGTGTTCGTGCTGCCCGTCGCCGGCGTTGAGGACCGGGCAATCGACCTTGCTGTCGATCAGGTCCACCGCCCCGCTGCTGCCGTGACGGATGACGATCGCATCGGCGCGCATCGCATTCAGCGTGATCGCAGTATCGATCAGCGTCTCGCCCTTCTTCACGCTCGATTGCGCGGCGTGCATGTTGACCACGTCCGCGCCCAGCCGCTTGCCGGCAATCTCGAAGCTGAGCAGCGTGCGAGTGCTGTTTTCGAAAAAGGCGTTGATGATGGTCAGGCCGCCGAGCAGGTCGCAATGCTTGTCGCTCTGGCGGTTGAATTCGACCCACTGCTCGGCCTCGTCGAGCAGGTAGAGGATTTCGTGCCGTTCGAGCTGGGCGATGCCGGTCAGGCTGCCGTGCGGAAAGGCCTGTCCGCCCGCTGGATAGCGGCCGGAAGCCGGGGTGTTGCCGTCGCTTGTCATTAAAGCCGAGCCCTTAGTCGAGCCCGGTCGCACCCTCAAGCGGTTTCCTGTGGCACGGCTGCCCGCGACTGCCTATGTCGCCCTTGCACAACAAGAGGGTTCGGCACCGCAATGTCATTCGCGCGCAAGGTCTGGAAGCTGCTGGTCGGGATCAAGGACGGTCTCAGCCTGCTGTTCCTGCTGCTGTTTTTCACCCTGCTGTTCGGCGTGTTGACCGCCCGGCCCGGACCGGCGCAGATCCAGGGCGGCGCGCTGCTGCTGGCGCTCGACGGCGTCGTCGTCGAGGAAAAGAGCGTCATCGATCCGGTGCAGGCCTTCCTCAGCGGCACGGCGCCGACCGGCGAATACGATGTGCAGGATATCGTCCATGCGATCGACACGGCTGCGCGCGACGAACGGATAAAGGTCATCGTGCTCGACCTGTCGCGCTTCCTCGGCGGAGGCAGCGTCCATCTGCAGGATATCGGCGAGGCACTCGACCGGGCGCGCGCAGCGAAGAAACCGGTGCTGGCCCATGCCATCGGCTATGGCGACGACGGCTTGCGGCTTGCCTCGCATGCGAGCGAAGTCTGGCTCGACCCGCTTGGCGGCGCAGTGGTGATGGGCCCGGGCGGCAACAGGCTCTATTACGGCGCCCTGCTCGACCGCTTCAGGATCAACGCCCGGATCTACAAGGTCGGGACCTACAAATCGGCGGTCGAACCCTATGACCGCAGCGACATGTCGCCCGAAGCCCGCGAGAATGCACAGGCGCTCTATGGCGCGCTGTGGGAAGAGTGGCAGGCCCAGGTGCGCAAGGCGCGGCCCAAGGCGGATATCGCCCGGGTAACGCGCGAACCCGCGCAGTGGGTGGCGGCCAGCGGCGGCGATCTCGCCCAGGCGGCGCTCGCCGCCGGGCTGGTGGACAAGCTCGGCAGCTCCGTCGCCTTCGGCAACAGGGTCGCCAAGCTGGCGGGGCAAGACCCGATGGACCAGGCCCCGGGCGCCTATCTCCACACCGGGCTCGACCCGTGGCTGGCGGGCAATCCGCGCGACACAGCCGGAAAACCCATCGGCGTCATCACCATCGCCGGCGAAATCCTCGACGGCGAGGCGGGCCCGGGCAGCGCCGGGGGCGACCGCATCGCCCAGCTGCTCGACGAAGCACTCGACGACGATCTGGCGGGCCTGGTGGTGCGGGTCGATTCCCCGGGCGGATCGGTTATGGCGAGCGAAGTGATCCGCGAAGCGATCGAGCGGCACAAGGCCCGCAAGATCCCCGTCGCCGTCTCCATGGCCAATGTCGCGGCGAGCGGCGGCTACTGGGTCGCGACACCGGCGGACCGGATATTCGCCGAGCCGGAAACGATCACCGGCTCGATCGGCATATTCGCGGTCATCCCGACCTTCGAAGGGCTGGCGGCCGAATACGGCGTCGGGTCGGACGGGGTGCAGACCACCCCGTTGACCGGCCAGCCCGACCTGGTCGGCGGCTTCACGCCCGAGGTGGACGCCATCCTGCAAAGCTCGATCGAAAATGGCTACGCCGATTTCCTCGCACGGGTGGCGCAGGCCCGCGGCATGACCCCGGCCCGCGTGGATACGATCGGCCAAGGCCGCGTCTGGGATGGCGGAACCGCCCGGCAGATCGGGCTCGTGGATCAATATGGCGGCCTCGACGAGGCGCTGGCCTGGGTCGCGGGGAAGGCCAAGCTGGGCCGGGGAGATTGGCATGCGCGATACCTCGGCACGCAGCCGCCGGCCTATGACAACATCTTGCGGTCCCTGCTGCTCGACGAGGAAGCCGCCGGGGAACGTACCGGCGATGTCTTCGGCATGATCGCCTCGCACCAGCGGTCGCTGCTGGGACAGGCCGAGGCGGATCTCGCCCGGCTGGCGCGCGGGAGCGGGATGCAGGCCTACTGCCTTTCCTGCCCTATCCAGCCGCGCGCCGCCGCTGCCGCTGCCGCAGGGCAGGATGGCGGCTGGCTGAAGGGCCTGCTGCGCTTTTTGGCAGAGTAGGTGCTTGTCAGGCGGTCCGCGCTTGCGTAAAGGCCCGCCCCTGTCCGGCGGATTGACCCATCCGCCCATGAAACGGACGGGCGCGTAGCTCAGCGGTAGAGCACACCCTTCACACGGGTGGGGTCACAGGTTCAATCCCTGTCGCGCCCACCAGTTTCAGCCAGACAAAACCGTCTGGGGGACGGTTTTGCGCTGAAACTCCCGAGCGTAAGCGAAGGGTCTGTGCCCTCCTCGGCAGACTAACCCTGCGCCATCAGCGTCCCGCGCCCGATTACCTGGGCCTGGATTTCGCCCGCGCCTTCGAAGATGTTGAGGATGCGCGCGTCGCACAGCACCCGGCTGATCGGGTATTCGAGCGCATAGCCGTTGCCGCCGTGGATTTGCAGGGCGTTGTCGGCATTGGCCCAGGCGACGCGGGCGGCAAGCAGCTTGGCCATGCCCGCCTCGATATCGCAGCGCTCGCCCTTGTCCTTGTGCCGGGCGGCGGAATAGGTCAGCTCGCGCGCCATGACGAGTTCGGCGACCATCACGGCCAGCTTGTCCGAGACGCGCGGGAAAGCCAGCAGCGGTTTGCCGAACTGCTTGCGGTCGAGGGCATATCCGAGGCCGAGGTCGAAGGCGTTCCAGCCGACCCCGATGGCGCGGGCGGCGGTCTGGATGCGGGCCCCTTCGAAAGTGCGCATCAGCTGCTTGAAGCCCTGCCCCTCGCTGCCGCCGAGAAGGCCATCGGATGCGACCGCAAAGCCGTCGAAACCGAGCGCATATTCCTTCATCCCGCGATAGCCAAGCACCTCGATCTCGCTCCCGTCGATGCCCGGGTCGGGGAACGGGACAGCGTCGCTGCCGCGGGTCTTTTCAGCCAGCAGCATGGACAGCCCGCCATAGCCGGGCGTCGCGGGATCGGTGCGGCACAGCACCGTCATCAGGTCGGCGCGGGCGGCGTGGGTGATCCAGGTCTTGGCCCCGGTAATCGTCCAGCTGCCGTCTGAATGGCGCACGGCACGGGTGCGCACCGACGCGAGGTCGGAGCCGGTATCGGGTTCGGTGAAGACTGCGGTCGGCAACACCGCTCCGTCCGCGATGCGCGGCAACCAATAGGCCTTCTGTTCGGCCGTCCCGTTTTCGCCGATCAGCTCGCCCGCGATCTCGGACCGTGTGCCGAGCGAGCCGGCGCAAATCCAGCCGCGCGAAAGCTCTTCGGAAACGAGACACATGGCCGCCTTGCCCAGCCCCAGCCCGCCGAATTCCTCGGCAATACAGACCCCGAAGACGCCGAGCCGCGCCATTTCGTCCACGACATCGAGCGGGATCAGCGCGTCGGCAAGATGCCACGCTTGCGCGTGCGGCGCGATCCGGTCGGCGGTGAAGCTGCGAAACTGTTCGCGGATCAGGTCGAGCGTGTCGTCGCCGAAAGCCTCGTCGGGGATCGCGCCCTCTGCCAGCAGTCCTGCCAACCGGGCGCGGGTCTCGGCCGTGTTGCCATGGGCCATCAACCGTCCGGCTGCGGCATCGGCCTGCAAGCGAGCGGCGGCGTCGGCAATCCCCAACTCGGACGGACGGACGTATTCGTTCTGGCTCATCGGCACGGCGCTGGCGAGCTGGTGCAGATATTCGCCGAAGCCAACCCGCAGCGCCAGTTCCTCCACTTCGCCGAAGCGACCGGCCTTGTGCGAGCGCGCGGCCCAGTCGGCGCAGGCTTCGAGCGCGGCGACCGTCGTCCCGATCCAGGCGAAGCCGTGCACCAGCCGCTGGTGACGTTCGAGCAATACGGGATCGGGCATACCGCCGGGCGCAACGACCCCGGCCACCGCGATCCGCGCCGTTTCCCGATAGTCCTTCGCCGCCGTGCAGGCGCCTTTTGCGGTGTCGATCCATTCGCTCATGGCCGATGGCCTAGCCTTTCGGTTTGCAGAACTGAACCTGTTTCACGCGGCGTCGCGCGCGCCGGGTCATTTCCGCCTCGACGCTGAAACTGCGCGGTCGCTGGTCCCACTCCCCTTCGGCAAAGACGACGAGGTCGCAAGGGGCGGTGTCGTCGGCGGCGTAGCGATCCCATGCCTCGTGGATCATGTCGGGCGGGCCGAACACGCGAACCGCGTTCCAGTAGCGATCGTCGCGGAAGCCGACGAAGTGGACGAGGCAGTCCTTAGCCGGCGCGTCGCCGCGAGGGCGGGACAAGGGGATTTTCCATCGGGACATCGAAGCGCTCGATATACCCCTGCATTCGCTCGCGCACCATGGCGGGGGAAAGGCCGAACATTTCCAGGCTGTAGTTGTGCGGATGACGTTTCAGCGCGCGTGCACGGTCGAGATAGCTTGCCATGCCCGGCAGGGCAGGCTCGATATCGAGTTCGAGGAAGCGATAGACCCGCTCCATGGTGCCGCGCCAGTCTCGTTCCACGTCCTCGTACTGCACGTCGATCATGCGTTCGGACGCGATATGCTCGCGCGCGGCCATCATGCGTTCGACCTGGAGCTGCGACTTGCGCAGCCATTCGCGGCCGATCTCGTTCGCATCGGCGTGGTCGGAGTAGATGATCGTCTGGTTCCAGGCGAGCGAGGCGGCGCTGCCGACCACCTGCTGCGGATCGCGGTGGGTGAAGATCAGCCGCGCATCGGGAAACACCTCGAGCAGCGCAGGCAGGTCGAGCATGTGCTGCGGGGTCTTGAGGATCCACGGCCGCAGGGTCGAGGCCTGCTGGCTCCAGCCGACCAGCCGCAACTGGTCCGCCAGATAGCGATAGGCCGGTGTGGCATCGGTTCCCTCGCACCAGGCGGCATAGCTCGGCACGTGCCACTGGGCCTCGTGCTTCATGCCGTAAAGGCTGGCGCAGAGCAGCCCAAGCTCTTCCTCGGGCTCGAAGGGCCCGGTCGGGTGGATCGAGAGCGTGCGCGGATTGGCGAGCCGGGCGACGCGCATGATCCGCTTGGCCAGGACCGGACGGAAGTCGTCCTTCTCGCCTGCCATGACGGCCTCGAAATCCTGCCGCGGGACCGGGCTGATGGTTTCGAAACTGCGCATGTGGCTGAAGCGGCGGTCGGCGGCGAGCAGGCGGTGCAGGCGCGTGGTGCCCGACCGCATCGGGCCGACGATGACCACCGGTCGCTTTACGGCCCGCTCCAGGATTTCGGGATGGCGGCTCATCCACCATTCGGACAGCAAGCGGTGCATCAGCACCTGCTCGAAATAGAGCATGGCCGAAAAATCGCCCGCCGCATTGAGGCGCGCCTCGTCGCGGACGGCATCCAGCAGCACATCGAACGGCTGGTGGAACCACGGGTCGCCGAAATCATCGAGCCCGATTTGCGCGGCCGCCTGTTCGAGCAGGTAGTCCTTTTCCAGCCGGGCCGGGCGCATCCGTCCGAGTGCACGCCCGGCGCGGATCACGCGGTCGGCGACCGAAATGAACGGTGCGCGGCGTGGCGGCGCGCTGGAAGTGTTTCTCAAGTTCGCCGCCCCTGTCCCCTGTGGCCGCAACCGGTGTGCAAATGCTTCTATTCCTTTGCCTTCAGCGCACAAGGGGGCGCGCGGTTCCGGTCACCGGCCATTTGCCCACTGGCAATCGCGCATGGGGCGAGGCATAGGCGCGGCCATGCACGATATTCGCCAGATCAGGGACAATCCCGAAGCTTTCGATGCCGCCCTCGCCCGCCGCGGGCTCGAGCCTGTGGCAACATCGCTCGTCGAACTCGACGAACGCCGCCGCGCCGCCGCGACGCGGGTGCAGGAAGCGCTGGCCCGCCGCAACGAAGCCTCGAAGCTGATCGGCGCGGCGATGGCCAAGGGCGACAAGGATGGCGCCGAGGCGCTCAAGGCCGAAGTCGCTGAGCTGAAGCATACGCTGCCCGCGATGGAAGAGGAAGAGCGGACGCTCAACGCCGAGATGGAAGGCAGGCTAGCGATCATTCCCAACCTCCCCGCCAACGACGTGCCGCAGGGTGCGGGCGAGGAAGACAATGTCGAGGTCAGCCGCTGGGGCACCCAGCGCGACTTCGCCTTCACGCCGCAGGAACATGCCGATATTGGCCCGGCGCTGGGCATGGACTTCGAAACCGGCACGGCGCTCAGCGGCGCGCGTTTCACCTTCCTGCGGGGCCAGATGGCGCGGCTTCATCGGGCCATCGCGCAGTTCATGCTCGACACGCAGGTGGACAGGAACGGCTACACCGAATGCAATCCGCCGGTGCTGGTCAACGATGCGGCGATGTATGGCACCGACAAGCTGCCGAAGTTTGCCGAGGATAGCTTCCGCACCACCGACGGGCGCTGGCTCATCTCGACCAGCGAAGTCAGCCTGACCGCCTCGGTCGCCGACCAGATCCTGCCCGACCTGTCGCAGCCGATCCGCCTCACCGCCCACACGCCGTGCTTCCGCAGCGAGGCCGGCGCGGCGGGCAAGGACACGCGCGGCTTCATCCGCCAGCACCAGTTCGAGAAGGTCGAGCTGGTCAGCATTTGCCGGCCCGAAGACAGCGAGGCCGAGCACGAGCGCATGACAGGCTGTGCGGAAGGCATCCTGCAGGCGCTCGACCTGCCCTATCGCAAGGTGCTGCTGTGCACCGGCGACATGGGCTTCGGTGCGCGCAAGACCTATGACCTCGAGGTTTGGCTCCCCGGCCAGGGCGCTTATCGCGAGATCAGCTCGTGCTCGAACACAGGCGACTTCCAGGCTCGCCGCATGAATGCGCGCTATCGCCCGGAAGGCGAGAAGAAGACCGCCTTCGTCCACACCCTTAACGGCTCGGGCCTCGCAGTCGGGCGCACGCTGGTGGCGGTGCTGGAAAACTACCAGCAGGAAGACGGCAGCGTGACCGTGCCCGAAGTGCTGCTGCCCTACATGGGCGGTCTCACCAGGCTGGAGCCGGCAGCTTGATGCGCATCCTCCTTACCAATGACGACGGCATCCACGCCCCCGGCTTCGCAGTGCTGGAGGAAATCGCCCGCAGCCTTTCCGACGATGTCTGGGTTTGCGCCCCGGCGGAGGAGCAGTCGGGCGCGGGCCATTCGCTGACGCTGCATCACCCCGTCCGGCTGCGGCAACTGGGCGAGAAGCGCTATTCTGTCACCGGCACCCCGACCGACAGCGTCATGCTGGCGCTGCGCACTGTGCTGGAGGACCAAAAGCCCGACCTGATCCTGTCGGGGGTCAATCGCGGCGCGAACCTTGCCGACGACATCACCTATTCCGGCACCGCCTCGGCGGCCATGGAAGGCGCGCTTGCCGGCATCCGCTCGATCGCGCTCAGCCAGGTTCTCGAACGCGACACCGATCACGAACCCTTCGCGGCGGCGCGGTCCTTCGGCGCCAAGGTGGTCGGCAAACTGCTCGATGCGCCATTCGGCGACCGCACCTTCATCAATGTCAATTTCCCCCCGTTGCCAGCCGAAAAGGTGAAGGGAATCCGCGCCGTACGACAGGGTTTCCACGACTATTCGCGCGGCAGCGTGGTCGAGGGGCGTGACCCGCGCGGGCTGACGTATTACTGGTTCGGGCTCTACGCGATCGAGCACACGCTCGATCACGGGACCGACCTGGAAGCCATCGACGAGGGATTTGTGTCCGTGACGCCCCTGCAGCTCGACCTGACCCAGCATTCGCTGCTTTCCGCAATCGGCGAGCGGTTCGACTGATGCGGCGCGCGGCGCTCCTCCTGCTCGCGGCTCCCTTGCTGCTGGCCGCCGCCGATCCCGCGACCGAGACAGAACACAAGGTAGCCGAGGGCGAGACCCTTTCCGGCATCGCCGAGCGCGCCGGGGTGCCGGCCGCTGTCATCGCCGCAGCGAACGGGATCGCGGAGCCCTATTCCGTGCGTGTCGGCGAAGTGCTGGTGATACCGCGCCAGCGCACCCACACCGTGAAGGATGGGGAGACCGCGCTTTCCATCGCCCGTCGGTACCGCGTGCCGTTCGAGAATATCGCCGTGGCCAACGGGCTCGACACCAAGGGAAGCGTCAAGGCAGGTCAGCGGCTCATCATTCCAGCCGTGATCGCACCCCGGCAGGCTGCCCGCCGGACCATCCCGGCGGCGCCCTATTTCCGCTGGCCGCATGACGGCAAGGTGCTCGCGGGCTTCGGCAAGGGGCACGACGGCATCGATATCGACGTCAAGGTGGGCGATATGGTGCGCGCCTCGGCCAGCGGGACGGTGATCTTCGCGGCGGAGGAAAAGACCCGCTTCGGCCGGCAGGTGCTCATCGATCACGGCAACGGCTGGCAGACATCCTACGGCCACCTGTCGCGCATCACGGTCAAGAAAGGCGATGTCGTCAAGGCCGGGGAACGGATCGGCATTGCGGGCGACGCGGGCACAGCGACCCGGCCCGAACTGCATTTCGAAATCCGTCACAAGGGCGAGGATGTCGATCCTGCAAGCAAACTGCCCGCGCGGGGCAAATAGGCTTCGGCCTCCTATGCGGACATGAGCAGGCAGTACGGACAAGCAAGGCCATTAAAGGGCAAGACTTCGCGGTCGGCGAGGCTGCAACCCTTGCGCCGGGCGGTGCGCGTGCCCGTCTGGGGTGATATCGCGATCCGGCTGGGGCTCGCGTTCTTCCTCATATTCATGGTCGTGATGATCCACTGGTGGGACCGGGCGGGCCTCATCGACCACCACGATGGCGAGATCAGCTTCCTCGACGTGGTCTACTTCACCATGATCTCCGTCACCACCACCGGTTTCGGCGACATTGCGCCGATAAGCGACCGCGCCCGGCTGATCGAAGCGGCCATCGTTACGCCTGTGCGGATAGCGGTGCTCTTCATCTTCATCGGCACGGCCTACACCTTCGTCATCAAGCGCAGCTGGGAGAAATGGCGCATGGCACGCATCCAGAAGCAGCTTTCCGATCACATCATTGTGCTCGGCTACGGCGTCTCGGGTTCCGAAGCAGTCGCCGAGCTGGTCGAACGCGGTACCGATCCTGCCTGTATCGTGGTGATCGATCCCGGCGAGGAGCGGCTGCGCGAGGCAGAGAAGCTCGGCTGCAATGTCATGGCGGGCGACGGCACGCGCGACGAGACGCTGCAGGCGGTCAGGATTGACCGGGCGCAGACAGTGCTGGTGTCCGCCGGGCGCGACGACACGTCGATCCTGATCGTACTTACGGTCCGTCATCTTGCCCCTTCGGTGCCCATCAGCGTTGTAGTCCGCGCGAGCGATAACGAATTGCTGGCCCGACAGGCCGGTGCCGACAACGTGATCAATCCGGTGCGCTTTACCGGCCTGCTGCTGGCAGGCAGCGCCAAGGGTGCCCATATCGCCGAATACATGGCCGATCTCGCCAGCGTCAGCGGCCGGGTGCAATTGACGGAACGCGCGGTCGGGCCGGAGGAAGTGGGCAAACCGTTGTCCGAAAGCTGCGGCCGAGGCATCGGCCTGCGTATCTATCGCGACGGCAAGGCGCACGGCTACTGGGAGGGTGAGTGCGCCGCCTTGCAGGAAGGCGATGTCATCGTCGAGGTGATCCCGACCGACAATGGCGATTGATCCGCGCCTGCGCGGTCGCCGTCAGTTCATCAGCGCGAAAACGCCGCCCATGGCAGCCATGCCCAGCACGAAGTGCCCCGCATCGATCGCGAACAAAGTCCCGCTCTTGCGCTGGTAGAGGTAGTTGATCCCGATCGCCGGAGTCATCACGAAGGCCCCGAAGCCGATCGAGATCATCATGATCGCCCGGTCGCTTGCCCCCGTCATGGCGAACTGGTGGGCGAGGACCAGTGCGATCAGCAATTCGAACGCCAAGGTCAGGCCGAGAATCAGGGCCATGTTGCCGCCCTTGACCTGCTCGTCACTCAGCCCCGCCGCGCGCTGCCACGCCTTGCCGAACAGCACGCCGTACCAGATCGCCCCAACCACGAAGAAGGCCAGCGCCGCCAGCACGATCGTCAGCAGGTTCATGTCACCCATCGTCACGTCCTCCCTGCGGCGGGGGATAGCGCAAACGGCCGCACAGGTGTAGGGGGCGCGCCGACATGTCCATCACCACTACCGCAATCCCCGATCAGAAGAAGGTCGGCATGGTTTCCCTCGGCTGCCCCAAGGCGCTGGTCGATAGCGAGCGCATCCTCACGCGGCTGCGCGCCGATGGTTACGCCATGTCCGCCGATTATGCCGGCGCGGACGTGGTGCTGGTCAACACCTGCGGCTTCCTCGACAGCGCCAAGGAAGAAAGCCTTGCCGCCATCGGCGAAGCGATTGCCGAGAACGGCCGCGTCATCGTGACCGGCTGCATGGGCGAGGAAGCCGATGCGATCCGCGCCGCGCATCCGAGCGTGCTCGCGATCACCGGGGCGCACCAGTACGAAGCGGTGGTCGAGGCAGTGCACACCCACGCGCCGCCGTCGCAAGGTCCGTTCATCGACCTGATCCCGCAACCGGATGTGAAGCTGACGCCGCGCCACTACAGCTACCTGAAGATTTCCGAGGGCTGCAATCACTCCTGCGCCTTCTGCATCATCCCGCAGCTACGCGGGAAGCTGGCCAGCCGCAGGATCGACGCGGTGCTGCGCGAGGCGGAGAAGCTGGTTGCGGCGGGGACGAAGGAACTCTTAGTCATTAGCCAGGACACCAGCGCCTATGGTGTCGACACGCGCCACGAGACGCGGACATGGAAGGGCCGCGAAGTCCGCGCCCACATGACCGACCTTGCCCGCGAACTCGGCCAGCTGCGCACGCCTGAAGGCGAACAGCCCTGGGTCCGCCTGCACTATGTCTACCCCTACCCGCATGTCGATGCGGTCATCCCGCTGATGGCCGAGGGCTTGCTGACGCCCTATCTCGACATCCCGTTCCAGCACGCCAGCCCCAGCGTCCTGCGTGCCATGAAGCGCCCGGCGAACGAGGCCAGGGTGCTCGAACGGCTGAAGAGCTGGCGCGAGATCTGCCCCGACATCGCCATTCGCAGCAGCTTCGTCGTCGGCTTCCCGGGCGAGACCGAGGACGATTTCCGCTACCTGCTCGACTGGCTGGAGGAGGCACAGCTCGACCGCGTCGGCGCGTTCCGCTTCGAACCGGTCGAAGGCGCGCAGGCAAACACCCTGCCCGATCCAGTGCCCGAGGCCGTCAAGGAAGAACGCTACGCCCGGGTCATGGAAGTGACCGAGCGCATCAGCGCCGCCAAGCTCGCGGCCAAGGTCGGCAAGGCGATCCCGGTCATCATCGACGAGGTCGGCGAGCCGGACGAGGACGGCGACATCGGCGCGACCGGTCGCAGCCAGGCCGACGCGCCCGAGATCGACGGAGCGGTCTACCTGCGCAATGTGCCGGCCACGCTCGGCGCGGGCGACATCGTCGAGGTCGAAATCGAGGACGCGGACGCGCACGACCTGTTCGGCGTAATTCGGTGAGGTCGCTGCGACACCATCGCGTTTGTGACGAAACGTCGGCGGGCTTGCGTCGTTAGTCCGGCATGACCCTGTCCATCACCGCCACGCTGCGTTTCAACGCCCCCCACAGGGTCGACTGCCTGCTCCAGTGCGAGGCGGCCATCACGGCAGAGCAGCGCATCCTCTCCGGCGTCACTACGCTTCCCGCGGCCGTCCCGATCACGCGCGTTGCCGCGCAGGACGGGGTGGGCGAACGGTTCTGGATCAGCCCCGAAGGCGATGTCACCATCACCTACGAGGCGGAGGTCGAGGTAACCCGGAAAGCGGTCGATTTCGATACCCTGCGCCAGCTCGAAAAGCCGGACCTGCCGGGCGAAGTCACGCAGTACCTGTTCGACAGCCGCTATTGCGCCGCGGAAAGCTTCCAGCCCTTCGTCGATAGCGAGTTTCCCGGCCTCGTCGGCGGGGGGCGCATCGGTGCGATGCGTGACTGGGTGGCGGAACACTTCAGCTATGTCCCCGGTGTCAGCGGGGCGCATACCACTGCGCGCGACAGTTTCGTCGAGCGGCGCGGGGTATGCCGCGACTATGCCCATGTGCTGGTCGCATTTGCCCGCGCCGCCGGCATCCCGGCACGCTATGCCAGCTGCTACGCCCCCGATGTCACGCCGCAGGATTTCCACGCCATTGCCGAGGTTTTCCTCGACGGCGGAGAAGGCGGGCGCTGGGTTCCGGTCGATGCCACGGGAATGGCCGACCCCATGGCGACGGCGCTGATCGGCGTCGGACGGGATGCGGCGGATGTCAGCTTCCTCACCAGTTTCGGCTTCGTCCAGTTCGACGGGCACGAGGTGACGGTCGAACGAAGCTGATGCCTGAATAGCTATGCGCGGCTCTGGCATGGGGCGCGCCGCACTGGTAGCGTGCCCGCGGTATCGACTGGAGAGGCGCCACCGCATGAGTTTCACTGCCGACCGGCTGCTGTTGTTCGGGGCCACGGGCGACCTGTCGCAGCGAATGCTGCTGCCCTCGCTCGCGGCACTGCATGCCGATCACCTTATCCGCGACGACCTGCGCATCATCGGCACCGCGCGGTCCGAAATGGACGACGAGGGCTTCCGCACCTTCGCCCGCGAGGCGCTGGAGAAATTCATGCCGGCCGAGCGGCGCGCCGACCTCGACGGGTTCCTGGCTCGGCTCAGCTACCAGCCGCTCGATGCCACCGCCCTCGCCGGATACGAGGCGCTGGCCGCCAAGGTCGGGAAGGGAAGCAGCGGCGAGGACGGCGGGCTCGCAATCTTCCTGTCCACCGCGCCGAGCCTGTTCGAGCCGACAATCGCCGGGCTGCAGCACGCGGGCCTCG
Organism: Parerythrobacter aurantius; assembly: GCF_045291475.1. Taxonomy (NCBI): domain Bacteria; kingdom Pseudomonadati; phylum Pseudomonadota; class Alphaproteobacteria; order Sphingomonadales; family Erythrobacteraceae; genus Parerythrobacter; species Parerythrobacter aurantius. The sequence continues at coordinate 494,919 of NZ_CP147985.1, forward strand.
CCGGGCGGGACGTGCGCATCGGGCTCGAAAAGCCGCTCGGCACCTCGCTCGAGACCAGCTGCGAGATCAACGACGCCGTCGCCGCCGCCTTCAGCGAGGACCGAACCTTCCGCATCGACCATTACCTGGGCAAGGAAACCGTCCAGAACCTGATGGCGCTGCGGTTCGCCAATATCCTGTTCGAACCGATTTGGAATTCGAACTACATCGAGCATGTCCAGATCACCGTCGCCGAAACCGTCGGGCTGGAAGGGCGGGTGGCGTTCTACGACGATGCCGGCGCGCTTCGCGACATGGTCCAGAACCACATGCTGCAATTGCTGGCACTGGTGGCGATGGAGCCGCCGACCGATTTCGACGCTACCGCGATCCGCGACGAGAAGGTCAAGGTGCTGCGCGCGCTGCGCAAGGTCGAAGGCGGCGAGACCGTGACCGGCCAGTATCGCAGCGGCGCCGTGGGCGGCAATGCTGTGCCCGGCTACGACGAGGAACTGGGCAAGGGCTCGGGCACCGAAACCTTCGTCGCGATCAAGGCCCATGTCGACAACTGGCGCTGGAAGGGCGTGCCCTTCTACCTGCGCACCGGCAAGCGGCTGCCCGAACGGGTTACCGAGATCGTCATCCAGTTCCGCTGCATCCCGCATTCGATCTTTGGTTCGAAGGGGGCAACGACCAAACCCAACCGCCTCGTCATCGGCATCCAGCCCGACGAGAACGTCACATTGCATGTCATGGCGAAAGTGCCGGGCCTCGACCGCGAGGGCATCCGCCTGCGGCAGGTCCCGCTCGACATCGCCATGCCCGATGCCTTCAGCGGCACGACCCGCCGCATCGCCTATGAACGGTTGCTGCTGGACCTGATCGAAGGCGACCAGACGCTGTTCGTGCGGCGCGACGAGGTCGAGGCCCAGTGGGACTGGGTCGATGCCATCCGCGCTATCTGGGATGCCAATGCGATCACGCCCAAGCCCTACAATGCAGGCACTTGGGGCCCAAGCGCGGCCATCGCGCTTGCCGAACGCGACGGGGTGAGCTGGCATGACGAGTAACCTCAACGACACCATCCACCGCATCACCCGGCGCGTGATCGAACGCTCGAAGCCGACCCGCGACGCCTATCTCGCCCTGATGGACCGCGAGGCCGACCGCGCGCCCGATCGCAGCCAGGTCAGCTGTTCCAACCTCGCCCATGCCTATGCCGGGGCGCTGGAGGACCAGGCGACGATGAAAGCGGGCAGCGCCCCCAATATCGGCATCGTCACCGCCTACAACGACATGCTTTCGGCCCACCAGCCCTACGGCCGGTACCCGGAACGGATGAAGATCTACGCCCGCGAAGCCGGGGCCACGGCGCAGGTCGCGGGCGGCACCCCGGCGATGTGCGACGGGGTGACGCAGGGCGAGGACGGGATGGAGCTCTCGCTGTTCAGCCGCGATGCCATCGCCATGGCGACCGGCGTCGCGCTGAGCCATGCGATGTACGACGGTGTCGCCGCCCTCGGCATCTGCGACAAGATCGTGCCCGGCCTGCTGATGGGCGCGTTGCGGTTCGGCCACCTGCCGACGATCTTCGTGCCCAGCGGCCCGATGCCGAGCGGGGTCGCCAACAAGGAAAAGCAGCGCATCCGCCAGCTCTATGCCGAGGGCAAGGTCGGGCGCGCCGAACTGCTGGCGAGCGAGATGGGCAGCTATCATTCGCCGGGCACCTGCACTTTCTACGGCACCGCCAACTCCAACCAGATGATGATGGAGATGATGGGTCTGCATATCCCGGGCGCGGCGTTCGTGCAGCCGGGCACGAAGCTGCGGCAGGCGCTCGACCGGGCGGCGGTGCACCGGTTAGCCGCTCTGACCGGGTCGAGGGATCGCAGCCTTGCCCGCTGCGTCGACGAGAAGGCGATCGTCAACGCCGCCATCGGCCTGCTCGCCACAGGCGGTTCGACCAACCATGCGATCCATATCCCGGCGATGGCGCGCGCGGCGGGTATCGTGTTCGACTGGACCGATCTTTCCGAGCTTTCGCACGCCGTGCCGCTGATCGCGCGGGTCTATCCTAACGGCGCGGGCGACGTGAACCATTTCCACGATGCGGGCGGCATGGGCTACGTCATCGGCGAATTGCTCGAAGCCGGCCTCGCCCACCGCGACATCGCGACGGTCTGGGATGGCGATCTGTCGGCCTATGCGCTGGAGCCGGGGCTGGACGAGGAGACGCTGGTGTGGCGTGCCATCGGCGCGAGCGGCGACGAAACCATGCTGCGTCCGCCGTCCGATCCGTTCAGTCCTGACGGCGGGATGCGGCTCGTCCAGGGAAATTTGGGCCGCGGCTGCTTCAAGACCAGCGCGGTGGAGGAAGCCCGCTGGACCATCGAGGCCCCTTGCCGCGTGTTCGAGGACCAGACCGATGTCATCGACGCGTTCAAGCAAGGCGAACTCGACCGCGATGTCGTGGTCGTGGTGCGCTTCCAGGGCCCGCGTGCCAACGGCATGCCGGAACTCCACAAACTGACCCCGCCCTTGGGCGTTCTGCAGGATCGCGGCTACCGCGTCGCGCTCGTCACCGACGGGCGCATGTCCGGCGCCAGCGGCAAGGTGCCCGCGGCGATCCATGTCACGCCCGAGGCGCTCGGCGGCGGCCCGCTGGCAAAGGTGCGCGATGGCGACATGGTCCGGCTTTGTGCCACCACCGGTGAGCTTTCGACCACCGCCGATCTCGCTTCCCGCGAAGCCGCACCCGATCCGCAGGCCGCGTGGGGCGTGGGTCGCGAGATGTTCTCCATGTTCCGCCTACACGCCGACAGTGCAGAGAAAGGCGCGAGCCCGATGCTCGCGGCAGCAGGGCTATGATGGAAGTCGTCGCAGTCGATATCGGCGGAACCCACGCTCGCTTCGCCATCGCCCGCATCGCCGATGACGGCGCGATCACGCTGGGCGAGCCGGAGACGCTCCACACGGTCGATCACGCCAGCTTCCAGACCGCGTGGGAGGATTTCCGCGAGCGGCAGGGCGGTTCCCTGCCCCGTGCCGTCAGTATGGCGATTGCCGGGCCGGTGGGCGGCGACGTGATCCGCTTCACCAACAATCCGTGGATCATCCGCCCGGCGCTGGTGCGGGAAAAGCTCGACGTCGACCGTTACACCATCGTCAACGATTTCGAGGCGGTCGCCCATGCCGTGGCGCGGGCGAGCGAGGACCAGTTCATCCACCTGACCGGCCCCGACAAGCCGCTGGCGCCGACCGGCCGGCTGAGCGTTCTCGGCCCGGGTACCGGCCTCGGCGTGGCGCATCTCTACCGCGAACCCGACGGTCGCTACCGTGTTTCCGCCACCGAGGGCGGCCATATCGACTTCGCCCCGCTCGACCAGATCGACGATGCGATCCTCGCCCGCCTGCGCAAGCGGCATACCCGCGTCTCGGTCGAGCGCGTGGTGGCAGGGCCGGCTATTTCCGACATCTACCAGGCGCTCGCCGCGATGGAGGGCCGCCCCGTTGCCGAAGAAGACGACATCGCCATCTGGACCCGCGGGCAGGACGGCAGCGACAGCCTCGCCGCAGCGGCGGTCGACCGGTTCTGCATGTCCCTGGGCAGCGTGGCCGGCGATATCGCGCTCGCACAGGGCGGCTTCGGCGGCGTCGTGATTGCCGGCGGCCTCGGCTACCGCATCCGCGACACACTGCTCACATCGGGCTTTGCCGAACGCTTCAAGGCCAAGGGGCGGTTCCAGGAATTGATGGCCTCGATCCCGGTCAAGCTGATCGTCCATCCGCAGCCCGGCCTGTTCGGCGCCGCTGCCGCCTATGCCTCCGAACACGGGAAACCCGCCGCATGAAACCTATCGAAGCCATCATGCGCACCGCGCCGGTCATTCCCGTGATCGTGATCGACGACGTTGCCGACGCCGTGCCGCTGGCCCAGGCGCTGGTGGCGGGCGGGCTGCGCGTGCTCGAAGTCACCTTGCGCACCCCCGCCGCGCTCGAGGCGATCGCCGCGATGAAGCAGGTCGAGGGGGCCATCGTCGGGGCGGGCACAGTGACCAATGCGGCCGAACTCGATGCCGCGCTCGCGGCGGGCAGCGAATTCATCGTCTCGCCAGGCCTCACCGAACCGCTCGGCAGGGCGGCGATTGCGGCAGGCGTGCCCTTCCTGCCCGGCACCGCCAATGCGGGCGACATCATGCGCGGCCTCGACTTCGGCCTCACGCACTTCAAGTTCTTCCCGGCCATGGCGGCGGGCGGGCTTCCGGCGCTGAAGGCGCTAGCCGCCCCGTTCGGCCAGTGCCTGTTCTGCCCGACCGGCGGGATCAGCGAAGCGACCGCGCCCGAATGGCTCGCCTTCGATCCCGTGTTGTGCGTCGGCGGCAGCTGGGTCGCGCCGCGAGAGCCCACCGACTTCACAGCCATCGAGGCTTCGGCCCGGGCGGCCATGGCGCTGGCGGCATGAAGTCGGTCGCCGATCTTCGCGACCGGCTCCAGCACCTTCATGCCCGCACGGCGGAAACCCCGCTGTTCAATCCCGTCTTCCAGCTCTCGCTCGACCTGTCGCGCGAGCTGGAGTCGGGCGAGCTGAACCTCGACCAGGTCGAGGGCATGATCTGCGAGCTGGAGACGCTAGCCCTGCAAGACCGCGCCGCGCGCACCCGCCGCCTGCTCGACCTGCCCCGCACCGGCGAGGCCCGGCTCGGCCCGGCGTTCAAGGACTTCGGTGCCTTTCGCGAACATTGGGAGCAGCCGCGCCTCCACGCTGTCTTCACCGCGCACCCGACGTTCCTGCTGACGCCCGAGCAGGCGCAATCGCTGGCCGGGGCGATCGAGGGCGACGGCAGCGTTGCCGACACCGCCTGCACGCTGACCGAGGACCGGCCAGCCGTCACCCTCGCCTATGAACACGCTCGGGCGATGCGAGCCATCGGCCATGCGCAGGATGCGCGCAACGACATCGTCGCGCGGCTGCTGTCTCGAGCCGCAGTCCAGTGGCCCGATCGCTGGCGCGACCTGAGGCCCCTGCCGTTCCGTTTCGCTACCTGGGTCGGCTACGACATGGACGGGCGGACCGATATCAAGTGGTACGATTCGATCGGCTTCCGCCTCGCCGAGAAGGCCCAGCGCCTGCGCCGCTACGTCGCACGGCTCGAAGGCATCGACAGCGGGCACAGGCTGCTGGCCACGCTAAACCCCGCCCTCGCCTATGCCGAAGCGCGGGCGGAGGATTTCGCGCAGGACCTGTCCGAGCCGGTCGACCTGTCGGATGCCGCCAACCGCTTGACGGCTGACCACGAGCACAAGCTGCTGACCCTCGCCCCGCTGATCGGAGCGCTGGAGGATGAAGCACTGACGGCACCCGAGGCCCGCGCGATCAAGCTGAAGGTGCTGGCCGCCGCCATGCGCGCCGACGGCCTCGGCATGGGGTGGATCCATTTCCGGGTGAACGCCAAGCAGCTGCACAACGCCATCCGCCGCCGTATCGAAGGCGGCGATACGCTCGACATCGGCAGCCGCGGTGCGCTGGCGGTGCTGCGCAAGATGGTGCGCGAGGTGCAGCCGAAACGCGCCAATTTCGGCGCGCTCGCGATCGAGGCCTCGACCGCGATCCGCCAGTTCCTCGCCATGGCGCAGATCCTCCACCACATCGATGCCGACGCGCCGATCCGCATGCTGGTGGCGGAATGCGAACAGCCTTCGACCGTCATGGCGGCGCTCTATTTCGCCAAGCTGTTCGGGATCGCCGACAAGGTCGATGTCTCGCCGCTCTTCGAGACCGAGGCAGCGCTTGAACACGGCGGGCGGTTCCTCGACGCGCTTTTGCAGGAGGACGAGTACCGCGCCTATGCCCGCACGCGCGGGCGGGTGTGTATCCAGACGGGCTTCAGCGATGCCGGGCGCTTCGTCGGCCAGCTTCCTGCCAGCCTCGCCATCGAGCGGCTGCAGGGGCGGATGGCCGATGCCATGCGTGCCAACGCGATGAGCGATGTCGCCGCGCTGGTGTTCAACACCCACGGCGAGAGCATGGGCCGCGGGGCGCATCCGGCGAGTTTCCGCGACCGGCTCGAATGGCCGCTCTCGCCCTGGGCGCGGGCCCGCTTCGCGCGCGGCAATATCCGGCTGGAGCCCGAAGCCAGTTTCCAGGGCGGCGACGGCTATCAGTTCTTCGAGACCCCGGCGCTGGCGCTTGCCACGCTGGAACAGATCGCCGACTACGAATGGACCGAGCACGCCCCCACCGAGCCAGACCCCTTCTACACCCGCACCGACCTCAGCCTCGATTTCTATCGCGCCATACGGGCCGAGCAGCGCGACCATCTCGAAAGCGCGACCTATTCGCGGGCGATTACCGCCTTCGGCCTCGGCATGCTCAATTCGACCGGCAGTCGCGTCAGCCGCCGCCAGAGCGATATTTCCGCCGACCGCAGCATGAACCTGCGGCAGATCCGCGCCATCCCGCACAATGCCATCCTGCAGCAATTGGGCTATCCCGTGAACGTCATCGCCGGGATCGGCGCGGCGGCCCAAGGGAATGAGGAAGAGCTCGCACAATTGATTCAATCAAGCCCGCGCGGGCGGCAATTGATGCGGCTGGTGCGCAATGCCAATGCGCTCGCCAGCATCAAGACGGTCGCCGCCTATGGCGAGCTGTTCAACAGCGCCTATTGGGCCAGCCGGACCTATCGCGGGACCGAGGAAGGGCTGTCCGATGCCTGCCAGGCGCTGGCCGATTACCTGACCAAGGACGATCGCAACGGCGTGTTCCGCCGGCTGGTGAGCCGCCTGCGCGTCGATGCGCTCAAGTTCCACCGCCTGCTCGACCTGCTGCCGCCCGAGGACCCGATGCCCGAGCGCGAAGCCACGCGCCGCACCATCGGCGTGCTGCAGGCGTTGCGGCTGGCGCTGTTCCAGCACATGTTCCTGCGCGCGGTCTCGATCCCCAGCTTCAGCAGGGCCAACGACATCAGCCGCGACGACGTGCTGGAGATGGTCTTCACCCTGCGGGTCGATGATGCGCTGGCGCAAATGCGCCGCGCCTTCCCCACCAGCTTCCCCAAGCTGGACGATTTCGCGCTCGACGAAGCCAGCGACTGGCCCGACGACGAGGGTGAGGGCTATGCCGCGATCGGGCGCAATTTCATCGACCCGATAGAACGGGCGCATTCGCTGTCGCTGCGGATCACCACCGCCATCGCCAATCATTTCGGCGCCCACGGCTAGCGTTAAGGATTGCGCCGCGCCCGTCCAAATGCGGGACGCGGCGTGCGTGCGGCTGGATTGCGTCAGCCAACGCGGGCATACGGGGCACCATGAACCCGATGATCAAATGGATTGGCGGCGCGACGGCGGCCGCGGTTTTCGTCCTCGGCGGCGCGACGCTGGCGAGTTCGATGATGGGCGGCGAGACGAAGCCGGTAGCCAAGGCCTCGCTTGAGGAAGCGATCCCGGTCGATCCGGCCAAGGTTGCGGGCTCGGCCAAGCCGGCCAGTGCTGCGCAGACCCCTGCGGCGGCCAAGCCGGATGACGGCTTCGTCGTCAAGCGCATCCTGCCGATAGAAGGGCCGATCAAATACGGCGAGTGGTTCTGGGACGACAAGGACGTGCCCTCCGGGCCGATCGTGATGACCGTGGACCTGCAGGCGCGTGTCATCTCCGTGTTCAAGGGCGGGTACGAGATCGGCACAGCCGCCGTCCTGCTCGGTACGGACGAACATCCTACCCCGCTCGGCGTCCATCCGATCCTCTACAAGCAGAAGGACAATGTGTCCGAGAAATACGGCAATGCGCCGATGCCCTATTCCATGTTCCTGACGACCGATGGCGTTGCGTTGCACGGGGCCGATGTCGAACTGGGCTTCGCCAGCCACGGCTGCGTCGGCCTGCCGACGGATTTCGCCGCGAAGATATTTGCCGTCGCCAGCAAAGGCGACAAGGTCATCATCACTGATGGCGAAACCATGGGGATGGGCGACAAGATCATCTGACCCGTCACGCCGGACGGCGCGGCGGTTCGCGGGTTACGCGGTATCCGTCATCGAGGCGTTCGATCAGCGCGCCGCCGAGATTGACCTTGCTGCCTGTCGTGCCGAGCCTGTCGCGGACAAGCGCGATGACCTCGCCCATGACAAGCCGGAGTCCGAGCGCCTTCGCTGCCCGGACCAGAAGGCGCGCCTGGGTATCGGCGACCGGCGTGCACGGCACACTGACCTCGTCCGTCGCCACCCGGGCGCCTTCATCCCACGCCAAGGTCGCAATTGCGTCGAGCGCCGCCTCGGCCTCGGCAAGGTGCAGGGCCGACCGTGCAATGGCTTGCGGATCCAGCCAGTCGGACTGCGCCAGCGCGCGGCGGATCCGCACACGGTCGAACCTCGGATCCTCGTTGCTCGGATCGCTGGCGTAGCCGATCCCGCAATCTTCCACTATCTGGCGTAACTCGGCCCGCCGGAAGCCGAGCAGCGGGCGGATAACCGGGATGCGGCTGTCCCCGAACCACATGGTCCCGCGAATGCCGCCGAGACCCTGCAAGCCCGCGCCGCGATTGAGACGCATGAGGACGGTTTCCGCCTGGTCGTCGGCATGATGGGCAGTGGCAACCGCGCCGAGCTGTCTCCGCTTCGCCCAGTCCATCAAGGCCGCGTAACGCGCATCCCGCGCTTGGTCCTGCACATTGCCTTCGGCCACATCCACGCGGAGGATTTCGCAGCGCACGGCCAGCAGCTCGCACTGCGCCTGCACCAAGGCACATTCGTCCGCAGCCTCCGGCCGCAGGCCATGATCCACCGCCGCCACCTCGATCTCGCCGGCCAGTGCCTGGTGGGCGAGCAACAGCATTGACATCGAATCGGGGCCGCCGGACACGGCAAGGCCGAGAGGCGCGGCAGCGTGTAGTCCGGCCAGTGCGGACTCGAACCGGCCGATCAGCGCAGCGTCGATAGCTAGGCGGGGTGCCCTATCAATTGCAGGTCACCTTGCGGCGATTGGCTTCGTACTGACTCGCCAGCCTGCCGGCCGCGACAGCAGGATAGGTCTCGCCGAATTCGGCGAGCGCAATGCAGGCGCGGTTGGTATCGCCCAGCGCGATCATGCTTTCGGCGAGGTACAGCAGGCTGTCGGGCGCGCGCGCGCCGTTGCGATCGTCCTGGTAGTTCTTCAGGAACCACGGCGCCGCCTCGCGCGGCTTGCCGTCATCGAGATACGCACGACCCAGCAGGTTGCGGCCGAAGCTGGTGCGGGAGTGATTGGGATACTTCTCGACGAACATGGCGAGCTGCTGCTGCGCCTCGGGATAGAACTTCGCTTCCCACAGGCGGAAGCCGTAGGAATATTCGTCATCCCCAGGATCGGCCGTTTGCGGTTTGGCGATCGCCTGTACGGCAGCAAGACGCTGTGCACTGGGTCCACTCGCGGCAGGCCGGGGCGCGGGGGCAGCGGTGGTTGTCGTCGCCGCTGTCGTCGTGCTGGCAGGGACCGCAACGGTGGAGGCCGGCGTTGCGCTGCCGGACGCGGGAATGACGCCGATCGTTCCGCCGACTGGCGCGCCCGTTGCCGGGACCGAAGCCGGTGCGGCAGCGGCGCCTCCCATGGCGTCGAGCCGGGCCGTCAGTCCGGCGATCGCATTGGTGTTGCTTTCGACCTGCCCGGTGACACGGGCGAGCGAGGCTTCCAGCGCGTCCAGCCGGGCCAGGATATCGGTGACCGCGGTGGTGGATGTCGGAGATGCCGCAGTCGGTGCCGAGGGCGTGGTACCGGTGATTTCCGGTTCGAAGAAGCGTCCGTCGGTGCCGGGGAAGACCTTGCGCTGGAGGGCGCGGACTTCCGCTTCCAGCTTGCGGATGCGGGCTTCGTCCCCGCTGTCCTGCGCAAGGGCCGGCGCGGCAGGCAGCGCAACGGCAAGCAGGGCGGTTCCCATGATCAGGCGGGTGTGGCGGAAAATCATCTGGTTCTCTCCATCGCGGCGCCAGCCCGTTGCAGGAAAAACGCCGAACCTTCGCTGAACATACTGGTTAATCTGCGGCCGCAAACGTGCCGCGCGGTCGAGGCGCTGTCGAGTGCGAGCCGCGCCAAAACCGGGGAAATTGGCGCCCGGTCAGCCTTGCGTCGCAGGCGAGGCGACTGGTGTCGGCGACGCGGCAGGGGCCGTCGGGGCACTGCCAGGTTCTGCAGGGCTTGCCGCTTCATTGCGTGCCAGCAGCGCCTCCGCGCTTACCGGGATGTCCTTGACCGTAACTTCCTGCTCGCTCAGCTTGGCCACCGGCTTGCCGCCGATCGTGATGGCGAAAGCCTGCGGGCGGCCGGTCCAGACCTGCGGGTTTTCCGCATCGGCCGGGACGACATAGCGTTCGCCGCGCGCCATCTGCTTCTGCATCAGCTGGTTGCCGCTGCCGTCGTAGAACTTGATCCACACATCGTCCTGCAAGGCGGTGAAGGCCACTTCGCCGGCGGGGTCGATTGCCGGAGCGCCCGGCTGCGGGGCATTGAGCGCGGCCTGCTCCGCCTCCGCCGCATCGGCGGCAGCCTGTTCGGCCGGCATGATGGATCCCGGCCCCGAACCGGGGGCGAAGAAGGTGCGGTAGAAAGCGAAACCGCCCACCAGCAGCAACAGGATCGAAGCGATCGAGAAAAACACGAGCCCCCGTGACGGCACACGCGCAGGATCGCCAGGCTCCAGCGCCTGCCCGCTGGCATAGCGTTCCCCTGGCCCTTCAACGCCCAGTTCGCTTCGTACCTGCTCGACGATAGCCTTGTCGTCCAGCGCGACCGCCTTGGCATAGCTGCGCGCGAAACCGACGGCGTAGGTCCGCGCCGGCAGCGCCCCGAAATCGCCTGCCTCGATCGCCTGCAGGTGCCGCAAGGGAATACGGGTCTTGCTGGCCACGTGTTCCAGCGTCATTCCCTGCGCCTCGCGAGCGGCGCGCAAGCGATCGCCTGCACTGGCATAGGCACCCGGCCCGACGGTTGCGGCGTCTTCTTCGTTCATAACTGTCTTTTGCGACCCCTGATTGTGAGGCATGTTTTATGGTTACTACATCCCAGCCGCACCACGTCCGTGTCAAGCAACGAGTGGTATCAGGCAGGACCGGCCAACCGATGCAACCGGCCCGGCGCGGCACTGGAGTCAGTCGATATCGATGCCGTGTGCGCGTGCCCAGTCGCCCAGCGCCGAGCGGATGGATGGCGGCGGCGAAAGGAGGAAACCGGCCATGGCCTGTTCCACCTGCTTCAGATCGACCTGCCGGACCAGTTCCTTGATCGGCCCCACGGCAACAGGCGTGATCGACAGGCGGTGGATGCCGATGCCGAGCAGGGCAAGAGCCTCCAGCTTGCGCCCGCCCATCTCCCCGCAGACGCCAAGCGTCACCGGCTGGCCGACACAGGCCTGCGCCACGCGCTTCAAAAAGCGCAGGATGGCAGGGCTCAGCCAGTCGTAGCGGGCGGCGAGCTTGGGATTGGCGCGGTCGGCAGCGAACAGGAACTGCGTCAGGTCGTTGGTGCCGATCGAAAGAAACGAAACCTTCGGAATCAGCAGGTCGAGCACCTCCGCCAGCGCGGGGACCTCCAGCATCGCGCCATAGTGTATCTCGTCCGGCAGCTGCTTCTTCTGCCCGCGCAGCCATTTTAGCTGTTCGTCGAACACCGCCTTGGCGGCATCGAATTCCCACGGTTCGCTGACCATCGGGAACATCACCCGCAATGTCTTGCCGGCCGAGGCTTCGAGCAGCGCCCGGGCTTGCACCTTGAGCAGGCCTTCGCGTTCCAGCGCCAGGCGCAGTGCGCGCCAGCCCATGGCCGGGTTCTCGTCGTTCTCGGCCTCGGCACTGGCGAGATAGGGTACCGCCTTGTCGCCGCCGATATCGACGGTGCGGAAGATCACCGGCTTCTCCCCCGCGGCCTCCAGCACGTCGCGGTAGAGCCGCGTCTGGCGGTCGCGCTGCGGCAGGGTTGCCGACACGAGGAACTGGAACTCGGTGCGGAACAGGCCGATGCCGTCGGCGCCGACCAGCGGCAGGTTCGCCATGTCGTCGCGCAGGCCCGCATTCATCAGCACCTGGATGCGCGTGCCGCAGCGGGTGAAGGGTTCGACATCGCGCAATTCGGCATAGGCCGCCTGGCGTTCCTTCGATTTCGCAAAGCGCGCGTCGAAGGCGTCCGCCAGTTGCTGGGTCGGGCGGATGGTGGCCATGGCCTTGTCGCTGTCGAGCAGGATCTCGTCGCCCTCGCGCACGATGCCGCGCAGGCCGCGCACACGGCCCAGCACCGGCACGCCCATGGCCCGCGCGACGATCACGACATGGGCGGTGAGCGAACCTTCCTCGAGGATAACGCCCTTCAGCCGCCGCTTGTCGTATTCCAGCAGTTCGGCCGGGCCGAGGTTTTTGGCGATCAGGATCGAATCGCGCCGCAAGCCCTGCGACGCCGCAGTGCCGAGCTGGCCGGAGACGATCCGGAGCAGGCGATTGGCCAGGTCCTCCAGGTCGTGCATCCGGTCGGCCAGCAGGGGATCGTCGATCTCGCGCATGCGCATTCTGGTGCGTTGCTGGACGCGCTCAATCGCTGCCTCGGCCGTCAGACCGCTGTCGATCGCCTCGTTGATACGGCGGCTCCAGCCTTCGTCGTAGGCGAACATCTTGTAGGTCTCGAGCACTTCCTCGTGCTCGCCGCCCTTGCCGAATTCCGCCTGCTGCGAGAGACCTTCGATCTGGTCGCGCATCTTGTCGAAAGCGCGGTAGACCCGCTGGCGCTCCAGCTCGATGTCTTCAGCCACAACCTGGTCGATGGTGATGCGCGGCTGGTGGAACACGGCAAAGCCGGCTGCGATACCACCGACCAGCGAAAGCCCCTCGACCTGAGCCTGGCCGGTCTGGGCACCGGTCGCGCCGACAGCCTCTTCGTCGATCAGGCCCGCGTTGCCGATCAGCTCGCTCAGCACCATGGCGGTGGTCTGCAGCGCTTCGATCTCGACATCTTCGTAGCGGCGCTGTTCGACATGCTGGACGTTGAGCGCCCCGACCGCGCGTTCGCGATAGACGATCGGCACCCCGGCAAAGCTGTGGAACTTGTCCTCGCCCGTTTCGGGCCGGTACTGGAAATCCGGGTGCGCGCGCGCCTCGGCGAGGTTGAGGGTTTCGTTGTTGGCGACCAGCGTGCCGGTTAGCCCCTCGCCCAGAGCCATGCGGGTGACGTGGACAGCTTCCTTGTTGAGACCCCGGGTGGCGAAGAGTTCCAGCATCCCCTCGCGCAGGAGGTAGATTGAGCAGACCTCGCTATCGAGCGCTTCGCCGATGATCTCCACCACCGCATCGAGCTTGCCCTGCGGATGCAGGCGCGACGCCATGATATCGTGCAGGCTGGTAAGGATCTGGCGGGCGGCGGCAGCGGCGGTCATGCCGCTGCGCCTAGCGCATCATGCATCCTTTTGGAATTGGCGAGAAAGCGGCCGCGGCTATCCTGCAGCGATTTCTTCCTTCACCCTGAGCTTGAGTTTCTTGAGTTGCTGGATCGTCGCCATGTCGGGAGCCGGCCGGTTCATCTCCTCGTGCAGGCGGGCCTCGAGACCGGCGTGCTTGGACCGTAGGGCGGAAACATGTGACGAGATCATACAGCTCTCCTTCTCGGGTGTGCGACCTTTGAAGCGACTCGCCTTTCGCGGGCGAACCGCGTCGATCGATAGAAACACACTAGACAAAGATTGCGAAGTCCTTGTTTCGTCCCTTGCGATTGATATGAGCAAATCCGCGACGAAACGTTCGCAGCATGGCAAGGCGGGGTGCGGACGGACGTGACCGAAGCGGAATTGCGCAAGCGGCTGGAACATTTGCGGGTGGAACATCGCGACCTCGATGCCGCGATTTCGGCCCTGACCGAATCCGGCAGCACCGACCAGCTCCAGATCGCCCGGCTGAAGAAGCGCAAGCTCGCCCTGCGCGACCAGATCGCGATCATCGAAGATCAGCTGATTCCGGACATCATTGCCTAGCTTGTTTTCCGCCCGGCGTCCGCCGTGCGAAATCCTCGCTCACACGGCCTGCGGTCGCGTCGCTGCGGGCGCGCGGGCGCGCTTGCACTCGCTTTCAGCTCGCGTTGGGACACCACTCCTAAAGAAAACTGTTCCCCAGCGGGACAGCTTGCAAATTCCCGATGAACATCGTCGTTACCGTCCTTTCCCCTGCCCGCCCGCAAGCGTAGCGGCTTTACAAATGGGAGAGCCTACCGACCTCACCGCGACGATCGTCGAGGAACTGTACTGCGAAGCGCTGGTGCTGGCCGACGACGTGCGCGCGGCCTTCGATCTCAGCACGCCGCGCGATGTGGGGAAGGCCGACCTGGTGCGCATTGCGCTGTCGACCGAAGGCCTGAAGACCACCACCAGGGTGATGCACGTGCTTGCCTGGTTGCTCAACCAGAGGGCCTTTTTCCGCGGCGAGATGACGGAATACCAGCTGAGCCAGCACGGGCGACTGCCACCGGATCGCCCGTCGGAACCGTCGCAGCTGGAGCTGCTGGAACTTCCCACCCAGCTGCTCATACTCGAAACCCAGCTGATGCATGCGCGCGTGGCGCGGCTCGACAACGCCTGGCGGGCAGGCGAACGCGGGCGGGCCGAGGGCCTTGACCAGATCCGCGCCCGGCTGGAAAGCGCGCTCAGGCGGCTGTAAGCGCCCGGCGCCAGCGCGCGAGGCGTTCCTGCCGCACGCCATCGTCCATCGCCGGTTCGAACCTTCTTACAGACCCGCGCATCGCGGCCGAGGCCTCTTCCAGCGACCCATGAAGCCCTGCCCCCACGGCCGCGCTCATCGCGGCGCCGAGGGCAGTGGTCTCGACAAAGTCCGGCCGTTCGACAGTGAGACCGAGCATGTCGGCAAGGTCCTGCGCCATCCAGTCGTTGGCGCTCATCCCGCCGTCGATCCGCAGGCATTTCCACGCCGCGCCGTCGGCGGCGAAGGCTTCGGCAAGGTCGTGCGTCTGATGCGCCATGGCCTCCAGCGCGGCGCGAGCGATCTGGGCCTTGCCGCTCGAGAAGCTGAGCCCGCTGACGACACCGCGCGCATCCGCCCGCCAGTGTGGCGCGCCAAGACCCGACAACGCGGGAACGATCACCACTTCACCCGAGTCCGGGATAGAGCGTGCCAGCGTCTCGGTTTCCACCGCGCTGGTGATGAGGCCGAGCTGGTCGCGCAGCCATTGCACCAGGCTGCCCGCCACGAAGACCGAGCCTTCGATGGCATAGGTCCGCTGCCCTGCCTGCTGGCACAGCACCGTGCCCAGCATCCGGTTGTCCGAGCGCGGCAGTTCCCGGCCCTTGTTGGCCAGCACGAAGGCACCCGTGCCATAGGTCGCCTTGGTATCGCCGAACGAGAGGCACCCTTGCCCCAGCGTGGCCGACTGCTGGTCGCCGACCATGCCGGTGATCGGCAAGGTGCGGCCGAACCACGCGACATCTGCCTCAGCCAGAGGGCCATGGGTGTCGACCACTTTCGGCAAGGCATCGCGCGGCACACCGAGCAGGTCACACAGCCCGTCGTCGAATTGCGCGCCATCCAGCGCGAGCAACAAGGTCCGGCTGGCATTGCTGGCATCGCTGATATGCGCCTGTCCGCGCGACAGGTTTGCCGCCAGCCAGCTTTCGACCGTGCCGAGCGCCAGCGTGCCCTTGGTCGCCGCCTGCCGTACCCGTTCGTCATGGTCGAGCAGCCAGCGCATCTTGGTGCCGGAGAAATAGGGGTCGAGCAGTAGGCCGGTCTTCGCCTGCACCGCGGGCTCGTGTCCCCGGTCCTTCAGCCCGGCGCAGAAGTCTGCCGTCCGCCGATCCTGCCAGACGATGGCGCGGCTTAGCGGTTCGAGCGTCTGCTCGTCCCACGCCACCACGGTCTCGCGCTGGTTGGTGATGCCGATGCAGGCGATCCGCTCGGCCCCGACCTTGCCGAGTACCTCTTGTGCGCAGACAAGGGTGCGCTCCCAGATCTCACCGGCATCGTGCTCGACCCAGCCGGGCTGCGGATAATGCTGTGTCAGTTCCTTCTGGGCGACGCCATGAAGGCTGCCATCCAGCCCGAACAGCATGGCGCGTGTGGAGGTGGTGCCCTCGTCGAGGACAAGTATGAGGTCGGACAAGCTGCTCTCTCCCGTGCAGAACTTCTTGCGGCGTGACATGCGCCAGCTTGCGCCCCATATGCAAGCACATGGCAACGCCTCCTCCCAAACCCTGGCCGGTGGGCCTGGTCGAGCGGCCCGAGCCGTTGGTGGCGCGGATCCTTGCGCCCAACCCCTCGCCCTACACCTTTACCGGCACGCAGACCTATATCGTCGGCAATGCCGGCGAAGTGGCGGTCATCGACCCTGGCCCTGCCGATCCGGCGCATATCGGGGCAATCATGGCGGCGATCGGCGACGACAAGCTGGTCGCCATCATGTGCACCCACACCCATCGCGACCATTCGCCCGCCGCCGGGCCGCTGGCGAGGTTGACCGGGGCGCCCATTGTCGGCTGCGCCCCACTGGTGCTTCAGACCGACCTGCCGCGCGCCGACGAGGCGTTCGATCCGACCTATGCGCCCGACCGCGTGCTGGAAGACGGCGAAGCGATGACCGGGAGGGGGTGGACCCTGCGTGCCGTGCACACGCCCGGTCATACCTCCAACCACCTGTGCTTTGCGCTGGAGGAAAGCGGCGCGCTGTTCACCGGCGACCATGTGATGGGCTGGTCGACCAGCGTCGTCATCCCGCCCGATGGCGACATGGGCGATTACATGAAGAGCCTCGACAAGCTCTACGCCCGCGAAGACAGGGTTTATTACTCCGCCCATGGCGACCCGATCACCAAGCCCCGCCAGCTGGTTCGCGGGATGATCGGCCACCGCCGCCAGCGCGAGAACCAGATCCTTCGTCACCTCGGCGAAGGCCCTCTGGCGCTCCCCGACTTCGTGCCGCTGATGTACAAGGGGCTTGACCCGCGGCTGGACAAGGCTGCGCAGATGAGCGTCCATGCCCATCTGATCGATCTGGAACGAAGAGGCCTCGTCGTCCGTTCGGGGGAAACATGGCAGACGATCTGACACTCAAGGACCAGAGCGCCACAATCGCGCCGGCCGATCCGCCCCCACCCGAACCCGCTCGCAGCGATAGTCGCAGTGCCGTCTCCCTGGCCCGCATCCAGGCGCTGCCGTGGCTGGTGGTGATCCTCCTGCTGGCAGCGGTCGCATGGCTCGCATGGAAGGCTTTCGGGCCCGACGAACTGGGCGATCCGGTCGCGACCAGCCTCGTGGCGTTCGAGGAACAGAACGCCCTCACCGTTTTCAGCGCGGAATTCGCCCCGGTCGTGGCCAGCAACGACAGCCGCTTCTTCGGTACCATCCGCACGCGTCAGGTCGCCGTCATTCCGGCGCGCGTAACTTATTCGGTGGACCTGTCGCAGGTCGACCGGTCGCGGCTTTCCTGGAACGAGGCTGCCCGGTCCCTTACGGTGCAATTGCCCCCGGTGCAGGTCGGCAAGCCCAATCTCGACGAAGGGCGGGCGCAGTACCTGCGCGAAGGTATCTGGATCACTCGCGACGCACAGGATAAGCTGACGCGGGACAATACTCGTTTGGCAGAGCGCGAAGCCCGCAAGGCGGCCGGCAACCCCGTGCTGATGGGGCTGGCACGCGATGCGGCAAGGCAAGCCATCACGCAGAATCTCGCCATCCCCATGCAGGTTGCCGGGTTCGGCGACGTCAAAGTGACAGTACGGTTCGACGGAGAGCTGACAGGCGGGGCACAGCGGAATTGACCATTGCCGCGCCCAGGCGGTAGGAGCGAGATAACAAGAACAAGCGGTCGCCAGTAACAACGGAGGGAGGGACTTCTCCATGGCAACTGCTGCCGCCCCGCGTCCGGGCAATCATTCCGCGCCAGTCCAGGGCACACGCTTCTTCACCGTCATGGCGTTCGTCATGTCGGGCATCATCATCGCCGGCTTCGTGTTCAACTATGCCATGGGGCGGTCGAGTTTCTCGGCGCCGCTGCCGTTCCACCTGCACGGCATGATCTTCATGGGCTGGATTGCCCTCTATCTCGCCCAGCACGTGAGCATATCGGCTGGCAACCGTGACCTGCACATCCGTCTCGGCCAGCTTGCCTATCTCTGGATCCCGCTGATGGTGGCGGCCGGGACCATGATCATCGTCGTGTCCGCCCGTACCAGCGGCGGCCCGTTCTTCTTCGCCCAGAACGAGTTTTTCGTCAGCAACCTGATGGGGCTGTTCGCGTTCGGGGGGCTCGGCCTGTGGGCCTTGCGGGCGCGGCGGCATACCGGATGGCACCGGCGGCTGATGCTGGTGGCCATGAGCGTGCTGACCGGACCCGGCCTCGGCCGGTTGCTGCCCATGCCGCTGTTCATCCCGAACGCCTGGACGATTGCCGTCAGCTTCACTTTCATCTTCCCTCTTGTCGGGATGCTCGCCGATCTGCGGCGCGACGGGCGCATCCACCCGGCCTATTGGTGGGGCCTCGGCATTTACGCAGGGGTCTTCGCCCTCTCCATGCTGATCGCCTATTCGCCAGTCGGCTATGCCGTGACAGAGTGGGTCATCGCCGGAACCCCCGGGGCGCAGCGCCCAATGGAAGCCTTCCTTCCGCCCGGCTTCAGCATGTGAGGATGGTGCAACCACACTTGCCCGGAACGCGCTCGCATCTCTGTTCGTTCGGTCTATAGAGAGGCGACGATCGCCCCTCGCAAGGACGGAACATGACTGCCGAAACCAAGCTGCCCACCGGGACGGACCTGCGTGCCGAAATCGACCGCCTGCGCAAGGAACGCAACGCCGTCATCCTGGCGCATTATTACCAGCGCCCGGAAATCCAGGACCTGGCCGATTACGTCGGCGACTCGCTCCAGCTTTCGCAGATGGCGGCGGATACCGATGCGGACGTGATTGCCTTCTGCGGCGTCAAGTTCATGGCAGATACCGCCAAGATTCTCAGCCCCGAGAAGATCGTCGTGCTGCCCGACATGGATGCCGGATGCAGTCTCGAGGACAGCTGCCCGCCGGAGAAGTTCCGCAAGTTCCGCGAGGCGCATCCCGATCACATCGCGCTGACCTACATCAATTGCTCGACCGAGGTGAAGGCGCTCTCCGACATCATCGTCACCAGCTCAAGCGCCGAGACGATCCTGCAGCAGATCCCGCCGGAACAGAAGATCATCTTCGGTCCCGACCGGCACCTGGGCGGCTACCTTAGCCGCAAGTTCAACCGCGAGATGTTGCTGTGGCCGGGCGTCTGCATCGTCCACGAGGCCTTCAGCGAGACCGAATTGCTGAAACTCAAGGAGCAGTACCCCGGCGCGCCCATTGCCGCGCACCCGGAATGTCCGCCGGCCATAGTCGATCACGCCGATTATGTCGGCAGCACCTCGGGCATCCTGCAATTCGCCAAGACCTTCCCCGGCGACACGCTGATCGTCGCGACAGAACCGCACATCATCCACCAGATGGAAAAGGCGCTGCCGGAAAAGAACTTCATCGGCGCGCCCGGGGCGGACGGCAACTGCAACTGCAACATCTGCCCCTACATGGCGCTTAATACGCTGGAGAAACTCTACGTCGCCCTGCGCGACCTGGAGCCCCGGATCGAGATCGAGGAAGAGCTGCGGGTGAAGGCCAAGCGCAGTCTCGACCGGATGCTGGACATGGCCAGCGGTACGATCGGGTTGGGCGATCTCGGGCCAGCCTGATCCCTAACGGTCTAGCCGCTCTGTAAGCATGTGAGGCGTCGCCAGGCCAAGCGCCAGGGCGACTGCCAGCCTCAAATCGATGCCGGCCGTCAGGACCAACAAGACCAGCGCGGCTGCACCCAGGGTCGCCGTGACGGTGGGCCAGGCCGTCGCGGCCCAGACAGCATCCGCGCCGTAGTCTTCCAACTGCCGCTGTAGGACAGGGATCGCGTGGCAGACGAGAAACACTAGGCCGACCGCCAGTACTGGCTGTAACATAGCCGTCGCGATAAGCGCGACGATGACTAGCATGGCTCCGCGCGATCTTGTCAAAAGCGCCGCTACCGCAGCCACCGAGCCCAGGCCCCCGGCCCAGGTCAATAGGGTCATGAAAAATGCCGGGACGGATCCCGACACCACCAACGACAACACCTGTTCCGTTTCGGCCGGGCGAAACAGCGCGCTTCCGCCGATCGCCAACCCGGCGATGGCAAGGCCTGACCACTTGCCGAGGGCAGGTTCGCATCGGGCAAAGTGCCAGGCCGACAATAAGAAAAACACGACCAGACCCGATAACGGAAACGCCAGATAGAGCGCCGCGACACCGGACCCTACCAGGAGGTAGGCAATGATTGCCTGAAAACGGTACGATCTGATCGCACCACTGTCTTCTTCTCCGGCGCCATGGGAAAATCCCAGTGCGAAAAGGACAATTCCCATCGCTATGGCCCAGTGTTCACCCGCGAGCTGCGCAATGGTCGCCACGAAGCAGGCTGCCATCGCCATGGCAGTAAGATAGGGGACCCCGGCATACTGCCGGGATCCCCCATAATAAAGTGCTTCGAACGGCCGCACTTTTGCTCAGTCGCCGCGGGCCGAAGCGACTTTCGAACCAACCGGATCGGTCGACAGCGCCTCGGCCGCTGGCAGGTAGCCTTCCAGCGCACTGCGCCTCAGCACATAGCGCGACAGGATGATGCCATAGACCAGCTTGGAGCTGATATCGGCGATCGAATAGAGCAGCTGGCGGACCACCACGACATCGCCGGTAAAGCCGAGCTGCGGCAAGGCGTAGGCGATGGGATAGAGGCCCCAGGTGGCGAGGAAATACCACCAGATATTCTTGGGCCACCCGGCCAGTTGCTGCGGACCGTAAGCAATCCCTGCGGTGATGACGCCGCGAACCTCGACGATAAGCCAGACGAAGAACACGGACGAAATGACGCCCCAGAGGTTCAGCCGGGCAAAATCGCCGCTTTCCCCGAACTGGCCATAAAGACCGGTCCAGATCATCAAGACGGCCGGTATGATCATACGCAGCGACCGGCGATGCAATTCCGGTCTCGGCAAGGCGAACGCGATCGCCAGCTGCGTGAGCAGGATGGGAACGGTAATGGTCCAGTTGCCGTAACGGAAGGCGTTGGTGAAGGTCTCGTTATCGGCGAGCGGACGATAGAGCCCGTCGACAAAGGCGTAGCTTGCCTCCCAAGTGGTAAATTCCCGCATCAGGCTCAGCCCGGCGCTGGCCATGACGACCGCCGACAGGATCGGCACCACGCGGTAGCGCGGTGCGAGCTGCATCGATGTCATGATGAAGTAGAGGATGAACGCAAAATGCGCCCCGTAGCTGACCATCAGGATCAAGGATCCCATGGTGTATTGCCCGGACGTCAGCGTGACGAGATTTTCGATATTGCCGACTTGTTGCGCCAGCGCATCGGCATTTGCGACTGTTGACATGTATTGCTCCTGTAAAGCAGCTCGACCGACCTTCGCCCCCTGTCGCTGAAGCTGTCTGCCGGATGAGACAACGCGTGCACCATCCGGCAACTTAATCAGCCATTCAGCGTTGGGTTCCCGGATTTCACGTGGAAGTAGTTGAGCTAGGAGTATTCGCTTATGCCCGATGTGTTGCGGGCGATCGTCCCCCATTGGCTCGTCCATCGCCTTGTAGCGAATTACTGGATGCTCGCTGTCTGTGCGACGCTTGCCGCCCTGCCGCTGGCGTACGGCGTGTTACTTGTCGACCGGAACGGCGCGACGGCGTGGCTGCTGGCGCAGGGAATGGCTCCGGTTGCTACCGCCGATACAGCGAAGGACTTCGTCGGCGTTGCCGCCGGCGTCAATGCGGCCTTCATCGCGCTCTACTTTTCCATCACGCTCATCGTGCTGAGCCTTGCAGCAGGCAACCTGGGCGTCCGCCTGATCGACCGCTGGTTGAAACGCCGGCTGGTGCGAGTGTCGCTGGCGGGGCTCAGCTTTTCGCAGATCGTGACGCTGGTCGCAGCGCTCGCCATCGATGGCGAGGCGCCGCTCGCAGAAACGCCGCTCTTGCTAGTGGCAACAGTCATGCTCCTGCAGGCTGTCAATGTTGCCATGCTGGCGGTATCGCTTCACGCATTGGGCCGGACGATGTTCGTCGACGATTCGATCGACCGCGTTGCCGACGATGCCTGCGCCTGCACGCTGGCATTGACCTCGGTCGCGCAGGTTCCGGCGGCCTTGCCGCACATCCTGCGGTCGCGGCGAGAAGGCTATGTCGAAGAGGTCGATCACGCTGCACTAGTCGCCGCGTTCGCAGATGGGGCTGCGCGCGTCGTGGTTCACGCAGCGCCCGGCCAGCACGTCATGGCGGGCGAGGCCTTGCTGAGCGCGGATGTGCCGTTCGATGCGGCCGCGCTGCGTCCGTCCCTGCCGATCGGCGGGTACAGGTCCGACCATCAGGGAACCGTGTTTCACATACGCTTGCTGGTCGAGATTGCCGCCCGCGCGCTTTCGCCGGCGATCAACGATTTCTACACCGCGATCACCTGCGCCGACAAATTGGCGGCGATCATGGAAAGCCATGCGGACCGCTGGGTTAGGGTCGGCCATGCCCCGGCGCTGGCCTCGAGGCCATGGCTCATTCTGGAGGGCCAGGATTTCCGGAGCCTGTTCGACGATCCGCTATCCGCATTGCGGCAGGCCGCCAGCGCGTATCCTTCGGTCACGATTCGTCTGATCGATAATCTTGGCCGATTGACACATCGCCTGGAAAAGCAGGCAGAGCCGGAGCTTTTGCAGTTCCTGCGCACCGAGGCCGCCCAATTGCGCGATCACGCCATGACCCTTGCCCAGATCGATGGCGACCGCGCCGATATTGCAACCGCTTACGCGCGGAGTTTCGAGCGAGCCTGACCATTCTGGTCGCAAAAGCGGCGAGCATCAGGTCAGCCCGAGGTCGGGCGGGCGTTTGGCCCGCCACTTTCGCTGCGGATCGAGGCTCTGCTCGTATCGCCTGGTCACTCAGCGGTCTTGCCGGAAGCTGCGCGCTTCGCCGGCTCCCCTCTCGCCACGACCAGCGCGCCGCCCAACAGCACCATGCCGACAATGTCCCAAACTCCGAGCACTTCGCCGAACACGCCATAGCCATAAAGCGCCGCGACCGCGGGCTGGGTGAGCAGTGCGAGGCCGATCACCAGCGGACTGAAGTGCCTCAGCGCGAAGACCAGCAGCCCTTGCCCCACCAGCTGGCTTAGCGCCGCGAGCGCCGCCAGCGGGGCCCAGCCTGCCGCGCCCGGTAGCACCGGCTCACCCAGCAACAGCGCCATGGCCAGCAACACGGGACAGCCGAACAGACTGACCCAGACCAGCAGGCTCCAGGCGCCGATGCCCTTGCGCGCATCCTGCAGGGTCAGGAGGTAGACCGCGTAGCTCAGCCCGGCTGCCAGGCAGAACAGGTCGCCCACGAGCGTCGCGGTGCTGATCTCCAGGCTCTCGCCCAAGAGGATAGCGGAGCCGCCGAGCGCGAAGACAATGGCGAGCCATTCCATGCCCTTGGGAAGGGTGCGGCTGACGATGAAGCCCCAGAACAGCAGCACGATACTGCCGGCATTGCCGAACAGCGTCGCATTGCCGAGCCGCGTCAGCCCGATCCCGTAATGCCAGGCCGCAAGGTCGATCGCGAAGGCCGAGCTGCCCAGCGCCACCAAGGCAAGATTGCGGGCCGGTATACCGCCCAATCTTTGCCCGGTGGCTCTAGCCAGCAAGACGAGGAATGGCAGGGCCAGGGCCAAGCGCCAGAACGCGGCGCTGACCGGGCCGGTGTCTGCCAGCCGCACCGCCCATGGACCCAGTGCCAGCGCGACATTGCCCGCCAGCAGGGCGGCGAACAGCACCCATCGGGGCGCCTGTCCGCTCGCCGCTTCGCGCCCTGTCACATTTTCTGATGTTGCGCCGGTCACGGCGCTGCCCTAGCCGCAGTTCACCAAATCGAAAAAGAAATTGCGGAGAGTCATCACGATGCACGACGCCTTGTTCCAGCCGCTCAAGATGGGGGCGCTCGAAGCCCGCAACCGGATCTTCATGGCCCCGCTGACCCGCGGCCGTGCGGCGGAGCCGATGTTCGTACCCAATGCGCTGATGGCGACCTATTACCGCCAGCGTGCCGGCGCCGGCATGATTTTGACCGAAGCCACCGGCATCAGCCGCGAAGGGCTGGGCTGGCCGTCGGCGCCCGGCATCTGGAGCGACGAGCAGGCCGAGGCGTGGAAGCTTTCGACCGAAGCCGTGCACGAGGAAGGCGGCCTCATCGTCATGCAGCTGTGGCACATGGGGCGGATCGTCCACCCCTATTTCCTCGATGGCGAACCGCCTTTCTCGGCCAGCGCCACCAAGGCCCCGGGCGAAGCGCACACGCCAGTCGGCAAGCAGGAATACGCCACCGCTCGTGCCATGACGCTGGACGACATCAAGCGCACGGTGGCGGATTACCACAACGCCGCGAAACAGGCGAAGAAGGCCGGTTTCGACGGCGTCCAGCTGCATGGCGCCAATGGCTATCTGGTCGACCAGTTCCTGCGCGACGGGACCAACCATCGCGACGACGAATACGGCGGCAGCCCGGAAAACCGCACCCGCTTCATGCGCGAAGTGCTCGAGGCGCTGATCGACGTCTGGGGCGCCGACCGCGTGGGCATCCGCCTTTCGCCCAATGGCGACAGCCAGGGCACCGACGACAGCAACCCGCCCGCAACCTTCGGCGCGGCAGCCAGGGTGTGCGCGGAACTGGGCCTGGCCTTTGTCGAGTTGCGCGAGCCGGGGCCGGACGGCACCTTCGGCAGCACCGATGTCCCCAAGCAGAGCCCGCTGATCCGCACGCTCTATTCCGGCGCGCTGATCCTGAATTCCGATTACGATGCGGCGCAGGCCGCGGCCGACGTCGAAAGCGGCAAGGCCGATGCCATCAGTTTCGGCCGTCCGTACATTTCGAACCCGGACCTGGAAAAACGCATCGCGGCGGGCGCACCTTTCAATCCCAACAAGGATGTCCCCAAGAGCTGGTACTTCCCGATCCCGGAAGGCTATGTCGACTATCCGACCCTGGCGGAGGAGCAGGCCGCAGTCGCCTGACGGCGTGGCCCTTCCGTCATGGCAATCCGTTCCTGGCTCCTGGTTCCGGCAGATAACGAGGCCAAGCTGGCCAAGGTGCCGTCTGCCGGTGCCGGGGCCGTTGTCCTCGACCTCGCTTCGGTCGGCGAAGGGCGCAAGGCGGCGGCCCGCGAGAATGTGTTCCAGTTCCTGCTGAGGCAGGAACACCAGCTCACCAGCAGGAAACGGTTTGCCCGCTGGGTGCGCATCAACCCGATCGGCAGCCCGCACTGGAAGGAAGACCTCGACGCGGCCATGGGCGGCAAGCCCGATGGTATCGTCCTGCCGCGCGCCATGGGGCCGCAACAGGTGCAGATGCTGGCTGCCGACATGTACGAGCTGGAACAGCGCAACAGCCTCGGCCACAATGCCGTGCGCGTCATTCCCCAGGTCGGCGACGCTCCCGAGGCAGCCCTCCTCATCCCGCAGTTCGCACATGATCCGCATCCGCGCATTGTCGGGTTGAGCTGGGACGCGCATGCGCTGGCCGCCGCGGCCCATATGGCCAGTGCCGACAACGACGCGATCCGGGCGATCCGGGCGCAACTGCTGCTGACGGCCAAGGCCCGCGGCCTTCTCGCCATCGAGAGTGCAAGCGGGATCGTCAAACGTCCGGAAGCGCTGGACGCGGCGGTGCAGCGGGCAAGGATGAACGGCTTCGACGCCATGATGGCGCGCCATCCGGCGCAGGTCGAGGTCATCGAGCGCCACTTCGCGCCCACCCAGGACGAACTCGTTGCAGCGCGCGCTGTCGTTTCGGGGTTCGATCTCCACCCGGAGGCGCAGGTTGTGACAGTGGACGGCCGCTGCGTCGACCGTATCGGCCTGGAGCGGGCCAAACGCCTGCTGGAGAGCGACTAGCCTTCGCTGTCCTCTGCCGCCGCCTCTCCGGGCGCGGCGGGCTCGTCTGTCGCAGCTGGACCGTCGCCGGCGTTTTCCTCCTCCTCGCTGGCAGCCTGCGTACCTCCGCCTCCGCTCGAGGTGCTGGTTGCGGCAGGAGACGGCTTCATCGGCGGAGATTTCGATTTGAGCTGGTCGAGCGGCAACATGTCATCGGTCACTGTGCCGCCCTTCAGGTCGCCCTGTGCCCCCGACCCGCCGGCCGCCTGGTCGTCGCCCGAGGAGCCGCAGGCGGCCAGTGCCAGCGCGGATGACAGCGCAATCGGTGTTGCGATTGCCCGGGCCAGCGAACGGCGGGCAGGCGATCTCGACATCATGCTGCTTCTCCTTCCAGCGCCGCGAAAAACTGCGGCGCCTGGGCGCGCAATGCCGCATCCCACTGTTCCGGCGCAAGAGCGATCCCGAGCCGCGCGAGGCTGGTGACGCCGAATTCCTCGATGCCGCAGGGTACGATCCCGCCGAAATGCGCGAGGTCGGGGTCGAGATTGACAGAAAATCCGTGCATCGTGACCCAGCGCCGCACCCGCACGCCGATGGCACCAATCTTGGCTTCGAGGCCATCGACATCGGTCGTCCAGATGCCGACCCGTCCGTCAACCGACCAGCTTTCGACGCCGAAGCCGCGCAAGGTGGCGATTACCCAGTCCTCCAGTGCGTGGACGAAACGCCGCACATCCTTCCCGCGCTGGCCAAGGTCGAGCAGCACATAACCCACGCGCTGGCCCGGACCATGATAGGTATAGCGTCCCCCTCGCCCGGCCTCGACCACTTCGAAGCGCGGGTCGAGCAACTCGGCCGCATCGGCGCTGGTTCCTGCCGTGTAGACGGGCGGGTGCTCGAGCAGCCACACCAGTTCCGGCGCGGTGCCTGCGGCAATTGCAGCATTGCGGGCTTCCATCCGGGCCAGTGCCTCGCGATAGGGTACGAGGGCAGATTCGCATTGCCATTCGACGGTGGAAGTATGCTCGGCCATAGTCCGTCATTGCGTGGCGCTTGCCGAAGCGCTTATCAAGGGGCCATGGCACCAACGCGAGGGCAGTACCGGTGAAATTCGACATGAGCAGGGCGTGGGACCACGCCACCGGCCTATTGCGCGCCAACAGCCGGGTCGTATCGGTAATGGCAGGCGTGTTCTTCTTCCTGCCTGTTTCCATGCTGATCCTGCTGCTCCCGGATTTGAGCCAGAACCCGGCCTTTGCCGGCGACAGTCAGGACCCTGCAGCCATGGCCGGGATGATCAACGCCGTTTTAGGCGAAATCTGGTGGGCCATTGTGCTGGCGACAGTGATGCAGATCATCGGCATGCTGGCGCTCTATCGCCTGCTCAGCGACCGGGCGCGGCCGACGGTGCGCGAGGCGCTGGCGTTCGGGGCCAAGGCGCTCTTGCCGTTCGTGGGTGCAAGCCTGCTGCTGCAGGTCATCCAGATCCTGCTGACGTCGGTGCTCGGGGGCCTTGCTGCCGGAACCGCCTTGGCCGGTCCGCTCTCGCTGGTCGGCCTGGCGCTGACGATCTGGCTGACCGTCCGCTTCCTTCCGACCGGACCGGTGGTGGCGATCGAACGCTGCTTCAATCCGTTCAAGGTCCTGCGCCGTGCCTGGCAGCTGACCGCCGGAAACGCAGCGCGCCTGTTCGCCTTCTTCGTCCTGCTGATCGCGGCTTTTGTCGTTCTGTGGATCGTCGCCGCGCTGGTCTTCACGCTGGTCTTCGGGCTGATGGGTCCGGAAGCTTCGCGCTTCGGCTTCGCGCTGGTAACCGGCGCGGCGATGGCGGCCTATTTTGCCATCTATGTCGGCGTGCAGGTGGCGATCCACCGCCAGCTCGCCGGCGAAGACCGCAACGAGGCGGCAAGAGTCTTCTAGGCGGTCAGTCCTTCCAGCCCCAGAACAGCTTGCAGGGAAGGATGTTCCAGAATTCGAAACCGCTGTCGATGCGGCGGAAATCGGCGCGCATGAGGTCGCGCACGGCGGCGGTGAACTGGTAGGCCATGAACGCCCCGCCCGGCCGCAGGACACGGTGCGTGGCGGATATGATGCGCGGGCCGACGCCGCCCGGAAGGGTCGAAAATGGCAGGCCCGACAACACGTAGTCGGCATGTGAGTGGCCAGACAGCCGGACGATTTCCTCCACGTCCTCCGCCGACCCAAGAACCGCTGTGAACCGGCTGTCCTTGATCGTCCGGTTGAGGAAATCGACATAGAGCGGATTGGTGTCGATCGCGATCAGCCGCGCATCGCCCTTCATCCGTTCGAGCACCGGCAGGCAGAACGTGCCGACCCCGGGGCCGTATTCTACGAACAGGTCACACCGGCCCCACTCGACCCGCGAGAGCATCTTGTCGATGGTGAAGCGCGAGGAGGGGATGATCGAGCCGACCATGCGGGGATGTTCGAGGAAGCCCTGGAAAAACACCGCCCACTGCGAATCGGATTGCGCAAGGGCAGGGCCCAGGCGCTTGCTGACCTTGTCGCGCAACCGCTCGATCGCGCGCGTCGAATTGTCGTTCAATCTGCGTCTCCGGCGTGGCAGGCATCACGCCCGGCCCGTTTCGTGAGCGACAGTTGGCAGCTTCACCGCGCCATTGCAACCGCGCTGCGGCGAGCGTAGCGCTGCGCCATGGCCGAAGCCGATCCGTCACCCCATACTACGCCGGCGACCCATGGCGCGGCACAGCCCGCCATCACCCGCGGCCGGCTGGTCCTGCTGTTCATGGTGATGCTGGTGACGGCGGCGGGCAACACCGCAATGCAGTCGGTCATGCCGTCTATCGGCACCGAACTGGGCGTGGCCGATGTCTGGATCAGCCTCGCCTACACCTGGTCTGCGCTGCTGTGGGTGGTATGCGCGCCGATGTGGGCCAAGCGGTCGGACAAGCGCGGGCGCAAGGCGATGATGGCGCTCGGCATGATCGGCTTCATAAGCTCGATGGCGCTGTGCGGGCTGGCCCTGCAACTGGGGCTCGGCGGGGTTCTCGGTGCCTTGTGGACGCTGGTGCTTTTCGCGCTCTGCCGCTCGCTCTACGGCCTGTTCGGATCGGCCGCGCCCCCTGCGGTACAGGCATACGTGGCCAGCCGCACTCCGCGCAGCGAGCGGACGCAGGCGCTGGCGCTGGTAGCCTCGAGCTTCGGTCTGGGTACGGTGCTCGGGCCAGCCCTGGCACCGTTGCTGTTGTTTCCCGGCACCGGCCTGACAGGTCCGTTCTATGCCTTTGCCGCCTTCGCCGTGCTGGTGCTGATTGCGCTGCGGCTGGGCCTGCCGGACGACGAACCGCAATTCGCTGCCCGCGGCAAGACATACGATGCGCCGTTCGGTAGCGGCGCTGGGCGGCACGTCCGCGACGACGATGGCGCGGAAACGGAAAGCGAGGAGAGCGGGGAAACGCAGGCGGCGCCCGCCATCGATCCGCCCGACCTGCGGTGGACCGACAAGCGCCTGTTGCCGTGGATGATCGCCGGCTTGCTGGGCGGGCACGCGCAGGCGATGATCCTCGGGATCTCGGGTTTCCTCGTGCTCGACCGGCTCGGACTGCGCGCAACGCCCGAACAGGGCGCGGGGCCCGTCGGCCTGGTGCTGATGGTCGGCGCGGTGGCCACGCTGCTGGCGCAATGGGGCCTTATTCCGACCCTGCGCCTCGGGCCGCGCGCCTCGACGCTGTGGGGCATGCTGCTCGCCATCGTCGGTGTCGCGATCGTCGCGGTGGCCTGGGACCTGCACGCCATCGCGCTGGGTTTTGCAGTCGCCTCGCTGGGCTTCGGGCTCTATCGGCCGGGCTTTACCGCCGGTGCCTCGCTAGCGGTTACCCGGCCCGAGCAGGGCCAGGTTTCCGGCAAGGTCGCGTCGATCAATGGTGCCAGCTATATCTACGCACCCGCGCTGGGCGTGTGGCTCTACGGGCATTCCGACTGGCTGGGGTTCGCCGTCATCATCGCCTTCTGCCTCGCGGTCTTCGTGATCGGCAGCCGGTCCCTGCAAAGCGACGAAGACCTCACCCGCGACCGCGCCTAGGCCGCTCCGCTAGAGGATTTCCAGCACCACGTCCTGCGGGCGGCACAGGCGCACACCCTTCTCCGTTTCCATCAGCGGGCGTTCGATGAGGATCGGGTCGGTCGCCATGGCCTCCAGCACGGCGTCGGGCGCGGCATCGGGCAGGCCGCGTTCCTGTGCATCCGTACCCCGAAGCCGCAGGCCCTGGTTCGGTGTAATGCCGGCATCGGCGTAGAGCTGCGCCAGCTTCTCTCGCGTCGGGGGGTGCTTGAGATATTCCACCACGGTTAGTTCGATCGTCGACAGGTTTTCGAGGATGGCCAGCGTCTTGCGCGAGGTCCCGCAAGCGGGATTGTGCCAGATGGTCGACTTCATTCGATGGTCTCCTACGCCGTGAAACAGTGCCGCCCTACCGTAGCCTTCGCGCCGCGGCATAGGAGAAAAATCGTCTCCAAGCATTTCTGAGGTTGCAATTGCGAATTATTCGCAATAGCGCCGCCGCAGATAGAGAATCCCTTGCAAGAAAGTTCGCAATGCCCTGCGTTTTCCGCCGTTTCGCCCTCTTCACCACCACTGCCCTTGCGCCCCTGGCGCCGCTTGCTGCCGCCGAAGAGGCCGTCGCCGAAGCACCCGAGCGTGACTACCTGCCGGCGGAAATCGTCGTCGTCGGCACGGTTGACGGATA
Organism: Parerythrobacter aurantius; assembly: GCF_045291475.1. Lineage (NCBI taxonomy): Bacteria > Pseudomonadati > Pseudomonadota > Alphaproteobacteria > Sphingomonadales > Erythrobacteraceae > Parerythrobacter > Parerythrobacter aurantius. The sequence continues at coordinate 525,561 of NZ_CP147985.1, forward strand.
TGTCACCAGCGACGGATCGACCGGGACCAAGACGCCGACCCCGCTGATCGATGTGCCGCAAACCATCGCGGTCATCACCGCCGACCAGTTGCAGGACCAGGCCATCACCCAGCTCGGTGACGCCCTGCGCTATGTCCCCGGCGTAAGCCTCGAGACGGGCGAAGGCCACCGCGATGAAATCTTCATCCGCGGGCAGGAATCGACCGCCGACTTCTATCTCGACGGCCTGCGCGACGATGCGCAGTATTATCGCCCGCTCTACAACGTCGAACGGATCGAAGTGCTGAAAGGCGCCAATGCGCTGATCTTCGGGCGCGGCGGCGGCGGCGGCGTGGTCAACCGCGTCAGCAAGACCGCGCGGCTTGGCGATAGTGCCATCGGCCTCGCCGGGTCGGTCGACAGCTTCAGCGCCTTCGACCTTGCGGCCGACATCAACCAGCCGCTGGGCGACAATGTGGCCCTGCGTATCAACGCCGCCTACGAGGAATTCGATAGCCACCGCGATTTCTACGAAGGCCGCTTCATCGGCATTTCGCCTACCATCACCGCCAAACTCGGCGCCGATACGAGGCTCGTTGCCAGCTACACCTATGACGACGACCGGCGTGTGACCGATCGCGGCATTCCTTCCCTGGCGGGCCTGCCCCTGCGCGGTTACGACGAGACTTTCTTCGGCGATCCCGACTTCAACGGTTCGCGCAACAAGGCCCACATTGCCCGGCTACGGCTGGAACAGGGCCTCGGTGCGGGGTGGTCGGCCAATGCCTCGGTGCAGTACGCGAACTACGACAAGGTCTATGCCAATTTGCTGCCTGCCAGCACAAACGGGACCACCGTACGCCTGTCGGGTTACGAGGATTACCAGGATCGCGAGAACCTGATCGCGCAGGCCAATCTGGTCGGCGAATTCGACACCGGCGGCATCGGTCACACTCTTCTCGCAGGGATTGAGGCAAGCACGCAGGATTCGTTCAACGGGCGCCGCAACGTCCAGTTCGGCACCGGCCCTTTCACCAGCACCGTCGACGTGCCCCTCGCCGACGTACTGGCCATCCCCGCTTTTTCGCTGACCGCCCCCGTGCGCGGCAACGACAGCAATCTGACCGTCCTGTCGGCCTATATCCAGGACCAGGTGGCCATCGGCGACCATGTCGAACTGATCGCCGGCCTTCGCTGGGACCGGTTCGACCTCGAAACCGCCAACCTCGCCGGCACCGTCACCACGCGCGTGGACGAGAAGGTCAGCCCGCGTATCGGTCTGGTGGTCAAGCCGGTCGAGCGCCTGTCGCTTTACGCCAGCTATGCCACCAGCTTCCTGCCGCAGGCCGGTGACCAGTTCTTCCTTATTGCCCCGAACGACCAGGCGTTCGAGCCGGAAAAGTTCACCAACCTGGAGATCGGCGCGAAGTGGCTGATCCAGCCCGAACTGTTCTTCACCGCAGCGCTGTTCCAACTCGACCGGACCAACACCAAAGGGCCGAGCCCGAGCGACCCGACGCTGGTCGAACTCGTCGGTGAAAGCCGGGTAAAGGGCCTGGAGCTCAATCTGGCTGGTGAAATCCTGTCGGGCTGGCAGGCCAATATCGGCTATACCTATCTGGACGGCGAGATCCGCACCTCGACCAGCAGCGCCCCCGCAGGGCGCAGGCTCGAACAGCTGCCCGAGCACCAGTTCACCGCGTGGAACCATGTCGAGCTTTCGGACAGCTTCGGCCTCGGTCTCGGCGTCATCTACCAGGACGAACAGTTCGCCGGTCTCAGCAATGCCGTGACTTTGCCGGACTACTGGCGCGTCGACGCGGCAGCCTATTACCACTTCAACGACCGCGTGACCCTGCAGCTCAATGTCGAAAACCTGTTCGACGAAACCTATTATCCCAGCGCCCATGGCGACAACAATATCCAGCCGGCGGAGCCTTTCAGCGCCCGCATCGGTGTCCGGCTGGAACTGTAATCCGCCCTATCTGTTGATCGGCGGGGTCAGGGCTGGCACCGCCGAGGACGCATCGGCCGGATCGATCCCGGGCGCCGGCGCCGCGCTGACGGTTTCCTGCCTCAGCGCGACCCGCCCGGCCCGCTGCACCGCGCTGACCAGCCGCGGATAGACGCCGCAACGGCAGATGTTGGGAATGGCCTCGCCGATCTCTTCCTTTGTCGGTGCCGGATTGCGCTGGAGCAGGGCGGCGGCGGCGATGACGATGCCGGGCGTGCAGAACCCGCACTGTATCGCCTGTTCCGCCACCATCGCCTGCTGCACCGGGTGCGAGCGGTCGCGGCTCAGCCCTTCGATGGTCGTGACGTAGCGCCCTTCGACCTCCGCCAGGGTAATGAGGCATGATCGCAAGGCGGCCCCGTCGACCAGCACCATGCAGGCACCGCAGTCGCCGTCGCCGCAGCCATACTTGGTGCCGGTAAGGTTGGAGGCATCGCGCAGCGCCCACAGCAGCGGGGTCTGGGGATCCATGGTATATTCGACGGGCCGGTCGTTGACCGTCAGGCGTGACACAGTGGCTGTTTCCCGGGATCAGGCTGTCAGTTGCGCCAGCTGGTATCGATCTTGTCGATCCGCCGCTTCCACGCCTCGAAGTCGAAGGCGCCGGCCGGGCCGCCCTGTTCACCCACGACATGCAAATCGCGCTGGTGCACCGCGACGACATCGTCCGGCACGAACAACGGATCGCCCATGCCGAGCGTCGCGACCTGGATTTCGCACGCGCGCTGCAGCGCCCACATCTTCACGAACATGCCGGGAATGGTCTTGTCCATCACCACCGGGCCGTGGTTGCGCAGCATCAGGATGCTGTGCTGGCCGAGGTTCTCGACCAGCCGCTCGCCTTCCTCGGCGCGGACGGTGACGCCCTCGAAATCGTGATAGCCGATCTGGCCCTGGAAGTTGCAGGCGTAGAAATTGGTCGGCAGCAGGCCGCCCTTGTGGCTGCACACCGCCATGGTTGCAGTCGTATGGACGTGGCAGATGGCCGCAGCCTTGTCGCCCAGGTGCTTGTGGAAATAGCCGTGCTGGGTGAAGCCGGCCTTGTTCACCGGGTATTGCGACGGGCCGACATTGTTACCCTCGACGTCGATCTTGACGAGGTTCGACGCGGTCACTTCGTCGTACATCAGCCCGAACGGGTTGATCAGGAAGGTGTCGTCCTCGCCCGGGATCTTCACCGAGATGTGGTTGTAGATCGACTCCCCCCAGCCGAGGTGGTCGAAGATGCGGTAGCAGGCGGCCAGGTCCTGGCGCAGCTTCCACTCTTCGTCGGTGCACGGAAAATCGGCTTTGCGCTGGGTGGCCATCGACTCTCTCCTCGTCTCTCTATTGCACGGCATATCGCATGACTCCACCGCGCCGGACAAGCGGGTGCGCGCCTATTTCTGCTTTGCGTGCGCCAAGGCTCCAGCTACGCGCGACAGCATGAGCGAGAACGCCAAGCTGACGCGCGGGAGCATCCCCGGCCATCTCGTCTCGCAGACCCTGCCCGCCATCGTCGGGGTCGCCGCCATGATGTCGATCGGGATCGTGGACGCCTATTACATCGGCCAGCTCGGCAGCGCGGAGCTCGCGGCAGTGGCCTTTATCTTCCCGATCAGCGTAGCATTGGCGAGCCTCGGCGTCGGGGTCATGGTCGGGATCGCCTCGGTCGTCGCCCGAGCGCTGGGCGAAGGGGACCGCGACAAGGCCGCGCGGAGGGCCAATCTCGGCATCGTGCTGGCGGTCGGCTTCGGCGCGGTGATCGGACTGCTGCTGTTCGCCTTCCACGGCCCGCTGTTCCGCCTGATGAATGCCAGCCCCGCACAGCTGGAACTGATCGAGCTCTATATCCGGCCCTACGCGCTGGGCTTCCCGCTGCTGATCGCCAACATGGGCATGAGCGGCGCTCTGCGCGGCCAGGGCGAGGCGCGGCGCACCAGCACGATCAACATCACTTATGCCGTCACCAACTGGGTACTCAATCCGATCCTCATCACGGGCGCCTTCGGTTTCGAGGGGTTCGGCATTGCCGGTTCCGCCTATGCCACGCTGACCGGCTGGGCGCTCGGGATGGTGGTGGCGGTGGTGCTGATGCGCGGTACGCTGTTGCCGATCGATTTGTCGCTGCTGCGGCAGGGCAGGCTGCTCGAGCCAGCCGGTGCGATCCTCAAGGTTGCCGCGCCGGCGGCGATTTCCAACGCGATCAATCCCATCGGGCTGTCGGTGCTGACCGCGCTGCTCGCCCGTGAAGGGGCGGATGCGGTGGCCGGCTTCGGCGCCGCCGGGCGCGTGCAGAGTTTCGCAGTCGTACCCCTGTTGGCGCTGTCGGGTGCAATCGGCGGCATCGTCGGCCAGAACTGGGGCGCGCGCCAGTTCGGCCGGGCGCGCCAGGCCGCGCTCTATTCCGGCGTGTTCTGCATCGGCTGGGGCCTCGCCATGGCGGTGGTCCTGGTGCTGGCGGACGGCTGGCTGGCCCGGCTGTTCACCGACGATCCTGCTATCGCCCGCGAGTTCGAGCGCTATCTCACCATCGCATCGTGGGGCTATGCCGGGTTCGGCCTGCTGATCGTCGGTAACGGTGCGCTCAACGCCATCGACAAGTCCGGTTTCGCCCTGCTGCAAAGCTGCGCCCGGGTCTTCCTCGTCATGCTTCCCCTCGCGTGGGTCGTCGGCGCTGGCTGGGGATCGGATGCAATCTATGCGGCCGAGCTTGCCGCCAATGTCGCGGGCGGCGCACTGGCGTCGTTCGTGGTCTGGAAACTGCTACGCGGACCGAGGGCGGAGGCCGTGCTTGCCTGACATCCGCCTCCACATCTTCTGCCGCTGGCCGGAGCCGGGCAAGGCCAAGACGCGCCTGATCCCGGACTTCGGGCCGGAGGGAGCGGCGGCGATCTATGCCAAGTTACTGGCGCACACGGTCGAGGTTGCGCGGGCGAGCGGCATTCCCTTCGAACTGCGCGTGACAGGTGCCGAGCCGGACGTTTTCCGCACGGCATTGGGTGAGGAACTCGGTGTCGTCGACCAAGGCGATGGCGACCTGACCGACAAGCTTGTGCGGGTTCCCGCACCCGCCATCGTCATCGGCAGCGACTGCCCGGGTCTGACCCCGCAACACCTGTGGGCGGCACACGACACGCTGGCGAGGGAAGAGATGGTGATCGGCCCGGCAAGCGACGGCGGCTATTACCTGCTCGGTTTTCGAAAGGATGCCCGCTTCGCCTTTAAGGACATGCCCTGGAGCACGGACAAGGTGTTCGAGGAAACGCTGCGGCGGTTCGTGGCACGGGGTATTCGGCCTTCGGTGATGCCGGAGCTGACGGACATCGATACCGCCGAAGATCTCGAAGACTGGCCGGATTTCCTGCCGTGACCCAGACGGTTGCGCTGGTCATTCCACTGCTCGACGAGGAAAAGGCGCTGCCTGCACTGGTCGAAGTCGTGCGCGGACTGGAGCCCCGCCCGGACGAGGTAATCGCCGTCGATGGCGGCAGCAGCGACGCGACCTGCCAGCTTGTCCGCGCAGCGGGGTGGCAATTGCTTGAGACCGCCAAGGGCCGCGCGGTGCAGATCAATGCGGGTGTCGCGACGGCGCAGTCGTCGCTCGCGTGCATTCTCCACGCCGACACCATCCCGCCTGCCGACATGGTGCAGGTGATCCGCGACACGCTGCAGGATGACAGCATCGCCCTTGCCAGCTTCACGCCATTGATAACAGGCGAGAAAACCCGCTGGTTCACAAGTGCGCACAACTACGTCAAGACGTGGTACGCCCCGCTGATAACCCGCCCGCACCTGTTCTTCCGGGGGGTGCGGCTGCTGTTCGGCGACCATGCGATGTTCTTCCGCCGGGCGGATTTCCTGCGGGTCGGCGGCTGCACGCCGAGCGATGCGGTGATGGAAGAGGCCGACCTGTGCGTGAAATTCGCACGGTTGGGAAAGATCCGAATGGTCCGCCGGATCGTGCGCACATCCGATAGACGCATCGCCGCCTGGGGGCCGCTGAGGGCCAACTGTATATACTTCAAGGTCGGCATCTTGTGGGCGCTCGGCCTGCGCGAACGGATGGCGAAGGATTATCCCGACGTCCGCTGAAGCTCCGGAGCGTTCAGGAAACCCACGTCGATGCAATAGCTTATCAGCTTTCGCAGCATCGCCTGGTCCATCACTGGCGGCTCCAGCCCGGTCACTGCGCGCAGTCTCGCGTCGCCAAAACGCGGGTCGCGCTGGAAGTAGGCGGCATAAAGGGCAGCGACACGTTTGTAGAGCCTGCGCTCCAAAGGATGCAGCATGTTAGAATCGAAGCCCGCCGCATCGGCCAGAACCGGCGCGCTGAAGTGATCGAAGCTGCCGATCGCGGCCGCAAAATCCTCGACCGGCACTGGTCCGCCCGAAACCAGGTGGTAGGTGCCCCCCTGCGCCGCGTCGAACCGCTCCACCAGCGCCACGATCCCGGCCGCGACATGGTCGAGCGACACGAAGTCGAGCGTCGCGCCCTTGCTCACCGGCATGTGCCGCACGCGTCCCTCGGCGATCAGCTTGAATGCGGCGTAGATCGTATCGAACTGGCGGATCGCACCGGTGCGGCTGTCGCCAACGACGATGCTGGGCCGTGCGATGACGAAGGGCACGCCGCTGGCGCGGACCAGCGCCTCGGCCTCGGCCTTGCTCGCTTCGTAGCCGTTGGTGAAGCCGCCGGTCGGTAGCGGATCGTCCTCGCCGATCGGGCCGGAGCGATCGCCGCAGACATAGGCGGTGCTGACGTGGAGGAATCCCGCCCCCGCTTGCCGCGCCAGGTCAAGCGCGCGCGCGGTGCCGTCGATATTGGTGGCGCGGTAGGCGTCTTCGTCGAGATCGAAGCGGGTGAGCGCGGCGCAGTGGAGCACAAGGTCGATTTTGCCCGCCAGCCGCTCCAGCACCGCCGGGTCCAGCCCCATGCCGTCTTGCGACAGGTCACCCGTCAGCACCTCGGCGACAGCGGCCGGCGTACCGTCATTCGCCAGTACATCTGGGTTGGAGCGCACCAGCGCCGTCACCCGGTGCTCGGCATCAGCCAGCCGCGCGCAGACCTCGCCGCCGATCAGCCCGGCGGCCCCGGTGACGAAAATATGCATCAGCAGCAGGCAGCCGGCGTATCGGGAACCGAGCCTTCGCCCGCGCCGAACGGCACTGCCACCCCGCAATCGGGGAACACGCCATAGTGGTGCGCGAAATCGCCGAAGAACTCGAAATGTTCGGCGAAGCGGGTATCGGCCAGCATTTTCCAGCTGTTACCGCAGATCGGGAACATGCGCCCGGCCTCGATATGATGATGCCCGTCGAGTTCGAACACGCGCTCCTGCCCCTTCACAGTGCCGCGATAGCGGACGGCCTGGCCGTAATCCTCGCACTGCATCTCGAGATCGCCGAGCTTGAACAGGCGATAGGTCGCCGAATAGAAATTGATCCCGTCGAGCTTGGCTGCGACCTCCTCGTCGCCGATGCCCAGCGGGCGGCTGGTGACAAGGCGCGGGTCGGCGAAGCCTGCCGCCTTGGCCTGCGCGATGAAGTCGCCCCAGTAGAGTGCCCCGCCTAGGCATTCCCCATGCAGCACCGGATCGTTCCGCAGCGCTTCGGGCACGCGGCGGTCGGCATAGACGTCGGAGAAGTAGATCTCCCCGCCTTCCTTGAGCAGTCGGTGCGCGGCAGCGAAGACGGCCTGCTTGTCCGCCACCAGGTTGATCACGCAATTGGAGACGATGACGTCGAAATGCCCCTCGGGCAGGCCGAGTTCACCCAGCTTCTCGATATCGCCTTCGATGAAGCGGACATTGGACTTCGCGTAGCCGAATCGTTCGCGATGCCATTCAAGATGCTCGTTCGCCACCGCCAGCTGTTCGGGCGTGGTATCGACCCCGGTGACGCTGCCATGCTCGCCCACCAGTTGCGCGAGGATATAGGCATCCTGCCCGCTCCCGCTGCCGAGGTCGAGGATATGGCAGCCCTCGATCGCCTGCGGGGTGACGAGGCCGCAGCCGTAATAGCGCGCCCTGACCTCGTCATGCACATTGCGCATGGCGGCAAGGATGTCGGGCGGCGGGGCGTCGGTGGTGCAGCAGGCATCGGTCTTGAGGTCGGCCGATCCGGTCAGGACCTTGCCGTAATACTCGCGCGAATTTTCGATATTCATGAAACCGTTCGACCCCTTGCTGCGAATATGCTTGTGAAGGCTATACGGCGGTTAGCCGCATTCGGTTGCAGGGGCACCCATGAAATTCACCCATGACGTAATCGTGATCGGCGGCGGGGCTGCCGGGCTTACGGCAGCGGGCGGCTGCGCGCTGTTCGGGCTCCGGGTCGCGCTGATCGAAGGCCACAAGATGGGCGGCGAATGCCTCAACAACGGCTGCGTGCCCTCGAAGGCGCTGATCACTGCCGCGAAGCGGGCCGCCGAGGCGCGCGAGCGGACCCGCTTCGGGGTGACACTGGCCGCGCCGAAAATCGACTGGGCGGGGGTGCGCGGACATATCCACGATGCCATCGAGGGCATCGAGCACCACGATTCTGTCGAGACTTTCGAGGAAATGGGCTGCGAGGTGTTCACCGCCCGTGCCACGCTGACCGGGCGGCAGACGGTCGAGGTCGCGAGGCAAACCTTGCGCGCCCCGCGCATCGTGCTGGCGACCGGGTCCGAGCCGCTGGTGCCGCCGATCCCGGGCCTCGACGGCGTGCCCTATCTCACCAACGAGAACCTGTTCGAACTGCCCGAGCAGCCCGGCCATCTGATCATCATCGGTGGCGGGGTGATCGGCATGGAAATGGCGCAGGCCTTCCGCCGCCTCGGCAGTGAGGTGACGGTGGTCGAGCCCGAGCGCCCAATGGCCCGCGACGACGCGGATTCGGTAGCCGTCGTGGTCGAAGCCATGCGCGAGGAGGGCGTGCGCTTCGTTTCCGGCAAGGCGGCGACGGTCTCAGGGTCGGCCGGCAACATCACGCTCCATACCGATGGCGGCGAGGCCATCACCGGCACGCATGTGCTCGTCGCCGTGGGGCGCAAGGCGCGGGTTGCCGGGTTCGGCGCGGAGGCCATCGGCATCGCCACCGGCAAGAACGGCTTCGTCACCGATGACCGCAGGCGCACCTCGGTCAAGGGCATCTATGCCATCGGCGACTGCCGCGAGGGGCCGCGGCTGACCCATGTCTCGGGCTACGAAGGCTCCAACGTGGCGCTGGAAATCGTCACCGGCCTGCCGACCAAGGTCGATTACACCGCTCTGCCCTGGTGCACCTATACCGAGCCCGAAGTCGCCCAGATCGGCCTGACCGAGGAGGAGGCGCGCCAGAAACACGGCGACAAGGTAACGGTGGTGAAGCAGGACTTTTCCGAGAACGAGCGCGCCGTTGCCGAAGGCTCCACCAAGGGGCACATGAAAATGGTGCTCAAGGGCAAGAAGGTGCTCGGCGTCAGTATCGTCGGCAAGAACGCGGGCGAACTGCTGCTGCCCTTCAGCCAGACGATTACCGGCAAGAGCAGCACCTTCGCGCTGGGGTCTGCCATCATCAGCTATCCGACCCGCAGCGAGATCTCCAAGGCCGCCGCCTTTGCCGCCTGGGAGCCGACGGTGTTCGGCAGCCTGCCCAAGAAATACGCCGGTTTCGTCGCCGGCATGAGACGGAAGTTCAGTTGACCGAAGCACGGACCAAATCGCGTAACGCGCCGCAAGGCTCCTCTCCCTTCGCGGTCGAAGCGGCGCTGCTGCCGCCGGAGAAATTCACCGATCCGGACTGGACCGCCAAGGGCGAGCAGCGCGCCTCGGTCCCGCTGGTGGCGCTGGGGACGCTGTGGCTCAACACCGGCACGCTGTGCAATCTCGCCTGCGCCCATTGCTACATCGAGAGCAGCCCGACCAATGATGCACTGGTCTATCTCAGCCGCGCCGATGCTGCCCGCTTCCTGAATGAAGCGAAGGCCATGGGCACGCGCGAGATCGGCTTCACCGGCGGCGAACCCTTCATGAATCCCGAGTTCGTCGCCATGCTCACCGACACGCTTGAGCAAGGTTTCGAGGCGCTGGTGCTCAGCAATGCGATGAAGCCGATGCGCCGTCACGAGTCGGTGCTGCTGGATCTGCGCGAGCGGTTCGGTGACAGGCTGACGATCCGCGTCAGCCTCGACCACCACAGCAAGGCGGTGCACGAGGCCGAGCGCGGCCCGAACAGCTGGGACGCCGCGATCGACGGTCTGCAATGGCTTAGCCGCAACGGCTTCTCGCTCGCCGTGGCGGGCCGGATGCTACCGGGTGAAACCGAAGCCGACGAACGGGCGGGCTATGCGCAGCTGTTCGCCGAGCAGGGTATCGCCGTCGAAGCGAGCGATCCGGCGCGGCTGGTGCTGTTCCCGGAAATGGACGAGGCCAAGGACATCCCGGAGATCACTACCGCCTGCTGGGGCATCCTCGGCAAGGACCCGGCCGGGATCATGTGCGCGACCAGCCGGATGGTCGTCCACCGCAAGGGCGAGCCTGCCCCGCGCGTCGCGGCCTGCACGCTGATCCCCTATGATCCCGGCTTCGACATGGGCGCGACGCTGGCCGAGGCCGCCGCGCCCGTGAAGCTCAACCATCCGCATTGCGCCCGCTTCTGCGTGCTCGGCGGAGCGAGCTGCTCCGCCTGATCCTGACAAAAGAAAGGAGCCGGAGGTTTCCCCCCGGCCCCAATGTTTGCGCTAGCCGCCGTTTCAGAAGTTGAAGCGGGCAGTGACCCCGTAGGTCCGGGGCTCAGCCAGGAACTGCGAGAACAACTGGCGCCCGCCCGGATACACCGGATCGACGAAGGGTGCCGCCGTCGTGCCCGCCTGGAACGGCGTGTTGAAGGCGACCTGCGAATAGTCGGTATCGAAAATGTTCTGCGCCCAGAGTTCGAGCGACCACTTCTCGTCCGGTCCGCGCACACCGACGCGGGCATTGAACAGGGCGTAACCGTCCTGCTCCTTCTGCGGGAAGAGGTCCGAACCGGTGTTGTAGTCGCCGGTCAGACGGCCATCGATATAGACGAGGCCGGTCAGCCCGCTCGAGCCAAGTTCCGGCGTCCAGGTAACGCTGCCGGTGGCGACGATTTCGGGAGCGTTCGACAAATTGTCGCCCGGCAGCTTGCGCAGGGCCGGGTCGAGCGGCGAGCCGTTCGCGTTGCCAACGATGTTGTCACGATACTTAGTGCTGGCATAGGTCAGGCCGGCAGCGACACGGAAGTTGTCGGCCGGGACCATCGCTGCTTCGAGCTCGACGCCCTGGGTCAGGACGCCATAGCCGACCTCGTCGGGGGCGCAGGCGCCGGTTGCGGCGCTGGCATCGGAATCCGCTGCATCGCCGCCCACGAGGCCGCCGGTGCAACCGTTGACGTTCTGCACCAGGAAGACCGTGCCGTTGAAGGTGTTCAGCTGGAAATTGCTGAACTCGGACCGGAAGGCCGAGACGCTGAGGCTGAACGGTCCGGTCGCGTACTTAGCGCCGATTTCGTAGCTGTCGACCAGTTCGGGATCGAACTGCAGGTTGCCGACCAGTGCCTGCGCCCCGCCGGTGGTGGCGGCGAAGGGGAAGATCGGCGACTTCAGTGCCGAACGGTCGAGGTTGAAACCGCCCGCCTTGTAGCCGCGCGCGAAGCTGGCATAGAGCAGGAGGTCGTCGATCGGCTTCCACGACAGGATTGCCGTGCCGGTGAACTCGTCTTCCTTCCGGTCGTCGCTGATCGACACGCCGTTGATCTCGGCGGTGGAGTTGCCCTGGCAGCTCAGGCCGATCAGGGCACCGGCGAGCGCCCGCGCGGTTGCGTTGGTGCTGGCGAGATCATCGAGCACCAGGCCCTGAACACGGGTACAGACGGTGTTGTCGTTGCCGAAGGTGGCCGAGAAGTCCTTCTTGTCGTTGGTGTACCGCAGGCCCAGCGTCAGATCGAGACTGTCGGTAATGTGCAGGATGTTGTGGGTGAACACCGCCCAGTTGGTGCCCTCCTGGAAGTAGTTGTCGATCGTCGAGCCGAGGTTGTTGAGCCCGTCGAGCGCAGTGAAGGCGGCGACGATGTCGGGCCCCGAAGCGCCCGTCGCGCCGGCCAGGGTCGCCGGCCCGACGACCGGCACCACGCAGAGCGGGCTGGTCGGCGAATAAAGCCCGGCCAGGCCGCCGCCCGAAATGATGCGGCAATTGGCGAAACGGCCATACTGGTTGCCGAAACGCAGGTTGTCGCGCACCGTCAGCTTTTCATTGGCGAAGAAACCGCCGACGAGCCAGTCGAGCTTGCCGTCGAACGCTTCGCCCTGCAGGCGCAGTTCCTGGGTGAAGGTGTGGAACTGGCGATAGGCCTCGTCATTGACGCCGCGATAGAGGATGTCGACCGTACCGTAGTCGGTGTCCGACGCCTGGCCCGAACGATACTCGCGATAGGCCGTGATCGAGGTCAGCGTGGCACCGCCGATGTCCCAGTCGATCTGGCCCGAGAAGCCATAATCCTTCGTTTCGCCGGCGAAGCTGCGTCCCGGGGTGACCGACAGCGTGCGGTCGTAGCCCTGGTTGAACGCGGCAATCGGCTGGCCGAGATCGCGCAGCACGTTGATGATGTTGTTGCCGGTCGGCTGCAACGGCGCCAGCGGCACTGACGGATTGTTGAGATTGCCGATGAACGGATTGACCGTGTTGTCGACATAGATCGCGCCGCAGCACTTTTCTTCGCGCGAGGTATAGTCGGCGATGAGGCGCAGCGAGAAGCTGTCGGTCGGCTCGAACAGCACCTGGCCGCGGACGAAATACCGGTCACGATCGTTGACGTCGGTGTTGTTGGCGGGATCGAAGTAGAAACCGTCACGCTTCACCCAGATGCCGTCGACACGGGCGGCAATGGTGTCGCTGATGGGGCCGGTGACGCTGCCGCCAAGCCGCCAATAGTCGTAGTTGCCGTAGGTGATTTCGCCGGTGGCGCCGAAGCTGAACTGCGGCTTCTTGGAAAAGATGCTGATAAGGCCGGCCGACGAGTTGCGACCGCCCAGGGTGCCCTGCGGACCGCGCTGGACTTCGACCCGCTCGATCTCGCCCAGTTCGTTGAGGCCGATGCCCGACCGCGAGCGGTAGACGCCGTCGATGAAGACCGGGACCGAACTTTCGAGACCGGGGTTGTCGCCCACGGTGCCGATCCCGCGGATACGCGCCGAACCGTTGGCTTCCGAGCCGGTCGACGACACGAGCAGCGAAGGTGCCACCTGGTTGAGCTGGCGGATATCGTTGGCGCCGCTGTTCTGGAGGGTTTCCGCATTCACGGCGGAGATGGCGACGGGCACGTCGGCAAGCGCCTGGGCGCGGCCCTGCGCGGTCACGACGATGACGTTTTCGCCTTCCCCTTCGGTTCCGGCCTGTGCGTCTTCCGCGTCCTGCGCGAAGGCGGCGGACGAGGAGAAGGCCATGGCACCGGCGAGGGCACCGAGCGCGATCGAACGACGGAATGTGCTTTTCATGCGTGCTCCATAAAGCAGTGTTCAAGACACGGCCGGGAGCCTCCCCTGCAAACGCGAGCTGCCCCGCATTCGTATGCATCCCTTACCGTGGCAGCCGTTGCTTCTGGGCAACCGACATGTCCTGGATGCAAAGGCCTCTCCCTGCCTCGGGCGGGTTAATGTGCGACGGGAATCGCGGACGCAAGCAGGAATGTTGCGAAAATTCGACAATTATCGACAAGTGTGGCTTTCGCGCCTGCCGGTGACTACCCGAATGCTGTGCCCGCTTGTGCTTTGGCACGCAAGCTGGGGCACACCGGCAGACCGTGCTTCTCGAGCCCCGCCACCACCGTGTCTAGCCCGATCGTGCTGGCCCAGAACATGGGTCCGCCGGTCCAGAGCGGCCAGCCATAGCCGTTGATCCACACCACATCGATGTCGCTGGCGCGCTGGGCCATGCCTTCCTCGAGGATCATCGCCCCTTCGTTGACCATGGGGTAGAGCAGGCGTTCGCGGATCTCGTCCTTCGAGATTTCGCGCTGCGAGTGCCCTTCCTTGGCAGCGAAATCGGCGATCAGCGCCCTGACCTCGTCCGAAGGGGTGCGGTTGCGGGCCTCGTCATAGTCGTAGAAGCCCTTGCCGTTCTTCTGGCCGAAGCGGCCCGCAGCGCACAGCGCTTCGCGCAGCGTCGTGACCCTGGACGGATCGCGGTGCCAGCCGATGTCGATGCCCGCAAGGTCGGCCATCTGGAACGGGCCCATCGGGAAGCCGAATTCGAGCAGCACGTCGTCGACGTCCCAGTAGTTCGCACCCTCCAGTATAAGCGCATTGGCCTGCTGCTGGCGGGGCGAGAGCATGCGGTTGCCGATGAAGCCGTGGCACACGCCCGCGACCACCGCGACCTTGCCGATGGTCTTGGCGAGTTTCATCGAGGTCAGCAGCACATCGTCGCGGGTTTCCTTGCCGCGCACGATTTCCAGCAGCTTCATGACATTGGCGGGCGAGAAGAAGTGCAGCCCCAGTACGTAGCCCGGGCGCCCCGTCGCCTGCGCGATCTCGTCGACATCGAGATAGCTGGTGTTGGAAGCGAGGATCGCGCCCTGCTTCACCACCTCGTCGAGCTTGCCGAAGACCTCCTTCTTGACGTCCATGCTCTCGTAGACGGCTTCGATCACCAGGTCGCAATCGGCAAGGTCGGCGTATTCGAGCGTGGGCGTCAGCAGGCCCATCGCCGCATCGACCGCTTCCATCGTCAAGCGCCCACGCTGCGCGGTGCGCTCGTAATTCTTGCGCATCACCCCGGTGCCGCGGTCGAGCGCCTCCTGCTGCATTTCGAGGATCGTCACCGGGATCCCCGCGGACAAGAAGTTCATGGCGATCCCGCCGCCCATGGTTCCGGCGCCGATCACGCCGACCTTCCGGATCGGGATCAGCGGTGCGTTCTGGTCGACATTGTCGATCTTGTTGGCGGCGCGCTCGGCGAAGAAATAGTGCCGCATGGCAGCGCTCTGGGTGCCGGACATCAGCCCCACGAAGAGCTCGCGCTCCTTCTTCACGCCTTCGGCATAGGGCAATTCGGTCGAGGCCTTGACCGCCTGGATCGCGACATTGGGCGCATCGAACCCGCGCAGGCTCCTCGCATTCTTGGCACGGAACTGGTCGAACAGGTCGGGATTGCGGATGCCGTCCTCGTTGGCGGTGCCTTCGCTCGAACGTTTGACCGGCTGGCCGATCTTGCTGCGGGCAAAGGCGATCGCGTCGGCCTCCAGGCTGTCCTCGCCGAAGATGGCGTCGACCAGCCCGATCGCCTGCGCCTTCTTGGCCGAAATCGGATCGCCGCCGACCACCATCGGCAGGGCATTCTCGACCCCGACGACGCGCGGCAGGCGCTGGGTTCCGGCGGCTCCGGGAATGAGGCCGAGCTTGACCTCGGGCAGGCCCAGCTTCGCACTCGGCACCGCGACACGGTAGTGGCACGCCAGCGCGACTTCGCAGCCGCCACCCAGCGCGGTGCCGTGGATCGCGGCTACCACCGGCTTGTCGCTCGCCTCGAGCTTGTCGAGCGCCTCGGGCAGGCTCGGGCCGACCGGCGCCTTGCCGAATTCGGTGATGTCGGCGCCGGCAAAGAAAGTCCGCCCGTCGCAGCGGATCACCACCGCCTTGACGCTGTCGTCGCCCAGCGCTTCCTCCACGCCCGCGGCAAGACCGGCACGCACCGCCTGCCCCAGCGCGTTGACCGGCGGGTTGTCGGAAATGATCACCAGCACATCGTCATGGCGTTCGGTGCGGATGGGTGACGACATCTTCTCTCTCCTCGGCAGGTCGATTCAGGCGCGGCTGTCGGTCAGCGCGCTGTAGATCATGGTCTTCAACTGGCGGCGGATCGGATAGCTGCTCGACGGGTAGACCTGCGTCATGAACACCATCGTCACGCCTTCCAGCGGATCGACGAAGAAGGCCGTCGAATAGGCCCCGCCCCAGTAATACTCGCCGGGGCTCGACGGCATCAGCGTCTTGGCCGGATCGATCACTATGGCAAAGCCGAGGCCGAAACCGACCCCTGCGTTATTGCTTTCCGAAAACAGACTGCTCGACATCTCGGTCAGGTCGGCATTGTTCGGCATGTGGTTGGTGCGCATCATCCGAAGCGTCTTGGGACTGACGATCCGCGCCCCGTCGAGCTCGCCGCCATTGACCAGCATGTGGGTGAAGCGGTGATAGTCCGCGATGGTGCCGCACAGGCCGCCGCCGCCGCTGTCGAACCGGCCCGGCTCGGCCAGCTTGCTGCCCGGGCCGGCCTCGATCATCCTGGCCGCATGGCCCGGCACATATTGATAGGCATCGACCAGACGCATGTCGTCCGAGACGCCGAAAGCGGTGTCGACCATGCCGAGCGGCGCGAAGATGTGCTGCCGGAAATACTCGCCCAGCCGCATGCCGCTCAGCCGCTCCACGCAGATGCCCAGCACATCGGTCGAGACCGAATAGTTCCAGCCCTGTCCGGGCGCGAATTCCAGCGGCAGCTCGCTGAGGATGCGGATATACTCGTCGCTGTCCATGCGGCCGCGGGCGAAGTCGAGATTGTGCTCGCGGTAGACCGCATCGATATTGCTGCGGTTCTGCAGGCCGTAGGTCAGGCCCGACATATGGGTAATCAGGTCGATGAAGCGCATCGGCGGCGCAGGCGTGCCCGGCGCAAAGGGGATCGAACCGCCACCCCCGGCATATATGCGCAGCTTCGCGAATTCGGGCAGGACCTTGGTTACCGGTTCCTCCAGCGCGACCTTGCACTGTTCGACCAGCTGCATGAACGCGATCGAGGTCACCGGCTTGGTCATGCTGGCGATGCGGAAAATCGCATCGTCGCGGAGCGCTTCGCGTCCTTCGCCCATCATGCCGCGCGCGTCGTAATAGACCGGCTGTCCGTCGCGGGCGACCACAAGCTGGGTCATCGGCAGCTTGCCTGGAGCGACGTAGGCCGTTTCGAGAAAATCGCCGATGCGGGCCAGACGGGCCTCGTCGAAGCCCACCGAGGCCGGTTCGGCGCACACGAAAGGTGCGGTCATGTTCTCTCCCGATTCATCAGCGCTTGAGCGCTTGTCGAACCTCACCTAGCATCGGTTGCGAATAAAAACATACCCGATTGGGGAGAGACATTTTGAGAGATACGATCGGGCTGCCCTGGAGCAAACCCGAAGGTTGGCCGGCCATGAGCCTGGCGCAAGTCGAAGCCATGCTGTGCGCCCCCGGCGCGCGGTTCGAGATGGAAACCGTCGATATCCGCGGCGTTCCCACACGGGTCTGGAAGCATGCGCCCGCATCGCTTCGCGCCCTGGCCGATCACGCCCGCAGCCATGGCGACCGGCTGATCACGATCTACCAAGACGAGCGGGTCACTTACGAAGCGTGGTACCGCGCCGTGGCCAAGCTGGCGACCAACCTGCGCTCGCGCGGGGTACGCCCGGGCGACCGGGTGGCGCTCGCCATGCGCAACCTGCCCGAATGGCCGGTGGCCTTCTTCGCCGCGACCGCGATCGGCGCGATCTGCGTCCCGCTCAATGCGTGGTGGACGGGGGAGGAGCTGGCGTTCGGTCTCGCCAACTCCGGCGCGAGCGTGCTGATCTGCGACGACGAACGCTGGGACCGGATCGCGCCGCACCTGGCCGAGTGCCCCGATCTTGAACATATCATGGTCGGCCGGGCGCGATCGCTGGAGGCGCCGGCCGAACCGCTGGAGGCGGTCATCGGGACGCCCCACGACTGGCCTGCCCTGCCCGACCATCCGATCCCCGATGTCGCCATCGCGCCCGACGATCCCGCCACCATCTTCTACACCAGCGGCACCACCGGCCAGCCCAAGGGCGCGCTGGGGAGCCACCGGAACCTCACCACCAATATCTTTTCCAGCGCCTATGCCGCCGCGCGCAGCGTGCTGCGACGGGGCGAGCCGATCCCCCCGCCTGCGCCCAAGGTCGGGCTGACGGTGATCCCGCTGTTCCATGTCACGGCCTGTTCGGCCGGGATGATGGGGCAGCTGTTTGCCGGACACACGCTGATCTACATGCGCAAGTGGGATACGGTGAAGGCCTTCGAGATCATCGAGCGCGAGAGGGTCAACCTCACCGGCGGCGTGCCGACCATCGCCTGGCAGATGATCGAGCACCCCGATCGCGAGAAATACGACCTCTCCAGCATCGAGAGCATCGCCTATGGCGGCGCGCCCTCCGCGCCCGAACTGGTGCGCAAGATCTACGAGGTGTTCGGCGCCATGCCGGGCAACGGCTGGGGCATGACCGAGACCATGGCGACGGTCACCAGCCATTCGGGCGAGGACTATCTCAACCGCCCCGACAGCGCCGGGCCCCCGGTGCCGGTAGCCGATCTCAAGGTCACCGACGAGTTCGGCAAAACCCTGCCGGTGGGCCAGGTCGGCGAGCTATGGGCGCGTGGGCCGATGATCGTGATGGGCTACTGGAACCGGCCCGAGGCGACCGCAGACACTTTCGTGGGCGGCTGGGTCCGCACCGGCGACCTGGCGCGGCTCGACGAAGAAGGTTTCTGCACTATCGTCGACCGGGCGAAGGACATGATCATCCGCGGCGGCGAGAACATCTATTCGTCCGAAGTCGAGAACGTCCTCTACGACCACCCCGCCGTGACCGACGCGGCGCTCATCGGCATCCCCCATCGCACCTTGGGCGAGGAGCCGGCGGCGGTGGTCCACCTCGCCCCCGGGATGCAGGCAAGCGAGGCGGAATTGCAGGGCTGGGTCGGCGAAAGGCTAGCGCGGTTCAAGGTGCCGGTGCGGATCGTCTTCACCGAAGGCACGCTCCCCCGCAACGCCAACGGCAAGATCCTCAAAAAGGATCTTGGCTCGCTGTTCTAGCCATTCGTTCTGGGCTCCGTAACGCGCCAGAATACGATGCCCAGCGCCAACGCCAGCGAGACGAAGCTGGCAGCGATCAGCGGGACATAGCCCGACGCCGCGATTGCCAGCCCGACAAGGATCGGCCCGACCGAACTGACCGCGCCCTCGACCGTGGTGGTAAGGGCAATCCGCATCGGCACGTCCTCATGCGCGCCGAATTCCAGCACCAGCGTCAGCGCCGCCATCATCCAGCCGGAAAAGCCCAGCCCCAGCAGGGCAAACGCCCCGTGGAGCAAGATGCCGCTCTCGCCCAGAACCAACAGCACCATGCCGCCGAGGCTGCACAACAGCGCACCGAGATAGACCAGCCGGAACCCGAAACGGTCGCCGAGTTGGCCCCACAGCAGGTTGCTCAATGTCTCGGCGGCGAGGAAGGCGAGGCTGAGCGAGCCGATCAGCGCCCCGCTCAGCCCTAGCCGGTCGCCCACATAAATAGTCCAGAACGGCAGTCCCACCCGCGCGATGGAGGAGAACCCGTGCGCTAGCAGGAAGGCCCGAAAGGCCCGGTGCTGGAGCAGTTCGCCGAATTGGCCGAAGCGCTGGCGCAGCGGCATCGGCGCGCGAAGGGTCGGCGCTTCCGGCTCGTTTAGACCCCATTGCAGCGCGACCAGCCCTATCGAGGTCAGCAGGAATGCGAACAGGAAGGTCGTGGCATAGCCATTGCCGAGCCAGTCCTCTTCGATGAAATAATGCCCCGCGACCCACGCCAGCCCGGCCGCGATTCCGCCGCCGAGCATATTGCGCACGCCCTGCAAACGGCCGCGCTTCGCCAGCGGGATGACCTTGGCCATCAGCATCTGGAACGCGACGCGCTGCGCCCCGCTGAAGAAGCCGAGCAGCAGGAAAGCGGCCAGCGTCGCATAGAGCAGCGCCCGGCCTTCGAGAAACCAGCCGATCAGGGCCAGCGCCAGCACCATCACCCGCATCATCGAACCCACGCCGACCGCATAGGGCATGATGCGCGCCCGGCTTTCAACCCGCGCGCCTGACAGGATCGGCGACAGCGTCCCGCCCAGTTGCAGCAACGCCGTGCCCAGCCCGACCGCGGCTGCGCTACCGGTCAGTAGGTAGAGATAGGCCGGAATAATGGTGGGGGCATAGATCAGGCGAAAACCGGTCATGCCGAACACGCCGTGCACCAGCGTGGCGGCGTAGTTCCGCTTCAGGTTTTCATCGACAAAAGCGTGGTGGCGCGCCCAGATTTCCTCTTCCGGGCGCGCCTCCAGCGTATCTTCGGCTAGCGGGCCGCCGCTCAATAGCCCGCGAGCTTGGCGTGTCGGTCCTTGAGGAAGCCGGTGTTGCCCCAGCTCGTCTCCAGCACGCGGGCACGCTTGAGGTAGAAGCCGACGTCATACTCGTCGGTCATGCCGATCCCGCCATGGAGCTGGATGCCCTGACGGCTCATCACGTGGAGCACCTCGTTGGCGCGGCTCTTGGCGAGGCAAGCGGCCTCGGGCACCTTGAAGCCCATGTCGAGCGCCTGGAAGCCGCCCTCGACCGCGCTGCGCATCAGTTCGAGATCGGCATAGAGATCCGCCATCCGGTGCTGGAGCGACTGGAAGCTCGCCAGCACCTGGTTGAACTGCACGCGCTGCTTCAGGTAGTCGAGCGTGGTGTCGAACACCGCCTGCGCCATGCCGAGCATTTCGGCGCTGGTCAGGATACGGGCCCGGTCGAGGATCTTGTCGGCGAGGTCATCGCCGCCATCGGCCAGCTTTTCCGCCGCTGCGCCGTCGAAGGTGACTTCGGCATGGTCGCGCCGGTCGGTCAGCTCGCGAGCCGAAAGCGACACGCCGTCACCCTTTTCGACCAGGTACACCCCGTCAGCGGCAGAGACCACGAACAGGTCGGCCGTATCGGCTTCGTGCACGAAGGCCTTGGTACCGCTGAGCTTGCCGCCCGAAACCGTCGCTGCCGCAGCCGAACCTGTGTGACGCGAGCCTTCATCGAAGGCGAGCGTGCCGACCAGTTCGCCGCTGGCGAGGCGCGGCAGGAACTTTTCCTTCTGGGCCTGCGAGCCGCCGAGCACGATCGCCGCCGAAGCCAGCGAAGTCGCCACCAGCGGGCTGGCGGTCAGCGTCTTGCCCAGTTCCTCGACCACCAGGCCAAGGCTGGTCCAGCCGAAATCGGTGCCGCCGAATTCTTCCGGCACGACAATCCCGGTCCAGCCCATCTGACCCATGCTGGACCATGCGCCGGTATCGACCTTCTGGCCCGCATCGCGGGTCTTGCGCCAGTTGCCGACCGGGCTTTCGTTGGTCGCCCATTCCTGCGCCATATCGCGCAGCATGGTCTGTTCTTCGTTGAGAATGGCCATTGTTCCGCGCTCCCCTTACTGGTGGTCCAGCATGCCAAGGATCCGCTTGGCGATGATGTTGTTCTGGATCTCGGTCGATCCGCCGTAGATGGTGAAAGCCTTGCCGAAGAGCCAGCCGCGGACATGCTCGAGCTCCATCGAGGAGAAGCCCTCGCCTTCCCAGCCGAGGCCGCGGAAGCCCATGATCTCGATCAGCAGTTCGGCCCGTTCCTGGCTCAGCTTGGTGCCGACCTTCTTGAGGATCGAGCTGATCTCCGAGACACCGCCCTTGGCCTTCGATTCCTCGGTCGCACGGCGCGCCGTGAGGAGGAAGCTCGACCAGGCCAGTTCGAATTCGGCGATCTTGCCGCGCAGTTCCTGATCGGCCAGTTCGCCTTTCTCGTCGGTGCCGATGTATTCCTTGGCGATCAGCGAGAGCGGCTTGGCATTGATGCCCATGGCATTGCCGGCGCCCGAGATATTGGTGCGTTCGTGCTGCAGCAGGCGCTTGCCGATGGTCCAGCCCTGCCCTTCCTCGCCCACGAGGTTACCCTTGGGCACCTTCACATCGGTAAAGAAGGTTTCGCAGAACGGGCTGAGGCCGCTGATCATGGTGATCGGCTTCACTTCGACGCCCGGGCTGTCCATATCGATCAGCAGGAAGCTTATGCCCCGGTGCTTGTCGCTGCGGTCGGTGCGGACGAGGCAGAAGCACTTATCGGCCCACTGCCCGCCGCTGGTCCAGGTCTTCTGGCCGTTGACGAGGTAGTGGTCGCCCTTGTCCTCGGCGGTGGTCTGCAGGCTTGCAAGGTCGGACCCTGCGTTGGGTTCGGAATAGCCCTGGCACCAGCGCACTTCGCCGCGGCAGATCGGCGGGATATGCTCCAGCTTCTGTTCGTGGCTGGCGTATTCGAGCATGGTGGGGCCGAACATCATCACGCCCATGCCGCCGATCGGGTTCCACGCCCCGACCTTCGCCATCTCTTCGTTCAGCACCTTCGCCTCGGCCTTGGAGAGGCCGCCACCGCCGTATTCCTTGGGCCAGGTCGGCGTGCCCCAACCACGGCTGCCCATGGCTTCGCGCCAGGCTTTTTCTTCCGGCGTCTCCTCGCCCGGCCCTTCGACCGAGCGCATCGCGTTGCTCTTGCCCTTCAGCGAGGGTGGGAAGTTTTCGGCGAGGAAGGCCTGCACCTCGGCGCGGAATTCCGCGAGGTCGTCGTCAGGTCGCACTTCGGCTGCGGTTGCCATGGTTCTCTCCTGCTTATGAGTCTTGTTTTGCTACCTATGCCCCAAACGGAGCCCCCGCAACAGGGCCCCATGTCCATGCCGCTTGCCGTAGCGTCGCAGGTCAGGGCGCGGCCAGGCCTTCCGGCGAATCGCGCAGTTCCTGTTCGCGTTCCTGCGCGGCCCGCGCGGCGAGGATTTCGAGATTGGCGCGGTGCCGTGCCTCCGTGATGGGGTAGAACAGCAGCAACAGCGAACCGACCAGCCAGCACCCGATCATGATGGGGACGTACCATGCAATCAGCCGGTCGCTGACCGCCTTGCCGACACCCAGCGGATCGGCCTGCGCCGGAAAACTCGCAGCCTCCAGCACGAATCCGGCCAGCAGGATGCCGATACCGACGGCCGCCTGCGTTGTGAGGCTGTTGACGCTGAAAAACACGCCGGCGTTGTGCCGCCCGCTCTTCACGGCGTGGTCCTCGATCGTATCGGCGATCATGCCCGACGAGTTCATCAGCGAGGTCGCGATCATGGCGTGATAGATCGATCCGATCACGAACAGGCTGGGCAGCAACAACGGGTCGCCGGGGGCCAGGAACAGGCCGAAATAGGTCAGCACCAGTGGCACCATGCCGATGCAGATGCCGCCGAGACCCATCGCCATGGCCGCGTTTCGCTTGCCCATCTTGCGTGCCAGCCAGGGGGCCAGCGGCAAGGCCAGCGTGGCGGCGACGAGATTCTCAACCGTGAGGATCGCCAGCTCGACGGATGTAAGGCGGAAGACGAAGGTGTTGAAATAGATGTTCGTCGCCACGTACAGGCCGATCGCCGCCTGCTTCGCCAGCGAATAGCCGAAAATGGCGAGGAACGGACGATGCGTGAAGGCGTCGGCCATTTCGCGCAAATGATCGACGAGGCCGAGCTTGTCGCTGCGTTCGCGCACCTGGCGCAGGAAGCGAATGCGACCCATCGTGCCAAAAGCGCTGACCAGAACGGCTGCGGCGATCAGCACGCCGCCGGTAATCGCGAAACCGGTGTAGCCTGCGGGGTTGAGCTGTCCCTTGGGATAGTCGGGGGTTGCCACGAAAAAGAAGGCGAGACTGAACGCGCCGAAGCCGAAAGCGCCGATATAGCCGAACCAGTAGCGGATACCGAACAGGCGCGTACGCTCCGCATAGTCGTCGGTCAGCTCTGCCCCCAGCGCGCTCGAGGGGATTTCGAACAGGCTCATGCAGGCGCGCGTGAGCGAGGCGAGGCAGAAGATCCACACGCCCATCATCGTGTCGGACAGGCCGGCGGGCGGGAACCAGGTCAGGGCAAAGAACAGTCCGGCAGGCAGGGCGGCGGCGAACAGGAAGGGGTGACGCCGACCGAGCCGGCTTCTCGTCCGGTCGCTCCACCGGCCGATCAGCGGATCTGCCACCGCATCAACGAGCAGGGTCAGGAAGATTGCCTGCGACACGATACTGGCCGGCACGCCCAGCACCTGGTTGAAATAGAGCAGCAGGTAGGTGCTGAAAGCGGTCGTCTTGATGCCGCTCGCCATCAGACCGCTGCCGTATAGCCAGCGCGTACTGCGCGCGAGCGGCGGCATCTCCAGCGGCTGGGTGTTCAATCCTGGGCCCTTGTTCTTTCGACCGGACCGACAGCCTAGTCGCTGGCAATCCGGACACAAGCGGCTTTCTTCCAATTTCGCTTTGCAACCTGTCCTGCAGCTTGGCTAAGCGCGTCCGTCAGTGGAGAGCAATGGCATGGCGAATAACGACGAACGCATCCCGGTGATCATCGGTGTGGGACAGGTCAACGACCGCCCTGCCAACCCGGCCGAAGGGCTCGACCCCGTCGGATTGATGGTCGAGGCCTTGCGCCGGGCGGATGCCGATGCCGGCGGCGGATGGCTGGAAAGCTGCGACTCGCTCGGCATTGTCGGGCAGATTGCCTGGCCGCAGATGAACCCCGTTGCCGGAACCGTGGCGGAGGCGCTCGGCATAGCCCCCTCCCACCTCGTCGAAACCACGCCTCATGGCGACAACCCTATCCGCCTGCTCAACGAGGCCGCCAATCGCATCGGCGCGGGCGAGAGCATCGTGTGCGCGGTGACTGGCGGCGAAGCGCTGCGCACCGTTGGCGCACTGGCGAAGCTGAAGGCGGCCGAAGCCCGGGCCGATGCAAAGCCCAGCGAACACAATGCCCTGCGCGATGCTTCGCACCGCGTGAAGAAGGGTTACGCCCAGAGCTATGGCCTCATCGTCCCGGTCGATGTCTATCCGCTCTACGAGAACGCGATGCGCGCCGATCTCGGCCAGACCCTCGCCGAAGGGCAGGCCGAGAGCGGAGCCATCTGGGCCGGGTTCTCACGCGTCGCCGCAGCCAATCCGTCGGCGTGGATCCGCGAAGAGAAGGCGGCAGAGGAGATCACCGAAGTCACTGCCGACAACCGCCCCATCGCCTTTCCCTATACCAAGCTGCAGGTGGCCAATTCGTCGGTCAACCAGGGAGCCGGGTTCATCGTCACCTCGCTCGCCGAAGCGCGGCGGCGCGGCGTGCCCGAGGAGAAGCTCGTCCATATCGGCGCGGGTGCCAGCGCCTTCGAACCCGACAGCATCCTTGCCCGCGACAGTTACAGCCGCTCGGCAGGGATGGAGGCCTCGATCCGCAAGGCGCTCGAATTCAACAATCTCGCTGCCGACGATTTCGACCATGTCGAGCTCTATTCCTGCTTCCCCTGCGTGCCCAAGCTGGCGCGGCGCACGCTGGGCTGGCCGCTCGACCGTCCGATGACGGTGTTCGGCGGCCTGACCTTCGGCGGCGGGCCGATCGGCAACTATATGAGCCATGTCGTCGCCTGCATGGTCGAGAAGCTGCGGGAGACCGGCGGGAAAGGCCTGATGTTTGCGAACGGCGGATATGCCACCCACAGCCACACCATCGTGCTGGGCAAGGACCCGATCCCGGGCGTCAGTTTCCCGCAGGACTTCGACGTCAATGACGCCGCTGACGAAGCACGCGGCGAAGTGCCGGAGCTCGACAAGGAGTATACCGGCACAGCGACCATCGAGACCTATACCGTCCACTACAACCGCGACGGTTCGCCGCGGATGGGTACTGTGATTGCCCGCACTCCCGAAGGAAAACGGACGCTGGCGATGGTTCCGGCGGCGGATGCGGCTGGCATTTCAGCGCTCACCGATGGCAGCACCGAGCCTGTCGGTCGCAGCGGAAGGATTTCACGCGCCGATAGCGACGATCACCTTTCGATCTGGCAGATGGCCTAGACCGTACCCTCCTCGTCGCGGGCCTTTTCTTCCGGTACCTGCCAGTAACGTTCCATCTTGAGGTAGGTGAAGGACGCTGTCCAGCCGACCAGCACCAGCCCGTTGAGGGCCTCGATGCCAGACACGATGCGCAGGGCGCCATGCGGGAAAAGGTCGCCGATCCCCAAGGTGGTGTAGGTCGTGATCGAGAAGTAGAAGACATCGGCAAATGCCGGGTGCCGGTCCATCCCCCCGATATTGCCGAACCCGCCATGCTCGATCATCAGCACGTAGACACCGGCGTACAAAAGCACCTGCAAAAGGTGGGAAACAAGGGCCATCGCCAGAACGACGATCATCCGCGCGCGCGGGTGGATCGGCAGGTCGACGATCCACCGGGAGGTCAGCCGCAGGGCCTCGTAATGCAGCAGCAGGGTCGCAGCGACCAGGCCGAAGGCGATGAGCAGCGTCTCGATCATGCCGGTATCGTGGTCCTCTTGCCGCTGAAGACGGCCTGCCATGCCTGGACCTCGTGGAAAACGATGTCGTCCGCATCCTCGAAGATTCGCGCCACGCGGGCGAATTCCAGTTGCCGGTCGGGAGCGGACAGCAAATGGTCGATCCGGTCGGCCACCCGGGCGAGCTGCCCCGCGGTTGCCGCCGAAATGTCGGAAAAACGGTCGAAGTCGCCGAAATAGCGGATGGCGGCAATGGCCCCGCCGATCGTCGGGAGGGCGACGGCTATGACGGTGAACCACTTCGCTACCGAAAATAGCGCCGGCTCGGCTATCCAGCCGAAGGACTCGACCAGCGCCAGCAGGAGATAGACGCCGACCACCCCCACCGCGATTGCGAAGGAGTTTTCCGAAAGGTGGTCGAGCCGGTGGTGGACCCGCGACAGCCTGCTCGATTTCTCGATATGATAGTCGCGCTGCGGGACGACATGATGGTCCCGCAGGAGAACGAGCGCGGACCGCAAATACGCCTTGTCGATCCGCACCTGTGGCAAGCCGATGGCGCCCAGGGCGTGGCGGACATACCATTCGGGCCAGGGGCTGCCGCCGCCATCCGGCCACCGCCCCCGTGCCCGCGCCGTACCCAGCGCGAGGAGATAGGGGCTATGGCGCAGGTACTCGGCTGCGCGCCTGGTTTCGAACCAGCGACCGTGCCAGCGCAGCTTCTGCCCGCGCGACGTATTGGCGATGATACCCACGAGCAGCGCCAGTTCGATGGCTGCAAAGACCCATTTGTGCTCGGGTCCAGTCAGCGGCAGGTAGAGCGTCCCGACGATGATGGCGGCCGCACCCATGAGAAAATTGCGCACCATCCCGGAACGGTAACGGTCCGCCAGATGCGTTGCGATGCCATTGGTCCAGGCGAACCGACGCATGACCTCGGCCTCGACCCTGCGGGGTAGCTCGGGGTCGCCGCCCGGTATCCCTTCCAGTGCGACCAGCAGGGCTAGCCCGCTGCCGGCTCCGATCTCGGACGGTCGTTCGTATCTTTCGCGCAGGCGCTGGGTGATGCCCGCCCACCCAGGCTTGCCGAAAACCGCTTCGATCCGGCGGTAGGCATGTGCCGCCCACCAGCTCTCGTCCTGCCAGCATTCGGGGTCGATCGCTGCAATGCCTCCGTGCCGACCACGGCCTTCCCAATCGGGCAGCGACAAGACCGTTTGCACGGCATCGCTCAGGTCTTCGCTGCCACAGGGCCGACCTTCTCCGGCGCGGCCGATGCCCGCAGCCAGTTCCTCCGGGGTGGCATAGACCTGCCATTGCGCGGGGTGCACGGGGTCGATCCACACCACCGGCACGCCTAGCTCGACCGCGGAGGCGACCGTGTGGCCCGTGCCGCCGACCGATTCCACCGCCTTGCCGTCCCATACGGCAATGACGATGTCGGATTGCTGGACCAGCACCTTGCCGGCAAGGGCAGCACGCTGCGCGGATACCAGTTGCAGGCGGTCGAGCAGACTGCGGTCGTCCGGCGCTGCGAACGATGCGAGCAGCAGTTCGGTGATTTCCTCGTCGCGGTCGGCCATCTCGAAGGTCCGCGCCCGGGCTGCCAGGGCATCGATAGCTTCCGCCCGCCGCCCGGTGTCCGGATCGGACGGGCGTCGGCCCGCCAGAAGGGCGCGGGCGTCTTCGATGGTTCTTGCCGGTGCATTGATGGCGGCGTTGAGCCCGCGCCCGAACGGCAGGGGTGTGACCAGATCCCAGCCCCGCTCCAGCGCCAGCATGGCAGCGTGGTGGTCGGTCCCGTCCGCCAGAAGGGTTACGAGGCGGGTCGTGCATCCGCAGCTTTGGCCGGCCGGCGTCGGAATGCCGGACGCAGCCTCGTCGATCCGCTTGAGGATGTCGGTCAGCACGCGATCAAGCGGGCCGGTGTCTGCCGGGAAAGAGGGATGGGTGCTGCGGTGCCCGGTAACGCCCACGACAAGGCACGGACGGGGCAGCTCGGGCGCCTCGTTTCGACCGGTCCCTGATCGTCCCTCCACCGCGAATTGCCCCCCTCCGGAACCCGTGTCGGCAGCCTAGTGGCTAGGCCATGACTTGCCAAGCGGATGGAATTCGACAGCTGCCCGATTGCGAGCTATGTTTCAGGAACTTGGCGTGGGGAAGGCGACGCGCGCAGATGCAATCGGGGAATACCGCAGGCAATACAGGTGGCGCTGGCGACCCGCCATGGGTGTTCCTGAGCTATTCGCGCAGCGACCAGCCGACGGCGCTGAAGGTGCTGGCGGCGCTGGAGGACGCCGGCATACATGTCTGGTGGGACGG
The DNA here is from genome assembly GCF_045291475.1 of Parerythrobacter aurantius. Classification (NCBI taxonomy): domain Bacteria; kingdom Pseudomonadati; phylum Pseudomonadota; class Alphaproteobacteria; order Sphingomonadales; family Erythrobacteraceae; genus Parerythrobacter; species Parerythrobacter aurantius. The sequence continues at coordinate 553,970 of NZ_CP147985.1, forward strand.
GCTGTTGCCGGGCGGCGCACGCTATAACGATGTGACCGAGCACCGGCTGGAAAACGCCTATGCCGTTGTCGCGCTGTGGTCCACTACCTCGACCCATTCCCACTGGGTCCATGACGAGGCGATGCGCGGACGCGACCGGGGTTGCCTCGTACCCGCCAGTATCGACGGATCCGAACCTCCGCTGGGTTTCCGCCAGTTCCAATGGGTCACGCTGGTCGATGGCAAGGGCGAACTGCTGCCTGCCGCCATGGACGCGCTTATCAAGTCGATTGCGCGGCTGCATCCCGACGCTACCAATACCGCGAAGGAGCCATCCCGCCAGCCCACCAACCGGCCCGCAGGAATGTCCAAGGTTGCCACGGGAGGCGGTTTCAGGATCGACCGCCGGATGGCCATCGGTGGCGGCGCGGTGGCTGCGTTGCTCGGTGCGGGGGCACTCGCCTGGAAAGGCGGGCTCATCGGTGGAAGTCACGGCAACAGCGTCGCCATCCTTCCGTTCAACCGGAGCGGCGGATCGCCCGATCAGGCCTATTTTGCCAACGGGCTCGCCGCCGAGATCCGATCTCGCCTCGCGCGCAATCCCTTGCTCAAGGTGGCGGCGGAGGCCTCGTCGCGGAGCGTTTCGGAAACGGACGCGGATGCCCGCGAAATCGCCCGCAAGCTGAAGGTCGCCTACCTCCTCGAAGGAACCGTCGCACGCGAGCAGGACCGTTTGGCAGTGCGCGTGGACCTGATCGACGGAGGAGACGGCACGGTCGTTGTCCCGCTGGAATTCGACCAGACTGTCGAATCGATCTTCGACATCCAAGGTGCCATCGCAGCCAAGGTCGCCAGCGAACTGGCGAGCCAGATGGACGGTGGATCGGCAGCCGAGGCCATCGGCGGCACCCGCAGCGTTGCGGCCTACGAGGCGTTCCTGCGCGGCAACGAGCTCTACGCCGCCGGTGAGACCGAAGCCGACGACCGCGAGGCACTAGCGCGGTACGAAGAGGCGATCAGGATCGACCCCAACTATGCTGCGGCCTATGCTGCCAAGGGTCTGTTGCTGACGAATATCGGCAACCTCCACGCAGCTCCGGCCCAGCGCGACGGATTGTTCGAGCAGGCGATCGGCGCGGGGAAGGAAGCGGTGCGTATTGCCCCCAAATTTGCACAGGGGCACTTCGTCATCGGCTTTGCGCTGGCGATGGGCAAACTCGACATGAAGGCGGCGCGGGCACCTTACCAGAAGGCTTACGAGCTTGGTGCCGGCGATGCCGAGATCATCACCCGCTACGCCATTTTCCGTTCGCGGATCGGCGATACCGTCAAGGCGGAAGCCGAAGCCAACAGGGCCATCGGGCTGGACCCGCTCAATGACAGGACTTTCCGCCTGAAGGGCGACGTCCTTTATGCCGGCGGCCGCCCCGCCGAGGCGATAGGGGCCTTCGACCAGGCACGCGCGATTGGCGGGACGAAGGGCAGCTATTGGTACCGCGTCGGATTGGCGCAACTCGAACTGGGACAGCCCGAAGCAGCCCGGGATTCCTTCGCACAGGACCCCTTCCCGGTATGGATGCGAACCGGGGGAGCAATCGCCGAACATCGCCTCGGCAATCGCTCCGCCGCAGAAGCACACCTTGCGGCCCTGCAGGCCGAGTACGGCGACAAGTCGAGCTATCAATATGGTCAGATTTACGCCCAGTGGGGCGACCGCGCCAGGTCGCTGGCAGCCCTGGCGGACGCGTGGCGCCTCAAGGATGCCGGCCTGTCGCAGCTCTATCGAGACCCGCTGCTTGCGCCCGTGCGCGATTCGGGCGACTATCAATGGCTTGTGAAGAAAATCGGGTTCGTTTGAGGGTCTCGCTGACGAAGGGGGAAAAACGATGAAGAAGACTGTAGCCATATTGGCGGCTCCGCTTGCGGCAGCTTTGCTGCTCGCCGCGTGCAGCAAGCCGGCACCGCCGCCGGCCGAGGAAGCGCCTGCAGCCGATGCACCGCCTGTGGCCGAAACGCCGCCTGCCGACGGCATGGAAGCGACCCCGCCGGCCGAAGCCGCGCCGGAACCGGGCGCCGCCGACGAGATGACCGGCCCGGACGAGCGCACCGGACCCGACGAGCGGACCGGCCCCGACGAGCGGACCGGACCGGACGAAAACTGATCGGAGGGACTGCGGCCCAGGCTTCGACCGGGCCGTTACCGAAGGCACATTTGCGGGCGCGTTGTCAGCCGACGACGCGCCCGTTTCGGCTCACGACGTGCCGTCCCGGCTGCATCGCCGCTCTCTTCGCCTGTTCGATCCACGAGCGGAAGTTTGCGACGCGGGTATAGACCCCGGGGGTTCCGGGCTGGGCACAACCGATGCCTGCCGCAACGATGCCGACCAGAATGCGCTTGCCGCCGACCAGCCGTGTCAAAGGCCCCCCGCTGTCGCCGAAACAGGCATCCTTCCCGTCCTCCGGCGATTTGGCGCAGACGATGTCGGCTGCCGCAAAATTCCTCAGCTTTTCGAACTTGAGGCAAAAGCTCGCTGGATGGGTCTTCATCGCCACCTTGGCGAGGAAGCGGGCATTGCGTTGCGTCCGCCCGGCGCTGTCGACTGTGCCCTGCCCGGTCGTCGCGCCGGTAAAACCCCATCCCGTGATGAGCACGTCGGTACCGTCGGCCAGCCGTTCGCCCGAAGGGGCGAGATCGATCGTTCCCAGCAGACCCTTGCGCAGCAGCGTATCGAGGCGGCTGTCCGGCTTGATACGCAAAAGCGCAATGTCGGCATTGCCCGGGCTCTTGCCGTAATCCTGGTGCACGACCATCGAAACGATCGGGAAGTTGCTGCCGCCAGCCGCAATATCGAGCGTGCCCAGCCGGACCTGCAGTTCCCCCACCTTGCGCTTGTCGACGCAGTGGGCGGCCGTCAGCACGAAACCGTCGCCGAGATAGGAACCGCCGCATTTATGCGACTTTTCGAAGTTCTGCCGCTGCGCGCCCCCGGGGCTGGGGTCGCCCGACACACCCAGGGGATCGCCTGCTCGCGGGAGGAACAATTGCGCCTGCCACCGGCCTTCGGCGAGGCTGGCCCTTCCGCCACCGACAGGGAGGCGGGCGAAGATCTGGTCGCTGGACACGCTCACCGTCGCCGCGCTTGCGTAGAGCGGCGGGTCGCTCATTACGTCGTAGCGCCCCTGCATTGCGGCACACAAGGCATCGGCAACGGGATCGTCACACAGGCCCGCTGGCGGCTCGTCGCCAGGGGCAAGCGTCCAGATGCGGGGATCGACGGGACCGGCGCTGACCAGCGCCATTACATGATACAGCCCCATCCGGGTGAGACGGACTGGCTGGTCCGGATCGCCGGCAAGGGTGAATCGCCGTTCCTTCGTAGCTTCGCCGGCCAGGCGGACGAGCTGGGTGACAGGCGCCGAATAGAGCGGAATCACCTCGCGGTTGGGCGCAATGGCGACGAAGGTCACCGTGTCGAGTGCCGGGTCGAGCAGCCCGTCGGCAATGCCCTGGATGTATATAGGCTCGCGGAACATGACGACGGGCGTGCCCGAATTGCCCGACAGCGGGCAGTCCCACCCGGACGGACGAATGTTCGTCACGCAAAGCTCCATGCCGAGCCACTGGTCGGTTGCCACGCCCAGCAGCGAATGATGGCGGGCGATGGGCGCGATCGCCGCTGCGAGACGCGGAAGCAATTCGGGCCCCTCGGCCAGGCCAAGGCTGACGGGCAGCGGAATTTCCAGGCCCCACTCGGGTTCCTTGGGAATGATCGGATAGGGCGCCTTGTCCGGGCCTTCGAAGCGTTCACCGCGTAGGCGCGGATCGTTCCAGAGCATGATTTCGGCGATATCCTTCGCCTCGGAGGGACGGGATTCTCCGGTGCGATCGAAACTGTATCGCTTGATCGGCGAGAACAGCAGCTCCTCGAAGTACTCTGGGTTGGGGACCACCTCGAATTCGGCCGGCTCCTCGACTTTCCAGCCCGGCTGACGCTCGATGAAGGCGATGATTTCCGCCCGGCGCTCTCCGATCTCCTCCGACACCCGCACGCGGGTCTTGATATAGGCAGGCTGCGGCGAATTCTCGATTGCCGGTTGGGGTGGCGGGATGGACGGTCCGGTAGGGCCCGGTTCCTGCGCCGCGAGCGGCAGGGCACAGATCGTCCCGAGTATTGCCGCCAAGACCGACATCAATATGCGCATCGCCGCTGCCTCCCTGCGGACAGGGTTTTATGCCAGGCGTGCGGCTAGGCGATAGGATTAACGCGACAGCGGAGCCGCGAGCGGCAATCGCAGGACGAAACATGCGCCGCCGGACGTGTCGGCCAGTTCCAGCGTGCCGCCCCGGTTGCCGACGAGGGCGCGAGCGATTGGAAGCCCGAGGCCGGTGCCGCCCTCCCCCCGCTTGGACGTGAAGAACGGATCGAAAATCCGTTCCCTGTCGCTGTCCGGAATACCGGGCCCGTTGTCGGCGAGTTCGATCACGCCCTCATCTTGCGCAATACGGACCGAGATTTCGATCCGGCTGGACCCTGCCTGGCGCGCGTTCTCGATAATCGTCGCCAGGACCGTTTCCAGGGCCGCGTTCTCGATCGCCAGGCTCGGCATCGTCGCCGGCACGGCAAAGCTGACAGCAAATCTCGCATCACCGAAACCGTCCGCGAGGCGCGCGAGGACCGGCTGCACCTGCGCCGGCTCTTTCGCGGAGCCGCCATCCATGTCTGCCTGCGCCAGTTGCATGAGCCGACTTACCAGTCGCGCCAGCCTGTCGGCATCTTCGGTCATATTCGAAAGGAACCGATCGCGTTCGTCATGGCTCATGCTGTTGGCATGATCCTGAAGCAGTTCGATCCCGCCGCGCAGTCCCGCCAGCGGGGTCTTGAACTCGTGGCTCAGCGATGCCGCAAAGTCGCGCAGATAGCGGGAACGCCGGTCGATTGCTTCGGCCATCGCCTCGAAATCGTCATAGAGACTGCCCACTTCGCGCACTTCCAGCGTCGGGCGCCTCAAGCGTGCCTGGCCGCCCGACGCAAGGTGACGCGCGGCCGCGCTCAGCTTCTCGATCGGGGTGACCACGGCGCGCGCAAGAACCGCTGTCAGGATCACGAGGAGCGCAAAGATCGAGACTGTACCAAAGGCGATCTTCCCCCAATCCTCCCACATTCCGCGGAACAGTGCCGCCGGGCTCCGCGACACCAGCACCGCACCGGCCACCCGTCCGTCCAGGACGATCGGTCGCGCGTGATGCAGCCGGATCGCGGTTGCGCGGCTGACAAGATAAAGGGGATTGGAGCTATCGTAGCGGTCGTTATGGCGCAAAACCGTGCTGCTGCGCCCGGCGAGCGCCGCCCGAACCTCTGCCAATCCTGCCAGGGAGCGCCCGTTTTCGGACCCGTTGAGTACGATCCCGGCGGAATCGAGCAGGATGATCGAGGCCAGCGTGGTTTGCCGGGTCTGCCCGACTACGGGCACCATCCTCCGGGCGACCGCCTGCAAGGCCGGATCGGCGGCCAGGTCGGTCGCTGCAGCGGGAGGGCGCGCGGGCCTGACAGGGGTGGAGCGCAGGTCGATTGCGGAGCCTTGGTCTTCATAGCGGCCGGAAGTGCTGTCCGAAGCTTTCTGCGCGGGAAGCGGCTCGCCCGTACGCGGCGCCGTGGCCTGTCGGGATTCGGCCAGCAAGAGGGAGGCTGTCGCTGCGATCGCTGCGGCCTGTGCGGCCAGCTCGGATTCGGTACGGCGGACAAGCGCATTCTCGTACACCCTGAGCCCCAGCGCGGCGAAGCCGGGCAATGCCGCGACGAACAAGAGTGTGCCGAAAAATATCCATCGCAGACGCATCACCGGCCACAGCGAACGGGCCAGGCGGCGCAGGCGATCGATCAAGCCGCGACCCCGCCGGTGCAGGGGCCGAGGCGGTAGCCGATGCCGGTTCTCGTTTCGATGAGGTCGTTTGCGCCGATCTCCGCAAACTTGCGACGCAGGTTCCGGATATGGCTGTCGATGGTGCGGTCGGTCACGGCAAAGCCCGGCCCCCGCAGCCGGTCGATCAGCTGGTCGCGGGTGAAGATACGTCCGGGAGCCGAGGCCAATGCCTTTAGCAGGCCGAATTCCGTCACCGTCAATGCGACGGGCTGGTCGGCCCAGCGCGCTTCCCAGCCATCGCTGTCCAGCCTGAGCAGGCCATGCGCAGATTGGTCCGGCCCCGGCCTCTCATCGATCCCGCGAGGGACAGTCCGCCGCAATATGGCATTCGATCGCGCCACGACCTCGCGTGGGCTGAAGGGTTTGACGACATAGTCGTCCGCCCCGAGTTCGATCCCCAGAACGCGGTCGATTTCGTCGTCGCGGGAAGACAGGAACAGGATCGGCACGTCGCTATCGGCGCGCAAGCGGCGGCAGACTTCGAGTCCGTCCATCGACGGCATGTTGATGTCGAGCACGACGAGGTCCGGCCCGGATTCGGCTGCGCGGGCCAGAGCCTCCACCCCGTCGGCCGCTTCGACCACCTGCATTCCGGCCTTGGCAAAGGCGAACGCCAGCACCTGGCGGATATGCGGATCGTCATCGACGAGGAGGACTGTGCGCGGCATGACAGGCTCCATCTTCACCGTTCGCGGCCTTGCGTCAACGATGGCGCCCGTCGTGGTACCGGAGTGATGGCCGCGGCGACAGGAGCCGGTACGGAAACGAGGATGCCATCGCAGCCATAGCGCCACGAAGCGGGTTGCGGGGCCGGGTCCGTGCCGAGCAGAGAGGCGGCTCGCCAAAGGCGATACTGATCGAGGATCTGCCACTCGCCGTCTCGCACGCCGGTGACCAGACGGAAATGGACCCTGTGCCTTACCCGCGCCACCCGCTCGCCAAAGGCGCTTCCAAGCGTTCGTTGTTCCAGTTCGATAAGCGGCAACAGGGCGGAACCGCCAAGGCTGTGGAGATAGCACAGGTCCAGCGCTGCGCCTTTTCCGCCTGCCTCCCGCGCATGGCGGACGTTCCACTGCGCCGCGATCGCGCCGAGATCGACGAAACACGTCGCCGTCAGCACGATGCCCGCAGACGCAAGATTGGCATTGATCAGCCAGGCCGCGCTCTTGCCCGCGAGCATGCGCCAGAGCACCAGCAGCAGGCCGGTTGCGACCAGCACCATCCATAGCAGCGCTGCGATCCGCAGGACCGTGAGCGAATAGGCCGCAACATAGTCCAGCGTCCGCAAGGCCGCATTGAACAGAAGGAACAGGTTCTGGCCGATCCAGAGCGACACGAGCCTGCGCACGATCGGCTGGCCGGCATTGATCGAACCGGGCCTTAGCGCGACCAGCACGAACAAGGCCGTGAGCAGGGCCGTCGCCACCAGGGGATAGGCACCGCGATGGGCATATTCGGCCAGAGAAATCCCCGGCGACAAGGGTAGCAGGCCCCAGAGCCAGGCGGCATCCATCGCGTTCTGCAACAGGAACACGGCATTGAACGCGACGAGGCTTAACAGGACTGCGGCACTGGAAAGGCCGGGCAGGCGCAAATCGCCGCGACCGTCGAAGGTCCCGAACAACGGCCTGCGCTGGCGCGGACGGAGTACCGCCCATGCTACCCATCCCAAGACAAGCCAAACGAACACCCGGGCCAGCCAGTATTCGTCCGGCTCGGGCAAGCGGAGGGAGGCTATCCAGCCGTCGATCACCGGATTTGCAATGGCAAACAGCCACACGAACAGGAGCGTTCCCACCAGCGGCACAACCACGACAGCCGCTAAATCTCGCACGCTGCCCTTATCGGACCCCCGCAACCTTCGGATGCGTGCGACCCGAACGGCATCCGCCAGCGGGCCGATGGCGGATGCTAACGCGTGTCGGATCAGCCGCTGCGACCAGCGCCAACCGTCGTCGAACGCCACGGTCCGGGGCAGGAGCACGGCCAGTCCCAGTGCCACCCAGAAGAGGGCGAAGGCGAGCGGGCTGGCATCAAAAATCATCGCAAGCGCGTAAATGGCAGCAAGACACAGCGCGGCACGGGCCTTGCGATCCGACCAGCTCGCCGGCTGACCCAGGGCCAGTGCAGCGGCGAGGCCCAACCCGACGGCTCCCAGGCCAGCAGGCAACAGCTCATGGACAAAAAGCAAGCGATCGCCTGCCGCGACAATGGATGCCGCCAGCACGAGCTTGAAGAGAAATGTGCCTCGAAACCGCTTGGGCAGCCTTGCCATGCATAAACCTCCGGCCCGGTATGGGTCAGCGACAGATGGCATCGCGGGATAGAGAGCGTGCTGGGGAAGCTGTGCGTTTCCTTCGGTGATCCTGTGCAGCCGATATGCAGGCCGGATAATCAGCCGGGCGCGCCCTCGTTCTCGGCAGCCGGTGTGCTGGTCAGCATGAGCTTCTCGGCACGATGTTGCCGGCTTGTCGATATGACTTCGTCAACTCCGGCAATCGTGATGGCAAGACCCGAATTGCTGTCGACTTCGATGAAGCCCTTGGCCTTGAGATACCAGACATGGAATTCGATTTCGTCGGGCTCGCAGCCGAGGGATTCCTCGAGCAACCACTGGACAACCCCGGCATCGTTGGGATTGTCGCGCCGGCGCCGATACAGGTGCATCAGGATCCGGGCGTGCATTTCGCCGTCATGCAGCGCGGTGCGCTCGTCGAGGCTGTCGTCCGGCGGGAAGACGAAGTGCGGGTCTTGCTGACCCTTGTCCGGAAAATAGCGTGCGTCGTAATCGGCTCGCGTGACGGGGTCCTTGAGCTCCCGATAGGCTTCGAGGACCTCGGTAAACCTCTCGAGATCGAAGGTGGCCCGATTGTCCGGATGATAGCGCTTGGCAAGCGCATGATAGGCCTGTTCGAGTTCGCGGTCCGAACAGGCCGGATCGACTCCAAGCCGGCGATAATGGTCGACGAACTCCTGCCCCTCGCTCATCAAGGTAACTCCAACGCTGGGCGCTCATCGGCGCAATGGGATCGAGCCCGGAGGAGGCGAACCAAAGCGATCGCCTGATACCAAACCTGCCTGTGCGTCCCGTTGGGTTATCGTGATTGAAAGCGGTTATTGCGGCACGAGGCTGCCTTGTCCATGGCCGTCGCGCTGCCGATCGGCAGATTAAGCGCGCAATTGCCAGGCGGATCGATTTCCCGAAGGTGAAAACTCAGATTTTCCGGAGTGTGTTCGGTGGTTGCGGGGGTTGGATTTGAACCAACGACCTTCAGGTTATGAGCCTGACGAGCTACCGGGCTGCTCCACCCCGCGTCACCGAATGCGGTCCGGGGCACAGCCCAGAGACCAAAAAGCCGCCGCTCGGTTTGCACCGGCAGCGGCTTTTGAAATCGTGAATGGGTTTTATACCGCACTCGCAAGCTGCAATGCCTGGCGACGACCTACTCTTCCATACCTTAAGGCATAGTACCATCGGCGCTGTCCGGTTTCACGGCCGAGTTCGAGATGGGATCGGGTGGGTCACAGACGCTATGGTCACCAAGCAATGAAGCTTGCGTGCGGGTTAATCGATGCACCCTTTCGGGCTTAGTCAGTGGGCGATCTGGCTGGAGGTCATCCTCCTCAACAGACATTCCCATTCAGGACTGTCGTTGATGGTGGGATTCATCAAGCGCGATCAGAACTATTAGGACTGGTTAGCTTCACACATTACTGCGCTTCCACACCCAGCCTATCAACGTCGTGGTCTACGACGGTTCGAAGATACCTAATCTCAAGGGAGGCTTCCCGCTTAGATGCTTTCAGCGGTTATCCCGTCCGTACATAGCTACCCTGCGGCACCCTTGGCAGGATGACAGGTACACCAGAGGTACGTTCACCCCGGTCCTCTCGTACTAGGGGCAACTCCTTTCAAGTATCGACGCCCACGGCAGATAGGGACCAAACTGTCTCGCGACGTTCTGAACCCAGCTCACGTACCACTTTAATTGGCGAACAGCCAAACCCTTGGGACCTGCTCCAGCCCCAGGATGTGATGAGCCGACATCGAGGTGCCAAACGATTCCGTCGATATGAGCTCTTGGGAATCATCAGCCTGTTATCCCCGGCGTACCTTTTATCCGTTGAGCGATGGCCCTTCCACGAGGGACCACCGGATCACTATGACCGACTTTCGTCTCTGCTCGACTCGTCAGTCTCGCAGTCAGGCAGGCTTATGCCATTGCACTCTTGCAGACGGTTTCCAACCGTCCTGAGCCTACCATCGCGCGCCTCCGTTACTCTTTAGGAGGCGACCGCCCCAGTCAAACTACCCGCCACAGAGGGTCCCTACACCGGATAACGGTGCGAGGTTAGACATCAGAAAACAGCAGGGTGGTATTTCACCTATGGCTCCACACCAGCTGGCGCCGGTGCTTCAAAGCCTCCCACCTATGCTACACAACTCTTTCCTAATGCCACTCTGAAGCTGCAGTAAAGGTGCACGGGGTCTTTCCGTCTAACCGCGGGTACTCCGCATCTTCACGGAGAATTCAATTTCGCTGAGCATATCCTGGAGACAGTGGGGAAGTCGTTACGCCATTCGTGCAGGTCGGAACTTACCCGACAAGGAATTTCGCTACCTTAGGACCGTTATAGTTACGGCCGCCGTTTACTTGGGCTTCAATTCGGAGCTTGCACTCCTCCTCTTAACCTTCAAGCACCGGGCAGGCGTCAGACCCTATACGTCGTCTTGAAGCCGACTTAGCAGAGTCCTGTGTTTTTGCTAAACAGTCGCTACCCCCTGGCCTGTGCCCCCCGCCAAAAGTTGCCTTAAGACGGGGCCTCCTTCTTCCGAAGGTACGGAGGCAATTTGCCGAGTTCCTTCAGGATACTTCTCTCAAGCGCCTTGGTATACTCTACCTGACCACCTGTGTCGGTTTCGGGTACGGTCTATACGGAGAGGCTATTTCCTGGAACAGCTTGGCAGCATGACCAATCCAATAAGGCCACACTACTTCCACCATCCGTCACACATCTCCAGGCCCACGAATATTAACGTGGTTCCCATCGACTACCCCCTTCGGGCTCGTCTTAGGGGCCGGCTCACCCTACGCTGATTAGCATTGCGTAGGAACCCTTGGTCTTTCGGCGACAGGGTATCTCACCCTGTTTGTCGCTACTCATGTCAGCATTCGCACTTCCGATATGTCCACCGTCGGTTACCCTTCGGCTTCAACCACTTACGGAACGCTCCGCTACCGCTGCAGTAAACTGCAACCCTAAGCTTCGGTGCATCACTTTAGCCCCGTTACATCTTCGCCGCAGGAACCCTTATTTAGACCAGTGAGCTGTTACGCTTTCTTTAAAGGATGGCTGCTTCTAAGCCAACCTCCTGGTTGTTTTGGGATTCCCACATGCTTTCCCACTTAGTGATGACTTGGGGACCTTAGCTGTAGGTTAGGGCTGTTTCCCTTTTGACGACGGACCTTAGCACCCGCCGTCTGTCTGCCGGATAAGACTCGATGGTATTCGGAGTTTGGTTAGGTTTGGTACCGCTCGCGCAGCCCTAGCCCATCCAGTGCTCTACCCCCATCGGCATACGTCCGACGCTCTACCTCAATAGATTTCGCGGAGAACCAGCTATTTCCCGGCTTGATTGGCCTTTCACCCCTAAACACAGCTCATCCGAGAATTTTTCAACATTCACCGGTTCGGTCCTCCAGTGCGTGTTACCGCACCTTCAACCTGGCCATGCCTAGATCGCCGGGGTTCGGGTCTAATTCATCATACTCAGTCGCCCTATTCAGACTCGCTTTCGCTGCGCCTACACCTAACGGCTTAAGCTCGCATGATAAATTAAGTCACTGACCCATTATGCAAGAGGTACGCGGTCACTCCCTGTGGAGCTCCCACTGCTTGTAAGCATTCGGTTTCAGGTACTGTTTCACTCCCCTAATCGGGGTGCTTTTCACCTTTCCCTCACGGTACTGTGTTCGCTATCGGTCATGTACGAGTATTTAGGCTTGGAGGGTGGTCCCCCCATGTTCAGACAGGATTTCACGTGTCCCGCCCTACTCGAGTCCTTCTTGATCATTTTCGCATACGGGACTGTCACCCACTATGGTCACACTTTCCAGAGTGTTTTGCTAATTTACAAGAAGGCACTGGCCTGGTCCGCGTTCGCTCGCCACTACTAACGGAATCTCGGTTGATGTCTTTTCCTCCAGGTACTGAGATGTTTCAGTTCCCCGGGTTCGCTTCACCAAAGCTATATATTCACTAAGGTGATACCCTATCCACCTCTTCTGACGTTCCCGAGGGAACAACAGAGGAAATGGTGAGGGTGGGTTTCCCCATTCGGAAATCGCCGGATCAAAGTTTGCTCACAACTCCCCGACGCTTATCGCAGCGTGCCACGTCCTTCTTCGCCTGTACATGCCAAGGCATCCACCAAATGCTCTTACCTCACGCTTGAGAATCCACACCATCAACGACAGGCCTGCATAAAAGCCTGACGCCTTGCGATGGCGCGGAGGATAATCTCAGCCAGATATATCATCTGATTGTGCGATACATACGGTTCGGTCCGAAGACGTCACCGATGCACCGCGGCATCGATTATAAAACCCATTCACAATGTCAAAGATCGCTGGCGGCAGATCCGCCAACTAACCGGCCGGAGCCGGATAGCTTTTCGTTTCATCCTGGAGAAGATTGGCTTGTCTGGTGGAGCCTATCGGGATCGAACCGATGACCCCCTGCTTGCAAAGCAGGTGCTCTCCCAGCTGAGCTAAGGCCCCTTATCAGACAAGAGCATGGTGGGCCTGAGAGGATTTGAACCTCTGACCTCACCCTTATCAGGGGTGCGCTCTAACCAACTGAGCTACAGGCCCGCCGGCCTCAGCGGCCTATGGACCGCGAGGGGCGTTAGCCAGCTCAGGCGCATCAACACAGCGCAAGCGCCGCGTGATCTCCAGTGATGAAAGGACATGAGGACGACGGCAATGTTCTTTGGAAACATGCGAAGCTCTTCCCGGCCGGAGCCAGGCGCTTTCGCAGTTATCCTTAGAAAGGAGGTGATCCAGCCGCAGGTTCCCCTACGGCTACCTTGTTACGACTTCACCCCAGTCGCTGAACCCACCGTGGTCAGCTGCCTCCTTGCGGTTAGCGCACTGCCTTCGGGTGAATCCAACTCCCATGGTGTGACGGGCGGTGTGTACAAGGCCTGGGAACGTATTCACCGCGGCATGCTGATCCGCGATTACTAGCGATTCCGCCTTCATGCTCTCGAGTTGCAGAGAACAATCCGAACTGAGACAACTTTTGGAGATTAGCTCACCCTCGCGGGATAGCTGCCCACTGTAGTTGCCATTGTAGCACGTGTGTAGCCCAGCCTGTAAGGGCCATGAGGACTTGACGTCATCCCCACCTTCCTCCGGCTTATCACCGGCAGTTTCCTTAAAGTGCCCAACTTAATGATGGCAACTAAGGACGAGGGTTGCGCTCGTTGCGGGACTTAACCCAACATCTCACGACACGAGCTGACGACAGCCATGCAGCACCTGTCACTAGGTCCCCGAAGGGAAGGAATCTGTCTCCAGAAGCCGTCCTAGGATGTCAAAGGCTGGTAAGGTTCTGCGCGTTGCTTCGAATTAAACCACATGCTCCACCGCTTGTGCAGGCCCCCGTCAATTCCTTTGAGTTTTAATCTTGCGACCGTACTCCCCAGGCGGATAACTTAATGCGTTAGCTGCGCCACCCAAGTTCCATGAACCCGGACAGCTAGTTATCATCGTTTACGGCGTGGACTACCAGGGTATCTAATCCTGTTTGCTCCCCACGCTTTCGCACCTCAGCGTCAATAACTGTCCAGTGAGTCGCCTTCGCCACTGGTGTTCTTCCGAATATCTACGAATTTCACCTCTACACTCGGAATTCCACTCACCTCTCCAGTATTCTAGCAATCTAGTTTCAAAGGCAGTTCCGGGGTTGAGCCCCGGGCTTTCACCTCTGACTTGAATCGCCGCCTACGTGCGCTTTACGCCCAGTAATTCCGAACAACGCTAGCTCCCTCCGTATTACCGCGGCTGCTGGCACGGAGTTAGCCGGAGCTTATTCTCCAGGTACTGTCATTATCATCCCTGGTAAAAGAGCTTTACAACCCTAAGGCCTTCATCACTCACGCGGCATTGCTGGATCAGGCTTTCGCCCATTGTCCAATATTCCCCACTGCTGCCTCCCGTAGGAGTCTGGGCCGTGTCTCAGTCCCAGTGTGGCTGATCATCCTCTCAGACCAGCTAAGGATCGTCGCCTTGGTAGGCCATTACCCTACCAACTAGCTAATCCTACGCGGGCCCATCTAAAGGCGATAAATCTTTGGTCCGAAGACATTATCCGGTATTAGCTCAAATTTCTCTGAGTTATTCCGAACCTAAAGGCAGGTTCCCACGCGTTACGCACCCGTGCGCCACTAAGCCCGAAGGCTTCGTTCGACTTGCATGTGTTAGGCATGCCGCCAGCGTTCGTTCTGAGCCAGGATCAAACTCTCAAGTTTGTGTCACATACCAAGCAGACACGATCCGAAGATCGCCATTCCGCAGGGCATGAGCATCAAGGAGCCGATACCTGCACTGTCAAACGTAATGGATACGAATGAACATGCATCATCGCAGACCGCCTGTGGAGGCGATCAGGATGTGGCGATCGGCTTAGTCTAACCGGTTACCGGAGCCTTGAGGTCCCCGGACCGGGCGCCGTCGCCCACATGTCCCTTCATCAAAATCTAACGATGTCAAAGAGCCACTCAACATTATAAAGCGGACAGCGAAGGCTTCCCCGATTTACACCGGGGGACCGGCTATCCGTTTATGTTGGCGACCGTTGCGGTGGGCGGTGGAAGCCGCCAGCGCCGCGTCGGTGGAGGCCATCTATGCGCGGAGTTGGATTCGGTCAACGCCTTTTTGCAATTTTATTTCACGAGGGCCAAAAAATGGCGGTTTTCTGCGGGTTTTCAGCCGTAGTTTCCCCATGCTCCCACCCGCCCGAGCCGGTCCGCAGGGCCTGACCGGGCCGGTTTCTGCCTGAATCACCGTGAATCGGGCCGCCAAAATCGCCGCGAGACCTGATTCTTCTCGCCCGGGAATGACGGAAATCTTCACTTTTCGGGGTTAATGCGCCGCTGTGATCGACGCAGCCACCCCTGCCAGCCGTCCCGGCAGCATCCATGATGCCGGATTCGCTACCCGCGTGCGCAACGCGCTCGCATGGCGCTGGGGCTCGCAGATCATTGCCCAGGCCATCGCCTGGACCTCGACCATCATGGTGGTCCGGCTGCTCGAGCCGAGCGACTACGGCCTCTTCGCCATGACCCAGGTGGTCCTGACCGCCCTCGCTTTCCTCAACGGCCAAAGCTTTGCCACCTCGCTGGTGCAGGCCGACCATGTCGACGATCGGCGCATCGGACAGGTGTTCGGCCTGCTCCTGCTGCTCGGCTGCGGGCTCGCGGCTGTTCAGATAGCAGCCGCGCCGGTCATGGCCGCCTATTATCGCGAGCCTCTCGTCGCGGACATGTTGCGCATACAGGCCATCATCTTCCTGACGGTGCCCTTCACTTCCCTCCCCACGGAATTGCTCGCCCGCCGGCTTGAGTTCCGCGTGCAGGGCAAGATCAGCATGGCCGCCGCCATGCTCTCGGCTGCCACGGCGCTGGGGCTGGCCTGGTGGGGATGGGGCGTATGGGCGCTGGTCTATGCGCCCATCGCCGGATTCGTTTTCCGCGCCGTCGGCCTGACCATCGCCGCCCGCTCGCTCGTGAAGCCGGTCTTCGACTTCCGCGGGGCGGGCGACCTGGTGCGCTTCGGCGGCACGCTGACCCTGTGCCAGCTCGCGTGGATCGTCCAGAGCCAAAGCGACATATTCATCGCCGGGCGCGCCTTCGATACGCACGACCTCGGCCTCTATGCCGAGGCCCTGTTCCTCACACTGATCGTGACGGGCCGTTTCCTGCCCCCCATCAACGACGTCGCCTTCCCGGCATATGCCACCTTGCACAAGGCAGGAAAAAGCATCGCGCCCTATTTCCTGCGCACGCTGCGCACGGTGCTGCTGGTGACGGCGCCGGTTTATGTCGGGCTCGCGCTGACCTCCGAATCGGCGGTGCTGGTCCTGTTCGGCGAGAAGTGGGTGGAGATGGCGCCGATCGTGGCCGGGCTTGCCATCGCTATGCCCGCGATGGCTCTCCAAATCGTTTGCAGCCCGGCGACCAATGCCCTCGGCAAACCGGGCATCTACCTGCGCAACAACGCCTTCGGGGCGATCCTGTTTCCCGCCAGCTTCCTCGTTGCGATCCACTCCGGTCCGCAGGGACTGGTTCACGCATGGTGGTTCGCCGCCCCCACCCTGCTGCTCTGGACGCTGTTCAACACCCTACCACAAGTGGGCCTGAAGTGGCGCGAGCTCCTGCGCGAACTGGCGCCGGTTGCGCTCGCCAACGGGCTGATGGCGACGGCGGTGTTGTGCAGCACGCGTTTCCTGCCGCCGCTGTCACCGTTCGCAACACTGGCGGTCGAAGGCCTGACCGGCGCTGCGACCTATGTGCTGACCATCAGGCTCCTGTGGCCCGATTTGCTGGCCGAGACCTGGTCCATGCTTCGGCCGCAGCCTTCATCTTCGCCAAAGCCTGCCGATCAAACCACCAGTAACGCGGATCCCTCCGCGGCCTGAAGCCCGGCAGGTATTCGCCATAGAGCGACGCCATCTCGTGCGGCAGGCCCGCCGGGCCCGGCCCGCGCATGATGGCGCTGACGATCCAGTTCTGGAAATGCCGCAGGCTGTAATTGCGCATCCGGGCGGACTGCATCCGCACCGATCCCGGCGACAGCGTGACCGGATCGCACAGGAAGCGCGCGCCCAGGCACGGCACCACCCGGCTATCGCGCCATTCGCGTTCATGCCCGAGGTCCGTCTTGGCCAGTGCTCCGATCAGGCTGTCGTCGCCGATGAGATCTTCCGGCAGGCGCAATCCGCTCTCGCGCAGGCGGGCGACGAAATCGCCGCTGAGGGCATAGAGGTCGCCGAACAGGCCATGTTCCGCGACGATGCTGCGCTGGTAGGCGGCCGCCTGCCGGCCGTTGTTGGGTACGCCGGACGCGGCATTGGCGCCGGGCACGGCCAGCCCTTCGACCAGCGCCTCGATCGCTCCGGGCAGGATTTCGGCATCCCCATCCACGAACACGAAGGCGTCGCCCTCGACGCCGGGCGTATGCAGCATGATGCGGTTCCAGCTGCGCGCCTTGCCGCCCTGCTCCCAATCGTGCACTGTCGCCCCTGCAAACCCGCGCGCGATCTGCGCCGTGCGGTCGGTCGTGCCGTTGACTACGATGTGGGCGGAAATGCCAGGTTGGTTGAGGGGCAGCGCCGCCAGGCACGCCGCGATCCGCGCCTCTTCGTTGTGAGCGAGCACGATAATGCACACGCGTGGCGCGGGCGTCGGTTTCTGGCTGTGCTCAGCGTGTGGCATCGGCCGCCCATACGACACAAACACAGGCCATGACACGGGGTAATTCCGCACCAGTGCCGACGTGGGCATCGCCGGGCAGCGGATCGGGTCAACAAGCCGATTGGTCACCTCACAGCCGCGTGGTATGGTAGGCGGATGCCGGACTGGAGGCCCGTCCGGTGCGGGAGACCGGGATCATGATGTTTCGCTGGATGGTCATGGCGCCAATGCTCGCGGCGAGCGCGACGCTTGCCGGGAACACGGGCAATTTCCCGCAACCGTCCTCGAGCGCGCCGGTAACCGAGGAAGCGGTACCCGATCTCCTGCAGCTCGAACGCGACCGCTTCGAACGCCTTACGATACCGGTGACGATCGAGGGCAAGGGCCCTTATCGCTTCATGGTCGACACGGGGTCGCAGGCAACCGTCGTCAGCCGGTCCGTGTCGGAGCAATTGCAATTGCCGCCGCTGGGCAAGGCAACGCTGGTCGCGATGGGCAGCCGCCGGCAGGTCGACATGGTCCAGTTGAACGGGCTGGAGTTCGCAGGACGCCTGTTCGACAATCTCGAGGCGCCCCTGCTCGAAGGCTACAACCTCGGTGCCGACGGAATCCTCGGCCTCGACAGCCTGCAGGACATGCGCGTGCTGATCGATTTCAAGGAAGACCGCATGCTGGTCGCCGATGCCGGTTCGCTGGGCGGCAACCGTGGTTACGAAATCGTCGTCAAGGCCCGTCGCCGGCTGGGCCAGATGATCATCACCGACGCCCGCATCGACGGTATCAAGACAGCAGTCATCATCGATACCGGCGCGCAGAACACGGTGGCCAACTTGGCGCTCAAGAACAAGTTGCGGGCCAAGGGCGATGTCGTCGTCCAGTCGACCGACGTGAACGGCGTCAAGGTTTATGGGAACCTCGGTTACGCCCGCAAGATGAGCATCGGCGGGCTGGAAATGAGCGGTATCCCGCTCACCTTCTCCGAGAGCCCGGCCTTCGCGGCGCTCGATCTTGAACGCAAACCCGCGCTGATCATGGGGATGCGTAACCTGCAGAACTTCGAGCGGATCGCCATCGATTTCTCGACCGGTCAGATCCTGTTCGACGTGCCGAGCGGCGCCTACAATGTCCGGGCCTACCAGCGGCAGTTCTTCCCCAGCCGGATCGGCGGCGGCTAGCCGGGCCATTGCGCAGGCGGGCGCAACGCCCCATCTAGCGCACCCATGGCGCATCCCCTTCCCACCGCGAGCGACGATCCGGCCGAGGGTCGCGATGTCGACGGCTGGGGCACGCTGCGCCGCTTCCTCCCCTATCTCTGGCCAGCCGGCCGCCGTGACCTGAAGCTGCGCATCGTCGGCGCCTTGCTGCTCGTGCTGCTGACCAAGGCGATCATCCTCGCCACCCCGCTCGCCATGAAGGAGCTGGTCGATACCATGGCCGCCCGCGGCGACGAGCTGCTGTGGGTGGCGCTCAGCTTCGTCATCGCCTTTACCGCAGGGCGCTTCCTCGGCGGCGCCTTCGACCAGGTACGCAATATCGTGTTCGAGCGGGTCGGGCAGGAAGCAACCCAGAACCTTGCCGAAGATACGTTCCAGCGGCTCCACAACCTTTCGCTGCGTTTCCACCTGTCGCGACGGACGGGCGAAGTGACCAAGATCATCGAGCGGGGGACAAAGAGCATCGACACCATGCTCTATTTCCTGCTGTTCAATATCGTCCCCACGATCATCGAGCTGATCGCGCTGGCGGTGATCTTCTACACCCTGTTCGGGATCGAACTGGTGCTGGCGACCACGGTGACGGTGGTGGTCTATATCGCCCTCACCCGCTGGATCACCGAATGGCGCACCGCATTGCGCAAGCGGATGAACGATCTCGACGGCACGGCGCTGGCGCGGGCGGTCGATTCGCTGCTCAATTACGAGACGGTGAAATATTTCGGGGCCGAGAAGCGCGAGCAGGAACGCTATTCGCACAGCGCCAAGGCCTATGCCGAGGCGGCGATCAAATCGGAAAATTCGCTCGGCGCGCTCAACATGGCGCAAAGCTTCGTGATGAATGCGCTGATGCTGTTTGCCCTGGGATTCACCGTTTACCAGTGGAGCATCGGCAGGCTGACCGTCGGCGACCTGGTGGCAGTGCAGACCTATCTCACCCAGCTGTTCCGCCCGCTCGACATGCTGGGCTTCGTCTATCGCACGATCCGCCAAGGGCTGATCGACATGGCGGCGATGTTCAAGCTGATGGACACGGCTGTCGAGGTGGAGGATGTGCCCGGCGCCCCCGCGCTGGTCGCCAGTCCGCCCACGATCGCCTTCGACGATGTGGTGTTCGGATACGATCCCGAGCGAACCATCCTCCACGGCCTCAGCTTCGAAGTGCCTGCCGGCGCGCGGGTCGCCATCGTCGGGCCGAGCGGCGCGGGCAAGAGCACCATCGGGCGGCTGCTGTTCCGGTTCTACGACCCGCTGGCGGGCCGCATCCTCATCGCCGGGCAGGATATCGCCAAGGTGACGCAGGAATCCCTGCGGGAGGCGATCGGCATCGTCCCGCAGGACAGCGTGCTGTTCAACGACACGCTCGGCTACAACATCGCCTATGGCCGAGACGGCGCGACGCATGACGAGATCCTCGCCGCCGCACGCGATGCCGCGATCCTGCCCTTTATCGAGAAGCTGCCAGAAGGCTTCGACACCCAGGTCGGCGAGCGCGGGCTGAAGCTCTCAGGGGGCGAGAAGCAGCGCGTCGCCATCGCCCGCACGCTGCTCAAGAACCCGCCAATCCTGCTCTTCGACGAGGCGACCAGCGCGCTCGATTCGCGCACCGAGCAGGATATCCTCGCCACCCTCCAGCGGGTCAGCCGCGACCGGACGACGCTCGCCATCGCGCACCGGCTGTCGACGATTGCCGATGCCGATACGATCCTGGTGCTCAACGAAGGGCGGCTGGAGGAACAGGGCCGCCACGCCGACCTGCTGCGCAAGGGCGGGCTCTATGCCGAAATGTGGGCGCGCCAGCAGGCCGAAGGCGACACGCTGGAGGAAGCGGCGGAGTAGCTATCCGCTCGACGGGAATCGCTCGAATTGCGGTAAGGCGTGAAGGGTTGCCTCCCACTCGAGCGCATCGGCCATCTGGACGTGCTTGTCCGGCGGGTAAGATTCGGGCTCGTCGAGCGTGGCGGTCTGGATATCGACCGAGCCGGGCGAAACGTTCTCGCTGACATACCAGAGCCCAGTGCCGCACCGGCCGCAGAAGTAGCGTTCGACATCGGGGGACGAGCGGTAAAGCGCGGGCTCACCCTGTTCGATGGCGAAATCGTCCGCCGCCACCCCGATCCACGCGACCCCGGTCGCGCCGGCGCAGCGGCGGCAATCCTCGCAATGGCAGACCGACGAATGCCGCACTCCGCCCTGGAACCGGTACACGACCGCGCCGCAATGGCACCTGCCTTTGGGCATTTCCTGTCCTCCACGCTGTCAGCGCAGAGAATGCTGCAATTCCTTGAGCAAGGCCAGCGCTTCGTCGGCTCGATCAGCCGGAACGAAGGCATGATCGTGGCGCAGCGCCGCAACCATGTTGCAGGCGATGCCGGCCCCTGCCAGCGCGCCGGAAACGGCCGCGGTCAGGCCGACGCCGTCGAGCGCGGAATGCACCCGCAAGGTGATGCGCGCATAGGGATCGGCCTCGATCTCGTTGGCGAGCGCCACCTCGTGCGGAACGATCAGCGACAGGCCCTCCTCCTCGCGGAAGGTGGCGAGCGCGTGGCCCATCAGCTGGAACACCAACTCGGGGTCCTCGCCGCCGACGAAGCTCCACCATCGCGCGTCGAGCACCGGGTCCATGCCCGATATCATCGCGGCGGTTTCGCGCACCGGTCCGGACTCTCTGGCGCTCACAGGATATATTTCGAAAGGTCGGTATCTTGCGCCAGGTCGGTGAGCCGTTCCTTCACATAGGCTGCATCGATCACGATGGTCTCGCCCTGGTGGTCCTCGGCCTCGAAGCTCAGCTCTTCGAGCAGGCGCTCCATCACGGTCTGCAAGCGGCGGGCACCGATGTTCTCAACGCTCTCGTTGACCTGCGCGGCGATGGTGGCGACTTCGCGGATCGCGTCTTCTGTGATTTCGACGGTGACGTTCTCCGTCCCCAACAGCGCTCGGTACTGCTCGACCAGGTTGGCGCGGGTTTCGCTGAGGATGCGGACGAAGTCTTCAACCTCGAGCGCGCGCAGCTCGACCCGGATCGGCAGGCGGCCCTGCAGTTCGGGCAGCATGTCGCTCGGCTTCGAAACATGGAACGCGCCGCTGGCAATGAAGAGGACGTGATCGGTCTTCATCGGGCCGTACTTGGTGCTGACGGTGGTGCCTTCGATCAGCGGCAGCAGGTCGCGCTGCACGCCTTCGCGCGAAACGCTGCCGCCGCGCACGTCGCTGACGGCGATCTTGTCGATTTCGTCGAGGAAGACGATGCCGTTGGTCTCGGCATTCTCCAGCGCGACGCGGGCGACATCGTCCTGGTCCATGCGCTTTTCGGCTTCCTCGTCGACGAGACGATCCCACGCATCGGGCACTTTCAGCTTGCGCCGCTTCTTGGGCGGGCCGCCGAAGGCCTTGCCCATCATCTCGGACAAATTGATCATGGTCGCGCCGCCGCCCATGCCGGGGATGTCCATTTGCATATTGCCGACTTCGGCCACTTCGACCTCGACCTCGACATCGTTCATCGCATTCTGGACGATGCGTTCGCGAAAACTTTCGCGGGTGGCCTCGCTGGCGTTGTCACCCACCAGCGCGTTGAGCAGCCGGTCCATCGCCGCCTTGCTCGCGGCATCGCGCACAGCCTCGCGGCGGCGGTCCTTTTCCAGCCGGATCGCTTCCTCGACCAGGTCGCGGGCGATCTGCTCAACATCGCGGCCGACATAGCCGACCTCGGTGAACTTGGTCGCCTCGACCTTGACGAAGGGCGCATCGGCGAGCTTGGCCAGCCGCCGGCTGATTTCGGTCTTGCCGCAGCCGGTCGGGCCGATCATCAGGATGTTCTTTGGCGTGACCTCGTCGCGCAGCTCGGGGCCGAGCTGCTGGCGCCGCCAGCGGTTGCGCAGGGCCACGGCGACGGCGCGCTTGGCGTCTTTCTGGCCGATGATGTGTTCGTCGAGCGCAGCAACGATGGCTTTGGGCGTGAGGGCTTCAGTCATGGGGTTCCGATCGCTCAGACGGTTTCGAGCGTGACGTTGTCGTTGGTGAAGACGCAGATGTCGGCGGCAACGGCCATGGCCTTGCGCGCGATCTGTTCGGCGTCGGACTCGTAGTCGGCCAGGGCCCGGGCGGCGGCGAGTGCATAATTGCCGCCGCTGCCGATGGCCGCGATCCCGCCTTCGGGCTCCAGCACATCTCCATTGCCGGTCAGCACCAGCAGCACATCCTTGTCGGCGACGATCATCAGCGCTTCGAGATTGCGCAGGTACTTGTCGGTGCGCCAGTCCTTGGCCAGCTCCACCGCGGCGCGCATCAGTTGGCCGTTATACTGGTCGAGCTTCTTTTCCAGCCGTTCGAACAGGGTGAAGGCATCGGCGGTCGCCCCGGCAAACCCGGCGACGACCTTGCCGTCACCGATGCGGCGCACCTTGCGGGCGTTCGGCTTCATCACCGTGTTGCCCATCGAGACCTGGCCGTCGCCGGCGACGACGGTCTTGTCGTCACGCTTGACGCCGATGATGGTGGTACCGTGCCAGGGCGTCAGCCCGTGCGCATTGGGAGAATTGTCCATGCCGCGCGATATGGGGCGCGGAAATGGCGGGTCAAGTGACGCCTAGCCGCCCGGGCCGCGGCCGCCCGCACCGCCGCCGGCGCCCGGCGCGCCCACTGTGCCGATATTGCCGAACAGGTCTTCGAAGAAGCTCCGCTCGCGGCCGAGGGTGGGCGTCTTGTCGCCGTCGGGCGCGAGATAGACGACCTGGTCGATCCCGGTGGTATCGGCCGCGACCACGTTCCCAGCGGCATCGAACTTCACCGCCAGCACCTGGTGCGTTTCGATCTTCGTGCGAACGAACGGCTTGCGGCCCGTCACGCTCGACACATAATACCACGTCGGTTCGCCGAACTGGCTGGTGAAGGTCGGACGACCCAGGGTCGCCTCGACCGACTGCCGGTTGTCGATTCCCGGCTGGACCGACGAGACCAGCAACTGGTCGACGACATACCCCTGGCTTTCGCGGATGGTGCCGCAGCCGGAAGCCGCGAAGGCGAGCGAAACCACCAGAGCCGCACTCGCAAGCTTGCCAACCTTCATCGAAAACCTTCCTTCGTCACGCGCGCCGGCGCGGGGCCTCTTCCACCGCGCGCCGCTTGCCCTATATCGGCGGCAAGCCTTAGGGCGAAGCGGCACGCACTGCAACGCCGCATCGCCGATTGGCTGTGCGTCAAGCCGGTTGGGCGGCGCGGCTTGAATTGCCGCTGAACGCCCACCCGAGGATCGAGGACCGAGATGAGCCTGTTCAGCCGCCTGTTCACCCGCGAACCCGATCCCAAGGAAGCGTTGCGCCCGCTATGGCACCAGCTGGTGAAGGTCGCCCGCACGCGCGAACTCTACGCCGAATGCGGGGTGGCCGACACGCTGGACGGACGGTTCGACATGCTTTCGACCGTGCTGGCGGTTGCCATGCTGCGGATGGAGGGGAACGAGGCAACCGTCCCCGCCGCCGCCCGGCTGACCGAGCTGTTCGTCGACGACATGGACGGGCAGTTGCGCGAGTCGGGTCTGGGCGATCCCACCGTCGGGAAACAGCTCGGCAAGCTGGTCAGCGCGCTCGGCGGACGGTGCGGTGCGCTGCGCGATGGCCTTGCCGAGGCAGACGATGCGGTCCTGATCGCGGCGGTGGAGCGAAACGTGTCGTTTCGCGAGGGCGGGTCGCCGGCGTGTGTCGCGAAGAAGCTTCGCGCCTTTGCCGCCAGCCTCGACGCGCTCGACTTCGAACCACTGCTGGCTGCGGACCTCAACCTGTGAGCTCCCCCGAGCTGAGCCGCCCGATCAAGTTGCGGGCGATAAAGGACGATCCCGTCGTCATCGAAGCCGACGAGGCCGAACGCGGGGCGCTGGCTGCACGGCTCGGCATCAGCAGCATCCAGTCCTTGCGGGCGCAGGTCACGCTCGATCCCGAAGGAGGAAGGGTCACGGCCACGGGCCGCCTTCACGCAGAGATAACCCAGGCCTGCGCGATCTCGTTCGAGGACTTCCCCGTGATCATCGACGAACAGCTGGCGCTGGTCTTTGTCCCGGCAGAAACCGGGGCGGCGCCCGCATTCGACGAGGAAATCGAACTCGAGGCCGACGATCTCGACCTGATCGCGTACGAAGGCGACAGCTTCGACCTAGGCGAAGCGATCGCGCAGAGCCTCGCACTCGCGATCGACCCCTATGCCGAAGGACCGAATGCCGACGTCGCGCGGGAAAAAGCCGGCATCGTCAGCGACGATGCGCCCAGAGGGCCGCTCGCAGAGGCGCTCGCGGCGCTCAGGAAGAACTGATCAGAACGGGATGTCGTCGTCGAGATCGTCGTAGTTCGAGCCGCCGCCCGAGCCACCGCCCGAACCGCCGCCCGAGCCCCCACCGCCCTGGTTCCAGCCGCCACCCTGGTCGCCGCCGCCATAGCTGCTGCCACCACCGCCACCGCCGTATCCGCCGCGCTGGCCACCGCCGCCGCCGCCGCCGGGAGCTCCATCCAGCATCGTCATGACCGAATTGGGGCCGCGCAGGACGACTTCGGTCGTGTAGCGATCCTGACCGTTCTGGTCCTGCCACTTGCGGGTCTGGAGCTGGCCTTCGATGTAAACCTTGCTGCCCTTTTTCAGGAACCGTTCGGCCACGCCCGCCAGACCCTCGTTGAAGATGGCGATGTTATGCCATTCGGTCCGCTCCTGCCGCTCGCCGCTGTTCCGGTCCTTCCAGCTTTCGCTGGTGGCGAGGCTGAAATTGCACACCTTGCCGCCATTCTGGAAGGTGCGCACTTCCGGGTCCTTGCCCAGGTTTCCGATCAGCATGACTTTGTTCAGAGACCCGGCCATCGATATTCCTTCGCGTTACAATCCGAGCGCTACCGCGCTCCAATAGGTGATTCCCGCGAAGACATAGGCCAACCCAAACAGGTAGGCCAACATGAACAAGGGCCATTTCCACCCATTCGTCTCGCGCCGGGCAACGGCGATGGTGGAGAGGCATTGCGGAGCGAAAACGAACCAGGCGAGGAAGGCGAGCGCGGTGGGCAGGCTCCACCGTCCGGCAAGGGTCGAGGTGAGGCCTTCGGCGGCCGCTTCCTCGTCCTCGGCGTCGATTGCGTAGGTCGTCGCCAGCGAGGCCACCGCCACTTCCCGCGCGGCCATGGCGGGGACGATCGCCAGACTCATCTCGCGGTTGAAGCCGATGGGTTCGAGCACGACGTGCAGCCCGCTCGAAATCTTGCCGGCGAAGCTGGCGTCGAGCTGGCTCTCGCCCTCGCCCGCGCGCGGGAAGGTCAGCAGCAACCAAAGGATCACCGTGGCGGCGAAGATGATGGTGCCGGCACGGCGCAGGAACACCCACGCGCGCTGCCACAGGCCGATCAGCAGGTCCTTCAGCAACGGCATCTGGTAACGCGGCAGTTCCATGATGAAGCCCGAAGCATCGCCCCGGGTCACCGAACGCCGCAGCACCAGCGCCACGACCAGCGCGCCGACGATGCCCGCGACGTAGAGCGCGAACAGCACCAGCCCCTGCAGACCGATGCCGGGGCCGACCTTGGTAGCCGGGATGAATGCCGCGATAATCACCGCATAGACCGGCAGACGCGCCGAGCAGGTCATCAGCGGGGCAACGAGGATGGTCGTCAGCCGGTCTTTCGGATCGGCGATGCTGCGGGTCGCCATGATGCCGGGAATGGCGCAGGCGAAGCTCGACAGCAGCGGGATGAAACTGCGCCCCGACAGTCCGACCGTCGCCATCAGGCGGTCCATCAGGAAAGCGGCGCGCGCCATGTAGCCGCTCGCCTCCATCACCAAGATGAAGGCGAACAGGATCACGATCTGCGGCAGGAACACGACCACCGATCCGACGCCCGCAATCACCCCTTCCGTAACGAAGTCACGTGCCAGCCCTGCCGGAAGGGTCGCCTTGACCCAATCGGACAGTCCGGCCGCAGCGGCGTCGATAGCGTCGGCGAAAGGCGTCGCCCAGGCGAACACCGCCTGGAAGATCACGAACAGGATGCCGAACAGGATGATCGGCCCGATCCACGGGTTGAGCAGGACCCGGTCCAGGTTGCTTTCGATGACATGGCGCGACGAGGCCGACAGGATTGCTGCCTTGGCGATGGCCCTGGCTTCGAGGCGCCGTTCGGTGAGGTCGAGATGCGGGCGCGAATGCGGTTCGGTCGCGGAGATTGCCGCGACGGCGGCAATCAGTTCTTCCAGCCCGCGCCGCCGGACAGCGACTGTCGGGATCACCGGCACGCCCAGCGCCCTCGACAGGGCCTCCGGGTCGAGCGTCAGGCCGTCGCGTTCGGCGAGGTCGATCATGTTGAGCGCCACCACGGTGGGACGGCCGAGCTCGATCACTTCCTGCGCGAAGACGAGGTGCTGTTCGAGGTTGGCCGCGTCGAGCACCACCACGAGCACATCGGGCTGGCGCTGCCCCTCCTGCTCGCCGAAGACGACCTTGCGGGTGACCTCTTCGTCCGGGCTGGCCGCATCGAAGGCGTAGCTGCCCGGCAGATCGAGCAATTCGACCGGCTCACCCGAAGGGAGCACCAGTCGCCCTGCCTTGCGCTCTACCGTCACGCCCGGATAGTTCGCGATCTTCTGCCGCGCGCCGGTGAGCTTGTTGAAGAGCGCGCTTTTCCCCGCATTGGGGTTGCCGACGAGGGCGACGGTGCGAGGGGTTGTCATGCTGCGGTCAGTCCATTTCGACAGCAACGGCGGCGGCATGGACGCGGCGAAGGGCCACGGTCATGCGGCCCAGTTGCACCGCCAGCGGATCCCGCCCGCCGAACACGCCGCGGTGTGCCACCTGCACCTCGACCCCCGTATCGAAGCCGAGCGCGCGCAGACGCTTCGCATCGTCGCGCGCAATGGCCTGCCATTCGATGCCGGTGATGATGGCGCTGCGCCCCGGCTCGAGGCATTCGAGAGTGGTGACGACGGTCATGCGCCGCCGCTGCCAGATGTGCAGGCTTATTGCAACTGATTATCAATAGTGTCGGATTTATCGCGCAGGATACCGCAAACGGCCGAGGAAACGGGTCAGGCTGAAACTCTCCCGCTCGGAGTTGAGCAGGCGCCCCTTGATCTTTTCGAACTGCATGACGCCATCGATCCTGCGTTCAAGGAACGCCCTCGTATCAGCCTTGCCCTCGCTCTCGTCGTTGATGAAATGCGTCAGGGTTGCCGCATAGAGCCCGGCGAGGATCGTGCGTTTCGTATAGTGGTTGTAATCGGTCGCGGTATCGCCCGCCAGCCGCCACATCCGGTCCGCGCTGCGCCAGCCGATGCGCAGGCTTTCCGCTGCGTTGAGGGGCATCGCCATGATTGCCATGGCGCGCCGCACGGCCTCTTCCTGCCCGGCCACGGCATCGAGGCGGAACTGGACCAGGGTGCGGATCCGCTCGCGCACCTTCAGCGTCGCCAGCCGGTCCTGCGGCCATTCGGCAGCCATCGCCGCGTCGACACCGTCGATCCAGGCGCGGATCATCGCCATCGCCCGGCCTCCATTGCCCTCGGCCTTGAAGGCGAGCCGGGCGACATCGATATCGACACCCTCGATCTCGGCAGCCATGATCAGCGCGGCATCGCTCCAGCCGTCGAACACCGCCGAATCGGCAATGGCCGGGGCGAGCGCGATACGAAGCTCGTCGAGCGTGAGATCGGCAGCGTTTTCGATCATCGCCCTACAGTCCCGGTCCGTAGCTTGGGCCCGTCTTGGCCGCCCGCTTGGCATCGGCCGCGGCGAACTCGTCGGCAAGCCGCTTGTTGCCCATGGCGGCGACATAGTCGCGCGCCGATCGGCCGCTGTTGTCGCTGCGTTCCGGATCGGCGCCCTTTTCGAGCAGGAGCTTGACCATTTCGACATCGCGGCGATGCGTCGCGCTGATCAGCGGGGTTTCGCCGAGGCTGTCCTGGTCGTCGACCCGGGCGCCGGACTTGATCAGTGCCTCCACCCCATCGACATTGCCCAGCGCTGCCGCAATCATGATCGGCGTCAGGCCCTTCTTGTTGGCAATGTTGGGATTCGCGCCTCGCTGGAGCAGGAAACGGATCCAGGCGGTATCGCCGCGCTCGGCAACAATGTGGAGCGCGGTATCCCCTGACGAGAGATCGCGAGTGTTGATTAGGGTATTGCCGGGCTGGCTGATGACCTGAGTTACCTTGTCCCCTTCGCGCTTGCGAACGGCCTCGAGGAATTCGTGGCTGTCCGAGAACTGCGCCGCCGCAGGGGCTGCGAGCACGGCCAGCGCCAGGCCTGCAGAAACGATGGACTTGCGAAAAAGAGGCAGCGACACCTTTGCACACTCCGCTAACATTCTATGTGACGGCCGAGACTCGCCTTCGTTCCAACCCCGTTAGCAGAGGCTGAACCTTTTCGCCATGCCCGCCCCGCTTCGAACCATTGCCCTAGCCGCCCTCGCCCTGGCCATCGCATCTTGCAGTGCCGCGCCGCCCCCGCCCGGCCCGACGACCGACGGGGTCGACATGCGCGGCGGCACCGTGGGCGGCGATTTCGTTCTCACCGACCCTGCCGGGCGCAAGGTCGCGTGGGACGATTTTGCCGGCAAGTACCGGATGGTCTATTTCGGGTTCGCCAATTGCCCCGCGATCTGCCCGACCGATGTGCTGAGGATGTCGCAGGGGCTGGAGCAGTTCGAGAAAAACCATCCCGATCTGGGCGCGAAGGTGCAGCCGATCTTCATCAGCGTCGATCCGGAACGCGACACGCCCGCCAAGGTCGGCGAGTTCGTAAGCAATTTCCACCCTCGACTCGTCGGCCTGACCGGTTCGCCCGAGGAAATCGCCGCCGTCGCCAGGGCTTTCGGCACGAGCGCACATAAGGAAGAGCCGGACGAAACAGGCTTCTACAATGTCGCCCACTCCACATTCGTCACCCTGTACGGGCCCGAGGGCGAACCGCTCGGCATCCTGCCGACAGACAAGGGGCCGGAAGGTATCGCGAGAGAACTGGAAGCATGGGTCCGGTAGCGCCCCCGCTGCGCGAACGTTTCTGGGAGCTGCCGCTGGCATCGCTGAGCGAGCCCGAGTGGGAGGCGCTGTGCGACGGGTGCGGGCGCTGCTGCCTGCACAAGATCGAGGACGACGAGACCGGCGAGATCGCCGATACCAATGTGGCCTGCAAGCTGCTCGATATCGATAGCGCACGCTGCAGCGATTATCCGAACCGCAAGGCGCAGGTGCCGGACTGCCTCCGCCTCACGCTGAAGATCGTGGAAGACGTCCAATGGCTGCCCCGCACCTGCGCCTACCGGCTGCGCGCGGATGGCGACCTGCTGCCAAGCTGGCATTACCTGATCTGCGGCGATCGCGATGCGGTGCATGTTCACGGCGCGGGGATCGCCGGCAGGGCCGTGTGCGAAACGCGCGCCGGCCCGCTCGAACATCACATCGTCGAATGGGACGACGGGCTGTGGGAAGACGAGGAATGATCGACTGGCTGCGCCGCAATCCGGGCGATACCGCGGTGCTGGTGGGCGAGGCCCGCCTGCCGGTCGATATCCGGCGGCATCCGACGGCGCGGCGAATGGTCCTGCGCCTTGCCGACGACGGAGCCAGCGTGCGCGTGACACTGCCCCGCTGGGGGCGCACGGCCGACGCCATGGAATTTGCCGAAAGCCGCCGGGAATGGCTCGCCGCGCAGCTCGCCAGGCGGCCACCGTCGCGGCACCCGGTCGCGGGCGGGACAGTGCCCTACCTCGGTGTCGAGACACGAATTGCCTGGGACCGCGCCTATCCGCGCCGGCCTGTCCTGGCCGATGGCGGGATCCGGCTCGGCGGACCCGAGGAGACGCTTGCCCTACGGCTCAAGGGGTGGCTGCAGGCCGAGGCGCGCGAGAGACTGGCAGACGATCTCGCCTTCTATTCCGGGCGCGTCGGCCTGCCCGTGCCGCCGCTTTCCCTCAGCAATGCACGCCGCCGCTGGGGCAGCTGTTCGGCGACGGGGCAGATGCGGATCAACTGGCGACTCATCATGGCACCCGATTTCGTCCGCCGCTCGGTGGCCGCCCACGAAACCGCACACCGCCTTCATTTCGACCATTCGCCGGCCTTCCACGATGCGCTCCGCACGCTGTTCGAAGGCGATCTTGCCTCGGCCGACCGCTGGCTGAAGCAGCATGGCCGCTCGCTCTACGCTCCGTTCGGCTGACGCCACTGGCGCGGGCCACCGGCAGGCCCTATGTTGCCGGCATGGGTAAGTTATCGCGCTTCAATCCGTCCGGCGGCATCGCGGACTTCTGGAACGAGTTCCGCAAGCCGACACCGTATCGCTGGCCGATCCTTTTGACATCGCTGGCCATACCGCTGACGTCGCTCTACCTGATATCGCAGGAACGGCACCTCATCCCGCCCGAACGCCCGACGATAGACTATATCACCAGCTTCGAGCCGGGGCGGAGCGATAGCGAGATCGTCGCCTCCAATATCGAGAACCAGAAGCGCAAGGAGGCCGAACAAGCCAGGATTGCCGCGCTCGAGGAAGAGGCGAAAGACGCCTATCGTGCGCTGGGCCGCGCCACGGGCGTCGATGTCGACGCGATGGAACGCGAAATCGCCGAAGAGAAAGCGCGCGAGGAAGCCGCTGCCGGATCCCGTCGCCAAGCCCCGACATCGCAGACCCAATCGCCGGACAACGAATGAGCCGGACCGTCCGGGACGATGGCGACTGGCTGGCCGCGGCTGCCCGGCTCGCATCGAGGGGCCGCCCGCTCAGTCGGCCCAATCCCGCGGTCGGGTGCATCGTGGTCAGGGACGGTGTCGTCGTCGGACGCGGCTGGACGCAGCCTGGCGGGCGCCCCCATGCCGAGGCTGTCGCCATCGAACAGGCCGGCGCGAAGGCGCGCGGCGCCACGGTCTATGTGACCCTGGAACCCTGCGCCCACCAGTCCGCTCGCGGGCCGTCGTGCACCGATGTACTGCTTGCCGCCGGCCCTGCCCGTGTCGTGGTGGCGGAAATCGATCCCGACAGCCGCACCGACGGTGCGGGGATAGCGCGCCTTCGCGCAGGCGGCGTGATGGTCGATCACCTGCCATGCGCCGAAGCACGGGGCAGCCTTGCCGGTTTCCTCACGCGCCAGCATCTCGGCCGCCCCCATGTGACCTTGAAACTGGCCATCTCGCTCGACGGGTGCATCGCGCTGGCCGACGGGACCAGCCGGTGGATCACCGGTGAAGAGGCCCGGGCCCATGTCCATTCGCGCCGCGCCATGGCCGATGCGATCCTGGTCGGGGGCAGGACCTGGCGCACCGACCGCCCGCGCCTCGACGTCCGGCTTCCGGGGCTTGGCGATCGCAGTCCGGAGCGGATGGTCCTGACCCGGGGAGACGCGCCCGCCGGGACGCGCGCCATCGCCTCGCCTGCGGGCATATCGGCACTCGAGGGCGTGCAATATCTCTACGTCGAAGGCGGCGCCAATGTCGCCGGGGCATTCCTCGCCGAAGACCTTGTCGACCGGCTCGAAATCTACCGCGCACCCCTTGTCATCGGCGACGGCCTGCGGGCGATCGGTGCGCTTGCGATTGCCGACCTGCCGGGCGCGCATGGCCGCTGGCACCTGGCCGAGCGCCGCCAGCTTGGCAGCGACTGCTTCGAGGCCTATGCGCGGACGCGCAACTGAGGAGAAAGCATGTTCACCGGCATCGTCACCGCCATCGGCACTATCGCCAGCGTGGAGGATCGGGGCGACCTGCATATCCGTATCGCCTGTCCCTACGACCCCGAAGGCATGGCCATCGGCGCATCCATTTCGTGTTCGGGGGTCTGCCTGACGGTGGTCGAGCGCGGCGGCGAGCAAGGCGATGCCTGGTTCGCGGTCGATGTCTCGGGCGAGACGGTCAGCCGCACCGCCCATGGCCAGTGGACCGAAGGGCGCAGGCTCAATCTCGAACAGGCGCTGCGTCTGGGCGACGAGCTCGGCGGGCATTTGGTGACGGGTCATGTCGATGCCGTGGGCACCGTGGCGCGCATGGCCGACGAAGGTGCCTCGATCCGGATCGACATCCGCGCGCCCCGTGCCATCGCGCCCTACGTGGCGGAGAAGGGCTCGATCACCGTCGATGGCGTCTCGCTGACGGTCAACAGTGTGGAAGACCTGCCCGCCGGCGATGTGGTGTTCGGCCTCAACATCATCCCCCACACCGGCGAAGTGACGACGCTCGGCACGCTGAAGGAGGGCGCCGCGGTCAACCTGGAGATCGACGTGCTGGCGCGGTATCTGAAACGGATGGAAAGCCTGCGGGGATAGGCAGGCGTGGCGCAAGTCATCGCCCTCAACGTCACCGGCAGCGGCAGTGGCAGCGCAGACAAATGGCATGATCCGGCAGATCGCCGATAGCTTCGGGATTCACGTCCTCTAGGCGGACTGCCTGAAACGGCCGCCCGGTCGCGTTCGAACTTTCCTACATTGCGAAATTCTGCCTTATCCTGGTCGATGACGCAGAGTCCCCCCGCACCCGCCAGGCTTCGCGGCCGTATCCCGCCATTCCATGCCGTCCCCGGCAAGGCGCGGTCCGACGGCTGGACTCCGCTCAAGCAGGCCGAGTTCATCGGCGAACTGGCGGAAACCCGCTCGGTCAGCGAGGCCGCGCGGCGGGTCGGCATGGCGCGCGAGACGGCTTACCGGCTGCGACGGCGCAAATGGTCGGCGAGCTTCTGTGCCGCGTGGGACGCGGCGATCGGTTCTGCGCCATTGCCATTGCGTCCGGCTTTCGCGGATGCGGGGGTCAGGAAAGCGCAGCTGGCCAGGCTCGGGCTCTCGGCGCCGGCGATGGACTTCAGGGCAGCGAACGCGGCTCTGGCCGCTTCCACAACCCCGGCCGCAAAGGTCACAATCGAGGAATTGCGCTGGCGCTGCGACACCGGGCTATGGCAGGTGTTGCTGCATCGCGGGAAGTATATCGGGGTGAGGCGAAAAGCCGACAATTCGGCGCTTTTCCGGCTGCTCGCGTCGGTCGACCGGGCTTCGCTGCAGGGCCAAGCCCCGGCGAGCCAGCGCCAAAGGTCACGGGTTTGAAAAGCGCATTTTGCGTGCCGCGCCGGGCGTCAGGCAAGCGGCCCCCTGGCAAAGCTTTCCTGCGTGATCTCGTAGATCACATGCCGATGCGCGACCCCGGCCAACATCGTGATATCCTCGCGCTCGCTCAGCACGCCGCCGATATTGGCCATGGCGCCGCGCGAGATCACGTTGGCTTCGCCGACGCGGAAGTCCACGCGGCGGACATATCGCAGGGCGTGCCCGAGCATCAGCCGCTTCATTTCGGCATTGAACCCGCCGCCCCACAGCCGCCGGGCGAGAAAGGTCCAGCCGATCTCGACCGAGCCGCCGTCGGCCGGATCATGGCCCTGAAAACGCGAGGAACCGACGATTGCCCAGCTCGACTTCTCGATCACTGCCAGTGCCCCGCCATTCGCTAGGGCATCGGCGAAGAATGCACGGAAGACCGGTTCCTGCCAGCGGTCATGCGCCGGGTGCACCGCCCAGATCTGCGGGTCGGCGGCGACAGCGAACAGGCCATCCCAGTCCTCTTCGCGCAGCGGCCGCAGCAGCAACCGTTCGCCTTCGAGGACCGGCTGCCGCTCCATTCAGGCGGTCACGTCCGCCAGGGCCGCGATGAACTTGTCGATGTTGCCGATGGTCAGGCCAGCGACGTTGATCCGGCCCGAGCCTGCCATGTAGACGGCGTGGTCGTCGCGCATCCTCTGGATCTGGTCCTTGTCGAGCGGAAGGGTCGCGAACATGCCGCTCTGCCGACCGAGGGCGGTGAGGTCGAGGCCGGGAACCTCGTTGTCGGCCTGCGCCAGCCGCTCGCGTACCCAGCGCAACCGGGTGCGCATGCTGTCCAGCTCGTCGAGCCAGACCCGCGTCATGCCCTCGTCGCGCAGGATCAGGCGGATGGCCGCACCGCCATGGTCCGGCGGCATCGACCAGTTCGCCCGCGCCAGGGCGGCGGCATTGGACATGGCGACGGGCAGGCGATCCTTGTCGTCGCTCTTGACGTAGAAGGCCCCGACCCGGTCGCGATAGACGCCGAAGTTCTTGTCGCAGCTATAGGCCACCAGCGCCTCCGGCACCCTGGCGAGCAGGCCGCGCATCCCGGCAGCATCCTCGTCGAGCCCGAAACCGAGCCCGTGATAGGCGAAATCGACGATCGGCAGGACTGCGCTGCCTGCCAGCGCATCGGCGATCGCGGCCCAGTCTTCGGCCGTGTAGTCCACACCCGTCGGGTTGTGACAACAGCCGTGGAGCAGGACCGCATCCCCCTCCCCGGCATTCGCCAGCGTATCGAGCAGGGCCTGCAGATCGGCACTGCCATCGGCCTTCGCGTGCTGGAAACCGACCGCTTCGAGGTCGAGATCGGCGAGGATCTGGGCATGGTTCGGCCAGCTCGGCAATCCCATCAGGACCCGCCGGATCCCGCCCTTCCGCGCGAGGGCGAACGCCAGCCGGCACGCGCCCGTCCCGCCCGGGGTCTGCATCCCCTCGATACGGCCCCCCATCGTCGCATCCGGGCCGAAGACATAGGGCATCAGGCCATGGACGAAGCCCATGTCGCCTTCGGGACCGAGATAGCCCTTGGAATCCTGCTCATCGACCAGCTTCTGCTCGGCCTGCTTGATCGCCCTGAACACCGGGGTCGCGCCATCGTCGGTGCGATAGACGCCGACACCGAGGTCGATCTTGTCCGCCCGCGTATCGGCGGCATAGAGTTTGATCAGCGCGAGCAGCGCATCGGGGGCTTGCGGTTGGAGAGCATCGAGCATGGGCGCGCTATTGCCCGCGCCCCGCAGCGCCCGCAACCTGAATTCGTATCGATCGGGGCCTTATGCGCCCCTGACCGGCACTTGCGACTAGAAGGGCAGCCAGCGCTGCTTCTTGGAGAATTTCATGTAGCCCGCGTTGACGCCCAACCGCAGCCCGGCCCCGACGCGGATGGGTATCAGCACGACATCGCCCTTGCGCAGGTAGCTCGCGGTGACGCCGCCCACCAGGTAGGCTTGGCCTTCGCCGGCCGGATACCGCTCGTACAGCTCTTCGGTGTCGTAGAGATTGTACACGAGAACGAAGGTGTTGCCGGCATTGGCCCCGGCATCGAGCCCGATCGAAGGTCCGGTCCAGTATACCGGCATCTGCCCCTCGACCTTGTGGAACAGCGTGCCCGAGCCGTAGCGGGCCCCAACGATGAAAGCGCCGCCGGCCTCGCGACCGACGATGTAGCCATTGGGCTCGCCCTGTTCGGCCAGCAGCTTCTGGATCATCTTGGCAAGCCCTTCGGCGCCCTTGCCGAACACACCTTCGGCCGCGCCGATCAAGTCGTCTTCGCCATAGGTCGCCTTGGCGGTCTGCGGGGTTGCAGCAGGGGCGGCAACCGGCGCTGCGGCAGGCTCGGCGACGGTCTGCGTTTTCCATCCCTGCACCTCGCCGGGATTCGACCAGGTCGGGGCAGGCGGCGCTGCGTCGACCTGCGGTGCGGCGGAATAGACCGATGGCTCGCCGGGCTGTTCGCCCAGGTCGCCGTCGATGGCGCCGGTCATCGCCGTGTCGGGATCGATCGTTTCGACCTGCTGCGCGGCCAGAGGCCCCGCGGCAAGGGCGAAGCAGGCTGCCAAAGCTGCCAACGTCGAACGGAAGGGGCGCATCAGGCTGGTCATTTTCGATCCCGGACCGGGGCTGGATGCCCCTCGCGCGTCAGAAGAATCCTTTGCCCCTTGCCCGGCAATGAACGAACGACGAAGCGAATCGAAAATGCGTCGAAACGAGTCCTGCTGCGGGCCGTAACGCCGGCCACGGCGCGTGACGACAGCCTGCGAATGTCCCCTTGCCCCGCGCCAGACCCCTAGCTATAGCGCCCCCCTCGCAGCCGCCGCCCGCAAGGGCATGCGCGCTTGCGGAGACGTGGGTGAGTGGCTGAAACCAGTTCCCTGCTAAGGAACCGTACTCGAACTGGGTACCGAGGGTTCGAATCCCTCCGTCTCCGCCACTCCTGCCGCTCAGCTTTCGCGCAGCCGTTCGTAGAGGATGCGGGTCTCGAGCAGGTTTCCGATCCGCAAGGCGACTTCGATGACGTCGAACGGTTTTGCGACGAAATCCTTGGCCCCGAGCGAAAGCGCGCGGCGCCGTGCCTGCAGGGTCGTATCGGCGGTCAGCACCAGGACCGGCCGGAATTCGCCGGGGCGGTCGTGACGCGAAAAGGCCTCGAGCAGTTCGAAGCCGTCGATCCCCGGCATCATCAGGTCAAGCAGGACGATATCCGGGGCGAGGTCGATATAGGCCCGCATGGCTTGCCGGGGATCGGTCAGGCAATGGACATCGCCATAGCCCTCGCGCTCCAGCACGCTGCGTAGCAGGAGGACATTGGCTTCCTCGTCGTCGATGGCGAGGATGCGCCGCGACGTCACTTCAGCCTGTGTAACCAGCCTGCCGATCATGCCTTCCCGATTCCTTCCTGTTCGCACGCCACGCCGGGATGGTTTTCTTCGTCAAGCGGAAGCGAGAACCAGAACCGTGACCCGTGCGCCCCGGCCTCGGGTTTCACCGGTTCATAGCCGATCGCACCGCCCATCGATTCGATGAGGCTTTTCGACAGGGCGAGGCCGAGCCCGGTTCCTTCGGTTGAAGACCGCCGCTGTTCGCCCAGCCGGTCGAATGCAGTAAACAGCCGCGGTACGTCGCGCGGCTCGATACCCGGCCCGTCGTCTTCGACCCATACCTTGGCCTCTCCGCCCGTCACCCCACCGCCGAGCCGGACCCGGCTTCCCGTGCGGTTGTATTTGGCGGCGTTGGCGATGAGATTGAGGATGACCTGCATGGTTCGCCGACGGTCGGCCAGAACCGCGATGCCCGGCCCGGGTGCCTCCAGCTCGAATGCGAGGCCAGCCTGCTGGACCAGCGGAGTGCCCAACCCATGGGCCTCTTCCAGCAATTCCCGCAGGTCGGCACGTACAACCACGATTTCGCTCGCGCCCGCCTCGATGCTGGAAATGTCGAGCAGGTCGTTGATCAGCGACAGCAGGTGACGCCCGGCCTTCATGATCTGGGCGATCGCTGCCCGGTGTGGCGGATCGAACTGTTCTTCCTCGATTTCGAGCAACTGGCCAAAGCCGAGGATAGCGTTCATGGGCGTCCGCAATTCGTGGCTGGTGCGCGAGAGGAACACGGTTTTTGCCTGGCTGGCCGCCACGGCCTCCTCGCGTGCGTTGCGCAATTCCTCTTCGGTCCTGCGCCGTTCGGAGATGTCGCGGGTCACCTTGGCAAATCCGCGCAAGGTCCCTTCCGCGTCGCGCAAGGCAGTGACCACCACGTTGGCCCAGAACCTCGAGCCGTCCTTGCGGACGCGCCATCCCTCGTCTTCCGCCGAACCGTCGGCAACAGCTCGTGCGATCATCTGCCGGGGCAGGAAATCTCTCGTCTCGGGCGGGTAGAAGGTGCTGAAGTGCCGGCCCAGGATCTCGTCCGCCTCCCACCCCTTGATCCGCTCTGCGCCGAGGTTCCAGGTCGCGACATTGCCGTCGGTGTCGAGCACGAAGATGCCGTAGTCCCGCACCTTCTCGACGATCAGACGGAAGCGCTCCTCGCTGTCGCTCAGGTCCTTCTCGCGTGCCCGCAAAAGATCGCTGGCCCGCGACAGGCGCTGCGCCAGCCGACCGATCTCATCGGCCTCGTCGGGCAGTTCGACAAGCTTTTCACCGCGGGCAAGGCTTTCCGCATTGCGTTCCAGCATCTTCACGCGCCGAACTATGCCGGTCGAGAAGAGGTAGACCGCGGCAAGACTGCCGAGCAACCCCAGGAGGGCACTGACGGCAGTTAATATGAGAAACCGGGTGCGCACATCCTGCACCCGGGCGCGGCGCTGGTCGAGCAACACTGCCTCGCTGCGCTGGATCGCATCGACCTGTTCCCCAAGGCGGGCAAGAATGTCGCGATTGGCCGTGAGTTCGTCCGTCATGGCACCGCGAGAGACGCTGAGGTCGGCTCCGGAACGCGAGACCTCCACGATCTGCTCCAGTCCTTGCATTTTGGCCTCGACCAGGCCGGTCAGGTCGGAAAACTGCCGCCTGACGCCGGGATCCCTGATCGCTTCGTCGAGCCTCGCCATTGTCGCGGGCAATTCGCGCTGTGCTGCGGCAAACGGTTCGAGGAAACGCACTTCGCCGGTCAGCGCATGGCCGCGGACTCCGGCCGCCGCCTGCGAAAGCAGGGCGTGGACCTGGTAGGTATCGCGCTGGATCGCGAACGCGCGCCTGACATCGGCCTCCGCCCGCTCTTCGGCGGTACTCGACAGATAGAGCGAGCCCAGCGCTGCGAACAGGATGGCAAGAGGAATGGCAATGAAGACCAGCCCCTTCATGGCAAGCGGCCGATCGGCCCAGAACCGCATCGGTGCGGCCATCGGTCGCTCGTAGCTCATCGGTCAGCCGTCGCTGCGCCGCATCTGGGTCACCAGCACCGCGGCCTGGGTCCGGTCGGCCACGCCCAGCTTGCCGATGATGCGCTCCACATGAACCTTGACCGTTGCCGGGCTGATGTCGAGCTGGCGGGCAATTTCCTTGTTGGTCAAACCTTCGGCGACAAGTCCCACGACATCGCGCTCGCGATCGGTCAACAGACGCGACATGTCGGCCTCCCGCCCCGGCAAGGGGGCGGCCCGGATGGCGGCATTGACCAGTTCCAGGGAAACGGCGGAATTCCCGGCCATGACCTGTGCGATCGCACCCTTGAGCTCGTCGATGGCAGCATCCTTCAGGACATAGCCCGCAGCACCGGCCGCCAAGGCTTCGCGCACATAGGCCGGCATTTCGTGCAGCGTCAGCATGATGACCCTCGTGCCCAACCCCAGCGCCGCAATCCGGCGGGTGGCTTCGAGCCCGTCGATTCCCGCACCAAGGCGAATGTCCATCAGCACGACATCGGGGCGCTGCTCGTCGACGATCCGGATCGCCTCTTCGCCGGAAGCCGCCATCGCCACCACTTCGATGCTGTCGCTAGCGAGCACCGCACGCAGACCCTCACGCGCGAGCTGGTGGTCGTCGACGATCACGATCCTCGCCGCGGTCATCGCCCGTCCCTGCCTGCCAGGAATGCCGTCACCGAGACGCCGCCCTTGGCACCCGCACGCCAGTCCAGCCTGCCGCCGATCGCCGCCATGCGCTCCGTCATGACGTCGATACCGATGTGGTACCCTTCGCCATCATCCTGCCGGACCGCCGCGCCGGATCCCCGCCCGCTGTCGACAATCCGAAGAAAGGGCTCCGCTTCCGATTCCGCCAGCGCCATTTCGATCGCGACCGCACAGGGCCCACCGGAATGCTTGCGGATATTGGAGATCGCTTCCTGCGCCACGCGGAACAGCGCCGTCTCGACAATCTTGGGCAAGCGGCCGACCGGCTGGCTGGTTCGGACCGTGACGGTGAAGCCCTCGGCCTGGAGGCCATCGGCCATGGCGCGGATGGCCGCCTCCAGCCCGAGATCGTCGAGCAGTGTCGGGCGCAATCCTCCGATTACCGCGCGCAATTCGCGTACCAGGCCGCGGGCGATTCCCGCCAGTTTCGCCCGTTCCGCGGCCGGCAGGTCCTCGGCGGACGACCCTGCGCCTTCGATCATCCGCGCCAGCGCGGTGGCCGTTTGCGCCACGCCGTCGTGCAATTCCCGGGATACGCCGAGACGCTCGGCCTCCTGCGCCGTGAACATCCGTTCGACCAGCATCTCCAGCCGCTTTTCGCGCTCCTGCAGCGTATCGACGAGGCGCTGGCGTTCCTGCTCGCGATTGGTGCGGTCAAGCGCCGAACCCATCAGTTCGAGTGCGAGGGCCAGCGTCTCGCGATCCTCGTCGTCGGCAATTTCGCGCTCGTTCCCGATCCCCTCGATGGCAATTCGGGCCAGCACGGATTCCTCACCGGGGGCCCGGATCGCGATGCCATGCAACGCATCGTGCGGGGCGAGGCGGCCACCGCGTCCGCCCAGGAAAAACGCGAGCCGTTCCGCGCAATCGTCGAGAGCCGCAGCCATCGTTTCAGGCGAGGCGTCCGACAGCGTCTTGCCGATGCCCGATAGCAACCGCATGCGCGCCGCACGCGCTTCGGCCGCGCGATAGAGCTCGCGCAGCTCAGCCACGGTTTCAAGAAGTGGCGGTGCAAGGGGCATCGTCCGGGACATGTCGCCCACCAATTACAGCAACCGGTACAAAACGCATAGGCCATCCGGCCTAAGCCGGTTAGCTAGCCGTCCGGCTGATTTGGCGCGAGCGAGCCGGAGCTATCTGGCCTGCATCAGGACGATATCCGTCGTTCCGAACCCGGCCACACCGGCGAATTTCCGGGGCCTATATGAAGGAGACGAACCATGACGACTTTCCGTACCAAGGCCCTCGGCCTTGCCGCTGCGCTTCCGCTTGCCGCTCTCGCTACCCCCGCGCTCGCTGACGACCACTCGGCTGCTGCGACCGCAAAGACGGCAACCTATGCGCCGATCACCAAGGCCGAAGTCGAAGCCGCTCAGACCGCCTGGTGCAACGCGCTCGTCGCCATTGCGACCGAAAACGACACCAAGGGCCAGCCTGCTGCCAAGGCACTGGCCAAGCAGGTCCTCGACGGGGCCTATGCCTATGACATGGGTCCGGTGCTGTTCAAGCCGACCCTGACGGTCGCCCCGCAGACCTTCCGCACCACCTATGACGGCGCGCTCGCCTACTTCGTCGGCGGCGACAAGGCCTTCCCGACCGACACCGGCTTCGCCCTGAAGGGCTGGCGCAAGTGCGAGGCGAGCAACATGACCATTGCGATCACCGGCACCTCGGCCATGGCGACCGGCAATGTCAGCATGTGGGACAGCAAGGGTGCCATGACCATGGTCGACAAGACCTGGGGCTACGTGCGCGGCCCGGACGGCAACCTGCGCATCGTCCTGCACCACTCGTCCCTGCCCTACAAGGCGGGCTGACCTGACCCCCTCGGCCCCGGATCGCTCCGGAATTCATCTCCCTCCCCTCCCCTGAAGGACGGGCGATCCGGGCCAACCCCCATTATCCGAAACCAGACCGAGCCCTTCAGGCGCGCATATCGCGCGCCTGAACGGGCCACCAACAGGACCCCCTCCCGATGTTCAAAACTCGTGCCCTCATCCTCTGTGCTGCCGCAGCGCTGCCGTTTGCAACCCCGGCCGCAGCCCAGGAAGCCGGCGACATCCAGATCAAGGGTTTCGTGACCGGCGTGCTGCCGGACGGCGCCATCACCGATGTCGTCACCGACCAGATCGGCCTGCCCGCCGGCTCGCAGACCGAAGCATCCGATTCCGTGGTGCCGACCGTCGCTATCGAATACTTCCTCTCTCCCAGCCTCTCGCTTGAGACGATCTGCTGTGTCACCCCGCATGATGTGCGTGGTGCCGGTGCGCTCGCAGGGGCCGAGCTGATCGACGA
This sequence comes from Parerythrobacter aurantius, assembly GCF_045291475.1. NCBI lineage: Bacteria > Pseudomonadati > Pseudomonadota > Alphaproteobacteria > Sphingomonadales > Erythrobacteraceae > Parerythrobacter > Parerythrobacter aurantius. The sequence goes on from NZ_CP147985.1 coordinate 596,006, forward strand.
TGCGATCATCCTGCCCGCCAGCGTCACCGCGAAGTACCACTTCAATCTGGGCGGGGGCGTGAAGCCCTATCTCGGTGCGGGTGCGACTTACTTCATGATCTTCTCCGAAGAAGTGGGCGCCGATGCAGCTGCGCTGGGCGCGACCGATGTCGACCTGTCCGACGAGTTCGGTTTCCTGCTTCAGGGCGGGGTCGACTTCGCGCTGAATGACCGCGGTCTCGGCCTCTCGCTCGACGCCAAGCGTTACTTCGTCGGCACGACCGCGACCTTCCGCGCCGGACAGGCCGTGGCGCTGCAAAGCGAGCACGATCTCGACCCCTGGGTCGTCAGCGCGGGCCTGTCGTACCGCTTCTGATACCGTCGCAACATGAAGGGCATCGCACGCACAAAGCGTGCGATGCCTTTCGCATTTCCCGTAGGTTCCTCCCGGAGTTCCCGCCCATGCTTCGTCTTCGCCTAGCCCTTGCCGCAACGGCCGTCCTTGCCCTGCCCGCCGCCGCCCATGCCAGCGACGACGGTGCGGAGCTGTGGTTCAACCCGTCGATCAGCTTCGACCTCGACAACGATACCGGGATCGAAATTGAAACGGCCCAGCGGTTTCGCGATGCGGGCGACGGGCGGGCCGACACCTATTTCGCCCGCCTGTGGGTCAACCAAGAGGTGGCCGACAATGTCACCCTGAGCGGTGCGGTCGAGCAGCGCATCAACGACGGCGGCGACGACGAGACGCGCCTCATCCAGCAGTTGTCGACCCGGCACGGCATCCTGCGCACGAGGCTGCGCCTCGAACAGCGATTCGTCGACGATGCCGACCGCATGGGTCTGCGCCTGCGCCCACGCCTCGGTGTATCGGTCCCGCTCGACGCGGACGGCAAGTGGGCTTTCAAGAGCGACGCGGAACTTTTCCTTACGCTGCGAAGCAATAGTGTCGGCGGCGATGACGGGCTGACGGGCCTGCGCACCCAGGTCGGTTTCAGCTACGACCTCAACGACAATTTCACCCTGAGTGCCGCATATCTGCGCCAGCAGGACATTCGCGACGGGCGCCCCGACACCGTGGGACATGCGCCGATCATCGGCATCGAGTTCGCTTTCTGACCGGTTCGCCACCCGCGCCGGCGGGGCGAGTGGCAAGGATCGACCGGGCCACTCTCCACCATTGGATTCACGCGCGCTCCCAGCTAGAGCGCGCCGCATATTGCAATACCGTGGAGAGGAAGTTTCATGCGCCAGGTCGATCATTTCATTGTGGGCGACAGCCCGGCGCCGGCCCGCAAGCACAGCATCTGGAACCCGTCGACGGGTGAAGTGCAGGCCGAGGTCGCGCTCGGCGATGCGGCATTGCTGGCGCGGGCAGTCGAGACCGCGAAGAAGGTCCAGCCCGAATGGGCCGCGACCAACCCGCAAAAGCGGGCCCGGGTCATGTTCGAATTCAAGCGGCTGGTCGAAACGCACAAGCAGGAACTGGCAGAGCTGCTGTCCAGCGAGCACGGCAAGGTCGTCGACGACGCGCATGGCGATATCCAGCGCGGGCTGGAGGTGATCGAGTTCGCTTGCGGCATCCCCCAGGCGCTGAAGGGCGAGTACACCCAGGGCGCAGGGCCGGGCATCGACGTCTATTCGATGCGCCAGCCGCTCGGCATCGGCGCGGGGATCACCCCGTTCAACTTCCCTGCGATGATCCCGATGTGGATGTTCGGCATGGCAATCGCGGCCGGCAATGCCTTCATCCTCAAGCCCAGCGAGCGTGACCCCTCCGTTCCGATACTGCTGGCCGAACTGTTCCTCGAGGCCGGCGCGCCCGAAGGGCTGCTGCAGGTCGTACACGGTGACAAGGAAATGGTCGATGCGATCCTCGACCATCCCGATATCGCTGCGATCAGCTTCGTCGGTTCGAGCGATATCGCGCAGTATATCTATTCGCGCGGAACGGCGAATGCGAAGCGGGTGCAGGCTTTCGGCGGGGCCAAGAACCACGGCGTGGTGATGCCCGACGCCGATCTGGACCAGGTGGTGAACGACCTGGCCGGGGCTGCCTTCGGTTCGGCAGGCGAGCGCTGCATGGCCCTGCCGGTGGTCGTCCCGGTCGGCGACGACACCGCCAACCGCCTGCGCGAAAAGCTGATCCCGGCGATCCACGCGCTGCGAGTCGGCGTCAGCACCGACAAGGACGCGCATTATGGCCCCGTCGTCACGCCCGAACACAAGGCGCGGGTCGAACAGTGGATTACCACAGCCGAGGCCGAAGGCGGCGAGATCGTCATCGACGGGCGCGGCTTTACCCTGCAGGGTCACGAGAAGGGCTTCTTCATCGGCCCGACCCTGATCGACCGGGTCACGCCCGACATGGAAAGCTACAAGGAAGAGATCTTCGGCCCCGTGCTCCAGATCGTCCGGGCGCACGACTTCGAGGAGGCGCTGCGCCTGCCCAGTGCGCACCAGTACGGCAACGGAGTCGCGATCTTCACCCGTAACGGCCACGCTGCGCGCGAATTCGCCAGCCGCGTCAACGTCGGCATGGTCGGGATCAATGTGCCGATCCCGGTGCCGGTCGCCTACCACAGCTTCGGCGGCTGGAAGCGTTCGGGCTTCGGCGATATCGACCAGTACGGCATGGAAGGCCTGCGCTTCTGGACCAAGACCAAGAAGGTCACCCAGCGCTGGCCCGATGGCGGGGGCGATGGTAGCAACGCCTTTGTCATTCCGACGATGGGGTAACTGACGATGGGTCGCCACTTCCTGTTCGCCGCCTGCCTGGTGGCTCTCGCCGCCTGTTCGTCCGAGCCCGAACCGCAGGAGACTGCGGATGATTTCGCCGACCGGATCGGGACAGGCCAGCCGCTTGCCCCCGACGCCACGCCGACCAGTTCGCTCAACCCGGGCCCCAAGGCGCCGATGGCGAAGCTGGGTGCACCCAGGCCGGTTCCGGCCAGGTTTCAGGGCAGCTGGGATTTCGTCGATGGCAATTGCAGCGCCGATTCCGACCTGCGCATCCGTGTCGGCACCAACAGCGTGCAATTCTACGAATCGACCGGGGTGGTGAACGGTTTCGATCAGCCCGACGAAAACACCGTGATCCTCAACCTCTCCATGGAAGGCGAAGGCGAAAAGTGGGAGGAACGGTTCCGCATGTCTCTGGTGGAAGGCGGGAAATTCCTCGAAGCGAGCGAGCAAAGCGGTTATGGTGCCGGGCAGGCCATGCGGCGCAAACGCTGCGGTTGATGGAGGAATGAATGAAGGCTCTGGCGCTTGTTCCTGTAACAATCTTCGCAGTAGCCTGCGCTCCCGTAGCCGAGCCCGGGCAACCGGCCGAGCGCATGGCGGGTGAAGGGCGCACTTGCTCTGCAGATGCTGCACAGGAGTTTGTCGGACAATTGACCTCAAAGGCCGTTGGCGAACAAATCGCCGCGGCGACTGGTGCGGGCATTTTCCAGTGGGTCGGCCCCGATATGGCCGTGACCATGGATTATCGCCCCGACCGCGTAAGGGTCTCGTACGACAGGGCGATGAAGATTGTTTCCGTAGTTTGCGGGTAAATCATGCGGCAGCGGGCGACTTCCGGCTCGCCGTTCGAGGCGCAATTCGGCTTTTCCAGAGCGGTCCGCATCGGGGACCGTATCGCGGTCGCCGGAACCGGGCCGATAGAAGATGACGGAACCACCACTCCGGGCGATGCCGCCGATCAGGCCATCCGCTGCTGCACATTGATCGTTCGCGCCATCGAACAACTCGGCGGCAAGGCGTCCGATGTCGTGCGAACCCGGATGCTCCTGACCGACCCGGCCGACCAGGATGCCGTGGGCGCGGTCCACGCCCGGTTTTTCGGCGAGGCCGCACCGGCCGCAACAATGCTAGGCGTGGCGTGGCTTTGCCGACCGGAATGGAAAGTCGAAATCGAGGCCGAAGCAATCGTTTCGGGGTGAGGCTGCCGCCCCTTCCCTCGCCCTTTTCGCGGCGCTAGAGCGCGTCCTATGACCGGACAATTCCAGCTCACCGACGATCAGCTCGCGATCCAGGAGATGGCGCAGCGGTTTACCGCAGATGCCATCACCCCCTTTGCCGCCGAGTGGGACGAGAAGCACCATTTCCCGCGCGATGTAATCAAGCGCAGCGCCGAGCTCGGCTTCGGCGCGATCTACGTTTCCGAGGAAAGCGGCGGGATCGGCCTCGGCCGGCTCGAGGCGGCGCTGATCATGGAGGCGATGGCCTATGGCTGCCCGGCGACCAGCGCCTTTATCTCGATCCACAACATGGCCGCGTGGATGATCGACCGGTTCGGCGGCGCCGAGGTCAAGGCGAAGTTCCTGCCCGATCTCGTCACCATGGAAAAGATCGCCAGCTATGCACTGACCGAGCCGGGGAGCGGCTCCGACGCGGCGGCGCTCAAGACCAGCGCAAAGCTTGATGGCGATCACTATGTGCTCAACGGCACCAAGCAGTTCATCTCGGGCAGCGGCGTCAACGACGTCTATGTCTGCATGGTCCGCACCGGCGACCACAAGAGCAAGGGCATCACCTGCCTGGTGGTCGACAAGGACACGCCGGGCGTCAGCTTCGGCGCGCCGGAGAAGAAGCTCGGCTGGAACGCCTCGCCCACCGCGCAGCTGATCTTCGAGGACGCGCGGGTGCCCGTCGCCAACCGGGTCGGCGATGAAGGCGAAGGTTTTCGCTTCGCCATGATGGGGCTTGACGGCGGGCGGCTCAACATCGGGGCATGTTCGCTCGGCGGGGCACAGCGGTGCCTAGACGAGGCAATCAAGTACACCAAGGAACGCCAGCAGTTCGGCCAGCCGGTGGCCGAATTCCAGAACACCCAGTTCATGCTGGCAGACATGGCCACCGAGCTCGAAGCGGCGCGCGCCCTGCTCTATCTGGCGGCGGCCAAGGTGACCGACAACGCGCCGGACAAGAGCCGCTTTTCCGCCATGGCCAAGCGGCTGGCGACCGACAGCGGCAGCAAGATCGTCAACGACGCGCTGCAACTGTTCGGCGGCTACGGCTATCTCAAGGATTACCCGATCGAGCGTTTCTGGCGCGACCTTCGCGTCCATTCGATCCTCGAAGGCACCAACCAGGTGATGCGGATGATCGTCGGCCGGGACCTGCTGCGCCAATGAGGGTGCTGACGATCCTCTTTGCCTACGCCTGCGCCGCCCTTGTCGCACCACTGCTAGTGTTCGCTTATGGTGCTGCAATCGATGGCTTTTCATTTGCCATTACTGCGAGTGAGACACTTCTGTCTACGAGCCTGTTAGCATCTGGGGCGGCGGTTTACGCTTTACCTATCGCATTGCCTGTCATTGGCTTTACGGAATTCTGCAAGCGCGGTGACTGGAAGATTTTCGCGTTTGCTGGTCTCGGGCTTGGCGTCGCCATGGCTGCGCTTTTCACCGAACTTCCCTTTAGCTGGCAGAACTTCGGCTACTCCATTTATCTGTTACCCATCGTGTTTGCATGCGTCATGACCTACTGGGCCGTAGCTTGGAAATGGCTTCCTCCGAAAGCGGTGACCCTATTGCGATCTGAGATAACCCAATGACCGACGACGTCCTCATCTCTACCTATGGCCGGGTCGGCCACATCAGCCTCAACCGGCCCAAGGCGCTCCATGCGCTGACGCTGGAAATGTGCCACGTCATGAGCGCGGCACTGACGGCCTGGGCGGACGACGACGAAGTCGAAGCGGTCATCCTCGACCATTCCGAAGGGCGCGGCTTCTGCGCCGGGGGCGACATCGCCTTCCTGCGCAATTCGGCGCTCAATGACGGCGGCGTGAGCGGGCGCAGGTTCTTCCACGACGAATACCAGCTCAACCACCAGATGTTCACCTATGCCAAGCCGATCGTGGCTTTCATGGACGGCATCACTATGGGCGGCGGGGTAGGCATTTCGCAGCCCTGCAAGTTCCGCGTCGCGACCGAGAACACCCGCTTCGCCATGCCGGAGACAGGCATCGGCCTGTTCCCCGATGTCGGTGGCGGCTGGTATCTTTCCCGCCTCGGCGGGCGACTGGGGCAGTTCCTAGCGCTGACCGGCGCACGGCTCGACGGGGCCGAGTGCCTCTGGACTGGCCTTGCGACGCACTACGTGCCGAGCGAGATGCTGGCCGAGATCAAGGCGCGCATCGTCGAGCATCCCGATCGCATCGCCGGCATTCTCTCGGAACCCGTCGGCACCCCGCCCAAGGCACGGATCGAAGGCAATGCCGAACTGATCCGCAAGCATTTCGCCTCGGACCGCTACGAGGATATTCTCGCTTCCCTGGAAGCCGACGACAGCGACTGGGCGATGAAGGAACGCGACACGCTCGGCACCAAGAGCCCCCAGACCTGCAAGGTTGCGCTGCGCCAACTGGCGGAAAGCGCGCAGATGGCCGACTTTGCCGACAACATGCGGATGGAATACCGCATCGCATCGCGCGTGCTGACCCGGCCCGATTTCGCCGAGGGCGTCCGCGCTGTGATCGTCGACAAGACCGGCGACCCCAAATGGGACCCGGCGACCCCCGAAGGCGTCACCGACGAATTGCTCGACAGCATTTTCGCGCCCTTGACTGCCGACGAAGAATGGAAGCCCCTGTGACCTACGAAACCATCCTCACCGAAACCGACGGTGCCGTCACCGTCATCACGCTCAACCGCCCGCAGGCGCTGAATGCGCTGTCGAGCGTGGTGCTGGAAGAGCTGATTGACGCCTTCGCCGCCTACCAGGCAGACGACAGTCAGCGCTGCGCGATCCTTACCGGGGCGGGCGACAAGGCGTTCGCCGCCGGGGCCGACATCAAGGAGATGGCAGACAAGGCAGCCGCCGATTTCTTCCTGCAGGATTTCTTCGCACGCTGGACCAGCCATCTGGTCAAGACCACGCGCAAGCCGTGGATCGCCGCCGTCAACGGCTTTGCGCTGGGCGGCGGGTGCGAGCTCGCCATGATGGCGGACTTCATCATCGCCAGCGACAATGCCAAGTTCGGCCAGCCCGAAATCAAGCTTGGGGTCGCCCCCGGCATGGGCGGGAGCCAGCGCCTGACCCGCGCCGTGGGCAAGGCCAAGGCGATGGAAATGTGCCTGACTGGCCGGATGATGGGTGCGGAAGAGGCTGAGCGCAGCAACCTCGTCGCCCGCGTCGTGCCCCATGCCGAACTGATGACCGAAGCCAAGAAGACCGCTGCCCTCATCGCCGCGATGCCTCCGATGGCCGCCATCGCCAACAAGGAAATGGTCAATGCAGCCTACGAGATGAACCTCGACCAGGGCCTGCTCCACGAACGCCGCCTGTTCCAGATCCTCACCGCCAGCGAGGACAAGGCGGAGGGCATGGCCGCCTTCATCGAGAAGCGCGAAGGCAACTGGAAGGGGCGCTGACATGAAGATCGCCTTTATCGGCCTAGGCAATATGGGTGGCGGGATGGCCGCGAACCTGGTGAAGGCGGGGCATGAGGTGCAGGCCTTTGACCTCAGCGACACCGCCATCGCCCATGCGCGGGAAGCCGGCTGCACCACCTTCGGCAGCGCCAAAGAGGTGGTGCAGGGCGTGGATGCTGTTGTTTCCATGTTGCCCAACGGCCAGATCGTAAAAGGCGTCTATACTATCGAAGTGATTGGACACGCCCCTGCCGGCGCAATCCTGCTCGACTGTTCGACCATCGATGTCGCCACAGCGCGCGAGGTGATCGCCGCGGCGGAAGCTGCAGGATATGACATGGTCGACGCCCCTGTCAGCGGCGGGATTGCCGCAGCCAATGGCGGCACGCTGACTTTCATGGTCGGCGGCACCGAGGAAGCTTTCGGACGGGCGCAGCCGATTCTCGAAGCGATGGGCAAGGCAGTGATCCACGCCGGGGCCGCAGGCAATGGGCAAGCGGCCAAGATCTGCAACAACATGCTGCTTGGCATCCACATGATCGGCACTTGCGAAGCCTTTGCCATGGCGCAGAAGCTGGGGCTCGACCCGCAGACGTTTTACGACATCTCGTCCGTCAGCTCGGGCCAGTGCTGGTCGATGACGAGTTATTGCCCCGTCCCCGGCGTCGGCCCGCAAAGCCCGTCGGACAACGACTACCAGGGCGGTTTCGCCACGGCTCTGATGCTGAAAGACTTGCGGCTGGCAATGGACGCCGCCGAGACTTCCGGCGCCGCCGCACCGATGGGCGCGAGAGCAACTGCACTCTATGAAGATTTCAATGGCGCGGGGAACGGCGGGCTGGATTTCTCCGCCATCATCAAGATGTTGCGGTAATATCGCCGGAGGTTGCACCGCGACTGCAACAGCGCTTGGGGTGGGCGACCTGAAGGGCGCGAGGCAGCCGCGATGCGATATCCGGTGTAGCTAATCCGATAGACGAAAGACAGTATAAAACGATCATTTGCCCGATCTTTCCCCCGTTTGGTCGCAAATCAGATCGATGATGTGGTCCGCCCATAGTCTCGGAGCGCGGCGCCGGCCAATATCGGCGACGAATTCCTGCCCGCGCGATACGCTGCGCAGCCGATTTCCGGTCAGCCACCGCTCCCGCCGGTCGTGGTAACTGAGTCCGCCATGTCGCAGCCATTGAGGCCTGTGCCACACGCCTGCAGGCCCACCGGGCACCGTCAGGCGCAAGTCCGGCAGGGCACGGGAAGCCGTCCGACCCTCGCCGACCCAGATCGCGTCATTGCCGGCGTGCAGGCCAAGCGCGTGGGGGTGCCCCATGCCTGCGAGCGACGCCACGACCCCGGCAGGGCTGGCGGCCAGGTCGATACGATCGCTTATGCGCAGGTAGCCGAATATCCGGTGATGTCTTTCGCCCGTTTCCTCCTCGCGGAAGAGGCCGAAGAAGAGGAAGACATCACCCTTGTCGACCCCGCGATTGCGGAGATGGGTCTGGGCAGCACCGCATTGTCCGAAAAGGCATGTGCCGTCAGGCAGGAACATCGGGTCGTGGTGACAGAAATCGTCGCGGCCGATCTTGCCCCTGCTCGCCTCTTCTACCAATTCGCCGAGACCCAGGTCTGCATAGCTGGTGCGCGACCATCCACCGCTGGGAATCGGCAGGCTGACGGGCCGCCCCCCGGCAATGGGGGAGGCACCGCCACCTGCAGCGCTGTCGAACCCCTTGCGACTGAAAACGATGCGCATGGCCCCTCGCAGTTTGTCTCTGGCAGCAAATCCCGCGCTTGCCTCTCGGCAAACTTCGGATAGGAAGCCGCCCCATGACCAAGCGTGCCGCCCCGATCAAGCCCGGCAGCCGTCCGGCGCCCGGCGCGGGAGGCTGACCGTGCGACGGATATTCCAGAATATGGGCTGGCTGCTCGGCGGGCGCGGCCTCAACGCGGTGCTGAGCCTGTTATATCTTGCGCTGGCCACAAGGTCGCTCGGGCTCGCGGGGTTCGGACACTTTGCCATCATCGTGGCACTGGGCCAGACCGTGACCGGCCTGGTCAATTTCCAGACATGGCAGTTCGTGGTCCGCTGGGGTGCAGGGGAGAACGGCCCGGCCCGCGCAGCAGGGTTCGCAGTCGCGTTGGACTTTATCTCGGCGCTTGTCGGAACGGCTGGAGCCGCGCTGCTGGTACTCAGCGCGCCCCTGTGGCTGCCCTTGCCCGAGGATCTCCTTTGGCTGGCCTTCGGATACTGCGTCGTTTCGCTGTTCTCCATCCGCTCGACCCCGACAGGGCTGCTGCGCCTCCGGTTCCAGTACGGCAGGGCAACCGCGGCGGAGGCCGTCCAGCCGCTGGTCCGCGTGTCGGGGGCGGTACTGGCGTGGCTCTACTTGCCGACCGTGACAGGATTCATCCTGGCATGGGCCGCAGCCGAGGTGGCCGTCGCCCTGTCGCTCTGGTTGGCAGCCCTCAAAGGGCATCCCTTCGACTTCAGCAAGGTCAGCCTCTTTGCTATCCCGCGCGCCAATCCCGGCGCCTGGCGGTTCGTTTTCTCGACCAATGCGCTCGGCAGCCTGCAGGTTGCCGGCAAGCAGGTCATGATCCTGCTGGTCGGGGCCATCGGCGGAGAGGCTTTCGCAGGCGGCTTCCGTGTGGCGAGCCAGTTGGGACAGGCGCTGGTGCAACTGGCCCAGACCGTCTCGAAGGCGATCTATCCCGAACTGGTCCATGCGCAGGACCGCGCGCTCGCGATTGCCCGCCGGATGGCCAACATCGCCCTGATCGGGGGTTTCGTCGCGGTCGCCGTCGCCATCCTGGTCGGCCGCGAGGCGCTGGTCCTCATCGCCGGCGACGAATTCAGGGTGGTGTACTGGGCCATGGTCATCCTCGCCATCGGCGGTGCGGTCGAACTGGTCGGGGCGAGCCTCGAATCGCTGCTGGTGAGCGCCGGCCGCGCCGGTACCGCCTTCGTCGTCCGCGCAGTGCCGATGGCGATCGCTTTCGCGGTGCTCGAAACGGCCATGGGCTGGCAGGGCCTGAAAGGCGCCGCGCTATGCATGCTCGGCGCGAGCGCGCTCGCGGTACTCGGCTTCTGGGTCGCGATCATCGACCAGGCGAGAATCCGGATCGATTTCGACGAAGACGAGAAGAGGCCGGCGGAATAAAATCCGCCTGCCTTCCTTCTCCTACTCGCTTTCCTCCCACGCCAGCACCGGCTTGCGCGCTGCCAGGGTCTCGTCGAGGCGGCGGCGCGGGGCGTAGTAGGGGGCTTGTTTCAGGCTTTCGTCCCCTGCCCGCGCGCGCTCGGCGACGCTGCGGAAGGCGCCGATGAACTGGTCGAGCGCGGCCTTGCTTTCGGTCTCGGTCGGTTCGACCAGCATCGCGCCGTGGACCACCAATGGGAAATAGACCGTCATCGGGTGGTATCCCTCGTCGATCATACCCTTGGCAAGATCCAGCGTCGACAGACCGTTCCCGAAACCCTTGTCGCTGAACAGCGCCTCATGCATGCAAGGACCGCTGGCCGCGAAGGGCGCGTCGAGCACGTCCTCGAGGCTGCGCAGGATGTAGTTGGCGTTGAGCACCGCGTCTTCGGCTACCTGCCGCAGGCCATCTGCACCGTGGCTGAGGATATAGGTCAGCGCGCGGGTGAACATGCCCATCTGGCCGTGGAATGCGGTCATCCTGCCGAACGACTGTAGCGGCCGACCGAAGTGCTCACGCGCAAAGGCATCGGCTTGCTCTTCCTCGACCAGATGCACCACGCCGTCGCTCGTCCGCGCGGTATAGGGGAGCGGGCCAAAGGGGCTGAGCGCTTCCGACAACACCACCGGACCCGAGCCTGGGCCGCCACCGCCATGCGGAGTGGAGAAAGTCTTGTGCAGGTTGATGTGCATCGCATCGACGCCGAGGTCGCCCGGGCGCACCTTGCCGACGATGGCGTTGAAGTTCGCCCCGTCGCAATAGACGAAGCCGCCAGCCGCATGGACCGCGTCGGAAATCGCCTTGAGGTCGCGCTCGAACAGGCCGCAGGTGTTGGGGTTGGTGATCATCACCCCGGCCACGTCCGGCCCCAGCCGCGCCTTCAATGCTTCGAGATCGACGCGGCCTTCCGGCGTCGCGGGGATATCCTCTACGCGGTACCCGGCGAAGGCGGCGGTGGCAGGGTTAGTGCCGTGCGCGCTTTCCGGCACGAGGATGACTTCGCGCGCATCGCCGCGCGCTTCGAGCGCGGCGCGGATGCAGAGGATGCCGCACAGTTCGCCATGCGCCCCGGCCTTGGGGCTCATCGCGACGCCATGCATGCCGGTCAGCTCGATCAGCCAGTGGGCCAGCTCGTTCATCACTTCCAGCGCGCCCTGCACGGTCGAGACCGGCTGCAGCGGGTGGACGTCGGCAAAGCCGGGCATCCGCGCGACCTTCTCGTTTAGGCGCGGGTTGTGCTTCATGGTGCAGCTGCCGAGCGGGAAAAGGCCGAGGTCGATGGCATAGTTCTGCCGGCTGAGGCGGGTGTAATGCCGCACCGCTTCCGGCTCGTGCAGGCCGACGAGGCCGATCGTCCCGGTCCGCTCGAACCCGCCAAGCCGGTTCGACCCGGGCTGGATTTCGGGCAGGTCGACGCCGGTCTCGTCGGCGTGGCCGAATTCGAACAGCAGCGGCTCTTCGAGCATGAGGGCACGATTGCCCGTCGAGGTCACCGGGCCTGCCGCCTCGCTGGCCGGGGTCATTTCGGGCTTCCATCCGGATGCGTTGGGCGTTTTGGCGGGCGCGTTCATGCCAGCACCTCCTCAAGGGCTGCACCGAGGGCTTCGATATCCTCCTCGGTGGTGGTTTCGGTGGTGGCGACGACCATCGCATTGGCGAGTGCGTCAACGCCCGGGAATAGCCGCCCGAGCGAGACACCGGCGAGCACGCCACGCTCGGCGAGCTTGCGCACGACAGCGCGGGCATCCTGCCCCAGCGTCACGGTAAACTCGTTGAAGAAGTTCGCGTTGAGCACCGTCACGCCGGGCACCTTCGCAAGACGATCAGCGGTGAGGCACGCCAGCCGATGGTTCTCCGCCGCCAGCTGGCGCAGGCCCTTCTCGCCCAGCAGTGTCATATGCACGCTGAAGGCCAGTGCACACAGACCGCTGTTGGTGCAGATGTTGCTGGTCGCCTTCTCGCGCCGGATGTGCTGCTCGCGGGTCGAGAGGGTGAGCACGAAGCCGCGCTTGCCCTCGGCATCGACGGTCTCGCCGCACAGCCGCCCCGGCATCTGGCGGACGTGCTTCTTGTCGCGCACCGCGAACAGGCCGAGGTACGGCCCGCCGAATTGCAAGCCGACGCCGATCGACTGGCCTTCGCCGACGACGATGTCCGCGCCCAGTTCGCCCGGGCTCTTGATCGCGCCCAGCGCAACCGGTTCGGTGTTGACGGCGATCAGCAGCGCGCCCTTGGCATGCGCGGCCTCGGCAACGGCGGAGAGGTCCGAAATGCGGCCGAGGATGTCGGGATACTGGACCACCACGCAGCTGGTCGTGTCGTCGATCCGCGCGATCAGGCCTTCGAGGTCGGCCTCGGGCTGGATCGAGGGCTGCGCATCGGCGATCTCGTCCTTGGTGAACTTGGCCATGGTCTTGACGACCTCGGCGTAATGCGGGTGGAGCGCGCCCGACAGGACCACGCGGTTGCGCCTGGTCACCCGGCTCGCCATCGCCACCGCTTCCCAGCACGCGGTCGATCCATCGTACATCGAGGCATTGGCGACCTCGCAGCCATAGAGCCGCGCGACCTGGGTCTGGAACTCGAACAGCATCTGCAGCGTGCCCTGGGCGATTTCCGGCTGGTAGGGCGTGTAGGCGGTCAAGAACTCGCCCCGCTGGATGATATGGTCGACCGTCGCCGGAACATGGTGGCGATAGGCCCCGGCCCCGAGGAAGAACGGCGCATCGGCCGCCGCAAGGTTCTTCTTGCTGAGCGCACGCATGTGCTTCTCGACCGCCATCTCGCTGGCATGCATCGGCAGGCCGGCGATGGGCCCGCTGAGGCGCGCTTCCTCGGGCACATCGACGAACAGGTCATCGATCGATGCAGCGCCGATAGTAGCCAGCATGTCGCCGCGATCGGCATCGGTCAGGGGCAGGTAACGCATTTCAACTCCTTCGCTCCGCGCGGCGGCGGGAGCATGCAATCACAGCTCGTCGCAGAACGCCTTGTAGGCCTTGGCATCCATCAGCCCTTCGAGCTCGGACTTGTCGGCCACGGTCATGCGGAAGAACCAGCCTTCCTCTTCGGGCGAGGTGTTGACCAGCGCCGGGTCTTCCTCGAGCGCGGCATTGGCTTCCATCACTTCGCCGGTAATCGGGGCGTAGACGTCGCTCGCGGCCTTGACGCTTTCGACCACGGCCGCCTCGCCGCCTTTCTCGACCATGGTGCCGACTTCGGGCAGTTCGACGAAGACGATGTCGCCCAGCTGGCCCTGCGCGTAGTCGGTGATGCCGACCGTGGCGAGGTCACCCTCGAGGTCGATCCATTCGTGTTCGTCGGTGAAATAACGGGCCATGCCTACTTGCTCCCTCGATAATAGCGGTGGGGTACGAACGGCGTCGGCACCACTGTGGCGGCGAGACGCTTGCTGCGGACTTCGATTTCCAGCGCGGTGCCTGGCGCGGCGTGCTCGCTCGCGACATAGGCCATGGCGATGGGAAGCCCAAGCGATGGCGAAAAGCCGCCGCTGGTGACGGTGCCGACCTTCTCGGTGCCGACGAATACCTCGGCACCTTCGCGCGCGGGCATGCGGCCTTCGACCTTGAGGCCGACCCATTTTCGCGCAGTGCCTTCCGCGATCTCGCGGTTGATCCGCTCGGCACCAGGATAGCCGCCTTCGGTGCGACGGCGCTTGTTGATGCCGAACACGAGACCGGCTTCGATCGGCGAGGTTTCCGGCGACATGTCGTGGCCGTAGAGCGGCAGGCCCGCTTCGAGCCGGAGGCTATCGCGCGCGCCGAGGCCGATGGGCTTCACTTCGGGTTCGCCGCACAGCAGGTCGGCAACCTCGGCCGCCGCATCTCCCGGCAGCGAAATCTCGAACCCGTCTTCACCGGTGTAGCCTGCGCGGGCGATGGTGACATCGTGACCGGCGATGGTGAAGCGGCCGAACTTCATGAAGGTCAGCGCGGAAAGCGGGTATTCGCCCTCGGCATGGCGGGCCAGCGCATCGGCGGCCTTGGGCCCTTGCAGCGCCAGCAGTGCCTGATCGTCGAGGTGGTTGAGCGTGATCTCGTCGGGCAAATATTCCCGCAGATGGCCGATATCGTCCCACTTGGTCGCGCCGTTGACTACGAGGTAGAGCGCTTCGGGCCAGCGCGAGACCATCAGGTCGTCGAGCACGCCGCCTTCCTCGTCAAGCAGCAGCGAGTAGCGCTGCTGTCCCAGCTTCAACGTCGAAAGGTCGATCGGCAGCACGGTCTCAACCGCAGCATCGAGGTCCGTACCGGACAGCAGCAGCTGCCCCATGTGGCTGACGTCGAACAGGCCCGCGCTGGTGCGGGTCCACTCGTGCTCGGCAACAATACCCTCATACTGGATCGGCATTTCATAGCCGGCGAAGGGCACCATCCGCGCACCTTGCGCACGATGCCAGGCGTCGAGCGGCAGCTTGCCCAGCTCGATCACTTCGTCGTCGGAATCGATATCGATATCGCTCATTACAGTCCCCGAACCAGCGCCATCCCGGAATCGAGACACCGCACCGCCCCCTCTGTCGGGAAACCTGAGAGCTTCATGCACCGGCATTGGCCTGCGCACTTCTTCCTTCGGTGGTCGCCGCAGTCGCGGCAACGCTTTCCAGAGTGTCAGCCGGTCCAGCGGTCCTTTGGCCTGAGAGATTCCGGGGCGGTTGCTCCTTCGGCGCCCTGCCCGGGGGCAAGGTCTCTCCCGCTGGTCCGTCCGGCGGATTCGCACCCGTCGGAAGACGGGTTTCGCATGGTCGAAGTTCGCCCGCCGGTCAATCACCGAACGGCGCGGTCCGCCGCTTTCTCAATACGCGGGGGCGGATTTCATGGCGCGGGCCACCAGGTCGATCTCTCGCGGATCGAACCCGCCTTCGTCCTCGGCGGTTTGGCGGGGAGGAACGGCAGTGGTGAAATAAGCGAGGCCTGTGCCCGATTTCACGTCGAGCCAAAGTCCGGAACGCAGGCCATAGGCCTCGCCCGCATGGCCGATGCGGTCAATGCCGTCGGCGAACAGCCGGTCCTCGCACGAACGTCCTCCTGCCTCGATCCGCTGTACACCGAGGCCGTAACTGCAGAAAAACTGCTGCCCGCCGATATCCGGCCACGCCGATGACACCCATTCGAGATAGGTCCGCTCCGACAATAGGCCGCCGTCGGGTCCGGCCAGCAGCGCTTGGCCGATGCGGGCGAGATCGAGCATGCCGATCCGAACCCCGCCTTGCGGCGAGAAGACCGACGCATTGGTGCCGGGTACATATCCGTCGAGAGAGCAATCGACACCTTCGGCGACCGGAATGGTGCAATTGGGCGGCAGGCCGCCCGCATCGTCGCGTGCCACCTCGCCGGTATCGCGGTAGAGCACCACCGCGCGGACCACGAGGTCTTGGCTGCAACCGACCCAGTTTAGGCACGCCCTGATGCCCAACGGCGCGAACACGGTCCGCTCGACCAGCCGGTCGTAGCGCTCGCCGCTCGCTGCCTCCAGCACCGTCGCCACGACCGGCGAACCCAGATTGGCATATTCGAAAGGTGCGTCGCCCGGCGGGGCAGCGGCATACCAGGCGGCGGGATCGGCAAGGCGCTGTTGCAGGCTTTCGCCCAGCGGGATGACGTAATCAACCCTGTCGCGCAGTCCGGCACGATGCGACAGGATCTGCCGCAGGGTGACCGGGCGGTCTGGATAGCCGGGTGCGCGCAAGTTCCAGCCCAGATAGGTCGAAACATCGGCATCGAGCTCGACCTTGCCCTCGTCCACCAGCCGCAGGGCCGCGAGCGCCATGACGAGCTTGGAAATGCTGGCGATACGGACCGGGTCGTTGGCCTCGACGGCCCGACCCGTGGCGCGGTCGGCCATTCCTTTGACCACCACCGGGCGAGCCTTCGTCCGGTCGAATGCCACCGCCACACTAGCGGGCGGCGCAGGGGGTTGCACAGTGGCACAGCCTGGCAGCATCATGCAAAGTCCAAGGAAGGCAGAACGCAGCACCAGGCCATATTTATCCGCGACGACGCCAGGTCAAGCACAGGCTCGACCGCCCCCTTGCCAAGTTTCGGGCGATGTTTCATCCGCCCGGCTACGAGCGGGGCCGATATGACCATCAACGAATACTATCTCATCGCACTGCTGATCATCTTCGCCCTGCCTTGGCTGTTCTGGCGGGTCCTGCGGACGGACTATTTCGCGCCGCTGGTCGTGGTGCAGATCGTCGGCGGCATCCTGCTCGGCCCTGGCGTGCTGGGCGCGGCCATGCCGGACTACTACGCCTTCGTATTCCGGCCCGAAGTGATCGGCATGCTCAATGGCGTGGCGGTGTGGGCCGTGATGCTGTTCGTGTGGATCGCCGGGATCGAACTGGACCTGTCGCAGGCGTGGAAGCACCGACGCGAGACTTCGATTACAGCCGGCCTCGCTCTCGGAATGCCCCTGCTACTGGGATCGCTGGCGGCGATGCTGATCCTACGCTGGCCCGGCTGGCAGGGCCCTGAAGGAGCGACCTGGCAGGTTATCGTGGGCCTAGGGATGGCCTGCGCCGTCACCGCGCTGCCGATCCTGGTGCTGTTCATGGAGAAGCTCGAAATCCTGCGCCAACCTCTGGGACAGCGCATCCTGCGCTATGCCAGCCTTGACGATATCGCCATCTGGGGGGTCCTGGCGCTGATCCTGCTCGATTGGGAGCGGATCGGACGGCAGGCAGCCTTCCTGATCGGCTTTGCCGTGGCGGCGTGGCTGATTCGGCGGCTAATGCAGCGGCTGGGCGAGCAAGACCGCTGGCCGGTCGGGCTGATCTGGCTGGCTTTATGCGGCCTCGCCGGGGACTGGTCGGGCATGCATTTCATGGTCGGGGCCTTCCTCGCCGGCACGGTTCTCGACGCCAGATGGTTCGGCCACGAGGCGATGGACCGGTTCCGCAATATCGTGCTGCTGACGATCATGCCGGTGTTCTTCCTTTCGACCGGGCTGCGGACCCAGTGGGAAGTCGGCGGGGCGGTGGTGTTCGGCCTCGCGGGGCTGCTGCTGGCGGCGGCGGTGGCGGGCAAACTGATCGGGGTGGCCATCGCCGGGCGCATCCTCGGCTGGGCCAAGGGCGAGGCCCGCCTGATCGGCTGGCTGCTTCAGACCAAGGCGCTGATAATGATCATCTTTGCCAACATCCTGCTCGACAAGGGCATCATCACCAACACCGCTTTCACCGCGCTGCTGCTGATGGCAGTCGCGAGCACAATGCTGACGATCCCGATGGTGACCCCGCTGCTGAAGCGGCTGGACGAGCTGAAAGGCCGCGACGCCTAGTCGAGATTGGGCCTGAGCCAGCGTTCGGCGTGCTCGAGGCTGACTCCGCGCCGCCTGGCATAGTCTTCCAGCTGGTCGCGGCCGATCCGGGCGACGCCGAAATACTGGCTTTCCGGGTGGGCGAAGTAGAACCCGCTAACCGCTGCCGTGGGCCACATGGCAAAGCTTTCGGTGAGCGTCAGCCCGGCATTGGCGGGCGCGTCGAGCAGGTCGAACAGGATCGGCTTGAGGCTGTGATCGGGGCAGGCCGGATAGCCCGGCGCCGGGCGGATACCGCGATACTGCTCCTTGATCAGCGCCTCGTTGGTCAGCTGCTCGCCCGGTGCGTAGCCCCACAGCGTGGTGCGGACATGCTGGTGCAGCCGCTCGGCAAAGGCTTCGGCGAAGCGGTCGGCCAGCGCCTTTAGCATGATGTCCGAATAATCGTCCTTGTCGGCAAGGAATCGCGCCGAATGCGGCTCGATGCCATGGATGCCGACCGCAAATCCGCCGATCCAGTCGCCCGCGGGGTCGATGAAGTCGGCAAGGCAGAAATTGGCCCGGTCGCGGCTCTTCTTGACCTGCTGGCGCAGGAACGGGAGCACGACGTGTTCCTCCTGTTCGGGCAGGTGGATGGTCACATCGTCGCCATCCCGCGCGCAGGGCCAGAAGCCGCACACGCCCCGGGCGGTCAGCCATTTCTCCCCAACGATCCGGTCGAGCATCGCCTGCGCATCGGCGAACAGGCTGCGGGCGCTTTCGCCCACGACCTCGTCGTCGAGGATGCGCGGATAGGTGCCATGCAGCTCCCAGGCGCGGAAGAACGGGGTCCAGTCGATGCATTCGCGCAGGTCCGCGAGCGACCAGTCGTCGAACACATGCACCCCCGGCTGGTCGGGCGGCGCGGCCTTGTCGCTGAGATAGGCGTCGTAATAGTTCGCCCGCGCCTCCTCGAGCGTGAAGAGCTCGCTCTGCCCCTTGCCTTCGCGGACATCGCGGACGTGCTGGTAATCGGCGGCAGTGGTTTCGACGAACTCGTCGCGCTGGGTCTCGCTGAGCAGCCGGCTCGCCACGCCCACCGCGCGGCTGGCGTCGAGCACGTGGATTACAGGGCCTTCATAGGCCGGGTCGATCCGCAGCGCGGTGTGAACCTTGCTGGTGGTCGCCCCGCCGATCAGCAGCGGCATGGTCATGCCGGCGCGCTGCATTTCCTCGGCCACGGTCACCATCTCGTCGAGCGAGGGGGTGATCAGGCCCGACAGGCCGATCATGTCGGCATCGTTCTCGTTCGCGGCCTTGAGGATATCCTGCCACGGCACCATGACGCCGAGGTCGATTACCTCGTAGCCGTTGCACTGCAGCACCACGCCGACAATGTTCTTGCCGATGTCGTGAACATCGCCCTTCACCGTCGCCATGATGATCTTGCCCTTGGCCCTGCGTTCGTCCTCGGGCAGCAGGTCCTTCTCCGCCTCGATGAAGGGGATGAGGTGCGCCACCGCCTTCTTCATCACGCGGGCGCTCTTGACCACCTGGGGCAGGAACATCTTGCCGCTGCCGAACAGGTCGCCGACGACGTTCATGCCGTCCATCAGCGGGCCTTCAATCACTTCGATCGGACGGCCGCCGCGTTCCTCGGTCAGGGCGCGCATTTCCTCGGTGTCGTCGACCACATGGGCGTCGATACCCTTGACCAGCGCATGCTCGAGCCGCCGCTCGACCGGCCAGCCGCGCCATTCCTCGGCCTCCTTCTCGGCCTTGGCGTCCTTGCCCTTGTAGCTTTCGGCGAGCGCGATCAGCCGCTCCGTCGCGTCCGGCCGCCGCATCAGGATCACATCCTCCGCCGCCTCGCGCAGCGCCGGGTCGATATCGTCGTAGATATCGAGCTGGCCCGCGTTGACGATGGCCATGTCGAGCCCGGCGGGGATCGCGTGATAGAGGAACACCGAATGCATCGCGCGGCGCACGGTCTCGTTGCCGCGGAAGCTAAAGCTGAGGTTGGAGAGCCCGCCGCTGGTACGCGCATGAGGGCACGTCGCCTTGATCTCCGCCACCGCCTCGATGAAGTCGAGGCCATAGCGGTCATGCTCCTCGATGCCCGTCGCGACGGCGAAGATATTGGGATCGAAGATGATATCTTCGGGCGGGAAGCCGATGCCGGTCAGCAGGGCATAGGCGCGTTGGCAGATCTCGACCTTGCGTGCCCTGGTGTCGGCCTGCCCGGTCTCGTCGAAGGCCATCACGACCACGGCCGCGCCGTAATCCATGCACAGCCTCGCTTGTTCGAGGAACGGCTCCTCGCCTTCCTTCATGCTGATCGAATTGACGATCGGCTTGCCACTGACGCATTTCAGGCCCGCTTCGATCACCTCCCACTTGGAGCTGTCGATCATCACCGGCACGCGGGCGATATCGGGTTCGGCGGCGATCAGCTTGAGGAAGGTCGTCATGGCGTGGACCGCATCAAGCAGCCCCTCGTCCATGTTGACGTCGATTACCTGCGCCCCGTTCTCGACCTGCTGGCGCGCGACCTCGACCGCGGCGGCATAATCGTCCGCCATGATCAGCTTCTTGAACGCCGCCGATCCCGTGACGTTGGTACGCTCGCCGATATTGACAAAACGGGCGGTCGATACTGTGTCGGTCATGTCAGGCTGCAATCGTAAAGGGTTCGAGCCCGGCAAGGCGCATGTCGGGCGCGACCCTGGGTACGCGGCGGGGGCTGAGATCCCTCACCGCACTGGAGATGCGGGCGATATGGTCGGGGGTGGAGCCGCAGCACCCGCCGAGGATGTTGACCTGCTCGTTCTCGGCCCACTGCCGCACCAGTCCGGCAGTGGTCTCGGGCGCCTCGTCATACTCGCCCAATTCGTTGGGCAGGCCCGCGTTGGGATAGGCGAGGATCAGCGTATCGGCGATGCGCGAGAGCAACTGGACGTGCGGGCGAAGCTGTTCCGCCCCGAAGCTGCAATTCAGCCCGATCGTCACCGGTTTCGCATGGCGCACCGCGTTCCAGAACGCCTCGACCGTGTGGCCCGACAGGTTGCGGCCCGAAAGATCGGTCAGCGTCATCGACAGCATCAGCGGGATGTCGCGGCCCAGTTCGCGCGCCAGCCTGCGGACCGCGAAAATCCCGGCCTTGGCATTGAGCGTGTCGAAGATCGTCTCGATCAGGATGAAGTCCACACCGCCTTCGACCAGTGCGGCGGCCTGTTCGTGATAGACATCGGCCAGCTCGTCGAAGTCGATCTCGCGGTAGCCCGGGTCCTCGACATCGGGGCTGAGCGAAAGGGTCTTGTTGGTCGGGCCGATCGCGCCCGCGACGAAACGCGGCCGCCCGTCCAGCTTCTCGTATTGGTCGGCCAGCTCGCGCGCAATCCGGCCCGAGGCGCGGTTGATGTCGCCCACCAGCGCTTCGGCCGCATAATCGGCTTGGCTGATGCGGTTGGCGGAGAAGGTGTTGGTCGACACCACGTCCGATCCCGCGTCGAGATAGGCGCGGGTGATATCCTCGATCACGTCGGGGCGGGTCAGCGCGAGGATATCGTTGTTGCCCTTCTGATCGGCCTCGAGGCCGAGATCGCCGGCATAGTCCTCTTCGGCCAGCTTGCGGTTCTGGATCTGGGTGCCGAAGGCGCCGTCGAACACCAGCACGCGCTTGGCGGCTTCGGCCTGCAATTGTTCGCGCGCGCTCATGCTGCCGCTCCTGCCGGGCGCTTCCCGAGCATATGGCAGATGGCATAGGCAAGGTCGGCGCGATTGAGGGTGTAGAAGTGGAAATCGCGCACGCCGCCGGCATAGAGGCGGCGGCACAGTTCGGCGGCGACGGTGGCCGCGACCAGCTGGCGGGCGGCGGGGCGCTCGTCGAGCCCTTCGAACAGTCCGTCCATCCATTGCGGGATATTCGCACCGCACTGGCCGGCAAATTTGCGCGCCTGCGCAACGTTGGTGACGGGCAAGATTCCCGGCACAATCGGTGCAACTATGCCTGCCGCAGCCGCCTTGTCGCGAAACTCGAAGAAGGTCTCGGCGGAAAAGAAGAACTGGGTGATCGCCCGGGTCGCCCCGGCATCGAGCTTGCGCTTGAGGTTGTCGAGATCGGATTGCGGGCAGTTCGCATCGGGATGGGTCTCGGGATAGGCCGCGACCGAAATCTCGAAATCGGCCACTTCCTTCAGCCCCGCAACCAGCTCCGCGGCGTTAAGGAAGCCATCGGGGTGCGGCACGAAGGGAGCGCCCGGTTCCCCTGCATCGCCGCGCAAAGCGACGATATGGCGCACGCCGGCCTCCCAATAAGCCTCGGCGATGGCGCGGGTTTCGGCCTTGCTGGCGTCGACGCAGGTGAGGTGCGCGGCGGCGGGAATGCCTGCCTCGGCAATGATCCGGGCCACGGTCTTGTGGGTCCGCTCGCGGGTCGAGCCGCCGGCGCCATAGGTCACCGAGACGAAGCTGGGTGCCAGCGGCGCGAGTTCCTGCACCGCGTCCCACAGCTGCGCCTCCATCTTCTCGCTCTTGGGCGGGAAGAATTCGAAGCTGACCGCAATATCGCCGGGCAGGCCGGAGAACAGCGGCGTTTCGATCGCGCGGCGCGCTTCGCGCATCTGGTCGAGCGTGGGGCTCATCGGACCGGTTCCTTGATGGGGGTGGGGGAAGATTGCGTGCTGCGCGTGCCGAGCCAGACCTTTACCACCAGCTCGCCGCCGTCGAGGGCCACGGGCTTGGCGGGTGTGAAACCCGCCTGCTGCAACAATTCGCGCATTTGCTTGTCGGCGAAACCGAGCCGGACATGCTGGAACCGGTCGCGCAGTTCCTCGCGCGTGTGGGCAGCGAAATCGACAATGGCGATGCGTCCCCCCGGCTTCAGCACGCGGGCCGCTTCGGCCAGCGCGCGCTCCGGTTCGGCGGTGAAGTGCAGCACCTGGTGCAGCAACACCATGTCGAAGCGGGCATCGGCGAAAGGCAGGCCGAGGAAGTCGCCCTGCACCAGTTCGACCCGGTCGGGCGGCAGATGCTGCAGCTTGGCACGGGCCACGCGCAGCATTTCAAGACTCTTGTCGAGCGCGACGATATGGTCGGCGCTGCTGCCGAAAAGCTCGGCCATGCGCCCGGTGCCGGTGCCGATATCGAGCAGTTCGCCGAGCGGCGCCCTGCCCAGGACCTCCGTCAGCGCTTGCTCTACAGCGTCGTCGGCCGTGTGCAGTCGGCGCAATTCGTCCCAGCTTTCGGCATTGGCGGCGAACCAATCGGCCGCGCCCGCCTCGCGCGCCTGCCGGATAGCAGCAAGATGGCGGCGATCCTGCGTGCACTGACGCTCGAATTCTTCGTCGTCGGTCTCTGCTGCGACCAGCAAACGCGCAACGGCTCCCCCAAGCGCACCGCTGTCGGCATCGGCCAGCTTCGAACGCAGGAAGACCCAGCTACCCTCGCGCCGCCTCTCGGCGAGGCCCGCATCGCACAGGATCGCGACATGGCGCGAAACACGCGGCTGGCTTTGCCCCAGCACCTGCGCGAGTTCCCCGACGGCAAGTTCCATGGTACCCAGCAGCTGCATGATCCGCAGCCGGGTCTGGTCCGCCAGGGCGCGCATGGTGGCTTCGAGCTTCATGACACATTGCATATAAAGATATTGTTATATGTGCAAGTCCGCTTCGCGCTTGTTGCGTCGCGCGCAGCAATGTTACGCCTTGCCGCCCGTCAAGGAGAGCTTCGATGCAATATACCCAGTTCGGCCGCTCGGGCCTCACCGTCTCGCGGCTATGCCTTGGGTGCATGAGCTTCGGCGATGCCGCGGCCGAGGGGCATGACTGGACCATGGGCGAAGACGAGGCCCGCCCGTTCTTCCGCCAGGCGCTCGAAGCCGGGATCAATTTCTTCGACACCGCCAACATGTATTCGGGCGGCACCAGCGAGGAAATTACCGGGCGCATCCTCAAGAACATGGCCCGCCGCGACGAGATCGTGATCGCGACCAAGGCGCATTTCCGCTGGCGCAACGCACCCAACACCGGCGGCCTGTCCGCCAAGGCGCTGATGCATGCGGTGGATGACAGCCTGCGCCGGCTCGGCACCGACTATATCGACCTCTACCAGATCCACCGGCTCGACCCGCACACGCCGATGGAGGAAATCGTCGAGACGCTCGATGCCATCGTGCGCAGCGGCAAGGTCCGCTATCTCGGCGCCTCCAGCATGTACGCCTGGCAGTTCCAGAAGATGCTGCACCTGGCCGACAAGGCGGGCCTGAAGAAATTCATCTCGATGCAGAACTACGTCAACCTGCTCTACCGCGAGGAAGAGCGCGAGATGCTGCCGCTATGCCGCGACCAGGGCATTGCGGTGATGCCGTGGAGCCCCCTCGCCCGCGGCAAGCTCGCCCGCCCGGCCGATGCCCAAGGCACCGCGCGCTCCGAAACCGACCGCATCCAGTCGCTGCTCTACAGCCGCACCGAAGAGGCCGACCGCAAGGTTATCGACGCAGTCGAGGCGATCGCCAAGGCGCGCGGTGTGCCGATGGCGCAGGTGGCGCTGGCGTGGGTGCTACAGGTGCCCGGCGTCACCAGCCCCATCATCGGAGCGACCAGGCAGGGCCATATCACCGATGCAGTGGCGGCACTCGATATTGAACTGACTGTCGAAGAACTGATGGCCCTCGAAGCCCCCTATGTGCCGCACGCAGTGGTCGGGATGTTCGACATGCCGGAGCCGGCACTCAAAGTGACGATGCAGGAATGAGGGAAATGGTGCCGCTTACGTGACTCGAACACGTGACCCCATCATTACGAATGATGTGCTCTACCAACTGAGCTAAAGCGGCGCCCATGCAGTGATGTGGTGGAGGCCCGAGCCGGAATCGAACCGGCGTGCAAGGATTTGCAGTCCTCTGCGTAACCACTCCGCCATCGGGCCGAGCCCGCGCGTGCCACTGCTGCGTCGTGCGGGAAGCGGCCCCCTAGCGCCCTTCACGCGGCAGTTCAATTGCTATTCCGCGCCCCGCTCGTATGCGCGCCCGGGAGGGTAGCGCTTTGCAATCGATCCGGTATGAGCGGCGGCTATGTCGATTGCCCAGCTGCTCGCACCGATCAATGCCGCCCCCGACGGCAGCACCGCCCCCGTCACCCTCGCGGCAGAGGGGTGGATGCAGGGCCGCACGCTCTATGGCGGCGCCGGCTCGCTCATTGCCTATACCGCGGCAAGGCGGGCCTTTCCCGATCTTCCGCCCTTGCGATCGGCGCAGGTCGGTTTCGTCGGGCCGGTCGGGCAGGAAATCGCCACGCGGGTCGAGATGGTCCGGCAGGGTCGCAATGTCGCCATCGTGCGCAGCGAATTGCTGGTCGAAGGCGCGGTCGGGCTGACGGCGCTATGGGTCTTCGGGACCGAACGCGAACCCAATGCCGTCCATCCCGCCCCGAAGGTCGAGCCCTGGCCGCGTGATCCGGAGGATTTCGAGCCGCTGCCGCAGCCGCCGGGCAATCACTTCATCTCGCGCTACGACATCCGCCGCGCACAGGACACGAGCGGGCCGGGCGCGCCGCTCGTCCGCCGCTGGTTCCGCCTGCGCGAGCCGGAGACCCTCGACCCGGTCTCGACCCTGATCCTGATGGGCGACACCCTGCCGCCCGGATCCATGCGGGCGATGCAGCGGCAGGGGCCGTTCAGCTCGGTCAACTGGTCGTTCAACGTGCTCGACCCCGAAGCGACCACGCGCGATGGCTGGTGGCTGGGCGAGACCGCGAGCGACCATGCCGATCACGGCTATTCGAGCGAGCGGCTGCGGCTGTGGAACGCCGCAGGGCAACAGGTTCTGGCCGGCCAGCAGGCCATGGCGATTTTCGGATAAATCCCTGTTATTCAGCGATTTGGTATCGGAAAGTCACACTAAGTTCACACCAAAACCCAACAGCGCCCGGTGTAGGGCCTTCGTGCCAGTCACGATCGGAAAGAGCCAAATCCCCCTTAGCGACGGACAAGCGTGTAGGAAAATGCTCCCCCCGCTGCGGCCTAGACGTCGGCGTAGCTGGCCTTGCGCTTCTGCATCCCGGCCATCACCGCCTCGATCTGGTTCGGCTTGCGGATGACGGCGTCCTGTTCGACGCTTTCGGCCATCAGCAGCTCGGCCCCGCTGGCATCGTACATCATGTTGGTGATGCGCTTGGCCGCCTGCATCGCATGCGGGTTGCGGTCGGCCATGATCCGGGCAAGGTCGGTCGCCTTGCCGAGCGGATCCTCGCTGACATGGGTGGCAAGCCCCAGCGCCTGCGCTTCTGCGCCGCTGAATTCGCGGTTGGTGTAGATCAGCTCGCGCAGCACGTCGTCGCGCACCAGCCCGCGCCATAGCGGATAGCCGCCCATGTCGGGGACCAGCCCCCACTTCATCTCCATGATCGCCATGCGCGTCGCCGGATGGACCACGCGGATGTCGGCCCCGCTGGCGATCTGCAGCCCGCCGCCGAAGCACACGCCGTGGATTGCGGCGATCACCGGTACCTTGAGCTTGCGCCACTGCGTCGCCACCTGCTGCGCCCGGTTGGAATCGCCATGGGTCCGGTCGGCCAGCGTGCCGCCGGCAGGGCTGTTGCCCGAACCCGCATTGCCGAAGTTCGACAGGTCGAGCCCGGCGCAGAAGGCACGTCCCTCGCCCGACAGCACCACGGCGCGCACGCCCGGCTGGGCCTGCAGGGCATCGCCGGCCGCAATCATGGTTTCGAACATCAGGCTGTCGAGCGCATTCATCTTGTCGGCACGGATGAAGCGCACCTGGGCCACGCCATCGTCTTCGAGCATGATCGAGACGCGGTCGTTGGTCTGGAAATCCATCGGGGTTCTCTCCTGCGGCTATTGCCGCGAAGAGTTGCCGATCGGGACTGGTCTGTCCAGCCCGTACGAAGGGTCAGGCGAGCAATCCGGCTGCGGCCATGCTGAAAAACCGCTCGCGGGTGAAAATCAGGTGGTCGATCAGCGTCAGTTCCAGCGCGGCGCCCAGTTCCTGCAGCCGATGTGTCGCATGGATATCCTGCGGACTGGGCCGGCACCGTCCGGAAAGGTGGTTGTGCGCCATGATAAGGCTGCCGGCGCCGATGGAAAGCGCCCGATGCACCAGCGGCCGGGCCTTGAGCACCAGGTGCCGGCTGCTGCCGATGACAAAGGTCTCGTCATGGAGGTAGCGCTGTGCCGCATCGCAATAGACGATGTGCAGGCGTTCCTCCGCCGCACCTTCGAACTTGGCGTGAAGATAGCCGAGGAAGGCCGGATCGGCCAGCGGCGGCGGTATCGCGCCACCCTGGGACGACAGCAAGGGAAGCGCCTGCCCGTCCGCGCGTATCCTTTGCTGCACGCCCATCAGACGAAACTCGACCTTGACCCGCGACCCGGCGGCGTGCGCCAGTCGCGATAGGGGCCGAGGCGCCGGGTGCGCCTCAGGTGGCGGGCAATTCCCCCCGCAACCACCAGCAGCTGGAACCAGAAGGGAATGGTGAAGAGAAGGTAGTAGGAAAGGCTCGTCACCGGTTCTGCCAACATGCGCACGATGTGCGCAGTAAAGGCCACCAGCTGCGCGGCAGCGAGCACCATCGGATAGAACCGGTTGGCCTGCAGGCTGACCGTCACGAAACAGACCAGCGCTGCCGTGTCGAGCAGCAGGTGCCAGGGATCGATCACAGCGAAGGTATCGGACGGGCCGAAGAAGGCGTGGTACGTCCGGTCCATCACGACCATGCCGAGCAATGTCCCAGCGCAGGCCCGTTCGGGGCCGCCGCCCGCCAGCAGGGCCGCGACGAATAGCGCGACGCTCGCCACATTGAGGATCGTGCCCTCGTATTGCAGCAGGAGCGCTATCATCCGCGGCCCTCGCCTCCCGCTCAGTCGACCAGGGCCGGCTGCGGGGTTTCGATGGCGCTGGGCGAGATATAGGTTTCGCCGGCCTCGCCGCCCGGACCCATGTATTCCCGGCTGACCTTGTTCAGTTCTTCGTGCACCCGCAGCAGATTGGTCGACATGGCGAGGGCCTGCTGCTCGGCCTGGAGCAGCCGCAACATCGCCTTCTGGGCCGCATCGACACCGACATCGGGGTTCTGCCGCGCTTTCAGGATGACCTGCTTCAGCTTCGAACAGGCGATCATCGCTTCGTCGGTGACCGCTTCGGCCTCGCGGATGTGCTTGCGGATCAGGGCGGCGTCTTCAACGATGCGTGCGGTCATGGCTGGATGGCTCCGTTCAGGCAGCCGGTTCGAGGGATCCCGCCTGCACTTGTCGATCACGGGGTCCGAACTGCTTTCCGCCCGACGCCTGACTCACGGAGAGTGCCGCCGTCACCACCAGAATGACCAATACGATGAACGCAATGGCCAGACCGATGATGACGGCTAGGCGATAGAGGACAGCATGATCGCCGTCGAGCACCCCGGGGACTACCCGGGGCTCGTGCCTGACCAACCATGGCGCCTCGATCGCAAGTGGCGCCACATCGGCCAGGACGAACTCCCCGGGTGCGACCCGGTCTTCTGGTTCGTCGATTTCGGCCTTGGGCGGCACTCCAGAAATTGTCGATGCAACATTTCTGGAGGGTGCAGGTTCGCCTTCCCCCTCCAGCTCCGCCCTGTAGGCTGCGCACAGATCGTTGAGGTTGGACACGGCGTAAGTGTCCTTGAGCGCACGGATATGCTGGTTGATGCGGCTTTCGGAAACACCGAGTTCGTCGGCGACGAGCTTGATCGGCATGCGCCTGTCGATGCGCACGAGTACTTCGATTTGCCGGTCCGTTAGCGAACGGAAGCGGGGCGACCCCATGGCATTACACTCCTAGCTTGCACAAACGACTAGGCGAAATTGTACGAATCGGCAATGCAATCGCCACGATGCGTGACATGTTCCCCGGCTAACCGCGGGCCTCTGGTGTCGCCTGGTTCGGGTCTTCAGGCCGCGCCGGTGTTGACGCCCATGCTGGCCAGGTAACGCTTGATGTTCCGCGCCGCCTGCCGCAGCCGCTGCTCGTTCTCGACCATGGCTATACGGACGAAGCCCTCGCCCTCTTCGCCGTAACCCACGCCCGGGGCCACGGCCACCTTTGCCTCGGTCAGCAATTGCTTGGAGAATTCGAGGCTGCCGAGATGCGCCAGCGCGGGTGGCAGCGGAGCCCAGGCGAACATGCTGGCCGGCGGCGGCGGGATGTCCCAGCCTGCCCGCCCGAACGCCTCCACCATCACGTCGCGCCGCTTGTGATAGATCAGGCGGTTTTCCTCGACCACATCCTGCGGTCCGTTGAGCGCGGCGCATGCGGCCGCCTGGATCGGGGTGAAGGCGCCGTAATCAAGATAGCTTTTCACGCGGGTCATCGCCGCGATCAGCTGCTGGTTGCCCACGGCAAAGCCCATGCGCCAGCCGGCCATGCTGTAGGTTTTCGACATGGAGGTAAACTCCACCGCCACATCCTTGGCGCCCGGCACCTGCATGATCGACGGGGTCGGCTTGCCGTCGAACCACAGTTCGGAATAGGCAAGGTCGGACAGCACCCAGACCTGGTTTTCCTTCGCCCAGGCCACGAGCCGTTCGTAGAATGCCAGATCGACGGTCTCGGCCGTCGGATTGGAGGGGTAGTTGACGACGAGGACGCTGGGGCGCGGCACGGTGAAGGCCATCGCCTTGTCGAGGCTGCTCCAGTAATTCTCGTCCGGCGTGGTCGGCACGCTGCGGATCGTCGCCCCGGCAATGATGAAGCCGAAGGTATGGATCGGGTAGCTCGGATTGGGCGCCAGCACCACGTCGCCCGGCGCGGTGATTGCGGTGGCAAGGCTCGCCAGCCCTTCCTTCGAGCCCATGGTGACGACCACTTCCCGCTCGGGATCGAGTTCCACGCCGAACCGGCGGGCATAGTAATTGGCCTGGGCCTTTCGAAGGCCGGGAATGCCCTTCGACTGCGAATAGCCGTGCGCGTCGGGCTTGGCTGCGACTTCGCACAGCTTGTCGATGACGTGCTGGGGCGGCGGGCGGTCGGGATTGCCCATGCCGAGATCGATGATGTCCTCGCCCGCCGAGCGCGCCGCATGCCGCATCGCGTTGACTTCAGCGATGACATAGGGGGGCAGGCGCTTGATGCGGTAGAAGTCGGTGTTCATGGGATCCCGGTCTGTCGTGTTCCTGTAGCCCTGCAGCTTTGCAGGTTGGCTCTAGTGGCGCAATGTTGCAGGGCGCGCAATCGAATGCGCCATTGGGTCATGCAAAGTGGGCCTTGCAGCCACAGCGCCGATTGCGCAAGGATTGCCGCGCAGGAGACAAGCGCATGAGCGACAAGACCGACCCCGACCGCACATTCAGCAAGCTGTTCGACCTGCAGGACGAGGCCGCACGCTCGATCTTCGGCCAGATGATGCCCGGCGCGATGCCCACGGGGATGCCGGACCTCGCCAGCCTGAGCGATGCCGGGGCGTGGGCCAAGAACGCCAGCACCATGCAGGCGATGTGGCTGTCGTTCCAGGCGGAACAGGCCGCGAAGCTGGCGAAGGAACTGCCCGACCCGACGCGCTGGATGGCGTATCTCGACAGCTTCCACAAACGCATGCCGATGGTCGACCTTTCGGCGCAGCAGGCGTTCTGGGGCGATGCGCTGCAGATGTGGCAGGGCGTGCTCGGCCAGTTCGGGGGCCAGTTCGGCGACAATTCCGCCGCTGCGCCCGAGCTGCCGCGCAAGGACAAGCGGTTCCGCGACGAACGCTGGAGCAACAACCCGGTGTTCGCGTTGATCCACCAGAGCTACCTGCTGATGGCCGAACAGCTCGAAGGCATGATCGACAGGATCGAAGGCGTCGACAAGGACAAGCGCGAGCAGCTGCGCTTTGCGGTCAAGGCGGTGATCGATGCGCTGAGCCCGTCGAACTTTGCCGCGACCAACCCGGTTGTGCTGGAACGGACGCTGGAGACCAAGGGCGAAAACCTGGTCAGGGGCATGCAGCACATGCTCGACGACATGCGGCGCGGGCAGCTTACCCACACCGATCCCGATGCCTTCAAGCTGGGCGAGAATATCGCCGTGACGCCCGGAAAGGTCGTGCACGAGACCCCGCTCTACCAGCTGATCCAGTATTCGCCTTCGACCGGGGAGGTGATCGAGACCCCGCTGATAATCTTCCCGCCGTGGATCAACCGCTTCTACATCCTCGACCTCAATCCGAAGAAGAGCTTCATCCGCTGGGCGGTGGACCAGGGCCTTACCGTCTTCGTCGCGAGCTGGAAGTCGGCCGACGCGAGCATGAAGGACGTGGTGTGGGACGATTACATCCGCGCCCAAATCGATGCCATCGACCATGTCCGCCAGCGGCTCGATGTGCCGAGCGTTCACGCGATCGGCTATTGCGTGGCGGGGACGACGCTGGCGGCGACGCTGGCGATCCTTGCCCGGCGGGGAGAGCAGGACAAGGTGGCCAGCGCAACCTTCTTCACCGCGCAGGTCGATTTCACCAAGGCGGGCGAACTGCTGCATTTCATCGACGACAAGCAATTCGCCGCGATCGAGGCGCTGTCGGGCGGGGGGTACCTCGACGGGCGTTACATGGCCGCGACCTTCAACCTGCTGCGCGGGACCGACCTCATCTGGAACTACGTCGTCAACAACTACCTGCTGGGCGAGGATTATCCGGCCTTCGACCTGCTGCACTGGAACGGCGACGTGACCAACCTTCCGGCCAAGTGGCACAAGGCCTATCTTGAGCAGCTCTATCGCGACAATCTGCTTGTGGTGCCCGATGCGCTCAGTGCCGACGGGACGCCGATCGACCTGACGCGCGTGTCCGTGCCGACCTACGTCCAGGCCGGCAAGGAAGACCATATCGCCCCGGCCGAAAGCGTGTGGAAGATCCGCGACCATTTCACCGGCCCGATCCGTTTCGTGCTGGCGGGGTCCGGCCATATCGCAGGGGTGGTGAACCCGCCCGACAGCGGCAAGTACCAGTACTGGATCAACGAGGATCCCAAGGTCGAGACGCTGAAGCAATTCCGTGACGGTGCGGTCGAGCATCCCGGCAGCTGGTGGCCCGACTGGATCGAGTGGATCCGCGCCCAGGGCGGCAAGAGAGTGAAGGCTGCCGGCAAGCGTGCACCCGGCTCGGGGAAGGACGACAGCGTCATCGAGGATGCGCCGGGCCGGTATGTGATGAGCCGCTGAACCGCCTCGCAACCCCTTGCAATCACGGCCCTTTCCGGTTTATGTTGCACTGCACAAAAAATCCTTGACTTCGCGCTTGCAATGCCTATTTTGTGCACTGCAACATAATGCAGTACGTGAAGTAAGGACATTCCCATGGCTGACACCGCCACGAGCAAGATCGATGCCGCTGCCGAGAAGGCCTTTGCCGAAGCAGCTGCCAAGAAAGTAGATACCCCGAAGGCCGAAGCTGCCGCCGAGGCTCCGAAGCCTGCCGCCAAGACCGCGGCCGCACCGGCCAAGAAGGCTCCGGCCAAGAAGGCCCCTGCCAAGAAGCCGGCGGCGAAGAAGCCTGCTGCGAAGAAGGCCGTGACCAAGCCCGTTGCCAAGAAGGCTCCGGTCAAGAAGGTCGCCGCCAAGACTGCACCCAAGAAGACCGTCGCCGCCAGGAAGGCTGCGCCGCTGACCGCTACCGTTTCCAAGATCAAGGATACCATCATGGCTACCGACACCACCAAGATCACTGAAACCGCCAAGGAATACGCTGCCGAGGCGCAGACCCGCCTGAAGGGCGCCTACACCAAGGGCACCGAACTCGCCGGCGACGTTGCCGAGTTCAACAAGGCGAACCTCGAAGCCGTCGTCGCTTCGGGCAAGGTCCTTGCCGCCGGCATGCAGACCATGGCGCGCGAAGGCTTCGAAGAAGCCAAGAAGGCTGCCGAAGTCGTGACCGCCGACGTCAAGGCGATGACCGCCGTCAAGTCGCCGACCGAACTCGTCAAGCTGCAGGGCGAACTCGCTCGTCGCAACTTCGACGCTGTGGTCGCCTATGGTTCGAAGAGCACCGAAGCGTGGCTGAAGCTCGCCAACGAAGCTTTCGCCCCGATTTCGACCCGCTACAGCGAAGCCGCCGAGAAGTTCTCGAAGGCCGCCTGAGGTTCGACGAAACAGTTTGAAGGCCGGGTAACCTCTCCTCTCCCACCCGGCCGGATACTGGAAGGGCTGGATAGCGAAAGCTGTCCAGCCCTTTTCTTTTTCCGGTTAGGCTTCGCTTAAGCTGCAAGGCCCATCTTGCAACGCCTGCCGCCGATACGATATTGCAGGGCCGATGACCGACCTTTCCCCTCCCTTTTTCGCTGCCGCGACCGTCGCCATCCGCATGGCCGGCGACGAGGACGGCCAAGGGGGTGCCGGCGGCAGCCAGGTCGGCGTCGCTACCAAGACCGTCGCCAAACCCAAGAAGCCGAGCCAGTACAAGGTGCTGATGCTGAACGACGATTACACCCCGATGGAATTCGTGGTGATGGTGCTGAAGCGGTTCTTCAGGATGGATCTGGACCAGGCGACGCGGGTCATGCTGCACGTCCACCAGAAAGGCGTCGGGGTATGCGGCATCTTTCCTTACGAAGTGGCCGAGACCAAGGTGAACCAGGTGATGGATTTCGCCCGGCAGAACCAGCATCCCTTGCAATGCACGCTGGAAAAGGCCTGACCGGCATTCCCGCCATCACAGGGCATGACCGCAGCGTAATTTGCCGCTAGGGCGGGAACGACACCAACAGCCAAGCGCGAACCTTGCTCCGATTCCTCCCCTCCATCGACCGGTACATCCTGCGGCTGACGATAGTGCCGATGATGTCGGTGTTCGTGCTCGCGGCATCGCTGCTGCTGCTCGACAAGATGCTGCGGCTGTTCGATTTCGTCGCGGTCGAAGGGGGCCCGGTCGGCGTCGTGTTCAAGATGCTGGGGGCGCTGATCCCCGAATATGCCAGCCTCGCCATCCCGCTCGGCCTGCTGCTCGGCATATTGTTCGCCTTCCGCAAGCTTGCCACCACCAGCGAACTCGACGTGCTCCACGCGGTCGGCATGGGCTATGGCCGGCTGCTGCGCGTGCCCTATGCGATCACCGCCGTGCTGGTCGCCGTCAATGTCGCGCTGGTGTTCTACATCCAGCCGATGAGCCGCTATACTTACGAACTGCTGGAATACGAATTGCGCTCGGGCTCGCTCGGCGCCTCGATCAAGGTCGGCGAATTTACGACGCTGGCCGACCGCATGGCGCTCCGCATCGAGGAGAGCGAGGACAACGGTCGCCAGCTCAAGGGCATTTTCGCCCGGGTCTCCGACGAGAAGGGGCAGGTCCTGTCGATCAGCGCACGGGAAGGCCGTTTCCTTGCGACCACCGACAGTCCCGACACCATCATCCTGCGCCTGACTGAAGGCACCATCGTCCAGGACACGGGCGGGCAGACCCCGCGGGTGTTGAGCTTTTCGCGGCACGACCTGCCGATCGATTTGCCGCGGATCGAGCAGTTTCGCGCCCGCGGCGATGCCGAGCGCGAGTACATACTGCCCGAACTGTTGAGCATCGGCTGGAACCGCGCGGAGCCGGCCGTCAAGCGCGACGCCAGCCAGGCCAGTTTCCACTTCCGGCTTGTTGAAGTGGTGATGATGCTGCTGATGCCGCTGCTGGCGGTGGCTCTGGCCGTACCGCCCAAACGATCGAGCAGCGCGCTCGGGGTGTTCGTGTCCATCGTGATGGTCGTCGCCTACCACAAGGTGAACCAATACGCCGAAGACATCGCCGCCCTGGGCCGGGTCGATCCCATCCCTGCCCTGTGGGGCCCGTTCGTGGTGTTTGCCGCACTGATTGTCTGGATGTACTGGACGCTGGCTTTCAAGCCCGGGGGGCAACCGATCGGAGCGCTCGAGAGCGCGTTCGCCAAGCTGTCGAAGCGGCTAGGCAAGCTGTTTCGCCGCCGCCGTCACCGGACCGACGATTTCGCGCAGCCCGTAGCGCCTCAGCCAGACGAATAGAAGCCGGAGCCGCCCGCAATGCATCTGGACTTCTTCCCGTCGCGCACACTGACGCTCTATCTCGCGAAATTGTTCGTCGTGCGCATCCTTGCCGTGCTGGTGATGCTGGTGCTGGTGCTGATGATGCTCGACCTGCTTTCCACCAGCGGCGACATCCTCAAGGTCCCGGGCAATGGCCAGGCCGAACTGCTGACCTATGCGTCGCTGCGCATCCCGCAGCTCATCCAGCGTTTCCTTCCCTACTCGGTCCTGCTTGCGACCATCATTTCGCTGATCACGCTGAACCAGAACAGTGAAGTCATCGCCATGAAGGCGGCCGGCCTGTCCGCCCACCAGGTGCTCGCGCCGCTATTGCTGACCGCACTGCTGGTATCGGCCACCAGCTTCGTCTTCAACGAACGCGTCGTGACCCGCGCCACGGCGACGCTGAAAGCGTGGGATGCCACGGAATACGGGGCCTTGCCGGCCGAAAGCAATGTCAAGGCGAACGTCTACATCACGGACGGGACCAATATCCTCACCGCGAGGACCGTCACCGGCACGGGCACATCCATCAAGCTGGGCGATGTGACATGGTACCAGCGCACCCCGGCCGGCAGCATCGAACGGCAGATCAGGGCGCCCCGCGCGAGCTTCGTCAAACCTGGCTGGCGACTGGAGAATGCGCGCGAGTTCGACGTCGCCACAGCCGCCACCACTGAGGTCGACAGCATCGTGATCGGCAAGGCCCTGACCCCCGACCAGATCGAGCTCGAGGCGATCGACCCGGATGCCGAACCCTTCTGGTCGCTGGGCAGCGCGATCGACGCCTACGAGGCGACCGGTCGCCGCACCAGCGAGCTGCGCGCAAAGTGGTGGCACAAGCTGGCAGGGCCGCTGAGCGCCTTCCTGATGCCGCTGCTCGGCGCGGTTGCCGCTTTCGGCCTGGCGCGTTCCGGCCAGCTGTTCGTCCGCGCGGTGATCGGCATGGCGCTGGGCTTCGCCTATTTCGTCGTCGACAATGCCGCGCTCGCCATGGGCAGCTTCGGTGGCTACCCGCCGCTGCTCGCCGCGTGGGCGCCCTTCTTCCTGTTCCTACTGGTCGGCGAGACCGTACTGATCCGGACCGAGGAGTGAGCGCCGACTGGCACTTGCGGCTCGCCCGGCCCGGCGATGCCGAGCAAATGCCGGCAATCGAAGCGCGGGCGGGCAGATTGTTCGACACAATCGAGGGGCTGGCAGGGCTGGCCGGGCAGCACATTGTCCCTGTCGAACGCCTGCAGCGCTTTATCCGCAAGGGACATTGTCTTGTCGCCCATGTCGGCGAACGCATGGCGGGCTGGCTTGCCAACGAGCCGTTCGGACGCGAGCTGCATATCTGGGAGTTCAATGTCGATCCGGATTTCCAGCAGCGAGGGATTGGCGCGGGCCTCCTGCGCGCTTGCCTGATCGACGCTGCCAATTCGGGCTTCAAGGCTGTCACGCTCACAACCTTCCGTGACGTTCCCTGGAACGCCCCGTTCTATCACAGGCTTGGGTTCGATGAGGTCACGGCGCTCGACGCCCACCCCCGTCTTGCGGGCGAGCTAGCGGTCGAGGTGGATCACGGGCTGCCTGCGGATCGCCGCTGTGCTATGATCCGGTTCCTTGACTGACGGTTCAGCGAGCCGCCATCGTGCTGCGTGCGATACGACCAACCAAGTGCAGCATCCCGGGGTGGTTCGCGCCTTCATAGGTCGAGCCAGCACCCAGTTCCCGGCGCAGCCGGCGGTGCGCCTCTGGCAGGTCGTGGTAGGGCATAGAGGGCATCAGGTGGTGCAACGCGTGATAACGCAGGCCCACCGGCGCCCAGATTTCCGCGGCGAGGCCCGGCGGTGGCACGTTGACGCTGTCGAGGAACTGAGCGGTGACGGTCATCGCCTCGCCATCGTTTTCCCATAGATGCGCCACCAGCGTGCGCAGCTGGTTCAGCACGGCGGTGAGCGACAGCACTGCACCGGCCGTCAGCAAGGGCGCCCATCCGAACAGGGACACGCTGCCCATCAAGGCCCAGGCCCACAGCATGCCAGCGGTTTCCTGCCAGAGGACGCGCGGCCGGAAATCTGGCTCCGGCGGGCGGCGGCGGAAATCGGGATTGATCGACAGGGCGCTGGCGCGTTCCCACACCAGCCGCCGGAGCGGCGGGATAACCGCACCCAGGGGCACCAGCACTGCGAACCGCAGGATCAGCCCGACCGGGGCCAGCAGTGCCACCAGCACGAACACCGGCAGGCTCCACGGCTTCATCAGGGCGAGCGGGAGGTATTCGGGATCTTCTACCGTGCCGTACTGCGTGCGCTTGTGATGCAGCGTGTGCACATTCTCGTACATGAAGGACGGCACCAGCAGCGGGATGCCAACCAGCAGGTTCCAGCCCGTGCGGAACCCGGGCAGGGCATCGCGGTGGAGATGCGTCAGTTCGTGGATGAACATCAGCGCGCGATAGAATGCCAGGGCACCGACCAGTCCGAAGGCGATCTTGGCAGCCACCGGACCGGCGAGGATGGCACCCGCGACCCCGGCATAGCCGAGCGCTGCCGACCCGATCATGTCGGGCCAGTAGATCGCGGCACGGGCTTCGCCGAGATCCCTGGTGGCATCGCGCGCGGCGCGCAGCATGGCCTTGTCGTCCGGCATTTGCGCATGCCAGCTCGAAGCGGTCGCTTTCGGCGCGGACTGCGCAGGATCGAGGGTCTGTTCGATGGTCATGGGTTCTGTCTCGAGGATGGCCCTTACCGCATCCCGCAGGCAAAGGACAACGCGGCCTTACGGCCAGAGTAATCGACTGGCCAACTTGACTTCACGCCCGTAGCAGACACAGGAAGCCCCAGCATGAACGAGCCAACGGGGTGCCGAGCGTGAGCGACCGCCAGATAGTGATCGAGCCCGTGACCGACAAGGCGGGTCGCCAGGCCTTCGTCCGCCTCGGCCGGGAATTTGCCGCGCGCGAGCCGCATTCGGTGCCGCAGCTGTTCTCCGAGATGATGGAGTTGATCGACCCCGACAAGAACCCGTTCTTCGGGCATGCGACGGTCGCGCTGTTCATCGCCCGCCGCGGCGGAAGGGCGGTGGGCCGGATTTCCGCACACATCGACCATCTCGCTCTCGACATCCCGCGCCAACAGGGCCTCGGCCCGGGCACCGGCATGTTCGGCTATTTCGACGCCGAAGACGCCGAAGTCGCTGCGGCCTTGCTCGACAGGGCCGAGCAGTGGCACTGCGAGATGGGCATGACGCGCATCCTCGGCCCCATCTCGCTGTCGATCTGGGAGGAGCCCGGGCTTCTGGTAAAAGGCCAGGACCACTCCCCGATGATCATGATGGGCCATCACCCGGCGCATTATCGCGCCTGGATCGAGGCTGCCGGTTTCATAAAGGCAAAAGCCTTGCTGACCTACGATATCGACGTCCGGGCGGAGTTCCCGCCCCTGATCCAGCGGATCGTCCAGTCGGGGGAACGCAACGAGCGGATCCGTATCAGGCCGGTCGATCTTGCGCGTTTCGACGAGGAAATCGCGATCGTCCTGCGCATCCTCAACGATGCATGGTCGCAGAACTGGGGCTTCGTGCCCTTCACCCCTGAAGAGGTGGCCTATGCCGGCAAGAAACTGCGGCAGATCATCCACCCCGAGCTCAACCGCGTGGCCGAACTGGACGGCCAGCCCGTCGCCTTCATGCTGACCTTTCCCGACATCAACGATGTCCTTAAGCGAGTGAACGGGAAGCTATGGCCGTTCGGCTGGTTTCACCTGCTGCGCTGGCTGCGCAAGCCGATGGGCGCGGGGATGCGCGTGCCACTGATGGGCGTGACGAAGGACCTCCACAATTCCCGCCTGGCAAGCCAGCTTGCTTTCATGATGATCGAGGACATCCGTCGCTGCGCGGTCGCGGAGTTCGACTCGCGCCGGGGAGAACTGGGCTGGGTCCTCGACGACAACCAGGGCATGGTCGCCATCGCCGATGCCATCGGCAGCAAGGTCAACCGCGAATACTGGATTTTCGAAAAGGCCATCTAGCCGCTGCAAACGTTGAAGGCCCTCGCTCCGGGGTCGGGGCGAGGGCCTTACGGGATCGTATCACCACCGGTTGGACGGGAGGGGGGTCGCGGCGGTGATACTGCTAGAATGCTCCGCCTGAAGTCCGGTTCCCCCGGCACGAAAAAATTTTTCGTTTTTTTCAGACCGGCCTGCAAGCCGGTTTATCCGGCGAATTTTCACGAGGCAGGAACCGAGACGCGCGCGGCTCGTTTGCTGTGCAAATCCATCCGGGAAGGGTAATCATGTCAATTTCTGAAGCCGTCGCCACACACCTGCCGTTGCTGCGCCGTTACGCCCGCGCACTTACAGGCTCGCAGCAGACCGGTGACGCCTATGTTCGCGCCACGCTCGAAGCCGCAATCGCAGACGACGGGCTGCGCGCCGAGATCGGCAACGGCCGCGTGCCGCTCTACCGCGTGTTCACGTCGCTGTTTTCGAGTAGCTATTTCGAGGCCGAACCGGAAATGGCCGAAGGCTATGGTCACGAGGCCACCGCGAGCGAGCGGCTCCGGACGATCACCCCCCTCAGCCGGCAGGCCCTGCTGCTGACCACGCTGGAAGATTTCACGCTCGAGGAAGCCAGCAAAATCCTGAACATGGAGCCGGAATCGGTGGAGAGCCTTGTCCGTGAAGCCGTGGCCGAAATCGATCGCGAATCGGCAACGCGCGTGCTCATCATCGAAGACGAACCGCTGATCGCCATGCAGCTCGAGGACCTTGTCCGCGGGCTCGGACACGAGATTGCAGGGACCGCAGCGACCCGGACCCAGGCCGTCGATGCCGTGGCCGAAGTCAAGCCGGGCCTGGTGCTGGCGGATATCCAGCTTGCCGACGGTTCGTCCGGCCTCGATGCGGTCGACGACATCCTGCAGCAGTTCGAAGTGCCGGTGATCTTCATCACCGCCTATCCCGAGCGGTTGCTGACCGGCGATCGCCCGGAACCGACCTATCTCGTCACCAAGCCTTTCCAGGAAGCCAGCGTGCGCGCGGCGATCAGCCAGGCACTGTTCTTCAACTCGAGCCGCCCGTTCTGATCGGATAGGGCGTCCCGGCGCCGGGCTGCTACCGCCGCAAGGCGTCAGCGCCCGGCCCTGATGGCGAATTCGCTCGGCTTGCGCACAGGCACCATCAGCGTGCAGCGCACACCACTGCGTTCGAATTGCAGGTCTACCGGGTGGCGCAGCTCGTGGGCGACAATCTTCTCGACAAGCTCGGTGCCGAAGCCGCGATGGCGGGTTTCGGGAACGGGCGGCCCGCCCTGCTCGTGCCATTCGACCCGTACCTTGTCCTCGCCCTCGCGCGCCCATTTGACCGATACCCTGCCGCCAGCTGCGCTGAGCGCGCCGTATTTGGCCGCATTGGTCGCCAGTTCATGGATTGCGAGGCCGAATGAAAGCGCATCGTTGGGCGCCAGTTCGACATTGGGGCCGTCGAGTTCGAGCATCCGCTCGTCGCCCTTTGCATAGGGGGCCATTTCGGCTTCCACGACCTCTCTCAGGGGGGTCGCGCCCCATTCCGACTGTGTCAGCAGGTCATGGGTCGCCGACAGGGCCCTGATGCGTCCGTCCAGGCTTGCGGCGAAGCTATCCAGATCCTCGCTCCGGCGCTTGGTCAGGGCGATGATCGACAGGACGTTGGCAAGGGTGTTCTTGACCCTGTGGTTTAGCTCGCGCGTCAACGAGATGCGGATGGCATTCTGTTCCGAATAATATTCGATTGCGGCCATGTCCTCGTTTGCCTGCCGCGTCAGCAAGCGCGCCACCAGCATGGCGAGGCTGGCGACGGCAAGGCCGAAGACCAGCGTGAGGGTGGACACGGGCGACAGCGAATTTCCCTTGGCCGACTGTACCTCCACCGTCATGGGGCGCGAGCCGACCATGATGCGATACCGGCTCGTCATGCCCTCGCCGTTCTCTTCCTGGAAGCCAGCAAGCTTGTTTCCCTCGTCCGGAGTCCCATCGTAAAGGTTCACGCGGCGTGCACCCACCAGACCGTTGTAAAGCGCCCCTTCGAGAAACTCCTGTCCGTCGAAGGGACTGTAGACGAAACCGCGCAAGGCGCGTTCGCCGCCGGCCTGGCCGTAAACCGGCATGAAGATCAGGAAGCCCGGATTGGGGCCGTCCTCGCCGCTGACCAGGATGACCCTCTCGGTGGCAGTCGGTTCCTGGGTCCGCGCCGCCGTTTCCATGGCCGCCCTGCGGGAGGGTTCGGAATAGAGGTCGAAGCCGATGGCGCGCTGCACGCGTTCGGAATCCGGCAGGGCGAAGGCGACCGGAACCAGTGACGGCAGCTCCGGCGCGGCCGGCATACGGTAGACGTCCACATCGCGCCCCAGCTGCCTGCCGACGCGGTCCTCGAAAGCGGCAGCAGCATTGGGCGAAATGACCTCGGCCCAACCGATACCGCCCGAAACGCGGTACTTGTTGTCGAGCCGGAGTTCCTGCGAAAAGCGTTCGAACAGTTCGTAGGGGACCGCGTCGACCGTCGAAAACAGGGCGGCGCCAGCCCGCAGATATGCCGAGGATGTGCTCGCCCGGCGCTCCAGCGTGGCACCGATGGAACTGGCGATCTGGTCCGTCTGCACCTGCTCCCGCCGGTTTTCGCCCTGTTCGACGGCATAGACGCTGACAAGCGTGATGCTCGCCACGAGAGCAAAAATTGCCAGGGGAAGGGCGCGCGGAAAACTGACGAGCCAGCGCCCGGAACGCCCGAGATTCAGTGGCGGCAAAGATGACAAGGACGATCCCTCTCTCGGTCCCCGGGACAGACGACGCTTTAGACGGGAACCAAGCTTGGCCGCTTTCGTTCCGCAATCTGGTACCAAAATACAGCGTGCGCTCCCCATGTATGACGCTTCGCTGCATAAACGCACAGGATCATGACCATACAACCTCCAAAGCCAGATGGATCCGTCGCCGGGACGAAGGCCGCAAAGCCCGAATGGGCCAATGGCCTGCGCCAGCTGTACGATTCCGTCGTCGACGAACCTCTGCCCGACAGTTTCAAGGACCTGCTGTCGAAGCTTGATGTCCCTGCGCCGTCAGCCAGCGCTGCGAATGAGACTCCCAAGGGCGGAGACAACGCCCGATGAGTTCGGCACCGCGCTCCGTAGCGGAGCGGACAGATTTCAGGCGGGAGCTGGAAGCTGTCATCCCCCATCTTCGAGCCTTCGCCCGCGGCCTTTGCGGCCGTCCGGACATGGCCGACGATCTTGTCCAGGAAGCCCTTATGAAAGCATGGGCTGCGCAGGATCGCTTCGAACCCGGCACCAGCATGCGCGCCTGGACCTTCGTCATCCTGCGCAATGCCTACCTTACCGACATGCGCCGCAACCGTTTTCGCGGGGAGTATGACGAAGGGGTAGCCGAGCGGATCCTGACCGCCCCTGCCGGACAGGAAGAGCCGATCCATCTGAGCGACATGCACCGCGCGCTGCTGACGCTGCCGGCGGAAAGGCGCGAGGCCCTGCTGCTGGTCGGGGCGGGCGGCTTTTCGTACGAGGAAGCTGCCGAGATCTGCGGCTGCGCCATCGGTACGATCAAGAGCCGCGTTGGGCGCGCGCGAGCAGCGCTGTCCGAGATGCTCGAGGACGGCTCGGTGCCGCAACGCTCGACCCGCGACGAAATCGCGCATGACGCCATTCTCGACGAACTCGACGTCGTCGCCGCCGGGGAAGGCGTTTCGGAACCCACCCGATAGTCCCAGGCCTTTCCGGCAAAGAAAAGGCCCGCCCCGATCGTTCGGGGCGGGCCTTTGCCATTGCGCCGAGCTCCGGGCTCAGTTCGGATATTTCCAGGTCGTTCCGCGCGCGAGGTTCTCGGCCGCGAAGCCCCAGTTGAGCTTGCCGCCTTCTGTCACCGCCTTGAGATATGCGGGCCGCGCGTTCTGGTGGTCGAGGTAATAGGCGTGTTCCCACAGGTCGATGACCAGCAGCGGATTGATACCGTCCTTGTCGGCGAGCGTATCCCCGTCATGGGTTTCCTCGATGGTCAGCTTGCCATCCTTTTCCGCCAGCCAGACCCAGCCGCTGGCAAAGTGCCCGGCGCCGCGGTCCTGCAGCTGTTTCAGCAGTTCATCGATCGAACCGAACGCACTTTCGATCATGCTCTTCAGTTCGTCATTGGGCGTGCCGCCGTCTTCGGCCAGCGAGTGCCAGTAGAAGCCGTGGTTCCAGCTTTGGGCGGCGTTGTTGAACAGCCCCTGGTTGCTGCCGCGGGCGGCGGCAATGATATCTTCCATCGACTTGTCGGCGTGATCGGTGCCCTCGATCGCGGCGTTCATCTTGTCGATATAGGCCTTGTGATGCTTGCCGTGGTGGAACGACAGCGTCTTTGCCGACACGGCCGGTTCCAGCGCGGTATCGGCATAGGGCAGCGGGGTTACGTCGAAAGCCATGGGTGATCTCCCGTTTCTTGATGTGGATCGATAATGGGTCTGCTTGGCGAACGCTTCAACCGCCGCCCGGTTGCAGCCGCGACGAATTTTGCCGGTCGAGCGCAGCCGTCAGCCCAACGTTCATGGTGACATTGCCCAGCGTACGCATGATGTCGGGCAGCATTTCGACCGCCACCAGCAAGGCCAGCGGCTCGATCGGGATGCCCATCGCGAGCGCAATCGGCCCGATCGAAATGACGAAACTGATCGAACCGGGCAGGCTGACCGACCCGATGCTGATCACGAAGGCTACCGCGACGCCCGCTGCAAGCACCCAGAGGGTCGGCTCGACCCCAGCGAGATGCGCAACATAGAGCGCGACGGCCAGGTTCATGGCCGGGCTTGTCGCCCGGAAGATCGCAACCGCCAGCGGCAGGACGAAATCGGCCACTTCTTCCCGCACGCCGAGCCGCCGCGCACTGTCGAGCATGGCCGGCAGGCTCGCCAGCGAGCTTTGCGTCGAAATGGCGACGGCCTGTGCCGGCAACAGGGCGCGCAGGAATGCGCCAGGGGCAATCCGTCCACCGATCGTTCCGACGAGATAGGCCATCAGGAACACGATCGTCCCGACGGCCGTGACGACGACGATGTAGTGCGCAAGGGCGGCAAAAGCGCCCCCGCCGGCCTCTGCCGCAACCCCCACCGCAAGCGCGAAGACGCCGATCGGGGCAACCCACAGGACCCAGCCGATGATCGTCAGCATGACGTTCGCCAGCGCATGGAACACCGCCAACAGGGTTGCCTTCTGCGCGCCCGGCAGCCGCGCGACCGCGACCGCGAACAGGGCGAAGAAGATGGTGAGCGGCAGCGTCGCCGTCTCGGCGGCGGCAGC
This sequence comes from Parerythrobacter aurantius, assembly GCF_045291475.1. Lineage (NCBI taxonomy): Bacteria > Pseudomonadati > Pseudomonadota > Alphaproteobacteria > Sphingomonadales > Erythrobacteraceae > Parerythrobacter > Parerythrobacter aurantius. The sequence continues at coordinate 640,115 of NZ_CP147985.1, forward strand.
CACGATGTTGGGCGCCACGAGCGATTTGATGAAATCACCGATGGTCGGCACTTCTTGCCCGGTCATCTCGGGGGCCTGGAGCAATTGCGCTGCACCCGGCGGCGGCGGGAAAATATCCAGCAGCATGGGCGTGGCGATGGTCGCCGCCACACCGCTGAACACCAGCAGCGCGGCCACCGACAGGATCATCAGCAAAGCGGTCCGCCCGGCACTGGCGGCGGCAATCATCTTGGCGATCCCGACCACCAGCAGCGATGCGACCAGCGGGATGATGGTCATCTGCAGCGCGCGCAGCCAAAGCGTGCCGACCGGCCCCGTCACTTCCACCACGCTGTCGACGATATCGCTTCCCGCCAGCGCCCAGCCGACCGTCAGGCCCGCCAGCAGTCCGCCGAAAGTCCACCACACCGGCAGGCGAATGGTAACGAGGCCCGCGTCGCCCGGCTCGACCGGCCGCATCTCCATTTTTCCTTCGCTCAAGCTGTGGCCCCTTTTTGCGTTTGGCCCTTCCCATGACAGGCGCTGGCACTCTAAAGCGCGTGGCAAATCGCGGTTTCGACCGCAACACTTATCCGCAGGCGCGATGCCTGCCGAGGGGACGGGACTTGGGACGCAAATTTTTCGGCACCGACGGGATCCGCGGCGAAACCAACTCCGGCAACATGACCGCCGCCATGGCCATGAAGGTCGCGCAGGCGGCAGGCGCCCATTTCCGCCGCGGCGACCATCGCCACCGCGTTGTTATCGGCAAGGACACGCGATTGTCCGGCTACATGATGGAATCGGCCCTTGTCGCAGGGTTCACCAGCGTCGGCATGGACGTGATCCAGACAGGGCCCTTGCCGACCCCCGCCATCGCCATGCTGACGCGCGAAATGCGCGCGGACCTCGGGGTGATGATCTCCGCCAGCCACAACAAGTATCTCGACAACGGCATCAAGCTGTTCGGCCCGGACGGCTTCAAGCTCTCCGACGAAACCGAGCTGGCGATCGAAGCCCTGATCGAAGCCGAGCCGCGCCTTGCTGCGCCGAGCGAGATAGGGCGCGCCCGCCGGATCGACGATGCGCGCGGCCGCTACATCCATGCGCTCAAGCAATCGATTAGCACCGAAACCCGCTTCGACGGGCTCAAGGTGGTGATCGACTGCGCACATGGCGCGGCCTACCAGGTCGCCCCCTCGGCGATCTGGGAACTGGGGGCCGATGTCGTGACCCTGGGCGTCAGCCCCAACGGGACGAACATCAACGCCGGCGTCGGTTCGACCGCGCTCGATGCGATCAAGGCCAAGGTGGTCGACGAAGGGGCCGATGTCGGCATAGCGCTCGACGGAGACGCAGACAGGCTGATCGTCATCGACGAGAAGGGTAACGCGGTCGATGGCGACCAGATCATGGCGCTGATCGCCACTCGCATGGCGGAAAAGGGCGTCCTTCGCGGGGGCGGCGTCGTCGCCACGGTGATGAGCAACCTCGGCCTCGAACGCTACCTGACCGGCAAGGGGCTGACCCTGGAGCGGACCAGCGTCGGCGACCGTTACGTCCTTGAACGGATGAAGGAAGGCGGTTTCAACATCGGCGGGGAGCAATCCGGCCACATGATCCTGCTCGACCATGCCACCACCGGCGACGGGACCGTCGCGGCCCTGCGGGTGCTGGCTGCGTTGCGGCACTTCAAGAAACCGGCGAGCGAAGTGCTGCATGTGTTCGACCCGGTTCCGCAATTGCTCAAGAACGTGCGGTTCGCCGGCGGCAAGCCGCTGGACGATCAGAAGGTCAAGGCCGTCATTGCCGACGCCGAGGCTGAGCTGGCCGGCCGCGGGCGCGTGGTCATCCGTCCGTCGGGGACCGAGCCGGTCATTCGGGTCATGGCCGAGGGTGACGACGCGGCGCAGGTCGAGGCGGTGGTGGACCGGATTTGCGACGCAGTCCGGGCGGCCGGCTGATGCTGGAGATGCGCCCCGATTGCGAACGCTGCGGCGCCGAACTGCCGGCGGAAGATCCCGGCGCTTTCATCTGCAGCTTCGAATGCACGTTTTGCGCGGACTGCGCAGACGCGCTGGACGATCGCTGCCCCAATTGCGGCGGCGAGCTGATGGACCGGCCGACCCGCGCAAGGAAGCTTCACGACAGCTACCCGCCTGCAACCGATCGCAAGTTCAAGGGGTGAGCGCCCCGCCGCCCCGCGTTCTCGTCATCGCCGGGTCCGACAGTTCGGGCGGCGCGGGGATCCAGGCCGATATCAAGACCGTCACCATGCTCGGCGGCTATGCCATGACGGCGATCACCGCCGTCACCGCGCAGAACACCACGGGCGTCACCGGCGTGGAAGTCCTGTCGCCGTCCTTCGTTGCCGCGCAGATGGATGCCTGCATCGGCGACATCGGGGTCGATGCCGTCAAGATCGGCATGCTCGGCAATGCCGATATCGCCGAGGTCGTGGCCGACCGGCTGGAGGACCTGCCCTGCCCGTTCGTGTTCGACCCGGTGATGATCGCGACCAGCGGCGCGGTGCTGGCCGATGATTCGACCGTGTCCGTTTTCGAATGGCTGATGGAGCTGGCCACCCTCACCACGCCCAATGTTCCCGAACTCCTCGCGCTCGGCGGGCACGAGGCGATGGCTGCGCGCGGTGTGGCCTATTTCGCCAAGGGTGGCGATGCCGACGGCCCCATTCTGGAGGATCGCCTCGTGCGGCCTGGACACGACGACCTCGTCTGGAACGAGGCGCGCATCGTGACCCGTCACACCCACGGCACGGGATGCACGCTGGCGAGCGCCATCGCCACTTTCCTCGGACGAGGGCTGGCACTGGAAGAGGCCGTATCCCGGGCACGCCGATTCGTCCGCCAGGCGATCCTGGAGGCACCCGGGTTTGGTTCCGGCTCGGGCCCGCTGGGCCACCAGGCCGTGCGGACCGACTAGCCCCTGATCTCGTAGAAGCGCGCGATGTGGTCCCAGGCCTCGTCGGCTGTCTCGCACCAGGTGATCAGCTCCAAGTCCTTGCGCGAAATCGTGCCTTCCTCGGCGATGGCTTCGAAATCCACCACCCGGGTCCAGAAATCGCGGCCGAACAGCAGGATCGGCATCGGCTTCATCTTGCCGGTCTGGACCAGCGTCAGCAGCTCGAAGAACTCGTCGAAGGTGCCGAACCCGCCCGGGAACACCGCCACCGCCTTGGCGCGCAGCAGGAAATGCATCTTGCGCAGGGCGAAATAGTGGAAGTTGAGCGCGAGGTAGGGGGTTACGTAGCGGTTGGGCGCCTGTTCGTGCGGCAGGATGATGTTGAGGCCGATGCTCTCGGCACCGGCGTCGCTGGCGCCCTTGTTGGCCGCTTCCATGATCGACGGGCCGCCGCCGGAGCAGACCACGAATTGCCGCTGGCCGTTTTCGACGATCGACTTCTCGCTCACCAGCCGGGCGAGCTTGTAGGCTTCGTCGTAATACTTCGCCTTGGCGGCAAGGTTCTGCGCCACCTTCTGTTCGTAGGCATCGCCGTCCTTGGCGGCAGCGATCCGGGCCTCGGCTTCCTCGGGCGCCGGGATGCGGGCGGATCCGTACATCACCAGCGTGGAACCGACGCCGGCCTCCTCCAGTAGCATCTCGGGCTTCAGCAATTCGAGCTGGAAGCGCACCGGGCGCAGTTCCTCGCGCAGCAGGAAGTCGGTATCCTGGAAGGCGAGACGATAGGCCGGATGCCGGGTCTGCGGGGTATCGGTGGGGCTTCGTTCGGCGAGCCGCGCCTCTTCCTCTGCGTGATAGAAGCGGCGGTCGCTAAGCTGGTGTTCGTTGTTCGGTTCGGTCATTGGCTGAGCCACTAGGCGCAAGGCATGACGGGGGCAAGTCACCCCGCATCACACTGTGCCGGTCAGAGAACGAAAGCCAGCACCCCGAAGACGACCGTTCCCGCACCCAGGCCGATGCCGGTCGCGCGGCGATAGGCCGGGGCCATCCAGCCTACGATCAGCCCGCCCAGCACGACGAGGAACAGGACCACCGCGGCGAGGATCTGGTAATAGCGATAGAGCGCCGGGCCGTGGCCCTTGTGGAGTTCGATCAGGGCATATTGCAGGTCGGGCTGGTTGAGCGTCGCCGTCCAGGTTCCATCCGTACGTTCGAAGCTGACGAAATCGCGGCTGGTCGGACGCGTGGTGATCGAATTATCGCCCATCCGCAGGTAGTCGAAATCGACGTCCAACTGGTTGGCGGCGAGAATGCTGCGCACGTCCGCCTCGACAGTCGGGCTTTCGGGGTCGAGCGCGGTGCCCGCAGGCACGGCCAGCGGCGTTTCCTTCACCTCGCCCTTGTAGTCGAGCAGGTAGGCCGCGCCCGTGTAGGCGACGAGTATGAACAGGGGCGCCAGGAGGCCCGCCGCCCAGAGGTGGCACTTGACGAGGAAGTTGCGGGTCTTGGCTTTGCTCATGGGCGTTCCTGCGGTTCAGATACTATTGATAATCACTTGCAATAACGCCTTTGGCGCCGAGTGCAAGCGGAGTCAATCGACCGGAACGTCGCGCGGTGTATCGGCTGGCAGGAATGGATGCCCCGTGAGGATTCGAACCTCAATAGACGGAGTCAGAGTCCGTAGTCTTACCATTAGACGACGGGGCAAGAGCGGGCGCGGTTAGACGGCGAACCTGTGACGGTCAAGCCCTTATGCGGCGGGTTTCGCAGTGGCAGGGGCGGAGGCAGGCTGCTCCGTCCGGATCGGCTCCGGAAGGGATCGGCTTGCCGCGCGGAGCCTTCCCGCGACCCATGCGGTGCGCGTCCGCCCCAGCGCCCTGTCGACGACAAGCAGGACAGCAGGCAGCAGGACGACCGCACAGGCAAGTGCCGCCCAGGCCAGTGGCGAGGCATCGTCCGGTATCGCGGCAGCCCATTGGACCAGCGGCCAGTGAACGAGATAGATGATGTAGCTGAGGTCCGCGAAGACAGCGTCATCGCGTGGGCTCGGACGCCACACCGTGCCCAGGGCAACCGGGGCGAGGAACAGCGCGGCCACCCAGTTGAGCGCGGAAGTTGCAGGATCGTCGCCGGACGCGAAGAGCACCGCCTGGTGGCCCGAGGCGACCAGTCCTGCAAACAGCGCTGCGGTCGCACCGGCGCTGAGCCACTGGAGCCGGCTGCCCGGTCGCCATTGACGGGCCGAGGCCGCCATCCCGATGACGAACAGGACGAGGTAGGGTGCGACCGGCAGGAATGCGGAGGCAAGGGACGGATAGATCGCCAGCACAGTCGTCGCCGCCAGGGGCAGGACGATCCCCGTCCGCCGTATGGCTAGGCACAGCAGCGGGGCCAGCAGGTAGAACTGCATCTCGAGATCGAGTGTCCATGCAGGCGGCAGCAACAGGGGCGCCGGGGTCAGCCCGTACCCGAGAATGAAGACATGGCTGAGGAGCTGCATCGCCGTCATGCCGGAAAGCAGAGCTCGCGGGTCAACGCCGTCGATTACTGACTGCACCAAAACGGTGATCACCATTGCCCCCGCCATGACGGGTACGAGGCGCCACAGCCGGCTGAGATAGAAGGTCACGAGCTTGCCCCGCGCCAACCGGTATTTCGTCTCCCACATCCGGTGGATCCAGAAGCCGCTGAGGATGAAGAACAGATAGACGGCGGCCAGCCCCAGGTGCAGCCCAGAGGCGTGATCGACGACCACGAGAAGCGCGAGCAGGAGCCGGAACGCCCCCGGACTGATCGGCTGGAACATCGGTTGGGACCCCATGCCAACTCCTTGCCGCAGTTTGGTTAATTTTCATTGCGCAGCAGGCGCGAATCGCATGTCCTTGCCGGAAAGCCCGGTCGGCGCTATTTTGTCCCCAAGTCCTCGCGCCCGTCCGGCGCGAGAGGAAGAAAGAGATCGTGGAAACTATGGCGGATGTTTTTCCGCCGGACAGGAAAAAGGGGGCAGGCCGCAGAGGGAACAAAAGGTCCGGCAAGGTAGCCGATTTTCGCTACAAGAGTTCCCCGCCGCCCGACAGCAAGACGACCGACCGCCGCCAGGCGCACGAGTCCGTTCGCGACGGGCGCGTGCGCCCTTCCCATGCAGCTTCGATCCACGCGTCGCCCCAGGGCCCGGCGCGCAATCCCCGCCCGGCCCGGCCCGGCCCGCATCATCGCCAGGCCTATGCCGCACTCGACCTGGGGACGAACAATTGCCGCCTGCTCATCGCCCGCCCGACAGGTGAGAATTTCACGGTCATCGACGCGTTCAGCCGCGTGGTGAAGCTTGGCGAGGGTCTCGCCCACAGCGGCCGCCTCTCCGATGTGGCGATGGACCGGGCGCTCGGAGCGCTCAAGGTGTGTTCGGAAAAACTGCAGCGCCGCAATGTCTACCTGGCTCGTTCGGTCGCGACCGAGGCTTGCCGGAGGGCTGCGAATGGTGAGCAATTCATCGCGAGGGTTCGCGAGGAAACCGGCATCGTGCTGGATATCATCACCGCCCAGGAAGAGGCGCGACTGGCCGTCCTGGGCTGCCATATCCTGCTCGAACAGGGCGACGGCCGGGCCGTCATTTTCGATATCGGCGGGGGGTCCACGGAACTCGTGCTGATCGAGCCCGACGGCCGCGCGGTCCCGCGCATCCTCGACTGGCAAAGCGTCCCTTGGGGCGTCGTTTCGCTCAGCGACATGGTGCCCCGCACCGGCAGGGGCCCCGATGCTCGGCTGGCACGCTACGCCGAGATGCGCCGCGTCGTGGGCGACAGCTTCGCGCCGTTCGCCGAGCGGATCGCCGAAGCCGCCCGGGCGCCCGACATTCGCCTCCTTGGAACCAGCGGGACGGTGACCACCCTTGCCAGCCTGCATCTTGAACTGCCGCAATACGACCGCCGCGCCGTCGACGGGCTGATCGTGCCGGCCGGGTCGATGCGAGAGATTTCCACGCGCCTTTCGGGCATGAGCGTGGAGGAACGCTGCACCCTGCCCTGCATCGGCAACGACCGCGCCGAACTCGTCGTGGCAGGCTGCGCCATCCTCGAGGCGATCCTCGACATCTGGCCGGCCGAAAAGCTTGGCGTTGCCGACCGGGGCATCCGTGAAGGCATCCTGCGCAGCCTGATGGCGGCCGATCACAACCCGGCCTACGAGCGGATCGCATGAGCAGGGGAAGCAAGGAGACGGGCAAGCGGGTCAAGACCGCGCGCGGGCGGACGGCATCGTCCAACCGCTGGCTCGAACGCCAGCTCAACGATCCTTACGTGAAACAGGCCAAGGCCGAGGGATACCGCAGCCGCGCGGCCTACAAGCTGATCGAACTCGACGAGAAATTCGGCCTGCTGAGGGGCGCGAACCGCGTGGTCGATCTCGGGATCGCCCCCGGGGGCTGGAGCCAGGTCGTCCGCAAGAAGCGGCCCAAGGCGGCCGTGGTGGGCATCGACCTGCTCGAGGTCGAACCGATCGAAGGCGTCACGATCTTCCAGATGGATTTCATGGCCGACGAGGCCCCCGCCGCCCTCGAGGGCGCATTGGAAGGCCGGCCCGATTTCGTGATGAGCGACATGGCCGCCAACACCGTCGGTCACAAGCAGACCGACCATCTGCGCACCATGGGGCTGGTCGAAACCGCAGCGCACTTCGCGATCGAGACGCTGGAAGAAGGCGGCACATTCCTGGCCAAGGTTTTGGCGGGCGGGACGGACGCCGACCTGCTGGCGTTGCTCAAGAAGCATTTCAGGACCGTCAAACACGCCAAACCCCCGGCGAGCCGCAAGGGCTCGTCGGAGTGGTATGTCGTCGCTCAGGGATTCAAGGGGCGCTAGCCGCGCCCCTTGACCGGGAGGTTATTCGACGACAGCTTCGACGGGTGTCTCGGCCGCAGGGGTTTCCGCTGCATCGCCTGCCGGAATTTCACCCGGAGTAGCAGCTTCACCCTCGGCGCCTGCGGCGGCATCGGCAACGAAGGTGGGAACCGGCAGGTTCGAACCCATCGAGTTCATGTAGAGGGTCACGGCGGCACGGTCTTCGATTTTCGAAAGGCCGGCGAAGCTCATCTTGGTGCCCTTGGCAAAGGCAGCCGGGCTCTTGAGCCATTCGTTCATCGTATCCCAGTCCCAATTGCCGCCCTTGCCGGAAAGCGCCGCGGAATAGGCGAACCCTGCGGCATGCTTGCCGATCGGCTGACCCATCACGCCCCACAGGTTGGGACCAATGCCGTTCGCACCGCCCTGCTCGATGGTGTGGCAGGCCGTGCACTTGGCGAAGACTTTCTCGCCCGCAGCCACGTCGACCATGGTCAGCGCTTCGGCCATCGACATTTCCGCCGCGCCGCCAGCTTCGGCCTCGCCCCCGGCGAGGAAGAACCCCGCCTTGCCTTCTTCCAGATGCTCGGGCTTGTCGGCGTGGAAATACTTGCCGCTCAGGATCGAGAGGCCGAGGGCCATGATGCCCGCGAACAGGATCCAGCCGAAGATGGTGTTGCGATTGTCGGTCATGCGATGAGAATCCACGCGCTTTGAGAGTTTGCGATTGGGCCGCGCTCTAGTCAGACGCGGGCCGTTCCGCAAGGGGCAAGCAGCCCTGCCGGTGGCGCTTCTGCTCCAGAAGGGGATGCAAAGGGCGACACGGGAATTGCTTGCCGCGCAACCAGACCCTCGCTACCCGCGCCCGACGATGGTCAGCTTTCCTGCCCCGGCACTCGCCATGGTCGAGCAGATGCGCTCCGAAGCGGCGCGCCATCCTGCACGGACCATCGCCCTGCAGGGTGCCCCCGGCGCCAATTCGCACCGGGCGGCGCGCGAGTACGCGCCCGACATGCTGCCGCTGCCCTGCTTCAGCTTCGAAGACGCAATCGAGGCCGTCCAGACCGGCACCGCAGCCTGCGCGATGATCCCGATCGAGAACAGCCAGAACGGGCGCGTCGCCGACATCCACTTCCTGCTGCCCGACAGCGGCCTCAAGATCGTCGACGAGCATTTCCTGCGCATCGAACACGCGCTGATGGGGCTGGGCACCGGTCCGTTCGAGGCTGTCTATTCGCATCCCCAGGCGCTCGGCCAGTCACGCCTGTTCCTGCGGACGCGCGGACTGGTGCCGCTCAGCTTCGCCGATACCGCGGGCGCCGCCGCCCATGTCGCGCAGATGGCCGACCCCTCGCTCGCCGCCATTGCCCCGGCTCTCGCCGCCGAACTTTACGGGCTCGACATCGTCGAGCGCAATGTCGAGGATGCCCACGACAACATGACGCGCTTCGTGGTGCTGGCGCGCGAAGGCCTCGATCCGGCGACCCTGGCGGGCCAGCCTGCGATGACGACCTTCGTCTTCACGGTGAAGAACATCCCCGCCGCGCTCTACAAGGCGATGGGGGGCTTTGCCACCAACGGGGTCAACATGACCAAGCTGGAAAGCTACCAGCAGGGGGCGAGCTTCTCGGCCAGCACCTTCTATGCCGACATCATCGGCGCCCCCGGGGATCCCGCCGTCGACCGGGCGCTGGAGGAGCTCGCCTTCCACAGCACGGAACTGCGCATGCTCGGCAGTTACCGCATGGCCCGCCCGCGGGGCTAAGCGACGAACGACAAAGGCCAATTCGCGCCTTGCGCCGCAGCAGCCGGCGTGCCACCAACTCGCTTGTGACGACGGGTCGGGTCAATCGGGAAGGGGCGGAAGAAGCCTGGCGCGCGGTGCGTGCCGATACGGATATCCAGTTCGAACCCCTGCCCGCTGCCCCGCCGCCCGAAACCCCGGCGTGGATGCAATGGTTGCAGGAGCTGCTGGAGACGGTTTTCGGACCGGTCGGGCAGTTCCTGGTCGAAAGCTGGCCGGTCTTGCGCTGGATCCTGCTGGCGATGGTGGCGGCGCTGCTGCTGTACCTGCTGTGGCAGTTGCTGGCCCCCTACCTGCAAAGAGCCACCGGAACGCAGGAAGAGGATGGCGGCTGGCAACCGGACCGTAGCGCGGCGCTGGCCTTGCTCGAAGACGCCGACCGGCTGGCCGAGGCTGGCGATTTCGGCGCGGCGGTGCACCTGCTGCTGCACCGCAGCGTCGGGCAGATCGCGCAATCGCGCCCCGACATGGTCGAGCCGAGCAGCACCGCCCGCGAACTGGCCGGCGCGTCCGCCCTGCCTGCCAAGGCCAGGACCGCGTTCGGGGTGATTGCCGAAGCGGTGGAACGAAACCTCTTCGCCCTCCAGCAACTCGACCGGAACGACTGGCAGCGTGCCCGCGGCGCCTATGCCGACTTCGCGCTGGAGCGACTGGCATGAGCGTGGCTGGCACCGTAGCATCGCCGGTCCCGGCGTTCGACAAGCGAAGGGTGCTGGCACTGGTCGCGGTGGGCACGCTCGCGTTTCTCGCGCTGCTCTATTCGATCGGCACGGGGCGCATGGGCGGCAACGAGAACAACGGCCAGGGCCATGCCGCGTCCAACGGCCTCAACGGTTTCTCGGCCCTCGTCCGACTGCTGGAGGCAGACGGACGCGAGGTGCGCATTTCCCGCAGCGAAGCGGCGGCGGACGATCCCGTGCTGCTGGTGCTGACGCCGCCACATTGGGTCGACGAGCAGGAACTCGGGGAACTGATCGCCCGCCGCGCCAACCATGGCCCCACGCTGGTGATTCTGCCGAAATGGTTCGCGAGCGCCGGCCAGGGCAAGGGCGCCCGCCCCGGCTGGGTCACATTGGGCGGCGCGGCGGAGCCGATGTTCGATTTTCTGGTCGACGGGCAAAAGGTCATCAGCGACCTCGGTAGCGGCAAAGTCGCCCAGCGTCGCCCCTGGACCACGCCGACGGGCGTCAGCGGCTTGCTGCCGCCCGGCAAGGCGGTCCTTTCGCTGGAGTCGACCGGTTCGATCGAGGCGACGCCGCTGGTCATGTCCGACCGCCTGGTCCTGGCGAGCCAGCTACGGCGCGGAAGCGATGCGAGCGACCTGCCGCAGGGGTTCGACGGCGATGGCGACGCCAGCCGCTTCGGCATGGCCGCAGAAGAAGCGTGGCGGGTGACGGTCGTGGCCGAACCCGACCTCGTCAACAACTGGGGGATCGCCGATGCGGATCGTGCGGCCGCCGCGCTCGACCTGTTCGGGGCCGCAGCCGGCGGTCGCAACCTGCCGATCGTGTTCGACCTCACCACCAACGGCCTCGGCCAGTCACGCAACCTGCTGTCGCTGGCGTTCGAACCGCCGTTCCTGGCGGCGACGCTGTGCCTGCTGGCGGCGCTGCTGCTGGTCGGCTGGCGCGCCTTCAACCGGTTCGGGCCGGTCCTCGCCGAAGCGCCGGTCCTGTCGTTCGGCAAGGCGCAACTGGTCGAGAACGGCGCCGGGGTGATCCAGCGCACCGGCCGCCTGCATCTCCTCACCCGCCCCTATGCCGGCCTGATCGAAAATCGCATCGCCCGCCGCCTCGGCCAGCGCACCGTGGCCGGCGCGGTGGACCGTCAACTGCTCGACGCATTGCTCGAGCGGCGGGGGCTGGACCCCGTGTCGCCGCGCCTCGCCGCGCTCGAAACGGCCCGGCGCACCGACGATATCCTCCGCGCTGCCCGCGCCCTCCATTCGCTCGAAAGGACCCTTGCCCGATGACCACTCCCCTTGCGACCCTGCGCCAGCTAGCGGACGGCGTGCGAGCCGAAGTCGCCAAGGCGATCGTCGGGCAGGATGCGCTGGTCGATCACCTGCTGATTGCGCTAATGAGCGAAGGCCACGTACTGCTGGAAGGTCCGCCCGGCACCGCCAAGACATTCCTCGCGCAGTGTTTCGCACGGGCGACGGGGCTGGACTTCGGGCGCATCCAGTTCACGCCCGACCTGCTGCCGGGCGACATCCTCGGTTCAAACCTGTTCAATTTCCAGACCAGCACCTTCACCCTGACGCGCGGGCCGATCTTCACCGAGCTGTTGCTGGGCGACGAGATCAACCGCACCCCGCCCAAGACGCAGGCGGCCTTGCTGGAAGCGATGCAGGAACGCCGCGTTACGCTCGACGGCGAAACCCATGCCCTGCCGGAACGCTTCATGGTGGTCGCGACCCAGAACCCGATCGAGAACCAGGGTGTCTATCCCCTGCCCGAAGCCCAGCTCGACCGCTTCCTGTTCAAGCTGCTGGTGCCCTATCCCGACGAGGGCGAGGAGGCGAAGATCGTCGCCCGCTTCTCGGTCGAGCAGGGACCGGTGAAGCCCGAGAAATTCGGCATCGCGCCGGTCGGCGATGCCGCCGCACTCGGTGCAGCGATCGGTGCGGTCAAGCAGGTGACGCTGGCGCAGGACAATATCGACTATGTCGTGCGACTGGTCCGGGCGACCCGAGAACACGCCGATCTGTCGACCGGGGCCAGCCCCCGCGCGGCGGTACTGCTGGCCAATGCCGCGCGGGCCCGGGCGGCGCTCGAGGGCCGCGACTACGTGGTCCCCGACGATATCAAGCTGCTCGCCACCGCCGTGCTGCGCCATCGCCTGACGCTGACCGCCGCAGCCGAGATCGAAGGGCGCTCGGTCGAGAGCATCGTCGATGAACTGGTGACCGGTACGGAGGCGCCGCGCTGACGCCGATGATGCAGCGGGTTCTCCTCGTGCCAACGGCCCGGGCGGCGTGGCTGGCTGCGCTGGCGGCACCGGCTGGCCTGCTGGTGGCCGTCATGGCGCCGCAGGCGTGGTTGTCCGTGCCCGTTGCCGCAGGTCTTCTGCTGGCGTTCGTCATGGTCGACGGATTGCTGGCAGGGCGGCTGGCCGGGCACCGCAGCCATGTTCCTGCCGATAGCGAGGTCGGGCAACCGGTATCGCTGTCCGTTCTCGCGGAATTCGCCGGCGGCACGCCCCGCCAGGTGGAGGCAGCGTGGCAATGCGACCCGCGGCTCGCCCCGGGCGGACGTGCCTCGGTTCGCCTCGAACCCGGGGAAGCACGGGTCTGGCACGGCAGCACCGGGCTCGTGCCGACACGGCGGGGCACGGGTGCCGTTTCGCGCCTGTGGCTCCAGTGGCAGGGCCCGCTCGGGCTCGGCGCACGCCAGGCGTCCTTCGCGCTGGACAGCGAGGTGCGGGTCTGGCCCGACCTGTCGCCGATCCGGTCGCGGACCCTGGAGACCTATCTGCGCAACAGCGAAATCGGGATGATCGCCCGCCGTCAGCGCGGCCAGGGGACGCAGTTCGAAGCGCTGGCCGAATACGACGCCGGGATGGACCGGCGCCGGATCGACTGGAAGGCGAGCGCGCGCCACACCCGCCTGCTGGCGCGCGAGAACGAGAGCGAGCGCAACAACCAGATCGTCTTCGCCTTCGATTGCGGCAAGGCCATGTGCGAGCCGCTCGACGGCGTGCCCCGTATCGACCGGGCGGTGACGGCCGCCCTGACCGCTGCCTATGTCGCCCTCAAAGGAGCCGACCGGGCGATGCTGTTCGGTTTCGCCCGGCGCCCCGAGGTCATCACCCCCTTCATCGGCGAGACCCGCGCCTTCAGCCGCTTGCAGGAGGCGGCGGCCGGCCTCGACTATCGTGCGGAGGAGCCCAATTTCACTCTCGGCCTCGCGACCCTGTCGGCCAGACTTCGGCGGCGTTCGCTGATCGTCCTGTTCTCCGAATTCACCGACCCGACCAGTGCCGAGATGATGATCGAGAGCATCGGGCGACTGGTGTCCAAGCACGTGGTCGTTTTCGTGACCTTCGAAGATACTGAACTGGAGCGCCTGCTGGCTGCCGAGCCCGACAGCATCGCCGCCGTCGCCGGCGCAGTGACGGCGCAAAGCCTCGCCCGGCAGCGGCAACTGGTCCATGAACGGCTGCGGCACATGGGAGTGGACATCATCGAGGCGCCTTACGACCAGCTGGGATTTGCCGTGATCGACAGGTACTTGCGGATCCGGCGCAGCGAGGCGATCGCAGGATGAAGGCCCCCGGCATCCTCGGCATGTTCTCCGACAAGGAAGTGATCGCGCCGCCCGACATCGAAGCCGCGGCCCTGCGTTCCGACAGGTTCCGGCTGGCCCGCGAAGGCGACTGGCGGCGGCTCGAATCGATCGTCGCGCGGCTGGAAAAGGGCCGGCTGAGGAGCATCGGCGACGACGATATCGCCGCCCTGCCGGTGCTGTACCGCACCGCCGCCTCCAGCCTCGCCGTCGCGCGCGAGACATCGCTCGACAAGGCCACGCTGACCTATCTCGAAAGCCTGGTGCAGCGCGCCTGGTACCAGGTCTACGGGCCGCGGCGCGGCTTGGTTTCCTGGCTGCGGCAGTTCCTCGCCGGCGGCTGGGGCCGCGCGGTGCGCGAACTTTGGCTCGACATATGCATCGCGCTTGCGGTCATGGTCGCGGGCACCCTCGCCGGCTGGCTGTTGGTCGCGCGCGACCAGGACTGGTACTACGCCCTCGTACCCACCGGCATGGCCGACACGCGCACACCCGGCGCGAGCCGCGAAGCCCTGCTGGAGACGCTGAAGGTCGAGAACGAAACCGGCGGCCTGTCGCAATTCGCGGCCTACCTGTTCTACAACAACGCCACCGTATCCATCATGGTGTTCGCGCTGGGCTTTGCCTTCGGGATCCCCAGCCTGATGCTGCTGGTGCACAACATGGCGCTGCTCGGCGCCATGCTCTGGCTTTATCATTCGGTCGGCCTGCTACCGGATTTCCTCGCCTGGCTGGCTGTCCACGGCACGACGGAACTGAGCGCGATCCTGCTCGCGGGCGCGGCAGGGCTGCACGTCGGGCGGCAGATGGCGTTTCCGGGGCAGCGCGGGATACTCGAGGCGGCTTCGTCGGCGGGTCGCCGGGCAGGGGTCATCATGGTCGGCGTCGTCATCATGCTGATATTCGCCGCCCTGCTGGAAGCCTTTCCCCGCCAGCTTGCCGACGGCGCCACGCGGGCGACCATCGGTGTCGCCATGGCTTTCCTGTGGCTCTTCTACTTTACGCTGTCCGGCCGCCGGGATCCGCGGAAGGTCGCGCCATGAGCCTCGCCCTTCCCGCCTCCACCGCCAAGCGGCAGCGCGAACTGGTGACGCCGGAGGGCATCGGCCTGCCGATCACCATCGCATCGCGCGGCGCGCGCTTCGTCGCGCTGGTGGTGGACTACCTGATCATCTTCGTATCGTTGTTCGCGCTCGTTCTGGGCACGCTCTACACCATCGGCAGTTTTCAGGCGCTGGAGAACGCGACCACCCAGGTGGGCGAATTCCTGGTGGTGCTGTTCCTGCTGACCCTGTTCGCCCTGTGGAACGGCTATTTCATGTATTTCGAAATGGGGCCGCGCGGGGCGACGCCCGGCAAACGGCTGATGCACATCCGTGTCTCGTCGCGCGATGGCGGACGGCTTACGCCCGAAGCCGTGGTGGCCCGGAACCTGCTGCGCCAGATCGAGATCTTCATGCCGCTGTCGTTCCTCGACGTGGCGAAAAGCGGGGATGGCGGCGCAGGCGGCTATGCCGCGGCCATCTGGTTCCTCGTCTTCATGCTGTTTCCCTTCTTCAACCGCGATGCGCTGCGTGCCGGCGACGTTATCGCCGGGACCTGGGTGCTGGAAGCGCCGCGCATCAAGCTGGCAGAGGCCATGTCGGTCGACGGGAACGGGGTCACCACCCCCGACTACAGGTTCGGGGAGGCGGAACTGTCCGTCTATGGCGAACACGAGCTGAAAACGCTCGAGGATGTGCTGCGGCGCGGCGACCCGCAGGCAATGGCGACCGTGCAGCAGGCGATCTGCCGCAAGATCGGCTGGGAAGGCGGTGCCGGGCACGAACGGGAATTCCTCGAAGCCTTCTACCGTTCGCTGCGGGCCCGGCTCGAAGGCGACATGCGCTTCGGCAAGCGCAAGCGCGACAAATTCGATGCCGGGTAGGTCGCAGCCTGCAACCGAATTGCGGGCGGCGGTTCGATGCCGTATGTTCGCGGCATGAAGCAGGCCCCGCAGATCAACGACTATTTGAGCCGCGAGGAGATTGCCGCCTTCTCCGAGAGATCGGACCTACGCGCCTTTGTCACGCTGGGGAGCCAAGTGGCCCTGTTCGTCGCCGCTTTTGCGCTCGCGATCCTGTGGCCCAACCCGCTGACCACCGTGCTGGCCGTCCTGCTGCTGGGCGGCCGCATCCAGGCCTGGGGCGTACTGGCGCACGACTGCGCGCACGGGGCGTTTTTCCGCACGCCGTGGCTCAACCAGTTCGTCGGCCGCTGGGTCGTCGGCGCGGCGGGGCATGTGCCGCTGGAGGCCTATCGCCGCTACCACCTCGAGCATCACCGCCATGCCGGGACGCCCGACGATCCCGACAAGTGGATGGTGAAGAACTACCCGATCAGCCGCGCCTCGCTCAAACGCAAGTTCGCCCGCGACCTGACCGGGCGGACCGGGTTCCGCGACCTGGTGCGCGAAGTGAAGGGTTTCGACCTTTCCGCCAATGGGCCGACCGTGCTGTTCCATCTCGTCCTTGCCGGAATGCTGGCGGCGCTGGGCGCGGCATGGGCCTATTTGCTCTACTGGCCGGCGCGATTGTTCGTCTATCCGGCGATCCACCGGCTGCGGCAGATTTCGGAGCATGGCGTGGTGCCCGACCGCGATGTGCTCGACGCGCGGCTCAATACCGGCACGACCATCCCGCGCTGGTGGGAACGGCTGTTCGTCAGCCCGTGCAATGTGAACTACCATCTGGAGCATCACATCTTCGCCGCCGTGCCGCCCTATCGCCTGCCCGCGCTGCACCGCACACTGGCGGAGCGGGGGTATTACGAGGGGCACGACTGCATCACCCGCGGCTTTGCCGAAGTGCTGCGGAAGGCCACAAAGCCCGATCCGGCACCGGTCGCCGCATGAACGCCCACGCCCCCATCCTGCCTGCCGACCTGTCGCAGCTGTCGAGCGCCGAGCTGACGCGGCTCGAACGCCAGATCGCGCGCAAGTATTCGGGCAAGGTTCCGTGGGAGACCGTCGTCTGGGGCCTCGCCATCCCGCCACTGTGGATCGCGAACTTCCTGCTGGCGCTGAACGGGATGATCTCGCTGTGGCTCGGCTTCGTGCTGTCGACCGTGCTGCTGATGTACACCTATGCGCCCAACCACGATGCGCAGCATCACATCATCGGGCGGCCGGGAACGAAGTGGCACGGGCTCAACGAATTCCTCGGCCACTGGACCAGCTGGCTGCTGGTGCTGCCGTTCGAAACGCTGCGCACGACGCATCTCGACCACCATCGCCATACCAATGATGAGCATCTCGACAGCGACATCACTACCCATGCCGACACGGCGCTGGGCGCGGTTTGGGAATCGGTCAAGCAGCGCCAGCCCAACGGCAAGCGGGCACAGGACTATCGCGCAAGCCTGGAGCGTGCGGGCCGCATGGACCTCGTCGCCACCACCGCCGCCTACAAGCTGGCGTTTTTCCTCTGCCTGTTCCTGCTGGCGCACTGGGGCTACGCGATCGAGGCCTTCCTGCTGTGGTGGCTGCCCTACCAGCTGGCGATGACCTATATCATCTTCTTCCTAAGCTGGGCCCCGCACAGCCCGGGGCTGATGAAGGGCAAGTATCGCGACACCAAGAGCTGGAAGTCGGTGCTGGGCGATCCGCTGTCGATGTGGATGGGCTACCACGTGGTGCACCACCTGCACCCCTATATCCCGCTGCTGAAGACAGGGCCGGCCTACCGCGAAATGCGCCCGATCCTCGAGGCTCGCGGCGTCCGGCTGGGAATGTAGTCGCTATTCGTCGGCGTAGATTGCGACTTCGTTGACCCCATCGCTGGTCGCACGGCCGCGGTACATGCCTGCGGAATTCATGCTGAAGACCGCCGGTCCGAAGGGCGAGACCACGATCACCCCGCCGCTGCCGCCCAGCACCTCGACATCGGCCATCACCGCATCGGCGACTGCCTGGACCTCGCTGGCTGACAAAGGCTCGCCGAGCGCTTTCTTGGGGCTGCTTTCCCAGGCAAACCGCAGGCCGAGGCAGATCGAGCGGGCGACCCCGGCACGGATGAAATACTCGCCGTCGCCGGTGGCCGAGACCGCGCAGTCGCGGTTGTCGGCATAGGTGCCCGCACCGATGATCGGGGCATCGCCGATCCGGCCCCAGCGCTTGCCGGTCATCCCGCCGGTGGAGGTCGCCGCCGCGACATCGCCCTTGGTATCGAGCGCCACCGCGCCCACGGTGCCGAAGCGGAATTCCGCTTCCAGCACCGACATCTTCTGCGACTTCACCGCCTCCAGCGCCTTGCGCCGCGGCTCGGTGGCGAAATAGGACGGGTCGACCAGTTCCAGCCCCTTGTCGGCGGCAAATTCCTCGGCGCCCTCGCCGCTAAGGAACACGTGCCGCCCGTCCTTCATCACTTCCAGCGCCAGTAGGATCGGGTTCTTGACGGTCTTCACCCCGGTCACGGCACCCGCCGCACGGCTGCGCCCTTCCATGATCGCGGCGTCGAGCTCGTTCTCGCCATTCCAGGTGAAAACCGCCCCCTTGCCCGCATTGAACTTCGGATCGTCCTCCAGGATCACGACGGCTGCGGTGACCGCCTCCATCGCCGTGCCGCCGTTGGCGAGGATGGCCGACCCGGCGTCGAGCGCCTTCTGGAGCGCGGCGCGATAGGCCGCGTCCTGTTCGGGCGTCATGTTGGCACGTTCGATCGTGCCCGCCCCGCCGTGGATGGCGAAGGACCAGCGGGGTTCCATGGCAGGCGTCTCCTCCTGCGCCGAAGCGGCGACGGACAGGGCAAGGCCGATCAGGCCGGCGGCGATGATGCGGAGCTTGGTCATGCACCAGGCATAGCATGCGATTGCGCAGTCGCCAGTGGGCATTGTAGAGCGGCCGCCATGATCCTGCGCGCTGCCACCCCTGCCGATGTGCCCGCCCTCTCGAAACTCGGCCGCGAAAGCTTCGTCGCCGCTTTCGGGCACCTGTATTCGCAGGAGAACCTCGACGCCTTTCTCGAGATGGTGTTTTCCGAGGACGCCGTGCGCGGCGAGATCGAGGGCGACGAGTGCACCCACTGCTTCGCCGACGACGGGAATCGCCTGCTCGGCTACGTCAAGCTGCGC
Source organism: Parerythrobacter aurantius (assembly GCF_045291475.1). Classification (NCBI taxonomy): domain Bacteria; kingdom Pseudomonadati; phylum Pseudomonadota; class Alphaproteobacteria; order Sphingomonadales; family Erythrobacteraceae; genus Parerythrobacter; species Parerythrobacter aurantius. The sequence continues at coordinate 659,050 of NZ_CP147985.1, forward strand.
TACCCCAGCTGGTACGCGGACGATTCCCCTACGGACATGCAAAACCCTATCGCCTTGGGCCAGCTGTACACCCAGCCCGACCTGACCGGACAGGGCATCGGCGCGGCGTTGATGGAATGGGCCATTGCCGAGGCACGCGCGCGGGGCCATGATGCGATCCAGCTTTCGGTCTGGGCCGAGAACTTCGGCGGCCAGCGCTTCTACCAGCGCTACGGCTTTGCCAAGGTGGCCGACATCGACTTCTGGGTCGGCGACCACCGCGACGAGGAATTCCTCTACGAGCTGGCGCTCGACTGAGGCTACCCGAGGGGAGAGAGACCATGGCCGAATTCGGAGCAACCACCACCGCCGACGAAGTGCTCGAAGGCAAGGACCTCAGCGGCAAGACCGCCTTCATCACCGGCGGCTATTCGGGTCTGGGACAGGAGACCGCCCGTGCCATGGCCGCCCGCGGCGCGCATGTGGTGATCGCCGGGCGCGACCTTGCGAAAGCCGAGGCTGCCGCTGCGGAACTGCGCGATACGGTCGAGGGCGCACAGGTCGATGCCATCGCCTGCGACCTCGCCTCGCTCGCCTCGGTCCGCGCCTGCGGCGAGGAAGCGCGCGGGCGGTTCGACAAGATCGACCTCCTCATCAACAACGCCGGGGTCATGGCCTGTCCGCAAGGCACAACCGCCGACGGCTTCGAAACACAGTTCGGCACCAATCACCTCGGCCATTTCCAGCTTACCAGCGAACTGATGCCGCTGGTCGAGAAAGCGGCCGCCGGGGGCAGCGATGCACGCATCGTCAACCTGTCCAGCCGGGCCCATTTCATGGACCGGGTGCATCTCGACGATCCCAATTTCGAGCGCCGCGACTACAACAGCTGGCTCAGCTACGGCCAGTCGAAGACTGCCAATGTGCTCTTCACCGTGGGCCTGCAGGACCGCTTCGGAGGCAAGGGCATCACCGCCGTGGCAGTCCATCCGGGCGGCATCCAGACCAACCTCGGTCGGCACATGACCGACGAGGACCGCGCCTTCATGCGCAGCCGCATGAAGGCCGCCACCGACGAGGAAATGCTCGCCGCCTTCAAGACCATTCCGCAGGGTGCGGCGACGACATGCTTCGCCGCCACCGATCCCGGACTGAAGGGCAAGGGCGGGGTGTACTGCGAGGATTGCCATGTCGCCCCGGTGGACGACGAAAGCCCGGTCGCCGGGGTGCGCTCCTACGCGCTCGACCCGGAAACCGCCGACGCGCTGTGGTCGCTCTCCGAAGAAATGGTCGGCGACAGATTTACCGCCTGAGAGCGGCGATCAGCCCGTCTTGAAGCCACTCGCCCAGCAGCGCACCGGCTCGGGCGACGCCCTCGTCCGGCCCGAGCCGCCCGGCCAGCAGGGCGCAGATGTCGCCGAAGGTGTCGCCCGCACGGCCCAATGCCAGCGCTTCGCTGGCGAGTCCGTCGACCAGCCGGAAGGTCGGCCGGAATTCCTCGCGCCAGACCAGCATGGTGTGGGGGGCGGCAAGCCCGATATCGGGTGCCACGAAATCCTCGCTACCCAGTGCATTCCACAAACCGCCGACATCGTGGCCGACCTCGATCGTCCGCAGTGCCGGCAGGAAATCGAACCGCAGGCTCTCCCAGTCGGCATCGCCCAGCGTCACTGTCTGCGCGGCGAAATCGCTCGCGGTCAGTCCTGCGCAGTCGGCCGAGACGAAAACCCGGTGCATGGCCCACTCGAGCGCGGCCAGCTCGGCAACCTCGGGATCGGCGGCGAACAGTTCGGCCAGCGTGGCGTCGAAGCCCTCGCCTGCATCGTCGAGGGTCCAGCTGCACGGCGGGTTGAGGATCAAGTGATGCGCGGCCGCGCGGCGGAAACTTTCCTCGCCAACCCAGCGCTGTGTCCTCTCGAAGGTCGCGGCGATGGCTTCCACCAGCGCCGAGCGGTAGTTGTTGCGGTAGATATCGAGCCCTGCCGCATGGCGCGCGGTCCAGTTGGCAGGCAGCGCCGCATCCTCGTCATGGATAGCGGCCATGAAGGCCTGCTGACGCGCGGCGAGGGTCATGCCGCGACCTGGCGGCTGTGCGCGGCCAGCGCGCGGGCGCGACCGAGCTCGGCGAGCAGTTCGGCCAAGGGCGGGATCCGGTCGTCACGCTCGATCATCGTCGCTACCGGCCCGAGCCGATCCATGGCGTAGGCATAGAGATCCCACACCTCATCGCACACCTCGCGGTCATGCGTGTCGATGACGATCTCGCCGCCCGCCTCTTCCTTGGGAGTATGGCCCGCAAGGTGGATTTGCCGCACCCGGTCGAGCGGCAGGCCATCGACATAGGTCCGCGCGTCGAACCCGTGGTTGCAGGCGCTGACATAGATATTGTTGAGGTCGAGCAGGAGGTAGCAGCCCGTCCGCCGCGCCATCGTAGCAATGAACTCCCACTCGCTCATTTCGTCTTCGGGGAAAGTGAGATAGCTCGACGGGTTCTCGAACAGCATCGCCCGGCCGAGTGCCGTTTGCGCACGGTGGATATTGTCGCACACCACCTCCAGCGCCTCTTGCGTATAGGGGATGGGCAGCAGGTCATGGCTGTTGTGCGCGCTGGTGCGGGTCCAGCACAAATGGTCGGACACCCACAGCGGCTCGATGCGCTGAGCCAGCGCACGCAGCCTGGCGAGGTACCCAGCGTCCAGCCCGTGAGCCGATCCGATCGACATGGAAACGCCGTGCAGGATCACCGGATGCCTCGCGCGGATCCGCTCGAGCGTTGCCAGCGGACGGCCGCCCTCGACCATGAAATTCTCGGAAATCACCTCGACGAAATCGACCGGGACATCGCCTTCGAAGAAGTCGGCATAATGGTCGCGGCGCAGGCCGAGGCCGAAACCTGGGAAAGGGGCGATACTGGCGCTCATGGCATCCTGTCTCGGGGGAAAGTGGCGAGGTCCGTCGCGGCTGTCCATGACGACGCGCCGGACCCCGCCGGGCGTCGATCAGGCGCCGATGTCGCCGATCGTGCCGCCCTTGCTGAGGCACTCGCCGGCCTTCATCGCCTTGAAGCCGTGGCCCTTGCAGGCGTTCTGGCCCTTGCAGGCGTTTTCGGCGGTCGCGCAGTCGGCATTGCCCTTGCAGCTGTGGACGCCGTAGCAATGGACGGTATCGTTCGCACCGATGGCGGCACCCTTGCTGCCGGCGGGCGGGTCGGCGGCGAAGGCGCCGGCAGACGAAAGCGCCATCATGGCGGCAGCGGCGGCAAAGGCGGTCTTGGGGGAAACGGTCATCTGAGCTCTCCTGATGGGATCATTGCCTCTCGGGCATGGCGAGCTTCGGCGCAGTGGGCGGGGCGGTTACAGCCCGAAAAAATTCAGGCCCGCTGTAACGTCCCGACGGACCAGGGCGAAACGCCAGCCAGCCCCGCAGCGATGCAGGGCGCCTTCAAGTCCCCCAGATTGGAGCCTGACATGACCAATTCGAACCTCGCCCGCGCTGCCGGCCTCGTCTTCACCGCCGGGATCGCCGCCGGTTTCGCCGCCACCCCCGCTGCGAATGCCCAGAGCAAGCCGGCGATGGAAAAGTGCTACGGCGTCGCCAAGGCCGGCCAGAACGATTGCGCCGCCGGGCCGGGCACCAGCTGCGCCGGCACTTCGACCAAGGATTACCAGGGCAATGCCTGGAAGCTGGTCAAGAAGGGCACCTGCGTGAAGATGGAGACGCCCAAGGGCAAGGGCTCGCTCACTCCGATCCAGCGCTGATCGGACTGCCGGAGCACCGCAATGCAGCGCGTCCTTTCAACCTACGACCGGGTCGTACAGTGGCTGTCGGGCCGCTGGGTCGAAAGCGGCGCGCTGCTGCTGACCCGCCTGGCGCTGGCGGGCGTCTTCTGGCGTTCGGGCCGGACCAAGGTCGTCGAAGGCAGCTGGCTGACCATCGACGAGACGCAGTACTTCCTGTTCGAGGAATTCGGCTTGCCGCTGTCTCCCGAAATCATGGTGCCGGTAACGACCTTCGCCGAGTTCGCGCTGCCGATCCTCGTCGCGCTCGGGCTGATGACGCGCTTCGCCGCGCTCGCGCTGCTGGGGATGACGCTGGTGATCCAGCTGTTCATCTTCCCGGAGGCCTGGTGGCCGACCCACAGCCTGTGGGCGGCGATGGCGCTGGTGCTGGTCAGCCGCGGCGGGGGCCAGTTCTCGCTCGATGCGGTGCTGGCGCGCGCGCGCAACTAGGCTAGGGATCGCGGGAGAGGGACAGTGATCGCGGACGAAACCACGCTGGCGCAGTTGATGCGGCAATCGCAGGCAGGCGACAGGCGCGCCTATACGGTGATGCTCGACGAATGCTCCGGCTGGCTGCAACGCTACTTCCGCCGCCGGGTGCCGCCGCACCAGATAGACGATTTGGTGCAGGACGTCCTGCTGGCGCTGCATCACAAGCGCGACAGCTGGGATGCCAGCCGGGCCTTCCTGCCCTGGCTGGCGGCCATCGCCCGCTATCGCTGGGTCGATCATTTGCGCAAGGTCTACCGCAGCGAGACGGAGCAGCTGGAAGAGCGGGACGCTGCCGAAGACAGCAGCGAGGAAGCGGTCCTCGCGCGGCTCAGCCTCGACAGGCTGTTCGTCGAACTGCCGGCGGGTCAGGCCCAGGCCATCGAGCTGGTCAAGATCGAGGGGCTCTCGATCGCCGAGGCCAGCGTGAAAACCGGCCAGAGCGAAAGCCTGGTCAAAGTGAATATCCATCGCGGGCTAAGAAAGCTCGCGACCCTTATCGAAAAGGCAGAATAGCAATGAACCGGTCCACCAAGGCGCTGATCGACCAGCTCGCCGAAGACCTCACCCCCGTCCGGCCGATGCGGCCGCGTGGCGGCCGAGCTCTGGTCGCGCTTGCCGGTGCGGCGACACTGGCCGCAGTCTGGCTGGTGGCAGGGTTCTGGTCCGGTCCGGTGGCAGGCGGGGCGCAGCCGTTCTTCTTCGTGACAAACGGGCTCTTGCTGCTGGTCGCAATGGCTGCGAGCGGCGCTGCCGTGGCGCTTGCCAACCCCGCGGTCGGCAACCGCCACGACGCCCCCGCATGGACCGCGGCCATGCTGGCCATCCTGCCGCTGACGGCCGTGGTGATCGCCATCGTCGGCGGGCACGGTCCGGCTCGCCTGGTCGATAGCCACAGCATCGCCTGCCTGACCTCTGCGGCGGCGGCGTCGGCGCTTACCTTCGTCGCTCTGGCCTATTGGCTGAAGCGCGGCGCGCCAGTCTCGACCGGCAGCGCGGGCCTCTATGCCGGGATGGCCGCCGGTGCCACCGGCTCCTTCGCCTACGGCCTGTCCTGCCCGATCGACACAGTGGCGCATCTGGGCATCTGGCATGTGCTGCCGGTGGCCCTGTGCGCCGCACTCGGCCGGGCGATCCTGCCCCGGCTTGTCCGCTGGTAGGTCAGAGCCAGCGCCATTTGCGGAGCAGCCATAGCTGCGTCATCAGGATCGCAAGGCACAGGCCGCTGAGGATCCAGAAGGCTTGCGGATGGTCGCTGCCCGGTATCCCGCCGATATTGCTGCCGAGCAGCCCGGTGAGGAAAGTCAGCGGCATGAAGATCGTGGCGACGATCGTCAGCACGAAGGTCGTCCGCTGCGATCCAGCGACCGCTCGGGCGCGCAGGTCGTCGAGCATGACGACGGCGCTTTCCTTGCTCGCGTCGATATCGTCGAGATCGCGCCGCAGGCGGTGGATGGCCTCGGCCATGGTTCGCCGGTCGTGGCTCTCGAACCAGTCCGGCGCATCGCGGCTGATCCCTTCCAGCGCGACATGCATCGGACCCATGTGCCGCTTCAGCGAGAGGCAGGCATGGCGGATGGTGGCGATCTGCTCGATCAGCGCATCGGTGTTGGCGGCGCTGCGGTCTTCCTCGTCGCAGGCATCGATCTGTTCGTTCAGGTCGACGATCACCTGGTCGACCCGGGTTATCAGGTGTTCGACCAGCGTGGTAACCAGCGAGCCCGCATCGACCGGCCCCCTGCCCGCATCCACCTCGGCCATGATTTCGCGCGGCGACTGGAGCGGCAGGCGGCGCAGCGTGAAAACCCGCTGCCCGTCGCTCCACAGCTGCATCGATACCATGTCTTCCGGCTCGGCCCCGGGATTGAAATTGATCCCACGCAGGGTTGCGACAAGTGTGTTCCCTTCATGGAACGCCCGCGGGCGGGTCGCATCGCTGGTCAGCATGTCGGCGGTCGGTTCCGGCACCCCGATCGCGTCGATCAGCCAGTTGCGCACCGCAGGATCGCCGCGGCAGAGATGCGCCCACAGCACTTCGCCGGGCGCCGAAGGCTGCCAGTCCGCTATCGCTTCCCAGGCGATCGGGCGTCCGCCGCCCTTGCCGTCGAGGATCCGGGCGAACAGCAGCGGCAGGCATTCGTCGCCGTCAGAGGCTGGCTTGGTGGTCGTCATGCCTGCCTTCAACGCGCAAACCCGGCGGCTGGCAAGGGGTCTCGCGCCATCGGTGCTTGCCTCGCCTGCGCGCTTGGCGCAATCAGCCCGCAGACCAATCACGAGGGAGAGATTTCATGCGCCACCACGTTTCCGCCCTTGCCATTGCCGGGGCCCTGGCCTGCGCCGCGATTCCCGCTCTCCCCGCCGCAGCGCAGGACGCCCCGGTCGTCGCCGCTGCCGAAACGCCCGGCTGGGTCGAGACGTCGAACGCCTACACGCAGAAACTGATCGCCTTCGATGCCGGCTTTTCGCCAGAAGGCGCATCATCGACCGGGTACGAACAGTATGACGGCCTCGCCTTCGATCTCGCGGCGGATCGCGACGAACGCTATCTCGCAGGCGCCAAGGCGCTGAAAGCCGAATTTGCCGCCGCGATCGCGACCGAGAGCGATCCCTATGTGAAGCAGGATCTCGAAATCCTGATCGGTTCGCTCGACCAGAGCATTGCCGGCATCGAGCTGGGCCGGAAGCTGATGCTCGACTGGACCGACGTGCCCGAGGCGGTCTATTTCGGCGTCTCCAACCTGCTCGACGAGCGGATTTCGCCCGCACGGCAGAAAAAGGCCGTCGAATTGCTGGAGCGCTATACCGGCACCTATAGGGGCACCACGCCGCTGGTCGACCAGGCCAAGGCGCGTTTCGTTGCGAGCCGGGGTGACGGCAAGACCGGCCCCTACGACGTCGAGGTGCGCGAGGCGGTGGCCAAGTACCCGACCTATGCCGCGGGCATCCGCGAGCTGTTCACCCGCTTCAAGGTCAAGGGCGCGGACAAGGCACTGAAGGCGATGGACCGGCAGTTCGCCGACTATGGCAAGTGGACGACCGAAACGGTCCTGCCCGCCGCGCGCACGACCGCACCCATGCCGCAGGAACTCTATGCCCTGAACCTGCTGCGCGTCGGCATCGATATCGATCCGCAGACTGCCATGTCGCAGGCCCGGCGCGGCTATTACGAGCTGCGCGCGCAGATGGATGCGCTCGCCCCGCAGGTCGCCGCCAAGTTCGGCTTTGCGGCGACCGACTACACCAGCGTGCTGGCCGAGCTGAAGAAGCAGACCATCCCCAACGACCAGATCGAGGCGTTCTATCGCGACATCAATTCGCAGATCGAGAAGAAGATGGTCGCCGCGGGCATCTCCAGCCTGCCGGAAACCGAGCTCCAGATGCGGCTCGCCACACCGGCGGAAAGCGCGGCCCAGCCCGCACCGCACATGTCCCCGCCGCGCCTCATCGGCAATACCGGCGAACAGGGGCAGTTCATCCTCACCGCCGGCAATCCCTCGGCCAGCGCCGAAGACGCCTATGACGATTTCAACCACCCTGCCGCGGCCTGGACGCTGAGCGCGCACGAGGCCCGGCCCGGCCACGAGATGCAGTTCGCGGCGCTGGTGAATCAGGGCGTCAGCCTCGCCCGGTTGCTCTATGCCTTCAACAGCACCAATGTCGAAGGCTGGGCGCTTTACGCCGAGGCCGAGATGATGCCGCTGGAGCCGATCGAGGGCCAGCTGATCGCGCTCCAGTTCCGCCAGCTGCGCGCCGCCCGCGCCATGCTCGACCCGATGCTCAATCTCGGCCTCATCACCCGCGAGGAAGCGGGCAAGGTGCTGCGCGACGAAGTCGGCTTCTCGCCCGGCATGGTGAAGCAGGAGCTGGACCGTTACCAGTTCCGCGCGCCGGGGCAGGCAGGCAGTTACTACTACGGCTATCGCAAGCTGATCGACCTGCGGGTCGAGACGGAACTGGCGCTGGGCGACAGGTTCGACCGCCTCGCCTTTAACGATTTCCTGCTGAGCCAGGGTATCATCCCGCTCGACCTCATCGCCAAAGCCGTGCGCGAGGAATTCGTACCGGCGCAGCTGGCGAAGTAGGCGCATTTCCTACTGCGCCGACCGGTGCTAGGAGGGGGCGGATGAACCACCCCCTCCCCATACTGCAACACGCTCGCCATATCGGGGGCGTAACGGCCCGGCCCGGGCCCGGCTTTTTCCCCCTTGGACAGTGTAACATGTGGTCCATGTCCTACATCGATTCAGGAATTCGCGCGTGAGTATGAATGCCATCCGTCCCTGGCGCACGGTCATGCGCCGCACCAGCCGCCAGATCATGGTCGGCAATGTACCCGTCGGCGGCGATGCGCCGATCACGGTGCAGACCATGACCAACACCCCCACCGAAGACGCGGTGGCGACGATCGACCAGATCCGTCGCTGCGAGGAGGCGGGGGCCGACATCATCCGCGTTTCCTGCCCCACTGAAGAGGCGACCGCCAGCTTCCGCAAGATCGCCAAGGCGTCGCGGGTGCCCTTGGTCGCGGACATCCACTTCCACTACAAGCGCGCGCTCGAGGCGGCGGATGCGGGCGCGGCCTGCCTGCGGATCAATCCTGGCAATATCGGCTCGTCCGAGCGCGTGGCGGAGGTCGTCCGCGCGGCCAAGGCCAATGGCTGTGCGATCCGCATCGGGGTCAATGCCGGCAGCCTCGAGAAGGACCTGCTGGAGAAATACGGCGAGCCCTGCCCCGAGGCGCTGATCGAAAGCGCGCTCGACCACATCAAGCTGCTGCAGGACCACGATTTCCACGAATACAAGGTGGCAGTGAAGGCCAGCGACGTGTTCCTCGCGGTCGCCGCCTACCAGGGCCTTGCCGAAGCGGTCGATTGCCCGCTGCACCTGGGCATCACCGAGGCCGGCGGGCTGATCGGCGGGACGGTCAAGTCGAGCATCGGGATCGGCAGCCTGCTGTGGGCGGGCATCGGCGACACCATCCGCGTCTCGCTCAGCGCCGAGCCGGAGCAGGAGGTCAAAGTCGGCTTCGAGATCCTGAAGGCCCTCGGCCTGCGTACCCGCGGCGTGCGGATCGTTTCCTGCCCCAGCTGCTCGCGCCAGGGCTTCGACGTCATCCGCACGGTCGAGGCGCTGGAAAAGCGGCTCGAACACATCAAGACCCCGATGAGCCTCTCGGTGCTCGGCTGCGTCGTCAACGGCCCGGGCGAAGCGCGCGAGACCGACATCGGCCTGACCGGCGGCGGCAAGGGCAAGCACATGGTCTATCTGAGCGGCGTGACCGACCACCATGTCGAGGACGAGGCCATGCTCGACCACCTCGTCGCGCTGGTCGAGAAGAAGGCCGCCGAGATCGAGGAAGAGATGAGCGACGCCGGCGAAGCGACCGAGGCTGCCGAGTGAAGCTGCCCCTGTTGCTGGCCGGCCTCGCGCTGGCGCTGAGCCCGGCGACGATTGCTGCGAAGGCGACGAACGAGGCCGGAGCGGAAGAGGCCGCACATCCAGAAGCGCGTCCCTACGATCCGGCGCTGGACGCCAAGGCCGCGGTCGATGCCGCGCTCGCCAGTGCGGCCGAACGCGGGACCCTGGCGCTGGTCGTGCTCGGCGCGAACTGGTGCCACGATAGCCGCGCGCTCGCCGGTTGGCTGGCGACCGATCGCTTCCGCCAGCTGACCGACGAAAAGTTCGAAGTCGTCTATGTCAACGTCGGCATGCCGCAGACGGGTGATGGCTATAACCTCGACATCGCTGCGCGCTTCGGCCTCGACAAGATGAAAGGCACCCCTGCGCTGTTCGTGGTCGATTCTGGTGGCGAGGTGCGGAATGCAGAGACCGCCGCAAGCTGGCGCAATGCCGCGAGCCGGAGCGAGGATGAGATATTCGACGAACTCGCCAGCCTTGCCGCAGGTAGCAGGGAAGACTGACCACTGCTCCACGTCGTCCACCACGCCGACTACATGGCTCCGCGCCCAGAGCGCGGGACCTTTCGGTTCGACAAGTACTTCCTTGTCATGGAGGCGCTGAGGGCGAGCGGGGAGCCTATCACCGAACACGCACCGGAACCGATGCCGCGCGCGTGGTTGGAAGCGGTGCATTGCCGGCTCTACGTCGAGGAGGTCTTCAGCCTCGCCGTCCCGCGCGAGAAGGAGCGGCGAATCGGCTTTCCCGTGACCGCCGCCATTCGCGACCGGGTGCGGCACACCAACGGCGGGACCTGGCTGGCGGCGCGGCTGGCGCTGGAGCATGGCTATGCCGCGAACAGCGCGGCGGGGAGCCACCATGCGCTGCATGATACCGGGGCGGGCTACTGCGTCTTCAACGACCTCGCCGTGGCGGCCAACAGGCTCATTGCGCAAGGCGATGCGGGCCGCATCCTCATCGTCGATCTCGACGTCCACCAGGGCGACGGCACCGCCAGCCTGACCGCCGGGCGGCAGGATATCGTCACCTTCTCCATGCATGCTGACAAGAACTTCCCCGTTCGCAAGGCGCGCTCCGACCTCGACATCGCCTTGCCCGACGGTATCGGCGATAGCGCCTATCTCGATGCGCTGGCCGCACACCTGCCCGCACTGCTCGACCGGGTTTGTCCCGACATCGTGCTCTACCAGGCCGGGGTCGATCCGCACGGCGCGGACAAGCTCGGGCGGCTGGCGCTGACCGATGCAGGGCTCGAGGCGCGCGACCGTTACGTGGTCGCGGAATCGCGGCGGCGCGGCATACCGGTCGCCAGCGCATTGGGCGGCGGCTACGGGGACGACCAGCACGCCGTCGCACAGCGCCATGCCCGCTCGATGCTGGCGATGGCCGCAGAAAACGCACGTTTCGGCGCTGGCGATCTTGCCTTGGCAACGATTGGTTCAACCAAGGCGCGGTAAATGGGCAAGATGCATCGTCGCGACCTCCTCAAAGGCACATTGGCGCTCGGCGCGCTGTCGGCGTTGCCGGCCCGGCTGCATGCGCAGGCTGCGGCGGGCTCGCTGCGCGATCGAAAGCTCTTCGCCCTTGCCAAGGAACAGCTCGACAAGGCGGGCAATGTCATCTGGAAGAGGGATGTCGTCGGGATTGCGGATTTCGGCCTGCGATCGAGCGAACCGCGGTTCCATTTCGTCAATCTCGACCTGCAGCGGGTGGACAGCTACCTCGTCAGCCACGGGACGGGATCGGACCCGGAACACGACGGCTGGTTGAAAAGCTATTCCAATGTCGAAGGTTCGAACGCCACGTCGAAGGGCGCCTATGTGACCTGGGAATGGTACACGGGCCGGTACGGGACGTCGGTCCGCCTCGGCGGGCTGGACGAAAGCAACAGCAACGCGCTGCAACGCTATATCGTCATGCACCGTGCTGCCTATGCAGAGCCTGACCACCTGGCGCGGTGGGGGCGTCTTGGCCGGTCCAACGGCTGCTTCGCCATGGGGACGGACGATTTCCGCACGGCGCTGCTGACGCTGTCCGGCGGCCGGCTGCTATACGCCGACACGCTCGGCTGGGCTGCCGACGGCAGCCTGGTGACCCGCCCCGAGCCGTCGGACAACCTTGCCTTGCTGGTACCCGAGGATGCGACCGGCGAGGATCTGCTTAATCCCGGCGTCTACTGACCGGGCAGCGGGGCCGTGCCCGCCATCCGGTCAGCCCAGCCCTCCCGATCGCATCAGGGGGCGATGTCGCGCAGGTCGTCCTCGATCACGATGATCTGTTCGTCGGTCACGCGCGGCCGGTTGGCGACGCGCGGGGCGTTGAACGATGCCAGCACAGCCTCGTCGCGCCCATAGATGTCCTTGAAGCTGGACAGCTTGCCGCCGATGTCGGTCGCCATGGTGAAATAGGTGATGTAGACCGGCATCTTCTTCTTGAAGTCGACCTTGGTGTACTTGCCGCTGTTGAGCAGAGCCAGCCCCTCGTCGGCGGTCAGCCCGGCCTGGAGGATGGCCAGCGTCAAGGCCAGCTTGACCGCGTTTTCCGTGCGGATGCAGCCGTGGCTGAGCGCCCGGTCCGCAGCACCGAACAGGTGACGGCTGGGGGTGTCGTGCACGAAGATCGCATGACGATTGGGCATGTCGAGCTTCATCTTGCCGAGCGAGTTGCCCGGCCCCGGCTGCTGCACCACCGTCACGAACCCGTTGGCGCCACGCGATGCGGTATAGCCTGCTTTCTTGGCCCAGGCCGGGTTGCCAAGCACCTTGGCACCCAGCCCTTCGCCCTTGACGATGCTCTGCGGCACCGTCCACGTCGGATTGAGCACGACGCCTTCGATCACTTCGGCCAACTGCGGCGTCGCTGTGTTGCCCGGCTTGCCGACCACGGTCCGGAAGGTTTCCATGATCTTGTCGTTGACCGTAAGCCGCAACTGGAATTCCGGCACGTTGGTAATGAGGTACTGGCCGCCGAGGTCACGCGGAAGCCAGCGCCACCGGTCCATATTGGCCTGGATCTGGCGATATTCGGGCGAACCCGGCGCAGCTGCGGCCAGCGCTTTCCTGAGCACTGCATAGTCGGGGTGAAGCGGGGCCACGCCCTTCAGCGCTTCTGCCGGACCACGGCCCTGAAGCGCATCCTTCATCACCTGGGCCGACGGCATGCGGTCGGCATCCGGATCCATCACGAACCACTGCTTGCGGTTCGCCATCGGCGTCCGGCCGTCGCGCATGTCCTCGACCAGCCACAGGAAACGCTGGCTCGCCCCTTCGTTGAGGGCGGCCCCGGGACCTGCGGCGATCAGCGCCTGCAGCCCCTTGGGATCGTAGTCGGCCGAGCGCAACCCTTCTGCGGCAATACCTTCGATCAGGGTGACCAGCGCAGTCGCCTGTTCGAGCGACCAGCTCTGCACAAGCGGTTCCGCAGGGGCCTGGGCGGCGCCCAGTTCGTCCTTGAAAGCTTCCGCAACGGTGCTCTGGCTGGGTGGATCATACCCTGCATCGAGTGGCTGCTTGGTAGTCGCGATAGCCGGGGCCGTCTGCGCCGGAAGCAGGTTTTCCGGGCCGTCCTGTGCCTGCGCCCCCACCGGCAACAGGACGCTCGCACCAAGCAACAGAACCGATTTACGCAACGACATTTCGCTTTCCCTGATCAAGACCACCTGGCGCGGCTGCACGCATCCGCCGCGTCGACGGAGACGGTTTTTGCCGCATTCGGCTGGCCGCTTCAAGCATCTCCGCTTTCCCCAAGCTGAATTGCATCGCGAGCGTGACGCGAAAACCCGCCCCGCTTATGGCAGTGCCGCGATGCACCGACACCACCCCCTGTTGCCCCTGTTGCTGACCTTTGCCGGGGTCGGGCTGCTGTCGCTTATGGACGCCCTGATGAAAGGCGCCGCGCTTGCCATAGGAGCCTACAGCGCCGCCTGGCTGCGATCTGCCGGGGGGCTCGCCATCATCGCGCCGGTCTGGCTCGGCACCGGCGGGCGCTGGCCGACCGGCCGGACCCTGCGCCTGCACCTGCTGCGCGGCACCGTATCGGCCTTCATGGCGCTGACGTTCTTCTTCGCCCTGACCAAGCTTCCTGTCGCGGAAGCGATCGCGCTTTCCTTCATCGCGCCGCTGATCGCCCTTTACCTCGCCGCGGTCCTTCTCGGGGAAGAGATACGGCGCAAGGCGATCCTGGCGTCGATATTGGGTTTCGTCGGAACGCTGGTAATCGTGGCGGGCAAGGTCGGCACCGGGCACGTCACCGACGATCTTTGGCTCGGCCTTTCATCGCTGCTCGTCTCGACGTTGCTCTATGCCTGGAACTTCATCCTCATCCGTCAGCAATCGCAGCTTGCCGGACCGACCGAAGTTGCCACGTTCCACAGCGGCGTGTCTGCCGTCCTGCTGGGGTTGGCGGCGCCCTGGCTGCTGGTCCTGCCGGATAGCGAGGCCGCGGTGCGTATCGGTCTGTCCGCCCTGCTGACAGTGGCGGCGGCGATGGCGCTGGCGTGGGCCTATGCGCGGGCGGAGGCGCAGGCGCTGGTGCCTATCGAATACTCGGGATTCCTGTGGGCGGCGCTGTTCGGATGGGTGTTTTTCCGTGAGCAATTGACTGTCCCGACGCTGGCCGGAACGGCGCTGATCGTCGTCGGATGCTGGATTGCCACTCGCGCCCCGACGGAACAGAGCACGATCTAGCGCGGGGCATCAATCCTTTCGCAAACGCAAGGGCCGCCCCCCGCCCGCGGGCAGGGAGCGGCCACCGGTATGCCCCCGAGCCACCGAACGATGCGGTCCTGCGTGGCCTGCGACCCGAAGTGCCCCGGGCTTGCCCCCTGCTTGTGCACCCTGTCCGGGCGTCTACAGCGCGGACCGCGTTTCGCCCATTTTACATCGCCGCGCCAGTAAACTGTTGTAACACCCCCGGCATGCGCGGTGAAACTTGACCTGAGACGCGCAAAAGAGCAGGGCGCAGGCGAAATCCACGGGCTGAGCGCGCCCCCGCGCCGCCCCTCCATGAACCTCTCGGAAAGGACCCCGGATGACCCAGGTCGGCAAGGACACGCTCGGAACCCGCAGCACGCTCAGCGTCAATGGCAAGGACTACGCCTATTACTCCTTCGCCAAGGCCGAGGCGGCCATCGGCGACGTGTCGAAGCTGCCCTTCAGCATGAAGGTCTTGCTGGAGAACCTGCTCCGCTTCGAAGACGGCGGCTTCACCGTTTCCACCGCCGACATCCAGGCGATTGCCGACTGGCAGAAGAACCCCGTAACCGGAAGCGAAATCCAGTACCGCCCGGCCCGCGTGCTGCTGCAGGACTTCACCGGCGTACCCTGCGTGGTCGACCTTGCCGCCATGCGCGATGCGATCGCCAAGCTCGGCGGCGACACCAGCAAAATCAACCCGCAGGTGCCGGTCAACCTCGTCATCGATCATTCGGTGATGGTCGACGAGTTCGGCCATCCCAAGGCGTTCGAGAAGAACATGGAGCTCGAATACGCCCGCAATGCCGAGCGCTACGACTTCCTCAAGTGGGGCTCGAAGAGCTTCCAGAACTTCTCCGCCGTGCCCCCGGGCACCGGCATCTGCCACCAGGTCAACCTAGAGCACATCGGCAAGGGCGTGTGGTCGAGCACCGACCAGCACGGCGCCATCGTGGCCTACCCCGACACCTGCGTCGGCACCGACAGCCACACCACCATGATCAACGGCCTCGGCGTACTCGGCTGGGGCGTCGGCGGGATCGAGGCGGAAGCCGCCATGCTCGGCCAGCCGGTATCCATGCTGATCCCCGAAGTCGTCGGCTTCAAGCTCACCGGCAAGATGGCCGAAGGGGTGACCGCGACCGACCTGGTGCTGACCTGCGTGCAGATGCTGCGCGAAGTCGGCGTCGTCGGCCGCTTCGTAGAGTTCTATGGCCCGGGCGTCTCCAACCTCAGCCTCGCCGACCGCGCCACGATTGCCAACATGGCCCCCGAATACGGCGCGACCTGCGGCTTCTTCGGCGTCGACGACAAGACGCTCGACTACCTGCGCCTGACCGGCCGCGACGAGGATGCCATCGCCCTTGTCGAAGCCTATTCGAAGGAACAGGGCATGTGGTTCAAGCCGGAAAACGAGCCGGTCTTCACCAAGACCCTCTGGCTAGACGTCGGCGCGGTCGTCCCCTCGCTCGCCGGGCCGAAGCGCCCGCAGGACAAGGTCATCCTCCCCGAAGTCGACGAGCTGTTCAACCGCGAGCTCGGCACCGTCTACGGCAAGTCGGGTGCCGCGCGAGTCAGCGTAGGCGGTGCGGACCATGACATCGGCGACGGCGACGTCGTGATTGCCGCCATTACCAGCTGCACAAACACCTCCAACCCCGACGTGCTGATCGCCGCCGGCCTCGTCGCCAAGAAGGCGGTCGAAAAGGGCCTCAAGCCCAAGCCGTGGGTCAAGACTTCGCTGGCCCCGGGGTCGCAGGTCGTCACCGACTACCTCGTGAAGTCGGGCCTGCAGGCCTATCTCGATCAGGTCGGCTTCGATCTCGTCGGCTATGGCTGCACCACCTGTATCGGCAACTCCGGCCCGCTGGCCGAGCCGATCAGCAAGGCGATCAACGGCAATGACATCGTCGCTGCCAGCGTCCTGTCGGGCAACCGCAACTTCGAAGGCCGTGTTTCGCCCGACGTGCGCGCCAACTTCCTCGCCTCGCCGCCGCTGGTGGTGGCCTATGCGCTGAAGGGCACCGTCACCGAGGACATCACCACCACCCCGATCGGGCAGGACCAGGACGGCAACGACGTGATGCTGGCCGACCTGTGGCCGTCGAACCAGGAGGTCTACGACCACCGCACCGCTAATATCGACCGGCAGATGTTCGAAACCCGCTACGCCGACGTCTACAAGGGCGACGAGCACTGGCAGGCGATCAAGGTCGAGGCGAGCGACACCTATCGCTGGAACCCGACCAGCACGTATGTCGCCAGCCCGCCTTATTTCGAAGGCATGACAATGACTCCTGCCCCGCTGCAGGACATCGTCGATGCCAAGCCGCTGGCGATCCTCGGCGATTCGGTCACCACCGACCACATCTCGCCCGCAGGCTCGATCAAGGCTGACAGCCCGGCCGGCACCTGGCTGCAGGAACGCCAGGTCGCCAAGGCCGACTTCAACTCCTACGGCAGCCGCCGTGGCCACCACGAAGTGATGATGCGCGGCACCTTCGCCAACATCCGCATCAGGAACGAGATGGTCCCGGGCGTCGAAGGCGGTGTGACCAGCTACAATGGCGAGCAGATGGCGATCTATGACGCCGCCATGAAGCACAAGGCCGACGGCACCCCGCTGGTCGTGATCGGCGGGAAGGAATACGGCACCGGATCGAGCCGCGACTGGGCGGCGAAGGGCACCATCCTGCTCGGCGTGCGCGCGGTGATCGTCGAAAGCTTCGAGCGCATCCACCGCTCGAACCTCGTCGGCATGGGCGTACTGCCGGTGCAGTTCAAGGACGGCGATACCCGCCAGTCCCTGGGCCTCACAGCCACCGACAGCTTCACGATCCACGGCATTGCGGACATGGTTCCGGGGCAGGATATCGAAGTCGCGGTCACCCGTGAGGACGGCACCGGCTTTACCTTCACCGCCACGTCGCGCATCGATACCGCCAACGAGTTGGAATACTACCGCAACGGCGGCATCCTCCACTACGTGCTGCGCAACCTCGCCGCGAGCTGAGCGCAGCAAAGTGACGCTGCCGATCTAGGGGTATCTTCAGTCATGCGTGCCGTCCGGCGCGCATGACTGCTGCCGCGACCGAGCCTCGGGACTGGGCGCCGGATCCTTTCTGCAATTTGGCGAAGCTGGCCATTTTCGGCCGACATGTCGGTGCGCGGCTCGACGCCAATCCGGCCGTCGAGCCGATCGACACGCCTCTGGCCGACATGTTCGTGGTGGCCCGTTTCCTGACGCGCCGCGACTGCAAGTCGGTGACCGAAGTGATCAACGCCAACGCTTCGCCCTCGACCCTCCAGCGCGGCACCGAACGAGAAGGGTTCGGCACCAGCTACACCCATCACTTCGCCGCAGAGGATGCGCTGACCCGCAGCATCGAATTGTATATCTCGGACCTCTTGGGCATCGACGACCTGCACTCCGAATTGATGCAGGGCCAGCGCTATCGCCCCGGCGAACAGTACAAACACCATCACGACTTCTTCTATCACGGCGAGGGATACTGGCAACTCGATCGCCCGCGCGGCGGCCAGCGGACATGGACTGCCATGATCTGCGTCCATGAACCCAAGGAAGGCGGGGAAACCGATTTCCCGCACCTGGTACTGCGATTCACCCTGCAGACCGGGGCCATGTATGTGTGTGGAACAACATGGCGCGCGACGGGCGTCCCGACATGAAGACATTGCACGCCGGGATGCCGGTGGCCCGCGGCGTCAAGCACGTCATCACCAAATGGTACCAGCAGGAACCCTGGCGGCTGCTCAGCGGCCACGGCTGAAGGGCCTGAGAACAAAAAAAGGGCGGCCCGCAAGGCCGCCCTTTCAGTTCGGAGAAAGCGCCTGCGTGGTTCAGGCAGCCTTCTTCCAGAATTTGCGACGCGAGAACACGGCAGCCGCGCCCAGGCCGAACAGGATCGTCATCGGCGGTGCCGGAACCGGCGTGCCGCTGCTCGAGGAAGAGCTGCTGCCGGAGGTGCTGCTCGACGAGGAACTCGAGGACGACGAGGAGCTGCTGCTCGAAGAGGAGGAGCTCGAGGACGACGAGGAGGAACTGGTCGAGCTGGTCATGTTGCCCGAGCTCGATCCGGAGGTCGAGATCCCGCCGCTCGACGAGCTGCTGCTCGAGGACGAGGAGCTGGACGAACTCGAGGATGAACCCGACGAGCCACCGGAGCCACCGGAGCCGCCCGAGCCACCCGACGAACCGGAACTGGACGAACTGCTGCTCGACGAAGAGGAAGACGACGAGGATCCGCCGCTGCTGCCCGACGAGCCCGAGGAGCCGCTGCCGCCCGACGAACCCGATGAGCCGCCCGGATGGCCGGAGCTTGACCCCGGTTTGCCCGAGCTACCCCCACCCGAGGAACCGCCGCTCGAAGAAGAGGACGAAGACGAGGAAGACGACGAGGACGAACTCGAACTGCTCGACGAGGAGCTGCTGCTCGAGACATTACCCGAGGTCGAGGACACATTGCCCGAACTGGACGAGACATTGCCGGACGAGCTGGACACGTTGCCCGACGAGCTGGAGACGTTGCCCGACGAGCTGGAAACGTTGCCCGACGAGCTGGAGACATTGCCCGAGGTGGTCGAGGTCGAAATGCCGCCGGTGCTCGTACTGCTGCCGCCGCTCGAGTTCTCGATGTCAATATCGATGTCGATCCCTCCGGTGGTGCCCGGCTCACCGCTGGAAGCGATGTTGCCGCTGGTGGTCGTGGTCGAGGTGACGGTCACATTGCCGCCGCTCGATCCGCCGCCGCCGAAGAAGCCGCCGAAGAAGCCGCCGCCGAAGCCACCGCCGAAACCGCCGCCGCCGCCGACGACGGTCACGCCGCCTTCACCTCCGCCGCCGCCGACAAAGCCGCCGCCGATCGGGAACACCGCCGGCGCGACCGATACGACCGTCGTGGTCGCACCGCCGCAGCCATTGCCGCCACCGATCACGGTGGTGCCTCCGGCATAGCCCTGGTACGCGCCCTGGGCTCCGGCACCGTAGGCGCTGCTGCCGTAGGGCGCGGCATAGCCCGGACCTGCGGGCACGCACTCGACCACGCGTTCGATGACGCGCTTCTTGCGCTTCACCGTCTTGGTCACCTTGCGCTTCTTGGGCGGGGCTTCCTTGATGTAGCGGACGGGCTGCGCCTTCACCGACTTGACCGACTTGTACGAGACGGTCGACGACTGCGGTTCGGCGACGCGCACCGCGCCACCTGCGAGCAAGGCACCGCCAGCTGCGGTTGCCGCCAGTTTCGCCAGGGCCAATTTCACCGACATGGGCAAACTCTTCTGTTCCTGCTGGGGCTTTCCGCACATCCGGCGTGTCCGGTGTGGGTGTATCCCCCTGCTGCCCTTGGAACATCGCGCCCCTTTAACCCGCAATCACGTTAACCATGAAAACGTGAGGTCGGAGCATTTTTTTGCCGCCGGTCGGCAAGTTGGCTAACGCCTTGTCCCGCAATGGCACCGAATCCGGGGCAAAGCTTGCCGAATGGTTAAGCCTCGTCGCCGAACAGGCCGGTTTGCGAACCGGCTGGCGGGCGGCGGTCGAGGTGTTCCCAGCCGCGATCGTTAAGACAGCGCCCACGTGCGGTGCGGGCGACCAGGCCGAGCTGGATCAGGAACGGCTCGACCACTTCCTCGATCGTGTCGCGCGGCTCGGCGAGGCCCGCCGCGAGCGTCTCCACCCCGACCGGGCCGCCCTTGTAGATATCGGCAATCATGGCAAGATAGCGCCGGTCCATCGCATCGAGGCCGAGCCGGTCGACCTCCAGCCGGGTCAGCGCGGCATCGGCGATGGCCGCCGTGACGGTAACGGCCTTTTCGACCTCGGCAAAGTCGCGCACGCGGCGCAGCAGGCGGCCGGCGACACGGGGCGTGCCGCGCGAACGCCGGGCAATCTCGCGCGCGCCCTCAGGATCGATCGGCAGCCCCATCAGCCCGGCCCCGCGCGTGACGACTTTTTCCAGCTCGTCCTCGGTGTAGAAATTCAACCGCACCGGGATGCCGAAGCGGTCGCGCAGTGGCGTCGTCAGCAGGCCTTGCCGCGTGGTGGCGCCGATCAGAGTGAAGGGCGGCAGGTCGATCCGCACGCTGCGCGCCGAGGGACCTTCGCCGATGATCAGGTCGAGCGCGCGGTCCTCCATCGCCGGGTAGAGCACTTCCTCGACCACCGGGTTGAGCCGGTGGATCTCGTCGATGAACAGCACATCATGCGGTTCGAGATTGGTCAGCAGCGCGGCCAGGTCCCCCGCCTTGGCAATCACCGGCCCGCTGGTGGCGCGGAAGCCCACGCCCAGCTCGCGCGCGATGATCTGCGCCAGCGTGGTCTTGCCCAGCCCCGGTGGACCGAAGAACAGCGTATGGTCCATCGCCTCACCGCGGCTGCGCGCCGCCTCGATGAACACCGCGAGATTGTCCTTCGCCGCCGCCTGCCCGACGAATTCGGCGAGCGACTTGGGCCGCAGCGCCGCGTCAGGGTCTTCCGGCTGCCGCTGGGGCGTATGGAGGGGGATGGGGTCGGTCACCCCGCCGCCCTCTTCAGCGCGACCCTGATCAATTCACCCTCGTTCGCGCCTTCGCCCAGTTCGCCTTGGGCCAGCGCCACGGCGCGGGCGGCGACGGCGGGTTTGAAGCCGAGGTTCTCCAGTGCGCTGACGGCATCGGCGCTATGGCTGCCCGCCGGGGTGATCGTGACGCCCGCCACGCCGCCGCCCGAGGGAAGCGCGCCCGCCTTGTCCTTCAATTCATTGACGATCCGGCCCGCCAGCTTCGGCCCGACGCCATTGGCGCGGGCCACCATCGCGGCATCGCCATTGGCGCAGGCGGTCTGGAGTTCGCCAGCTGAGAGCGCCGAGAGGATCGCGAGGCCGACCTTGCTGCCCACCCCCTGCACCTGCGTCAGCAGCCGGAACCAGTCGCGCTCGGCGCTGTCGGCAAAGCCGAGCAGGCGCATGTCGTTCTCGGACACCTGCAGGTCGGTGTAGACGGTGCAGGCTTCGCCCACCTCGCCCAGCGCGCTCAGCGTCTTGGTCGAGCAATGGACCAGATAGCCCACGCCCGCGACGTCGATCACCGCCCAGTCGGTGCCGGTTTCGTCGAGCAGGCCCTTTAGCTTGGCGATCATATGACACGTTCCACAATCACGTTTTGTTCCTGCCCGCTCCGCACCCGTTTGGAAAGCCCCGATATCAAGGATTTCCCGCGAAAGGTCACACTAAGTTCACACCAAAACCCAACACCGCCGATGACCGCTCCCTGCCGTTTGCCCTGGCCGGCGAGGACCGGTACGGCCTCGACCCACGGTCTGCCACAATCCCTCGACCGTAGGAAAGCGAAGCTTGCTTTCCATTCCCGCTTCCAGAGGGCATGAGGCCGGTCCATGAGCTGGAATACCTTCGGACGCGTGCTACGCATGACCACCTGGGGCGAGAGCCATGGCCCGGCGATCGGCTGCGTGCTCGATGGCTGCCCGCCGGGCCTTGCGCTTGGCGAGGATGACATCCAGCCGTATCTCGATGCGCGCCGTCCGGGGCAGAACAAGTTCACCACCCAGCGGCAGGAGCCCGACCGGGTTCGCATCCTCTCGGGCGTGTTCGAGGGCAGGACGACCGGCACGCCGATCAGCCTGCTGATCGAGAACGTCGATCAGCGCAGCAAGGACTATTCCGAGGTCGCCAAGGCCTATCGCCCGGGCCATGCCGACTATGCCTATGACGCCAAATACGGCTTGCGCGACTATCGCGGCGGCGGGCGCTCCAGCGCGCGCGAGACGGCGATGCGGGTGGCGGCAGGCTCGGTGGCGCGGCTGGTGATCCCCGAGGTCAGCATCCTCGCCTATGTCAGCGAGATCGGCGGCGATGCTATCGACCCGGCCAGTTTCGATGCGGCCGAGATTGCGCGCAATCCCTTCTGGTGTCCGGATGCGGAGGCAGCGCGGCGGTGGGAGGCGCTGGTCGACGATGCGCGCAAGGCGGGCTCTTCCTTGGGCGCGGTGGTCGAATGCGTCGCCACGGGCGTCCCCGCCGGTTGGGGCGCGCCGATCTATGCCAAGCTCGATGCCGACCTTGCCGCCGGGATGATGGGCATCAATGCAGTCAAGGGCGTCGAGATCGGCGACGGTTTCGGCGCGGCGCGGCTGACGGGCGAGCAGAACGCCGACCCGATGCGTCCCAATGAAACGGGGGCCAATGACGGCCCGCGCTTTGAAGCGAACCACGCGGGCGGCATCGCCGGCGGGATCAGCACCGGCCAGCCGGTCACCTGCCGCGTCGCCTTCAAGCCGACCAGTTCGATCCTGACCTCGGTCGAAACCATCGACAGCGAAGGCAACGCCACCGAGATACGTACCAAGGGTCGCCACGATCCCTGCGTCGGCATCCGCGGCACGCCCGTGGTCGAAGCGATGATGGCGCTGGTGCTGGCCGACCACAAACTGCTCGACCGCGCTCAGGTAGCGAAGCGATAGCGCAGCAAAAACGCGCTCAAATAGCGCAGCGATAGCGTATCGAACCCGGCACTCGCGGGTTTACGCGCCCGCTGGCTTTCGCTAGCGACACCGGCCTGTCACAATCCGGTAGATCGAAAGGGTCGCAGCTTGCCTACCAAGGTGGAAATACGAAAGGCCAAGGAACAACGCGAACGGCGCATGAAGGCGCTGGGCAAGGTTGCTGTCGTCCTGGTCGGCCTTGCCACCCTCGCGCTTGTCGGTGTCGCCCTCACCGGCTGAACGTGCTTCCGGTCCGGCGCCCGCCGATGTCCGGCTATTCCGATTAATAATTGCCATTTAATCGATTGGACTAATCAGCCGCGAACCGTCATTCCGCTGGCATGTTTCGCCCGTACCGGGTGATTCCCCCGATTCTAGCAGGAGAGACAATTATGGACGCGAAGACCGGAGATATCAGCGGCTGCCCGTTCCACGGCGATGCCGGAACCCGCAGCCTGTTCGGCCGCACCAATCGCGACTGGTGGCCGGATGCGCTGCAGCTCGACATCCTCGTCGCCGGCGGCAAGAACCCCGACCCGATGGGCGAGGACTTCGATTATTGCGAAGCCTTCAACGCGCTCGATTACGATGCGCTCAAGGCTGACCTGACCGCGCTGATGACCGACAGCCAGGACTGGTGGCCGGCCGACTACGGCCACTACGGCCCCTTCTTCATCCGCATGGCCTGGCACGCGGCCGGCACCTATCGCACCGGCGACGGGCGCGGCGGCTCCTCGAGCGGCCAGCAGCGCTTCGCCCCGCTCAACAGCTGGCCCGACAACGGCAACCTCGACAAGGCCCGCCGCCTGCTGTGGCCGATCAAGCAGAAGTACGGCAAGCACATTAGCTGGGCCGACCTCTTCATCCTGACCGGCAACGTCGCGATCGAATCGATGGGCGGCCCGGTGTTCGGTTTCGGCGGCGGCCGCAAGGACGTGTTCGAACCCGAAACCGTATACTGGGGCACCGAAGAGAAGTGGGTCGACCAAGGCGCCGAAACCCGCATCATCCCCGATGAAGGCAAGGCCTTGGAGAACCCGCTGGCGGCGATCCAGATGGGCCTCATCTACGTCAATCCCGAAGGACCGGGCGGCAACCCCGACCCGCTGCTGTCGGCCCGCGACATGCGCGAAACCTTCAGCCGCATGGCGATGAACGACGAGGAAACCGTGGCGCTGACCGCCGGCGGCCACGCCTTCGGCAAGGCGCACGGCGCGAAGCCTGCCGACACCTTCAGCGGCAACCCCGAATCCGAGGCGCTGGCGCTGCAGGGCTTCGGCTGGCTGACCGATGCCGACGAGATTGGAAAGGGCCACATCACCACTTCGGGCATCGAAGGCGCGTGGACCCCCAACCCGACCCAGTGGGGCGGCGACTATTTCCGCCTGCTGTTCAAATACGAGTACGAGCTGGTGAAGAGCCCGGCGGGCGCCAACCAGTGGCAACCGGTCAACCCCGATCCGGAGGACATGGCACCCGACGCGCGCGATCCGTCGAAGAAGGTGCCGACCATGATGACCACCGCCGACATGGCGCTGAAGATGGACCCGGAATATCGCAAGATCTCCGAACGCTTCCGCGACGACCAGGCGGCGCTCGACGATGCCTTTGCCCGCGCTTGGTTCAAGCTGTGCCACCGCGACATGGGCCCGAAGGTCCGTTACATGGGCCCTGAAGTCCCTGCAGAAGACCTGATCTGGCAGGACCCGGTCCCGGCGGGAACCAAGCCTTCGGACGCCGAGGTCGCCGCCTTCAAGTCGGCCGTGCTTGCCAGCGGGCTGACCGTCAGCGAACTGGTCAAGGCGGCGTGGGCCTCGGCCTCGACCTACCGCAACTCCGACCACCGCGGCGGTGCCAATGGTGCCCGCGTACGCCTCGCCCCGCAGAAGGACTGGAAGGTCAACGACCCGGCCGAACTCGGCAAGGTGCTGGCCAAGCTCGATGAGCTGCGGGGCAACCTCTCGATGGCCGACGCCATCGTGCTGGCCGGTGCGGCTGCGGTCGAGAAGGCGGCGAAGGACGGCGGTTTCGACGTCAAGGTCGGTGTCACCACCGGCCGCGGCGACGCCACCGCAGAGCAGACCGACGCGGAGAGCTTCGAACCGCTTGAGCCCTTCGCCGACGGCTTCCGCAACTACCTCAAGACCAAGTCCAGCGTGAAGACCGAGGAAATGCTGATCGACCGGGCGCATCTGCTCGGCCTGTCGATCCCGGAAATGACCGCGCTGGTCGGCGGGATGCGCGCGCTGGGTGCGGTCAGCACCCATGCCCACCACGGCAACCGCATCGGCGTGCTGACCGACCGCGCCGGCACGCTCAGCACCGACTTCTTCGTCAACCTGCTCGACATGGGGACGAAGTGGGAAACGGTCTCGGAAAGCGGCGACGAGGAATTCGTCGGCAAGGACCGCAAGACCGGCGAGGAAAAGTGGCGCGCCACCCGCACCGACCTCGTGTTCGGTTCGAACTCGCAGCTACGCGCCCAGTCCGAAGTCTTCGCCGAGAAGGGCAACGAACAGCTGTTCGTCGACATTTTCGTCAAGGCCTGGACCAAGGTGATGGACGCCGACCGGTTCGACCTGAGCTACGCGAGGTACCACGGCTAAGCCGCAGCGGCCCTGCGGGCCGCAAGGAGAACCCCCGGCTCCCCCAGCGGGCGCCGGGGGTTTTCCGTTTCAGCGCTGGCGCCGCAGAACGACGTAGAGCGCGCCCTCGCCCCCGTGGCGGCGGTGCGCCTTGCGAATGGCGGCGATGGCCTCGCCGTGCTCGCTCGCAGCCAGCCAGTCGAGGATCTTGGCGCGGATCACGCCGCGCGAAGTGGCGCGATCGGCCGCATCGACCGGGCGGGGCCTGCCGGTGACGACCAGCACCACCCGCGCGCCCATGGCCCGCGCCTGCGCCATGCCGTCCATCAGACGGCCGAAAGCCGCGACCATCCCGTGATCGTGCAGGTCGAGCGAGACGTCCGGGGTGATATCGCCGGCCTTCAGGCGCCGGTCCCAGTGCGAGTCGAGATTGCCAGGCGCCGGCACCCGCCGCGCCGACGGCGGCAGGGGCTGCACACCGGCATGCGGAAGGGAGGCATGCTGTGTCCGCACCTTCGATACCGGCGCGGGCGACGCCACCCTATCCTTTGGCGGGACAGGTCCGGCAGCGGCCTTTCGCCGCACGGCCTTCGCGGGATGGAGCGGCACGACCGTCGCCGCGACTTTTTCCCAGACCGCCGCTTCCTCGTCGCTTAGCCCCCGCGGATGGGTCATCGCGGTGTCGTGGCTTGCAGCCGTGCCACCACACCTTTCGGCAGCAGCAGCAAGGCTTGGCCGCGTCCGCTCATTCCGCCCGCGACTTCGGCGCTGTCGCCGCCATTGCCCCAGAAGGTGTCGAAGCGGTTGGCGCCCTTGATCGCCCCGCCGGTGTCCTGCGCCACCCACAGCCCGTCCGCGACATTCCGATCGAGATCGAGCCAGACCGGCGCGCCATAGGGCACGAAGCGCGGATCGATGGCCACGCTGTCGCCGCGCCGCACGGGAATGCCGAGCGAACCGAGCGGCCCGTCGGTTGTCAGCTCCCGGAAGAAAATCCAGCTTTCGTTGAGCCGCATCAGCGCGCTGCCTTCCGCCGGATACTCGCGCAGGTAGCGCACGATGCCCTGCATGCTGCCCGGATATTTGCCCGGCCCTTCGCCCAGCAGTCCGCGTTCGCGCATGACCCCGCCGATGCCTGTATAGGCATGGCCGTTCTGCCCGGCATAGCCGATCCGCATCACCGACCCGTCGGGCAGGCGCAACAGGCCGGATCCCTGGATCTGGAGGAAGAACATCTCGATGCTGTCCTTCGCCCACGCGATTTCCAGCCCCCTGCCGGCCAGCGCCCCGTCCTCGATCTCGGCCCGCGTGTGATAGGGCACGAACCGTCCGGCAGCATCGTAGCGGCCGAGCGGCGGGCGTCCGGTGCGCTCGCTTTCGGGCATGTCGGCGGGCCAGCCGCGGACCAGGTCGTCCGGTAGGCGATAGACCGGCACGTCATACCCTTGGCGACGCGTCCGGCTGCCGTCGATCTCGGGTTCGTAGTAACCGGTGGCGAAAGCCGCGCCGTCGCCGATACGGGCCGTCTCGAAGAACTGCGGGAAGAATTCGGTCGCCCGGGTTGCCGGCCAGGTCCGCGCGGCGGTGCACGATGCCTGCCAGTCTGCCGGCACCGTCAGGCCGCTGCGGTCATCCTTCGTCGTGATCCAGTTGCAACTGGCGACGAAGGCGGCAAGCGCCGCATTGGCATCGGCCGCCTGCAGCCCGAGCGAGGCGACCTGCGGCCCGGGCGTGACCCCGGCCGCGACCGCGCTTTCGAGGACAGGCTCGGGCGGCACTTCCAGCCCGCTCGGCGGCTTGGCCTGCGGGACGATGGCGCAGGACGGGAGAGCCAGTGCGGCAGCAAGGACGACCCAGCGACGCATGGCGACCGTAACCGCGTCCGCGCCGCTCAGCCTTCGTCGGTTTCGTCGAGGATCCAGTCCGGCCCTGCCGCGTCGATGTTGCGCTTGAAGGTCCAGATGTCGCGGCTCTCGATGGCATCGTTGAGCGAGCCGGCAACGACATTGCCTTCCGCATCGCGCGTCACGGCGGCGATATCGGACACGAACAGCACCGTCACGCGTGCCGTGCGCCCTTCGAGGGCTGCACCGCGGACCGTCACGTCCTCGATCCGGATCAGCTTGTTGTCGAGCGTCTGGCCCATTTCCTTGCGCGCGTCGATCGCGCCGGCGAAGCTCTGGTAGACGTCGAGGTCGCACAGCTCGCGCAGGGTTTCCTTGTCGCCCCGCCAGAATGCTTCGAGCACCATCGCATAGGCGCCCTTGGCCCCGTCGAGGAAATTGAGCAGGTCGAACGACCGGTCCGCCGCGGCAATCGCGCGGACCCCCAGGTCGACCGACGGATGCAGGTCGGGATTGCGCGGCAGGTCGATCACCTGCGCTGCCGGGCGCGGGCGGGCATCCTGCGCCACCTTGGACGAATCGGCCTGGTCATACCGGTTCGGGATCACTTCCTCTTCGTGCTCGGCCCGTTCGCCCAGCACGGAATAGAGCCGCATGCCGAGGAAGGCGGCGATCATGGCGAGGATGACGATCTCGACGATATAGTTCACGGGCACTCTTACCTTTGTCAGTCCGGACCCGGGACAGCAGGTTCCGGCGGGCCGGATTACCATGTTTTGCTGGCCAAGTCCTGTGCTTAACGCGCGAAACCCTACATAGGGGGCCGGGCGCGATTCACAACACCGCCGGGAGCCCGTACGCGCCCGGGCGGGCAAATCCCACGAGCAGCGTTGCGGGAGAGGTCGCGCGGTGCTAGGCGCCCGCGCTGACAGGGGGCGCGGTGCAAACGGCGGCGCGCCCCGCCCATCCAGACGAAAGACCTTGCATCATGGCCGAAGAAGGCGACGTTCTCACCGACCTCAACATGGACCCCGTCGCTGGCGGCAACGGTGCCGACACCCGTCCGACGGCCGGTTTCATCACGCAGTACATCAAGGACCTTTCGGTAGAGAACCCGAACTCCCCGGCCGTCTACCAGTGGAACGAGCAGCCCCAGATCGACCTGCAATTCAACATCGGTGCGCAGCCGGTGAACGAAGAGGTGCAGGAGGTCGAGCTCAAGATCAATGTCGAGGCAAAGGTCGAAAGCGGTGCGCTCTACCTGATCGAGCTGGTCTATGCCGGGCTGGTCGGCCTGCGCAACATGCCCGACGACCAGGCGCACATGTTCATCTATGCCGAAGCGCCGCGGGTGCTGTTCCCCTTCGCCCGCCGCATCATCGCCGACGCGACCCGCGACCTGGGCTTCCAGCCGCTGATGCTCGACCCGATCGATTTCAACGGCCTCTACATCGCCCGCCTGCAGCAGAAGGCTGCCGAGCAGGGCGAGGCGCCGGTCGGCGAAGCCTGACCCGCGCCGACGCGCGAACACCGGCATGAGCCTCGTCAGGAACGTCGGGACGATCGGCGGGCTGACCGCCGTCAGCCGCGTGTTCGGCTTCGCGCGCGACATGCTGCTGGCCCGCGTGCTGGGCGCCGGCGGCGTAGCCGATGCCTGGCAACTGGCTTTCCAGTTGCCGAACATCTTCCGCCGGCTGTTTGCCGAAGGTGCCTTCGCAAGCGCCTTCGTGCCCCTGTTCAATCGCAGGATGAAGGTCGAAGGCGACTATTCCGAAGCCCGCCGGTTCGGCGAGGACGTGCTGGCAGTGCTGGTCCCGATCCTGATCGTGTTCGGCGCGCTGGCACTGATCTTCATGCCGTGGATCGCGGGCTTGTTCGCCAACGAGGGGACATCAGGCGATCCGGCCCTGTTCGACCATGCCGTGCTGATGGCGCGGATCACCTTCCCCTACCTGCTGTTCATGAGCCTCGCGACGCTTTGTGCGGCAGTGCTCAATTCGCTGTCCCGCTTTGCCGCGGCGGCCGCAGCGCCGATCCTGCTCAACATCTGCCTGCTGGCGGCATTGACCTGGGGCGCAATCCAGCCGGACAGCGAGGCGACACGGCTGGCGACCGGGTTCTGGCTCGCGGTGGCGGTATCCGTGTCGGGCCTGCTGCAGCTCGTATGGCTGGGGTTCTGGATGCACCGCGCCGGGTTCAAGCTGAGCCTGCGCGTGCCGAGGCTGACCGCGGGGGTGAGGGAACTGGGCGTGCTGATCGTTCCGGCCGTGTTCGGCGCAGGCGTGTACCAGATAGCCCGGTTCATCGACCTGTTCTTCCTCTCAACCCTGCCCGACGGCAGTTACACCTATCTCGCCATGGCCGACCGCTGGAACCAGTTGCCGCTGGGCATCATCGGCATTGCGCTGGGCACGGCGATATTGCCGGCGCTGTCACGCTTCCTGGCGCGCGAGGAGGCCGACGAGGCCTCGCGCCTGCAATCCAATGCGATCGAGATGGCGATGCTGCTGACCGTGCCGGCTGCGGTGGCCTTGTGGATTACCGGTAGCGCCTTCACCCGCGTCTTCTTCGTCGGCGGGGCTTTCACGGTCGAGGATGCCCTGGTCACGGGCACAGTGGTCGGCGGGCTGGTCCTTGGCCTTCCGGCCTATGTGCTGGTCAAAGTGCTGACGCCCAATTTCTTCGCCCGCAAGGATACGCGCACGCCGGTGATGACAGCGGCCGCCAGCCTGGTGGTTACGGTCGCGCTCAATTTCCTGCTCGTGCCGCGCATCGGTGTGCTGGGCCTCGCCGTGGCGGGTTCCATCGGCGCCTGGTGCAATGTGGCTCTATTGCTGCTGCTGCTTGGGACGAAAGACTATTTCCGCCTCCCCGGACGCGTTGTCGGCCGCATCCTGCGCATAGCCATTGCCTCCGCCGTCATGGGTGGCGCGCTCTGGCTGCTGATGCCGCCGCTCGATAGCTGGTTCAGCGGCAGTGCGATCGAGCGCGCGATTGCCATTCTGGCGATCATGGCGGCCGGCTTGGCCAGCTTCGGCCTGGCGGCGGCGGCGTTGGGCGTTCTCGACAAGGGCACGGTCCAGCGCCTAATGCGCCGCCAGGTTTGAAGCCTTCTTCGATTCTCTCGGGACAATCTGACAATGCGCGTCGTTTCCGGCATCCAGCCCACCGGCAATCTCCACCTCGGAAATTACCTGGGGGCGATCCGCAACTGGGTGCGGATGCAGGACGAGATGCAGGAGGGCAGCGAGTGCCTGTTCTTCCTCGCTGACCTGCACGCCATTTCCATGCCGCATGACCCGGCCGAGCTGCGCAAGGCGACGCTGGAAATGGCCGCCGCGCTCGTCGCCTGCGGAATCGACCCGGACAGGAGCGTGCTGTTCAACCAGGCGCAGGTCCCGGCCCATGCCGAGCTGCAATGGCTGCTCAACGGCACGGCCCGCATGGGCTGGCTCAATCGCATGACGCAGTGGAAGGACAAGGCCGGCAAGAACCGCGAAGGACAGTCGGTCGCGCTGTTTGCCTATCCGGTGCTGCAGGCCGCCGACGTGCTACTGTATCAGGCGACCCACGTGCCCGTGGGCGACGACCAGAAGCAGCATCTCGAGCTCGCCCGCGACATCGCGCAAAAGTTCAACAACGACTTCGCATCGGAAGACGACCCGGTCTTCACCCTGCCCGATCCCTTCATCCCGCCGCAGGCGGCGCGGATCATGAGCCTGCGCGACGGCAGTGCCAAGATGTCGAAGTCCGACCCCAGCGACATGAGCCGGATCAACTTGGTCGACAATGCCGACACCATCATGAAGAAGGTCAAGAAGGCCAAGACGGACCCCGAACCGCTGCCGGGCGAGGAAGCCGGGCTCGAAGGCCGTCCCGAGGCACTCAACCTCGTGGCGATCTTTGCCGCCATGACGGACTCGACGATAGAGGGTGTCTTGCGCGACTTCGGCGGACAGGGGTTCGGCACATTCAAGCCGGCGCTGGCGGAATTGCTGGCAGAGAAGCTCAGCCCGATCTCGGTCCGCTTCAACGAACTGTTGCAAGACCGCGAGGCAATCGAGGCCGTGCTGGCCAAGGGTGCGGCCAAGGCGCGCGAACGGGGACTGCCGACGCTGCGGCGCACCTATGAGGCACTGGGCCTGCTGCGTCACTGAGGCGGTTCCCGCGGCGCAAGACGCCGCGTCGCCATTCAAACGCGGTTCATGGCTTTTGCGGTAAACCGGTGTTATCAGGCGATGATCCGGCCACGGTGGGGCGGCCGGCCGCCGTCGCACCCATTATCGCGCAGGACTATACGATGACCGCAAAGACCACCCTGACCCGCCGCCTGATGCAGGCCGCCGCCGTGCCGCTGATGCTGGTGACGCTGGGCGGCTGCGCAACAGCCGGGTTCAAGTCCGACGTTACCCGCTTCACGTCGCAGTTGCCTGCGCCGCAGGGCCAGACTTTTGCCGTCGTGGCCGATGATCCGGCGCTCGCCGGCGGGCTCGAGTTCTCGCAATACGCGCAGCTCGTGACTGCGCGCATGGCGCAGCTCGGCTATGTTCCCGCCTCGCCCGACAGCGCGGACCTGCTGGTGCGGTTCGACTACGGCGTGGACCAGGGCCGCGAGAAGGTCCGTACCACCGGTTTCTACGATCCGTTCTACAGCTCGTGGTACGGGTTTCACCCGCGCAGCCGCTTCGGCTATCGCAGCCGTTTCTATCCCAGCCGGTTCCGCAGTGCCTGGGGCTACGGCTTCTACGACCCCTGGTTCGGCGGCCCGGATGTCGTCAGCTACACCGTCTACACCAGCGGCATCGACATGAAGATCGACCGCCGCGCCACGGGCGAACGCCTGTTCGAAGGCAAGGCCGAGGCGCTTTCGACCAGCAACCGCCTGCGGTACCTGGTGCCGAACCTGGTCGAGGCGATGTTCACCGATTTCCCGGGCAATTCGGGCGAGACCCTGCGCATTTCGATCGCGCCGGAGAAGACCACGGTGAAGCGGGTCGACTGAGCCATGTGCCGGCACGCGGTGTCTTCACAGGTCCTGCACGAATAACTGACGGCAAATCCGTTATCCGCGACCGTTCGGCCCCGGTATGGACCGGGACCGAAGCCGCAGGAGTAAGCGCCATGAAACCCGCTGACGCCGCCTTTCCCGGTCGCACCCGAATCGCGGGCCGTTGGCAGCTGGGCTACCTGGCCTTCGCCGGCCTGATGCTGGGCGCGCCGCTCCTCGCTATGCAGGTCAGCGACGAGGTTGCCTGGGGGCCGGAGGACTTCGCCGCCATGGCTGCGATGCTGGCCGCTCTCGGCCTGATGCTCGAAGCGGCAGGCCGGCTCGCGCCGACGGTCCGGATGCGCGCCGTGGTGATGGGCGCCGCGGTGCTGGCGTTCCTGCTGCTCTGGGCGGAGCTCGCGGTCGGATTGTTCGACTGATCATCATCCGGCGCTATCGGTTGTCGAGCTGGGATCGCACCGCGGCGAGACCTTCGCGCGTGATGCGATAGGCCGCCCCGCCACTGCTGCGGACCAGCCGCCGCTTGCGCAGGCGCTGGAACACGCCGAGCGTGCAGTCGACCAGCCGGTGCCCGTCGCGATTGTAGCAATCGACTTCGATTACCCGACCATGTTCGTCGCGGATGTAATCGATGCGCCCACCCTGGGCGAGCGCGTGGAGCACGCGCTGTTCGTATTTCGAGATGTTCACTGGAAGGGATATCCACTTGCCGGGCCGTGGCCCGGAGATGAGCTGAATGCCCCCGCGCCCCGTCAACCGGCGCACGGTGCATACGACAGCCCGGACCCGCGCCTGGTTGCGCGGTCGGGCAGATCAGCTGGTGGCAATTTCTTGCATGCTTCCCCTGGGGATGTGGACGCCAGAGGAATGTCCCAAGGCGGGCGCCGCGTCAAGCTCAGGCCAGCTTGGCGTGCCCCCCGGTCGAGCCGAAGCCGCCCGCGCCCCGCCCGGTTTCATCGAGCTCGTCGACTTCCTGCCATGCGGCCCTGGTGACCGGCGCCAGCACCAGTTGCGCGACGCGGTCGCCGCGGTGGATGGTGAAAGGCTCGCTGCCGTGATTGATCAGGATCGCCTTCAGTTCGCCGCGATAGTCGCTGTCGATCGTACCGGGGGTGTTGGGCACGGTGATACCATGCTTGAGCGCGAGGCCGCTGCGCGGACGGACCTGGATTTCGTAGCCATCAGGGATGGCCATGCTGAGACCCGTCGCCACGGCGTGGCGCGACCCCGGCGGGATCGTCACGTCTTCCGCCGACACGACATCCATCCCCGCCGCACCTGCGGTGGCATATTCGGGCAGCGGCAGGCCGTGCCCGTTGTTGAGGCGTTTCAGTCGCACCGCAACAGTCCCGTCAACGGCGCGCGCGCCGTCCATAGCATCAGGGCTTGCAGTCTGGCTGTCAGTCATCGCGATCCTCCGGAACCTCGTCCAGCGCTGCAGCTATTCGCTGCACCAGGGCGCGGGCGACATCGTCCTTCGGCAGATCGGGCAGGGCCTCGGCTCCCTGCGATGTCACGATATGCACTGTGTTGCGGTCGCCGCCCATCACGCTCTTGCCCTTGCCGCCCGACACGTCGTTGGCGACGATCCAGTCGGCACCCTTGCGCTTGCGCTTGGTCTTCGCATTGTCGAGCACATTGTCGGTTTCCGCGGCAAAGCCGACCACCAGCCTCGGCCGCTTGTCGCCCGCCGACAGGTTGGTGAGGATGTCGGGATTTTCCTCCAGGATCAGCGCCGGCGGGGCGGAGCCGCGCTTCTTCATTTTCTGGCCGGCGACATCACGCGTGCGCCAGTCGGCCACGGCAGCGACCATCACGGCGACATCGGCCGGCAGCGCGCCGCGAACGGCATCGGCCATTTCCACGGCGCTTTCGACGTCGATCCGGTCGACCCCCGGCGGCGTTTTCAGGTGCACCGGCCCTGCCACCAGCGTCACCCGCGCCCCGGCCTCGGCAGCGGCAGCAGCAATCGCGAAGCCTTGCTTCCCGCTCGACCGGTTGGCGATGTAGCGAACCGGGTCGATCGGTTCATGCGTCGGCCCGGCAGTTACCAGCACATGCTTGCCGAACAAGGGACGGTGCTCGGGATCGGTGTCGAAGTCCGGCTGGCCGGCGAGCACGTCGTTCTCGAATTCGTCTTCTTCGACCAGCGGTCCGGCGGGCCGTTGCGGCCCGTCGCCGGCAATCGGCTCGGGGCGCTGTGCGCCGGTACCGGTAGCAACCGTGTGGTTAATGGCATCGGCATCCGTCGGCGGAGCGGAGACCGCCTTGCCTTTCTTGGCGAGGATCGGTCCTGCATCGGCCGCAGCGGGCGCGTCGATGGCGGCAGGGTCGGCGGGGTCATCGAGCGGTCCCTCGACTGCATCGTCGCCCCAACCGTTCTCGTCTCCTATCGCCTCGGCGACCGCTGGCGTCGGCTCTTCGGTCGGAGCGTCCCACTGCGCCTCGATTTCCTCCACCGAACGCTTGCGGGTCGTGCGCGGGATGATCGATGCGAACAGGCCGCTGAGCATGCCCCTGCTCTCGACCTCGGGTTCCGGTTCGAGCGCTTCAACGACCTGCGCGGCAGGCGCTGCAACCTGCGGCATGGCGGCCAGTTCGGCCTGCTGCCGCAAGCCGACCTGTGGCGCCCCGAGGAGCCCGGCCATGGCGTTCCAGATCTCTTCGGGTTCGGGCAGACGGCCGGGGCCGAATTCGCCGCAGGCCATCGCCCCCTCCGCAGGCTCGATCACGCTGACCCCGGCATCTTGCAGCCGCGCGACGTTGAGCTGGGTGGCTTCGTGCTGCCACATCTTCACGTTCATTGCCGGTGCGACCATCACCGGCTTGTCGGTCGCCAGCAGCAATGTGGTGGCGAGATCGTCGGCGATGCCCGCGGCCATCTTCGCCAGCATGTTCGCCGTGGCCGGGCACACCATCACTAGGTCCGCCTCGCGGCTGAGCTGGATGTGTCCCATCTCCACTTCGTTGCGCAGGTCCCACAGCGTGGTGTGGACCGGATTTTCGCTCAGCGCCGCCAGCGCCATGGGGGTGACGAACTTCGCCCCGCCTTCGGTCAGCACGCAGGTGACCGTGCCGCCCTGCTTGCGGATCAGGCGCACGAGTTCGCACGACTTGTACGCCGCGATACCGCCGCCGATCACGAGAAGGACGCGTGGGCCCTCGCCGCCTGCCATTGATCGAGCCCTCCTTGCCCGGTTGCCTTACGCACCAGCCTAGCCGTGCGCGCGATTGCGCGAAAGTCCTCGCTTCCAATGGTTACGATTTGCCTAGCGGCAAGTGGTTACCGGGTTTACGCTAACCGCCGTTACGGGAGGGAATTACTATGCGACTGGTCATCACGGCACTGCTGTTCGTCCTGGGGCTGTTCTTTCTTTACATGGGTTTCGGCTTCATCCTGAACCCGTCGGTCACGGGGGCCGAATTCGGCCTGTCGCCGAAAGGAACGCAGGGCCTTTCGACCATCCGCGGCGATATGACCGCGATCTTCTGGGTCACGGGAATATGCATGATCTGGGGCGCATGGAAGCGCAATGGCGACCCGCTGATCGCCAGCGCCCTGATCATGGGCGTGGTGTTCTTGGGTCGATGCGTCTCGCTGGTGGCGGACGGCACCTACGAGGCCTGGTTCGTCCCGATGGCGGTGGAAGCGCTCACCGTCGCACTCAGCCTGATCGGCTGGAAAGTACTGCCCCATCACGACCTGCGCGAGGAAGGGTAGGCCATCGCTTGCCCGCGCTGGCGGTTGCCAAGCGCGATCCTTTGCGCAATCCTCGGCGCGGCGCGACAGAACGAGGGGCACGATGAAGGCAAGACTGGCAGCCTGCCTGTTACTAGTGGCAACGACCCTGCCGGGATGCGCGCTGTTTGCGGGCGCGGAACCCGTACCGGCCCCGCCCCCTCCGCCGCCTGCACCGCCGCCTCCGCCCCCGCCACCGCCACCCCCTTCGCCCGTCACCATGCAGTCGCGCGGCGCTATCGGCGGCTTTTCCGTCCAGCCGCCAGCCGATGACGGGGACCCGGCCTCACCTGTCCGGAGGGCGACAAGGGCTGCATCCAGCCCCGTTGCCGACACGCCTGTGCGACCCGCGCACCCCATCGGCGAAGCCGCGAGCGCGGCAGGGGCCGGCTACTGCGCGGCGATGGAGGACTTCGCCCCCGCCGACCAATGCGCACGCTATACCATGCTGGCCGACCAGGCACCGCTCGGCATTGCCGCACTGGGCGCGCCGCGTTCGATGGAGGTCGGCCAGTTCTATCCCGTGAAGCTGGTCGTCGGGAAACAGGAGCGGGCCGAGCAGATCGAGCGTGCTGCCGGGGAAGACGGCGAAGTTTCGACCGGGGAGATCAAGCTCGGCCCGTGGATCTGCGCCGAACTGAAGGCGACCGACTTCGAAGTGCGGGGCGACCTGCGCCAATGCAAGCGCAAGGCCGGTGCGCCGCAATTGAGCTTCGACTGGGAGGTTTCGCCCGGGCAGCCGCGCGACCTCACGCTGTCGGCCACGGTGCAGAGCCTGACCGAACAGGACGGCCAGCCGCTCGACCAGATCGACAGCGAAACCATCAAGGTAGCCGTGACTGCCGATGGCATTGCGACTTTCGACAACACGGTCGAGCGCCTGACCGGCAGTGCCGGCGGGTTCAGGACTTTCTTGCTGGCAGTGCTCAGCGCGCTCGGCGTGCTGTCGGTGATTGTCTGGCGGGTGCGCAATCTCGGCAAGAAGCCCGACAAGGATGCCCTGAAAGACCTGACCGCGACGTAGCGCGGCCCGCGCGGGTCAACCGATCCAGCCCAGCGCCAAGGCCGCTGCCACGGCCCCTGCGCCGATCGCGGCGCTGAGAGCATAGCCCAGCCAGCCGCGTCCTTCCCGCTGGCGGCGTTCCCACACCAGCTCGATTTCGGGCAGCGGCGGCTGTTCGGGGGCACCGCCCTTGGGCGGGTACCGCTCCTCGATCCGGCGCACGAGGTCCGGCAAGCCGATCAAGGTCTCGATGTTGCGCTTGACGCTGTCGGCCAGCGCCGCCTCCGGCCCCAGTTCGTCGCGGATCCAGCTGCGGACATAGGGCGCGCTGACATCCCACATGTTGATTTGCGGATTGAGCTGGGTGGCGATGCCTTCGACCATGACCATGGTCTTCTGCAGCAGCAGAAGATGCGGCTGGGTCTGCATGTCGAAATCGCGGGTGATGGCGAACAGCCCGTCGAGCATCTGCCCGACCGAAAGCTCACTCACCGGCTTGCCGCGCATCGGTTCGCCCACCGCCCGCAGTGCCGTCGCGAATTCGCCGACAGAGTGGTAGCTCGGCACATATTGCGCCTCGAAATGGATTTCCGCGACACGCTGATAATTGCCGGTCGTCAGGCCATAGAGGATTTCGGCCAGCCACTGCCTCGCGCGGCGGTCGATCCGGCCCATGATGCCGAAGTCGATCGCAACGATGGTGCCGTCGGCTTCGACGAACAGATTGCCCTGGTGCATGTCGGCGTGAAAGAATCCGCCGCTGATCGCCTGGGTCAGGAAAGCGAGCACCAGCCGCTCGGCCAGTTCTTCGAGGTTGTGCCCCGCCGCGCGAAGTTCGTCGCGCTTGGAAATCTTGATGCCATCGACCCACTCGACCGTCATGACCTTGCCGTTGGTGCGGTCCCAGTCGACTGCGGGAATGCGATAGCCTTCGAACCCGCGCATCTTTTCGGCGAGTTCGCTGGCGGAGGCGGCCTCGCGCCGCAGGTCGAGCTCCGAGTTGCTCCAGCGTTTGAAGTTGGCGATGGTCAGCCGTGGGCGCAGCCGGGCCGCTTCGCCGCCCATCGCCTCGACATGGGCGGCCGCCCATTCGTAGGTCTGGATGTCGCGGGCGAATTTCTCGCGAATGCCGGGGCGCAGCACCTTCAATGCGACTGTCCGCCCGTCACTGGTCACGGCCTTGTGCACTTGCGCAATGGATGCCGCGCCAACCGGCACGGGATCGATGCTCTGGAACAGCGTATCGAGCGGCTGGGCGAAGGTCGCCGCCACGGCCGGTTCGATCTCCGAAAACGGGATCGGCGGCAGGTCGTCCTGCAGGGTCAGCAGGTTGTGCGCCGCCTCGTCGCCTACCAGGTCGGGCCGGGTCGCCAGCGACTGGCCGAGCTTGATCGCCGCCGGCCCGATATCGCGAAACGCACCGGCATAGTCGGGGACGACAGGCACACGCGCGCCTAGCCGCGCGATGCGGGCCATCCGCTTGACCGGCGGCGGTGTGTTCGGATCGTTTTCGATTCCGCGCAGCGCCCCGTGCCGCGCGGCGGTGCGGCCCCATTTGAGGAGGCGCCAGATATGGGTGGCAGGCCGTGTCATAGGTTCGGAATCAAATTTTCCAGCCCGAATGGATATTGACTGCCCCGCCGAGGATCTTCTCGACGCGCGTGTTGGCAAAACCCGCCGCCTTGATCATCGCCTCGAACTCGGGCGGCTTGGGGAAGCGGCGGATCGATTCGGCGAGATAGCGATAGCTGTCCTCATCATCGGCGATCGCCTTGCCGATCTTGGGCATCAGCCGGTGCGAGTAGAGATCGTAGATTTCCTTGAAGCCCGGCCATTCGGTGGTCGAGAACTCCATGCAGTAAAACCGGCCGCCATGCCGCAGCACCCGGTGCGCCTCGCGCAGGGCCTTATCGATATGGGTCACGTTCCGGATCCCGAAGACGATCGTGTAGGCGTCGAACTGTCGGTCGATATAGTCGAGCTGCTCGGCATTCTGGCAGCTCCACACAAGGCCGGTAATGCCCCGTTCCATGGCACGTTCCACGCCGACATCGAGCATGTCCTGGTTGATGTCGGCAACGGTCACTTCCGCGCCACGCTCCGCCATGCGGAAGGCGATGTCGCCGGTGCCGCCTGCCATGTCGAGGATCGCCTCGCCCGGCTGCGGCTTGACTCGCCGAACGAAACGGTCCTTCCACAACCGGTGCATTCCGCCCGACATCGCATCATTCATGATGTCGTACTTGGCCGCAACGCTGGAGAAAACCGCGCCGACGCGCTGGGTCTTCTCCTCGGGGGCCACGTCTTCGTAGCCGAAAGATACCGTTTCAGTCATTCTGCGCGCGCCTTAGAAGGAATTGCCCCACCGGCAAAGGGTGTTATCGGGGCCGGGACATGCCCGAACTTCCCGAAGTCGAAACAACGGTGCGCGGCCTCGCGCGGTTCCTCGACGGCCAGCAGATAATGCGGGCCCGCATCAATCGGCCCGACATGCGCTTTCCTTTTCCCGACGGTCTGGGCCAAGCGCTGACCGGGGCGACGGTGTCCGGCCTCGCCCGGCGTGCGAAATACGGACTGATCCACACCGACCGGGCACAGACGCTGGTCTTCCATCTCGGCATGAGCGGGCGCTGGCGAATCGATCCGGACGAGGACGACCGGCACGACCATTTCGTCATAGAGACCGCCAGCCATCGCTTCGCGCTCAACGATCCGCGTCGCTTCGGCTGGATCGACCTCATCGCCACCGACACGCTTCACGAATGGCCAAGCTTCGCTGCCATGGGTCCGGAGCCGCTGGGAGACGCGCTGAGCGTCGAACACCTGCGCACCGCGCTTCATGGTCGCAAGCAGGCGATCAAGTTGTGCCTACTCGATCAGCGGATCGTCGCCGGGCTAGGCAACATATATGTCTGCGAGGCGCTTCATATCGCCCGCATCGACCCGCGGAAGGCGGGCGGCGCAGTTTCTCGCCAGGCGCTGGCGCGACTGGTTCCGGCGATCCGGGCTGTGCTGGAGCAATCGATCAGCGACGGCGGCTCCTCTTTGCGCGATTATGCCCGGCCCGATGGCGAACTTGGCTATTTCGCCACGCGGTTCCAGGTCTATGGCCGGGAAAACCAGCCCTGCCTGCGGGGGGACGGGGGCGTGATACGCCGCTTCACACAGGGTGGCCGCAGCACCTGGTTCTGCCCGCGCTGCCAGAGGTAGGTTCTTACTTGACGATTCGGCGCTTGCCGCCTAAGTGCGCCGCTTTCCGGCGGCCCCGCTGCCGTTTCCGAAACACATTACGAGCTAGCATCCGGTCGCAACGGGCGGCCGAGCAACAAGGACGAACATGGCCAATACGCCGCAAGCCAAGAAGCGCATCCGTCGCAACACCCGCCGTGCCGAAGTCAATGGCGCGCGCATCAGCCGCATCCGTTCCTTCGTCAAGAAGGTGGAGGCCGCTTGCGAAGCCGGTGACAAGACCGCTGCCGCCGAAGCGCTCAAGGCCGCACAGCCGGAAATGGCCCGCGGCGTCGCCCGCGGCGTGCTGCACAAGAACACTGCCTCGCGCAAGTTCTCGCGCCTGACCAAGCGAGTCGCCGCACTTTAAGGCGCGGGCCCTGGCCCAAAAATTCGATTGAAACGACGCGGGGCGACGCATTGGGCGGCGCCCCGTTTTCGTTGCGTCATTGATCTGACACCTGCGAGACATCGTAAGTCTTGGTTTTCCGGCGATTCGCACCATATGCGAACATAAATCTACATAAAATCATCGGCTTATATGCATCCCTGCGGGTTAGCGCGTGTCAAACGAATTATTTCAGAAAAATTACCTCATCCACACTTGAACAGAATCGCGCTGTCCGTTTTATAGGGGGTCCGCGCCGCGGGACGGGACAGACCGGGGCAAGCACAAAGGAAGCCGAACAAAGGCACGCCGGGAACAGCGTTTCCGGTGAAGGGCAAAGCATTGCCCTGGCCCGACGGATCGGTTGGGGATACCAGTCCGGTGGGGGAAGCCGGCGAAAAAGGGCGGAAAGTGATGGGACAGGAATTCAGCCGTTCGGGGACGGCCAAGAAAACAACGAAAGAAGACCTGATGGAAGATCTCGAAGCAGTGAACCTGGCCGCCGATTGGGCAGACATCAGCCAGGGCCTGCGCAAGGATCTGGGGCACCAGTTGCACAGCCAGTGGATCAAGCCGATCCAGCTCGGCGGGTTCAACGATTCGACCGGTACGCTCGACCTCTACCTCCCGACCGAATTCTCCGCCAACTGGGTGAAGGACCGCTTCGCCGACCGTCTGTCGCTGGCGTGGAAGATTGCCCGCAGCAATATCCGCAACGTCAACATCCAAGTCCATCCGGGGCGCCGCAAGCTGCCCGACATCGCCCTTGGCGAAGGCCGCCGTGCCGCCAATGACGGCGGCAGCCTCGGCATCATGGTCACCGGCGTGGGCATGATGAACGATGCCAATTTCACCTCTTCGGTGGGTCTCGATGCCTCGCTCACCTTCGCCGCCTTCGTGACGGGCGAGACCAACATCCTCGCCTGCAACGCGGCGCAGCGCATGGCGGCGACCGAACAGCCGCAGTTCAGCCCGCTCTACATCAAGGCGGCGACCGGCCAGGGCAAGACGCACCTGCTCCACGCCATCGGCCACCAGTACCTGTCGGCCCACCCGCGCGCGCGCATCTTCTACTGCAGCGCCGAGCGTTTCATGGTCGAATTCGTGCAGGCGCTGAAGGCCGGGCAGATGATCGAGTTCAAGGCCCGGCTGCGCAGTTTCGACCTACTGCTGGTGGACGATATCCAGTTCATCATCGGCAAGGCCAGCGCGCAGGAAGAACTGCTCTACACGATCGATCACCTGCTGGCCGAAGGCAAGCGACTGGTCTTCGCCGCCGACCGCGCCCCGCAGGCGCTGGACGGGGTCGAACCCCGCCTGCTCAGCCGCCTGTCGATGGGGCTCGTGGCCGACATCCAGACCGCGGACATCGAACTGCGCAAGAAGATCCTCGAATCGAAGCTGACCAAGTTCGCCCCGCTCGACGTGCCGGCGGATGTGATCGACTTCCTCGCCCGGACCATTACCCGCAACGTGCGCGAGCTGGTCGGCGGCCTCAACAAGCTGATCGCCTATGCCCAGCTGACCGGGCAGGTGGTATCGCTTCAGCTCGCCGAAGAGCAGCTGACCGATATCCTTTCGGCCAATCGCCGCCGGATCACGATCGACGAAATCCAGCGCACGGTGTGCCAGTTCTACCGTATCGACCGGGCCGAGATGTCGTCCAAGCGCCGCGCCCGGGCCGTGGTTCGTCCGCGCCAGGTGGCGATGTATCTCTCCA
Organism: Parerythrobacter aurantius; assembly: GCF_045291475.1. NCBI lineage: Bacteria > Pseudomonadati > Pseudomonadota > Alphaproteobacteria > Sphingomonadales > Erythrobacteraceae > Parerythrobacter > Parerythrobacter aurantius. The sequence continues at coordinate 701,418 of NZ_CP147985.1, forward strand.
AGGTGCTGACCCCGCGCAGCTACCCGGAAATTGGCCGCAAGTTCGGCGGGCGCGATCATTCGACGGTGATCCACGCGGTGCGCCTGATCGAGGACCTGCGCCAGCGCGATGCCGACATGGACGGCGACGTGCGCAGCCTGCTCCGGCAGCTGGAAAGTTAATTCGCACACACTTTCCCCATTGATGCCACATACTGATCGACAGCCCTGTTCACAGGGCTGTCGACAGGCTTTGCACAGCCTGCCAACAGGCTTTCCATGAGCTTGTCCCCCAAACTCGACGATGCGCGCCTCGACCGTTTCGCCCGCCATATCGTCCTGCCCGAAATCGGCGGCGCGGGGCAGGCGGCCTTGGTGGACAAGCACGTCATGCTGGTCGGCCTCGGCGGCATCGGATCGCCTGCGCTGCAATATCTTGCGGCAGCGGGCATCGGCCGGCTGACGCTGGTCGACAGCGACACCGTCGATGCCAGCAACCTCCAGCGCCAGACCCTGTTTGCCGAGCGCGATGTCGGCCACGGCAAGGCGGTGGTTGCGCGCGGCTGGGTGCAGAATTTCGACCGCTCGCTGCGCGTCACTATCAGCGACCGGCGCATCACCGCCGAGAACGCGCACGAGCTGATGGCGAGCGCCGACCTGGTGCTCGACGGGACCGACAATTTCGCCACCCGGCTGGCCGTGTCCGATGCCTGCGTGAAGGCCGGCGTGCCCTTGCTTTCCGCCGCAGTCGGCCGGTTCCAGGGCCAGGTCGCGGCCTTTGCCGGACACTTGCCGGACCAGCCCTGCTACCGCTGCTTCGTAGGCGATGCCTTCGATGCCGAGGATTGCGACACCTGCGCCGAGGACGGCGTGCTCGGCGCGATGGTCGGCTGGGTCGGCACCTTCGCGGCGATGCAGGCGGTGCGCGTGTTGCTTGAAGGCGTGAGCACGCTGGGCGATCCCCAGTGGGGCCGGCTGCAATTGCTCGACGGGCTCAAGCCGGGGATGCGCACCATCGCCATTCCGAAGGACGCAGGCTGCAAGGGTTGCGGCCGTTAGAAGCTTGCTCCATCGACGAAATTGCGCGGCAGGTCTCGCCACACTTCGGGATCGAACATCCGCAGGTTGAGGCCAATTTTTTCGTATTCCGGATCGATCGCCGTCCAATGCGTGGTGCAGCCGCAGGTCCCGCAATGCCAGGTCGTCAGGAAGCCGTCCCCCTGGACATAGCCGACGGTTTCACCCTCGACCGTCACCGTATCCGGTCGGCCATAGTGCCACAGACCTGCGGTACGCCTGCAGATCGAGCAATTGCACTCGCTGACTTCGAGCGGCACGTCGCGCAACTGCAAGCGGATTGCGCCGCAGTGGCAAGAACCCTCATGCACAGTCATCTCAAAACCTCCTCGACCCAACCCGGTACCAACTCCCCCGCCCTACCCTGCCGGCTCTCGTGGAACCAGTGCGAACCTTCGCTCCGCTCCAGATTGAGTTCCAGCGTCCGTACCCCCATCTCTCGCGCGTCGCGCACGAACCCCGCTGCCGGGTAGACCGCGCCTGAGGTACCGATGCTGACGAACAGGTCGGCCTCGCGCAAGGCGCGGTAAATACGGTCCATCTGGTAGGGCATTTCGCCGAACCACACGACATCGGGCCGCAGCATCGGGGCCTGACATACCGGACACGGAGGACGGGATATCATCGGCGCGTCCCACGGGCTGCGCATTTCGCACGAGGTGCACAACGCGCTCTTCAGCTCGCCGTGCATGTGCAGCACGCGGCGCGCGCCGGCCCGTTCGTGCAGGTCGTCGACGTTTTGGGTGACGATAAGCAGTTTGCCCTTCTTCCACTCCCGATCCAGCCTCGCCAGCGCGTCGTGCGCGGGGTTGGGCAAGACCCCGCCCAGCGCCGCACGCCGCATATCGTAAAAGCGCAGCACGAGGCTGGGGTCGCGCGCGAAACCTTCGGGCGTCGCAACATCCTCGACCCGGTGCTGCTCCCACAATCCGCCTGCGGACCGGAATGTGTCGATCCCGCTTTCGGCGGATATCCCGGCCCCTGTAAGGATGACGATGTTGCGTATCTCTGCCATGGTGCCCATCAAGCACGCCCAAGGTGGAGAGAGCAATGGCCCGTATCGGCATCATCGGCAGCGCGGGGCGCATGGGGCAGGCCATTGCCGAGGTCCTGCGCCCCAGCGAGCACACGGCATCGGGCGGTGTGGATGCGGGCGACAATGTCGCGGCCCTCGCCGAAGTCAGCGACGTGCTGGTCGATTTTTCCGCGCCATCCGCTCTCGAAGGCAATCTCCATGCCGCGATCGGTGCGGGCATCCCGATCGTGATCGGGACGACCGGCCTGGCGGAAAGCCACCACACCGACATCGACAATGCCGCTCGCGTCGTCCCTATCCTGCAGACCGGCAACACCTCTCTTGGCGTTACCCTGTTGGCGCACTTGGTAAAGGAAGCCGCCAGCCGCCTCGGCCCCGACTGGGACATCGAGATCGTCGAGATGCACCACAGGATGAAGGTCGATGCCCCCAGCGGCACCGCGCTGCTGCTGGGCGAAGCAGCTGCCGAGGGGCGCGGGATCGATATTTACCAGCACATGGAAAGCGGACGGGGCCATGAGTTCGGGAGTCACACCAGCGCACGGGCCGCGGGTGCCATCGGCTTTGCCGCCTTGCGCGGCGGCACGGTCGCGGGCGAGCACAGCGTCATTCTTGCGGGCGAGCAGGAACGCCTCACCCTGTCGCACAGCGCCGAGAACCGCCTGATCTTCGCCCGTGGCGCTGTGAAGGCGGCGGAATGGCTGATCGGCAAGCCCGCCGGACGCTATACGATGAATGATGTGCTGGGGCTGGACGCTTGACCGGTACTAACTCCTGTGTATTAGGCGCATAATACACAGGGAAAGCATCTGAGATGTCCGAACAACTGACGCCCGCCCAACAAACCGCGCGCTATATCGACAGCCTCGGTCCTGAAGCGCTGGCCAAAGCGGAGGCCTATACCATGGGCAACCACGGGCTGTTGTTCGCTGGGGTCGCAGTGTCGCTGTTGGTGGCGTGGCTAATGGTGCGATTCCGCCTGCTGGACCGGCTGGCCGAGCGGCTGGAGGGTCGCAGATGGTTCCTGGCTACGTTCGCGGTAGCGGCGGCATTCTTCCTCATTTCCGCAGTGCTGGCGCTGCCGTGGGAGGTCTATACCGAATGGTACCGCCAGCGCGCCTATGACCTGTCATCGCAGCCGCTGGGCGACTTCCTCGGGCAGCTTGCCTTGAGCGAGCTGATCTCGGCGGTGCTGGGTGGGCTGTTCCTGACCGGGGTCTATGCCCTCATCCGCCGCACCGGCGAGCGCTGGTGGCTATGGAGCGGTGGGCTTTCCGCTTTGGCCGTGGGGCTGATTTTGCTGGCCGGGCCGAGCCTGATCGACCCGCTGTTCAACGAGTACAAGCCGGTCCCGCCGGGCGAAGTACGCAGCGCGCTCGAGCAGATCGCCGACGACGTCGACATCCCGCATGACCGGATCTTCATGTACGATGGCTCGCGCCAGTCGGAACGGTTCACCGCGAATGTCGCCGGGCTCGGCCCCACCGCGCGGATCGCGATTTCCGATGTCGCGCTCAACGAGGCTTCGCTCGACGAGGTGCGTGCGGTAACCGGGCATGAGGCAGGGCATTACAAGCTAGGCCATATCTGGCGCTATGTGGTGATCTTCCCGCTGATCGCGATGCTGCTGTTTTACCTGCTACACCGGCTGTTCGCGCCAACTGCGCGGCTGCTGGGCAGCACAGCCCGGCTGGACGAGCCGCGCGGCCTGCCGGTGTTCGCGGTGGTGGGTTCGCTGCTCGGCCTGATAGTGACCCCGGTGACCAACAGCCTGACCCGGATCGGCGAGAACGAGGCCGACCAATACTCGCTGGAGACCGTGAACGAGCCGGACGCGCTGGCCACCGCGCTCATCAAGACCGCCGAGTACCGCTACCCGCGCCCGGCCGCGTGGCAGGAAGTGCTGTTCTACACCCATCCCTCGGTCGAAAAGCGCGTGCTGCGAGCGATGGAGTGGAAGGCCAATGCGGCACCGGAGGCGCCCCTGGCCGAATGACCAAGGACCAGATCTTCGAATTCTTCCGGCGGCTGGCGGAGGACAATCCCGCGCCCGAGACCGAGCTGGAATATGGCAATTGCTACCAGCTGGTCGTGGCCGTCGCTTTGTCGGCTCAAGCGACCGATGTCGGGGTCAACAAGGCCACACGGGCGCTGTTCGCCAAGGTCGCAACGCCCGCACAAATGATTGAACTAGGCGAAGATGGACTGAAGGAGCATATCAAGACCATCGGCCTGTTCAATTCCAAGGCCAAGAACGTGATCGCGCTGAGCGAAATCCTGGTCGAGCGGTTTGGCGGGGAGGTTCCCTCAACCCGCGAGGAGCTGGTGACCTTGCCCGGCGTCGGTCGCAAGACCGCCAATGTCGTGCTCAATTGCTGGTTCGGGCAGGAAACCTTCGCGGTCGACACCCATATCTTCCGTGTCGGCAACCGCACCGGCCTCGCCAAGGGCAAGACGCCCGACCATGTCGAGGCGAAGCTGGAAAAGCGCGTCCCCCAGCCCTTTCGCCTGGGCGCTCACCACTGGCTGATCCTGCACGGGCGCTATGTCTGCAAGGCCCGTACGCCTGAGTGCTGGCGCTGCAATGTGGCGGATTTGTGCAGCTTCCGGAAGAAGGTGCTGGAGGTGCCGAAGGGGCGTTGAGCGAAAAGGTCATTCCGAGGGAGTGGCATTTCCAGATAGCTCGGCAGCCTCCAGACGTCCATCGGTGTTCATGTCATACCCGTCGAACATGGTTCTTAACTGGCTGCCATCCTGCAGCGCGAAGGCATTGCCTTTGAAGGCCTGTTCGAACTCCAGGTAGGTGACATAGCCATCCCCATTGTCGTCCATGCGCGTCTCGACGGAGTGTGCGCGCCCGGCATCATCGCGTAAATTCGATGGCCGCGATTCCGCCTCACGCGAGCAGGCAGAGCAACAAAACAAGGCCGCAAGAGCCGTTAACTTGAGCAACATGCTCAACTGAACAGATGCGAGATAAGGTTGTAGCGCACCCCCGCCGTCGTCTCCTCGACCTCGTGCAGCAAGGATGACGAGAACACCATCGCGGTGCCCGCCGGCACCCGGTAACCCCTCGGGCTGAATTCTCTGAAGGCGATCCCGCCTCCTTCGTAGTCGTCGTTGAGGCTCATCGACAGGGCGAAGCGGCGGTGGGCGCCGGGCGGGCTGGTGTTGTCGCGGTGGCCGATAGCGTTGCCCTCGCGCGCGCCGACATAGCGGGCGATGTGCAGGTCCTCACGGCGGGTCACGTCGAAAGAGAGGGCCTTCTTGATCATCGGCACGACTCGGCCGAAAATCCGTTCGTCGAGAAAGGCGAGCGTATTCTGGTCCTTGATAATGAGGTCGACCCGGTCCTGCCGGTCGTATTCATAAACCGGGATGCGGTAATTGCCGGCAACCTCGCCCGGCTGCGGCCGCCGGATCATGAACGGCGTGTCGGTCTCGACCGATTCCACCAGCCGCCCGCATTCCTCCGCCGAGAGGACATTGGGCACGATCAGCACCGGCGCATGGGGCGGGCTCCAGCGCAGTTCCTCGGCGGCCTGGGCGTTGTCCAGCATCTCCATGATCGTCTCCAGTGTCGGGCGGGCGTTGCCGTCGAAATCGAACCATGTGCGAACCTGCCGATAGGGCGTCAGCAGCACCAGGCGGTTGGCGAGGTCGTGCCCCTTGTGCAAGCCGTAGGACGCGAACAGCGCGCCCGAGGCATCGCAGGCGATGGACCAGGGAAAGCCGGTCGCCCGTTTCAGCGCCTTGTTGCGCGCCGCATCGCTCGATGCGCTGATCGCAAGGGCCGCCGCGCCAGCAGCGAGAAAGCGTTCCTCCAGCCCGGCGAGCGCCCGCAGCAGCGCCTCGGCCTGCTCGCTATAGGGATCGCCGAGGAACACCAGCAGCATGGCGCAGCCCGACAGGTGATCGTCGGCAAGGCTGATGGGGCGGCCGTCCTCGTCGCGCGAGGCCACCGGCATCGCCAGCGCACCCGGCCACAGCGGCTGGACATAGGGCGCGAGCGCAGGCGAGGCCAGCTGGTAGGAGGGGCGGGTATCAACCATCGGAGCCTTGCTGTTTCGGTCGAGCCGTCACCCTAAGGGGCTGGTCCCGCTAGCTGAAGGGGAAACTGCCGCCAGCCACCTTCGGACATCGTTCCTCGATACCATCTTGGCCCGGTCGATCTCGCATGTCATCACCCTTTCATCACCGATGTAACTTGTCAGGGCGCATTCAGGCCTGAGCCCCGTCCCGACCACTTTCAACCCCATCCCCCGCCAGTTCCGGCGATAGCGTCGAGATCGTCTGCGCCGCCACCAAGTCGCCCACCACGTTCAGCGTCGTGCGGCACATGTCGAGGAAACGGTCGACGCCCAGGATCAAGCCGATGCCCGCCGGGTCCACGCCTACGCCCACCAGGATCAGCGCGATCACCGGCAGCGAGCCGCCGGGAACGCCCGCGGTGCCGATCCCGGCGAGGATGCAGATCAGCATGACGAAAGCCTGATCCATCAGGCCCAATTCCACGCCGAAGAACTGGGCGAGGAAGAGCACCGTCACCCCTTCAAACATCGCGGTGCCGTTCTGGTTGGCGGTCGCCCCGATGGTGAGGACAAAGCGCGATATGCGGCGGGGCAGCTTCAGCTCGTTTTCCGCCACCCGCAGCGCGGTTGGCAGGGTGGCATTGGAGCTGGCGGTGGAGAATGCCATCACGCTCGCTTCGCGCGTCTCGCGGAAGAACGCGCTCGGGTTCTTATGAGCGATGAATTTCAGGATCATCGGGAAGACGCCGAACATCTGCACCGCCAGCGCCAACAGGACGACCGCCACGAACGCGGCAAGCTTGACCAGGAGGTCCCAGCCGAACTGCGCGGTGAGGTTGAACATGAAGCAGAAGATCGCGATCGGCGCGAGCTGGATGACGAAGCCGATCAGCTTCATCGACACCTCAAACACCCCCTCGATCGCATCCTTCAATGTCTCGGTGCGGCTGGTCTGCACCAACAGCAGCCCGATGCCGAAGAACAGCGCGAAGAACATGACCGCGAGGATGTCGTTGGAGGACATCGCCGCGATGACATTGTTGGGCACGATGGCGATGACCTGGTTGACCCCGGCGTCGCTCTCGGCGCTGGCCTGGACGATGCTGGAGGCCCCCTCGGCGCCCTGCTCCAGCAATTCCTGCGCCGCAACGGGATCGATCCCCGCCCCCGGCTTGATCAGGTTTACCAGCGCCAGCGAAATCACCACCGCGATGGATGAGACGACCACCGTGTAAAGCAGCGTCTTGAGCCCGACCTTGCCGAGCGACTTGACCTCGCCCATCTCGGCGATGCCCACCACCAGCGCGCTGAACAGCAGCGGGATCACCAGCATGAACAGCAGCCGCAGGAACACCTGCCCGATCGGCCCGGTAACATAGGTCACCACGCTTTCGACCCAGGCCGCATCGCGGGCGAAACTGAAAGCCAGCAGGCCGGCAATCAGCCCGGCAACGAAACCGATCAGGATCCGCAGCTGCAGCTTGCCATGATTGGCAGGCGCGCTTTCGGCGGCCATTTCGGCGGCATCCTCGCTGGCCATCTGTGCTTCCCCTCGTTGTTCTATGGCAATGCAAGCGCGGCCCTGGCCACGCTGGAATAGATACGGCTTAGCGCATCGAGGTCGGCAATGGCCACCGCCTCGTCACGTTTGTGCATGGTCGCGTTGCACAGGCCGAACTCGATCACCGGGCACACGGCACGCAGGAAGCGGGCATCGGAGGTCCCCCCGGTGGTCGAAGGTTCGGGGTCCAGGCCCGTTTCCGCCTTCACGGCGGCTGCGATCATGGCGCTGAATTCGCCCGGCTCGGTCAGGAAGGGTTCGCCCGAAACGACAGGCCTGGCAGTGCCGCCGTGCTTCTCGGCAATCCCGCGCACCAGTTCGCTCAGCGATGCGCCGGAATGGCAGTCGTTGAAGCGGATGGAGATGCGCGCCCTCGCCACCGCCGGGATGACGTTGTGGGCGCGATTGGGGGTGTCGATCTCGGTGATCTCGAGATTGGAGGGCTGGAACCAGTCGGTCCCGTCGTCGAGATGCAGCGCATCGAGTTCGGCGAGGATTGCCACCAGTTTCGGCAACGGATTGTCGGCAAGGTGCGGATAGGCGACATGGCCCTGCGTGCCCTGCACCTCGATCCAGATATTGACCGAGCCGCGCCGCCCGATCTTCATCATGTCGCCCAGCCGGTTGACACTGGTCGGTTCGCCGACGAGGCAGAGGTCGGGCTGGATGCCCTCGGCGCGCATATGGTCGATCAGCGCGCGGGTGCCGTGGAGCGCAGGGCCTTCCTCGTCGCCGGTGATGAGGAAGCTGATCGTGCCGGCATCGGCCGGGACATGCGCGACGGCATCGGCCATGCAGGCGATCGCGCCCTTCATGTCCACCGCGCCGCGGCCATGGAGCAGCTCGCCGCGCACCTCCGGCTCGAACGGAGCGCTGGTCCAGCCCTCGCCCGGCGGCACCACGTCGAGGTGCCCGGCAAAGGCGAAATGCTTCGACCCTGGCGGTCCTTGGCGGATCGCCAGCAGGTTTTCGACCGGAGCCTCGTCGCTGCCTTCCGGCCCCTCGCCGCGCGTGAAGCGATGGACCGCAAAGCCGATCGGTTCCAGCATCGCCTGCAACTCGTCGAACACAGCGCCGGTTGCGGGGGTCACGCTGGGGGCCGCAATCAGCCGCTTGGCGAAGTCGAGGGCTTGGCTCATGGTGCTGTCGCTAGCAGGAGAATCCCCCGATGCCCAAGCTCGATCTCGACGCCATCCCCCAGACCAATGCGACCGGCTATCCTGCCCCCTACAACGAGCCGGTGCAGGGGCGGATGTATCGCCGCCTTGCGCCTGCCACCGGCATGACCCAGTTGCGCGCCAGCCATGTAGTGCTGCAGCCCGGCGCCTGGTCGAGCCAGCGGCACTGGCACCGGCTGATCGACGAGATGCTGGTGATGATCTCGGGCGAGGCGGTGCTGGTCGACGATCATGGCGAGCAGCCGGTCGGTCCGGGCGATGTCATAGTCTGGCCAGCGGGGGTCGAGAACGGGCATCACTTGCAGAACCGTTCTGCCGAACCATGCGTGTTCGTGGTCGCCAGTGCGGGCGATTACGGCACCGACGGCGGCGAGTATCCCGACATCGACATGGTGTTCGATCCCGAAGGCTATGCCCGCAAGGACGGGACGCGGTACGAGACGGTCCGGCTGCCCTAGTCGCGTGACGGAGGCGGCAGGGCTCCGGGGGCGAAGGCCTCGTCGAGCATGCGGGCCATGCGCAGCCCGGCCTGGGTGACGCGGCGCTGGCTGACGGGGATCGCCGCGACGATATCGTCCTGCGTCAGGGCGGTTTTGTCAGGCAGATCTCCGGTGCAATCGCTGCAATCGAAGGCGTTGGGATAGACGAAACCGCGCGCCAGTTCCCAGCTTTCGCGGCCCCAGTCGGCTGGCGCGCCGCCCGCCAGTTCCGCCTTTTCCGCCGCGCTATAGCGCCGCACCAGTGACGGCTGTGCCGAGGTGATGGCGCGTTCGGCCAACGGGCCGTCCCAGATCCAGTGCAGGTTGAGTTCGGGCACGATGCCGTAATCGGTCACCCGGTCGTTGCCGCCGCGATCGTCATGGTCGCCCGAATGGAGCGGCATATGCACATCGCCGATGAAATGGACCATGAAGGCGAGGGCCTGCAGGCGGACGTTGGCGGGCACGCTCTCGTCCGAAAGCACGCGCTGGTTGCGCTCAATCTGCGCCAGCACGCAATTGCCGCCGCCGCAGTTTCCGCGCGGGTCGTAATCGCGGTCGATCGGCGCGGTACGATAGTGCCAGGCGGCCGTGTGCCCCCAGCGGTCCTGGTCGCGGCGGACGCAATCGGGCCACACGGTCGCATCGAGCAGGTCGGACAAGGTGCAGTCCGGTGTGCCGATCAGCTGTTCCGAGCGGAACAGCCGCTCCATTGCGGCGCGCGTTTCCGGACGGATGTTAGCCAGCGCGATCTCGCCCGTCACGCGGTGGGCATAAAACCCCCACGCCTGCGCGGCGGCCGGCGCCAGCAGAGCGACCAGTGCGAGCGCCGCAGCGAACCCGTGCCTCATGCCCTGGCCGGCGCGCTTTCGTATTGTTCGATGACCCATTCTTCTTCCTCTGCCGCGGCGACCCATGCCTGCAGCCATTCGTGTTGCCACATCGCCTCCATATAGGCCTCGGCAAAGCCTGGCAGGCCGAACCCGTAGGTGAGGAAGCGCGTGACGACGGGAGCATAGTAGATGTCGGCCGCGCCGAAGGTGCCGAACAGAAACGGCCCGCCACTGCCGAACCGGGCGCGTGCTTCCGCCCAGAGGCCGAGGATGCGGACCGTGTCCTGCCGCGTTTCCTCGCTGATCTTGGCGCCTTCGAAGCGGCTGCGCACGTTCATCGGGCATTCGCGGCGCAGCGACTGGTAGGAGCTGTGCATCTCCGCCACCATGCTGCGAGCCATGCCGCGCGCGGTCTCGTCCTTGGGCCAGTAGCGCTCGCGCCCGACCTTGTCGGCGAGATATTCCATGATCGCGAGGCTGTCCCACACCACGGTGTCGCCGTCCCACAGGATCGGCACCTTGCCGCTGGAGGGCATCATCCCGCCCTCTTCCTGCAGCATGGCCTGCTGCCATTCCTCACCGAACATCGGCACCATGATCTCTTCGAACGGCAGGCCCGATTGCTTGACCGCCAGCCAGCCGCGCAGGGACCAGCTGGAATAGTTCTTGTTGCCGATGATCAGTTTCATTCCCGGGCTCCACCTTGCCGTGGGATGCGCCCTAGGCGTTCATCATTGCGCTGTCGAGGCTGAACGGGACGCCGCGAGCGGCGCGATCACTCGACCACGGCCTTGCCCGGCGGATAGTGCGTGATCTCGAACCGGATGCCGTCCCTGTCCTTCATGAAAAGCGCGGTCGCACCGTCGAAATGCTGGAGCTCGGGGACCTCGAAGCCGGCTGCCGCCATGGTGTCGCGGACGCGTTGGACCGTTTCCGCATCGGGCGCGCCGAAGCCGATGTGGTTCATGCCTGCGCCATACCGCTCGTAGGGGCGGGTCTCAGGCTTCGCTTGGGCAAACTGGAAGAAGAAGCCTTCGCCATCGGTCCAGATATGCGGCTTGACGGCGGTGAAGCCGATCGCGCCCAGTAGGGTACGGTAATAGGGCATGCTTTCCTCCATCGAGGAAAACAGGACGGTGACGTGATCGACTTTCAGGGCCATTGGTAATCCTGCGGGCAAGAGCTGCGGGGGTTCGGGCTCCAGAGATAGGAAGCTTCTTCGGCCCAGCAACAGCCCCCTATTCTACCGTAAATCCAGAGGTTGGCACTTGCGCGGAAACCGCGCGCCTTCGAACCGTTGTCACCTCTATGCTTCGCCCAAGAACCCGCCTGCACCACACCCTACTGATGCTTTTCGCCTGCCCGGCCCTCGCTGCCTGCAGCGACGATCCCGTGGGTGAAACGAAGCTGCCCGATCCCGACGAGCCGATCGTGAAGGTCGCTCCTGCGTCGGAAAAAGTGCCGCCCGCGACAGGCGTATCCCCGCTCGACCGGCCCGATTGCGAGGGTGTGCAGGCCCCTGCCCTTACCGCCGACGCTGCACGCAGCGAGACAGGCGCGCGTACGGTCCTGCTCGAATGGGCGCGGGCGCTCGAAGACCGGCAGTGGGCCCGCGCCTGGTGCCAGTTCGGCGACAAGGGAGGTGCCAGCGGGCAGATCTTCCGCGAATTCGAACGCGACTGGGCAGCCCGCCGGGATATTACCGTCGCGGTGCCGACCGGGAAGATGGAGAGTGCGACAGGCTCGCTATACTATACCGCCCCGGCGCGGGTGGCGATCCGCGGCGACGACGGCCGGCAGAGGGTGCTGCTGGGCGATGTGATCCTGCGCCACACGAAAGACGCGCCCGGCGCCAACGGGGACCCGTCACGGTGGTACATCGAAAGCGCGCGACTCACTGAAGTGCCGCAGTAGTCGTCAGGCCGACGCGTCGGCGACCACAGCAGCCCTTAGCGCCGCGATGCCCATGCCCTTTTCCGCACTGGTTACATGCAGCTCGGGAAAAGCGGCCACGTGCTTGCGCGCTTCCTCGGCCACCTTGGCGACGGTCGCTTCGAGCTCGCTCGCCTTGACCTTGTCGGCCTTGGTCAGGACGATCCGATAGCTGACCGCCGTCTCGTCGAGCATGGTCATCATCTCGCGGTCGACGTCCTTGAGGCCGTGGCGGCTGTCGACCAGCACCAGCGTGCGGGCCAGCGACGGGCGGCCGCGCAGGTAGGTGCGGACCAGCGCCTTCCATTTCTCGACCACCTTCACCGGGGCCTTGGCAAAGCCGTAACCCGGCATGTCGACCAGCCGGAACTGTGTCGGCTCGCCCACTTCGAAGAAGTTCAATTCCTGCGTCCGTCCCGGCGTGACCGAGGCACGGGCGATCGCCTTGCGGCCGGTCAGAGCATTGAGCAGCGAGCTCTTGCCCACATTGCTTCGCCCGCAAAAGGCGATCTCCGGCACGGTCGGTTCGGGCAGGAACTTCAGTTGCGGCGCCGACAGCAGGAAATCGACGCGGCCCGAGAAGAGCCGCGCCGCATCCAGTTCGTCGGGCGTTTCGGGCGTCCCGATCATCGCCGCGCTACGCCTTTGCCGCCTTCTCCGCTTCCGCCTGCGCCCGCAGCTGCGGATGCTTGGAGTAGAGATATTTCTGCTGTGCCAGCGTCAGCACGTTCGACGTATTCCAGTACAGCAGCAGGCCGGCCGCGAAGGGCGCCATCACGAACATCAGGATCCACGGCATGATGTTGAAAATCTGCTGCTGGACCGGATCCATCGCGCTCGGGTTTAACTTGAAGGTCAGCCACATGGTGATGCCGAGCAGGATCGCGAGCGGGCCGATGGCAATCAGCGCCGGAACCTCGAACGGCAGCAGGCCGAACAGGTTCAGCACATGGGCCGGATCGGGTGCGGACAGGTCGCGGATCCACAGCACGAACGGCTGGTGCCGCATCTCGATCGCCAGGACGAGGACCTTGTAGAGTGCATAGAAGATAGGGATCTGAATCAGCAGCGGCAGGCACCCGGCGAGTGGATTGACCTTCTCGTCCTTGTACAGCTTCATGATCTCCTGCTGCTGGCGCTGCTTGTCGTCCTTGAAGCGTTCCTGGATCGCCTTCATCTTGGGCTGGACCGCCTTCATCGCCGCCATGCTGGCGAACTGCTTCTGCGCGATCGGGAACATCACCCCGCGGATGATGACGGTGAGGCACATGATCGCCAAGCCGAAATTGCCGACCAGCTGGAACAGTTCGCGCAGCAGCCACAGCATCGGCTTTTCGAACCAGCGGAACCAGCCCCAGTCGATGGCGAGGCCGAATTTCCCGATCCCTGCCGCCTCGTACCTGTCGAGGATCACGCTTTCCTTGGCCCCGGCATAGAGCCGGGTGGAGAGCGTCACCGCCTTGCCGGCCGGAACGGTAACGGGATCGTAGATCAGGTCGGCCCGGAACAATTCCGAACCCAGCGATCTGTAATCGGCAGCGACCGCACGGCCGCTTTCGGGAACCAGCGCGCTAAGCCAGTAAATATCGGTAAAGCCTGTCCAGGCAACCTTGCCTTCGGGCGAAACCCGGCCGGTTTCCGCCAGGTCATCGTAATCGACATCGTAATTGGCGGCATCGCCGAACACGCCCATCGGGCCCGAATGCGCGATCCACTGGTCGATGCTGGCCGTCCGGCTGGTGCGATTGACCAGCGCGAAGGGCTGCACCACCGCCGCACCGGCCGTGGCGTTGCTGGCGGTCTGCTGGGCGGTGATCATGTAGCTGTCGTCGATCGAAAGCTTGATGCGATAGGTCACGCCGGCCGCATCGGTATGGCTCAGCGTCACCGGCGTGCCGGTGCCCAGCACCGCGCCATCGGCCTGCCAGGTCACTTCGGGCAGGCGCGCCCCATTGGCGATGAAGCCGAACTCGGCAAAATGCTGCGCCGGGGTGCCGGCCGGCGAGAACAGGCGGACGGGCCCTGAATCCTTCTCCACCGTCTCACGGTAATCCTCGAGCACGAGATCGTCGATCTTCGCCCCGACGAGGTTGATGGAACCGGAAACCTTCGGCGTGTCGATGCGCACGCGGTTGCCCGAAGCCAGCGCGGTCTTCAGATCGGTCCGTTCCTGCGCCTGTTCGGCCGGATCGACCAGCCCGCCGGTGCGCGAATGCTGCGCCGGGGCGCGCTCGCCATTGCCGACCGGCTGTTCGGCCGCCGGACCGCTGGCCGCCGCGACCGTCTTGTCCGGCTGCGGGTACCAGTAGTTCATCGCCGCGTCGTAGCCGATGATCAGCAGGCCGCACAGCACGACGGCAAGGATCAGATTGCGCTGGTTTTCCAAGGTGAGAGAATCCCGTCAGTCTCAGTCAGGTGTATTAGATAGGTACTACGGCACGGGATCAAAGCCGTGCCCGCCCCAAGGGTGGCAGCGCCCTATACGTTTCAGCGCCATCCATCCACCCTTGATTGCCCCGTGTTTCTGCAGGGCCTCGATGGCGTATTGGGAGCACGAAGGTTGATAGCGGCAGGTCGGCGGCAGCATGCGCGACGGGCCGATCTGCCAGGCCCGGGCAATCCAGATCAATACCGTCTTCACTTGCGCGGCCTCCGCGGTCGAAACGGCTTGTCGCCCTTGCCCTCGCCCGCACGCGCCAGCGCCGCCGAGAGTTCGGCGCGCAAGGTGGCGAAATCGCGTTCGATCCCGCCATCGCGGCCGATCAGGATGTGGTCGTGGTCGGGCAGGCCTTCACCTGGCAGCGCATCCCACAGCAGTTCGCGAAAACGCCGCTTCATCCGGTTGCGGACCACGGCATTGCCGACCTTCTTGGTCACGGTGATGCCGTAACGCTTGCCCAGCCCGCCATTGGGGCGCGCCAACAGAACGAAGCCCGGCCGCGCGATTCGCAGGCCGCGATTTGCGGAGAGGAAATCGGCACGCTTGCGGATGACTTGGGGCTTCATAATCCACACATACGAAAAACGGGCCGCAAACGCAGCCCGTCTCGTTCCGGTGAGGCTCGCCCGAATCGGGCCAACCTCGGAAAAATGCCGAGCGTTACGCTCAGGCAGAAAGCTTCTTGCGGCCGCGAGCGCGGCGAGCGCGCAAGACCTTGCGGCCGCCGACGGTGGCCTTGCGAGCGAAGAATCCGTGGCGGCGGGCGCGCACGAGATTGCTGGGCTGGAATGTCCGCTTCATCGGATCGTCCTTGCAAAATGGAGGTGCCTTGGCACCAATAAAAACGGCCGCCAGATCATGGCGACCCTGTACAGAAGCGCGCGGTTAGAAGCTTGCCGCGCCCAAGTCAAGATAGCTGATGCGCGGATCGGCAGGTGCGGGTGCGGCAGGGGCGACACCTCCGGCGGTGCCGGCCAGCCACCGTCGCATGTCCTGCGCCGTCAGCCATAGTGCAGTCTCGTGCGGGACGGAATTGGTCATCTCGTAGAAGGCACGGGCCTGCGCCGGATCCATTCCCATATCGCGGTAGTAGCGCAGGTAGGCGGCGTGTTCGGGCGAATCGGCGGCATAATCGTCGGCCTCGTGTCCGCTTTCGTCGAGCCAGCTGTGCACCGCGAACTCGGCCCCGTCCTCGATGCTGCGCGTCTGTCCGGCGAGAAACAGCTCGACCGCGCCGGACCGGACCGAGCCGTCTGCCGGGACATGGGTTTCGAGGCCTGCCGCGCGAATCAGGCGACCGGTTTCCAGATTGGCGCGATCGTCGTCGGTGCCGGGGCATTCAAGGAATTCCAATCGCGCCAGCGCCGGATAGTCGCGCAGCATGGCGCGGAACTGGTCTGGTGTTGCCGGACCCGTAATCCCGACGAGGACTGCCCGCTTCTCGTCGAGAACGCGGAACGGCCCATAGGCGGCGATGGACGTGGGGGTCCGGGCCCGGCGAAAGGCGATCGTGCGGTCCGCGCTTTCGGGGGCTTCCTCGACCCATTGCTCGCTGATGGTGAGGGTGACGACATACTGCTGCGCCGCCGACGGAGCGGCGGGCCATATCGACAGAACGGCCAGCAAGGCGAGGAATGCGCGCATCCCGGGCGTTCTGCTCCCCGCGCGCTTACGCAATCGGCAAGGGAGAAGGTTTCTACCGGGTTACCGATGTTTGGGGCATCGACTTTCCGCACGATCGCGGCCACATGGCGCTAAGAGGACACGCATGATGGGGGAATTGCGTGGTCGCTCTGGTCCGCACCGTGGCATATCTGGGTCTCGAAGCGCGCGCTGTCGAAGTGCAATGCTCACTCGCGCCCGGCCTGCCGAACTTCAATATCGTCGGCCTTGCCGACAAGGCCGTGGGCGAAAGCAAGGAACGTGTCCGTGCTTCGCTCAGTTCGATGGGCCTCGCGCTGCCGCCCAAGCGGATCACGATTAATCTGTCGCCCGCCGATCTGCCCAAGGAAGGCAGCCACTACGACCTGCCGGTCGCTTTGGCGCTGCTGGGGGCGATGGGCGTGACCGATGCGGAGCAACTCTCCGACTTCATTGCAGTCGGCGAACTGGCTCTGGATGGCCGCGTGGTGCCAAGCCCCGGCGTCCTGCTTGCCGCGCTCCATGCGAGCGAACAGGAATGCGGCCTCATCTGCCCCGCCGCGCAAGGCAGCGAGGCCAAATGGGCGAGCGATGTACCGGTGGTAGCCGCACCCAACCTCATCGCCCTGCTCAACCATCTGAAAGGCACCAGCCAGCTTCCCGCGCCGCAACCTGGCGAGGTGGAGGAGCCCGATCACGGTCCTGACCTGAAACAGGTCAAGGGCCAGGAAACCGCCAAGCGCGCGCTGGAGATCGCGGCGGCGGGCGGGCACAACCTGCTGATGAACGGGCCGCCGGGCGCGGGCAAGTCGCTGCTGGCGTCGTGCCTGCCCGGCATCCTGCCGCCGCTCTCGCCGACCGAGGCGCTCGGCATTATGTAGCAAACGCACCAATGCGTAGGCGGTTATCCGCCTTGCTGGTGGCGGCTGTCATCGTTTGTGGGACTTTAGGTTACAATCTCGCCTGGCAGAATTTCCATAGAAAGGCGACCCTCGTCGAGAAGGATAGACGTGTCCTTTATGAGCGAGTGCACAAAGCCCTTTTTGTCTCGCCAGTTCAAGAGATAGGCTCTGCTCGATTCAAGCCATTCGTTTGGCCGCAGGGTGGAACGATATTGGGCCGTGGCGACTATCAGAAGGAAAAAGGTCTTCTTTCCTTCGTCTTCCACAAAATACATTTCAGACACATCTTCCAACACGTTTATCAGCCTTGGAATAACCTCATTAGGAACAATGTGTGCGGAACTGGGCACTCTCAGATCATCCCTCATCTTATCCAGAATGGCCTTGTATTCGGATGGATAGTTCCCTTTCAGGAAGTGATAGCAAACAGCGGTATTCGCATTGATCGCGGCAGAAGCCCCGAGATTGGCGAAGCGCGCCTCTGCTTCGAAGGCAAAGATGCCACCGTTTATTCCGAGCCTCTTTGGGCGAACTTCAACAGTGACCCATGGCCGCTGTGCGGCCTCGGTCAACTCGTTTTGTCGAACCATAGCTTTTGTGGCGTTGCCAGTGTCTTTCACGGCTTCCGTGGTCAGGACAACTTGCCGCCAAATGAGCAAGGTTCCCCCCAAGGTGATGATGGTCGTGAGGCCCGCAAAGACAGCCATCCAGTAGGCCCAGACCGCCATGCCCTCCTGCGCGGCCAGGTCCCGCTTTTCGCGCTCATCGCCGTCCTTGGGCTCTGGGTTGCTTACAAAGGCTTCCGCAATTGCTGGAACCCCAGCTCGCGGAGTTCCGAACTGCTCGATGGTGTGGCCTTCATTGGCGGTAGCTGCATCGCGGCGGTAGGAATCTTGCTCGTCTTCCTTGCTGTAGCCTACAGCTAAGGCGAGCAAGATAAGTATTGCGACGATCAATCCAGTCGCAACACGTCCGCTCCAATTGCTTTCAGGCATTGCAGGAAGAACACCGCTGTAAATTTACCCCGGCTGATCTTGTTCCTGATATTCGGCTCAGAGTCCATAACCCCTACGTCGGCCAGCTTTCCTACCAGCTCGGCATAAGTGACATTTCGCCGCTTTAGCTCGGCTTTCAGGAGGCCCTTAACGCGGTCCTCCCATTCCTTTTCCTTGACGGGCATATATCGCTCCTGTGGTGTCGAATGTCACCATACGCGATACGTTTATCGTTGACAACAGTGCCTTGTGTCACTATTTAAGATGCATAAGCACTGGAAACGATGACATGGCACAACACTTCCTCCTCTCTGCAAAGGCTCGGACCCTCTCGCTGGCGAAGGTATTTCGCATGGGCGAGGATGCGGCTTACGGCGTGTTCTGCGATATGCGGTGGCCGGAAACCGATGGCGAGCCTGTTTGCCCGCGTTGCGGCTGCACAGAGGCCTATCACATTGCTACCCGCCGCAAATTCAAGTGCGTTGCCTGTCACCACCAGTTCAGCGTCACCAGCGGCACGATCTTTGCCTCGCGCAAGCTGTCGTTCACCGACCTTCTGGCCGCAATCGTCATTTTCGTGAACGGTGCGAAGGGCATTTCCGCCCTCCAGGCATCGCGCGATCTGGACGTGCAATACAAGACCGCGTTTGTGCTGTTTCACAAGCTGCGCGAAGCGATGCAGCGTGAGTTTGCCGAGGCCCAGCTTAACGGCGTTGTCGAAATCGATGGCGGCTATTTCGGCGGCTACGTGAAGCCGGAAAACCGGAAAGAGGATCGCAAGGATCGCCGCTTAAAGGCCAACACCAGCGGCAAGCGCCAGTGCGTTGTCGTGATGCGCGAGCGCAAGGGCCGGACCCTTCCTTTCGTTGTCCGTAATGAGGGCGATGCAGTCCCGTTCGTTCGTGACCACGTTGGCACCCTCGCCACCATCCATGCCGATGAAGGCACGGGCTGGGATGCTCTCCACGCTGGCTGGGAAACGCACCGCGTCAATCACAGCGTCCAGTTCATGGACAAGGGCGTATGCACCAATCAGGCTGAAAGCTATTTCTCGCGCCTTCGCCGGATGGAAACAGGAACGCACCACCATATCGCTGGTCCGTACCTCTATGCCTACGCTGGTGAAGCCGCATGGCGCGAAGATAACCGCCGTGTCGATAACGGCGGGCAGGCCATGAAGCTGGTGTTTGGTGCGATGGCTAGCCGCCAGAGCCGTAGCTGGACGGGCTACTGGCAGCGCTGATACAATTCGCGCATTGCTATCGCGCTAGAATTCCTACATACGATGATACGTGCCGATGGGTCGCCACACAATCAGTCGCAAACGCACCGCAAACGATGATGATTCAGATAATGTTAATCTGGAACTATTATCCTGTTGGTGCGTCGATGGTGTGCCCTGACGCACGGAACACAGGGGCAACGGAGAAGCAACATGGACAAAGAACTAGAGGAGCTGCTGGAGCAGTCTAGGTCTGTGGAGCTGACAGCGGAAGAGATCGAAGAGTACAGGATCGAACTAGCTGCGGCCAACGGGCAGCTGACTGACGAGCGGATTACAGTGGGAACGATGCGCGCAACGCGCACAATTATGTTGTCAGAAGAGGATAACGCTGACTAATCTCTGGGATGTCCCAGAATAATCTTGAGCGGCTGTTCCAGAAGCAGGTCAACGTATTTCGGCTTCAAGAACTGACTGACAGCATCGTAGCGGGAGCCTGCAAGTCTGGCTCCCGTTTTTTGTTTACCGAGGATGTAATCCGACGCCTGCATTCGGTTGCGATGCACAAGCTATTGGACGAGCCAGGCGAATATCGCCAAGGGCCCGTGCGTCTCACCAACTCACCACACGTCCCGCCGCCCTGGGTTGAAGTTCAAGGGCATATGGCAGGGCTATGCGAGTACGTGAACAAGGTGTGGGACGACGCCAACCTCATACATCTATCATCGTATGTGATGTGGCGGCTGAACTGGATTCACCCGTTTCGGAATGGTAATGGACGTACGTCTAGGGCGGCGTCGTACATGGTGTTGAACATCAAACATGGCCAGCTTCTGCCTCCAAAAAACTCGATAATTGCGCAGATTGTCGCCGACCGGTCACCCTACTACGCTGCGCTTCGCCATGCAGACGAGGTTGTTAAAGAAACCAGCGACGAAATCGCAGCGCTGAAACCCATGGAGCAACTCATGACGATGATGCTCAAAGAGCAGGTGAAGGCAAACCTCGCCTAGAACGCGTTATGCGCACCCACATAGAGTTCGCCGCCCTCCTAGCCCTATCTCTCCTAACCACAGGCTGGGCGATATGGTCGTGGCTTAGCTAGACTGGCCCGCCACCGATAAGCAGCGGGCCATGCCGTAGTTATTGCGGATCGTTGCCTTCAAGACCGGCAAGGCGTGGCCCGATGGTCTTGGCAACGTCTGCGCGAACACTGTCGTTGTGTTCCTTGACGGTCTGGACAACATTCCCGTCCTTATCGAGCAGGACAGCACCGCCTTCCGAACCGACCGGAGCAAGCTGCACGATCAGCGGGCGCGGATAGAGGCGATTGCTCGCCCCGTTGCTACCGTCAACGATAGCGCCGACGCCGCCGCCCAGGAGGATGTTGCCGAAGGCCGAGCCGCCAAGCTTGGACTGGATCAGCACATAAGTCGGCTTGAAGCCTTCCTTGGTAATGTCGGCGCGAAGATCGTCCTTGCGCTTGAACTCCAGTTCGCAGGGAGTGGTGCAGCTAGCGCCATTGGTGAACTTAACATCGGCCCCTTCAGGGCGCGATTCCGTGCTGTAATCGGTGCTGGTGCCATTAAGGACCGTCGCGCATCCGCTGGTTGCGAATGCGGCTACGGCGGCAAGAGCCGCCAATGCTTGCTTATTCATGTGACCCCCTAGTCAGATAGCGTGAATTACGCTGCCCGCCCTGTAACAGTGGCCCGAGAATTTACGCAAGCGCATTAATTTCGTTTGGCAATCTGCCATTCCAGATACAGCCCCGTTCGCATTTCGGGGTTCGACACCAGCCCTTGCTCGCGCCTGTCCCTAAGGCACCCTGCTACCCTTCGCGTCATTAGGTTGAGCAACTTGGGCGTTGAGGCCAATCCCTTGTGTACGATCATCTGTGAGGCGATCTCGCGACTTGTGAGTGGCCTCTGGCTCAAGCGCAGGACCGCCAATATCTGGCGCGACATTTCGCCGCGCTGTGACCAGTCGCTAGGCGGGCGCACCAGCTTGGGAGCAATGGGCGCTAGGTCCAGTTCCGGCGCCACAACCCGCAAGGCGTTGTCCAGTGTCTCAAGGTCTTTCGCCAGAGACGATAGCTTGTCCTGCGTAGCCTTCATTTCGCCAGCAATCGCGGCGCGTTTCTTGACCAGCCCTTCTACCATGTAGTCTGTCATCGCCCCCGATACATAAGGCATAACAGGCGATGGCATCTAGCTAGCTGTTGGTGCGTTTGCTACATAATGCCGGAGGCGCTCGAGGTGAGCATGGTGCAATCGGTTGCCGGCCTGCTCGAAGGCGGGCGGATTAGCCGCCAACGCCCATTCCGCGCGCCGCACCATTCGGCCAGCATGGCGGCGCTGACCGGCGGCGGGCTGAAGGTGAAACCGGGCGAGGTCAGCCTGGCGCATCTGGGTGTGCTGTTCCTCGACGAATTGCCCGAATTCCAGCGTGCCGTCCTCGACAGCCTGCGCCAGCCGCTCGAGACCGGCACGGTCGACGTCGCCCGCGCCAATGCCCATGTCACTTTCCCGGCACGGGTGCAGCTCGTCGCGGCGATGAACCCGTGCCGCTGCGGGCATCTTGGCGATCCCGCCCTCGCTTGCAGCCGCGCGCCCAAATGCGCGATCGACTACCAGACCCGGATCAGCGGGCCGATGCTCGACCGGATCGACCTGCATGTCGATGTCGATCCGGTGAGCGCGATGGACCTCGCCCTGCCCCCGCCGGCGGAAGGCTCGGCCGAAGTCGCCGCGCGCGTCGCCGCTGCACGCGCCCGGCAGACGGCGCGCTCCGGCGAGACCCGCGCGCGGACCAATGCCGAACTCGACGGCGAGCCGCTGGAACGTTTCGCGACCCCGGACGAAGCGGGCCGCAAGCTGCTGATGCAGGCTGCCGAAGCCATGCGGCTGAGCGCACGTGCCTACACTCGCATGCTGCGCGTCGCCCGCACGATCGCCGACCTTGCCGGGGTGGACCAGATCGGGCGGATCCATGTCGCCGAAGCGCTCAGCTACCGCCGCCAGCCTCCCCGAGCCTGAGCCGCCAACCACTCGCCTGCGGCACAAAGTCGGCTGTGACTATTTTGTTACAAATGGACCAAAAGAGGTATCGGGACGGATTTCCCGCTGTTTGAATTGGCTTTTGTGAGCGATTCTCTCCTCCTCACTGGATGGAGGGAACCCCCGATGCGCTTACCCCTAGCAATTGCCACCGGCTGTTCGGCCTTGGCCTTCTGCCTGCCCGCTACAGCACATGCACAGGATGCCGACGCGGCGACCGCCGAAGAAAGCTCCGAGGTGATCATCGTCACCGGCTCGCGCATCCGCCGCGATCCGCTTGACAACCCGTCTCCGGTTATCAGCCTCGACGAAAGCGCACTCGACCAGACCGGCCTGTCGTCGGTGGCGGACATCCTCCAGCGCTTGCCTAGCGCCGCGGGCGGCCTCAACACCAAGGTCAACAATTCCGGCAATATCGGCAACCCGCAGGATGGCGGCGGCGTCGGTGCCGGGACCGCGGAAATCGACCTGCGCTACCTGCTTGCCAAGCGCACGCTCGTCCTCGTCGATGGCCTGCGCTACGTGCCGGCCACGGCGGCGAGCGGCATCCCGTCGACCATCGACCTCAATTCGATCCCGCAGGGCATGATCCAGCGGATCGAAGTGCTGCAGTCGGGCCAGTCGCCACTGTATGGCTCGGATGCCATCGCCGGCGTCGTCAACGTCATCACCAAGACCCAGCAGGACGGGCTCCAGGCATCCGCGCAATACGGGCAGTACCTGTCCGAAGGCGACGGCGAGACGCTCGACCTCAGCCTCAGCTACGGCATCAACGCGGAACGCGTGAAGCTCGCCTTCGGGGTCGATTACGTCGACCAGAACCCGGTTTTCACCCGCGACCGGGAACTGACCCAGTTCCCCAACCCCGGGCAGACCAGCTGCACCGATCCAATCGGCGGCTGTTCTTCGGCCACGCTCGGCGGACGCATCGTGTTCAACCCCGGCAACCCGTCACTTCCGGCAGGCGGCAGCGTTACCGTGCGCAATTTCCCGCTCAACGGACGCGGCGTCTATGATCCGACGCTGGTCGGCGGGGACTTCAAGCGTTTCACCAGCGCCGACCGATTCAACTTCGCGCCGTTCAACCTGCTGCTGACCCCGTCGGAACGTTACGGCGGCTGGCTGAGCGCCAAGTTCGAGCTCAGCGACGCGGTCAACCTGCGTACGCGGATGGTCTACAACCGCCGCAATTCGCGCAACCAGGCCGCCTTCCTGCCGCTCTTCATCGGGCCCGATGCGGGCAATGGCAATTTGCTCGATACGGTCTCGATCGACGTGACCAACCCGTTCAATCCTTTCGGCATCACGCTGAATTCGGGTACCAACGGCCAGCCGGCGACATACAGCTTCATCGCCCGTCGCCTCGTCGAGAACGGCCAGCGCACCTATGACCAGACGGTCGATACCTGGACCGCGGCGGCCACGCTCGACGGCCAGTTCGGGGTCGGCAGCCGCACGTTCTACTGGGATGCCAACGCGGTGTTCGGCTGGAACGATGCGCACCAGCTGTTTACCGGCAACGTCAATGCGGCGCGGGTCGCGCAGGCCCTGGGTCCGGTCTCGCAATGCACCGGTTCCTGCGTACCGCTCAACATCTTCGGCGGGGTCGGATCGATCACTCAGGAGATGCTCGACTTCATCTCGTTCGACGAGAAGTCGCGCAGCGACCAGAAACTGCAGGACTACACGGTCAACCTTACCGGCGACCTGTTCGACCTGCCCGGCGGGCCGGTCGGCTTTGCCGTCGGGTACGAGCACCGCTACCAGTCGGGTTCGTTCACGCCGGATCCGATCATCCAAGCCGGTCTCGGCGCGGATATCCCGGCCCAGGCCGCCGCGGGTTCGTACAACACGGACGAAGTCTATGGCGAAATCCGCCTGCCGCTGCTGGACGACACGCCGTTCTTCCAGCTGCTCGAGCTGGACGGGGCGATCCGCTATGCCAACTACTCGACCGGCTTCAGCAACACGAGCCTGACCGGCACGGCCCTCTGGAAGCCGGTCAGCGACCTGCTGCTGCGGGCTTCCTACGCCGAAGGCTTCCGCGCCCCGGCGCTGGGCGAGCTGTTCGGCGCACAGTCGCGGGCCGACGCCCCTATCGACGATCCCTGCACAAACGTCGCCGGCTCGCCTTACCAGACCAATGCCACGGTGCGCGCGAATTGCACCGCCAACGGCGTGCCGGCGAGCGGCAGCTACCAGGAACCGAACGGCGGGCAGTTGCCGACGCTGACCGGCGGCAATTCGGCGCTGGCGCCGGAAACGTCCAAGACCTGGCTGTTCGGTGCCGTCTACAGCCCCGACTGGGCCCGTGACGGCGCCCTTGCCGACCTGTCGCTGGAAGTGAACTACTACGACATCACGGTCGACGGGGCCATCGCCGCCATCAACCCGCAGGTTACGCTGACCCGCTGCGCCTTCCTCGGCGATCCGCTGGCCTGCAGCAATGTGACGCGCACATCGAGCGGGATCATCTCCAGCATCCAGGGCCTGCTGCAGAACATCGGCGAAATCCGGACCACCGGGTTCGATGCCACGTTCAACCTGCGCACGCAGGAGACGTCGGCAGGCACTTTCGGCCTGTCGCTCAATGCGAACCTGCTCGACACCTACGAAGAGACGTTCCCCACCGCCGCCGGGGTTGCCACGATCGACTATCGCGGCACTACCAGGGGGTTCCCCGACCAGTCCTACCCCAAGTTCAAGGGTACGGGTGTGCTGAGCTGGGCGATCGGGGCGTTCGACGCGACGCTTACCGGCCGCTACATCGACAGCGTAGTCGAGGGCGACGGCAACGAGCTTGCCTCGCGGTTTTACACCGATGTGCAGCTAGGCTTCCGCCCCGCCTTCCTCGACGAGGCGTTCCGCCTGACGCTCGGGGTGGTCAACGTGTTCGACCAGGATCCGCCGCCGTGCTTCTCGTGCACGGGGCCGAACTACGATCCGACGACCTACGACATCCCGGGTCGCTACGGCTACGTCCGCCTCAGCTACAAGATGTAGTTGCGCCAACGAATGCAGGGGCCGGATGCACAGCGCATCCGGCCCCTTTTTCGTGTTTGCCCGGAACGCTAGCGCTTGCTCTCGGCATAAGGGGTGTTGACCACGAGCCTGCGATTGTAGTCGGGCGCCCCGTCATCCCACCACACCGGGCCGCGTTCGCCCAGCGCCACTTTCGCCGCGTGAACCCGTGCCCGGGCGGCCTTCTCGGCGACGCTATCCTGCGCGCGCCGGGCGGTACCGACAGCGCGCCGCGCATCCATCAGCCTCTGCACCAGCGATTGGCGTTCCTGTTCGGTCAGGGAGGGATTGGAGGCACGCCACAGGCGCCCGTCGACGATGGTATAGCGACCGTCCGGAGTTTGCTCCACCGACGAGCGCGAAACCAGCGCTACTCGGCTGCGACCGCGCTGCCGCCGTGGCCGTCGATCCAGGCTTCGCCGTTGCTGCGCAGCAGCCCTTCCTGCCAGTCGCGCTTTTCGGCAGGCAGGTCCTTGCGGGCGATCAGGTTGAGATCCTTGGGGCCCAGCACGCGGCCGTCGTGGCTGAGGATGGCAACCGGGCCGATCGGCAGCCGGTCGCGTTCATCGACCAGCACGGGATCGGTCGTGACGAAATCCTCACCGTATTTCTGCCCCCACTGGCGCAGGGCGAGCATGGCAGGCAGGAGATCGAACCCCTTTGCCGTCAGCCGGTATTCGATCCGGCGGCGATCTTCGGCATGCGGCTCGCGGTCGAGGATGCCGTGTTCGACCAAGCGGCTCAGCCGGTTGGACAGGATGTTGCGCGCAATGCCCAGTTCCGTAAGGAATTCCTCGAAATGGTGCAGGCCGTTGAAGCTGGCGCGCAGGATCATGAAGCTCCAGCGTTCGCCCATCACTTCCAGCGCTTCCGGCAGGCCGCATTCCTGCAGTTCACTCAACGGTTCGCGCACTTGACCCATGATCGATCCTCTCCTTGCAACCTATCTAACGCGGATTGCGCAGGTCGCAAAACCGAAACTAAGTTTTCGGTTGCAACCTAAAACCTAATCCATTAGGTAGTGATTCGCAACCGATCGAATCGCGGTCGGTTGGCCCATACACGCAAACCCCCGAAGAAGGACCCTCTCCATGTCTTCTTTTGCACACACCGCTCGCAATGCCGCCGTCGGCACCCTCGCCCTCGTCTACACCGCGCTGACTTTCGGCGTCGCCGTCGCCCCCGCCCCGGCCGAAGCTGCCGGAAACACTGCCTACTACCGCGCCGAACTGGCCCAGCCCGTCGAAGCCGGCGTGGAAGTGGTGCGCGGCACCGCCTGGTCTTGCAAGGGCACCGTCTGCGTTGCAGCAAAGGGCACCTCGCGGCCGGCCATCATATGCCAGCGCCTTGCCGGCAAGAAGGGCGAAATCGTTTCCTTCAAGATCGAAGGCGAAGCGCTTCCGGCCGAAGACCTGGCCAAGTGCCAGGGCCGCATCTGATCGCCCGACAACCGGTTACTCCCCCGTCCTATCACTCCGTCAGGACGGAACTTCGAAAAGGCTCCCGGCACCCCCGCCGGGGGCCTCTTTTTGTGGGATCAGATCAGGCCGCGTCCGAGCAGGTCGGCTTCGAGCGCATCGGCATGGGTGAAATGGTGGACATGCCAGCCGAGCGACGCCGCGCCGGCGATATTGTCGGCATTGTCGTCGACGAACAGCATTGATTCCGGTGCAAATCCGAAGCGACGCGCGGCAAGCCGATAGATCTGCGGGTCGGGCTTGGTCAGCCGCTCGCGTCCGGAAACCACGATATCGCGCATATGCGCCAGGACAGGCTCGGTCGGCAGATACTGGTCCCAGAACTCCGCCCCGAAATTGGTGATGGCGAACAGCGGCACCTCACGCTCCGCCAGTCGCTCGATCAGCAAATGCGTGCCCGGGACCCGTCCGGGGATCGAATCGGTGAACCTGGCGGCATAATGCTCGATCACGTGGGCGTAGCGCGGGAAGAGCGCCTTG
Organism: Parerythrobacter aurantius; assembly: GCF_045291475.1. NCBI lineage: Bacteria > Pseudomonadati > Pseudomonadota > Alphaproteobacteria > Sphingomonadales > Erythrobacteraceae > Parerythrobacter > Parerythrobacter aurantius. Next base: position 728,761 of record NZ_CP147985.1, read on the forward strand.
CGTTCCGGGATCATCTCGGCCAGCGGGCGCCCGCTGTCGTGCTGGAAATGCCACGCCTCGGTCACGACATGCGCCGCCACCCAATCGGCCTCAGCCGGGTCAGCGATGAGCTTGGCGACCAGGTGGCGCAAGTCCCACTGCGCGATAACCCGCCCTACATCGAACACCACGGCCTCGACCTCGCTCACCTTTCGCCCCCTTCAGAAACGGCTCCGGCCCGCCCTCCAGCGAAGGAGAACGGGCCGAGACGATGCGGCGGGATCGATTGCATCGATCCCGTGCGAACGATCAATTAGCCCTGACGCGCCTTGAACCGGCGGTTGGTCTTGTTGATCACATAGGTGCGGCCGCGACGACGGATCACGCGGCAATCCCGGTGGCGGTCCTTCAGCGACTTGAGGCTGTTGCGAATCTTCATGGGTCTGGTCCTGAAAACAAACAGGCACCGGAGGTGGTCTCCGATGCCGGAAATTCAAGCGCGGCCCCTACGGACAGAATCGGCACTAGTCAACCTTGGCGTCACCCTTCGGAACCGGGCTCTGCGCGAAGTTCGGTCAGCTTGCGCTCCCACTGCAGCGCGTGGGCGATGATCGTGTCGACATCGGCATGCTCCGGCTGCCAAGGCAGCGTGGCTCGGATGCGCGATGGGTCGGAGATCAGCGAGGCCGGATCGCCTGCACGGCGCGGGGCCTTGACCCGCTCGATGATGCGGTTGGTGACCCGGTCGACCGCGTCGAGCACTTCCAGCACCGAAAAGCCCCTACCGTAGCCGCAGTTCATGGTCAGCGAGCGTCCGGGCTGCTCGATCAGCGCATCGAGCGCCAGCACATGCGCCGCCGCAAGGTCGCTGACATGGATGTAGTCGCGCACGCCGGTGCCGTCGGGTGTGTCGAAATCGGTCCCGAACACGCTGACGCTGTCGCGCTTGCCCAGCGCAGCCTCCACCGCGACCTTGATCAGATGCGTCGCACCCGCTGTCGATTGGCCGGTGCGGCCCTGCGGGTCGGCACCGGCAACGTTGAAATAACGCAGCGCGCAGTGGTTGATCGGATGCACGGCAGAGGTATCGGCCAGCATCTGCTCGGTCATCAGCTTCGACCAGCCATAGGGATTGATCGGCGCCTTCGGCGTGTCCTCGGTGACAGCCGCGACGTCTGGGATGCCATATGTCGCAGCAGTCGAGCTGAAGATGAAATGCTTCACCCCTGCGATCACCGCAGCCTCGATCAGGGCGCGGCTCTTCACCGTGTTGTTGTGATAATAGGCCAGCGGCTTCTCGACCGATTCCGGCACCACGATCGACCCGGCGAAATGCATTACCGCGCCGATCCGCTGTTCCGCAAAGATCCGCGCCAGCAAGGCCTGGTCCTCAATATCGCCCTCGTACAGCGGCACGCCTTCGGGAACGGCGAAGCGGAAACCGGTGGTGAGGTTGTCGATCACCGCCACTTGGCGCCCGGCATCCCGCAATGCGAGGACCGCATGACTGCCGATATAACCGGCTCCGCCGGTGACGAGGACGGGAACGTCTGCTGGACTGGTCATGGAGCCTGCCATAGCAGCAGGGTCGGTCAGAGTGGTTAACGAATTGGCAGCTATCACCATCTTACGGGCCGCGCCGGCAGGTGCATGGGCGCTGGCCGATTCCGGCCGTCGGCGCTACGGTCCCGGCACTTGATAGGAGTATCTTCATGCGCCCGCACGCCTTCCTCCTGCTCGCCTCCCTGGCGGTGGCCGGCTGCACCATTCCACCGACAGGTCCGGTCGAGGTCACCCGCTTCGTCGCCGCAGCCACCGTCGCGCGCCTGGGCAGCGGCACGATACATATCGAAACAGCGCCCGGCGAGAATGCCGATCCGGCCGAGCTCCTGCCATACAAGGCGGCCGTCGCGCGGGAGCTGGTCGCACTCGGCTATCGCGAAACGGCGCGCGCCGATGCTGCACAGATCGCCCGCGTCAGGGTCGAACGCGGTATCGTTGCGTCGGGCGCAGCGCGCGGCCCTGTTACCGTCGGGGTCGGCGGTGGTTCGGGCAGCTATGGCGGCGGGGCGGGTGTAGGCATCGGCATCAATCTCGGCGGCGGACAGCGGGAGATCGTTTCGACCCGGCTCGAAGTGCGCATCGACGACGCTCTGACAGGCACAAGCCTGTGGGAAGGACGCGCGCTGTTCGATGTTGCCAGCTCGGCACTGCTGGCCGATAGGGCCCAGAACGCGAACGTCGCGGCAGAAGCCCTGTTCAGGGATTTTCCCGGCAACGACGGACAGACCGTCGAAGTGCCGGTAACGACACAACCTCAAGAGACGAGTGAATGACCGACATCACGATCGATACCAGTTTCGACAGCGGCAATATCCAGGTCCTCGCCATCGACGGCGCGACGACGACGCTGGCGATCAACAAGGATCACATGAGCGAATTCGCCCAGTGGTTCCATTTCCGCGTCACCGGCGCGGCCGGGCGCGAGCTGGTGCTGAAGCTCACCGGCCTCAACATGAGCGCCTATCCCGCCGGCTGGCCGGGCTATAACGCCTGCGTTTCGGAAGACCGCGAACACTGGGTCCGGGCGGCGAGCGAATTCGACCAGATCGCCGACAACGGCACGCTGACGATCCGCTACTCGCCGGCCAGCGACATCGCCTGGTTCGCCTATTTCGCGCCCTATTCGATGGAACGCCACCACGACCTCATCGCCGAGGCGGCCGCCAGCGAGGGCGTCAGCTACCAGCGGCTTGGCCACTCTCTCGACGGGCAGCCGATCGACTACCTGACCTTCGGCGAAGGCGAGACCGTTGTCTGGCTGACCGCGCGCCAGCATCCGGGCGAGACCCAGGCCGAATGGTGGATGGAAGGCATGCTGGAACTGATGACCGACCTGTCGGACTCGGTCGCCCGGCGCCTGCGTGAACGCTGCACCTTCCATGTCGTGCCCAATTGCAACCCCGACGGCTCTCGCCGCGGGCATTTGCGCACCAACGCCGTGGGCGTGAACCTCAACCGCGAGTGGGAAACGCCCAGCGCCGAACAATCGCCCGAAGTGCTGTGCATCCGCGACAAGATGGACAACACCGGTGTCGATTTCGCGATGGACGTCCACGGCGACGAGGCCATCCCGGCGGTATTCCTCGCCGGATACGAAGGCATCCCCGACCTGAAGCCCGAACACATCGGCGGCTTCAACCGCTACGAGGCGATCCTCGACCGCCGCACGCCCGATTTCCAGACGGAACTAGGTTATCAGAAATCCGCGCCCGGCAAGGCCAACCTCACCATGTGCACCACGCAATTGGCGCACCGCTACGGCGCGGTCGCGATGACGCTGGAGATGCCCTACAAGGACCACAAGGCCGCTGCCGAGCCCGAACAGGAATGGTCGCCCGAACGCTGCAAGCAGCTGGGCAAGGACTGCATGGCCGCGCTTCTGGAGTGGCTGGAGGGCTAGGGGTGACGGGTCGCGTGCTTCATCTGGTCTTCGCCGGAATTTCCCTGAGCCTGCCGATTTCGACACCGGTGCGGGCTGCCAATGAAGCCGATGTGCCGCCCGGCTGGATCGTAAGCGAGGGCTCGTCGAGCTGCACCGCTTCCTACGAGTTGACCCGCGCCGAACGCGACGGGCGCTCCGCCTCGGTGGAAATCAATCGTTCTTACCGCAGGGAAGCCGAGCGTCCGGTTCGGCTTCGCCTGCCTCTCGACTATGACGTCGGTCCCGGCGGTGTAATCGGCGCCACGATCCATCTCGAAGGCACGGATACGGTTCTGGGCAGCGGCTTCGTGACCAACAATGCCTCCTTGGCCGGATCGGTCGGCAGCTTTACCCTGAATGCCGATGGCATTGCGATGTTGGGAGCTGGCAGCCTGACACCGCTTACTCTGGTGGTGATGTCAGCCGAGTTCGAACTTGATGCCTACAAAACTACCTTGCCTCCGACCGACCAGGTTACTTTCGATACCTGCTTCGAACGCGTTGGGGCCAAGTTGACGGCTGACGATCGTGCTGCCGGCACAATGCCGCAGACTGGACCGACAGCGCCCTTTCCAAAGGGAAATCCTGGACGGTGGATCACGATGGCAGACTATCCGTCGCGCGCGCTGCGGAATGAGGAACAGGGAAAAGTAACGGTAAGGCTGACGGTCAGCCGATACGGTTTTCCGACAGGTTGCGAGGTGGTCGGTCCATCCGGTTCGACCCTGTTGGACGAAGCGACCTGCAAGCACATGATGCTCAGGGCACAGTTTTCACCTGCACGCGACTCTGCCTTTCAGGCGGTCGAAAGTACCTTCATCCAACCGGTCACCTGGATGATTCCGGAATAGCCCTCACCCCAGCGCCGCCGGCCCAAAGGCATGCGGCAGCAGTTCGCTCAGCTTCACCCGCCGCACCTCGTCCTCGCCCACGCACAGCACCTCGGGATCGGTCCCGCCCAATTGCGCCAGTTCGTTGAGCACCTGCCGGCAGCGCCCGCATGGAGTGATCGGCGCGCCGCCGCCCTTGTCCTGCGGCCCGACCACCGCGACCGCCACCAGCCCGCCGCGCACGCCGTCGGCCATGGCCTTGGCCACCGCGATCGTCTCGGCGCAAAGCGCGAGGCCATAGCTGGCGTTCTCGATATTGGTCCCCGTCACCAAGCTGCCATCGGCAAAGCGCAGCGCTGCGCCGACAGGGTAGTCGGAATAGGGGGAATAGGATTGGAGCGCAGCCTCCCGCGCGGCGGTGATCAGGTCAATATCGGTCACGGTCTCACTACCACCCATTCCAGCGGTTCGCTTGCAGCCTCTGTCACAAGGCCCTCGTTCGCGCTCCATAACATCCACGGGCGCACGGTGTAGCCCGGCTCGAAGCGGGTCCGCACGACCCACAATTGCCGCTCGAGCTTGGCGGAGACGCCGTAGGCCGCCTCGAATTCCGGATAGACCTTGAGGATCACGGGGGCGCCGCTGTGGCGTTCGACCTGGTTGATGAAGGTCATCAGCTCGCTTTCGACTGCCGCTTCGCTGACCGGCGTCGGGCAATTCTCAGCCGCTTCGGCCAGCTCGATGGCGGGCGGCAGCATGTCGGCGCTGCGCGGGACCATGGTGACGAAATTGGCCGACTGTCCATCGGCCTTCTGGCACGGATCGAACTTGTGGACCGCCCCGACCTGCAACCCAGACTCGCGCGCGCGGGCGAGATTACGGACGAAGGCCGCGTCCTTGCCGCGTTCGCCGCTGCTCGCCTCGAGATAGGCGAAGCTGCCGCCGATCGCGGCGACAGTGCGAAAGTTGATCGCCCCGTGCCGCGACGAGACGGCGACACCCTGGTCGGGGAATGCCTCCTCCGCCGGGCGCCAGTCCCGCAGGCTCCACCATACCCAGCCCGCCAACAGCAGTGCCACCAGCACCGCTGCAGCCGAAGCGCGCCACAACCACCGTGGCTTCTGCCTGCCCCTGCGCGCCATGCCGTTAGCCCTTGATGTGCAGCACGCAGATCAGCGTGAACAGCCGCCGGGCGGTCGGGAAATCGGTTTCGACCTTGCCGTCCAGCCGCTCCATCAGCAGCTCCGCCGCGTGGTTGTGGACACCGCGCCGGGCCATGTCGATCGTCTCGATCTCCGCCGGGGTCGCCTTGCGGATGGCTTGGTAATAACTGTCGCAGATAGCGAAGTATTCGCGGATCGGGCGGCGGAACCGGGCGAGGCCGAGGACCAGCATTTCGAGCGGTTCGTCCCCGTCGGTGCGGATATCGAGCACCAGCCGCCCGTCCTGCACCGAAAGCTTCAGTCGGTAGGGGCCGTGGTGCCCGGCGTCGGCCGCCCGTACCGGCTTGAACACGTTTTCCTCGATCAGATCGTAGATCGCGACCCGGCGCTCCTGCTCGACATCGGCATTGCGCCACAGGATCGTGTCCTCGTCGAGTTCGATATGGGAGATGCGGTGCTGAGCCATCGTTGCCCCGCGCTTTCGCAGATTTTCGCGAGGCGGGGCAAGCGGCTTGCGCACTCATCCCCACTATCCACAAGCGACCGATGCAAACCGGCACTTGCGCTGCGGCGCGGTCCCTGCGCATTCAGCGCCGATGGACGATCAGGACCTCCTCATACGCAATGATTCCACGGACGCCGCAGCCGGACCGCAGGGCCGCAGCCTGCCGGCCAATGTGGAAGCCGAAGCCGCGTTCCTGGGCGCAGTGTTGATCGACAACCGCGTGGTCGAAGACCTGCCGATCGCGATTCGGCCGGACCATTTCTTCGCCTCCATCCACCAGCGCATCTACGAACGCATCCTGACCATGCTCGACCGCAGCGCCACCGCCAGCCCGGTGACGCTGAAGCCCTATTTCGACGGCGACGAGGAATTGCGCGAGCTGGGCGGAACGACCTATCTCGCCAAGCTGACGTCCGACGGGCAGGGCCTGCTCGCCGCCCGCGACCTCGCCCAGCAAATCTACGACCTCGCCCTGCTGCGCGAACTGGTGACGGTCGGCCGGACGCTGGTCGAAGGCGCGCTCGACACGTCCGAGGAAGTCGAGCCGCTGCGCCAGATCGAACAGGCCGAAGGCGCGCTCTACAAGGTGGCCGAGGGGGCCAGCAGCGGCAACGAGGCCAAGGATTTCCGCGACGCGGCGATGACCGCGATCCGCATGGTCGAGAAAGCGATGAATTCGGGCGGCGGGCTGTCGGGCAAGACCACCGGGCTCGAAGTCGTCGACAAGAAGACCAGCGGGCTGCACAATTCCGACCTCATCATCCTTGCCGGACGGCCGGGCATGGGCAAGACCTCGCTCGCCACCAACATCGCCTTCAATTGCGCCGAGGAGCACCTGAAGTGGCAGCGCGACGGGGGCGAGTTCAACTATGGCGCACCAGTCGCTTTCTTCAGCCTCGAAATGAGCGCTGACCAGCTGGCGACGCGCATCTTGGCCGAACAGGCGGAGATTTCCTCCGAATCGCTGCGCAGCGGCAAGATGAGCCGCGACGAATTCCAGCAGCTCGCCATGGCGAGCCAGCGCCTCGCCGAATTGCCGCTCTATATCGACGACACCCCGGCGCTGACCATCGCCGGCCTGCGCGCCCGCGCCCGGCGGCTGAAGCGGCGGCACGGCATCGGGCTGATCGTTGTCGACTACCTGCAGCTATTGCAGGGGTCGGGCCGTGCGAATGACAACCGGGTCAACGAAATTTCCGAAATCAGCCGCGGGCTCAAGACGCTAGCCAAAGAACTCGAAGTGCCGGTGATCGCGCTGTCGCAGCTGAGCCGTGCGGTGGAACAGCGCGAGGACAAGCGCCCGATGCTGTCGGACCTGCGCGAATCGGGCTCGATCGAGCAGGACGCCGACATGGTGTGGTTCATCTTCCGCTCGGACTACTACCACATGCTGGTGAAGCCCGACACGCCCGACGGCAGCTCGCCTCCCGATGTCGAGGAGAAGTACCGCACCTGGGAGGAGAAGTACGAACAGCTGGTGGGCAAGGCGACGCTGATCATCGCCAAGCAGCGCCACGGCTCGACCGGCAATGTGCCGCTCCATTTCCAGAGCGACATCACCAAGTTCACCTCGCCCAATTTCAAGGACTATTCGGACTGGGGAATCGGCGAATAGCGCTGCCGGCTCAGGCGTTGAGGCGCCGGGCCACGGTGTAGTCGACCACCGATACCAGGAACCAGCCGAGCAGCCATTTGAACCCGCCGAACAGGCCGCGGCGATCGCGCAGCACCTTGGTTGTAATCTCTTCCGATGCCTCGACCATGGTATCGACCATGCCCCGCACCTTGTCGGCCATTTCCGCGCTCTCGATGCGCACCATCAGTTCCATGTTCACCCGGATCGAACGATGGTCGAAGTTGGCGCTGCCGAAATAGGTCACGTCGTCGATGACGATCAGCTTCATGTGCAATTTGCAGGGCTGGAATTCGTAGATCTTCGCGCGCGATCGCAGCAAGGCGCCATAGGTCGCCCGCGCGGCCGCGATGGTCGTGGTATTATCCGACTTGCCCGCCATCACCAATCGCGCCTCGCCCCGGTTGGCGAGCTTGCGGATCAACCTGCGGAAGCTGCGGGGCGGCGAAAAGTACGCCATCACCATGTCGAGCCGCTTGCCGCGGACGAGATCGCGTTTGACCGCCCGGTTCCAGTTGCTCGGCGTCCGTGTCGGGCCGCCGACGAGGAACTGCACCGGCCCGTCGCCCGGGTCCCAGTCGCGCACTAGTCGCCGGATCGCGCGGAACTGGTGCCTGGGTTGCTCGGTCCAGGCCGACAGCCGGCTGAACCACTCGCACACGGTCTTGACCACCGGCCCCTTGACCACCACGCCGAGGTCCGCCCAGCCGTTTTCCTCGGGCGGCTGGAAATAGTGTTCGGAAACGTTGAACCCGCCCAGCAGCGCGATCTCCTTGTCGATGATCGTCATCTTCTGGTGGTTGCGGATGAGGTAGCGGACGTTCCACTTGGGATTGAAGATCGCGAACCGACCGCCGGCATCGACGATCGGCTGGAAAAACTCGTCGTTCGCATCGGAACCGAAACGGTCGATCACCAGGTGGACCTTGACCCCGCGCCGCTGCGCCGCGACCAGCGCATCGCGAACGATCACCCCCGCCGGATCGTCCTGGAACATGTAGTAGAACAGGTCGAGCGTCTCTCGCGCCCGTTCGATCATCGCCAGCAACGCGTCGAAGCGGTGGACCCCGTCGGGCAGGAACTCGAACTCGTGGCCATGCTCCGCGACAATGAAGGGTTCGGGGTAGCAATGCGCGCAAGGGTCGGCGATCTGATCCATTGACGATGCTCCTCCTGTTCGGCCACGGGCCCAGGCCCTGGCCCTGGCCCCGCCGCACCAACGCGCAATTCCTTGACTCGTGCCCGCCCTGCCCCTAACTGGCCCACTTTCCCAGAAACACAAGTTTTCGGAGTGCCCAGATGGCGCGCGTTACTGTCGAAGATTGCGTCGACAAGGTTCCCAACCGGTTCGATCTCGTCCTGCTCGCGGCCGAGCGTGCCCGTGAAATCTCGGGCGGTGCCGAACTCACTATCGATCGCGACCGCGACAAGAACCCGGTCGTCGCCCTGCGTGAAATCGCCGAGGAAACCGTTCACCCGGAAATCCTGCGCGAATCCGTGGTGACAAACCTGCAGAAGATCCTGCCCGACGACGACGACGATTTCGATGAAGTCGGCTCGCTCAGCCAGTCGGCCGAAGCCCTGCGCATCACCGCCTCGGCCCCGACCCGTTCCAATTCGCTCGGCGGCGATTTCGCCGACTGACACAGGCGACTGCGCCGCATGAAGAGCCGTCCCGCTGCGGGGCGGCTTTTTTTGTGCCATGACTCCCCTGCTTGCCTGACGCATAAATGTCATGCGGCGCACCTAAGTGTCGCGTGCAATCGGGGAGAAGCTTCGGCGCCATGGCCGTAGTGGCAGTCTATAGTGTCAAGGGCGGCGTCGGGAAGACGACCATGGCCGCGAACCTTGCCTGGTGCGCGGCCGCCATCTCCAAGCGGGAAACGCTCCTGTGGGATCTCGACGCCTCGGGTGGGGCCGGTTTCCTCCTCGGCATCGATGCGCGAAAGAAGCGCAGCGCCGACGCGGTCTTCAGTCTCGAAGCCGACCCGGCCAAGCTGATCCGCAAGACCGGCATCGCCAAGCTCGACCTGCTGCCCGCCGACGAATCGATCCGCGCGCTCGACGCGCAGCTGCTCGGGCTGGGCAAGAAGAAGCGCATCGCCAAGCTGACGGCGGCGCTCTCCAAGCGCTACGACCGGATCGTTTTCGACTGCCCGCCCGTGCTCAACGAGCTGAGCGCGCAGGTCGTGCGGGCTGCCGACCTGGTGATCGTGCCGATCCCGCCGTCCCCGCTCTCGGCCCGCGCGTTCGAACAGGTGGTGGAGGAAGTGCAGGCCCACGGCGCCGGCCATCCGCCGATCCTGCCGGTCTTGTCCATGCTCGACATGCGCCGTTCGCTGCACAAGGCGGCGCGGGATGCCAACCCGAAGTGGCCCGCGATCCCTCAGTCGAGCGCCATCGAGCAATGCGCGGTGCGGCAGATGCCGGTCGGTGTCTTCGCCCCGACAAGTCCCGGCGCGATGGCCTATCGCAAGTTGTGGACCGCAATCGAACGCAAGCTCGCGGCGAGACGACCCTAGTCCTGCCGGTTCGGCAGGAACGGCATCCGCAGGCTCCAGCCGAACTTTCGCGGCTCGTCGGTCTGCCACCGCGCAAGGCCGATGGTCATGCCGACCTGCCCCTCGCCGGGCGCCTCTGTCCATGTGCCCAGCAGGCGATCCCACCAAGGCAGGAGGGTCCCGTAATTGCTGTTGGTTTCCTGTTCGCGGGACGAATGATGGATGCGGTGCATGTCGGGCGTGACGATCAGGCGACGCGCCACTCGTTCCACCCTGTCGGGCAGGTGCAGGTTGGAATGGTTGAACAGGGTGGCCGCGGTAAACAGTGCCTCGAACGCGAGTACCGCCAGCACCGGCGCACCGAGCAGCACCACGACCGCCATTTTGTAGAGCATCGACAGGACGATCTCGAACGGATGGAACCGGGCCGCGGTGGCAACATCGAATTCGCGATCGGCGTGATGGACCCTGTGCATCCGCCACAACAGCGGTACGCGGTGGGTGGCGAGGTGCTGCACCCACAGCGCCAGGTCGAGCGCGACGATCGCCAGCGGAACGGCGAGCCATGCCGGAACGGCAGCAAGGTTCAGCACGCCCCAACCCCGCGCCCCGGCCCAGATCGCCGCGCCCGTCATCGCGCCCGGAACCAGCAGGCGCAGGGCCAGCGTATCGAGCGCAAAGAGACCGAGGTTGGTGCGCCAGCGTGGCCACCTGGGTTCCGACGGCGGCCGGAAGGGAAAGGCCCGCTCCAGCACGGCAAACAGCACGAAGGCCCCTGCCATGGTGGCAAGGACGATCACCGGGGTTCCTGTGCTGACGGCGTCCACCTGCATGTTGTCGGGCTTGGGACGGGGCATTGCAAGTGCCGCGACGTTGCGCCACGGGCGTCGCGGATGGTACCGGGACCAGCCATCAGGGAGGACCCATGAACGAGATCGGCGAGGCGCTGGGCACGGCAAGCGAAGGGGCGCTGTTGTCCGCGGCCGTCAGTCGCGACGAGGGCACAGCGGTTCCGCGCGACGGCGAACCGGGCGGCGAATGCCTCAATTGCGGCACCGGCCTGCAAGGCGATTTCTGCCATAGCTGCGGACAGAAAGCGCATATCCATCGCACCATTTCGGGCATCCTACACGATCTGGTGCACGGCGTGCTGCACCTCGACGGCAAGCTGTGGGAGACGCTGCCGCTGCTCGTCTTCAAGCCGGGCCGGCTTACCCGCGATTATATCGAAGGCAAGCGCGCCCGCCACGTCAGCCCGATGGCGATGTTCCTGTTCTCTGTGTTCATGATGTTCGTCGTTTTCCAGGCCCTGGGCATCACCACCCCAACCGACGTGAAGGGCTTGCAGCAGATCGAACCGGGCCTCCGGAAAGCGGAAGACAAGCTGCGCGAGGAAGAGGCGAGGATCTCCCAAGAGGTCGCAACAGCGCAGGAGGGGAGCGCCGAGCGTGAAGCGCTCGAAGAGGAACTGGCCGATGTCCGCACCGCGCTGAACGGCGTGGACAAGGCAGCCGGGATGAAACTGGGCGAAAATATCGGCGTCGAGACCAGGCTCACGGGAATCAAGGCCATCGACGACGGCCTGATCAAGAAATGGCGCGAGCATCCCGAACTCATGCTCTACAAGCTGCAGAACAACAGCTACAAGTTCAGCTGGTTGCTCATCCCCTTGTCGATCCCCTTTGTCTGGCTGTTGTTCCTGTGGCGGCGCCAGTACAAGGCCTACGACCACGCGATCTTCGTGACCTATTCGCTCAGCTTCATGTCGCTGCTGTTCATCGCCCTGTCGGTACTGGGCGTAGCGTTCGGGCTGCAATTCTGGGCCTTCACCGCGCTGGCGGTGGTGCCGCCGATCCATCTCTACAAGCAGCTGCGCGGCACCTATGGCCTGTCGCGCTTCTCGGCCTTCTGGCGGCTGATGGCGCTCAGCCTGTTCATCTGGGTGATCGTGATCCTGTTCTTGCAGGCACTGCTGCTGCTCGGCGCGTTCTAGCCCAAAGCGATCAAGGCTGGCCCTGCCGCAGCCAGCCGGTCACCGCATAGCGCCGGTACGGGGCGATGCGCGTCACTTCGGTCACGCTGTGCAGCCGGGGGACCCTGAACAGGTTGAGCCGGTTGAACGCCGGCGGCAGTGCCAGCACGCGGTTCGCTGCCTCGTCATGGAAGGCCAGCATCCCGCCCCATTCGACCGCCCACTTGGGCGTGAGGCCCAGGACATAAGCCGCCAGCCGCCCTTTGCCGTCGACATCGTCGGTATGCCCGGTCAAGAAATCGCCCGGCGAATAGGCAGTCGCCTGCAAATCGGCGAAATCGATTTCGGGCAGGCTCATCACCTCGCGCAGGAACTGGCGCGGTTCGCCGTGCGACCACCAGCGGGCGAAGGCTGCGAGGGGATCGCTGCTCGCGGCACGCCCCGCTTCATCGTCGGGCACGCGGATCGTTTCATAGCGGAACTGGAACTGCTGGCGCGCCGAGCCATAGACAGCATTGTCGAGTTCGGCCTTCTGCTGCGCGGTCATCGCCGCGCGGGTCGGGCGATCCAGTTCGACCAGCGAATTGCCCGAGGCGATGGACTGTTTCCAGTCTTCGCGGCTGCGGAGCAGCGTATGGAGCCACTCGGCCGTATCGACGCTGAGGATATCGGGGATGGACAGCACGCCGAAGCGCGCGAATTCGGCCTTGAGCGCCGAAAGGTCATGGCGCGGATTGAGAGCAAACGCGGGTATCATCGCCGCATCGTGTAGCCCGTGTGGCGGACGGGGCAAGCCATGGCCTGCCCCGTCCGCCGAGATCACACCCCTTGCGGAGCGGCGCCGCCGCCGAACTTCTTGCCGGCCTTGGGCACTGTCGTGGCGCCAGCAGGTGCGACAAAGGTCGGGCCGCGCGGCTGGTCGGGCCGGTCGAGCTTTCCGTCCTTCAGCAGCTGGTCGATTTCCTCGCCGGTCAGCGTCTCGTATTCGAGTAGCGCCTGGGCGAGCAGGTGGAGCTTGTCCTCCTGGCTCGTCAGCACTTCACGCGCACGGGCAAGGCCGCTTTCGACCAGGTTCTTGATCTCCGCGTCGATCAGCTTGTTGGTTTCCGCCCCGGCCATGGTCCGCTGGGTCGCGCCCATACCGAGGTAGCCTTCCTGGCTGGCCTCGTACTGCAAGGGGCCGAGCTTGTCGGACATGCCCCATTTGGTGACCATGTTGCGAGCAAGATCGGTCGCATACTGGATATCGCCCGACGCGCCGCTGGACACTTTCTCGTGTCCGAAGATGATCTCTTCGGCCACGCGCCCGCCCATGGCGACGGCAAGGTTCGCGTGCATCTTGTCGCGGTGGTACGAGTAGTTGTCGCGCTCCGGCAGGCGCATCACCATGCCCAGCGCACGGCCGCGCGGGATGATCGTGGCCTTGTGGATCGGGTCCGACGCCGGCTCGTTGATCGAGACGAGCGCATGGCCCGCCTCGTGATAGGCGGTCATCTTCTTCTCGTCTTCGGTCATGACCATGCTGCGGCGCTCCGCACCCATCATGACCTTGTCCTTGGCGTCCTCGAATTCCTGCATGGCCACCAGCCGCTTGTTGCGGCGCGCGGCCAGCAGCGCGGCTTCGTTGACAAGATTGGCGAGGTCCGCGCCCGAAAAGCCCGGAGTGCCGCGCGCGATGGTGCGCGGATTGACGTCGGGCGCCAGCGGGACCTTCTTCATGTGCACGCCGAGGATTTTCTCGCGCCCGTCAATATCGGGCACGGGCACCACGACCTGGCGGTCGAAACGGCCCGGGCGCAGCAGCGCCGGGTCAAGCACGTCGGGCCGGTTGGTCGCCGCGATGATGATGATGCCTTCGTTGGCTTCGAAGCCGTCCATCTCCACCAGCAGCTGGTTCAGCGTCTGCTCGCGCTCGTCGTTGGAATTGCCGAGGCCGTGGCCGCGCGAACGGCCGACCGCGTCGATTTCGTCGATGAAGACGATGCAGGGCGAATTCTTCTTCGCCTGTTCGAACATGTCGCGCACGCGGCTGGCGCCGACGCCGACGAACATTTCGACGAAGTCCGAGCCCGAAATGGTGAAGAAAGGCACACCCGCCTCGCCCGCGATGGCGCGGGCGAGCAGCGTCTTGCCGGTGCCGGGCGAACCGACCAGCAGCGCGCCCTTGGGGATCTGGCCGCCGAGCTTCGAGAAGCGCTGCGGATCGCGCAGGAACTCGACGATTTCCTCCAGTTCCTCGCGTGCCTCGTCGATCCCGGCAACGTCCGCAAAGGTCACCTTGCCCTGCTTTTCGGTCAGCAGCTTGGCCTTGGACTTGCCGAAGCCCATCGCGCCGCCTGCGCCGCCGCCCTTCTGCACCTGGCGCAGAGCGAAGAAAGCGATGCCCAGAATGAGGATGAAGGGCAGCGATTGGACGAGGATCACCAGCAGTATATTGGTCTGCTGTTCCGGCTCGCCGGAATATTCGACCCCGTTCTCGTCCAGCAGCTGGGTCAGCCCGGTGTCGCCTTCGACCCGCACGGTCGAGAAGGCCTGGTTGCCTTCCAGCACGCCGGTGATCTGCTCGGGCGAGATCTCGACGGATTTGACCTGGCCTTCGGCGACGCGGTTGCGAAACTCGGAATAGCTGATCTGGGTGCCGGCCGTGCTGGTGCCGCCGCCGAACATCGACACCACGAGGAGAAGGGCGAGGAAAACCCCGCCCCACATCATCAGGCTCTTAATCCAAGGGTTGGGACCGCCCTGGTCCGGGCCGTTCGGGCTGTTCTGGTCGCTCATGGCTGTCGGAGTCCTTTCCTGCGGTCAATGTAGGCACGCGGGGATGAATCGCAAGCTAACCTATGGTCGGTGGATTTGCCCCGTCTCAACCCGCCCTGCCGGCACCCCGCTGGTGGCATAAGCGGCGCAGAACACCTCCACCGCACCGGCGATGCGCTCGCGGTCGCGGGCATGATCCTTGGGCATGCCGAAACGGCGGTCGAGATCGCCCATACCCTTACACATCGATGCGAACTGTTCGGCCGCCAGCAGCGGATCGTCGAGTTCGATCTCGCCGGCCGCCTGCATCGCTTCCAGCAAGCGCGCAAAGGCCGACTTCATCCGGTGCGGCCCGGCGGCGAGGAACACCTCCCCGACAACAGGCTCCAGTTCCGTTTCGGCGGCGATCCGTCGTTCGAACTGGATCATTTCCGGGCGGGAGAGGAAGGCGACCATGGTCTCGCCGATGGCGGTCAACCGGTCGCGCAGGCTGCCGGGCGCGATGTCCTCGAGGCTGAAGGCGCCCCGCATCTGGTCGCATTGACGCTCCACCGAAGCGGTGAACAGGCCGCGCTTGTCCTTGAAATGATTGTAGATCGTGACCTTGGAAACGCCGGCATCCAGCGCCACCTGCTCGATCGATGTCGCCGCGAAACCGGCCGCGAAGAAGCTGCGCACCGCCGCATCGAGGATGGCCTCGCGCTTCGCCTCGTCGACCGGCCGACCGACACGGGGTTCGGCCATACGGGATTCGGCAGGTGTTGACAAAGTGAACGGCTCCGTTCAATTAAACGCGACCGTTCAATAATGGCGGTTGTCGATCGAAACTGCAACCCCGCCCTCCCGCAAAGGTTCCCCCGCCGATGCTCTGGATTGCCATCCGAATGCTGACCGGCGACCGCCAGAAGTTCTTCGGGCTGGTGTTCGGCATCGCATTTTCGACACTCCTCATCACGCAGCAGCTGACGATTTTCGTCAACCTGATCGAGCGCGGAGCGAGCGGTGCCTACAATGTCGGCGAGGCCGAGGTGTGGGTGATGGACCCGGTCAGCCGCACCACCGAAGTCGCCTATGCCATGCCGACGACCGCGCTCGACAAGGTGCGCGGGGTGCAGGGCGTCGAATGGGCGGTTCCCCACCTGCGCGCCGCCGCGTCGGTCCGGACCAAGGACGGCGATCTGGAAGGGGTCGCCATCATCGGGGTCGACGACGCAACGCTGATCGGCCTGCCCAAGCGCATGAAGGAGGGCAGCATCGACGTGCTCTCGGCCCCCGACAGCGTGATCATCGACGACGTGGGCACGATCAACATGTTCGGCGCCGATGTCGATCCGGTGGGCGAGCGGCTGGAGCTCAACGACCAGCGCGCCGTCATCCGCGGCATCGCCGATTCGATCCCCAGCTTCACCAGCCAGGTCACACTTTATACCAAGTACAGCCAGGCGCTGCGCTATGTCCCAGGTACGCGCAACCGGCTGAGCTTCGTGCTGGTCGGCGTTGCCGACGGCCAGACGCCAGCGGAAGTTGCCGACCGGATCGAGCGCGAAACCGGCCTCAAGGCGGAAACCCGCGACGAATTCGCGCAGGCCGGTGTCGATTTCATCATCCAGAACACCGGCATCCCGACCAATTTCGGGATCACCGTTGTGCTCGGCTTCATCGTCGGCGTGGCCATCGTCGGGCTGACCTTCAGCCTCTTCATCCGCGACAACATCAAGCAGTTCGGTGCGCTGAAGGCGATCGGCGTGACCAATGGACGCATCTTTCGCATGGTCAGCGCGCAGGCCGGGATGGTCGGCTTCATCGGCTACGGCCTCGGCGTGCTCGGCACGGTCGGCTTCATGTGGGCCTTCAGCGGCAATCCGTTCTTCAAGGGCTTCTACATCCCCTGGCAGATCCCGCTCATCAGCCTGGCGGCGGTGGTCGTAATACTTGCCATCACCGGCACGTTGGCGCTGCGCAGCGTCTTCAAGACCGAACCAGCATCGGTTTTCAGGTAATGGCCACACTCCTCAACACGACCGCCATCGGCGGCTGCAACCCCGAAGCGGCGATCTGCACCCGCGGCGTCACGCGCGACTTCAAGGCGGGTCAGCAGACCATCACCGTGCTGCACGGTATCGACACCGATATCCGCGCCGGCGAGCTGACCTACGTGGTCGGCGAGAGCGGATCGGGCAAGACGACGCTGATCTCGATCATGTGCGGCATCCTCTACCCCACGCTGGGCGAGGTGAAGGTGTTCGGGACCGACATCTACAAGCTGTCGGACACGGAGCTGGTGAAGTTCCGGCTGCAGAACATCGGCTTCATCTTCCAGCAGTACAACCTAATCCCCTCGATCGACGCCGCCTCCAACGCCGCGGTGCCGCTGATCGCGCAAGGCATGGACCGGCTGGAAGCGCGCGAGCGGGCAAGGACAATGCTGGAGCGGCTCAATATAGGCAACCAGTCCGACAAGCTGCCCAACCAGCTTTCGGGCGGGCAGCAGCAGCGCGTCGCCATCGCCCGCGCGCTGGTGCACGAACCGCGACTGGTGGTCTGCGACGAGCCGACTGCGGCGCTCGATGCCAGTTCCGGCCGCCGGGTGATGGACTTGCTGCGCGAAGTCGCTGTCGCTGCCGACCGCGCCTGCATTATCGTGACCCACGACAACCGCATTTTCGACCTCGCCGACCGGATCATCCAGCTGGAAGACGGACGCATCACCCACGACGGCACCGAAATGCCGAGCGGCCACTAGGAACCTCTCGAAATGGCTTTCAACCTTCACAACTTCAGCTTCTCGCGCATGGGCCTGCCGATCCTCGCAGTGATCGGACTGGCCATCGCCGCCTTCTTCATCGCCGGGCGGCTGCCGGACCGCGAGCTTGACGAGCCCGAGCGCGAACCCCCGCGTGCCACCGGGGCGCTGGCCAATGCCGACCGGGTGGCAGGGGCCGGGGTGGTCGAACCGTCGAGTGAAGTCGTCCAGATCGGCACGGCGCTGTCGGGCCTCGTCACGCAGCTCAACGTCAAGCCGGGCGATTTCGTTGCGCAGGGCCAGCCGCTGTTCACGGTCGACACGCGCAGCCTGCGCGCCCAGCTGAGCCAGGCGAATGCGGCCATCGGCGAAGCGCGCGCCGCTATTGCCGAGGCGCAGGCGGCGTCCGCCACCGCAGCCCAGCAGCTAGCCCTCTATCGCAAGGTCGACGATCCCGCCGCCGTCAGCCGCGCCGAGGTCATCCGGGCCGAAGGCGAAGCCAATGCCGCCCGCACCAGGCTGGGACTGGCCCGGGCACGGCTCGAAGCGGCGGAAGCAAGTGCGGCTCTCGCCAGCACGGAAATTGCCCGCGCCACGGTTCGCGCGCCGATGTCGGGCGAGATCCTCGCCGTCAACATCCGCCCGGGCGAATTCCTTTCTACCATGGGTGGCGGCGGCACGCCCTTCATCGAAATGGGCCAGACCCGCCCGCTGCATATTCGCATCGATATCGACGAGGACCAGGCCCCGCGCCTTGCCATGGGGGCGGAGGCGACCGTATCCCCGCGCGGTGCGGCCGACCGGCAGGTGCAGGCCCGCTTCGTCCGCGCCGATCCGCTGGTGATCCCCAAGCGATCGCTCACCAACAGCGCGCAGGAACGGGTCGATGTGCGCGTGCTGCAAGTCATCTACGAACTGCCCGCCCCGCGTGAAGGAGAAGATCCGCTGTTCCGGGTCGGCCAGCAGGTCGATGCCTTCATCCCGGCGAGGAAGACTGCGACCAAACAGACGGCCAAGCCCGCTAAGGCCGCAGAATGATGCGCACCGTCCTCCCCCTTGCCGCGGCGCTCGCGCTGGGCGCCTGTGTGGCCGGGCCGCCGCCGGTGATCGACACCGCGCCACCGGTGCTGCCGCTGCAGTTCGCCTTCGCCCCGGATCAAGGCATTCAGGCATCGGTGGCAAACCTCCTGCCGTCGGGCGATCCTGCCTACCGGAGCCTTGCCGCGCTGGCCTTGGCGGAGGCCCCGACCCTCGCCCAGGCCGCCGCGCGGATCGAGCAGGCCCGGGCGCAGGCCGCAGGCGCGGGCGCCAATCGCCTGCCCTCGCTGGGCGCCGATGCGGCAGTCACCGGCAGTCGCATCAATCCGGCGCAGTTCGGCGGCGCCCTGCCCGGCGGCATCAGCATCGATACCGAACAGGTAAGCTACGGCGCCAACCTGCGCGCCAGCTGGGACCCGGACCTGTTCGGCCGGCTGCGGGCACAGGAGCGCGCAGCCATCGCCCGGATCGATGCCGCCGATGCGGAGGCCGGCGCCGTCCGCAACGCCCTTCTGGCTGAAATCGCCGGCGCCGTGATCGATTCGCGCACGCTCGATGCGCGGCTTGCCGCCTTGCAGCAGGATCTGGCCGCAGCCGAGGACCTCGCGCGCCTGGCCGGCTCACGCGAACGGGCCGGGATCGCCCCCGGTTTCGACCGCGTCCGCGCCGAAAGCACGGCCGAGGCCAGCCGGACGCGGATCGCCGCGCTCGCCAGCGACCGGGCACGGCTCGTCGGGCGGCTCGTCACACTGACCGGGCAAAGCGCGCAGGACGTGCGCGCCGCCCTGTTGCAACCGGCCCCCGCCCTGGCCCAGCCGCAGGCGCCCGCTACCCTGCCGAGCGCCCTCCTCGCCAACCGGCCCGACGTGCTGGCCGCCGAAGCGCAGCTTCGCGCAGCGGACGCCGACCTCGCCGCCACCGCCGCGCGCCGCTTCCCCCAGTTCACGCTGTCGGCGGCGCTCGGCCTGCTGGCCTTCGACCTCGCCGACCTGTTCGACGAGAACTCGGTGGTCGGTTCGGTCGGCGGCAGCCTGCTGGCCCCGCTGCTCGATTTCGGGCGTATCGAGGCGGAGATCGACGCTTCGGCGGCGGGCAAGAGGCTCGCCTTCGCCGGATACCGCAACGCCATATTCACGGCGCTGGGCGATGCCGAAGCAGGGTACGGCCTCGTTGCCGCAGCCGACAACCAGCTGGCGGCGGCGACACGCGAATATGCCGCCGCATCACGCGCGGCGAAAATTGCCGACACCCGCTATCGCGCCGGACTTTCCGACTTCCTCACCGTGCTCGAAGCGCGCCGGGCAGCCGACGCGAGCGGAGAGCGGGTGGCGATTGCAAGGGGGCAGGCGGAAAGGGCGCGGGTAATCCTGTGGCAGGCGCTCGGCGGGGACGGTCAGCCGACCAGTCGCTCGACCAGCCAGTAGCTGCCGGTCACGCCGATCGCGTAGCTCGCCGCCCTGATGGCGGGTGCGAGCGCATCGTTCCGGATGCGCCGGATCGCTTCGAGTACCAGCAGCACACCCAGCACGACGCCCAACTGCCCCGCTTCGACCCCGAGGTTGAAGGCAATCAGCGCCGACGGCACTTCGCCTTCCGGCAGGCCGATTTCGCGCAAGGCGCCGGCGAAACCGAAGCCGTGGACCAGCCCGAACAGGAATGCCACCAGCCACGGCCAGCGGCGCGTGAGCGTCGTCCGCTCACCCCGCGCCACCTCCACCGCCAGCAAGACGATGCTGAGCGCGATGACCGCTTCGACCGGCCTCCCCGGCAGGCCGATCAGTCCGAGCGACACCCCCGCCAGCGTCAGCGAATGGGCGACGGTAAAGGCCGTCACCGCCTTTGCCACGGCCCAGCCGCGCCGTACCAGCAGGACGAGCGCGACGACAAACAGCAGGTGGTCCCAGCCTTCGAAGATATGTTCTACCCCGAGCGCGAAATAACTGCGCAGCACCTGCCAGCGCCCCGGTTGTGCGGCGATGGTCGCCATCGGCTGCGCAGCCGTCAGGCGGAAACTCTGCACCGGTCGGGCTAGCGGCGCGACCCGCAGCATGACATCGCCGCCGCCAAGGATCGTGTCGAGACCGACCATGCCGCCCGCGATGTCGCCCCGGCAGGCCACCCGAGCCGAACCGACCAGCGCCGAAGGCAGGGTGCGCACCACGGGCTCGCCGCGGATCGTGCAGCCCCCGGGCACCAGCGGCACGATTAGAGGTGCCGGGCCCGGCGAGGCGAGCGGCTGTTTCCAGTTCAGCGTCCAGTCGCGCGCATGGACCTGCGCGAACTCGATATAGCCAGGGCGCAGCTCGTCGGCGGCTGCCGGGACCGCGGCAAGCAACCCCGCGGGCAGGGCGAGCAGGGCAAGGAGCGCGCGGATCACCGCTCCACCCGTACCCTGTATGCATCGCGCAAGACGCGGTACGCCGCCTCCTCGCGCGCCTTTGCGGTGTCCTGCCGCCAGTCTTCTACCGCTCGGTCGCGCACCTGCGACAGGGCCGGTATCTTGCCCGGCTCTACCTTGCGCAGCCGGACGAAATGCCAGCCGACTCCCGATGCGAGCGGCCCGGTCCAGCCGCTACCGGGTTCGAGGCCGGCGATACGCTTGGCGAAGTCCCGGCCGAACATGGCCGCTACCTGCGCCATGTCGCGGCTATCGAGACTTTCCGGAAGCGAGGACGGATCGCCCAGCGTGCGCCAGTCGCCCTGCACGGATGGTCGGGCATCGGCGGGCGGGCGCTCCGGATGGAACACCTGGTCGAAGCTGAGCCTGGTATCCTCGGCATAGCGGGCGGCGTTGGCGCGGTACCATAGCTCCAGCTCCGCACCGGTCGGCTCGGCGGCCTGCGCGGAAGAAGCGGCAAGGAAATCCATCTTCTTCGCCAGCCGCCGCCGCACCACCGGGTCGCCCCCATCGAACCCCAGCCGCAGCGCCTCGCGGTACAGCACTTCCTCGCGCACCCAGCGAGCGATCAGCGCGTCGAGTTCCGCATCGGTCGGCGCGCGCTGAAGCGTGCGTTCGAAATCAAGCGCGATCTGCGCCTGCACCTGCCGGTCGACGGTAATCGTCCGGCTGGCTGGATCGACCTCCTCCCCCCGCCACAGGAAGATGGCGAAGATCAGCACCCCGCCGATGAGGAAATGCGTCAGCGGATCGCGCAGGACCGTGCGCGCAGCATCGGACACGGCCATCAGCCCGTCATCGGCTTCGCGGCAGCAGCCAGATCGGCGAGGTGTAGGCGCGTTCCTGTTCGGTCTTCACCACGTCCGGGCCGAGCTTCGTGCCGAAGCGCAGCGCATCGAACAGCACCCAGCGCGGAGTCGGGATCTCGAGCACGCGCAGGTAGTAGAAGGCCCGCTCGCCGGGCCGGTACTGCGGGTCGGTCCAGACCGTGCGGAGCTGTGCCGCGCCTATGGTGTTGGTGTAGGTCGCCTTGGCCTCGTCCACGGTAGTGCCGACCGCAGGCACCGGACTGTCGGAGGCGGCGTCCATCGCCCGCGCGCTCCAGGCCACGTCGAACACCTTTTCCTGCAGCGCGCCCGAGGCATCGACCCAGCCCTTGACCACCTGCACCCGGTCGAGATTGGCGCCTTCGGGGTCCTTCAGCGCCTCGATCATGAAGACCGGCGCCTTGCCGCTGTCTTCCAGCACGCCGCCCATGGGCACGCCGCCGCGATAGCCAGTGCGGACCCAGTCCTTGTCGAAGCTCGCCTGCGTGAAGCCGAAGCCGCCGAACACCCGCACGCTCATCCGCGTGCCGGTGGTGGCATAGACCTCGCGGCGCTTGAAGGCGTCGAAGATTTCCGCCCGCGTATTGCCCCGCGCCCAGGCCGCGGCATAGCCGCTGGCAAGGTACTGCCAGCCGAACCGACCTTGCCGCGTGCCCAGATTCTGGGGCGCGGTGGCACGATCCTTCTGCGGTTCGTTGCCGGTGTGCTTGCCAAAGAAATTGTCCTCGTCCGCGGTGGCGAGGCCGGTGTGCGAGTCGGTCGAACCGATCAGGCCGAAGCGGTAGGGATTGACCCCAAGTTGCTGCTCCAGCGACAGGCCGCGCTTGAGCGCCTCGCGGATGTAGCTGCCGCCGTTCATGTCGGGGGTCGCAGGGCGGGTCAGCGGCAGATTGCCGAGGTCCCAGCCCCAGTCGCCATAGCCGGCGAATTCGTCATTGGGCGAGAGGCTGGCGTGCGCCTCGCTGTCGCCCTTGATCTGGGTGACTTCCACCACCGGCTCCCACCGTGCCCGGGTGCGGGCATACTCGGCCGTCATCGGTGCGCCGCCCGGCCCTGTCAGCTCGAACATCATGCCGTTGGAAAGGTTGGAATTGTGCGGGATCGCGAGGACCTGCCCGCCGGTGCCCTTCTCATAGGCGGCAAGATAGTCCCACAGACCCTCGACCTCGCCGTCGAGACCGGGATAGGGCAGCGTATCGCCGATGGTCGGGGCGCCGTCACGGAACATCACCACCCGGTGCAGATTGTTGCCGTCGGGCATCAGCGTCCACTCGAAGCCGGCAAAGGCGGTGAATGTGCCCGGCTCGTTGTAGAGATCGACCAGCCGCAGGTTCTCCTGCCAGATTTCGGTCGTGCCCTTTTTCTGCGCTTCGGGATCGCGCAATGCGGCGGGGATCTCGCCATTGGCAGCGGCGGTGATGAGCTCGGCCACGGCGCGCTGCGAATCCCGTCCGCCCTTGCGCAGCATCCCCTGCCAGCGCTTCAGCGTCGGGTCGCGCACCATCGCGCTCGGCGCATTCATCAGCCGCTTGGTCGCGCCCAGTGCATCGGAATGGTCGGCGACCAGCAGGAAATCGAGCGGCCGGTCGAGCTGCGCGTCCGTACCGGTCGTCGCCCTGACCTTCTCGCCCCGCGCAAAGCGCAGCGCCTCTTCCGGCCCGATCCTGACGCCGAAGCCGAAAGCATCGACCGAATTGTCGGTGTGCAGGTGCGTGTCGCCCCAATAGGGCCGGTCGGGATACTCCGCGAGCGCGACGGTGCCCTCGCCATTGCCCGCCTGCGCGGCACCGGCGCGGGGCAGTAAGGCGCCGCTGTACCACGCCGCCCCGCCTGCCAGCGCCGCCGCCGAGACGCCCAGTACGATCCATCTTTTCCGCATAGCGATCCCTCCCCCGCCTGCGACCCCTCACCGTCACGGAATGCGCCCCGCCCCGGCACCCGTCAAGAGCGGGGAGCCATGCGCTACATGCTGCGCGCGATCACCATCTTCATGACCTCGTTCGAACCGCCGAAGATGCGGGTGATGCGGCTGTCGCGATACATCCGCGCGATCGGGTAATCGTTGATGAAGCCCGCGCCGCCATGGAACTGCAGGCACTTGTCGACCACCTCGCCCTGCAGTTCGGTGACCCAGTACTTGGCCATGCAGGCGGTCGCGACATCGAGCTCGCGCCTGAGGTGGCGTGCGATGCAGTCGTTGACGAAGATCTTCGCCGCGGTCGCTCGCGCCTTCAGGTCTGCCATCACGAACTGGGTGTTCTGGAAATCCCAGATGGTCTGGCCGAACGCCTTGCGATTCTTGACGAAATCCATAGTGGTTTCGAGCGCCTTCTCGATCCCCGTCATGGCGCCCATGGCGATGATCAGGCGTTCCTGCGGCAATTCGCCCATCAACTGGTAGAAGCCCTTGCCTTCGACCCCGCCGAGGACGTTTTCCGCCGGCACAAACACATCGTCGAAGAACAGCTCGCTGGTATCGGCCGCGTCGAGCCCGATCTTGTCGAGCTTCTTGCCGCGCTGGAAGCCTTCCGCGCCCTCGGTCTCCAGTAGCATCAGCGAGATGCCCTTGGCCCGCTCGTTCGGGTCGGTCTTGGCGACGACGATGATGAAGTCGGCGGTCTGCCCGTTGGAGATATAGGTCTTGGCCCCGTTGATGCGATAACCGTTGCCGTCCTTCAGCGCGGTGGTGGTGACGCTCTGCAGGTCGGAGCCGACGCCCGGTTCGGTCATGGCGATGGCGCTGACGAGTTCGCCGGTGACCAGCTTGGGCAGGTATTTCTTCTTCTGCTCTTCCGTGCCGTGCCGCACCAGGTAGGGCAGGATCACCGTGTTGTGGAGCGAGGCGGCGAAGCCTTCGACGCCGTTCTTCGCCTGCTGGTCGATCACCACCATGTCATGCCGGAAATCGCCGCCGTGGCCGCCATATTCGGACGGCACCGATACGCCGAGCAGGCCGGCCTGCCCTGCCTCGCGCCAGAAATCGCGTTCGACCTGGCCTTCCTCGCGCCACTTCAGCACCCGCTTTTCCGGCGCATGCTGCTGGTAGAACTTGCCCACCGCATCGGCGAAGATCGAGATCTCCTCGTCTTCCATGAAGGCGGGCTGGGGCACGTCGATTACGGGCATGGATGATTCCTCTCTCGCTTTTCTGTTGCCTTGCAGCCTATCCTATCGGTAGCGATCCGCAACGCAATTTTCCGCTTACGTGAAGGGAAACCATGTCGGACCTCATCGGCCCCACTTCGCAGACATTCATCAGCCAGCGTACGCGGCTGCACTATGCCGACTGGGGCAACGAAGGCGCGCCGCCGCTGATCCTGCAGCACGGCGGGCGCGACCACTGCCGGAGCTGGGACTGGGTGGCGGATGAACTGCGGCATGACTGGCACGTGATCTGCCCCGATTTGCGGGGGCACGGCGACAGCGAGTGGACCAACACCGGGGTCTACACCGTCAGCAGCTATGTCTACGACCTGGCGCAGCTGGTCCACCAGCTCGAGCTCGCCCCGGTGACGATCGTCTCGCACTCGCTCGGCGGCAATGTCAGCCTGCGTTATGCCGGCATGTATCCGGAAAACGTGCGCAAGATCGTCGCCATCGAGGGCCTCGGCCCCAGCCCCAAGGTGCAGGCGAAAATGGCCGAGACGCCGTGGTACGAGCACCGCAAGGAGTGGATCGACAAGAAGCGCGAGGCATCGTCGCGCCAGATCCGCAAATACGCGAGCTTCGCCGAAGCGCTCGACCGCATGCACGAGGCCAACAGCTACCTCACCCGCGCGCAGGCCGAACACCTCACCCGCCACGGCGCGATCCGCAACGAGGACGGCACCTGGAGCTGGAAGTTCGACCCGCACCTCCACGCCTGGCCGCCCGACGACATTACCCACGAACAGCTGGCCGAACTGTGGGCCCGCATCACCTGCCCCGCGCTGATGATCTACGGCGCCGACAGCTGGGCCAGCAATCCGGAGAAGGACGGCCGCATGGTCCACTTCGGCGACAATGTGAAAGTCACCGAATACGACCGCGCCGGGCACTGGGTGCACCATGACCGGTTCGAGGATTTCGTGAGCGAGGTGAAGGGGTTTATCGCGTGAGGGGCCTTTACAGGCCCTTCTTATCCGCCTGGGATTTGGCGGCCATGATGGTTTCGTAAGGCACCTTGATCACGGATGATCTGGCGAAGACATTGTAATGGTCTCCGCCATAGACCTGCAAACAGACGTCGTTGCCGTCTTTAAAGAGATCATACTCGCTCTGTGCATTTGGCCCCGTCTGGGGTGTCCCGTAATCGTCGTGGGTCTTTCCGGGTGGCGGATAGGCGCGAACCACGTAGATCTGGTAGCGATACTTGCCATCCGGTGATTGATCGGCGGGTTCGACCTCGGTGTCCCAGAAGCTGCCCCCTTTGTCGAAATCACCAAACGCAATTAGCATGTTATCATCCCTCAGCGGGCAATAATCTGACGCTGTTCCGACCCAGTAAGTCGGATATTCCCTCCGGAGTTGATGCGCAGATGCCAGTTCAACCTTGAGGTAGCCCCCACCGTCGTAACCATCTCCGGGGCCCGGCATTGTTGGGACAAATGTAACCCGTTCGACTGCAAAATTACCAAGACTGTGAGTATATCCGAACTGTGCAAGTGTCGGCTGCATCTCTTCACAACCGGAAATAATCAGAACCATTGTTATGGTTGCAATAATCTGTTTCATCGCAGCATAATGAGCGAGGAATTCTCTTCCTTCAAGCCTTTCCCGTCATAGCGGCCGTACCGAAGCAATCCCGAGCGAGGCAAGCGCCAAGGCCCAAAGGTAGCGGGACCGCGGATAAAGCCCGGGGTGACCGTTGGTGGGATACTGCGATAGGAATCAGATCGACCGCGAAATCACTTCCTTCATGATCTCGTTGGTGCCGCCGAAGATGCGGGTCACGCGGGCGTCGCGCCACAGCCTCGCGATGGGATATTCGTTCATGTAGCCCGCGCCGCCGTGGAGCTGGAGGCAGGCATCGACCATCTCCCACTGCAGGTCGGTGTGCCACAGCTTGGCCGCGCTCGCCTCGTCGGTGGTGAGTTCGCCCTTGAGGTGGCGCGAAATCGCCCAGTCGAGATGGGCCCAGCCGACCTGCAGCTTGGCCTTGAGATCGGCCAGGGTGAACTTGGTGTTCTGGAAATCGAACACTGTCTTGCCGAAGGCCTTGCGGTCCTTGGTGAACTTGACCGCTTCGTCGAAGGCGCGCTGGGCGCTGGCCTGCGCACCCACGGCGATGCCGAGGCGTTCCTGCGGCAGTTCCTCCATCAAATGGATAAAGCCGCGCCCTTCCTGCCCAAGGATATTGGTCTTGGGCACGCGCACGTCGTTGAAAAACAGCTCGGACGTGTCGGCCGAATGCTGCCCGATCTTGTCGAGATTGCGCCCGCGCTCGAAACCCGGGGTGCCGGCATCGACCAGCACCAGCGAAGTGCCCCTGGCGCCCTGGCTGGGATCGGTCTTGGCCACCACGATCACGCAGTCGGCGTTCTGGCCGTTGGTGATGTAGGTCTTCGACCCGTTGATCACGAGGTGGTTGCCATCCTCGATCGCGGTGGTGCGGATGCCCTGCAGGTCGCTGCCCGCGCCCGGTTCGGTCATGGCGATGGCGGTGATGATGTCGCCGCTGACCATGCCGGGGAGGTACTTCGCCCGCTGCTCGTCGCTGCCGAGGCGCTCGAAATAGTTGGCGGTGATGTCGCTCTGCAGCGTGAACCCGGCCGAGGAACCGAGGTAGCTCAGCTCCTCGCACAGCACGCAGTTGAAGCCGAAGTCGAGCCCCAGCCCGCCGTTCTCTTCCTTGACCGTAGGGCAGAGCAGGCCTGCCTCGCCGACCGCCTTCCACACCTCGCGCGGGACGATGCCGTTCTTTTCGTGCTCGTCGAGATGGGGTTCGAGATGCTGGGCGAAGACCTTGCGCACGGTGTCGCGGAAGGCCTCGTGGTCCTCGTTATAGGCGAAGCGGTTGGCGGTATCGAGCATCGGTCAGGTCCTCTTACGCTACCGTTCCTGCTTCGCGCAGGGCGGCGGCTTCGTTGGTGTCGATCCCCAGCGAACCGAGGATGGCATCGGTATCATCCCCCGGCAGCGGCGCCGGGGCAGGCACGGCATTCGCGGTGCCGGAATAGCGCGGCGCGGGTGCCGGCTGGGTGTCGCCGCCGACCTCGATGAAGGTCCCGCGCGCGGCATTGTGCGGGTGCTGCGCCGCCTCGCTCATGGTCAGCACGGGAGCATAGCAGACGTCGGTGTGCTCCATCAGTGCGTTCCACTCGGCACGGGTCTTGGTCTTGAACAGCGCGGTGAGCTTGTCCTTCATTTCGCCCCACTGGCGGCGATCGTGCTGGGCATCGAACTGGCTGTCCTCCTCCAGCCCCGCGAGCCGTCGCAGCTCGGCATAGAATTGCGGCTCGATGCTGCCGAGCGAGATGAACTTGCCGTCGGCGGTCTCGTAAGTGTCGTAGAAATGGGCCCCGGTATCGAGCATGTTGACGCCGAGGTCTTCCGACCACACGCCCATGTTCTTCATACCGTGCATCATGCTCATTAGCACCGCCGTGCCGTCGGTCATGGCGCAGTCGATCACCTGCCCCTCCCCGCCGCGCGCGACATTAAGCAGCGCCGCAACCATGCCATAGGCGAGCATCATCCCGCCGCCGCCGAAATCGCCGACCATGTTGATCGGCGGGGTCGGCTTGCCGCCCGCGCGGCCATAATGGGCGAGCGCGCCGGCGAGCGCGATGTAATTGATGTCATGCCCGGCCCAGGGCGCATAGGGACCGGTCTGGCCCCAGCCCGTCATCCGGCCATAGACCAGCTTGGGGTTGTCCTTGAGCAGTTCCTCGGGCCCGAGGCCGAGGCGCTCCATTACGCCGGGTCGGAAGCCTTCGATGATCCCGTCGGCACTGGCGGCCAGCTTGCGGGCAAGCGCCACGCCCTCGGCCGTCTTGAGGTTGATCGCGATCGACTTGCGCCCGCGTGCCAGCACATCCTTGCTGGTGACCGGCTGCGAGCCGCCGCGCGAGCCGCTGGCGCGGTCGATGCGGATCACCTCCGCGCCGTGGTCGGCCAGCATCATGCCGCAGAAGGGGCCCGGGCCGATCCCGGCGAATTCGACGATGCGGATACCCGCGAGCGGACCCGCCACCGGTTACTTCCCCTTCCAGTTGGGCTTGCGCTTTTCGGCAAAGGCGGCGGCGCCCTCGCGCGCATCCTCGCTCATGAAGATCTGCGGCATCAGCTTGCCCTGCTCCTTGTAGCGGTCGCCGCGCGGCCAGCCGCGCGAATCCTCGATGATCTGCTTGGAGACCTTTACGGCGAGCGGCCCATTGGCGTTGATCGCCTCGGCCAGCGCCAGCGCGCCGTCGAGCGCCGGACCGTCGGTGACACGGTTGATCAGGCCCAGCTCGTAGGCGCGGCCCGCGTCGATGAAGTCGCCCGTCAGCGCCAGCTCCATCGCCACCTTGTGCGGGATCAGGTCGGGCAGCACCATCAGGCCGCCGGCCGCCGCGACCAGGCCGCGCTTCGCCTCGGGGATACCGAACTTGGCGCCGCTGTTAGCGACCACGAGGTCGCAGGCGATCATCAGTTCGAGCCCGCCGGCCAGCGCATAGCCATCGACCGCCGCGATCAGCGGCTTGGCCGGCTTCTTCTCGGTCAGCCCGCCGAAACCGCGCCCCGGCACGCTCGGGGTTTCGCCGCGCAGGAAGCCCTTGAGGTCCATGCCCGAACAGAAGGTTCCGTCCGCGCCGGTCAAGATGCCGACCCGCAGATGGTCTTCGCCGTCGAGCCGGTCGAGCGCGGCGGCGATGCCTTCGGACGCCGCCTTGGTCATGGCGTTCTTCGCTTCGGGGCGGTTGATGGTGATGATCAGGATGCCGTCGCGTTCCTCGGTCAGCACTTCCTGCGTGGTCTCTTCGCTCATTGCGGGCCTCTCCATGGCAAATTGAAACTTTTCTTGTGCCCGTGCTGGCCAAGCTTTACGGAAACGTCAACCGGACTCTTGGACCAGAGTCGAAAATTCCAA
Source organism: Parerythrobacter aurantius (assembly GCF_045291475.1). Lineage (NCBI taxonomy): Bacteria > Pseudomonadati > Pseudomonadota > Alphaproteobacteria > Sphingomonadales > Erythrobacteraceae > Parerythrobacter > Parerythrobacter aurantius. The sequence continues at coordinate 758,644 of NZ_CP147985.1, forward strand.
AGGAGAGGACCATGCCCGAAGCCTATATCGTAGACGCCTGCCGCACACCGCGCGGGATCGGCAAGGTCGGCAAGGGCGCGCTCGCCGGCGAACATCCGCAGCATCTCGCCGCCACCGTGCTGAAGGCCCTGAAGGAGCGCAACAACCTCGACACCAAGACTGTCGACGACGTGATCTGGTCGGTCAGTACGCAGGACGGCAAGCAGGCGGGCGACATGGGCCGCATGGCCGCGCTCGATGCCGGCTACGACATCACCAGCAGCGGCATGACGCTCGACCGGTTCTGCGGCGGCGGCATTACTTCGGTGAATCTCGCGGCAGCGCAGGTCATGTCGGGCATGGCCGATTGCGTCATTGCCGGCGGGACCGAGATGATGAGCCTTACCGCCGAGATGGCGAAGGCCAAGATGGCTGCCGGAATCGACGGCCCGCGCATGGGCAGCGGCAACGAGCGGCTGCAGGCCAAGCACCCGCAGAGCCACCAGGGCGTCTGCGGCGATGCGATCGCCAGCATGGAAGGTTTTACCCGCGAGGAGCTAGACCATGTCGGCTACCTCAGCCAGCAGCGTGCCGCGGTGGCGATCGAGGAAGGCCGCTTCGACAAGTCGGTGGTGCCCGTGGTGCATGACGATGGCACGGTGGTGCTCGACCGCGAGGAATTCCCGCGCCCGCAGACCACCATGGAAACGCTGGCCCAGCTGGAGCCCGCCTTCCCCAAACTCGCCGACATCCCCCTCGATGCCAAGGGCACAACCTTCCGCGGCCTCATCAACCAGAAATATCCCGATCTCGAGATCCAGCACTTCCACCATGCCGGCAACAGCTCGGGCGTGGTCGATGGCGCGGCGGGCGTGCTGGTGGCGAGTAAGGAGTACTGCGAGAAGCACGGCCTCAAGCCCCGCGCCCGCATCGTCGCGACCGCGAATATGGGCGACTGCCCGACGCTGATGCTCAACGCCCCGGTCCCCGCGGCCAAGCGTGTGCTCGACAAGGCCGGGATGACGATCGACGACATCGACCTGTTCGAAATCAACGAGGCCTTCGCCGTCGTCGCCGCCAAGTTCGTGCGCGACCTCGGGCTCGACTGGGACAAGGTCAATGTCAACGGCGGCGCGATCGCCCTGGGCCACCCGATCGGCGCGACCGGTTCGATGCTTATCGGCACCATGGTCGACGAGCTCGAACGGACCGGCAAGAAGACCGGCCTCGTCACCATGTGCGCCGCGGGCGGCATGGCCCCGGCGATCATCGTCGAGCGGGTGGACGGCTTCGTCGACTGACGAGGAAAGCGGCTAGGGTCCCTTACGCGGCCGCTGCTGCCATCGCTGCGTTGTAAAATCGTTTGGCACCTCTGGTTGCCGCACTCGCGGTGTGTAAAGGCTCCGGTGCTTGCCCTTGCCCTACATGTGCGCATGGCTCACTATGCGGGTCCGGCATGCGGGGAGGAGAACCATGCACGCACTGTTCCGCAGCTTGTCGTTCGTTCTGGCGCTGGTTGCCGGCGCCGCCGGATTGCCGGCACCTGCATTCGCCCAGGATGATGCGGGTTTCGAATACGAGGTCCGCCGTGGCGATACGCTTTACGGGCTGGCGGAAACCTATCTGCGTGACAAAGCGGCCGCCTTGCGGGTCCAGCGGCTCAACCGCATTGCCGATCCGCGACGGTTGCCGGTAGGCAAGGTTCTCGCCATCCCGCGGGAGCTTGTGCGCTATACACCGGTTGAGCTGCGGGTGGCAGGCTTCACCGGCCCGGTGGACGTCGCAGGAAGGGGCGCGCAGCCAGGCCTCGTCCTGGCTGAAGGGCAGACCGTTTCTACCGGCCGCGGCGGTTTCGTGAGCTTCAGGGCGACAGGCGGCGGCGAGATCGCGCTGCCATCCAACACCCGCGCCCGCCTCGTCACGGCCCGGCGCTATGTCCTCGGCGACCTGCTCGACGTGGATTTCGCGCTGCTCGGCGGCCGGGGCGAGGCCAAGGCACCCAAGTTGAAACGGGGCGAGCGCTTCCGCGTCAGGACGCCCACGACCGTCACGGCCGTTCGCGGTACCGAGTTTCGCGTTGCGTTCGACGAAGCAGATGCGCGAAGCCTCGCCGAAGTGGTCGAAGGCGAGGTCGCGGTCGGCGCAGGAAAGGACGAGCGGTCGACTGCAGCAGGCTTCGGCGTGGCCAGCACCGCCGCAGGCCTGGGTCCGACAGAGCGGCTCCTGCCGCCGCCCGCGCTGGTCGAGCCAGGCGCGGTCCAGACAGGCGAAACCCTGCTATTCGTTATTCGTCCGCAGGAAGCTGCAACTGGCTATCGCACACAGGTCGCCCGCGATGCCGGCTTTCTCGAAGTGGTCGCCGAACAGGTCGGACCGGGTACCGAGGTTGCCCTGCCGACGCTCGATAACGGGCGATACTTCGTCCGTGCCCGGGCAATATCCGCGAGCCAGCTGGAGGGACTGTCCGAAACCTTTTCGTTCCGCCGCAAGCGGCTCGGCGTGGCCGCCGCTGCCGAAGAGTCACCGCTTGCCGACGGATTCCTTTTCAAATGGCAGGCAGAGGGCGAGGGCGAAACCCTGTTCGCCTTCCGCCTGTGGCGCGAGGGGGATGCCGCCCGCCCGCTGGTCGACGAAACTGGTCTGCCCGAAACCGGCATTTCCCTGACGGGCCTCGAGCCCGGCACCTATCGCTGGCAGGTGGCGGCGATCCAGGCTGTCGAGGAAGGGCTGCTCAAGGTTTGGGGGCCGGACCAGAAACTCACGGTATCCGAATAGACACCTTACGTGGGACCAGCACCGCCCGCCGCCTTGCGCCTTCGCCTCGAATGGCTGCTGCTTTTGTCGTTGGCCCTAGGCATGGCGCTGGCGGGAAACCGCTATGAATGGCTCCCCCGGTTCGACAATCGCGTGCTCGACCTTGCGACATCGCTGGTCAGGCCCCCGCCCGACGAACGGATCGTGATCGTGGAGATCGACGACCGCGCGCTCCGCGAGATTGGCGCATGGCCCTGGCCGCGCTCGACCCATGCTAGGCTGCTCGATGCGATCGACAGCCTCGGTGCCCGGTTGATCGTGCTCGACGTGTTGTTCGTCGAACCCACTGCCGCCGCCGAGGATGCGGCCCTTGCTGCCGCCATGCGCCGGGCCGGGACGGTCATCCTGCCGCATGGTTTCGACAGAGTGCCCAATACGCTGGACAGCTATCGCCCGGTGCCGCCCCTGCCCGAACTCGCCGCCGCCGCGCGCGGAGTCGGTCACGCGGCTGCGCAACCGGACCTCGACGGGGTGCTGCGCCGCTTTGCCCTGACCCAAGAGGCCGGCGGGGAAGCGTTGCCGCATCTTTCGGTGAGGGCGCTGGCCGCCCTTGGCCGTCCGCTGCCCGATGGCCGGCACGGTTCCGCCATAGCGTCGCAGGCGCCCGTCATTCCCTTCCACCCGACCGGGTCCTTCGTCAGCATTTCGGCCGCAGACGTTATCGGCGGCCGCTTGCCGCGCGGACTGCTGCGCGGCAAGAGCGTCCTGGTCGGCGCGACAGCGGCAGGCCTTGGAGACCGTTACCCGGTCCCCGGCGATGGCATCGAACTGATGGCCGGGGTGGAAACCCAGGCCAACCTGATCTCTGCGCTTTCGGCGGGCAAGGTAATCTTCCCTGCCCCTGCGGTCGCCCAGCCCGTGGTCGCCTTCCTTTCCCTGCTGGCGCTGTATCTCGCGTTCTGGTTCCTGCCGCCACGCTACGGCTTGCTCTGCACGGCTGCACTGTCACTGGCCCTGTTCGCGCTGACGGTGCTGCTGGTGCCGCTTGCCGGTCGCTGGCTGCAGGTCGCCTCCATCCTCGCGGCGGTAACCATTTCCTATCCGCTGTGGAGCTGGCGGCGGCTTTCCGCAGTCAGCGCCTATCTCGATCGCGAGGCAGGGCGGATGGGGCCGCGCGACGCCCCCTCCGGCACGGGCGGCATGGACTACATCGCCCGGCAGGTCGCGCGGATGCGGCAACTGGTGCGCAATGTGGAGGATTCGCTCGCTTTCCTTCGCCAGCTGATCGAAGCGGCGCCCGATGCGATCGTCGTGCTCGACAGGGACGGAATGACCCGCATGGCCAATGCGCAGGCGAAAGCCTTGCTGCCCGTGTCGGACCGTGGCGAGGCGTGGGCGTTCGGCGAGCTGGTGTCTGCATCGGGCGCCAGCCTCGACAACAAGGCCGGCGAGCTCGCCACTGCCGACGGCCGCGTTTTCCTGCTGGCCGAGGCCATTTTCGGACAGGAAGGCGGCGGCCGGATCCTCGCGCTGCGCGAAGTGACCGACCTGCGCCGGCGCGAGGAGGAACGCAGGCAGATGCTCGAATTCCTGTCGCACGACATGCGCGCGCCACAGGCAGCCATCATCGGGCTGGTCCAGCAGGCAGGAAGCGAATTCAGGGGGGCGAAGACAGACGAGCCGCGAACCCTCGACAGGATCAGGCACCAGGCGGAACGCACGCTAAAGCTCGCCGACGATTTCGTACAGCTGGCAAGGCTCGAGGAGACACAGCCGGACCCGGTCGAAACGGACCTGGTCTCGCTTGCAGAAGAAGCCTGCGACCGGTTCTACGCCATAGCCAAGGGCAGGCGGGTCGAGATCCGGCAGCAATCACCGACAGAAGCTGTCTGGGCCATGGTCGATCCGCCGGTGATTGCCCGCGTGCTCGACAATTTGCTGAGCAATGCGATCAGGCATTCGCCGCCCGATGGGGTTGTGACCGTCGCCCTTGAAAGACGCGACGCCGACTTTGCAACAGTGACAGTGACAGATCGCGGGTCAGGCTTTGCGGCAGAGCGGTTGGCCGATCCGTTCGCGAGGTTCGGCCATCGCGGGGCCGGTGCCGGTCCCAGCGCGGGACTCGGCCTCGCCTTCGTCAAACGGGCCATCGAGGCCCATGGCGGCACAGTGGTCATCCTGTCGTCGCCCGGCGAAGGGGCCAGCGTCGCGGTTACCCTGCCAATGGCCCCTGCCGCGACCTAGCCGGCCATCCGCGCCAGAGCATCGTCGACCAAGGCTGCTGCGGCCGCCTCGATGTCTTCGGGCGCAAAGCTGCACGCTGTCTCTTCGCCTTCGCCCCGGTAGGCCATCGCCCCTGTTTGCCGGTCGAAGAGGACAAGCGTTGCCCGCATGCGTTGCGGACGGCATCCGTCGAGCAGGCGCTTGCGGCGAGGCTCGGCCTGCCAGACGACCGCGTTCACGTTCGTGGCGGCGATACTCGTCGTCGCCCCGCCCGAAGCATCGCGGACGGACAGCGCAACATCGGCGAGATAGCGCCCATCGGCCGCCACGCGCACAGAGCGTTCGGCAAGAACCTTCCCCAGCGCCGTCGTAAAGCGGCCCGCTTCGCTGCTGTCAGGAGGAACGACGGGCAAGGCAATGGCGACGTCGGCCGGCAGGCCGCGTCCACTGGATTGCACCGCCAGCGGTGTAGAAACACTGCATGCAGCCGTGACCGCAATGAGGATGACCAGCGGTGCTCGCGTCAGGAACCGGCCTTTACCGTGGGCCTGGCTCGGCATGTGTCATCCCTCCCGCACCGCTTCGAAATCGTCCATCCTGTAGCCGAAACCGAACACGGTTTGAATGGCATATCCGTTTTGCGGACGAAGCCCCAGCTTGGAGCGCACGCGCGAGACATGCATGTCGAGCGTCCGTGTCTCGAGGTCGGGCGACCCGTTCCAGATTTGCGCGAAGATGTAGTTGCGCGAAAGCGGCCGGTTGAGGTTGTCGAACAGCAATTCGGCTAACCGGAATTCCTTGGCCGTCAGCTTCACCGGCTCACCGTCGCACTCGATAAGCTCCTGCAACCGGTCGATGCGATACCGCCCGAACTGGGTGAAGCGCGGCTTTTCCTTGGCCCGGATCCGGCGGGTTGCCGCCTCGATCCGTGCGATGATCACCTCGCTGGCTTCCGGCTTGACGATGTAATCGATTGCGCCCCCTTCCAGGCCGCGGACGATATCGGCCTTGTCCGCCCTGCTGGTCAGAAGGATCATGGCCGGGGGCGGCGAGAGATTGGCCATCGCCCAGGTAACGATTTCCAGCCCCGATGCGCCCGGCATGTTCCAGTCGACCAGGGCAATGTCGAATGTATCCCGCTTCAATGCAGTCAGCAGATCGTTACCGTTACGAAAGCGATCGAAACTGTAGTCAGCGGCCTGAAGCACGGTCGAGAGCTGTTCCAGCAGCTCGGGATCGTCGTCCGCTATTGCAATGCGCATGTGCCGTCCTCTCGCATGTCGATGCATGCCACGCCCGACTTCATTCAGAAATGTAACGGTACACGCCAATAATGGAAGCGACGAGCGGCCCAATCTGGCTCGATTTTACAATCTTTTACTAATTAGAACAGTGTGTTGATAAGCAATTCGGGTGCATGCGTCGGCAAGGGATCTTGCACGTATCGTGTCGCAATGGCCTAGTGTGGGACCACGATCACGGAAGATTTCCAGTTCGAACGGAGACGCGTCAGGAACATCCTGCTTTCACGTGCATTACGGGATCGGGCGGAGAACCGGGACGAAGGACCCTATTACTTTTTGCCCGTAGTATGCTAGGAGTGTCTCGAGGGTTCGAGTAAACGGTCCCCGTGGATCTGAGAGGGAGTTTGTATGAGCAAAATCAAGGCTTTTGCAGCAGCGGCAAGCTTGTCTGTCCTGGTTGCAGCGTGCTCCGGCGGAGAGTCGGAACCGGCTGAACCCGCAGCAACGGAAACGCCCGCAGCAGCAGCCACTCCGGCAGCGGCAGAAACGCCCGCAGCCGCAGAAACCCCTGCCGCGGCACCTGCTGCGGGCGGCATGGCAACCAAGGATGGCGTCGCCTACGCCAGCCTCACCGGCAATGCCGCTGCAGGCAAGGTCGTTTTCGCCGCATGCCAGACCTGCCACTCCGTCAAGGCTGGAGAAAACAAGACCGGCCCGTCGCTGGCCGGTATCGTGGGTCGTCCGGCCGGTTCGGTCGCTGGCTATAACTATTCGCCCGCGAACAAGAACAGCGGCCTGACCTGGACCGAAGAGCAGCTTTACGTCTACCTCGAAGATCCGAAGAAGGTCGTGCCCGGGACCAAGATGATTTTCCCGGGCCTTCCGGATGCGCAGAAGCGTGCCGACGTGATTGCCTATCTCAAGAACCCGGCCTGATCCGCGTTCTCTGGAAAAAGAAAAGGGGCCGGTTTCCCGGCCCCTTTTTGTTGGTCCAGTGGCGAGGCTATCAGGCGGCCAGCTCGCGCCGGGCTAGTTCGCAGCGCGACCATATCTCGCTCAACGCATCGAGGAGCCGGTCGATATCGCCATCGGTGTGGACCGGTGACGGGGTAACCCGCAACCGCTCGGTCCCGCGCGGAACCGTGGGATAATTGATCGGCTGCACGTAGATGCCGTGATGCTCCATCAGCCAGTCGCTGATGAATTTGCACTTGTGCGGGTCGCCCACCATCACCGGGATGATGTGGCTGGGATTGGGCAGGTGCGGAATGCCCATCCGGTCGAGCGCGCCGCGCACCTTGGCCACGCGTTCCTGCTGCATCTCGCGCTCGGCACTGCTTTCCTTGAGATGCCTGATGCTGGCGCAGGCCCCGGCGGCAACGGCAGGCGGCAAGGCGGTCGAGAAGATGAAGCCGCTGGCGAAAGTGCGGACGAAATCGCAAAGGTCACGGCTCGCGGCGATATAGCCGCCCATCACGCCGAAGGCCTTGCCCAGCGTGCCTTCGATCACGGTGATGCGGTCCATCAGCCCTTCGCGTTCGGCAACCCCGCCGCCACGCGGGCCGTAAAGGCCGACGGCATGCACCTCGTCGATGTAGCTCATCGCATTGTGCGCTTCGCAGACGTCGAGGATCTCGGCGATCGGCGCGATGTCGCCGTCCATCGAATAGACGCTTTCGAAGGCGACAAGCTTGGGCCGGTCAGGGTCGAGCGTCGCCAGCTTGCGGTCGAGGTCCTCGGGCGAGTTGTGTTCGAAGATCATGCGCGGTGCCTTGGAATGGCGGATACCCTCGATCATCGAGGCATGGTTGAGTGCGTCGGAAAGGATCACGCAGTCAGGGATCATTGCCCCCAACGTGCCCAGCGCCGCCCAGTTCGAAACATAGCCCGAAGTAAACAGCAGCGCGTCTTCCTTGCCGTGCAAATCGGCCAATTCCGCCTCGAGCAGCACGTGATGGTGGTTGGTGCCGGAGATATTGCGCGTACCGCCTGCACCCGCACCGCATTCATCGAGCACCTTGTGCATCGCGCCGAGCACCTTGGGATGCTGGCCCATGCCAAGGTAGTCGTTCGAGCACCACACGGTTACGTCGGTGGTCGTCCCGTCGACATAGCGGGTCGCCTGCGGGAAACTGCCCGCCTTGCGCTCGATCTCGGTGAAGACGCGGTAGCGCCCCTCTTCGCGGACCGCGTCCAGCTGTCCTGCAAAAAATGCTTCGTAGTTCATGCTTTGCCCTCACCCTCATGAATTTTGCCCGGTTCCGCGCGCGCCTCGAGCGCCCATTGCCAGAGGGCGGAATCGCGGAACGGAATGGCCAGAAAAATATGTTCGAGCGCGGCCAGCAGGCACAGGCCGCCCAGCAGAGCGCCTTGCGCCGTTCCCGCCGGCGTCGGCGAGACAAAAGCCGCGCGCGCAAACCACAGCCCGAAACCGAGGATGGCGAGCGTGCTCAACAGCAGGGCCGGATGCAGGCTGCGCGGTCCGAAGTAGCTCTTGAGATAGTCGAGATGGCGGGGCAGCAGTTCGTCGCTCATGTTGGGCACACCGCGGTAGATGTTGAGCTTGGACGAAAGCCGGAAGACCAGCAGCAGCGCAAAGGTGAGCGCGCCGGTGGCGTTGTGCGTGAACGCCGCGAGCGAGAGCAGCAAACCCGCCGTCATCGCCAGCGCCACTTCGTGATGGATCAGCGCCATTGTCGCAAGAGAGAACCGCTCCCACCCCCTCGCACCGCGCGGACAGGGCTCGCGGTGGACCCCGGCGACGGCACCGGTGAGGAAACTGATCTCGTGCCAGCTCCAGATCAGCAGCCCGCCGAGAAAACTGCTATAGACCGCCCATACGGCCTGTGACGTGCTGCTCAGCACCACGAGTGCCAGGCCACCGAGCGCGCAGGCCCCCGCAATCACCAGCGCGCGCCCGAAGGACTGGCGGAACCGGTGGTTGAGCATGGCGACAAGGCCCGTGCTCACGAACCACAGCGCCGTTACCACCGCGAAGGGAACCAGGAGGCCGCCCTCACCTACCACGCAGGCTGCATCCTGACAGTGGCGGGGAGTTCGTTACGCTTTGGCCGCATTAGGAACATCCGGGCAAAGGCCATGCCGGCCCTTGCCGTATTGCCGAACCGCGCGATCCGGCCGCCGATCCCGCCGCGCGCCTTGGCGTCCTCGATCTCGTCCGAGGCGAGGCGCAAGTCCTCCATCGCCCGGCGGAAACGCGGATCGTCCGTGTCGAGTTCGACCGGGAAGACCTGGCGGCTGATCTCGGTGCAGATCGAGAAGACCTTGTAGCCATATTCGGCCGGATGCACGCCCAGCGCCTTGTGGAATTCGGGCCGGTTGTGGTCGCGCACATACATGGTGGCGTAGACCGACAGCAGGAAGAAGCGGATCCACAGCTTGTTGAGACCCTGCAGCAGCTTTGGATCGGCCCGCATCAGCAGCGCGAAGGCCTCGCCATGGCGGAACTCGTCGTTGCACCAGTCGTGGAACCAGTCGAAGATCGGGTGGAACTTGTTCTCAGGCCGCTTTCCAAGCTCGCGGTAGATGGTGATGTAGCGCGCGTAACCGATCTTCTCCGACAGGTAGACCGCGTAGAAAATGAACTTCGGTTTGAAGAAGGTGTATTTCTTCGCCTTGGTCAGGAAGCTGAGATCGATCCCGATACCGGCCCCTTTCAGCGTTTCGTTGATGAAGCCGGCGTGGCGACTCTCGTCGCGGGCGAGCAGCTTGAACAACCGTTTCATGTCGGGGTTCTTCGTCCTCCGGGCGATCTCGGCATAGAGGATGCAGCCGGAAAATTCCGACGTCAGCGAACTGGCGAGGAAATCGATGAACTCCTTGCGCAGTTCGGGCTCGAGCCCTTCGATAACGCCGTCGAACTCTGCGGTTTTCTTGAAATGGCGTTTGTTGGGATCGCCTTCCATCTCGGTCATCAGCGATTCCCACTCGGCCCGCACCGGGGACACATCCAGACGGTCCATCGCGTCGAAGTCGGTCGTGTAGAAGCGCGGCGCGAGCACCGTGTCCTGCGTCGCGATCGCCATGGTGTCGGGCGTATCGTCCCCTGCAAAATGCGGCGCGGCGGTCACCTTGGTGTGGGCGTTCATCTGAGCCTCCCGGGATTGAAGCTGACTTCGTAAAGTTCGCCGAGCTCGAAATAGCTGGCGAGCTTGGTCCACGCGCGGCGCAGCGGCGCGGCGCGGCGGACCGTGGCGGTGCGCTCGAAACTGAGCTTTTCGCCGAAACCGACGGTGACCGGCGCACCGTGCACCAACACTTGGTCGCCGGGATAGATCGGGACATCGCCGTCGAGCTTCACATGGGCGTGGAAATGCTCGGGGCTCTGCTCGATCTCGATCCGGCAGCCGGTGTCGAAGGCCTCTGCGTAGAACATCCCGATCATCGGCCCGCCCCTTCCAGCAAGGCAGCGAAGGCGGCGCTGTGGTCTGCACCGTAACCGTTCAACTCCGCGCTCTCGCCCGTCACGGGATCCGAGAGCGACAGCGCGCCATTGCTCCAGCGGGTCAGCAGGAAAGGCGCTTCCGCCCCGATACCCTCGCGGGCGCGCTGCTTGGCGAGCCGCCGCAGGGTGACGCGGGTGAACCCTTCCTTGCCGTATCCGATGACCTTGACCAGCGCGCCCGTATCGGCGTCCGTCACCATGACTGACCCGTCACTGCCGTCGGCAAACAGCAGGTTTCGCTGGGCCGAAGGAGTCACTCCCGCCGCGCTGCGCGACATCTCGGGATTCGCGGAAGGCGCGACAAGGCCCCACGAGACCGCGCCGGTCAGCGCAAGGACGCAAGCCAGCATCGCCGCCGCTGCAACAAGCGCTTCTTTGGGCACGATCGGATCGTGGTGGTGGGCATGGCTCATGCCGGCACGCCTTCCAGCACCGGCGGCATCGCGGCAGCGTCTCTACGCCCTACCGGCTGCACCAGTCGCACAGCATCGAACAGCTGGTGCGCCACCGCCTCGGCATCCGGGATGGCGCGCAGCATCGGTTGCGGGCGAACAAGCCGCAAGGAACGGACATGGGGCCAGAGCATGACATAGCCGAGCCTCGGCATGCCCTTGAGGTGGAGGACGATGCTTCCTGCACCCTTTCCAAGCAGCTTCAGGTCGGCGCTTTCGATCTCCGACAGCGGGATGTTGATGCACTTGTTGAGCGCAACCCCGATACGCAGGACGATCCGCCGGTCAGTCAGCGTGTAGACCGTGGTCCGGTGAACGCCGTAGAGGAACAGCGCCGCGAGAGCGAGCACAAGCAGTGCCAGCCCTCCGGTTGCCGCCGCCGTCGCACGGTCGCCTTCGGCCAGCGTCCACACGGTAAGACCGGCGAAATAGACCGCGACGAGACGGACGTGCAGCGCCGAAAGCAGCAGGTCGGCGAAGCTCGGCGCACCCTGCCACAGTATCTGCTCTCCCGGGGGGAGGTCGCCCGGCAACCCCCGCACCGGTTCGTGGTCGTACTCGCTCATATCAGCGGCTCCTGCCGGGCACGATTGGCGTAGAGGTAGCCGCCGCCGAAATAGGCGACGATCCGCTCTTCCTCATAAAGGGTGATCGCATCCGCAGCTTCTGGGACGGGCGCAGCCGCGAACTGGCCGGCGTTGATTGCATCGATAACGACGGTGCCGGCTTTGCCGCGGACCTTGGCCATGCCCATGGGCGCGAGGACCTTGCGCGCACCCGTATCCACCTCGAGATAGCGGACCTGGTGCTCTGCCCGGTCGACCCAGAGGTCGGTCACCGTCCCGGCCTTGGCGCCATCGGCCCCGATGACGGTCATGCCGCGCGGATCGGCATCGCGCCGGTGCACTGTCACGCCCGCCGCGAGCGCGATGGGGACGATGCGGTTGCGCCCTTCCCCGTCGAGATCGGTGTGCTTTGCGCGGTCCGCCCATGCCGCCGGCCCGAGTCCGTCCTCGAGCGGGTTGCCGGTCGGGTAGTACGGCGCCCCGGCGGAACGGAATGTGCGCTTGCCCGCCACATCGACTTTCTCGCGGCCCTTGGTCGGGGTTGTCACCGTTCCGCGCCCGTAGGGCATGAGGAAAGTCTTGGTATCGTCGCTGTGGAGGATGCCTCCGGGCGTATCGACGCGGCCGGTCACCTCGTCTTCCAGCGGATATCCCTCGCGCCGGTCCTCGCGGCGGAGGTAGAACAGCAGCACCAGGAAAAAGGCCGCGAACAGGACCATGGCGATGGCCGCCAGGTCGTACTGGACTATGTTGAAATCCTTCATCTCAACTCTCCTTTGTCGTTCCGGCCGTCAGGTCGGGAATTCGGTCACCGCGAAGCGCGCGGCGGCCCCTGTGTTGTCGGGATCCGCAGGATTCCGGAGCCGCCCGACGACCGGCCCGAGAACAATCAAAGTTAGTACCAGCAACGCGATCTCCAGCGCGTAGACCATGCCGTAGCCCGCGGCGCGATCGGCCAGCGTGGCGACTTCATGAAAGCGGCTGCCGACAGCATCGCGGATGATGCCGCCGAGCGCGATGCCCAGCCCGGCGGAGCTCGCCTGCACCGCGCCCCACGCGCCGAGCGCCATCCCGGCAGCGCCTTCGCGTGCAAGGCCCATGGCCGCGATCATGGTCCCGACCGAAAACAGCCCGGTCCCGAAACCGATCATCGTCGCCCCGCCGAACAGCAGGACGGGCGAGACCAGTGGCGCTGCAAACAGGGTCATGAGGAAGGCGGCGATGCCCACCGCAACGCCGTAACCGGCCAGGCGCAGCGGGTCCGCCCCGGCCTGCATCCGGTGGGCGCACAGCCCGAAGGCGACCAGTGCGCCGAGCGCCCAGGCCCCGGTCAGGCTGGTGGTCGAACCCACCGACAGGTCGAGGATTTCGCCGCCATAGGGTTCGAGCAGCGCGTCCTGCATGGCGAAGGCCATCGCCCCGAAACCGATCGCGACCAGCAGCCGCATGGCATGGGGCTGGCCGGTAAAGCCGCGCCATTGTTCGGCGAAACCGGCATGCTGGACATTCCCGCCGGTCAGCGCCGAATTGCGCGCTTCCTGCTTCCACAGCGCGGCGATGTTGAGCAGCATGGTCAGGCCCGCCGCACCCTGAATGACCTGGATCAGCCGCGTGTGGCTGTAATTGCCGAGCAGCTGCCCCACGCTCAGTGCGGCGAGCATCATGCCGGCCAGCAGCATGACATAGAGCAACGCCACCACCGCCGGGCGCTTGTCTTCCGGCGAAAGATCGGTTGCGAGCGCGAGCCCGGCGGTCTGCACCACATGCATCCCCCCGCCGGCGAACAGGAAAGCAGCGATCGCAGCGACGATGCCAAGGACAAAGGTATCCTCGCGGCTCAGCAGCACCAGCGCGAAAGGCATGATGGCGAGTCCGCCGAACTGCGCCATCGTGCCGAACCAGATATAGGGTACCCGCCGCCACCCGAGGATCGACCTGTGGGTATCGCTCTTGTGCCCGATCAGCGCACGAAAAGGTGCCGCGACCAGTGGCAGCGCGATCAGCAGCGCGATGATCCAGCTCGGCGTACCCAGCTCGACGATCATGACCCGGTTGAGTGTGCCATTGAGCAGGACCGCCGCCAGCCCCACGCTGACCTGGAACAGCGCCAGCCGCAGGATCCGCGACAGGGGCAGGTTGTCGCTGGCCGCATCCGCAAACGGCAGCCAGGATGTCGCCACCCGGGTCCATGTTGCAGCAAGGCGGTCAGCGTCTGCCATCAGCGTTTCACCAGCTCCAACGCCTGCGAGGTGTAAAAGCCGCTCGAGATTCGCATCGTTCGTCCGACCTTCCAGCCCGCGAGCCTTGTTAGGCGGCGGCGCAGGTCGCGCTCGGCGATCGGGACGATGGCGGGCGAACGGTTGCCGCGCGGGAACAGCTTGCCGACGCCGTGCATCGCGCCGAGCAGCGGTGTGTGCGGTGCGAAGGTGAACAGGATCGACCCGCTGCAGCGCGTGGTCAGTTGTTCGAGCGTGTCGACCAGGTCCTCGGCGCGGTAGTGGATCAGAGAGTCCATCGCCACGACGTGTTCGAACGTGCCCAGCGAGGGATCGAGCATGTCGCCGACGTGCCAGTCGATCCTGCCGTGACCGAGGAAGCCCGGCGCGCGGGCTTGCGCGATCTCGACCAGCCCCCCGGCGATATCGATGCCGGTGACTTCCGCCCCCAGGCAGGCGACATCGACGCTCAGCGACCCGGTGCCGCAGCCGGCATCGAGCACGCGCTTGCGGCGCAAGTCCACCGGCAGCCATCCGACCAGCGTGCTACGCATCCGGTCGCGCCCGGCGCGGACGGTAGCCCGGATGCCGCTGACCTTGGCGTCGGATGTCAGGTCGATCCATGCCTTGCGTGCGGTGCCGTCAAAATAGGCGGCCAGCTTTTCGCGCTGGGCGTCGTAGCGGGAGGGGGCGAGCTGTGTGGCCATCATTCGAACCCCAGGAAGTCGAAGATATCGCGGTCCTTCATCGGCTGCGCATCGAGCGGTTCGACCCCGGCCCATAGCTGGCGGGCGAGGTTCATGTATTCCTCGCGCGCCGCCTCGACCTCGGGGCTGTCGTCCATTTCGAACAGTGTGCACTTCTTCAGCCGGCTGCGGCGGATCGCATCGAGATCCTTGAAATGCGCCAGCCGTTTCATCCCGATGGCGTCGGAGAAGCGGTCGATCTCGTCGGTCTGGGCCGAACGGTTGGCGACCACGCCAGCCAGCTTGACGTTATAGTTCTTGGCCTTGGCGTTGATGGCGGCGACGATCCGGTTCATCGCGAAGATGCTGTCGAAATCGTTGGCCGCGACAACGATGGCGTTGTCGGCATGCTGCAGCGGCGCGGCGAAGCCGCCGCACACCACGTCACCCAGCACGTCGAAGATGACCACATCGGTGTCTTCCAGCAGGTGATGCTGCTTCAGCAATTTGACCGTCTGCCCGACGACATAGCCGCCGCAGCCGGTGCCCGCCGGCGGGCCGCCCGCCTCGACGCACATCACCCCGTTGTAGCCTTCGAACATGAAGTCTTCGGTGCGCAGTTCCTCGGCATGGAAATCGACCTGCTCGAGCACGTCGATCACGGTCGGCATCATCTTCTTGGTCAGGGTGAAGGTGCTGTCGTGCTTTGGATCGCAACCGATCTGCAGCACCCGGTGCCCCAGGCGGGAAAAAGCGGCGGAAAGGTTCGACGAGGTGGTCGATTTGCCGATCCCGCCCTTGCCGTAGATCGCGAAGACCTTGGCGCCCTTGATCTCGTCGGCCGGATCGAGCGCGACCTGGACGCTGCCTTCGCCGTCCGGCCGGGCGTCTTTGCCATCGAGTAGCGTCATAGCGTCACCTTTCTCATTCGGCCGAGACCAGCCCTTCGAGCCGGTCTTCGAGATCGTTGGCGGCCGCTTTCAGCGCTGCCAGCGTTGCTGCATCGGGGGTCCAAAGCTCGCGTTCGGTCGCTTCGAGCAGGCGCTCGGCGACGCGGGCGGAGGACTTGGGATTGAGGCTGGCGAGGCGCGCGCGCATCGCGTCATCGAGCACGAAGGTCTCGCTGATCTGCTGGTACACCCAGGGCGAGACGCTGCCGGTAGTGGCCGACCAGCCCATGGTGTTGGTCACGTGCCCTTCGATATGGCGCACGCCTTCGAAGCCGTGCTTGAGCATGCCTTCGAACCACTTGGGGTTGAGCATGCGGGTACGGGTTTCGAGGTCGATCTGCTCGCCGAGCGTGCGGACCTTGGTCGCGCCTTGCGTGGCATCGACGACATAGACAGGGGCGGCGCTGCCCCGCGCCTTGGCCACCGCACGGCTCATCCCGCCGAGCCCGTCGACATAGTGGTCGATGTCGGTAACGCCGAGTTCGACCGACTCGAGGTTCTGGTAGGTCAGTTCGACGCTGGCGAGTTCGGTTTCGAACAGGTCGCGGCGCTGAACCGGGGCGCCCTTGCGGCCATAGGCATAGCCCTTGTGGGTCTCGAACATCTCCGCCAGTTCGTCAGCATCGGCCCAGGTACCGCCATCGATCAGCTGGTTGACGTTGGCACCGTAAGCCCCTTCCGCGTTGGAGAAGACCCGCAGCGATGCGGTCTCGAGGTCGCACTCGTGCCTGGCCATATGGGCCAGGCTGTGCTTGCGGACGAAGTTCTGCGCCTCCGGCTCCTCGGCCATCGTCGCGAGCCAGCTGGCCTCGGCAATCATGCGGGTCTGGAGCGGCAGCAGGTCGCGAAAGATGCCTGAGAGCGTCACAACCACGTCGATGCGCGGGCGGCCCAGCTCTTCCAGCGGGATCAACTCGGCTCCGGCGAGGCGGCCATAGTCGTCGAAGCGTGGGCGCGCACCGATCAGCGCCATCGCCTGCGCGATCTGGCTGCCCTCGCTCTTGAGGTTGTCGGTGCCCCAAAGCACCATGGCGATGCTTTCAGGCATCGCGCCGCCGTTTTGCAGGTGACGCGCCAGAAGTTGTTCGGCTTGCGTGGCGCCCTGCTTGCAGGCGAACTGGCTCGGAATGCGGAAGGGATCGAAACCGTGAAGGTTGCGGCCGGTTGGGAGCACCTCGGCGTTGTGCAGCAGATCGCCGCCCGGAGCCGGCTGGACATAGCGCCCGTCGAGCGCCCGGACGAGCGCGCCGAGTTCGTCGTTGGCATCGAGCTTCGCTTCAAGCTCCGCCCGGTCGAGCGCCGGGGTCGCGGTAAGCATGGCCTCGATCAGGCCCACGCGTTCCTCGCCTTCGAGCTTCGCGCCGATCACGTGCAGCCCGTGCGGGATCAGCTCACGCTCGATCTCGTAGATGCGGCCTGCCAGCGTGGCGATGTCGCCCATCTCGATGTCGAGCGCGGCGCACTGGTCGGCGATCATGGCGGCAAGTTCGGCGCGTTCGCTCACATCCTCGCTGGTGCGCTGGCGTTCGACCAGCGCCTTCAGCTCGCCGAAGCCCTTGTTGAGCCCGGCCTCTGCCAGCGGCGGGGTCAGGTAGCTGACCAGCGTCGCGCCCGAACGCCGCTTGGCGATGATGCCTTCGGACGGGTTGTTCGAGGCGTAGAGGTAGAAGTTGGGCAAGTCGCCCAGCAGCCGTTCGGGCCAGCAATCTCCGCTGAGGCCCGCCTGCTTGCCCGGCATGAATTCGAGCGCGCCATGGGTGCCGAAGTGCAGCACGGCATCGGCCCTGAAATCCTGCCGCAGGTAGCGGTAGAAAGCGCTGAAGGCATGGGTCGGGGTGAAGCCGCCTTCGAACAGCAGCCGCATCGGATCGCCTTCGTAACCGAACGCAGGCTGGACCCCAACGAAGACATTGCCGAAGCGTGCGCCATAAACGTGGATCGCCTGGCCGTCGCTCTGCTGGCGGCCTGGGGCGGGGCCCCATTGCGCTTCGATTTCCTTGAGATACGGTTCGGCACGAACGTAGGCATCGGCAGAGACGAAGGCCGCGACATTGGCGTCGGCGCCGTACTGCTCGGCATTGCCTTCGATAATCGCGCGGCGCAGCGCATCGACGCTCTCCGGAACCTCGACCCCATAGCCCTCGCCCGCCAGCCGCAAGAGCGTGGCGTGGAGCGATTCGAACACCGCCAGATGCGCCGCCGTGCCGGTCGCCCCGGCGTTGGGCGGGAAATTGAACAGCACCACCGCCAGTTTGCGCTCGGCTCGGGCGCGGTTGCGATTGGCGATCAGGCGGCCGACCTTGCGGGCGAGCGCCGCGGCGCGTTCCGGGCAGGCACGCATCGAACGGCTGCCCTCGGCGGCGAAGTCCGAACGCCCGCCGAACACCGAGGGCACGATCGCCCCGTCGAGTTCGGGGATCGCCAGCATCATGGTGGTTTCGAGCGGCAGCAGGCCCTGTTTGCTCTCGCCCCAGCTTTCGAGCGACTGGAACTCGATCGGATGCGCAGCGATATAGGGCACATCGAGCGCGGTCAGCGTTTGCACCGCCGCATCGACATCGTTGTAGGCCGGCCCACCGACCAGCGAGAAGCCCGTCAGGTTGATGACCGCATCGACTTGCGCTTCGCCGTCCTTGAGGAAATAGCGGTCGATTGCCGGGCGCGCGTCGAGCCCGTTGGCGAAGGCCGGGATCACCTTGAGCCCCTGCGCCTCGAGCGCCTCGATCATTCCGTCGTAATGCCCGCTGTCGCGACCGAGCAGGTATGAGCGCAGCATCAGTACACCGACCGTGCCTGCCTCGCCCTTCACCTTGGGAAGAGCCTTCACATCCTCCGCCATCAGCCCCTTCATGCGCGGGTGATAGACCCCGACCTCAGGGTAATCGCGCGGCGGCTGGGCGGCCATGGTGCCCTTGAGCGCGGCGCGCGGACCTGCGGCGTAGCGGTCGATAAGCGCGCGGACCATGTCGACGACATTGTCGTCCGATCCCGCCAGCCAGTATTGCAGGGTCAGGAAATACTGCCGCACATCCTGCGCTGCGCCGGGGACAAAACGCAGGATCTTGGGCAGGCGGCGCAGCATCTGCATCTGGCCCGCGCCGGAACTGGCACCCGGCTTGGAGGATCCGCGCAATTTCTTGAGCAGCGCCAGCGGGCCCTTGGCCGGCTTGTCCATGCGGTAGCCGCCGAGCCTGGTCAGCTTGACGATATCGGAGGCCGACATCAGCCCGACCATCGCGTCGCACTCCTCGCGCCGCGCCAGCAGCGCCGGATGGATCGCGCGGACATGGTCCTCGAGGAACAGCATGGTGGCGATGACGATATCGGCCTGCGCGACATCGGCCTTGGCCCGCTCCAGCACGGCAGGATCGCGATCCCAGTCCGACGCGGCGTAAAGCCCGATGCTGATGCGGTCGCCGGAAAGACGCTGGTTGGCCCGCTCGACCGCGCCCGCCAAGTGGTTGTCCAGCGTGACGATGACCACGCGGACCGGAGGCGAGCCCCTACCGGGCATAATGCGCCTTCGCCTCATACAGCGTGGCAAGTTCGATCCGCGCGACACCCTGTTCGGCGGCGAAGAGTTCGGTGTTGCGGCGCGCCTTGCCGCGGACGAAGAACGGGATCTTCTTCAGCTCGCGTTCGGCCTCCGCGCTCCACACGGCGGTATCGTTGGCCGGTTGGACGGGGATTTCGTTCGCGGGCTTGGCGTGGCCCGGCCCGAGATGCGATGGGCCGGCGCCATCGTTGAATTCGAAGTCGTCGCTGAACATCGTCAGCAGGTGCTCTTCCAGCCCCATCACCAGCGGGTGGACCCAGTCGTCGAAGATCACATTGGCGCCTTCGAAGCCCATCTGCGGCGAATGGCGGGCCGGGAAATCCTGCACATGGACCGGCGAAGAGATAACTGCGCAGGGCACCCCCAGCCGCTTGGCGATGTGGCGTTCCATCTGCGTGCCCAGCACCAGTTCAGGCTGCGCTTCGCCGATGGCGGCTTCGACCGCGAGGTGATCGTCAGTGATCAGTGCGGCGAGGCCCAGCTTTTCCGCCATGGCGCGCACATCAAGAGCGTATTCGCGGTTGTAGCAGCCGAGCCCACAGACCTTGAAGCCCAGCTCCTCGTGCGCAATCCGCGCAGCGGCCACCGCATGGGTTCCATCCCCGAAGATGAAAACACGCTTGCCGGTCAGATAGTTGGAGTCGACCGACCGGCTCCACCACGGCAGGCGGGAGAGCCCTTGGGACAGCAGTGGGGCGGGGTCGACTCCGGCGAGGCTGGAGACCTCGCGAACGAATTCCTGTGTCGCGCCGACGCCGATCGGCACGGTGCGCACGACCGGCTGGCGAAAGGTCCGTTTGAGCCAGTCGGCGGCGAGATCGCCGGTTTCGGGGTACATCACGATGTTGAAATCGGCTGCGCCGAGACGAGCGATGTCGGCGGCATCGGCACCCAACGGGGCGACGACGTTGACGTCGATGCCGAGCTGGTTGAGCAGGCGGGTCATTTCGACGATATCGTCGCGGTGGCGGAAGCCGAGCGCAGTCGGGCCGAGCAGGTTGACGAGCGGGCGGCGGGTGGAGGGATCGCTCGGCCGCACCTCCTTGTCGGCCAGGGTGCGGACGATCTGGTAGAAGGTCTCGGCCGCGCCCCAGTGCTCCTTGCGCTGATAGCTCGGCAGTTCGAGCGGCACGACCGGGATCGGCAGGCCCATTTTTTCAACGAGGCCCGCCGGATCGTCCTGGATCAGCTCGGCGGTGCAACTGGCACCCACCAGCATGGCATCGGGCTTGAACCGGTCGATCACATCGCACGCGGCATCCTGGAACAGCTGCGAGGTATCCTTGCCGAGATCGCGCGCCTGAAAGGTGGTGTAGGTCACCGGCGGGCGCTTGCCGCGCCGCTCGATCATGGTGAACAGCAGGTCGGCATAGGTATCGCCCTGCGGCGCATGCAGCAGGTAATGGATGCCCCTCATCGCCGTCGCTACGCGCATCGCGCCTACGTGCGGCGGGCCTTCGTATGTCCAGACGGCGAGCTGCATGGCCTATATCCTCAACAGGTCGCGGCGGCGCAGCGGACGGGCGAAGAGTTCGGCCAGGTCCCCGGCCTGGTCGAAACCGTGGATGGGCGAGAACACCAGCTCGATCGCCCACTTGGTCGAAAGCCCTTCCGCCTCGAGCGGGTTCGCGAGGCCGAGACCACATACGGTCAGGTCGGCGCGGGTGGCGCGGACCCTGTCGAGCTGCTTTTCGACGTCCTGCCCTTCGCTGAGCTGGACCCCGGCGGGCAGCGCGGCGAGCTCCTGCGCCAGGTGCGCGCGATGCAGGTAGGGCGTGCCGACTTCGGTCAGCACCATACCCAGCTCATTGGCTAGGAAGCGCGCGAGCGGCACCTCCAGCTGCGAGTCGGGCATGAAGAAGATCGACTTGCCGGCAAGCTTTGCGCGATGGTGCGCCAGTGCGGTGCGGGCGCGATCCTGATAGGGGGCGATGACCGCATCAACCTTCGCCGCATCGATCCCGAAAACGGCAGCGGCGGCATGGAGCCAGGCGGTGGTGCCCTCCACCCCGAACGGGAACAGCGTATCGATCCGCTGCGCGCCGCGCTTCTCCAGCGCATGGGCGGTTTCGTTGAGGAACGGCTGGGCGAGGAGGAAACGGGTGTTGGGCCCGACACCGGGCAGGTTGGAAATGCAGCGTTCGGGCAGGCTCGCCACCCATTCAATCCCGATCTCGGCAAACAGCCGCCGGAACTGGTCCTCGACGATGTCCGGCAACGAGCCGATCACCACGAGATTGGCAGGGTCGCCTTCACCCAGCACCGGCATTTCCGGCACCAGCGCGGTGAGGCAGGCGTCTTCGCCTTCGGTGAAGGTCGTCTCGATCCCGCTGCCCGAATAGTTGAGCACGCGCACCCGCGGCGCATGTTTGGTGCCCAGTCGCTGCGCTGCCTTGGAAAGGTCGAGCTTGATCACTTCGGACGGGCAGCTGCCGACGAGGAACAGCGCCTTGATTTCCGGCCGCCGCGCCAGCAGCTGGTCGACGATCCGGTCGAGCTCGTCATTCGCATCGGCGAGGCCCGCAAGATCGCGTTCCTCCATTATCGCGGTGGCGAAACGCGGCTCGGCGAAAATCATCACGCCGGCGGCCGACTGCATCAGATGCGCGCAGGTGCGCGAGCCGACGACGAGGAAAAACGCGTCCTGCATCTTGCGGTGCAGCCAAACGATCCCGGTAAGCCCGCAGAAGACTTCGCGCTGGCCGCGTTCGCGCAGGATCCCGTCTGTTCTTGGAGCGCAATCGCTCCCGTCGTCCGTGCGCAGGATGGCCGGTGCGTTCATGCGAGGGCCGCCGAAGGATCTGGCACAGGTTCCGATTGAAGCCGCGCGATCCGCAGTTTCCACAGGAACTGCACAGCATTGACCACATAGGTCGCATAGGCCGCGAGCGCGACATACATCCGGATCTCCGCCGTGCCCCACCCGTTCCACAGCATCACCACATAGGCGGTGTGCAGCGCCAGCACTGCCATGGAAAACATGTCTTCCCAGAAAAACGACTCGGCGAAGAGCCATTCGTCAAACACCACCTTCTCCCAGATCGAGCCGGTGACCATGATGGTGTAGAGGACGGCCGTTTTGATCAGGATCGAGACATTTGCTGCCTCCTCCCCCTCCCCAGTCGCGAGGAAGCGCAACACCAGCACCAAACTGACGCCGAAAACGAGGAACTGCACGGGGGCGAGGATGCCCTGCACTATTGTCCAGATCGTGGAGTCGCGGCGGGCGCGCTGGGCCGGGGTGTACAATGGCCGCGCTGTTCCCGGAGCCTCAGCTTGGGCCGGGGTGCCGACTCCACCGGTCGGCGTTCGAGGTCCCCAAGAGGACAGTGGCACTCTCCCGCATTTCTATGAAGGGAAGCTACGCCTCGCCGGAGGAAAGTGTCAAGTTTTTTGGACGTTCTGGAAAGTTTACAACAGGGATTTGCCAAGACGTGCGATCTGGCATAGGTTGCGACTCGTGCTCGACGGCAATGGCCGCTTGCCTGGCCGACGTTATGTCACGCCGACCAGACCTCTGGGAGAGTCTGACATGGCCAGCGTCTTCGGTATCTCGGCATTGCGGTCCCGGTTGGACGATTGGCGGATCAGCCTGTTCGGTTCCGGGCAGGACAATGCTGCAATACCCGAGAGCGAAGAACCGCATCTGACTGTGGTCGAGGAACCGATCGACCTGCCCGCGCTCATCGAAAGGCTCGTCATACCCCGGCTGGTTGCAGAGGATACTGGGCAAGGCGGCGACGCCGCAGACCTGTCGTCCCGTGCCGGCATGGCTGCCAATGCGCTGTTCCCGGTTTCCGATGCCGATGTCACAGCCTTCGCCGAAATGACCATCGCCGGCGAGGCGGCCACCTTGCTCGATTTTATCGACGATTGCCTGACGCGAGGCAGTTCGGTCGAACATATCTATGTCGACCTGCTGGCTCCGGCTGCCCGCAAGCTCGGAGTCATGTGGGAGGACGACCAGCGCGACTTTCTCGATGTAACGATGGGGCTGTGGCGCATCCAGGAAGTCCTGCGCGAATTGGGGCACCGGGTCCCGCAGGCGCAGCTGCGCGGTCACGGCCCGCGCACGGCGCTCTTCTCGACCATGCCGGGCGACCAGCACAGCCTCGGCACACTGATGATCAGCGAGTGCTTCGAGCGGGCCGGATGGTATGCCGAGCCGCTGATCGAACCGACCACTTCGGACCTCCTGAGCAAACTCGCCGGGAGGCATTACGACCTCGTCGGATTGACCGCCAGTAACGACTGCCCTACGGCGGCGCTCTCCAGCCTGGTCAGCTCGATCAGGTCTGTCTCCAGCAACCCGGGAATTCGCGTCATGGTGGGTGGCCGCCTGATCAACGAGCAACCTGACCTTGCCAGCGCATGCGGTGCCGATGCAACCGCCGCCGACGCCCTGGCGGCGCTGGAAATCGCCAACATGCTGGTTCCGGCAGTCGCCGCACCTTTCTCCGCTCTGGTGTAGGGACCCCGCGAGAATGGACGCGCCGACATCCGAAGGGGACCGGATCCCTTTCAGCGAACCGGATGCCGTGTTCGGCAACTTTACGCAGGACGATGTGATCGAGCTGGCCTATTGCGCTGGCGATTTCATGCTGGCGATCGACGAATACAGCATCATTCGCGACATCTCGGTACGCGGGGATGACCAGTCGATCGCAAGCCGCTGGATCGGGCAGAAATGGGTCGAGACGGTAACGACCGAAAGCCGCCCGAAGATCGAACGCATGCTCGATACGCGGCAGGGGCGCGACCGCACCTGGCGGCAGGTCAACCATCGGCATGATGGCGAGGAAGTGCCCGTCCGCTATCGGCTGATCCGCCCCCACAAGGGCCGTTGGGCACTCGCCATCGGGCAGGACATGCGCGGTATGGCCAGCATGCAGCAGAGACTGCTGAAGACGCAGCAATCGATGGAACGGGATTACCTCGCCCTCCGCCAGACGGAGACGCGATACCGGCTGCTGTTCGATACCATTTCCCATCCCGTCATCATCGCCGATGCCGCGCGGCTGGAGATCCAGCAGGCCAATCGTGCGATGCACGCGCTGGTGGGAGCCGGCGCAGGCGGGCTCGACGGCAAACCGTTGACCGCCTTGGTCGACGGCAAGGACCGCGACCGCCTGCTGACCCACATCGGCGCGGCAACAGCCCGCGGCACCGCAGTCGAGCCGCTGGAGCTGCAGCTCGTCGCCCACAAGGAGCCGGTGCGGCTGTCGCTCTCCACCTTCCGCCAGGCAGGCCGGCAATTGTGGCTGGTCAATGTCGACCCAGGGCGACAATCGCTGCCCCTGCGGCAGACCGACCGCCTTGTCCTCCATGCACTTGAGCAAATGCCTGACGCCTTCGTGCTGGCCGATGCGAAGCACAAGATCGTCGTTGCCAACAAGTCGTTCGCCGAACTGGTCCAGGCCGGTTCGGTGGAACAACTTGTGGGCCAGCCGCTGGAGCGCTTCATCGGCCGCCCCGATGTCGACCTGGCGCTGATCCGCAAGCAGTTGCGCGATCATGGGACCCTGCGCAACTTTTCCTCGGTGGTGGTGGACCTCACCGGGTTCGAAGAACCGGTCGAGATCTCGGCGCTGGCAATCGAGGACGATGGTCCCCTGTACGGTTTCGCCATCCGCCTCGTCGCACGGCGCGAACGTGACCTACCGGCGAGCGAGGAAGAAATGCCGCGATCGGTCGAACAGCTGACTGAACTTGTCGGGCGCAAGCCGCTCAAGGAGATTGTCCGCGAAAGCACGGACCTGATCGAACGCATGTGCATCGAAGCGGCACTGATCCATACGTCCGACAACCGGGCATCTGCGGCCGAGATCCTCGGGCTGAGCCGGCAGAGCCTGTATTCGAAGATGCACCGCCACGGTCTTGGCGACCTTGATCCGCGCGACTAGCGACGGTCGGGGCACAGCAAACCCGCTGTACACTTCGACTGTCCAATATAATTGACAGTCCTACGGGTGGGGCGTAGCCTCTACCCATGGCACAAACGGCGATCTCGACTCCGGTTGCGGGCCCACCCGCCCTGCGGGATCTAGTCGAACTCACCAAGCCGATCACCTGGTTTCCGCCCATGTGGGCGTTCCTGTGCGGTGTGGTCGCTTCCGGTGCATCCCTGTCCGCCAACTGGCTGTTCCTGCTGGGCGGGCTGGCACTGACCGGTCCGATCGTATGCGGCACCAGCCAGGTCATCAACGACTGGTGCGACCGGCACGTGGATGCCATCAACGAACCCGGCAGACCCATCCCGTCGGGCCGCGTTCCCGGGCGATGGCCGGTCTGGATCGCGCTCGCCGGCGCTATGCTTTCGATGCTTCTCGGCGCGGTACTGGGGCCTTGGGTCCTGCTCGCGACATGCGCTGCACTGTTCATGGGTTGGGCCTATTCCGCCCCGCCGCTGCGCCTGAAGCGGAGCGGCTGGTGGGGGCCGCTGGCCTGCGCCCTCAGCTACGAGGGCCTGTCCTGGTTCACCGGCTCCAGTATCATGCTCGGCGGCCTGCCGTCTGTCGAAGTCCTCGCCGTCCTGCTGCTCTACAGCCTCGGTGCTTTCGGGATCATGACACTCAACGATTTCAAGGCAGTTGCCGGTGACAGGGCAACCGGGTTGCGGTCGCTGCCGGTGGTATTGGGCGAACGACCCGCCGCCCTGCTGGCCTGCGCAGTCATGGCTTTGCCGCAGATGGCGGTCATCGCGCTGCTGGCGGCGCTGGGCATGGCCATCGCGGCGGCGATCGTTGCTTTGCTGCTGGCCGCGCAGCTCGTCTTCATGCGTCGCCTCGTACGCGAACCGGCGGCCTACGCGCCAACCTACAATGCCACGGGCGTCTCGCTCTACGTGCTGGGAATGCTGGCGTCCGCACTCGGCCTCGGGGGGTACGTCTGATGCAAGCCACCGGCGCCGGACTGGGCTGGATAGCAATTGTCCGCCTCGGCGTGGTGCAGGCTGCAATCGGCGCCATGGTGATGCTGTCGACATCGCTGCTGAATCGGCTGATGGTGGTCGAATACGCCATCCCCGCAGCGGTTCCTGCTGCCCTTGTCGCGTGGCACTACGCGGTGCAGCTGACCCGGCCACTGTGGGGACACACATCGGACCGGTCGCAGAACCGCACATCTTGGATCATCGCCGGTCTCGGCATATTGGCGCTGGGAACGCTACTGGCGGTCGATGCGACGGTGATGATGGCTCAGCCGGGCCTGCTAGCGGCACTGGCGGCCGTCGCAGGTTTCACTCTGATCGGGTTCGGCGTAGGCATGTCGGGCACCGCGCTCCTTGCCTTGCTGGCGTCTCGCACGACGGCCGCGCGCAAGGCCCCGGCAGCCGCAATCTGCTGGAGCATGATGGTGGCGGGAATCGTCGTTGCCGCCGCAATCTCCGGGTCCAATCTCGATCCCTATAGCGAAGAACGGTTGGCCATCGTTGCATCGCTCGTCGCGCTCGGTGCGTTCGGCGCGGGAATCGCCGCGCTGCGCCATGTGGAGCGCGATACGCCGCCGGTCGACCAGTCGGACGCGCCACAGTCCCGGCTTCCCTTCGCCGCCGCGCTGGCCCGTATCTGGCAAGAACGCGAGGCGCGCCGGTTCACCTATTTCGTGTTCCTGTCGATGCTGGCCTACAGCATGCAGGACCTGATCCTCGAACCCTTTGCAGGGATCGTGTTCGGGATGACCCCGGGCGAATCGACCCGGCTTGCCGGGGTCCAGCACAGCGGTGTGCTGGCCGGCATGATGGTCGCAGGGATCGGCGGCAGCCTCTATTCCCGGCGATTCGGTGCCGATCTCAGCATCTGGATCGTCGCCGGATGCATCGGGTCGGCTCTCATGCTGGGCGGTCTTGCGATGGCGGCGAGCCAGGGTCCGGCGTGGCCGCTCAAGGCCAATGTGTTCGGCCTCGGCCTCGCCAACGGGGTTTTTGCGGTGGCCGCAGTGGGCTCCATGCTTGGACTGGCTCGCAAGGCCGACGGCGCCGGAGAAGGCGCACGCATGGGTGTCTGGGGCGCAGCCCAGGCCGTCGCTTTCGGCCTCGGCGGGCTGTCGGGCGCGGTGCTGGTCGATGTGCTTCGAGCTGCGATGCTCAGCGATGGCGACGCGTTCCGAGTGGTTTTCTGCATCGAAGCGGCGTTGTTCGTTGCTGCTGCGCTGGTGGCCACGGGAACGACCCTCGTCCGCGCACCAGCCCATGGGGAGGTATTGGCGCAATGACGCGGACACCCGATTTCGATGTAATCGTGGTCGGTGGGGGACCATCGGGCGCAACCGCTGCAAACGACCTTGCCCAGGCCGGCTACAAGGTGATGCTGCTCGATAAGGCGGGCCGGATCAAACCCTGCGGCGGGGCGGTTCCGCCTCGCCTGCTCAAGGATTTTGCCATTCCGCAAAGCCTGCTGGTCGCCCATGCGAAATCGGCGCGGATCATCGCTCCTTCGAACGCGACCGTGACGATGCCCGTCGGCGAAGGCTTCGTCGGGATGGTGGACCGCGAACATTTCGACGAATGGTTGCGGTCTCGCGCAGCGAGCCATGGGGCGACCAGAGTAACGGGTGCGGTCGAACAGGTCCTCGACGATCCGAACGGCAACGCCACGGTAGTCTACCGGGCGGACCGCAGTTCGGCCGTGAAAACAGCGAGCGCGCGCTGCGTGATCGGCGCCGATGGCGCCCGGTCCAAAGTCGCCCGGCAGTGCATTCCGGGGGGCGGCAGCGTCAAATGCGTCTTCGCCTACCACGAAGTGGTCGAAGTGCCTGACCGGATCACGGAAGATTACGATCCCACGCGGTGCGACGTGTACTACCAAGGCCATCTGTCGCCCGATTTCTATGCCTGGATCTTTCCCCACGGCAAGACCGCCAGCATCGGGCTCGGCAGTGCCAACAAGGGCTTCCCGCTGCGCGAAACCACGGGGCTCATGCGCGAGCAGACGGGCCTCGCGCACTGGCGTACCTTGCGCAAGGAGGGCGCGCCAATCCCGCTCAAGCCGCTGCGGCGGTGGGACAACGGGCGCAACGTCATCGTGGCCGGCGATGCGGCCGGAGTGGTGGCACCATCTTCGGGGGAAGGTATCTATTATGCCATGACGGCCGGACGCATGGCGGCGACGGCGGCAGGTGCGTTCCTCGCCAGCGGCGATCCCGCGGCCTTGAAGGGCGCCCGCAAGGCCTTCATGAAGGCGCACGGGCGAGTTTTCTGGATACTCGGAGTGATGCAGTATTTCTGGTATTCGAGCGACAAGCGGCGCGAGCGCTTCGTCAAAATGTGCGCCGATCCCGATGTGCAGCGGCTTACCTGGGAAGCCTATATGAACAAGGAGCTCGTGCGAAGGGAGCCGGCTGCCCACATGAGAATATTCCTCAAGGACCTGGGTCATCTGTTCGGGCTGAAGACGGTCCACGGATGAACCGCGCAGCGCTTCTTCCCGTCGTCATCGCTGCTGCCTTCGCCCTCATCACCGCGGTCGTCGGCAGCACGATCACTGTTCTCGACCAATGGTACTACAGCCTTGAGCAACCCAAGTGGGCTCCACCCGACTACCTGTTCGGGATCATCTGGACGGCCATCTTCGCCCTCATCGCGCTGGCGGCCGTGGTCGGCTGGCAGGCTGCCACCTCACGCCGCGACAGCGAAATCATGGTCGGCCTGTTTGCGCTCAACGGGTTCCTCAACATCCTGTGGAGCTTCCTCTTCTTCCGCCTGCAGCGCCCCGATTATGCGTTCTACGAGCTGCTCTTGCTGTGGCTGTCGATCGCGGTGCTGATCTGGTTTTGCGGCCGGTTTTCCAAGGGCGCGGCGCTTCTGCTGCTGCCCTACCTCGCCTGGGTCACGATCGCAGGCGCACTGAACTGGCAGGTGGTGCAACTGAACGGCCCGTTCGGTTGAACGCACCCGGCATCAGCGAATTTTTCACCAGCGGAAGCGCCGTCGATGTCGTGTTTGCAGTGCTCGCTCTCGAAGCCGCCGTGCTGCTTGCGCGAGGTCGCCGTCCGTCGGCGGTCTTGGCTGCACTCGGACCGGCGGTGCTGATGATGATAGCCTTGCGCGCCGCGTTGACGGGTGCTGGCTGGCCATGGATAGCCGTGCCGCTTGCCGCGGCGTTTCCGGTACATATCGCCGACCTTCGGCTACGCCGGGTCCCGGGGGCGGAGGCTCCCGCGACAGACCGGCACCTTGGCGACTAGCGGACTTCGGCAGCCTCGCTCTCAGCCGGTTGCGGCGCGGTATCGGGCACGACCGGCTCGTTGGGATTGTCGGCAGCGCCGGGCGCCATGCCGCCACCTTCACGGATCGGCGGAGCACCGGAGTCCATCTCGTCCGCGACTGTCCCGTCGCTCGCATCTTCGGCCAGTTCCATCCCGTCGGAGGGCGGTGCCGGCTCGGCCGACTGGCCGCAGGCGGCAAGCGCAGCGGCAAGGATTGCGAGAGGCAGGATGGTTCCGGTTTTCATGGCGATTTCCTTGTCGTCTTGTCCGGGCAACGGCCGGGTCGCGCTCCCGGTTCCCGTAGCACGCCGGGACCTTCCAAAACGAAGGGGCCCGGTCTTTCGGCCGGACCCCTCGGCGTGACGACGGTTGGGAGGGGGGCCGTCGTACTGCGCACCCTAATAGGGATTGGCGTATTTGTGCTCGATCGCCCAGAGGTACCAGTTGTCGACCACTGTCCCTGTCAGCAGGATGCCGATGCCGCCTGTCAGCGTGCACAGCACCGCGAACCACCAGGCCCAGCGATGGATCGATTCCATGGTCGCGTTGAAGCCCATCGTCCAGCGCCAGAACAATGCCGCGCGTTCCGATGCCGTCCCGCGGTCGGTGATCTGTTCGAGCTCGCGTTCCCCGCCGTAGCGGCCCACCGCCAGGATCGTCGCGCCGTGCATGGCGAACAGCAGGGCCGAGCCATAGAGGAAGACGATCGAAAGCGCGTGGAACGGATTGTAGAACAGGTTCCCGTAAAGCAGCGAGAAGTTGTTGGTCCATTCGAGATGCGGGAAAATGCCGAACGGCACCGCTTCGGCCCAGCTACCCATGAAGAATGGCCGGATGAAACCCAAAACCAGGTACAGCCAGATCGCGCTGAGGAACGCCCATGCCACATGCGTGCCCATGCCCAGCGCCCTCGCCCGGCGGTAGGTCCGCACCCACCACAGCAGGATCGATAGCGTCAGGAAGAAGCCGGCGAGGATCCACCATCCGCCCTGGTTGAGGGGCACGAACGGTGTGAAGCCCCATTCCGGGCCCGGCGGCGAAAGCCCGAGCCAGAAGAACTGGCGGACGAATTCGGCAAGGTTCCAGTCGACCGAAGCCAGCATGTTGAACCCGATGATCTCGATCGCGAAGAAGCCGAACAGCAGCGATGCGAGGCCCGTCCAGCCGAGATAGACCGGGCCGATCTGCGCCTGCCCGAACTTGCCCATCCAGTAGTTGAAGGCCGTCATCCGGTACCGGGGCTCGTCGCCCTTGGGCAAGGGCATCCCCATTTCCGGCGAATGCGCCAGCTGGACCTGCGTGAATATGTTCTGATAGCGTGCCATGTCTATTCCCCCTCACGACCAGATCGGCATGTTGCGCCACCATTCCCACCATTCGGGGAAGCTTTCGGCATAGACCGGCCCGGCGATGATGATGCACACCGCGCTCCAGAACCCGGCATTGAGAGCGAGGAACAGGCCGAGGCGGTGGATGCCGATGGTGCCGACCGAATAGCCGATGAAGTCGCGGAAGAACGTATCCTCGTACTCCGGCGTCTTGACCGTTTCGCCCTTCTTCGGATTGACGGCCGACAGGATCAGCGCCCCGTGCAGGGCCAGCGCGAAGCAGGTCACGAAGAAGAACGAGACCGCTATCATGTGCGCCGGGTTGTAGTGGAAATTGACGTAGGCGTAGCCGGTGTTCGACACCCAATCGAGATGGCTGAAGATACCGTAGGGGAAACCGTATCCCCATGCCCCCATCAACAGCGGGCGAAACACGACCAGCGTGACATAGGCGAGAATCGCGACCCCGAATGCAAAGGGCACGTGGTATCCCATGCCTAGCTTGCGGCAGATTTCCACTTCGCGCAGCGCCCACGAAACGAAAGCGATGATCGCGCAGCAGGTTATGATCTGCCAGAACCCGCCCTGGTTGAGCGGCGCCAGCGAAAGGCCGGCCGAGATGTCCGGCGGATTGATGGAAATCAGCCACGGATTCCACGTCGGCCCTTGCGAGGCAGCGTAGAAGATCAGAGCCGTGCCCAGGATCGCCGATATCGCGGTCACCACTCCGAAAAAGCCGACGTAAAACGGCCCGATCCAGAAATCGAACAGGTCGCCACCGATCAGGGTTCCTCCCCTGACGCGGTATTTTCTTTCAAAGCTCAATAGCGACATCGCTTGTCCCCTGGGCATGATCCAGCGACGCGCCGCGAGGAGCGAGCGCTGCGGGATGTCATTCGATGGAACCCGGTGGGAGGCATGGTGCCGGATTACGGCACCATGACCTCCTCAAGGGGCCGGGTTCAGGTTAGGCTTTCCGCCTGTTCCACCATGGCCGTGGCCGCCGGGGCGGTCGGGCCTTCGATCCAGTTGAAGCGGTTGGTGCTCAACAGGATGAAGTGGATCAGCAGGGCCAGGACGAACAGGAAGATTGCCAGGGCAACCAGTGTCCGACGCGGGTCGAAAATCAGCCAAAGTCTCCACATGGTCTCTCTCCTATCCGAAGAACGTGGTCAGGGCGGCCTGCGCCACGCGCACACCATCGTCGAGCGCGGCATAGCCGTTCACGCCGGGGAACCACGGACGCCACATCCACACCAGCGCGTGGGCGATGATCGCCACGATGGTGAAAAAGATGAAGCTGCTCATGAAAATCTTGTGAAATTCCTTGGCCTCCTCGGGCGTGAGATACGCCCCTGGACCAAAGCGATCAGAGTCTTCGCTCATAGTTCCTTCTCCGGTTTAGCCCCCCGAAAGCCGCCGAGAGGCGCCTCCCACGGGTGTTCCCGGCCGGCCGACGTGGCCGCCCAGGTCTGTGATGCCGGACAAGGGCCCGGCAAATGGCGTCGGCGGGTCATGCGCCCGCCCCTTCGAGCAGCGCCGCGGCGAGGCGGTCTGCGGTAACTGTTGTGTCTCCGGCGAGGCGTGCCTGCCGCTCGGCGGCATCGCGCAGGCGCTTGGCGGCGGAAATCCGCACCAGCACCGGCTGCGCCTCGACGATGGCATCGAGCTTGGTCTTGGCCTCCGGCTCCCATGCGAGCGCGGCCTGGTTGCGCGCCGGGGTCTGGGCGCCTGCATCCATCTGGGTCGATAGCGGCAGGATGTGGAACAGCGCGTCGAACAGCGCATTGCACACTTCCTGCACCAGCCAGGTCGCGCCGGAATAGCCCATGTAGGGCGTGCCGGTGTGCCGCCGGATCGCCGCGCCGGGGAAACTCGCCGGGATATATAACCCGCGCGCGCCGCACTCAGCCATGTACATCCGTTCGTTGTAGCTGCCAAACACCACCATCGGCGGGTTCTCGGCGATCGCCTCGCGCACTGCCTGGTTATCGGGCTTCACCCCGGCCGAGCGGCTGAAGGCAAAGGCGCAAGGCAGGCCCATGTCGTTTTCGAGGAAGTTGCGGATACCGCGGGCGTAGGTCTCGTTCGCGACGATGCCGAAATTGGCGGTACCGAAAAAGTCCTGCGTGACCGATCGCCACAGGTCCCACAACGGCTTGATCGTGGTGTGCTTTTCCTTTGTGATGAAAGCCTCGGGGTCGAGCCCGGTCAGATCACCCAGCTGGCGCAGGAAGCGGGTGGTCGAGTCGAGGCCGATGGGCGCCTGCAGGTAGGGCCGTTCGAGCAGCTCGCACAGGTTCCGCCCGAACTCGCGGTACATGCAGATGTTGACCGAGGCATCGGCCAGCCGGCGGATATCCGCCAGATGCGTGCCGAGCGGGAAGACCATGTTGACCTCGGCCCCGATCCCTTCGACCAGCCGCCGGATCTCGGCGAGGTCGCTCGGCATGTTGAACATGCCGTAGGAAGGCCCGATGATGTTGACGAGCGGCTTGTCGCCTTCCCTGAGTTTGCGCGGCTCGGGCATCTTCTTGGGCCCGAACTCGGTCCACAGCCAGCTGAGCGCGCGGTCTTCGGACTGCCACTGGTCTTCGTCGATGGTGCGCGGCAGGAAGCGCTTGATATTGGTGCCTTCAGGCGTGACCCCGCCAGCGATCATTTCGGCGATGGAGCCTGTCACCACAACGGCGGGCAGGTCGGGGTCGAGTGACTGCCACGCGCGCTTCATCGCGCCTTCGGTGCCGGTCTTGCCGAGTTCTTCCTCTCCCAGCCCGGTCACCACGATCGGCAACTCGTGCGGAGGAAGCCCGTCGGTGTAGTGCAACACGCTGGTGACCGGCAGGTTCTCGCACCCGACCGGACCGTCGACGATCACCTGCAGACCCTTGACCGCGGTGAAGGCGTAGACCGCACCCCAGTAACCACCGGCCCGATCGTGATCGAGGATCAGCGTCATGAGCCCACCGCCTCCGCAGCCTTCGCGGCGGCAGCATTCTGTGCGGCATACTTGGCCTTGAACTTGGGCCGGTCGACAGGCGTCTCTTCCCAGATCCCGCTGGCATGGCCTTCACCGACGCCTTCGAAGAATTCGCGCATCCGGGCGAAGCGTTCGCGGTTGCCGATGGCGGCATTGACGACCTGCGCCAGGCTCCCCGCCCCTGCCGGCCCCATCAGCGGGCGGGCGGATATGAGGTTCGTGAAGTAGAGCGCCGGGATCGCCTTGGCCTTGGCATGCTGGACAACCGGCGTGGTGCCGATCGCGAGGTCTGGCCCGAACTCCTCGACCGCAGCAATGTCCTGCTCGAGGCTGGCGCGATAGTTAACCCGGACTCCGCGCGCCTCGAGCCAGTCGCGGTCGGCATCGGACCACAGCGTGCGCGGACAGGCGGTGCCGACATAGGGCACTTCGGCCCCGCTTTCGATCAGCAGGCGGGCAACCAGCAGTTCGGAGCCTTCGTAGCCCGAGACGGTGATCCGTCCTGTGATCGGCTTGGCTGCGAGCGCCTTGCGGATCGAGGGCAGGATCACGTTCTGCGCGGCGGCGATCTGCTCCGCGCTGGCGCCCGTCGCCTCGCCGATGCTGGCGAGCCATACGGCAGTGCCATCGACGGCGACCGGGGCAGAGCCGACGACCTTTCGCCCCGCCGCCTCGAATTCGCGCACGCTGGCAGTATAGAAGGGATGGATGGCGGCAATCACGGCGCCATCGAGCGCGGCGTAAAGCTCGCGCCATTCGCGGGTCGGCACCACCGGCCCCGCTGCAAGGCCCAGCGGGGCGAGCATCATGCCGATGCCCACCGGGTCGGCCGGGAACATCTCGCCAAGCAGGGTCACGCCAGGCTTGTCGGCTCGCGTGGCAGGAGCCGCCACCGGACCCTGCTGCGCCTCCTCGCGCGCATATTTGAGCATCGCCCCGGCGAGCACATCCTTCGCCTCGGCATGGGTCGGGACGCCGAACCCGGGCACGTCGATGCCGATGATCCGCACCCCGTTGATCGCGTCCGGGAGCAGCCGCAGCGGTACCCCGCTGGCGGTCGGGACGCACAGGTTGGTGACGACGATGGTGTCGTATTTTTCCGGATCGGCCATCTGCTCGACGGCTTCCTTGATGTCCTCGAACAGCTTGCCGGTGACGAGCGTCTCCGAACTGAAGGGAACGTAGCCGACGCTGCGGCGTGCACCGTAGAAGTGCGAAGTGAATGTCAGCCCGTAGACACAACAGGCTGACCCGGAGAGGATCGTCGCTGTGCGGCGCATCCTCAACCCAACCCGGAGCGACCCGAAGGCTGGGCACATCGACTGCGGTTGGTCATGCGGACCAACCGGATAGTCCTTTTCGAACTGTTCGAGGATCTCGCTCTTGCCGGCCTTGATGGCCGCGTCGCGCATGGTGTCCGCGCCGCCATGGCAGCCGCTTGCCGACTGCGGATCGAGATCGATCCGGTCCGGGGCGCGCTCTGTAGGGGCGGCGAGGTCGGTCATCCGCTACACCTCGTCATAAATCACCTCGAGCGACGGCTTCTCTTCGTAAGTGCCGCCGCGCATATCGGCCTGGGTCGCGGGAACGAGCTGGATGTCGCCGCCGACGTCCTCGGGCGAGAACAGACCTAGAAGGCCTTCCTGCTCCAGCGGGGTCGGGCGACGCGGCGGGGCATTGGCGACATTGGTCGCCAGTTCTTCGAACAGCCCACCCCATTCGCCGCCGGGCATGCCAATTATCTGGTAATTGGCCGATTTGCGGCGGATATCCTCGTTGGCGGGGATCGCGGTCAGCACGGGGATGTCGACCGCCTTGGCGAATGCCTGCGCCTCGCCGGTGCCGTCGTCCTTGTTGATGATCATGCCGGCAACGCCAACATTGCCGCCCATCTTGCGGAAATACTCGACCGCCTTGCAGACATTGTTGGCGACGTAGAGCGATTGCAGGTCGTTCGATCCGACGACGATCACTTTCTGGCACATGTCGCGCGCGATCGGCAGGCCGAAGCCGCCGCAGACCACGTCACCGAGGAAATCGAGCAGGACGTAGTCGAAGCCCCAGTCATGGAAGCCGAGCTTTTCCAGCAGTTCGAAGCCGTGGATGATCCCGCGGCCGCCGCATCCGCGGCCGACTTCGGGCCCGCCCAGTTCCATCGCGAAGACGCCATCGCGCTGGAAACACACGTCCTCGATCGTCACTTCCTCACCAGCCAGCTTCTTCCTGGAGCTGGTTTCGATGATGGTCGGGCAGCTCTTGCCGCCAAACAGCAGGCTGGTGGTGTCGCTTTTGGGATCGCAGCCGATCAGCAGCACCCGCTTGCCCTGCTGCGCCATCATGTAGCTGAGGTTGGACAGCGCGAAGCTCTTGCCGCTGCCGCCCTTGCCGTAGATCGCGATGACCTGCGTTTCCGACTTGGTCTCTCCGGTGTGGACCGGATCGGGCTCTTGCGCGGCTTCCTCGCGGAGCGTGGCGACGTCCAGCATGCTCATGCGGCTTCTCTCCAGTCGAGCACCATCTTGAGGCACTGCGGGTCTTCAAAGGCGGTGGGGTAGGCGCGCGCCGCGTCGGTCGCAGGCGCCTGGTGCGAAATGAGGCCCGACAGGTCGAGCGCGCCGGTTGCGATCAGCGCATCGACCGAGGCGAGATCGTCGGGCTGCCATTCGGCGGCAATGCGCAGCCGCGCTTCGCGCTGGAAGGCGGGCGGGAATGTGAACTGGATCGGCTGGCTGTAGAAGCCGGCCAGCACCAGCTCGCCGCCCTTGGCCAGCCGGGCGATAAAGCCATCCATCGCCGAAGCGTCGCCGCTGACGTCGTAGATGCTGGCATAGTCGCGCCGGTCGTCATCGTCCGGGTGGACCACGCTGTAGCCCTGCGCCCCGTCGTGACGCGCGGCATTCGTGTCCCACACCACGGGCGGCGGCGCCCCGGCTGCGATCGTCAGCCGCGCCAGCAGCCTGCCGAGGATGCCGTGCCCGACGATCAGTTCGGGCGGATTGCCATGCGCGATGGCATGGAGCGCAGTCGCTGCCAGTGCATAAAGGATGCCGTCACGACCGAGCGACTCGGAGATGGAAAGCGCGCGGGCGGAGGGGAGGATGACGGTTCGGGCCGATCCGCCGAACAGGCCGCGCGCCTCGCGATAGCAATTGGCGCCGGGAACGAAGACCCATTCTCCCATTCTGCACGTAGTGGCAGAACCGGTTTCAACCACGCGGCCGATCGACTCGTATCCGGGCACAAGCGGGTACCCCATGCCCGGAAATGCGGGCATCTTGCCGGTCCAGAGGAGCTTTTCGGTGCCGGTGCTGATGCCGCTCCAGTGGATTTCGACACGCACATCGTTCTCGGTCAGGGGAACCAGTTCAAGGTTCCGCAAGGACAGACGCTCTGGCGCGTCGAGAATGATGGCTGACGTTTCCAAACAGCTCCCTCTCTGGTCCCACTCGTACAGCGGAGGGACTCCGACAGCCGTCTAGGTAACACAACACGACTGGTTGTCAATTTTTCTAGACACTTTGCAGTGTCCGGTCACCCTGCTTTGGTAGCCAGCAATGCCCGCGCAATGACGGGAAGCGGCGTCCCGATCTCCGCGACTCGGGCAAATCCGGCCTTTCGGACCATTTCCGCCGTCTCGGCAAAGGGACGGGGACGACCGGAGCCGATGGCCCAGAGGTATAGTCCGAAGTAGGCATCGCCCATCGCTTCGGCGCCCCTAGTTTGGGCCATGGGTTCGAGGATCAGGAGCTTACCGCCAGGTGGCAGCGACTCGAAGATTGAAGCGAGCAAGGCCTGCGCCACGTCGTCATCATGATCGTGCAAGATGCGGACGAGGGTGACGAGGTCATAACCGATCGGAATCGAGTCCTGTCGGAAGCTGCCCGGATGGAGGGTCACGCGAGCATCCAGTGCGGTTCCGTCAAAGCGGTCGCGGGCAAGCGGGATGACTTCGGGCAGGTCGAAGATACCGAGCTCGAGACCTGGCGCACGGATCCCGATGGCCTCGACAAAGCCGCCAGATCCCCCGCCGACATCAAGCATTCGCCGATGCGAACCAAAACGATAACGGCCAATGATCTGCTGCCAAACCATCGGCTGGGTTGCGGCCATCAGCTGCGTATAAGGCTGCGACGACCGGCCGCTCTCGCCCGGAGTGGCATAGGTCCAGAAGGCTGCAAGCGCATTGCCCTCCCCGGGGGCACGGCGCAAGATTTCGAGCGGATCTGCGAGATCGCGGTACAGCAACGCATGATGCGCGACCATCGCCATGGCGCCCTCATTCGCGGAGAGTTCGGCCCCGGTCTGCCCCAGCGTCCACAGGCCCGGTTGTGGCGACTCGGCCAGACCGAGCGCTTCGCCGGCACCGAGCAAGCGCAGCGCCGCCGCTTCGTTCAATCCGGCAAGCGCCTGCACATCATCGAGGCGCATCAACCGCGCGCGCAAGGCAGGGAGCAGACCCGTCACGACATAGACCTGCGTCACCTGCGTATAGACAAATCCGGCTATGAGATTGAACTGCCGCGCGGCCCTGTAACGGGCTACGCTGCGAAAGACCGGCCAGCGCGATGCCCAGGATTGGAACCGAGCGCTGCCGAGCACTGCGTTGCGACGCAGCACCAACCGAGTTTTCCAGCTCAATTCGGTTTCACCGTTCTTGGACATATTGTTATGTCCAATGAACTGGACCCGTGTTAGCCTGCGGTCAATGACGGAAGCGCCAACCATCATAATCGGAGCGGGCATAGGCGGACTCGCCAGCGCTGCGCTGCTCTCGGCACGCGGCGTGCCGGTGGTGGTGGTCGAAAAGGACCATTCGCCCGGCGGCAAGATCCGCCAATTGCCGGTCGAGGGTGTCGATATCGATGCCGGTCCCACCGTCTTTACCATGCGCCCGGCGCTGGAAGCGATCTTCACCGATGCCGGTGCGCGGCTGGAAGATCACCTCACTCTCACCCGTGCCGACGTGCTGGCCCGGCACGCGTGGGACGATACCGGCCATCTCGACCTCCATGCCGATCACGAGGCCAGCGTCGATGCCGTGGGCCGCTTTGCCGGAGCCCGTGCCGCCGAGGGATTCCG
Organism: Parerythrobacter aurantius; assembly: GCF_045291475.1. Classification (NCBI taxonomy): domain Bacteria; kingdom Pseudomonadati; phylum Pseudomonadota; class Alphaproteobacteria; order Sphingomonadales; family Erythrobacteraceae; genus Parerythrobacter; species Parerythrobacter aurantius. The sequence goes on from NZ_CP147985.1 coordinate 797,325, forward strand.
CAGCTTCGCCGCCGAAGCCAAGAGCATCCATGACATACTCGACAGGCCGTTCCTGCAGGGCAGCAAGACCTACCCGCCCGGCCTGATGTGGCGCATCGGCCTGTGGCGCGTGGGCGCGCTGCTGGCGATCCGGCCCTACGAGAGCCTGTGGCAAGTGCTGGGCGAACATTTCGCCGACCCGCGCCTGCGCCAGCTGTTCGGCCGCTATACCACCTATTGCGGCTCGTCCCCTTTCCATACCCCCGCCACGCTGATGCTGATCGCCCATGTCGAGGCGCAAGGCGTGTGGGCGATCCAAGGCGGGATGAGCGCCCTCGCCTCGGCGCTCGAAAGGGTGGCCCGCGCCAATGGGGTGCGCTTCCGCTATGGGGCCAATGCCACCTGGATCCGCACCAAGGGAGGGCGCGTGACCGGCGTCGGCCTCGAAAGCGGCGAGGTGATGGATACTCCGTCGGTCATCTGCAATGCCGATCCGGCGGCCCTTGCCAAGGGCCTCTTCGGCACCAGTGCTGCCAGGTCGGTCCGCCCGATGCCGAAGGAAAGACGTTCGCTTTCGGCCATGGTCTGGCTCGCGAAGTCCGGGACGAGCGGCTTCGCACTGGATCACCACAATGTGTTCTTCTCGCCCAATTACCCGCGCGAGTTCGCCGAGATCGAACAGGGCCAGGTGCCTTCCGCACCCACCGCCTATGTCTGCGCGCTCGACCGTGGCGGCGGGGCAGTGCCGGACGGTCCGGAGCGCCTGCAAGTCATCGTCAATGCGCCCGCCAATGGCGACACCCACACCTATGGCTCCGAGGAGAGAGAGCGATGCACGTCCAACATGCTGGAGCGGCTGCAGGCCTGCGGGCTGGAGCTGGAGATGCCGCTGCCGCACGCGCTGATCACGCCGCACGATTTCTCGACACGCTTCCCGGCGACGGGCGGGGCGCTCTATGGTCGGGCTTCGCACGGGTGGGCGGCCTCCTTCCTCCGGCCCGGGAGCCGGACAGCGATCCGTGGGCTCTATTGCGCGGGCGGGGCGACGCATCCTGGCGCGGGCGTGCCGATGGCCGCCTTGTCGGGGAGACTGGCGAGCGAGGCCGTCCTGAAAGACCGTGCTTCGACGCGGTGGTACCACCGCAAGGCTATCGCTGGTGGTATGTCGATGCCATCAGCGAATGCGGCGCCTACGGGCTGACCATTATCGGATTCATCGGCAGCGTCTTCTCGCCCTATTACAAGAAGTCGGGTCGCGGCGCGCCGATCGATCATAGCTGCCTCAATGTCGCGCTCTACGGCCGGCGCGGCGCGCGCTGGGTGATGACCGAGCGGGGCGCGGGCGATGTTTCGCAAGAGCGCGACCAGCTGCAGATCGGCCCCAGCGCCATGCGATGGGAAAACGATCGCCTGATCATCGATATCGAGGAACGCGACATCCGCCTCGGCATCCCCTGGCGGCGACGGGTCAAAGGACGGATCGTGCTCCACCCCGAGGCGATGAACACCCGCCCCTTCCGCATCGACCCGGCGGGGCGGCACATGTGGCAGGCTTATGCCCCCCGCGCCCGGGTCGAGGTAGAGATGGAACAGCCGGGCGTGTCATGGCAGGGCAGCGGCTATCTCGACGGTAATCACGGCAGCGAACCGATCGAGGCCGGCTTCAAGAGCTGGCACTGGTCGCGCGCCCACGCCGGGCGGGACGTCGGGGTGATCTACGAAGGGACCCGGCGCGACGGCAGCCATTTCGCCAGCGCGCTGCGCTTCGACCACACCGGCACCCCGCACGAGGAGGAGCTGCCGCTGGTTGCCCCGCTGCCGCCGACGCTGTGGTTGATGCAGCGCCAGACCCGCGCCGACCGGGGCCATGCCAGCGTGATCAAAACGTGGGAGGATTCGCCCTTCTACGCCCGTTCGGCGCTGGAAATGCGGATGTTCGGGCACAAGGTCATGGCCGTGCAGGAAAGCATATCGCTCGACCGGCTGATCAACCCGGTGGTGCAGTTCATGCTGCCGTACAAGATGCCGCGCGAGACCTAGCAGGCGCTATTCGGCCTCGTCCTTCTTCGCCGCTGCTTCCTTGTCCCTGGCAATCTCGCGGTTGACCGACCACAATTGCCACGCCCCGAAGCCGAGCGCGACGGCGCCTGAAAAGATGATCTCGATGAAGCCGAGGTTTTCCATGGTCAGCCCTTCCCTTGCGCGTCGTCGAAGAAACCGGCGATCAGTTGCGCGATCTCTTGCGGGCGTTCTTCATGCGCAAGATGCCCGAGCCCCTGCAGGGTGACAAGCCGGGCACCGGGAATGAGTCTCGCCGACCCCTCGACTGCCGATCCGGGAATGGCCGTGTCGCCCTCGGCATGGACCAGCAGGACCGGCGCGTCGAGCAGCGGCAGGCTTCCCTGCAAATCCTCGAGCCGCCAGTTGGCCATCATCCGGATCGCACCGTCGCAATGGCCCGACTTCGTCAGCAGCGCGCGATAGGCCCGCAGCCCCGCCGCATCGAGGCGGGAGCCGGTCGCCCGTTTCAGGAACCGCCCGGGCTCGGCCGGAGCGCGCATCATCCGGGCGACGATGACCGAAACCACGGGATTGGCGAACAGCAGTTGCGCCAGCGAGGGAAAAAGCTTGGCCGCCAGCCCGGGGAACGGCAGCAAGGCGGGGTTGAGCCCGACCAGAGGCACCTTGCGACCGCTCGCGAGCAGCATCTGGATGCCGATAGCGGCTCCGGCGGAATGGCCCACGATCAGGTCGGGCGCGAAGTCTTCCTCCGCCAGCAGCGCCTCGACCGAGGCCGCCATGCCCCGCAGCGTCACCGCCTGCCCGAAGTTGGAGCGGGTGAAGCCGTGCCCCGGCAGGTCCATCGCCAGCACTTCGAACCGCTCGGCCAGCAGCGGCATCAGGTCGCGCCAGCTATGGGTCGCAGCGCCGGTGCCGTGCAGCAGCAGGCAGCGCGGCGCGCCTTGCCCGGCAACTTTCGGGCCCATCCGCTGGACGTGCCAGTGATAGCCGCCATTGGCGATGAACCGGCTGTGCTCGCGGATGGGCCAGTCGGCACCGTCGCGGTTCCAGTCGGGATAGCGCCCGCTCATCGCCCTTGCGCTGCCGAGACCGTTTCGATGGCCTCGACCATCGCCGCACTGCGGGCATGGGGCAGCGCCAGATAGGTCCCGCGCAAGGCGGCAGCGAGCGCGGCGGCTTCCTCGCGCGGGCGCGGGGCGATGTCGATCACCACGCTGAGATGCCCGGACAGCGCGATGGCGCGCGCCCATTGCTCGACCTCGGCGGCGGCGCGGTCGCGGTCGGCCTCGCCGTCAAGTGCCACATTGGCCTTACCGTCGGTCAGCAGCGCGATGGTGGGTGTGAGCCCGCGCTTCTGCGAGCTGTCGGCCATCAGCAAGGCTTCCCTAAGGCCAGCAGCGAGCGGAGTGCCGCCCCCGCCCGGCAGCGCCCCGAGAGCCCGTCGCGCGCGGGTGAGCGAGCGCGTGGGGGCCAGCAGCACTTCGGCCTCGGCCTTGCGAAAGGCAATCAGGGCGACCTGCGAACGCTTCACATGCGCCTGCGCCAACATCAGCTCGACCGCGCCCTTGGCCTCGGCCAGCCGTGCCCGCGCCGAGGAACCGGAAGCGTCGACGGCGAAGATGGTCAGGCTCTCGCGCCGCTGTTCGAAACGGCGGATGTGCAGGTCGTCGGTGCGGATATGCAGCCGCCCGGTGCCCGGCGCGCCTACCTTGGAACGGCGCAGGCCCTGCCAAGGCGCGGCGGCGCGCAACGTATCGACCAGCGCCAGCCGCCGCCCCTGCCCCGGCATGCCTGGCCGCGATCCGAGCGGCCGCCCGCGCCGCGCCGACTTCTGCTTCTGCCCGCTGCGCCCGGCCTGCCCGCGCCCTTCGCGCAGGGCGCCCTGCTGCATCAGGTCAAGGACATGCGGCGGGATCGAAGCGGCGGCAGCGGCGAGGAGGAGGTCTTCAAGCGGCAGGTCCTCGGGCGAAGGGGGAGGAGTACTGCTGTCGCCATTCTCATCAGGCGTGCTCTCAGGTGCCGGAGGGGGAGAGGTTTCATCCTGCTCCATCGGCATGCGGGTGGCGCGCGGAGCCAGCACCAGCCGCACTGCGGCGGCAAGGTCTTCGTCCGCGATCCTTGCCGCGCCACGTAAGGCCGCATGGTGCCGCGCCGCCTGCTCGGCGAACAGGACGGGCCGGATCGAGGCAATGCCCAGAGCCGCCGCGCTTCCGGCGAGCGCCTTGCGTTGGCGGGCAGTTGGCGCGCGGACCGGCGCCGCAGCACCTCTCTCCAGTGCGAAATCCAGCGTATCAGCGCGGGTCAGGTCGCAGTGGAACGCCGCGCGCTCCAGCAGGGCCGGAGGCGGGGCTTCGTCCGGCTCGATGCCGTCGTCGAGCAGCACCAGCGCCAGCTCGCCGCGATCGACCGCCTGCGCCAGTTGCGCGGCAATGCCGGGGTTGAGCCGCTCCGCCATGGGCACAACCAGAACGCCACTCGAGAGCCGTTCGAACAGGCCGGGGCGCATCGTCCGTGTGCCGCTCGCCAGCGTAGCGGGCAGGTCGATCCCGCCTGCGAGCAGCTCCGTATCGGCATTGATCGGCAGCTTGGCTACGGGGCGTAATGGCGCCAAGGCAGCCACGAGCTGTTCCACCAGCACATCGCGCGCCGGGCCGAAGCCGCGCAGCACGATGCCGCTGAAGCGCAACGGATGGTTGGTGAAGAGTGAAGCAGCGAGCCTAGCGTCCGCCAGCCCGGGATCGCTGGCGAGCGTCTCGCTCAACCGAACAGCTCTACGAGCGCCCGTTCGATCCGGACCGTCGAGCCGGTTTCGTCGAGCACGTCGCGCCGCAGCCGGTGGCGCAGCGCCAGCGGGGCCATGCGGGTGAGATGATCGAGGGTGGCCGATTTCTCGCCTTCCAGCGCCGCCAATGCCCGCGCGGCCCGCATAAGCGTCAATTCGCCGCGCAGGCCATCGACCCCCACCGCCTGACAGATCGCGGCCGTGTTGCGCAGCATCTTGGGCGAGATCTTGACCGACTTGAGCGTTTTCTTGGCCGCAGCGATGTTCGCCAGCACGGCGGCATCCTCGTCCGCCCACTTGGCAGCAAACTTCCTGGGATCGCGCTCCTGTGCGTCGCAGCGACGCATAATCTCGACACGCTGGTCGAGATCCTGCGGGGTGCGGACTTCGACCGAGAGGCCGAAGCGGTCGAGCAATTGCGGGCGCAGCTCGCCTTCCTCCGGGTTGCCGCTGCCGACCAGAACGAAGCGCGCATCGTGGCGTACGCTCAGCCCCTCGCGCTCGACCAGGTTTTCGCCCGAGGCGGCGACATCGAGCAGCAGGTCGACGACGTGATCCTCCAGCAGGTTGATCTCGTCGATATAGAGAAACCCGCGATGCGCCTTGGCCAGGAGCCCGGGCTCGAAATGCTTCTCGCCGGTCGACAGTGCCTTTTCCAGGTCCAGCGTACCCAGCACGCGATCTTCCGTCGAACCCAGCGGCAGGTCGACGAAGGGCACGGCGATCTCCACGCTGCGCTTCGAGGTGCAGCAATCGGGGCAGGAGCCGCGATGTTCCGGCGCGCAGTGATAGCGGCATCCCTCGACCGCCTTGATCGGCGGCAATGCAGCGGCGAGCGCGCGCGCGGCGGTGGACTTGCCGGTGCCGCGATCGCCGAAGATCATCACCCCGCCGATCCGCCCGTCGACCGCCGCCACCTGCAGGGCCAGTTTCATCTCTTCCTGGCCGACGATGGCGCTGAACGGGAATGCACTCATTTCAGCGACCTAACACAGCTTACCCAGCACGCAAACCGGCGCGTCAGTCGGCCACCGCCAAGGCGCCCTCGTTGCGACGGATCACGGGGATCAGCCAGTGAAACCACGCCAGTGCGAGCAGGTAGGACGACGACGCGAACACGAACAGAGGCGCGAAACCCAGCCCCGCGTCCAGCACGCGGCCCGCGACCAGGCTGATCGCGACCCCGCCCATATTCCCCATGAAGGCACCGAAGGCCGTCACCCGCGCCACCTTGGCGTTGGGCACGACATCGGTGATGGTGGAGAACAGCGACAGCGAAAAGCCTTGGTGCCCCGCCATGACGATGCCCATCATTACCGCCACCGGCCAGAAGGAATCGATCGCCAGCACCAGCGGCAGCGGCGCGACGACCAGCGCGGACACGAGCATCACGGTCTTGCGCACCCGGTTGACCGGCCACCCCCGCTCTAGGAGCCGTGTGGATGCCCAGCCCGCCAGGAGCGCTCCCAGGCCCGAACCGGCAAAGGCAATCGCCAGCGGCACGGCCAGTTCGAGCGTCGAGAGGCCGAATTCCTTGCGATAGTAATCCGCCAGCCAAAAATTGATGAACCACCAGGTCATGTCCGACAGCGCCTTGGCGACGACGATGCCCCAAGTTTGCCGGTTGGCGAGGATATTTCCGTAGCCGCCGCTGTCCCCTGCGGGATGCTCGTCGGTCGCTTGGATGGTGCTCTGGCGCAATTGCGCAAGGCCGCGGGCCAGGACCATCCATGCGACGAGCGAGATGAACCCACCGATCCCGCCCACCACCAGCGCCCCGCGCCAGCCGACCGCCAGCGCGATCGCCGGGATGACGAACGGCATGGCGATGGTGCCCGCGCCCGCCAGCAAGGTGGCGAAACCGAAGGCGAGCGAGCGCCTGTCCGGCTCGAAAAGCGTGGCGACGGTCTTGATGGTGAGCGGCGTCTGGACCGCTTCGGTCACGCCCAGCCCGACTCGCGCGGCCACTACCTGCCACGTCGTCATCGCCCAGCCGTGCGCCATCGCGGCCAGGCTCCAGGCCGATGCACCCAGTTGCATCGAACGGTGCACCCCCAGCCGGTCGACCAGCCAGCCGGTAAACAGGAAGGCGAAAGCGGCAGAGAACTGCGTCACCGCCGCCAGATCTCCGAAATCGCTGTCGGTCCAGCCGAAGTCCGCCATCATGTCGGGCTTGAGGATCGCGATGATCGGCCGGTCCATCGCGTTGAATACGCCGGCAACGCACAGCGTCGTGAACAGCGCCCAGCGCAGGCGGGTGGAGATAGGATGCGACGAACCGGTCATGGTCGGCTCCGGCAATGGAGGGGTTCGGTGGAAATGGAAAGGGCCGCCGGTTTGTACCGGCGGCCCCGTTCCTCGCTAGCGACCGCGAAGGGCCCTTGCGGGCATCAGATGCCGACCCGCAGCGAGACACCGACATAGCGGTCGGCATCGCGCGGGATCTGCAGGCGCTGGCCCGCGCTCACATTGAGCAGGGCGTAGCTTTCGTCGGTGATATTCCGGACGACGAAGGTCAGGCGGTACTGGTCGTCGGGATCGGAGAACCCGATCGAGGCGTTCCACAGGCCGTAGGGATCGATCGGACCCTGCTCGCCGAGATCGGAGAACTGCTTGCTGACGTGGCGGAAGTCGGTGTCGAGATAGAGCTTGAACCCGCCCAGATCGGTCTCGTATCCCGCGCCGAGCGTATAGACGAACTTCGGCGCGAGCGGCAGCTGGGTGCCGTTGCGGGCATCCGGCGCATTGGTCAGCGGGTTGGGATTGAACCGCTTGACCGTCGCATCGGCATAGGCCGCGCTGGCGCGCAGCGTCAGGCCGTCGACGGGTACGGCGAGGAGATCGGCTTCGAAGCCTTCGCTCTTCACGACGCCGGCATTGGTCAGGTTGCTCACCACCGCCCCGTTGAGCAGCACGAAGTTGTTGGCCTGGAACCCGTCGTATTCCACCGTGAAGGCCGCGAGGTTGAGCTGCACGCGGTTGTCGAGGAACTGCGATTTCAGCCCGATTTCGAAGGCGTCTGAGGTTTCCTCGTCGATCGGGATCGCATTGGTCGGCGCCGTGTGGTTGAAGAAGACGTTGAACGCCGGCCCCTTGTAGCCGCGCGTGTAGCTGCCGTAGAGCATCACATCGTCCGACGGCGTGAACTGCAGCACCGCCTTGCCCGAAAGATTGCCGTTGCTGCTGTCGCCGCGCGAGGTGTTGGTCCCGTTGCCGCCGCCGGCGATGGTGCCTCCGGCCGGGTTACCCGAAACGCCGGGGCCGGTCGCGGGCAGGCCCGTGACCCTGTTGCGGCCCGGTGCGCGGGTGTGGATGTAGTCGAGATCGTCCCAGGTGTACCGCAGCCCGCCGGTCAGCGCGAACATGTCGCTGAGGCGCCAGGTGGCCTGCCCGAACAGGGCGAGGTTGCGCGAGTTGACGTCGCTCACCGAGGTCGCCGTGGGGAAGATCGTGTTGACCGTGTCGGCAAGGTTGCAGGGCCGCGCGCCGCTGACCGGGTCGACCGGCAGGGTGGAGCTGGCGCAGCTGATCACTTCGCGGGTGAAAAGCTGCTGGTTGTCGGACTTCCAGGCGAACGCCCCGACCTGGTAGAAGAAGTCCTTGCTCTGATCCGATGCAAGGCGGATTTCGGACGAAAGCTGCTCGGTCTTCACCGTTCCGTCATCATGCAGCTGCGCAGTGCCCACGATCGCGCGCGGCAGGAAATCGCCTTCGCGCAGTTCGCGGTTGCGCCAGTTGCGATAGCCGGTGACGACGCTCAGCGTGTAGTCGGAGAAGACCTCCATCTCGGCCGAGGCGGTCAGGCTCCATTGCTTGTCCTTCGTGCGCGTCACGAGGTTGTGGTTGACATAGCGCTGGTCGAGCCCCTGCGCCACGCCGCCCGGCAGGCCCAGTTCTGCATCCAGCGTCGCACCGCGGCTGACCGTGGTGATGTCGGCACAGCAATCGTCGTCGGCCTGGAAATAATCCGCGATCAGGCGGAAGCTGCCGCCCTCGCCGTCCCAGTCGAGCAGGCCGCGCGCGCCGTAGCGTTCGTAGCCGTTGACGTCCTCGGTCGTGCCGCCGAACACGTTTTTGATGTTGCCGTCATAGGTCCCGTAGAACCCGGTGATACGGCCGGAAAGATCGCCGCCGAGCGGCCCGGCGACGGACCCACGCAGCCGGTATTCGTTGCCTTCGTACCATTCCGCGCGGAACTGGCCGTCCACTTCGTCCGTGCCACCCTTGGACACGATGCTGACGAGGCCGGCGCTGGCATTCTTGCCGAAGAGGGTGCCCTGCGGCCCGCGCAACACCTCCAGCCGCTCGGCATCGACCAGGTCCATGAAGGCCTGGCCCGAACGCGACAGGACGATGCCGTCGACCACCGTTGAGACGCTCGGCTCTGCGGCAATCGAGAATGTGATGGTGCCGACGCCGCGCATGACAATGGCGCTGTTGGCGCTGGTCGTGCCCTTGCGGAAGGTAACGGACGGAACGAGCTGGGTCAGCCCTTCGAGGCTAGTCGTGCCGGTCTGTTCCAGGCGATCGCCGGTAATGGCGGTAATGGAAATCGGAACGTCCTGGACATCTTCGGCGACCTTCTGGGCGGTGACGACGATCACGTCGATCCCTCCGCCTTCGGTCTCGTCGGCATCCTGCGCATGGGCCTGGGCGGATGCAACCATGCCGAGCATGCTCGTCGACAGCACCAGCGCGCGCGTCGCGCGGTTCCGGAAATTCCTCATGTGTCTCTCCCTCAACGCCGCTGCCATGCCCCGACGCTCCTCCCGCATCGCAACCGCATGGCCGACATGGGCGAAAAATGCGCTGGCGCGCCATGTATGTCAAGCGTTGTCATATGCTGCTTGATCGGGCCTTCCAGTTGAGGCAAGAATTGCCTTGAGGGAGAGCCATCGGGTCATCATGTGGGCGTTTCGCGCCATTACTGACGGGTTCGAGCTGCATTTCGGCGGCCGTCTCGTGCTGCGGCACACGAAACTATGTCCCTCGGTGGTCATGGCGCGGGGCGCGCCGCAGATCGAGATGGTGCGCGGCAATTTCAGCATCGCCGACCAGCCTTCCAGCCAGACCGCTCCCGACGGCTGGCGAGAGGCTGACGGCGGGGTCGACCTGCTGCTCGGCATGCAGACCGTCGGCCGCCTTGCGTGGCAACATGCTGCACTCGTCGTCACCGCAGCCGACCCGGGCTTAGACCGCATCACGATCGCCTTCCATGCCGAGCCCGGCGAGGCCGTCTGGGGCGGCGGGGAGCAGATGAGCTATCTCGCCCTCAATGGCCGCCGCTTCCCGATGTGGACCAGCGAACCGGGCGTCGGGCGCGACAAGGCGACCGAGCTGACCCGGCTGATGGACGCCGAGGGCATGGCGGGCGGCGATTACTGGACCACCAATTACCCGCAGCCGACCTTCCTCACCTCGCGCTGGCTGGCGGCGCATCTAAACGAGAGCTGTTACAGCGTCCTCGATTTCACCGATCCGTCGCGGCACGTGGTCGAGGTCTGGCGCAGTTCAGCCCGGTTCGAGTTCTTCGCCGCCGAGGGGCCCAAGCCGCTTGTCTCGCAATTGTCCGACCGGTTCGGTCGCCAGCCCGAACTGCCCGACTGGGCTATCGAGGGCGCAATCGTCGGCCTCAAGTCGGGCGCGAGCAGCTTCGACCGGCTCGAGGCGTTCATCGACGCTGGCGCGGCCATCTCGGCGCTGTGGTGCGAGGACTGGGCCGGGATCCGCGAGACAAGCTTCGGGCGCCGCCTGTTCTGGGACTGGCATCTGGGCTGGCGCAGCGCCGAGCGCTTTCCAGAGATCGAGGCCCGTATCGCTGCTCTGGCCGAACGCGGCATTCGCTTCCTCGCCTATGTGAACCCCTATCTAGCGGTCGATGGAGAGCTCTACGCCGAAGCGGCGGCGGGCGGACATTTCTGCCTGGAGCGCGATAGCGACGAACCGCACCTGGTCGACTTTGGCGAGTTCGACTGCGGGGTGCTCGACTTCACGCGCGAGGAGGCCCGCGCGTGGTTCGCCGAACGGATCATCGGCCGCGAAATGCTCGACCGGGGCATCATGGGCTGGATGGCCGATTTCGGGGAGTATCTCCCCACCGACCTTCGCCTTGCCGACGGGTCCGATCCGATGGAAGCGCACAACCTCTATCCGGTGCAATGGGCCGAGGTGAATCACCGCGCCGTCGCCAGCCGGGGCAAGACCGGCGAGGCGGTTTTCTTCATGCGCGCCGGTTTCTCGGGCGTGCAGGCGCATTGTCCGCTGCTATGGGCAGGCGACCAGTGCGTCGACTTCACCCGGCATGACGGGATTGGCACGGTCGTCACCGCAGCGCTTTCGGCGGGGCTGGTCGGCAATGCCTACAGCCACGGCGATTGCGGCGGCTACACGTCGCTCCACGGTCATGTGCGGACCGAGGAACTGCTGATGCGTTGGTGTGAACTGGCCGCCTTTGCCCCGGTGATGCGGAGTCATGAGGGCAACCGCCCCGACGACAACCTCCAGTACGACAGCACGCCCGAACTGCTCGCCTGCTTCGCCCGCTGGAGCCGGGTGCACGCGCATCTCGCGCCCTATGTTCACGCATTGAGTGCCGAGGCCGCGCAGACCGGCCTGCCGCTGCAACGCCCGCTGTTTCTCGAATATCCTGCCGAACTCGCGCTGTTTGCAGTGCAGGACCAGTATCTTTACGGTCCCGACCTACTGGTTGCGCCCGTGATCGAGGAAGGCGCGGACCGGCGCGAAGTCGTGCTGCCGGGAGCTTCGCCGTGGCGCCATTGCTGGACGGCTGAGGACTTCGCGCCCGGCACGCATCAAGTTGCCGCCCCGATCGGCGCACCGCCAGTCTTCTATCGTCCGGACAGCCCGCATGCAGGCCTGTTCGCAGGTCTGGCGAAAAGGTTGGCCGCATGAGCGAGCGATCGAATATCCGCGATGTCGCCGAACGCGCCGGGGTGGCGGTGAAGACCGTCAGCCGCCACCTCAACGGCCATCCCTATGTCCGCGCCGAAACCCGGGAGAAGATCGAACGGGCGATGAAGGAACTCGATTTCCGCCCCAGCGTCGCGGCGCGCATCCTGTCGGGCGCGAAGTCGAACCAGGTGGCGCTGATCTACGACAATCACAGCCCCTATTACATGTTCCAGATCCAGACCGGATGCTGGGACGCGTGCAAGGCGCAGGGCATCCGGCTGATCGCCCAGCCGGTCGATATCGATGATCCGGACGTGGGCGAGCAGGTGCGCGGGCTAGTGATGGAAACCCATGTCGACGGGATCATCCTGTCGAGCCCGGTAACCGATTGCGAGGCCGTGCTGGCGACGCTCGACACGCTCGACATTCCCTTCGTCCGCATCTCGCCCGGCACCAACCATGCGCTGACCAGTTCGGTCTTCATGGACGATGCCCAGGCCGCCGACGACATGACCAGCCTGCTGATCAACAAGGGGCACCGCCGCATCGGCTTCATCAAAGGCCATCCCAACCACATGGCCAGCGACGAGCGCCTGTTCGGCTATCGCCGCGCTCTCGACCGGGCCGGGATCGCTTTCGAGCCCGGGCTGGTCCACGATGGCGAATTCGACGTCGAAAGCGGCATCAAGGCGGGCGGCGAACTGCTCGACCTGCCCGAGCCACCGACGGCGATCTTTGCCTCCAACGACGACATGGCCGCCGGCGTGCTGGCGGTGGCGCATGAGCGCGATATCGACGTACCGGGCGATCTGTCCGTGGTCGGTTTCGACGACACGCCTCTGGCCCGCACGGTCTATCCGCCGCTGACCACCATCCACCAGCCGATGGCCGAACTGGCCAGGACCGCCGCCGAAATCCTTGTCTCGGGCGGCGATATCAACCACCGACGCCTGCCCCATCAATTGATCGAACGCGCCTCCGTCGCGCCACCGAAGGGATATGAATGAGCACTCTGCCCGCCCCACCCGAATGGCGCCGCCTCGGCACCAGCGACATCGCCATCTCTCCGCTTGCCTGGGGCATGTGGCGACTGGCGGAGGACGGTCGGTCCGCCGCCGAAGCTGCGGCGCTTGTCCACGCGGCACTCGATGCGGGCATCACGCTGCTCGATACCGCCGACATCTACGGCTTTGACGGATCGTCAGGCTTCGGCGACGCCGAGGCGCTGCTGGGCGAGGTGCTGGCCGCCGAGCCAGCCCTGCGAAGCCGCATGGTGCTGGCGAGCAAGGGCGGCATCATGCCGCCGCTACCATACGACCAGTCGGCCGAGTATCTCTCGGCCGCGATCGACGCCTCGCTCCGGCGGCTCAAGGTTGGGACGATCGACCTCTACCAGATCCACCGGCCCGACATTCTCGCCCACCCGCAGGAAGTGGCGCGCACGCTTGAGGACGCGGTTTCCGCCGGCAAGATCCGCACTTTGGGTGTCTCCAACTTCACCATCCAGCAGATCGAGGCGTTGAGTCACTATCTGAACATTCCCCTTGTCGCGACCCAGCCGGAGATCAGCCCGCTGCGGATCGACTGCTTCGAGAACGGTGAGTTGGACCAGGCCATTCGGCTGGGTCTGACCCCGCTGGCGTGGTCGCCGCTTGGCGGCGGACGTTTGCTCTCGCCCGAGAGCGAGCGCGACAAGGCCATGGCGGCGGAACTCGACCGCATCGCCGCCGATCAGGGCGTGAGCCGGTCCGTCGCGGCCTATGGCTGGCTGATGGCGCATCCGGCGGGCATCGTCCCCATCATCGGCTCGCAAAGCGCGGAACGCATCGCCGAAAGCACACAGGCGCTCGGCATGCGCTGGACGAGGCAGGATTGGTATGCGGTGCTGGTCGCCGCGCGTGGTGAAAGGCTTCCCTGATGACCGGCAATCTACAATGCGAAATTGCGTGGTTTTCCGCGCTGTGCGACGACGATTACGAGTTTCTCGGTGTGCCCGATCCGCAGCTTGCCTCTAGCTGGGAGCATTGCCGCAACATCGTGCTGCGCGCCGAAGAAGGCGGGTTCGACAATATCCTCCTCCCCTCCGGCTACCAGCTGGGCGTCGACACCACGATGTTCGCCGCCGCCGTCGCGCCCTATCTCAGCCGCATGAAGCTGCTGTGGGCGACCCGCATGGGCGAGGACTGGCCGCCTCAGCTGGCGCGCCGCATCGCCACGCTCGACCGGATCCTCGGATGGAACGCCGACAGGACCGCAGGGCGCCTCAACGTCAACATCATCTCCTCCGACATGCCGGGGCAGGCGATGGAAAGCGGTCCGCGCTACCGCCGCGGGACCGAGATCATGAAGATCGTCCGCACGCTTCTGAACGGCGAGCATCTCGACTTCGACGGCGAGTTCTACCAGTTGAAGCTCGACCCGGCGCGGATCACCACGCTCAGCGGCAAGTGCCCGCCGTTCTATTTCGGCGGCCTCAGCCACGAGGCCCGCGAATGTGCGGCCGAAGCGGCCGACGTCTACCTGATGTGGCCAGACACAATGGACAAGGTTCGCGAAAATGTCGCCGACCTGACCGAGCGGGCGGCGAAATTCGGGCGAAAACTCAAGTTCGGCTACCGCGCCCATGTCATCGTGCGCGAGACGGAGGAGGAGGCGCGAGCCTATGCCGACCGGCTGCTGTCGAAGCTCGACGACGAGGCGGGCAAGGCCATCCGCGAGAAATCGCTCGATGCCAAGAACTACGGCGTCCAGCGGCAGGCCGAATTGCGCGGCGCGGCGGGTGGTGACGGCTTCGTCGAGGACAATCTGTGGACCGGCATCGGCCGCGCCCGATCGGGCTGCGGCGCTGCCATCGTCGGCAACCCGGACCAGGTGCTGGCCAAGCTGCGTGCCTACCAGGCCGAGGGGATCGAGGCTTTCATCCTCTCCGGCTATCCGCACACGACCGAAGCGGACCTGTTCGCGCGGCATGTCCTGCCCCATATAGAGCACGGACCGCTGACATTCTGACATGACCGAGACCCCCAACCCAACCACTTATGACGTCGCCGTGATCGGCGGCGGCATCAACGGCTGCGGCGTGGCCCGCGACGCCGCCGGGCGCGGGGCGAAGGTCCTGCTTCTGGAAGCGGGCGATCTTGCGCAGGGGACCTCATCCGCCTCGTCCAAGCTGATCCACGGCGGGCTGCGCTATCTCGAACATTACGAGTTCGGACTGGTGCGCGAGTCGCTGTCCGAACGCGAAACGCTGTGGGGTATCGCCCCGCATATCGCTTGGCCGATGCGCTTCGTCCTGCCGCATGTGCGTGGCCTGCGCCCGCGCTGGCTGCTGCGGCTCGGCCTGTTCCTCTATGATCATATCGGCGGTCGCAAACTGCTGCCTGCAACCGAGAGTGTGTCCTTGCGCAACCACCCGGCCGGCCAGCCGTTGAAAGACGAATTCGCCAAGGGCTTCGTCTATTCGGACTGCTGGGTGGACGATGCCAGGCTGGTGGTGCTCAACGCACGCGACGCCGCCAACCATGGCGCCGACGTACGCACCCGCTGTCGCGTCGCCGGCTTCGTCCGCGAAGGCAATGTTTGGCGCATCCACGCGGGTGGTGAGACCTTCCACGCCAGGGCCATCGTGAATGCCGGTGGGCCTGGCGTGCTCAAGGTACTCGAAGCCGGCCATGTGCCAGATGCCAACAGGATGCGGCTGGTCCGCGGATCGCATATCGTGGTGCGCAAGCTGTTCGATCACAACTACGCCTATTTCTTCCAGTTGCCCGACGGGCGCATCTTCTTCGCCATTCCCTATGAGGAGGATTTCACCCTGGTCGGCACCACTGATGCCGACCACACAGGCCCGCTCGACCATGTCACCGCCAGCGCCGAGGAAATCGCCTACCTGTGCGAAGGCGCCAACCGCTTCTTCCGCCAGCAGCTCACCCCTAACGACGTGGTCTGGAGCTATGCCGGAGTACGGCCGCTGATCGATGACGGCTCGGGCAAGCCCGAGGCAGCAACGCGCGGGTACCGGCTCGAGCTGTCAGACGAAGCGGAAGGCGCTCCGCTCCTCAACATCTTCGGCGGCAAGCTGACGGTCTATCGCCACCTGGCGCAAGAGGCCATCGACCGCCTCGCCGAGCGGTTGCCGCTGCAAGAACGTTCGGGCTGGACCGCCAGGGAAGCCCTGCCCGGCGGCGACTTCGCCATCGGCACAGTGGACGCCATCGTCACTGAAATCGCTGCGCGCTACCATTTCCTCGAGGGTCAAACCGTGCGTCGCATGGCCCATGCGTACGGCAAGACTACCTTCGAAATCCTTGCCGACGCAGCGAGCTTGGCGGATTGCGGCCATCACTTCGGCCATGGCCTGACTGAGCGCGAGGTCGAGCATCTGACCAACAACGAATGGGCCCGGACCGCCGACGACATATTGTGGCGCCGGACCAAGCTGGGCCTGCGTTTCACCTCCGCCGAGGCGCAGGCGCTGGAAGAACATCTCAACGAAAGGATCGCGGCATGACGCTCCGCATCGTCGCCATCGGCGGCACGGTTTATCCTGGCAGTACGACCGAAATGGCGCTGCGCTACGCGACCCGCCCTTCGGTCGAGGCCGGTGCCGAGGTAACCGTGTTCGGAGCCGAATACATCGGCGCGCTGCCGCATTACCGCGGGCTCGGCCACGCCGCCGACACCGGGACCGAACTGGTCGAGGCAGTGCGGCAGGCCGACGGGTTGATCATCGCTGCGCCCGGCTATCACGGCACCATCTCCGGGCTGGTCAAGAACGCGCTCGACTACCTCGAGGATCTCGCCAAGGACGAGCGCCCCTACCTGCACGAGCGGCCGGTCGGCCTCATCGCCACCGCCTATGGTGACCAGGCAGCGATGGGCACGCTGCTGACCATGCGCGGGATCGTCCACGCGCTACGCGGCTGGCCAACCCCGATGGGGGCGACGGTGCGCACCTACAGCGGGCTGTTCTCGCCCGAAGGCGAATGCCTGGATGACCGCGCGCGGCTGCAACTGCAGCTGGTGGGTGAGCAGGTCATCTCGGCAGCAGGCAAGTTCGCGGCCCAGGCGGGGAAGGCCTGATGAGCGGGTTGGATGCGGCGCTGGAAGCGCTCAAACGCGGCGAAATCATCGTCCTCACCGGCGACCGCTTGCGCGGCGGCGATATCGATTTCTGCACGCCTGCCAGCATGGTCACGCCCGAGAAGATCAACTTCATGGCGACGCATGGTCGCGGCCTTATCTGCCTCACGCTGACCAGCGAAGCGGCGATGCGCTTGGGTATCTCGCTGATGAACCCGACCTCCGAACGCCAGACCGAGCGCCCCTTCGGCAATTCGATCGAGGCCGCGGAGGGCGTCACCACCGGCATTTCCGCTGCCGACCGGGCGCAGACGATTTTGGTCGCGGTGGCCGAAGGCGCGCGGGCGGATCATCTCGTCTCCCCCGGCCATGTCTTCCCCCTGATCGCCCGCAGCGGCGGTGTGGGAGAGCGCATGTCGGCGGTCGAAGGGTCGATCGACCTGTGCCGCCGCGCAGGTGTCGGCGATGCAGCGGTCATCTGCTCAATCATGCGCGACGATGGGGAAATGGCCCGGATCGACGATATCGCCGAGCTCAAGGCAGACCACGGGCTTGCGGTGGCCGATATCGGACTTCTGGCCTGATTTTCGCTCGCCTAGCATCGAATGGAACACGATGCTGGATCACCCGGAACAGTAGTGGTTATTCGGGTTCGCCCTTCCTTGGCGGAAATAGGCCCTGGCAAAGTCGATGGATCCTGAAAGCGATGTCGACCGGAAAGGTAATGTCCCGGGCCGGCAAACGCGGGCATGGATGATATGGAAACAAAGCCGTGGTTCCCGGCAACCCAACCCACCAGGACCAGGCCTAGAGGTGACGATCAAGCCTGCACCGCAGTGCTGCATGCTGGCTCAAACATATCGACCACGTAGCGGCACGGTTAGCCGTCCCTTGGACCTGCTCGGCCGCGAGAACAGCTGATAGGGCGGCGTTCTGTCGCTGCGACCAGCCTGTCGAGATCTACGCAAGCGACGCGGTCCACGTTCGGAAGGTCGAAAACTGCGGCAACGATTCTTGCCACATCGTTCGACCTTTCTCTCTACGGGCCGTTAACCGAGGGCCATCGTAATGGCAGGTTCGGGGCTGTTGGTGGTAAGTGTCGCATGGACTTCGGTCGGCTTTAGCTCGATACCGTTGTTGACGGCCCATATCGCAGCCTGCGTACGGTTCTGCGCTCCCAGCTTGCGAAGGATCGCCTTGACGTGAACCTTCACGGTGGCCTCGCTGATATTGAGGTGACCAGCGATGACCTTGTTGGGCGAACCGAGGATCAAGAACCGCAAGGTTTCGATTTCACGGTCGGACAGCAGCGATACGACCTCCCGTTCGGACAATGTCGGAAGCGAACCGCCGTTCCAGCGGCGTGGTAGTCCTTGCGCCAACTCGCTCGGCATCACTTTCTCGCCCAGGAAAACGAGTCTCAGGGATCCGATCAAAGGCTCACAATCGATACGCTTGACGATGTAACCATCGGCACCAGCCCTGAATGCCTCGATCATCATGTCGAAATCGAAATCGCGGCTCAAAACGACCACTTTCGATTGGGACATGGCCCGTTCCAGGGCGACCACTTGCGAGCAAACGCTCTCTTCGTCACCAATATCGAGTACAATGATTTGCGGCTCGATACGGTCCTTGGCCTGTATCAGAGCGGCGCTCGATCGATGTGAACCAATAACTGTAAATTCATCACCTTCGAGAATTCGCTTCATCCCCTCGCGATCTAGCGCGTTGTCACTGACCACTGCGATAGTAATAGGCGCCCATTTGCGCATTGCATTACCTCCTCGAGCTTTCATTTGCGACCCGAAGATATGCTTTTATTGGACAACCTCATTCACACCTTAGTGGAACGTGATTGTCGGCGCCTTTGTCTGTTAACCAGACTCACTTGCCCCTTTTTAGGTATTCATAGTAAACCGCAATCGAGTCGAATTGTAAAGTCCTAAATTGGCACACTTTTGCGCAGCAGGACTCGAAGGGCGGAGTCGGTCAAATCACATCACGGATAAGGACAAATGCCTCCGCAGCCTGTCGGTAGACGGTCGATCCTCTGACCGTTGCCAAAGCCCGTATCGTTTGAAGCGATCGTTCATCGGGGAATTGCTTAACCTGGCTCTTGAAGGCCGCGAATGCTTCGATCTTGCGGTCAATCGTAGTACCGATATCCACATAGACGTTCGGAACAAACACCTCCGTGATTCCCGGAGCAGCCCAATTTGTCTCAGACAGGGTCTCGTAAGCAAGAACCCGCCTTGGCGCGTTGAGCGCTCGCGGACGGGACGCAACCAGGGCGGCAGTGAACACCAGCTGATGGTCCCTGTGCACGTCCCCAACGAAGGGTATGAATACGGTGTCAGGTGCCAGCTCCCTGACCAGGCCGCCAATCGCCGCGTTTATCTGCGAGCCGGGCAAGGTGTCTAATGCGGCCGCCGGAAGATCGAGAAAGTGGCAACGGGTTACGCCGAGTACTCGGTGCGCTTCTAAAAGCTCGTTTCGAACCTCCTGCACCAGGCTGGACGGGAAAGCGGGCTCGTAACCCTTGGTTACGACGACAACATGCACCTCGTGTCCGTTATCGGCGAGGCGTGCAATTGTCCCACCACAACCCAAAACCTCGTCATCCGGATGCGGGGCGATCACGAGAACTGTGCCGAAATGGGCGAGAGAATTCGTCATTTGGCGCCCAGCACCATGTGTTGCCGGAGCGCCGCGCCACCTGAAAGTTCCCACTCTTCGATCCGCAGCATGCCTTGCCCCGTTATTACGTCGATATGTTCGCTCGACAGGTATACGATCTGCCCCAGAACACCGTGGTGGCGTCCGCTGTCGATCGGCTGCGCTTTCCACACAATCAACCGGCCATCGGCACAATGCGTGAAGGCGCCGGGATAGGGATGCGATATTGCCCTTACCAGCCGGTCGATATCGCACGCTGGATAGCTCCAGTCGATCAGGCCGTCTTCCGGACGCCGTCGAGCAGCATAGGTGGCATAGTCCTCGCACTGACGCTCTTTGCGCGGATTGCCAGCGGCGATCGCGGAAAGTGCGTCTCGCATCATGGAATCGAGTGCAAGCATGTGCCTGTCATAGAGGCTTCTAGCATTTTCCCGCGGCGCGACATGGAAGAAGCGTTGCTCGAGGATATCCCCGGTATCGACCCCGTCATCGATCCAAAACAGTGTGGCTCCGGTGATCTTCTCTTCGTTGAGGATGGTCCACGGCAGAACCGCCCTGCCGCGCATTCTGGGTAGAGGAGCCGGATGGTAGCCAATTACCCTGCCAGATACGAGCTGCATGAGTTCAGGACCGCAGATTTGCGACCAGCCGATCACGAAGATGAAATCAGGGGCGACCTCGGAGATCTGTGCGAGTGCGGCGGGATCGTTGATGTTGCGGACATGGGCAACCCGGATACCATGCGCATCGGCCAGCGGCCTGAGATCGACAAAATCGGAATGCCGCCCAGCCAATTCGGGCAGCAGAGTCGCCACGACTACCGGCGCGTTGCCCACATCGATCATGGCCTTCAACGCGCAAAGCGTACTTTCGACGGCTCCCACTAGCGCAATGCGCATCTGGTCACGCCGCTCCGCCAAGGCCGGCGTGCCGCTCGAGCTTGCGCCCGAGGCGCGCAACCTTGTGGGGAAAATCGATGGGTTGGTCGGGCAATAGCTGCATCTCGCTCAACAGGACATGGTTGACCAGTTTCACATCGTAGACCGTTTCAGCGAGGTTGCGTGATCGATCCGCCATTCGCGCAAGCATTTCGCGATCACGCACCAGCTTCAGCATGGCCTCGGCAAGCGCTTCGACGTTTTTTGGCGGAACCAGAAATCCATTGACGCCGTCGGTCACCGCATCGCGGCAGCCGGGCGCTTCGGTTGTGATCACCGCCCTGCCAACGGCCAGCGCTTCCAGTATGGTCCGCGGCAGCCCTTCTCGATAATAGGTCGGAAGGACGAAGACATGACACTGCCGGAGAAAAGTCGGTACGTCGTCAGTCTCGTCGATCACGGTGACCGGATAGTCATTTTTCAGCCCGGCAAGTTCTGCCGCACCAAGTCCGGTAGGATTGCTCGATTCAGGCCGGCCGATCAGTGAGAACTCCACCTCGGGATGCTGCGCGGCGACGATTGCGGCAGCCCTGGCATATTCCCAGACACCCTTGTCGCGCATCAGTCGGCCGATCATCAGGAAACGGACAGTCCCTGTAGGCAAAGGCGCCTTGCGAAACCGCTCTAGATCGACCCCAGACCCGGGAACCTGCAGGATTGGTGAAGAAGCGTCCAGTATGCCAGCCTGGATCATGTCTTGGCGATCATCGGAATTGAATACGAACACCTTTCTGACCGACTTAAGGCCCGCTCTGTAGAGGCGGCAGAACAGGCTGCGCAAGATCGGCCGATCGTTCGCAGCCTCGCTGAAGAGATAGCCCAATCCGGACATAAGCGCATAGTAGCGCCTGACCCCGGCAATGCGGCAGGCGAGGCCGCCATAAATGATGGGCTTCTGGGTGTACGCCAGCACGACGTCCGGCTTCTCCTGGCGGAGCAACCTGACATAGGCTGAAATGGTGGAGAGGTCTGCAAAGAGGCTGGTGCCGGTCCGATCCATAGGGACCGGCCTCATGGTAATCCCCATTCGTGACAGTTTGGCGCGGACAGCGGTATCGTCGTCCGGGGCGACCGCGACGACCTCGTGGCCGGCATCGCGCATCGCTTGAAGCAGCTTTCCTCGGAAGTTTATCAAGGAGAAGGCCAGGCTGGAAAGCACCACGATCTTCAATGCGATTCCCCTTCCTTGGGAGGCCGTAGACGTTCGCCGGCACAACGGTAACTGCCCCAGCGGCGAGCGAAAGGTAAGACGGCAATCGGTTGAATAGGCGAAAGGCAGATCTGGTCACACAAGGATTATAATACCTTGTCTATGGCGACAGCCCGCGTCACTTCCGAGCCAGGTGTACCTACCCTTCCGCAATGCATGCCTCCACTTTTGGGTGGGAGCGGCTTGGCTTGCTGCCCTTACGGCTATCGCCTCGATGCGCAGGTGCGCAGCGGCTTCCTACAATTTATCCAACGCTGTCTCGGGACTTTCTCCCGGTGTTTTCACAGGCGGGTAAACGATGCGCGCTGCCACGATCCCTTCCAACCCCGAAGATGGAACGGGTGCCGAAAGCACCCCTGACGAATTCGATCATTCCGCGGGCCGCCTGACCCGCCTCGCGCGCTATTGCACCAGAAAATTCGGGATCGGCACGACGTTTCGCTGGCGCCGCACGATCCGCTTGGTCGGGGTCATGACGCTTGATTTCCTGGCCGTCGCTGGATCGCTGGTGCTCCTGCTTCCGCTGATCAGGAAATTGCAGTTGTCTGGCGGGTACGTCGTATCGCCGATCGTCCTCGTCATGACCGTGGCGGTCGCAGGCGTCGCCATCATGTCTTTCGGGGGTCTTTACCGGAGGAGCTGGCGATTTACATCGCTGGCCGACTGCCTGACTATGGGAGCGAATGTGGCGGTGGCCCTCACCGCTATCTGGTTCGGCATATGGTGGAGCGCCGAGGTGCCCGACCCGAACCAAATTCTCCTCGTCGCGACGCTGCACCTGGCACTTGCGTTCGTTGCAATGCAATTCCTTCGGGTTATGCGGCGCGCTTCACGGCGACTGCCTTACTTCATGCTGGCAAATCGAGGCGTTTCTGGAGCCGTCCCGGTTAACCGCGATCGCGCACTCCTGGTGGGTCGTGCGGACTGGGTCGAATCGATAATCAGGATCACAACGACAGACGGCAAATCCCCGATCGCCGTGGTTGGCGCTCTGTTGCCGGAGACGGAAGGGCCCATCCGCCAGATCCATGGCATTCCCGTGCTCGGCTTTCCCGAGCACGTGCTCTCTGCCGTGATTGCACTCGAGCAGCAAGGTCGCCGGCCAGATACGGTGATGATTTGCGACGATGCGGTCAACCTTAGCGCGCGGGCCATCGCACTTATCAGGCGCCGGGTGCGCGATCTCGGCATCAAGATCGTCCAGGCAGGTGACGATTGGGGCTATCTGTTGGGCAGGACCAACACTTCCGCGATCGATCGACTTTCGACTGCGGAGTTGCTGGAACGGCACGAGTTCGAGCTTCGCGATGGAGCGATTTCACAGCAGATTGCCGGCCAGTCCGTGCTGGTGACCGGAGCCGGAGGAACGATCGGGGGGGAACTGGCGCGGCAATTGGCGGGCTTCCGGCCCGGCAGGCTCGTCCTGCTCGATAACAACGAATTCAACCTCTACAAGATAGAACAGCAGATCAGGGAGAACTTTCCCGCCATTCAAGTCTTCATGTCACTCTGCGACGTGCGTAACCTCGGCGAAGTCAAACGGGTCTTTAAGAAGCACGAACCGTCGATCATCTATCATGCGGCAGCGATCAAGCATGTGCCGATTGCGGAAGCCAACCCCTGCGCCAGCGCCCATACCAACATCATCGGCAGCAAGAACATTGCCGACGCGCTCTGCGAATTCGGCGCCAGGGCAATGGTCCAGGTCAGCACCGACAAAGCAGTTAATCCCGTCGGAATCATGGGTGCGAGCAAGCGCGTGGGCGAACTCTATGCCCAATCACTTGATTTATGCGGTGTCGATGATCCTGATGCACCGCGCTTCATGACTGTGCGGTTTGGCAACGTGCTAGGATCATCGGGCTCGGTGGTTCCCCTGTTTACCTCGCAACTGCTTGCGGGTGGGCCGCTGACCGTCACCCATCCCGATATCGAGCGGTTCTTCATGACCGTACGCGAGGCCGTGCAATTGATTCTGGAAAGCAGTTCGAGGGCCCTACAAGACAACGCACCGCGTGGCCGGATCATGGTGCTGGACATGGGCGAACCGGTAAAGATTGTCGAACTCGCAAGACGGATGATCCGGCTCCATGGCCTTGAACCAGATGTCGACATCGAGATCGCATTCACCGGCCTGCGTCCCGGCGAAAAGCTTTTCGAAGAGCTGTTTGACAGTTGCGAACAGCAGCAGGCGTCGGCCATCCCCGGCATCTTCGAGGCCCAATCGCATCCTATTCCTTTGCCGTTGATTACGCGCGCCATCGAGGAAATCGGGGTCGAGATCGAGAAGGGCAACGAGGCAAATGTCCGCAGGATTGTTCACCATCTCACCAACCTGCCGAGCAACTCCCCGACAGTGGCTGGTTTTGTTGCCAATTCCGAGTCGTTGTGGCGGCGCAAGTCAACGCCTGCAGAGGAGGTTAGTCTGTCATGATGCAGATAGCAGGGACCATTAGGCCAATCGTTTCGATCGAACCGGAATTGCCGCCCGCAGTGATTTCCACCTGGCCAAGACACGAAGACGACGAGATTGCCGCTGCATTGAAGGTGCTGCAGTCAGGGCGTGTAAACTCGCTTGTCCATGGGGACGAAACGCGCGCATTCGAGCATGAATTCGCTGACTATGTCGGGGTTCCGCATGCTATTGCAGTGGCTAATGGAACTGTCTCAATTGAGCTAGCGCTTCGCGCGTTGGGGATCGGACCGGGCGATGAAGTGATCGTCCCGGCACGAAGTTTTTTCGCGACCACGAGCGCAGTCGTTGCCGTTGGCGCGCTCCCTGTCTTTGCCGACGTGGAACCGGCGACCCAGAACATTGATCCTGATTCGGTCATCCGCATGATCAGTGCCGATACTCGCGCAATCATCTGCGTCCACCTGGCAGGGCAACCCTGCGACATGGACCGGCTCTGTGCGGTTGCATCGGCGAACGGCCTTTTCCTCGTCGAGGACTGTGCACAGGCCCACGGAGCCAAATGGGGCGGCCGGCCGGTCGGTTCCTTTGGCGACGCCGGCTCATTTTCGTTCTGCACCGACAAGATCATTTCTACCGGCGGTGAAGGCGGGATGCTGGTCTTGAAAGACGACGCAGCTTGGCAAAGGGCGTGGGCGTACAAGGATCATGGGAAAAATCCCCATCGCCTTACCGGGCAAGGCAATGGGCCGGCGGGCGAATACCGCTTCCTGCACGACAGCTTCGGCAGCAATTTCCGCATCACTGAAGTGCAGGCCGCGATCGGCCGCCGTCAGCTCGCCAAGCTCGATGAATGGATTGCCATCCGAGACAAAAATGCCGGCGCTCTGCTTGGCGAGGCATCGAGACACCCCGCGGTCAAGCTGATACCCCTGCCGGAAGCTGCCCGCCACGCCTATTACAAGTGCTACATCCGCCTCGACCTCGACAAGCTGCCCGCGGGCGTTTCGCGTGCGGACATCATCGGAGCGTTGCAAGCCAACGGAATCCAATGCGGGAGCGGTTCTTGCCCCGACATGAGTCGCGAAAAGGCTTTTGACGGTCTGAAGATCCGCCGCGATGGCAATCTGTCCAATGCCGCCCGTCTGGCCAAGGAGACGATCATGTTCCAGGTCGATCATACCCTCGATGACGCGCGTACTGCCTGGTTCGGCCGCTCTCTGGCAGACGCGCTGAACCGCGTTTCGCGACATGGAGCACTGGCATGAACAAGCCGGAACTCGACTTCATCGTGATCGGCGCGATCAAGGCGGCGACGACCTGGCTGCAGGCGCAGCTCCAGCATCACCCCGACATCGCAATACCCGAGATCGAACCACACTTTTTCACTCGCGAGTATGATCGAGGTTGGAAGTGGTATTCTTCGCTATTCCCTGCGACGAAGAAGCCTGGCACCCTGTGGGGCGAAAAGACTGCCGACTATCTCGCCAAGCCCGAAGCGGCAGAGCGGATCAGCCGCATCTATCCCGATGCGAAGCTGATCCTTCAGCTGCGCAATCCGGTGGATCGTGCCTATTCCGACTACAAGATGCTGTATCGTCGTGGAACGGTGACCGGGCCGCCCGAAGACTACCTCAAGTCACTCGACAATCCATTCCCGCGATTCCTGCATGACGGTCTGTACGCACAGCATTTGCGTCGTTGGCTGGAGCTATTTCCCCGAGAGAACATTCTGGTCTTCACATTCGAGGACGTACGCACTCGGCCCGAGCAAACACTTGTTGCGGTGTACGATCATCTGGGCGCGCAGCCTCTGGTCGAATCCGAGATCGTTGCGCGCAAGTTCAACAACAGCAGTGAGCAACTGTTGCCCTTACCGCTGCGAAAAATCCTGACACCGTTCAAGCCGATTGCCCGTCCGTTTCGAAATTCAGCCATCTTCCGGCGCACCCATGCACAGTTCGCGAAGGAAATGGTCTATCCGCCCCTTAGTGGGGAACTCAGGAAATCTCTCGCTGGCTTCTACTCGCGAGACGTAGAAGATCTGGGAAAGATGTTGGATCGCGATCTGTCGACCTGGATAGCGCCGGATCTGGATGGGGAACACAGCCGAGTGACCGACAGTCGCTTCCGCCGGACCGCCCTCATCGCGTGATTTTGCAACTCGGAATGGGAAGGGGATTTTCGATGATCTCAATTAGGAAAACGGTCACGATCCTTCTTGCAATCGCGCTTATGCCGCTTGCAAGCGGGTGCACCTCAGCATTGGCAAATCTTCCGCCGCTCGCAAATGCTGGCGTGGCTGAAATCCAGGCGGCGCCTGGCGACAAGCTGCGTATTGCCGTGCAAGATTTACCCGCAGTCGCAGGGGACTATGTGCTGGACGAGACGGGATCTATCTCGATACCGCTTATCAGGCAGGT
The DNA here is from genome assembly GCF_045291475.1 of Parerythrobacter aurantius. Taxonomy (NCBI): domain Bacteria; kingdom Pseudomonadati; phylum Pseudomonadota; class Alphaproteobacteria; order Sphingomonadales; family Erythrobacteraceae; genus Parerythrobacter; species Parerythrobacter aurantius. Next base: position 823,765 of record NZ_CP147985.1, read on the forward strand.
CAAGGTCGCTGGCCTGACCTACGCGCAGATCGAAGACGTTATCGCACGACGGCTGATCGAGCAGGATGTCCTCAAGAACCCTGCCGTCACTGTGCAGCCACTGGATCTCAGGCCAATCTATATCATCGGCGAAGTACGGGAGCCGGGCGAACTTACCTACAGGCAAGGACTTACCGTGTTCGCCGCAGTTTCCATGGCGGGCGGCTACACCTATCGAGCCAAGACCGGAACCGTAGCGATCACGCGTTCGATGGACGGCCGAGAGGTAACAAGCGTGGCAGGAGAAGACGCGTTGCTCTTGCCCGGCGATCGCATCCGCGTGCTTGAGAGCTGGTTCTGATGAACACGAAGCTTTTCAAATGGCGGCTGTTCGCCGGAATTGCCGTCTGCGCCACATGCTTCTCGTCAACCGGCGTACTCGCACAAGCGACGATCGCCCCGCTTCTGGTCGGAGATGACACAGACTACAGGTTAGAGGCCAAAACTGTGGGCCCGGTGGCTCTCAGACCGCAAATTATCGCGGCAGTGACATATGATGACAATGTCATCGCAAGTCCCGAGGGGACGGAAGTCAGTGATATTGAAGTGGTCCTTCGACCCGAGTTGAATGCGAGAGTTGGAGACCAAAAACTGAGCCTCCAGCTCAATGGTTTCGGTGAGTTCTCGCGCTTTTTCGATTTTTCCAGCGAGAATTCCGATACCTACGGCGCAAACGGACTGATCTCTTTCAGCCCGAGAGTTGGCGACCGCCTCAGCCTGTCGGCCGGATACGCACGGCTCAAAGAAAATCGCGGCGATCCCGAAGCCCGTCTTCTGGCCGGGCCAGGCCCTCGATTGACGGACGAAACGTCTGCGGCGATCGCCTATCGCCGCAACGAAGGTCCCATCCAGTTAAACCTGGAGGCCTCCTTTAGTGATATGGACGCCGTATCGCCGTTCGACGATGATCGCGATTTCCAGACCTTCGCCGGTCGGGCGACAATCGGTTACAGGGTCAGCGGACCACTCTCTGCGACAGTCACCGGCTTCGTCAATTCGCGCGACTTCCGTCAGGAAGCGAGCCTCTTGGTTCCGGACCGTGATGCCTCGACCTACGGCGGCCAGATCGGTATAAACATCGACGAAAGCGAACGGCTGAGGGGGCGCTTGCGGCTCGGTATATTCAGGTTCGACCCCCAAGATCCGTCCATTGCCGCGCGAACCGGGTTCTCTGCGGACGCGTCGATTGCCTATCTTCCGACGCGTCGTCTCGCGTTTGTTCTCGAGGGCTTCAACGGTGACGTAGCGACTTTCCGTCAAGGCGCGCAGTCGCGTACCGATTCCAGGATTGCGTTTACCACTCAGTTCGAGATGCGTCACAACGTGTACGGTCGCATCGGAGCGAGATGGCTTAAGTCGCGATTTGTCGGTTCGGGTATTTCCGAGGAGATCGTCGGTACCAATATAGGAATCGAATATCTTGCAAACCGGCGCCTCTCCCTGATCGCGGAGGCCAGCGCCGCCCAAAGGACGAGCGACGATCCTTCGCAAGAGTTCGAGCGCTTTCGTTTCAGCCTGTCAGCGAGGTTCCGGTTCTAACGCGTCGGGTGGGGCGGCATTGCGTCAGCTCTTCGTAGACCCTCGTAACCGAAGCGACATGGCGTTTTTTCGAGAAGCGTTCACGCGCCGACTGCTCTGCCCGGTCAATCATCCGGTTCGTCTCGATCGGATCGGCAAGTAATTTCAATACGCCACTGGCCAGTGCCTCCGGGCTTTCTGGATCAACGAGGCAACCCGTATCGTTGGCAAGCGCCTCCGGGTTGCCGCCGGACCGTGTTGCAACTACCGGCGTGCGCACCAGCATTGCTTCGACCAGTGTCCGGCCTAAAGGCTCGCCAGTCGCCGGCACGATAAGAACATCGCATCCGGCGATCCACTCATGTCCCGGGGTTCTGTATCCCATCAATCGTATCGTCTGTCCCATTCCCGATCGGTGAATGTGCGTCTGCAGGGATTGCGCCATCTCGGGCTGCTCTGCCTCTCCGAACATCAGGCCATAGACGGGCCGGGCCTGGTGGCGACGCAGTTCCTTCACCGCGTCAACGAAAAGCAAGGGCCGCTTGCGATCGATGAAACTTCCGAAATATCCCAGTATCAGAGCATTTTCGGGCAGCGCGGCGGCAACGATGATTTGACGCCGCGCTGCCACGCGATCTGCAGTCAGCGACGTGTCGAACGGACTGAAAACCACCTCGGCCTTGTGCGCCGCGCTGAATATCCCGCCGGTCGGTAACGAGAATTTCGAAACGGTCAGGACCCTGCTGGCAAGGATTGGCGCAAGAAAGCGCAGTCCCATCGCCCCCGGATCGCCGCGATGGTGCCACAGCAACGGCGCGCCCGCCAGTCTTGCCGCCAGAGCCCAAGTGGCATGGGAGCGGCCGTCGTTGGTGTGCACGATGTCGACTCCCTGCTCGCGCAACATTGCGACACGTTGAGGCAGCCCCGCGAAGGTACTGGCGAATTTGGCCGGATTGAACTTTTCGTTCGGTATGAACGAGCTCTCCGGCCTTGCCGGATCGGGAATCTGCTCGAAACCTGCAAAAAACGCTGCGATCTTCCCGTCGGGCACTTCAGGTACGATAAGTATGCGAAATCGCGCAGGGTCGATGTCCTCGACAAGACCGCGTAACGAGTGATGGCTGCCGCCGATGCTGTCGCCGGATAACGGGTAGCACACGGTAGTCGGCGCAACGCCCGATTTCGCGCCACTGCTTGCCAGCAAGTGTTCGGTTGACGGCATTGCCTCAGCTTGCCGATCGCAGGGCTTCCTCGCGATCGGCGAGGAAATTCTCGAAATTGGAATAGGCGTCCTTATCCGCATTTCCCCAAGGATCGGCGACCTTAGGGTCCGCGCCATGTGCTCGCTCCCAACGATCGTCCATGCCGTCACGATCTTGATCGGGATACGCTTCTTCGCTCCATGGCGCGACAAATGTTCCAGGTCGCTCGACAATGTTTCCGGTACCGCGGCGAATATCACTCACGACAGTGCGGTCGATGGAGTCACGAGGCCAGGCGCCCGCGCTCATCAGCACGGAATCGTATGCATTGGCGGCGGTCGCCGGGGCGATCGTAAGCGGGCACGGCGGATTTTCGACCAGGGCATCTTTAGCCGAGGCGGTAACGTGGTCAAAGCTGCCGGAAAACGCATTCTGCCAAAGATATATGCTCGCGGGGCCGGTAGAGCCGATAATCTCTCGCACGATGCCTTGCGCGCTTTTGGTCGTATCGGGCCCGCCGATGAAGCTGTTTCCCACGATCGAAACCGGGGTTCCGCCATAGCTCTCCCAGACTTCGGCAAACTGTGATTGGGCATTATAGAAAACGTTGTTGATGACCTCCACGCATGAACCGGGAGGAAAATTGATGTCGGGATTGCGATCACCGTTGTGGGCACAGATGTTGCCGATGAAGCTGACATTCTGAGCATCTGTCGGATCGCTCGACAGCAACGCGCATTTGTCATGCCTGGGAATACCGTACGAGAAAATCGAATTGCTGATCGTGATCCGGTCATTGTCGGCAAAACCGTTGACAAGCTCATCGCTGGCCCAGCTCGCGCTGACATGATCCACTATGACGTCGTGACTGTCCTCGATTGTAATTCCATCATCGCTTTCGCGATTGCCGCTCAGTCGGTCGAGACGTATCCGGACGTGGCGAATGATCACGTCATGGGTGCGCTTGATCACGATTGGGGTCCGTGCTTGGCTGCCGCCACCATGGGTTATCACCACGCCGCCACCGGGCGCTGTCTGTCCCGCGACCGTCAGGTAAGGGTCACTGATGATCGGCGGGGTAGTGGTGAATCGAAATACACCTCCCACGCGAAAGACACAGGTTCGCTTGCCTTCACTGGTCAGGCATTCGCGCAGCGAACCCGGGCCTGCATCATTATGGTTGCTGACATAGATTATCTTGCCTCCCGCGCCCCCCAGAGATGCCGCGCCATAGCCGATCGCTCCTGAAAACATGCGCTCACCTGCGACAGGCCGCGGCGCACCCGGAGGTGCAGCCACTACTTTCTGGGCGCAAGCCGACAGCGTCAATCCAACGGCAACGATGGAAGGAGCCGCCGTCATGAGGAGTGCCCGGACCAACGATATACGCATTACATTCTCCGGGGCTTAAAAATCGAAGCCTCCCAATCGGAGCGCTTGTCCCATGGGATGCTACGCACTTCCGATTCCAGCAACGCCGGCTGCTGGCATCCATCCACCTTGAACAGCGCGCCAACGCGATTTCAGGCAGTTCGAGCTCGAAGCAGGCCACGCCGACCTTGCGGAGGTTCGAATCGTACCAGCATTCTCGCCACCCCCGACAACAGCGCAAGGCTTCTTTGGTATAAGCGGGCGCACACCTTTGCCGCAAATGCCTAACCCTTAATCGCCTGTCCTTTCACGGATAAGTCGTTGAGACCCCATGCAAGCCATTGGTACACAATGCGCCATGCTTGGAAGCAAGAGCCAGGACAACGCCAGCGCGATTTTCCCTCGAGACACATCGTCGACGGGTTACCAACCGCATGATCGAATGCAGTCTCCGCAGGCTTCAACGCAAGATGTGCCGTTTGCGAACTCAACGACCCCCCGTCTGGTTCGCGGCGCGATGATGGGAGCAGTATTCTTCTGCGGCTGGGCATTGCTGCGGATCGGAGAGATCAACCTTACGGTCAGTGACCTTTTCCTGATCGTTGTGCTAGCGGCGATGCTGACCAGAAGGCAGTTGAACAGCAGGCCATTCGGACAATTCTCACCATATTGGTTCTGTGGGATCGGGCTGATGTTGCTGGGGCTTCTTCTCGGCAGCGTTGTCCACGGAAGTGTTGACCGTTGGTTGATAGTCGGGGGCCAATACCTCTTCGGTTTCCTGCTGATCCCGATGATCTTCATGGGTCAGGATGTCTCGACGATGCGCAAACTGCCAGCGCTTTTCGTCGTTGGGATCGCGATCTCCCAGCTGGTGGGCATTTCTGCCAGCCTTGTGTTCGAGCAAAGTGAAATCGCTGCGGTCATGGGCCCCAACTTCCTCGCGGGCAATGGCCGTTTGGGAGCGATGACGGGTGAGATGAACTGGAACGGGGCGATGGTCGCCTTCGCCGCTCCGATGCTTATCTATTCTCTCGAGCGTCGCATTTTGCCGCTGGGCATTGGGTTGATCTGTGGAGGGCTTCTGGTCTGGGGAGTTCTCGCAAGCGGATCGTTCACCGGATTTGCCGCAACCGCCGTCGCAATTGCCATCTATCTCGCCATACGCGGGGTCGGTCTGCTTTTCCGGGCCGCAGTTGTCGGTGGGATATGCGCTGCCTTGTTCCTTATGTCCGGGTTGCCGCTGCCAAAACCGTTTGAGGACCGTGTCGCCGGTGCAGTAACTACCGGCGATCTCAACCAGGCTGGTACCTTTACCGATCGGGCTGCGCTCATTGCAGAAGCGTGGGAACTTACCGGAGATCACTTGATCGTCGGCGTGGGCGTGGACCGGATGCGCAAGATCAGCAGTAGCCGCACACCGGTGCACGAGTTTCATCTGCTGATCTGGAACGAGGGCGGATTCATCGCCTTGGCAGGCGTCATCATGTTGCTGCTGACAATGTTCGGCGTGGCGTTCCTGGTCGCCGCGCGAAGTCGAATTGAAGGTGCATTGATCCTGGCCACAGTCGTGGTGTTCAACATCTACACCTTCTCGATCCCGCACATGTTCTCTCGGATTTGGATCCTGCCAGTCCTGCTGGCGATGAGCACCTATCTGGCGCGTCATCCGGCCTTTGCGGGCTACCACAAGAACCCGTTGTCCCCATGAGTGAAGCCGTTTCCGTCAGCGAGGATTCAAAATCGACCGAGAACAGGATGCTCCGGTCCCGATTGGGCAGCATTCTGCACCTGTTGAGCGGTAACATGGCGGTTGCAGTGCTGATGGCGGCAAGCACAGCGATCGCGGCGCGCGCACTGGGCCCGGAGTCCTACGGGGTGCTCGCCCTCATCCTTACGACCGGTCGCATTTTTGAGCGGCTCATCCGCTTTGAAAGCTGGCAACCGATCATCCGCTTCGGCACGCAGCCCGAGATTGAGGGCGAGCCACGAGCCTTGTCGCAGCTGTTTCTGCTGGGATTGTTGCTCGACATAGCGTGTGCACTGCTCGCGGCAGCGCTGATGCTAGGGGTCGGATACCTCATCCTGCCAACACTCGGGCTTGACCGCTCGTACTTCTACCTGCTGGCCATTTTTGCACCCGCCATCGCCTTCAATATCCGCGGCATGCCTACGGCTGCGTTGCGCATGGCCGGGAAGTTCAAAGTGCTGGCCTATTTCCAGATATTTTCGGCAGCGCTGAGAATTCTGTTGGCCGTCACTGCATGGCAGCTTGACGCATCCATTGGCGTTTTCCTGGCTATCTGGGTCGCCGCACAGCTTATCGACACAATGCTTTTCGCCGCCCTCGCCGCGCGAGCCCTGAAGGATCTGGGTGTCGGCAATCCACTCAAATCGAAGGTCCGTGGACTGTTGGGTCAATTCCCTGGCTTCATGCGTTTCGCATGGTCGACCAATGCCTCGAGCGCGCTGCGGACGGCCACGCAGGAAGCTGACACCTTGCTGGTCGGCGCGCTGGCTGGGCCTTCGATGGCCGGTTTCTACCACCTGTCGAAGCGCTTCGCCAAGGTGGCCCAGCAGATCGGGCAACAGGTGCAGACGGTAATCTACCCCGATCTGGCCCGCATGTGGGCGCGCGGTCAATTCGACAGCGTCAAGTCGGTCAAGACGAAGACGCAGCTGTCGCTGGCGGCGATCGGCATCGTGATGATAGCGATTGTCGCTGTGATTGGCGAGCGAGGCGTCGGTTGGCTGTTCGGCAAAGAATACGTTGCCGTCTTTCCCCTCCTCGTCGCCCAGCTGGTTGCCGTCGGACTGATCATGGTGGCGGCTCCTTCGCGTTCGACCATGCTGGCGATGAATCGTCCAGGTACTGTTCTCGTCATCGCGGCGATATCAACGGTTGCGTTCTTCGTTGCGGGCTTCGCGCTCATTCCAGCGCTCGGGCCGCTCGGGGCAAATTTCGCCCATATTCTCTTCGGTCTGGTGACCGTCATTCTCCTGGAAACTTGCTTCTGGGCCGCGCGCCTGTCGGGTGACTTCAGGCAGGCAGCGGCCTCATGAATGCGATCAGCCCTCAACTGAGCAAGACCTCAAAGGCGCGACCGGCGCGTGCGCATCGCATTAGCTTCCTGTTGCCGGGACTTCGTGCGGGCGGGTCGGAGCATGTCGTCACGTTTGTCGCCAATCGCCTCGTCGAGCGGGGACACACAGTTGAAATCATCAGCTACGAAACGGGCACAGAGCAACCCTATTACACGCCCGATCCGCGCATCGAGTTACGCTACCTCGCGCTTCCTGTCGGACGGATGGCCAAACATGCTGCCGCGAGGGAAGTTGTAGCGAGGACGAGACGCTTGCGAAGTCACCTGCAGCACTCTCGACCCGACCTTCTCGTCAGCTTCCTCACGCGGACCAATGTCCAGGCATTGCTGGCGACCCGCGGGCTCGACATTCCGGTCATCGTATCCGAGCGCAACAATCCGGTCGAACAGGACCCGGGGCCAGTGTGGCGCTGGTTGCGGGCACGAACATATCCGAAGGCGTTTGGGCTGATCACGATGACGCACGGCGCCATGGAGTGCTTCCCGCCCAACATGCGCCGACGCTCTTGGGTTATTCCGAACATGTCGGATTTCGGCGAGCGCAGTGCCACATCTAGAGGTGGCGATACCAAGAACCTCGTAGCTGTTGGTCGCCTGACCCACCAAAAGGGGTTCGATCTCTTGCTCAGGGCTTTCGCCGAGGTTGCACAAAAGCATCACGACTGGCTTCTCACCATTTGGGGAGAAGGTCCGGACCGGAATATGCTCGAAAGTCTCCGTGAGGAACTCGGGCTGGCAGACCGCGTGCTTATGCCCGGCGTCACAAACCAGCCGGGCGGCTGGATCGCCGAAGCCGATGCCTTCGTCCTCAGTTCACGGTTCGAGGGCTGGGGGCTGGTGCTGGGCGAAGCCATGGCCGCAGGCCTGCCATCGATATCCTTTGCCTGCGATTTCGGTCCGGCAGAGATGATCTGCCATGATGAGGATGGAATTCTGGTCAGCGCCGGCGATGTCAACGAGATGGCAGCCGGGCTCGACCGGCTGATGGGCGACGCCGCACTCAGGACCCGGCTAGGCACCTGCGCGCAGCAATCGTCCCAACGGTTTCAGCCCGTGAGGATCGGCGAACTATGGACCGGACTGATCGAGGATGTGCTGAGGGAATTCGCGTCAACTGACGGCAACACGGGAACATCATGATCACCGCCCTTAAAGAAATCGTGCGCGACTACCGTCGATCAAGCCATGATGCGCGTTTGCAGCGCCAGACTTCGGCCATCGACGCGTTTCTTATCTCCTACCCCAAGAGCGGAAGGACATGGCTGCGGTATCTGCTTTCGATGTATCTGGCCCGCCATGCCGGCCTGGATTTTGATCCCGACCTGATTTCCACTTTCCGTGTGATGCCCAATTTCGATCTGGACAAGCAAAGAGGGCTGCCTTCGCGCCTGCAAGCGGCTGCCGGTGATCTGCCGTTAATTGCGGTGAGCCATCGCGACTACAACGCGAGCCTTTTTGCGCATATGCCGGTGGTAATGCTGGTGCGGGATCCGCGCGATGTCCTGGTGTCGTCCTATTTTCACCAGACCCGACACAAACACCGGTTCGAAGGCTCCATTGGCGAATTTCTGGAAAGCGAGGCGTTCGGTGCGGCGAGCATTGCCGAATACCATAACGAATGGGCCGAAGGGCTCCTCGGACGGCCGTCACTTGTGCTCAGCTACGAGGAAATGAGCAAGGCTACTGCCAAAGCCGTCGAGGCAGTTCTCGTCTTCCTGGGGTTGCCGGTAGACGCTGCATGGCTGGACGAGGCGATTGAGAAGGCCCGCTTCGACAAGATGCAGAAAAAGGAACGGGAAACCGGCATCCCGGGACACGAGTATAACAAGAAGGACGCTGACGCATCGCGTGTTCGGCGAGGCAAGGTGGCCGGCTACACCGACTACCTGAACGCAGAACACGATGCCCGTATAAGGCAGATCTTTGCGGATCGGTTGAACGATGCGGCTTGGGCGCTCTATCGACCGACTGGATTCGCACCTTAGGGGTGCGCCCTTCATGCGGATCTGCTCCATCATCAATTCCCTAACCACGGGGGGCGCAGAAGTCCTTGTCTGCGCCCTGACCGAGGAGTTTGCGCGCCTGGGTGACAAACCGTTGGTGGTAGCCCTTTGCGACTCGCAGACCTTAGGTAATTCTGTAGAAACCGAAGATCGAATGATCCGCGACATCAAGGCCGCGGGAGGCTCGTTTCGATCGCTCGGACTGAACGCGCGCCGTAATCCCGCGACGGGCTCCTTTTGGCTGAAGCGAGCGCTTTATGATTTCTCGATCGAGGTCGTGCACGCGCATACGGTACGTGCGTTGCCAATGCTGGCGTTATCGCAATGCGGGGTTCCGCGGGTCCTTACGCACCACAATACACGCCTGCCGTTTCCACCCTGGATGTTCAAGCTGTTCGACCATTGGACGGATCGATACGTGGCGATCGGATCAGACGTCGAGGAAATCTTGCTCAGGCATGCCGGGAAGCCGGTAGTAAGAATACCCAATGCGGCAAATCGATCCTTCAAGACTGGCGAAGCGCGCCGGACACCGTCCGACGGTGTGCGCGTGCTATCGGTCGGAGCCATCAGCGCGCAAAAGAACTATCCCCTCGTGATCGAGGCTGCCGTGGCTGTGAAGTCGCTTGTCTGGCCTGGCATGACACCCCGGTTCCAGGTCGCGGGTGGAGGCGCGGATTTGGCACAAATGCGCGAACTGGCGCGATCGCGCGGCGTTAGCGAAATGGTCGAGTTCTTGGGAGAGCGATCGGATGTTCCCGATCTCATGACAGGCAGCGACGTATACCTCAACGTGTCGCTATTCGAGGGCATGCCCTTGACCCTGCTCGAAGCTATGGCGAGTGGGTTGCCGATTGTTGCGACCGACGTTCCGGGCAACCGCGAGCTCGTTGAAGACGGCCGAAATGGGCTGCGGATCATGCTTGGCGACGGTGGCGGCATTGCGCAAAGTCTCAAAAGACTCGTCACAGAACCCGAGCTGTATCGTCGCCTGTCTGTCGGTTCCATTGAGAAAAGTCGCGATTTCACGATCGAGCAAACGGCATCGCGACATCGTGATCTTTACCGCAGCCTCGTCAATGGCCGCCCCTCGCCAATCGACCGACACCAAAGGGGGTAGCCTAAAGAGTACCGAATTCGCCGCAATAGCTTGTGCGAACCTGTCGTCCTTTCATTAACATCCTCTCACCGTGTCGTGGCGTGAAGCGGCCTGTGACGAGCAAGGGAGCAAGGCAGTGCATGATATTGTAGCCAATGAACCGGGGCCGATTGCCGCACCCAGAGAGCGCCGCTTCTCGGGCAACTATTACACCGCTTCACAACAGCCAGCATCGACCGAGCAACTTGGCGTCACCGACCTTGTCAGGACTTTCGCACGACATCGGTTGCTAGTGCTCGGGACCGTGATCGTAGTCGCCTTAGCGACTTTGGCGTGGCAGCTGACTTCCCCGAAGCTCTACCGCGCCAAAGCCAACATCCAAGTCGAGTTGATCGACGAAACCGGCACCAACCAGGCCGACGCCCTCGCAAAGAATTCACAGCGGCTGGCGAACGAAAGCAAGCTGTACCGTTCGCGCACCTCGGCACACAAGGTGGTTGAAAAGCTGAACCTGCTGGAAAACCCAGTATTTCTCAAGCAAATGGGAGGCAAGCCGATTGGAACTGAAGCGGAGCAGATAAGCGAGGCAGTCTCGGTCTTGCTCGCAACCACAGATGTGAAGTCCGAGGAAGGATCGGACTTGATCGAATTCTCGGCCACGGCGCGTTCTCCCGAGCTTGCAGCGAAGATCGCCAACACGTTTCCCGAAGCGGTAGGAGACCTGAAGCGCTCGCGCGACACCAAGCGCAGACGGGAGTTGATGAACGATCTCGAAGCCGAACGCGAAGATCGCATGGCACGTGCCGTCGAGGCCGCCGAAGCTTTGGCAAAATTTCGTGTCGCCAATCGTATGCTTGTAGGCGCGGGAGGGGCAGAGGATCTTGCGCAAATCAACCGGATATCCACCGAGGCCGCGTCAGCTGCAGCTCAGGGTTCGGGATCGGCGGCGCAGAGCGCGGGTATCGCGCAAGCAGCGGGTCTCTCGACGACTCTCGGGGCAACCTCCGCGGCAGTTCAGCAATTGCAGCGCCAGGAAGCAGAACTCAGCGCCCAAAACGCCCGGTTGTCGCAGACCTATGGCAGTGGGTATCCCGAATTGGCCAGGGTTCAGACCGAGCTTCAAAGCGTACGAGCCAGTCTCGCCCGCGAACAGGACGCTGCACGCAGGGCGGCGCAAGCCCAAGCAAGCGTAGAAGGGGAGCGGATGCGGCAGCTTGCGCGTGCCGAGGCCGCAGGCAGTGCAGCACGTGCCGGCCAGTTGCAGTCAGTCGTTGCCTCGATGACATCACGGGCATTCGCGAACACTGCCAATACTCCCCTGCTCGAGCAGCTCGAACGCGAAGCCCTCACCACAGCAGCGGCAGTGGCAAGCATTGCCGAGCAAATGAACCGCGTCGAATCCGAGAAACTGGTGGAAGGCGTAAGCTCGAACATAATCTCGCCGGCAACGCCCGACCGTGATGCGATTTCCCCCGCTCCCCTCAAGACCACTGCAGTTGCCGTCACGGGCGCCGCGGTCCTGGCGATGATCATTGCTTTCCTCATCGACTTGATGGACGATCGCCTGCGTACTGCCGCACAGATCCGGAAATATTTCGGACTTCCGGTCTTCGGCATGCTCCCATCGCTGACGGACGGTTACTCATCCAAGCTGCGGGAATCGCCGGTGATTACCGAACCGCATTCGATTTTCGCTGAAGTGGCGAGATCGGTCTACTCCGAAGTCCGTTCGCTCATGCCGTCCAATCAGTCGCAGAGTGTTCTGGTGACTTCGCCAATGCCTGGCGACGGCAAGTCAGTCACCGCGCTGACAATAGCGGCAGCTGCATTGACGATGGGCAAGCGGGCCGTGATCCTTGATCTCGACCTTCGCAGGTCGGGAATTCTGCAGAGAATACAGCAGGATATGGACGCTCCCGAGTTGATCGACGTGATCAGGGGGAATGTAGATGTGCACGGCCTCATCGCCCCTCCCAACAGCTCTGGGGAAATGACGAACGCCGGCTTTGAAGTCATGCTCAGGCCGGATGCGGATGAAATGCTGTCGCGGTTCATGCTCCTGAGTGCGTCCCAGCCGATCGCCGAACCTGCGGCCGTGCTCACTTCGCCACGCTTCCAGCAATTGGTTGCAGATCTGAAGAAGGACTTCGATATCGTGGTGGTCAACGCCCCGGCGGTTCTCGCCGTTCGCGACGCTCGTTCGATGAGCGACTACACCGATGACACGATCATTGTCGTTAAATGGGGCGAGACCAACATTGACCAGCTCCGCGCCACACTGGAATTGCTGGGCAGCGGAAACGTCGCAGGCTGCGTCTTCAATCAGGTCGACTACGCCGATCATGCCCGCCGGAAATACGGAGATTCTATTCAGTACTATCACGAGGCTGCGGACTATTTCAGCGGTGCGGTCCCCGCCCGGCTTACCCTTCGGGATGAGTTCATGCGGCTCTTCAGGAGGAAACCGCTGGCCGCGTAGGATACGTGCCAGCGAGCTCTAGTATCCCACCATGCGCATCGCAGTCATCAGCGACATTCATTCGGCGGCCGCTCCGTTTCGCAAGGCCTTGGCCGATGCCCGTGCAGAAGGTTTCGACCAGCTTATTCTGCTCGGGGACCTGTTCACCTACGGGGTCGATCCGACCGCCTGCCGTGAATTGGCGATCGAAGCGATTGATCGCGACGGCGCCTTCCTAGTCGGTGGGAACCACGAACAGCTGTACATCGACCTCAGAGACCGTCGCTCGGCCTATATTGATCGCTTGCCCAGTTGGATCCGCGAGTCCATCGAATGGACCTGGCAAGAACTCGGCGGAGAATGGCCGACCCAATTGGATTGGATCGCCGAATGGGCTTGGGGCAGCGCGTTGTTCGCCCATGCCAACCCTTTCGGCTTTGGTGACTGGACATATCTGTCCGATGAGGAGCTGCTCAGGGCAGCGGCCCGAAGGTTGCGAGAGCGCGGTTTTCGCTACGGTATATTCGGACACCTCCACCGCGAAAAATTCTTCCGGGACGAGCAAGGGGTCGAAGTGCACGTGGTGGACTCCGTCGGGCAACCACGTTCGCGTCAAGGCGGTATGCCTTCCTGGACAATGGTCGAAAGCAAATCCGACGCACTTCACGTAGAAGTTCGACCAGTAGAATTCGATCCACTTGCCCACCAATCCGCCATCCTTCGTGCACCTGGTCTATCGGAAGAAACCAAGTCGATGCTCTGCAGGTTTTATCAATGATCAAGGTCGCCGTTACCGGTGCGGGAGCCGTTCTCGGTCAAGGCATCATCAAGTCCCTCAAGATGGCACCATGCGAATACAACGTGGTGGCGCTCGATCCCAATCCGCTGTCGCCTGGCTTGTACTGGGCCAATTCGCACCGGCTCATACCCATGGCGAATGACGCCGGTTACGCTGGGGCGATCGAGGCGATGCTCGATACTGAACGGCCCGATGCGGTCCTGGTTGGCACAGATGTCGAACTGGGCATTTTCGCGGAGAAACGCGCTGCTTGGGAAGCGCGGTTTGGCACCAAGATTGTCGTCAGTTCGCCTGAAATCGTACAGATCGCCGACGACAAGCTGGCAACTGCGCAATGGCTCGAGCGGAGCGGGCTACCGTTCCCTCATTCCGCTTCTGCCGAACAGCACCAGGAAGTCGAGGCGCTTGTCGCCTCGCACGGGTTTCCGCTCATCGTGAAGCCGCGGCAGGGCGCCCGCGCCGTCGGAGTGTCGCTGGTTTACGACCGCGACGGACTGGCTGCGGCGCTGGATGGCCGCAAGGGATTGATCGTACAGCAATGGGCGGGTCCTGATCACGAGGAATACACTGCCGGTGTCATTTGCTTCGATGGTGAGGTCTCGGCCTCGATCGTGTTGCGACGGGACCTGCGCGACGGCAATACGTTTCGCGCCTACGCCGGCGAGTATCCCGATTGCGATGCCTACGTGCGTAGGGTCGCAAAAGCTTTGGGGCCTTTCGGGCCAGCAAATCTCCAATTTCGCCGTGGCCTGGACGGCCAGTTCCGGCTGTTCGAGATAAACGCGAGGTTTTCCGGCACTACACCGATGCGCGCATTGCTCGGCTTCAACGAGGTACACATGGTCTTGCAAAAAGTGTTGCACGGCAAGCCAGTGGAACAGCCGCCATCTGCCCGCGGTACGGTGGTACGCTTCCTCGAGGAGCAATTGTTGCCGGACGTCGACCGTGAAGGAATAGGGGCGACAGCGTAATGAGAATCGCGCTGACGGGAGCCTCGGGGAACGTCGGCACAGCTTTTGCCGACGAAGCGCTGAGGGCCGGTCACAGCCTCGTGTGTCTCGGTCGACAATTGCCCTCCTGGCTAGAGGGAAAGGTCGAATTCGAATGGTTCGATCTTGCCGCGCCGTCGGTGAATTCTGCCATTCCGGACGCGCTGCGCGGTGTGGACACGGCAGTTCATCTGGCTGCGAAAGTCGATACCAGTCCGGCCGATGATGCGGCTGCGCTCGCCATGTTCCAGACCAATGTGCTCGGAACAAAGCATCTGATCGAAAGCCTGGCGCAAGCGCGTGTCGGACATATGGTGCTGGCATCGACGGCCAACTTTTACGATCCTCGCCTACAATCGGCCGATGAAGGATCGTTGGTGCAGCCAATGTCGCGGACAATATACCTTTCGTCCAAGGCGGCGCAGGAGTGGATCGCCCGCGAGGCTTGTTCGAAGGCCGGACTTGGCCTCGGGGTCATGCGTATCTCGTCGGTGGTGGGGATCACCGGAGAAGATCTCATCGGCAGAATGGCGGGCAAGGTTATCCGTGGGCAAGCGGTGACGTTGACCGATCCAGAATTCGGTGCCGATTTTGTATCGCTGGACAGCGTAGTGCAGGGTCTCCTGATCGCGGTGACGCGCAGGCTCCAAGGAGATTTCAACCTGTCTTCGGGCATTCGCCATACCTTGCAGGAAGTTCTGGCGTTGGTCGCTGCGGAGGTCGGGTATGAACCGAAGGTCGAATACCGAGACCTTCCTTGCCCCCGCGATCGCGGTTTTCCGGCGATCGAGTGCGACCTTCTCCGGTCGGAAGGATATCTCCCCGAACCTCTCGAGCTATTGATTTCAAGAATGGTCGGCAATGTTGCTGGTGAATTGTCATCGGACTGTCCGGGACCACTATGATGGGTCAGCTCGGAACCCGACTGATTGCCCTCGTCCTGCTGGTTCTCGCGCTCCCACTAATGCTGACGATCGCGCTGGCTTCGGCTCTGACCCAGGGGCATCCGGTCGTATTTACACAGGACCGCGCTGGTATTCGAACCGTCCCGTTCAGACTCATCAAGTTCCGGTCGATGCGAGATGTGCGCGATTCCGATGGAAACCTTCTCCCCGATGCGCAGCGCGTCACAAGGTTTGGCTCATTCCTCAGACGTACGCGGCTTGATGAGATTCCCGGCCTGATCAATGTCGCGCGAGGCGAAATGGCGTTTGTCGGACCTCGGCCGCTACTGCCGGAAACGATCAAGGGTCTCGGGGCGCTTGGCGCCGAACGTTGTGAGGTCCGACCAGGCCTAACCGGATGGTCGCAGGTGAACGGGAATACCTTGCTCAGTCTCCAGCAAAAGGTGGCGCTCGACCTTTGGTATATCCGCAATCGCTCCTGGCTGCTCGATGCGCGAATCATCGGGATGACATTCGTGGTCATGATCGCCGGCGAACGGATGGGTGCCGGCAGGGTCTGATCGGCCGTTGCGTATCTGCGCCAATCGATCGCGTCTCGTCCCGTTACTGGGAGTGAACCATGCTCGTCAGAGCTGATGCCAGCACTCACGAACGATTACAGCGGATTAGGCATATGGCTGAACGCAGCCAGGCAATCCGATCGCGCAGAATACGGGTCACTTGCTTCCCGATTGGCGACTTTCGCTCGCCATAAGCTGGGCCTTTTGCCCGTTTTCGGCTGGCTTGCGACTGAGCGGTAATTTTACACCAACCATCGCCAGATACTGTTCCTTAACCAACAGTGCTGCTCTCTGTCGCCAGTCGCAACCAACCCAAAGATCCGCCATCGTGATTGACCAGCCCCCGAAGAAATCGGTGATGGGCCGCCTGCCGAAGCAGGCAGGGTACCATAACCACTATCTGCTGTTGCCGTTGGCATTGTTGCTTGCTGCTTGTGGCGGCGGAGATGCGGCACCACCAGCACCTCTTGCTGGCGGGACGCCGACGCCCTCGCCGTCACCGAGCCCCACACCCACGCCAACGCCGACGCCCGCCCCGACAACAGGGGCGTTCAACCCTGCCAAGCTGCCGGATGGCCGCCAGAGGGCTTTTCCGACGGCCGAAGGTTTTGGCGCGGCGTCCACCGGAGGCAGGGGCGGTCGGATTATCCAGGTCACAAACCTCAACGATTCCGGCACCGGATCGCTGCGTGCCTGTATGGAGGCCACTGGAGCGCGGACCTGCGTATTCCGGGTAGCTGGCACCATCGAACTCCTGTCGCAGATCAGGGTCGATTCTGGACAGCTCACAGTTGCAGGACAAACTGCACCCGGAGGCGGCATCGCCATACGCAACGCGCCGAACAATCTGACAGGGTCTCCCTTGTTTCTGCGCGCGCCCAACCTCATCATTCGCGGCATTCGCGTCAGGCCGGGGCCGACGTCCGGGACAAAGCAGGACACGACCGACGCGATCACCGTTGATGCCGGTGCTGAAAACACGATTATCGATCATGTATCGTTGTCCTGGGCAACGGACGAGGTGTTCAACTCGACCAAGGCGTCGAGCAAGATTACCCTCCAATGGAGCCTCATCTACGAAGGCCTTAGCCGGTCGACCCATATCCAGACCGAACATTCCAAGGGCGTATTCGTCGAAGGAAGCGACATTTCGTTGCATCATGTTTTCATGGCGCATGCGGTTGACCGGATGCCCAACGCTGGCACAGGGTCGCGGATCGATATCGTCAATACGATCTCTTACGACATGCGCGAGAAAGCGCACCAGTACTTCTCCAATCTCCAGAACCAGAGCGACCCGACCAGCGGGCTGACCCGCAGAGCCAATATCATGAGCAATTGGGTCTCGTACGGTCCCTCGACCCTGCGCGGATCGCCAGTATACGGCGCGGACTATGTGGTCGAGTTTTCGACCTTCCCGCGAAACGCACAGCTTTTCCTGCAAGGCAACATCGACGGGCGGAGACAATCGAATTCCGCCGACGACCGGCTGTTCCTCGATCCAAATGACTGGACCTATGTCGTCTCCAATCCGATCGGCGTCCTTTCGATCGAGCAATTCACGGATGCCCTGCAGGGAGTACGCGACACGCTATCGTTCGCGGGAGCCTGGCCGCGCGATGCGGCCGATCAGCGCGCAATCAATAACTTTCGCAACTGCAGTGGCCGTATCATAGATTCACCGACTGACGTTGGCGGTTGGCCGGCCTTGGCTAATGCAAACCCATATCCCGACGCGGATATGGACGGTATGGACGATGCTTGGGAAACAGCTACGGGATTGACCGATGCCATTGCCGATGCGGATGGCGACGGATTCACCAATCTCGAGGAGTTCCTGAACGAACTCGCCGGCGACCAGACTCGGCAGGGCAATCTGATTGTTCGCGTCGGCAATGGGTCCGGGACAGTTCCAGCGGTCAATTGCGGCATCTCGATCTGATGCGGTAGCCGAAGCAGGCGACACTCCGGATTATCTTCGCAGGCGATCACGATGCACCGCCGGCAGGTAAAGTGGTTTGCCGGGCTTTCACTGAAAAGCGCAACCGCCTGCCAGTGTACGGCGCACATGCGGGCGAGGGCCGCGCCCTTACTATGCCACCAGCCGCCCGATCTCGGCGGCCTGTCAACCGACCATCTCGTAGATCAGCAGCAATCGGAACCCATGCGAGATGCTGTTTTCGCAATCCGATCAACGGCATGGTTGGCGCGGCGATGGAGTAGGTGATCCAGAACGTCAAAAAAGTGTTGCTAGAAGAACAACAAATGGTGCCAGAAGAGGCATCACATTCGAGCTAGTTTTTTAAGTCTTATCAGATGGTTAGAAATTCGGCTATCTCCAAAAAGCCCTCAAAAGGCCCTCAAAACCCGTCTAATGCATTGGTTCGATGCCTTTTTCAGGACTCAGCATTAGCGCTAATCCCGCTTTGATATCGTCATTGCAAGTCAGCAAGAACGGTCAGCAAACCACCTTCGCACAGCCATCCGATCACGTGGTTATCCCGCAAATTCACGTTTTCGCAAATTGCGGGATAAATCATCTCGAAGCTTCTATTCGTCCACCGTAACCTCGTCGCGCACCTCCGGGCTGATAGGACGCTCAACCGCCTGTTTGGCTTCCTGCAATAGCTCTGGTGTGAGATCGGTCGTCCGCGCGGGGAGTGGCGTGCCGTCGCCCATCTCACCGTTCCTTTCGATATCTTCGATCAGCAACTTCATCTCTGCAATTTCTTTGACCTGAGCCTCGATGATCGAGTCCGCCAGCTTGCGAACACGCGGATCGGTGATCTCGGCCCGCGCGCTCGTCATGATTGCGATCGAATGGTGAGGGATCATAGCGGACATGTACTCTTCGTCGTTGACGGTCGCCTGGCTGCGGACCAGCCACAGCGCCACCGCAAAGACCAGCGCGCCTACGCCCAGGATGATGAAGTTCTTGGTCTTGTCCTTGTACATGCCCCACATGAAGAGGAGCATGACGATCATCATCATGCCGCCCATAACGAACGTCATCCAAAAGCGCGTCTCGCTCCAGAACACGTGATTAAGCTCGTATGTGTTTAGATACATCAGGCCGAACATGATCGCGGTCGACGTCGCCACCATCGCCATGAAGCGCCAGTAGTGGCTTCCACCACCGTTCTGCTGGTGGTCCGCGCTGTGGTTGTCAGCCATTCAATCCTCCTGTTGGCTCATCGTCTTGTATACGTAATGGGCTGTGCAGCTGATCAGGATGAAACCCGTCAGCGACGCGATGCCCGCAATCACCCTGAGATGATCGGTTGGATAGATGTCGCCCAGGCCCACTGTCGTCACGGTGATCAGGGCGAAGTAATAATAATCCATGGGCAACATGGCCGGTTCCTTGGCGAACCCGCCAAGACCGAGCGAGGCTGCCCATGCGAAACCGGCCGCGAAGACAACGGCTACCATCATGTGGCTGATGAGAACGAGCAATGAGCCGCCCGTTAGTCTCAGACCGGTCGGCGCAAGCCCCGGCGGTGCAAGCTTCTTCGCCAGGCGCAGCATGGCGAGATGCAATGTCAGCGAAGCAAGGAAGAGCGCTATTCCGATAGCCGTTGCCGCGATCATGCCCGACCTTCGCTCAAGGTTGGAAGGCTGAGCCCGCGAAGACGCAGGGCATTGGCGATGACCGACACCGACGAGAGGCTCATGGCCGCGGCGGCGATCATTGGATTGAGAAGAAGGCCAAAGGCGGGAAACAGCACGCCCGCTGCCACCGGGATGCCGAGCGCATTGTATCCGAACGCGAATACGAGGTTTTGGCGAATATTGCGCATGGTGGCGCGCGACAGGACGATCGCCTGGAGAACACCGGTCAGGTCGCCGCGAACCAGCGTGACGCCAGCGCTTTCGATTGCCACGTCGGTGCCGGTTCCCATCGCAATGCCGACATCCGCCGCCGCCAGCGCCGGCGCATCGTTGATGCCGTCCCCTGCCATCGCAACGCGCTTGCCGGCGGCCTTGAGAGCCTCGATCTTGCGATGCTTGTCCTCGGGCGACACATTGGCCTCGACCTCGTCGATACCGAGCTGGCGGGCCACGGCTTCGGCGGTGGCCCGGCTATCGCCGGTCAGCATGACCACTTCGATCCCGCGCTCGTGCAGCGCCCGAATGGCCGCAGCGCTGGTCGGCTTGATCGGATCGGCGACCGCGATCAGCCCTGCCGGTGCGCCATCGATGGCCACGAACATCACGGTCTGGCCCTGGGAGCGTCCGGCTTCTGCGGACGCGAGCCATTCCGCATCATCGATACCGAGCCGCCGCATCAGTTTCTCGTTACCAATGGCGACCTTCCGCGGTCCCACGCGCGCCTCGACACCCTCGCCGGTAGTCGACGACAAATCAGACGCTGCCTCGAACGCCACGCCTCGCGCCTTGGCGCCTTCAACTATTGCATGGGCAAGCGGATGCTCGCTCCCCGATTCGACCGCGGCGACGGCGGAAAGGAACTCGGCCTCGTCCAGGCCCACTCGGGGAGTGACGGCGACGAGATCAGGCTTGCCCATGGTGAGAGTGCCCGTCTTGTCGACCACCAGCGTGTCGATCTTTTCGAGCGTCTCGAGCGCCTCGGCGTTGCGGATGAGGATGCCGTGCTGGGCGCCCTTGCCGGTCCCGGTCATGATCGACATCGGCGTTGCGAGGCCGAGCGCGCATGGGCAGGCAATGATGAGAACGGCGATTGCGTTGACCAGCGCATAGGCAAGCGCGGGGAATGGCCCCCAGATGGCCCAGACGATAAAGGTAACGACCGCGATCACGACCACGGAAGGCACGAACCAGGCCGCGACCTGATCGGCCAGACGCTGGATCGGTGCGCGGCTGCGCTGAGCTTCGGCGACCATTTGGACGATCTTGGACAGCATCGTGTCCTTGCCGACCGCGCCCGCCCGCATAACGAAGCCGCCGGTCTGGTTGACCGTTCCGCCGATCACCTGGTCGCCGGCCTTTTTGGAAACAGGCAGCGGCTCGCCGCTGATCATGGACTCGTCAATGGCGCTCGCGCCCTCGGTCACTTCGCCATCGACCGGCACCTTGTCACCCGGGCGGACGCGGAGCAGGTCACCGCTTGCCAATTGGTCGAGCGACACTTCGCGCTCGTCGCCGCTGCCGAAGATCTTGAGCGCGGTCGGCGGCGCAAGTTCGAGCAGTGCACGCAGCGCGCTCGAGGTTGAGCCCCGCGCCCTGAGTTCGAGCACCTGGCCAAGTAGGACGAGCGTGGTGATGACCGCCGCTGCTTCGTAATATACCCCAACCCGACCCGAATGATCGCGGAAGGCGGGCGGGAATATATCGGGAAGGAGAGTCGCGACGAGGCTAAACAGGAATGCGATCGCAACGCCGAAGCCGATCAGCGTAAACATGTTGAGGTTGCGGGTCCTGAGCGACTGCCATGCGCGCTCGAAGAAAGGCCAGCCGCCCCAAAGTACGACCGGTGTAGCCAGGGCCAGCTGCGCCCATTGCGCACGCGCCGGTTCGATCAGCCGGTCGAAGCTGATCCCGGGCACCATGTCGCTCATCGCGTAGGCGAACAACGGCAGGGTGAAGAGCGCGCTGACCCAGAAGCGGCGGGTCATGTCGACGAGTTCGGGATCGGGGCCATCCTCGAGGCTGACCGTCTCGGGCTCCAGAGCCATTCCGCAGATGGGGCAGCTTCCCGGTCCTACCTGCCGGATCTCGGGATGCATGGGACAGGTGTAGATCGTCCCTTCGGGAACGTCTTCGACCTGCTTGTGATGCGCGCCCGACAGATAGTGCTCCGGATCGCTGACGAACTTGTCCTTGCATCGTGCCGAACAGAAGTAATGGGTCGCGCCATCGTGCTCGGCGACATGAGCCGCGCTTTCGATCGTCACGCTCATGCTGCAGACGGGGTCGACGGCGGTAGCTTCACCTTCCGCGTGATTTGCGTGGTGGGTGTCGCAACAGCTCATGGATTGCCTCCTCTGCTTCGCAGGTGCGTATGACTGAAATCAGGGATAGGATGCGAAAACCTCGCGGCGGCCGTTGCCGAACGCTATTACCTGGTACGGTTGGACTTTGCCCCCCGCTTCCATGCCGGGCGATCCGAGCGGCATACCGGCGACCGCGAGCCCTTCGACCCAGTCGGGCCTTTCCGCGAGCAGGCGTTCGACTTCGGCGGCGGGTACGTGGCCCTCGATGACGTAGCGATCCGCGATCAGGGTGTGACACGAACGAAGGTCATCAGGGACGCCGTTCTGCGTCTTTACCGACGCCATGTCGGGGTGATCGACCGTGGCGACTTCGTGCCGGTCGCCCTGCCGCATGTGCGCGGCCCAGGCTTCGCAGCATCCGCAGCTGGGATCGCGATACATGGTGAAGCTGGCTGCCTGCGCCGCGCCCGTACAGGCTGCGAGCAACATCGTGCCAAGTATGGGGAGAAGCGGGCGACGGGTCGGATTTCTGCGTTGGCTCATCAGTTGTGTCCCATTGCTTTCATGTCTTCGTCGGACATGGTGGTCATGTCGTGGCCCGCATGCGGATCAGCGGCGGGCGTTGCGGCTGCCGTCGGCGTGGGGGTTGCGACGGGTGCCGGCGCGACCTTGCGAGCGGAAGGCACGGGCGCACTGGTGGTTGCAGGCTGCGGACTCGACGCGGCGACTGGCGCATCAGATCGCGGCTCGGAGACCGGCTCGGTGACCGCCTCGGAAGCAACCGGAGCGGGGGTAGCGACAGCCGCCTCGGCTGCCGGAGTTTCCTCCTCCACCGGAGCGGCGGCATCACTGCATGCATACAGCGGGAGCAGGAGCGCTGGCGCAAGCAACGACTTTCCGGCGCAGGCGAAAGAATTGAAACGCATGGCAGGCTCCTTCAGAGTTTGAGGTGATTGAGACCATGAGCGAGTTCGCCGCCCATGTAGCCCTGAGCGATCAGTAGGACCGCAAGCGGAAAAAGCGTCAGGCGAAGAGCAAGGCGCGATTGCGGATTTCGGTAAGCGATCCAGGCTGCCACCAGGCCAAGGGCGGCGATCAGCATCCCGTTCCAGCGGTGAAGCTGCATGACGGTATCGCCGCCGAACCACAGTCCGGTATGTATCCACCCGAACAGCGCTGCCACGACAGATCCCGCAGCGCCGCCGTAGATCATGATCTTCATGGCCGCTTCGCGTTCTGAAGTACGGCGGGACATTACGAACATCTCGATTAGCGCAGCCATCAGCAAGAGCGCTATCGGGAAGTGGACGGTTGCCGGATGCAGGCTCTTGAGAGCTCCGGTTATGCCTTCACTCTCAACCTGCTCGGCATCATGGCCTTGCGTGGTTTCGTTGGGAACTGCGGCGCTGCCCATCGTTTCCATTTCGTGACCGGGCTGAGCACGGACCTCAGCGGTTACAGTAGGACGCGTGCCCTCCTCCCCATGCTTCTCGTCGCCGTGCGCGAACGCAACCGTTGCCGAGAGAAGAAGAGCCAGGCTGGCCAAAAGGCGTAGAACGGAGTTCACCGCTTGGCCTTCTCGAAAAGGTCGACCAGTTCGCCGAATTTCTGCTTCTGTTCGTCGGCGTCACCGCTGGCGATCGCTTCAGCCACGCAGCAAGCCGCATGGCGCTTCAAGATTTCGCTCTCGGCACGGCCGAGAGCAGCTTTGATCGCCTGGACCTGGTTCAGGACGTCGATGCAGTAACGATCATCCTCGATCATCTGCGCCACGCCGCGCACCTGTCCCTCGATCCTGCGAAGACGATTTACGATGCGGGAACCATCGGTTGCTGCCACGTTTAGCACTCCATCGGCGACGATACCCTCCCGGGTATCTTGCAATACTCCTGGGGGGTATATATGTCAGCGGCCGAAGGAGTTGCAAGACCCATGAGTGAATTGCTGGTTTCGCGTCGACGACTTTTGGGAGCGGGAGCGGTCGGTGCAGGCGCCTTGGCCCTGCCGGCCTGGGCCCGCGGCGCCGACCTTCACGGCGGCGGCCCCATCCGCGCTGGCTTCGATGAAGTCTCGGGTCGGGACATCGCGCTGACCATCGGCGAAGGCCCGCGCGTCGTGCAGGGCCGCCGCGGACACGCAGTCGCCGTGAACGGTAGCGTGCCCGGTCCGCTGGTGCGCCTGCGCGAAGGTCAGCCGGTTCGCCTGGCGGTCACGAACACTCTTGATGAGGACAGCTCGATCCATTGGCATGGCCTGCTGCTGCCGTTCCAGTTCGATGGCGTCCCTGGCGTCAGCTTCCCCGGGATTAAGCCGGGTGAGACCTTCGTCTACGACATCCCTGCGCTTCGCCAGCACGGCACCTACTGGTGGCACAGCCATTCGGGACTGCAGGAACAGGCGGGGCATTACGGGCCGATCGTGGTCGAACCCTCCGGCCCGGACGCGGTGCAGGCAGACCGCGATTACGTGCTGCTGCTGAGCGATTTCACCCCGCTCCACCCGCACACCATCATGGACAAGCTGAAGAAGGGCGAAGGCTACTTCAATTACCAGCAGAACACTTGGACCGACGACTATCCACTCTCTGGCGAAGACCGGCGGATGTGGGCGCGCATGCGCATGATGGCGACCGACATCCTGGACGTGACGGGCTCGACTTACACCTATCTCGCCAACGGACGCGGCCCGGAAGAGGGTCTCGAGTTCCTATTTAATCCCGGCGAGCGGGTGCGGCTGCGCGTCATCAACGGCAGCGCGATGACCTTCTTCAACGTCCGCATTCCCGGGGTGAAGTTCTGGGTGGTTGGCGCCGATGGGCAAAACGTGCGCCCGGTCGAGGTCGAGGAGTTCCAGATCGGCACGGCGGAGACCTACGACATCGTTGTCGAGCCGACCGGTGAGGCGCGGACAATCGTGGCCGAGAGCATGGACCGGTCGGGCATGGCGGTGGCGACCCTCGCCTCGCGTCCCGGCGCGCGGGCTCCTATCCCGCCCTTGCGCGATCCGCCGCTTCTGACGATGGCGGACATGGGTATGAGCCACGGGTCGGGTGGAATGGACCATGGCAGCGGCGACATGGCCGGCATGGATCATTTGGCCATGGGCCATGACATGTCATCGCAGGGTGCGACCCCCGATCCGATGTCCGGAATGGATATGAGCGGCATGAACATGCGCGACACGTCCCTGCTGCCGCCCAGTGTGAAGGTCGGCCCCGGTATCGACATGGTGTCGATGAATCCGGTCGATCGCATGGGCGATCCTGGCCTTGGGCTGGACGACGTGCCGCACAAAGTCCTGAACTACAAAGATCTTGTCGCGCTCGAACCGAACGACGATCTGCGCCGCCCGTCACGACAAATGGAGATTCATCTGACCGGCAATATGGAGCGCTACATGTGGTCGTTCGACGGCAAGAAGTTCACCGCCGTGAGCGACGATCCGATCCGCTTCGCCTATAACGAACGCGTGCGGGTCAAACTCGTCAACGACACGATGATGGCGCACCCGATCCACCTGCACGGCCATTTCTTCGAACTGGTCAACGGCGCGCCTGCCGATCGCCAGCCGCAGAAGCACACGGTGATCGTCCAGCCCGGCGGCAGCGCGACCTTCGACCTCACCGCCGACGAACAGGGCGACTGGGCCTTCCACTGCCATCTGCTCTACCACATGCATTCGGGCATGTTTCAGATCGTGACCGTCGCCAAGCCGCCTTCGGCACCCGATGTGAAGCGGGTGGGAGAAGACTGATGCGCCTGGTCGTCGCCATGCTCCTCGCGAGCGCCGCAACTCCCGCTATCGCACAGGACCATTCAGGTCACGCGCTGCCTAGCGCGCAATCGCCAGCCCAGACCGAATGCGAACAGGAAGCCGCACGCCATCGCGCCATGGGCCATCCGGTGCCCGAGGGGGCTTGTGAGCCTGCCACGCCACCGGGGGAACCAGTCTCCGCCGATCGGCACGAGGGCCATTCTGGCATGGATCATTCGCAGATGGACCACGCTCAAATGGAAGGAATGGACCATTCCGCCATGGACCATTCGGCGATGGATCATAGCGAGATGCCGGCGATGGAACATTCCAATATGGAAAGCATGGACCACGCGGCGATGGGCCATGAAGGGATGCAATCGTCCGGCCAAGCGCCGATGGACCATCAGACGATGGACCATGGAGACATGGACCACGGAGCCATGGACCATGGCACGATGGACATGACACCCATCCCACAAGGACCGCCTCCGGCAGCGGCGGGATCGGGACCGCCCCGCGCCGCCGACGCGATCTGGGGCGCCGAAGCGATGCGCGCCTCGCGCGATGCTCTGCGCGCCGAGAACGGCGGGATGAACGTGTTCTGGTTCCAGGGCGATCGGGCTGAGTATCGCGCACGGGAAGGTGGCGATGGTTACTTGTGGGACGTGCAAGGCTATTACGGCGGCGACCTCGACAAATTCTGGTTCAAAAGCGAGGGCGAAGGTACCTTCGGAGAGAAGCCCGAGTCCGCCGAAATCCAAGGCCTTTGGAGCCACGCGATCGGTCCTTGGTGGGACCTGCAGGCTGGTGTTCGACAGGACCTGACCGGTCCCGAACGCACCCATGCCGTCATCGGCGTGCAGGGACTTGCACCTTATATGTTCGAGATCGACGCGGCCGCGTTCCTGTCCACCAAAGGCGATCTGACGGCACGTGTGGAAGCCGAACTAGACCAGCGCATTACCCAGCGCCTGATCCTGCAACCGCGCGCCGAAGTGAACCTGTCAGCGCAGGACATTCCCGAACTGGGTGTCGGAGCAGGTCTCGAATCGGTCGAACTCGGACTGCGGCTGCGCTACGAATTCGCGCGTGAATTCGCGCCCTATGTCGGCGTTGAACAGGAATGGAAGGTGGGCCAAAGCGCCGACTATGCCCGCATTGCGGGCGAGGATCCGAGCGTGACCAACTACGTTGTGGGCGTCCGATTCTGGTTTTGAACACCGCCGCTTAGTGTGGGCGAATGGCGGGCCTTCATTTTTGCTGTGTTCAATTTAGGACAGCTAATGAACATCCTATTTGGATGATCACGTAGCTTTTTTGGGACTCAACATTGGTTCTGCGGCTACTGAAGTCAGGGCGGGATCAATGTACGCCTTGCACCTCATTTCGGTCTTCTGAGACTGCATCCAATGACGTCCAAAGCCGACCCTCCGCCAGTCATTGTCAACGCATGGGGCGCGCGAGGCTTTCGAGAATGCGACACTCGCCTACCCTGTCCGAACGGCAGGAATGAAGAAGCTGCCCAAGCTCGCCATGGAGTGACTGCAAATCTAAGATCTTGCGTTCGACATCCTCGAGATGATCCCGCACGATTTGATCAACATCTTCGCAGGGCTTGTCGTCGTGATCGGAAAGCATGAGCAATTCTTTCACTTGCACCATGTTGAATCCCAAGCCTCTAGCCCTACGCACGAAAGTCAGGGTAGCCAAATGGCTGTCGGAATAATCACGGTAGTTACTATCAGTCCTGTCGGCGACGGGCAGAACACCTTCACGCTCATAATAGCGGATGGTTTCCGCCTTGGTGCCGGTGGCTTTGGCGAGTTCTCCGATACGCATCGCTTGACCTTGTAGTTGCTACAAGGTGCATATGTGCTTGCGACTCGAATGTTGCAAGGAGAGCCGCATGGCCAAGTCCTGCTGCCAGACACCGGAACCCGATACCGCTGCGCACAATGAGCCGCGCTGGCGCCGCGCCCTTTGGATCGCGCTCATCGCGAACGCAGCCATGTTCATAGTCGAAATGGTAACGGGTATCGCTGCCGATTCCCGCTCCCTTCAGGCCGACGCGCTCGATTTCTTCGGCGATGCAGCGAACTATGCGATCAGCCTGGGCGTTGCCGGGATGGCGCTCGCATGGCGGGCGAAAGCTGCTCTGATAAAGGCAGCAACCATGCTCGCCTTCGGTATCTGGGTGATCGGCTACGCCATCTATGGCCTCATAGCAGGTGCCGATCCGGAGCCTTCGACGATGGGAATAGTCGGCACGCTGGCGTTGGCGACCAACGTAATCGTCGCACTTATGCTTTTCCGCTTCCGCGAGGGCGATGCGAACATGCGGTCGGTCTGGATTTGCTCGCGCAACGACGCCATCGGGAACATCGCGGTTCTCGGGGCCGCTCTCGGCGTTTTCGGAACGGGTCAGGCATGGCCCGACCTGCTGGTCGCCTCGATCATGGCCGGACTGGCGTTCTGGGGAAGCATCGAGGTATTCGGGCAGGCGCGGCGGGAGCTGGCCCATGAATAGCAATACTATCAGCAGCAGGAATGCATTCCTCGCAGAAGAATACCGACGCGCAGCGAAGGCCGCGAAGGAGCAGAATTTCGAGGAAGCCTGACACCATCTCGAGCGCGCCCACGTGGTCGCTCAAGACCGTTTCGGACCGCACTGCGTCGCGCATTTGCGCATGCTGCGGCTTGCCTGGAGAGTAGGAGACTGGCGGGAGGTCTGCGGTCAGATGTTCAGGCTTGCGCTCGCTCCCCTGGGTAACGCTACAGGAAAGCTGCCGGTCGGAAACACCGGCCGTTCCAATGTCAGTGCTTTCACCCGGATGGAAATAGAGCCGGAGATCAGACGTGTGCTAGGTCTACCAACAAATCGAAATGATGGGTGAAAAAGAAACGCGCTAGAGAGGACTATCGCTTTGTGATGACATCACATTTCCTCGTTCAAAATAGTTCTTCCGTAGTGGAGTTCGCGCTGGTATCGGACACGCGATGACCCGGCTCTTCGCCCGCTCCTTCTTGCTGCAGCTGATCACGCTGTGCACCGCATTCGGTGTCCTGTGGACTCCGGTGGCGGAAGCGGCCGAATGCGCGGGAGAGACTCCGGTCGCATCTCAGCTTGAGCAGCATGACGAGCCGGGCAATGACGACACGGGTCCGGAGAAGCACGGTACCTGTGCGCATGGCCATTGCCATCACGCGTCGCAGGCCGTGGGCCAATCGTCAAAACCTGCTGTGCTCGGCAAGGTTGTAGCGGTGCTCCGGGCGGCCGACCAACCCTGGTCCGCTTCTGGCCTGGCAGAACTGACCACACCCCCTCCTCGAGCCTGACGTTCGCCGCGCGTCGGACCAGTGATCCGACGCCGAACTGAACGTCAGCAGAGGAATAGTCATTCATGTCCGCCATATCGTGGCGAGCAGTCCCCGTCTGGGGACTGATACTCGCCCTGTCCACGGGATCTGCCAGCGCGCAGGCCCAGCGTGTCGTCACGCTCGACGACGCCCTCGAGCTCAGCGGGGTTGCCATTGAGACCGATACCCCCGCCACCAACCCTCGCCTCGTGGGACCCCGCGCGGAATCCGAGGCGGCAGCGGCGCTTGTCGATCAGGCCCGTCTCCGGCCTAATCCCGAAGTGTCCTTCGAGGTCGAGAACCTCGCTGGCAGCGGGGCTTTTTCCGGCCTTCAGGCGACCGAGTATACCCTCTCTGTAGGCCAGCGTCTCGAACTCGGCGGCAAACGTTCCGCCCGTGTCGGTGCGGCTGAAGCCCAGGCGGAACTCGCAGCCCTCAGGGCCGATCTGACCACGGTGGAACTCGGACAATTAGTGCGCGAACGATACCTCAGGGCTGCTGCCGCTGCTGCCCGGGTCGAACTTGCGCAGGATGTGGTCGCGCGCAATGACGAACTGGCGCGCATCGCCGGTGTCCTTGTGGAGGTCGGCCGCGAGCCGCCTCTGCGCGCGCTGAGAGCGGATGCAGCCCTCGCCGAAGCGCGCGCGCATCTGGTCGAGGCCGAGGCGGAGAGCCTGTCGGCCCGGATTGCGCTTGCCGCTCTATGGGCGGGCAGTGAAGCGCCCTTCGTTCCGGCGGATTTTCCGGATATCCTCCCGCCCGCTTCCCTCATGGCCGGGGCGGCCGATAGCCTGACCTACAGGGTTGCGCGTGCCGAGAGCACGGCTGCTGCGGCGGAAATCGAGCGGCAGCGAAGTCTGCGTATTCCCGATCCGACAGTCTCCGCGGGCGTGCGGCGCTTCGGGGAAAGCGGCGATAACGCCTTCCTCGTCGGTGTTTCGATCCCGCTTCCCTTTCGGGATCGCAACCAGGGTAACGTTGCGGCTGCCGAGGCTCGGTTGCGGGCAGCGAACGCTCGCGAAGCCGTAGCCCTCGCGGACTACGAGCAGGCGGTTGCCAGCGCCCGAGCGAAGTATCTTGGTGCCGAAGCGCGCGTCGAGACCCTGTCGCAAACATCGCTCCCGCAGGCGGAGGAGGCGCTACGCCTCGTGAGCATCGGATATCGCAACGGACGTTTCCCCCTGATCGAAGTTCTCGCTGCCGCCGAGGCGCGCGACACGATCCGCGAGGCGCTTATCGCAGCCCGCGAGCAGAGGGGCCTGGCCGCAGCCGAACTGATCGGGCTGGCCGCACAATGAAAGATACATCCATGACACGCAAAAAGCTTGCGATCCTCGTCGGAATCGTAATCGCGATCGGCGCGCTGACGCTGATCTTCTGGCCGACCGCCGAAGTCGACGACCATGCGCAGAAAGAAACGGAGGCGGAGACACCCGAGGGGGTAGTCACGCTGAGCAACGAGCAGATCAGCGAGGCCGGGATACAGGTGGCGGCAGTGCGTTCTGGAGCCGCTGTCGAACTCGTCTTCCCGGCAACGGTCGCGGCACGCCCCACCGCTTCGGCGCGGATCGACGCCCGCGCTTCGGGAGTCGTCCGCTCCGTGGGCAAGACGCTCGGCGACTATGTCTCGCGCGGCGAGATCGTAGCGCGCATCGAGAGCGCGGATGCCGCCGCGCTTGCCTCGCAACTCAGCGCGGCACGGGCCCGGGTGATCGAGCTGTCCTCCGCCTACGAACGCGAACGGCGTTTGTTCGAGGAGAATGTCACGGCCCGTCAGGATCTGGAAGCCGCGCAGGCCAATCTCAGCGTAGCGCGTTCGGAATTGCAACGGGCGCAGGCGGCAGTAGCAGCAGCCGGTGTCAGCGGCGACGGGCGTTCGCTGGCAGTCACCTCACCCCTCGCTGGCAGGATCACCGCGGCACCGATTGTGCTGGGGGCCTTCGTGGATGCCGGCGAAGAACTCTACCGCGTGGTCGATCCCAATGGACTCCAGATCGAGGTGGCACTGCCTTCGGCTGAAGCCTCACGCATCCAACCTGGTGACGAGGCGGTGCTGGTCGTCGGCGATGGCCGCGAAATCGGCGCCCGGGTTCGTTCGGTCACGCCTTCTCTCGATCCGGAAAGCCGCAGTGCCACTGCGGTCCTGTCGTTGTCGCGCGGTGTTCCTGGCCTTCAGCCGGGCGCGTTTCTCCAGGCGCGGATCAGACCTTCGGGTGAGATCGACCGCGACCGCATCGCGGTGCCGGAAGACGCCATCCAGGTGGTCGAGGGGCGCGATGTCGTCTTTGTCCGGACGCAGACCGGGTTCCAGGCCCGCGAGGTCCAAGTCGGAACTCGGTCTGCAGGCATGGTGACGATTCTCTCCGGCCTCCAGGAGGGATGGCGGATCGCTGTCGCCAACGCCTTCCTGCTCAAGGCCGAACTCGGGAAGGAGGGCGCCGAACATGGTCACTGAGACAGGGCTCACACCCGACGTGGGAAGTCACGCCGGTTCGGCCAGCCATCGCCACGGTTTGATCGGGGCCATCCTCGACATCGCCGTGCGGTTCCGCTGGGCGGTCATCGTCCTAACCGTCTTGGCCGCGATCTACGGCGCCATGAACCTTTTGCGCCTGCCGATCGATGCGGTGCCGGACATCACCAACACACAGGTGCAGATCAACACCAGCGTTCCCGCGCTCTCCCCCTCGCAGGTAGAGACGCAGGTGACATTTCCCATCGAGACCGGGCTTGCCGGGATCGAGGGGCTCGAGATGACCCGCTCGATCTCGCGCAACGGCTTCAGCCAGGTCACGGCGATCTTCGAAGAAGGCACCGATATCTACTTCGCACGCAGCCAGGTGAACGAACGGCTCGCCCCGATCGGCGCCTCCCTGCCGGAAGGCGCCGAGCCTACGATGGGGCCGATCTCGACGGGCCTGGGCGAAGTGCTCATGTATACGATCGAATACGAGTATCCGGGAGGTCGCGATGCGCCCAAGGGTGGTCGAACCGGCTGGCAGGCGGACGGGAGCTTCATCACCGAACGCGGCGAGCGCCTCGACACCGAAGTCGCCAAGGCAGCCTATCTTCGCACGGTGCAGGACTGGGTGGTGGCTCCGCTCATGCGCTCCATCGACGGGGTGGCGGGCGTGGACTCGATCGGTGGCTACGAGAAGCAGTTCCTGGTCCAGCCCGATCCTGCTCGTCTGACCGGCTACGGTCTGTCGTTCGACTCCCTGATCGATGCTCTGGAAGCGGCGAACCTCGCCGAAGGCGCAAACTTCGTCGATCGTGCAGGAGAGGCTCTGCTCGTCCGCGTCGATGCGCGGCTTGGGGGCACACAGGACATCGAACAGGCAGTGGTCGCGACCCGCGAGGGCGTTCCTATCCGGATCGGAGATGTCGCCTCGGTTCGCATCGGCGGCGACCTCAGAACCGGCGCTGCCTCGCTCAACGGCGAGGAAGCGGTCGTTGGCACGGTCCTGATGCGCAGCGGCGAGAACAGCCGCACCGTGGCTGCCGCCTCGGCCGAGCGACTGGAAGAAGTCCGCGCCTCGCTCCCTGCCGGAGTGGTCGCCGAGATCGTCTACAACCGCTCGTCGCTGGTCGATGCGACCATCGCCACGGTCGAGAAGAACCTCGTCGAGGGCGCGCTTCTGGTGATCGCAGTCCTGTTCCTGATGCTCGGCAATATCCGGGCAGCGATCATCGCCGCATTGGTCATTCCGATATCCATGCTGATGGCCGCGGTGGGAATGAACAGGCTTGGTGTCTCGGGCAACCTGATGAGCCTCGGGGCACTGGACTTCGGCCTAATCGTCGATGGCGCAGTTATCATCGTCGAGAACAGCGTCGCGCGGCTCGCTGCGAGGCAGCACCGCGAAGGTCGATTGCTCAGCCTCGGCGAACGGCTGACGGAGACACGGCTGGCTGCCCAGGAGATGATCAAGCCGACCGTCTACGGCCAGGCGATCATCCTCTTGGTCTATGCGCCGCTGCTCACCTTCACGGGGGTCGAGGGCAAGACGTTCTCGCCCATGGCCATCACGGTCATGCTGGCACTCGCCTCCGCCTTCGTGCTGTCCCTGACCTTCGTGCCGGCGATGATCGCGGTGCTTCTCAATCGCAAGCTGACCGAGAAGGAGGTCAAGCCCGTTCGGATGGCGAAGGAACGCTATGGCCCGGCGGTGCGCCGCGCCATCGCACGTCCCTGGCCGGTGATCGGGGCGGGCGCCGGGCTCTTCGCCGTAGCGGCTTTCGTGTTCACCTTCCTCGGCAGCGAGTTCACACCGCAGCTGGATGAACGCGACATCGCGGTTCAGTCGCTGCGGATACCGTCGACCTCGCTCGAACGCTCGCTCGCCATGCAGAGACAGGTGGAGGACAGGCTCGAGACCTTCCCACAAGTAGAACTGGTTTTCTCGCGCACCGGCACGGCCGAGGTCGCGAGCGATCCGATGCCGCCGAACGCGTCCGATGCCTACGTCATCCTGAAGCCGCGCGAAGAGTGGCCCGATCCCGACCTGTCGAAGGACGAACTCGTCGCCGAGATGGAGGAATCGCTCAGCGGTCTGGTCGGCAACCTCTACGAGTTCAGCCAACCCATCGAACTGCGCTTCAACGAGCTGATCGCGGGTGTTCGCGGCGACGTAGCGGTCAAGCTCTACGGAGACGACCTCACGGCGCTGACCCGGTCAGCCGGAGAAGTGGCCGGGGTGCTTCGCGGCGTCGAGGGTGCTGCCGACGTCAAGGTCCAGCAGGTCACCGGCTTCCCCACGCTCGACATCGCCTTCGATCGACCGACGATTGCCCGCTATGGTCTGACCGTGGAGGAGGTCGCGCAGTCCGTGGCCATCGCGCTGGGCGGCCGCCCCGCCGGGCTGGTGTTCGAGGGTGACCGCCGGTTCGATGTCGTCGTGCGGCTTGCCGATGCGACCCGGGACGATTTCGATCAGCTCGGCGCTCTGCCCATAGTCCTCGAAAGCGGGGTCACGGTCCCGCTTCGCACGCTGGCGGATTTCCAAGTGGTAGATGGTCTCGCCGAGGTTCGCCGGGAGCAGGGTCGCCGATTGGTGATCGTGTCGGCGAACGTGCGCGAACGCGATCTCGGGTCGTTTGTCGAGGAGGCCCGGGCAGGCGTCTCCGAAAGCGTCGAACTGCCGGCTGCCTCCTACATCGAATGGGGCGGGCAATACCAGAACCTCCAGGCCGCGCAGGCAAGGCTCGCCCTCGTCGTTCCGGTCTGCTTCGCGCTGGTGTTGCTGCTCCTGTTCATGGCGCTCGGCGGATGGGTGCCAGCGCTGGCGGTGTTCAGCGCGATCCCGATGGCACTGGCAGGCGGGGTTTTCGCGCTTGCCTTACGGGGGATGCCGTTCTCGGTGTCCGCCGCCGTGGGTTTCATCGCCCTATCGGGTGTCGCGGTATTGAACGGGCTCGTGATGATGACCGCGATACGCCAGCGGCTCGACAAGGGACTGCCTCTCGATGAGGCGATCACCGATGGCGCATTGGCGAGGTTGCGACCGGTGCTGATGACAGCCTTGGTGGCCTCGCTCGGCTTCGTGCCGATGGCCCTTGCGACCGGCACGGGCGCGGAAGTCCAGCGTCCGCTCGCCACTGTCGTGATCGGCGGATTGATCACCGCAACCGCGCTGACACTCTTCGTCCTTCCTGCCATTGCCCGGCTGGTGCTGCGCGCGAACGGCCAAGATGTCGGATGGCGTGAGAATTGGCGAGCGATGCTCCGGCTCAACCTGACTCGCGCCGAACGCCGCGAATATCCCTCTAGGGAGATCTGAATATATGGCTGACAATCACGATCACGCGCATGGGGTTGCCAAGCTTTTCGGCCTCCCCGTAG
Source organism: Parerythrobacter aurantius (assembly GCF_045291475.1). Taxonomy (NCBI): domain Bacteria; kingdom Pseudomonadati; phylum Pseudomonadota; class Alphaproteobacteria; order Sphingomonadales; family Erythrobacteraceae; genus Parerythrobacter; species Parerythrobacter aurantius. The sequence goes on from NZ_CP147985.1 coordinate 858,679, forward strand.
AACTGGCCTTCGCACTCCTTTCCGGCATCACGCTGGCGGTGGGGTTTGCGGTAGAGAAGCTGGTGCCCACCGCGCCGCACTGGGTGCCTCTGGCAGGGTATGTCGCCGCCTACTTTTTCGGCGGACTATTCACGCTTCGCGAAGCAGTCGAGAATGCGCTGGCACGCCAGTTCAAGATTGATTCGCTCATGCTCGTCGCGGCGGCGGGGGCGGCGATCCTGGGCGAGTTCGCGGAAGGCGCACTGCTGCTGTTCCTGTTCAGCCTGGGTCATGCGCTGGAAAGTTTCGCCATGGGCCGCGCGAAGCGCGCGATCGACGCGCTGGCCGAACTTGCACCCGAACGCGCGACCGTGCTGCGCGACGGATCGCCGGTCGATGTCGCAGTCGAGGAACTTGTCGTCGGCGACGTCGTGCTGGTCCGTCCCAACGAGCGCCTGCCTGCCGATGGTTTCATCATCAAGGGTCAGTCTGCCATCAATCAGGCACCCGTGACCGGCGAGAGCATTCCGGTCGACAAACGTCCGGTTGAGGATCCTGCCGCAGCGCGCACGGCTGCCGGCGCCGTCGATGCCGTCTCGCGCGCCTTTGCCGGGACCATCAATGGCAGCGGCGCGCTGGAAATCGAGGTAACGCGTAAATCGAACGAAAGCACGCTCAGCAAGGTTGCCGCGCTGGTGGCTGCAGCGGAAACCGAACGCTCCCCCACCCAGCGGATGACCGATAAGTTCGAACGCATATTTGTCCCGCTCGTGCTACTGCTGGCCGCGCTGTTGTTCTGTGCGCCGCTGGTGATCGACGAGCCTTTCAGCGAGAGCTTCTATCGTGCCATGGCCGTACTGGTCGCGGCCAGTCCCTGTGCCCTGGCAATCGCCACGCCAAGCGCCGTGTTGTCCGGCGTCGCCCGCGCAGCACGTGGCGGCGTGCTGGTGAAAGGCGGCGCAGCGCTGGAAGATCTCGGCACGCTAAAGGCCATCGCCTTCGACAAAACCGGCACGCTCACCGAAGGTGAGCCGCGGATAACCGATGTGATCCCGGCTCCGGGAATTGATGAAAATGAGCTGCTGCAAGTCGCCGTGGCAGTCGAGGCGCTGAGCGACCATCCGTTGGCGCAAGCGGTCGTTCGGGATGGGAAAGCGCGTCTGGACGCACCAGCGGATCGTAAAGCCGAGGGTCTGGAAAGCCTGACCGGACGCGGTGTGAAAGCCATGCTCGGCGGTGAGACGGCATGGATCGGCAAGGCGGAGATGTTCGGCGCGGATGGGCTCGAACCGCTCGGCACACCGTCAGCCGATGCCATCGGGACGCTGCGCGATAAGGGGCGCACAACCATGGCCGTGCGCTACGGCGGGCGCGATCTCGGCGTAATCGGGATGATGGATACGCCGCGCGACGGCGCGCAAGAGACGCTGCTGGAACTGCGCAAGCTTGGCATTGAACGGATGCTGATGATCTCGGGCGATCACACCAAGGTCGCGGAGGCTATCGCCGCCGAAGTGGGGCTGGACGAGGCGCGCGGCGACCTGATGCCCGAAGACAAAGTCGCGACTATTGAGGCGCTCAGCCGGGAGGCGAAGGTCGCCATGGTCGGCGACGGAGTGAATGATGCGCCCGCCATGGCGCGCGCTACGGTCGGCATCGCTATGGGTGCCGCCGGGTCCGATGTAGCGCTGGAAACGGCGGACGTCGCACTGATGGCAGACGATCTGCGCCGTCTGCCCTTTGCCGTCGGCCTGTCTCGCAAATCGCGCAGTATCATCCGCCAGAACGTCTATGTCAGCCTGGGCGTTGTCGCTCTGCTGGTTCCTGCGACCATATTCGGCCTTGGGATCGGGCCCGCTGTCGTAATGCATGAAGGATCGACGCTCCTCGTCGTGTTCAATGCGTTGCGACTTCTTCGCTACGATCCATAGTTGAGTTTTTTGCGCTCCGGACAGGCCCGCGTCCCCGCAAGCCAGTAGCAAGCAAGCATCGAACTTAAGAAGATTGTGATGTGACCGCGCCTGTTGCGATTTATCCCGCAATTTCCGATTTTTAAGGATTGCAGGATAAATCGCAAAAACCTTGAAAACTGCCAGCAACCAAGCGGTCAGGCCAGGATCCCTTGCTTGGATCGATGCGAACATATGGGTCGGCCTCGATCGGGCTTATCCAGGCCTCGATCCGTTTGCGATGGTCCCGGCGTAAGACCTCAAGCCCCGTACGCTTCTGCCATCCCGAAATTCAGATCCAGATCGCCCGATTGGACTGTTCGCCTTCATTTAAGCCGCGTCGCTATCCAGGCCTGTACCTCGTCTTCCGCCCAGGCGACCGCATAGCCACCCAGTTGAACGGGCTTCGGAAACTTGCCCTCGGCCATCCAACGGTAGATCGTCGAACGGCCAAGCCCGACGCGGTGCTGAACCTCGGGCAAGCGGATGAGCCGCGTCACACGCCGGGTCTCGGTTGCTCCCTTGTCGATCTCCCTACCCACGATGACCTCCTTCTGCACCGGCGAAGACTTCGCCGAGTAGCGCGTCCTTGCGCTCGAGCTCATCGATGTGGTCGGAAAGCAGCCGTGCGACGCGATGCGCGGTGCCCTTGGCCCAGCGCGGCTTCACGTCGTGAATCTGGTTTCCCAGGACACGTTCGAGCGCTGAAGGCAGTTCACCGGAAAAGTCCTCGAAGAACTGCGCGAGGTCCGATTGCAGCCACGCAATCGCGTGATCACCGCTACTGACGAGGAAGAGGAGCAGGTGCGCATGAGGAGCGACGCCGCTCGCGGCAAGAATGCGCAAGGCTTCTCCGAGGCTGGCCGAGCGCTCGCCGGCAAGGATGCGGCGCAAAGCGTCCTTATGGATCTGCGTATCGCGCGCGATGTCGCAGCGGGCGCGGCCGCTGGCTTCGACGGCAGCCAAAAGCAGCCGGGCGAGGTCGGCGCGAACCTGTTGTTCGGCAAAGAGCGCCATGTTGGTCATCGACGAATCCTTTTCTCCAGAGGTGGTCGACTCACCGGCTAACCGCGAAGGAAGCCTGTAGGAAAAAGAAAAGAACATCTAGAGAACATGGAGGAAGGAACGAATCAGCTTCCTTCAGTGATTCGCGCAAATTCCGGTCGCGTTCACGCGCATCGCGGCACGCTTCGCGCCAAAGCCGGCACAGTCGGCGCTGATCCGCGATCAACCTGCGCGAATCCCGTCCATCGCACCACCCGATGTCACTTTTCGCTTGGTCGGCAGCCCCAAAATCCAGTTCCCGATTTCCTACAGCCCGGCTCCGGGGAGAGGAAAGAACATACAGCGAACGCATCGCTGGCTGATGTTCAATCCCTCGGAGTTTCCATCCATGACCACCAAGACTGCCCTTTCGGCCCAGCAACTCACGCCCAACCGTGCACGGGGCCGCGACTACATTCTTCCCACCTGCGTGGCGCTGGCCTGCGCCGGTGCCGCCTTTGCCGGCGCCGACACCACCTTCGATCCCGCGCTGACCAAGTTCACCGACTTTCTCGAAGGCTCGGGCGGCAAGATCATCACCGTGCTCAGCCTCGCGGGCGGTCTGATCGGTCTCGCCTCAGGGCGCTTTTCACTCGGCCAGGTCGCAGTCCCGGTCGGCGTCGGGATCGGTGTCGGCACCGGCGTGCCGATCGTCACCTCGGTCGTGACCGCGGTCATCTGATCAGCGGATCCGGTCACGACAGGAGGGCGGCATGGCCGACAGGTACCTCGTTCCACGGCGGCTCGACGACCCGGAGCTCATCGGCTTCTGGACCATCGACGAGTTTGCAGGGATTCTCATTCCCTTCGCCTGGGGCATTCTCTCGCAGCATATCTTCATCGGTATCGGCCTGGCCGCCGGGGCCTGGCTTGCCTTGCGGAAGGCAAAGGCACGCGGCGCCGGTTCGGCACTGGTGCATGCTGCGTACTGGTACCTGCCCGGGAGCTTTCTCGGGCTGAAAGCCACGCCGCCCTCCCACTGCCGCCTGATGGCGGGCTGAGGGAGGCGACCCATGCGAGCAGAATTCGCGCACGAACAGGCGCAGACCTACCTCCGGCAACGCAATCGTTTTGCCGTGCTGGCAGGTGTCCTTGGCCTGACCACGCTGGTCAGCCTCGGCGCGGCGGTCACCCGCGACGAGCAGGTGGTGCTGGTCCCGATCACTGCTGAGCGGATCACCGTTTCGAGCGGCGGGATAGATGCGCCTTATCTCGAGCTCGTCACCCGCGACACGGCGCTGATGCTTCTCAACCGGGCACCCGAGAGCCTCGACTACTGGATGGCGAACATCCTGAAGCTCGCCGATCCCGCCGCGCACGGCCGCCTCAAGGCCGAGCTCATCAGAATCGTCGAGGAACAGCGCGGCTCGGACATCAGCCAGGCCTTCGTGATCGCGGAAATGCACGTTGATCCCAAGGCTCTGACCTCGACCGCCACCGGCACGCTCAAGACCTTTGTCGGCGCGCAGGTGATCGCGAGCCAGCGCCGCTCCTTCCGTTTCCGCTGGTCGAAGCGTGGCCTCAGCCTCGCGCTCGCCGGCTTCGAGCAACTTCCCACCGACAAGGAGGAACCCGGCCAATGAGCCTTCTCCCATCTCCCCTCGCCGCTGCGCTTGCCGGAACCGGCCTTGCCTGTTTCGCGATCGGCGCGACAAGGCGCCCCGATCCCGGGCTCAAGCTGACCGGCCTCGCCGTACTTGCCTTCGCGCTCGCGCCGGTCCCGGCGTATGCCGACCAGTTCGTCGAAGCGGCCGACAATGCGACGATCGACTGCGAGCTCGCCCGCGGCGAACTCACCCGGATCGCGCTCATCGATGACGGCTTTGCCAATGTCTCGAAGATCGCGAGCGGCTTTCCCTACAACGACTTCCAGGTGACGCACGAGCCAGTGCGCGGAGACATCTATATCTCCGTGCCCCCGCAATTTGCCGCTCCCCGGGTCAGCTTCTTTGCGACCAGCAAGGCGGGCTACGTCTACAAGTTCGCCTGCCGCCTCGGCGGCGAGGAAGCGACCCAGCTCTTCATCACCAATCCCGCGCTCGCTAAGGCCGAGGCCACCGAATGGGAGACCGAGACCGGGCCGGAGGACGCCGCGATCCGCCTGATCGAGGCGATGGCAAGCGATGCCGTCCTGCCCGGTTTCACTGCCCGCGCCGAACTTTCGGCTCCGCGCCGTACCGGCGGGATCGAGGTCCAGCTGGTCGCCGAATACCAGGGCGATGAACTCACCGGACAGCGCTTCCTCGTACGCAACCTCGGCCAGGAGAGCCTTGCGCTTGGCTCCGAGCGCGAAGGTCCCGCAGGCGCGCTCGCCTTTGCCTATGGCCGCGATGCACTCGCTCCCGGTGAAGCGACCAGTGCCTTCCTTGTCTTTGCCAAGGGAGGGCTCGACTGATGGCCGAGGCACCACAGAAGGACGCCGAAAAAAGGCCTCTGCCGGGCTCGCCGGAAGCGCGCGAAAGCGGGCGGCGCAACCTCAATTCGCAGATCGCGCAGCGCCAGAAGATGCTGCTCGCCGGGATCGGGGCCGTCGCGCTCATCGGCGGCGGGATGTTCATCTTCGGCGGCGACGGCGACGAGGGCGGCAGTGATGCCAATGGTGCGGCGACGATCGACACCGGCGGCCTCGTCAATCGCAACCTCTCGCAGCGCGAATTCGTCGCGAGCTACGGCAACCGGCTCGATGCACAGGGCCGCGCGATCAAGGATCTGCAGCAATCGCAGCTACCGCGACCCGAGATCGAGCAGGAGCTCGAAGCGCTGCGCAGCGAGAACGCGCAGATGCGCTCCGACGGGCAGGCGGCGATCGACGCGATTTCGGCCGAGAACGCCAATCTGCGGTCACAGCTCAGCGAAGCCGCGAAGGCGCCTGCAACCGCGCCGCCGCTGCCACCACCACCGGCCTATGGTCCCGGCGTGGGAACGGGTGGCGCTGTCCAGCCACCGCAAGGAGCGCCGGAAGGGCAGGGCGGACAGCTCAGCCTGATGAGTTTCAGCGCTGAGCCGGGCAAGGACGGCAAGCCGCGCGCGGCAGAGACTGCGCCCGCACTGCTGCTCGAAGCGAGCCGCGATTACCTGCCTCCCAACAGCTACGCACCGGCAACGGTCATCGTGGGTGTCGACGCCTCGACCGGCGTTGCCAGCCAGAGCGATCCGCTTCCCGTGGTGCTCCGGATCACCGGTCCGGCCCGATCGGTGATGCGCGGCAACAAGCTGCTCACCACCGATATTTCCGGCTGCCTCGTCAATGGCGCGGCGCGCGGCGATCTCTCGGCCGAGAAGGTCTACGTCAAGCTGGTGCGCATGACCTGCGCGCAGCCCGGTGGCCGCTTCGCGGTCAGCGAGGTCAAGGGGTTCATCTCCTTTGCCGGAAAGTCGGGTGTGCGTGGCCGCGTGGTCAGCCGCGAAGGCAGCCTTGTCAGCCAGGCGCTGCTGGCCGGGATCGTCGGCGGGTTCGGACGCGGATTTTCCGCCAACGCCAACGGCATCTTCACCGGTCAGGTCGGCGCCAACGGTCAGCGCGAAGCGCTATCGCCGACCGACATCCTCGCCGGTGGCTTTGGCCAGGGTGCCGGCGAAGCCGCCGACACCGTCAGCCGATACCTCATCGAACGCGCCGAACAATACCAACCCGTCGTCGAGATGCCGACCGGCATCGAGGTCGAGATCGTCTTTCTCGACGGCGTCCACGTCAGGAGCCCCTCCAAATGAACTACAATGACTCGCCGCCAAGCCTGAAGGCCCGCGCCGCCCACCTTGCCCTTGCCCTCTCGAGCGCCGCCGCCGTGCTGACGCTCGGCGTCTCCGCCGTAACCGCGATGCCTGCGAGCGCCGCGGGCATGGCGAGCGATGTCGCGCGGGCACTGAAACTGCGGCTGCCCAGGACCCCGATCGATGCGATCAACTGCGACACGCTGGGCCCCTGGTGCGAAGTCGTCTCGGGCGACACGCTGTTCTACATCGACGAGACCGCCCGCTATCTCTTCGTGGGCCGTCTCTACGACATGGAAGAACGGCGCGACGTTACCGCCGCCCGCCTGCTCGAACTCAATCCCGACCTGCTCGCGGCCGGTGCGGCGCGCGTAGCCAGCGACGCCCCGGCGGGTCGCGACGAAGCGCCCGTCCAGGCGGCTGCCAGCCATGTCGACCTCTCGTCGCTTCCGGCTGCAGGCGCGATCCACTGGGGCAACCCCAAGGGCGAACGCCTGGTCGTCTTCTCGGACTTCCAGTGCGGCTACTGCCAGCGCCTGGCGGGCGAACTCGCCAAAGCCAAGGTCCATGTCGAAGAGCGACCGATCTCGATCTTCGGCGCGGCAAGCCGCAAGATTTCCGAGGCCGTGCTGTGCGCCAAGGATCCGGCAAAGGCGCTCCATGCGGCCTACGCCGGTCAGGCACCGGCGACCGGCAAGACCTGCAAGGACGCCAAGGCGCTCGATGCCAACGAAGCCTTCGCTAAGGCCAATGGGATTGCCGGAACTCCGGTCATTGTGCGCGCCCGCGATGGGGCGGTGCTTCATGGCTACCGCGATGCCGCGGCGATCCGCCGCTTCGTCGCCGAGGGCAAGGGAGAGGCGCAATGAACCGGCTCCCGATCCTTCGCGCCGTGGTACTCGCCGCGCCGCTCCTTTTGGCCAGTGGCTGCGCCAGCCTTGGCGGAAACGTCAAAGGCAGTTTCGCCTGCCGCGCTCCCGAAGGGACCTGCGCGCCGACCTCCGCGATCGATGCCGGGGCGACCGGCATCGAAAAGGCCAACACGTCTGACGTGCAGCGGGCGGTGACCACGACCGGCGAAGCGGTTCGCCGCCTGCAGGTCGTGCTGACGCCCTACCGCGACGCGGCGGGCCGCGACCATGAGGCGCGCGTCGTTCACCTGACGCTGCCCGAACAGGCAGGGACAGGCTGGCGCGCCCCGCAGGGCCGCCGCGAAGTCCTGCGCTCGCTGGCATCGACCATTGCCGCGACGCGCGAAGGCAACCCCGCACCCGATTTCCAACCCACAGACACATTGCCGGAACAGCTGTTCATCCCCTCGCAGCCCGTTCCGGCGATGCCCGGCGCCGACGCGCCGGAATCCGGGGGACCTGGCTCGTTTTCCCCTCCCCGCGAGCCGGTCCCCCACTCTGACATGACCGAAGGAGAGAGCCAGTGACGCTATCCCTTGCTGCCGCGCGCGACGCACTCTCGCGGGGCCTGTTTGCCGACACGGCACGCCCCGAGAAGCCGCAGTCGCATTTCGGGCTCGACATGCTTTCGGACTGGCTGCCCTACCGGGTCTATGACGAGGGGGCGAAGCTCTACCGCAACGCCCGCTCGAAGGGCTTCGTGCTCGAAGTCACCCCGCTCATCGGGGCCGACGAGCGAACCGGCGAGATCCTCGGCCAGTTCTTCTCCGAAGGCCTGCCACAGGGCGCCTGCCTCCAGGTCCTGAACTTCGCATCTCCGCGGATCGGCAGCGTGGTCGGCCCCTGGTTCGCTCCGCGCTATGAGCAGGGCGGGATCTACGAGGCGATCGCCAGGGCGCGCACCAGGCGCCTTTACGATCTCGTCTGGAGCTCGGGCTCGGCGCATGCGCCCTTCCATGCCCGCAACGTCCGGCTGATCGTCTCGCTCGGCGTGCCCGTGCCCGGCAGCGTGACCGATGCCGAACTCTCCGAATGCCGCGAAGGGCTGATGGGCATGCTCCATTCACTCGGCCTCTCCGCGCAAGAGCTGCGTCCGGGCGGATTGCTGGCGCTGATCGACGAGCTCACCTCGCCGACCACCGCGCACGAGACCGACATCCATGCGTGGAACCCGCACGATACGCTCGATGTCCAGGCGATCCGCCGCGACATCGAGCTCGAGGTCGGCGATGATCGCCTGATCCTCAGGACCGAGCGCTTTCGCGAGACCGGCCGCGACGAGGAGGGCAATCCCGAAGTCGGCGAATGCTATCCCGACCATTTCGACGTTCGGCATTATGCCGTGCGCTCTACCCCTGAGCGCTGGGCACCCTGGGAATGTGCGCGGCTCATCGGCGACATGTTCACCGACAAGCTGCGCTTCCCCTGTCCGACGGCGACCATGCTGTGCCTCGTCTACCCCGACCAGGAAGCCGCATCGGCGCGCGCGGGCTTCAAGTTCATGCGCACGACCAGCCTCAGCCAGACCAAGAGCGCGCGTTTCTTGCCCAAGCTCGCCGAACAGTCGGCCGAATGGCGCCACGTCCAGGCCGAACTCCAGGCCGGCAAGAAGCTCGTCAAGCTGTTCTACGGGCTCACCAGCATCTCGCCGCTCGGCCAGGGCGACGCGCACGAACGCATCATCAAGGCGATCTACAAGGCGGCCGGATGGGACCTAGCCGATGAGCGCTTCCTCCAGCTGCAGGGCCTCGTCGCTGCCTTTCCCTTGAGCCTCGCCGATGGCCTCGCCGACGACATGGCGCGGCTAAAGCGCCTCAAGACCATGCTCTCGACGACGGCGGCGCATATCGCGCCGATGCAGGGGGAATATCTCGGCGGCGTGATCCCGCACCTCCTGCTTGTCGGCCGCCGCGGCCAGCCCTTCTGGTGGTCGCCATTCGAGAACACTGCCGGCAATCACAATATCGCGATCTGCGGCAAGTCGGGCTCGGGCAAATCGGTGCTGCTGCAGGAGCTTTGCGCCGCCTTGCGCGGCGCAGGCGCCAAGGTCGTCGTGATCGACGACGGGCGCAGCTTCGAGCATTCGGTCAAATTGCAGGGCGGACGCTTCGTCGAGTTCACGCTCGCCTCGGGCTTTTCCCTGAACCCCTTCTCGATGGTCGACGATGCCCGTGCGCACGAAGACGAGGACTACCGCCTCGATTGCTTCGCCATGATCAAGGCGATCGTCGGCCAGATGGCGCGACCCGGCACCGCGCCGAGCGACACCGAGCGCGGACTGATCGACCGGGCCGTGACTGCGACCTGGGAGGCACTCGGAAGCGGCGCATCGGTCGACGATGTCGCGCATGCGCTCCATGGATCGGAAAGCGAGGCGGGCCGCGATCTTGCCACCGCGATCGCGCCCTTCTGCCGCGGCGGCAGCTACGGCGGGTTCTTTGCAGGCAAGGCGAGCTTCGCACTCGATGATGATTTTACCGTCTTCGAGATGAGCGATCTCGCGTCCCGCGAGGAACTGCGCAGCGTGGTCCTTTCGGCGATCATGTTCATGACCAGCCAGGCGATGACCCGCTCGTCGCGAGCAACCAAGAAGCTGCTGCTGATCGACGAGGCCTGGGCCATGCTCAAGGGCGGCTCGATGGGCGAGTTCGTCGAGACCTATGCCCGCACCGCGCGCAAATATGGCGGTGCGCTCGCGACCGCGACCCAGTCCCTCAATGACTATTACAAGTCCGATGGCGCGCGCGCAGCACTCGAGAACAGCGACTGGATGCTGGTGCTCCAGCAGAAGGCCGAGACGATCGCCGATTTCAGGGCGAACGCGCGGCTCGACATGGACGACCGCACCGAGACGCTGATCCGCAGCCTCAAGCGTTCGGGGACCGAATACAGCGAGGTCTTCATCAAGGGCCCCGAGACCGAAGCGGTCGGCCGGCTCGTGCTCGATCCCTTCTCGGCGACGATCTACTCCTCCGATCCCGACACTTATGCCGCGATCCAGGACTGCGAGCGGCATGGGCACAGCCTCGCCGATGCCATCCGCATCGTGGCGGGAGGCGGACAATGATGGTCTCGCATCTTGCCGACCGGACCCCTCCGGCAAATCTCCGCAGCCTGCTGCCGTTCCTGCAAGGGAGCTGCTTCGTCCTCATCGAGACCGCGCGCTTTGCCGCGACTTCGCTGCTGATTGTGCTGGGATTGCCGCTTGCGCTCTTCCTTTTCGTTGCGGGCTGGGACCTCGGCGGCCTCTTCACCCAGCTCGCCAATCTGTCGGACCGCTACCTCGAAGCCGACGGGCTGCGCCGCAGCCTGTTCAGCCAGGACCTCAAGGGCTGCTTCCTCATCCTCGCGGGCGCTGTGACGCTGTTTCGCATGCCCCGCTTCCTGAAGCGGCTTGCGGCCGATCTCGACAACCATCCGGCCCGGGAGGCAAACCGTGACTGACACGCGCAGATTACAATCTTTTAATCGCCCGCTGGTGATCAGAATTCTTGGCGTGCTCGCGCTCGCGATCGCACTGCTCTGGGTAGCTTGGGTCAGCCGCGAGCTGTCCGAGCCGCGCCAGCAGATCGTCACCGTCCGGCTTGCCGAAACCATCGCGGGTTTCGTCGATGCCGAAGCGCGCGGGGCACAGGATCCCGAAGCAAGTCAGGCGCGCGTGCTCGCCTTCCTCCAGGCGTCCGAGCGCGCCGTTGCAGAAATGGGGACCGATGGCCGCGTGGTGCTGGTCGGTGAAGCGGTGCTCGCAGGCGATGCCCCCGATGCCACCGACGAACTGCGCATGCGGATCGCCCGCCAGCTTGGGCAGGGAGGCCGTCAGTGACGCAGTTTGCCTCTCGTCTTGTCCGCACGATCAAACGGCCGTTGGTCCTGACCGGACTGGTGCTTCTGCCGCTCGGATGGGGCGCGGTCGACGCCTTCGCGAAAGACCATGCCTTCCTCATCAACGCCAGCCCGAGCCTGCCCAACTGGGCTTTCTGGCTCGACAAGCACGCGCGGATCGAGCGCGGCAGCCTGATCTTCTTCGAGCCGCCGGCAAGCAGGCTCGTCGAAATGCATTTCGGAGAAGGCGCGCAGCTCTTCGGTAAACGGGTGCTCGGTGTGCCGGGCGATGTCGTGAGCCACCGTGGCCACGAGGTCTTCATCAACGGTCGCAAGATCGCCGCGCGGCTCGATGAGACCCGCCTCGGCATTGCGCTTCACAAAGGCCCCGAAGGACCGATCCCCGACGGCTGCTTCTACACCGGGACCAGCCATCCCCGCGGCCTCGACAGCCGCTACGCAGAGATCGGCTTCGTCTGCCGTGGTCAGATCCTCGGCAGCGGGAGGGCGATCCTGTGAGCAAGCTCATCCTCCCCGTAACCCTGCTTGCAGTGCTGCTCTGTCCCTCCCATGCACTGGCGCGCGACTATGGCCAGCGCGGCACGGTGTTTCCCGTGATCGAGCGCGACCTCCTCAAGCAGATCCATTCGCGCCTGACGCAGATGGAACGTTCGGGTGAGACCGCGCGGCTCAATGAAGGCCTGAAGCGCCGCACGATCGCGCGGGTGAACCGGCCCGACCCCGTCGCGGGGATCGTCCGGGCCAGCGAAGCGCGGCGCTGGCACTTCGATCCGACGATCACGCTCGCTGCCGATATCCGCGGGGCAAAAGGCGAGCTGATCCATGCCGCTGGCACGAGGGTCAATCCACTCGACAGCGTCGGCCTTCGCGCCGATCTCCTGTTCCTCGACGGCGACGATCCCGAGCAGCTCGCCTGGGCGCTCAAGCAGGGCGCCAATGCAAAGCTGATCCTGGTGAAGGGCGCGCCGCTCGAGCTGATGAAGGCCCGCCAGCGCCGCTTTTATTTCGACCAGGGCGGCAAGCTCACGGAAAGGTTCGGGATCAGGTCGGTGCCCGCACGCGTGCGCCAGCAGGGCCGCCTGCTCGAGGTCAGCGAAATCGCGCTGCCACCGAAAAAGAGGACAGCCCAATGACGCACTTAAGAAAGCTGGCGCTCATGCTGACCGCCATTCTTGGTCTAGCGACCGCAACGCCCGCCATGGCCGATGCCGGTCCGGGACGCTGCACCGGCAGCTTCGTCAACCCGATCACCGACATCTGCTGGTCTTGCCTGTTCCCGATCTCCATCGGCGGGCTGGACATCTGGCCGTCGAGCCGGCCCGATCCCGATAATCCCGATCTGCCGGTGTGCCTGTGCGGTCTGAGGCCAGGGATCGCGATGGGCTTCTGGGAGCCCGTTCGGCTTGCCGATGTCAGCATGAAGCCGTGGTGCTTCGTGAACCTCGGCGGCATGAAACTCGATCCGGGCTTCGATATCGGCTTTCGCTCGATCTCGGGTCCATCGGCAGTGGGCGGCGCGAGCCAGTATTATTCGAGCTGGCATGTCCACTGGTATGCCTATCCGCTGATCTACTGGATGGAGATCGTCGCCGATTTCCTGTGCCTGGAATCGGGCTCAATCGACATTCTCTACATCTCCGAGATCGATCCGCTGTGGCAGGATTCCGAGCTCACCGCGATCATCAACCCCGAGGCCGTGCTCTTCGCCAACCCGCTGGCGCTCGCTGCCTGTGCGGCTGACTGCGTCGCCTCGACCGCGAAGCTGCCGATCGACGAGATGTTCTGGTGCGCGGGCTGCCAGGGGTCGATGTATCCGATGAACGGCAATGTCTCGGCCTCGATCGGCCATGTGCAGGCCTCGCGGCTGGTGCTCTCGCGTTTCGCCTACAAGCTCCACCGCGAACTCGTCTCGTGGGGAACGATGGGGTCCAAGGGCCTGTGCGGCAAATATCTGATGCCGGTGATGCGCAAGCAGCAATACCGCTTCCAGGCCACCAACCCCAACCCGGCGACCTCGGGGCGCTATGCCTGCCCGCCTATCGGCGCCTCCACCACCTTTCAATCGGCCGGACAAGTCATCCCCGCCATCGGAGAAGACATGGGATATCTCGTCTGGCGCAAGCGGAACTGCTGCGCGCTATGAACAAGCACCTCCTCCTTTTGCCCGTCGGCCTTGCCGTCACCCTCGGTGGCCTCGCTCTCGCCCAGAGCGCGCCCGAAGGCATCGACCTCGAAGCGATCCGCGAGCGCGCGGCCGAACACGCCGACGATGCGCAGGCGCTTAGCACCAATGTCCGCCAACGCGCCGAGGCGCTGACCGAGGATGCACAAGCTATCCACGCACAAGCGCAGGCCAATCGCGCAGCCTATGCGGACAGCATCGAGGCAATCGAGACCGACGCCGTCCTCGACTTCGACGCGATGATCGCGGGGCAAGCCGCCGCCGAGAAAGCATCACTCGGTGGAGCTCCACGCTTCATTGCCTTTGCCAGCCTGTCGATGCCGCCCGAGGCGCTGAAAGCGCTGGTCCACGATATGACCGGGGCGGGAGGCGTCACCGTGCTGCGCGGCTTCCCGCAAGGTAACAGCGAGGCGTTCAAGAAGCGGCTCGCCGCCATCTGGAGCAATCGCGACGCGGCCGGTTCGCTCGGCATCGATCCGCGGCTGTTCCGCGCGTTCAACATCGAGGCCGCGCCGAGCTTCGTCATGCTCAGCACCGAGTTCAGCCCATGCGACGGGTTCGATTGCACCAGCGAGGTGCCGCCGCACGACCGCATCGCCGGCAACATCAGCGTGGGCGAAGTCCTCGAGACCTTTGCCTCGGGCAAGGGTCCGGGCGCCGAGCTTGCCCGCCTCCATCTGCGCCAGCTCTCCAGGGAGGAACGACCATGACCGGCAGAACCCTCGCCATTCTCCTTGCCGCACTCGTCGCCCTCACAAGCGCGGCTTCCATTCACGCTCAGACCCGCGATGAAGCCCGGGTCGATGGCAAGGACTTTGCCACCGAACTGCTGGGCGAAGCGCGCGAGGCAGCAACGACCAATCCCGACGCGGCGCGCGTTCCCAATTTCGATCCGCAGGCCACGCGCGACCTGCAGGATCTCGCGCGCGATCCCGAGCAGATCGAGGCCCGCGCCCGCAGCGCGGCGACGACCAGCACGCCGATGCGCACCATCCGCGACAGCATGGCCAATCGCGCAAGGTTCGAGCCTAACGAGATCGAGGACGTGATTGCCCGCAGCCTCGCGATCAACGAGACGCCGCTCGACTACACCAGCGGCATGGCAATTTCGGGCAGCCAGGGATCGTGCGTGCCGCTGCCGCCCGGTTCGGGGTCGGCGGGCAGCTATACCGCGACCTGCAATACGGGAACACGGATCGATCAGTCGGTTAGCCAATGCACGGTGCCGCTCGTCACCAGGGTCAGCCAGCAACCGCAGTATCATTACCTTTGCAGCCCATTGGGCAGCTTCAACCTGTCAGGTGAGCCGGATTGCGAAGAGTTTTCGGGCGCTCTTTGCCGGGTGACCGGACACCGGGACGGTCCTTGCCTGCAGTGGGGTTGGTCCGGCGGTCGCAAGTGGTGCACCGAGCCGGGCGATCCGATTACCGAGCTGACCTGCGACGAAGAGCTCGCGGGGCAGACGCCCTACCGCATCGCCACGGCGACCACCGTCACAACGACCCCTGACGAAAGCCAGTGCACAGGTCTCGCAGGCAATAGCGATTGCACGCTGGACGCCGAGATTTGCACCGACACTGATCCGCAGACGCGCGTGATCGACGGCGTCTCTGTCACCAGGCCCTGCTGGGAATGGCAACGCAGCTACACCTGTATCGCGCGCGAAGCGGCGACCGACTGCTCCGACATCGAAAGCCAGGGCACCTGCCGCTTTGTCCGCGAGGAATGTCTCACTGACGAAACCCCCTGCGAGACCTGGGAGCGCATCTACGAGTGCCCGCTTCCCGGGAACGACAGCTCCACCCAGTTTGTCTGCGACGGCGATGTCTATTGCATCGACGGCAGCTGCGAGACGATCGAGCGCACCGCGAACGATGAGTTCAAGGATGCCGTCACCGCCCTCCATGCGATGAACGAGGCCCGCGGCCAGTTCGATCCCGAGACGCTGACACTGTTCCGGGGCACGCGTAACACCTGCTCCTCCAAGGTCTTCGGCGTGCTCAACTGCTGCAAGGGTAAGGGTTTCCCGCTCATCCCCGGGATCAGCCTCTTGGTCGCGCTCGGCTGCAACCGCGAGGAAGTGCTGCTCCACGAACGCGATGCGCAGGGGCTGTGCGCTTATGTGGGGACCTATTGTTCGGACAAGTTCCTCGGCGTCTGCCTGACCAAGAAGAAGGTCTACTGCTGCTTCGAGAGCAAGCTCTCGCGGATCTTGCAGGAACAGGGCCGTCGCCAGCTGCCCAAGCCGTGGGACAAGCCCAAGGAAGAGCAGTGCGAGGGTTTCACGCTCGACGAATTCGCCCGGCTCGACCTCAGCCAGATGGATTTCAGCGAGGTCTATGCCGAGTTCACCGAGGCTGCGCGGCTCCCCGACGAGCTCGAGACCAGCATCCTCATCCAGCAGAAAATCGAAGACTATTACGCAAGGAGTGGCCAATGACGCGCCGCCAATCACTGCCGATGCTGGCGCTCCCAGTATTCGCCATGTGTCTCGCTGCATTGCTTCCCGTTCCGGCAGTTGCCCAGGAAGCGCGCCAGGCAGTGCCAACTGCCTCGGCAGACAGCCTTTACTGCGAGCAGCGGAGGCTCGGCTACTGGTTCTATTGCGTCGGGCCGGAGCCGAAAGCCGAGCCGCAGATGGCGCCGCCACCGGCCCACGTAACCGCCACGCAGGAGCTCGACGCGGTCACGGGGGAACTACGCGAGCTCAAGGCGCGCGCGATCCTCTATCCGACGCCGGAAAACGTCACCGCCTATATCCGGTTCCAGCGTGCCCAGCTCGACCGGGCTTCGCTGTTCTCCGATGTCTGGCAGCGCGCGATCTGGCAGGATCCCGAGCTCGACTACACGCTCGAAAGACCGGTCGGCGCGCTTGCCAAGAAGCAATGGCAGGACGCGCGCGCTGCCGACCGCGACGCGGTGATGGCCAGGCTCTCCGAACGCTATGGCCTCTTCTACTTCTTCGCCCAGACCTGCGGCGCGTGCGAAGTGATGAGCCCGATCGTGCGCTCGGTGGCGGACCGCTGGCATATCACGGTCCGAGCGATCTCGACCGATGGTGGACCGTCCCGGCACTTCCCCGACTACAAGGTCGAAAGCGGCCAGCGGCCGCGCATGGGGCTCGAGCCCGGCATCACCCCGGCGCTCGTGCTGTGGGACAGCGTGGCCAGGCGCCCGATCCCGATCGGTTACGGCGTGCTCTCGGCCGACGAGCTGCAGGACCGCATCTACCTCCTGACCTCGAAGGAAGCCGGACATGATTACTAGCATCCGCAATGCGGCGCTCACCATAGCTGCCGCCAGCATGGTCGCGTCCCCCGTCGCCGCAAACGTCGGCGACAGCATGGACCGTTTCATGGACGATATGGGCGCTGCGGCCAATGTCACCGGGCCGAGCGCGTTCGAAGGACAGTCGGCGGGCTATTACAGCCTCGGCAATATCTGGACGCGCTTCCCGCAAAAGACGACCAATATCGCGAACCTCCAGCTGCCCCGCGCCCGCGCTGGTTGCGGCGGTATCGATATCTTCGCCGGATCCTTCTCCTTCATCAACGCGAGCGAGATGGTCGCGCTCTTGAAGGCCGTCGCCAACAATGCGGTGGGGTTCGCCTTCAGCCTCGCGATCGATACCGTCTGCCCCGAGTGCTCGAAGATCATGCAGGAGTTCAGCCAGAAGGCGCAGCTCATGAACAATCTCTCGATCAACTCCTGCGAGATGGCGCAGGGGCTGGTCGGCGGCGTCTGGCCAAAGGGCGATCTCGCGGACAAGGCGATCTGCGAGGCGATCGGCAACTCCGAAGGAATCTTCACCGACTATGCCGCGGCCAAGCATGGTTGCGGGACGCGCGGCCAGCGCGCCTCGACCAACGAGGGCGCCGGCGCCGACTATGCCGACGTCAATCCCGGTGTGCCGCGCAATTACACCTGGCACGTCCTCAAGCAGAGCGCTTTCTTCAACCCCGGTGGCACCTTCGATCGCGACCTTGCCGAATATGCGATGACGCTCATTGGCACGGTGATCTACGTGCCGCCCCGCGACGACGAGCCGGGCAAATTCGTGCCCTTCGCGGGCGATGCCTCTTCGACGCTGGTGACCGCGCTGCTCGACGGGACGCAGGGCCAGTCGGTGCGGGTGTTCCAGTGCGACGAGCCCGACCAGTGTCTCAACCCCACTTTCCAGCAGATGAGCCTGTCGAGCGCGAAGGCTATCCGGCCGCGCGTTGCCCGGCTCATCGGCAGCATGGTCGAGGCCATCCGCAGCGACACCGCGATCGGCGACGAGGAGAAGGAGCTGCTCCAGGTGGCATCGGTGCCGCTCTACAAGATCCTCACCGTGCAGGCGGCCTATGGACGCGGGATGGCAACCGACGACCGCGACACGCTGGCCGAGATCGCCAGCATCGATCTCCTCTATGCCATTCTCGAACGCATCACCGCAGAGGCCGGACGCTCGATGGCGAGCTTCATTGCGGCCGACGAAGCCAAGCTCGCGATCTGGCGCGCGCAGGTCGCCGAGGTCCGGTCAAGCCTCGCCCAGCGGCAAGCGACCGGACAGGCGCGGGTCTCCGCGATCATGCAGATCATCGAGAAGACGGCGATGATCGAGAATATGCTCGCCGCCTCGATGTCACCGTCGATGGCCGCCGCGCTCGACTGGTCGCGCGGGATGCAGTCCCGCTCCATCGTTCCATAAGGGTCAGGCAGCATGGTCGAGATTTTCACGGTCGGCGGCGGCGAGTACATCGTCAATGTCCTCAACGCCGTTGCCGCCTGGACCGGTGCGGGCGGCTACAAGAGCCTGATTCAAGTCGCGCTGGTGATGGGCATGGTGCTCGCGGTCATCGTGGTCGCGTTCAACCAGGACTGGCGGGCCTGGCTCAACTGGTTCCTCGGTGCGACGCTCATCTACATGTGCCTGATGGTGCCGCGCATGGACGTCCATGTGACCGACCGGGTCAATCCGAGCCTGGCACCGGCAACGGTCGCCAATGTCCCGCTCGGGCTCGCCCTGATGGCAAGCTTCACCAGCCAGGCGGGGGACTATCTGACCCGCTCTGCCGAGCTCGTATTCGGCCTGCCGGACGACCTCAACTACTCCAAGAACGGCATGATCTATGGCGCGCGGCTGCTCGAATCGACGCGCAGCTTGCGCATTTCCGATCCAGAGTTTGCTGCGAACTTCGACGAGCATATCCGGCAATGCGTGTTCTACGATCTGCTGCTCGGCCGCTACTCGATGAAGGAGCTGTCCGAGAGCGATGACATCTGGGCGACGATTGCACCGGGCAGCGCGGCGCGCGCGCAGAAATTCCTGACCCGGCAGGCCGACGATAGCGTGACGGCCTCGATCATCACCTGCCGCGAAGCCTACACCGCGCTGTCGGGGCAATGGGCGAGCCTCATTGACGAGATGACGCTTGTCGCAGGGCGTCAGCTTTATCCGCGCCAGACCGAAGCACTCGCCAAGGCCAAGCTCATGGCCGATCTCCCGATTGCCTACCAGTATCTCACCGGCATCTCGCGCAGCGCGAGCGACATCTTCCGCCAGGTGCTGACGATCAATGCCATGAACCAGGCCATGCATGGCTTTGCAGGGGCGAGCGGAACGGGCAGTATCGACGTCTTTGCGCAGACCCGGGCCGATATTCAGACCGAGCGGACCTATTCCTCGATCGCGCACAACGCGATGAAATGGGTCCCAATCCTCAATGTCGTGCTGACAGTGGTGTTCTACGCGCTGTTCCCTGTCCTGTTTCCGTTGTTCCTGATGCCGCGGACCGGACCCATTGCATTGAGAGGTTACGTCACCGGTTTCTTCTATCTTGCGGCGTGGGGACCGCTCTTCGTCATCCTGCACATGATCCTGATGTTCAAAGGCGCGGGCGATGTCGCCGCCACTGGCGGCAGCACGGGTCTCAGCCTCGCGACCTTTGCGGGCATGAGCGACGTCAACAGCGATATCGGCATCTTGGCCGGCTATCTTGTGGCCTCGATCCCGTTCCTTGCTGGCGGGGTGGCGCGCGGTGCACTGGCGATCTCGGGCCAGGCGACGAGCTATCTCAACCCGAGCCAGAACGCGGCCGAGGAAGCCTCGCGCGAAGCAAGCACCGGCAATGTCTCGCTTGGCAATTCGAATATCGACAATTCGACGGTGTTTTCCCGCCAGTTTGCGCAGGGCAATCTTGCACCCAACATCGCCTATGGCGCCACGCAGACGCGTGGTTTCAGCGACAGCGGCACGCAGACCACCAGCTTCCCCGATGGAGAGTTCGCTGCTGTCCCGAATTCAAGCTATCCGTTCACGCCGACACTGGGGCAGGATTTCACCGGCCGCCTCGGAACGATGGCGAGCCAGAGCCGGACGCAGAGCGAGACCTATGCCAACCTCGCCCAGCAATCGACGAGCTCTGCGCTCACCCGGTTCAGCGAGATCCGCAACGCCTACAGCCAGGGTCAGAGCTCCGACACGGTCAGCGGCGTCGGGACGAACGACAGCATCGGCACGGCATTCAGCGAAGTCGACAATGCCTCGAGGACGCTCCAGCAGCAGTTTGGCCTGTCCCGGCGTGCATCCGACGACATTACCGTCTCTTGGTTTTTGAATGGTGACGCTGGAATTGGTCTGAAGGGAGAAAGGGGGCCGGTACAGGCGTCTGCAGGATTGCGGGGTGGTCGCAATCAGACTTGGACGGACAGCGATATCGGGATCGCCTCGGAAGACCGCGGTAGGATCATGGGTACGTTGCGCCAACTTTCCGACAGTCGCAACTGGTCGAACACGCGTGAAGGTTTCCTGCGCGAGACGAGCTCGAGCTCGGTATCGCAGGTATCGACCAGCTCGTCGGGTCTCAGCCGATCGCTGACCGAAGCCGAGAGCTACACGCGAGAGGCGCGTCGGGCCGAAGAGATGGCCAGCCGCCTCGAGAACCAGGCCAGCTGGTACGAGGCCAACAGCGCCGCAGGCACGCTGAACCTGAGCCAGGCTTATCGCGAATGGGGCATGGCCGAGATCGAAGCAAATCGCGACTATTACGGGCCGGTGCGCTTCGATGACATCGAGTTCCAGATGAGCGCGCGCGGCCAGCAGCTGCAATCACGGTTTGTCGAGAGCTATGCTGATCGGCTGCAGGACGACATCGAAGCCGACCTTTCGCTGCCGGACTTCGCTCCTGTTAGCCGCCCCGGGATCGGGAGTGCTGGGCAGGTACGCGCAAGGGGAGCCGTGGGCTCTGCGGGTGGTCCCTCAATGCCCGATGCTCCGGATCGGTCCGGCATCACGGATGAGGTCGACCGGGTTCGTCGGCACGGTCGAGGAAGGATTGGTACCGTTCGAGGTTACCTGGACCGCCAGACGCAGGGCGCCACGGGCGCAAGCGAGGAAGCTGCCGACGACGTAAAGGAATGGTAGGTGGTCAAAGCACCAAGTCGTAGATCACCACATAAATGATGAATGCTATGAGAAGGATCGCGAATGTAATGAAGCCAACCCGCCCCCATGGGTCGGCCCAGGCCTTCTTCCATGAGTAGGACGTGAGGCGATTTTCGGAGATCGCACGATCGATCTCCTGCAGACCTTCCCAGTGATGTTCCGAGTTCTGCGTGGGGTCGTCGCGCCCAGCCATGACGTTCTCCAATCGAGGCGAGTTTAATGTATGAAAATCGCGACACAAAGCCCAATTTTGGCCTTAATGCATCGATTTTGAAGCATTATCGCAGCGGCAATCACCGAGGCTCTCGGGGCATCTTACTAGTCAATCCGCTGCACGAAATCCCCGTGAGACTTGGCAACGGCCTCGATGACTTTCGCGACTTCGCTTTGAGGGTCTCGAAGCGTGATCACCAGCGTATCGATCGGCCTAGTCAAGGCAATCATGACCCATTGCCAGGCGACGCGGCTAGCCCGCTCATTCGGGCCGAGGAAGCCATGACTAGAGGTATCTTGTCGAAGCGAGGAATCGAACTTGCGATGCCAGAACTCGTCGAGCCCATCGAGCACCGTGACCCAACCCTCTAAACCTCGGCAAGATTCGTACTGGACGATCCTCGCCGTTTCGAGCGAGCGCGGGAAGTCTTTCCTGGCAGCCCGGTTGACCGCGTCCCAGGTAGCCAGTCCCTCGAGCTCGAATTGGTTGGCGAGGTTCGACCTTGGCCCATCTGCCGTGCCGACCACTTCCGAGGCTGGCACGCAGTGCAAGAAGTCTACTAGGGAATTCCCGGTTGCCTGGGCTTCTACCAGCAAGGCCTGCCTAGTCGGGCCGAGTGACGTGTACGGCTCGTAAGAGACGAGGACCTTCCCTCCAGCGGCTTCGTCGCTCGGCTCGATGGACCAGTTAAGGCCTGCATTCTCGGCCATGGCATTGGCAAATACGCCGAGATTTCGCTTCATGCGCAAGCAACGAGCCAAGCTCTTCTCTGATACATTCTCCTTCCCGCCTGCCGCCGCGTGCCAGTTCGTCCTCTCCCCGCGCACGAGCTGATCAAGCCCGTCGGCGACTAGGATCGTCGAGGGATCATAGAGGCGGGTAAGAAGGTCTGCCTCTGCTTGTGGCCAGTCCTGGCCCTCGTCCACGAGAACGACGTCGAAATCGAGCAGGGATTGCTCGGCGTCTTTTGCCTTCGAGATGTCAGAGGTAGACACGGTACCCGTGTCGATCCATTCAAGGGCAGTCGCGCACTTGCCAACGTACGCATCGAAGTCGTCCTCGGCTTCCTCCTCTTCCAATCCGAGCCGGTTCAGCCACGTGTAAACGAAAGACATAACTGTCTTGACCTCGACACCACCGCCGTCCGAGGCCCCTGGAATGCGCAGGAGTGCGAGTAGGCGGGTAATATCGGCAGCCAAGGCCACGTTGTAGGTGAGGACAATGCATCGTCGGCCATGACCAACGAATGCCTCGTGGGCAGCCTGCAAGAGTATGATGGTCTTGCCCGTGCCACCGTGCCCCTTGAGGCGAACCATGTGCTGGCCCAATAGTTCGGCCAGGTCCTTCGCCTCGGAGCGGCGCGCTGCAATTCGGTCCATCTTCGCCCGGTCGAGCTTCGAAGGGACGATCGCCCTGAAAATTGATGCCTCGAGAACCTTGCGGGCCTTGGCCATCGGGATAGAAGAAAGGACAAAGTCCCGTCCGAACTTTCGGACACCGTTCACACCCGCGACCGCGGTCAAGAAATCGGACCCGCTAAACCCGAAGGCAACCGCGCCCGCTTCGGGCACCGATTTTCCGTTGGAGATCGGCAGCGCGGGAATGCCTTGCAGCGCGACACAACGGTAAACCCAAGTCGAGAGATGTTGGTGCTCGAAGTACTTGGCTAGCGCGTGGACCTGGTCGATGTTCTGGCCGGTAGCGCTCTTCCATCCCTCGGGGTAACGAACCGTGACCTCGTCACCGGCGACGTTTATCCCCCCGGCATCGTGCCCCTTGACCTCGACGGCCACCACTAGGTTCTCGACCTTTACCTTGATACTGCCCAACCGCTTGCCGTCCTGGTCGTGCAAGGCCTTCCGCGGGACGAAGTAGCGCGGCTTGGCGAACACGCCAGCGACGACGATATCGACATCGCTGACCTTGTAGCCTGCCAATTTCGCGTTCGGCGCGATCTTTACGTGTTCGAGTTCGGAGGGAGACTCCCTCAAACCCGGCCAGAGCTTTGCAAGCGCGTCGGAAATGGCGACTGCCGCGTCGTATTCCTCGGTCCCTTCTTCGCCTATGATCTCGATCACGACTTCAGCGCCAACAAGTACTCGGGAAAGCGTATCGCAAGGTGTCGAACATCAACGAAGCGGATGTCGGAATCGGTACCATGTGCCGCGCGGAAGCTGTCCTGTGCGTCCAGCTGGACCGGCTGGACCAATCCGAGCGCGGAATGCCAAAGCGGGTGGCCGAGCACCAATGCCCGCGCGTCCTTGTGAATGACCGTCAAGCCAGCGTGCTGCTCGACGCCGACTTCCAGCCGGGACTTGGCGCAGAACGCCGCGAAGGCACTGGCAATACGTACCTCTGCGCCGTCAATCCAACGTCCAGTGCCCAGTGGCAGTCCAAGCGTTAGCTCGGCAAGGTCAAGGGCGAGCCTCCAGTCGAGTAGCCCGTGCGAAAAGCGGTTGGAGTAGCTTCGAAGGCAATCAGGGCAAGAACGGTCGCAGTTCTCGGCATGGATGGGACGCGTCCATTGCTCGCTTGTATCAGCGTAGAAGCGCGAAAGTGCACGGCTGAAGTTCGCGGGATCGGAAGCCCAGCGCGCGTAACCCGCGCCGTTTTCCAGTGCGTCGGCGAGGAAAACTTGCTCGGTCTTGCCCTTGTCCGTGATCGCGATCGGTTGCCTGCCTACCCGGAACTCGTCCGGCGAGATATCGAGCTCCGTGGCGATCGCTAACTTCGCGAACTCCGCGAACGAGGCTAGCGCAGGCGTGGTCGACGGCATTACCGACTCCAGCAGCCCGTGGTTACCCACGCCCTGTGCATTGTCGAAGTAGAAGCTCAGGACATCGGTGGTGAAGATCGCCCCGATTGCCCCGTATGGATCTTCCGAGATCGGGTTGCCTGGAAGGTCTCCAGGGATCCGGTCGTCGCGGTACAGCGCAGTGTCGTTCACCACGACCATGTTCGGTTCCTTGGCATGAAACTCGAAAAGGTGGTTGTCGTTGTCGTTCACCACGGTGACCGGGCCAGTCCCGATCGCCATCTCGAGGGGACCGCAGCGACGGTCCCCGTAAACCTGGTCAAAGGCCATGACAGGAGGGGGAAGTGCCGGACCGCGGCTGCGCTGGCCGTCGTAGTCCAACGCACGCCAGTGCGCCATGAAGCCCTTCGGCTGGTAAAGCTTGAAGTCCCTCGACGGGTTTCCGCAAACCTTG
Organism: Parerythrobacter aurantius; assembly: GCF_045291475.1. NCBI lineage: Bacteria > Pseudomonadati > Pseudomonadota > Alphaproteobacteria > Sphingomonadales > Erythrobacteraceae > Parerythrobacter > Parerythrobacter aurantius. Next base: position 883,150 of record NZ_CP147985.1, read on the forward strand.
CAGGTTTCAGCCGATCCGTGCGTGATCGCGCCACACTCGTCATCGACGCAGCGAGAGTATGGAAGCGGGGCCCCGAGCGGATCTTCCTCGTTCCTGACGCCTTGCGGGGAATCGTACTTCGATACGAAACCACACGCGACGTGCAGTTGCTTGTCCTTGGGCACTTCCGAGCCCGGTGAAAAGGCCCAGACCGCGTGGTCGAGCGGACGGTCGCTTAGGGCTACCTTCTCGACCTTCGTTGCCTTCTTGTCCGAGTAAAGCGTTCGTACCTGTGTCGGGAAGCCGAACATGGGCAGCAACCCGGCAACCGCGAGGCGGTGGCTAAGCTCGCGCTGGATGAACCGGGAATCTTGAACCACCTCGTCAATTTTCGTGACGAGGTGCTCCTTCAGATGCGCGGCAATTTCTGTCTTCGTGTCGGGACTAAGCGGAGCGAAGGCGCTGAGCCTCGAGACAACCGCGTCGACGTCCGGCGCACGCGCCAGCCAGTCTGCGATGGCTTCTCGGTAGGTGGGCCATTCCTCCACGCGACCGAAGGCGCCGTGGAGGCTCTCGGGATTACGCTCCGGGCCATCCTCGATAGAACGAAAGGCCCGGCGCAAGAGCTCGGCCGTTGCCACGCGCGACAAGATCTCGCCTCGTGACAAGTCGAGCTCAGGCTGCGGGGGTACGTCCCCGGTCATGCGCTCGGGATGGTTGAAGTAGTAGTCGTCGTGGGCCGCGCCCCTTGAAATCGTCAACGCGTAGGAGAAGGGTTGGCCAGCACGGCCCGCACGACCAACCCGCTGCTGGTAGTTGAAGCGTTGCGGCGGCATGTTGGCCATCATCACGAGCTTCAGTGACCCGATGTCGACACCGACTTCCATGGTCGTCGTAACCGAGAGCACGTCGATCCCGTGCGTAACCGGGTGTTCGTGACCGATGTATGCTTGGCCCTTGAATAGGCGCTGTCGCTCGCGCTGCTTTTCCAAGGGCTTGGTTTGACCGGTAAGTTCCCAGGCAACCAGCCGGTGCGCGGGCTCCCGCGACACCCAACCATAGTAGTCTTCACCGGGCTCGGTGATTTCCTGGAACGTGTTCGAAGAGCAGTAGTCGGTCGTACAGACGAGGCCGGGGTTGTTGAGGGTCGCGGTCGCGCAACCTTCGCAGCGCAAGAGCGGTCGAGCGCCGCGCGGAACGAGCTCGATCTTGAGTTCCAAGAAGTTGCGGGTCTTGAGCAACCAGTTCTCGTTAAGGACGCCGATGCCCGTAAGCCGCTCGCCGATTTTCTCCTCGAGCGCTGCGGGATCCTGCCCCAGTTTCCGACCGAGCTTCTCCAAGTAGCCTTGGACCGCCATGGGAGCGTTGGTCGTGTTGCGCGTCGACCCGCCTTCGTAGAGTTTTCGCTGCCCCAGTATCCGAACGACATTGGAAAGCACGCCCTCGGCAACGTCGTCGCCTAGGCCCAGCGCGGCACCATGCTGACCCTTGATGGAGATGTACGCGACCCCCATGGACTCGAGGTCACGACCAGCCCGGTCGAACAAGGCATCTGCCACGTGGCTTGAAAGGTGACCAAGGTAGTTCGCCTGGCCGCGTTGCAGCGTCTCCGGGTCAAGGTCGTCCCAGGTTGCTCCCTTCGGCCTGGGAAAGAAGCGCCACCAATCGACGCCGTCCTTTCCCGGGTACTTGGCAAGGCTGACCTTTGGTCCCGCGGGGTTAACGCCCATGGCCACCATTTCGTCGACCAAGGTTGTTACGAGGGTGGGCCAGGCAACGCGGGACGTCGAAGCGCTGGCATCGAGCTCGGCAAGGACTGCCATCTCGGCCTCCTCGGCCATCCCACCGGAAACGAGCCTTGCTGCTTGCCAAGGATTGCCAGGTAACTTCTTCGCCTTCTCGACGATGGCTGCCTCGCTTTCGGATAGGTCCGTGCCCGACTTTGCCTTGGCAACGAGCTCCCTGAGCAGTTCGGATGTAATTGTTTCCCGGGGCTGCAACGCCTTGAAAAGGAGCTGGCGGACGAGGTCGCGGAAATGGTGGACCTCGACGCCGGCAGCAAGGTCTGCCGCGTCGTCGCGGCTGTCGGTAAAGGCGATCATTTGCTCCGCCTTCACCGTGTCGCTCGTCGCGATAGCGGACCTGTCCGCAACCAGCTGGGTGGTCGCGTTGAGACCGGTCCTGAGCCCGCGGATCGGCGTGTTAACAGACGCGCGGTAGAACTTCTCGATCTCCTTGGCGTTGCGCCATTTTTGCTCGCTGCCGCATCTTGGACAGCATTCGGGCAGGCCGGCCACGTTGACACCCTGCGCCGGGGAAAAGATCACCCCCGTCGCATCGTCACCGCCGGGAACGGCAGGACGTAGGAAGCCCGCCAACGGATCGAGGTGGCCAAGCGCGAACGAGAATTGCTTCTGGCCCTTCTTCCCGGGGCCTTGGTGTGTCCAGCTCCGGTTTTCACGCGGAAGCTGTCCTCCTGGCCAGTACCAGCGGAATTCCTCGTGCGGGCGCTCGTAGACCATCCCCGGGGGTGCCATTGCCATGCCTGGCTTTGTCGACTCCAGGAATGCCGCGTCCGGTCCCGTTGCAAACCCTTCCGGTTCCTTGACCTTGAACCCGCCGAGGTAGGCTTCCCCGCAATCGTAACAGTAGAGAAGCTCGAGCACTTGGCCACCGCAGGCGCATTTCATGGCAGGCGCCTGGAAGAGCTTGCCGATTTTGCGACCCGGCGTGCGGTAGTCCTCGTGGACTTGGTCGCAGCCTGGATTGCTGCAAGCCCAAATCCCTTGCACCTGCCGCAAGAACATGTGCGAGCGAAATGTTGGCAGCGGGCTTTCCCATTTCGTCGCCTCGTCGCCTTGCTCGGCCTTTGCCGCGGCGAGGAAGCCTTCAAAAGCCGCGTCCGAAGCCGCGTTCCCGAGCAAGACCTCTTTCAAGCGATTGAGCCTTGTTGGCCTGACATGTCCTGAATCGTCCTTGCCGGCGACGTTGCACGCGGCGGCCAAGGTTTCTCGCGGCGAGATACCTTCCAAGGCCGCCTGCAGGGCCTCGACAGTGGCTTCCCCTTGCCGGGTCGTTGCCTCGAGCTTGGCGTGCACTTCGCCAGACAACGGCAGGGTGGCTTCGTAGGTTGAGGGAGTGCCTTTCAAGATAGTGAAAGTCCGGCGGGGAACGCCGAAGAACTCCTCGAGGTACGCTTCGCCGGAATCGCCGTCGAGCGAGGCACTCGTCCCGATGCATCGCAGCTGTGGTGAGCCCGATTCCAAGCCAAGACGGTCAAGCAAGTTCCTGACCACGAGCGCCACCTCGGTCCCCTGCGTTCCGCGGTAACCGTGGAGTTCGTCCACGACCAGGGAGAACACGTTAGACGAGTCTGCCTCCAACCATGCCTTGGTCTGGTCGAAGATGGGGTCCTCGACGTCCCTCATGAGCATGATGTTGAGCATGCTCGTGTTCGTGATCAGGATGTCGGGTGGTGTCGCGATCATGTCCCAGCGAGTCAGCAGCTCGCCGCATTCCGGGTCTTGGAACTGGGATACTGCCTCGACGAGATCGTTTCCGCTCTTCCCCCCGTCAGCCAGGGCCTTGCGCAGGCTCTGTGCCTCGCGGGCGATCTTCTTGATCTCGGCGGCAACCTCGTTGACCTTGTTCTTACCGTTCGCGTTAAGTGGCCCTTGCGGGAAGAAAGTGCCTCCCGGCGTCGCGCCCGTGTAACGGCCGAAGTAGAACAAGGGCAGTTCGTGGATCTCGCGCGCGCGGATCGCTGCTTGCCGCAACCGCGAGACCTGGTCCTCGACCAGCGCGTTGGTCGGGTAAAGCACGAGCGCACGGACCGCGGCATGCGGCCCGCCTGAAAAGCCGTCGCGCATAGGTTTCCAGGTTGGCTGCTTTCCCTCGAGGCCTTTCTCCCACCAGCGGTGCAAAGCGCCGTTGCCCGCTCCTTGCCGTCGTTCCTCTAGCAAACCCGCCAGCAGTGGTAGCAGGAAGCTCTCGGTTTTGCCCGAGCCCGTGCCCGAGGTCACGATGACGTTCCGGTGCCCCTCGGTGGTTCCCTTGTGGGCCGCCACGAGCGATCTTGCCTGGTGGTCGCGCAGCTTGATCGACTCGTTGCCGAAAACCACCGGCCCAAGATGCCTAGCAGTGAAATCCGAAAGCCCGGCTTCTCGGCAAGCGTCTTCGATGGCCTTGACCGAGGGATACACGGGCACCGCTTCCAGCAGCGCTTCCTGCGCCATGACACCTGGTAGCGCGAGGATTTCGTCCCGTTCGCGCATGATGCCCGGATCGCGCATCCAGAACGCGCTATCGTAGTATCGCTTGTACGCATCGCGCACGTAGGCAAGGACATGCGGGGGATTAGCTACTCTCATCGGGAACCTCGGTGGAATACAGGACGTCCAGGACGGCCGCGGCGACATCGATCGGCACCTGGGAATACTTGAGCACGCCCCCTTCTTGGGTCGGCAGGCGCCCGGAACATGCACACAATGTCCTTGCCAAGAGCCCGGCCGGATCCGCACCAAGGCGCGAAACGAACTCCGCGTTCGCTTGCGAGTAGGCGTGCAGGTTGATCCCGGCATCATGCGCGGCGAGCACTTTGACTATCTCGTGGGGGCCTTGGAAGAGGTTTCCCCTCGCGTCGCGGTAGGCGTAGGCTTGGCCTCGCCATGCGAGGCGGTAAGCGCCCGGCTCCAACACGTCATGGCAACGGTTCCATCGGCCATGGACCAGGTCGTAGCGTTCGGATGCAACGTCATCGGCCACGGAAAGGGGGAGAAGCATGCCCCTTATCGAGCCAAGGCTTGCCATCCGGCTTGCAATGGCGCGCGGCGGATCCAGAACCAACGCGATCGATCTTCCGTGGGGATCTTTGATTGACTGCACGAGTAGCGCAGCGAGATCCGGTTCGATCCCGTCGAAAGCGATGTCTAGGGGCTGACCGTCCAATGCTTCCGATACGTCTCGTGCCCCGCCGCCGACGAGCAATTCGCGAATTGCGTTCGTCATGGTCGCGTTGCGAAAACCGCGCATGTGCGCTCGTCCGCTTCCGGAAAGGTTTAGCGTGGGAGCGGAAATAGACCATCGCGCGATCCTGCCAGCCCCGGGTTTACGCGCAAGGTCGATATACCCGAGAGCCTCGAGAGACCGGGCGATGGCATGGGCCTGCCATGGTTCCGAGACATTGCTCGATAGGAGCGCCTCGAACGAGGCCCAGCTGCCCTCGCCCAGGAAGCACAGGGCATCGAGCAATAGATCGTGGTCGACCTGCTCGACCGGCTCCGGCGCACGCGGCGCAGAGGGTACCGGCTGGCGCCTCTTCTCTTGAACCCGCTTCGGTGGCTTTCCCCTGTTCTCGGTCAAAACGGAGAGCCCACAATCCCTACATTCCATGTTGAGCGGCATGTCTTGCTTACCGCCTTGCGGGACTGTCTCGCAGATCCAGTAATGGCTTCCGCGTTCGCCGCACGACATCGCGAGGATGTCCTTGGTGTCCACGGACTTCCCGTGCTTCACTGGGTCAAGGCTGGTGGGAAGCGGTATTGCGAAACCCCGTTCTGCTTCGCCGCCTGCGCCCAAAACCTCGAAGCCTTGCGGCATCACCGAGGGAAGTTCGCCCGCCGCGTTCACCCAGTTTTCTGAGCGATCCCCATCGGCAAGTTCGGCCCTCGACTGGGCAGAAAATGGCGAAGCATATTGGAAACCTTGAAGGCAATCGACCTCGAGAGGCCTAGGACGTCGCGCGGTACGGCACAAGAAGCCGAGGTATCCCGCCTCCTTCCCCGCCTCGTGCGCTAGGGCCACCATGTCCCCGCTCTCGGGCACATGGCCCGAAACATCGAGTTCGCAAGCCTCGCCGTCGGTCTCGGCCTTTGCCAAGACGGTGCCATCGGTATCGATACCCTCGAACAGCTCGATGCGCGTTGGTCCCTTGCTTCCCTCGAAACGCAGGACCGGGGGAACTTGCCTGTGCCAAACACTGCGCGAAAGGCGCATGCCACCGACCGATTGGAGTCCAGCCGCCCGCGAAACGGGAACAAGCGAACGCAAATCGTTGTCTGGCAAAACGGCTGGCATGCGCATCAAGCGCACGTTCTCGTACAGCACCCAGCCCGCCGGAAGCCCCGGCAAGTCGGCCGATGTTGCCACCGTGAATCCCGGTGCGGCCAACTCGGTGAGCAAGTCCTCGACCGCGGACCGGGTCCGTTGCCTATCGCGAACAAGTATGACGTGGGGCGAACCTAGGGCAGTCTTGTTCGTCTCGATCCAGAAAGGCCCGGTCTCGGCCCGCACGAACGGGATCACGGCCTTGTATCGCCAACGAAACGTGCGATTCTGCGCTGGCGCAACGTACTCGGCTCCCTTGAGCAAGATCTCGGGAAGCGGAACCGATGCTGGAGGCGACAAGGTCGCGAAGGATCCGAACACGTCGTTATCAAGGGTAAGCTGGTGCCCTTGTCGATCAGACAATAGCTGCACGTCACCTTGTTCGCCGTGAAGGCCAAGGGAAAGTGCTGCAACGCGGTCAGGAAAACCCGGCACCAGGGAAAGGGCAAGGGCAAGCGCGGCAAGTTGCTCGCGATCACCAACGTTCGAAGCGCTCGACGCCTCCGACCAATCCTCCAGTTCGGCAAGTACGATCTCGCAGATCCTCGGGCGCAACTTCGGGTCCGCCCAGGCTTGGCGCAGTCGCCTATTCGCCGCCGAAGACCGGATCCAAGAATCGATGTATCGGCCGATCTCGGATTCGGTCACGTTGTAGCCGCCGGCAAATCCATAACGCTCGAACATGTCGTGGAAGCAGGCCCGGTCGCCTGCACGTATAATAGCCTGCGAAATCGCGATACTGATGTACTTGAACTGGTTTACCGGGCGAGCCGTGGGACGACCGTAGCGGTAGTCGGTGCTCACCAACCACCGCGCGAGCGAATGCCAAAATTTTTCCGTGTCGATGCCGTGCAAGCTGAGCTGGTCTCGCGGCAAGCCTGTTAGCTCGCTCAACCGCACGTAGTAGTTGCCCTGCGTGTGCGTGCCGTCCGAGGCCATGAGTTCCGCGGCGTGCGACAGGCAAAACAGCAAGGCCGTGAACGGCGGCTTTGTCACCATCCCTTCCTTGCGCCAGAACTTGAGCTGGGTTTCGTGACGAGCGTAGGGATCACCCGTCCGCGAAAGGCTTCGCCCCACTTCTCTACAGATGAACGCCTCGACCTCTTCCTCGCCTTGGCCAAGGCGCTTCGCGGCAGATGACAGCGCGACAGGATCGAGAACCATGAAGACGGGACGGGATTCGAAGCGCCCCGAGAAGATTACTTCGTTCAGGACCTCGTTTACTTCGCCGTACACCGAATAACCCCCTGGATTGGCACAAGATGACCGGGCAAAAGCTTGCTGTCCAGATGAAAGGAATGGATAATTCCCCGATGAAACGAAAAAGCGAAAAACCGAGCGAAACACCTGGACCGCCGAGAGGCCCCGTGCTAGCAAACACGGCATGACTCTCGACACCAAGACCCTCGACAAGGACGGGACGACCGCGGTCCCGCTGACTTCCGCCGAAGAGCCAACGGCGACTCGTTCGATCTATTCCGCGGTCGACTTGTTTGCGGGGTGCGGCGGGCTTGGCACCGGGCTCGAGAACGCCGGCTTCACGACGGTCTTCGTCAACGAGCTCGATAAGGACGCGATGGCAACCTACCTGCGCAACCGGGGACACGAGCTCGGCGGCATGCGCTTCTCTGACAATGCCGAGCTTCGCTGCCACGACGCGCACGAGCTCAAGGGCAAGCGGCTCGAGAAGCTGGTCAGCGATCTCGGATCGATGAGCGAGGTCGACTTGCGCTTCGAGCAAGCTAGCCTCGGCAAACTCAGCAACCTCGACCTCGTCGCCGGCGGCCCTCCTTGCCAAGGGTACTCGGGCATCGGGATCAGGCGTTCTTACGCGGTCGACAAGGAAGCCCTGCCTTCCAACCGGCTTTACGCGAGGATGACCAAGATCATTGACCGGCTTCGTCCGCGCATGTTCCTGTTCGAGAACGTGCGCGGGCTCTTGACCTCCCGCTGGACGCGCGAGGGTTCGCGGAAGATCTTCCCGGATGTATTGGGAGAATTCCGCAAGATCCCGGGTTACGAGGTCCGGTGGTCGCTGGTCTACGCCAAGGATTACGGCGTTCCGCAGAACCGGCCGCGCGTGCTGCTCGTCGGAATACGCAAGGACATTCTCGAGGCCTGTAGCTTCCTCGACAAGGACGCGGACGCGGAAGACGCTGTCGCGTGCGGGTTCTTGCCGCCGCCGAACCCGGGATCGTTTCCCGACCTCGTCGACCTGCTTGGCGACCTTATCGATCCCAAGATCACGAAGATCTTGCGGAGCGGTGAATTCCCCGCCGGTTCGTTCGAGACCACTGCCTACCCGCGCAAGCCGATGAACGAGTTGCAGGAAGGTTTTCGCACCCCGCCGACCTGGGCCGCCTCCCGGGCAGGCAAGCTGACGGAGCAGGAGTACAGCAAGCACAAGCGCGAGATCGTCGAGAAGTTCGACTACATGCTGGCGAATGGCGGCGAGATTCCCGCCCACGCGCAAACCAAGAAATTCTCGCAGCGCGTCTTGAAGCCGCGTTGGGGGAATGCCGAGCCGAACATGACCGCGACCTCGCTTCCGGACGATTACGTCCATTTTAGCCAGCCGCGCATCCTCACCGTGAGGGAATGGGCAAGGCTCCAGATGTTCCCCGATTGGTACGAGTTCTCGGGCAAGCGGACGACGGGTGGTATCCGCCGGGCCGGGAACCCGCTCGAAGGCAACTTCGACCGCGAGGTTCCCAAGTACACGCAGATCGGCAATGCCGTTCCCGTCGGCCTCGCCGAGGCAGTCGGCAAGCATTTCCGCAAGGTTCTGGACGAGGCCGTGGGAACCCGTGCTTGAGAAGAGTGACACGGACGTCGGCGATGTCCTCGCCGCGTTCACGCGGCACGAGATTGACGTAGCGCTCTTGGTCCCCACCGAAACGGGGCTGAAGAAGTCGATCATGGACGCGACCGCCAACGTGCGGGATTATCTCCTGTCAACCGGCATCCACGATTTCGACGACCAGGCGCAAGGCCCGGAGAACAAGGTGGTCCGCAGGGCCTACTTCGTCGAGCCCGATCGCCTCGTGGAATCGACGGTGTCCCTGTATCGTCCCCAGACTAAGTCCGGCGACCCACGTATCTGGTTTGCCCTGCTCGGGCGCTATGCCGATCCCTACAACTTGCTTGCCGTCTTCGAGCACGAAGGCGACCTCTACGTGGTCAACGCGAGCCGGCCCGAGGTCTTGGCCTCGCTCGACAATGCTGCCAGCTCCCTTGGGCATATCGCGGCAAAGTACCGGCGAGGCGAGGACCCTGTCGTTGGCGAATTGCTCGATGCGCTGAGGGAAATTGCCGCGCAGGGGTTCGTTCGCACGCTGCGTCCGGGTGACACCGGCGTCGGCATGACGCTGGAGACCTTGCTCGGCATCGCGGCCAATGCCGAGAAGACGCCTGACTTCAAGGGGATCGAGCTCAAGGCGAAGCGGATCAAGCGGGCTCCCACCAGGTCCACGCTATTCTCGCAGTCGCCCGATTGGACGGTCAGCCCCGTCGGCTCGGCGTGGAACCTGCTCAGCACCTTTGGGTACCGTCGCAATGGCAAGCTTCGCTTGAATTGCGAGATTAACGCGAAAGCTCCAAACTCCCTCGGGTTCATGCTGAGCGTCGACTCGGAAAAGGACTGGCTGAAGCAGGATCACGTCCGAGCCGAGGAAGAACGGCGCGCGCATGTAGTCACTTGGCCCCTCGAGGTCTTGAGAGGCAGGCTGCGGGAGAAGCATCCCCAGACATTCTGGGTCGGTGCGCGCTGCCGCGGTAAAGGCGCAGACGAGCATTTCCATTACATGCAGGTCGAACACACGCGCGCGCCGAACGTGCGTAATTTCCAAGCGCTCTTGGAAAGCGGCGTGATCTCGGTCGATTACCTCATGAGCCAGAGGGGCGAGAAGCAACTGGTCAGGGACCATGGCTACCTCTTCAAGATCAAGCAGAAAGATTTCCCGGCACTGTTCCCGCCATCCAATGTCCATGTCCTTGCCTGACACGGCCCTCGGGACCGGCGAAAAGCGTAAGCTGACGCTCCTCGCGGCCGATCTCGCGGACTGGTACCGGCAGGGTGGTGGCCGATCCTTCCCATGGCGCAAGCCGGGTACGCCGCTCTACCAGCTCGTTAGCGTGGAAGTCTTGCTCCAGCGGACCCGGGCCGAGACGGTCGCAAGCTTCTACGACCAATTCTTCACCCGCTTCCCGGGTTGGCACGAACTCGCGGGCGCACCAGCCGAAGAGCTCGAGGAGTTCCTCAAGCCGCTCGGCCTATGGAAACGCAGGGCCGCCTCGTTGCGTGCACTCGCGGCCTATGCTTCCGAACATGACGGCGTGTTTCCTAACCGTTACGAGGAGCTCCTGCAGGTGCCTGCCGTTGGCCAGTACGTTGCCCACGCGATCTTGATGTTCCAGCATGGAGAGAGGTTTCCGCTCATCGACGTGAACATGGCGCGCGTGGTGGAGCGCTTCGTGCGCCCGCGCAAACTTGCCGACATCCGGCACGATCCTTGGCTTCAGCAAGCTTGCAAGTGGCTCGTGAGGCGAGGCGACCCGACAACGGTCAATTGGTCAGTGCTCGACCATGCCGCGTTAACCTGTCGCGCGCGAAACCCCGGCTGCAAGTCGTGTTTCGTTTCCAGCAGGTGTGCCTTCAAGGCCGTCTAGGATCTTCGCGAGGCACGGTCGGCTTCGCATTTGACGCCAAGTAGGTTTCAACTTTCTCGATCGTGCGGCGCCGCGGTCGCCTTCCGAGCCGAAGGTCAAGAACGAACCGGGGGTCGCCGACTGCCCGCCTCCCGAAGCGCGTCGCGGACATCCGCGATTCCCGCAGGTGGCACTCGATCCTATCCAGCAGTTTCATGTGGTCCTCGACTCGCTTTGCCCTTGTGTTCTTGTTTTGTTCTTAGTAGGAAGAGTCCATTGAGTCTAGGAAATTTCCTTCACACCGGCATTGACCGGAAGGATGCAAGCGATGGAACAAGTACGGGAAGAACTCGACAGGCTGATCCAGCAAAGGCGGCTCGGTTACTCCTCGATTTCCCGCCTGATCGGGCGCAACTCGTCGTATATCCAGCAGTTCATCAAGCGCGGGTCTCCGCGTCGGCTCGACGATAACGACCGGCGAACGCTGGCGAGCTTCTTCGGCGTCGACGAGCAGGTCCTGGGTGGCCCACCGTTGCCGGTCCGCGACGGCTTGGTCGAGATCCCGGTGCTCGATGTCGATGCATCGGCCGGTTTCGGGGCGATTGCCGAGAGCGAAACGGCGCATACTCGCTTCGGCTTCGACGAGCGGTGGCTCAAGCGACTTACCCCGGCCAAGAGCCCCAGCCTCTCGATCATCCATGTCTTGGGCGACTCCATGGAGCCAACGCTCAGCGACGGCGACGAGGTCATGGTCGATGCGTCCGACCACGGTTCCCGCCTGCGTGACGGGATCTACGTCCTGCGGGCCGACGATGCTCTCGTTGTAAAGCGTGTCACCCTCAAGCCCGGTGGACGCAAGATCACGATTAGTAGCGACAACCCGGCCTACCCGAGCTGGGATGACGTCGACCGGTCGGGCATCCAGGTGGTCGGCCGCGTCATTTGGTTCGGCCGCGCGATCTAGCTGTCTGGCAAGCTGTAGCGTGCTTTCACGTGCTGCGCGGTCTCCTGGATGCTGGGATAGACCGTCGTGGCGTTGATGTTAAGGGCGTCGAGTTGACCAAGGATCCGCTCCTTGTCCTTGACGGTGATCCGCGAAACCTCGAGCCCGTCCTGGCCAGATTCGGGCAAGATCGCCTCGTGGCCAAACAGCAAGAATGCACCTGATTGCGACTTGATGCGGGTGTTCGTTTGCTTTGCCTTCACGCAGACGATCGAGCCAAGGTCGTCGGGCACGATCCGAGCTTCGAAGAAGCCTTTTTCCGACTTGATGTGATGCAGGAGCTTGCCGGTGACCGGCTCACGGTTAAACTCTTCGAGTTCCAACGAGAGATCGATATCGCTCTTCTGCTCGTAGCTCAGCTTGGATAGGTTGGAGATGCAACTAACCGTATCGGAATCGTAGTATTTCACCTGCTCTTCCGGCACGCGGAAGATGATGACCTCACCGTCCTCGTCCATCAGTTCGGGCTTGCAATAGCAGGCGAAAAACAGCGCCACCAACGGGTTGCCCGAGATGTCGAGAAGCCGCGTCGGTAACCCGTAGTGCTGCATCCTGACCAGCTGGTCGAAGCAGTACTGGTCGCCCTCGAACTCGTCGTAGTGGGCGATGAGCAGTTCCTTGCAGAGGCGATCCTCGTTCGGCATGAACTTCCAACTGCCATTCGGCCACTTTCGAAGCAGCGAAGGCGTTAGTTCGAACGTGACATCCTCGTGGCCCCTGTAAAACGTCTGTTCTCCATCCTTGGGCGGATGCGCCTGCAGAACTTCAAGAAACGCTTCAACGCTGTCGACCTCATCTATGATGTTCTTGTGCCTCTCGGGAGGCTCTGCACCGGGAGCATCGGCCACTCCACCGAGCAATTCGGCGACCGCATCGGCAAATGCTGGCTTCCGTTCGGCCAGCCCTGCGAGAATCGGACCGGATGCGCCTTCGCGCACGGCCCAGTGCGTGCGGTAGAGCTGGAACCCGTCGGCACCAAACATCTCTGTTGCCTGCTCAACGCTCTCGAACGCGACCTCGCCGAAATCTATGATCGGTTCGAAATCGGCCGTAACTTCCCTCTTGCCGGCCTCGAGGTTCGAAACGCGCCCGTAGCGGACAATCATCGTGGGATTGTCGGTCGACCGGTCAATCTCGCTACACAGGAAGGTCGGCAGCTTGCCGAGGAATTCGAGGGAAGGTGGCCCGAGGTCCTCCAAGCCCTTGGCCAGCTCGGTAGGAGTATACTCGAACATTCGGCCACGGCTCATGCCGATCTCGTCAACACCTACGACGTAATCGGGGTTGCCGAATGATATGTAGTTGAAGTTGTCTGCCATGGAGCTACGCGCAAAACCTCGCTTGAGACGGCCCAAAATAGATGCCTCTCACGGGTATGCGTTTCACTTAAAGATTCCAACGCCCAATCAGCCAGCAGCTCCACGGGAGACCATTTCTCGACACCCGGGACCCGTATCGATAGACAGCAGAACCTTGAGAACACGAAGCTTTAAGCCGTTTCAGTGTAAGTGAGCGCCCTTTTTGACCACTTCTTGAAGGTATCATCATGGCTGTAGGCTATCGGCGCATGAAGCTCACCGTCGAGCTGATCGATGAGGCCATGGAGCGTGCCGACAGCCTCCCCATCTTCGAGAATTCGCATAGGCAAGAACAGGCAAATCTCGTCGGCTGCATCGGCGAGATCGTCTTCGAGAGATACCTCGCTCACCACCAAGTCACCTTCAAGAACGACACGATTTCTACCCGCCGTGATTACGTTATCGGGAATTCGCTCGCGCTGGACGTGAAGACGAAAGATCGGACGGTTCGGCCGCAACGCCACTTCGACAACTCGGTCCCGCTGTACAACCACCCACACCAGCGACCCGACTATTATTACTTCATTTCGTTGCTCCGCGAGAAGTCGCTCGGCGCGACAGATCCTAGGCGCTTCAAAGAAGCGTACTTGATGGGCGGGATCTCGCTCCAAGACCTCGACCGGGTGGCGAAACGTTGGGACGCCGGGCAGACCGATCCTTCGAATGGCACGACGTTTTGGACGGCCTGCCTCAATGTCCAGATGGATCAATTGACTCCGAACGACCAGCTCCTCGAGACCTTCCGGAACGCGTAGGAGCGGTCGGCTTCTATCCAATCCCCCTAGATCCCTATTTCGAAGGGCTTTACGCGTTCCTTCGCGAGTTCGAGTTTCTCCTTTTCCGAAGGTACAACCTCGTTCCCGTTGTCCCTCGTGAGGCCCTTGGCAGCCGCCGCCTTGAGCCGCTGCGTAACTTCGAGGGCCGATGTCTTCTCGCCGCTGTTTGACTTGATGGCCCGGCCGAGTTTCTCGGCATTGTCCGCGACAAGCGTAAGGCCATCGCGAAGCCGGGTGACCGTAACAAGAAATGTCTGCCGGTTCGAGAGGTTGCGTTCGCGGCTGTCCATCACAGCAATCCCGCGATCTGACGTCAGTCCCTGTGCCATGTGCGCGTTCAGCGCGTAGGCCAAGTCTAGGCGTTTCAGCATCGGGTCACTTCGCGACAAGCGCAGTTCCTTTCCCGACGTGGTCTCCACCGTGACGCCTTTCGGATCGATCGCGACGATCCTCGCCTGGTCGGCGTTGAAGAGCGCGCGCTTGTGGTCGGTGTCGGTCCAACGGATCTTGTCACCCTCGAAAGCGACCAGCGACTTTCGCTCGAAAAGCGACAGCCGGTCATTCCCTGCACCGGGGCGGAGCCGTGACGGGCTGAAGTTGCGGGTTCGTCCCTTCTTGTCTTCAAGCACCAGTCGCTTTCGCGAGTGGTCGATCGATTTGACCGTGTAGTCTCCCGCCGCCAGTCCCTGGGCGCGGTCGAAGGATCGGAAGTTGAGGACCATGCCGACCCGGTATGCTCCGAGGTGTCGCAGTTCCTCGCGCGTGGCGTTAATCCGTACATGGACGCTCAACCTTGCCGCCCTTGGCCCGAGCTCGCCATTGGCCTTGAGGCCGCGCTGCACAGCCTCGTTGACCGCGGATCGAAGGGATCGCCCCGACGCGTAGATCGAAGTCCGATCACGATCCGCCGGGCTTAGCGAGAGCCATTGCTCGGCAGCAACGATCGCACTGTCCCCCCGAGCCTCGATGGTTGAAGGGGCAAGGGCCCGGAGCGCATCGTCGATGCGACCCTCCTGCGCGGCGGCCTGGGCTCGCCGCAAGCCGGGATCGCGGCCGCGCAGATTAACGTCCATGTTGGCGCGCTCGATCCCGGCCTGCTGGACGAGGTCGAAGGGCTTACCGGCATCGACGGCACCAAGTTGTCGCTTGTCGCCGACGAGAACCAGGCGCTGGACTTCGGCAAGGTTAGCCAACCGTACCAGCTTGGCCTTGTCCTCGTTTGACACCATAGAGGCCTCGTCGAGCACCAGGACATGGTCTCCTAGCGCGCTCCGAGCCTCACCAAGCAACGTGGTATTGCCCGGCTCGCGCAGAAGCCTGCCCCATTGCGCGAGGAAGCGAGCAATGGTCATTGATTGGATACCGGTGTCGCGCTCGAGCATCTGGACGAGCGTGTTCTGCACGGCGAGCCCCAGCACTTGCTTGCCTTCCTCGCGGAGCAGCTGGGCAACCGGCTTCATAACGCTGCTTTTGCCCGCCCCGGCTATGCCCTGGATCGCCACGATCCTGTCACGCGAGGAAAGGACAAGGCTCGCCGCATTCTCCTGCCCGTCGTTGAGCGAGATCCCGTGGTTGATCGCTGCAACAGCCTGGACCCGTTCAGAGGCGTCTTTCCGATCCGAGATGGGCGAAACCGCACCTCGTCCTTGGTCGACGTTCGCAAGAATGGTGCTTTCAAGGTCTAGCGCCTCGCGGCTCGCCAGCCAGCCCTTGTGTTCACCTTTGCCGTGCTCGAGTGCGCCGCTTCTGACCAATGCGTTCACACGGGTTTCTACGTGGTCCACCGTCGTCGGTAGCCCAAAATCGAGCGCCGCCTTCAGCAATCCCTCGCGGGGAAACGCTGCCTCGCGCTGCGAGAGGTGACGCACGGCAGAGGCCACGGCCTGCGCGGCCGCAATGGTCGGTGCATCCTGCTTGAGGACATGGGCAGGGATCAGTGGGTCAGCCGGATCGCCCTTGATCCGCTGCGCGAACTCTCTCAACTTCGCAATTCCGCGATGAAGGAGGCCTTGCTCTTTCGAACCGGCTAATGCCCTCGCCGCCGTACGCATCCGGGATGCGTCGATCAGGCTGCCAAGATCGAGACCGACCTCTTCGGCCCGCTGGCGCCACGACGAAAGAAGGCCTTCGCGATCGCGGGCTGGCTCCTTTCCTTTTCGTGTTTCCAGCGTTGCGACAATCCCTGCCTCCAGTCCGCTCCCGCGCCTCGCTTCGAGGACTTCTTCGCGCCGCGTTGAAAAGGCCGTCACCTGCTCGCGGGCAATGCCCGCTGCTTCGAAGTTGCCATGCTTTCCAACCGGCCCGGCCTCGTAGCCCATCTTCTCGACCGCCAAGCGAAAGCGCGCCATGGTCATCGAGTTGAGCAGCGTGTTGAACGACCAAAGCTTGTCATTGCGAAGCGCGCGCCACTTCCCATCGCTGCCTTGCGTGACGTTTGCCACGACCGCGTGAAAATGCAGGTTTGGCTCCTGGTTGCGGTTGGTGTCGTGCTGGAAAAGACCAATCGCCAGGTTATCTGTCGCGACTTTCCCGTAGCCAGCCTGACTGCCCATCCGGGTCTGCGCCGCGTTCCTTTCTGCCCAGCGCAAGGTCTCGATTACGGCCTCGCGATAGGCATCGATAATCCGCTGGTCGCCGCCCACTAACGCGAGCAGCGACCAGCTCTTCGGGAGTGAGAACGTGAGGTCGGTTCCCGGCCGGTGGGCCTGGCCCGCGTTGCCGACCTGGATACCACCGGGAAGTTCTCCCCGGAGCAAGGCATCAAACTGCTCGGCGCTGACGCGCCCTTCGAGACCAAGTCGTTCCGCTCCCTTCCCGACCCAGGTTCCGGAACGATCCGCATCGGCGCCGGTGTAGTAATTGTCTGCCGCGAAATAGCTCGCAGCAGCCGAAGGGGAGCGCACATTGGCGACGGAAAGCATTTTGTCTGGACCTCGTCACGGCTCCCCCCGCGGCCGGTAAACCCCTCCCCATTTCATCTTCACATGTCGGGCTCGAACTCGCCGAAATCCTTTTCCGGAGGATCCGCGACCGCACCTTCACGCAGGTCTTTCTCGACCGGCGTGAGAGATTGGTGCCCACTGGTCACTGCGCGAGCTTGGGGCGTCGAACCGCCCTTTCCAGCTGCGTCATCGCCGGCGGTTTCTGGTTCGGACGGGTGCTGTTCCGCGTCCACTGCTGGTGCATCCTCACCGGTTTGCACGGCGGCGAGGGGTAGCGTTGGACCTGCATCCAGATGCGTATCGGACCGATTTTCGGCACCGAGATCATCAGCGGCGTGCCCTGCGTTCAGCTTTTCAAACGGCACAGGCTCCTGACGATTGTGCGGTTCATCGGCGACACGGCGCTGCCCCTCCAGGTCGAGTTTGAGCTGCTTAGTATCGACAGGCTTACCGGCACCGTCGTCATTCGAGGCGGGATTTTCGTCATTCGGTTTCGAACCCGGTTTTGCTTGGAGCGGCGCTGCCGCAGGACCCGGGCCAGGCTTTACGAGCGGTTTCTCGCGGGCGATGAATCCCTCGGCAATGCGGCCACGCGTACGCGGAATGAGCGAAACCGGCGCAGCGGGGAATCCGTCGGGGAACTTGATGTAGGCCGACAACCGCGGAAGGTTCATGAACTGGTCGGGCAGGAGCAACGGCTCGATCTGCCGCCTCGGCGTCAGGCTGACTGCATCGCGCGCATTGTTGTACCCGTAGCTGTAACCTTCTTCCATGTCCCGCACCTGCCGGTGGCCGATGAAATCTGAGCACCAAGTCGCTGTCTCTCGATCGGCCGTCGCCAGGATGAGCTTGGTTCGCGCAAGCGAGGACAAGGTCATGGCCATGTTCTCGCCGTAGACTTCCTTGAGCTTGGCAAACGCATGCACCCCCGTGACGATCGCACCGCCAAAATTGCGCGCGGTTTGCAGCCCCTTTTCAAGCGCCGGTAGTCGGTGAAGGGCGCCGAGTTCGTCGATCAGAAACCACATCCGCAGGTCCTGTGTGCGCTCGAGCGTCATCAGCGTATTCATCGCCGTGTCGAGCCATAGCGTGAGCAACTGCGAGGAGATGCTCATGTCGACATAGCGGGCAGAGAGGAACAGGATCGAGCCCGCCTGGCAGTCGCCTTTGACCCAGTCGCGGACCGAAAAGCGCTGTCCGGATGAGGGCAAGAGCTTGAGCACTTTCGCATTCGCATTGAACACCGCGCGGATCGATTCCGCCATGCGGGCCGCCTCCGGAGCGGTCAGCGGGTCGGCCATCGTTCCTCGCATCAGCTTATGCACTTCGGACAGGTCAGCGGTCATCAGCCGCCGTGCCAAGGCCTCGTTGGTTGCCGTGCCGGTGCGGGCAAGATGGAGACACATCTCGACGAACAGCATGCGCGCCGCGAGCACCCAGAATTGTTCTGAACCACCCCCGTCATGGGGCACGAGCGCTTCGGCAGCGGCATGAAACTCCGCCTCTGTCGTGCAATCGTTGAACACGCTCCACAGCGGACACCGAACATCGACAGGATTGAGAATGATGTCGCGCGCGGGATCGTAGAAGGCTTCGATAAAGGCCCCTGTAAGGTCGAAAATGACCGCGCGCTGGCCGCGCTCACGCGCTTCGGCAACGAGTTCGGTGAGCGCCACGGTCTTGCCGGTTCCGGTCGTGCCAATGAGCATGGCGTGACTCTGCTCGAGCCGCCACGGCCAGCTTACACCAGCGAGATGTGCGGGTTGGTAGTGGCCCGCTTCGGCGAGCGCCGAGGAGCTCGCAAGCCGCCACTTCCAGCCGAACTTGCGTCCCAGTTCCTCGGCCCGGAATGCCTTGTTATGACGCTCGATTTCTTCTTCGAGTTCGTCGAGCGAAACAAGCATGGCTCCGCGCTCGTGCTTGCGCTCCTTCGACCGCCCGCCAAAACGCTCGGCGAACCACCAGAAGGACACGAAGGCCGGGATCAGCAGTACCGCCGAGACAAGCAGTCCCTGCTTCACTGCCGAACGAAACGCATCGACCGCCTCGCGCATTGGCGGGAACTCGCGAACAATGCCAAACGGGAGGCCGACCCTTTCGCCGTCGAGCAATTCAAGGTTGACCAGCTTGGCCGGATCGAACTCCATGAAGGCGTAGAGACTGGCGTAGATGTGCATCCAGACCAGGTAGATCTGGTGATCACTCAGAGCCGACCGCACTTCCCAATAGCAGGTGCTGACGGCAACCAGACCGGTCACAATAAGGGGACCCTTGAGACCCGCTGCAAACATGAAACCGAAGTGGCCGAGCAGCTGGCTCCCGCGGGTGAAGTTCAGGAGATTATGCTTCATGGGAATGGCCTCCCATGTTCGCGTTGACGGGGAGGCCAAGACGCTCGAGGCGTCGCCGGTACGCCTCGTGGGTACGGTCGCGCAAACTCGCGTCAGGATGGCTGGCTAAAAGCGCATCGAGCGCTACCGAAATGAAGATAGCTTGGCGCGCGGGATCGAGCCCTGCGGGCCGGTCCTTCGCCTCGTTCTCGCGCTGCCACGCCGCGACGATCAGGTCGCGGATGAAGACGCTGACGCTCTCTCCTTGGTCAGCCGCCCGCTGCCGCACCCAGGTGGAAACGGGAAGCGGCACGAATGCTTGGAGCCGATCGTGTCGGGTCATGAAACAGGTTCCTTGTCGGGCCGACGGAACCTGACTCACCTTGCGGAAGGTGCCGATGAGAATAAATCGTGAACAACTCGCAGTCAATCGAAAGATTCAGTCGATAATTCATAATGATACACCAAGGCGAGTGGCTGGCGGATCGGCGCAAAGCCGCTCTACTCGCAGGCGGGTTGAAAGTGCGCAAAACGGAATTTTCGCGCGATAACAGGAAGATAAATCCCGAATTCGCGGGGTACGGTGTGCTCCCTTGTTCCCAAGTGCGCGAGGCGGTCCAGGCAGTAAGGGGGATTGATCAAGAACGACCTTTCCCGATCTCAACGTTGGAGCGCGAGCAACCAGGCCTGCCCCCTGTTCGGATGCAGATCGAGAGCATTTCGACGCCTCCAGCCAAGGACCGCACCTGCGAAAAAGGCACCGGCCAAGGGCGCGTGGGAAGCAAGGCAAGCGGGGCATGTCGCGTGCCCAAGCTTCGCGCCGCCCGACCCGGTGCCGGTTCGCAAGTGCACGCGGGGCCCAAGAACAAATCGCGCCGCACCCTCAGGAGCGCATCTCCAGATGCGCGGGACAGAGTGCGTCCACAGCCCCGCTCCATTTGTCGGGCGCCGCCGCCTCGCGGTGGGCGACCGCCAGGGCAACCGACCGAACCGGGTTTTTGTGCTTCGCTGGACTACCCGGCGAACAAGAAAAAAGGGCGGGAACCGTTCGCGGTTCCCGCCCTGTCGATAGTCTCAGAACTCGTCGAGCATGCCGCCGTGGACCGTGTGGACCACCCGCGCTGCGAGATGCGCTGGCAAGATGTTGTAGTCGCCCTCGTCGAGGGCAAAGTACCCGAGTTCCTCATCCTCGATAACGTGCTGATCGAAGAAGCTGTGCAGCGCTCTCTTCTCGGCTGTTTCCAGGGCCTCGAAATAGCTCCGGGACGGAAGTGCGCAATGCATCGAATAAGCCATGATAATCCTCCTGGTT
This sequence comes from Parerythrobacter aurantius, assembly GCF_045291475.1. Classification (NCBI taxonomy): domain Bacteria; kingdom Pseudomonadati; phylum Pseudomonadota; class Alphaproteobacteria; order Sphingomonadales; family Erythrobacteraceae; genus Parerythrobacter; species Parerythrobacter aurantius. The sequence goes on from NZ_CP147985.1 coordinate 903,602, forward strand.
TCTGTCGTGAGACGACAGGAGGTGCGCGCGATGGTCTTGTGCATCCCGGGTCAGGGATCGCCCGGATGGGCGACCGCGATAGCGGCGGTGGGGGTAACGATTTTGTTCGCTGCCGGATGCAATCCGGTGGCGGGCAAAATGGTGGGGCCCCGCCGTCCTTGAGGCGGGATTCGCAAGGCCATCATGCTGGGAGAACCGTGAGCAAGAACCCACCACCTCCGCCCAATATCAAACATCTCCTGCGTGCGAATTGCCTTTCCTACACCCCGATAACGCGGGCATGGAAACAACCAGGGAGCAGACCCGAGGGGACAAAAGGACAAGTAACATGCCCCGAAACAGGAGCGCTATTGCAGCCCTGCAAAAGCTCGAAGCGGACCGCGAGGCGCTCGACGCCAAACAACGAGAACTTGAAGTGCAAGCGGCCAGAGAACTCGGCGAAATCATCCTGGGAAGCGGCCTCGAAAGCTTCTCGAAGAAGGGCCTGAGGAAGGTTGCTGAAGAACTCGGAAAACTCGGCGAGGATGCCGCGATCGAGAAATTGACTGGGCGCGGTTCAACCCGTGCTTCGAATGCTGCGCCGGGAACCCAGTAACCACAGAAGAAGAGGCCCTGCCGCTTGCGGCAGAGCCTCTTCGTAAGGAGGACGACCGGCATCGATGTCAGTCGATATCGGGAGCGTCGGTGTTGTCGTTGTCGTCGCTCGATCCACTACCGCGGGAGAGGAAGTCGACCTTGTCCGCGAGGATCTCGGTGCCGTAGCGCGTGACCCCGTCCTTGTCCTCCCACTGGGTGTAGTGGATGCGGCCCTGCACGCTGACCAACTGGCCCTTGGAGCAGTACTGGCCGACGGTCTTGGCGAGGCCATTGAAGCAGGTTACCCGGTGGAACTCGCTTTCCTTGGCGGTGTAGCCGTTCTCGTCCTTGTAAGTCTTGCCGTCCTTGTCGCGTGCGGGGCGATCGGTGACGACGGTGATCCCGGTGACATTGGTGCCGCCCTTGGTCTCGCGGGTTTCCGGATCGCGAGCGATGCGGCCGGTGAGGATTGCGATATTGGTCATGGTGTAAGTCCTTCGGTTCCTCAAACCGGAGACCATCTCCGGCTTGCGAACATCCAGAAGAAGCAGGGCATGGGAGGACTGCACCGCGGGAGCGAAGCTCCAAGGGAAACCTGTTCATGACGGGTGGTGCGGGCAGGCGCGCGAAGCGCGACCACACGGCCGGAAAGGAACGGGTTGCTGTCCTCAGCTGACCTGATTCAGGACTGTTCGCGAAGAAGGCCGGATGGGTATCGGGTGCGGGTCTGAAGGTGCCAGGACCCCGCTGCAATCAGCTTACCCCATCGCCCTCCGATGCCGCCAGGAGATCCATGAAGTTGCGGGCCGCTTCCCGGTCTTCCTCGTTCTCGAACGCCACGTCGAGATCGGGGGCGGACCCGAACATGTGCAGGAACGACCACAGTGCAAAGCGCTTGCCCCGGTCCTCCTCAAGGCCGAGATCGACCCGGCAATGCTCGATGCCAGCAGACAACGTGTCGGGGGCAACCCCGGAGAGGTCGGTGGTGGCAAAGTAGCGCTGCAGCAGATCGTCAAGTTGCATGACCGGTCCATAGTCGGGTCTGCGCCGAATGCACATCCGGGCAATGCAGTTGCAGACTGTAAAGGCCCCCTCAGGACCCGGGAGAGGTGCCCAAGGGGCCGCGACGATCAACCACGGTGATCCGGCGCGTCTTGGCATCGATCACCAGTCGTTCGGTGACGCCATTGCCCGGAAAGGCGACGACGTAACGCGGATTGAGCGAAAGCATCTGCTCGTTGCGCTTGAACCCGGCGCGGGCACCAAGTCGACGATCGAGCGAATAGGTCAGCTGCTGGACTTCGCGGCGCTCGGCCCAGCTCGCGGCGAGGCGATCGGCACCCTTGCCGTCGCCGCCATGGACCAGGAAGAGATCGGGAACCACATCGCGAACCTTGTCCAGCGTCGCCCAGATGTTGTCCGCATAGGTGCGCGCGTCCTCAGCGCTCTCGAAGCTCTGGCGACCACCGGCGAAGACGATTGGAGTTCCCTCCGGGATGAGGGCATGACGCCGGTTCTCGGCGCGTGCGCGGAGGAAATCGCGGGCATCGATAACAGCCGATGTGAGATTGCGTGAATGGCTCGTGCGCGAGCCGGAAACGGGCTTCCACGAGGAACCGGTCTCGTCGCGGTACAGTGCTGCCGCAGCCTCGCGCATCTGCTCGAAGGCCAGCATGCTGGCTTCGGCGGCCTGCGCGCGTTCAACCTGTTCTTCCAGATTGCTCGAATGCACTTCGGAGCCATCGGCGGATGCGAGGAGGACACGGATCTCGTCGCTGGCCCGGTCAAGCTGAGCGGACTTGCGGCTGGCTGCGCGGTGGAAGAGATTGACCATGCCCCATGCAATGTCCTCGGCATCAGCCTCCAGGGCCGTATCGGAAAACATGGCGAAAAGGTCGGACCATACGGCGCCAAGCGTCTGGTCGATGGCGTCCTCGCAGGGGAAATCGGTCTCATTGAAGGGAGCTGGCCTGATGCTGAGGCCTGAGAGGTCGAGGCCGCTCAACTGGTCGATGAAGCTGTCGCACATGGGGTGTCTCCTGATCGCGGGGACAAGGAGAGGAGGCACCATTGCCTCGGTCCTGTCCGCCGGAGCCCGATCAGGGCCGGGGAAAGGGGCGCGACGCACCGCGCAGCGGGAAACCTGCGGCCCTAGGCTGGCGCGGGCAACACGGGCCGACGGGCCGCAGGTTGCGGCGCGCCCCGACCGGCCCAAGGGCCTCTCCCGGCGGAGAGGGATGAGGCAGGATCAGGTCCCAATGTCGCAGGTGGATCGGGAGCGCTCGAAGATCGCTTCGCCATTCGAGAAGCGCCCGACCAGGCGCAGATCCCCGAACAGGTCAATAAAGCGTCCCGACACCTGGGCGAGCCAGTGCCGTGCCCTTGCCGTTCGTGGGTTGTAGAAATCCGCCTCCCAGTATCGGGCATCGTCGCGTTCGGCGAGCCAGATCGCGGCGAGCCCGCAATAGGTCGATATGCCGCAATCAGCGAAGGCATTGCGAAGGAGGATACGATCTTCGCGGCCGCGCCATCCATCGAAGCTCTGAAAGGAAGGAAAGGCCGCCTTCGTGGTATCGATGATCTCGTCGACTAGGCACTCGTAGGCCCAGTCGACATCATCGTCTTCGCCGTCATGGAGCAGGCGAAAGGCCACCACGGAGCCGGTCGGATAGCTGACGGAACGTCCCATCTCACTGCTCCTCAGGCGGCGTCAGCAAGGTCGATATCGTCCTCGCTTTCGCTGGATTGGTGTCCGCCCAGTTCGAGCAGCAGGCTGGCCGCTTCCTCGGCCTTGGCCGCAGCGGTCAGAATCGCGCGCTCGTCCGATTTAAGGATCTTGAGCCAGGACGCGATGTAGCTGGCGTGATGGTCGAGGTGGGTGACCGGAAGCCCCAGTTCTGCCCCAAGAATGGCTGAGGAAAGTTCGGCGATCAGTTCCTCGGCAGCATAGGCGTCGCTGCCGAAGCGATTCTTGAGATCGCGTTCGAGCCGCGAAGAATGACCCGTCCAGTGCGACAGCTCGTGCGCGAGCGTCGCGTAATAGTGGTCATAAGCTTCGAACAGTTCGGCAGGCGGCATCGTGACGCGGTCGCGCAGCGGTTCGTAGTAGGCTTGGGCACCATGATGGCGCAGGTCTGCGCCCACTTGACCGAAGAAGGCATCAAGGCGGTCTTCGCGTCCTTCGGGCTCAAGCGCGGCAACCAGCGACTTGGGATGATAGAATGCGGGGAGGCCATCGCATTGGTCCGCGTTGAACACGGCATAGGCCTTGAGCACGCGCCGGTTCTCGGTGTCGGCTTCGCCTTCGGCGTTCTCGACTTCCTTGGTGTAGCTCTTGTAGAAAATCGCGATGGTCGATTTCTCACCCTTGCGGACCTGTCCGCCGAGCTTCTGGCACTGGCGATAGGTCATCCAGTAGGGCGAGGCGTAGCCACAGCCGTCGGCCACCATCCACAACCAGAAGGTGTTCATGCCGCGATAGGGCGTCCCGCAGGAGCGCAAGGGCCGCGAGACGGGCACACCGCGCCACGGCTTGACCCAGGGCTTTGTGCCTTGCTCGAGCTTTTCGATGATGGCGGCGGTGATGCGCTGGGCAGGCGAAGTCGAAGCAGTGCGGCGGGACTTGGTCATGGGAGTTCTCCTGATCGCCGAGACGGACATGTCCCGGTTCAGGAAAAGCAAAAGCTCCCTCCCCTCTCGTCTAATGATGACGGCTTTGCGCCCCAATAGCGGCCATAAAGTCAGGCGAGGACACGCCTGAAAGCTGCCGTTCCAAAGTTTCGTCTGATTGAGGAAAATAAGCCTTCAATCGCAATAGGTCGAAAAATTTTCTTCGCGATGCGTCTTGGTCGCTGAAGTGAGGCGCATGAAATCCTCGTTAAGTTCGGCTTTGCCGTATCGTGACCGTGCACGAATTAAGTTGCTCCTTCATTATGACTTTCGGATGAGCACCACCCCAGCAATCACAAGCGCGCCGCCAGCCAGAAGCCAGGATTGATCGACAAGCAATGCGCTAGCCACGATCAATGCGGCAGCTAGAGGGCCTTTCAAGGACTGACGCTCATTGCGAAGTCCAGCGAGCTGCTCGATACTGAGCGGATCGAGCTGAACCGGCACATATCCTGACTTTGCGATCGAGTTCGCAGTGGCAAGTATGTCGGGCAAGGACGCCGACAACCCCAGCAGCTGACCGCGAAGTTTCTTCAAACCCGACCGAGCGCTGCCGAGCGAGAACCGCTCGGCGAGAAGCTCCGTCATGATCGGCCGTGTCTCTTCGGCGATGTTGTAGTCCGGTGCCAGCGATCGGACGAAGCCCTCTGCAGTCAACAAGGTACGCAGAAGAATGGCCAGATCAGGTGGCAGAACCAGTCGATAATCCCGCAACAGATCGAAAACGCGGGAAAAAATCTGCGAGAACTCGATGCCAGATAGCACGGTCCCCCTGAACTCTCCGATCAACTGATCCAGATCCACCGCGAGCGCATCGCGATCCACCTTCGGCTCCCCCGCCCATGCGAGCAGGACATTCGCGACATCGCTGGTTTTCTCACCAGCAATCGCAAGCACGAGCCGAACGATCTCGTCGCGCCTCGTCTTGGTGAGCGTCCCGACTGATCCGAAGTCGATGAAGCCGACATCCTGCTCGCCGATCAGGAAGACGTTACCCGGATGGGGGTCGCCGTGAAATTCGCCGTTCAGGATGATCATCCGCAGGACAGCGTTGGCATAGCTTTTAGCGAAAGCCGCCACCCGCGGGTCGCCCGATGGGCTGCCCAGCGAAGACGCGGGCCTGCCGTACAGGCGTTCCTGAACGTTCACCCGCAGCCCGGTCAGTTCCCAATGGATGGCCGGGGTCCTGACGCCGATGGTATCGAGATATGCGCCGATCCGCTCGCAGGCTCGGGATTCCGCAGCGAGGTCCATCTCCCAGGCAAGATTGCGGCCGAAGGTCCGCAGAAACTCGACTGGCCGGTAACGCGCGATGTCAGGAGAGCGTGCTTCAGCGATCTCGGCAAGACGCACAAGCAGACGCACATCGGCTTCCATCCGCGCGGCGGTGCCCGGGCGTCGAACCTTCACGATGACCTTGCTACCGTCCCTTAGCTCGGCGGAATAGGTCTGTGCAATCGAGGCGGACGCCAAAGGCTTTTCGTCGAACTGCGCAAAGTCGTTCCGCCAGTCCTCACCCCAGCTTGAAGCAAGTACGGGCTCGATATCTGCGAAGCGCACTGGCGACACCTGATCGTGCAGGGTTGAGAATGCCGTGATCCAGTGTTCGGTGAACAGATCGCTTCGGGTGGCGAGGAGCTGCCCCAGTTTTATGCCGACTGGCCCGATGTCACGGAGGAACGCGACAACTGCGGCCGGGCGAAATTCGCGAGGGTCGATGACATTGTTCGAAGAGGGAATAAACCCGAGGGCTCCGGCGAGATTCTTCGCTCCGTGCCTCATTAGGATTCGGCCAATCTCCGCGGCGCGAGCGATGCTGCCGATAGGCTTTTCCGGGGGCGATGCCATGATTTTATTCAGCCTCGGCACGGTGTTGGTCCAGATTTTCCGATACCCTTTCAAGAATCTGCTGCAGCGTTCGCTTCTCGTCGGCGGCAATGTCGCGCCAAAGCAGATCATGAAGCCTATCCGCGGAGCCTCTCAGTTCGGGCAGCAGATCGTCAAGCTGCTCCGTGAGGATGAGCTGCCACGCTCGCCGATCCGTCTCAGCTCGAAGCCTTTTCATCAGCCCGCGTGCGCAAAGACCTGCAACCGCCTGGCCGATGGTCGCCGATTCCAGTTCCAGTTTCTTGGCGATTTCAGCCTGCGTAAGGGCAGGATCGCGAAGAAGTTGTCCGATGATCCTCCACTGTGTCTGATTGAGACCGATCCTGGCGACCCTCGCATCGTACACTCTGCGCGCGCCGCGACTGATCTCGTCCATAAGATAGAGAATGCGGTCATCATCGGTGATGACCTTCTGCCGACGCTGAGACCGTGACATGGTATCTGGTTTTTCATCCATAGCGCTGTGTAGTCGGATAGCCTCGGATGCCCAAATGCAAACTGCTAAATGCCTTTACTATCTGACTCACGGCTAATAGGGCGCGAGACGCGTTCACCTTTTACTGAGGCTGCCGAAAGAGTCAGATGACCGATAACTCCAACCAACCGGAGCAGGAGGGCACAACCCCAACGAAACCGCAATCGCGGCGTGGCTTGCGCATCGTGCTAACCATCGTTGGTCTTGCCGTGCTGCTTGGCGGGATCTGGTGGTACTACCGGCACGTAACCTACGGACAGTACATGCAGTCGACCGATAACGCCTATGTCGCTGCCGACAGCGTCGTTATCTCTTCCAAGGTAGCGGGATACGTCGAAGAGGTCTTCGTGGGGGAGAACGAGCAGGTTGCTCGCGGCGGAGCCCTCGTACAACTGGATTTGCGGGATTATCAGGCGCAAGCGCAACAGGCGCGCGCACAGATCGCTGCGACCCTGGCCGGTGCCGACACAATCCGTTCTCAGGTATCCGAACAGGATGCAGCCATTCGCCAGGCGCGGGCCCAACTCGCCGCCGCAGCCGCGGCACTGGACCTCGCGAACGACCAGGTGGCGCGATATCGGCCCCTTGCCGCGACAGGAGCCGAACCGCGGGAAAAGCTAGACCAGTATGAGGCGCAGGCGCGGCAGGCGCGGGCCGAACTCGCCGCTGCGCAGGCGGCGGTGGCTGCCGCGACCGCTCGCCGGGGGACCCTGTTCGAGCAGATCAGCCAGACCCAGGCGCAGGCGGACGCTGCTCGCGCTCAGCTGGAAACAGCCGACCTTACGGTTGAATCGACCTTGCTGCGCGCCAGCAAGGCCGGCCGCGTCGGCGATCTCTCGGTGAGGGTGGGCCAGTTCGTGCAACCGGGTCAACGTTTGATGACGGTGGTTCCGGTGAGCGCGATCTACGTGACCGCGAACTTCAAAGAAACGCAGGTCGGCCTCATCCGGGCCGGCCAGAGCGTCAGGCTCGAAGTTGACGCCCTGCCAGACCTTGAGATCGCGGGACGAGTGGACAGCATATCGCCGGGAACGGGCGCGGAATTTTCCATCCTCCCCCCCGAAAATGCCACCGGCAACTTTACCAAGATCGTTCAACGGATACCCGTCCGCATCGCTATCGATGCTCCCCCTGAAGTGCGGCGTCTGCTCGTTCCCGGCATGTCGGTAGTGGCTACGGTCGACACCCGGAATGCTGCCGGCGAATTGGAAGAGATCTCGAGTCGGACTCAATGACCGAGATACTGGCAGCGCAGGACACTTCGATCGGGCCGGCCGGGGGCCGAAAGAACGCAGACGCTACCGCCTGGGTCGCTGTGGCCGCGGGCGCGCTTGGCGCCATGCTCGCGACGCTGGACATATCAATCGTCAATTCCGCACTCCCCGTCATTCAGGGCGAGATCGGTGCCACAGGCGCCGAAGGCACCTGGATTGCTACGTCATTTCTCGTTGCTGAAATCGTCGTCATTCCGCTGAGCGCTTGGCTCGAACGGCTGTTCGGTCTGCGAACCCTCCTCATCATCGCGGTCAGCGCGTTCACCGCCTTTTCGGTGCTATGCGGGATTGCAACCGACCTTACGACAATGATCATCGGCCGCACGGGTCAGGGATTCACGGGCGGAGTCCTCATTCCGACCGCAATGACTATTGTGGCTAAGCGATTGCCGCCACATCAGCAGCCCATCGGAATGGCCCTGTTTGGCATGACAGTGATCCTCGGCCCCGTGATGGGGCCTTTGATCGGGGGTTGGCTGACCGAGAATCTGAGCTGGCACTATGCCTTTTTCGTCAATGTGCCAGTCTGCGCAATCCTGCTGCTCTTGCTGTTTATCGGGCTGCCTCACGAGAAGCCCAAGTGGGAATATCTCACGGACGCGGATTGGGCGGGCATTGTCGGGCTCATCTTGGGGCTGGGCGGACTTACGGTCGTCCTTGAGGAGGGCCACCGCGAGGAATGGTTTGAATCCTCTCTCATTCGCTGGCTCACAATCATCACAGTCGTCGGATTTGCCTCGCTGATCTACGGACAGGTGAAGGCACGCAAGCCAGTCTTGAAGTTGCAGCTCTTGTTCAATCGACAGTTCGCCAGCGTCGCGATCATGGCGCTCGCCCTGGGTATGGTGATGTATGGTTCGACCTACGTCATCCCGCAGTTCCTCGCGATCATTTCTGATTATAACGCGCTTCAGACCGGGCTGGTGATCTTCTGGATGGGCGTCCCGGCCTTCCTGTTGATGCCTGTGCTTCCCTTGATGATCCGGAAGATCGACATTCGCATCGCCGTCGGCGCCGGCATGTTGCTGATGGCGGTCAGCTGCTTTGTCAGCACCAGCCTTACAGCAGAATCCGGTGGTGCCGTTTTTACCGAGAGCCAGCTCTTGCGCGGTGCCGGCATGATCCTTGCGATGATGTTCCTGAATCAGGCAACGGTGGCTTCGGTGGCCAAGGAAGACGCGGGCGATGCCTCGGGCATTTTCAACGCGGCCCGCAATCTTGGCGGATCATTCGCCCTCTCGGCCCTCGCTTCGTTCCAGGACCAGCGGATCTGGCATCATAGCCGGCGGATGGAAGAGACCCTGAATGCGAACAGCGTTTCGCTACAGGACTATCTCGAAGGGCTGGCGCGAAACTTCGGCGGCATGGAGGGGGCGATGGCCGTCCTGAGCCGCACCCTCCAACGCGAGGCGTTCATAATGACCTACAATGACGTGTTCCTGGTTATGGGGATTCTGACCCTCGCGACGGTTCCGCTGGTCCTCTTCCTGAGGCCGCTTCCAAAAAATGTCTCCCTTTCGATGCACTGAGCCCTACACGATGCGCCACTTGCTACCTCCGCTTGTCACTATCGCCTTGCTAGCTGGATGCACGGCAGGGCCCGATTATGCAGGCCCCCCGGAAGTTGTGTCAGCAGACACGGGCACTCGCTTTGTGCGCGCTGGCAGTGATGTGAGCGCATCTGATCCGGTTGTCGCTCAATGGTGGCTGCTGCTCGGCGATCCCGAGTTGACGCGGCTGGTGGAGGCTGCGCTGTCCGGCAACCCCTCGCTCGCCGCAGCGCAGGCGCGCATTGCCCAGGCACGGGCATCCATCAGGCAAGACCGTGCGGGTCGAATGCCATCGCTTGGGGCACAGGCCACCACCGTGCAGGGCCGGCTTCCTGGTCTCGACCTTCAAGGCGGGGCGCCCCCCCCGTCAGAGCAAACCAATTCCGACGCAGAAACCGATGACTCGCTCAGCTTTTACAATGTGGGCCTTAACGCCAACTGGGAGCTGGAGTTTGCCGGTGGCTCGCGCAGGCGCATTGAGGCCAGCAATGCCCAAGCTGCTGCAACGGTGGCCAATGCAGAGGACGCAAAGGTCCAGTTGACTGCCCAAGTGGCCAGCACCTACGTCAATTTGCGGGAGGCCCAATTCCGCGCAGAGCAATTTGAGGCGCAGATTTCGTTGCAGGAAGAGATCCTGGCGCTGACATACCAACGCTATCAGCGCGGTGCATTGCCGCTTTTCCCGGTAGGCACCGCGAATGCCGAACTGGAGATGCTCAAGTCACAACTTGCCGAAGCTGAAGCGGATATCGCAGTCCTGTCTGATGCGCTCGCTATACTGACCGGACACGTGCCGGGATCAGTTGATGCAGCGCTCACGACTGCGCGCTCCATTCCCATGCCGCCAGAGCAGGTCGCGATCGGCGATCCGGCAAGCCTGGTGGCGCGTCGGCCTGACATAAGGGCGGCCGAACGGTCTCTTGCCGCGTCGACGGCGCGGATCGGGGTGGCCGAGGCGGCGCGGTTCCCGAAATTGTCCTTCACAGGGATCCTGGGCCTCGGCGGATCCTCGTTGGACGACGTTGTCGATGTCGGCGAATTCTCCGCACTCGCGATCCCGCGCCTCCAGTGGAATTTTCTGGATTTCGGCAGGGTAGACGCTGCGATCGACCAAGCCGGGGCGGCGCGCAACGAAGCAGTCGCCAATTACCAGCAGACGGTGCTTCTGGCACTGCAAGACGCCGAACGTGCCTTGGCTCGCTTCGGCCAGCAGCGTGTTGCGCTCGCTGCCAGAATGCAAATCAAGAAGCAGGCTGACGACGCGGCGGACCTGAACCGCCAACGTTTTGCCGCAGGAGCGATCTCGAAGGCTGACCTCAACCGGGCCCTGCGAGAACAGCAGCAGGCCTCAGGAGACCTCGTCCGGGCAAGAGGCGCCCTTACGCTGTCGTGGATTGCGCTGCAGAAGTCGCTGGGCCTTGGGTGGCAAGAGCCTGTTCGAGATCAATAGTCCCGCCGCGCTGATCAATTGATCCGGTTGACGAGAAGTAGGCACCCCTGCCGCTGGCGACCAACTTGCCGTCGGGCTCGAGAACCCGGGTTTCCGCCACCGAAATCTGTCGCCCGATCTTCACGATCTGTCCGTGAGCAGTGAGAGGTCCTGAGGTTGCAGGACGGTGGTAATCGACATGCAGATCGGCCGTCGCTCTCGCCGCGACGCCCCCGGCAAGCAGAGTATAAAGCCCGGTGAGGTCGACCAGTGACGCCAGGACCCCTCCATGCGCCGACCCAATCATAGGGTTCGACACGATCTCTTCGCGCCATGGCATGGTGATCGCGATTCCCTGGTCGGAGCATGTCGCAATCTCCAGCCCAAGCCATCGATGAAACGGCGCGATATTCAGCATTTCCTGCAAGCGCTCTCGATCGATCATAGCTCCCTCGTCCCCTGTGGCTGAGCCGTATCGGATGAGTGATGGCGCCTCAGGAAATTGACGATAGCGGCGGAAAAGGCATCGTTCGCATCGCCCACGACCATGTGCGTGGCATCGGCAATATCGGTGTATTCTGCATGGGGGGCGAGTTGTCGCAGATGCAAAACGGCCTCTTCGGAAACAAGATCGCTAGAGCCGCCTCGGATGAGGTGAAGCGGAAGCGTGAGATTCGCCGCAGCTTGGCTGAGCATTGCCGATTGACGTTCTTGGCTGTCTGGGTCGCTTCGTCTGGCCGCCATTATATTACGGATAAACACCGGGTCCCAGTGCCAATAGAAGCGCCCATCCGGCTTCTGCCGCAGATAGTTTTTCAGACCATCGCTCGCGCCCCGCCTGGGACGATGCGGCATGTAGCGAGCGATCACGTCGGCCGCCTCCTCTGGTGAGGCGAAGCCGCTATCGACATGCTCTTCCATGAAACCAACCACGCGCATCACACCGCTGGGCTCCATGCGCGGGGCAATGTCGACCAATGTGAGTGAAGCAAAGCTACCTGGAGCAAGCTCCCCTGCGGCAATCAGTCCAGCGAGCCCGCCCAGTGAAGCGCCGACCAGCGCTGGCTTCTGGTCCAGGCGCGACGCTGCAGCGACCAGATCCGCCGCGAAGTCGCGCATTTCGTAAGCTCCGCATGGCGACCAATCGCTGTCTCCGTGACCGCGCATATCGAAGGCGATTGCGCGAAAGCCGGCTTGAGCCAGTTCGCTGACCACCCTTCTCCACGCGCGCCGTGTCTGCCCGCCGCCGTGCGCAAGAAGGACGGGTTTAGCGTAGGCATCCCCCTCAGCCTCGGCTGTAAGAGAAATAGCGCCTGCGCCCTCAATCGTAAAGGTTTCTCTCGCCATCTCTGGATGGTAGGAAAGGCGCGCTAAATAGTAAACCGATTTAGTTTGTGGCTCTCGGCTCCGTGTTGGCTGTCCTGCAGGGGCGTTTCAACGACGGCAAAAATCTATGCCAAGAGGGGTTTCTCCAGACCATTCTCTAATGCACCGGCTTGCGATTCGGTCAGCAGTCGCTGTCCGCTTAATCCGCTCAAAGATATAAAAGCTGCTTTTCCGCTTCCGTTTAGAGTTTCGGACGCCGCGAGGCGTCGGAAAGTCGACGGTGCCCGAACCCGCGGGCCGCACGCGATGAGCTATGGGGATTTCGATTTCGGGTTTGTCCGGGCGTCTGCTGACGGTGCCGATAAGCGGACGTGCCTGAGAGCAGCCGGTCCGATTTTGCGATGACAAAGCAGCCGTGGGATGCGCGTCCGTCCGATTTTGGTGATGCGACTACTGCTTTTGGGCGGGTAATATGCGGACGTCATCGCCGCCGGAAGCGTGGCTGCGGCGGGGTGGAACAGTGTCATGCCGAGCCGGGTCACGGCGCAGGTTGCCCGGATGGAGCGGCTGCGCTCGGCGGACCGCGTGGCGGATGGCAGCGCTGGAAGGTCTCGATGATGACCATGTGCCCGCCGCAGCAAGGGCATGCCGGACGCGGATCGGGCGGTTCGGTGGAGGGCTCGTCCGTAGCCGGCGGTACGATCGCTAGCAGCTGACGGGCGCGTTCGAGATGGGCTTTGCGGGTGCTGGCGGCGAGCAGGCCATAGTGGCGGATGCGATGGAACCCGCGCGGCAGGCAGTGCAGCAGGAAGCGGCGGATGAACTCGTCGGCGCTGAGCGTCATCACCTGCTGACGGTCTGGCGAGGAGCGGCGATAATCCTTGTAGCGGAACGTGACGCCGCTCTCGCCGAACCGGAGGAGACGGCTGTTCGAGATCGCGACCCGGTGGGTGTAGCGCGAGAGATAGGCGAGCACTGCCTCGGGACCGGCGAACGGCGGCTTGGCATATACCACCCAGCGCTTCTTCCTCACCGGTGACAGATGGCGCAGCAACGCACGGCGGTCGGCCAACTCCGCCAGCTTACCGAAGAAGGCGAGCTTGCCGGCATCGTGAAGCGCCAGCAGCCGGGTCAGGAACAGACGGCGGAACAAAGCGCCCAGCACGCGCACCGGCAGGAGGAAGGCCGGGCGGGACGATATCCATCGGTCCCCGTCCAGCGCGATACCGCCGCCCGGCACGATCATGTGGATGTGCGGATGATGGGTCATGGCCGAGCCCCAGGTGTGGAGCACGGCGGTGATGCCGATCCGGGCGCCGAGATGCTTCGGGTCGGCGGCGATGGTGAGCGTGGTCTCGGACGCGGTCTTGAACAGCAGGTCGTAGAGCAGAGCCTTGTTGTGGAACGCGATGGCGGCGATCTCGGCGGGCAGCGTGAACACGAGGTGGAAATAGCCGACCGGCAGCAGGTCGGCCTCGCGCGCGGCGAGCCAGGTCCGCGCGGCGGCGCCCTGGCACTTGGGGCAGTGGCGGTTGCGGCAGGAGTTGTAGGCGATCCGCCAATGGCCGCAGTCGGTGCAGGCCTCGACGTGCCCGCCCAGCGCGGCGGTGCGACAGTGCTCGATCGCCGACATGACCTTGAGCTGATGCAGGCTCAGGTGCCCGGCATGGGCGGCCCGATAAGCAGGCCCGGCAGCACGGAAGACGTCGGCAACCTCGAGCGAGGTGCGCACCGGCTCTCAGCCGCTCGGCACCTCGTTATCCGGTGCCGCCAAGGCCAGTCGGTCGAGCGGGCTGACAACTGCCCGCATCGTCTTCGTTGCCACCTTGGTGTAGAAGGCCGTGGTGTTGAGCTTGGCATGGCCGAGCAGTGCCTGGATAACGCGGATATCGACGCCGTCCTCGAGCAGATGCGTCGCAAAACTGTGCCGTAGGGTGTGCGGTCCGACCCGCTTGGCGATATCGGCTGCCTCTGCCGCTTGAACGACGACCCGGTAGAGCTGGCGGGTGCTGATCGGCACCGTCGCGTTCTGACCTGGGAAGAGCCAGCCATCGGCATGAAGCACACCCTGTTGCCGCCCCGCGCGCCACCACTCCCGCAGCAGCACAAGCAGACCTTCGGGCAGCATGGCGTTGCGATAGCGTCCACCCTTGCCGCGTTCGATCCTGAGCAGCATGCGCTTGCTGTCGATATCGCACACCTTGAGCGCCGAGACCTCGCCGACCCGCAGCCCCGCACCGTAGGCCACCGACAGCGCGGCCTGGTGCTTGAGGCAGGTCGTGGCGTCGAGGAGCCGCTTCACCTCGGGCTGGGTCAGCACCACCGGGATCTTGCGAGCATGAGCGGTGCGGACCAGCTTGCGGGCAAGCCCGGGCCGGTCGAGGGTGTGGGTGAAGAGGAAACGCAGCGCAGCCACGATGCTGTTCATGGTCGGCGCCGGCACCCCGGCTTCCCGTTGCTCAATCTGGAACCGCCGGACATCCTCGGCGGTCGCGGTGTGGGGCGAGCGCGCCAGCCAGGTCGCGAACCGCCCGACATCGCGCAGATAGTTGCGCTGCGTCTCCGGGCTGAACCGGCGCATGGTCATATCCTCGATCAGCCGCTGGCGCAGCGGGCTGATGGGCGAAACAGGTACAAGATCGTTCATCTCTCGACTCCTCGGTTGAAGGAGCCGGAATGGTCGGCCTTGTTCGATCTACTCGCTACGTTCTTGCTCTGGCGTCACCCGCGCCGCCAGCACCCCTCCCGCGAAGCGGGTTCGTGCAACGGCCCAAATTCTGACATGAAAAAGGCGGTCCGTCCCAATTGGGACGGACCGCCCACCGAGCGACCTCGACCTGTCAGGAGGGTCAGGCAGCCTGCTCGGCAATTTCGTCTGTCGCATCGTCGCTGACTGCCTCGTCGACTTCGACACCAATCGGCGCGACCTCCTGAGCAGCAGTGAACAGCATGATCGCAGGAACCCAGGCTTGCGCCCGCTCCTTGACCTCGGCCTCGCCGATGAAGTTGCCTGAGAAGATGCGCTCGGCTGCGCTCGCAAGCTCAGCCTTCTTCGAAGCAGCGTATCGGCTGACCAGCTCCGGACCACCCGCAGCATCGAGCGCTTCGAGCGTGCGAGCCTTGGCCACGCGGTCGAAATAGTTTGCCGCGGTGGGACGCCACCAATGCGCGGTTTCGATTTCCAGAAGTGCCCCGAGCGCTTCGTGCATGGGCACCGAACGATCGCCTTCGCAGGCTAGGCTGGCGACGAGCGTGCGCGAGACGACATGACCAAGCCAGGCCGAACGCGCCTCATCGGAAAGCGACCGGAACCTGGCAAACCGCTCGACGTCGGTCTCGCCCGAGCGCCAGCTTTCGTCGAGCGAACCAGCGAACTCGGCCAGAGCAGCGCTCGCCGGTGCATCCTTGGCCTCAAACCCGGCAACCGGTCCAGACGCGATGGAGCCGACAAGCGTCGATGCCTTTCTGGCGCGCCAGTCGTGCCCATCGGCATCCGCGAGCGTGAAGACCATGAAGTCGAGCGCCAGTGCCGGATCGTTAGCGAGATGGACCGCCAGGATATCGCGGCGCTGCATTGCAAGCTCGTCGAGCAGGCGCTGCGAAAGCGAGCTGCCCTTGGGTTTAACCGCTCCGCTTTCTTCGACTGCCTCCACCACACCTTCGTCAGCGATGACTTCGGTCTCGGTGTAGAACTGCGGGACCAAGGTCGGCTCGCCATTGCGCGAGAGGATAAGGAAGGCACCGGCCTCGGGTTTCAGCTCGTCGGCGAGCACGGGCGGCCGGTCATTGAGCGCGCGCATGGCGCGGTCGATGACGACGAGTTCCTGTTCGGCCTTGGCGACCTCGTCCTCGTGGCTGTCCTCGTCTTCGAGCACGGCGGCGACGCGGTCGTAGTCGGCCTCGAGCTCGCCAAGTTCCTTCGCTTCCTGTTCCGTCATCGGCGCAGGCTCGCAAGGCAGACGGCTCAGACCTTCGACAAGGTCGTGACTGAGATAGGTGCCCAGCGTCGGCCGAACCCAGGCAAGGCCATATTCGAGCGCAGCCTTATTTGCCGCCTCTTCAATGGCCTTGTGCGCGAGGTCCTCGAGCAGCGCGACATCGATCCAGCTCTCGCTGGCGTCATCGTCGAAGAGTTCGCGTTCGATCCGGCCACCCGCACCGATGTACGCATCGCGTCCGACCAAAACAGCTCGCGGATCAGAACCGCGCACCGTGGCATCGAGCACCATGCGGCGGATCGTGTCGGGCGTGATCTGGTACCAGGCGTCCTGCAGCTCGGCATAGACATGCGCCTGGCGCTCGACGTCGGAGATCGCGCCGTAGGCCTTGGCCATGTCGAGCGTGATCGTGCCTTCGGCGAGCGCTTCGAAGACGCAGGGTGCCAGACTTGCCAAACGCAGGCGCCCTTCGACGAACCGGACGGTGAGGCCGAAGCGGCGCGCCACGTCTTCAGGGGTAGCGCCTGCTTCGATGATGGAGGCGAAGGCCTGCGCCTCGTCGGCCGGGTTCATTGCGAGACGCTGGAAGTTCTCGGCAAGGCTGGCTTCGCGCACTTCCCTTTCCTCGCCTTCGATGACGAGGCAGGTGACTTCGTGCGTGTCAGGCAAGGTGCCCTCTTCGGCCAGCGCCTGCAGCGCGGCGAGCCGGCGACCGCCAGCATCGACCTCGAACTTGCCGCGCTTTCCTTTGCGCACGACGAGGTTCTGCAGCAGGCCACGCGCGGCAATGTCTGCCCGCAGCTGGAGGTCGGCCAGCACGTCGCTCGACTTGCGAACGTTACGCGGGCTCGGGACGAGCTTCTTCAAGGGAATCGACTGGATCATGGGTGTTCTCCTGATGGAATGAAGGCGCCAGTGAGGATCACTTGGCCCACAAGCCCAAAGGGCTCCCTCCACTCTCATTCCGAGATTGGGGTCTCCCGAGGGATCAGGCGGCTAGCGCAGGGAGGACGGACGAGGCTCTCGACACCGGCACGAACAGCCGCGTGCGGTAGCGGATGATCTCGGTGAAGCAGCCCTTGCCCTTGTACCAGTCGAGCCGATCGGGCGAAAATCCGGTCAGTTCAAGGCGCTGTTCGCCTCCGACCAGCGAGCGCTTCACGGTGAGCGGATCGTGGCTTGCAAGGTCCAGCGGTTTGCCGCTTTCGAGGACGAGGTCGCCAATCTGGTCCGGCGCCGGACCGGTAACTCCGGAAAGACCAAAGGTATCGGCGATTGCGGCGAGATCGATATCGAGCACTTCGCGACCGATGATCGACTGGCCGTCCTCGGCAACGAGCCGGGTGACGCGGACATGATCGCCGGGCAGGCGCTTCCAGACAGGAAGCAGCAGTCCGGTGGCGAGATGGACGCGCTCGGTCACCGGTGACTTGGCCGCTTCCTCTTCCTCGGCCAGCCAGGCGCTGGTGAACGCTGTGACGCCAATTTCCTCCCAGTGGCTCTCACCAAGTGCTTCAAGCGTCCAGTTCGCGGAATTGAGCGGACGCAGAAGGCGTCGGCGTTCGACCACGGCCCCGTCGTCGGCGATGAGGCGCCGGGCCGGAACCGACAGCGCGACCTTGCCCGAGCGCGCATTGCGCAAGGGGATCGCGTGCGCGCTGCCGATCTCGTGCATCCGCACCAGGCGTTGCAAGCGCAGAGGCCGAAGGTGCCTGGCTACTTCGAGCGAGACGAGGCGGGTCTCGGCACCGGTCACGGGGTCTGTACGAAGGAGCTCATCGGCGAGGACCGTGAAGTGATCGACCCTAACAGTTTCCAGTCCCTGGTCGAGCGTTCCGGCTTCACGCGCAGCTTCGATCCGCGCTTCGACGAGACCAAGATATTCCTCGAATATGGCGTTCTGGAGCGCGATCGGCAGCGCGAGGATGCGGTTGAGCCAGCGCTGGATCGTGGGGAGATTATCGATCAGCCCGCCATCGGGGCTTTCAAGCCGGAGGCCGGTGCGCTCGACGAAGTTGCCGAAGCTCGTGGCCTCCAGCTTGCCGTCATAGAGCAGCTGAAACCAGCGGCTGAGCGCGTCGCGCGCGTAATCGCTTTCGAGATTGTCTGCCGGGTCGAACAGGTTCTGTCCGCCGGTCTGGCGCTGGCCGCGCGTCAGCGCGCCCAATGCATCGAGCCTGCGCGCAATGGTCGAGATGAACCGGCGCTCGCCCTTCACGTCGGTGGTTACCGGGCGGAACAGTGGGGCGGAGGCCTGGTTGGTGCGGTTGGTGCGACCGAGCCCCTGGATCGCATTGTCGGCGCGCCAGCCCGGCTCGAGCAGGAAATGGACCCGGCGCTGCTGGTTCCTGGCGCCCAGGTCGGCATGATAGGAACGCCCCGTGCCGCCCGCATCCGAGAAGACCAGGATGCGCTTGGTTCCTTCCATGAAGCTTTGCGCTTCGGCGACATTGGCGCTGGGGCTGCGACGTTCGAGGCGTTGTTGACCATCGCGCCCCAAGACCAGCCTTCGGGTCCGACCCGTGACCTCGGCCACGGCCTCGGTTCCGAAGTGCTCGATGATGGCGTCGAGCGCGGTAGCGATGGGCGGCAGCGCGCAGAGCTGTTCGATCAGCGCATCACGCGCGGCAATGGCGCGGGGACAGAAAACGGGATTGCCCTCGTCGTCGCTCATGGGCTCGGAGCGAAGATTGCCATCCTCGTCTGAAAAGACCTGCATCAGGCGCACCGGGAAGCTCTTGGCAAGGTAGTCGATGACGTATTCGCGAGGGGACAGATCGATATCGAGCGCTTCGCGTTCTTCCACGGTAAGGTCAGCAAGGCGCCGGTCGAGCATGGCCTCGGCGGTCGAGACCAGCTGCACGACCACCGAATGGTCCTCGCCAAGCGCCGCTTCCATCGCGGGGATCAGGCTCGGTAGTTTCATCGAGAGCAGGAGCTGGGCAAAAAACCGCTGCTTGGTGCCTTCGAAGATCGACAGCGCCGCAGCCTTGGCATTGCGGTTGAGGGCATCGCCGCTGTCCTCGTCGACCACCCGCGTTGCCTCCAGTGCCGCTTCGAGATTGCGGTGAATAATCGCCCAGGCATCAGCATAGGCATCGTAAATCCGCACCTGCGCGTCGGTCAGGCAGTGTTCGAGGATCTCGTACTCGACGCCTGCAAAGGACAATGCGCGAGCGAGATAAAGACCCTGGGCCTTGAGGTCGCGGGCGACGAGTTCCATCGCCGCGACCCCGCCAGCGCGGATTTCGGTCATGAAGGCCTCGTGGGTCGGGAAAGCCGTCTCGGGTCCCCAGAGGCCAAGCCGGGACGTGTAGCCGAGGTTGGCGATATCCGAAGCGCCGGTGGCCGATGCGTAGAGCACACGGGCGCGCGGGAGATGGTTCTGCAGCCTGAGGCCCGCCATCCCTTGTTCGGAGCCCTTGACCTTGCCGCGGGTTGAATAGCCCCCGAGCGCATTGGCCATGGCGTGGGCTTCGTCGAAAGCGATCACGCCGTCGAAATCCTCGCTCGCCCAGGCAAGGATCTGGTCAAGGCGCGTATCTTCGGCGCGTCCCGAGCGTAGCGTCGGATAGGTGACGAAGAGGATGCCTTCGAACATCGTTACCGGATGGCCGAGTTTCCAGCGCGAGAGCGGCTGGAGATCGAGCGGCAGCCCGCCAAGCGCTTCCCAGTCCCGGCGAGCGTCTTCGAGCAGAGCCTCATTCTTGGTGATCCACACATGACGCCGCTCGCCTGCGAGCCAGCGATCCATGATGACCGCGGCGATCTGCCGTCCTTTGCCCGCTCCGGTTCCGTCGCCGAGGAAGAAGCCTTGGCGGTAGGAGTGTCCGTCCTCGGAGAGTTCCAGCGAGGTGCCTTCCTGGCTCACCTTGAACTGACCCGGAAGATCGCGCGCAAATGCCTGGGCAGCGTAGACCAGTGTCTCGCATTGCGCTTCGGACAGCAGGCCATCGGCCTGCCAACATGCGGGAAGGCGCGGGCAAACATCGGGCTGCGGTGCCGCGACCGAACCCATGGCGACCGATTCCACGAGCGGGGTGGGATGGACCGGAGCATCTTCGAAGGCGATGCGGCTGGGCCGGTAAGGCAGGTAGATGCCTGCCTGTTCGGGCACAGGCGCGGGGTCGGCGAGGACCGAATAGGCAAGGTCGATCGCATTCGCTGTAGCTCTTGGTGTCGCGGCGAACGGCGCCAACGGCCGGACCGGCGCGCAATCCGCTGAGCTATTGCCAACGAGGCGCACTGGCTTGCCGACTGGCAGGCGATGGATGTTGGCGGAGGTCTGTACGCGTGGCGGAAGCGCAGTGATAAGTTCGTGAAGCAAGATGAGGTCGGCGGTATCTCCGATGATCGCTGACGAGGACGCAGTCGGAGTCTTGTCGATCACGACCAGACGAACGGCGATCGCCGTCCCTGTCCGGCGAAACATCTGCTCCAAGCGGACATTGAGCAGGAACGACGATTCGTCCTGTGCTTTGGCGAACGTGGAAGCATCAAAGCCATCGGGCATGATCGCGACGATCCTCGCCCCACTGGCAGCAGCCCGGATCGCGCTGCGCAGGTGGCGCTGCGCCGCCGCACCGTCCTTGCCGCGTTCCTGGCTGCGGGCGAATGGCGGGTTCATCATTACGAGCGACGGAACAGGGCCATGATGCAGGTCGGCGATCAGCTCGCCGTCGTGCGCAGTGAATGTGGCCGAAGAGAAGATGTGGGCCAAGGCATCTCGTCTTGCCGGATCGATCTCGTTGAGTAGCAGCGAAGCGTTCTGAACGCTGCCCCAAAGGGCAAGGGCGCCATTGCCGGCGGACGGCTCGAGCAGCGTGTCGTGCGCAGAAACTGCTGCAGCGTTTGCCATCAGCCAGGTCAGCATTGGCGGGGTCGAGAACTGCTGAAGCTCGACCTGTGCTTCGCTGCGAACGTGCCGCGGCGGCAAGGCTGCTTCGAGCCAGTCGAAACGCGCTTCTGCTTCATGAACGCTGGTCGCAAGATCGATGCGCGAAGACTGTCGAAGCCAGAGCAGTGCGCCGATCTCGACGGCGTTGTTGTAGTCGTCGATGGTCCAGGCGCATCCCCAGTCCCTGCCGCCGGTTTCTTCGGCGAACAGGCCGGAAATGTCGGCACGGGTCAGGTGACGACCCGAGGCGAGAAGCGCGGCAATCCTGGTGCCGATGGCATAGGCCAGTGGCTCTGACGGCAACTGCTCGCCGGCGGGAAACAGGTCTGATTGAAACATGGCAATTCGTCCTCCTGATGGGGGCATCGGGACACGCCCTCTGCCGGATCAGGAATTCGAGAAGCTTTCTCTCCTCTACCGCGCCGCTTTGCGGCGCAGCCATGCTGTAAGTTCATCGTTCCAGTCGGTGTCGCGTGAGGATGGTTTGCGAACGTGGATCGTCCGCCCTTCGCGGGCATAAGCGGCCAGGCCACGCGACGCGGCCAGCTCGCCGCCAGCATCGTGATCGACGAAGAGGTGAAGCTCGGTCACGCTCTCAGGCACGCTGACGAGACCGAAGCGCTCATTGCCCAGGGTCGCCCAGACGGGAATGCCGGTGAGAGCATAGGCCGACATCGCGCTCTCGACCCCCTCGGCAAGGCCAAGCTTGCCGGAAACTGGAGCGAAGAGACGAACAGCAGCTTCACCGAGCGCGCCGAGCGCGCGTTTCGGCTTTTCGAAAGCGGCCTTGCCTGAAGCCTCGGTAGACAGGAACGTGCGGTGGATGGCGATCGGGCCCTCGTCGAGGCTGACTGCCGCGATCATGGCGGGCAGAAAGCGGGCCCGTCCTTTCGGGCCAAGCGGCGTTCGTGGATGGAAGCGGAGCGCCGGAGATGCGGCGAGGATGCCGCGGCTTTCAAGATATGCCTTTGCCGGACTGGCACGCAGTGGCTGTGCATCGCGCCAGATCCTCAGCGCTACCGCCGAGGGTTTGCAGGTGCTAGTCGATTCGGGTTCGTTGGTGGTCGCAGAACCTGAAAAAAGCGCCGGTGCCTCGAAACCTTCACGCGCCAGAGCAGCCAGCACGCTCTGCTGATCGCATCCCGCGAAACAGTGGAAGAGGATGGCCTGTCGGCCGAGCGACACACCGAGTGACGGCGTGCGGTCATCATGCGCGGGGCAACAGGCCATGCCCTTTGTGCCGGACCATTTGCCCCCTCGCGATTCGCAAATGCGACGGGCGGTCTCGGCAAGCGACCGGTTGGGATGAGTTTGGACAGACAGGGACATGCGAGCTCCTCAGCATGCAAAGTGGCCCCCTCATCAGCGTTCCTCTCCTCTCCCAAAGGCAGGCATTCGCGGCTTTCCTACAGGCACATGTTCTTTTTATGTTCTCTTTCGATTCGAATCAATGGAGCACAAGTCGAGATGAACTGCCTCAATTGTCTGACCGCGCTAGCGGTCGCCTGTCTGGGGATGATCGCGACCTCCTCACAGCAAGTTCGCGCCCAGGATTTCACCTTGTTCGAGCACGCGATCGTTCCGCCGAAGAAGGACCAGCAGCCGGCCAGGGAATATCTTCCTGCAATCTACCACGCCGAGCCAGCAAACGTATCCTACCGGGAAGGCTTGTATATGGCGGCGATAGCCGAGGCTGAACGCCGTTACCGGCTTCCGACCAACCTGCTCCGAGCTCTTATCTGGGCTGAGTCCCGCTTCAATCCGATGGCTGTTAGTCCAGCCGGTGCTGCCGGGCTGGCTCAGCTTATGCCGGCCACGGCGAGAGAACTGGGCGTCCGGAACCGTCACGACCCTCTTGCATCGATCGACGGTGGCGCCAGGTACCTTCGCGATATGTTGGACCGGTTCGACGCGGTCCACCTGGCCTTGGCAGCTTACAATGCTGGCCCAGGTGCCGTCTCCCGATCACGCGGCATTCCCAACAATGGTGAAACGCCGCAATATGTCCGGTCTGTGTTGGGACGTTGGCAAGCAATTGGTACGTACAATTGACGAAACTACCTGATTTCCGGCTATTGTCTGAAATCATGTGCCGGAATGAAGACGGACAACGCCAGTGAATGAAACCCCCGGTGAGCCGTTTGATTTTCGCAAGGCGTTGAAGGCACAGAAGCGCCGGAAGCTGAGAAAGGAGATCGCGTTGGGTTTGGGAGCATTCGCGATCGTATTTGCTGGAGGGATGCTGGCACTGAACTGGCCAGTCCATGATGCCAGCCTTGCTAACGACGATCAGCAGCCTCAGGCTTTATTCCAGCAAGCAAGCTCCCCACAATTCGACATCTGCGGATCCATCCGGCGCACATGCGTCGTGGATGGAGATACTTTCTGGCTTGATGGCGTGAAGATCCGGATTGCCGACATCGACACTCCCGAGATCGGCGAGCCTCGTTGCGACTATGAATACCAGCTCGGCATGCGCGCGACGCACCGCCTTGTCGAATTGCTGAATGGCGGGCCCTTTGAACTGAGGACCATCGGTAGCAGAGACGAGGATCAGTACGGTCGCAAATTGCGGGTTGTAACGCGCGGCGGCCGCTCGCTTGGCGATCAGCTGGTCAGCGAAGGCCTGGCGCGAACCTGGACCGGGAGACGTGAACCATGGTGCTGAACCGCGATCAGGAATTGTGGGCCGTCGCGCTCTGGGTCGAAAAGAACCATGGCGAAGAGGGAACCGCGTATATCGCGCAGCAAATCCAGCGGCTATCCAACGAAGGGGACGAGGCAGGCATAGCAACGTGGAAGACTATTGCTGAGCGCTTCGATCAGCTTAGCTGCCAAAGCTCTATGAACTGAGGCTCGGCACGATGCGGAAGTGGCTTAAGGTCTGGGGCATCAGAATTGAGTTTGCCTTGCTCGCGTCAGTGTCCCTGATAGGGCTGGTCCTGAGCCTTCAATCCTGCACTGGCTGAGAAGAAATTCGATCTCCCGATCAACCCTTCGCAAACTTCCCCATGATGACCTTGCCTCCAGTCCGGAGCTCATCGAGGTAGTCGCTCCACCATTGAGCCATCCGCACGCGCTCGTCCCAATGCTTGCCGCGATGGTAGATGCCACGCACAACATTGCTGTCGCCATGTGCCAAGGCACGCTCGATCGCATCAGGATTCCAAAGGCCCGACTCGTTCAGGAATGTCGATGCTGTCGCCCGGAGTCCATGAGCGGTGACTTCTTCCTTCGAATATCCCATGCGACGAAATGCGGCATTGAGCGTGTTTTCACTCATGGGACGCTTGGAGCTGCGCGCAGACGGGAAGACATATCCTTCGCGGCCGAGCATCTCGGCCAGATCAGTGAGATAGCCTCTAACCTGCTTGGAAAGCGGGACGGCATGCGCTCGGCGCGCTTTCATTTTACCGGCAGGGATCTTCCAGACCCCATCGACGAGGTCGATCTCATGCCATTCGGCGTGCCGGAGTTCGCCGGGGCGTACGAACACATGCGGCGCTATCTGCAAAGCTAACTTCGTCACCATGTAGCCAGTGAAGTCGTCGATTGCGCGCAGCAGCCCGCCTAGCTCGGTGGGTTCGAGGATTGCTGCATAATGCGTGGCTCTCGGCGTTACGAGAGCGCCCTTCAGCATGCTGGTCGGATCGGATTTGCAGCGGGTGGTAGCAACACCGTAGCGAAACACGCGGCCTGCGAACGAGCGGCATTTCTTCGCAGTCTCGTGCTTACCAGTGGCTTCCAGTCGTTTGAGAGGAGCCAGGACTTCGAACGGCTCGATCTCGTCGATGGGTCGGTTACCGATGGCAGGCGCAAGCTTGTCGAGGAAATAATTGGCCTTGACGATCGTGCCATCGGCGCGGCCATTCTGGACCATCATCTGTTCAATATACTCACGTGCGACTGCCTCGAACGTCTGTGCAGAAAGAAACTCGGCGCGGATTTTCCGCTTCCGCTTCTCAAAGGCCGGGTCGCCCCCAGAAGCAACAGCTCGTCGTGCCTCGTAGGCCGCGTCTCGCGCTTGCTTGAGGCTGATGTCGGGATAGCTGCCGATGCAGAGCTTCTTTTGCGTGCCGCCGATCCGGTATCGGAATCGCCAAAGTTTGCCGCCGGTCGGCGTGACCTCAACATATAGGCCGCGTTCATCGGTTACCTTGTACGGCTTATCCTTGGGCTTGAGTGCGCGGATGCGAGCATCTGTCAGCGGCATGTGGGGGCCTTTTCATCTGGGCCTTTGCGAAACGGCCTCAAAAGGCCCACAAAAGTGTCTGGAACCCCCGAGAACAGGCGGGACGATCCGGAACGATCCAAGGGCCAAATCCCTAGGATTTCTGCGGGTTTTATAGATTATTTGGGAGAACGTGAGAAGAACAAATGGTGCCCAGAAGAGGACTCGAACCTCCACGCCCTTGCGAGCGCCGCCACCTGAAGACGGTGCGTCTACCAATTCCGCCATCTGGGCACACTTGCGTCCGGTCATCGTGGTCCGGGCCGCGGGTAGGGGCGGGCCACTACGAAGAGTCGCGCGGCCTGTCAACGGTGATGTCGCAACGGTTGCGGGTGTTCGCGCGTTGAGGCATGGCGAACGCGCGCCTGCCCCGGCGGATTCACGAAACAGGATAGCTTACCGATGCCCAGCCCTTCCCCCCTCGCCAACAAGCTCGTCACCGTTTTCGGCGGCTCGGGATTTCTCGGGCGACATGTGGCGCAGGCGCTGCTGGAAAGCGGTGCGCGGCTGCGGATCGCCAGCCGTCATCCGGAAAAGGCCTATACGCTAAAGCCGCTCGCCAACCTCGGGCAGCTGCAGTTTGCGCGGTGCAATATCCTCAGCGAGAAGAGCATCGCCGCATGCCTGGCCGGGGCCGATGCCGTGGTGAACCTGGTCGGCGCCTTCGACGGTGACCAGATCGCGCTGATGGGCAAGGCGCCCGGCACCATCGCTAGGCTGTCGGCAGAAGCAGGCGTCCAGGCCCTCGTCCAGATCAGTGCCATCGGCGCCGATCCCGAGGGCCAGACGGATTATGCCGTCGGCAAGGCCATGGGCGAGGCAGGCGTGCTCGATGCCTTCCCCAAAGCCACCGTGCTGCGCCCGTCGGTCGTGTTCGGCAAGGACGACAGCTTCATCAACATGTTCGCCGGCCTGATCGCTAGCCTGCCCGCCCTGCCGGTATTCGGCCCCGAGGCGAAGATGCAGCCGGTTTTCGTCGACGACGTGGCCGAAGCCGTCGCCGCTGCGCTGGCCGACCCGGCCTCGCATGGCGGCAAGACCTACGAGCTGGCCGGCCCCGAAGTGCTGACCATGCTGGAGATCCACCAGCGCATCGCCGAGGCCCAGCGGCGTAATCGCGCCTTCTTCCCGATGCCCGATTTCGCCAGCGCCACCTTCGCCGCGCTGCCGCTGACGCCGATGAGCCGCGACCAGTGGACCATGCTCAAAGCCGGCAATGTCGCCTCGGGCAAGCTACCGGGGCTGGAGAAGCTGGGAGTCGAGCCCAAGCCGCTGGGCCTGTTCCTCGACGACTGGATGGTCCGCTTTCGCAAGCACGGCCGCTTCAACGAAGCGCTGGCCTGATCCGCGTCACGCAGGCGGAAGGGCCGACCCGGCAGGATCGATCGCATCGGCCGGAGCGACCAGCAGTATGGCCCCGTCGCTGCCCGTCACCCGCACCCGTTCGCCTGATTTCATGTCGACCCCCTTGGCCAGCCATTCGCTGTCGCCCAGCCGGACCCTGCCGCTGCCGCCGGCGAAATCCTGCGACACCACTGCCATCTCACCGACCAGTCGCGCGCCGCGGCGGTTCATCAGCGGGTCGGCGCCTGACGGCGGCGCATCGCGCAGCATCCGACGCGCGGTGAACACCATGATGAGCGCCAGCGAGACGAAATTGACGATCTGCAGCGGCACGCCGGGGTCGAGCACGAAGGTCAGCACGCCGGTGA
The DNA here is from genome assembly GCF_045291475.1 of Parerythrobacter aurantius. Taxonomy (NCBI): domain Bacteria; kingdom Pseudomonadati; phylum Pseudomonadota; class Alphaproteobacteria; order Sphingomonadales; family Erythrobacteraceae; genus Parerythrobacter; species Parerythrobacter aurantius. The sequence continues at coordinate 930,566 of NZ_CP147985.1, forward strand.
TGAGGGCCGCGGCCGCCAGCCAGATCAGGTAGACGCCCGGCACGAGAATTTCGAGCGCCGCGAGGACGAGGCCCAGTGCCGCCCAGATCCAGTGCGGTTCGATCCCGTCGAACATCGCCGCCTAGCCCTGCCCGCCGGTGCGCGGCACGGCACTGCGGGGGCGGTCGACCGGGGCGGCTGGCGGAAGCGGGGTGGTGGCGGTGACGGTCTGCGTGTCGCTGCCGAGCGCTCCCTTGACCAGTTCGCCGATCCCGCCGAGCGAACCAATCAGCTGGGTCGCCTCCATCGGGAACAATATGGTCTTGGCATTGGGGCTGTCGGCGAACTTGCCGAACGCCTTGGTGTATTCCTGGGCGATGAAGTAATTGATCGCCTGGTTGCCCGACGCGGCGATCGCGTCCGAGACGAGCTGCGTCGCCTTGGCCTCTGCCTCCGCCGCGCGTTCGCGGGCCTCGGCGTCACGGAAGGCGCTTTCGCGCTTGCCTTCGGCCTCGAGGATGGCGGACTGCTTCTTGCCTTCGGCGCGCAGGATCGAGCTGGTCTTGTCGCCCTCGGCCTCGAGGATTTCGGCGCGCTTCAGGCGCTCGGCCTTCATCTGGCGGGCCATGGCTTCGGAAATATCCTGCGGCGGGCGGATATCCTTGATTTCGACCCGGGTGATCTTGACCCCCCAGGGCGAGGTCGCGTGATCGACCACGCTCAGGAGCCGGGCGTTGATCTCGTCGCGCTTCGACAGGGTTTCGTCGAGGTCCATCGAGCCCATCACCGTGCGCAGGTTGGTGGTCGTGAGCGCCATGATCGCCTGGTAGAGGTTCGACACCTCGTAGGCGGCCTTGCCGGCATCCAGCACCTGGAAGAACACCACCGCATCGACCCCGACCATGGCGTTGTCGGCGGTGATGATTTCCTGCCCGGGAATGTCGAGCACCTGTTCCATCATGTTGATCTTGCGCCCGACGCGGTCGATGAACGGGATCAGGATATGCAGGCCCGGTTCGGCCGCATTGTGGAACCGGCCCAGCCGCTCGATGGTGTAGACGAAGCCCTGCTTCACCACCCGCACCGCCATGGCGAGGAACACCAGCAACAGAAACAGCAAGGCGACCAGTGCGAATTCCATGAAACCCTCCGACAAGTGATGCGGCCAGAGTAGCGGGTTTGCGGCCATGGACAAGCGCGCGATGCTTGGGCACAACCGGTTGCAATGCGCGACCGAAAGAGTCGCGGCGGAGGGGAGAGGACCGATGAATCGTTTCGCACTGGCGGCCATAGCTGCGCTTGCGCTGAGTGCATGCAACGGCGAGGAAGCCGTTGTCGAAGGCGGGATCGACAGCGCCCGGCTCGTAAACGCCGGCGCGGACACCGCCAACTGGATCTCGCATGGCCGCACCTATGACGAGCAGCGCTTCTCGCCGCTCGACTCGGTCAATCGCGAGAATGTGGCGCAGCTCGGCCTCGCTTGGTCGGCGGATATGGACACGGCACGCGGCCAGGAAGCGACGCCGCTGGTGATCGACGGCAAGCTCTATGTCACGACCGCCTGGAGCAAGGTGAAGGCCTATGACGCCAAGACCGGAACGCCGCTGTGGGAATACGACCCCAAAGTGCCGGGCGAAACCGGAGCAAAGGCCTGCTGCGATGTCGTCAATCGCGGGCTCGCAGCCTGGAACGACAAGCTCTATCTCGGCACGCTCGACGGACGGCTCGTCGCGCTCAACCGCGAAACCGGCGCGGTCGAGTGGGAAAAGGTCACGGTAGACCAGGGCAAGAGCTATACCATCACCGGCGCTCCGCGCGTGATCGACGGCAAGGTGCTGATCGGCAACGGCGGGGCAGAGTTCGGCGTGCGCGGCTACATCGCCGCCTATGACGCCGCCGATGGCGAAGAGCTGTGGCGGTTCTACACCGTGCCCGACGATGACAGCTCGGACGATCCCGAATATCTCAAGAAGGCAGCGGAAACCTGGTCGGGCGACGTGCTCGGCAGCGAAAGCGGCATCGGCGGCGGCGGCACCGTGTGGGATTCGATGGCCTACGATCCCGAGCTCGACCTGCTCTATTTCGGTGTCGGCAACGGCAGCCCGTGGAACCGCGCCTATCGCAGCCCGGGCAAGGACGGCACCGGCGAGGGCGATAACCTCTATCTCTCCAGCATCGTCGCGATCCGGCCCGATACCGGCGAATACGTCTGGCATTACCAGACCACGCCGGGCGAGACGTGGGATTACACCGCCACCCAGCACATCATGCTGGCCGACATCACCATCGACGGCAAGGAACGCAAGGTGCTGATGCAGGCACCCAAGAACGGGTTCTTCTACGTCATCGACCGCGCCACCGGCGAGTTCATCAGCGCGGAAGATTACATCCCGCAGAACTGGGCCAAGGGCATCGACGAGAACGGCCGCCCGATCGAGGTGGCCGAAGCCCGCGTCGACAAGACCGGCAAGCCGGCGCTGGTGATGCCGGGGCCGCTGGGCGGGCACAACTGGCATCCGATGGCTTTCAGCCCCGCCGACGGGCTCGTCTATATCCCGGCGTTCGAGGCAGCATCGATGTATGCGCCGGAAGCCAACTGGAAACCCGACACGGCGCGCGGCTTCAACGTCGGCTTCGATCTGGGCGCTGGCGACCTCCCGCCCGATCTCGGCATCCGCCGGGCTGTGTATGGCACGGTCAAGGGCAAGCTAACGGCGTGGGACCCCGTGAAGCAGGAAGCCCGCTGGACCGTCGAGTTCCCCGGCCCATGGAACGGCGGCCTGCTCGCCACGGGCGGCGGGCTGGTGTTCCAGGGCAATTCAGGCAGCGAGTTCAGCGCCTACAATTCGGCCACCGGCGAGAAACTGTGGAGCTTCCCGGCCCAGACCGGCATCGTCGCCCCGCCGATCACCTACACGGTCGACGGCGAGCAATATGTCGCGGTGCTGGCGGGCTGGGGCGGCGCCTATGCCATTACCGCCGACGGCCATCTGGTCAACGACCAGGGCCCGGTGCAGAACATCAGCCGGCTGCTGGTGTTCAAGCTGGGAGCAGACGGCAAGCTGCCGCCGATGAAGGAACTCGCCAGCCTGCCGCTCGACCCGCCACCGAGCCGCGCCAGCGAGGCAGTCATCGCCACCGGCAAGGCCAAATACGCCCGCTATTGCGCGGTGTGCCACGCCCCGGCGGCGGTCGGTTCCACCGTCCTGCCGGACCTGCGCCGTTCCGCCACCATCGCCAGCAAGGATGCCTTCAGCGCTGTGGTCTATGACGGCATCCTCAAGGATCGCGGCATGGTCAGCTTCAAGGGCTCGCTGACCAAGGAAGAGATCGACGCGGTGCGCGAATACATCATCAAGCGCGCCAACGAGGACAAGGTGCTGGAAGGCAGCGGCAAGGTTGCCCAGCGATAAGGTAACCACCGATCCCGCCGACATCTGCAACTGGCAAAGGCGGCCCGATGGGATAACCACTTCGGGCCGCCTGCTGCCCGGCGATCCTGCGCGGCTGGCGGCGATCGGCGTGCGGCACGTGATCAATCTGGCGCTCGACAGCCATCCCGAGGCGCTGGCGGACGAAGCGGCGCTGCTGGCGCAGCAGGGCATCGCCTACACACATATCCCGGTGCCCTTCGATGCCCCGACGCGCGATCATGTGGCGGCATTCGAGGCTGCGCTCGAGGCGGCCGAGGGGCCGGTCCATGTTCATTGCATCATGAACTACCGGGTGACGGCCTTCTTCTACCTGCTGGACCGGGCCCGCGGGCTACCCGAACAGGAAGCCGCCGCGCGCATGGCAAGGGTGTGGGACCCGCCCACCAGCGACGAACCGGCAGCGCAGCCGTGGAAGGCACTGCTGCAAGGCTGACAGACATGGCGTTTTCCTACACCGCCATGTCTTGCTAGCCCGGCGCCGGCTCTTTCACATTGTCGGGCGTTCCGGACCGGATTCCGCCGCTTTGCAGCGTCGGATTTTGGTGTGAACTTAGTGTGACCTTCCGCCTGTCGAGCGGGCCTGGAACAGTGCCGCCCTAGCCTTTCAGCGCGGTTCCATAAAGCGCCAGCAGGCGGCCCCACGCGCGGTCGGCCTCTGCCTTGTCATAGGTCGGGTTGTCGAGCACGCACCAGCCATGGTCGCCGCCATAGACCTCGATCTCGGCTGTGGCACCGGCAGCGGACGCGGCGTCGCGCAGCACGTCTTTTTCGCCCGGGGCTTTGGCATCGTCGTTCTTCGCGATGGCGATGAGATAGGAAGTGCCCTTCTCGAGTATCCTGTGCGGGCTCTTCGCATCCTCGGTCACCATCCCGCCGCCGTGGAAGCTGGCCGCCGCCCTGACCCGGTCCGGTCGGGCATGCGCCGCAAAGACAGTGAAGGGTCCGCCCATGCAATAGCCCTGCGTTCCGATGGCTTTCGTCTTGTCGACCGTCTGCTGACGGTCGAGCCAGTCCACCAGCGATCCCGTGTCGCGCATGATCGCATCGGCGGTCAGCCTGGCGCGCCAGGGCTCGACCTTCTGGAACCCGCCACCACTGCGGAACGAAGGCATGTCGGCGAACTGGTCTGCCGGCACGTCGCGGTAATAGGGATTGACCACCAGGACGGCGTAGCCTTCCGCCGCCAGCCGCCGCGCCATCACGCGCTTGGCTTCGCGCAGCGAGGCGATGTCCGGCCACAGGATCACACCGGGGTGCCTGCCGCTTGCCGGATGGACGAAGAAGGCATCCATCGTGCCGTCCTGTGTCGCGATGCTCACCATGCTTTCGGCAAGGTCGCTCGCCGGCCCTGCTCCGGCCTCTGCGCCAGCCATGGTGCCGGTGCACGCGGACAGGGCGACCGCGCCGCCGAGCATCCCGAAATGGCGCCGCGACAGGCCCGTGGCCGCGGTCTTCGCATCCCATTCGGCAAGGTCCGTTTCATCGCACATCGTGTGTCTCCCCGTTATGGTTCAGACGAACAACGCAGCCCTGCGCGCCGGTTCCCGCCTAGCTGCGCATGAATACGCGCGCGCTCTGGCCGTCGTCGATACGGATGATGGCCCCGGTCACGCATTCGCTCGACGGTGCGACGAGATAGAGCAGCGTCGAATCCATCTGCGCGGGAACGGGCACGCGCTTGCGCGCGACATGTTCGCGCGGGTCGCCGATGCGCTCGAACATGCCGTCGGTCATCTCGCTGACGAACATTCCCGGGGCGATGGCGTTGACGTTGATCCCGGCGTATGCCCATTCGACGCTGAGCGCCTCGGTCATGCGGGCGATCGCGGTCTTGGTCACGGCATAGAGCGCAGCCCCGCCGCCGTCGTAGCGGTAATGCGCGACCGAGCTGATGTTGACGATATTGCCCGGCTTCTTCGCCGCGATCAGCCGCTTGGCGACCTCGCAGGCGAGCAGCCACGGCCCGCGCAGGTTCACGCCCAGCACCTGGTCGACCAGTTCGACGCTCATCTTGTGGGCGCGCTGGGCGTCAGGCATCCCGGCGTTGTTGACGAGGATGTCGATCGTGCCGAAGGCCGCCTCGCCCGCATCGACCGCCGCCACCAGCGCAGCGGCATTGGTCGCGTCCATCTGCACCGGCAGCGCCCTGCCGCCCGCCGCCTCGATCTCTGCCGCCAGCTTCTCCAGCCGGTCGAGCCGCCGGGCCGCGAGCACCACCGCAGCGCCCTGGCTCGCCAGCACCCGGGCAAAGCGCTCGCCAAGGCCGGAGGAGGCCCCGGTGACCAGCGCCACCCGGCCGCCGAGGTCCATCGAAGCATTGGGCAATGGATAATCGGTCATGTCTCTCTCTCCGCGACCTGCTCTGTCTCTAACTCCGGAATACCACCGTCCGCTGGCCGTTCAGCAGCACCCGTTCCTCCACATGCATCCGCACCGCCTCGGCCAGCACGCGGCTCTCGATATCGCGGCCCTTGCGGACGAGGTCGTCGGGGCTGTCGGCATGGCTGATCGGCTCGACATCCTGGTGGATGATCGGCCCTTCGTCGAGATCGGTGGTGACGTAATGCGCCGTCGCCCCGATCATCTTCACCCCCCGCGCATGCGCCTGGTGATAGGGCTTGGCGCCCTTGAAGCCGGGCAGGAAGCTGTGGTGGATATTGATGCACCGCCCGGCGAAATGCGCCGCCTGTTCGTCGGAGAGGATCTGCATGTAGCGAGCCAGCACCACTAGCTCCGCCCCGCTCTGCTCCGCCACGGCGCGGACCTGCGCCTCCTGTTCCGACTTGGTCGCGGCGATAACCGGCAAATGGTGGAACGGCACCTCGCCGATATGGGTGTGGCTGATCGCCTCGCGCGGATGGTTGGAGACGATCGCCACCGGATCGATCGGCAGCTCGCCGATGCGCCAGCGATAGAGCAGGTCGGCGAGGCAATGGTCGAACTTGCTGACCATGACCAGCACCCGCCGCCGCCGGTCGCGCCGGACCAGCTTCCAGTCCATGCCGAGCTCTGTCGCGAGCGGCAGGAACGCCGCCCGGAGGGCATCGGCATCGGCACCCAGCGGGTCGAACTCGATCCGCATGAAGAAGCGGTCGGCCTCGCGGTCGTTGAACTGTTGCGCCTCGAGGATGTTGCACCCCTGCTCGAACAGGAAACCCGTGACCCGCGCCGTAATCCCGGGCCGGTCGGCGCAGGAGAGGGTCAGGATCAGCGGCTCGGCCATGTCAGCGCCGGGTAAGCGCCTCTTCGCTTTCGCGCATCAGCTGGGCGATGATGTCGGCGACGGCTTCTTCCTGCGTCACCATGCCGACCGATTGGCCCGCCATCAGGCTGCCGCCCTCGACGTCGCCGTCGATCACCGCGCGGCGCAGCGCGCCGGCCCAGAAGTGCTCGATCTGAAGCTGCGCCTCGCCCATCTCGATCTCGCCGGCGTCGAGCAGCTTGGCGACTTCGAGCTGCTTGGCGGTGAAGGCCTCGGTGCCCTTGTTCTTGAGCGCGCGGACCGGGATCACCGGCAGGCGCGGATCGACCTGCACGCTGGCCTCGGCATCCCGTGCCTTGGCGCGGAAGAAGGCCTTCTTGAAATCGGGGTGGGCGATGCTCTCGGTTGCACAAGCGAAGCGGGTGCCGAGCTGCACCCCGACGGCGCCCATCTCGAGGTATCCGGCGATTGCCTCGCCCCTGCCGATGCCGCCAGCGACGAACACGAGGTGATCCTCGGCCAGCTCAGGCAAGAACTCCTGCGCCAGCACGCTGGTCGCGACCGGACCGATATGTCCGCCCGCCTCCATGCCCTCGATGACCAGTGCATCGCCGCCAGACCGGAGCAGCTTCTTCGCCAGCGCCAGCGTGGGGGCGAAAACGATGACCTTGGCTCCGAAAGCCTTGATCGCCTCCACGCTACCCTTGGGCGGGATGCCGCCAGCCAGCACGACATGCGTCACGCCGTGCTTCTGACAAACGCCGATCAGGTCGAACAGCTGCGGGTGCATGGTGATGAGGTTGACGCCGAAGGGCTTGCTCGTGAGCGCCCTCGTTGCGGCGATTTCGGTATCTAGGAGTTCGGGAGACATGGCCCCGCAGGCGATCACCCCGAACCCACCCGCATTGGAGATGGCGGAGACGAGGTTGCGTTCGGACACCCAGCTCATCGCCCCACACAGGATGGCGTGCTCCGAACCGAGGAAGTCGATCCCGCGCTGCATCAGCGCGGTGGTCCTGGGGTGGGCGCTCAAGCCGGCTCCTCCGCATCGAGGCCATAGGCGGTGTGCAGCACGCGAACGGCCAGTTCGGTCTCGTCCTCGTCGATCATCACGCTGACCTTGATTTCCGAGGTCGAGATCGCCTGGATGTTGATACCGCGCTCGCTCAGCGCCTTGAACATGGTGCTGGCGACGCCCGCGTGGCTTTTCATGCCGACGCCGACGACGCTGATCTTGGCGATCTTGCTGTCGGTGATGATGCGGTTGAAGCCGATCACGTCGCGCTTGTCATCCAGCAGCGCCTGCGCCCGGGCGAGGTCGGCCTGCGGCACGGTGAAGGTCACGTCGGTCTCGCCCTTGTCGCGGCCGACGTTCTGGATGATCATGTCGACATTGATGCTGGCCGCGGCCAGCGGGCCGAAGATATTGGCCACCGCGCCGGGCCGGTCGGGCACGCGGGTGAGGATCACCTTGGCCTCGTTCTTGTCATGCGCGATGCCGGTCACGAGCTGGCGTTCCATATCGCCCTCCTGAAGTATGCGTTCCATTTCCTCGTCCGACACGATCATCGTGCCGGGCAAATCGTCTGCCGGGATGGCATCGTCACCGACGAAGCTGGAGAGGACCTGCACCCTCACCCCTTCCTTCATGGCGAGGCCGACCGAGCGGGTCTGCAGCACCTTGGCGCCGACCGACGCCAGCTCGAGCATTTCCTCGTAGGTGACCGCCTTCTGCTTGCGGGCGCGGGCGACGATGCGCGGGTCGGTGGTATAGACCCCGTCCACATCGGTGTAGATGTCGCAGCGGTCGGCCTTGATCGCCGCCGCCACCGCCACAGCCGAGGTATCCGACCCGCCCCGGCCGAGCGTGGTGACCCGGCCGTCCTCACTGAGGCCCTGGAATCCGGGGATCACGGCGATCACGCCTTCGGCCATGCTGGCGAGCAGTTCGTCGCTGTCGATGCTCTCGATGCGAGCCTTGGCGTGGGCTTCGATGGTGTGCACCGGCAATTGCCAACCGAGCCAGCTGCGCGCCTTGCAGCCAAGGGATTGCAGTGTCAGGGCAAGGAGGCCCGAGGTGACCTGCTCGCCCGAAGCGACGACCACGTCGTATTCGGCCGGGTCATACAGCGCATTGGCTTCGCGGCAGAAATTGACCAGCCGGTCGGTCTCGCCCGCCATGGCGCTGACGACCACGGCGACCTCGTCGCCATTCGCCGCCTGCTTGCGCACGATATTGGCGACGCGGCGAATCCGCTCGGTCCCCGCCATCGAGGTGCCGCCGAATTTCATGACGATACGGGCCAAGGACTTGCTCCGCTCTGGATTGGTCTTCGTGGCGCTGTTAGGGGGGAGCCATGAGCGATGCAACCGGCCAGAGCGATACCAAATCTACGGGCACCCCAACGATACGGCCCGATGAGGCCGCGCATTTCGGCCGGCTGGCGGCGGAATGGTGGGACCCGAAGGGTTCGAGCGCCATGCTGCACAAGCTCAATCCCGTCCGGCTGGGCTTTGTCCGCGAGGCGATCGACCTGCACTGGGGCGGCGATATCGACAGCTACGCGCCGCTGGCGGGCAAGACCGCGCTCGATATCGGCTGCGGGGCCGGGCTACTGTGCGAGCCGCTGGCGCGGATGGGCGCGAAGGTAACCGGCGTAGATGCAGCGGCCGAGAATATAGAGGCAGCGCAGGCCCATGCGAAGGGTTCGGGCCTCGCCATCGACTATCGCCATGGCGAACTCGGCGAACTGGGCCTCGGCCGGTTCGATCTCGTCACCTGCCTCGAAGTGATCGAGCATGTCGCTGACAAACCCGCCTTCATCGGCCAGCTTGCCGACCGCCTGGCGCCAGGCGGGCTCATGATCCTTTCCACCCCCAACCGCACGCCGCAATCGCGCCTGCTGCTGGTCGGCGCGGCGGAAGCCATGGGCATGGTGCCCAAGGGTACGCATCACTGGGAGGACTTCATCGGGCCGGAGGAGTTGACCGAGATACTCGCCGGTCTTGGACTGACGGTCACAGAAACGCGCGGCATCGCCTTTTCCGTGGCGAAGGGTCTGCACCTCAGCGACGACCGGTCGCTCAACTACATCCTGAGCGCGCGCGCCGCCTAATCGTTGGCCTGCATGTCTTCCGGAACATCGTCCCACGGCCGGAAGTACAGCTTGGCGCATTCCGCCGCCTGAACCCCACCGACCAGGTCGAGATCGTCCTTGTAGGCATCGGCGACGAAATCGAGCGTCGAGAGATGGCGATCCTCGAAATACATTTCGTGCACATCGTCACGACCGGCACCGTAAACGATGCGGCTGACCCCGGCCCAGATGCTGGCGAAGGTGCACATTCCGCAGGGCTGCAGCGTCGAATAGAGCGTCGCGCCCTTGATCTGCATGTCGCCGTAAGCCTTGCCGCCTGCGCGCAGGGTCATCACTTCGGCATGGGCGGTGGCATCGCAACATTCGGCGGTGCGGTTGACCCCGCGGGCGATTTCCTTGCCGTCCAGCACGAGGATCGCCGCGATCGGCGTGTCGGCAGGGTCGGCGCCCTTTTCCGCCACGGCATGCTCGCGCGCCTTGCGCATCCAGGTCTCGTCGTCAGTTGGTGTGCCGGTCATGCGCCATGAACGTACGAGGCCTCATTGCGCTCCGGCGAGTGCCTTCACGACCGGTGCCGGGTCGTCGGTGAAGAGCCCGTCGACCCCTGTCCGGCGGAGGATTTGTGCGAGTTTGGCAATATCGCCTCGCCCCGCATCCCCGCCCCCACCGCGCAGCGGCGGCGGCAGGAAGGCGTTTTCCTTTCGCAGCGTCCATGCATGGACCTTCAGCCCGGCCGAATGCGCCGCACTCACCAGCGCCGAGGGCGTCCCGTCCAGCTTCATCAGCAGGCGAAGGTCCGCGCCGATAGCATCGGCATAGGCGGCGATGTCGGCCAGCCCGCTCGGCGCCAGCATGTCGGCATATGTCAGCGCCGGCTCGTCCGCCGGGCCGCCGTCGGCCTTCACCAGCTGCACCAGCTTGAAGTCGCTGCGTTGCTTCAAACGCTTGAGCGGCCCGACTTCGAAGCTCTGGATGAAGACCGGGTCTGTGGCGGTGATGCCAAGCCGCTTCAGTTCGGCGAGCAGCAGGTCGACCGTGTCGATCCCTTCTGACTGGAGCAGGAATTCCGGGTGCTTCAATTCGGGATAGAGCCCAATCCGCCGCCCCGTCGCGGCTTCCCTGGCGCGCACCAGCCTGACGATTTCCTCCAGCGTCGGGACCTGCCACAACCCGTCGTAGAGCGCATTGCGCGGGCGAATGACGGGCAGGCGTTCCTTGGCGCGGAGCGTCCGCAATTCGGCGAGCGTGAAATCTTCCGCGAACCATCCGGCCACCAGTTGCCCGTCGATAGTCTTCGAGCGGCGGCGGTCGGCAAATTCCTCGCGGGCCGCGACATCGGTGGTGCCCGACAGCTCGTTCTCGTGCCGCGCGACCAGCACGCCGTCTTTCGTCGGCACAAGGTCGGGCTCGATATAATCCGCCCCCTGCTCGATCGCGAGTTCATAGGCGGCCAGCGTATGCTCGGGCCGCTCGCCGCTCGCCCCGCGATGGGCGATGACAAGGACATCGTCGTCGGCAGCGGCAGCCGGCAAGGTTCCGAACATCAGCGCCAGCGCAGCAAGCCATCTCAGCACCAGGCATTCTCCCATTCGCTCTGCGCGAAACCGACGAGGATGCGTTGCCCGTCCTCGTGTTCGGCCACCGGGCGTTTGATGAGGCTTGGGTGTTGCAGCATCAGGTCGATTGCCTTGCTGCGGTCGATATCGGCCTTGTCGGCATCGTCCAGCGCGCGAAAGGTGGTGCCGCGGCGGTTGAGCAGGACCTCCCAGCCGACCCGGTCGGCCCAGCGTTCGAGATGGCCCCTCTCGGCGCCTTCCTTCTTGTAGTCGTGGAAGGTGTAATCGACCCCCTGCGCCTCGAGCCAGCCGCGCGCCTTCTTGACGGTGTCGCAATTGGGGATGCCGTAAACGTGGATCATGCGCGTATCCTGATGTTGGAGATGGACCGGATGTTACACTGTCCAGGGCCAAAAAAACCGGCCCCTCCGGCAACCGTTTCGGCAAGGAGGATTCCGGAGGACGGCTGCTGAGCGAAAGCGATCATGCGGCGGGCCTAGCGCGATGCGGGCGTGTAGGACAGATGGGCATCGGCGATCGCCACGGCCAGCGCATCGGCGGCGTCGGCCCCGGCGATGGCGACGCCGGGCAACAGCACCTTCAGCATCGCCTGCACCTGCGCCTTTTCCGCCCCACCGGTGCCGACCACGGCTTTCTTGACCAGCCGCGCGGCGTGTTCGTTGACGGTCAGCCCCGCCGCCCCGCAGGCTGCCAGCACCGCGCCGCGTGCCTGCGCCAGCTTGAGGGTCGATTGCGGGTTCTTGTTGACGAAGATTTCCTCGCACGCAGCGCGGTCGGGCCCGTGCGCGGCAATGACCGCGCGCACCGCGTCGTGCAGGTGATGCAGCCGCTGGACAATCGAAGCCTTGGCGTCGGTCTTCACCTCGCCATGCGCGACATGGGCGATGCGCGAACCCTCCGCCCGGATCAGGCCCCAGCCGGTGCAGCTGAGCGACGGGTCGAGGCCGAGGATCAGCAAACCTCCCCCTCCCGATCGCGGTAGGGGGACTTGGTCACCCCAGCTTCTCCATGATCTCGTCGGAGATCTCGTAATTGCCCCAGACGGTCTGGACGTCGTCGTCGTCGTCGAGTGCATCGACCAGCTTGAGCAGCGTGCCCGCTGCCGCTTCGTCGATGGCGACGGTGATGTTGGGCTTCCACGCCAGCTTGACGCTGTCGGCTGCGCCCAGTTCGGCTTCGAGCGCGCTGGCGACGGCGTGGAGGTCTTCCGCAGCGGTCCAGATACTGTGGCCGTCCTCGCTGCTCTCGACGTCGTCGGCGCCCGCTTCGATCGCGGCTTCGAGGACCCTCTCCTCGTCGCCCGCACCGGCAGGATATTCGATCAGGCCCTTGCGATCGAAGCCGTGGCTGACCGACCCTTCGGAGCCGAGGTTGCCGCCGTTCTTGCTGAAGGCGGTGCGGACATTGGTGGCGGTGCGGTTGCGGTTGTCGGTCAGCGCCTCGACGATCAGCGCCACGCCCGCCGGGCCATAGCCTTCGTAGCGGATCTCCTCATAGTTCTCGCCATCGCTCGCGCTCGCCTTGTCGATCGCGCGCTGGATGTTGTCCTTGGGCATCGACTGCGCCTTGGCCGCATTGACCGCCAGGCGCAGGCGCGGGTTCATGTCCGGATCGGGCATGCCCATCTTCGCAGCCACCGTGATTTCGCGGCTGAGCTTGGAGAACATCGCCGAGCGCTTCTTATCCTGCGCGCCCTTGCGGTGCATAATGTTCTTGAACTTGGAATGGCCGGCCATGGCGGTGTTTTCGGTCCTGTGCCTGTGGGTTGGGATGCGCAACCGCCCCTAGCGAAGCCGGACGGACCGGGCAATCTCTAGGGCGCAATATCGAAATGGAGCGCGGTGATCTCTTCGCTCGCAAGATTGCGGTAGAGCGCGCGGGCCGGCTCGTCCTCCGGCACGATGTCGGCCTGAACAAAGATGGTCCAGGCCCCGCGTTCACGAGCGATCCGGCGCAGTTCGTCAATCAGGGCCGTGGCTACGCCTTGCCGCCGGTGGCTATCCGCCACGGCAAGATCGTAGATGTAGATTTCCGACCGGGCCTGCTCGAACTTGGCGAGCTCGTATCCGGCCAGCGCGCCGACGACCTGCCCTTCCGCTTCCGCCAGCAGGGCGATGTTCGACGGTTGCCCGAGCCAGCCAATGACGTATTCATCGTCCGGGGGACGGCTGGCATACTGCCCGGGTTCACCGAAGACCTCGCAAAACAGCGCATTCATGGCCCTGAAGCCAACAAGGTCGCCCGCACCGAGATGGCGGACCCGCATCACTGTCAGATCCGGACCGCGGTGCCGCTGGCGCTGACCATCAGCATCGAGCCGTTGGCGCCGATCACCTCGTAATCGAGGTCGATCCCGACCACGGCATTGCCGCCGCGGCTGGCACATTCTGCCTGAAGTTCCTCGATCGCCTGGCTGCGGGCATCGGCGAGGATGCGCTCGTAACTGCCCGATCGGCCGCCGACGATGTCGCGGATACCGGCAAACAGATCGCGCATGATGTTCGCGCCCACGATCACCTCGCCGGTGACGATGCCGATATAGTCCTGGATCGGCCGGCCTTCGATGGTGGGGGTAGTGGTGACGATGACGCCGCGCGCGTCTTTCCAGGGGCCTGCCATTGATTCTATTCCTTTTGCATCTGCCACGTCTTGCCCCATCCTAGTGGCGCTGGGTGCGGCAGGCTATCGCGAAAACGCCAGGTGCGGCAGCCCCGGCGACCGGTTTTCTTAGGACTTTGCTGGCAGGACCTCCGGGCAATGAAAGACGACTTGAACCTTTCGACCGCCCCGCAAGTGCAGCTTGCCGCACCTTCGTTACGTCAGGAATGGTCTGCCTATGCCGCCTTCCTTCGCCGTCCCGTCCTTCCCCCTGCAGCGAGCGGTTTGAACCGGGCTGGCGGGCTCGCCTTGCTGCGCCTGTACCTGCTCGACCTCCTGCTCGCAGGTAGCCTTGTCGCCATAGGGTTGCTGGCTATCGGTGCGGGATTCGCCCCGCCCGATCATTCGCTGGCGCAGTTCGACTGGGGACCGGGTACGGTGCTGCTCATCGTGCTCGGCGCGCCGCTGATGGAAGAACTCGCCTTTCGCGGATGGCTGTCGGGACGCCCAGGCGCGGTGCTGGGCATCGCCCTGCTGCTCGTTGCGGCGGCGACCCTGCTGCTGGCCGGGCGAGAAGGGGCGCCGGATACGCTCGTCCCCGTGGCCTTCGCCGCCCTTGCCGCCTTGGCCGGTCTTGCCGCGGCCGTGCTGCTGCGCCGCCGCGCGCCATGGAACTGGTTTGCGCGGATTTTCCCGCTGTTTTTCTGGATCAGCACCCTCGCCTTTGCGCTGGTGCATCTTTCGAACTACCAGGAAGGTTCGCTCACATCCTCGCTGCCGCTGGTGATCCCGCAATTCATCGCCGGGTCGATCTTCGCCTATGCGCGAGTCACCCATGGCCTGTGGGCCAGCGTGGTCCTGCATGCGCTCCACAACGGCACGCTCGCCGCCATCATCGGCCTGGCCCTCGCCGCATCCGGCTAGGTTTGCATCGCCGCCCCCCAAAGAGGGCGCGGCGATGCAATACAGGCCCCGCAAAACGGGCAGGCGTTGCTACGGCTTGTGCGAAACAGCCGCGCGAAGGAAGCCGCCGACGAACCCGAGCATTGCCCCGATTTGCCACGCAGGCACGGCCTTCCCGAACACCAGTTGCGACAGATTGTCGAACACCTGCGGGAAGATCAGCCCGCCGATCAACCCCGCAACCGCGCCGAACAGCAGCGTCAGCAGGGGGTAAACGGCGCTGACGACCGGGGCAGCGATCAGAAAGATGCCGATGGTTTGAAGTTTGCTTCTGGTCATCCTGTATTGGTGAAATAATACAGTGTGTTCGTCAAGCAATTTCAATGATTTCAGCCGAGGCCCAGTGCCGCCTTGTAGGTATCGAGCACCATTTCCATCTCGTTGCGATCGTCAGGCTTCATCTTCCTGAGGCGCACGACCTGGCGCATGATCTTGGGATCGTATCCGACCGCCTTGGCCTCGGCATAGACGTCGCGGATATCGTCGGCGATGCCCTTCTTCTCTTCCTCGAGGCGTTCGATGCGCTCGATCAGCAGGCGCAGGCGGTCGTCGGTGGCTTCGGCCATGTGGGGTCTCCGTGAATCGGGTGAGAATCAGTTGGCGGCTCGATAGCCAGCGACCGCGCACGATTGAACCGCACGCGGAAATTATTCCTGTGCGTTCTTCGCCACGCTCGCTTCCATCGCTGCCACCTGCTCCGGCGTCGCCTCGCTCTGGCGGGTCGCCTTCCATTCCGCCATCGGCATGCCATGGATCAGTTCGCGCGCGGCCAGCTTGTCGCCTTCGAAGCCGGCCTCGCGGATCCAGTCGGCGAGGCAGTTGCGGCAGAAGCCGGCGAGGCCCATCAGCTCGATGTTCTGCGCATCGTGGCGATGGCGCAAGTGGCGGACGAGGCGGCGGAACGCGGCGGCCGCTACGGCATCGTCCAGGGTATCGAGGGCGTCAGGCGCATTCGTATCCATTGTGACTATTCCTTGAGTTGCAACGAAGCTGTGCCATAGCTCGGGCCCATGCAAAAGCTCGATCCGAAGCACGTCGATCCCCGCGGCCGCAAGGTCAAGATCCTTGCCACCGTCGGCCCCGCCAGCCGCGATCCCGAGGTGCTGCGCCGCCTGTTCAGGGCCGGGGCCGATGCCTTCCGCGTCAACATGAGCCACGGCGAACACGCCGACCATGCCGCCACGATCCAGGCGATCCGCGCGCTGGAGAAGGAATTCCACCGCCCGATCGCGATCCTGGCCGACCTGCAGGGGCCGAAACTGCGGGTCGGCAAGTTCAGGGACGGGCAGGCCGTGATCCGCCATTCGGGCCATTTCACGCTCGACCGCAACCCGGAGCCGGGCGACGAAACGCGGGTCGAACTGCCGCATCCCGAACTGTTTGGCCTGCTGAGCAAGGGGCAGCGGCTGCTGATCAACGACGGCAAGATCCGCCTGCGGGTGATCGAGGCCGATGACGAGAAGATCCTCTGTTCGGCCGAAGTCGGCGGGGTCATTTCCGACCGCAAGGGCGTCAACGTGCCCGACGCGGAAATTCCGATCCCGGCGATGACGCCCAAGGACCGGCGCGACCTCGCCTTCGCCATGGAACACGGTGCCGACTGGATTGGCCTCAGCTTCGTCCAGCGCCCCGAAGACCTTGCCGAAGCCCGCAAATTGATGGGTGGCAAGGGCGCGCTCTGCGCCAAGATCGAGAAGCCAATGGCGGTCCGGCGCCTCGACGAGATCATCGAGATGTCCGACGGCATCATGGTGGCGCGCGGCGACCTCGGCGTCGAGCTCGAGCCGCAGGAAGTGCCGCCGCTGCAGAAGCGGATCGTCAACGCCACCCGCCTCAAGGGCAAGCCGGTGATCGTCGCCACGCAGATGCTGGAATCGATGATCGAGAGCCCGGCCCCGACCCGCGCCGAAGTCTCCGACGTCGCCAATGCGGTCTATGACGGGGCCGATGCGGTGATGCTTTCCGCCGAGACGGCGGCAGGCGACTGGCCCGAGGAAGCGGTCACCATCATGCACAAGATCGCCGTGCAGGTGGAGCAGGACGAGGCCTATCTCGAACGTGTCCGCCTGCTCGACACCCCGCCCGATCCGACCACCGCCGACGCGCTGAGCCATGCCTGCATGACCATCGCCGACACGGTCAATATCGCCGCCATCACCGTCTTCACCGGCTCCGGCTCGACCGCGCGCCGCGTCGCCCGCGAACGGCCGAGCGTGCCGATGCTGGTCCTCACCCCGTCGATGCGCACCGCGCGGCGGCTGTGCCTGCAGTGGGGCGCGCACGCGGTGGCGACCAAGGATATCGGCAGCTTCGAAGAAATGATCGCCAAGGGCAAGCGCATGGCCCTGCGCCACGGCTTCGGCCAGGCGGGCAGCAAGCTGATCGCGCTGGCGGGCGTGCCCTTCGGGACGCCGGGCAGCACGAACCTGCTCCACGTCGTGACGCTGAAGGGCGACGAACTGGAAACGCATGAGGGGTAGGCCGCTTGGCCCAACCTCTATGTTTCTACCCCTGCGTTAACACCTCTGGATGGTTTCGGGCGCATAGGTGTGTGCGTCAGGAACAAACCTATGAAATTCGTAAACCTCAAATCCCGCGGCGGCGACTATATGGTCGTCGCCAGCAATATCGCGTGGCTGCGCACCGGCGAGAATGGCCAGACGCTGGTCGGCATGGTCGGCAGCACGCCGCTGCTGGTCACCGGCAGCGTCGAAGAAGTCTCGCAAATGATCCTCTCGGGCTGATCCCTCAACCGGTCAGCCGTACGGCAGCTTGATATCCCACTGCAGCGCCGTAACGCCTTCCTTCGCGTCGAGCGGATCTGTTGCCCTGGCGACCAGCATCGAGCCTTCGGCGATGTCCTCGAGCGCGTTCTCCGGCTCGCCGGGGAAATACATCTGCGTCGTCAGGCGCACCTGCCGGCTCTTGATGTCGAAATGGATATGGCGCGGGCGCGGTACGCCGCCGAAGGCATAGACGCCCGGCCGGATGGTGCGGAACCGGTAGCGGCCCTGGGCATCGGTCGTCAGCAGCGCCGAACCCTGAAAATTCGGATCGAGCGGCAATTCCTCGCGCTGGTCGCCGCCATGGATATACCGGCCGACAGCATTTGCTTGCCAAAGGTCGAGCGTCGCGCCCGCGATCGGGTTGCCATCATGATCGGTCACCACCCCGAATACGTCGAGCAATTCACCGCTGGCGACGCCGGTGCTGCCTTGCAAGCGGGTGAGATCGGCATCTTGGTCGAGCGGGCGGACGGTCGGATAGAACGGCCCGAGCTGCTGCGGCGGGGTCGATCGTTCGAGAACCTTCAGCAGGTCCTGGGCGGCAAGCGGGGCAGCAACCGTGGCGCTACCTCCGGCAATGATGAAGTTGCGGCGTGAAAAAGCAGGCATCAGTCCCTCCCCCTCGAATGGAGATGCGCGACCCTGCGACCTTTTGCCCGGATGCTAGACCTCGCCGCTACGTCACGCAAGGCTGCCGGCAGCGCGCGCCAGGCGGGCCCGTGCTTCGGCCTCGCCGATAAGCGGGAGGAGTTCGGCCATGTCCGGACCGTGATCCATGCCGGTGAGCGCCTGGCGAAGCGGCAGGAACAGCGCCTTGCCCTTGCGGCCGGTGTTGTTCTTAAGTGCGCCGGTCAGCGCGTGCCACGGGTCGTCGCCCCAGACGAGCGCCTGCGCCGCTTGGGCGAGATAGGCCCGGTCCTCGTCCGAGAACGCCGGTTGCTCGATCGGCCCGGTCACCAGTCGCCATAACTCGGCGGCCTCTGCCACATGCGACAGGTTGGGACGGATGGCGTGCCAGCCGGCCTCGTCGATCCCGTCTGGCAGGCGATGCGCCACATCCGCAAAGTCCAGCTGGTGGACGATGGCGGCGTTGAGCCGCTCCAGCTCCGCATCGTCGAAGCGCGCCGGGGCGCGGCCGAAATGGGCGAGGTCGAAGCTGTCGACCAGCACCTGCCGGTCCGCAATCGGCTCGACCGGCTGAGAGGTCCCGAGCCGCGCCAGCATGGCGATGATCGCCTGCGGCTCGATGCCCTTCTCGCGGAAAGCGTCGCAACCGAGCGAGCCCAGCCGTTTCGACAGTTTGCCCTCGTTGCCGACCAGCAGCGCCTCATGCGCGAAGGCCGGCGGGGCCTTGCCCATGGCGGTGAACATCTGGACCTGCACCGCGGTGTTGGAGACATGGTCCTCGCCGCGCAGCACATGGGTCACCCCCATATCGATATCGTCGACCGCGCTGGGCAGCATATAGAGCCACGAGCCGTCGGCGCGGCGGATCACCGGATCGCTCAGCGTCGCCGGATCGAATTTCTGCGGCCCGCGAATGCCGTCGTCCCAGGCGATCGGCTCGTCATGGTCGAGTTTGAAGCGCCAGTGCGGGGCGATGCCTTCGGCCTCCTTCGCCGCGCGCTCCGCATCGCTGAGCGCCAGCGCGCCGCGATCGTAGATCGGCGGCAGCCCGCGCCCGAGCTGGATCTTGCGTTTCAGGTCGAGCTCCTGCGCGGTCTCATAGCAGGGGTAGACCCGGCCCGCCTCGCGCAGCGTCTCGAACGCGGCCTCGTACAGCGCCAGCCGCGCCGACTGCCGTTCCTCGCCGTCGGGCTCCAGCCCCAGCCAGGCGAGGTCGGCGCGGATCGCCTCGACATACTCCTCGCGGCTGCGTTCGGCATCGGTGTCGTCGATGCGGAGCATGAAGGTGCCGCCGTGCTTCCTCGCCAGCATCCAGTTGTGGAGCGCGGTGCGGATATTGCCGACATGCAGCCGCCCGGTGGGCGAAGGGGCGAAACGGGTTGTGACCATGGCGCTTGCGCTAGCGGTATTTTGCCCACATTCAAAGCTCGGGAAGAGGGAGAGGACGATGGACGACAGCGCATTCGTGAAGGTCGTGGAAGAGGCGGCACTGCCCGGCGCCGCTTGCATGATCGTCGACCGGCAGGGTGCGCGCTATTCCCGGGCGTTCGGCCAGGCCGACGCGGTGCGGGGCGTGCCGATGGCGCTGGACACACCGTGCCAGATCGCCTCGATGACCAAGGCGCTCGTGTCCGTCGCGGCGATGCAGCTGGTGGAGCAGGGCAAGCTCTCGCTCGACGCGCCGATCGGCAACGTGTTGCCCGACCTCGCGGATGCGCAGGTGCTGACGGGGTTCGACGACAGCGGTGCCCCCCTCCTGCGCCCGGCAGCGCGGCCGGTAACGCTGCGGCACCTGCTGACCCACACCGCCGGGCTGGGCTATTTCTTCATCCATCCGGAAATCCTGCGCTATTTCGCCCATGTCGGGATGCCGGAGCCGGGTTCGCTGGCGAGCCTCAGGATGCCGCTCATGTTCGATCCGGGCGACAAGTGGGAGTATTCGGTCGGCACCGATTACGTCGGACTTGCGGTCGAGGCGGCTAGCGGGATGCGGCTGGGGGACTATCTCGCTGTGAACGTCTTCGCCCCGCTCGGCATGACCGACACCGGCTTCCGGCCGGAACTGGCCGGTCATGCCGCCACGGTTCATCGCCGCAAGCATGGCGGCGGGTTCGAAACCGCCCCGATGATCCTAGGCGGCGGCGAATACCAGAACGGTGGCGGGGGCCTGACCTCGACCGCGCCCGACTATGCCCGTTTCCTGCGCGCGATCCTGCGCGGCGGCGAGCTCGACGGTAACCGCATCCTGAGCGAAGGCACCGTCGCGGAGATGAGCCGCAACCAGGTCGGCGATTTGCGTGCGGGCTACATGGGCTCGGCCATGCCGGAGCTCGCCGCCCCGTTCGACAACTTTCCTGACCAGCACACCGGCTGGAGCCTCGCCTTCCTCGTCAATCCGGAGCGGGGTCCGAACGGTCGCTCGCCCCGCAGCCTGGCCTGGGCCGGGATCTTCAACTCGTATTACTGGATCGACCCCGCCGAGGGCGTGGCGGGCGTGTTCGTCTCGCAGCTGTCCCCGTTCGGCGATCCCGGGGCGCTGGCGGCCTTCGGAGCGCTGGAACGGCTGGCCTACGGACGAGGTTGATGACCGGGCCGGAACCCTGCGCCTGGCTGCACCACGAATGGAACGCAGGCGGTACCCTGTCCGCCTATCCGCCCGAGACCGCGGAAGAGAACCGCGCGGGCGACCTCATCCACCACCGGCTCTACGGCGTTGCCACCACGTCGCCCGCCACACCCTACATCTGCATCTGGCGCGATAGTGCGCGTGGCACTGTACAGGATCGCAAGCTGGGCTGGCCGAGCCGGATCCTCCTCGTCGCATCCTTCGGTACCGAGCCCTGGCAGCCGCCGCGCGACCTGGTGGAGGAGGCAACCCTGCGGCAAATGCGCGACGAAGGGCAGTTGCGGACACATTGGGAATGGCAGGACGACGGGTACCGGCTGTCCGAACTAGGCATCGAGCTCCGCAAAGGGGGCGAAGCGCGGCCGTTCCGCTCGTTCCATCGCGGCGAAGAAATCGCCACGCTCGACATTGCTTTCGACCCGATCGGGCGCCCGGGCGCGCCTGACGAACCCATCGCCTTCCGCCTGTCGGGGCAGGTCCGCGAACGGTACAATGCGGGCGAGCAGGCGAAAGGCGATGCGGTGCGGCTGGCGATCATGGGCACGGCACGGCCGATGCCGCCATGGCTGATGTACTGACGCGCGGCGACCGCGTTCCTACTGCGAGAACAGCAGCACGCTCCGGCCTCCTCCCGAGATCAGCACGCCATTCTCGGGCGTACGGGCAATGGTGTCGGCCGCGTCCATCGCCTGCCAGATCTGCGGAACCTCGGGCGGATAGCCGATAGCGCAGACAGTCGCCGGTCCGGGCGGCGGCGGGAGCGTTTCGAAGCGGTTGCCGACAATCGCATAGTCGCGCCCCTGCCCGGCACAGCCCGGTTCCCACCAGACGTTGCGGAAATCGGCGCGAATGGCCAGCCCGTAACTTTGATCGATCGGCTTGCCATCGATCCCGGCAACGCGCCATTCGCCGCTAAGGTCGACTGCCCGCGCAGAGCGCTGCGCCTCGCTTGGGACCAGTCGCAACTGGACCTTCTCGCCGCCGCCCTCCACATAGACGCCGCCTTCGACACGGAGGATCAATTCAAGTTCGTCGAAGGCCCGCTCGACCTGCTGCTCTTCTTGCGTCAGGCCACGGGCGCACATGCCGGTGCCAGCCTCGTAGTAACGCTCGGTCCGGTAGTCCTCGTCCGAACCGCGATAGGTCCACTGCGCCCCGACACATTGCGAAGTCCAAACGATCCGGTCGGGGCCGATCGTCACCCTCATCGCCGGCCAGTCTCCACGCGGTGCAGGTTCGCGGTGATTGATGAAAGCAACCGTGTAGCTACCCTCCATCGTCCAGGGTTCGATAATCGAACCGGATTGCGCGGGCGCATCGTTCGAGGTTGCAGGCAGCGCCTGTTCCGGGCCCGAGCAACCGGGCAGGATCGCGGTGCAGACGGCAAGTACCACTAGTCTGGCAAACAACATTATGGCGCGTCCTCAACGAAAAGGGCCCCGGAGACCGAAGTCCCCGGAGCCCGTTTTTCCTCGCCCGTCGCTGAACGGGGGCTGAGGCTTATTCGCCGTCCGCCGCTTCGGGATTCAGGTACTCGCCGGCATCCGCATCGGTGCCGTGGGTTTCGCCCTCGACTGCGGCCAGCGGGTCGTCGCCGATGGCGGCTTCCGGACCCTGGGCCAGTTCGGCCTTGTGCTGTTCCTCGGCCGTGTCGGCGACCACCAGCGCTTCCTGCTGCTTGCGCCAGGCGGCGCGCAGGGCGGCGTCGCGAGTGGAGGCAGTCACGCGCAGGCGGTTCATGCCCGCACCGGTACCGGCGGGGATGAGACGGCCGACGATGACGTTTTCCTTGAGGCCGATCAGGCTGTCGCGCTTTCCTTCGACTGCCGCCTGCGTCAGCACGCGGGTGGTTTCCTGGAACGACGCGGCAGAGATGAACGAACGGGTCTGGAGCGACGCCTTGGTGATGCCGAGCAGCACCGGAGTGCCCGTCGCCGGCTGCTTGCCCTTGGCGAGCTTCGCATTGGCTTCGTTCATCTCTTCGAGGTCGACTTGTTCGCCCGGCAGCAGCACGGTGTCGCCACCGTCGGTGATCTCGACCTTCTGCAGCATCTGGCGAACGATCACCTCGATGTGCTTGTCGTTGATCTTCACGCCCTGCAAGCGATAGACTTCCTGGATTTCCGCCACGAGATATTCGGCCAGCGCTTCCACGCCCAGGACATCGAGGATGTCGTGCGGGTTGGGGCTGCCCGAAATCAGCGTGTCGCCCTTCTTGACGAAGTCGCCTTCCTGGACGTCGATCACCTTGGTCTTGGGGATCAGGTATTCCACCGGATCGCCTTCCTCGGGCACGATCGCGATCTTGCGCTTGGCCTTGTACTCGCGGACGAATTCGATCTTGCCGGAAATCTTGGCGATGATCGCATTGTCCTTGGGCACGCGGGCTTCGAACAGTTCGGCAACACGCGGCAGACCGCCGGTGATGTCGCGGGTCTTGGCAGCTTCGCGGCTGGCACGGGCGAGAATGTCGCCCGCTTCGACCTGCTGGCCGTCCTCGACCGACAGCGCGGTGCCCGGGGCGAGCATGTAGCGCGCCGCCTCGGTTTCCGCACCGGCATCGTTCAGAAGGGTGAGCCGCGGACGCAGGTCTTCCTTCTTCTTGCGGCCGGTGGCGCGGTTCTCGGTCACGACACGCTGGGCGATACCCGTCGCATCGTCGACCATTTCTTCCATGGTCACGGCATCGATCAGGTCCTGGTACCGGACCACGCCCGACTGTTCGGTGATGATCGGCAGCGAGAAGGGATCCCACTCTGCCAGGCGTTCGCCTTCCTTCACCTTGCCGCCATCCTTGTGCATCAGCACGGTACCGTAAGGCACCTTGTGGATTTCGCGTTCGCGGCCTTCGGCGTCGATCACCGCCAGTTCGCCGTTGCGGGCGAGCGACAGGATACGGCCCTTCTTGTCGGTGATGGTCGGCATGTCACGGTAAACCACGGTGCCGTCCGAGATCGCCTCGAGGTGGCTCGTTTCGTTGAGCTGCGCCGCGCCGCCGATGTGGAAGGTCCGCATCGTCAGCTGGGTGCCCGGCTCGCCGATCGACTGCGCGGCGATGACGCCCACAGCCTCGCCGATGTTGACCGGGGTCCCGCGGGCAAGGTCACGGCCGTAGCAGGTGCCGCAGACGCCCTGTTCGGCTTCGCAGACCAGCGGGCTGCGGATCTTGGCGACCTGCACTTCGGCTTCCTCGATGGCCTTGACCATCGGTTCGTCCAGCAGCGTGCCGGCCTTGACGATCACTTCGCCGGTCTTGGCGTTGACGAGGTCTTCTGCCGTGGTGCGGCCGA
The DNA here is from genome assembly GCF_045291475.1 of Parerythrobacter aurantius. Taxonomy (NCBI): domain Bacteria; kingdom Pseudomonadati; phylum Pseudomonadota; class Alphaproteobacteria; order Sphingomonadales; family Erythrobacteraceae; genus Parerythrobacter; species Parerythrobacter aurantius. The sequence goes on from NZ_CP147985.1 coordinate 954,746, forward strand.
GGATACGTTCGCCGAGCGAGGCAATGACCGAACCGCCCTGCACGATGGCGCGCATTTCCAGCGCGTTCTCGGTGCCGCAGTCGTCGACCACGATCACGCAGTCCTGCGACACGTCGACAAGGCGGCGGGTCAGGTAGCCCGAGTTCGCCGTCTTGAGCGCGGTGTCGGCCAGACCCTTGCGGGCGCCGTGGGTCGAGTTGAAGTATTCAAGGACGGTCAGGCCTTCCTTGAAGTTCGAGATGATCGGGGTCTCGATGATCTCGCCCGACGGCTTCGCCATCAGGCCGCGCATCCCGGCGAGCTGCTTCATCTGCGCCGGGCTACCACGGGCACCGGAGTGCGACATCATGTAGATCGAGTTGATCTGCGATTCCTTGCCGTCGTCGTCGAACTTCTGCGACTTGATCTCGGCCATCATCGCGTCGGCCACCTGGTCGCCGCAGCGGCTCCAGGCGTCGATCACCTTGTTGTACTTTTCCTGCTGGGTGATGAGACCGTCCTGGTACTGCTGCTCGTAGTCGGCGACCAGCTTCTTGGTTTCCTCGATCATGCCGTCCTTGCTGTCCGGAATGATCATGTCGTCCTTGCCGAAGCTGATGCCGGCCTTGAACGCGTGGCGGAAGCCCAGCGCCATGATGGCGTCGGCAAACAGCACCGTGTCCTTCTGGCCGGTGTGGCGATAGACCTCGTCGATCACGTCGCCGATGTCCTTCTTGGTCAGCAGGCGGTTGACGATATCGAACGGAACCTTGTGGTTCTTGGGCAGGCATTCGCCGATCAGCATGCGGCCCGGCGTGGTGACGAAGCGCTGCATCGACACGTTGCCCTGCTCGTCGGCCTGCGGGACGCGGGCGATGATGCGGGTGTGCAGCGTGACCGACTTCACTTCCAGCGCCTGGTGCACTTCGGCCATGTCGGCAAAGCGCGGCAGCTTCTCGATCTTCTCGCCGTTTTCGCCGTCGATGTACTCGGGCGTCTTCTCCTGCCGTTCCATCGACAGGTAGTAGAGGCCCAGTACCATGTCCTGCGAAGGCACGATGATCGGCTTGCCGTTGGCGGGCGAGAGGATGTTGTTGGTCGACATCATCAGCACGCGCGCTTCGAGCTGGGCTTCCAGCGAAAGCGGCACGTGGACGGCCATCTGGTCGCCGTCGAAGTCGGCGTTGAAGGCCGAGCAGACCAGCGGGTGCAGCTGGATCGCCTTGCCTTCGATGAGGACCGGCTCGAACGCCTGGATGCCCAGGCGGTGCAGCGTCGGCGCACGGTTGAGTAGGACCGGGTGTTCGCGGATGACTTCATCCAGGATGTCCCAGACTTCCTTGCGCTCCTTCTCGACCCACTTCTTGGCCTGCTTGAGGGTCATGGAAAGACCCTTGGCGTCGAGGCGGGCGTAGATGAACGGCTTGAACAGTTCGAGCGCCATCTTCTTGGGCAGGCCGCACTGGTGCAGCTTCAATTCCGGACCGGTCACGATGACCGAACGGCCCGAATAGTCGACGCGCTTGCCGAGCAGGTTCTGGCGGAAGCGGCCCTGCTTGCCCTTGAGCATGTCGGAGAGCGACTTCAGCGGGCGCTTGTTGGCACCGGTGATGACGCGGCCGCGGCGGCCGTTGTCGAACAGCGCATCGACCGATTCCTGCAGCATGCGCTTTTCGTTGCGGACGATGATGTCCGGCGCGCGCAGTTCGATCAGGCGCTTCAGGCGGTTGTTGCGGTTGATGACGCGGCGATAGAGATCGTTGAGGTCCGAAGTCGCGAAGCGGCCACCGTCGAGCGGCACGAGCGGGCGCAGTTCGGGCGGAATGACCGGCACGACGTCGAGGATCATCCATTCCGGGCGATTGCCCGAATCGATGAAGCTTTCGACGACCTTCAGCCGCTTGATGATCTTGGCGGGCTTCAGCTTCGACTTGGTGGTCGCGAGCTCTTCTAGCAGGACGTCACGCTCCTGCTCGAGGTCGAGATCCATCAGCATGATCTTGACCGCTTCCGCGCCGATGCCGGCGGTGAAGGCGTCTTCGCCATACTCGTCCTGCGCGTCGAGCAGTTCGTCCTCGGTCAGCAGCTGGAACTTCTCCAGCGGCGTCAGGCCCGGCTCGGTGACGATGTAGTTCTCGAAATAGAGCACGCGCTCGAGCTGCTTTAGCTGCATGTCGAGCAGCAGGCCGATGCGCGAGGGCAGCGACTTCAGGAACCAGATGTGCGCGACCGGCGCGGCCAGTTCGATGTGGCCCATGCGCTCGCGGCGGACCTTGGTCACGGTCACTTCGACGCCGCACTTTTCGCAGACGACGCCCTTGTACTTCATGCGCTTGTACTTGCCGCACAGGCACTCGTAGTCCTTCACGGGACCGAAGATGCGGGCGCAGAACAGGCCGTCACGTTCCGGCTTGAAGGTGCGGTAGTTGATCGTTTCCGGCTTCTTGATCTCGCCGAACGACCAGCTGCGAATACGCTCCGGGCTGGCGATGCCGATCTGGATCTGGTCGAAGGTTTCGGGCTTCGCCATCTGGTTGCTGAATTTGGTCAGTTCGTTCATTTCTCACATCCCTTGAAGGGGAAAACAGGGGCGGTTCGGGCGGGCGACCCGGAAGGCCGCCCTCGCCCTGCTATTCTGCCGCGATGGCCAGGCCGTCGCCGTCCTCGTCGGTGTCCTCGCCCAGCGACGACAGTTCGACATTGAGGCCGAGCGAGCGCATTTCCTTGACCAGCACGTTGAAGCTTTCGGGAATGCCGGCTTCGAAGGTGTCGTCGCCCTTGACGATCGCTTCGTAGACCTTGGTGCGGCCGACGACGTCGTCGGACTTTACCGTCAGCATTTCCTGCAGCGTGTAGGCCGCACCGTAGGCCTGCAGCGCCCAGACTTCCATTTCCCCGAAGCGCTGGCCGCCGAACTGCGCCTTGCCGCCCAGCGGCTGCTGGGTGACGAGCGAGTAGGGGCCGATCGAACGGGCATGGATCTTGTCGTCGACCAGGTGGTGCAGCTTGAGCATGTAGATGATGCCAACCGTGACCTTGCGGTCGAAGGCTTCACCGGTCCGCCCGTCGTAGAGCACCGACTGGCCGTCGCTGTCGATCCCGGCAGCCTGGAGCTGCGTGGTAACATCGCCTTCGCGCGCCCCGTCGAACACCGGGGTGCCCATCGGGATGCCGGCGGTGAGGTTCGACGCCAGTTCGACGATCTCGGCGGTCCCGCGCGAGGCGATATCCTCGGCATAGCGATCGCCGTAGATCTCCTGCAGCTTGGCCTTGACCGCTTCGGGCGGAGCGCCCGCTTCGGGGTTGGGGTTGGCTGCGCGCCATTCTTCCAGCGCCGCCTTGACCTGCTGGCCGAGACCGCGCGCCGCAAAGCCGAGGTGGGTTTCGAAGATCTGCCCGACGTTCATGCGCGAGGGCACGCCCAGCGGATTGAGCACGAGGTCGACCGGGGTCCCGTCTTCGAGGAACGGCATGTCCTCGACCGGCAGGATGCGGCTGATCACACCCTTGTTGCCGTGACGGCCGGCCATCTTGTCGCCCGGCTGCAGCTTGCGCTTGATGGCGACGAAGACCTTGACCATCTTGAGCACGCCCGGGGCGAGTTCGTCGCCGCGTTCGAGCTTTTCCTTACGATCCTCGAACTTCTCGTCGATGCCCTTCACGGCCTCGTCGTACTGGGCCTTGATCGCTTCGATCTGGCTCTGGCGCGTATCGTCGGCCACCGCGAACTTGAACCATTCGTGGCGCTCGACGTCCTCCAGCAGGGCCTCGGTGATCTCCGTGCCCTTCTTGATGCCCTTCGGCGCCGCCGAGGCGGTCTGGCCGAGCAGCATGTCGCGCAGGCGGTTGTAGGTCGCCCGGTTGAGGATTGCGCGCTCGTCCTGGCTGTCCTTGCGCAGGCGCTCGATCTCTTCCTGCTGGATCGCACGGGTACGGTCGTCGACCTCGATGCCGTGGCGGTTGAAGATCCGCACGTCGACGATCGTGCCGCTGGTGCCCGGCGGCAGGCGGAGCGAGGTGTCGCGCACGTCGCTGGCCTTCTCGCCGAAGATGGCGCGCAGCAGCTTTTCTTCCGGCGTCATCGGGCTTTCGCCCTTGGGCGTGATCTTGCCGACCAGGATGTCGCCCGGATGCACTTCGGCGCCGATGTAGACGATGCCCGCTTCGTCGAGGTTGCGCAGCGCTTCCTCGCCGACGTTCGGGATGTCGCGGGTGATGTCTTCCGGCCCGAGCTTGGTGTCGCGGGCCATCACTTCGAATTCCTCGATGTGGATCGAGGTGAAGACGTCGTCCTTCACGATGCGTTCGCTGATCAGGATCGAGTCTTCGTAGTTGTAGCCGTTCCAGGGCATGAAGGCGACGAGGCTGTTCTTGCCCAGCGCCAGTTCGCCGAGGTCCGTCGAGGGGCCGTCGGCGATGATGTCACCAGCCTCGACCGTCTCGCCGACCTTCACCAGCGGACGCTGGTTGATGCAGGTCGACTGGTTCGAACGCTGGAACTTCTGCAGGCTGTAGATGTCGACGCCCGACTGGCCGGGTTCGACATCGCCGATCGCACGGATGACGATACGGCTGGCATCGACCTGGTCGACCACGCCGCCACGGGTTGCGGTGATCGCCGCGCCCGAATCGCGGGCGACGGTTTCTTCCATGCCGGTGCCGACCCACGGAGCCTCGGCCTTGACCAGCGGCACCGCCTGGCGCTGCATGTTCGAGCCCATCAGCGCGCGGTTGGCGTCATCGTTTTCCAGGAACGGAATGAGCGAAGCGGCGACCGAGACGAGCTGCTTGGGCGACACGTCCATCAGCGTAATCGTTTCGCGCGGCGCCATCATGTTGTCGCCATTGGCGCGGGCCGAAATGAGCTCTTCGACGAAGGAACCGTCGTCGTTGAGTTCCGCCGAGGCCTGCGCCACGGTGTGCTTCTGCTCTTCCATGGCCGACAGGTAGATTACTTCGCTGGTGACCTTACCGTCCTTGACCACGCGGTACGGGGTTTCGATGAAACCGTACTTGTTGACGCGGGCGAAGGTCGACAGCGAGTTGATGAGGCCGATGTTCGGGCCTTCCGGCGTTTCGATCGGGCAGATGCGGCCATAGTGCGTCGGGTGGACGTCGCGCACTTCGAAACCGGCACGCTCGCGGGTCAGACCACCCGGTCCAAGCGCCGAGACACGGCGCTTGTGGGTGACTTCCGAGAGCGGGTTGGTCTGGTCCATGAACTGCGAGAGCTGCGAGGAACCGAAGAACTCGCGCACGGCAGCCACGGCGGGCTTGGCGTTGATCAGGTCGTTCGGCATCACGGTGCTGACGTCGACCGAACTCATGCGCTCCTTCACGGCGCGCTCCATACGGAGCAGGCCGACGCGGTACTGGTTTTCGAGCAGCTCGCCCACCGAGCGCACGCGGCGGTTGCCGAGGTTGTCGATGTCGTCGACTTCGCCCTTGCCGTCCTTGAGGCCGACGAGTTCCTTCACCACCGCGAGGATATCTTGCTTCCGCAATGTGGTGACGGTGTCTTCGGCGTCGAGGTCGAGACGCATGTTGAGCTTGACGCGGCCCACGGCCGACAGGTCATAGCGTTCGCCGTCGAAGAACAGGCCTTCGAACAGGGCTTCGGCGGTTTCCTTCGTCGGCGGTTCGCCCGGGCGCATGACCTTGTAGATCGCCTCCAGGCCCTCGTCGCGGTTTTCGGCCTTGTCTGCCTTGAGCGTGTTGCGGATCCAGGGGCCGATGCCGACGTGGTCGATGTCGAGCAGGGCGATCTTGTCGAACCCGGCGGCGTCGAGCGCTTCGAGGTGGTCGGGACCGACTTCGTCGCCGGCTTCGATGTAGATGCGACCGGTCGACTCGTCGATCATGTCATTCGCGGCATAGCGCGCGAAGATTTCCTCGGTCGGCAGCAGCAGGGTGGCAAGACCGTCCTTGGCGGCCTTGTTGGCGGCACGCGGGCTGATCTTCTGGCCGGCCGGGAACACTTCCTCGCCCGTCTTGGCATCGACCAGCGGGAAGGCCGGCTTCGCGCCGCGCCACTGTTCGGGCACGAACGGGATCTGCCAGCCGTCCTCCGCCCGTTCCCAGGTGACAGTCGAATAGAAGTAGTTGAGGATATCCTCGGCATCGAGGCCGAGCGCGAACAGCAGCGAGGTGACCGGCAGCTTGCGCTTGCGATCGATACGCACGTTGACGATGTCCTTGGCGTCGAATTCGAAGTCGAGCCACGAACCGCGGTAGGGGATCACGCGGGCGGCGAACAGCAGCTTGCCCGAGCTGTGGGTCTTGCCCCGGTCATGGTCGAACAGCACACCCGGCGAACGGTGCATCTGCGACACGATGACGCGTTCCGTCCCGTTGATGATGAAGGTGCCGTTCTCGGTCATGAGCGGCATGTCGCCCATGTAGACGTCCTGTTCCTTAATATCGAGCACCGAGCGGGTTTCCGTCTCAGTATCGACTTCGAAGACGATGAGGCGCAGCGTGACCTTCATCGGGGCGGCATAGGTGATGCCGCGCTGGCGACACTCGGTCGTGTCGTACTTCGGGTCTTCGAGTTCGTAGTGCACGAAGTCGAGCTCGGCGGTGCCGGCGAAGTCGCGGATCGGGAACACCGAACGCAGCGTCTTTTCGAGGCCCGAGACATAGCCCGTGCTCTTGTCCGAGCGCAGGAAATGCTCGTAGCTTTCGCGCTGGACCTCGATCAGGTTCGGCATCTGCACCACTTCGTGGATGTCGCCGAAGATCTTGCGGATGCGCCGCTTTGCCGTACCCGAAGCCTTCGTCATCGCCTTCGGGGTTTTCGCCTTGCTTGCCATGGAGGAGTGTCGCCTCTTCTCGTGCTGCGCCGGACTCGCTCATGCTGCGGCCCGGCAGGAAAATCTCGTGTCGAACGCGAGGAGGATCACAACCGGGACGCGAAAAGGCCGCAGCTGGGGCACACCGAATCCGGCGGCACTGCTGCAGCACAATCAAGGCGTCGCGATTATGGAGCCCGCTGCTTCCATTCCTTGGCCGATTCCCGCGCATGAATCGGCCTTGCTCGAAGCGAGCGGTCGGGAGGCCATATAGGTAGAGAGGGATGCCCGGTCAAGCGCGCTCGGCGGGGTTGCGGCCAAGGCCGAAGGTCAGGCCGACGACCGACCGGATCAGCGCCGGGTCGTTCGCAACCTGTCCCGAAAGGATCAGGTTGGCCAGACCGTGAACCATCGACCAGGCATGGATCGCGGCGCTGGCGCGGTCGCTGCCGGGTTCGAGCTGCGGGAGGACGCTGGAAATCCCGGCCTGGAGCTGGCGGAAAGCCTCGTTGTCGTCGCTTCCGGCATCGCCCATGTCGGGGCCCGGCTTGCAGGCGAAGGTCAACGCGAACAGCGCCGGATTGGCGACCGCCCACTCGACATAAGCAACGCCGGTCGCCTGGAACGCGGCATAGCCCCCGCCTGCGGCCGTGGCTGCAGCCAATTGCGACCGGCCGAGCTGGCGGATGCCCTCCCCCGCCAGCGCTTCGAGCAAGGCATCCTTGTTGGCAAAGTGGCGATAGAGCGCGGTGGCGCTGACGCCGAGTTCGCGTGCGATGGCCCGCAGGCCCAGGTCCGGCACCTCCTGCGAGGCCAGTTTCTCGAGCCCAAGTGCGATCGCCGCGGCGCGCAGATCGCCGTGGTGGTACGCCTCGTCGGATTTGATGTTGACAGTGTTATCATTCGCAGTCATGTTAACAGCATAAACATTCCGACTCGTGCTTACAACTTCAACTTTGGGGAGACCCGCCATGGCCAGCGTCATCGAGAAGACCATCCGTTCCGCCGTTACCAAGGGCGTGATGACCGTTGCCGATTTCAATCGCAAGCGGCTGCGCGAACCGGAAGGTGGGCACCCCTACCTGACCGGCATCCATACCCCGATGACCGAGGAAGTGACGCTCGACACGCTGCGCGTCGACGGCGAGATCCCGGCGCAGCTCGACGGCCGCTACCTTCGCATCGGGCCGAACCCCGTGACCCCTCCCGAGCCCGGCAGCTACCACTGGTTCGTCGGCGACGGCATGGCGCACGGCGTGCGGATCAGGGACGGCAAGGCCGAGTGGTATCGCAACCGCTGGATCCGCTCCAATGCCGTAAGCGACGCGCTGGGTGAACCGCGCAAGCCCGGCACCCGCAATCCCCGGACCGACACCGCCAACACAAATATCGTCGGCATCGACGGGCGCACCTTCGCCATCGTCGAGGCGGGCGGCAAGCCGGTCGAGCTCGACGATACGCTGGGCACCATCGCCCACAACCCGTTCGACGGGACGCTGCAGAACAGCTTCTCGGCCCACCCGCACCTCGACCCAGCGACGGGTGAGATGCACGCGATCTGCTACGACGTTCAGCATCCCAGGACCGTGTGGCACACCGTGGTCGATGCCCATGGCAAGGTGGTGCGCGAGGAACCGATCCCGGTGAAGGATGGCCCCTCGATCCACGACTGCCAGATCACGAAGAACTATGTGCTGGTGTTCGACCTGCCGGCGGTGTTCTCGATGAAGCGGCTGACCTCGGGCTTCAGCTTCCCGTTCCACTGGGACCCGGACCACGGCACGCGCCTCGGCCTGCTGCCGCGAGGCGGCAAGGGCGGGGACACCATCTGGTGCACAATCGACGAGCCCGTCTACGTCTATCACCCGGCCAATGCCTTCGAGACGGAGGACGGGAAGGTCGTCGTCGACGTGGTGGCGCACGAAAGCACCTACGACAGCTCGCCGGTCGGCCCTGGCGGGCGCTGGACGCGGTTCGAACGCTGGGTGGCCGACCCGGTCGCCCGCCATGTGACCCGCACCGTGCTGCACGACCGCGCCCAGGAATTTCCGCGCTATGACGAGCGGCTGACCTGCCAGCCCTATCGCTACGCCTATGCCATCGCCCTGGCGCCGGTCGAGGGCCTCGACATGGGGGCGACGCAGCTGTTCAAGCACGACGTCGTCGCCGGGACCACCGAGGTCCGCGAACTGGGCGCGCACCGGCATCCGGGCGAATTCGTCTTCGTGCCGCGCAGCCCCGACGCGGCGGAGGATGACGGCTGGCTGATCGGCCTGGTGATCGACATGGCGAACGAGACCACCGAGCTGCAGATTCTCAGGGCCGACGACTTCACCGGCGCGCCGCAGGCGGTGATCCACATCCCCCACCGCATCCCGCCCGGCTTCCACGGCAACTGGGTGCCCAGCGCCAGCTGACATTCGATCTCCCCTAAGGGTCGCCCCCTCTCCCGACCCTGCCCTGGCCCGCCCCGGACATCCGGCGGCGGGCCTCTTGTTTTCTGGGGCACGATAAGCGAGTTATCGTTTTGCGATATTATCGATTGACAATAAGTGCGACTCGGATTATTGATTATCGATATTGACTATCAAGGAGATCGATAATGCCTCGCTTCACCCAGAACCTCTTCGCCGCATTCGCCGCAGTCATGATCATGGCCGGCAGCTTCGGCGCCATCGTCACCGTCCCGCCTGCACAGGCGCAGGCTGCGCTCGTCACACCCACGCTCGCCTGAGTCCCTTCGCTCAAGGATTGCTACCATGAAAGACCGTCCCAACGATCTCATCCTGCTGGCCGGCAGAATCCTCACCGTGTTCCTGCAAGCGGTCATGATATTCGGCGGCATCGTGCTCGTCGGCGTCCTCGGAGCGATTGTGCTCTACAGGGACAGCTTTTTGGCCGAGTACGTCGCCGACTCGGGCAACGCCGCCGCGACATTCCCCGTTGCGGCGCTGCTGGGCGTATTCGCCATAGGCCTCGTCATCGTCGCCGCTCTGTTCGTGTTTTTCGGCAATCTGCGGAAGATCATCACCACCGTCGGCGAGGGGGACCCGTTCCAGCCCGCCAATGCCGACCGGCTGGGCCAGATGGGCTGGCTCATGCTCGGGGTGCAGCTCCTCTTCATTCCGGCCACCGCTTTCGGGAAGAAACTCGCCGAGATCGCCGATGAGGCGAAGGAAGCGAGCATGATGGTGGACAGCAGCCTCGACGTTACCGGGATCCTGCTGGTCGTCATCCTGTTCATCCTCGCCCGCGTGTTCCGCCACGGCGCTGCCATGCGCGACGACCTGGAAGGGACCGTGTGATGCCGGCCGAGGAAGGAACCAACATCGTGGTCAGACTCGACGACCTGCTCCACGCCCGCCGAATGACGCTGACCGAACTGGCCGAGCGTGTCGGGTTGACCCTCGCCAACCTGTCGATCCTCAAGACCGGAAAGGCCAAGGCTATCCGCTTCTCCACGCTGGAAGCGATCTGCCGCGAGCTCGACTGCCAGCCGGGCGATCTGCTGGGCTACCAGCGAGACTGACGCACCGGGGCGGCCCGGTCCGCCCCCGAACCTGCCATACCAAATCATGGAGTCCGATCATGGTCCGATGGATCACGCTTTTCTGCGCCCTGCTTCTGGGTACCTTGCCTTCGCTTGCCCATGCGGCACCCGCCTCGCCGCTGCCTGATCGCGTACTGCTCGTGGTCAGCAGCCATGGGCGCGATGGCGGCAAGGTGCAGCCCGGCTTCGAGATGGACGAACTCGCCCAGGCCTGGCTGGTCTTCCGCGCCAACGGCATGGATGTCGACATCGCCAGCCCGGAAGGCGGCGCGGTCGTCCCGGACGAATTCGATCCCGCAAAGCCGTACAACCGGGCCTTCGCCGACGATCCGGAAGCGAGCGCAAAGCTGGCCGGAACCCTGCGCCTCAGCACCGACATGGCCGGGCAATATGCCGCCGTTATGGTGATCGGCGGCAAAGGGGCGATGTTGGACCTGCCCTTCAGCCAGGTGCTGCAAGGTCTGCTGGTCGCGACCGAAAGCAGGGGCGGTGTGATCGCGGCAGTCTGCCACGGTCCGGCAGTGTTTGCCCGGATGCGCAATCAGGATGGTTCGGACTGGGCGCGCGGCCGCGCCCTTACGGGCTTTGCCGACGAGGAAGAGGCCTTGTTCGGCAAGAAATGGGTACCGCATTTCCCCTTCCTGCTGGAAACCGAGCTACGCCGCCAGCAGGCCGATTTCTCCGACGCGCCAATCATGCTGCCCTACGTCGTTACCGACGGGCGGGTCGTGACAGGCCAGAACCCCTACTCCGTTGCTGCTGCATCGGATGCGGTGCTGCGGGCGCTCGGCAAGCGTACTGTCGAACGCCAGCTGTGGGCCGACGAGCGGAGCCTGATGCTGGTGGCCAAGGCGATCGGCGGCGATACGGCACCGCTGGAAGCCGCGCTGGCGACGAGCAAGGATACGCTGGACATCCCGCTGATCGCCATCTGGGGTTATTACCGCGCGATGCAGGCGGAAGGCGAAGCCACCATGCTTGCGCCCGCACTCAAGGTCATGGAACTGGCCTACCCGCACTTCCCCGAACCCCAGCTGGCCGAAGCGATCGCGCAGGCGAAGGCCGCTCTGGCGGCCAGTTAGGCCACCCGCTTTCGCTTGACACGGCGCCGCAAATCCCTAGAGGCCCGCCCCTGAACGGCGGGTCTCTTCGATCCGCAGTTCATCCGTCCGAGACAGTTGGTGACCGGAATCTGCCGGTCTTAATTTCCAGCCTAGACGGGGAAACGAGTTTTCCGGCCTCCTCCAGACAGGTGGCCACCTGGCGTGTATGCGCCCTCCTTCCCCATCATTGGACACAGTGCTGCGCCGCATGAGCGGCGGAGCGAATTGAGCCGGTCGTATGGGAGCCATCCCGTGCGATCATATGTGAAGGAGTATGGCATGGATCGTTCGCAAAAAGCCGACGCGGTTGCCCAGCTCAATGCAGTCTTCAACGAGGCGGGCGTGGTGGTTGTCACCCGCAACCTCGGCCTGACGGTGGCCCAGTCCACCGACCTGCGCCTGAAGATGCGTGACGTTGGTGCTTCCTACAAGGTTGCGAAAAACCGTCTTGCCAAGATCGCCCTTAAGGACACGGCTTACGAAGGCATGGGTGACATGCTGACGGGCCCGACCGCGATCGGTTATTCGACCGACCCGGTCGCTGCAGCCAAGGCTGCGGTGGACTTCGCCAAGACGAACGACAAGCTCGAAATTGTCGGCGGCGCAATGGGCGGTCAGGTGCTCGACGAAGCCGGGATCAAGGCACTCGCCTCGCTCCCCAGCCTCGACGAGCTGCGTGCAAAGCTGGTGGGTCTCGTCAACGCCCCGGCGACCAAGGTCGCCCAGGTCGTCAACGCCCCCGCCGCCAAGCTCGCCCGCGTTTTCGGGGCCTATGCGGCCAAGGATGCGGCGTAAGCGGTTTTCGCAAGAACAGACATTCCACCGGGGCCAGCCACAGGCACCCCGACCATTTTTGGAGTACGTACAATGGCCGATATCAAGGCTCTCGTTGAAGAACTTTCGAAGCTGACCGTCCTGGAAGCCGCCGAGCTCGCCAAGGCGCTTGAAGAAGAGTGGGGCGTGTCCGCCGCTGCTGCTGTCGCCGTGGCTGCTGCCCCGGCTGGCGGCGACGCCGGCGGTGCTGCCGAAGAGCAGACCGAATTCGACGTCATTCTCACCGGCGACGGTGGCAAGAAGATCCAGGTCATCAAGGAAGTCCGCGCCATCACCGGCCTGGGCCTGACCGAAGCCAAGGCTCTCGTCGAAGGCGCGCCGAAGGCCGTCAAGGAAGGCGTCAGCAAGGCCGAAGCCGAAGAACTCAAGAAGAAGATCGAAGAAGCCGGCGGCACCGTCGAGCTCAAGTAAGCCTGAGGCGGCGCGGCCTGGCTTCGCCGGGTCGCTGCTCGCCGCAAGGCCGGCCGGCGCGGCCCCGCCGCGTTCGACGTCACGGCTCTGCCGGGACGTCCGGCCCGATCTAAGAGACTACAAGAGGGCGGTGCCGCGAGGTGCCGCCCTTTTCTCGTGCCCGTTTCAATACCGCTCGATGAAGGCGATGATCTGGGCGCGCTGGGCCGGGTCGCTAAGGCCGGCGAAGGACATCTTGTTGCCGGGTACCAGGTCGCGGGGTCGCGTGAGGAAACGGTCTAGCGTTGCCGCGTCCCACACCAGGCCCGACGTGCGCAGCGCATCGCTGTAGCGATAGACGGGGTCGCGAGCGGCAGGCTTGCCGAAGACCCCGGCGAGCGAAGGGCCGATCCCGTTCTGGCCGGGCTTTAGCGAGTGGCACGAGGCACACTTGGCGAAGCCACCCGCGTCGGCGGGCAATGGCTCCCGCCCGACCAACTCGATGACATCGGGACGACGCGGCGGCGGCGGGACGACGGTTATCGGCGGAGGCACCGGCACCGTTACCAGTGGCACATCGTCTCGCACTGCGATGTCCGACGGGGCACAGCCCACCAGGGTTCCTATCGCCAGCATCGAAAACACCATGAAGCGACGGCCCATTTGGCGATGGTGGGCCCGGCTGGAATTGCGGTCAAGCGATAACGAGCCTGTGGCAGGCTTGCCGCAAGGCCCCCGGCAAATTTGATCGACGGCGCAATTCGCTTTCGGGCGTCCGCTCTCGCGCCTATCCGGGACGGCTTTATGACGCACGCGCCTGCCTTGCCTTCGGCCCCTGCTTCCCCATGGAAGGCCGAGATCGCCGCCACTTTCCGGCTGGCGTGGCCGCTCGCGCTCGCCAATTTGCTGCAGATGCTGGTGCATGCGGTCGACGTGATCTTCGTCGCGCGGCTGGGCGAGGTCGAGCTGGCGGCCTCGGCGCTCGCCATCGCGCTCTTCGGCCTGCTGATGTGGGCGTTCTCCGGCCTCACCGGCATCGTCGCCGCGCTGATCGCCGAGGAACTGGGCCGCCGCGCCCATGCGGTGCGCGAGGTGCGCCGTTCGGTGCGCATGGGGCTGTGGCTGGCGGCGGCGTCGGGCGTGGCCGGCATGGCGATCTGCTGGAACGGCGAGGCGCTGCTGCTGATGACGGGGCAGGAAGCGAACCTCGCTGCGCGGGCGGGCGATTTCCTGCGCATCATCATGTGGGCCATGGTGCCGATGATCATGGCGAGCGTGCTGCGCAATTTCGTCTCGGCGCTCGGCCGGCCGATCTTCGCCACCGCCATCACCGGCCTGGCGCTCGGGGCGAGCCTGCTGTTCAACTGGATGTTCGTGTTCGGCAATCTCGGCGCGCCCGCCCTCGGCCTGGAAGGATCGGCGCTGGCGAGCGTGCTGACCTCGCTGTTCGTGCTGGCGAGCTACCTCGTCGCCATCCGCGTGGACCGGCGGCTGCGGCGCTACCGCATCCTCGGCAACTGGTGGCGGCCCGAATGGTCGCGCTTTGCCGACATCCTGCGGCTCGGCAGCCCGATCATGATGATCATCATCGCCGAGGCCGGCCTGTTCAGCGGCGCGGCGCTGCTGATGGGCCGCATCGGCGCCTCGGAACTGGCCGGGCATACGGTGGCGCTGCAGATCGCCGCGCTCGCTTTCCAGGTGCCGTTCGGCGTCGGGCAGGCGGCGACGATCCGGGTCGGATACCACTACGGCGCGCGCGACCGCGATGCGATCGGCCGCGCCGGCTGGACCGGGCTCGCCATGGCCGCGGCCTTCATGGCCCTGCCTGCTGCACTGATGTTGTTCGCGCCCATGCTGCTGCTGCGCATCTATGTCGATCCGATGGCCCCCGCCAACGCCGCCATGGTCGGTTTCGCGGTGCAGTACATGCTGGTCGCCGCCGCCTTCCAGCTGTTTGACGGGGTGCAGGCCGTTGCCGCCGGGGCGCTGCGCGGCCTTCAGGACACGCGCATGCCGATGTGGATCGCGCTCTTCAGCTATTGGGTGCCGGGCTACGGCGTCGCCATCTGGCTCGGCTTCAACACGCCGCTCGAAGGCACTGGCGTATGGATCGGGCTCGCCACCGGGCTCGTTTTCGCCGCCGTGCTGCTGACGGCGCGCTGGGCTCGCCGCGACCGGCTCGGCCTCGTCCCGCGCGACCGCTGATCGGCGAAAAATTTCTGCTCCGGGGTTGTTGACTCTGCCTTCCGACGCACCCATTTGCGCTGCGCTGGCACTCTCGGGGTGAGAGTGCCAAGAGCATTCAACATTTGAAACGAAGAGGTCACATCATGGCATTTCGTCCGCTGCACGACCGCGTCCTGGTCCGTCGCATCGAAGCCGAGGAAAAGACCGCCGGCGGGATCATCATTCCCGACAGCGCCAAGGAAAAGCCGAGCGAAGGCGAGATCGTTGCCATCGGCGACGGCGCCCGCGACGAGAGCGGCAACCGCGTCGCCCTCGACGTCAAGGCCGGCGACCGCGTGCTGTTCGGCAAGTGGTCCGGCACCGAAGTGACGGTCGACGGCCAGGAGCTGCTGATCATGAAGGAAAGCGACATCATGGGGATCATTTCCTGATCCGCTGATCGCACCGCTTTCACAACCAACCAATTTTCTCAGGAGAAACACCAATGGCTGCCAAGGACGTGAAATTTTCGCGCGACGCACGCGAACGCATCCTGCGCGGGGTCGACACCCTCGCCAACGCCGTCAAGGTCACGCTCGGCCCCAAGGGCCGCAACGTCGTCATCGACAAGAGCTTCGGCGCGCCGCGCATCACCAAGGACGGCGTCACCGTCGCCAAGGAAATCGAACTGAAGGACAAGTTCGAGAACATGGGCGCGCAGATGATCCGCGAAGTCGCCAGCAAGGCGAACGACGCGGCCGGTGACGGCACCACCACCGCCACCGTGCTGGCCCAGGCCATCGTCAACGAAGGCATGAAGTCGGTTGCTGCCGGTATGAACCCGATGGATCTCAAGCGCGGCATCGATCTCGCCGTGACCAAGGTCGTCGAAGACCTCAAGGGCCGTTCGAAGGACGTCTCGGGCTCGTCGGAAATCGCACAGGTCGGCATCATTTCGGCCAATGGCGACACCGAAGTCGGCGAAAAGATCGCCGAAGCCATGGAAAAGGTCGGCAAGGAAGGCGTCATCACCGTGGAAGAGGCCAAGGGCCTCGAATTCGAACTCGATGTCGTCGAAGGCATGCAGTTCGACCGCGGCTACCTGTCGCCCTACTTCATCACCAACCCGGAAAAGATGACGGTCGAACTCGAAAACCCGTACATCCTGATCCACGAGAAGAAGCTCAGCAACCTCCAGTCGATGCTGCCGGTGCTCGAAGCCGCGGTCCAGTCGGGCCGTCCGCTGCTGATCATCGCCGAAGACATCGAAGGCGAAGCGCTGGCGACCCTGGTGGTCAACAAGCTGCGCGGCGGCCTCAAGGTCGCGGCCGTGAAGGCTCCGGGTTTCGGCGATCGCCGCAAGGCCATGCTGCAGGACATCGCAATCCTGACCAAGGGCGAAATGATCAGCGAAGATCTCGGCATCAAGCTCGAGAACGTCACGCTGGGCATGCTCGGCCAGGCCAAGAAGGTCACCATCGACAAGGACAACACCACCATCGTCGACGGTGCCGGTGACGAAGGCGACATCAAGGCCCGCGTCGGCGAAATCCGCACGCAGATCGACAACACCTCGAGCGACTACGACCGCGAGAAGCTGCAGGAGCGTCTCGCCAAGCTCGCCGGCGGTGTGGCCGTGATCAAGGTCGGCGGTGCGACCGAAGTCGAAGTGAAGGAGCGCAAGGACCGCGTCGACGACGCTCTCCACGCGACCCGCGCTGCGGTCGAAGAAGGCATCGTCCCGGGCGGCGGTACCGCGCTGCTCTATGCCTCGAAGGCATTGGACGGCCTCAAGGGTGCCAACGACGACCAGACCCGCGGCATCGACATCATCCGCAAGGCGATCCTCGCGCCGATCCGCCAGATCGCCGAGAACGCCGGTCACGATGGTGCCGTGGTTTCGGGCAACCTGCTGCGCGAAGGCGACGAGACCCAGGGCTTCAACGCCGCGACCGACACCTACGAGAACCTCGTTGCGGCCGGCGTGATCGACCCGACCAAGGTGGTGCGCACGGCCCTGCAGGACGCAGCCTCGGTTGCCGGCCTGCTGATCACCACCGAAGCGGCGATCTCGGAAGCTCCGGAAGACAAGCCGGCCCCGGCAATGCCCGACATGGGCGGCATGGGCGGAATGGGCTTCTAAGCTCAGGTCCACTGACCAAACGCGAAGGGCCGGGAGCGATCCCGGCCCTTTTCTTTTGTGTTGGAGGGGGCGGTTACATCGCCATTGGCCTTGCCAGCATCCACAACGCCATGCCGATCATGAACAGGTTCTCCGTCAGCGAGACGAAACCGAGCGGCACATTGCTGTCGCCGCCGACGCAGGCGCATTTGAGCTCGCGCCGGTCGATATAGACCGCCTTGAAGACGCTCGCCGCGCCCACCGTGCCGATGAACAGCGCGACCGGGATCGACAGCCAGTCCAGCGCCCGCGCGGTCATCAACACGCCCGCCAACCCTTCGGCGAAAGGGTAGATATAGGCATAGGGCACCCAGCGCCGCGCCAACAGGTCGTAGTTCAGGAACATGG
This sequence comes from Parerythrobacter aurantius, assembly GCF_045291475.1. NCBI lineage: Bacteria > Pseudomonadati > Pseudomonadota > Alphaproteobacteria > Sphingomonadales > Erythrobacteraceae > Parerythrobacter > Parerythrobacter aurantius. The sequence continues at coordinate 972,089 of NZ_CP147985.1, forward strand.
TCGAGAAGCTCTCGACGTCGCGCAGCTTCAGATAGGCGAGCCCGCACATGGAGAAGCTGACAAACCATTCGGCGGACAGGACCGAAAGCGGCCGGCCGGTCGCGACATAGGCCGCGGCAATCGCCACCAGCGCCATCACGGCGAACAGGGCGATCACCGGGCGGTAGGTGGTCTCGCCCTTTTCCAGCACCCGGCGGCCGAAGTGCCGGCGCAGGTCGGTGTAGCCGCCGATCCTTTTGTCGCCGATCCATGCCTGCGGGGTCGTCGCGACATCGTGCTGCGCCTTGAAGGCGTCCGTATCCTCGCGCGTGAGCAGCGGGTGGTCTTCGACCGCGAAACCTTCGCTCTCGAGCAGCCACTTGGCCTTGAGGCCCGAGGGGCACAGGTGGTCGGGCAGGACCATGCGATAGAGCGTGGCGGTCTTGCCGGTCATCGGCGCGTCTTTTCCATGAGATCGATAAGCTCGGAAAACTTCTCGCGCTGTTCGGCCTCGTCGCCCGAGGCGATGGCGAAAGCGACGCAGGACGCGGCGTTGCGCTTGAGCACTTCGCTTTCAACCTTGGCCAGCGCCGACTTGATCGCCGCGAGCTGGGTCAGCACGTCGATGCAGTAACGGTCCTGCTCGATCATGCGAACCACGCCCTGCACCTGCCCGGATATGCGGTTGAGCCGGTTCACCGTCGATTTATTGTCCCTGCAAGCTGTGTCCTGCATGGCCGAAAGACCTTCTTTGCAAAATACCCTAGGGGGGTATAGATAGCGGCCATGTCGAGACTCATCAAGCCGGCCCCGATCACATTCTCCCGCCGCGGCCTCATCACCAGCACCGCCGCGCTCGCCGCCGCCTCCGCCCTGCCCGTGCCGGCCTGGGCCAAGGGCGGGTCGATGCACGGTCACGAAGCCAAGAAGGGCTTCGGAACCTATTCGGGCGAGGATATTCGCCTGAATATCGGCCATGCGAAGTTCTCGACCGGCGGGCGCAGCGGACATGCGATCGCGGTCGACGGAATGATACCGGGGCCGCTGATCCGCCTGAAGGAAGGCCAGGACGTGCGGCTCCACGTCACCAACAATCTGGACGAGGACAGCTCGATCCACTGGCACGGGCTGCTGCTGCCGTTCCAGTTCGACGGCGTGCCGGGTGTCAACTTCCCCGGCATCAAGCCGGGCGAGACCTTTACCTACGAGTTCCCCATCCGGCAGGCGGGCACCTACTGGTGGCACAGCCACTCCGGCTTGCAGGAGCAGATGGGCCACTACGGCCCGCTGGTGATCGAGGCGAAGGACGGCTCCGACGAGCGATACGACCGCGACTATGTCGTGCTGCTGAGCGAGTTCACCCCGCTCCACCCGCACGAGATCATGCGCAAGCTGAAGGTTGGCGAACACTACTTCAATCGCTCGATGATGACCGCGACCGAAGGCGAGATGTCGGGCGAGGAACGCCGCATGTGGGGCGAAATGCGGATGAACCCGCGCGACATCGCCGACGTCAATGGCACCACCTACACCTATCTGATCAACGGCCACGGCCCGGCGGACAACCTCGAGTACCTGTTCAAACCGGGCGAGAGGGTGCGGCTGCGCATCATCAACGGATCGGCCATGAGCTTCTTCAACATTCGCATACCGGGCGTGCCGATGACGGTGATCCAGGCCGACGGGCAGGATGTGAAGGACGTCACCGTCGACGAACTCCAGATCGGTACCGCCGAAACCTACGACGTGGTCGTCACCCCGCCCGACGGCAGCCACGCGCTGGTGGCAGAAGCCATGGATCGCAGCGGCATGGGCATCGCCAGCCTGACCTCGCATCCCGGCCACAGGGCGACCGCGCCTGCGCTACGCGAAGTGCCGACGCTGACCATGGCTGACATGGGCATGGCCGAAATGAGTATGGCCGGCATGGATCACGGTTCGGGCGGCCATGGCGGCTCGATGGGCCACTCCATGCGCGAAAAGTCCCTCGTCCCGCCCGATGTCGAGGTCGGCCCGGGCGTCGACATGATCGCGCCGATGCCGGTCGACCGGATGGACTTCCCCGGCCTCGGCCTCGATAAGGTGCCGCACCGCGTGTTGCGCTACACCGACCTGCGCTCGAAGACGATGAACCCGCACCGGATGCCCGAGCGGACCATGCAGATCCACCTGACCGGCAATATGGAACGGTACATGTGGAGCTTCGACGGCAGGAAGTTCACCGCCGTCACCGACGATCCGATCCGCTTCGCCTATAACGAGCGGGTCCGGGTGAAGCTCGTCAACGACACCATGATGGCGCACCCGATTCACCTGCACGGGCATTTCTTCGAGCTGGTCAATGGCAAGGACCCGCACGACATGTTCCAGCCGCGCAAGCACACCGTAATCGTCCAGCCGGGCAGCAGTGCGACCTTCGACCTGACCGCCGACGAGCCGGGCGACTGGGCCTTCCACTGCCACCTGCTCTATCACATGCACGCCGGGATGATGCAGGTTGTGACGGTGCGGCCGTTTCCGGAGAAGGCGTGATGCGCGCCTTGATCGGCCTTTCCCTGCTGGCGCTTGCCACACCGCTTGCCTCACAGGTGCAGGACCCGCATGCCGGGCACGATATGCCGGCACCCGCTCCGGCCCCGGCTCCGAAGCCCACAACCGCGCCGTCCGCAGGGCATGACCATCATCCCCCGGCATCAGAGCCGATGGATCATGGCGCGATGGACCACGGAGCGATGGACCACGGGGCTATGGATCACGGGCAAATGGATCACGGTTCGGGCGCTCACGGCGAAGCGCCCACCGCCGACGAACCGCCGCCTGCCCGCGCGCTCGAAGGCCCGCGCCATGCGGCCGATGCGATCTGGGGCGAGGAAGCGATGGCTCCCGCTCGCAAGCAGCTGGGGCGGGAGCATGGTACCATGATCACCGGCGTGGTGCTGATCGAGCGGCTTGAAGCGAGGGTCAAGGACGGGGCTGACGGTTTCGTCTGGGACGGTCAGGCCTGGTGGGGCGGCGACCTCGACAAGTTGTTCGTCAAGACCGAGGGCGAAGGCGAGCTTGATGGCCCGGTGGAGGATGCCGAAGTGCAGCTGCTCTACAGCCGCGCCATCGGCCCGTTCTTCGACCTTCAGGCAGGCGCAAGGCTCGACCTCGAACCCGAAACGCGCAGCCACCTGGTGCTCGGCGTGCAGGGCCTTGCGCCCTACATGTTCCATGTCGATGCCGCCGCCTTCCTTTCGGACCGGGGCGATCTGACGGCCCGGCTGGAGGGCGAGTACGACCAGAAGATTACGCAAGCCCTGATCCTCCAGCCCCGATCCGAGCTCGAGCTGGCGGCGCAGGACATCCCCGAGCGCGCGATCGGTGCAGGCTTCACCAAGCTCGAAGCGGGTTTGCGGCTGCGGTACGAGATCGTTCGCGAGTTCGCGCCCTATCTCGGCGTCGAATACGAGGCGAAGCTGGGAGAGACTGCCGATATCGCGCGTGCGCAAGGCGAGGACCCGGACGGTTTTGCAATGGTGTTGGGCCTGCGGGCCTGGTTCTGACGCGGCGCGACCCGTCGACACGGAGAATCGCGACATGTAAAGCGGCTTTACAGGACCCAACCGCGTGGTGGGCCGTTGTTTTCCCGACACCCCCAATCAGGAGAACCAAACCATGCGATTTCCGCAAAACGCCCATGTCGCCGTCGTCGACGGCACGCAGTTCCGCTTTTTCCGCAACACCGGTCAGGCTGACGCGATCAAGCTGGAAGGCATTCCGGCCGACGAGGTTGATGCGACCAACAAGAGTGCAGGTATCCGCGATCACGAAGCGACGAACCGAAATGACGGCGGTCGGCATCTCGAGGAATTGAGCCACGCGGCGGGTGTAGCCGAAAGGCTCAACGGCATGGCGATCGCCGGGAAGATCGAAAAGATCGCGATCATCGCTGATCCCTCGAGCCTCGGCGAAATGCGGCGGCACTATCACACCGAATTGCAGAACGCGCTCGTCGGCGAGATTGATTCGACCCTGACCAACAGTGCTGTCGAAGACATCGTTCGCGCCCTGGAAACGGCGTAACGATCGATACTATCAGCGTTAGGGGGCGGCGCAGCAGCAATGCGCGCCGCCCCTTTTTTGTTTGCCGGTTCAGCCGCCCTTGCGGCTCGCCTCCGCCGCTGCGACCACATCGGCCGGCCAGCTTACCTGCGTCTGGGTCTGCGGGTTGAAGACGTCGCCCGGATAGATCGCTGCTTCGGCGGCGGCGATTTCCTCGGCCGTCAGGAACTCGCTCGGCTCCAGCGCGAAGACATCGAGCCCGCGCGCGATCTCGGTCGCGTAGATACGGCCCTTGTACCAGTAGGCCGACCAGTAACCGCCGACGACCATCTGGTCCTTGTCGATCGGGCCGCGGTCGAAATAGGCGATTTCCCGCACATTGGCCGGGTCGGTAAAGTCGATCACGCTCAGCCCGCCCTGGTACCACGCCTGGACGAAGATATCGCGCCCCGGGACCGGGATGATCGAACCGTTGTGCGCGACGCAGTTCTCCTTGTCGCCCTGCGGTGCGGGCAGCTTGTAGGTGCCGCGATAGACCAGCTTGCCGTTCTCCACGCCGTAGAAGGCATTGGCGCCCCAGTTCGTCGGATCGCCCGCCTGGCAGCGCGGCCGCCCGCCGCCGCCCCATTCGTCGGTGAACAGCACCTTGGTGCCGTCGTTGTTGAAGGTGGCCGAATGCCAGTAGGCGAAGCCCTTGTCGGTCACGTCGTCGATCCGCTTCGGCTTCAGCGGGTCCGACACGTCGAGGATGATGCCGTTGCCCGAACAGGCGCCTGCCGCCAGTTTCTTCGACGGAAACACGGTGATGTCGTGGCACTGGTCGGTCTCGGCCGTGTCCTGCGTGCCTTCGCCGTGGTCGCCGCCGCGCCACAGGCCGGCGATCTGGCCGGCAGCGGCGAACACGCGCGGCCGGTCGACAATGCGCGCAGCAGCAGGATTCGCCACCGGCACCTCGATCACGTCGATCGAGAACAGCGCGGTGTCGTCGCCGGGTAGTGTCGTGCAGCTCGAGAGTTCTTCAGTGAGGCGCACGCCGCCGGTGCCCGAGGCGTAAATGACAAGGCGCTTATCGTCGGTGCTGACGATCGAATGGGTGTGGCTGCCGCGGCAGGTCTGCACCTGCCCGACCTGGCGCGGTGCAGCGGGATCGGAAATGTCGAAGATGCGAAGGCCGCGGAAGCGTTCGGCGGTGGCGCGCTCCATGTTGCCTTCAAGACCGCAATCGACGCGGCCGCGGCCCTCTTCAACGCTCATCACCAGCAGCTTGCCGGCGATCGATACGTCGCCCTGCCCGCCCGGGCAGACCACCGAGCTGACGAGGCCCGGCATCCCGTCCGCCCCCAGCCGGTAGATGTTGAAGCCGTGATAATTGCCCGCCACCATCAGGTCGCCCGAAAAGGCGATGTCGGTGTTCGCGAAATCGAGCATTGATCCGCGATCCGACAGGCGCGGACGCTCCGGCTCGCGCTCGTCTTCCGCCAGCGCCAATGGATCGTTGGGGTCGACTGCAGGCTTGTCTGCGGCTTCTTTTGCCGGCTTTTCTTCTTGCGCAGGCGTATTCGTCTTCGCCGCGGCGGCTTTTTCTTCCGCAGCCTTCGCCTTGCGCGACTTGGCGGCAAGCGGCTGCAAGCCCGCCGGGTTGGCCGGATCGAAGAAGCCGGCCGGCTTTTCCAGGCTGGCAAGCTTCTTCAGGCCGGAAATCGCCTCGCCCGCATCGCGGAAGCCCGGAGCGAGCGTTGCGCGCGGATCCTGCGACAGGCTTGCCAGTCGCTTGTTCATCCGCGTGATTTCGGCGCTCTGGTCGCTCATCACATCGGCGGTGAACTGGTTCATCTCGGGGTCGGAGGCGGTTCCGTACCAGTTCAGGAGGTTGCGGGTCATGTCGACCGCACCGCGGTGGTGGGCGATCATCAGTTGCAGGAACAGCCGGTCGAAGGCGACCCCTTCGGCGGCGGCGAGCGCGGCCATCTGGGCGGGTGTCGCCATGCCTTCCATGATCACCATGCCCCTGCCGGCCGGGGAGGTTCCGTGATCCATGTGATCGCCGTGGTCCATCGGTTCCTTGCCCATGCCGGGCATGGCGACCGGTTCGCCGCGGCTGGTGAGCCAGTCGGTCATGAACTTCATCTCGTCGGCCTGACTGGCCTCGATGCGGCGGGCGATACGGCGGATGTCGGCATTGGAGGTGCGCGCTTCGACCAGCGCCGTCATTTCGGTCGCCTGTTTGTGGTGCACGATCATGTGCTGCATGTAAGCGACGTCGCCGGGGGAATAGCGCATGTCGGCGAGCTTGATCGCCTCGTCCGCCGAAAGCACCTTGGCCGGCTGTCCCGGCGCACCCGGCTGCACGATCGGCACTTCGCGAGCAATGGCGGTGGCAGAGGTCGAAAGCAGGAGGCCGGCGGCAAGCGCCCGCAAGGCATTGGTCATGGTATCAGTCCCCGAATGTGATGCGGGCGGTATGGCACGCCCCGCCCCGCAGCCGTCAAGCACAAGTTCTGCGAACGACTTGTGACAGGGCACCAGTGGCTTACCCGTATTTTCCCCGCTTCGGCCCCAGATAGCCGAACAGGTAAGCCCCGACCTTGCGCATCTGGATCTCTTCCGCGCCCTCGGTGATGCGGTAGCGGCGGTGGTGGCGATAGATGTGCTCGAACGGCTTGTGCCGCGAATAGCCGATCCCGCCGTGGACCTGCATCGCCCGGTCGGCGGCCTGGCAGACCAGCCGGTTCGCCCAGTAATTGCACATGCTGACCTTGTCGGAGATCGTCTTCTCGATCTCCTCGTGCGGCATGTTGTCCATTTCCCAGGCGGTCTTGTAGATCAGCAGGCGCAGCATCTCGCACTGGGTCGCCAGCTCGACCAGCGGGAACTGGATCGCCTGGTTGCGCGCCAGTTCCTCGCCGAAGGGCTTGCGGTGGCGGGCATAGGCGACGCTTTCCTCGACACAGAACTGCGCCGCGCCGAGCGACGATGCCGCCTGGCGGATGCGGTTCTGGTGGACGAAGCTCTGCGCCAGCGCCAGCCCGCGCCCTTCGACGCCGAGGATCGCGCTGTCGGGCACCCAGACATTGTTGACCGACAGGCGCGGGTGATCGGTCGGCATGTTGAAGGTCCACATCCACTCCTCGATCTCGAGGCCGGGGGTGGGATTGGGCACGAGGAAGCAGGTGATCCCGCTGGCGTCGCCGTCCTTGCCGCCTGTCCGGGCGAACATGGCGCAGTGGGTCGCGACATGCATGCCGGTGATCCACATCTTCTCGCCATCGATACGCCAGCCGTCGATGCCGTCGCGGGTCTCGCGCACGGCCCTGGTCTCCATGTGGGTGGCATCGGAGCCGTGGTGCGGTTCGGTCAGGCCGAAGGCGACGCGGCGGGTGCCCTCGAACCCGCCGAGGATATATTCCTGCTTCTGCTCCTCGGTGCCCCATTGTTCGAACATTTCGACGAAGGGGAAATTGCCGACGATCGAGTGTTCGTTCTGCAAATCGTTGTGCAGCCCCAGCCCGCGCTGGGCGAAGCGGTCGCGGATCACCGCCATCCACAGGTTGGAGCCGTCCTTGCCGCCGTATTTCTTAGGCGCGGAGAAGCGCCAGTGGCCGGCCTTGTCGGCGCGCCGCTTGGCCTCGACCAGGAGCTGCTCCCATTCGTGGCGCGGCAGCCCGCCCGCCTCGAAATTGGTCCGCGCCCATTCGCGGCGATGGTCGAAGAAGCGGATGTTGTCGTCCGCCTGCTCGAGCGGAATGATTTCCGCGTCGATGAAGGCGACCAGCTCGGCGTAGTAGTCTTCAAGTGCCTGCGGTACGGTGAAATCCATCGCTCAGTCCTCTCCGGTCCATTTCCTGCGCGCCACGGCGAGCGCGGGGTATTTGGGTACGTCTTCTTCGAGCTTTTCGAGCGCGCGAAGGCGCAGCTCGTGGAGCAGGTCGCCCGAGGCCAGGTCGGCCTTGCCGGCAAAGATGTCTTCGCACAGCGCGGCATCGGTCGCGGGACGGCGGAACGGCCGATCCTCGCGTGCCAGCATGCCGAGCGCATTGCGGGCCACGGCCAGCTGGAACCGGTCGTGCCCTTCGACCTTGTCCTTGAGGGTCGCGAGCCATTCCGAAACGGCGGTGGCTATTTCACCATATCCCGCCTCGCCGCGGGGGGTTTCCTGATAGACCGTACCGGCAGGCACGCGGTCGAGCCGGCCGTCGCTCAAGGCGGCTGGCGCATCCTCTTCCAGCAGCAACAGCAGGTCGAGTTCGTTCTCGCTCGTCCGCCTCGAGATGACGACACGCTCAAGCATCCGGTCCTCGCCGCGCCGCCAGAAGTCGGCCATGCGGATGCAGCCCAGCGCCCACCACACCGTGCGGTAGATCATCCAGAAGCGGAACCGGGCACGGTCGACCGGTGCGCCGCCCGCCGCCTCATAGGCGGCGAAATAGTCCTCCAGAGTGCCCAGCCCCAGTGCAGGCCGGTCGTAGCGGGCGAAGCGCCACACCGCCATGCAGCCAAAGGCGAGATCCTCGTGCCGGTCGCCGAAATGGGCCAGCTCCCAGTCGAGCACGCCGGTAAGGTGCGAATCCTCGGCGAGGATATTGCCGAGCCGGTAATCGCCATGGTTGAGCACAGGCGTCGCCGATTCGGGCACATTGTTCATCAGCCAGCGCAGCCCCAGCGCGATGATCGGGCGGTCGCCGCCGGCATCCTCGAATTGCTGGCGCAGGCCCGCAATCCCTTCGGCATAGTCCATGGTCGGGATGGCATCGGGCAGCGCGGCTGGTTCGAGCGAATGGATGCGGGCAAGGTCGCCCGCCACTTCGCGCAGCAACCGGTCCGGCTGCTCCATCGCCAGGATCGCCCTGGGATCGGGCGTGCCGGGCAGCGCGCGCATCACGAAGCCGCTGCCGATCCCATCCTCGGGCACAAGCTCGACCATCACCTCGGGCGCCTTGACCCCGGCACCGTGCGCGGCGCGGATCACTGCCGCCTCGACATCGTGGCCGTAGGGTCGCCCTTCCATGAAAGCGAGGCTGGGCGCGCGGCGCAGCACGAAATCCTCGCCGCCAACAGAAAAGCGCCAGCTTTCCATCGTCGCCCCGCCGGTCAACCGCCGCAGGCCACCGATATCACCGTAACCTGCACGGGTCATGGCCAGGGCCAGCCCGTCGCCCAGCATGCGAATCGCCTCTGTCTCTCCCATTGGGTCAATGGTTGCAGCGCGCTTGCGGAGTCACAAGTCGAAGGTGCGATCCGCAACACTTCCGGGTCCGATTCCGCCACACAGGCCAACGTTTCGCACACGGGAATGAAATCATCTGTCGCAGCGAGGTCACATTCCGTCTCAACCCCATTGCTGCACGCGAATTGAAGCTGTGTAATCTCTTGTAAAGCATAAGGGGGTATAGAACGGGTCCATGATCTCGCGCTTTTTCAGGAATGTCGCCGCTGTCGCCGCCCTTTCGGCCAGCCTGATCGCAACCCCGGCTCAGGCAGACGGGACCGAACTGGAAGCGGCTTTCGATCGCACCTTCGGTACCGAGCAGCGTAAGCCGCAGAGCTTCGAAGCCACCTATGCCAACCCGTTCGAACGGCGCGTGGCGATGCTGGCAGACGGGTCGGCCGGGCGCATCGGCGTCGCCGCCGTCGACCTCGCCTCGGGCCAGCAGATATCCATCCTTGGCGACCAGCGCTTCCCGATGGCCAGCACCAGCAAGATCGCGGTGGCGGCGGTCTTCCTCGAAGGGGTCGAGCAAGGGCGCTGGAGCCTGTCGAGCGAATTCCCGCTGATGGTGCCCACCGCATCGAAGAAATTCTCCACGGCCGTGGCCCCGGTGCGGGCCGGCCAGTACCTCCCCGCGATTGACCTGATCGAACTGATGATCACCCGGTCCAGCAACCCGGCGACCGATGCACTGCTGAAGGTCGTCGGCGGTCCCAAGGCTGTCAACGACTGGGCTCGCCGCAACGGCATTCGCGAATTCAGCCTCGACCGCGATATCGCGACGCTGGTGCGCGACGACGGGGAATTCGATCCCGCAACCCACATCGATCGCCGCGACAGCACCACGCCGCGCGCGATGGTCGATATGCTGGCCGGCCTCTACCAGGGCAAGTTCCTGAAGCGCGAAAGCCGCGACGTGCTGCTCGGCGCGATGAGCCGGACCGTCACCGGCACCCGCCGCATTCCCGCGATGATCCCGGACGAGGCGCAGGTGCTGCACAAGACCGGTTCGCTGAGCAACACCTCGAGCGACGTGGGCATCATCAAGCTGCCCGATGGCCGCGCCTTCGCCGTCGCAATCTACGTCACCGGCCAGGGCGGCAAGGGCGAGCGCGAAGCGAAGATCGCAGCCATCGCCCGTGCGCTCTACGATGGTTTCGCCGAAAGTCCCAAGCGCCAGTATGCGAGCGCCGGATACGGCACGCAGTAGGCGCCTCGCAGACGGTTACAGCGGACAAACGAAAAGGGCGGCACCGAAGTGCCGCCCTTCCTTTTTCGAGCGATGCCCGAAACGTGCTCTTACGAAGCAGCGGCTTCGGTAGCAGCTTCGACTTCGGCGCCGGCTTCGGCAGCTTCGTCGCCAGCTTCTTCCATCGCGCCTTCGGCAGCGGCGGTAGCCTCTTCGGCAGCGCCTTCGACGGCTTCGCCAGCAGCTTCGGCATTCGCTTCAGCGTCGGCAGCAGCGCCTTCGGCGGCTTCGGTGGCGGCGTCTTCGGTGGCTTCCGAGCAAGCGGCGAGCGAGAGAGCGGCGCCAGCAGCGGCGGCAGCGAGGATGATCTTACGCATAGTGTTCAGTTCCTTACTCTGACGAGTGGGTAACCCTTCCAGGCCAGCGCCGGGAAGGAGAAACCGCCCGAAAAGGTTGGCTTCTGCGTGGCTAAATAATGGCTGGAATATGGCAGCGCAAGCAGATTCGCCACATTTGGCCAGATTGTGCCACATTTTTGCCTTATTTTACGCCCGCCGCATGCCAGCCCCGTCGGTGCCCGAATTTTCGGATGGCTTGAAGCCGCGCGGCTGCTAGCAGGGCCCATGGCCGACAAGCAGCATCTCTACCTCGTCGACGGGTCCTCCTACATCTTCCGCGCCTATCACCGGCTACCCCCGCTGACCGACCCCGAAGGCACGCCGGTCGGCGCGGTCTATGGCTACACCACCATGCTGTGGAAGCTGGCGGACGATCTCGACAAGGCCGAGGGTCCGACGCACTTGGCGGTCATTCTCGACAAGTCGAGCCAGTCGTTCCGCAACGAGATTTACGACCAGTACAAGGCCAACCGGCCCGACCCGCCCGAGGACCTGGTGCCGCAGTTCCCGCTGATCCGCGATGCCACCCGCGCCTTCAGCCTGCCGCTGATCGAGGAAGAGAACGTCGAGGCCGACGACATGATCGCCTCCTACGCCCGCGCCGCCACGCGCATCGGCTGGGACGTGACCATCGTCTCGAGCGACAAGGACCTGATGCAGCTTGTCGGCCAGTGCGGCGAAGGCGGCGGCTGCGTCGACATGCTCGACACGATGAAGAACCAGCGGATCGACATCGCCGAGGTCGAGGAGAAATTCGGCGTCCGGCCCGAACTGGTCGGCGACGTGCTGGCACTGATGGGCGACAGCGTGGACAATGTGCCCGGCATCTTCGGGGTCGGGCCGAAGACCGCGACCAAGCTGATCCAGGACCACGGTTCGCTTACCGCCGCGCTCGATGCGGCGGCCGACATGAAGCCCTCGAAGCTGAAGGAACGCCTGATCGAGCACCGCAAGGATGCCGAACTCAGCCGCATTCTCGTGACGCTGAAAGAAGACTGCCCGCTGCCGATCGCACTGGAGGACATGAAGCTTTCGGGTATCCCCCCCGAACCGCTCGCCGCCTTCCTCGAAAAGCACGGCTTCACCTCTCTTTTGAAGCGATTGGGCGCGGGGCACGGGAGCCCCGAGCGAGCCAACAACCTTCATCCCGCCAAGCCGGAAACCAGGGGCGCCGACGCCTCTGCCCAGGGCAACAGCCAGCCGCTGCCCGACGTTCCGGCGGTCGACCGCAGCACCTACGAGACCGTGCAGACGATTGAGCGGCTGGAACACTGGATCGCGAAGTGCCTCGCCGCGCGGACCGTCGCGGTCGATACCGAAACCAGCGCGCTCGATTCGATGCGGGCCGAACTCGTCGGGGTAAGCCTCGCGACCGGTCCGAACGAGGCCTGCTATATCCCCCTCGGCCATCTTAACGAAGGTGGGGGCGGCTCCGATATGTTCGCCCAGAAGCCGCAGCAGGTGCCGCTCGATGCCGCCCTCGCGGCGCTCAGGCCGCTGCTCGAAAGCGACGCGGTGCTCAAGGTCGGGCAGAACATCAAATACGACCTCACCGTGTTCGCCCGCCACGGCATCGCGGTGGCCCCGATCGACGATACGATGATCATCAGCTTCGATCTCGACGCCGGACGCGCGCTCGACGGCATCGGCGGCGGCCACGGGATGGACGAGCTCTCGCAGCGCCATCTCGGCCACACCACGCTCGCCTTCAAGGACATTTGCGGCACCGGCAAGAAGGCCATTCCTTTCGGCGAAGTGCCGCTCGACCGGGCGACCGAATATGCCGCCGAGGATGCCGACGTCACCTTGCGGCTCTACCGCGTGCTCAAACCCCGGCTTTCGAGCGAGGGCGGCACGCGCATCTACGAACGGGTCGACCGGCCACTGATCGCGGTCGTGGCCCAGATGGAACGGCACGGCATCAAGGTTGATCGTGCGCGCCTGGCCGGACTGTCGGAGGAATTCGCCCGCGAAACCGCACGGCTCGAAGGCGAAATCCACGCGCTGGCGGGCGAGCCCTTCACCGTCGGCAGCCCGAAGCAACTGGGCGATATCCTGTTCGACAAGCTCGGCTACAAGGGCGGACGGAAGGGCAAAAGCGGGCAGTATTCGACCGATCAGGCGATCCTCGAAGGGCTCGCCGCGCAGGGTGCAGAAATCGCCAACAAGGTGCTCGAATGGCGCCAGCTGGCGAAGCTCAAATCAACCTATACCGATGCGCTGCAGGACGCGATCAATCCCGATACCGGCCGCGTCCACACCAGCTACAGCCTGGTCGGGGCGCAGACCGGGCGATTGAGCTCGACCGATCCCAACCTCCAGAACATCCCGATCCGCACCCCCATCGGGCGCCAGATCCGCGAGGCCTTCGTGCCCGAGGACGGCAATGTGCTGCTCGCCGCCGACTATTCGCAGATCGAACTGCGGCTGGCGGCGCACATGGCGGACGTGCCCGAGCTCAAGGAAGCCTTCGCCAATGGCGAGGATATCCATGCCCGCACGGCGCGCGAGATGTACGGAACGGTCGACCGCGACACCCGCGCGCGGGCCAAGACGATCAACTTCGCCATCCTCTACGGCATATCGCGCTGGGGCCTGGCCGGGCGGCTGGGCGTGACGGCGGAGGAAGCGCAGGAAGTGATCGACACCTATTTCAAGCGCTTCCCCGGCATCCAGAGCTATATCCACGAAACCTTGGAGAGCGTGCGCGCCAAGGGCTATTCGGAGACGCTGTTCGGCCGCAAGACCTGGTTCCCGCGGATCAGGTCGGGCAACCAGGCCGAACGCCAGGGCAGCGAGCGCGCGGCCATCAACGCCCCGATTCAGGGCACCAGCGCCGACATCATCAAGCGCGCCATGGCCCGGATGATGCCCGCCCTCGACGATGCAAGGCTAGGCCATGTGAAGATGCTGCTGCAGGTGCACGACGAACTGGTGTTCGAACTGCCCGAAGCCGACGTCGCCGCCGCGAGCCCGATCATCGAGCGGGTGATGGCCGAGGCCGCTCTGCCTGCCGTGGAACTCTCCGTCCCGCTGGGCATTGAGATAGGGACAGGCGCAAGCTGGGACGCTGCGCACTGATGACCCCCATGAACCCCCAGAAGCAATCATAGGTGGCAAGCCATTCTTGATCGTTACGCTCTTTCGCGGTGGTCCATCGACTGGATCGGCATCGGCGAATCCGCGCTGATCGTCGCGCTGGCGGTGACGGCTGCCTACCTTCTCCACCGCGTCGTCTTCGCCGTGGCGGGCAAGCTGGCCCGGGCATCGCAAAGCACCGTCGATGACCATGTCATCGACAGCATCCGCAGGCCGGTCAAATGGGCGATGATTGCCATCGCCATCACGCTGGTGGCGAACGCCAACGACACGCTGGCGGCCCTATGGGAACCGATCGCGCGGTTCGTGCGCCCGGCGCTGCTCGGTTGGATTGCCTACACGCTGGTCAAGGCTTTCACCGTCTCGCTCGAGTACCGGCTCGACGAGCGGGAGGAAGGCGGCGCGATCGACATCGCTGCCCTGCGCAGCCGCAAGACCCGTATCGCGATCCTGTCGCGCACGGCGACTTTCGTGATCGTGTTCATCACCGTCGGGCTGATGCTGCTGAGCATCCCGCAGGTCGCGGCCATCGGCACCACCGTGCTCGCCTCCGCCGGCATCGCGGCGCTGGCCGTGGGTGCGGCAGCGCAGCCGGCGCTCAAATCGCTGATCGCCGGCATCCAGATGGCCCTGACCGAGCCGATCCGCATCGGCGACCTGGTGGCGGTCGACGGCCAGAATGGCCGCGTTGAAGAAATCCGCATGAGCTATGTCATCGTCCGCACCTGGGACGAGCGGGCTTTGCTGGTGCCGACCAGCCGCTTCCTCGACGACAGTTTCGAGAACTGGTCGCGCAAGAGCGAGCGGTTGACCGGGCCAGTCATGCTGCATCTTGACCCGATGGCGGATATCGCCCCGATCAGGACGGAATTCGACCGGTTCGTCAAAGCACATCCGTTGTGGGACGGGCGTACGGCCGAACTGCTGATGACCGACGCCTATCCTGAAAGCGTCGCGCTGCGGCTGTCGGTCAGTTCCTCGACCATCGCCGACCTCTTCACCCTGCGCTGCGAACTGCGCGAGCATATGCTGGCCTGGCTGCGCGCGGAACAACCCGACGCGCTGATCCGCCACCGGCTCGAACTGCCCGGCGGTCACCCGAAGGCTCCGGAAGCGGAAGCGCCCGGAACGGGCGGCTAGTCACGGGATAGCCAGGGAAGCTCTCATATTTTAGGTGTGTTACTGTATTGACACAGTGATGTTCGTGTATCATCGTCGTGCGCAACCCTTCATACGGGGCAAGCGGGATCGTTACCTTGGACCAGCCGGACAGACGCTTCATCGCCAACACACCCAGCAGCAGCAGCAGCAGTGCCGATGCCTGGCTTTCGCGCGCGGCCACCGCCTGCGGCTGGTCGATCGCCGCGGGGCAGGCGCTGTTCATCGCCTTCATTCTGCTGTTCTACTACCCGACCACGCTGACCGGCCGGTTCGAACAGTGGAATTCCAAACCGCTGATCACGGGTTTCCAGGCCGGGGACACGCTCGGCAATGCCGGATTCGCGCTGCACGTAACCCTGGCAGCGGTCATCACGTTCTGCGGGTTGCTGCAATTGCTGTCGTCGCTTCGCAGGCGATGGCCCGCAGTGCATCGCTGGTCCGGTCGGACGTTCATCGTAACCGCCATCGTGCTGTCGCTGGGCGGCCTGTGGCTGGTCTGGGTCCGCGGCAGTTACCTCACCCTGGTCGGGGCGGCAGGGATCAGCGTCAACGCGGTGGTGATCCTAGCCTGCGCGACCATGGCCTGGATCAGGGCGCGCGAACGCCAGTTCAAGCTGCACCGCGAATGGGCGCTGCGCCTCTTCGTCGCGGCGAGCGCGGTCTGGTTCATGCGCGTGGGCTACATGGCATGGGGCCTCGCCACTGGCGGTGTCGGGATCGGCGACAGCATGAATGGGCCGTTCGACTTTTTCCTCGCCTTCGCCAACACCGTCGTGCCGCTCCTGGTACTGGAGGCCTACCTTCGCGCCGACGGGGCGGGAGACAGGCAAAAGCTCGCAACCTCTGCGCTGCTCGCCCTATCGGCACTCGTCATTCTCGGCGGCAGCGCCGGAGCCTGGCTCGCCATGTGGGGCCCTTATATCTAGCGAGCGCTATTCCTCGAACCTGGCCGCTTCCCTGGCGCCGTGCTTCTGGTCGCGCGTCGATGCGACCATGCCTTCGTAGAGGAACCCGATCGGCTTGACCTCGGCAGCGCGCTTCTTCAGCTCGCCCTGCATCTTCTTGTATTCCTCTTCCATTTCCGCCGTCACCGTGGCGCGAGAGTCCTCCAGCGCCTCGGCGAAGTCGGCCGCAGTGACGTTCTGCACCTCGGCCCCTGCGCGGTGAAGCGCATTAAGGCCGGCGCGGCGCACAACGTCTTCCAGGTCGGCTCCGGTGAAGCGGTCGGTCTTGCCGGCAATATCCGCCAAGTCGACATCCTTCGCCAGCGGCATCTTGGAGGTGTGGATGCCGAGGATCTGCTCCCGACCCGCCTTGTCGGGCGTGCCGACATAGACCAGCTCGTCGAAGCGGCCCGGCCGCAGCAGCGCCGGATCGACCAGCGCCGGGCGGTTGGTCGCCCCAATGACGACCACCGATTGCAGTTCCTCCAGCCCGTCCATCTCCGCAAGGATCGTGTTGACGACCCGCCCGGTGACCTGCGGTTCGCCCTGCCCGCTGCCGCGCGCCGGTACGAGGCTGTCGATCTCGTCGATGAAAATCACGCAAGGCGCAACAGCGCGGGCGCGCTGAAACATCTTGGCGATCTGCTGCTCGCTCTCGCCGTACCATTTCGACAGGAGGTCGCTGCTCTTCATCGAGATGAAATTGGCTTCCGCCTCCTTGGCGACAGCCTTGGCCAGCAGCGTCTTGCCGGTGCCCGGAGGGCCGTAGAGCAGGAAGCCCTTGGCCGGACGGATGCCGAGCCGCCGGAAGGCATCCGCATTCTTGAGCGGCAGCTCGATGCCTTCCTTAAGCTTGCCAATCGCCTCGCCGACGCCGCCGATATCGTCCCAGCCGACATTGGGCATCTGCACCATGACCTCGCGCATGGCCGAAGGCTGCACCCGCTTGAGCGCGGAGAGGAAATCGTCCCACTCCACACAGAGCGATTCGAGCACGTCCTGCGGCACCTCGCGGGCGTCGAGATCGATCTTGGGCATGATCCGCCGCACCGCATCGATCGCCGCCTCGCGGGCCAGAGCCGCAAGGTCCGCGCCGACATAGCCATAGGTCATGCGGGCCAGTTCCTTGAGATCGACTTCCGTGCCGAGCGGCATGCCGCGGGTGTGGATGCCGATGATCTCGCGCCGGCCCTTCTCGTCGGGCACGCCGATCACGATTTCGCGGTCGAAGCGACCCGGACGGCGCAGCGCCTCGTCGATGGCGTCGGGGCGGTTGGTGGCAGCGATAACGACGATGTTGGCGCGCGCTTCCAGCCCGTCCATCAGCGTCAGCAATTGGGCGACGAGGCGCTTCTCGGCCTCGCCCGGCACCCGGTCGCGCTTGGGCGCGATCGAATCGATCTCGTCGATGAAGATGATCGCAGGCGCATTCTTGGCGGCGTTCTCGAACACCTCGCGCAGCGCCTTCTCGCTCTCGCCATAGCCCGAACCCATGATTTCGGGCCCGTTGATGATGGAGAAATCCGCATCGCTTTCGTTGGCGACGGCCTGCGCCAGCCGGGTCTTGCCGGTGCCCGGCGGGCCGTGCAGCAGCACGCCCTTGGGCGGATCGACACCGAGGCGGATGAACAGTTCGGGATAGCGCAGCGGCAGTTCGACCATCTCGCGCAGCTGCTGGATCGTGTCGTCGATACCGCCGACGTCGTCGTAGTTGACGACTGCGCGGCCCGCCTTCGCCTCCTCGAATTCGGCCCGCAGCTCGACCTCGGTATCGTCGTCGATATGCACCACGCCCTTGGGCACGGTCGAGACGACGCGCAGGCGGATCTGGGTCAGCGCATAGGCCGGCGCATTGAACATGCGGCGCACTTCGGGCGGCATGTTCTGCACCGGTTGCTGGCCGGTGGTGGCGACGAAATCGCCCGCGACGATCGGCTTGCGGAAGAAATTGCGCTTGAGCGCCTGCGTCGGGCCCTGCAGGCGCATCTCGCGGCTGGCGGGGGCGAAGACGACCCGTGTTGCCGGACGCGATTCGGCGGCGCGAACGGTCACATGCTCGCCGCCGGCGGTTTCCGCATTGCCGCGCTGCAGGCCGTCGAGCCGGATGACTTCCAGGCCCTGGTCTTCGGCATAGGAAGCCATGGCGATGGCGGCCGTCGCCCGCTTGCCTTCGATGGCGACGACATCCCCTTCGGTAATGCCCAGCGCCTTGAACGCCGTCCGCGGCAGGCGCGCGATGCCCTGCCCGCTTTCTTCCTGCCGGGCTGCGGCCACCTGCAGGCGCACCTGCCGTTCTGTCACTGCGTCCTGCGCATCGGCCATAGTGTCGAATTCCCGTCGCTGCTCGCCCATGTCGGGCTGTCCCGCCAAGCTAGGTAGCGCCGGCGCACTATGCAAATGCAGCGCGATGCAAAGGGTTTCCGCAAGCCGCCCCCAGCGGCCTGTCGAGCCAAAGAAAAAAGCCCGGCTGGACGAACCAACCGGGCTGGAAAGTTTGGGAGAGGATGCCTGAAAGGCACCGCCGATATGCTGTCATTGGCGTTTTTGTGCAAGTGCGAAATGCACCGTTAGTGTTGCATGAAACGCAAGAAAGCCATTACGACTCTACATAGGCTTCTGAAATTTCATGATGAATCGGTCGGTCTTACCGCGCAACTGCTCGTCGAAAACCGACTTCGACAGGTCGTCGTTGCTGCGCCGCAGCACATCGGACTGGCCGACCAGCCTGAATCCCGCCCTGGTCATGTCGCGGATGACCGTTGCGGGGTCGATGCGATGGACATCGTTGACGATCTGCCGCGTGTCGCCGGGGGGACCGACATGATCGACGATTATCACGGTGCCGCCCGGCTTCACCGCGGCGAACCAGTTGGCGAGCATGAAATCCACATCGAGGCGCGAAAACTTGAAACGTTCCGATTCGAAATAGAGGTCATGGAAGACGAGGTGCGCGAAAATGCTGTCGACGCTGCCCGGCGCCAGTTGCATGGCCCGGGCATCGGTGACGAGGGTGCGGATATTGCCGTCGGCCCTGAGCCTCGCATCCCAGGCGTCGGCCCGGTGAAAGCTCAACGGATTGACGGCATAGACCATGCCCTGCGGCCCAACGAGGTCGGCCAGCAAGGCGGAGTAATAGCCGCCGCCCGCCATGAAATCGGCCACCACATCGCCCCGCTTGATGCCGGAAAAAGCGAGCACCTCGGCCGGGTGCCGCCCTTCGTCCTGCACGCGGTCCGCTTCAGTCCGGTCCTTTGCTGCGACGACCGCCTGCGCCGTCTGCGCGGACACGGAGACGGGTAGCGCCAGCGTCAGCGCGAGCGCTGCTGTCAATCCGGCGCATCGCGCCTGCTTGGTGATCCTGTTCGTCATGGTGTTATCCCCTCTCTTCCCGGAACCGTCCGAAGATGCGCCGCTTCACCCTGCGATGCAAACGGCGCAAGCAAGGGTCGACCAAGCTGCCAGCCATGCCGATGGACGGATGACAGCCCCCCTGCCTTTGGCTATGGCGCGCGCGACCAGCCCCGGCCCTGCCAGCGGGCATTTCCGGCCACCGCTCGACGAGGTTTCCATGCAAAAGCTCTATCCCGATGCCGCCGCCGCCCTCGAAGGCCTCTTGCGCGACGACATGCTGATCGCCAGCGGCGGTTTCGGCCTGTGCGGTATTCCCGAACGCCTGCTCGTCGCCATCCGCGACAGCGGGGTGACTGGGCTGACCTTCGCCAGCAACAATGCGGGCATCGACGGCGAAGGCATCGGCATGCTGCTGCGCACCCGCCAGGTGAAGAAGATGATCAGCAGCTATGTGGGCGAGAACAAGGAGTTCGAACGCCAGTTCCTCTCCGGCGAGCTCGAGGTCGAATTCTGCCCGCAGGGTACGCTGGCCGAGCGCATGCGCGCGGGCGGCGCGGGCATCCCCGGGTTCTACACCAAGACCGGCGTCGGCACGCAGGTGGCCGAAGGCAAGGAAGTGAAGGAATTCGACGGGCCCAACGGCAAGGAGGAATACATCCTCGAACGCGGCATCTTTGCCGACCTCGCCATCGTCAAGGCGTGGAAGGCCGACGAGACCGGCAATGTCGTGTTCCGCAAGACCGCGCGCAATTTCAACGTGCCGGCCGCCACCTGCGGCAAGGTCTGCGTGGTGGAGGTGGAGGAAGTGGTGCCCGCAGGCAGCCTCGATCCCGACGCCATCCACCTGCCGGGTGTCTATGTCCAGCGCATGATCGTCGGCGCGCCCTACGACAAGAAGATCGAATTCCGCACTGTGCGCGAGCGCGAAGCCGCCTGACCCCGCGATGAAGCCGGCCGCCGTCCTCCTGCTTGCCGCTGCCGCTGCCCTGCAGGGTTGCGCTGCCGCTGTGATCCCGGTCGCGGCCGGTGCGCTGATGGCGACAGGCAAGGCTGGCGGCAACACGGAGGCAAGGGATCAGAGCATAGACCTCCAAAGGGTGGACGTGGCAGCGCCGGAGGCAGCGCAACGGAATTCATCCGATGCGGTGCCAGTGCCGTCCCCGGTACCGGTCGATGCATTGCCCGAGACCGGAACGCGGGCGATCCTGCTCCCCGGGGTAACCGAACTGCCGGCCCCTTCGCCCCAGGCCCCCGCCGGTATCGATACGACTTACCGCGCATTTGCCGACTACGCGCTCGGGATTGCGGGCCGCGACCCGCTCGCCGATCCCGTCCGCCCCTCGGCGTTGCTAGCCGCACCGGGATCGCTCGTCCCGCGCACCGCACCATGCCGCTTCGCCGCCAGCGCGGTCCTTATCGACCTTGATCCGCAGCAGGGGGATTTCGACCCGGCGTTGCCCGTGTCGCGTCCGGGACTGGCCGATGCGCTGGCCCGCCTCCGCAGTGCCGGGGTGGACATCGTCTGGAGCACGGCGCTGACAGCGGACCGGGCAGGCGACGTGCGCCGCTGGCTGCGCGAAAACGGCCTCGACCCGGCAGGCGGGGATCGCCTGTTGCTGATGCGGTATGCCGAGGATCGCAAGCAAACGAGGCGGGCGGAGGCATCTGGGGAACACTGCCTCGTCGCCATGCTCGGCGACGAACGCGCCGATTTCGACGAATTGTTCGACTACCTCAGGAACCCCGACGCGGCACTGCCGCTCGACGCATTGCTGGGCCGGGGCTGGTTTCTCGCCCCGGTGTCGAGTGCCGTCAGCCGCAATCCAGCGGCAACCCCCGATAACGATGAAGGACCCCTTCCATGAGCTGGACCCGCGACGAAATGGCCGCCCGCGCCGCACAGGAATTGCAGGATGGCTATTACGTCAACCTCGGCATCGGCATCCCGACGCTGGTGGCGAACCATATCCCGGCGGGGATGCAGGTGACCCTGCAAAGCGAGAACGGCATGCTCGGCATCGGCCCGTTCCCCTATGACGACGAGGTCGATGCCGACCTCATCAACGCCGGCAAGCAGACCATCAGCGAGCTGCCGCACAGCGCCTATTTCGACAGTGCGGCGAGCTTCGCCATGATCCGCGGCGGGCACATCGACCTGACAGTGCTGGGCGCGATGGAAGTGGCCGAGAACGGCGACATCGCCAACTGGATGATCCCGGGCAAGATGATCAAGGGCATGGGCGGGGCGATGGACCTTGTCGCCGGGGTCAGGAAGATCATCGTGGTGATGGAACATAACGCCAAGGACGGCAGCCCCAAGTTCATCCCCGCCTGCACCCTGCCGCTGACTGGCAGGAACGTGGTCGACATGATCATCACCGACAAATGCGTGTTCCACCGGGTCAATCACGCCAGCCCGTTCCGGCTGATCGAGCTTGCGCCCGGCGTAACGGCTGAGGAAATCGCTGCCAGCACCACCGCCCGCTACGAGGTGGCGCTTTGAACCGCGGCAGTGGCTGGCTGGTAGCCGGCGGCGTCCTCAGCCTCGTCGCAGCGCTCGCGCACCTCGCCTGCATCCTGTTCGGGCCGGCGTGGTTCCGGTTCTTCGGCGCGCCGGAGCCCTTGATCGTCGCCTATGAAGGTGGCGCGATGGGGCTGGTCTGGATGACCGTGGCCATTGCAGCCCTCCTTGCCGTCTGGGCGGCCTACGCCTTTGCGGGCGCAGGGTTGATCCGGCGATTGCCATTGCTGAGGACCGCGCTGGTCGTCATTGCGGCGATCTACCTCGCGCGCGGCGCGGTGCTGTTCCCGGCGCTGGCTGCGGCGCCCTATCCGCGCTCAGGATTCGATATCTGGTCCTCGGCCATCGTGCTGGTCTACGGTCTCGCCTATGCCATCGGAACATGGCTGGCTTGGGCGCGCCTGAAGCCCGCCTCTACCGCAAGGGCCTGATCCGTCATGTGGCTCGACGCGCCCCGCAACGCGAATTCCCCGTTGGCGGGCCTCAAGGTGCTCGAATTGGCGCGGGTGCTGGCGGGGCCGTGGGTCGGGCAGATGCTGGCCGATCTGGGTGCGGACGTGATCAAGGTCGAGGCGCCGGAGGGCGACAATACCCGGATCTGGGGACCGCCCTGGGTGGAGCACGACGGCGAACGGACCTCGGCCTATTACCACGCCTGCAACCGCGGCAAGCGCGGCATCGTAGCGGACTTCAGGGCCGCGGACGACCTGGCGCTGGTCCGGTCGCTGGCCGACAGCGCCGATGTCGTGCTGGAGAACTTCAAGCCCGGCGCGCTGGCAAAGTTCGCGCTCGACTACGCCAGCATCGCCGCCGCCAACCCGGCGGTGGTCTATTGCTCGGTCACCGGCTTCGGGCAGGACGGCCCGCGCCGCAACGAGCCGGGGTACGATTTCGTCATCCAGGCCATGAGCGGCTTTATGGCGCTCACCGGCGAGCCGGACGGCGATCCCATGAAGATGGGCGTATCGATCAGCGACCTCTCCACCGGACTATGGGCCGCCAACGCCGTGCAGGCCGCGCTGCTGATGCGGCATCGGACCGAGAAGGGGCAGTGGATCGACATGAGCCTGCTCGATTGCTCGGTCGGATTGCTCGCCAACCAGGCGATGAACCTTTTCGCCAGCGGCACCAATCCGCCGCGAATGGGCAATGCCCATGCCCAGGTCAGCGCCTATGGCGTTTTCCCGACTGCGGACGGCCCGGTGGTGCTTGCGCCTGCCAACGATGCCCTGTTCCGCAAGCTGCTGGTAGTACTCGGGCGGCACGATTTGCTCGACGATGCGCGCTTTGCCGACAACGAAGGCCGGGTGACCCACCGCGCCAAGATCGACAAACTGATTGCCGCCGAGACGCAGAAATGGCCGCGCGAGGATCTGCTCGGCGCCTGCGCCGAGGCAGGAGTGCCCGCCGGCCCGATCCAGCAGCTCGACGAGGTCTTCGCCGACCCGCAGGTGGTTGCGCGGGGCATGAAGATCGAACCCGGTGGCATGCCGGGGGTGCGCAGCCCGTTCCGGTTTTCGGACGCGGAGCTGGTGCTGGACGCGCCGTCACCGACGCTGGGCCAGCACCAGCCGGACTAGGCTCAGGCCAGTGCGGCCTTGAGGCTTTCAACGAGGTCGGTCCGTTCCCACGGGAAGGTCTCGCCCTCGGCCTTGCGACCGAAATGGCCGTAAGCGGCCGAGATGCGATAGATCGGCTTGTTGAGGCCGAGGTGGGTGCGGATGCCGCGCGGGGTCAGGCGAACGAGCTGCGGCAGGATCTTTTCGAGCTGCGCCTCGGTGACGCCGTTGCCGGTACCGTGGAGGTCGACATAGAGCGACAGCGGCTCGCTGACGCCGATGGCATAGGCGATCTGGATCGTGCAGCGGCGGGCGAGCCCGGCTGCGACCACATTCTTGGCGAGGTAGCGCGTGATGTAGGCGGCCGATCGGTCGACCTTGGTCGGGTCCTTGCCGCTGAACGCGCCGCCTCCGTGGGGCGATGCGCCGCCGTAGGTGTCGACGATGATCTTGCGGCCGGTCAGGCCTGCGTCACCGTCCGGCCCGCCGATCTCGAAGCAGCCGGTCGGGTTGATGTGATAGACCGTGTTCGCGGTCAGCAATGTCGCCGGCAGAACGTCGGCAATCACGCCCTTCACATAGGATTCGAGCTCGCCGTATTTCGCCGCATCGCCTTCGCCATTGTGGAAGTGATAGCCCGGTGCGTGCTGGGTCGAGACTACGATGGCGGTCGCTTCGACCGGCTTCTCGTTCTCGTAACGCAGCGTGACCTGGCTCTTCGCATCGGGTTCGAGGAACGGTGCAGCACCGCTCTTACGGTCCTGCGCCATGCGCTGGAGGATCTTGTGGCTGTAGTCCAGCGTTGCCGGCATCAGGTCGGGCGTCTCGTCGCTGGCATATCCGAACATGATGCCCTGGTCGCCTGCGCCTTCGTCCTTGTTCGAGCCTTCGCCGCCGGCATCGACACCCTGGGCGATATGCGCGCTCTGGCCGTGCAGGTGGTTTTCGAACGTCAGCGTTTCCCAGTGGAAACCGTCCTGCTCGTAACCGATATCCTTGACCACGCCGCGCACCGTGCGTTCGATTTCCTCGAGCGCGCCCGGAGCCCATTCGCCGTTCTCGTACACGCCCTTGCAGCGAATTTCCCCGGCCAGCACGACTCGCTGCGTGGTAGTCAGCGTTTCGCAGGCAACGCGGGCTTCGGCATCCTTCGACAGGAACAGGTCGACGATCGCATCCGAGATCTGGTCCGAAACCTTGTCCGGATGACCTTCGGAAACGCTTTCCGAAGTGAAGAGAAATTCGCTGCGCATGGGGCCTCTCGAGGGATGATCGTCAAAGGGGATATAAAGAAAGCTTTATGTCTTGATATGGCCTCTAGCCGCGCCGCCAGCGCATGGCAACCAGTGACAGCGCGACAAGCAGCAGTGCCCAGCCCAGCGCGAGGGCATTGCCCAAGCGGGCGAACACCGTGGGTTCGTGCGGGGGCGGGATACGCCCCGTCAGCGCACCCTTGACCCCCATGCCGAGCGACTGGCGGACCACGCCATCGGCATCGATCACACCGCTGATGCCGGTGGTGGTGGCACGCACCACGGGCAGGCCTTCCTCGATCGCGCGCATCCGGGCCTGCGCGAAATGCTGGGGCGGGCCATAGGTGCCGAACCAGCCATCGTTCGACGGATTGAAGAGGAATTGGGGCCGGTCGCTGCGATCGACCACCTGCCCGGAAAAAACGATTTCATAGCAGATCTGGATGCCGGCCCGGCCATAGGGTCCGAGCGCGATCGTCCGCGGACCGGGCCCTTCCCAGAATTCGATCGTCCCGGCCACCAGCCTGCTGAGGCCGAGCGGTTCGAGCAGCACCTTCATCGGCAGGTATTCGCCGTAGGGTACCAGGTGCGCCTTGCGGTAGGACCCCACGATCCGCCCGCGCTGGTCGAGCGCGGTGACGACGTTGTAGGCGGCCACCGCCCGCCCGCCACGGATCTCGAGGTCGATGGCACCGGTCAGCAGCACGGTATCGGCACCCATCAGCGTGGCGATGCGGTGCCGTGCGTAGGCTGGGTCTCCGCCGGCGGTGGTGGCCCGATAGTAGCGCCTCGGATAGCCATCCCGCAGATAGTCGGGCAGGCCGGATTCGGGCCAGAAGACGATGCGCTTGCCGCTATCGCCCGGGGCACGTTCGCTCAGCCCTACGATCCTGACGAAGGCGCGTTCATAGAGGCGGGGGTCATTGATATCGTCCTGGCTGAAATCGGGCTGCGCGACCAGGTAGGCCTGCGTGCCCTCTTCGCGCGGGCCGAAGGCAGGCAACAACATTCCGGCGGAGATTGCGACGGCCAATGCCAGCGCGGGAATCCAGCGCCTGCCTTTGAGCCACCAGACCAGCAGGCCCGACAGGAAAATACCGATACCTGACAGCGCATAGGTGCCGGTCCATGGCAGCAGCATGGCGAGGCCCGGCACCTTGTCCGTCCCCAGCATGGCGAGGCTGAACGGTCCCCAGGCATAGCCGGTGAAGACCCACGAGCGCAGCCATTCGCTGACGATCCAGAGCCCCGCAAAGGCGAGCACGGTGGCGAGGGTCCGGTCCTGTTCGCGCACCAACAGCCGCGTCGCCCCCGCGGCCAGCGCGGGATAGACCGCAAGGTAAAGCGAAAGCAGCGGCACCGCCAGCCAGCCGAGGGCGGCCGGCATCTCGCTCTGGTGGGTGAAGGCCGTCGCGATCCACGCATTGGTGACCGAGAAATGGGCCACCCCGAACAGCCATCCGCGCAGCAGGGCCGTGCGCCAGCGATCGGTCCGCGTCAGGTGGAAAACCGCTACGCCTATCGCCAGCAAGGCCAGCGGCCAGAGCTTGAACGGAGGAAATCCGGTTGCCGCGGCCGCGCCTAGCAACAGGCTGGCGAGCCGCGGATACCGGTCGAGCAGACGGTCGAGCGCCGACATCACTTCCTATCCCGAAGCGAAAGTCTTCGCCGTTCAGCCGACTGCGCTCAGAGCCTCGCTGTCGCCATCGTCGGCAGCGGCACGGCGGCGGCGGCGCGGCTTGGCCGCACCCTCGCCATCGTCGCTGCCCGTCGCGAAGGACGGAGGAAGGACCGAGGCATCGATCTCGCCCTCGACCGCACGGACGCCCTCTTCGCTCGGTGCATCGCCGCGGGGTTCGCCGCGCCCTTCGTTTCTGGGCTTGCGCGCGCGGCGGTTGCGCTGGCGTTCGGCCCGCGCAGCCTCGGCTGCCTCGCGATCGTCCTCGTCGCTGCCGCTGTCGCCTTCGCCATCGGCTTGGGCGTCCTGCTCGTCGAAGCGATCGTCGCGCGAATCGTCGTTCTCGCCCCGGCGGGCGTTGCGATTGTCGCGCTGGTCGCGATTATCGCGCCGCGAGCGCCGGGAATCGTCGCCATCCTCGTCGTCGAAGTCGTCGCCCTGGTCATAGCCACGCTCGGAATCGCGCCTGGCGCGCTGCTCGTCCTGGCGGGCCTTGTTGTCGGCGATGACGCGGAAATAGTGATCGGCGAACTGCAGATAGTATTCCATCTGCACGCGGTCGCCGTTGTGGTGCGCATCCTGCGCCAGCTTCTTGTACTTGTCGAGCAGCTGGGGCGCATTGCCGCGCGCGCGGCTGTCGATACGGTTGGCGTTATTGCCGCCGCCGTTGCCGCCTCCGCCGCCCTGGTTGCGATTGCCGCGACCGCGCCGGCGGTTGTTATTCCGGTTCTGGTTCAAGGAATACTCTTCCTCATCTGTCGGGGTATCTTCGTCCCGTATGGCGCCCGGGCAATATGCCCCGGGCCGCAGCCCCGCATCTGCCGTGGGGGCAAGCGCGAGGGCGCCCGCACACATCTGCAAATGTTGGATCAAGACCGGGGAGAGCACCAAGCAATCCGCAGGCCTTGCCCTAGAGTTAGCCCTTGATTCGCGCTTTGCCAAGCCCAAAGCGCAGAATCATCCCCCGCGGCCGCCCGGCGAGATCGCGCTTGAACTCCGATTCGGCCCCTGCCGCGGCGGCGATGGCCGCGACAGACTCCGCCTGAGTCGCACCGATTTCCAGCACCCCGATACCGCCCGGCGACAAAAGACTCGACAGTTGCGGGATGAGCGCCCGGTAGTCGTCAAGCCCATCCTTTCCGGAAAACAGCGCCGACGCCGGTTCGTAATCGCGTACCGAGGCATCGAGCAGCGCATCGGCCTCGACATAGGGCGGGTTGGCGATGACGAGGTCGAACCGGCCAAGCCCGTCCGCCCAGCCGGGTATGTGCCAGTCGGCATGCACGATCCGTGCGCGATCACCGACACCGAGCCTTGCGGCATTGGCTGCGGCCACTGCCAGCGCGCCGAGCGAGGCATCGATGCCGACGCCGTGCAACCGCGGACGTTCGGCCAGCAGGGTCAGGAGCAGCGCTCCGGACCCCGTCCCGCAATCGAGCACGCGGGCGCCATCCGGCATCACCGCCAGCGTCGCCTCCACCACCTGCTCGCTGTCGCTGCGCGGGATCAATACATCGGGCGTCACAAGGAAGCTGCGCCCGAAGAATTCCTGTTCGCCGGTGATATAGGCCAGCGGTTCATGCGCGAGGCGGCGCGCGACCAGTGCCTCGAACCCGTCCGGCACCCCGTCGCGCTGATGCTTCAGAAGCATGTCCGAGCGCGACGCGCCGAGCGCATGGGCCATGAGGTATTCGGCATCGAGCCGGGCGGTATCGCTGCCGGCAACAAGGCGTTCGGCTGCGGCACGAAGGGCGTCAGCGACGGTCACCTTGCCGCCCTCATCCCTCCATCGCCGCCAGCCGCTTGGCCTCGTCCTCGGCGATCAGCGTGTCGACCAGTTCGGCGAGGCCGGGGCCGGCGAGGATTTCGTCGAGCTTGTGCAGGGTCAGACCGATGCGATGGTCGGTCACGCGGCCTTGCGGAAAGTTGTAGGTGCGGATGCGCTCCGAACGGTCGCCGCTGCCGACCATGGCCTTGCGCGCTTCGGCCTCGGCGCCCTGGGTCGCTTCGCGCTCGGCCTCATAGAGCCTCGCGCGCAGCACCTGCATCGCCTTTTCCTTGTTCTTGTGCTGGCTGCGCCCGTCCTGGCAGGTCACCACCGTGCCGGTCGGCAGGTGCGTGATGCGCACGGCGCTGTCGGTGGTGTTGACGTGCTGTCCGCCCGCGCCGCTGGCGCGATAGACGTCGATCTTGAGATCCCTGTCCTCGATCCGGATATCGACCTCGTCGGGTTCGGGCAGCACTGCCACGGTCGCTGCGCTGGTGTGGATGCGCCCGCCGCTTTCGGTGACGGGCACCCGCTGGACGCGGTGGACCCCGCTTTCGAACTTGAGCTTGGCGAAGACGCCGGTGCCGGTGACGTTGGCGACCACTTCCTTGAAACCGCCGATGTCGCTGGCGTTCATGCTGATCGGCTCGACGCGCCAGCCCTGTTCGGCGGCATAGCGTTCGTACATCCGATAGAGATCGGCCGCGAACAGCGCCGCCTCGTCGCCGCCGGTGCCGGCGCGGATTTCCAGCATGGCGGGCTTGGCATCGGCGCTGTCGCGCGGCAGCATGGCGATGGCAAGCTGGCGCTCGGCCTCGGGCAATTGCTCGCGCAGGGCGGCAAGCTCTTCCTCGGCCATGGCCTTCATCTCGGGGTCGGCGAGCATTTCCTCCAGCCCGGCGATCTCCTCGCGCATGGCCTTCACCCCGGCCGCGGCCTTGGCCACCGGCTCCAGCTCGGCATAGCCGCGGCTGGCCTGGACGAAGGCCTCACCCTCGAGCGTCCCCGACGCCATCCGCGCCTCGAGCTCGGCGAAGCGATGGGCGATCTGGTCAAGGCGTTCGGCGGGGATGGTCAATTGCGCGGCTCCTGAAGGACCGCATCCACCCAGTATCCAATCTCAGGTCTAGTATGCCTCACCACCCTGAACGTCTGTTCGAGTATCTTGAGGATCACATCCTTAATCCACAATTCCGCTGCGTCGAACGAGTCTGGCTCATTTACGACAATATGATGGCCCAATCGGTCAGGATGGCCTTCAATTCCAGTTTGCCGCCGGATTACAAGCCTAGCTTTGACACCAGACCTGTTTGCTAGCTCGAATTGCTTTTTCGGCTTGCCCGCATAGGCTACTTGAACCGATATTCCGTTCCGACGAAGAAGAGCAGCTATCTGATTCGCTAGGGGAAAGTCCTCCCTTTCGTCAGGGATGACTGCGATGAACGGAGCATCTTCTCCCTTCTCCCCTACCAGCATCGCCAGTCGCTCGATCCCCGCGGCCCAGCCCACCGCCGGCGTCGGTGCGCCGCCGAGGCTTTCCATCAGGCCGTCGTAGCGGCCGCCGCCGAGGATGGTGCTCTGGCTGCCGAGCTTGCCGGCGGCCTCGCTGCCCTCGTCGGGGATGAACTCGAACGCCGTATGGCGGTAGTAGTCAAGCCCGCGCACAAGGCTTTCGGCGCGGACCCATTTCACGCCTGCGGCATCGAGCCCGCTGGTGACGGCCTCGAAGAATCCGCGCGCCTCGTCCGACAGGAAGGCGTCGATCTTCGGCGCATCGGCGACGAACTTGCGGTCGCGCGGATCCTTGCTGTCGAGGATGCGCAGGGGGTTCTTTTCCAGCCGCTCCTGCGAATCTTCGCTCAGCTCGCCCTTCACCGCGCCAAAATAGTCGATCAGCGCCGCGCGCCATGCCGTGCGTGTCTCGCCGTCGCCCAAAGTGTTGAGGTGCAGGGTCACCCCCTTGATACCCAGCTCGCGGATGACCTGGTCGGCCATCGCCAGCAGCTCGACATCGGCCTGCGGTTCGGCCGCACCGATAATCTCGGCGTCGATCTGGTGGAACTGGCGATAGCGGCCCTTCTGCGGGCGCTCGTAGCGGAACAGCGGCCCGTGGGTCGCGACCTTCAGCGGCGCGTGCTGCTGCCAGCCGTTGGTGAGATAGGCGCGGGCGATCCCGGCGGTGAATTCCGGCCGCAGGGTCAGGCTTTCGTCGCCCCGGTCGAGGAAGGAGTACATTTCCTTGCTGACCACATCGGTCGTCTCGCCGATCGCGCGGCTGAACACCTCGGTCTTCTCGAACACCGGCATCTCGACGCGGCGGAAGCGATAGAGCTTGCGCACGCGCTCGAAGGTTTCGACCACGAAGGCGAACGCCTCGGCATCGGCGCCGAAGATGTCCTGGGTGCCCCTGATCGCTTGTGGTGTGTTCTTGCTCATGGGCTGCGCAACTAGGCGGTCGGCGGCGCTTTCGCAATCGGGCTGGCGAAACCCCCTTTCGCACATGCAGCATCGCGGTTAAGGGCCGCGCCATTATGGACATCAGCAAGATCCCCGTCGGCGACAACCCGCCCGAGAGCCTCAACGTCATCATCGAAGTGCCCACCGGCGGCGAACCGGTGAAGTACGAATTCGACAAGGCATCGGGCGCGCTGTTCGTCGACCGCATCCTCCACACGCCGATGCGCTATCCCGCCAATTACGGCTTCGTGCCGCACACGCTGTCGGACGATGGCGACCCGATCGATGCGCTGGTGATCAGCCGCAGCCCGTTCATCCCGGGCTGCGTCGTGCGCGCCCGGCCGATCGGCGTGCTCCACCTCGAAGACGAGCACGGCGGCGACGAGAAGCTGATCTGCGTGCCGGTCGATTCGACGTTCCCGTATTATTCGGACGTCGGCGAACGCAAGGACCTGCCCTCGATCGTGCTGCAGCAGATCGAGCACTTCTTCACCCACTACAAGGATCTGGAAGCTGAAAAGTGGGTCCGCGTGGGCAAGTGGGGCGATGCCAAAGAGGCGCGCCGCATGGTGCTGGAAGCGATCGAACGTTACAAGGCGGGCTGAGAGGCGGGCCTATTCGACCGGGCGCCGGTTATCGAGCAGGTCGTCGGCCTGCCCGCCGTCGCCGCGCCGTTCCTCGTCCACCATTTCCGCGATCTCGCGTTCCGGGCGGACGTCATTGGTTTCGGGCGCGATCGAACCGCGTGATCTGGTTTGCTCCGGCTTCTCGTCCCCTCCCCCGGCACGGCCGATCGGCAGGGGATCGGTACGGCTGTCGAAGCGCAGGCGGTAGATCGGTTCGGGCATGGCGAAGCCATGGTCCTCCAGAGCCTCCTTCACGGCCGCGATGGCCATGCTGCGCGATTTGAACCAGTCGCTTTCCCGCTGGTCGACCCAGCCGAGGAACAGCAGCACGATGTTGGAATCGCCCACTTGCCGGATGCGGGCCGACGGTTCGGGTTCGGCCAGCACGAAAGGCAGGCCGGCGAGGGTCTGGATGCCGAGCTTCATCGCCGAGCGCGGATCGTCGTCGGCGTCAATGCCGAGCTCGAAGTCGAATCGGCGTTGCGGGTTGGTGGTGTAGTTGAGGATGACCGCCTTGAATACCTGCGAATTGGGGATGCGCAGGTGGTTGCCGTCCAGCGTCATGAGCACCGTTGCGCGACTGGTCAATCGGATCACGCGGCCTTCCTTGTCGCCGATCAGCACGTGATCGTTGGCGCGGAACGGCTGGCGCAGGCTGAGCATGAGCGAGGCGACGTAGTTCTCGATCGTGTCGCGCATCGCGAAACCGAGCGCGATGCCGATGACGCCGGCACCGCCGAGCACCGCGCCGAGCAGGGCCCCAGCCCCGAGCATGTCGAGCGCGATGACCAGGCCGAGCACGACGAAGACGAAGCGGATCGCGCTGGCGACCAGTTCGGCAAGGAAGCTGTTGGGGGTGATGCGCCGCCACAGGGCGGTAAAGCTCGCCAGCACATAGCCGAGCGCCCCGATGAGGAGCGCGACCAGCAGGGCCAGCCCGGCGAGCGGCACCACGCCGGCCCATCCCTGCACCCGTTCGGACAGGTTGCCGAGCGCATCCAGGCCACCCTCGACCGAGGTATCGCGCTCGATCCGGTTCTGCACCGTCACCACGGAATCTATCCTCCCGGCGATGCTTTCCGCCTGGGTAGCTGCGCCCTCGTCGGTGACCATGCCCTCCAGCGTCACCACCCCGTCGCTCACCGAGACCTCGACGCCCTGAAGGCTAGGGATCTCGCCGAAAATACCCCGGATGCGCTGGGCGATGCGGATATCGGATGCGCCATCCGTGTCCTGCGCGATGGCGCGTTCGGTGGCGGCGGGCTGGGGCGCTTCGGCCTCTGAGGGTATGGGGAGCGCGGCAAAGGCCGGCGCAGCGGGGAAGGTGGCAACGGCCAGCATTGCCGACAGCAATGTCACGAAAAAAGGTGCCCTCATGCTCCTAGAGCGAATGGGCAACCGGGAGGTTCCCCGCTCAGGAATCGCCCGCGAAGACCAGCTTGAAAAATGCGGTGAGGCCGAGCGGCAGGCCGATGGCCAGCAGCCACAGCATAACCTGATCGCGGCGATAGGCCGGGGCGAGCGACTCGTCCGCAGCGGCGCTGTCGGGGATGTCGCGCCAGCGGCGTTCGAAGCGGTGGCAGGCAGGGATGATACCGGCCACCAGCACGACGAGCGCGAGATAGGGCAGGATCGAGATGCCGCCCGCCTTCATCGCGGTGATGGTGACGAAAATCGTGAGGCCGGTGTAGACCAGCAGGGCATAGGCCACATTGTCGCTCATCGACCGGCGCCAGTCGCGCCCGCGCACTGCACCTTGTGCAGATGCCTGTACAGGGCCCTCGGCGGAATGCGCCCGTCCCGAATGCCCGCGTGCCGATCTTGCCATCTGCGCTGTCCCCTTCGCAGTCCTCTTCCCGTGCCGACTATCTCAAAGACGGGGGCCGTAATCAAGGCCCCTGTCGCCATCGTGCCGTCGTGGGATGGGGCGGGGACGACAGCAGGCGCCATGCATAAAGCTTGCCAGATCGATGCAAACGGGGTTTTCCCGCGCCGCGGCGGTGCTACATGGTGCGCATGAGCATGCTCGATACAGCACCCGTTGCCCTCTCCAGCGCCTCCCAGCCGATCCCGCAGGGCGGCCTGGAAGTCATCTCCATCGCCAAGAGCTACGACAAGCGGGCGGTGCTGACCGACATCTCGCTGACCGTCGGCAAGGGCGAGGTGCTCGGCCTGCTCGGCCCGAACGGCGCGGGCAAGACGACCTGTTTCTATTCGGTCATGGGCCTCGTCCGCCCCGATGCCGGACGCATCGTCATGGACGGGGAGGATGTCACTCACCTGCCGATGTATCGCCGCGCGATCCTCGGCCTCGGCTACCTGCCGCAGGAAACCAGCATTTTCCGCGGCATGACGGTGGAGCAGAACATCAACTGCGTGCTGGAAATGGTCGAGCCCGATCCCGCCACGCGCGAGAAGGAGCTCGACAGGCTGCTCGACGAGTTCGGGCTCCAGCGGCTGCGGACCAGCCCGGCGATGGCGCTGTCGGGCGGCGAGCGGCGGCGTTGCGAGATCGCCCGCGCGCTGGCGGCCAAGCCCTCGATCATGCTGCTCGACGAGCCATTCGCCGGGATCGACCCGCTCTCGATCAGCGACATCCGCGACTTGGTGAAGGATTTGAAGACCCGCGGCATCGGGGTGCTGATCACCGACCACAACGTGCGCGAGACGCTGGAAATCGTCGACCGCGCCTGCATCATCTATGGCGGGCAGGTACTGTTCGCCGGCACACCGCAGGAACTGGTTGCGGACGAGAATGTGAAGCGCCTGTACCTGGGCGAGAATTTCACGCTGTGACGTCTTGTCCCAGCCTTGCGGCTGGGGCGAGGTGCCAGCCCACTCCCCCTCCCAGCCAACCGATGATCGTCCAATACCCTATCGGGTGGCTGGGAGGGGGAGTGGGCTGTCACCGTCCGGGCGTTAGCGAGCAAGAATAATGGCGCTCGGTCCCCGCCTCGATCTCAGGCAGTCGCAATCGCTGGTGATGACGCCGCAGCTGCAGCAGGCGATCAAGCTGCTGGCGCTGTCGAACCTCGAGATCGAAACCTTTATCGGCGAGGCGCTGGAGGCCAACCCGTTGCTCGAAGCGGGCGAGGTGCGGCGCGAGGACACGCCTGCCGAGACTGTCCCCGAACCGCAGGAAACCGGCGCCGACAGCTTCGACACCGATTTCACGTCGCTCGACATCAACCCCAATGCGCTCGACCGCGACCGCGACACAGGGGATGGCGAATGGGGCGCGGGCGGGGCGGCGGCGCGGGCCGACGACCTGACCCCGATCGAGGACCGCCGCAGCGCCGAGATCTCGCTCGCCGACCACCTGCACGAACAGGTCGGGGCCATCGCCTTTACCCCGCGGGAGGAAGCCATCGCCCGGCACATCGTCGACCTGCTCGACGAGGCGGGCTATCTCGACACCGATTTGCGCGAAATCGCCGCCGCGCTCGATGCCGCCCCCTACGAGGTCGAGGACGCGCTGGAACTGGTCCAGTCGCTCGATCCGACCGGCGTCGGCGCGCGCAATCTGGGCGAATGCCTTGCGCTGCAGGCGAAAGAGGCCAACCGCTACGACCCGTGCATGGCGCGGATGCTCGACAATCTCGACCTGCTCGCCAGCGGCGAATTCGCCCGGCTGCGGCGCATGTGCGACGTCGACGAGGAAGATTTCGCCGACATGCTGGCCGAGCTGCGCGGCTATGACCCCAAGCCGGGGCTGCGCTATGGCGGCGGCGAGGCGGGCGCGGTGGTGCCGGACATTCTCCTCACCCGAGACGAGCAGGGCCACTGGAA
Organism: Parerythrobacter aurantius; assembly: GCF_045291475.1. NCBI lineage: Bacteria > Pseudomonadati > Pseudomonadota > Alphaproteobacteria > Sphingomonadales > Erythrobacteraceae > Parerythrobacter > Parerythrobacter aurantius. The sequence goes on from NZ_CP147985.1 coordinate 1,007,111, forward strand.
GATCGCGCTCAACGAGGCGACTCTGCCGCGGCTGGTGGTCAATCGCGGCTATTTCCTCGAGCTGAAGCAGGGCTGCGCCGACCGCGCAAGCAAGGGCTGGCTCAAGGAAAAGCTCGCCGATGCCAATTGGCTGATCAAGGCGCTCGACCAGCGGCAGAAGACCATCCTCAGCGTCGCGGCGGAAATCGTGAAAAAGCAGGCGGCGTTCTTCCGCGAAGGCGTAAGCGGGCTCAAGCCCCTGACCCTGCGCGAGGTGGCGGAAGAGATCGACATGCACGAAAGCACTGTCAGCCGGGTCACCAGCAACAAGTACATCGCCTGCGAACGCGGCACCTTCGAACTGAAGTACTTCTTCCGCTCGGGTGTGGCGAGTGCCGACGGCGAAGGCGCGAGCAGCGAAGCGGTCAAGGCCCGCATCAAGGCCCTGATTGACGCCGAGGATCCGAAAAAAATCCTCAGCGACGATACGCTGGTCGAAAAGCTGAAGGCCGAGGGCTTCGACCTCGCCCGGCGCACGGTGGCGAAGTACCGCGAGGCGATGGGGATTGGCTCGAGCGTGCAACGGCGCCGGGCGAAGAAGATCAAGGGGTTGTAGGCGAACTCGATCGCGGCCTTTGCCCGCCAGTCGAATACGGCGTCCTACAGACCAGCCTGCGGGTTAATACCGCGGCGGCTCTTTCCATCGTCGATCCCGCACGTGGCTTCGCACCTTCGTCTTCCTTCCAACGACGCGCAATCGAGGCACCCCGGTACTTCGCGCTGTTGGGTTTTGGTGTGAACTTAGTGTGACCTTCCGCGCGCCGGAGACCGCGCTTTCGCCGCCAACCAATGTCGCGCGCCCCCTGCGCCGCGCCTTAACCGACTTAAATCGCCGCCTTTTCCGGCGCGCCCATGTCGGACAACCCTCGGGAATCGTTACGTTTACACGATATTAACCTTTTCCGTTCAGATGTTTTGTGGTTAATCCGGGGCAACACTTCCGAACGGGGTGTTACCGCGCCCTCCGGGGCACGAGACTAGGGGTAAGGGGGACCAACCCGATGCGTGTACTGCTGATCGAAGACGAGCCGACCACCGCCAAGGCGATCGAGCTGATGCTGACGACGGAAGGCTTCAACGTCTATTCGACCGACCTGGGCGAGGAAGGCCTCGATCTGGGCAAGCTGTATGATTACGATATCATCCTGCTCGACCTCAACCTGCCGGACATGCACGGCTACGACGTGCTCAAGAAGCTGCGCGTCTCCAAGGTGCAGACTCCGGTCCTGATCCTGTCCGGCATCGCCGAGATGGACAGCAAGATCCGCTCGTTCGGCTTCGGGGCTGACGATTACGTGACCAAGCCCTTCCACCGCGAGGAACTGGTCGCCCGCATCCATGCCGTGGTGCGCCGTTCGAAGGGCCACAGCCAGTCGATCATCCGCACCGGCAAGCTGGCCGTCAACCTCGACACCAAGACCGTGGAAGTCGACGGTGCCCGCGTCCACCTGACGGGCAAGGAATACGCGATGCTCGAGCTGCTCAGCCTGCGCAAGGGCACCACGCTGACCAAGGAAATGTTCCTCAACCATCTCTACGGCGGGATGGACGAGCCCGAACTCAAGATCATCGACGTCTTCATCTGCAAGCTGCGCAAGAAACTGAGCCTCGCTTGCGGCGGCGACAACTACATCGAAACCGTCTGGGGCCGCGGCTATGTGCTGCGCGATCCGGACGACCAGGCCGAAGCCGCCTGACGCAACACTGCTTTACCTTGGATGGGGGATGCGCCCGGAGCCCTTGGTTCCGGGCGTTTTTCTTTGCAGGGTGAAACGCGAACTGCATAACGCGGTCGAGCCTCCGCTTGTAGATACGCGTCATAGTCCCCGCAAGGAAAGCGCGCGAGATGGAGTGGCTTGGTATCGATCTCGCGGCGCTCGTGCCGTTCATTGCCATCGGCTTTGCCGCGCAGCTTGTGGACGGCGCGCTGGGCATGGCCTTCGGGGTGATCACCAATACCCTGCTGGTGGGTGTGCTGGGGATCCCGCCCGCGCAAGCCTCGCAGCGGGTGCATGTGGTCGAGTGCTTTACCACAGCGACTTCCGGCCTCAGCCATCTCTACCATCGCAACATAGACGGCAAGCTGTTCGCCCGGCTGGTCATCCCGGGGGTGATCGGCGGCGTCACCGGGGCCTACCTGTTGTCGAACATCGATGGTTCGGTCATCAAGCCCTATGTCCTGCTCTATCTCGCGGGCATGGGCGTCTACCTACTGGTGCGCGGGCTGCTTTATCCGCCCAAGATGCGCGAGGCGAAACATGTCGCGCCGCTCGGGCTGGTCGGGGGTTTCCTCGATGCAGCGGGCGGCGGCGGGTGGGGGCCGGTTGTGACGTCCAACCTTTTGGTGCAGGGGGCGGAGCCGCGCAAGGTCGTGGGCACCGTCAATGCGGCGGAGTTCTTCCTCACCGTCAGCATCTCGGCGACATTCATCTATCACCTGGGGCTGGCCGATCTCGCCGGCGCGACGCTCGGCCTGCTGATCGGAGGCGTCATCGCGGCCCCTTTCGCCGCCATTGCCGCCAAGCACTTCAGCCCCAAGCTGATGCTGGTAATGGTCGGCGTCGCGCTGGTCGTAACCAGCGCCTACGGCATCTGGACGGCCTGGGGCTGACCCGCTACGCGCCCGCGCCATGAGTGCATTCAAGGAAGGCGACCCGACCACGCTGAACCGGCTGTACGGCCGCAGCCAGGGCAAGCCGCTGCGCAAGCACCAGCAGTCGCTGGTCGACAATCTGCTGCCGCAGATCGCAGTGCCCGCGGAAGGGCCGGTGACGGCGCAATCGCTGTTCGGCGAGGATTGCCCGCTGCATTTCGAGATCGGCTTCGGCGGGGGCGAGCATCTCGCCTACCGCGCCGACCTCTTGCCCAACCATGGCTTCATCGGCGCCGAGCCCTTCGTCAACGGCGTGGCGCAGGCGCTGACGCATGTGGAGGACCAGCGGCTCGCCAATGTCCGGCTGCATATGGGCGATGCGCTGGAGGTGCTGCGCCGGATACCCGACGGGGCGCTCACCATGGTCTACCTGCTCCACCCCGATCCCTGGCCGAAGAACAAGCACGCCAAGCGGCGGATGATGAACGACGGCCCGGTGCGGATGATCGCCGAAAAGCTCAAGCCCGGCGGCGAGTTCCGCTTCGGCACGGACCATGCGGTGTACCTGCGCCACGCGCTGATGGTGATGCGGCGCCACACCGATGTGTTCGAATGGGTCGTTGAAGGCCCGCACAACTGGCAGAACCGCCCCAGCGGCTGGCCGGAGACGCGTTACGAACACAAGGCCCGCACGGTCTACGGGCACGAGGTCTGGTACTTCCGTTTCCGGCGGAAGGGTTGACGTGTGATCGGTCCCAAAGGCCTGGTCGGCGCCATCTTCGCGCTCGGCGGCGGGTTGTTCCTCATACTTCCGGTCTGGCAGATCGTCGGTATTCAGATCGACAGAATGACGGGTGTAACCGTGTCCGGGGAAGTGGTCGGGGTTAGTATCGACGGAAGTATGCGCGCCGCCCGTCGACCGGTCGCTGCCTTTCGCGACGAGGATGGCGTCAGGCGCGAAGCGCTCGGATGGATCGGAGTACGGCAAGGAATTAGGACATCCCCGAGGCTGACCCACGCGATCGGCTCGCAAGTATCGCTAAGCTATCCCGAGGGACGACCGCAGGACGCGAGATTCTCTGATGCCAAGTCGCAATTGATGCTGGGACTGATCGCGGCGGCGGGCTTGCTCTTTGCCAGTCTGGGTGCCTGGCTGATACGGGCGGATCGGCGCGAAATGCGAGAGGATGGCTGGATCCGGTGAGACTGCGGCTACCGCCGTTGATACCCAGCATCGAGAGCGGCGGGCTGTCAATCGACCGCCCGCCGCACCCGTTTTCAATGATATCAGGTCAGAACCGCAGGCCGATGCCCGCGACCACCTGGTCGGTCGTCACATCGCCGAAGTCGCTGTCGAGCACGTCGTTGTAGCGCGAGCGGCGGTATTCGATCCGGCCTTCGAGCGGGCCGGGCAGCTGCACCTGGAGGCCGCCGCCGAAGCGCAGGCCACCAGCGTTGTCCTCCAGCTCGCCCAGCGATCCGGCGCTTGTAAAGGCTTCGGTGTCGAGGGCGGTGTAGCCGATCTTGCCGTAGGCCGCGATGCCCGGGGTGACGGCGAAACCGGCGCGGGCGCCGATGTAGTACTGGCCGTTGGCCTCCAGCCCGTCGCGCGCGCCGGTGAAGCTCGACGGGAACTCGGTGGAGCCGCCGCTGGTCGACAGCTCGCCTTCGACGCCGACAAAGGCGCTGCCGAGGGACAGGTCGTAGCCGCCCGAGATGCCGTAGACGGCGGAATCGGCTTCGGCAGACACGCTGCCGTCGCCCGATTCCACGTTGAGCCCTTCATAGCCGGCAACGCCGCCGACGTAGAAACCGCCGGGGGCGGCATTCTGCGCCTGGGCCAGCGCCGGGGTCGCGAGCATGCCAAGGGCGATGGCGATGGTAATCCTGTTCATTTCAAGTCCTTTCATGCGCAGGGGGTTGCGCAGGCGAGGGGCCTTCGGTCAGCATCGCTTGCCGCCTGATGAACCGGTCGCGTGCCGATGATGACGCCAGCGTCAGCCGGTGGCGGAACTGCGCCGGGAAGTTAGCGCGAAGGCTGCGCCAGCCGCCGGTCGATCGCGGCGACGTGCCGGCGATAGGCCTTGGCGTCGAGCGCGCCGAACCGGTCCGTGAAGCCCTCTTCGGATAGACCCTCCGGTGCCCGGAGCAGGTCGCGGGGCAGCAGCGTTGCGGCGTCGGCCTCGCTCAGCTCCGCCGCGACGGCAGCTGCCTCGCCTCCTTCGGTAGCACGGCGGGCGAAGGATACACCCGCCCTGTCGGCGGCAAGGTCGACGAAGGAGAAGCCCGAACCGGCCGGCAGGCTGTCGTCCAATTCCTTCCACTCCCCCATGTTCCCGGCGGCGCGGCTGCCATAGGCGGCGGTCAGGCCGGCAGAGAGCGCCCAGTGCTGGGCGAGATCCGCTCTGCCATGCAAGGCCAGGGATGGCTTGAGCCTGCGGCAGGCGCTGCCGGGGAAGCCGGGGTCTGCCAGCAACAGGCGTTCCGCCCGTTCGCCCGCCGTCAGCACGGCGAGTGCCACGAAAGTCGCCCGCGCGCGACCGGCATTCCATGGCCTGGGGCCGGAGAAAGCGCGACGTGCAACGTCCTCGAGGCGCGTCGCGGGCGTGGCGCGCTCGCGCAGGACCAGCGCACAATAGGCTTGCCGCACGGCGAGTCGATCGACCGGATGGTGCTGGCGGGAGATAAGCCGCCGGAGCAGTTCGCTGTCCGACCCGCTGCCAATCGCCAGCACGATCGAGTTCGCTCGCACGTCGAGGCGTCGGACAAGCGAACCCAGGGGTGGCGGCTCGCCCTTACCGCGATGGACAAGGCCCCGCGCCCGCTCGACGGCCCAGCGACAGGCCGCAGGCGGCATTGTCAGGCGGCCGATTTCGCATTCGATGGCGGGAAATCCATCCGCGCCGCCGCGCGTGCGACCGGCCAGATTGACCCAGAGTGCCGGGGCAACGGGAATGCTGGCGCGCGCTTCGAGCACCCCGCCTGCAACCTGTACGCCGATTCGGTCGATCCCCCACCCGTCCGCCACCAGCCGGGCAAGACCCCGCAGGGCGCGATTGTCCAGCTCGGTCCCCGCACCCCTGCTTCGGCGCAACTCGTCATAGGCTGTGCGGGTTGCGGCGACGTCCGCCGCGGCCGGGCGCGGCAGCTCGGCGGTATGGGGCGAGAGATCGAGCAGCAGGACCCCCGCCAGCACGAGCGCGGCGGCGCAGCCGAGTGCCAGCCTCTTCGCCCAGCGCATGGGGTGCGGCTTCGTGTCGACAGGTGCTGTTGCCTCCGGTTGCATATCGGCGCGTTGGCCCGGCCTTCCTTGCCCGGTCGTGAATTCCGGACAACGCGAATCCCCTTTGCCGCGATCAGCGCGCCGGCGCCGTGGAGCCCGCACCATCTTGCGGGACGACCCGGATCTCGATCGGGCTCTCGCCGAAATAGCCGCGCGCGGCCTTCTGGATGTCCTGCGGAGTGATGGCACGCAGCAGGGCGGCGCGGGTACGGCGGCGATCGAGAATGTCCGGATTGCTCTGCGTATCCGAGACGATGAAGGTCCAGCCCATGTTGGTCCCTTCCTGCCGCTCGTACCCTTCTAGGATAGGCAGCCGCGCCCGCAGCATCGCATCGGCGGTCGGGGCCTCGTCGACGAACTCCTGCGCCAGTTCGCGCATGGCAGCCGCGAGAGGCACCATGTTCTTCGGTTCGGCAGAGGCCAGCACTGTCAGGTGGCCATAGCCCTTGAATGCCAGCGAATCCGCAGCGAAGGCGAAGGGCGAGTAGGTCGCCCCGAGTTCCTCGCGCAGTTTCTCTACCGAGCGCAATTCCATCAGCTTGGCCAGCAGCTCGAGCGCGAGCGACGTCCGCAGGTCGGACGCATCCCCCGTCGGCCACGAAAGCGAGACGACGCCCTGGTCCGGCGCGCCGCGGTGGTACAAGGTCCGCGCGCGACGGTCGGCAGAGAATGCCATGGGTGCCACGTTTGCCCGGGTGGCAGTGCGATCCATGGCGCCGAGCGTCCGCGCCGCGGCGGCAATCATCGCCTCTTCGTCGAAATCGCCGACCAGAGCGAGTTCCATCTGGCCGCCCCCCAGTTGTGCGCCCAGCGCGGATTTGAGTTCCGCCACGGTCCGCTGGGTCAACACGGCGGGATCGGTAAAGCCCAGACGGGTGTCGCCATCGGTCAGCAGGGAGTCGAGGGCATTGAAATAGAGGTCCATCGGACTGGCCGCGATATCGGTGGCGATGACCGGCGCGTAACCGTCCCACTGCCGCTCGGTCTGCGGGCCGAACGCCTTGTCGGACACTTCGGCAGCGAGCAGGCCGAGCTGGAAATCGGCATTGTCGCGCGTGGTATTGCCTTCCAGCACGACCGCGTCCTGCTCGACGATGAAGCCGTAGCCCAGCTTCTGCCCCGCCATGATCCGGCGCAATTCGTCGATATCGTGCGCGCCCAGCCCGTCGATGGGCGAGACCACCTGTGTCATCAGCGCAAGCCCCGGCAGGCCCTGCGTGAAGGCAGAGGAACCGCCGCCCAGCTCCAGCCGGTACGAAACTGTCCCCGGCTCGTAGCGGGTGCGCATCAGGTTGAGCATGAAGCCATTGTCGAAAGTGATGGCGCGAATGCCGAGGTCGGCAATGAACTTGTCCGACACCACTTTGCCCGGCTTGCCGAAGTCGGTGTAGGCGAAGGCCACATCGGCCAGTTCGGCAGGGGCCGCGACGGCCACCTTGCGGCTCTGTTCCATCGCCGCGGGGATCGCGGTGGAGGGGCTTGCAAGCGGCGTCTTGCTCGCCACCATGACATAGTTCGGTGCGGCCTCCCACCGCTCCCTGACACGCCGGGCGAGGGCATCGACGGTCAGGCCGGGCTCGAGCGACTTGTACAGTTCGAGCTTGCGGGCGGGCGAGAGGTAGACCGACCCGTTGAGGGAACTGAGTGCGATCTCCTGCGCCAAATCGCCGATGTTCATGGAGGGGGCCTGCTTGGCCAGCGCAGCGTACTCGGTCGCAAGGATGCGCTTGGCCTCGGCCAGTTCGCTTTCGGTTATCCCGTGCTCGTACAGCCGGCGCCATTCCTGTTCGCCCAGATCCAGGGCGCGGCGCCATTCACCGTCCTTGGCGAGTAACACGAAGCCATAGGTCCGCGCCGCCTTGAAGTAGTCCCAGCTGGCCGCGCTGCCACCGAGGGAGAACGTGTTCTCTTGCTTGGCATAGACGTTGATGCGGTTGCTGAGCGAAGTCGCAACGACATAGTCAAGCAGTTCGTCCCTGAAACCGGCGACGGTGTTGGCGGGCGGAGCATAGGGGATGACCCGCTGCATCTCGACGATCTCGGGTACGGTGGGATCGAAAAAGGTGCCGGTGGCCAGCGATGTACGGGCCGGCACGCTGGCGTCGTAGGTCGCACGTGCCGCCCCCTTGCCCTGCCAGTCGCCGAACAGCGCAGCGATTTTTTCCTCCATCCGAGTGGGATTCATGTCCCCGACCACTACCAGCGTCGCCCGTTCGGGTCGGTAATAGGCGTCGTAGAATGCGCGCAGTTTGCCCGCATCGAGCGCCGACAGTTGTGCCGGTGTCGCGCCCGTCCGCTCGCCGATGCGGGGATTGGCGAAAGCGCTGCGGAAGAATTCGGTGCTGCGGCGGGCGGGCGGCGTGTTGCGCAATTGCGCCTCGGATCGCATGATGCCCTTTTCCCGGTCGACCGAGGATAGCGGGAAGGTCAGCTCGCCGGCGATATCCCGCAGGATACGAAGCGATGTGTCCACGACCTCGGCCCGCGCACTCGGCAGCTCGAGCTTGTAGACGGTGTATTCCATCGCGGTTTCGGCATTGGTGTCGGGCCCGAAGGCCAGCCCCAGCCGTTCCAGCGTCGGGACGAGCGTGCCCTCCGGAATATTGGTCGATCCGTTGAAGGCCATGTGCTCGACGAAGTGGGCGGCGCCTTCTTCGCCGTCGGCCTCGGACAATGCGCCGACATCGAGCATCAGCCGCATGGAAATCTCGCCCGAGCCGCGCACATGCGGCTTGATGGCATAGCGCATCCCGTTGGCGAGGACGCCGTACACGATCGTGCTGTCGGGCTTCAGGTCCGGGCTCTCGATCCCCCAGGCCGGTACGCCGGTAACCGGCTGCGGCGGCCGGGACGCGGCGATGGCATCGGTGGCTTTCCTGCCTTCGCCATTGTTGTGCTGGGCCGACGCGGACGTGCCTGACACCAGAGCGCCCATGATGAGCGCGAAAGCGAATAGAGGCCCCGCAAAGGGCCGCAGCAAAGTTCCGCCAGTCACCGATTTCCCGTCCCGTTCGACCCTGTTAGCGCGACGGTATGTGCCACAGCTGCGGCAAATTGCAAAAGCCTATTGCGCGAGTCTCGGAGCTATCCGACGACCCCCGCCGCCGCCAGCACCGCCAGCGTCAGAATATCGGGCGCGATCGACGTCATCGGCGCGATCTGGACCGGCTTTTCCATGCCGATCAGCATCGGCCCGATGGTGGCATTGCCTGCCAGTTCGCGCAGCAGCTTGGCCGAGAGGTTGGCCGATTGCAGCCCCGGCATGACCAGCACATTGGCCGGGCCCGAGAGGCGGCTGAAGGGATAAAGCTTCATCACCTTGGGGTTGAGCGCGGCGTCGGGGGCCATCTCGCCCTCATATTCGAAGTTCACGCTGGGATCGGCATCGAGGATGGCGACCGCATCGCGGATGTTGCCGAGCCACTGGCCCGACGGATTGCCGAAGGTCGAATAGCTGAGGAAGGCCACGCGCGGCTCGTGGCCCATGCGGCGGGCGACGGCGGCGGTTTCCTTGGCGATATGCGCCAGCAGTTCGGAACTCGGCCGTTCGTTGATCGTGGTGTCGGCGAGGAAGGTGGTGTGGTTCTTGCCCACCATCATGTGGATGCCGAAGGGCACCGCGCCGGGCTTGGGATCGAGCACCCGGTTCACCTCGCGCGCGGTCTGGGCGAAGGTGCGGGTGAGGCCCGAAATCATCGCATCGCCATGGCCCAAAGCCACCAGCAGCGCGGCGAAGACGTTGCGTTCCTGGTTGACCATGCGGCGCACGTCGCGCTCGGTATATCCCTTGCGCTGCAGACGCTTGTAGAGGAATTCGACCATTTCGGGGACATGCGCGGAATCGGCCGAATTCTGGATCTCGAAGCTGCCGGGGTCGGGCACGCCCAGCATGTGCAACCGGTCGACGACCTGCTTGGTCCGCCCGACGAGGATGGGCTGACCATAGCCGAAATCGCGGTACTGGATCGCGGCGCGCAGCACGACGTCTTCCTCGGCTTCGGCAAAGACCATCCGCTTGGGATTGGCCTTGCAGACCTCGTAGACATTGGTCAGCGCGGCGGTGGTCGGGTTGAGCCGCGCTTTCAGCGACTGGCGGTATTCCTGGAAATCGGCGATCGGCGCCTTGGCCACGCCGCTGTCCATCGCCGCCTTGGCGACGGCGGAAGACACCACCTCGATCAGCCGCGGATCGAACGGGGCGGGGATGATGTAGTCGGTGCCGAACTTCTGGTTGATGCCATAGGCGGCGGCGACCTCGTCGGGCACGCGTTCGCGGGCGAGATCGGCGATCGCCTTGGCGGCGGCGATCTTCATCTCCTCGTTGATCGCGGTCGCCTGCACGTCGAGCGCGCCGCGGAAGATGAAGGGGAAGCCGAGGACGTTGTTGACCTGGTTGGGAAAGTCGCTGCGCCCGGTGGCGATGATGGCATCGGGCCGCACCGCCTTGGCCTCGTCGGGCATGATTTCGGGCGTCGGATTGGCCATGGCGAAGATGATCGGGCTGTCGGCCATCTTGCGCACCCATTCGGGCTTGAGCGCGCCTGCGGCGGACAGGCCGAGGAAAATATCCGCGCCCACCAGCGCTTCCTCGAGGCTTCGCGCTTCGGTTGGCACGGCATGAGCGCTCTTCCACTGGTCGACCCCGTCGCGGCCGGGATAGATCGGGCCGGAGCGGTCGCAGACGATGACGTTCTCGTGCGGCACGCCGAGCGCCTTGATCAGCGCGGTGCAGGCGAGCGCCGAAGCCCCGGCCCCGTTAACCACCATGCGGCAGTCCTTGAGGCTGCGGCCGGTCAGGTGGCAGGCGTTGATGAGGCCGGCGGCGGCGATGATCGCGGTGCCGTGCTGGTCGTCATGCATCACAGGGATGTTCATCCGCTCGCGCAGGGCCTGCTCGATGATGAAGCATTCTGGCGCGGCGATGTCTTCGAGATTGATGCCGCCGAAGCTCGGCTCCATCAGCGCCACCGCATTGATGAAGGCCTCCGGATCCTCGGTATCGAGTTCAAGGTCGATCGAGTCGACGTCGGCAAAGCGCTTGAACAGCACCGCCTTGCCTTCCATTACCGGCTTCGACGCCAGCGCGCCCAGATTGCCGAGGCCGAGAATGGCCGTGCCGTTGGAGATGACGGCAACGAGGTTGGAGCGCGCGGTATATTTCGCTGCGAGCGAGGGATCGCGGGCGATGGCCTCCACCGGCGCGGCGACGCCCGGCGAATAGGCGAGGCTGAGGTCGCGCTGGGTCGCCATCGGCTTGCTGGCAATGATCTCGATCTTACCCGGACGGATCGTCTCGTGATAGAACAGCGCCTCGCGCTCCGTGAAACCCGTCTGCTTGTCGTCGGCCAAGGCTGGCTCCTGTCATCTTCTGCGGGCCCGATACAAAAGAGTACCGCCTAGCGATAGGGGGAAAGCCCGTGCCCGTCGCTTCCCGAATCGGCTGCGCCACCGCTACGGCATCGGTCATGTCGGGCAAGCCCTCCCCCATGATGGAACAGTACCTCGGCCTCAAGGCGGAGGCGGACGGGTGCCTGCTGTTCTACCGCATGGGCGATTTCTTCGAACTGTTCTTCGACGATGCGCGGGAAGCCGCAGCGATCCTCGACATTGCGCTGACCAGCCGAGGAGAGCACGGCGGCGAGCCGATCCCGATGTGCGGCGTGCCGGTGCATTCGGCGGAAGGATACCTCGCCAGGCTGATCAAGGCCGGATGCCGGGTCGCTATCGCCGAGCAGGTCGAGACGCCCGACCAAGCCAAGGTGCGGGCGAAGCGCGAAGGCACGCCCTCGTCCAAGGCGCTGGTCAAGCGCGACATCGTACGCTTCGTCACGGCCGGCACGCTGACCGAGGATGCGCTGCTCGAACCGCGCCGCGCCAATGTGCTGGCGGCGGTGTGCGAGGTGCGCGGCACGATCGGCATCGCGCACTGCGACATCTCGACCGGGCGGATGGAGCTGGAGGAATGCCCGCCCGACGGGCTCGGCGCGGCCCTGGCGCGGCTCGGCGCGAGCGAAGTCGTGGCCCCCGAAGGCTGGGACGACGCCCCCGGCGATGCCATCCCCCGCGCACGCAGCCAGTTCGCCAGCGACGAAGGCGAGTCGCGGCTGAAGGCCATCCACCAGGTTGCCACACTGGAAGGCTTCGGCGATTTCTCCCGCGCCATGCTGGCGGCCGCCGGAGGCCTTATCGGCTATCTCGACCACGCCGGGCGCGGCACGCTGCCGTTCCTGTTGCCGCCGGTCGCGGCCAATGGTGCGGCGCGGCTGGCAATGGATGCCGCGACGCGCAGCTCGCTCGAAATCCTCGCCAGCCAGCAGGGCGGGCGCGCGGGAAGCCTGGTCGCGGCGGTCGATCGCTGCGTCACCGGAGCAGGCGCACGGCAGCTGGCGGAGGACCTCTCCGCACCGCTGACCGACAAGCCCGTCATTGAGGCCCGCCTGGCGCTGGTAACCTTCTTCCACGCCGATCCGCTCTTGCGCGCCGACCTGCGCGATGTGCTGCGCAGCGTGCCCGACCTCGCCCGCGCGCTGGGCCGGATCGTCGCCGGACGCGGCAGCCCGCGCGACATGGGGCAAGTGCGCGACGGCCTCGCCGAAGCACGGCGTATTCGCGACCACTTGGCGGCCAAGCCGGACAGGCCCCAGCTGCTCGAACTGTTGCTCCCGGCGATGGCCGGCCACGGCGCACTGGTCGATCACCTGCAGCGCGCGGTGGTGCCCTCGCCCCCGACCACCCGCGATCAGGGCGGTTACATCGCGCAGGGGCACGATGCCGCGCTCGACGAGCTACGCGCCATCAGCGGCAACGCCCGCCGCGCTATCGCCGCGCTCGAAGCGCGCTATCGCGACGACACCGGCATCGCTGCGCTCAAGATCAAGCATAACGGCGTGCTCGGCTATTTCATCGAAGTGCCCGCGAAGCACGGCGATGCCCTGATGGCGCCCGACAGCGGCTTCACCCACCGCCAGACCATGGCCGGAGCGGTGCGTTTCAACTCGCTGCAATTGCACGAGGAAGCGAGCCGCATCAGCGAGGCGGGCGGGCGGGCACTCGCCGCAGAAGCCGCTCATTTCGAAGAGCTGGTCGAGATGGTTTGCGCCGCGCGCGAAGCAATCGCCGCCACCGCCGCAGCGCTAGCACGGATCGATGTTGCCGCCGGTCTCGCCGAGCGCGCCGCAGAGGGCGACTGGTGCCGCCCGCACATCACCGAAGACCGTGCACTGGATATCCGCGCAGGCCGCCACCCGGTGGTCGAGGCCGCGCTGCGCCAGACCAGCGAACGCTTCGTCCCCAACGACTGCCATCTCGCCCCCGATGACCGGCTGTGGCTGATCGGCGGCCCGAATATGGGCGGCAAGTCGACTTTTCTGCGCCAGAACGCGCTGATCGTGCTGCTGGCGCAGGCGGGCAGCTATGTTCCCGCCGCCGAAGCTACTGTCGGTCTCGTCGACCGCCTGTTCAGCCGCGTCGGCGCATCCGACAACCTCGCCCGCGGCCGCTCGACCTTCATGGTCGAGATGGTCGAAACCGCGGCCATCCTCTCGCAGGCGACCGAACGCAGCTTCGTCATCCTTGACGAGGTCGGGCGCGGTACCTCGACATACGACGGCCTGGCGCTGGCCTGGGCGGTTGTCGAGGCCGTGCACGAGACGATCCGCTGCCGCTGCCTGTTCGCAACGCATTACCACGAGTTGTCCCGGCTCGCAGAAACGTGCGACGCGCTCTCGCTGCACCACGTGAGGGCGAAAGAGTGGAAGGGCGATCTCGTCCTGTTGCACGAACTGGCCGAGGGCGCGGCGGACCGCAGCTACGGCCTTGCCGTGGCCAAGCTGGCGGGCGTGCCGCAGCCTGTGGTCAAGCGGGCCCGCGCAGTCCTGGACAAGCTTGAGAAGGGCCGGGCGGAAACTGGCGGGCTCGCTGCGGGCTTGGGCGAACTGCCGCTTTTTGCGGCGATGTCGGCCGAGCCGCCCGAGCCGGCGGCAGATCCGGTCCGAACGGCCCTGCAGGCGCTCGACGTCGATGCGCTGACCCCGCGCGAGGCGCTCGAACTGCTGTACCGCCTGAAGAAAGATGTCGCAGGCGAGGCTTAGTCACACCAAAATTTAACGTAGCCCTGCGATCGTCGGCCCCATGAAGGGGTATATGTTCCAGAGCAAGACGGGCGCGCTGTTCTTCGTGGCAGTGACGATGTTCGGCGTCGCGAGCCTGGTCGGCACCGGCAAGGAAGACGGCGCACTGACTGCGGCGACAAAGCAAATTCAGCAGCAGGGCGTGCAGTTCAGGGCCGAGGCCGACGGTGTAGCCAATCCAGCCCCGCCCAGTCCGCAAGCTGCGCCGTCAGCGCCGGCTGACAAGCCGACAGGGTTTACGCCACCGCAGGATCTCGTTCTCGACCCGGCAGGACTTGACCCTGCCGGGATCGATCCGACCCCGAAGGGCGGGGATGCGGAAGAGATCAAGCCCGACGTCGTGCTGGTGGAATCGAGCAGCGAGATAATTACGGAATAGGGTCGCCGGGGACGGCGTTTATTTGTCGTCCCCGGCGGCCAGTTCATCGTCGGCCGGCTCATCGTCGGGACGCGCCGCGTTGCCGTAGGCGTCCTCGTCGTCGTCGTGATTGGGCTCGCCCTTATACGCCGACATGTCGATTACGCCGCTCCGGTCCATCTGCTTCATGTGATCGACGAGGTCCTGCGCGTCGGCCGCGTCGAAGTTGCTGCGCACATGGGTACTGTCCGTCCCGAGCACGCTGGTCGCACGGGTTATGGCATCTTCTGCCACGGTCTGGGCCTGCGCGCCCTCGTCGGACTGTTCGGCATTCGTGTTCTCGGGCGCAAGGGTATCGGTCTGGTCCTTATCGCCTGCGATCGCACCTGGGCTGCTGTCAGTATCGGACATGGTCTTTCTCCTTCTGTCCAAAGAACGACCGCAACCTCGCCGATGTTCCGCAAGTCAGCGCGTCGGGACCGGCATCTCGCCCGAATAGTCGTAGAAACCCTTGCCGGTCTTGCGCCCGAGCCAGCCGGCCTCGACATATTTCACCAGCAGCGGAGCCGGCCGGTACTTGCTGTCGCGGGTGGTCTTGTAGAGCACCCTGATAATGTCGAGGCAGGTGTCGAGCCCGACGAAATCGGCCAGTTCGAGCGGCCCCATCGGGTGATTGAGGCCGAGGCGGCAGCCCTTGTCGATATCGGCGATGCTGGCGGTCGACTGGCCGAGCACGAACACGGCCTCGTTGATCATCGGGAGCAGTATGCGATTGACAACGAAACCGGGTTCGTCCTGGCTGAGGACCACCTGCTTGCCCAGCCCTTCGGCAAAGGCGACCGTGCGGGCTTCCACGTCCTTGGACGTGGCGAGGCCCGGAATCACCTCGATCAGGCCCATCACCGGCACGGGGTTGAAGAAGTGCAGCCCGATGAAGCGCGCCGGATCACTGGTGTAATTGGCCATGCGGGTGATCGGGATCGAGCTGGTGTTGGAAGCCATGATCGCGCCCTGCCCCAGCACTTCGCTCGCCCTCTCGAAGATCGCCTTCTTGATCTCCTCGCGCTCGGTTGCGGCTTCGATGATCATGTCGGCCTCGGCCATCGGCGCGTAATCGGCGACCGGGGTGATGCGGGCGAGTGCCGCCTCGGCATCGGCGATCTCGATCTTGCCGCGCCCGACCAGCTTGGCGAGCGACCTCTCGATCCCTGCCTTGGACTTTTCGGCCACCTCCAGCGAGACGTCTGCCAGCAGCACGTTCATCGCGTTCTGGGCAATCGTCTGGCTGATGCCTGAGCCCATCTGGCCCGCGCCGATTACGCCGATCGTCTTCATGGTGTCCGCTCTCTTCGCAGTTGCAGCAAAGAGGCGCTGTTAGCGGGGCGCGTTGCCGCTGGCTAGCGGTTTGCTCCCGGTACCCACTTCACATCGCCCCGGCCGTCATCGTTGGCGACGCGGGCAAGGACGAACAGCAGGTCGGACAAGCGGTTCACGTAGGCGAGCGCCGCCGGATTGACCGGCTCCTCCGCTGCCAGCGCAACCATCGCCCGTTCCGCCGCGCGGGTGGTGGCGCGTGCGACATGGACCCGCGCCGCTGCCTCGCTGCCGCCGGGCAGGACGAAGCTGGTCAGCGGCTGGAGCCGCTCGTTCAGCCCATCGATCTGCGCTTCGAGCCAGTCGACCTGCGACGGGACGATGCGCAGCACCATTTCCGACGGAGCGAAATCCTCACCAGGAGTCGCCAGGTCCGCACCGAGATCGAACATGTCGTTCTGGATGCGGAACAGAGTCGCGGCATGATCGGTGCCCTGCAGCGCAACCGCCGCCAGCCCGATCGCCGAGTTCGCCTCGTCGACCACGCCGATTGCGGTCATCCGCGCATCGTGCTTGGCACGGCGCGAGCCGTCGACGAGGCCAGTGGTTCCGTCGTCGCCGGTGCGGGTATAGATCTTGGTGAGCTTGACCATGCGCCGCCCGCTAGCGGCTTTACTGCGCAACCGCCAGCAGGATGGCGACGACCACGATGGCCAGCGCCTGATATTTGATGCGGTTGAACATCATCTTGTTCTGCAGCAGCTGCATCTCGGTGACGTTCTCTCCCTCGCCCGTCTCGAGATCGATCTTGGTGCTCTGGAGGAATGCGACGATCCCGCGAACGAGCGAATAGAGCACGAGGCCCATGAGGATCACGAGGGCGATGATGAGTATCCAGGTCATGGCCTCTATCTAGGCATTCTGCAGCGATATGCCAGACGGCCATTCGCCCGTACGCAGCCGGTCCGCCCATGTGCGCCCGTCCTCGCCTGCCAGCCGGTGGTCCGAGAGCGCCGGCGAACCGCGACGCTTTGCCAGTTTCTGCCCGCTTTCGTCGAACAGCAGCGCATGGTGGTGCCAGCGCGGCACCGGCAGGTCGAGCAGCGCTTGCAGCAGCCGGTGTACATGCGTCGCCGCAAACAGGTCGCGCCCGCGCGTCACCAGCGTCACGCCGTCGGTCGCATCGTCGAGCGTGGCGGCGAGGTGATAGCTCGCCGGCAGGTCCTTGCGCACCAGCACAACGTCGCCAAGCGCCAGCGGATCGGCCGGCTGCACCCCGGCAAGATCGTCTTCCCAGCTGAGCGGCCCGGTCAGTGCCAGCGCCCGGGCGACATCGAGCCTCATGGCGGCCTGCTGTGCGGGATCGACCGCCTTGCCCTTGCAGGTGCCGGGATAGACCAGCCCCTCCGTCCCCGGCTTGGCTCCGGCGGCCTCGATATCCTTGCGGGTGCAGGTGCAGGCATAGAGCAACGCCATCGCCTCCAGCCGGCTTGCAGCGTCGCGATAGCTGTCGAGACGGGTGGACTGCGCAGGCACCTCGTCCCATTCCAGCCCGAGCCATTCGAGATCGCGGCGGAATTCGTCGGCGAGCTCAGGGCGGCTGCGAGGACCGTCGATATCCTCGATCCGCAGCAGGAAGCGACCACCTTCCCCATGGGCGAGATCGTGAGCGACGATGGCACTGTAGGCGTGGCCCCAGTGGAGCGGCCCGTTCGGGCTGGGGGCGAAGCGGGTGACGGTCATATGCCGATATGTGAGTCCAAAATGCCGCAGGGGGGCAGGATATCCCTGTGGAAAGCCTGTCTGTAACCGTCTTGACGCCTTTCTGCGCAAATGCACACTCGGCATCAATCGGGGAGAACAAGCAAAATGTTCACGGCCGAACTGATCGAACGGACCGCACGGCTGCGAAGTAGCATGGAGGATCCGACGCGCAACCTCGCGTCGTGCCCCTCCCTCGTCCTCAATGCGGACTATACCCCGCTCTCCTACTACCCGCTCAGCCTTTGGCCGTGGCAGACGGCGATCAAGGCGATCTTCCTCGACCGGGTCGATGTGATCGAGACCTACGACCGCGAGGTCCATTCCCCCAATCTCGACATGAAGATCCCCAGTGTCATCGCGCTCAAGCAATATGTCCGGCCGAGCGAATTTCCCGCCTTCACCCGCTTCAACCTGTTCCTGCGCGACCGCTTCGCCTGCCAGTATTGCGGCGATACCCATCACCTGACCTTCGACCACGTCATCCCCCGCCGGCTCGGCGGGCGCACGACGTGGGAGAACATCGCCACCGCCTGCGCCCCCTGCAACATGAAGAAGGGTGGGCGCACCCCCAAGCAAGCCGGGATGCACCTCTACAACGCCCCGATCCGCCCGACCCACTGGCAGCTGCAGCAACACGGCAAGCAGTTCCCGCCGAACTATTTGCACGAGACGTGGAGGGACTGGCTCTATTGGGACATCGAACTGGAAGGGTGAGCCCCTTCTCCTCAGCCTGGTGAGAGTTCGATCAACCTCGCAGTGTCACCATCCTGCAGCACCCAGATACGGCCATCTGGAGCCTCCTCGACTTCGCGGATGCGGGCCCCGAGCGACAGCCGCGCCACTTCGGCAGCGGTGCTGCCCGTAACCCGGACCCGCACCAATCCTTGCGCCGCAAGCCCGGCAAGGAGGAAATCGTTGGTCCAGCCGACAAAGCGGGTGCCCCGGTACTGGATCATCCCGCCCGGTGCGATCGACGGACTCCACGCCACCAGCGGCGAGGTGTAGGCGGTATTGGTCGAATGGCGCGGGATCGGCGTCCCGTTGTATTCGTCTCCTTCAGACACGGCAGGCCAGCCGTAATTGTTCCCGGCCGTGATCAGATTGAATTCGTCTCCCCCCAAGGGGCCCATTTCGCTCGCAAAAAGCCGCCCGTCTGCCGCGAAAACCAGGCCATAGGGATTGCGGTGCCCCAGCGACCAGATCTCGGCCCGGACCCCGGTCGTTCCGGCGAAGGGATTGCCTGCCGCCGCCGAGCCGTCGAGGTTGATACGGACCATCTTGCCCAGCGTGCCGCCCAGGTCCTGCGACGGCGTGCCCTGCTGGCGCTCGCCGGTGCTGATGAAGAGCCGCTGCCCGTCGGGTGAAAAGGCGAGCCGCGCGCCGGGATGGCCCCCGGTGGTGACCGGAGTTGCGCGCCACACAACCGTCAGGCCCTGCAATTGCGGCGTTGCTCCGGTGTCGAGCGTGGCACACGCCACCACCACACGCTGCCCACCGGCGGCCGCTTCGGCATAGCTCAACCAGACGCGAGCGTTGGTGGCGAAGGCGGGATCCAGTACAATATCGTGAAGACCCAGTTGCCCGCTGAAGGCCACCGACGGTGCACCCGCGACTGCGGTTTTGGCGCCGGCGCTGGTGACCAGGAACAGCCGCCCCGGCTTCTCCGTCACCAGGAGGCGCCCATCGGGCAGAAACACCATTGCCCAGGGATTGTCGAAGGTCGCCACTTCGCGCTGCACCACGGCGGAAGTGGTCGGGGCAGGGGTCGGAGTAGGAGTAGGGGAGGGTGTCGGGGTCGGCGTCCCCAGCGTCGGGGGAGGACTTCCGTTTTCATCGCCACCGCATCCCGTCACCAACAAGGCAAGCGTGAGTGATATCGACCGTGCCAAGACCTTCATCATCGTGACCCCGCGACTAAGGCTACCCTTCGCAACGATAGGCCACCGTGCGTCGAAAGCGACAGCCACGGCGCTCGGCTGGCCTCAAATCCGATACGGCCTGTCGGCAGGTGCCCCAGACTAGCACGATGCAGTGATGAAAGCGCAGGTCATGTCACCGCTGCCCGCTGCCTGAACTCGGGCCTGTCCCATGCCTCGGTCGCCAGAATATCCGCCAGCTCCTGCGCCGTGCGGGCCATGTCCTCGAAGCGCAGATAGGCCGGGGCAAAGCCGAGCCGCAGGATATCGGGCGCGCGGAAGTCGCCGATGAACCCGCGGGCAATCAACGCTTGGCACAGGGCGTAGGTCTCGGGATGGCGGAAGGAGAGCTGGCTCCCGCGCCGGGCGGGGTCGGTGGGGGACACGAGGTCAAGACTCCCCCTCCCCTTCAGGGGAGGGGGTTGGGGGGTGGGGGCTGTTGATGAGCAGGCCACAGAGATTACGGGCCCCACTCCCTCCGCGCCTGCGGCGCTCCTCCCTCTCCCCTGAAGGGGAGAGGGGTTTTTGATGACACCCGCCTCCGCCAGGCACTCCAGTAGGAACCCGCTCAGTGCCTGCGATTTCGCATAGAGCGGCCCGACGCCGATCTCGGCGATCAGCTGCACGCCTACCTCCAGCGCGCTCATGGCAAGGATCGATGGCGTGCCGCACAACAGGCGGTCGACACCGGGCGCTGGCGTATAGTCGTCCGAGAAGGCGAAAGGCGCCGCATGACCCATCCAGCCCGACAGCGGCTGCTGGAGCGCGTCATGGTGCCGTTCGGCCACGAAGGCATAGGCTGGCGCGCCGGGTCCGCCATTGAGATACTTGTAGCCGCAACCCACCGCGAAATCCGCCCCGCTGGCGTTCAGGTCCACCGGCATCGCCCCGCCGGTGTGCGACAAATCCCACAGCACCAGCGCGCCTGCCTCATGCGCCGCGCGGGTCAGCGCCGCCATGTCGAACAGCGCGCCCGACTTGTAATGCACATGGGTCAGCAGCAGCAGCGCGACATCCTTGTCCAGTGCCTCGGCGATTGCCTCGCGATCCGCCAGCCGCCGCTCGGCCAGACCCTGAGCTTCCAGCCCCTGGATCATGTAGAGATCGGTCGGAAAATTGCCCGGTTCGCTGAGGATCACCTTGCGTCCGGGCCGCATGGTGAGCGCGGCACTGATCAACTTGAACAAATTGACCGAGACACTGTCGGCCACGATCACCTCGTGCGCCTGCGCGCCCACCAGCGGCGCGATCTTCGCCCCGACGCGTTGCGGCAGGGTGATCCAGTCGGCGCTGTTCCAGCTCTTGATCAGGTCGCCGCCCCATTCCTCGCGCACCACCTGCTCCAGCCGCGCCGGTGTGGCCTTGGGCAAGGCACCGAGCGAATTTCCGTCGAGATAGATCACGCCCTCGGGCAGGTCGAAGCGGCTGCGATACTCGCTCAGCGGATCGGCGGCATCCAGTTCGCGGGCGCGGTCGAGCGGACTCATATCGCCGTCCGCACGCTCAGCAGCTCAGGGAAAAAGGCCTGCTTCAGCACGCCCTCCAGATAGGGCACGCCCTGCGTCCCGCCGGTGCCGCGCTTGAAGCCGATGATGCGTTCGACCGTTTTCAAATGGCCGAAGCGCCAGCGCTGGAAATGGTATTCCAGGTCGACCAGCTTCTCGGCGAGTTCGTAGAGATCCCAGTGCGCCTGCGGGTCGCGGTAGATTTCGGCCCAGGCCGCCTCGACCGCTTCGGAGCGAACCCAGACCTCCGCCAGCGGGCGGTCCAGCACCTCGTCGGGAATGGCAAAGCCGCGCCGTGCCAGCAGGCGAACTGCTTCGTCATAGATACTCGGGCGCGCAAGTTCCGCCTCCAGCGCCGCGACGACATCGGGCAGCGACTTGTGCAGGCTGACCATGTCGCGATTCCGGCCACCCAGCAGGAATTCCATCATCCGGTACTGCGGCGACTGGAACCCGCTCGAGCGGCCCAGATGCGGGCGGATCGCGGAATAATCGTGCGGAGTCATGGTGCTGAGCACGTCCCAGCTCTGGATCAGCTGGGTCTGGGCCCGGGCCACGCGGGCGAGCATCTTGAAGGCGGGGCGGAGGTTGTCGGCAGCGATGCACTCGCGCGCCGCCACCAGCTCGTGCAGGCACAGCTTGAGCCACAGCTCGCTCGCCTGGTGGACGATGATGAACAGCATCTCGTCATGCGCGTCGGATGACGGGTGTTGCGCCGCGAGGATGCGGTCGAGATCGAGATAGCTCGAATAGGTAACGTCTTGCGCCATGGCCGCAGCCCTAGCGCGGCTCGGTGGCGTTTGAAACTACTGCTCGATCACCCGGGTATGCGGGTGGTGCTTGTCGAGGTGCTTCTTGACGATCCGCAGGTTGCGGGTGTTCGAGCGGTAGATGAAGTCCATCGCATCGCCCAGCAGCGGCACTGCGCCGACAGCGGTATCGATGGCGATGTTGCCCGCCATCCGCGCCAGTTTCCATTTCGGCAGGCCTAGGTTCTTCGCTTCCCAGATGAGGTATCCGCCCATCGCCGCAGCAATCAGGTCGCCCACGACCGGGATCAGCCCGACGACGGAGTCTAGACCGACCGGCATATTGACGCCGGGAATGCGGAAGCTGCGTTCGAGCAATTGCTCCATCGCCTCGATCCGCTTGCGCACGGAGACGGGATCGGTGCCAGTCGGCAATTGCCACCCCATCGTCTGCAAACGCGGCCCATCGTTCATAAAAGGCGCTCCTTTGCTTAAGATATGGGCGCGACTGCGAAGGGAAACAAGGGATGCCTGGCCCAGCGGTTGACCGCAAAACCGCCGACACCGCCGCGCACCAGCGACCAGCGCAGCGGCGCGCCCAGTGGAATGAAAACCTCCGCTTCGGTCAGGGCTCCTTCCGCTTCGGCCAACAGGTTGGCCTTTTCCGCGCCAGAACCGGCCAGCATTGCCTGGTCGACCAGAACATCGGCGTCGGGCGAACACAGCGGGCGCGAGATATCGCAGTTGAACTGGTTCAGGAACCAGCGGGCATCGGCATAGCGCGCCAGCCGGTCCACCAGTACCAGATCGGCGGCATCGCCATCGCGCGCCCTCTGGAGCCTGACGCCGACTGCGGCAAAGTCTTCCGCCAGGCGGGCCAGCAACAGGTCGGATCCGGGGCCAGGGGGAAGGTCGATTGTCAATTGCGCCTCGCCGCCGAACCCTGCCAGCCGCCGGGCCGCGACAGCGCGCCGCTGTTCGAGCGACTGGCTTCCCCAACGTTCCCCGCGCAGGCCGGGGTCGCCAGGCAGGCCGGACGTCACCAACCTCGAAGTCGGAGCCCATCCGGCCACATTGAAACCTTCGATCAGTCGCGCCCGGTCGATCGCCATC
This sequence comes from Parerythrobacter aurantius, assembly GCF_045291475.1. Taxonomy (NCBI): domain Bacteria; kingdom Pseudomonadati; phylum Pseudomonadota; class Alphaproteobacteria; order Sphingomonadales; family Erythrobacteraceae; genus Parerythrobacter; species Parerythrobacter aurantius. The sequence goes on from NZ_CP147985.1 coordinate 1,029,874, forward strand.
GAAAGCGCCTCGCGACGCGCGGGATCCTCCAGCAAGCCATCGCGGTTACGGAAAGCCAGGCCGAACAGGCCGATCCCCGAATCAAGCCGGAACGTGCCAGCCGAAAGCGGGCCGACATCGGCAAGCGGCAGGGTGGCGAGATCGCCGTTGAGCACGACCTCGACCTCGTTCGCCTTGAACGCCGCGACGGCGGGCGCTGCAGGAAGGCCGCGCACCACCACGTCGAGCACGTTGCCGTCCCAGTCGCGCCGTTGGGGTTGGCCACGGTCCTGCGGTGCCAAAGGCTGCAGGCGAAGCAGTTCGTCCCCTTCCTCCAGCCGCACCATCGGTCCGGTGCCCTTGCCGGACCTCGTCCGCAGGGCAAGTTCGGGCTGCGAAAGCAGCTGCAGGAATTCCGGCATCGGGCTCTTCAGCCTGACCTCGATAACCCGTTCCGCCATCACCCTGATCTCGGCGACGATCTGCAGGTCGAGTCCCAGCGTGGTTCCCTGGTAAGCGCGGATCGCGCGGCCGAGCGAGTCGCGCACCGACGCAGCATCGAGGTCGCCGCCATCGGGCCAGTCGGAGCCGCGGATGCGGAAGAAATAGCTCTTGCCGTCTTCCGTTACTATCCACCGTTCAGCGATCGCCGGAATCACCTCGCCCTGTTCGTCGAGTGCAACGAGGCCTTCAGCCGTCGCTTCGCGGACGAGCTGGCCGGCGTAGGACAAGCGGGTACCCGTTTCCGCCGGATCGTCGGTCTGCCCGATGACCGCAACGGTCACCGCGCCTTCATTGGCGCGCGACGAACAGCTTGCGAGCGCAAGCGCAACAAGGGGCAGGACGACGGGAAACAGCCGCATCGCGCGTGACTAGCAGCGATACAGCGTCAGGTCAGCGAAAACCGGTCAGATTTTCCGCAGCGGGCTGCCTGTAGCGTTGCCGGAGCCCGGAGCGATGGTCGACGGACGGGTATAGCGGGGAGCGGAGAAATCGTCGCCGGAGCTGCCGACCGGTGCGCGCGCCTGGGCCGGGTCGATTTCGTGATCGAAGGCAATACCGAACCGGTTGTCCTGCACCCAGGCGACGGAGCCTTCGACCCAGTCGATGTTGCGCAGCTTGATCGCCAGGCGCGACCCGCGCAGCACCCGCATCGGTCCCTCCGCCATCATCCCGCCGGCGGAAAGATTGCGTACCTTGACTCGCTCCACAGCCGTCGCGCCCTCAAGCCGCAATTCGGCCATCAGGAACAGGCTGTCTCGCGAGATATGGCGTGTATCGACGGCAGGCATCGGCAGATGTGGTCCTTTGTTGGCGACCCTTCAGCCCCGCTTTTGAGCGCTGATTGACTCGCGAATAGCCCAGTTACCTTACCGAAGCTTTAAGCGTGTTACGTACCCGGTCGCAGGATCAGTCGTCGCGGGAAATTTTCTCGCGCCGCTCGTGCGCCTCCTGCGCCTCGACCGTCATGGTCGCCACCGGGCGGGCGATCAGCCGCTTCAGGCCGATCGGGTCGCCGGTGACCTCGCAATAGCCGTATTCGCCCTGGTCGATCCGGCGCAGTGCGGCGTCGATCTTGGAGATGAGCTTGCGCTGCCGGTCGCGGGTCCGCAACTCGATGCCCCAGTCGGTTTCGCTCGATGCGCGGTCGTTGAGATCGGGTTCGCGGATCGGCCCGTCCTGGAGCGATTGCAGCGTCGCCCCCGCAGAGGTGTGGATGGATTTCTTCCATTCGAGCAGCAGCATGCGGAAATAGTCCTGCTGCATTTCGTTCATGTAGGGCTCGTCTTCGGACGGAACGTAATCCGCGCCCAGATTGCCCTTGACCTGCTTCAGGAATTCGCTGTCGTCACGTGCCGAAACGGCCATGAGGGTCCTCTCAAACCAGTGTGCCCGGTCCGGTCCGCCGTTCCTGCGTGCCCCGGTTTTCCGGTAGCGCGGCCGACCCGATGAGCGCGCCTATAGGGATGGGGCGAAGGCGCCGCAAGCGGCAATGCGGCGACAGGCCCGACTATGCACAGAACGCCGGTCCCGCGCTATCTGCCCGCTGGCGCGCGATAATTCCCGCCACATCGTTAACCGGTTCTTTACCATAAACCGCTTGAACTGCGTCCTGTGAGGCCGGCGGCACGTTTGCCGGTCGAAACAGGGGGAATGCGACATGAAACTCACTTCGTTCGATGGGGGACTGCCCGCCGCAAGAGTTACCGGCGCCGAAAGCATGATCATCGCACAGTGCCTGGCCTCTGCTGCCGCCGGCGAGATCGATGCGCTCTACGACCTCGGGGTCATCTATTCGACCGGTAGCCACGGCGCCGGCTACGACTTGGTCGAGGCGCATAAGTGGTTCAACCTTGCCGCCTCGCGCGGGCACGAGGAAGCCGCGTGGTGCCGGGCAGACATTTCGGACGAAATGACCGCCCGCGAAATCGCCGAAGCCCAGCGCCGTGCGCGCGACTGGCTGCTGGCCGAACGCCGCGTCGCCTGATCCGGCCTACCCGCCCTTCCGGAAGGGGGTGCGGGTATCGAGATAGTTGCGGTCGGCTTCGACCCCGCGGCGTTCGCGGTCGAGGAAGTCGGCGATCGCTTCGCGAAATCCCGGATCGGCGACCCAGTGCGCCGACCATGTGCGGACCGGTTCATAGCCCCGGGCGAGCTTGTGCCCGCCCTGCGCGCCGGCCTCGACCCGTGCGAGACCCCGGGCGATGGCGGCATCGATAGCCTGATAGTAGCACAGCTCGAAATGCAGGAACGGGACCTGCTCGGTGCAGCCCCAGTAGCGGCCGTAGAGCGCATCGGGACCGATCACGTTCATCGCGCCCGCTATCGGCCGCCCTTCCCAATAGGCGAAGATCAGCAGCAGTTTCTCCGCCATCCGTTCGCCCAGCAGGCTGAAAGCCTCGCGGGTCAGGTAGGGCGAACCCCATTTGCGCGCGCCGGTATCCTGGTAGAACACCCAGAACGCATCCCATTCCGCTTCGGTGATCTCTGCCCCGGTGAGGTGCCGGATCTCCACGGCTTCCTGTGCCTTGACGCGTTCCTTGCGCAGCGCCCGGCGCTTGCGGCTGGCGAGTTCGTCGAGGAAATCGTCGAAGCTGCCATAGCCGCGGTTCTCCCAGTGGAACTGGATGTCGCTGCGCAGCATCCAGCCGGCCGCCTCGAAGATCGGCAGCTGCGCCGGGTCGATGAAGGTCGCATGGGCACTGGAAAACCGGTTCTGCTCGCACAATTGCTCGGCCGCCTTGAGCAGGGGCAACCCCAGCGCCTCGTCTGCCAGCAGCAGGCGCGGCCCCGTTGCGGGAGTAAAGGGCGCGGCGATCTGGAGCTTGGGGTAATAGCGCCCCCCGGCGCGCTGGTAAGCTTCGGCCCAGCTGTGGTCGAAGACGAACTCGCCCTGGCTATGGCCCTTGAGATAGGAGGGGAGCGCCGCCAGCGGCACGCCTGCATCGCTCTCGATCACGATTGGCGCCGCCTGCCAGCCTGTGCCCGGCCCGACGCTGCCCGAATCCTCCATCGCGCTGAGGAAACCATGCGACATGAACGGATTGTCCGCCCCGCCCAGCGCATCCCATTGCTCCGCCGGGATATCGGCTAACCCGCCTAGGATGCGCGCAGTGAACGAAGTCTCGCTCACGCGTCTCCTGCCGGCGGCAGGCCCGCCCCTTCGGAGATGAACGCATCAGCGTGAATCAGCGCCCGGGCGCGGGTCTCGGGCGAATTGACCGTCCAGGTCAGCACCGGCAGGCCCTTCGCCCGCAGGCCGGCGACCCACGCGTTGGGCAGCGCGGCAATATGATAGGCGAGGAAATCGGGCCGCGCTGTGGCGAAGGCCAGCCGCCGCTGCCACCGCTTCTGGGTGTAGCCATGCTCGTCCTCGCGCATCACCAGGCCGACGCATGTTGCGGGCGCGTGGTGGCGGAACCAGCGGGCGACACGCGGGTCGAAGCTCATGACCGCATAGGGGCCGTCGTAGGCGGCGAGGGCATCACGGACGCGGACGCAGCTTGCGACAACGTCATAGCCGCGCTTCGACTTGATCTCGATCAGCAATGGCACACGGCCTGCAACCAATGCGAGCAGATCGGCCAGGCTGGCCGGGCCCTCTTCGCTGCCCGGATAGCGCAGCTCGCGCAGGTCCATCGCGGTCCTGCCGCTCGTCGGCCCCTCGCTGCCGGTCAGCCGGGCGAGATCCCAGTCGTGGAACACCATCGGCAGATTGTCGGCGCTGCGCTGGATATCGCATTCGATGCCCATCCCCGCCTCGATCGCCAGCCGCGCGGCGGCGAGCGAGTTTTCGGGCACGCCGTTTCCGTGCAGCCCGCGATGGGCGTATTCCCATTCGGTCAGCCAGGCCGGAACCGGGCGGCTAGCCATCGCTCACCGCGATTACCGCATCGACTTCCACCGCCGCCCCGCGCGGCAGGGCTGGCACGCCGACAGCTGCACGGGCATGGCGACCGGCATCGCCGAACACGTCGAGCATGAGGTCCGACGCGCCGTTGGCCACTTCCGGCTGGTCGGTGAAATCGCCGGTCGAATTGACGAATGCCCCCAGCTTCACGACCCGTTCGACCCGGTCGAGCAACCCCGCCGCCTGCAACTGGGCGAGGATCATGAGCCCGCAGGCCCGTGCCGCAGCGATACCCTCGGCGTTCGAGACATCCTCGCCCAACCGGCCCTTGACCAGCACGCCTTCGACGAACGGAAGCTGGCCGGAGACATGGGCGAGGCCGTTTGCCACTACCACGGGGGTGTAGCTCGCCACCGGGGCGGCAGCTTCGGGCAGGGTGATGCCGAGTTCGTCGAGGCGGGCGGTAAAGCTCATTCTTCTTCCTCCAGTCGGGCGAGGATCCACGGCAGCGCATGCTCCCACTCGTCGATCCTCGCATGGGCGTGCCCGGCCTTCTCGCCGCAGGCGATATGCGGCGCAATTGCCGGTTCGCCGCACAGATGCAGCCGGGTGACATCCGGCACGGTTTCCGCTGCCGAGCCGTGATGCTGGGCAAGGTCGTCGATGAAGACCGCTTTCGACGGATTGTATTCGGCGAGGATCTTGGCCAGCGCCGGGCCCTTCGGCCCCTGGTTGGTATAGACCGGCACATCGATGCCGTAGCGCAGCAGCTGCTCGGCTCGGCGGTCGCGCCGATCGTCGAGCAGGTTGGTCAGGATCACCACATCGGCCTTTTCGGCCAGCGTGCCCATGGCCTCCACCGCGCCCTTGATCGGCAGCTGGCTGTCCATCTCGGTGTCGAAGAAAAGGTTGAGGTACTTCCAGATATCGACGGGCTCCACCTGCTCGCCGCTCGCCTGCCAGGTCAGCGCCGTGCCCCAGTCGCCGTTGTCGAGCGCGAAGTCGATGCCGTGCCGTTCGTCCAGGAAATCGCGGAAATGCGCGACCATGTGCAGCAGCACTTCGTCGCAGTCGGAGATGATGAGGGGTCGGTTCATCGGGACAGGCTTTCGCGGGCGGCGAGCAGCACCTGCGGCTCGATGCTCAGGGCATCGGCGGCAAGCAGCAGGTCGGGTTCGTGGTTGGCAAGAAAATCGAGCACGGCGGCCAGCACCGCGCGGTCGGTCAGCCGGTCGCGCAGGATCTCGGGCGTGAGGCCCGTCAGCGACAGCAGCCGTTCGGCCCGTTCGTCGTCCGTCAGCACCCAGCCGAGCGCATTGAGCGCCAGTGCGTCGGCATCGGCGGGATCGTGCGCGGCGGATTTGGGGGGGAACGAGATTGGCAAGGCTCCACAATCTGGCCTAGGGGAAGGCGGTAAAGGAGCGTCCCCAGTGGCAAAGAGAATACTGGTTGTCGAGGACAACGACCTCAACCGGAAATTGTTCTGCGACGTGCTGCGGTCAAGGGGGCACGAGGTACTGGGCTGCGACGACGGCCAGCGGGTGATCGCCGCCGCGCGCGAATTCTCACCCGATCTCGCCATCATGGACATCCAGTTGCCCAATATTTCCGGCGTCGAGCTGATCGCGGCGATGAAGAAGGATCCGGGTCTGGCGACCATTCCCGTGCTCGCTGTCACCGCCTACGCCGGCAAGGGCGACGAGGAGAAGATCCGCGATGCCGGCGCAGCCGACTACCTTTCGAAGCCCGTCTCCATCGGCCCCTTCATGGCGGCAGTAGACCGGCTGCTCTGACCCACCTGCCCTTTCGCCGCGCTTGACAATCGCGCCGCAAAGCCGCTTTCCCCGCGCTGATATTCGTTTCCAGCAAGGATACCCCGCATGGACCGCGCCGCAGTCGACAGCCAGATCCGCGAGATCATCGAACCCTTCAACAAGAAAGGGATCGAGATCACCGATGCCAGCACCTTCCAGAACGATCTCGAATTCGACAGCCTGACGGTGATGGATTTCGTCGCCGAGATCGAGGACGCCTTCGACATCATCATCAGCATGAACCAGCAGGCCGAGATCGAGAATTACGGCCAGCTTGTGGACGCCGTCACGAAAATGGCGGGCGACGCCTGATGAGCGAGGGTATCTCCCAGGCCGACCGGCCCGAAGCGCTGGAGGGCGAAGGCGGGGACCTGTTCTCCAAGTTCGACGAGCTGATCGCCATGCGCGCCGGCCTGCTCGCCGGCGGGCAAGAGGACCCCTTCAGCCTGGTGATGGAAAAGGTGCTCAGCCCGACGCAGGCGATCTGTAACGGGCGCGATACCATCCTGCTCGGCACCTACAACTACATGGGCATGACCTTCGACGACGACGTGATCGCCGCGGGCAAGCAGGCCTATGACGATTTCGGCGCCGGCACCACCGGCAGCCGCGTCTTGAACGGCACCTTCTTCCATCACCGCGACGTGGAGGATGCGCTGAAGGAATTCTACGCCATGGATCACGCCATGGTGTTCTCGACCGGCTACCAGGCCAATCTCGGCATCATCAGCACCATCGCCGGCAAGGGCGACTATATCGTGCTCGACATCGACAGCCACGCCAGCATCTGGGACGGCTGCAAGATGGGCGACGCCGAAGTCGTGCCGTTCAAGCACAACGATATCGAGGCGCTCGACAAGCGGCTGGGTCGCATTCCCGAAGGCGCGGGCAAGCTGGTCGTGCTGGAAGGCGTCTATTCGATGCTCGGCGACATCGCCCCGCTGGCGGAGATGGTCGCGGTGGCCAAGAAGCACGGCGCCATGGTGCTGGTCGACGAAGCGCATTCGATGGGCTTCATCGGCGAACATGGCCGCGGCGTGTGCGAGGCGGCGGGCGTGATCGACGACTGCGATTTCATCATCGGGACCTTCTCCAAGAGCGTCGGCACGGTTGGCGGCTTCTGCGTCTCCAACCATCCCAAGTTCGAGATCATGCGGCTGGTGTGTCGCCCCTATGTCTTCACCGCCGCGCTTCCGCCCGCGGTGATGGCCTCGAGCGCGGCCTCGATCCGCAAGCTCATGCACAATGGCAACAAGCGGGCGCATCTGTGGGAGAATTCGCGCACGCTCCACGCGGGCCTGCGCGCGCTCGGCTTCGAGCTCGGGACCGAGGAGCCGCAGAGCGCGATCATCGCCGTGGTCATGCCCGACCTGGAACGCGGCGCGGCCATGTGGGAGGCGCTGCTGAAGGAAGGCCTCTACGTCAACCTTGCCCGTCCGCCGGCGACACCTGCCAACATGACGCTGCTGCGCTGCTCGCTCTGCGCCGAACATACCAGCGAGCAGGTCCAGACCATCCTCGGCATGTTCGAACGCGCCGGCAAGGTGGTGGGGATCGTCTGATCCCTTCGCCTGCGGGCGTGCGGGTCAGTTGATCGAGATCACCCCGTCGACCGCGCGCCATTCGCTCGGGCCGATCAGATGCTGGTGGGCCACCCTGACCGAATGCAGCACCGCCTCGATTTCCCGCCGCCAGAAGGCGAGGAAACGGTCGAGTTCCGGGAAGCGCGGGGCGATGTCGTACTGCTGCATGACGAACATCTGCAGCAGGCTGGGATGGTCCGGCATGTAGTAGTGGATCTGCACGGTCGCGAGACCGTACCCCTCGAGCTGGCGGGCTAAATCGCTGCTGGCCATCGGTGCTTCCCTCCCTTTTTGGCGGACCAGAGAAAAGGCTTGGCGGAATATTTCGCCAAACCGATTCTGCCGTCAAGAGGGGGTCGGGGCGCTTTCCTCCAGCAGCCAGCGCGCAACGAAGACGGCGCACAATGCGCCGGCCATCTGCGCGGCGATGAACAGCGGCGCGTCGGCCGCGGCAATCCCGGCGAAGGTGTCGCTGAGCGAGCGGATCACGGTGATCGCCGGATTGGCGAAGCTGGTCGAGGAGGTGAACCAGTAGGCGCTGACGATATAGAGGGCGACCCCCGCCGGGATCGCCTCGGCGCGGTTTCGCAGCAGGGTCAGAATCACAAGCACCAGCCCGAAGGTGGCGACGAATTCGCCGCTCCACTGGCCGATGCCGGCGCGCGCCTTGGTGCTCAGCTGCAGGATCGGCAGGTCGAACATGAGATGCACCGCCCATGCGCCCAGCGCCCCGGCGGCGATCTGGGCCAGCACATAGAGGATCGCGTGACGCGCCCCGATCTCGCGCCGCATCAGGAAGGCGAAGGTCACCGCAGGGTTGAAATGCGCGCCCGAGATCGGCCCCAGCATGGCAATGAGGACGTAGAGGATCGCCCCGGTCGCGATGGTATTGGCGAGCAACGCGATGGCGATATTCCCGCCCGCCAGGTTCTCCGCCATCACGCCCGAGCCGATCACGGCGGCGAACAGAAAGAAGCTGCCGAGCGCTTCGGCGGCGAGTTTTTGCGCAAGTGCAGGGTGTGCCATCGTCATGGCGTTCGCTTAGCGTGGCCGGCGCGTTACGCGAAGCGGGGATTCGAACAGGTGACGCAGCCTTCTCGAGACTGCGCCACCTGCCTGGTCAGGCGGCTCTTGCGGCCGCTTCCTCTCCGACCGTGATTGCGTCGGGCTCGGCCTTGTTCTCGGGAAAGATCGGCCACAGCAGTTGCTGGCCGAGCGTCGCTGGGGCGAGGTTCTCGACGCCGTAGCTCTGCGGATAGCTGCGGGTGATCTTCGCGGTGCCGAACAGCACGTCCCAGAAGAACAGGAGGTTCCCGTAATTGCCCTTGTAGTGGGTCGCCGGATCGTCGGCATGGCGGCCGTGGTGGGCGTGGTGCGTGGCCGGGGTGGAGATGGTTCGCTCGACCAGCCACATGAGGGGGCTGAGCCACTTGATCCGGTACAGCGGCCGGTCCCAGGCGACGTCGGAGTGCGCGCCGATGATCACCGCCATCTTGACCACCAGATATCCGGCATAGACCCAGCCGAGTCCGAGGTAGACCAGCACCCCGGCGCTCCACAGGCCGGGCATAAGCATATAATATATAACGTTATTTCTGTAGACTAGTCGCACGCTCATGTACTTCGCGTTGTGATGCGCGCGGTGAAGATTGTACAGCCAGGGGAAGGTGTGGCTGGCACGGTGCCACCAATACTGGGTCATGTCCTCCAGCAGCAGGAAAAGTGCTACGCCAGCGAAGACGTTCAGATCCGCCAGCGCCCCTTCCCACTGCGGTGCCACCGCGCCCATGATCGCAGCGGAGAGGAAGACGATGCCCGGCTGGGTCACCGCCAGCAGCATGGTCATGCTCACGCCCTCGACGACGCCGTCGTCGCGGGTCTGCTCGCCCTTGGCAAACAGCTGCGTCCGCCACAGTTCGAGCAGGCCGAAGCCGATGTAGATCGCCAGCACGGCGACGGTCGATCCGGGCATTTCCCTCTCCCCAAACAAGTTGGCGATTCGCTTGCTAGCGTTTACCTGAGCGAAAGAATGTCAAAAGCCTTACATTCCGATGCGACTCGGCGCTCGCTCGTCACGCCCATGCTGTTCGAGGTGCTCGACCCGGCGCTGCGGGCGCACCTCGTTCGCGGGGCGACGCTGCATGCCTTCGAAGACGGCCAGATCATCCAGCAGCGCGGCGATGCGGCGGACGGGTTCTGGCTGATCGAGGAAGGCGCGGTCACCGTGGGCCAGTTCCTGCCCGAGGGCGAGTTTCGCGCGGTAGCCCTGCTCGGCCCTGGCGATTCCTACGGCGAGCTGGCGGTGTTCTCCGGCCAGCCGCGCATCGTCGATGCGGTGTCGCGCGGCCCCAGCACGGCCCGGCTGATCCGGGCGCGGCCCTTCCTCGATGCGCTGGGCAACTATCCCGGCTCGACCCGCGCGCTGATCGGGGCGCTGTCGGCGCAATTGCAGGAGACGCTGTCGTTGCTGGCGGGGCTGCGGCGCGGGACAAACCCGGCGCGGATGGCGGGCCTGCTCGCGACCATGGCCGGCGAACTGCCGGGTCCGGCCCGGATCAGGGTGACGCAGCAGGAACTGGCCGACCTGCTCGGCGTCACCCGCGTCACCGCCAATGCCGCGCTGGGGGTGCTGGAAAAGCGCCGCCTGATCGAGCGCGGTTACGGCACCATCGCCATTCCCGACCGCGACCGGCTGTTGACGGCCACGCTCGACTAGCTGACGCGGGCCGCCTGCTCCATCGTCGCCGCGGAGCATTTGTCCGCCGCCTTCTCGCCCCCGCCGCCCAGCAGGGTGATGGCGAGGAAACCGCCGATCACGAGCGCGATGAAGCCCGCGGTGACGAGGCCCAGGTACTTGTCGATGAAGCGCTTGATTGGCGCGCCGAAGAACCGGAACAGCACGCCGACGATCATGAAGCTGATCGCCCGGCTGACGAGGCTGCCGACCAGGAACAGCGCCAGGTTCATGCCCATGAAGCCCGCGGTGATGGTCAGCAGCTTGAACGGGATCGGCGTCGCGCCCTTGGCGACGAACAGCCAGAAACCGTACTGGTTGAGATAGCACACCGCTTGCGGGAAGCTCTCGGTCAGCCCAAGCGCCTCGAGCAGCTGGGTGCCGACCGTGTCGTAGAGTCCCCAGCCGATGGCATAGCCGAGCACCCCGCCCGCTACCGACGCCAGCGTCGCCACCGCGGCGAAGCGGATCGCCTTCTTCGGTTCGGCAAGGCACATCAGGCCGAGCAGCGGGTGCGGCGGGATGGGGAAGAAGCTCGCCTCGACGAAGCTGAATAGCGCCAGCCACCACACGGCGTGCGGATGCGCGGCCTTGTCGAGCGTCCAGTCGTAAATCCCGCGCAGCGGTTTCATGATCATGTGAGGCAGCGTCCCGTCGAAGTTCGCGCGGCCTTAGGATACCGGCCTCAACCGCGCAACCGAAGACGATTAACCTATTTGGCACTTTTTTGTTGACATCGTCACGCTCTTTGGTTAGATATACGGAACATCGCGATGAACCGAGTCGAGACGGGCGGCCCTGCACCTTGCAGCGCCGCCCGTCGGCGTTTCGGTGCTCTGCAGGAGAATCGCGCAGGACAGGATGACTTTTATGGCGATCAAGACACTGCGTGCGAGCACCAAGCGTCGCAAATCGGTTCGCATCACGCCAGAGCAGCGGGCGGCAGCCGGCGAGGGCAGGATCAGCAAGCACTGGCGCACCTATTTCCTCCAGGAACTCGCCGCCACTTCCAACGTGACCCGCTCGGCGGAATCAGCCGGTGTTTCGCCCAGCCGGGCCTACAAGGCGCGGCGGGAGCATGGCGACTTTGCGGCCGCCTGGCGGGCTGCGCTGGCAGAAGGATACGAACATCTCGAAATGGAGGTTCTGGCCTACCTGCGCGGGACATTGACCGACCGCAAGCTCGACGTGGCCAATGCGCTGCGCCTGCTGACCGCGCACCGCAAGACCGTGGCCGAAACACGCGCCCTGGCAGAGGACGAGGATGAGGAAGCGGTGCTCGAATCGCTCGACGCCTTCATCGAGGACATGCGCCAACGCCGGCTTGCCAACGAAGCCTTGCTGGCAGAAACCGCCGAAGCGATCGACAGGTCATGACCGCTTCGCGTGACGCCGAAGAACTGCTTCAGCTCGAGCCCGCAAAGCGTGCCGCCGTCCTGAAGCAGATGACCGTGCGCCAGCGACTGGCACTACGCCGGTGCTGGCGGGTGTGGGCCCGCCCCGAACAACTCCCTCCACCGGGGCCGTGGCTGCTATGGTTGATCATGGCAGGGCGCGGGTTCGGCAAGACCCGTGCCGGGGCCGAATGGGTTCGCATGGTAGCAGAGGCGAACGGCGCCGCCCGGATCGCGCTGGTGGGATCGTCACTGGGCGAAGTGCGGCGGGTGATGGTAGAGGGCGAGAGCGGCCTGCTGGCGATCGCACCGTCCCGCAGCCGCCCCCGCTTCGAACCTTCGCTGCGGCGCCTGATCTGGCCCGGCGGGGCCACGGCGACGCTCTATTCCGCAGGCGAACCGGAGAGCCTGCGCGGGCCGCAGCACAGCCATGGCTGGTGCGACGAAATCGCCAAATGGGATGTGAGCGGCGGACGCGCCGAAGCGGCATGGGACAATCTGCTGCTCGGCCTTCGGCTCGGTCCGGCACCGCAGCTGGTCGCCACCACCACGCCGCGCCAGGTTCCCCTGGTTCGGCGACTGCTGGCGCAGCAAGACGCCGTGATTGCCCGGGGGACGACCGCCAACAACGCGGCCAACCTTCCGCCCTCCTTCTTGCGGGCGATCCGCCGCGAATACGCCGGGACGACGCTGGGGCGGCAGGAACTGGGCGGCGAACTGATCGAAGAGGTCGAAGGCGCGCTGTGGAGCCGGGCCTTGCTGGAACGGTGCCGTGGCACGGTGGACGACAGGACACATCGCCGCGTCGTCATCGGCGTCGATCCACCGGCGTCATCGAACGGCGATGCCTGCGGGATCATCGTCGCCGCGCAGCTGGAGGACGGCAGCGCGGTAGTGCTGGCCGATTGCTCGATCGAGAAGGCCAGCCCCGAACGCTGGGCCCGCGCTGTCGCGGGTGCCGCCGCCGCGTGGCACGCCGACCGCGTGGTGGCCGAGGCCAACCAAGGCGGCGCCATGGTCGCCAGCGTGCTGCGCGCGGCGGACATTTCGCTGCCGGTCAAGCTGGTCCACGCCGCCCGCGGCAAAGCCGCCCGCGCCGAGCCGGTCGCCGCGCTTTACGAAGCGGGCAGGGTCAAGCACGCGGGCCTGTTCGCGAAGCTCGAGGACGAGCTGTGCGGGCTGATGGCAGGCGGCGGCTACGAAGGGCCGGGCCGCTCGCCGGACCGGGCCGATGCGCTGGTGTGGGCGCTCAGTGAGTTGATGCTGGGGCCGAGTCCGGAGCCTCGAATCTCGAAACTTTGACAAGCCAATAACCCACTCCCCTTGCGGGAGAGGGTTGGGAGAGGGGTCCGTCGCGCCAGCGGCGGTTCACACCACTGCCCCCTCTTCCTCCGCCCCGGATCAAGTCCGGGGCTCCTCCCTCTCCCGCCCTAAGCAAAAGGGGGGAGAGGGGTTTTTCGGAGAACCCCATGTCATTCCTCACCTCCCTGACCTCCGCCTTCAAGGGCGGGGGGCAGCCGCGCGTGCCTGTTTCGCGTGGCTTTGTATCCCCTTGGGCGACGGCCTTTGACGGCGGTGCGCGCCGCCCGTTCGATTATGGCGCGGCACTGCGCGAGGCCTTTGTCGAGAACCCGGTGGCGCAGCGGGCGGTGCGGATCGTTGCCGAGGGGGTGGGCAGCGCGCCGCTGGCCGAGGCGGACGAGCGGCTGCTCGTCCTGATCCGCGCGCCCAGCGCGGGTCAGTCGCTGGTCGAGACCCTGGCGCTGCACCTGTCGCTTCACGGCAATGCCTATGTGCAGGTCGCCAAGGATGCCGCTGGCCAGCCGGTCGAGCTGTTCGCCTTGCGGCCCGAGCGGGTCTCGGTCGTGCCCGGCCCGGACGGCTGGCCGCGCGCCTATGACTATCGGCTGGCCGACCGCACGCTGACCATCCCGCTTGAGGACGAGGACGGCTGGCCCAATATGCTCCACCTGAAGAGCGTCCATCCGGGCGACGACCATTATGGCGCGGGGTGCCTGTCCGCCGCGCGGGCGGCGGTGGCGATCCACAATGCCGCGAGCGAATGGAACCGCGCGCTGCTGGCCAATTCGGCGCGGCCCAGCGGCGCGCTGATCCACGCCAATGCCGACGGCGGCACGCTCAGCCCCGACCAGTTCGAGCGGCTGCGCACCGAGCTGGAGCAGGCCTTCAGCGGGCAGGCGCAGGCCGGGCGCCCGATGCTGCTCGAAGGCGGGCTCAGCTGGCAATCGATGGCGATGAGCCCGGCGGACATGGACTTCGCCACGCTGAAGGAAGCCGCCGCCCGCGACATCGCGCTCGCCTTCGGCGTACCGCCGATGCTGCTCGGCCTGCCGGGGGACAACACCTACGCCAATTACCGCGAGGCCAACCGCGCGCTGTGGCGGCTGACGCTGCTGCCGCTGGCGGGGAAGATCCTCGGCGGGATCGCGGACGGGCTTTCGCCCTGGTTCGCGGATGCATCGCTGGCCGTCGATCTCGACCGCGTCCCGGCGCTCTCCGAGGACCGCGAGAGGCTGTGGGCGCAGGTCAGCGCCGCCGCCTTCCTCACCGACGACGAGAAACGCCGGATGCTCGGCATCACAGGAGAACGCCAATGACCCGCGAAGACATGCTGGCGCGGCTGATCGCGCAGGCGACCCACGAAGGGGGCGATCTCGTCACCCTGCGCGCCATGGTCGAGGAAGCGAGCGAGGTGGGGGCCGAGCGCGCGCTCCACCGGCTCGGCCTGTCCGACGAGAGCGCGCAGGACGATATCGACGAGCTGCGTGAGCTGCTGCAGGCCTGGCGCGACGCCAAGGCGAGCGCGTGGAAGGCGGCGGTCGCGTGGATCGCGCGCGGCATCTTCGCGCTGCTGCTGATCGGCATCGCCGTGCGGCTGGGCGTCGGGGAGATGCTGAAGTGACCCCCGATCAAGTCCGGGGCAGGATCGGCGCGATGCGCCTCGCCGGATATGCAGCGCTGTTCGGTACACCCGATGCCGCGCGCGATACCATCGTCGCCGGGGCGTTTGCGGAGACGCTGAGTTCCCGCCGCGACCCGCTGCCGCTCTACTGGCAGCACCGCCCCGACCAGCGCATCGGCTGGGTCGAACGCGCCGAGGAGGACGCGCGCGGCCTGCGGGTGATCGCCAGCATCGACAACCCCCAAGGCCGCGCCGCGACGCTGCTCGCCCGCCGCGCGGTCGACGGCCTGAGCTTCGGCTACCGCGCACGCGGCTATCGCCACGAACCCACGGGCCGCGTGCTCGAGGAGATCGACCTGTTCGAAGTCAGCCTCGTCACCCACCCGCTCCAACACGGCGCGCGGGTGCATTTTGTCTCGCCCTCAAACGCCGGGCGCGAGCCGTCCGGCTCGCTTGGCTTCCTCGCATAAGCTCGGGCGCGCAGTCGCGCTTGCGGTCGCTGCGCGACCGGGAATTTCTGCCCACCCTCCCCCACGAAAGGTGAACTGCCCCATGGATACCGAAATCCCCGACACCGCTACCCAGAGCTTCGATATCGTCGCCCGCCAGGACCGGATCGACAGCGAGGTCGCATCCCTGCGCTCCGACGTCGACGAGGTGAAGGCCCGCGTCGATCGCATCGGCCGCGCAGCCGCCCGCCCCGCCATCGGCGGCGCCGACAGCCCGGAAGTGAAGGGCTTCGTCGACGGCTACCTCCGCCGCGGCTCCACGTCCGAGATCAAGTCGATCAGCGGCGCAGTGCCGGCCGACGGCGGCTACGCAGTGCCGCGCGAGATCGATGCGGCGATCGCCCGCGCGCTGACCGAGATCAGCCCGATCCGCGCCATCGCCCAGGTCGTCCAGACCGGCACCAGCGGCTATCGCAAGCTCGTCAGCCTCGGCGGCACCGCCAGCGGCTGGGTCAGCGAGACCGCTGCCCGGCCCGAGACCGACACGCCGCAGTTCAGCGAAATCGCCCCGCCGACGGGCGAGCTCTACGCCAACCCCGCCGCCTCGCAGGCTATGCTCGACGATGCCGGGTTCGACCTCGAAGCATGGCTCGCCAGCGAGATCGCGACCGAGTTCGCCCGCGCCGAAGGGGCCGCCTTCGTCCACGGCAACGGCGTGAACCAGCCGCGCGGGTTCCTGAGCGCGCCGACCAGCGAGGACTTCGACGGCGACCGCCCCTTCGGTACGCTGCAATACATCGGCACCGGCGATGCGGCGGGCTTCGGCAGCAATCCCGACGCCAAGCTGATCGACCTCGTCCACACGATGAAGGCCGGCCACCGCCAGGGCGCGAGCTTCGTGATGAACTCCGCGACGCTGGCCGAGGTGCGCAAGCTCAAGACCGCCGACGGCGCGTTCCTGTGGCAGCCGGGCCTGGTCGAAGGCCAGCCCGACCGCTTGCTCGGCTATCCGGTGGTCGAGGCCGAGGACATGCCCGACATCGCCAACGGCGCTTTCCCCGTCGCCTTCGGCAATTTCCGCCACGGTTACCTCATCGCCGAACGGACCGCGACGCAGATCCTGCGCGATCCCTTCACCAACAAGCCCTTCGTCCACTTCTACGCCACCAAGCGCGTGGGCGGGCAGGTGCTCGATTCGAACGCGATCAAGCTGCTGAAGATCGAAGTGTAGTTTGTTTTCCGCACGCCATCCGGCGCGCGAAATCCTCGCTCATGCGACCCGAAGGTCGCGTCGCTGCGGGCGGGCAGTTGCCCTTGCCCTCGCCTACGGCTCGCGTTTCCCCCGCTTGTAAGCCAAGTCGAGGCCTGGACGCGGAGCACGGTCGGCGAGAAGCCGTCCGCAAGCCCGACCGGGCGCCCGCAGCACCGAAGGTGCGAGGATATCGCGAGCGCGGACGCGCTTGCGGAAAACAATAACGTGCCCGCATCGCTGCGCACCTCTCCTCCTGGCGAGCGGTGCGGGCACACCCCTATTCACATCCGGGAGACCGCCATGCAGCGGACACTGATCACGCCGCCCGACATCGGCGGCGCGCTGGCCGAGCTCAAACACTGGCTCGCCATCACCACCACGCAGGACGATGCGTCGCTGGAGGCGCTGCTGCGCGCGGCGCTGGAGACCTGCGAGGCTTTCACCGGCACCATGCCGCTTGCCGCAAGGCTGGAGGAAATCCACGCCGCGACCTGCGAATGGCAAGGGCTCCATGCCTCGCCGGTCCACCTGATCGACGGGGTCGAAGCGATCGCCACCGACGGCACGCGCAGCGCCCTCGCGGTCGGCGACTACGAGATCGACATTACCGGCGACAGCCGCGGGCTCGTCCGCCTGCGCCATGCCGGGGTGATGCGGCGGGTCGCGGTGCGCTGCCTCGCCGGGCTGGTGCCCGAATGGGAGGCGCTACCCGACGGCCTGCGCCATGGCGTGTTGCGCCTCGCCGCGCACAACTACAGATCGCGCGACGGTGAGGGCGGCCCCAACCCGCCTGCCGCCATCGCGGCGCTGTGGCGGCCCTGGCGCCGGATGCGCCTCGCATGATCCGCGCCGAAGCCTCGCCCGCCCCGACGCAGCAGCAACGTTCGCTGACCGAGAAAGCCAGGGCGCTCGTCTTGGCCCACCTCGCCCGCACCCGCGACGCTCAGCGCGCGTGGCGCTCGCCCGCCGCTCTGTGGCCGTTGTTCGGAGGGAGATAGCCCATGGAAATCACCCTGCGCGCCGCGCTGCTCGACTGGCTGCGTGCCGCGCCTGCCCCCATTGCCGCGCTCAACCTCGTCGACGAGCAGGAAACCGGCCGCGCCAGCATGCCGTGGCTGGCGCTGGTCGCCAGCGCCTCGGCCGACTGGAGCGCCAAGGACCGGCAGGGCCGCGAGATCCGCGTCGCCTTCGAGCTCAACCATCGCGGCGATGCGGCGGGCGTGCTGGCCGATACCGTTGCCGCGATCGAGCAGCGTATCTTCGCGCTTCCTCCCGCGCTGCCCGGCTTCACCGTCATCACCACCCGCTTCCTGCGCGCCCGCAGCGAACGGCGGGCGAACAATGTCCGCGCAACGCTGGTGGAGTTCGCCTTCCGCTGCCTGGCGGCTGCTTGAAGCATCGTTTCCCAATCCCTCGTCACCCCGGCCACCGAGCCGGGGTCCCGCTTTCTGCAGGCCACGCGCCAAACTCAAGGAAAGCGGGACCCCGGATCAGGTCCGGGGTGACGGGTAATTTGAACCACCTGATCGGAGAAACCCCATGACCGCCCAGAAAGGCTCCGCCTTCCTCCTCAAGATTGCCGACGGGGCCCAACCGCCCGCATACGACACTGTCGCAGGGCTCCGCACGACGCAGATGTCGATCAATGGCGACTCTGTCGTCGTCACGCACAAGGATTCGGGCGGCTGGCGCGAGCTGCTTTCCGGTGCAGGCACCCGCTCGGTCAGCGTCAGCGCGGCGGGAATATTCCTCGGCAGCGCTGCCGAAGCGCGGGTCCAGGCCCATGCGCTGGCGGGCACGATCGATGATTACGAGCTGTCGTTCGAAGACGGCGCAAAGCTGCGCGGGCGGTTCCTCGTCCAGCGGCTCGACTATGCCGGCGATTTCAACGGCGAGCGCAATTACACCATGCAGCTGGAGAGTTCCGGTGCGGTGGTGCCGGCATGAACAGCCTGAGAGACGAAGCGAGCTTGCACATAAGCGGGCAGGATCGCGTCTTGCGCCCGACCTTCGCCGCCCTGATCGCGGCCGAGGACGAGATCGGCCCGCTGTTCGCGCTGATCGAACGGGCCGGGGCAGGCGGGCTTCGGCTGTCCGAGATCGCCGCGCTGTTCTGGCATTGCCTGGTACAGCGCGAAGGCCTGACGCGCGACGACGTGGGCGAGGCGGTCGCTTCCCAAGGCCTTGCCGCCTGCGCGAAGCCGCTGCGCGCCCTGCTTGGCGCGATCCTGAAGGGCAGCGGATGACTGCTCCCTCCCGCCTGCGGGAGGGGAGGCTTGCCGACACCGTGCCGCGCCTGCTCGCCATCGCTTCGCAGCGCCTGGGCTGGGCGCCCGACACCTTCTGGCACGCGACCCCCGCCGACCTGATGCTGGCGCTCGGCCCGACCGATCCCGGCGCCGCCCCGCTGACCCGCGGCGACATCGCCCGCATGATGGAGCACGACGCCCATGGATGACACCATCGACCAGTTGCTGATCGACGTGCGCGCCAGCACGCAGGGATTCAGCGACGATATCGCGCAGATGCGCAGCAGCTTCGACGGCACGCTCGTCGACGGCTTCGCCAGGGCAGGCGACGTGCTCGAGCGCGGTTTGCTGACCGCGATCCGCAAGGGCTCGCTCGGATTCGAGGACCTGCAACGCATCGCCGCGCGGATGCTCGACCAGATCGCCGCGCAGGCCCTGCAGCTCGGTCTCGACAAGCTGTTCAGTTCCGGGGCCGGAAGTGCGGGGGGCGGACTGGGCGACCTGTTCGGCGGCCTCCTCGGCGGCATTTTCGGCCTGCCCGGCCGTGCCACCGGCGGGCCGGTATCGCCCGGGCGCGGATACCTCGTCGGCGAACGCGGACCCGAACTGTTCGTGCCGACCAGCGCGGG
Source organism: Parerythrobacter aurantius (assembly GCF_045291475.1). Lineage (NCBI taxonomy): Bacteria > Pseudomonadati > Pseudomonadota > Alphaproteobacteria > Sphingomonadales > Erythrobacteraceae > Parerythrobacter > Parerythrobacter aurantius. The sequence goes on from NZ_CP147985.1 coordinate 1,049,231, forward strand.
CCGGGTCGAGCCGCCAAGCGCGGGCGGCGGACGCAGCGTCAGCGTCGCCATCCGCCTCAACGCTCCGCGCGGAGCCGATGCGCCGCGCGCCATGCAACGCTCCAGCCGCCAGCTCGCCAGCGCCGTGAGGCGCGCCCTGATCGAAGGATAAGGACATGACCTTCTGGCTGGCCCGGGAACGCAACGGGCAACACCACGACCACATCCAGCGTTTCGATCCGCGCTTCTGGACGGTCAATTTCCCGCGCCCGATGATGGCAAGTGTCGTGACGACGGGCCCGGACAGCCTGCGGGTCGACTGCGAGTTTCATCACGAAGGCGAGCTTGCCGGGCTGATCTGGGACAGCGTCGACAGGCTCGACCACCCGCTTTGCGCCTACGCGACCGACCGCAATTACGAACATACCGTGTTGCGTTTCCGCTGGCGCTCGTCTGGCGCAATCGCGCTCGATGCGGTCAACGGACCGACGCTGACGATTGAAGGTCGCGATGCGCAAGGCGCACCGCGCGCCTGGTATGTGCGCCTGTGGAACTATGCGGACGGCACGCCCGAAGATGCGCAGGTCGAACTGCGCTTCTCGGACCTCGAAAGCGGCTTCGTGCTGCCGGGGCAACCGGTCTGGCCGAAGGATATCGACCGGATGTTCGTCTCGCTGGTGCCGCCGGGCTATGTCGCGGGGAGCAGCGCGCCTTTGCCTCAGCGGGCCGACGGCTGGGTCGAGCTCACCGCCATCGCCTGCGAAGGCGAGCGCGCGATGCTGGAGATCGGCGACGTCCTGCTGCCCCCGCATGGCGAGCAGATCGCAACCGCCTATGACGACAGCTTCAACCAGACCCCGGCCCGTCTTCTCCGCCAGGCCCGCGCACTCGGCTATCGCGGGCGCATCCTTCATTACCTGGGCATGAGCCATTTTTTCCGGCTGGAAGAGAGTGGCGGGCGGCTGGTGGCGAGTTTCGACGGAGCACTCTGTACCCCGGCCGAAGCTTGGCACGCCGACTTTTTCTCGTGCGCCGAGGCGATGGGCTACAGCGTCATTGCCTCGCTTTCCTACGAGCTGTTTGCCGAGCATTGCCCGGATGCCTGGCAGCAGCGGGCGCATGACGGCACGCCGGCCCGCACGGGCTGGGAGCCGCCTTCGGCGCTGCTTTCCCCCGCCAACGCCGAGGCGATGGGCTGGCTGCAGGCGGTCGCCGCACGCATCGTCGCCCTGCTGGAAGCGGCGAGCCTGCCGGTGCTGTTCCAGATCGGCGAACCGTGGTGGTGGGTCGTCCCGTCCACACGCGCGCCATGCCTCTACGATGCGGCGGCAAAAGCCGCGCTGGGCGGGTCGCCGCCGGTCATCGCCGATATGCGCGGCACCATGACGGCAGCACAGACCGCGCTGCTCGATGCTGCCGGAGCCTTGCTGGCGCAATCGACCGCCGCGCTGGCCGATGCAGTACGCTCCGCAGCGGCGGGTCCGGCAGAAATCCTGCTGCTGGCCTTCACCCCTACGATCCTCGACGCCGAAATGCCCGAACTGAAGCGTGCCAACCTGCCGAGCGGCTGGGCCTGGCCAGCCTTCGACCGCCTGCAGCTGGAAGATTACGACTGGCTCACCGCGGGCGCACAGTCGCTGCGCCGTGCGGCCTATGCCGAGTTCGACGCCCGGCTCGGCTATCCGGTCGAGCGGCAGGATTACCTTTCCGGCTTCGTCCTGCGCGCGGAAGATGCCGAGCGGTTCTGGCCGCTGATCGACGCCGCGCTCGACGAGGCCGCCGCGCGCGGCGTCGCGCAGCGCTTTGTCTGGGCCAGCCCGCAGATCGCGCGCGACGGCTACACCCGCCTCGCTACCCCACAGGAGACCGACATGCACGCCTTCGACGATGTGCTCTACCCGCTCGCCCTAGGCCGCGACACCGGGGTCAGCCCCGAATTCTCGACCACCGTCGCGGTCACCGCCTCCGGTCACGAGCGGCGCAATTCGCTGTGGTCCGATGCGCGGCTCCATTTCGATGTCGGGCCGGGCATCCGGTCCGAAAACGAGCTCGGCACGCTGATCGCCTTCTTCCGCGCCCGGCGCGGGGCCGCGCGGGGGTTCCGTCTGGGCGACCCGTTCGATTTCAGCTCCAGCGGCATGACCGGCACCCCGACCGCCACCGACGAGCGATTGGGGAATGGCGACGGCCTGACCGCCGACTTCGCCCTGGTGAAACGCTACGGCAGCGGCGAGGAACCGCAATTGCGCCCGATCACCCGGCCGCGCGCGGGCACGGTCCTCGTCGCGATCGACGGACAGCCGGTCGACGGATGGGCCTTGCGGGACGGCGGCAAGATCGTGTTCGACAGCGCTCCGCCCGCCGGTGCCAAGATCACCGCCGGCTTCCTGTTCGACGTGCCGGTGCGCTTTGCTGAAGACCGGCTCGACGTCAGCGGCGCGACCTTTGCCGCGGGCGAGGCGCCCTCCGTGCCGCTGGTCGAAGTTCGCGAGGCGGTATGACCCACATCTTCTTCGCCACCGAACTCGAAGGCGTCGCGACCTGGTGGCGCATCGAGCGGTGCGACGGCGTGACGCTCGGCTTCACCAGCCACAACAGGGACCTCGCCTTCGACGGGGTGGTTCACCGTGCGGCGCCGGGCATCCTGCCGAGCGCGATCCGCAAGACTTCCGGCCTCGATGGCGACAGCGCCGAGATGCAGGGGCCGCTGTCGCATGACAGCATATCCGCCGGCGACCTCGCCCGCGGTCGCTTCGACGGCGCGCGGGTGCGGATCGGCGCGATCGACTGGGAAACTCTCGACCGCAGCCAGCTTTACGCCGGCTCCATCGGCACGGTCAGTGCCGAGGCAGGCGGGTTCACCGCCGAATTGCTCTCCGCCAAAGCGCAGCTTGCCGCCGATCCCGTCCCTCGGACAGCACCGAGCTGCCGCGCCAGCTTCTGCGGCCCCGGCTGCACGCTCTCGGCGGCGAGATTCATGCAAGAAGGGATGGTCGCAACCGTCGATCACGCCCGGGATGCCGTGACTTTCGCCGGCATCGATCCCGAGCCCTACACGTTCGGCTCGGTCCGCTGGCTGGAGGGGCCGCATATCGGCATGACCATGGAGATCGTTGCGGTCGAGGGCGGCGAAATCCTTCTCGACACCCCGCTCGACCCGGGCACGATGGCGGGAGATCGGGCGCTGCTCAGGCAGGGCTGCGACCATACGCTCGCCACCTGCCATGCCCGGTTTGGCAATGCCGCCAACTTCCAGGGCGAACCGTTCCTGCCCGGCAACGACCTGCTTGCCCGATACCCGAGCCCGCAATGAGCGAAGTCGGGGAACGAATCGCGGACCATGCCCGAGCACTCATCGGGACCCGCTTTCGCCTTCACGGGCGCGATTGCGCGACGGGGCTCGATTGTGTTGGCGTGGTGCTGGCATGCCTCGAGGCGGCGGGACGTCCCTTGTCGTTCCCCGCAGCCTACGGCCTCCGCAATGCCGACATCGCGCCATGGTTGGCCCTGGTCGAAGGAATTGAAGTGCCCTGCGCGACGCGGCCCCCGCTTGGCGGGGATATCCTCCTCGTGCGGCCGGGGCCTGCACAGCATCACCTGCTGGTCGCTCTCGGTTCGCACAGTTTCGTCCACGCGCACGCCTCGTTGCGGCGTGTCGTCGAGACCCCCTTTCCCGCGCCGTGGCCGTTGCTGCGCCACTGGCGCCTGACCTGATCGGAACATTGCCATGGCCACCCTTGTCCTTTCCGCTGTCGGCACTCTTGTCGGTGGCCCTGTCGGCGGCGCGGTCGGCGCGCTGATCGGCCGGCAGGTCGACGGGACACTCATCGGCAGCCCGGTCCGCGAGGGCCCGCGCCTGACCGAGCTGGCCGTGTCGACCTCCAGCTACGGCCAGCCGGTGCCGCGGATCTACGGAACCATGCGCGTTGCCGGTTCGATCATTTGGGCCACAGACCTGATCGAGCACCGCAGCACCAGCGGGGGCAAGGGACAGCCGCGGACCGCGAGCTACAGCTACTCCACCTCTTTCGCGGTCGCCCTGTCGAGCCGCCCCATCCAGCGGGTCGGGCGCATCTGGGCCGACGGCAATCTGCTACGCGGTGCGGCAGGCGACCTGAAGGCGGCGGTGACCGTGCGCATCCACACCGGTCGCGGCGACCAGTCGCCCGACCCTCTGATCGCGTCGGCGCAAGGCGGTGCATGCCCCGCCTTTCGCGGCACGGCTTATGCCGTATTCGAAGATCTCGACCTCAACGATTTCGGCAACCGGGTCCCGGCGCTCTCGTTCGAAGTGATTGCGGACGACGCCGAGGTCGGCCTGGCGTCGTTGCTGGACGGTGCCGATGCGTCGGTCGAGCTTGCCGGCCTGGCAGGCTTCGCGCTGGATGGCGGCTCGCTCGCCGACGGGCTGGCCACGATCGATGCGGTATATCCTCTGTCCTGCGAGGGCGGCGAAGCGCAGTTGCGCTTCATCGATCCCCAACGCATGGCCTCGCCCGTCGGCCTGCCGACTGCTGTTGCAGCATGGGATGACGGTGACTTCGGCGGACTTTCGGGCAGTCGCAGTGCCCGCCTGCCCCAGAGCGACGAAAGCCCGCGCGCGCTACGCCATTACGACCCGGAACGCGATTACCAACCCGGCATCCAGCGGGCGATCGGCCCGGCCCCTGCGTCGGGCCAGCAGACCATCGAGTTTCCCGGAGTGCTGCCTGCTGCACGGGCCAGGGACCTGGCCGAAGCCGCCAGCCAGCGAGCCCGCTGGAGCCGGGAACGGTTGGCCTGGCGTATGGCCGAACTGGACCCGGCGGTGGCACCGGGCAGTGTCGTTACCGTTCCCGGTCACGGCGGCGAGTGGCTGGTGACGGGATGGGAATGGCGCGAACGCGGCGTCGAGCTTGAACTGCTGCGCAGGCGACCGGGGGCAGCACGGACGGGTGGCGGTGCAGCAGGCAGCGCAGGATTGGCGCGGGATGTCGTGCAGGGCCCTTCGCTGCTGTCCTATTTCGAACTTCCGTGGGATGGCAACGGAAGTCCGCTGCAACGCCAGGCATGGGTCGCTGTCGCAACGACAGGAACCCCGAAAGCAACGCAACTCTTTGCCGTCGAGGGCGGACTGCTCACGCCGCTCCCGATCGCCCCGCGCGCCGATGCCACGATCGGCACGCTCGTCCAGGCGCTGGCACCATCGCCGGCCCTCGTCCTCGAGTGCAGCGCTATGGTGGAGGTCGATCTGACGGGTCCCGGCGACAGGCTGGCCGATGCGTCCGCAGATGCCATGACGAGCGGTGCCAACCGCCTGCTCATCGGGGCGGAAGTGGTGCAATTCGCGCGCGCCGTTTCCATAGGCGGCACGCGGTGGCGGCTGACCGGCCTGCTGCGCGGCCGGGGCGGCACCGAAACCGCTGCAGCAACAGGCCATGAGGCCGGAACCCGTGTCGTCCTGCTCGACGATGCGGTGACGGCATTGCCCCTTTCATCAGGCTCGCTGCAACCGCCGGAACAGCTTGCGGCCATCGGGTTGGGTGACACGGAGCCAGTGTTGGCACCCCTCTGGAACCCGATGGCAAGCATTGCCCCGCTTTGCCCTGTCCACCCGCGGAGCGAACGCGCCGGAGACGGTTCCCGGTCGTGGCGCTGGACGAGGCGAAGCAGGGGAAGCTGGGGGTGGCCATGGGTTACAGACCCGCCCCTTGTCGAAGAGCGCGAAAGCTGGCTCGTCGGGGTGGGAGAGACCGACGCACCGCTGCGCCAATGGCAAGCGGGAACGGCAAGCTTTGCCGTCGATGCAGGCGAGTGGGCCGAATTGCGCGCACTCGCCTCGGGGCAAGATCTTTGGGTCCGCCAGGTCGGAAGCCAGGCCCTGTCGCCCCCGCTGTTGCTGGAAACCATTGCCTAGAATTCCGCCAATTCGGCGCGGCTCTCGCCAGAAAAATAACCCCCGTCCAGATGATCTCGCCGACCCATAGGAGAAGATCCCATGTCCGAACCGATCCGCTACACCAGCCTGTCCGCGAGGCACTCCCTGCCCTTCCTCTTCCCGGCACAGGCCCAGAAGGAAGCCGTCATCAACGAAGCGCTGGCCCGACTGGATGCGCTGGCCCATCCCGCTGTCGAAGGCTCGGCCACATCGCCGCCCGAGGCGCCGGGTGAAGGAGAATGCTGGCTGGTCGCTGACGGCGCGAGCGGCCCATGGCTTGGGCGCGACAATGCCATTGCCACCTTTGGTGGCGGAAGCTGGCATTTTATCGCCCCTTGTCCCGGGATGACCTGCTGGTCGGTAGCGCAGCGCCAGTCGTTGCGGTACGATGATGCCTGGCTGGTCGCGGCGCCGATCGCTCCGCCGGATGGCGGGGCGACAATCGATACGGAATCGCGTGTCGTAATTGCCGCAATCCTCAACGCATTGACCATGGCTGGAATTTTTCCGCCCTCATGATGGAACCGGTGCGCATCGGGGACGTTGCGCACAGTATCGGAGTTCAGATTAGGGCAAGATTTTGTCCAGGCTTCGTAAATTGCGGCATTCTTGCAACAGGTTGGGGCGTTTGCCAGCTTGCCACTGTTGTGGGGAAAAGTTAGATGGGAGTCTCTTGGTGGCTCCAATTCGCTAAAAGGGGAATACTATAATGAGGAAACTCGTCATCGGAATGGCGCTGGCCTCCACTGCCATCGCATCGCCGGCCCTGGCTCGTGACGATGCCTGGTATGTCGAAGTCGACGGCGGTGTAATGATCGTCGAAGATCTCGAATTCGACGTCAACGGCGCGGCCAACGATCTCACTCTCGAAGCCGAAGAAGGCTACGACTTCGGCGGCTTGGTCGGTTACGACTTCGGCCCGTTCCGCCTCGAAGCGGAAGCCAGCTATCGCGAAGCCGACATCGATTCGGTGACGGCCGGTGTGGCCGGTTTCCCGGCACGCCAGACCCTGTTTGTCGCTCCTGCAGGCGCCTATCCTGCTAGCGGCGAAGCCAATGCGCTGAGCTTCATGGTCAATGGCCTGTTCGACTTCGGTCCGGACGATGGCCTGCAGGCCTTCGTTGGCGGCGGTGTCGGCGTTGCCCGCACTGCGATCAACGCCCGCATTACTGAATCCGGCCCGGCTGGTATCGACGATTCGGACAGCGGTTTCGCTTGGCAGATCCTTGCCGGTGTCCGCGCTCCGCTCAACGACCGTTGGGACGTGGGCGTGAAGTACCGTCTGTTCAACGCCGCAGGCGTCGAACTGGTCGACCGCGCCGGTCGCGACCTCGAAACCCGCTTCCGTTCGCACTCGCTGCTCGGCACGCTGACCTACAACTTCGGCGAGCCGCCCGCTCCGCCGCCGGTTGTTGTGCCGCCGCCGCCGCCGGTTGTCGTGACCCCGCCGCCTGCGCGTCCGGTCCCGCCGCCCCCGCCGCCGTGCAACACGGGTCCGTACATCGTGTTCTTCGAGTGGGACAAGTCGGACATCACGCCTGAGGGCGCGAACATCCTGAACAACGCTGTGGCTGCCTATGCCAACTGCGGTACGGCTGCTGTTATGCTCGCCGGTCACGCCGACCGTTCGGGTGCAGCGACCTACAACGTCGGCCTTTCGCAGCGCCGTAACGCCGCAGTTCGCCAGTACCTCGCCGGCCGCGGTATTCCGGATGCCCGGATTTCGACCGAAGCCTTCGGCGAAACCAAGAACCGCGTCCCGACCGCCGACGGCGTACGGGAACTGCAGAACCGCCGCGTGGAAATCACTTACGGTCCGGGTTCGGGCATGTAAGTTCGCTTCCTGCGAAGAAGTTCGAAAGGGGCCGGAGCAATCCGGCCCCTTTTTCGTTGTAACCTCATCAGCAGAGAATTGCCTTGGGGGTATATGATGAAAACGACGCTCAGCCTCTTGACCGCATCGCTTGCCCTCGCCGGCTGCCAGTCGATCGGGGAGCTACCGACGGAACAGCTAGCCTCCGGCAACTTCTTCCTTTCCAACGGGATTCCCGCCGGGACAGCTCGACTGCTGGGCGGAGGGGAAACGGTTACGCTGGCAGTTGCTGTAACGGGACTTGCCCCTGGACAGCGCGGATTTCATCTCCACACCACGGGAACCTGCACTCGCCCCGACTTCACATCGGCAGGCGGCCATCTCAACCCCGCCGGCAGGGGACACGGCCTCAATGATGCCGACGGGCCGCATCTGGGCGACCTGCCGAACCTTGTTGTCTCGGCGCAGGGCACCGCGACCGCAACAGTGGAATTGAGAGGCTCTACGGCAGAACTGATGCCGATCCTCTTCGACGCGGACGGCACAGCGGTTGTAATCCATGCCGACCCGGACGACGGCACCAGCGAACCAGCAGGCAATGCCGGAAGCCGCGTCGCCTGCGCAGTACTCACCCGTAGCTAGGCGAGAATGTTGAAGGGCAGTCCAAAAGTCAAATTGCCTCGCCCGCCGCGCGTGCACGCTCCACGACGCTGGCCGCTGCCTGCGGCACGAATTTGAGTGCGAGCAGCAGCAATACGAGCCCGATCGGTGCAACGATCAGTGTGCTCAATACGCCCAGCCCAAGGTCATCGCCGTTCAGCGCTGACACATAGCCTGCCATGAATGGCCCGAGGCCCAAGCCGACCAAGGTGGTGGAAAGGAAGAATGTCGCCGTTGCTACTCCCCGCATACGGGGCAGTACCAGCGCCTGGCTGCTAGCCGCAGCGGCGCCCAGTGCCGAGGCCGATGTCATCTGGGCAACGAAGCTGGCGACATAGAACACCGTGACGTCTCTCGTCGTGTAGGCCAGGGCCACAGGGGGAACAGTGGTCACAAGGCCGAACAGCACCACCCAGATCCGCCCATCGGCCCGCCGTTCCAGCAGGTAATCTGCCATCCGCCCACCAAGTATGACACCCAGGAAACCAGCGACGGCAGACGGCGCGCCCAGGAACCAACCGAGATCACTCTTGTCGGCGCCGAGAACACGTTCAGCATGCGGGGCACCCCAGTAGGACCCCGCATATGCGGTAAAGGCGACCATGCCGTAGCCGAGAATTACGGTCAGGAATGCAGGCGATCCCCATGTCAGCCGAAACGTCGGCAGATCGCGCCGACGAAGGGCAGCCGCCCAGCTGAAGACAGCGTAATAGCCGACACCCAGAAACAGCCACTGGTCGGCGATCCCGGGGATGATATTCGAACTCGCCGGCACGACTGCCGACAATCCGATCACCGATGCGGCAAAGAAAGCCAGCCCGCCGAGGTTGACTGCCAAGGCCCCCGCCCCCTGCATGGCAGCGCCGATAATGGTAAACGGCGGGATGACCTGGAACAGCTCTTCGAAGAAACCCTTGAAAGGCTGAGGATTGGCGGGCGTGGGCATGCCGTCGATGGCCCCGCGTTCGGGCTCCTTCAGGCTGAGTACCCACAGCGCCAGCAGGAGGCCCGGTACGCCTACGGCGAGAAACGCGGCCTGCCATCCGACAAGGCCGAAGGGTCCACCATCCGGAAAGGCCTCGTTCCAGTTCTCGACCACCAAGCCGCCGATCAGGAGCGAAATACCGCCGCCGATGTACAGCCCGGACGAATAGACTGCCAATGCAGTGGCTCTCAGTCGCTGGGGAAACCAGTCCGAGATCAGCGAATAGGCCGAAGGGCTGGCAGTTGCCTCCCCCACTCCGACCCCGATGCGGGCGACCGTCAGCATGGTCGCATTCTTCGCAAAGCCGGACAAGGCGGTCATGGCCGACCACAGGAACAGCCCGATAGTCATCAGTCGCACCCGGTGCCAGTTGTCCGCCAGCTTTCCGAGCGGGATCCCGAACAGGGCGTAGAAGACAGCAAAAGCCGTGCCGTACAGAAAGCCCAGATAGTCGTCGGGAACGCCGAGGTCAGCCTTGATATCGTTGGCAAGGATCGAGAGGATCTGCCGGTCGATGAAGTTGAGGATATAGACTACGACAAGCACGCCGAGCGCATACCAGCTGTAGGCGGGCACCGGCGCATCTGCAGCGGGTGCATTCGCCGGCTGGCTGCTTTCGTTGTGTCCGGTCAAAGTGTCTCTCCCTCGATCAATTCTATACTGGCGGCGCGTCTGTCGGATAGGCGAGGCCATCTGCAAGCCCCGCATCGGCAAATCCCTTGCGACGGAGGCGACAACTGTCGCACGCACCGCAGGGTCGCCCGTCCGGCAACGGGTCGTAGCACGACCAGCTCCAGGCGGAGTCGAGCCCAAGTCGTGCAGCCTCCCTCGCGATGTCCGCCTTGGTCATGTACTGCAACGGTGCGTGGATACGGAACGGCGCCCCTTCCTCGACCCCGGCTTTCGTAGCGAGGTTGGCGGTGTGCGCGAAGCTCTCGATGAACTCAGGTCGGCAATCGGGATAGCCCGAGTAATCGAGCGCATTGACACCGATGAAGATATCGCGCGCGCCGGAGGCTTCGGCGAAAGCCGTGGTCAATGACAGGAAAACGAGATTGCGAGCCGGCACATAGGTCACCGGAATATCGTCCCCGACGCCACCTTTGGGCACATCGATATCGGCGGTCAGGGCCGAACCGCCCAAGGCGCGCAGGTCCGCTGCAATCTCCACATGGCGCTCCACCCCCAGCTTCTCCGCAATCAGCTTCGCAGATTGCAACTCGATGCGGTGGCGTTGGCCATAATCGATCGTCAGCGCGTGGACGACGAATCCCTGTTCGCGGGCAATTCCGGCGGTGACCATGGAATCGAGGCCGCCGGACAACAAGATTGCCGCGGACCGTCTGGGCTCAACATGCATAGCCTCGGGCTAGCGCAAAGCGCTGCACCGCCCAAGCCCTAACTGTCGGAAGCCATACGGCTCAGGGGCAGGGCCGCATTCTCCGGCCTTCGCCGGTGGCGGAGAACGGTCGCCCGTCCGCAATGCCTTGCGTCTCGAGCTGGACCAGCACCGCGCTTTCCCGGCGGATATTGGTCCGGCCATAGCCGTCGCCGGGGCAGGTATATTGCACGGTCACCTCGCCCTGTGCGTCCTCCACCACGAAGCGATTGCAACCGGCCTGCCGGTGTTTCAGCTGGATCAGTTCCCTCCCCGTCCGCAAGCAGATACGCTGCGTGGGCTCACCGGTGCGGTAGCGAATTTCCCATTCGCCCTTCTGCAACCCGTCGAGCATGGCAAGCGACGGCGCCTGCGCCACTGTCGGGACGCCCAAAACTATCGAACTGGTCGCCAGCATGACGGCAAAGGACCGCATGCGGGCGCGAAAACGCGTCGCCATTCCTGTTCCTCCGTCTGCGACCTTTGCGGTAGATTTATGAATATATGCAGTCATGCCTCATTTGCGACAAGACTTCTCGTTCAAAGCATTATCGCGAACTGCCGCGAACAGAAGGCGCAATCGACCAAGATACTACCCTGTTCGTCGCGCATCTCGGCCCGTTCCTCTTCCGGAAAACGCCTTAGAACGTTTTCATAGTGCTCCGCCGAGCAGCGGCAGCCACGGCTCAACTGGCCGCCACGCTCCACACGCACTTCGGCCTCCTCATGGAAGAGCCGCCATACCAGCGCCTCCATGGTCAATGCACGGTCGAGCAACTCGTCATGCCGGATGCTGCCGGCCATGACGGCGACATGCTCCCACTCCGGGTGCTCCAGCCGCACATGAAGCCGCTCGCGCCCCTCTTCCCCGTCCGGCAGATGCTGCACCAGCAAGCCTGCCGCCTCGCACCCTTCGGGTCCGGACTTAACAGTGACACGGATAAGCGTCGGGACCTGTTCGGACTGGGCAAAATATGTCTCGCAAGCTTGCGCCAGGCTGTCGCCCTCCAGCGGCACGACCCCTTGGTAGCGTCCGTCGCCGGTCTGCATATCGAATGTGACCGCGAGATATCCCTCGCCGAACAGTGCCGCCAGCGTGGGATTTGCTCCGACACTCGCCAGTCGCTCCCTGTCGAAGTCGACGTAACCGCGAACAGCACCGGCCTTGAAATCGCACACCAGCAGGCTGACGATGCCGCCCTTGGTCTGCGCCTGCATGGTCATCTGGCCTTCGCCATCCTTGATCAGGCCGCCGACGAGCGTTGCCACCACCAATGCTTCGGCAAGCAGGTGGGTTATAGCAGGAGGGTAGTCGTGCGCGGCGAGGATTTCCCGCAGCACCGGACCAAGCCGCACGACCCGGCCGCGCGCATTGCGACCGGGAATGGTAAAGGTCAGCAGGCGATCCTCATGGGTCTCGCCATCATCGATCAGATAGTCGCTCATTCGCGCGGATATGGGCAATGCCCGGGCGGAAAGTAAGGGGTGGCCTGGTCAGAGCTTCCCGAAGCACCACAGCAGAACGGACTTCTGGGCATGGATGCGGTTCTCCGCCTCGTCGAACACCACCGATTGCGGCCCCTCGATCACGCTCCCGGTCACTTCCTCGCCGACATGTGCCGGCAGGCAGTGGAGGAAGATGGCGTCGGGCCTGGCCTGCGCCATCAGCCCGTCGTTGACCTGGAACGGGGCCATGGCCGCCAGCTTGTTGTGCGCATGGTCCTGCCCCATCGACACCCAGGTGTCGGTCACGACCACATCCGCCCCGCTGGCCGCCTCGGCCGCATCCCGTGTCAGCGTGACGGTCGCGCCACCCGCGCGCGCCATGTCGACGAAGCGCTGCTCCGGCTCGTAGCCCTGAGGCACCCCGATGCGGACGTTGAACTTCATCAGCCCTGCCGCCTCGAGAATCGAGTGCAGAACGTTGTTCCCGTCGCCAAGCCACGCGATTTCCAGTCCGGGCAGGGCCTTGCGATGCTCGATCATCGTCAACAGGTCGGCGACGATCTGGCAGGGATGCGAGGCATCGGTCAGCCCGTTGATGACCGGCACTGTAGCGTGGCGAGCCATTTCCTCGATCTTGGCATGGTCGTCGGTACGGATCATGATCGCGTCGACCATCCGGCTAAGCACCCTAGCGGTGTCGGCGATACTCTCGCCCCGCCCCAGCTGCATCGCGCCTGCCTCCATCACCATGGCGCTGCCGCCGAGCTGGCGGATGGCAATATCGAAGCTGGCCCGCGTCCGTGTGCTGCTCTTCTCGAAGATCATCGCCAGGACGTGGTCCCTGAGCGGCGTATCGGTATCCGGCTTGCCCTTGGGCCACCCCTGTCGCGCCGCCTTGCGGTCGATCGCGTCACCGATCATGGCCGCGATCGCATCGCCGCCTGCATCGGTCAGGTCGAGGAAGTGACGAACACTCGGTTCAGTGGGCATCAGGCCGCCTCGGGTACCACGAAATCGGCCGCGCCCGCCGACAGCTTGTCGAAGAATTCGTCAATCTCGGCATCGCCAACAACCAGCGGCGGCAGGATGCGCAGGGTGTTGTCGCCCGCCGCCACGGTCAGCAACTGGTGGTTGTCGCGCAGGTGGACGTAGAACGGGCGGCTTTCGACCTTCATCTTGAGGCCGAGCATCAGTCCCTTGCCGCGCACCAGTTCGAACAGGTCGGGATAATTGCCGATGAACTGTTCGAGCCGGGTACGGATCCGTTCGCCCTTCTCGCGTACTTCGGCGAGGAATTCGTCGTTGGCCACAGCCTCCATCACTGCCATGCCGGCCGCCATGGCGAGCGGGTTGCCGCCGTAGGTCGAACCGTGAGTGCCGAACACCATGCCGCGCGCGGCCTTTTCGGTGGCGAGGCAGGCGCCGAGCGGGAAGCCGCCACCTATGCCCTTGGCGGTGGCAAGGATGTCGGGTTCGATGCCGTACTGCTCGTAGGCATAGAGCGTGCCGGTGCGGGCGACCCCGCACTGCACTTCGTCGAGCACCAGCATCAGGTCATGCTCGTCGCAGATCGCGCGCAGGCCCTTCATGAACTCGTCGGAGGCCGGGCGGATGCCGCCCTCGCCCTGGATCGGTTCGACCAGGAAACCGGCGGTCTTCGGGCCGACGAGGCTCTTCGCCATCTCCAGATTGTCGAACTCGCAATACTGGAACCCGGCCAGCAGCGGCAGGAAGCCCTTGTGCATCTTGTCCTGGCTCGAGGCGCTGATGGTCGCCATCGTCCGGCCGTGGAAGGCATTGTGGAAGGTGATGAGCTCGGTCCGCTCCGGATTGCCGCCTTCGCTCTGGTGATAGGCGCGCGCGGTCTTGATCGCGCATTCGACCGCCTCGGCCCCGGAATTCGTGAAGAACACCGTGTCGGCAAAGGTCTTGTCGACCAGCCTTTGCGCCAGCTCCTCGCCCTGCGGGCTCCCATAGAGGTTGGAGACGTGCATCAGCGTCGCCGCCTGCCGCTGGATTGCGCCGATCAGCCCTTCGTGGCTGTGCCCCAGCAGGTTCACCGCGATGCCGCTGGCGAAATCGAGGTAGCGCGTGCCGTCCTCGTCGATCAGGTGGCAGTGCTCGCCGCGCACCGGGCGCACGCCGCTGCGGGGATAGACGGGCATCAGGGCGGTAATGGTCATTGCTTGGGCGTCCTCACGCAGATCGGGAAGTTCAACGACAAATGGCGACCCCTCGCAGGGCCGCCATTGCCGTGTATCTAGGTGCCTTGGCGATGCAGGTCAAACCTGCCGCGCCGTAGCCGGGGTCATTCGCTCACGGGAACGAGGTTGACCGCCGAATGCTTGCCACGTCGGTCGACTTCGAGGTCGAATTCGTACCGCTCGCCTTCGTTGAGCTCGCGCAGGCCCGAACGCTCGACCGCACTGATGTGCACGAAGGCGTCGGGCTGGCCGTCGTCGCGAACGAGGAAGCCGAAGCCCTTCATCGCGTTAAAGAACTTGACCGTGCCAGTGGCCTTTTCGCCGGTCAGCTCGCGGCGCGGGGCCGCAGGTTCGCGTGCCGCGACTGCAATGACGTCGCCGACGACCTGCAGGTCCTGCGCCGAAACCTTTCCGCCGCGGTCGACGAGATTGTATTCGAGCTCCTGCCCTTCAGCGAGGCCTTCGAGGCCGGCGCGTTCGACAGCGCTGATGTGGACGAACACGTCCTCGCCGCCGCCATCCTGCTGGATGAAGCCGAAACCCTTCTGGCTGTTGAAGAACTTGACCGTGCCCTTGCCGGTGCCGACCACCTGGGCGGGCATGCGGCTGAAGCCGCCGCCACCGCCGCCGCCGCCACGGGGGCCACCGCCGAAACCGCCGCGATCGCCACCACGATCGCCGCCGCCGAAGCCGCCGCGTCCACCGCCGCCGCCGCGATCGCCGCCACCGAAGCCGCCACGGTCACCGAAACCGCCGCCGCCGAACCTGTCCGACGGGGGACCGCCGAAATCGCCGCCACCGCCGAAGGGATCGAAACCCTCTTCGCCGAACCCGTCCCGCTTGTCGCGTCCACGCCCGCGACGCCCTCTGTCGTAACCCATAATCCAGTCAGTACCTTGCCACGCACGCCCACTCATATGCACGGACAGGAAAACCGGACGGCGAGGCGTCCCTGTCCACCGGTATGCGAGCTGCCAGGGTTGATTTTCCCGGAAGTTCCCACCCTCATTTCTTCGCACCATAGCCGACAAAGCCGCCCTGTGCGAATACTTTAACGCTGGGCAGGCAATAGCCCGCGATTGTGACATTGTGACAACTTGCGCCGGCGCGCGGGTGCGGGCATCACGCCGCCAGCCACCGCAATGCAAGGACCAGCCATGGCAGATTTCCGTCGCCTGTCGGACAGCATGTTCGCAAGCCCCCAGATCACCGCCGGCGAAGTGGCGGAGGCAGCTGCCCTGGGAATTGCCCTGATCGTCAACAACCGGCCCGACGGCGAATCGCCCGACCAGCCTGACGGTGCCGAGATAGAAGCGGCGGCTCGGGCCCATGGCATGGATTATGTCGCGATCCCGGTTACCGCTGCAGGGTTCAGCGGCCCGCAGGTCGAGGCAATGAACGCAGCCCTTTCGGGCAGCCGGGGCCCCGTTCTCGCCTATTGCCGCTCGGGTACGCGCTCTACCCTGCTGTGGTCGCTGGCCGAAGCTGCCAAAGGCACCGACCTCGACACCATCGCGGACCGCGCCGCGCAGGCGGGGTACGACGTGTCCCCGGTCAGGCCGGCAATGGAGATGCTGGCCGGGAAGGCCGGCGGCTGAGCATTACTGCCGGTAATCGAGCGGCGGATCGCGGTCGCCGAGCAAGGACTTGTACTCGTAATCCGCGCCCCGCGCCGCATCGAATTCCGCTCTGGCAGCGGCCCGCAAGGCAGGATCGGTGAACAGTTCCACCGCCATCAGCGTCATCGCCTTGGCCGCGACCAGCGCGCCCTTGGCCCCGATCGAATTGCCACTGGCGGCAACCGCCTGCCAGCTGTGCGCGCTGGTCCCCGGAACCCATGTGGCGGTCCGGACACCAACAGTCGGGGTGGCCCAGGAGACATCGCCTACATCGGTCGACCCGTAACCGAGCGATTTGGCGTAGGGCTGGACCTCGGCCGCGGACCCAATCGGCCGCGCGGCATCGCCCAGCGACTTCGATATCTCTTCCGCCCATTCGCGCTCGTCTGCGGAATACCGGACCCCGCCGATCTGGCGCAGCTTGGCATCCATCACCCGCGCAAGCGTCTCGTTGACCAGCAGCGAATTGTTACCGTGAATGACTCCCCATTCGACCTGCGTGCCCGTGCCCATGGCCGCGCCCTTCGCAGCCACTTCGAGCCGCGACCAGAGGGCCTCGACTTCCCCCGCGTCCGAATGCCGGACGTAATAGAACACCTCGGCAAAGTCAGGCACGACATTGGGTGCTGAACCGCCTTCGGTGATGACGTAGTGGATGCGGCTGTCCATGCTGGTGTGCTCTCGCAGCATGTTGACCATCATGTTCATCGCCTCGACCCCGTCGAGCGCGCTTCGACCCCGCTCCGGTGCCCCTGCGGCGTGCGAGGAGACCCCCTTGAAACGGAACTTGGCCGAACGATTGGCCAGGCTGGTCTGCGCGGCCGCGCTGTTCTCGTCCGCGGCGTGCCAGTGGATGGCGATATCGACATCGTCGAACAGGCCTTCGCGGGTCATATAGACCTTGCCCGAGCCGCCTTCCTCGGCCGGCGTGCCATAGAGTCTGATCCGGCCCGGCGTGCCGGTTTGCTCGAGCCACTTCTTCGTCGCGATGGCGGCCGTCAGCGAACCGGCGGCGAACAGATTGTGGCCGCAGGCATGCCCGGCGGCCTTTTCGGCGACCGGGTCACGCATGGCAGACGTCGACTGGGTGATGCCCGGCAAGGCGTCGTATTCGGCCAGGATGGCGATCACCGGACCGCCGCTGCCCCATTCGGCGACGAACGCCGTCGGAATCCCGGCCACGCCCTCGGTGACGGTGAAGCCCGCACCACGCAGCTCGTCCTTCAACAGATTGCTGGAGCGCAATTCGAGATAGCCGAGCTCCGCATAGTCCCATATCTGCTTCGCTACCCGCTCGGTCCGCCCGGCTTCTGCCTCCACGGCGGCGAGCGGGTCAGGTGCGGCATCGGTGCCGGCCTGGGCCCACGCTGGCGTTGCAGCGAACATGGCGAGGGCCGGGGCGAGGGCGGGGGCTACGAGAGCAAGTTTCATGGGACAGTCTCCTCGGACCTGTACTTGCCGCGTGCAGCCGCCGAAGGGAAGCCACCGCTCGACAGATTTCCTGCGGCGTGGCAATCGGCCCAGCGATGAATCCGCTGCTGTTCCTCGCGTCGCTCGTGGCCATCCTGGCGCTGGCCGGGCTCGCCCACTGGCTCAGGCTTGGAGCGCCGCCGCGACTGGCAACTGATGCCGATGCACGCGCCGCGGCTGCCGAGGCCGTCGACGGTTTCGAAGCAACCAGGATCGGGCTCGACCGCAATGGGACAAGCGCGCTGTTGCACGACAGCGACGGGCGGGTGCTGCTGCTCAAGCCGCACGGCAACTTTTTCGCCGGTCGCCTTCTGAATGCCTCGTCTCACACTGAACGCTGGATCGACCAGGGCAGGACCTGCCTCCGCATCGTCAGCGGCGAAAAGCGCTTCGGCAGTGTCACGCTCGAAGTCGACGATCCGGACCGTTGGGTCGCAGCGATCGATGCGCTAGGCTCAGTCGATCGTGCCTGACTTTTCTCCCACCGAATATGCCGTGCCCGGATTCGTCGCGCTGGTGCTGATCGAAATGCTGTGGGCGTGGAAGAAACGCCCCGACGCTTACGAGCCGAAGGATACCCTCGTTAGCCTCGCCTTCGGCCTGGGCAGCACGGTGGCGGGGGCACTGCTCGGCGGGTTGGCCCTGTGGGTCTTCATCGCCGCCTACGAGATCCGCCTGTTCGACATCGGCTGGGAATGGTGGGCCTGGGCACTGTGCTTCGTGCTCGACGATCTCGCCTATTACTGGGTCCACCGCGCCGGACACCGCATCCGCTGGTTCTGGGCCAGCCACGTCAACCATCATTCCAGCCAGCACTACAATCTCTCGACCGCGTTGCGGCAGAGCTGGACCGGGGCCTTCACCCTGGGATTCCTCTTCACCCTGCCGCTGGTGCTGCTCGGCTTCCCAATCGCGATGATCCTGATTTGCAAGGGTTTCAACCTGATCTACCAGTTCTGGATCCATACCGAGGCAATCCGGCGGATGCCGCGCTGGTTCGAGGCGGTGATGAACACGCCCAGCCACCACCGGGTCCACCACGCGACCAATCCGCGCTATCTCGACCGCAATTACGCCGGCGTTTTCATTGTCTGGGACAAGCTGTTCGGCACGTTCCAGCCGGAAGTCGATGACGAGAAGATTCGCTACGGGATCGTCAAGCAGCTCGGCAGCTTCAACCTGCTGTGGGCGGTGTTCCACGAATGGATCGGCATCGCCCAGGACCTGTGGCGTGCACCTTGGGGCAGCAAGCTCGGCTACCTGTTGCGCGAGCCAGGCTGGACCCACGACGGCAGCCGCGACACCTCCGACACAATCCGCGCGCGCTGGCTGGCACGGCAAGCCGGAACGCCCGCTACGGCCGAAAAGCCGATTGAACGGGCGGGCGAGCCTGCGTAACACTCCCGTCAAAGGGAGAGCTCGATGAACCGATACGATTATATCGTCATTGGCGGTGGAAGCGCGGGCAGCGCCGTTGCCGGCCGGCTGGCGGTAGACGGCACCCGCAAGGTGTGCCTGCTCGAAGCCGGCGGCCGCAATGACAACATGCTGGTCAAGACGCCCGGTTTCATGCCGTTCCTGCTCAAGAACACCAATTACCGCTATGAAACGGTGCCGCAGAAGGGGCTCAACGGGCGCATCGGTTACCAGCCGCGGGGCAAGGGTCTCGGCGGGTCTTCCGCCATCAACGCGATGGTCTACATTCGCGGCAACCGCTGGGATTATGACAACTGGGCGGCGATGGGCTGTGACGGCTGGTCATACGACGACGTCCTCCCCTGGTTCATCAAGGCCGAAGGCAATGTGCGCGGGGCCGACAGGTACCACGGCGAGAGCGGGCCCCTGTTCGTCTCCGACCAGACAGCGGCCAACCCGACCAGCCATTCCTTCGTTGAGGCGGCGGCGCAATTGCAGCTACCGTGCAACAACGACTTCAACGGCGAAAAACAGGAAGGCTTCGGCCTCTACCAGGTGACACAGCGACAGGGCGAACGCTGGTCCGCCGCGCGCGCCTATGTCGAACCGCTTCGCGGTACGCCCAACTTCGCCATCAGGACGAAGACGCTCGTCGAGCGGCTCATCATCGACAATGGCAAGGTGACCGGCGTGGCCGTGCGCACCGGCGGCTTCGGCGGCAAGCGCGAAATCCTGACGGCGCGCAAGGGCGTGATCCTGTCGGCTGGCGCATTCAATTCGCCCCAGATCCTGATGCTCTCGGGCATCGGCCCGGCGGAGCACCTGAAATCCCATGGCATCGCCGTGAAGCTCGACAAGCCTGCTGTGGGCAGCAACCTGCAGGACCATATCGACTACGTGTCGGGCTGGGAAACCGAGAGCAAGGTACCCATCGGCGATTCGCTCGAAGGTACGGCGCGGATGGCCAAGGCAATCATCGAGCACCGGCGCAAGCGCACCGGCATCATGACCACGCCCTACGCCGAAGCGGGTGGTTTCTGGACGGTCATGCCGGATAGCCCGGCACCCGATGTGCAATGGCATTTCGTCCCCGCCGTGCTCGAAGACCACGGGCGCGAGAAGGTGAAGGGCCACGGCTTTTCGCTGCACGCCTGCGTGCTCCGCCCCGAAAGCCGCGGCACGGTTCGGCTTGGCTCGTCCGACCCTGCGGCACCGCCGCTGATCGATCCCAATTTCCTCGACGACGATCGCGATATTGCCGTGATGCGCGAAGGTGTGCGGCTGTCGCACCGGATTGTCGAAGGTCCAGCCCTGCGCGATTACAAACCGACCGATCGCCACCCCGTCGATCTCGATGACAATGCGCAGTTGGACGAGCTGATCCGCAACCGCGCGGACACCGTCTACCACCCTGTCGGAACTTGTCGGATGGGCGCGGACGAGGATGCCGTTGTCGATACCAGGCTGAAGGCCCGGGGGATCGACGGGCTATGGATCGCCGATGCGTCGATCATGCCCAAGATCGTCAGCGGCAACACCAATGCGCCGAGCATCATGATCGGCGAACGCTGCGCCGATTTCGTCATCGCGGCGGAGCGCGCCTGACGCCGGGACCATCATGGCGCGACCGGCTGCGGTCGTTGAAGCGCGAAGCCCTCGTCGTCTGGCTGGCCGCGAGGGACAGGCGGACACCGGTGGTGTGCAAGGCGGTCGCCCTGGTGGTTGCCGCCTATGCGTTCAGCCCCGTCGACCTGATCCCGGACTTCATTCCCGTCCTCGGACTGCTCGACGACCTCCTGCTGGTGCCGGCGGGCGTATGGCTCGCGCTGCGACTGGCACCCACCGCGCTGGTGGAAGAGTGGCGACAGGACGCCGCCTCGCTGGCGGAAAAGCCGGTCTCGAGAGTGGGCGTGCTCATCGTTTGCGCCGTCTGGCTCGGTGCGGCGCTTGCATGCTGGATCGCTTGGCGCTGATACGACAAGGCCGGGAGCAACGCCCCCGGCCTTGCCTGTGGCCCGTTTCCGGACCTGTCAGAATTCCTTGCGAGCGGTGAAACCGATCGTCCGCGGCTGCCCGACATTGTAGCCGAGCCGCGCGCGCCCGCCGCGCTCGCGGTCGAAGCTCAGCTGGACGTTCTCGTCGAGCAGGTTGTTGGCATAGAGCGTGAAGCTGTAACCGCTGTCCAGTTCCAGGCCGACGCTCATGTTCACCAGTTCGTAGCTGTCGAGCAGCAGGTCGACGGTGGTCGACGCACTGGCCGGTGCCCCGTTGAACGGCAGGCCGTGCACGAAGGTGCGCGGGTTGTTCTCCTGGTCCGCCGGCTGGGTGTAACGCGATCCCACATGGGTCACCGAGGCGGCGATGAAGGCCTGCGCATTGTCGCCGACCGGCCACTCGTAGCTGCCGCTGGCGGCAAGCTGCAGTTTCGGCACGGACGGCAGGCGGTTGCCTTCGCGGATGCCCGTGGCAGGGGCCAGCGCACCTGGCAGGGTGGTGTCGAATTCCGCTTCGACATAGCTGCCCGACAGGTTGAAGTTCAGGCCGTCCAGCGGCGAGTAGCCGAACTCGGCCTCGACCCCTGCGGTATGCGCCTCGGGCACGTTGAAGACGATGCGCGAGGAGCAGCTACCGGCATCCAGCGTCACCTGCAAATTGCTGATGTCGTTGTAGAAGCCGGCCGCATTGAAGGTGAAGCCGTCGCCCTGGGTCTTGATGCCCAGTTCGTAGTTCCACAGCTTCTCGTCGTCGTAGGACTGGAAGCCGCCGAACAGCGCCAGGTCCTGCGCGTTGCAAAGCGGCGTGTTGAGCGGATCGTTGACCCCGCCGAGGCGGAAGCCCTGCGATGCCTGGGCGTTGATGGTGACGCTGGGGCTTAGCTCGTAACTGAGCAGGACGCGCGGGGTGAAGCCGCTCGACGAGGTTTTGTCGACCACGCCCGCATCGCCATTGGCGAACAGGCCGCCAGTGGTGATGATGCGCGTCTCGTCGAAATCGTAATACCGCCCGCCGGCCGTGACCGTCAGCGCGTCGGTCAGGTCGAAGCTGGCTTCACCGAACACGGCGAACTGCTTGATGTCGTAGGGCAGGTCCGAATTGAACGGCGAATCCGCGGGGAATCCGTTCGCAACCGCGGCGGAGGTGCCGGCGCCAAAGCGGGCGTCGGTGAAGGCATCGTAGCCGGGCGTCGGAAGCCGCTGCGCATAGACGCGATCGACTTCGGAATAGAACGCGCCGAGGAGCCACTGCAGCGGGCCGGTGCTGTTGGACGACAGGCGCACTTCCTGCGTGATGGTCTCGAGCTTGGTGGTATCGCGCAGGTTCGACGGCAGGAATACCGCCGAGGCCGGATAGCCGAGATCCACCGAGACCGAACCGGTCAGGGCGCTGGCATCGCGGCTGACGAGGATGTCGCGGTTGATGTAGGAACTGACCGACGTCAGCGTGACCGGGCCGAGATCGGCCTCTGCCGTGATGTCGAACAGCATGGTCTCGTCCTCGAACGCCTCGCGCAGCCGCAAGTGCTGCTCGCGTTCGCCGAGCTGGACGGGATTGGTCGAGTCCGGATTGGCGTAGAGGTTCCAGATTTCCTCGCGGTTGAAGCCGTCGGCCTTGACCGTCTGGAACACGAAGCGCGGGGTGATGCTGAAGCCGGTACCGGAATCGACGGTAAAGGCGATGCGGCCGCCATAGCGCTCGCCCCCGTTGACATTGTCGCCGCCGGCGGGGCCGAAGGCGTCGATGAACCCGGCATACTTGGTGTAGTAGCCGACGATGCGGGCGGCCACCACGTCACTGACGGGGAAGTTGAAGGCACCTTTCAGATGCGCCCCGAAATCGTCTTCGTCGACAGTGTTGAAATTGGCTTCGAACGTGCCTTCGGTCACGCCGATCGTGGGCTGGTTGGTGATGTAGCGGATCGTCCCGCCGACCGATCCGGAACCGAACAGCGTACCCTGCGGGCCGCGCAGCGTTTCCACGCGGTTGAGGTCGAACAGGTCGAGATCGGGCGTGAACAGCGACAGCGAAATGACGCTTTCGTCGAGATAGACGCCGACCTGTTCCTTCACGCCCGGCTGGTCGCGCACGACCTGCCCCGCGGATACGCCGCGAACCGAAACCTGGCTCTGGCCCGGCCCGAGGTTCTGCACGGTCAGGCCGGCCACGTTGCGCGACAGGTCTTCCAGCGTCACCGCACCCGACTTCTGGATGTCTTCCTGCGTCTGGGCATTGATCGAGAAGGGAACGTCCTGGATCGTCGCGTCGCGCTTGGTCGCGGTCACGACGATGACATTGCCGGATCCGCCTTCGGCAGCGGGCTGCTCGGCTTCCTGTGCCAGCGCCGGTGTCGTCGCAGCCAGCGCGCAGCTTGCCATCAGCAGGTGGCGGATACGCAAGGTGGTATGGGATTTCGCAGCGCTCATCGTTGGTCTCCTGCAGTGCGGGTCTCGGGCCCGATGCGCCGGAACTGCATACGAATGCGTTAAAACGCAATCCCGGCCCCGCGGCCGGCCGTCAAAGTCCGGGCAGGTGTGTCGGGCGAGTCACACAGCCGTCACATCGAAAAAAGGGGCCGGAGCTGGTCGCTCCGGCCCTTCGAGGCGTTGTTCGCAGGAGGAACATCGGATGGCGGGGACGGTTGGGAGAGGAGAGGCCGCCCCCGCCAATTCGGTTGGCTCAGTTGTAGGCGCGTTCCCCGTGTTCGGAGATGTCGAGCCCGTTGACTTCGGTTTCCTCGTCGACCCGAAGGCCTGTGACTGCCTTGGCGATGAAGATGGCGATGGCAGTGCCGATGCCTGCAATGACGATGGTGGTCGCCACTGTCAGCAGCTGGGTCACCATCTGCGCGCCGACAACATAATCGTCTCCTCCCGGTCCACCGAGGGCCGGCGAGTAGACAATAGCCGTACCCAGTGCGCCAACGATGCCACCAATACCGTGGATGCCGAATGCATCCAGCGAGTCGTCATAACCGAGCTTCGGCTTCAGCTTGGCGACCGCGAAATAGCACACCGCCGAGGCAACGATCCCGAGCAGGATGGCGCCGAAGGGGCCGCTGTTGCCGGCCGCCGGAGTCACCGCGACGAGGCCGGCTATCACGCCAGAGCAGAAGCCCAGTGCGGAGCCCTTGTGACCGGCCAGCTTCTCGATCACCATCCAGGTCAGTGCACCGGCGGCGGTGGCGACGAAAGTGTTGATCATCGCAAGGCCGGCCGAGGCATTGGCTTCCAATGCCGAGCCGGCGTTGAAGCCGAACCAGCCCACCCACAGCAGGCCCGTACCGACCATGGTCAGCGTGAGGCTGTGCGGCATCATCGGTTCTGTCGGGTAGCCGCGGCGCTTGCCGAGGATATAGGCAGCAACCAGTGCCGAGACGCCGGCGTTGATGTGCACCACGGTGCCTCCGGCGAAGTCGAGCGCGCCCATCACGAAGAACAGGCCGCGCGCTTCCCACACCATGTGAGCGATGGGGAAATAGACGATCGTCAGCCAGATGGTGACGAACACCATGACAGCCGAGAATTTCATCCGCTCAACCGTGGCGCCGAGTACGAGCGCAGCAGTGATGGCAGCGAAGGTCATCTGGAAGCTGATGAAGACATATTCGCTTATGACGACCCCGTCGGTGAAGGTTGCACCAGTCGAATCTGCCGTCACCCCGGCGAGGAAGAACTTGCCCCAACTGATATAGGCGTTGCCTTCCGGTCCGAAGGCGAGGCCGTAGCCCCACATCACCCAGATGAGCATCGCGAGCGCCGCAGTGGCACCGATCTGCGTCATGGTGCTGAGCATGTTCTTGCTGCGGGTCAGGCCGCCGTAGAACAGCGCGAGGCCCGGAAGGATCATCAGCAGCACGAGGATCGTGGAAGTCATCATCCAGGCGTTGTTGCCGGGATCAGGGACAGGCGCCGCCCCGGCGGCTTCCTGCGCCAAGGCAGCGGTGCTTGCGAGGCCGGCTACAGCCAGCGCGCCGGCGCTGCGAAGAAACTTGCGGATCATGGTCATTTCCCCCCGGATCACAGTGCGGTTTCGCCCGTTTCGCCGGTGCGAATGCGGGTTGCGTTGGCAAGGTCGAGCACGAAAATCTTGCCATCGCCGATGGCATCGGTCGCTGCGGTCGCTTGGATGGTCTCGACGATCTGCGGTGCGAGGCCGTCGCTGGCGGCAATCTCGATCTTCACCTTGGGCAGCATGTTCGTGGAATATTCGGCCCCGCGATAAATTTCGGTCTGGCCCTTCTGCCGGCCGAAGCCCTTGACCTCGGTCACGGTCATACCGGCGACACCGATCTTCCCGAGCGCTTCACGCACCTCGTCGAGTTTGAACGGCTTGATGACGGCGATGATGAATTTCATCGGGTCCCCCTGATGGATGGCCGGGCCAAGTCCCGGTCTTCGCACATGCAGCAAGACACGTGCCAAACCGCGCTCAGGGTGTTCGACGGGCGCGCGCAGGTGTAAGCGCGCACGATAAATGCCTATTTTCTAGGCATCGCCTAATATTTGTGCTTCGAGCCATATGGGCAAGTGGTCGGATGCGACCGCAGCCGTTGCGCTGTGGTGCACCCCATGGGAGGCGACTTTCCAGCCGGGCGAAAGGGCGATGCGGTCGAAGCGCGCAACGGGGCGTCGACTGGGGAAACTGGGGCCCGGGGCGATCACGTCCCACGCGCCGAAATGCCTGATCGCCCCGCTTTGCGCCGTCCACTGGTTGAAGTCCCCCAGCAGCACAGTCGGGCAAGCCGCAGGGTGCGCCTCGCAGTGCCCGAGGATCGCGCGGACCTGGTCCGACCGGCGCAGGCCGGACAGGTCGAGATGTGTGCCGACGACGCGGAAGTTGTTGCCGCCATGCGCAAGCACGGCGCAGACCGCACCGCGCGGTTCGAGCGTCGGGATCTCGAGCGGCTCGCTTTCGACAACGTCGATATCGCGCCGAACCAGCAAGGCATTGCCGTGCCAGCCGATCGAGCGAGGCCGGCGGGACACCGGCACCACTTTCCAGTGCGTATCATCGAGCGCGGCCCGCGGCAGCACGCTTTCGCGTTCCCCGAACCGCCGGTCGGCCTCCTGCAGGGCGATGACATCGGCATTGATTTCGCGCAGCACGGCGATGATGCGGGCAGGATCGCGCCGGCCATCGATCCCGACCGCCTTGTGAATGTTGTAGCTCGCGAATTTGAGTGCCGGCATCCCGCCCATGCTAGTCCGGCCGCGTCCCCGGCGCGCCTTCGATGTAGCGATCGGTCGCACGCGCGGGCAGGCCGTCGATGCTGGCGATGCGGGTACTCATCTTCGCCTCCCACTCGCGCGGGTCGGACCCTGCATGCGCCTTGAGCAGCGTCTTGCGCTCGGCCTCCATGCTCATCAGCGGAACGCCCCAGCCGCAGCTGGTCTGGACGCTCTCGACATCGATGACGAAGATCTGCCGCGTGCCCGGCATCAGCGTGAAATGCGCGGCCAGCGCGTCCCATTCCTCGTCCTGCGGCAGCACGGCACGGCCCCGCCCATAAATCCGCAGGATCAGCGCCGGCTGCTGGAAATTGCAGAACATCAGCGTGATGCGGCCATCGGCCCTGAGATGCGCGTGGGTCTCGTTGCCAGACCCGCCCAGATCAAGATAGGCCACCACCGTGGGTGTCAGCACGCGAAAGGCGTCGTATCCCTTGGGGCTGAGGTTGATCCGCGCGCCCGGCGCCGAAGTGGCGACGAAGAACACGGGCTGCTGATCGATCATCGCGACATGCTTGTCGCTCAGCGCGTCGAAGAATTCGGCCATGACGCGATGCTACGCGGCATCGCCAAACTTGTCACCGCTCCTTGGTGGCGGAGAAGGTCAACTCGGGGTTTTTCTCGGCCTGGTAGTTCACGTCCCAGGGGCTCTTGGCAAGGAACACCAGGTCGCCGTCGCGGTCGCGGGCAAGGTTGGCGCGGTTGAAGCTTTCGAACTCGGTCACCGCCTTGCCGTCGCCCTTGACCCAGCGCGCGGTGGCGAAGGGCGAAGCTTCGAGGAAGGCATCGACCTTGTATTCGGCCTCGAGCCGGCTGATCAGCACTTCGAGCTGGAGCTGGCCGACCACACCGACGATCCACTGCGCGCCGATTTCCGGATAGAATACCTGGATCACGCCCTCTTCGGAGAGGTCGTCGAGTGCCTTGCGCAACTGCTTGGTCTTGGTCGGATCGCGCAGCACCACGCGGCGCAGGATCTCCGGCGCGAAATTGGGTAGGCCGGTAAAGCGCACCTGGTTCTTCTCGCTGAGCGTATCTCCCACCCGCAGCGTGCCGTGGTTGGGGATGCCGATGATGTCACCGGCCTCGGCGGTATCGGCCAGCTCGCGGTCCTGCGCGAAGAACAGGATCGGCGAATGGATCGCGATCGGCTTGCCGAGGCCGCTCGGCGTCAGCTTCATGCCGCGTTTGAAGGTGCCCGAAACCTGCCGCATGAAGGCGATCCGGTCGCGGTGGTTGGGGTCCATATTGGCCTGCACCTTGAAGATGAAGCCGGTCACCTCGTCATGGCCCGGGCTGATCGTCTGCTCGCCGGCCGGTTGCGGACGCGGCGGCGGGGCATAACGGGCAATCGCGTCGATCAGCTGCTCGATGCCGAAATTCTTGAGCGCCGAGCCGAAGAACACCGGAGTCAGGTCGCCGTTGCGATAGGCTTCGAGATCGAACTCGGGATAGCCGGCCTTCGCCAGCTCCAGTTCCTCGGCGAATTGCTCGGGGATGGCCGCGCCCATGTCGACCTTGCCGAGGAATTCGCGCGAGCCGCCTTCGGGCCGTGCGATGCCGCCGGTCGCGAAGTCGAGGATGCCCTCGAACTGCCCGCCCATGCCGATGGGCCAGCTCTGCGGCGAAACGTCGAGCGCGAGCTGGTCGGCCACTTCGTCGAGCAGTTCGAAGCCCTCACGCCCTTCGCGGTCGACCTTGTTGACGAAGGTGATGATCGGCACGCTGCGCAGGCGGCACACCTCGAACAGCTTCAGTGTCTGCGGCTCGATGCCCTTTGCCGCATCGATGACCATGATGGCCGAATCGACCGCGGTCAGCGTGCGGTAGGTATCTTCGGAAAAGTCCTCGTGCCCCGGTGTGTCGAGCAGGTTGAAGGTGATGGTTTCAACCCCAGAGTCTGTGGCATAGTCCTTCTCGAAGGTCATCACGCTGGAGGTGACCGAGATGCCGCGCTGTTGCTCGATCTTCATCCAGTCGGACCGCGCCCGGCGGGCCTCGCCGCGCGCCTTGACCGCGCCGGCCTGATGAATCGCACCGCCTTGCAGCAGCAGTTTTTCCGTCAGCGTGGTCTTGCCCGCGTCAGGGTGCGAGATGATCGCGAAGGTACGGCGGTTGGACATAGGTTTTCCAGCGCGCGGGGTTAGCCGCGCAGCTCCGCTCCCAGTTTCGCAGCCGATGCAACCAACGCGTCGGAGATCGCCTTGATCTCGGCATCGGTAAAGGTCTTCTCGCCCGGTTGCAGCGTCGCTTCGATCGCGACCGACTTCTTGCCCTCGGGCACGCCCTGCCCGGCGAAGACATCGAAGATGCGGGCATCGGTGATTGCCGCCTTGTCGGCCCCGCGCACCGTGCGGGCCAGTTCGCCGGCCGCAAGGTCTGCGGGCACGAGGAAAGCGAAGTCGCGGGTGATCGATTGCAATGCCGGCGGGGCATAGGCCTCGCGCGCGAAGCCGCTGCTTTTCTTCGCCGGAATGGCGTCGAGGAAGATCTCGACCGCCACCACCGGCCCATCGATGTCGAAGGCCTTGAGCGTCGCCGGATGCAGCGCACCGAAACGGGCCAGGACGTTCTTGGGCCCGAGCCGCAGCGTGGCCGACTGGCCCGGGTGGAACTGGCCTCCCGCCTCGCCGAAGACCATCAGCTTGTCGACCGGGGCACCCGCCGCCGCGAGCAAGGCCTCGGCCTCGGCCTTGGCATCATAGGCATCGAAGCCCTGCGCCTTGCCGTTGGACCAGCCGCGCGGGGTCTTCTCGCCCGCCAGCACCACGCCCAGCGTCGGCTTCTCGTCGCTCGAACCATCCGCCGCGCGGAAGTACCGCCGCCCGATTTCGAACAGGCGCGAGCCGTCGGCGCCGCGATCGGCGTTGCGCTTGGCGGCGGCGAGCAGGCCGGGGATGAGCGAGGGGCGCATCGCCTTCATGTCCTCGCTGATCGGGTTCTCCAGCGCCCACAACGGCGCGCCGTCAGCGAAGTGTTCTGCATCGGGCACGGGCAGGAACGACCAGGTCACCGCCTCGTGCATCCCGCGCGCGGCTGCAGTGCGGCGCAGCTTGCGCTCGAGCGCCTGTTGCGGGGTCGCCGTAGGCCGCGCAACGCCATCGGCACGCGGCAGGGCGGCGCTGGCAACATTGTCGAGCCCGACGATGCGGACGACTTCCTCGACGAGGTCGGCCGGGCCTTCGATGTCGTGGCGGCGCAACGGGCAGGTGACCTGCCAATCCGCGCCGACCTCGAAACCCAGCGACGCGAGAATACGCTTTTGCTCGTCTTCGGCGACATCGATCCCGCCGAGACGCTTCGTCAGCGTAGGGTCGAATGTGACCACCAGCGGCTCGCTCGGCGCAGCACCGGCGCGAACGACGTCCGAGGCCTCGCCCCCGGCCAGCTCGACGATCAGCCCCGTCAGAAGGTCGAGACCCTCATCGAGGAATGCCGGATCGACCCCGCGCTCGAAGCGGGTGCGGGCATCGGACGACAGGCCCAACTTGCGCCCGGTCACCCCGATGCGCTCCGGATTGAAATAGGCGATCTCGAGCAGAACGTCGGTGGTGTCGTCGCCGACCCCCGAATGCTCGCCGCCCATGATCCCGGCGATATCGTGCACGCCGTTGTCGTCGGCGATCACCGTCATGGTGCTGTCGAGCGTGTAGGTCTTCTCGTTGAGCGCGAGCACCTCCTCGCCATCCCTGGCCCGCCGCGCGACGATGGCGCCGGTCAGCTTGGCGAGGTCATAGGCATGCGCCGGACGGCCATAACCGAGCATCAGGTAGTTGGTGAGGTCGACCAGCAGCGAGATGGGCCTCTGGCCCGCGCTGATCAGGCGCTGCTGCAGCCAGTCGGGCGAGGAACCGTTCTTCACACCCTTGACCACGCGGCCGTAGAACGCCGGGCAACCCTCCGGATCGTCGGTCCGGATTTCGACGGGGCAGGCGTCCGCCGTCTCGAACGAGGGGATCGCGATCGGCTTGAGCGTCCCCAGCCCAGCCGCCGCCAAGTCACGGGCGATGCCGTAGACGCCCATGCAATCGGGGCGGTTGGGCGTAATCGCCACATCGATCACCGGGGAGGCGCCATGGTATTCGGCGAAGCTCGTGCCGACCGGCGCATCGGCGGGCAGTTCGATGATGCCGTTGTGCTCGTCGCCCAGCTCGAGCTCGCGCACCGAGCACATCATGCCGTTCGATTCGACCCCGCGGATGGCGCTCTTGCGCAGTTCCATGCCATTGGCGGGGACGACCGCGCCCGGCAGGCCCAGCACACCCTTCATGCCCGCACGGGCATTGGGCGCACCGCAGACGACCTGCAGCGGAGTGCCTTCACCGGCGTTGACGGTGAGCACCTGCAGCTTGTCGGCATCGGGGTGCGGCACAGCGGTCAGCACTTCGGCGACGCGGAATCCGGCGAGCTTCTCCGCCGGATCCTCGACTCCTTCGACCTCATGGCCAATGCGGTTGAGCCCCTCGACGATCTCCGTCAGGCTCGCCGTGGTTTCGAGATGGTCCCTGAGCCAGGTCAGCGAGAACTTCATGCCCGTGCTCCCACGCCTGCCGACAGGGTCGGTTGGTCGAACGGGCTGAAGCCATAATGGCCCAGCCACCGCGGATCGCCGTCGAAGAAGGCGCGCAGATCGTCCATGCCGTATTTCAGCATGGCGAGCCGGTCGACGCCGACGCCGAAGGCGAAGCCCTGCCACTCGTCAGGGTCGAGCCCCGCCATCTCAATAACGCGGCGGTTGACCATGCCTGACCCAAGCAGTTCCATCCAGCCATGGCCCGGCGCATTGCCGTCTCCGCCAAGGACGCGCCTGATCCCATTGGGCCCGCCGACATCCTGCCAACCCACATCGACCTCGACCGATGGCTCGGTGAAGGGGAAGTAGCTCGGGCGCAGGCGCAGGACGATATCCTCACGCTCGAAGAAGGCCTTGAGGAAGGTTTCCAGCGTCCACTTGAGGTGGCCGAGGTGGATATCCTTGTCGATCACCAGCCCTTCGATCTGGTGGAACATCGGGGTGTGGGTGGCGTCGCTGTCAGACCGGTAAACCCGGCCCGGCGCGATGATGCGGATCGGTGCGCCCTGCGCCATCATGCTGCGAATCTGCACCGGTGAGGTATGCGTGCGCAGCAACATGCGGCGACCCTCTGCATCCACATCGGGAAAGTAGAAGGTGTCATGCATCGCCCGTGCCGGGTGAGTCTCGGCCATGTTGAGCGCGGTGAAATTGTGCCAGTCGTCCTCGATCTCCGGCCCCGTAGCGACGGAGAAGCCGAGATCGGCGAAGATTTCCGCCAGCTCGTCCATCACCTGGCTGACCGGATGGACCGAGCCCATCGGCGAGGCCGGAGCGGGCAGCGTCAGGTCCAGCAATTCGGTGGCAAGGCGCGCTTCCAGCGCCGCGCTTTCCATCGCATCCTTCTTCGCCGCCAGCGCATCGGCGACGGCGGTGCGCAGGCCCTGAACCTTCGGCGCCTCGGTCTGGCGCTGTTCCGCACTCATCGCGCCTAGCGTCTTCATCAGGCCCGAGATCGAGCCCTGCTTGCCGAGGAATTCCACCCGCAGCGCTTCGAGCTGGGCAGCATCGCCCGCCGCGTCGATGCGCGCCAGCGCGTCCTGCTGCAGTGTTTGCAAATCGGTCATTCGGTCCTCGGCTTCAGTCTTGCGCGGTGCCTCTAGCGGCATGTGCGCAATTGCTAAAGCCCAGTTTCGGCCTCGCGCGGCCGGTCGGGATGGAACAGTGCCTGCATGGCCACGCCTGCGCCCGCACTGGTCACTGCCACCGCTGCGCCGACGACCGGGTGCGACAGACCGGCATATTCGCTCGGCGTCATGTGCATGATGGCGCGGAAATCGCGAATGAATTGCGCCTGATCCCAGTAATTGGGGTCGAGCGAATTGATCCAGCGCAGCGAGGGATCGAGCATGTATTTCCCGAGGCTGCGCAGGAACCTTTGACGGCGCAGCAGGGCACCGGGCGAGAACCCGAAGTGCCGCTTGCAGAAGCGCCCGAGCGTCCGGTCGGTCATGTTCACCGCTTCCGCCAGTTCGGCAGCGGATGCGATGTCTTCCGACACGATGTGCAGGTGCACCGCCTGCACTCTTGCCTCGACCGGTCGCCGTCTGGCCAGCAGGGGACGAAATGTCTGTGCAACCAGATCGGCCGCCTGCTCCATGTCGTCGATCTCGTGGCGCAGCGTCGCGAGCATCGCCGGCAGAGACGGATCGAGGGCGCAGGCGGCGGTGTCGGCGAAGCGGTTGGCCATCCCGTCCGCAGGCTGGTCGATGAACCGGGCCCAGCCTGCCGGGGTCAGCCCGATGCCCCAGAACCGCCCACCGGCGACGCGCAGGTGGGTGACCCGGTCCGTCGCGCCCGACAGGATGTTCGCGGGAACCTTCGCCAGCGGCGCGGTGCCGATCGCAGCCGTATAGGTCTCCGCACTACCTGTCCTGAGATTTGCCTCTTCCGGCGGCAACCAGTCTTCGATCACTGTCTCCGCATCGACCTCCGTCCTGTATAAGGACGAGATGTAGGGCGCGAGATCGGGCGCCACGGACGAGAGCCGCAGGCGCAGGCCGTCGTGCGAGTATTCCGTTGTCGGCAATATCCTATCGGCCACGCAACCCTCTTTTCCGGTCGACACTATGGAAGATTGTAAAAGGGTTGCAAGCCCATGATTGCAAAGGCGCTTTCGCATTAGCGCTGCGTTCGCCTCGCTGTGGAGGAGGTCGGCTCAGGCCTCCGGGATGGTGTTTCCTGGCCGGCCAAGCCCAGCGCCCCGAGAGAACGCGCGCAAGTCATGGCCGGTCGCCGCCGAAAGCGCATCGATCTTCGCGTCCATGCCGCCAGCATCCGCCATGGCTGCCTCCAGCTCGACCCGCTTCGCATCGACCAGGAAACGGTACCAGAAGCCCTGTAGCACATGGTAGATCAGCCCCGCCTTTCCGTCGAGGAAGCCAAGTTGGCAGATATACCGGTAGAGGAAGTAGAGCAGCGGCCCGATTCCGGTCGGCAGGCGATTGTACCAGCCGGTTTTATGCGCCCGTGCACGCCGGGCCTGCGCGGTACTGGCGAGGGCTGCACCGTCGCACGCCTCGAACAGCCCGTATTTGCCGATCAGCGCATCGAGCGCCTCGCGCGTGGCATATCCATTGTGCTTGTCGGTGAAGTAGCCGAGACCATGCTCGTTCTGGTCGACGAAAGTGCCCGGGACGTGCAGGATTTCGCCTTGCTCGACGACGATGTGTTCGTCCATCCAGCGCTGCTCTATGTTCCCCAGGCCGGTGCGCCAGATGCGCAGCAATCGCAGCGGCCAGCGCCCGCCATGCCGGATCCAGCGGCCCATGAAGTGGTGTTGCCGATCGAGGCTGATGGCCGTCGTGGCGGGATCCAGCCCCGGCAGGAGACCGGACAGGGTAGCGACGAGATCCTCGCCCAGCCATTCGTCGGCATCGAGCCGCATGGTCCAGTCGGTGTCGATTCCGCAGTTGTCGAGCACCCACTGGAACTGGTCGGCGTAGTTGAGCCACGCCCGTTCGACCACCTCGGCCCCCTGTGCGCGGGCTATCTCGACCGTGCGGTCGGCAGAGCCGCTGTC
Organism: Parerythrobacter aurantius; assembly: GCF_045291475.1. Classification (NCBI taxonomy): domain Bacteria; kingdom Pseudomonadati; phylum Pseudomonadota; class Alphaproteobacteria; order Sphingomonadales; family Erythrobacteraceae; genus Parerythrobacter; species Parerythrobacter aurantius. Next base: position 1,082,939 of record NZ_CP147985.1, read on the forward strand.
GACGACGATGGTCCGCATCGCCAGCGGCGCAATGGAGGCAAGGGCCCGGGCGAGGTGGCGCTCTTCGTTCCGGGCCAGAATCACGACGGTGAGCGAGACACGGCTGCGAGCGATCGTGGGGGCGGACGACATGGCCAAGCCTTAGCCTCCGCCCCCGCCGCCCGCTAGAGCGACGCGCGTTCCCGCAGGTGATGGCGCAGCAGGCTCGCGTTGACCGCGCCGAGCGCGCGGTTGCCGTCGGCATTGTAGTGGAAATTGTCCCACCCGACGAAGCGCGGCGCATTGCCCCAGGTATCCGGGCCTACGGTCTCGCCACCTGCAGGGACGTGGCCGGTCACGAAACAGGGGCCGACCTCCCTGACCGGTTCGCCGACGGCGTGGGCGTAACGGGTCGCACCGTCGAAGCCGTAGATCAGCCGTCCGGCGACATAGCCGACGCTGGTGATCGCGACGCGTTCGCGCGTTGCCCCCGTCCCGATCTCGACCACCGAACCGACGCGCAAGTTCGTTGAAGGGCTATCCGTTGCAGTGTTGCAGGTTATCCCGTTGGGATAGCTGACGGTGGCCGGGTGGCCGTCATTGCCAGGGTTGCCGGCAGGCACGGCCATCACCAGGCTCGTCTCGACGCCAACGGGGTCGCCGCCGAAGGCCAGCGGCAGTTCGACAGGGGACAGCCAGCTCCCGCCGCCCTTGCCAATCCCGGCGCGTATCGCATCGAGGACATCAAGGGACCCGGAAGGCCAGCTCTCGATCCCGAACGCGGTGTTGGCCCCTCCCACGACGAGGGTCTGCGGCAGATGGCGGCGGATCCTTTCCACTGTCAGCTCCGCCGCGGCCTCGACGGCGGCAGGGGATTTGCCCCAATCGTTGAGGCCGGCCTGGATGAAGACGACTTCCGGGCGATAGGGCACGAGGTCGGGGAGTACCCGGTCTGGCAGCGCGAGCGCCGCGCCATAGCCATCGGCAACGAAGCCGGTCCCGCCCACGCCGCTCGGCCAGACATCGTCCCAGCCCAGTGCGTGGCCGAACCAGACCGGCCAGTTGGCCGGGTCAGGCGTCGTGAAGCTGTCGCCGAACACGATGCAGCGCGGTCCGCGAAGGCTAGCGGCATAAATCGTGTCCGACGGCGCGGTGAAGATGCCGCAAAAGGCCATCTGCCAGGAAATGATGTCGATCCGGCGGCAGGCGACGGAACCGAAATCGACCGAGACCAGCGTCTGGCCTGAGGTGACGTGGGGTTCCAGCGACACGAACCTGTTGTCGACCCGCAGGAGGAAGCCGAAGGGGTTGTTCTGGACCTCGATCTCCAGCCGGCTGCCTTCGTGATGAAACGACCATTGCTGGCCAAGCCCCGAACGTTGCCCCGGCAGGCCGTAGGTGCAGGTTTCCGCGTCGGCAAATCCATAGCCTGCCGGTCGCGTGCCCGGCAGGCCGCGGCAGAAACTGAAGGCGCCGCCCTGCACCGACGAAGCGATGGGGTAGAAGACCGAACCGCTCGATGACGGCCAGTAGCGGGGCAGGGTGGCAGCAGGCGACTGCGTGATGACCGGGGCCGGATCGGCAAGCTGCAGCGGGGCAAGCTGGGGCGGCAGCAGCGCGGGCCGGGCCGGGGCCGGGCGGGGGATGTGCAGCGCCCCCATCAGTCGAGCACCCAGGCGGTTACCAGCGCGGACGTCTGCTCCGCCTGCAGCGAAACGACCGCCAGCGGCAAGAGGGTGAGGCCGGGCGACAAGGTCAGGGACAGCGACGAACCACTGCCGAGGATGAAGGTGGCCGACCCCGCGCTGTCGCAGTCCACCAGCAAGCCGCGCCCGGGAGCCACTGGCGAATCGGGAAACAGCGGGCGCGCATCCGTGTAGGCCCTTTCCGCGACGGGCAGGGGATGGGACGGGCCGACGCTCTCGGCAGGCTCTCCGATGTTGCCGGTGGCGATTGCGGTCAGGGGAACAAAGCGTGCGGGGTGCCGCACGGGGGGAAGGGTTTCAGGCATGACGACTCCTTTCGAGCCGCCCCGCTAACCGTTTTGGTTACCTGTAGGAAAGTTCTTTCACCAATATTTATCGGGCCATGGCTGCAATGACCTGCTTTGCTGTTTCGCGGATGTCGAAACGATCCCGGAACAGCTGCGCTGCCCGCATGCCCATCGCCTCCCGCTCTTCGGGCGCAAGTGCCTGTATCGTGCGCAGGGCCTGCGCGGTGCAGGCGGCATCGGCCGTGGCCACGACCCCGGCGCCACTGGCGCTGACATGGTCGTGGATGGCAACCTGGTCGCTGATCACCACGGGCCTGCCGCAGCCCAGCGCCTCGGCAACGGCAACGCCGAAGTTTTCCTGGAACGACGGCAGGACCATGGCATCGCAGGCGTGGAGCGCCCCCCACTTGGCCGCCCCGGACAGCATGCCCGGCCAGTGGACCCGCCCGGCAACCCCGAGCGCCGCCGCCCTCGATTTCAGCTGCGCGACATAGGCAGGCTCTCCGGGACCGGCCATGACGAGTTGCAGAACCGGGTCGATGGTCGCTGCGGCAAAGGCTTCGAGCAGGATTTCGCAGCCCTTCTTGGGATGGAGCCGGCCGAGGAACAGCAGGTAACGATTGGCTGCAAGGGTCGGCACGGCATGCCCGAACGCGCTGCGCATGGCCGGATCGAAGGCCGGCGGGCGCGCGGTCCCGAACCCCACGACGCACTCGCGCATGTCGCGCCATCCTGGCCAGGCGCCGGCGGCCAGCGCCCGCTCCGATTCCGCGGTGAAGAACACCGCTTGCGCGCTCCGCAGCAGGGGTCCCTCGTTGACGCGGAACAATTGCCGCTTGACCCATTCCTTGCGCGGCTGGGCGGTGCGGAACCAGGGGTCGAGCATGCCGTGCGGGAACACCCCGTAGGGTACCTTTCCGCCCGGAAGCGCGAGGCGCGCCGCAAGCGTCGCCGCATTCCAAAGGCCATCGACGATCACGGCGTCATAGGTGCCGACATTCCGGCGCAACCATCCGATTGCCCCGCCCGGCCAGGTAAGGCGGTTCGCGCTGCGGTGACCCATGGCGAAAACGGGCGAGGGACAGGACCGGACCCAGGGCTCTTCGGGCGGATCGAGGGTCAGGAGATGCTGCACATGGCCGAGCTCGCGATAGGCCTCGCCCAGCCGCAACACCCCTTCCGTGACCCCGCCCTTCGCCGGGTCGCAATCGGCGACGACATGGAGGATTCTCACGCGCCCGCCCGCGCCCCCTGGCCTAACGGCGCGCGCGATGCGCCGCGCCGGAACAGGGGAGCGAGGACCAGCCTGCCACCATGGATGGTGATCGTCCACGACAGCACGACCAGCTGGAATGCCACCAGCACGCGCTCCGTAGCCCCGAACGGGCTGAATAACACCGACCAGACCAGAGAGACCGAGCAATAGACGACCAGGGGCATCAGCGGCTCGACCCGCCTCAGCAACGAATAGAGCGCTACGAAAGGCAGCAGCAGAACCCACAGCCAGAACAGCCCCCCGGCGATGCCGGCCTCGACCCATGCCCCCATCAGATAGCTGTGCGTCGGGATGAGCCGCTGCTTGCCCTGCCCGGGGTCGAATACGGGAAGGCCCAGCTTCAGCTTGGTGGCGTAGTGCAGGCCGACGTAATAGGGGTCCTTCGCCCAGCTGCCATGGCCGATGATAGGGGAATCGGCGATGGCCCGGACGGACACCAGGCTTTCGGTCCGTCCGCCCAGGAGCAGCGGCACCTCGCCCGAAGTCTGGTCGCGATACTTGATGAGCGCCTCCCGCCCCAGCGCGCCGGTCTCGACGGCTTGCCCGTAAATCCCGGTCGCGCCGACCGCTGCGGCCACGCCGAACAACAGCATCACCGAATAGATCCCCGCCGTCAGGCGCTCGCGAAGACGGACTGAACGGGCGAACACCAGTGCCGCCGCGGCAAGGATGGCGCAGATGAACAGGACCCCGAAGGCCGACCGGGCGGATTGCAGCAACAGGAACACGGCGATCGCCAGGAACAGCAGCGGCGCGAGGTACCTGAGGCGGGGAAAAACGACCGACGCGATCACGAGGCTGCCGATGGTGAGGAGAACCAGCGCGCGATCATAGCCGAATTTCCAGGCGTCGCTCTCGAAATCCTCCGGCACGCCGAAGATCGCGGCGACACCGACCCCCATCGCGAAGGCCACGAGATAGGCCCGGCGACGCGGCAGCCAGAGCCAGAGCGCGAACAACTGCGCGGCAAAGAAAACGATCTTGGCCCATCCGCGCATGAGGTCTTCGATCGGCGTTGCGCGGTACAGGTCGGTCACCACCTGGCCGGTCAGCCATACGCCCAGCAGCACCGCAAGCGGCCAGATACGCGCCAGCCTGGCGTAGGCATCCGGCAGCCGGAGCAGCAGGACCAGAAGCAGGGGGAATGCCAGCAGGTCGATCAGGTAGAGCTGGCCCACGAGCTCGAACATGACGAGCTGACTGAAGGGATAGAGGAAAGCGATCAGGACCCACGGGTCCATCCGGACGGTGGGCTCTGCGGCAAGGCGTGGGGGCGCGAGACTGGCACGAGGCGTCGGCGTCGGCAGGCGCAAGGCCCCGGGCGGCGGATTGCGCGGCGTACGGCTCATCGAGGCGAACCCGCCAGTGTCGCCTCGACGCTGTCGACGAAATTGCGCAGGATCGCCTCGCGCGACCAACGCTCATCGGCCCGCCCACGCGCCGCCTGCCCGAGCGCTTTGCGCCGGGGCCCGTCCTCGGCGAGGCCGACCACTGCCTGCGCCAGCGACGCGGCATCGCCAGCGGGCGTGCGGATGCCGCAGCCCTCCATTTCCAGCGCCAGCGAAGTTCCCTCGTCCGCCGTCGCGATGACCGGTCGCCCCGAGGCGAGCATGTTCGCGAGCTTGGACGGCAGCACCAGGTCGGCCGCATCGGCGAGTTGGGGTAGGAGATGCATATCGGCCATTGCGAGCAATTCCGGCAAGCGTTCGCGCGGCTGGAGCGGGCGCCAGTGCAGGTTGGACGAGGCCGCGGCCGCAGCGCGCACTTCCCCTGCTGCCGGCCCTTCGCCGACAACCGCGAGGTGAATGTCCCTCCTGCCCTCCAAGGCCCTGGCCGCCTCCAGAATGATCCCGATCCCCTGCTTGCGCGCGAGATTGCCGGAATAGAGCGCCAAGGTTCCTTCGGGCAAGCCGAGACTGCGGCGCATCGCGCTGCCCTCGGCGGCTTCCGCCCCGACCCCGGGTTCGGCCCAGTTGCGCAGCTCCATCAGCCCGTCCCCGTGTCCGCGCTTCTGCCCGGCTTTCGCCAGCATGGCCGGGCCGATCGTGCTGACCCGGTCGAAGCGCCGCAGTACCGCGCGCTCGAAGCGCAGGCCGAGCCGGGTAGCCGCGCCGGGCAGGAGCCCGGTGGCGAGCGCGGCTTCCACTTCGAAATCCTGGATATGCAGCCACGACACGGCCCCCGATCGCCGCGCCAGCCGGAGAGCAACGGGCGCGGCCAGCAGGGACGGGGCGATCGCGATGACGAGATCGGGCCTGCCGCCTGCATGCCTCGCAAGGGGGGCCAGCCCTCGCCGGGCGTTGGCGGCGAAGCTGGCATAATGGAGCAACCGGCTGACGGTCCCGGGGTTGGGCGGGACATGATGCGGGACGCGCAACACCTCGACTCCGCTCTCGTGCGAAAGGCGGAAGGACTGCGGGTAGTCGTCATAGCGCCGCCATTGCGGGTAATAGGGGACGCCGCAGACCACGCCCACGCGGTGCCCGCGCGCGGCCAGGGCTTCGGCCCAGCCAGCCGTGTAGGGCCCGATGCCGATCGGCTCGGGCGCGTAGTTCAGCCCGACTAGCCAGATCGACGCCATGGGGCTGCTATCGGGCCGGTGCGAACGAAAATCCAGTCCCGCACGCCCGTGGATGCCGGGAAAGGGTGCCGCACGGGCCTTGGGCGAGTGAAGGGATTCCTTGACCAATTTCGCTTAGAGGATAATGTGCGACGCCATGGTTACGGGAGTTCGAACAATGAAATCACTGCTGCCAATCGCAGTTGCCGCAGCCATGATTACGAGCTCCACTGCCGGGCATGCCGCGACGCGTCCCGAACCGACCCGGCTTTCGCCGCCCGTGGCCGATACCAATGCCATCGCCAATCCCGAAGACGACCGGCGCGAAGTTCCCTTCGAGCTGATCCTTCTCGGCCTTGGCGGCCTGCTCGGCGTGCTGCTGTTCGCCGCCAGCGGAAACGGCAACAGCCCCCGCTGACCGCCCTTCCGTTTCCGAAGCAAGGAAGGCCGCATCCCAGCGGCCTTTTTCTTGCGCACCTTGCCGGCAGATCGTTCAATAGGCGCGGTCGTGGCGCAGCACCATCAGCGTCCGCAGCACGATGGCGAGATCGCCCTTGAGGCTCCAGTCGGCGAGATATTCCAGGTCGGCCTGCAACCGTTCGGACAGGTCCCGTTCCTCGTCCGTACTGCCGCGCAGCCCCCGCACCTGGGCCAGCCCGGTCAGGCCCGGCTTCAACGCATGACGATGCCAGTAGCGCGCATCGACCTCCCAGAAGGCCTTGCTCCCCGCCAGGCTCCCCGATGCGTGCGGGCGCGGTCCGACGATGCTCATCTCGCCGCGCAGCACATTCACCAGTTGCGGCAGTTCGTCGATGCTGTTCCGGCGGATCCTGCGGCCGATATTCGTCAGCCGGTCGTCGCCCCGCCCGGTCGACCGGCGTCCCGCGAAATCGCCCGCGAGCACTTGCATGGAGCGGAACTTGAGCATGCGGAAGAAGCGGTTGCCCCTGCCGGTGCGCTGCTGGACAAACAGGATCGGCCCCCCGTCTTCCAGCTTGATGAGAATTGCGACCGTCGCCAATAACGGCGCCAGCAGCAGGATTGCGCCGCCGGCCACAACGATGTCGAACGCCCGTTTGGCCGCCCGCGAACGCAGGCCGAGAGGCCCCGCGCTGACGACCAGCGTAGTGACGTCGGCGGTGTCGTAGCGCCGCACCGCGAGCGCGCCTAAACCATGCGCAACCTCGCTCACGATTTCGCCGCGCACGCCGCTTGCCTTCAGGGCCCAGGCCCATTTCTCGCGCCGTTCCGGCGGGCAGGTGACGACGACTTCGTCCTGGTTGGCAAGCGCGCGCCCCAGGCGGTCGAGGATGTGCGGATCGTCGCTGTCCGGCGTAATCCCGAGTTCCCGCGCATCGATCGACCTGTTGTTGTCGATCTGCAGGTCGGGCCCGCCGTCGAGGATCAACAAGCGGTTGCGCACATGGCCGCCCCACTTCCTGGCGACCAGCGATACCGCCAGCACCCGGATCGCCGTCATGGCGGCAGCGGTGAATGCCAGTCCCAGCGTGAAGGTGACGCGGGAGAAGGTCGCGCTGGTCTTCAGGTAGAAGGCGACGAATGCGAGCAAGGCCGACGATACGAGCAGCGCCGCGGCCATCCTGCTGGCGGCAAAGCGCCAGTCGAGTAGGGTGCGGATCGAATAGGCACCCTGGTACAGGGCGATGGTCAGGAAGATCGGCAGCAGGAGGTAGGCCTGCCGCAGCGCCTGCGGATCGGGCAGCCTGCCGATATAGAGCGCCCCGGCCAGCAGGAAGCCGCCGATGAGCGCCGCGACGTCGGCTACGACAAGTCCGAGGTAGGCCCGCAGGCGGCGCCGTTCGAGCGACGGCGCCAAGGCAATGGGCCGGGCCGATCGCGCATAGTCGACTTTCGCCGGTACGTTCACAGTTTCAGCGATCCCGTCTGGCGGCGGCGTTGTTCCCGCCTTGGCTACGTAGAACAACCTAGCGCCATTCGCGGAGCGGGGTCAATCCGGCGGCCCCGGTGATGCCGGCTGGAGGGAATGAGCGGCTAGCGGCTGCCCACGCTTGCGGCGAAGCCCGCGATCTCGGCAAGGTCCTGGGCCAGGAGCAGTTCGGCGGACTGGCTGTTGCCCAGCATCGTGCGATGGAGCGCGGTGACCCGGACCACCAAGCGGTCGAGGCGCTTGCCCCGCCAGATCCGGAGCTGGTCGCGAAGGTCGCGTTCGTCCTTCCAGAAGATCCGCCTTGCGGCCTTTTCGGCATCGATCAGCCCGCCGATGTCATTGCTGCGGCCGAGCTTCGCTGCCAGCTGCGCCAGTTGTGCCGTCCGGCGTTCGACGGCCAGCACGATGGCGACGGCATTGATCCCGAGTTCGCGCATCCGGGCCAGTTCGGCCGGCAGCCGTTTCACCTGTCCCGACAGCGCGGCGTTGACGATGGGCATGAAGCCGTCCTCTTCCGTCGCGGCCCCGATGGCGTCCCAGGCGGCGAAATCGGCGGTCCGGGGGGAGGCCGGCGACGCGTCCAGATAGAGCGCCAGCTTGGCGACTTCGGACTGGGCGAGACGCTGGTCGAGGCTGGACGCGCGCGCAATGCGTTCGGCCAGCTCGCCGCCGATCTTCACGCCGGCGGCATCGCCGAGGCTGCGCACGGTGCCGGTCATGCTGCGCAAGTCGGGCGGGTAGAACATCGCGACCAGCGCATCGGCGCGTTTCTCGAGCAATTTGGCGGTGCGGGACTTGTCGGTCGCGCCCGAGGCCACGATCAGCACCGGGCAGGCGGCCCCCGACCCGAGGAAATAATTGCCGACCGCGTCCAGCACCTCGTCGCCGCTGGCCCGCACGAAGATATGCCGAGCGCCGCCGAACAGCGAGCTCGACCGTGCCTCGTCGCCGAGCAGGACCGGATCGCGTTTCAATTCCGGGCCGGGCAATTCGACCCTTTCGCCGGGCTCGGGCAGGGCAGCACAGATCGCCTCGGCTGCGGCGGAGGCGCCGGCCTCGTCGGGGCCGCAGAGGAAGAATACCGAACACTGCCGCGCGAACTTGCCGGCCGCGGCGGGAAAATCGCGCTGGGTCGCCTTCATCGCCCGTTGCGGAGCGTCAGGGACACGCTGGTAACGATCTGGTCGGCAACCTCCCCTGCCAGTCGCTCGAGCGCGGTCTGCTCGGCGGCGATGGTGGCATATTCGCTCGACACGACATCGATCCCGGCATCGGACCCGGCCGTCGCGTCGAGCAGTATCTCGTCCGAAGCGATGTCGACCAGCTGGTAGCGCGCCCGCAGGGTGCGGCGCTCGCGCCCGATCGTATCGTCGTTGAGCAGGCCTAGGCCTTCGAGCCGGTCGTCGAGGCGCACGTCGAGGCGATAGCGCGGGGCCGCCTTGCCGGCGGCGGACAGGCGGTCGTCGAGCGCATTCGCCATCAGCCAGCCGGCCCGGCCCGGCATGGGCGTTACCTGCACGGCAGCAAGCCCCTGGACCGCGGCATTGCCGGCCGCGCCGCCGCCGTAGATCGGTTGCAGGCCGCATCCGGCCAGGGCGAACAACGCCGCGAGAGGCAGCAAGGCGCGCATCAGGTAACGATATTGACCAGCCGGTCGGGCACGACGATCACCTTGCGGACAGTGGCTCCATCGATCGAACGCTGGACCTTCTCGCTGGCGAGCGCAAGGGCTTCGAGGTCTTCGCGTCCCATCCCCTTGGGTGCGGTCAGCGTGTCGCGCAGTTTGCCCATGTGCTGGACGGCGATGGTGACTTCGTCCTCGACCAGCAACGCCGGATCAACTTCGGGCCAGCTTGCTTCTGCCAGCAATCCGGCGCCGCCGATCTTCGACCATGCTTCTTCGGCGAGGTGCGGCATCATCGGTGAAACCATGTGCAGCATGCTGCGGATCGCCTCCGAGCGGGTCGCCGAGGGCGCCGCCTTGTCGATCGCGCTGGCGAGTTCGTAGAGGCGCGCCACGGCCTTGTTGAAGCTCAGCGCCTCGATATCCGCAGCCACCGCGGCAATGGTCTGATGCGTCTTGCGGGCGAGCGGCTTGTCCTCGCCCCCGGCCGCGGGATCGTGCTGGTCGCTGAGGCGCCAGACGCGCTGGACGAAGCGCCAGCAGCCTTCGATCCCGGCCTCCGACCACGGCAAGTCGCGTTCGGGCGGGCTGTCGCTGAGCATGAACCAGCGCACCGCGTCAGCGCCGTAGCGATCGACCATCGTGTCCGGATCGACGACGTTCTTCTTCGACTTGGACATTTTGATGACCCGGCCGACTTCGAGCGGCGCGCCACCGTCCTTCAGCGTAGCCCCTTCGCCGGTGCGGTTCACTTCCTCGGGCGAATAGAACACCTCGCGTCCCTGCTCGCGGCGCGAATAGGTCTCGTGCGTCACCATGCCCTGCGTGAACAGCGAGGCGAACGGCTCCTTCACATCGACCAGGCCGATGTGCGCCAGCGCCCGGGTCCAGAAGCGGGCGTAGAGCAGGTGCAGGATCGCGTGCTCGATGCCGCCGATATATTGCTCGACCGGCAGCCACTTGGCGACCTCGTCACGGTCGAACGGCCTGTCCGCCGGCTGGCTGGCGAAGCGCAGGAAGTACCAGCTCGAATCGACGAAAGTGTCGAGCGTGTCGGTTTCTCGGACAGCCGCCGCACCGCAATCGGGACAGGTGGTGTGCTTCCACGTCGGGTGCCGCAGCAGCGGGTTGCCCGGGGTCCGGAAATCGACATCGTCGGGCAGGGTGACCGGCAGTTGCTCCTTCGGCACCGGCACCACGCCGCAGGTCTCGCAATGGACGAAGGGGATCGGCGTGCCCCAATAGCGCTGGCGGCTGACGCCCCAGTCGCGCAGGCGCCACACGGTGCGCCCCTCGCCGCGGCCCTCGGCCTCGATCCGGCGGATGATGTCGCGCTTCGCATCCTCGACGCTCATCCCGTCGAGGAAGGCCGAGTTCACGATCACGCCGTCGCCCGCCTCGGCCTCGCCAGCGAAAGGCTTGCCCGCCTCTTCCACGCTGGCCGCAACGACACGCGGGATCGGCAAGCCATATTTGGTGGCGAACTCGAAGTCGCGCTGGTCATGCCCGGGCACCGCCATGATCGCGCCGGTGCCGTAATCCATCAGCACGAAGTTGGCGATGAAGACCGGCAGCTCCGCACCGGTGAACGGATGTTTAGCGGTTAGGCCGGTATCGAAGCCGAGCTTCTCTGCGGTTTCCAGCTCGGCCGCCGTAGTGCCGCCCTTCTTGCACAGGGCGATGAAATCGCGCGCGGCATCGCTGTCGAGCGCCTGCGCCACCGGATGATCGGCCGCCACGGCAACGAAGCTCGCCCCGAAAATGGTGTCGGGACGCGTGGTGTAGACCGGCAGCTTGTCGCCGTTCGACAGGTCGAAGCTGAACTCCAGCCCCTGCGACTTGCCGATCCAGTTTTCCTGCATCAGCCGGACCTTGTCGGGCCAGTTCTCGAGACTACCGAGCCCTTCCAGCAGGTCCTCGGCAAAATCGGTGATCTTGAGGAACCACTGCGCCAGCTTGCGCTTTTCGACCTCCGCGCCGCTGCGCCAGCCCTTGCCGTCGATCACCTGCTCGTTGGCGAGCACGGTCATGTCGACCGGGTCCCAGTTGACCTCGCTTTCCTTGCGATAGACGAGGCCGGCCTTGAACAGGTCGATGAACAGCGCCTGCTCGTGGCCGTAGTAGTCGGGTTCGCAGGTCGCCAGCTCGCGGCTCCAGTCGAGCGCGAAGCCAAGGCGCTTCAACTGCGATTTCATGTGTTCGATATTGGCGCGGGTCCAGCCGCCGGGGTGGACGCCCTTCTCCATCGCGGCATTTTCCGCCGGCATGCCGAAAGCGTCCCAGCCCATAGGGTGGAGCACTTCATATCCGCGCATCTTCTTGTAGCGCGCCAGCACGTCACCCATCGTGTAGTTGCGCACATGGCCGACATGGATGCGCCCCGAAGGATAGGGGAACATCTCCAGCACGAAGCTCTTGGGCTTGTTCGAATTGCTGTCGGCGCGGAAGGCCTGCGCCTCGTCCCACGCGGATTGCCAGCGCGCATCGGCCTTGGCCGGATCGAAACGGGTGTCGCTCATGCGGTCCCTCTAGGGATTTTGCGCGATTCTGGAAGGCGTCGCGCGCGCCCGGTCACGGCGGGAGGATCAGCCCGCGACGGCCTGGCGGCGCAGTTCGCGGGCCTTGGTAAGGATAATGTCCTCGAGCTTCTGCACGGTTGCCGCCTGGACCGGCGCCTCGACCCAGGTACCGCCCTGGGCAACCTGGCGGCTGGCGACGACCCGCAGGGCATCGGCACGCAGGTCCTGATCGAGGATGGAGACCGTCAGCTTGACCCGTTCACCCGGGTTCTGGGGGTTGGCATACCAGTCGGTCACGATCACGCCGCCGGCACTGTCGGCCTGCAGCAGGGTGGCGAAGCTGACGGTTTCGATCGCCGCGCGCCAGAGGTAGGCGTTGACCCCGATGGTCGTCACTTGCGAGGCGGCGAGGTCGGCCTCGGGCCGCTCGCGCCCGCCACACGCGGCCAGCGAAGCCAGTGCGGCACCGGTCAGCACCATGCGGGTCAGGGTGCGCGGGCTTGGGAAAGTGATGGCCATGGAAATGCGTGTATCCTCGGGTCTGTCGATGCAGCCTCTATAGCCACCCCGCCGCCTGCGGCAAGTGCCAGCGGCACGTACGGCAGGCAGTGGTGCGGCGATACCGGGCTGCGGAACCAATTGACCGCCCGGGCGCTGTATCGCGCGTGAACGAACAGCGATAAGACGGGTTGGATAACGCGCCTTTGTGGGCCGGATGCAACACTTTGTCACAATGCGGGGCATGGGGTGTGGAAAAACTGGCGCATGGCGAAATTGCGCGTAACTTCACGTTGGGTTCAGCAGGGATTCGCTTGAGCGATTCTCTCCTGACTGGGGGAGCCTTGGACGTAGGATGAAGACCGGCATGACATCGATCCTCAGGCGTGGGCTCGGCCCGGCGCTGGTCGGTGGCGTGGTGCTGGCCTCGCTCCCGACGGCCGGCATGGCGGTGACCAGCGCCGTCTTCGCCCCCATGATCGAACAGGCACCGCGCTTCACCCCGGCAGGGGTCGACCCCGATTTGGCGGAGCGGGTGAACAACCGTTATGCCGCTGCGCGCAAGGCGATGCGTTTCACCCCGGCCGCAGGTCGCACCCCGGCTGACCGGACCGTTACCGTGGCTGTGCGTATCGACGGCGAAACCGCGCGGGCGATTTCGGTACGGTCCGCCATTGCTGCCGAAACCGCACCCGGGCGGCGCGACGGGATCGCTATCGCACCGAGCCGGTTCGATCTCGGCATCGCGCGTGGCTACCAGAGCTTCGTGAAGCCGGCGACCGAACTGCCGAGCGGTATTTCCAAGATCGAAATGCCGGATCTTGCCGATTACACGCCGCGCCAAGGCGCAGCCGCCACCAAGCCAAGCCGGTTCCAGCCGCGTATCTCGCTGGAAAACGAACGCGATGCCGGGCGCGCGCCGCGCACCCTCGAAGGGGCGGGCGAAACACGTTTCGACGTCGGCGGGGCCTACCGCGTGACGCGCAACCTCGACGTGACGGCCGGCGTCCGCCTGTCGCAGGATCGCGGTCGCCTCGCGCCGCTGACCGATGGCGTGGAAGACGACCAGGCGGTCTATGTCGGAACGCAGCTCAAGTTCTGACCCCGTGCTGCTCGCGGCGCGATGAATTCGATTTCAACGACCCCGGTTCGCCGGGGTTTTTCTTTGCCCGCCCCGCTTCGTGACGCTACGTCAACCTAATAAGAACTCGTTTGGAGGATGGAAGAATGGCACGCGTAGCGATCGTAACCGGCGGCACCCGAGGCATTGGCGAGGCGATCTGCCAGCGCCTGAAAAGGCAGGGCCATGTGGTCGTCGCCAACTATGCCGGCAACGACGATGCAGCGAGGAAATTCACCGACGCCACCGGCATCCCCGCCTACAAATGGGACGTCGGCGATCACCAGGCCTGCCTCGACGGATGCGCCCAGGTCGAAGCCGAGCACGGGCCTGTCGACATCGTCATCAACAACGCCGGCATCACCCGCGACGGCACGCTCCACAAGATGAGCTTCGACGACTGGAACGACGTCATGCGCGTCAACCTCGGCGGTTGTTTCAACATGGCCAAGGCGACGTTTCCCGGCATGCGCGAGCGCGGCTGGGGCCGTATCGTCAACATCGGCTCGATCAACGGGCAGGCGGGGCAATACGGCCAGGTGAACTATGCCGCTGCGAAGAGCGGCATCCACGGCTTCACCAAGGCGCTGGCGCAGGAAGGGGCCAAGTTCGGCGTCACCGTCAACGCCATCGCGCCGGGCTATATCGATACCGACATGGTCGCCGCCGTCCCCGCACCGGTGCTGGAAAAGATCGTCGCCAAGATCCCGGTCGGCCGGCTGGGCATGGCGGAGGAAATCGCCCGCGGCGTCGCCTTCCTCACCAGCGAGAATGGCGGCTTCATGACCGGCTCGACCATGAGCATCAATGGTGGGCAGCATATGTATTGAGGGGGCATCGGTAATCCGGCAGGCCGCGCATCCTATTGCAGCTGTTTGAGCCTTGGCATGCCTGCCGGCGCTCCTTTCGTATTACAGCTCGCCGTCAAACGTCAGCCAATAGCCGACCACCCGCCATTTGCCGTCCTCCTCCTGCTGCAGGGCGAGCGTCTCGACGGTGTCCGGCTTTGCCACAAATTGCGTACGGAACTTTACCGACTCATATCCAGCGGGTGGGGCCGGGACAAATTCCTGCGACAAAAATGTCCGCGATAATGTTGCGCCCAGTTTCGGTTGCACGGATTCCGCGGTCTCGGCGAATTTTTGCCGTGTATTCAGTTCACGAAATTGCTTTCCGGTTGCCGCCCAGCTGCCCCCCCAATCATGGGCGTCGACCAATGCGAGCCACTCCTGTGCCGCCAGGACGATTTCATTCTCGGCAGCGACAGCGGCCTGTTCGGCTTGTGCGTCCTCGGTAGCGGCATTTGTTCCAGCCAAGCTGTTGGGCAACAGGCCAAGGGGCGATTGCGGGATCAAGAGCGCAGCGAAAATCAGCGACATGGCAAGAACTCCGGAAGAGATGAGGGAGAAGCGGCGCTTCGCCCACCACCCGACATGAGTGGATGCCGTCTGGCCTGCCACGCCCTCTGCCGCACCCGCATCCCACAAAGCCTTGTCCCCCAGGCTTTCGGGGGTATCCGCAGCCTCCGTCGCAAGCAGCACCCGCGCGGCCTCGCGGCTGCTGGTGACGCCGAGCTTGCGCCGCGCATCCCGGAGGCGCTCGTTGACCGTGTGCACCGACAGGCCCAGCTCGCGCGCGGACGACTTGGCGTCGTGGCCGCGCAACAGGAGGCGCAAGGTTTCCTTTTCCTTGTCGGTCAGGGCGGGCGAGTTGGACGTCATCGGCCATGGTCTACGCCGGCAGAAACCGGCTCTCCACCCCCAATTTTTCGTATCCGCAGCGCGCCTGGAGCGGCTAACGGTGCACCATGCCCGTGCCCTACCATCCCCCCGTGAAGCGATCCGTCGAAATTGCCGGTCACAAGACCAGTATCAGCCTGGAGCCCGTGTTCTGGGACATGCTGCGCTCTGTGGCGGAAAAGGAAAACGCGCCGATCAACGCCTTAGTGGCGCGGATCGACGGTGAAAGGATACGCGCCGCGAACCCTCCCGGGCTCGCAAGCGCGATCCGGGTGTGGCTCGTAGCGCGCCTGCTCGATCAGTAGGTGGCGGGCGGGTCGCTCGCGGGGAAGCTTTCGTCGAGGGTTTCGTCAGTCCGGCTCCAGCGCTGCGGCGTATCGCGCATGGCATCGGCACCGGCATCGCGCACCAGCACGTCGCCCTGGTTGCCGGCGAAGGCCGCGCGGGGGGTGCGGTTGTTCTTCTCGAAATACTTGTACCCGGCATAACCGAGCGCCCCGAGGGCGGCGAGTTTGATCAGCATGGAAAATTCCTTTCTGCGCCCTCAACGTTCGTAGAGGCGGAAAGGTGCCACGCCGGCATCAGTCGTCGCCAACCCGTTCGATATCCGCGCCGACCAGCTGAAGTTTCTCTTCGAGGCGCTCGTAACCGCGGTCGAGGTGGTAGATGCGGCGGACCTGGCTTTCGCCTTCGGCAGCCAGCGCGGCGATAATCAGGCTCATCGACGCGCGCAGGTCGGTCGCCATGACTTCGGCGCCGGTCAGCTTGTCGACCCCCTGGACAATGGCGGTGCGGCCTTCGGTCTCGATGCGGGCGCCCATGCGGGTGAGCTCGGGCACGTGCATGAAGCGGTTTTCGAAAATGGTTTCCTTGAGCACGCTGGTGCCCTCGGCGCGGCACAGCAGGCTCATCAGCTGGGCCTGCATATCGGTGGCGAGGCCGGGATAGGGCGCGGTGGTGAGGTTGGTCGCCTTGAGCGGGCCGTTGGCAGCGACGCGCACGCCCTGCTTCGATCCTTCGACCTCGCAGCCGATCGCCTGCAGCGCATGGAGCGTTGCCAGCATCTCGTCCTCGCGCGCGCCTTCGAGCATCACGTCGCCGCCGGTGATGGCGGCAGCGCAGGCATAGGAGCCCGCTTCGATCCGGTCGGCCATGACACGGTAGGTCGCGCCGTGGAGCCGCTTGACCCCGTGGATGACGAGATCGGACTGGCCGATATTCTCGATCTCCGCCCCCATCGCCACCAGCAGGCGGCACAGGTCGACGATCTCGGGCTCGCGGGCGGCATTGAACAGCCGGCTGGTTCCGTTGGCCAGCACCGCCGCCATGAGCGCATTCTCGGTCGCGCCGACCGAGACGACGGGGAAATCGAAATCGCCGCCGGGTAGGCCGCCATCGGGCGCAACCGCCTTCACATAACCCGCCGCCAGCTCGATCTCCGCACCGAAGGCCTCGAGCGCCTTCAGGTGCAGGTCGATCGGGCGGTTGCCGATGGCGCAGCCGCCCGGCAGCGAGACGGTCGCCTCGCCCATGCGCGCCAGCATCGGGCCGAGCACGAGGATCGAGGCGCGCATCTTGCGCACCAGGTCATAGGGCGCGACAGTCGACGTGATGCGGGTCGCTTCCATGCTCATCACGCGGCCGAAATCCTCAGGGCGGCTGCCCTGGATTACAGTCGTCACGCCGAACTGGTTGATGAGGTGCTGGAAGCCGTCGATATCGGCCAGCCGCGGCAGGTTGCGCAACGTCACCGGTTCCTCGGTGAGAAGCGCGCAGGGGATGAGCGTCAGCGCCGAATTCTTTGCGCCCGAGATGGGGATGGTGCCGGAAAGGCGATTGCCGCCGCGGATAACGAGTTTGTCCATGGGCAAGGCGTTTAGAGGATTCGCAGCCTCGCGCAAACGCAACTGTAATAAGCCTGCACTAAAGCCATCCCGGTTGACGTTGACCCTGTCGCCGCGCAAACCCGGAGCACCATGACCAGCCCCAAACCCATCCGGAAAGCCGTCTTCCCCGTCGCCGGGCTCGGCACCCGCTTCCTCCCGGCGACCAAGGCGATCCCGAAGGAACTGCTGCCGATCGTCGATCGCCCGCTGATCCAGTATGCGGTGGACGAGGCGCGCGAGGCCGGGATCGAGCAGATGATCTTCGTCACCGGGCGCGGCAAGACCGCCATCGTCGAGCATTTCGATATCGCCTACGAGCTCGAGGCGACCATGCGCGAGCGCGGCAAGGACCTGAGCGCGCTGGAGCCGACGCGCGCCACGCCGGGCGATATCATCACCGTGCGCCAGCAGGTGCCGATGGGCCTCGGCCACGCCATCTGGTGCGCGCGCGCCATAGTGGGCGACGAGCCCTTTGCGATCTTCCTGCCCGACGAGCTGATGATCCCTCACAAGGGTGGCACCGGCTGCATGAAGCAGATGGTCGAGGCGTATGGGCAGACCGGAGGCAACCTTATCAGCGTGCTGGAAGTGCCGCACGAGGAAGTCTCCAGCTACGGCGTGATCGATCCGGGTGCCGAGGACGGCGCGCTGACCGAAGTGCGCGGACTGGTCGAGAAACCGCCGGTCGACCAGGCACCGTCCAACAAGATCATCTCGGGCCGCTACATCCTCCAGCCCGAAGTGATGCGGGTGCTCGAAAGCCAGGGCAAGGGCGCTGGCGGCGAGATCCAGCTGACCGACGCCATGGCCCGGATGATCGGCACCCAGCCGTTCCACGCCGTCACCTTCGACGGCCGCCGCTTCGACTGCGGCAGCAAGCTCGGCTTTGTCGAAGCGACGCTGTCGCTGGCGCTGGAGCGGGAGGATATGGGGGACGAGGTGCGGGCGATGGCCCGAAGGCTTCTGCAATAACGCGGTTGCTGGGTTAGGGTGACGATTGCTTGACGAAGTTGACACCGTGTCAATTTCGCGAATGCGCATATTTCGTACTTATTTCATTAATTTAGTCGTGACAGACGATGG
Source organism: Parerythrobacter aurantius (assembly GCF_045291475.1). NCBI lineage: Bacteria > Pseudomonadati > Pseudomonadota > Alphaproteobacteria > Sphingomonadales > Erythrobacteraceae > Parerythrobacter > Parerythrobacter aurantius. Next base: position 1,101,125 of record NZ_CP147985.1, read on the forward strand.
TGGAGCCGGAAGGTATGCCCCCGGGGGGCCGCGCTTCCGGTGCATCTTGCGACCACTGCTAGCAGCTAGCACGCCGTGTAGGACAGCGCAGATCGCCAACGAAAACGGGAGCCGAGACGGCCCCCGTTCCCTGTCCCCTCGGCACGGGGTCGGACCTAGGCGTCGTCCGTAGACAAGGGTGCAGGCTTGCCCGCCTTCTTCGCAGCTTTCGTCTTGGCTTCTTCGACCTGACCGGCGACATCGTCGAGCACGTCTGCCAGTTTCGGGACGCCGCCGATTTCATCCGCCGCGCCCTTGGCGAGGCCCGCGAGCGAGCTGCCGTCGAGGCCCAGTTCCTTCATCAACCCGTCGAGCACGGGTGCCTGCGCGCGGTAGGCGAGCGCCGCGCTGACCGCGTCGTTGGCGAGGTTGCCCCCGGACCCCGATGCCCCGCCAAGCGAAGCGGTCGCTCCGCCCGACTTCCCGCCGCCATTGGTCAGCCCATCGACCTGCACGATCTTGATCGAGTCGATCGCTTCCATCGGCTTGGCGCTTTCGCGGATCACCTCCGGCAGGACCTTGAGCAGCGCCATCTTGGTCTGCAGGCTGATCTGGTCCATCGAGAGGATATTGGCCGCCTCGTTGATCGCCCGCTGACCGGCGGCCTCGACCTCGAAGCGGACGCGAGCGGCTTCGGCCCGCAGCTTCTCGGCTTCGGCCGCGCCCTCGGCTTCGCGGCGCACGGCCTCGGCCCGGTTGGCGGCCGCATCGCGTTCGGCCTCGGCATCGACGCGGATCTTGATCGCATCGCGTTCTGCGATCTTCGCCGCTTCGATCAGTTCGATCTTCTTTTGGCGTTCGGCGATTTCGCTCTCACGGCTGGTCGCGACCTGTTCCTCGGCAGCGACCGCCTTCGCACGGGCGGCATCGGCCTCGGCCTTGGCCTGGCTTTCCTCGCGGCTCTTGTTCTGGACCGCGATCTGCTGCTCCTGCCGGGCGATCTCGAGCGCACGCATCTGGTCGATGCGGGCTTCCTCGACCAGCCGGTCGGCCTCGATCTGCTGCGCGTCGACCAGCTTCTTGGCCTCGATCCGCGCGGCATCGGCTTCGCGGGTCCGCTCGGCCTGTTCGCGGGCGATTTCGGCCGCCTGCGCTGCGCGACGGATTTCCACCTCGCGTTCCTGCTCGAGCCGAGCGTATTCCTTGTCGCGCCCGATCTCGAAGCTGCGCTTGTCGGCCTCGAGGTTCTTGGTCTCGATCTGGACGCGGGTGTCCTGCTCGATGTCGTTGCGCGCTTTCTTGCGCAGCTCGATCTGCTCGGTCAGCTTGGTCAGGCCTTCGGCGTCGAAGGCGTTGTTGGCGTTGAAGTGCTCGATGCTCGTCTGGTCGAGCCCGGTCAGCGAGACCGATTCGAGCTCCAACCCGTTCATCGCCAAGTCGTTCGAGCTGACCTGCTGCACCTTCTGCACGAAGTCGGCGCGCTGTTCGTGCAGCTCGTTCATGGTCATGCCGGCCGCAACCGAGCGCAGCGCGTCGACGAACTTGCCTTCGACCAGGTCCTTGAGCATTTCCGGTTGCATGGTGCGCATGCCCAGTGTCTGCGCGGCCATCGCAATGGCTTCGGCATCGGGCTTCACGCGGACGTAGAACTCCGCCTTCACGTCGATCCGCAGGCGGTCCAGCGTGATCAGCGCCTCGGCATCGCGGCGGACCACCGCCAGCACCAGCGTGTTCATGTTGACCGGCATGGTTTCATGGAACACTGGCAGCACCAGCGCACCGCCGTTCATCACGACCTTCTCGCCACCCACACCCGTCCGCACGAAGGCGATTTCCTTCGACGCACGGCGATAGAGCTTGGTCAGGAAAATCAGGACCGCGAGGACCGCGATCACACCCGAGCCGACCATCACCGGTCCGGCGCTGAGAACTTCCAACATGGCTACTCCTTCTTATGTTCTTGTGGGGGCAATTCAGGTGGCAGGGGACAGCCGGCGCTCCGCAACCGGGCTGGCATAGAATGTCTGCCCTTCGCGGCGCACGAGCAGCACCTCGTCACCTGCAAGTATTTCGGATGCGTCTTCATGCGGTTCGACCATCACGTGGTGGGCGTGGCCATGGATATCGCGCACCTTGGCCCGCGCCGGGAAACCGCGCGCGGCGCGCCCGTGCTCGATCACTGCGCGGCGACCTACAAGGCTCTGCAGGCTGACGGCGCTGGTTTCGTCCTGCGGCATGATCCGGGCCAGCGGGCGCACCGCGACAGCCGTGGCCGGGAAGGCCCCGATCAGCGCCAGCACCGATGCCAGCAAGGCATCGAGCGGCGCGCCGAGCAGGCTGTCGGCCAAGCCCTGCATGCCGAAGCCGATGCCGGCGAAGAGGAACAGCAACACCATCAACCAGGCAAAGAACGGCACCCGTCCGATGCCGAGCAGCGTCGTCAGCGCGCCGCCAAGGCCGGCGGCCTCGCCCGGCCCCACATCGGTGTCGAGATCGACGTCTCCATCGAACAGGTCGCCCACGCCGATGATCTGGAAAACGGCCAGCAAGAGCATCGCCGCCAGCGCCACCGTAAACGGCAAATTGCCTCCGGCAAGTATAGTCATGGCCACACCCCCCTGTTCGCCAAAACGATCTTCGGCGTACTGAAAACATTACGTTTTCGCGTAAGATTTATATAGAAACAGGGGCCGATTTTGACCAGCAGAATCGGACAAAATCGGTCGTGCAGGAATCCGATTCCTACAGCGTCAACCCGCCATCCACGACGATCGTCTGCCCCAGCACATAGGCGCTGAGTGGCGAGGCGAGGAACAGCGCCGCGCCCGCCATGTCCGCCGGGGTGCCCATCCGGTGCAAGGGGATGCGGGCCAGCGCGCCCTCCATCCGTTCGGGGTTCTCGGTCGTCACTTTGGTCATCTTGGTGGCGACGAAGCCGGGGGCGATGCCGTTGACGCGGATACCCTCGCCGGCGAAGGCGGCGGCGAGGTTGCGCACGAGCGCCACCGCACCCGCCTTCGACGCACCATAGGCCGGGTTGCCGATGGTCGAGTGATAGGCCGCGGTCGAGCTGACCGCGATCAGCGTACCTTTTGCCGCCGCCAGGGCGGCGCGATATTTGCGCGCGCAGTCCATGATCGAGCTGAGGTTGACCGCCAGCACCCGGTCCCACCCCTCGCGCTCGAACTCGGCGCGCTTGTATTCGACCGCACCCTGGCAGCAGACCAGCACGTCGAGGCTGTCGAAACCCGGCGCGCCGTCGATCTGGTCCGGGTCGCTGACGTCCACCTGCGCATAGTGCAGGCCGGTAAGGTCGGAACCTTCCTCGCCCGAATATTCTGCCGCAGCAGCGCGCGTGCCCCACACATGCACCTCGGCACCACGCTCAAGAAATGCCCGCGCCATGCCGTTGCCGATGCCGCTGGAACCGCCGACGATCAGCACGCGCTGGCCGGTGAAGTTCAGGGGGTCGGTCATGCCGCGGTGAACCGCACGGGAAGCGTCTTGAGCCCGCCGACGAAGGTGGAGGTCGACCGTTCGGGCTTGCCCGCGAGTTCGATGGTCTCGATCCGGTCGAGCAGGGTCTCGAACAGGATCTTCATCTCCAGCCGGGCGAGGTGTAGGCCGAGGCACTGGTGCGCCCCGGCCCCGAAGGCAAGGTGGCGATTGGGGCTGCGCGCGGCGTCGAACTTGCGCGGGTTGTCGAACTGGGCCGGATCGTGGTTGGCGGCGACATAGTTCATCATCAGCCAGTCGCTCTTGCGGATCTGCTGGCCGCCCAGTTCGGTGTCCTCGGCCGCGGTGCGCATGAAGTGCTGCACCGGGGTGGTCCAGCGGATCGCTTCCTCGACAATGCCGCCGAGCAGCGAGCGGTCGGCCTTTACCCTGGCCCATTGCTCCGGGTCCTGCGCCAACGCCTGCATCGCACCCGCGGTGCTGGCCGAAGTCGTATCATGCCCGGCGGTGGCGACGATGATGTAATATCCCGCCATGTCGCGGTCGGGCAGCGGCTCGCCATCGACAGTGGCGTTGGCGATGACGCTCGCCACATCGTCGGTCGGGTTGGCGCGGCGATCCTTGGCGATGCCGGCGAAATAATCCTCAAAGCTCTTTACCGCGCCCGCGACCAGCATCAGCACCTGCTCGGGGGTCATGTTCTCCATGCCGGTGCCCGACAGATCCTTGTCCTGCCCGCCGAACATCTGCTGCGTCAGCATCAGCATGCGCGGCTCGTCTTCCTCGGGCACGCCGAGGATCTGCATGACGACATGGAGCGGATAGGGCGCGGAGACGAGCTTGGCGAAATCGACGACCTGGCCGTTTGCGCCCGCATCGATCAGCTTGTCGACCGCGCGCTGCGCAATCGCCCGGATCTCGCCTTCGATCTTGGCGAGGTTGCGCGGCATGAACCAGTCCTGCGTCAGCCGCCGGTACTTGGGGTGGATCGGCGCGTCGAAGATGACCAGCGAATCGACCAGCATGTCGCTGCCCGTCGCCGCCCGCGAGAACTCGATCGCGGAGTTGAGGCTGAACACCACTGGGCGCGGGTTGTTGAGGAAGGTGGCGTTGTCCTTGCTCATCCGCATCACGTCTTCGTAACGGCTGACGAACCAGAACGGCTCGAACAGGCCTTCCTCTTCAGGCACGATCTTGGCGACCGGCATCTCGCGCCGGACCATGTCGAACGTATCGAGCAGCGGATCCCACGCGGCATAGGCGTGGGGGTCGATCAGCTCGCGGGCGATCTCGGTCGGGATGACGGGATAGTCTGCAGTTGTGGCCATCATGCGTTCTCCGCTGCGGCCGCCCTGGCGGCATACTCGTCACGCAGTTCGCGCTTGTAGAGCTTGCCATTGGCTTCGCGCGGCAGTTCCGGACGGAAGTCGAACAGGCGCGGCATCTTGATGCGCGACAATTGCGGGGCAAGGAAATCGCGCAGCTCCTGCTCGAACTCCTCGCCCGCATCCGCCATGTCGATCGGCTGGACCACCGCGACGACCTGTTCGCCCAGGTCCGGCTCCGGCGCGCCGATCACCGCCGCGTCCATCACCTTGGGGTGGGTCACCAGCAGGTTCTCGATCTCCTGCGGGTAGATATTCACCCCGCCCGAGATGATCATGTGGCTCTTGCGGTCGGTAAGGTAGAGATAGCCGTCCCCGTCGACATGCCCGATATCGCCCAGCGTCATCCAGCCCTTGGGATGCATCGCATCGGCGGTCTTTTCCGGGTCGTTGTGATAGGTCGGCAGGATGTCGTTCTCAAAATAGATCAGCCCGTCGGTGCCAGCCGGGACTTCCTCGCCATCGGGGCCGCAGATGTGCAGCTTGCCGTGGATCGCCACGCCGACCGAACCGGGGTGGGTCAGCCATTCGGGCGAGCGGATCATCGTCATGCCGATGCTTTCCGAACCGGCATAGTATTCGTTCACGATCGGACCCCACCATTCGATCATCGCCTGCTTGACCGGGACCGGACAGGGCGCGGCGGCGTGGAGCGCGCGCTTGTGGCTGGAGAGGTCGTATTTGCTCCGCTCCGCCTCGTCGAGCTTGAGCATGCGGACGAAATGCGTCGGTACCCACTGGCTGTCGGTGACCTTGTACTTCTCGATCGTCTGGAGCGCGAATTCGGGATTGAACCGCTCCATCACCACAACCGTGCCGCCGAGGCGCTGGGCGGTCGTGCACCAGCCTATCGGTGCCGCGTGATAGAGCGGCGCGGGCGAAAGATAGACCATCGAGCCGTCCGTCGGCATCCCGGCACCCATCACCGCGAGGCCCAGCAAGGGGTTTACCGCCTGAATGTCCTGATCCTCGGGCGGAGCCGGGCGAACTCCTTTGGGCCGACCGGTCGTGCCCGAACTGTAGAGCATGATCATGCCCGGCGCCTGGTCGGAAATGGGCTCGTCCGGTTGCGCGGCCAGCGCGTTTTCGAGGCTCTCGCCGCCTTCATCCCCGGCGATCAGCACTGGCAGGTCAGGGCATTCGGCGCGGATGCCTTCGAGCACCTCGGCATATTTGGGCGAAGTAATGAGAAGCCGGGTGCCCGAATCCTTGAGTATATAGGCAATCTCCGGCGCGGTCAGACGGGTCGAGATCGGCACCAGCATGGTTCCGGCTCGCTGCGAACCCCAGACGATCTGCAGGTAATGCGCGTTGTTTTCCATCAGGACGGCAAAGGCATCGTTGGGAGCGAGGCCGCGGCTCCGTAGAAGCTGTGCGAAGCGGTTGGCATAATCGTCCATCGCCCCGTAACTGACCGTCTCGCCAGTGGATCCCATGATGATCGCCGGGTGGTCCGGACGCGATCTGGCGTGCTGAATCGGATGCATTGCAACTCTCCCTTGAGGAAAGTTTTATCCAGCAACCGTTCCGGGGCAAGCTGATTCCGGCGCGGTCACCGGTTGCAAGCGAAAGGGGGCGGCAGGATGTCCCTGCCGCCCCCTTCTCGTGCCCTCCCAAGCACCGGGCCTTTCAGGCCCGAACCGCTGAACGCTTATTCGCCGCCCATTGCCAGTTCGCTCCCCGTGGCGCGCGCGAAAGCTTCCTGCGCTTCGCTTTCGGCCATGTAAGGGATCGGATTGACCGCGACACCGGCGACCCTGACTTCGTAATGGAGGTGCGGTCCGGTCGAACGGCCGGTCGAGCCGACGTAGCCGATCAGCTCGCCCTTCTTCACCCAGCTGCCTTCGGCGGCGACGATGCGCGACAGGTGAGCGTAGCGGGTTTCCATCTCGTTGCCGTGGCCGATCTGGATGTAGTTGCCGTAGCTGGAATACCACTGCGCCATCTGCACGAGGCCGTCGGCGGTAGCATAGACCGGCGTACCGGTCGGCGCGGCCAGGTCGATACCCTTGTGCGACCGGCGCCCGCCGAGCACGGGGTGGGTACGCATGCCGAAACCGCTGGTGAGGGCAGCGCCGTCGAGCGGCATCCGCGAGGGGATGGAAACGGTGGCCACGGGCGGCTTCGACCCGGTGTCGCGATCGAGCTGCTGCCAGCTTGCGAAAAGCTGTTCGAACTGTTCGTCGCCCTTGCCCAGCGGGGTGTCTGCCTGTTCGACTGCGGTCTTGACCTCGACGGCGGCGCTGGTGGCGACAGTGGTAGCGGCGCTGTTGGCCTGGGCCGGTACTGCGGCGATGCCGACGATAGCGGCGGCCACAGTCATCACGCCACGAAATGCGGTTTTGTAAGAAGCGATCACAACCCGTCCTTGCTTGGCAGCGTGCGAAGCTGCCCGACCCGATTTTTGCGGGAACCCCTCCCCGCTTTGCGTGTTGAGAGGGTTAAGTCGGAAAAGATTTACGACGCAACAGCGGCGTAGAAGTCCCGCGATAGTCCGGCTTGAAGACGCGCCGAGTCGTTGAACGGCGGCTTAATCGCACCCCTGAAATGCTGCTTAACGAGCGCGCGCCACCGATTCTCCGGTTGTTCGCCAAGGCTTTTTGCAGCCTGCACGAAATGCTTTGTGCCAAAAGCGACATGGCGAATCTCGTCGTCAAGGATTCTCTGGAGGATGCGAACTCCCTGCCCGTCGCCCTGCGCAGCGACCCGGTCGCGCGTGGCGGGGGTGACGTCGAGCCCCCTTGCTTCGAGCACCATCGGTACGACCGCGAGCCGCGCCATGACGTCATGCCGCGTCGCTTCCGCCGCTTCCCACAGCCCCGCATGGGCAGGCAGCGCGCCGTAGCGACTGCCGAGGCTGCGCAACTTGCGGTCGAGCAGCGCGAAATGCATCGCCTCGTCCGCCGCCACCGACAGGAAATCATCGGTGAATTCGCGCGGCATCTGCGCGCCGAACCGCCCGACCATGTCGAGCGCCAGGTCGATCGCCACGAATTCGATATGCGCGAGGGCATGCCACAGAGCGATTCGCCCTCGCTCCGATCCGCCTTTCCCGCGCCTGGGCATGCAGCTCGGCGACAAAAGCTCGGGTTCGGCAGGCCAGGAGGGGCGATCAGGCATCGCGCAATCGAAGCGCCATGCCAGCCGCCCCAGGCGCCATTGCCGCGCAACGTCACGGGCCGCAAAGGCCTTGGCCCTGGGCGCGGCTGTGAGCAGCGCTGCCCGGATCGCGCCGGCAAGCGAGGGCAGTTTGTCGCTCAAAGCGCCTGCGCTGCCGCCAGCACTTCCTCGACGTGGCCCTTGACCTTCACCTTGTCCCACACCTTGGCAATCCTGCCGTCGGGCCCGACGAGATAGGTGGTACGGACCATGCCCATGTAGGTTTTCCCGTACATGCTCTTCTGCGTCCAGATGCCGAGCGCATCGGACAGTCCGCCTTCCTCGGCATCGGTCGCCAAGGCAACGGCGAGCGAGTGTTTGGCGATGAATTTCGCGTGCTTCTGCGGGGGATCCTTGCTCACGCCGAGCAAGGCGCATCCGGCTGTGTCGAATTCACCTTTCGCGGCAGAGAAGCCGGTGGCTTCGGTGGTGCAGCCCGGTGTGTCGTCCTTGGGATAAAAGAAGATCACCAGCTTCTGCCCGGCAAAATCCGACGGCTTCACACTGCCGCCATCGGGCGTTGCCATTGCGATATCGGGCATCGGGTCGCCCACCCCGGGATAGCTGCTCATGTCTCGATCTCCAGCTTTTCTTGGAACACGGATTGCCATGCGGCGGCGACGCCTTGCCGCGCCTGTGCTAGCGCCTGCAAGAGCGTTTTGGGTCCATCACAGCCACAAGCCCGCGCCAGCACCTCTGCCGCCGCCCCGTCCGGCATCTCGAGATCGGGCGCAAGCAGTCGCGCGCCCACGATCAGCCGGGTCAGGAAATCATGGGCGCTCTGGATCTCGCCCGGCAGCATTCCCCTTTCAATCAGCGCGCCACAGGCCTCGCCCAGCCGGGGGGTCAAGGCCGCCGCGTCGCGCAGCTGCAGGAAATGGACGAGGAACTCGAGATCGACCAGGCCGCCCCGGAGCAGTTTCGCATCGAGGGGGCCCTTGGGCCGCTTGTGCACGGCCATTTCCTCCCGCATGGCCAGCACATCGGCGCGCAAGCCGGCGGCATCGCGCGGCATGGTCAGCACATCATGCAGGACCGTCTCGAGCCGGGAAGCCGGTCCCGCCGGCCCTGCCACCACCCGCGCCCGCGTCAGGGCCATGTGCTCCCAGGTCCACGCTGCCTCGTGCTGGTACTTCGCAAAGGCTTCGACACTCACTGCGAGCGGACCCTGTGCGCCCTGGGGCCGCAGGCGCGTGTCGATTTCGTACAGTGCACCCTCCGACGTCGGCACGCTGAGCGCCGCACTGACCCGCTGGGCCAGCCGGTTGAAATAGAGCGTCGGCCCAATCGGGCGCGGGCCGTCCGATTCGCCTTGGGGGTTGCCCGAAAACAGGAAAACGAGATCCAGATCCGACGCATGGGTCAATGCGCTGCCGCCCAGGCGCCCGAGCCCCAGCACCAGCAGGTCGCTGCCCGCTATCCGCCCGTGAAGCCGTTCGAATTCGGTGCTGGCTTCCTTCACCGCGACCCGCAGCGCGGCTTCGGCGACGCGCGAGAGCCCTTCGGCAATTTCCAGCGGGTCATGCTGCGCTTCGATCAGTTGCACGCCGAGTGCGAACCGCTGTTCGCCGGTGACGATGCGTATACGATCCAGCAGCTTTTCGTAGGGCAAGGCCGCATCGACGGGTCCCATCGCGCGGGCGAGCGTATCGACGTCCCCGGGCAGGTCGAGGGCGCTCCTGTCGATCAGCGTATCGAGCAGGGCTGCATGGCGGGTCAGCGCTTCGGCCAGCGGCGGGGCGAAGGCGAGCACGCGCAGCAACTGGTCGAGCAGGCCGGGCCGGGCGTCCAGCAGGCGGAACAGGTTGATGGCGCTCGGCAGGCTGGCGAGCAGCCGTTCGAACCGAACGATGGCCCGGTCGGGGTCGGCAGCCTTGCCCAAAGCCTCCACCATCGCCGGGAGGATGGCGCGGAAGGCATCGCGGGCGCTGGCGGACCGCAGCGTGCGATAATCGCCGTCGAGCCAGCTCGCGATACGCTCGGCCAGCCGCAGCGCCCGCTCGTCGCCCGCCTGTGCCAGCTCGGCCTCGAGATCCGCGACCGGTCGCGCGCGATCGGGGCTGGTGGTGGTCTCCAGCAGCCGGTCGAACCGCCGCCCGACAGCATCCGTCAGCGCCTCGAGCTCGCCCACCAGGGCCGCACCGTCCGCCAATCCCTCCAGCCGGGCGACATGATCGAGTGCATCGCCGGCCGGAAGCGCGTGGGTCTGGCGATCGTCGATCATCTGCAGCCGGTGTTCGAGCACACGCAGCCGGTCGTAGCTTTCGCCGAGCAGCAGCGCGTCCTCGTCCGAGACGATTCCGGCCTGTGCCAGCGCGTCGAGTGCCGCCCGGGTCCCGCGCAGCCGAAGCGCTGGGTTTCGCCCGCCATGGATCAGCTGGTGGGTCTGGGCGAAAAACTCGATCTCGCGGATGCCGCCGCGCCCTTTCTTGAGATCGAATCCTGGACCGGGGCGCCGGGGCCCCTTGTAGGCATCGCGGATGCGGCTTGTGAGCCGGCCGATTTCCTCGATTGCGCCGAAATCGAGGCTGCGACGCCAGACGAAAGGGGCAATGGTGCCAAGGAACTCCGCGCCTGCGACCACGTCGCCCGAACAGGCCCGTGCGCGAATGAAGGCCGCCCGTTCCCACGCCAGCGCCGAGCTTTCGTAGTGGGTCAGCGCCGCGTCGCGGGAAATCGCCAGGGGGGAAACTTCAGATGCGGGTCGCAGCCTCAGGTCAACGCGGAAAACATAGCCGAGCTCGGTAACGTCGGAAAGCAGCGCCACGATTTCGCGGGCATAGCGTTGCGCCGCCTCGCCCGGCTCGTCCCGTTCGCGCCGTGCCATCCGTTCGGGATCGTAGAGCAGGATCGGGTCGATATCCGAACTGTAGTTGAGTTCGCCCGCGCCATGCTTGCCCAGGGCCAGGGCCATGAAACCGTCGCTGCCCGCACCCTCCACCCGGCGCGCGATGGCCGACGCAATCGCCCGATCGAGGGATCGGTCGGCCAATGCCGACAGCTCGGCCATGACGCGATCGAGCCCGAATGCGCCCGCGAGATCGCCGATGGCCAGCGCCACCGCGTAGGCGAGCCGCTCGCGCCTGAGCGCAGCAGCGATGTCCGGCCCGTCACCCTGCGCCGCAGCCCATGCCAGCGCCTCTTCGCCTTGTCCTTTCGCGAGGAGGCCCGCCAGCTCGGGCTGGCGCTCGAGCCCGCGCGCAAGGAACGGTGCGTGGACCCGCGCCCTCTCCAGTGCCGATTGCCAGTCCGCCGCCATGGGGAAGCCCTGCCTTGCCCCGGGCGCACAAGCAAGCGCCCTTGCACCTTCGGCCCTGCTTTGCGAGAAGGCCCCCAGCCCAGAACCTGAATCGGGGGATGTCCTTCATGAAACGCCTCATCCTTGCTGCCACGGCAGCGCTCTCGCTTGCGGCCTGCGATGCCGTGCCCGGCATGGGCAGCGCGGATACGCTCGATATTCCCGAGGTCGCCAATGGCGAGATCTCCGAAACGACCATGAAAGAGGTCACGAAGACTCTCTCGGCCGACGAATTCGAAGGCCGGATGCCGGGCACCCCGGGCGAAGAAAAGACCGTCGCCTACCTCATCGAGAAATTCCAGGCCGCCGGCCTCAAGCCGGGCAATGGCGAAAGCTGGGTGCAGGAAGTGCCGCTGGTCGAGATTACCGGCAAGGATTACGCACCGCTGACAGTGAAGGGAGAAGGCGTCGACCTCAGTTTCGCCCCGTCGAAGGACTGGGTCGGCGTATCCTACAGGGAAGAGGTGCAGACCTCGCTCGAGAACGCGGAGCTGGTCTTCGTCGGCTACGGCATCAAGGCCGACGAGAAAGGCTGGAACGACTACGCCGGCATCGACATGAAGGGCAAGATTGCCGTCATCCTCGTCAACGATCCCGATTTCGGCACCGAGGGGCTGGACGGTCCATTCGGCGGCAAGGCGATGACCTATTACGGCCGCTGGACCTACAAATACGAAGAGGCCGCCCGCCAGGGCGCGGCCGGCGCGCTCATCGTCCATGACGATGCGCCGGCCTCCTATGGCTGGAACGTGGTCGAATCCTCGTGGACCGGTCCGCAGGCCTATGCCCAGCGGGGCGATAGTCCGCCGCCGCTGACCGATATGAACGGGTGGGTGCAGAAATCCGTCGCCGAACAGATCGCCAAGGCCGCGGGGCAGGACTTCACCAAGCTGGCGGCCGACGCCAAGAAAAAGGGCTTCAAGCCCGTACCGCTCGGGCTGACCGCCTCCACCAGCTTCCGCAACGATATCCGAACCTATAATTCGCAGAACGTCATCGGCATCCTGCCGGGTAGCGAACGGCCCGACGAATATGTCATCCACACCGCGCACTGGGACCACCTCGGCCGGTGCACGCCCGCGCCCGACGGCGACGACATCTGCAACGGCGCGGTCGACAATGCCACCGGCACGGCCGCGCTCGTCGCGCTGGCAGAAGCCCATGCCAAGGCGGGCGCGCCCAAGCGGAGCCTCGTGTTCCTGGCCGTGACTGCGGAAGAGCAGGGTTTGCTCGGGGCCGACTATTACGCCGCCAACCCGGTCTTCCCGCTCAGCCAGACGGTCGGCGGCATCAACATGGACGCCTTCCTGATCGCAGGGCCTTCGAAGGATGTCACCGTGGTCGGCCAGGGCAAGTCGCGGCTCGAGGAATTCCTCGAAGCGGCGCTCGCTGCCGATGGCCGTACGATCACACCCGATCCCTCGCCCGAAGCGGGATACTATTACCGCTCCGACCACTTCGCTTTCGCCAAGCGCGGCGTGCCGATGCTGTATGTCGACGGCGGCGAAGACCTCAAGGAAGGCGGCCGTGCAGCGGGCGCCGCGGCGGCGACCGATTATCGCGAGAACCGCTATCACGGCCCGAAGGATGAATATTCCGAGGATTGGGACTGGTCTGGCGTGATGGCCGACCTGCAGCTGTTCTACCGCATCGGACGGATGCTGGCCGACAGCAGCAGCTGGCCCAACTGGGCGGAAGGCGACGAGTTCAAGGCCAAGCGCGACGAGGATTGCGCCGCTGCCGAAACCGGTTGCTGACGCCAGGGTAGGCCAGAGAAGGCCAGAAAGAGGAAGCCGCGCTATGTCGATCCTCATGCCGCCCGAATGGGCGAGGCAGGACTGGTTGTGGATCGGCTTCCCGCACCTCGCCGACGAATGGCCGGGCTTTCTGGAGGCCGCGCAGGAGCAGATGGCGGACTTCGCCAGCGCCGTAGCGGAGAGCGGCCAGGAAGTGCGGCTGCTGGTGCGCGACGAAGCCAACGAGGCGCGCGCCCGGTCACTGGTGTCGGAAAAGGCAAGGCTGGAGCGCCGGGTCTATGGCGACATCTGGCTACGCGACACCGGGCCTCTGGTACGGGCGGACGGATCGGCGCTGCGCTGCGGCTTCAACGGCTGGGGCGAAAAATACCTGATGCCCGGCGACCAGACCATCGGGGCGGAAGTGGCCCGCGACGCGGGGCTGGCGGTAATCGAGAGCGACTGGATCCTCGAGGGTGGAGCCATCGACGGAGACGGCACCGGGCTGGTCGCGACGACCGAGCAATGCCTGCTCAACCCCAATCGCAATCCGCAGCTGTCGCGCGCCGATATCGAGATGCGGCTGGAACGCGATCTCGGCTTCGACCGCGTGCTGTGGCTCGGCGAGGGCCTCGTCAACGATCACACCGATGGCCATGTCGACAATCTTGCCCGCTTCATAGCGCCCAACCGACTGGTCGTGCCGCGTGCCACCGGCACGGACGATCCCAATGCCGCAATCTATGCCGATGCCAAAAACCGCGCCGAAGCCTTCGGCGTAAAGGTTGAAGCGATACCTTCCCCGGGTCGTATCGAACGGGGCGGCCGGGTCGAGCCGGCGAGTTACGTCAACTTCGCCATCACGACCCATCTCGTCGTCGTCCCGACTTTCGGTTCGCCGCATGACGAGGAGGGTGTCGCCGCGATCGCCGCGCTGTTCCCGGACCGCGACACGATCGGCCTGCCGGGCGACGCCGTGCTGGCAGGCGGCGGCGGCTTCCATTGCGCCAGCCAGCAGATGCCCTCGCTGCCGCTGCGTTAAACCTTTCTTAGCTCCCGGGGCGCAATCTGCGCGGCATGACCAGGTCCCGCGCCGCTTCGATCGCCACAACTGCCGCTGCCGAACTGCGCGGCGCGATCGTCATGTCTTGCGCCCTGGTCCTGATACTCGCCGCAGGCTGGCATCCCTTCTGATCCCTTGCGGAGCGGGTCCGCGTAACCGTTTTCCAGTCGGGCGCGAATGACCTGTCGACTCTTCGACAGGATCGACCATGCACAAACACGTCTGGATCGCACTGGCGCTTGGCGCCGCGTCCCTTACCACCGGCACTCTGGCGCTGAACGGGCGACCGGACATATCGCCCGACCGGGCCGCACCACCCAAAGCCATGTCGGCCGCTGTCGCGCAGCTCCCCGTGGTGGTCGAGTTCTTCACCAGCCAGGGATGTTCCTCCTGCCCGCCCTCCGACCGGCTGGCAGCCAGGCTGGCGCGCGAGCCTGGCGTGGTGGTGATCCAGCGGCCGGTTACATACTGGGACCGGCTCGGATGGCGCGATACGCTGGCATCGCCCGCCAACACTGCCTTGCAGCAGGCCTATTCGCGCAAGGGACTGGCCGGGCGCAACGGGGTCTATACCCCCCAGGCCGTCGTCGCCGGACGCAGCGGCCTCGTCGGTTCGCAGGAGACGGCCTTGCGACAGCGGATTGCCGAGGCGCGCAAGCTCGGCGGGCCGGAAATCCGGTTTCAGGCCAAGCACGACGGCAGCCTTGAGATCATGATCGACAAAGCCGGTGCCCAGCGCGCGCAGGTTCTGCTGGTCGGGCTCGATCGCGAGGAAACGGTCCAGGTCAGCCGGGGCGAGAACGGCGGCCGCAGCCTTGCCTACACTAATATCTGGAAAGGCGAACGCGTGCTGGGCACGCTGGCCGGTGGCACTGCAAGGTACATGATCGATGCCGCCGACAGGACCATTGCCGGGGCAAACCGGTATGCCGTCGTGGTACGCGAGCATGCGGCGGGGCCTGTCCTCGCCGGACGGATGCTGCCCTAGAATAGCCTAACGACGGCGACGATTGCGGTCGCGCCCAGCACCAGGCCGGTAAACCCCCGCCAGGTCCTGTCGGACAGCCGGCCTGCCGCATCGTTTCCGACCCGATTGCCCAGCAGGACCAGCGGGAAGAGTGTCGCTGCAAGGACAGGCAATTGCCATTCCAGCAGTCCGAGCGCAGCGCCCGATCCGAGGCCTGCGATACAGGCCACGGTAAACACCATCAGCATCGACGCCTTGGCGACTTGGCGGGGGATGTCGCGGCCGACGTAATAGGGCACGACGGGCGGTCCCGGCATGCCTGCAAATCCCGTCAGCAGGCCTGCCCCGATGCCGACGGCACCGGTGACGACAGCCCCCGGCTGGCGCGAGGGGCGCGTGGGCAGCATGACGATGGCAAAGGCCGACAGCGCCACGAGGGCGATCAGCAATCTTGCAACGCCCGTTGGTGTTGCCGCCAGCGCCACCATGCCCGGACCGGTTGCCAGGAGAACGAGGCCGGAGATGATCCACGCCGATCGCTCGGCATGGGCGAGGAACTGGCGGATCTCCGTCAGCCCGATGAACAGGCCGAGGAAATTGACCAGCAATACCGATTCCACCGGGGTCAGCGCCAGCGCCAGCACCGGCACCAGCACGATGGCCATGCCGAACCCCGTGACCCCGCGCACGAAGGACGCCACAAGGGTCGCGACCACCGCCACCCCGAGCTGGGTCAGGCTGAAGCCGGCAATGTCCACCCCCCGCCTAGGCCTCGATCAGCGCAGGTCGGGCGGGGTCGCCTCGGCCCGGATCATGGCAATGGCATCGTCGAGCGTCATGACCTTCTGGTGCTCGACCCCCAGCGTGCGGACGGCGACGGTGCCTTCCTCGGCCTCGCGCTTGCCTACGACCAGCAGGTGCGGGACCTTTGCCAGCGAGTGCTCACGCACCTTGTAGTTGATCTTCTCGTTGCGCAGGTCGCTCTCGACCCGGATACCCGCGGCTTCCAGCCTGGCGACGGCCTGCTTGGCGTAGTCGTCCGCCTCCGAGACAATTGTCGCCACCACCGCCTGCGTCGGGGCGAGCCACACCGGCAGGCGGCCGGCGAAGTGTTCGATGAGGATGCCGATGAAACGCTCGTAGCTGCCGAAGATTGCGCGGTGGAGCATCACCGGGCGATGGCGCTCGCCGTCCTCGCCGATATAGCTCGCATCGAGCCGTTCGGGCAGCACGCGGTCGGACTGGATCGTGCCGACCTGCCAGGTGCGGCCGATCGCGTCGGTGAGGTGCCATTCGAGCTTGGGCGCGTAGAACGCCCCTTCGCCGGGCAGTTCTTCCCAGCCGTATTCCTCGGTGGCCAACCCTGCGTCGATCACCGCCTGGCGCAGTTCGTTCTCGGCCTTGTCCCAGTCTTCGTCGGAACCGAAACGCTGTTCGGGACGCAGCGCCAGCTTGACCGCATAGGTGAAGCCGAAGTCCTTGTAGACCTTGTCGGCCAGTTCGCAGAAGCTGCGGACTTCCTCTACAATCTGGTCCTCGCGGCAGAAGATGTGGCCGTCATCCTGCGTGAACTGGCGCACCCGCATCAGCCCGTGGAGCGCGCCGTGCGGCTCGTTGCGGTGGCAGCAGCCGTTCTCGACCAGCCGCAGCGGCAGGTCGCGGTAGGACTTGATACCCTGCTTGAAGATCAGCACGTGCGCCGGGCAGTTCATGGGCTTCAAGGCCATCCACTGCGCATCGTCGGAGACGATCGGACCCTCGTCGGCAATGTTTGGGACCTCGTCGGGGATGACGAACATGTTCTCGCGGTACTTGCCCCAGTGGCCGGACTTTTCCCACTGGCGGGCGTCCATTACCTGCGGGGTCTTCACCTCGCGGCAGTCGGCACCCTGCACCGCGCGGCGGATGTAATCCTCCAGCATGCGGTAGATGGTGTAACCTTGCGGATGCCAGAACACGCTGCCGTGGGCCTCCTCCTGCAGGTGGAACAGGTTCATCTCGCGCCCCAGGCGGCGATGGTCGCGCTTGGCGGCTTCCTCCAGCCGGTGGAGGTGCGCGTCCAATTGCTTCTTGTTGAGCCAGCCGGTGCCGTAGATGCGCGTAAGCTGCGCGTTCTTCTGGTCGCCGCGCCAATAGGCCCCGGCGACGCGCATCAGCTTGAACGCCTGCGGGTCGAGCCTGCCGGTCGAGGGCAGGTGCGGGCCGCGGCACATGTCGAGCCAGTCGTCACCGCTGCGATAGACGGTCAGCTCCTCGCCCTCGGGCAGTTCCTTGGCCCATTCGGCCTTGAAGACCTCGCCTTCGGCCTCCCACTTCTCGATCAGCTGCTGGCGGCTCCACACTTCGCGCGTCAGCGGCTTGTCGGCGCGGATGATCTCGCGCATCTTTTCCTCGATCGCGGGCAGATCGTCCATGCTGAACGGCTCTCGCCCCTCGGGCGCCTTTACGTCGTAATAGAAGCCATCGTCTGTCGCCGGGCCAAAGGTGATCTGCGTGCCGGGCCACAGCGCCTGCACCGCTTCGGCCAGCACGTGGGCGAAGTCGTGCCGGGCCAGTTCCAGCGCCTCGGCCTCGTCGCGGGCAGTGACCAGAGCGAGCTGCGCGTCGCCGTCGAAGGGACGGCCCAGGTCGCGCAGTTCTCCGTCCACGCGGGCGGCGATGGCGGCCTTCGCAAGGCCGGGGCCGATCGCGGCGGCAACGTCGGCGGGCGTCGAGCCCGGTGCCATTTCGCGCACCGAACCGTCAGGCAGGCTGATCTTGAGCAATTCCGTCATCGTCTCATCCGTTCCACTTGGCGAGGCCCATGGCACAAGGGCGCCCGCGCTAGAAGCGGCGTTTGCGGGAAAATCGCGATTTCGGGAGGAAACGCCAGCCACCCGAAACCGGGTGGCGATGTTCGTGCCTAGGCCACGACCATCCGCCCCCGGTTGCCCGAGGTGGTGGTAGTCGTGCCGGTGGTCACACACTTGGCCATGGGCAGCGAATTACGCCGACGGGCCGGTGTTGGCAAGACCAACGAAAAAGGGCCCCGCCGAGCAGGGCCCTTCCGGGGGTCTGCGGTGACCGCTGAGGTCAGGCCGCCTTGGGGGTGGGTATGGTTCCGGGGTGGATAGGCGTAGCGGTATAGGCCCGCTCCTCCGCCGCTTTCTTGTCGAGGTGCTTCTTCACGAAATACCCGCCGACACCGAACGCAATCATGGTGGGGATGCTCATCCGCGCGATGACGGCCGGAACGGCTGCGCCAAGGATTGCCCCGGTCGGGCCGCTGATGCCGCGGGTCTTTTCCGCGATGTTGCCGCCGACGATGGCTCCGATCATTTTACCAAGCATGTGTATCTCCTTCGTTGGTCCGTAAACGGCCAGCGGGGGAGAGAGTTCCGCCTAGTCCGACAGCTTGCGGCTGCCGGCCGGCGAGGTCGCGACGTGGGTGCCGGCCAGCCGTGTGCTGCGCTGGCGGACGGTGTCGAGGAAGCGGTATTCGCTGCTTGCGCGCTGCGGCGTCAGTTCGACCGCCATGTACCCCCGCCGGGCCGTATCGACCCATTTAAGTTGCGGGTTGGTCTCGACCATCGCCGTGGCCAGCCTGTCCGACGGTATCCGACCGAGAAAGGTTTCGAGCCCTGGCGATGTCACGCTCTGCCCGCCAAACTCGACGCCGACCCGCGCACCGCCATGGTCCAGCTCGAACGCCCAGGCGTTGTGGGTATCGCCCGTCAACACGACCAGATTGGCATCGGCTTCGAGCGATGCCTGGAACAGTCGGTCGCGCGCGGCGGGATAACCGTCCCATGCATCGAGGTTCGAAGGTATCCCGGCCTTGCTCGCTACCATGGCCGCCGAAAGGCGCTGCCGCACGAATTCCGGCAAAGTGTCGGTAATCGCGGACTCGATGATGGACGGGGCGCGGGAATTGCCCATGAGCACTTGCTGCGCCAGCACCTGCCACTGCTTGCCAGCGGCCCGCGAGGTCTTGAGACCCTTTGCCAGCCAGGCTTCCTGAACGGCACCCAGCATGCTGCGGGACGGGTCGAGATAGTCGCCCTGGCGGAACGCCGAAAGCGCCCGCATCACCGCTTCGGGGTCGCTTTTCCCGGCGAGAATGTCGGCCACGCTGAACGGCTCGGCGCGCGCGGTGAGACGCGTTTCGATCCGGAAGATGGTTGCCAGATGGCCGATGTCGTAGCTGGCCCAGTCCTCGTCGCTGACCGGCAGCCATTCGCGATAGGCCTGCAGCGCCACCCGCTTGCGGACGGACCACTCGCCTTCGCTCTCCGGCTGGTGGTTCTGCGCCCCGTCGGCATAGCTGTCATTGGCGGTTTCGTGGTCGTCCCACACCATGATCATCGGATAGAGCTGGGTCAGCCGCTGCAAATCCGGGTCGCGGCGATAGATCGCATGGCGCGCCCGGTATTCGGCCAGCGTGACGATTTCGCCGGCAGGATTGAGGACCCGTCCGGCGATGGTCTGTTCCGGGGAGGGATAATTGCCGGCCTGGTATTCGTAGAGATAGTCGCCGGTGTGCACGACGAGATCGAATTCGTCCGCCTCTGCGGCGTGGCGATAGGCGTTGAACCAGCCGAAGCCGATGTTGGCGCAGGAGAACACCGCCATGCGGAAACGCTCGACGTCACCTTCCGGCAAGGTCCGGGTGCGACCTTCGGGCGAGGCGATGCCCGCCGCATCGATGAAGCGATAGGAATACCAAGTGCCGGGCGCGAGGCCCTCGGCTCGCACCTTCAGGCACCAGTCCCGCTCGGGCGAGGCTTCGACCTCGCCGCCGGCCACCACGCGCCCGGTGGTCGGGTCGGTGACTTCCCAGCGCACCTGAGCCGGCTGGGCGGCGACATAGCGGCTCCACAGCAAGACCCCGTCTGCCGAAGGCTCGCCGCTCGCCACGCCATAGGCGAAGCCGTCCTCGCCTGCCTGCGCCGCCAATGGTGCGGCGATCAGGCCCGCACCCAACCCCATCCCCTTCAGCAGGCTGCGCCGGTCGAGCGCACCCACGGGTGTCGCTGCTGGGGGTTCGCTCGGGATCATGCGACTCTCCTCCGAAGGGTCTGCGCTCTTCCCTAAACTGCGTGAAGCCGTCATGACAGGGCCGATGTACGCGCCACGATATTTCACCCTGCCTGCCGGGGGCCGCATGGCCTATCGCCATGCCGAGGGACGTTCCCCCACCCTCGTCTTCCTGCCCGGCTACATGTCCGACATGGAAGGGGGAAAGGCCACCGCGCTGTTCGACTGGGCGCAAGCCCACGGTCAGGCCTGCCTGCTTTTGGACTATACGGGCTGCGGGCGAAGCGAGGGCAACTTCGCCAACGGGACCCTGTCGAAATGGCGCGACGAAGTGCTGGCGCTGATCGACGCGACGATCGACGGGCCCGTGGTGCTGGTCGGATCGTCGATGGGCGGTTGGCTCAACCTCATGATCGGCATCGCCCTTGGGGAGCGGCTGGCGGGGCTGGCAGGAATAGCCGCCGCACCCGACTTCACCGATTGGGGCTACAGCGCGGCCGACAAGGCGAGGCTCGCGGCCGGCCAAACCGTGTACGAGGACAATCCCTACGGTCCGGAACCGCCCCCGATGCACCCGGGCTTCTGGGCCGACGGGCAGGCCAACCGGTTGCTGGGCGGCACCATTCCGCTAAGCTGCCCAGTCCGCCTACTGCACGGACAGGCCGATGCCGATGTGCCCTGGGAAACGAGCATCCGGCTGGCGGCGGCGCTGGCCACCGCCGATGTGGTCGTTACCATGGTGAAGGACGGCGACCACAGGCTCTCGCGCGAACAGGACATCGCGCGCTTGCTGGAAATAGTGGAGGAATTGCTGTGATTGCCCTTTCCGTGCTCGACCTTGTGCCTGTCCGGGAAGGCGGCACTGTGACCGACGCCTTCGCCGCCAGCGCAGAATTGGCCCGGACGGCGGAGCGCGCAGGCTACCGCCGCATCTGGATTGCCGAGCATCACGCGATGGAAGGCATTGCAGGCGGCGCGACGTCTGTTGCCATCGCCCATATCGGGAGCGTCACCAGCACTATCCGCATCGGCTCCGGCGGCATCATGCTGCCGAACCACACCCCCTTCCAGATCGCCGAACAGTTCGGGACGCTCGACGCGCTCTACCCGGGTCGGATCGACCTTGGACTGGGGCGCGCGCCTGGGGCAGGGCCGGAGTTGCAGCGGGCGCTGCGCAAGAATCTCCACGCCGCCAGCGAATACTTCCCGCAGGACGTGATCGAATTGCGCGCGCTGCTGACGGGCGACCTCGACCTGCCGATCAAGGCCACCCCTGGCCATGGCTCGAACGTCGAGATGTGGATGCTCGGCTCCAGCCTGTTCGGCGCGCAGCTCGCGGCCCGGCTGGGCCTGCCCTACGCCTTCGCATCGCATTTCGCGCCCGATCATCTCGACGACGCGCTGGCCATCTACCGACGCGATTTCCAGCCCTCGGCAGCGCTCGAGAAGCCCCATGTGATGGCAGCAATGCAGGTCATCTGCGCGCCGACCGACGAGGAAGCGCAGTTCCTCGCTTCGAGCCAGGCTCAGGCATTCGTTCGACTGCGCACCGGCAATCCCGGCAAGCTGCCGCCCCCGGTCGAAGGCTATCGGGCGAGCCTGCCCGCGCCGGCGCAGGCCATGCTGGCGCACCTGGAGCAGGCGGCCGCCATCGGGTCTGCGGAAACGGTGCGTAACCGCATCCGGGCCTTCATCGAACGTACCCGCGCCGACGAGATCATCACCGCCGGGTCGACCTTCGATCCCGCGGCGCGCTGCCGCTCGCTTGAGCTGACCATGGACGCGCTGGAGCGGATCGAGGCATGAGGTCGGCAGACATACGAAACCGGCGCTTGCGGCCCATGGGACAAAAGCCTATCGGCGAAACAATACTGCGTTAGACGGCAATCATATAATAGTCGCGGCGCGGAGCAGGCTCAGCAGAGGAGCGCTCGCAGGATGAGCAGCACTGAGGACAAGACCGCCGCACCGGTGGACCCCAAACTCGTCAAGACCCTGATCGGCAAGCTGGAAGACGTGATCCTTCCGGGTGACGACCCCTTCGCCAAGGGCGAACTCGAGGAAGCGGCGCGCTTCATCCTGGCGATTGCCATGCGGCGCAAGCAGGGTGAACCGCTGGTCGCGCTGCAATCGGCCCTCGGCGAAAAGCGCATGCTGCGTATCGCGTTGATCAACGACGACATGCCGTTCCTGGTCGATTCCGTGGCCGCCACCATCGCTGCGCATGGCCTGTCCATCAACCGGCTGGTCCACCCGGTATTGCGTGTGGCGCGCGACGAGGGCGGCATCCTCACCGGCTTTCCCGGGAAAGGGGCACCGGTTCCTGCCGAATCGATGATCTACCTCGAGACCGAGCGCGTCGATGCGAGGCTCCGGCGCGAGATCGAGCAAGCGCTCAAGGTGACGCTGGCGGATGTGCAGGCGGCCGTAGTTGATTGGCCCAAGGCCCAGGCGCTCATGCTGGCCGATGCCGAGGCGATTGCCGAACGGGATGCCGAAGGAACCGAACTGCTGCGCTGGCTCAACGATGCCATGCTGACCCAGCTTGGCCATCTCACGCGCAATCGCGACGGATCAGTCGACGAAGTGACCGGCATCTGCCGCAAGAGCGCGCGTGAGATCCTTGCCGATGCGTCGTTCGACCGGGCGTTCGCCTGGTTCGACGGCAAGGGCGGCGAGCGTCAGCTGCCGCTGATCGTCAAGGCCAATCGCACCTCCAACGTCCATCGTCGCGTCCCGCTCGACCTGTTCATCGTGCCGCGCATGGACAGAAAAAAGGTCGCTGCCTTGTCGGTCCACGCCGGGGTCTGGACCAGCGCTGCGCTGGCGTCGAAGCCTTCGGCGGTTCCGCGCCTGCGGACCAGCCTGGCTGCGCTGATGGAGCATTTCGACCTCAATCCTTCCGGCCATACCGGCAAGGCGCTGGTCCACGCGCTGACCGAACTTCCGCACGACCTGACCATCAGCTTCGCGCAGGAGGATATCAGCCGGCTGGCCACGACCATGATGAGCCTGGTCGATCGCCCGCGCCCGCGACTGGCGCTGGTCGAGGCCCCGCTGGCCCGTCACCTCTATGCCTTCGTATGGTTGCCGCGCGACCTGATTTCCACCGACCTCAGGCACCAGGTCACCGCGATGCTGCAGGAAGCGACCGGATCGGAATTGCTCGACTGGGGTCTCGATGTCGAAGGCGGCAACCTCGCGCTGCTGCGTTTCGTCTTCGATATTCGGGACACGGGCAAGGCCTACGACGAGGCCGCGCTGGAGGACCGGCTGCAGGACATGGTCCGCGGCTGGGGCGAAGCGGTCGAGAACGCCCTCGCCGGCCATCATGAACCGGGGCGCGCCGCGGCGCTTGCCTCGCGCTATGCCGATGCCTTCCCGCTGAGCTACCGCACCACGCACGGAGCTGCCGAGGCCGCCACCGATATCGATCGCCTGCGCCGCCTGGCCAGCCACTCGGGCGAGGGGGCCGGCGACGAAGGTGGCGACCGCCGCGATGCTCGGCTCTATCGCCTCGAAGGCGATGCCGCGGACCGGCTGCGGCTCAAGGTGTACCAGAACGAAGGTGCCCTGCCGCTGTCCGATGCCGTCCCGGCGCTCGAGAACTTCGGTTTCCGGGTCATTTCGGAAGTGCCCGCGCCGCTGAACGGCGGCGCGCTCGGCACAGTCCACGACTTCACCGTGGAACTTGCTGGCGGGGGCGATGCCGATGCCTTGCTCGAACGCGCCGATGCCATCGAACAGGCCATCGCGCAGGTTCTCAACGGCCATGCCGAAGACGACAGCTTCAACCGGTTGGTGGCCTCGACCGGTCTTAGCGCCAGCGAGGCCGAATGGCTGCGCGCCTTTTACCGCTACCTGCGCCAGACGGGCATGACCTTCACCATCTATACGGTGGTCGACGCGCTGGCCCGTGCTTCCGACGTCACGCGGGCGCTGGTCCGGCTGTTCGTGGCTCGCCATGATCCGGCCTTCAGCGGCAACCGCGAGGATGCGGCCGAGACTGCGGCTGCGGCCATCAAGTCCGGCCTCGCCAAGGTGGCCGCCATCAACGACGATCGCCTGCTGCGGCTCTATCGCAGCGTGATCGATGCCATCCTGCGGACCAATGCCTTCGCCCCGGCCGGGCGCGAGGCGCTGGCCTTCAAGATCGATTCAGCGCTCCTCCCGAACCTGCCCAAGCCCGTTCCCTGGCGCGAGATCTGGGTCTATTCGCGCCGGGTCGAAGGCATCCACCTGCGCTCTGGCCCGATCGCCCGCGGCGGCCTGCGCTGGTCGGACCGGCGCGACGACTTCCGCACCGAGATCCTCGGCCTGATGAAGGCGCAGAAGGTCAAGAACGCCGTCATCGTCCCCTCCGGCGCCAAGGGCGGCTTCTACCCCAAGCAATTGCCCGACCCGGCCCGCGACCGCGACGGCTGGGCGGCCGAGGGACAGGCCAGCTACGAGCTTTTCATCCGCACGTTGCTCTCGGTCACCGACAACATCGTCGAGGGCAAGGTCGTGCATCCCGATGACGTGGTGATCCGCGACGGCGAGGATCCCTATTTCGTGGTCGCCGCCGACAAGGGCACGGCCAAGTTCTCCGATGTCGCCAACGGTATCGCGCAGGCGCATGACTTCTGGCTCGACGACGCTTTCGCCAGCGGCGGTTCCAACGGATACGACCACAAGGCCATGGGCATCACAGCCAAGGGCGCCTGGGTCAGCGTGCAGCGGCACTTCCTCGAGATGGGCACCGACGTGCAGAGCGAAAGCGTCCGCGTTGCCGGCTGCGGCGACATGTCGGGCGACGTTTTCGGCAACGGCATGCTGCTGTCCAAGGCGATCAAGCTGGTCGCCGCCTTCGATCACCGCCACATCTTCATCGATCCCGATCCCGATCCGGCGAAGAGCTGGAAGGAACGCCAGCGCATGTTCGACCTGCCGCGGTCGAGCTGGGAAGACTACGACGCTTCGTTGATCAGCAAGGGTGGCGGGGTCTATCCGCGCAGCGCCAAGAGCATCAAGCTGTCCAAAGCGGCGCAGAAAGTGCTGGGCATTGATGCAGGCGAGATCGAACCCGATGCGCTGATCAGTGCCATCCTCAAGGCGCCGGTCGACCTGCTGTGGTTCGGCGGCATCGGCACCTATGTCAAAGCCACCAGCGAGAACAACGTGCAGGTGGGCGATCCTGCCAACGACGCATTGCGGGTCGATGCCAGGGCACTGCAGGCCAAGGTCATCGGCGAGGGCGCCAACCTTGGCGTCACGCAGGCTGCGCGAATTGAATTTGCGCTGGAAGGTGGACGGATCAACACCGACTTCATCGACAATTCGGCCGGGGTCGACTGCTCCGACAACGAGGTCAACATCAAGATCGCCCTCGCCGCCGCCAAGCGCGACGGCAAGCTGACCGAAAAGAAGCGCGTCACGCTGCTCGCCGGGATGACCGACGAGGTTTCGGACATCGTGCTCGAAGACAATCGCCTGCAGGCGCTGGCGCTGTCGATCGCCCAGCACGGCGGCGCGGATGCCACCGCATCGCTGCTGCGGGTGTCGGAACGGCTGGAGGAACTGGGATATCTCGACCGGCGTACCGAAGGGCTTGCCGACAACGAGACGCTCAACCGGCGTGCTTCGGACGGGCATGGCCTGACGCGGCCGGAGCTCGCCGTGCTGCTGTCCTACGCCAAGCTGGCGCTGCAGGACGCCATCGAGGCGAGCGACCTGCCCGACGATCCGGCGCTCGAGCGCAACCTCGAGGAGTATTTCCCCGTGCCGATGCGCAAGGCCTACCGGGAGCAGATCGGCAACCACCGGCTGCGGCGCCAGATCATCGCTACCGACCTTGCCAATCGCATTGTCAACCGGCTCGGCATCGTGCACCCCTACGAGCTGGCGGAAGAGGAAAGCGTCGGCCTCGCTGATATCGCCACGGCGTTCATCGCCGCCGAACGGCTGTTCGATGTCCGCTCGATCTGGGACGAGCTCGACGTCGCAAAGATGCCCGAACTGACCCGGGTCATGCTGTTCGACCGCGCTGCGGTCGCCATGCGTATCCAGATGGCCGACGTGCTTCGAGCCGCCCCCGGCCTGACCTCGCCGAGCAAGCTCGTGGCCGAACTGGGCAGCCATGTCGAGCAGCTGCGCAGCGGGACGGAACAACTGATGGGCGCCGAAGGCCGGGCCCAGTCCGGAAGGTTGCGCCGCGAATTCGCGCAGGCGGGCGCTCCCGAAAAGCTGGCCTCTGCGGTCGCGCACCTGTTCGATGTCGACGGTTCCGTCGGGCTGGCCAGGCTGGCGAGCGACGCGGGGATCGAGCCGCGCAGCCTTACCAATGCCTTCACGACGCTGGGCCAGGAACTGGGCCTCGCCTGGGCGCAGGGCACGGCGGCGCTGATGAACCCGTCCGACGTATGGGAACGCCTGCTCGTGGCCGGCCTCGCGCGCGATTTCCAGCAGATGCGGCTGGAGTTCCTGCAGCGACTGTCGCGGCGCAAGGGGATGAAGGAAAACCCCTGCGGCGCGGTCGGAGACTGGCTGGACGAGCATGCGGCAGCGATCGGCCAGTTCAAGGCCATGATCGGCCGGGCGCAGGCACATTCGCCCGTGGCCCCCGCGATGCTGGCGCAGGTCGCGAGCCAGGCCCGGACCATACTGTCGCGCTGATCCCTTCGCCGAAGCTGCTTGACGGCGAGCCCCGGCCCGTCCCATGCGGCGAACCATGGATCACGCCGATATCTGCATCGTCGGGGCCGGGCACGGCGGCGCGCAAGCCGCCATCGCGCTGCGGCAGAAGGGTTTCGAAGGAACCATCGCACTCGTCACCCGCGAGCAGGACCCGCCCTACGAACGCCCGCCCCTGTCGAAGGAATACCTTGCCGGCGAGAAGGCCTTCGAGCGGATCATGATCCGGCCCGAAGCCTTCTGGGTCGACAAGGGCATCGACCTGCAACGCGGCCGTGCGGTGGTGAAGGTCGATCCTCAGGCGCACTGCGTCGTCTTTGCCGACGAAAGCATCCTAACCTATGGCAAGCTGATCTGGGCTGCCGGCGGCGACGCGCGGCGCCTCTCGTGCGAAGGCGGCGACCTTGCCGGGGTCCACACGATCCGCGATCGCCCCGACATAGAGCGGCTCAGGACCGAACTCGACGGCGGCGCCTGCCAGGTTGTCGTCATCGGCGGCGGCTACATCGGGCTCGAAGCTGCGGCCGTGCTGCGCAAGTTCGGCTGCGAGGTCACGGTCGTCGAGGCGCTCGACCGGGTGCTGTCGCGGGTTGCGGGCGAGGACCTGTCGAGCTTCTACCAGGATGCCCACCGGGCCGAGGGAGTCGCGCTCCGCCTGTCGGCCAAGGTCGAGGCACTGGAGGGTATGGACGGCCGGGTCACGGGAGTGCGGCTTGAGGACCTTGAGGTCCTGCCCGCCGAGATGGTGATCGTGGGCATCGGCATCATCCCTGCCATCGGCCCGCTGATCGCGGCAGGGGCGGCCGGATCGAACGGCGTCGATGTCGACGAATTCTGCCGCACGACGCTGGAGGATGTCTATGCCATCGGTGACTGTGCCGCGCATGTGAACGCTTTTGCCGACGGGGCCGTTCTCCGGCTCGAATCGGTGCAGAATGCCAACGACATGGCGACCACCGCCGTGCTGCACATCCTCGGCGAGCCCAAGCCCTACGAGGCTACACCGTGGTTCTGGTCGAACCAGTATGACTTGAAGCTCCAGACCGTCGGCATTTCGCTGGGCTTTGAGGCCACCGTCCTGCGCGGCGATCCGGCGGAACGCAGCTTCTCGGTCGTCTATCTCAGGGGCGGCAGGGTTATCGCGCTCGACTGCGTCAACCGCACCAAGGACTATGTGCAGGGCCGCAAGCTGGTCGAGGCGCGGGCGCAGATCGATCCGCAGGTGCTGGGCGACGGCGACGTGCAGCTGAAGGAGATGCTGTGACGCCATGATCGCGGGCGGCGACGGCAGGCCCATGTTCGAAGGGCTCAAGGTCGTGGACATGACCAGCGTCGTGTTCGGCCCCTATGCAACGCAAATCCTCGCCGATTTCGGGGCCGAGGTGATCAAGGTCGAAGGGCCGACCGGCGATGCCTATCGCTATGGCGCCAAGCCCGCGAAAACCGCCGGCATGGGGCCCGGCTTCATCGCGCTCAATCGCGGCAAGAAATCGGTCGTGCTCGATCTCAAGGACGAGGCCGACAAGGCGGTCATGCGGTCGCTTCTCGCCGAGGCCGATGTCTTCATCCACAACGTCCGGGCCGAGCCGGTCGAGCGGCTCGGATTCGGTTACGAGGCGGTGCGCGCGCTCAATCCCGGCATCATCTATGTCCATTGCGTCGGCTTCGGCTCGGGCGGACCCTATGGCGGGCTGCAAGCTTATGACGACGTCATCCAGGCCGCCACCGGCACCGCCTCGCTGCTCCCTCGCGTCGACGGCGATCCTCGCTATCGCTACCTGCCTTCGCTGATCGCCGACAAGGTCGCGGGGCTCCACGCAGCCTATGCCACCATGGCCGCGATCGTCCACCGGCTGCGCACGGGCGAGGGACAGTTCGTCGAAATGCCGATGTTCGAAAGCTTCACCAGCTTCATGATGAAGGAGCATTTGGACGGGATGACCTTCGACCCGCCCAATGCCGCCGCCGGTTACGCGCGGCAGGTCGATCCCGACCGGCAGCCGTTTCCGACCAAGGACGGCTGGATCAGCATCGTGCCTTACACCCTGCCGCAATTTCCCAAGGTCGTGGCGCTGCTGGGCGATCCCGAGCTAGCGGGGGAAGAGCGGTTCGGGGACCTTCGCGGGATCGCTGCCGCAACCGCCGAACTCTACCGGCGCATGGCCCAGCTGACCCCGGCGAAGACGACCGCCGAATGGCTGGACGTCCTGCGCCCGCACAATGTGCCTTGCATGCCGGCGACCGACATCGACGACGTGCCGGGCGATCCGCACCTCGCGGCAGTCGGCTTCTTCGAGATGTCGGAGCATCCGAGCGAAGGATTGCTCCGCCAGATGCGCGAACCCTCAAGCTTTACCGGCTGGTCCGCTCGATCGCTGGGCCATGCGCCCTTGCTGGGCGAACACACTGGCGAATTCAGGAAGGGCTGAGGCGGTCGAGGGCCCAGTCGGCCGCTTCGGCCACCACCGCGTCTGGATCGGAGCGAAGTCTTTCGACCTGCGGCAGCAGGCCGGCATTGCCGCTGTTGCCGGCCGCGATCAGGCAGTTGCGCACGAAGCGGTTACGCCCGATCCGCTTGATCGGCGAGCCGCTGAACAGCCTGCGGAACCCTGCATCGTCGTGCGCGAGCAAGTCCGCCAAGTCCGGCGAGACCAGCTCTTCCCGTGCAACAAACGCCTGATGGCGCGCGGCGGTATCGGCGAACTTGTTCCACGGGCACACCGCCAAGCAGTCGTCGCAGCCGTAGATGCGGCCCCCCATCGCCTCGCGGAATTCATGCGGGATCGGGCCGGCGTGTTCGATCGTAAGATAGGAGATGCATCGCCGCGCATCGAGTTTGTAGGGCGCCGGAAAGGCATTTGTCGGGCAAGCGACTTGGCACGCGTTACACGATCCGCACCGATCATCGTGCGGAGCATCCGGCTCGATCGACAATGTCGTGTAGATCGCGCCGAGGAACAGCCAGCTGCCATGTTCGCGGCTGACAAGATTGGTGTGCTTGCCCTGCCAGCCGAGGCCAGCCAGTTGCCCGAGCGGCTTTTCCATCACCGGGGCGGTATCGACGAAGACCTTCAGCTCGGTTCCCGGCACCTCCGCCACCAGCCAGCGGGCCAGCGCCTTCAGCGCTTTCTTGACGACGTCGTGATAGTCCCGGCCCTGGGCATAGACCGAAATCTTCGCGTCGCCCTCGGCCAGCGGATCGACCTCGGGCGCGTAGCTCATGCCGAGCGCGATGACCGTCTTCGCTTGCGGCCACATCGACAACGGGCCCTGCCGCACTTCGGCGCGGTCTTCCATCCAGCCCATCGAGCCATGATGTCCGGCATCCAGCCATTCGCGCAGCCGCGCCGCGCGGACCGGATCGTCCTGCGCCGCTGCGAAGCCTATCGCGGCAAATCCCAGCCTTTGCGCTTCGGCGACCAGCCGCGCCTTGAGGTCGGGACTTGCAGCTTCGTTAACCACGCTTATGGTCGCTCCCGTTCACTGGCGGCGGTTAACGCGCCGACATGGATATCGCGCTAGGCCATGCCCCGCTCGCGGGCAACCACGGGGTCGACACTGTTATGGATGCCACGACAAGGGTCGCATCGCAGCCGCTCGCGATCGAGGCTCGCGGCCTCGTCAAGCGGTTCGACGGGCAGCTGGCCGTGGACGGCGTCGACATCGCGGTCCCCGAAGGCGCCATCTACGGTATCCTCGGCCCCAACGGCGCGGGCAAGACCACGACATTGCGGATGCTGCTCGGCATTATCGACCCCGACCAAGGCGTGCGCCGCGTATTCGGCCACGACCGCCCGCACGAGATCGGGCGCCTGATCGGCTATTTGCCCGAGGAACGCGGGCTCTACCCGTCCATGAAAGCCTATGAAGCGATCGGCTTCATGGGCGCCCTGCGCGGCATGTCCATGCGCGACGCCCGTGCCGAGGGCCGCCGCCTGCTGGAAGAACACGGCATGGGCCACGCGGTGGACAAGCAGATCCGCCAGCTTTCGAAAGGCATGGCGCAGACCGTACAATTGCTCGGCACACTGGTGCATCGCCCGCGGCTGGTGGTGCTCGACGAACCGTTCAGCGGGCTCGATGCGATCAACCAGGGCAAGCTCGAACAGCTCATCCGGCGGCTTGCCGACGACGGCACGACGGTGATCTTCTCGACCCATGTCATCCACCATGCCGAGCGCCTGTGCGACGATGTCGCGATCATCGCTGGCGGCAAGGTGCCCTATGCCGGCAGCGTCGAGGCGGCGCGCGACCGCATCCCGGCGCAGGTGCGGCTGGAAACCAAGGCGCGCGACGGGCGCTGGCGCAGCGCCCTGCCCGCCGATGCCCGGCAGGTGGGCGATTTCTGGAACTTCTCGCTGCCCGAAAGCGGGATCGAGCCGCTGTTGCGGGCGCTGATCGAGGGCGAGGCGGGCATCCTCTCGCTGTCGATCGAGCGCGCCGGGCTGCACGATGCCTTCGTCCACATCGCCGGGGAAGCGGCCGCAAGGGCCCTTGCCGCCGATGCGGATGCCGACCGGGAGGGGGGCCGATGAACCGCGCTTCCGCCACCGCTTCGCGACTGCCGCTGATGGCCGCCGCCATGGTCATCGCCCGGCGCGACTTCTTTGCCATCCTGCTGAGCCGGGCTTTCGTTTTCTTCCTGCTCGGCCCGCTGTTCCCGATCGTGGTCGGCGGGCTGGCCGGCGGGATCGGCAGCCAGACGCGGCAGCAGGTTTCGAATCCCGAAATCGCCCTCTTGCTCGCACCCGACGAGCGCGCGGCGATAGAGCGCGCCCATGCGGTGCTCGCGCCGCAGCTGGGCGGCGCCCTGCCGCCGGTGGTGGCCCTGCCCGACCCGCTGTCGGCCAATCCGCAGGCGATCCTGGCCGAGCGACCCGGCAATATTGCTGCCATCCTGTCCGGCACGTTGGCGGACCCGGTGCTGACTGGTCCGCCTGACCAGCTCGACCGGCTCAAGGGCAAGGCGGCGCTGCTGACGGCAACCGCGCTGTCGACGTCGCCCGCCTCGTTCCCGGACATCAGGACCACCGCCGTCACGACCAGCGGCGCCACCGAGCTGTCGGGAAGGATGGTGACCGCGCAGGCCGGGCAGATGCTGCTGTTCCTGCTGACGATGCTGCTCGCGGGCATGGTCCTGTCCAACCTGGTCGAGGAGAAGGCGAACAAGATCATCGAAATCCTCGCCGCGGCGATCCCGATGGACGCCGTCTTCTACGGCAAGCTGTTCGCCATGCTGGCAGTATCGTTTGTGGGCATTGCGGTCTGGGGCAGCGTCGTCGCGGCCATCGTCACGCTGGGCGGCTACAACCTCGATAACCTGCCCGAACCGGCTGTCGGCTGGAGTGCGTTCATCATCCTCGGCATCGCCTATTTCGCCATGGCCTACCTGCTGCTGGGGTCCGTCTTCCTTACCATCGGTTCGCAGGCGAAGACGGTGCGCGAGGTGCAGACGCTGTCGATGCCGGCCACCATGCTGCAGCTGCTGGTCTTCTTTGCCGCCAGCTTTGCCGTCGGCCAGCAGGGCAGCGCCTTCGAATGGGGCGCGGCCATTTTCCCGTTCAGTTCGCCCTTCGCCATGCTCGCCCGCGCGGCCCTGCAGGAAGGGCTGGTGCAACACCTGGTGGCGCTGGCCTGGCAAGGGCTGGCGGTGGCCGTGATGGTCCGGCTGGGCGCGGCGCTGTTCCGCAAGCGCGTGATGCAGTCTGGCAGCGGTGGCAGCACGAAGCGCAGCCTGTTTGGCCGCCGCAAGGCCGGCACCGCCTGACGCGGGCGGGTTGGCCGGCACCGGCAACCGCGGTACCCGCGACGCGAACTAGGTCGCGTTTCGCAACCGACTGTTGACACTGCTGTCAATACAGTCAGGATGCCCCACAATGGCGGCGACCGCGCAAGAGTCGCCCGCGACAGGAGAGACAGCTATGGCAACGATTGCCCCGCAACGGCCCGAATGCCGCAGTTCGCCCACCGCCTATGAGGCGCTGACCGAGCATCTCAAGCACCACCCGGAAGATCGCCTGCACCACCCGCACAAATGGGACGTCAGCCGCAGCGACATCTACTACAACAACACCTGGCACCCGATTTTCCGCGAGATGCGCGCGGCGGGGCCGCTGCACTACATTCCCGAAAGCCCCTTCGGCCCCTATTGGGCGGTGGTCAGCCACAAGGCGATCCAGCATATCGAGGCGTTGCCCGAAACCTTTTCCTCGAGCTGGGAGCATGGCGGAATCACCATCCTCAACCGCCTCGACGACGAAGAGCTGGAGGCGCTGGGCCGCCCGCGCCGCGAGCTGCCGATGTTCATCGCCATGGACCGGCCGCAGCACACCGGCCAGCGCCGCACGGTGGCGCCCAAGTTCACCCCCAGCGGCATGGCCGAGATGGAGGGCGAGATCCGCCAGCGTACCGGCGAACTGCTCGATTCGCTGCCGCGCGGCGAGGTGTTCGACTGGGTCGAGAAGGTCTCGATCGAACTGACAACCGGGATGCTGGCAATCCTGTTCGGCTTCCCGTGGGAAGACCGCCGCCTGCTGACCTATTGGTCCGACTGGTCGGGCGATACCGAGCTCGCCACGGTGCGCGAACTCGACGAGATGCGCTGGGGCATCCTCGAGGAAATGGGGGCCTATTTCCAGTCGCTGTGGATCGAACGGACCCATGACAAGGAGCCGGGTGACGACCTCATTTCGATGATGATCCACTCGCCGGCGATGAACCAGATGAGCCCGCACGAATTCATGGGCAATCTGGTGCTGCTGATCGTGGGCGGGAACGACACCACCCGCAATTCCATGAGCGGGATCATCTACCAGCTCGACAAGAACCCCGACCAGCGCAAGCTCTTCGAACAGAAGCCCGAACTGATCCCCAATGCGGTGCAGGAAATCCTGCGCATGCAGACCCCGCTGGCGCATATGCGCCGCACCTGCACCGAGGATACCGAGGTCTTCGGCCAGACCATCAGGAAGGGCGACAAGGTGGTGCTGTGGTACCTTTCCGCCAATCGCGACGAGGAAGTGTTCGAGAATCCGGACAAGCTCGACATCGAGCGCGAGAACGCCCGCCGCCACATCGCTTTCGGCTACGGCATCCACCGCTGCGTCGGCGCCCGCCTGGCCGAACTGCAACTGCGCGTGCTGCTGGAAGAGCTGCACAAGCGCCGCATGCGGGTGCACGTGGCCGGCGATATCGAGCGGGTGCGGGCGAACTTCGTCCACGGCTTCCGCAAGCTCGAAGTCGAGGTCACGACCTTTTGAGGTGAAACCTTCGGCGGCGCTTCGACGTATATGCAGACAGGAAATCCCTGCGAGGATACGGAGATTCGCATGACAGCCTCACTCGATCGCCGCGGAATGCTCGGCTGGATCGGCGCCGGCGCGTCCTTCGTGGCGCTGGCCGCCTGCGGTTCCGGTCCGGCGGAGGCGAAGAGCTTCCCCGTCAGCAAGACCGATGCCCAATGGCGCAAGCAGCTCACCAGCGCCCAGTATTACGTCCTGCGGCAGGAGGGCACCGAACGGGCCTTCACCTCGCCGCTGGACCGGGAAAAGCGCGCCGGCATGTTCCATTGCGCGGGCTGCAACAATGCGGTCTATTCCTCGAAGCACAAGTTCGACAGCGGCACCGGCTGGCCCAGCTTCTGGCAGGCGGCCGACAGGGGCGCGGTCGGCACCAGCACCGACTACAAGATCGGCTATCCCCGCACCGAGGTACACTGCGCCGATTGCGGGGGGCACCTGGGGCACATCTTCGACGACGGGCCCAAGCCCACCGGCAAGCGGCACTGCATCAACGGGGTGGCGCTGATATTCCGTCCGGCCTGACGCGCCAGACGCGGAACGTCGGCGGGGTGCCCAGCGCGACCGGCTCCAGCCAGGCCGGTGCCCTGCCGTCGCGTAGGAGCGCGGCAAAACTGCCAGTGACGCCGCGTTCGACATAGACATCGGGTTCGATCAGGTCGCTGCACATCACGACATAGCGCGCCTTGTGCTTGGTAATCAGCGTGCGAGCGCGTTCCGGCGTGCCGGTGAAGGCGAGAATGACGTCGCGCATGGCCTGCTCGGCGCGGTGATGCCCGGTGGCGACGACCGCATGGGGCGAATAGAGCACGATCGAGGGCCCGATATCCAGCGGGGCGAAAGCCGTCCCGGGTTCCAGCCTTGCGAGTGCGCGCGCGCTGTCGGCAAGTTCGCAGGTCGATTTCGCCATCTCGAGATTTGCATTGCCCGCCGTGTTGGCCGCCATGGCCCGGGTCGCAAAGCTGAACGGAACGCTCGGCACCAGCACGACCAGCATTGCCGCCGCTATGGCAAGTCGTCCGGCCAGCGGCCCGGGCTCGCGAAGCCGTTCCAGTCCGGCCGCCAGGAGGTAGCCGAGCGGCAAGGCCGCCAGCAGCGAGGCGAAGGCCATCGAGCGCGATACCAGCAGGCCGAGCACGATCATCCCGCCCAGCAGCAGGCTGTACTCGCACCACCAGCGCTTGCGCCATTCGCGCGCGCGCCGCCATAGCCGGAGCGATACGCCCAGAGCGACGACGATGCTGACAAGGGCGGGGTAGAGTGCGGCAGGTTGCTGCCAGTAAGGCTGGCCCTCGCCCACGTTGACATACCAGAAATCGCGCACCACCGGATCGAGCGCGCCGAAAGGCGTGCGCAGGCACTGCGGCGAAACCAGTGCGAAGATTGCTATGCCGGCGAGGCCGGCGACCGCGAGGCCGGCGACCAGCAGGGGCTTCGAAAGCGCGCGCGGCAGGGCCAGCACCGTGACCAAGGCCGCGATCGTCGCGAACATGGCGGCATGCGCCACCGTCGCCGCGTCGCAATACAGCGCGGTTGCGCCCGGCCCTCGCGTCGCCGCAAGGAAGCCGGCCAGTCCGGCACCGAAGGCGGCGAGATAGGCAACCAGCCAGCCGCGCGCGGCATGGCTGCGCCACCAGCGTAGCGCCAGCACGCCGCCGAACAGGGCCGCCAGTGGCAGCAGTTCGAGCGAGATCGACACGCCGGCAGCAAGCGCCAGCCCCGCGATCGCGCCGCCCTGCCAGGCGGTGCGGAGGAAAATCGCCCAGGTCGCCATGGCCACCATCGCGATCTGCCACCCGTGGTGGTCGATCCTCAGCGGCTGGAACTGGAACACCAGCAGGGGCAGGAAGCCCATGCACAGACACACCAGCCCCGCAGTCTCGAGGCCGAACAGGCGCCAGGCGATGCGGCCGATGAAGACCATCGCGAGCAGCAGGGTCAGCAGCGGCACTGCCACCACCGTCACCTGCTCGGCCAGGCCCTGCCCGAGCAGGGGCGCGAGCAGGGCCATCATCCCTGCCAGCGGCAGGTCGACCAGCCGGGACCAGTGCATGGGAACACTACCCAGGGGATCGATGCGATGCTGCTTCAGGTCGAACCAGTCCTGGCCGGCCAGCAGGTCGCGGACCTGCACCAGCCGCAGCACATCGTCGGGATCGGGAAAATCCTGCTTGGCGATGGCGCCCCAGCCGGTGGCGAAGAGCAGGATGGCGACAACCATCCACATCACGGCGATCCGGCGCATCGGCCGTTCGCCTTCGCGCAGGCGCCGATCCTCGATGGAATGACTGGCCATGGCTCAGGCTCCGGTGCGAAACACCACCCGGCTGCGCAGGATCCAGGTGAGCGTGAAGCTGGCCGCCACGGCGAACAGCTTGGCGATGCGCGGGTCCATGCCGGCGAGGTCGCCCGCCCCGACGATCGCCGTGGTCAGCGCCAGCCCGGCCAGGGCCGACACCACGAACAGCGCCTTCTGCTTGGTCCGTTCCGCACCGCGGCCGGCCACACGGTCGCTGAAGACCTTGCGGCTCGACAGCAACCAGTGCGCCAGGATCCCCAGCGCATAGCCGGCGGCCGACGCGATCACCGCGGCAACGCCGAGCGACAGCAACGCCATGAAGCTGCCGAGGTCGATCGCGAGTGCGCCGACGCTGGCCAGCAGGTAGCGGACGAGGACGATGTCCTTGATCCGGGTGAGGAGCGCCAGCATGACGGTGCCCTGCCTTTGTGTCGCGGCCATCAGGCGACGCGGCGGCCTTTGTCGGCGGCAACGCGTTCGGGCACGTCGCGCACCGAAGCGAGGGCGGCGGCCTGGTCCTCGCTGACCGGACGGACCGTTTCGCGGGCGGGCAGGGCCTTCTCGGCACCTTCGTCGCCGGCCTCGTGGTATTCGGCGTCCTCGTTGACGCACCAGATGTCGTACACCCGTTCCCCGGCGAGGATGTTCTCGACCGTCAGCATGGCCGTCATCATCGCGTGGTCCTGGTTGTTGTAGCGGTGCATGCCGTTGCGGCCGACCAGGTGCAGCGTCGGATACTTGTGCTCCAGCTCGCCGCGCATGGCGGCGACATTGGCGGCGTAATCCTCGTCATAGACCGGATAGGCCTTTTCCTGTCGCACCACGGCCCCGCCCTTGACCTTCTTGGGGTCGAGCAGGCCGAGGATCTTCATCTCGGTGGTGGCGAGAGTGACAAGATCGGCATCGGCCATGTCCCATAACCCGTCGCCTTCGAAGCAGAAATATTCGAGCCCGACGCAGGCCATTTTCTCGTCCGGCACCATTTCCGGCGACCACGAACGGAAGTTCTGCACCCGGCCGACCTGCACCTTGCTATCGTGGATGTAGATCCAGTTGTCGGGGAACAGGTCCTCGCCCTCGACCATCAGCGCCACGGTCAGGAAGTCGCGGTAGTTGAGCTTGGTGCCGTTCCAGCTGGTTTCGGGCAGCGGGTGAAGGCGCGCGCCCAGTTCGCGCATCGGCGCCGAACTGATGGCATGGGCCGCCTTGACAATGATCTTCTCGCCGGCCTTGCTGACCGCGCTCATGCGCCAGCCCCCTTGTCCGTCGGAGGCCAGCTGTTCGAGCCCGTGACCCATGATGACCTGGCCCTTGCCGGTGGCGACGATCTTGTCGCGCGCGGCATCCCACATCATGCCCGGGCCCTGCCGCGGATAGCGGAAGGTTTCGAGCAGGGTCTTGGTCGCCATGCCGTCGTTCGGCTTCTTGTTGAGACCGAGCGAACGCTTGAGCCCGTCCATCACCGCGCTCCAGAGCGAAAGGCCCTTGATCCGCTGGGCGGCCCAGTCGGCGCTCATCTCGTTGCACGGCATGCCCCACACCTTCTCGGTGTAGGTCTTGAAGAAGATCGAATAGAGCTTCTTGCCGAACTGGTTGGTGGTCCAGTCCTCGAAGCTCTTGACCTGCTTGATCGGGAAGGCCTTGACCCACAGGTAGCTCGCCATGCAGGCGGTCGAGCGCAGGATGCCGAGGTTCGACAGGGCTTCGAAGGCGCGCAGCGGATAGCTGTAGAACTTGCCTTCGTAATAGATGCGGCTCATCCGCGGGCGCTGGATGAAGTCGTCGGGCAGGATCTCGTTCCACAGGTCGACGACGGCGGCGCTCTTCGAGAAGAAACGGTGTCCGCCGATGTCGAAGCGGTAGCCCTGGTGTTCCACCGTACGGCTGATCCCGCCGACATAGGTTTCGTCCTTCTCGATAATGACCACGGTCTTGCCGGCCTTGGTCAGCAGGTAGCCGGCGGTGAGGCCGGCCGGACCCGCGCCGATAATGGCGACATCGGCGGTGAGTTCGCGAGAAGTGGCGTTGTTCATTGGTGCCCCCGAAACAAGCTGAGTTGAATGCTTGACCGTGGAGTGAAGGAAAATGGTTAGGGACCTCTTAACGCTGCGGGAAAATCGCGCGGATCGGCGCGGCGATCAGACCAGCCTGTGCAACCGGGCGAGACACCAGGCAAAGTCCCGGAACGAAAAGGTTTCCTCCAGCACCAGGCCGTGCACCGTCTCGCGCCGCCAGCGCACCTTGGCGTAGACCGGCGGCAGCCCGTCGATACCCAGCCGGAGCAACTGGTCGCGCGCCCAACTCCGGTCCGCTTCCAGCCGCGCGCCCTGCTGCGAAAGGTTTGTAATCTGCCCGCTGCCGCGTTCCCCGGTGGCAACCACCTCAACTGGCAGTTCCACCTTGATGCGGATGGGACGGCGGGGGTAGCGCGCATCGTCTTCCAGCATCTGGCCGAGGGCTACCGGATCGCGGAACCGGAAGCCGGCCTCGCCTTCCTGTTCCCACACCTTCTCGACGAGATAGGGGCAGCCTTCGCGCAGCTCGATCGCCATGCGTTCGCTGGCGGGCAGCGGATGGAAGGTGCGGATCGAAATCCCCGTGGTGGAGACGTCGCGGATCACGCACAGGAATTCGCCGGACTTGGTGCGCAGCTTGGCCTGCCGCAGCAACAGAGTGTAGCGCGGATCGCGCCGCTGCTCGATGCGCATGGCACCCGGGTCGCGGGGCAGGCTGGTCTGGGCAATCATGTCGGCATGAGGCATCGTGTACGCTCCGTCGCTGGCGCTCCCGCCGGGGAGCGGGCGCGAAGATGCATCGGATACGGCTAGGATTCGGTCAGCGCCTGCCTAGGGGATTGTACGACGGGTGCGGGGCGCCAGCGAACGGGCGAGCCTGGCAGGCCCGGCGGGCCGACCTGGTTCGGGGCACCGCGTGCGGGCGGTGGGACTCGAACCCACACGATCAAGGATCAGGGGATTTTAAGTCCCCGGCGTCTACCATTCCGCCACGCCCGCAACGGCGCGGCCCTAGCGCCAAAGGCGGGCGAAAGGAAAGCGGCAATGCTGCGCGCGCGATCGTAGCGCGGAACCGCAGGCTAGCCGTTGAGAAGGGTACGCATTTCCTTGCCCGGCTTGAAATAGGGCACCGCCTTCGCGGCCACGTCGACCGGTTCGCCCGTGCGCGGGTTGCGCCCCTGCCGCGCCTCGCGCTCGCGCGTCGAGAATGCCCCGAAGCCTCGCAGTTCGACCCGGCCGCCTTCGGCCAGTCGTTCGGAAATGGCATCAAAGAAAATGTCGACGACCTGTTCGATTTCCTCGGCCCGCAAGTCAGGATTGTCGCGCGCCAGAGCCTGCAGCAGTTCGGAACGGATCATGTCTCTCTCCCGGTCACATGGCGGACCACCTGCGACCAGCAATGTTGGGCCCCACCCCCTCGGCCGCGAGCGGCAATGCCGACCGAAGCCGCTGGAATAATGGCAGAAACCCCGACGGAGCGCAAACCATCGCCCGAAATGCCGTCCCGAAGCGGGAAAATCGTTTCTTTTCA
The DNA here is from genome assembly GCF_045291475.1 of Parerythrobacter aurantius. Taxonomy (NCBI): domain Bacteria; kingdom Pseudomonadati; phylum Pseudomonadota; class Alphaproteobacteria; order Sphingomonadales; family Erythrobacteraceae; genus Parerythrobacter; species Parerythrobacter aurantius. The sequence continues at coordinate 1,140,999 of NZ_CP147985.1, forward strand.
GACTTTTTCGTCTGAGAGGAGACGATCGAGCGGGATGCCAAGACGGGCGATCCGGTCGCGAATCCCCGGCCACTCGCTGGCGAGGAAGCTGTCGCGTTCGGCCCGGCGAAGCTTTTCGGCGGCGCCGGCGACGACATACATCCCGACCCCGCGCTGGACCTCCACCAGCCCGTCGAGCTGGAACTGCTGGTAGGCTTTAGCGACCGTCAGCGGGTTGGCCCCCTGCTCGGCGGCAAAGGCGCGCACCGAGGGGAGCATTTCCCCTTCCGGATAGCGCCCGTCGATGATCGCCGCAGCGATGATATCGCGCAGGCGCAGGTAAACGGGTCGGGATGCTGTGCTCATGGGTGCATCAGTGCCATAATACAGCGGGGCAGGTCAAGGAGAATGGCCCCTTGCGCACGAATGGTTCACGCCGGAGAAACATGGTTTCGGCTGAAACAAGTCCTTCACATAGCAAAATGAGCCGCTAGGGTGCCCGCTTTCGGGGGGCCGGGGGACAAGCGGCTTCCGGTTCGGGTAAGAGAAAAAGAGGCACAACCAGACATGGCATCGCAACTACTGCCGCACGGCGATTCCGCCGGGACCATCCTAGGTCATCCCAAGGGGCTGTTCGTCCTGTTCTTCGCCGAGATGTGGGAGCGGTTTTCCTACTACGGCATGCGCGCGCTGCTGATCTTCTATCTGACCAAGCACTGGTTGTTCTCCGACAGCGAAGCAGGTGTGATCTACGGCGCCTATACCGCGCTCGTGTACATCACCCCGGTGCTCGGCGGCTATCTGGCCGACAAATACCTGGGGCAGCGCAAGGCCGTGACCTACGGCGCGGTGCTGCTGACCTTCGGTCACTTCCTGATGGGATTCGAAGGCAATGGCGGACAGGATCCGTCCAGCCTCAACATCTTCTGGCTGGCGCTGGCCTTCATCATCGTCGGCTCGGGCTTCCTCAAGGCCAATATCTCGGTGATCGTCGGCCAGCTCTACCCGCGGACCGACGTGCGGCGCGACGGCGCATACACTATCTTCTACATGGGGATTAACCTCGGCGCGGCGATCGGCTCGCTCCTGTGCGGTTACCTCGGCGAAACCTATGGCTGGGCCTACGGCTTCGGCGCTGCAGGCATCGGCATGCTGCTCGGCCTGATCGTCTTCGTGGGCTTCAAGGGCCTGCTGCTCGGCCGCGGCGAACCGCCCGCGTTGCTCAGCAAGGGCATGGAATGGGGTCTCTATGCCGTCGGTCTCGTTGCCGTCGTCGTGTGCTGGTGGATGGTGCAGAACCAGTCCGTCGTCGGCACGCTGCTGGGTGTCGCCGGTGCGATCCTGGTCGGCTACGTGCTCTTCACTGCCGTAGTCAAACTGCCCGCCGAAGACCGCGACCGGATCTTCGCCGCGCTGTTCCTGATCCTGGGCTCGATCCTGTTCTGGGCACTGTTCGAACAGGCCGGCTCCAGCCTCAACCTCTACACCGATCGCTATGTCGATCGCGGCGGGGTGCCGGCATCTGTGTTCCAGTCGATCAATGCGATTTACATCGTCCTTCTGGCGCCCCTGTTTGCCACGCTGTGGACCTGGCTCGGCCGGCGCGGACTGGAGCCTTCGGCCCCGGCCAAGTTCGGGCTTGCGCTGATGCAGCTGGGTGCAGGCTTCCTGGTGCTGGTTGCGGGCGCCGCGACCGGAAACATGACACCGGTCATCTTCATCTTCCTGATCTACCTGCTGCACACCACCGGCGAGCTGTGCCTCAGCCCCGTGGGCCTCTCGGCGATGAACCGCCTGGCCCCGGCGCACATGGCATCGCTGATCATGGGCACATGGTTCTTCGCCTCGGCCACCGGCAATTTTGCCGCCGGGCTGATCGCCTCGGCAACCGGATCGGAAGCCGCCGCCGGCGAAGGTGCGGGCAAGCAGGTTGTGCTCGACGTGTACTCGCAGATCGGCTGGATCGCGATCGCCGTCGGTGTCGGCGTGCTGCTCGTCAGCCCGCTGATCAAGAAGCTGATGCATCTCGATACGCTGAAGGATGAAAACCTCGCGGGCGAGGAAGAGATCGGCGAACCGCAGGCGGGCGGCGTCCGTCCGGCAGCATCGTAGGTTTGAACAGGGGGCATACGGCCATGCGACTAAGCGCGTTACTCTTATGCGGGGGCGCGCTGGCGCTGGCCGCATGCTCCACCACCGGGACTGCCAAGGAAAGCAAGTCCGCATCCTCCGCCGCAACGGAAGAGCGGGCTGCCCCCTTCCCCTCGACCTACAAGCCCTATCCGGGCGCGCCGACGGCACTGGTCGGCGCAACCGTCTATGACGGAAAGGGCGGGGTGATCGAGGGCGGCACGGTGCTGTTCCGGGACGGCAAGGTCGAAGCGGTCGGGGCCGGCCTTTCGACCGAAGGCTACACTGTCGTCGACGGGACCGGCAAGTTCGTCACGCCCGGGATCATCGACATCCACAGCCACCTTGGCGACTATCCCACGCCCGCGGTCGACGCGCATTCGGACGGTAACGAGGCGACCAGCCCCACCACGCCGGAAGTCTGGGCGGAGCATTCGGTATGGCCGCAGGACCCGGGCTTCACCCGCGCGATGGCCAATGGCGGGATCACGAGCTTGCAGATCCTGCCCGGCTCGGCGAACCTCATGGGCGGCCGTTCGGTCACCTTGAAGAACGTGCCCAGCCGCACGGTGCAGGGGATGAAGTTCCCCGGGGCGCCCTACAGCATGAAGATGGCCTGCGGCGAGAACCCCAAGCGCGTCTATGGCGGGCGCGGGCGGATGCCTTCGACCCGCATGGGCAATTTTGCGGTCAATCGCCAGACCTGGCTCGACGCCAAGGCCTATGACGGCAAGAAACGCGACCTCGCCAAGGAGACGCTGAAGGGCGTGCTCGACGGCGAGATCCTGATCCAGAACCACTGCTACCGCGCCGACGAAATGGCGCTGGTGATCGATATGGCCAAGGAAATGGGCTACAAGGTCGCCGCTTTCCACCATGCCGTGGAAGCCTACAAGATCGGCGACCTGCTGCGCGAGGAAGGCATCTGCTCCGCCATCTGGGCCGACTGGTACGGCTTCAAGATGGAAAGCTACGACGGCATCCGTGAAAACGCCGCCTTCCTGCAGCGCGAAGGGGCCTGCGTGGTGATCCATTCGGACGATGCGAACGGTATCCAGCGCCTGAACCAGGAAGCCGCCAAGGCGCAGGCCGCCGGCCGCCGTGTCGGGATCGATATCCCCGATGCCACGGTGATCGGCTGGATCACCCTCAACGCCGCCAAGGCCATGGGCATCGACACCATGACCGGCAGCCTCGAAAACGGCAAGATGGCCGATGTGGTGCTGTGGAACGGCAATCCGCTGAGCACCTACTCGCGACCGGAAAAGATCTGGATCGACGGGGCGCTGATGTACGACGCGATGGACCGCAAGCGGCGCCCGGTGAGCGATTTCGAGCTCGGCCAGCCCGGTGAAGGAGACGTGAAATGAAGCGCTCAGGCACTCCGCGCCACCTCCGCCCGATCGGCGCGCTCGGCATCGCGCTGGGTCTGGCCGGGGCCTTCGTCGGTTTCAAGGCCAGCGCACAGGATGTCACCATCACCAACGCCCGGCTCGTGACCGGGGACGGCAGTGCGCCGATCGAAGGTGGCACCGTGGTCGTTAGCGGCGGCAGCGTGATCTACGCAGGCGTTGCCGGCGGCGCTCCCACGCGCGGAACGGTGGTCGATGCCGGCGGGCAATGGGTCACCCCGGGCATTTTCATGCCGGTTACCGACCTCGGGCTCTACGATGTCGGCGGGGTCGATGAAACCAACGACACATCGGCCGGCAAGTCGCGCTTCAACGCGGCGCTCGATGCCTCGACGGCGGTCAACTACGCCTCGCAGCATATTGCGGTCAGCCGCAATGCCGGGATCACCCGCGCCTCGATCGTCACGACCCCATCGGGCGCCATCTTCGGCGGCCAGGGCGCGGTGATCGATACCGGCGCGGATGCCAGTCCCATCGTCAAGCCTCGCGCCTTCCAGGTCGTCATCCTGGGCGAACGCGGGGGAGAGATCGCCGGGGGCAGCCGGGTGGCGGCCTATGTCGAACTCGCCAATGCCATGCGCGAGGCGGCGGATTATGCCGCCGGGCGCTGGAGCGGCGATGGCAATTTGCTGACCCGCGCCGATGCGGCGGCGCTGGTGCCGGTGGTGAACGGCAGCCAGCCGCTCTATGTCCGGGTCGAGCGGGCCGCCGATATCCGCGCGGTTCTCGGACTCAGGCAGACCTATCCCGCCCTCAAGCTGGTGCTGCTCGGCGTCGGCGAAGGCTGGATGGTCGCGCGCGACATCGCCGCCGCCGGCGTGCCCGTGATCGCCGATCCGCTGGAGAACCTGCCCGACAGCTTCGAACAGCTCGGCGTCACCCAGAGCAATGTCGGCCGGATGGTCGCTGCCGGGGTCAAGGTCGCGCTCGGCGGGCTTTCCGGGGGCACCAACGAACAGCCCGGCAATGCCCGCCAGTTCGCGGGCAATATCGTCGGCCTTTCCAACATACCCGGCGCGGCCGGGCTGAGCTGGGGCCAGGCTTTTGCCGCCATCTCGTCCGTACCTGCCGAAATTTCGGGTTTCGGCGGCAAGCTGGGCGTGCTGCGCCCCGGCGCGGCCGGCGACGTGGTGATCTGGGACGGCGACCCGCTGGAGGTATCGAGCGGTGTGGTGCGGGTGTTCATCGACGGGGTCGAACAATCGCTCGACAGCCACCAGACCCGCCTGCGCGATCGCTACAAGGATCTCGACGAGAGCGACCTGCCCAAGGCCTACGACTGGTGAGGCTGCTGGCGGCGGCCATGCTGCTGCTGCCCGCGGCAGTGGCAGCGCAGGACGCACCGCCGGTCTATGACGAGGCCTGGCACAATCGCCAGCAGGCGGCAGTGTCCGGCCTTACCGTAGCCGACGGCTGGCAGGTCCTGCCCGGCGGGCTCAAGTGGCGGCGGATCGCCGGTGACGGGAGCGGCCCGCGCCCGACCGTCGAAGACACGGTCACCGTCCACTATGCCGGGACACTGATCGACGGCACCCCTTTCGACAGTTCCTACGAGCGGGGCGAGCCGGCGACGTTTCCGCTCGGCCGGCTGGTAAAGGCTTGGCAACTGGCCATTCCGCAGATGGGCGTGGGCGATACGATCGAACTCTTTGCACCCGCCGACCTCGCCTACGGCCCTGTCGGACGGGGCCCGATCCCGGGCAATGCAACCCTTGTTTTCAAGGTGGAGCTGATCGCAATAGAGTGAACCGGGTTTTCGCGTGGGGAGGGATAGATGGACGGACTGGCAGGATTGATCGCAGCGAGCATTGCTTTCGTCGGTTCCCACTTCGCCATGTCGCATCCGCTGCGTCGAGCCATCGTCAGCATCTTCGGCGAGAAGGGCTTCCAGGCCGTCTATAGCGTGGTCAGTTTCGCCACCATGGGCTGGATGTACCTGGCCTTCCGGGCGACGCCGCCTTCGGTGCCGCTATGGAGCGGATATGACGACATCAGCTGGGCTATCGGCTCCGTGCTGGCTTTGCTGGCCATGGTGTTGCTCGCCGGATCGATGGTGGGCAACCCCGCCCTTCCGGCCCCGGGCGCGGCCGAGGCGGCGCGCAAGGAGCCGCAGGGTGTCTTTCGCGTTACCCGCCACCCGATGATGTGGGGCTTCGCGCTGTGGGCCGTCTCGCACATGATCGCCGCACCGACCGGACGCACACTAGTGGTGGCGCTCGCGGTGCTGATCCTCGCCCTCGTCGGCGCGCATTTCCAGGACGGCAAGAAGGAAGTCCAGATGGGCGAAGCCTGGGCCGAATGGGAGAGCAGGACCAGCTATTGGCCCCGGCTAGGCCAGATCGGCGCGATCCCCGCGAAGACCTGGATCATCGGCGCGGTGATCTGGCTGGCCGCAAGCTGGGCGCATATCCCGGCGGGCGGCGGCGAAGCGGGCGTGTGGCGGTGGCTGCTCGGCTAAGCTAGGCCCGCGCCTCTTCCACCCGCTCGCCTTCATTGGCGCTATTGTGCCGCAGCGCTTTCAGCACGCAGTCGACGATCTGCGGCGCATTCAGCCCGGCGAGGTCGTACTGCTTCTCCGGCGAATCCTGGTCGATGAAGATATCGGGCAGGCGCAGCGTGCGAATCTTGAGGCCACCATCGGTCAGGCCTTCGTCGCTGGCATAGGTGAGCACATGCGCGCCGAGACCGCCGATGGCGCCTTCCTCGATCGTCACGACGACTTCGTGGGTCTTGGCCAGTCGCTCGATCAGCTCGGTGTCGAGCGGCTTGGCGAAGCGCATGTCGGCGATGGTGGTGCTGAGGCCCTTGGCCTCGAGCTGGTCGGCGGCCTTGCGGGCTTCCTCCAGCCGTGTGCCGAGGCTTAGCAAGGCGACCTTGGTGCCTTCCTTGACGATGCGGCCTTTGCCGATTTCCAGCTTCTGTGGGACTTCGGGCAGGTCCACGCCCACCCCGTTGCCGCGCGGATAGCGGAAGGCGATGGGGCCGTCGTCATATTCGGCGGCGGTGTAGGTCATGTGGACCAGTTCCGCCTCGTCGGCGGCGGCCATCACTACCATGTTGGGCAGGGTGGCGAGATAGGTGATGTCGAAGCTGCCCGCATGGGTCGAACCGTCCGCACCGACGAGGCCCGCACGGTCGATCGCGAAACGCACCGGCAGGTTCTGGATCGCGACGTCATGGACCACCTGGTCGTAGGCGCGCTGGAGGAAGGTCGAATAGATCGCCGCGAAGGGCCGCATGCCCTGCGCCGCAAGGCCGGCGGCGAAGGTGACGCCGTGCTGTTCGGCGATGCCGACGTCGAAACTGCGGTCGGGGTGCGCCTTGGCGAACTTGTCGACGCCGGTGCCGCTAGGCATGGCGGCGGTGATGGCGCAGATGCGCGGGTCGCTGTCGGCCAGCTTGGCGAGCGTTTCGCCGAAGACGTTCTGGTAGGCGGGCGGACCGCCGGCGGCAGGCTTGCTCTGCTGGCCGGTGACGACATCGAACTTGGCGACGCCGTGGTACTTGTCGGCGCTGTTCTCGGCCGGGGCATAGCCCTTGCCCTTCTGCGTCACGACATGGATCAGCACCGGTCCCTGCTCGCTGTCGCGGACATTCTCCAGAACCGGCAGCAGGTGGTCGAGATTGTGCCCGTCGATGGGGCCGACGTAATAGAAGCCGAGTTCCTCGAACAATGTCCCGCCGGTCACCATGCCGCGGGTGAATTCCTCCGCCTTCTCCAGCCGCTGGTGGACCCGGCGGCTGAGCTTGGCCGAGATCCGCGAGGCGAGGCTGCGCAGGCCGAGGTATTCGCTGCTCGACACCACGCGCGCGAGGTAGGCCGAGAGGCCGCCCACCGGCGGGGCGATCGACATGTCGTTGTCGTTGAGGATGACGATCAGGCGGTTGCCCGCCCCTTCGGCGTTGTTCATCGCCTCGTAGGCCATGCCCGCGCTCATCGCCCCGTCGCCGATGACGGCGATCGCGCGGCCGGGCTTGTTCATCAACTTGTTGGCGATGGCAAAGCCGAGGCCGGCCGAGATCGAGGTGGAACTGTGCGCCGCACCGAACGGGTCATATTCGCTTTCGCTGCGCTTGGTGAAGCCGGAAAGGCCTCCGCCCTGGCGCAGGGTGCGGATGCGGTCGCGCCGCCCGGTCAAGATCTTGTGCGGATAGCACTGGTGGCCGACATCCCAGATGAGCCGGTCGTCAGGCGTGTTGAAGACGTAATGGATGGCCACGGTCAGTTCGACCACGCCAAGGCCCGAGCCCAGGTGGCCGCCGGTGACGCCGACCGCGCTGATCATTTCCTCGCGCAGCTCGTCGGCGAGCTGGCGCAGTTGTTCGGGCTTCAGCTTACGCAGGTCGGCAGGATAGTCGACCGTGTCGAGCAGCGGGGTGTCGGGACGTGCACTCATCGTCCGGCGGTTACACGCATGAAAGCGCGTTGTCGATGAACCAGTTACACCTGCATCCTTGGAATTACGGTGCAGCGGTCATGCACAATTCGCGCACAGGCCGCGCAGCTCGACCACCGGGCGCACGTCGCTGAAGCCGGCTGCCTCGCCTGCCGCGCGCAACGCACCGGTCAGCTTGTCGTCGTCGAAATGGCTGGCGGTGCCGCAATCGTCGCAGATCAGGAACACGCAGTCATGACGGCACCCGGGGTGGGTGTTGACGAGGAAGGCGTTGGCGCTCTCGATCCGGTTGGCAAGGTTGTTGGCAACGAAGATGTCGAGGATGCGATAGACGCTGTTGGGCGCGACGCGGCTGCCGCGCCGGGCCGACAGGTTGTCGGCTATGTCATAGGCGCTGACCGGCGCGGTATGCCGCGCGAGTTCCTCGAACACTTCGCTGCGCATGCCCGTCCACCGCTCGCCCTTCGCCTCGAGCGCGGTCTGCGCGGCATGGACGAGATCGTCACCCTCGTGTTCGTGGTGCCCGTGATGGGTGCTGTGTGCGTGGCTGGCCATGGCCGGACATATAGCGTGCCCACCACGCCACTTCCAGTCAGCCACGCTTGAAGCCCGCGCGGTAGAAGCCGGGAAACAGCCGCGCCAGTGCGCTGACCTTGGGTTTGTCCCAGGCGACAATGTACCGATGGTCCGGATTTTTCGCCATGAAATCCTGGTGATAGGTTTCAGCAGGGTAGAAGGCCTTGTAACCCTCGATCTTGGTGACGATCGGCTTCTTCCACACGCCGGAGGCTCCCATCTGCTTCAGATAGGCCGCCGCGACCTTGCGCTGTTCGGCGTTCACGGGGACGAGCGCTGCGCGGTACTGGGGGCCGACGTCGGGCCCCTGGCGATTGCGCAGGGTCGGATCGGCGCCGACCGAAAAGAAGATGCGGAGCAACTGGTCGTATCGCACCACCTTGGGATCATAGGTGACGCGCACCGCTTCGGCATGGTCGGTAATCCCGCTCGAGACGAGATCGTAGGTCGCCTGCCTGCTGGTGCCGCCGTGATACCCCGACACGGCGCTCGTCACGCCCTTGGTATGGCTGAAGATCGCCTCGATGCCCCAGAAGCAGCCTCCGGCGAAAACTGCGGTTTTCAGGCCCGCCGTTTCTTTCGCCGCCAGTTTCGGGGCCGGGGCAAGGACCGCCGCTTCACCGGCGATGGCCGCCTGATTGCATCCCGCCAGCGCCAATCCGAGGGCGGCCAGCAGCGGGAGGCTCTTGCGCCGGGCTAGCCCACGGTCGCAGCCACGGCCTGCGGGATCGAGGTCAGCGCTTCGGGCGAAATCTGCAGGACCACGATCAGCGCGCCGATGAGAAAGCCGATGGCGAAATTGCGCGAAAGGTCCGATTTGAGGAAGCTCATGCCTGGTGTCCGTCATGCGATGTGTCCGATTGAAAACTTGTGTAACGCGGCACCGATTGCACCTCGGTTAATGCCCGTGTTGTGTGCCGTTCATTCGAACAGGCACGACGAAGCGTTACAAGCTGGACGTTTTGCGGGGGTCAGGATCGCCCGGCAGCCAGATGGCAAGATCAATGTCGGAAATGGCGCATCCCGGTGAAGACCATCGCCAGCCCTGCCTTGTTGGCCGCCGCGATCACTTCGTCGTCGCGGATCGAGCCACCGGGCTGGATCACCGCTGTCGCGCCTGCTTCCGCAGCGGCGAGCAAGCCGTCGGCGAAGGGAAAGAAGGCGTCCGATGCGACGGCACTGCCGATCGTGCGGGCCTGGGGCCAGCCATGGGTCTCGGCCGCTTCGGCCGCCTTCATCGCTGCGATGCGCGAGCTGTCGCGCCGGTTCATCTGGCCCGCACCGATGCCGGCGGTCGCGCCATCCCTGGCATAGACGATGGCGTTCGACTTGACGTGCCGGGCGACGGTCCAGGCGAACAGGCAATCCTTCAGTTCCTGAGCCGTCGGGGCGCGCTCGGTCACGACCTTGAGATCGGCTTCGGTGATGGCGCCGTTGTCGCGGGTCTGCACCAGCAGCCCGCCGGTTATCGGCTTGACCGTCAGCCCGCCGCGCCGCGGATCGGGCAGGTCCCCGGTGAGCAGCAGGCGCAGGTTCTTCTTGCTGGCAAAAGCGGCGCGGGCGGCGTCATCCGCATCGGGCGCGACGACGACTTCGGTGAAGATTTCACAGATTGCCTCCGCCGTCGGGCCGTCGAGCGGCCGGTTGACCGCGACGATGCCGCCGAAGGCCGAGACGCTGTCGCATTCGAGCGCGGCCTGCCACGCTTCGAGCAGCGAGCCGGCCTGTGCCACGCCGCAGGGGTTGGCGTGCTTCACGATCACGACAGCCGGATCGTCGCCCCTGAATTCGGCGCACAGCTCCAGCGCGGCATCGGCATCGTTGTAGTTGTTGTAGCTCAGTTCCTTGCCCTGCACCTGGCTTGCCTGGGCAATCCCGCGCCCATGTGGCCCCGATGGCGTGTAGAGTGCCGCCTTCTGGTGCGGGTTCTCGCCGTAGCGCAGCTCCACCGGGGCGACGCCGTTGACCGCGAGAAAGCCGGGGAACAGCTGCTGCTGGTCGGCAAACCCGAACCACTGGCTGATCATCGAGTCATAGGCGGCCGTTGCAGCAAAGGCCTTGGCCGCCATGCGCTTGCGGAAATCGAGCGACGTCGCGCCGCCGCCCGCCATCTCGGCGAGAAGCGTGTCGTAATCGGCCGGATCGGTCACGATGGTGACGAAGGCATGGTTCTTGGCCGACGAGCGTACCATCGAGGGCCCGCCGATATCGATGTTCTCGATGATCTCGTCACGCTCCGCCCCGCGCATCACCGTCGCTTCGAAGGGGTAGAGGTTGACGACCACGAGGTCGATGGCGCCGATGGCATGGTCGGCCATGGCGGCGGCGTGTTCCGGGTTGTCGCGCACGGCAAGCAGCCCGCCATGGACCTTGGGGTGCAGCGTCTTGACCCGGCCGTCCATCATTTCGGGAAAGCCGGTCAGGTCAGAGATATCCTGCACGTCGAGCCCGGCCTCGCGCAGCGCCTTGGCGGTGCCGCCGGTCGAAACCAGTTCGACTCCGTGCCCGGCCAGTTTCCGGCCCAGTTCCACCAAGCCGCTCTTGTCGGACACCGACAGCAGTGCCCGTTTGATAACTACATCCGTCACGATACTATCCCATTTGCTTGAGCAGCCAGGAGAACGAGCCCCCGCTGCGCGATGTCATGCCCTGGATCACGAGCTGTTCGATCGGTTGCGGGCGGCCGTTCCCGTCGACCCACAGGCTTTCCTCGATAGCCACTTCGCCGGCGGAATCGCCGCCTACACGGAACTGCCAGAGCCGGCCGTCGGGCAGCGCCAATCCTGCACCCTTGCGATCCTGCGCCAGCCGCAAGTCGATGCCCGGCCCGATGTGGAAGCGGATGGCATAGCCGATCTTGCCGGTCTTGCCGCGCTTGCCGACCGGCAACAGCACGTCTTCGCCCAGCAGTTCGCTGCCGTCGTCGCGCAGCACCAGGATGCGGCGGTGGAGCAGCCCGTAGCGCTGGGCATAGCCGTCATGGCTTGCCTCCAGCCGAGTAGCCCCGCCCCTGCCGGTGCCGACGGTTCTGCGGTCGACCTCGACTTCGTTGACCCCCGCACCCAGCTTGCCCTTTATCAGGACGGCGGTGGAATTGGCATCGTCGAGCACCATGGTCGAATGCGCCGCGGTGGCCCGCAGTCCCTGCTCGATCCGGTGTGGCACCTGGCCGCCCGCAACGCCCGCGCCACCGCAATTGACCACGATCCGCTGGCCGGCAGACGACAGTTCGAACGCAAGGGTCGAGGCGCAGCCGGCGCGGGCGTGGCGCGGCAGGGGCGGCGGCGCGGCGTCGAACTGCAGGATGGTCTTCCCGCCGGTGGCGCGCTGGAAACCCCATTGCCGCACATCGCGCAGCGGGCGGGTGCGCACGCCGCTCGCCCGCACCAGTCCCGCAATCTTCTCGGCCGGCACCGCACCTGCACCCTGCCAATTGCCGAGACCTGCCTCGCCATGCATCAGCGTCAGCAGCGGCGGCACCAGCAGCGCCATCATGCCGGGGATAGCCTCGGGCGGTTCCATCTTCACCGCACGGTAGCAGGCCGACAGCTCCACCAGCAGGGCCAGCGCATCCATCTGCGCGAGCGGGCTGCGCGACAGCACGCCGCCGTCTTCCGCGATCAGGTCGCCCAGCGCATGGGCGAGGCCTGCTTCGGCATAAAGTCGCCGCGGCTTGCCGTCGGTCAGCAACAGGCCGGCAGCCACAAGCGCGGTCCAGCCGGTCACTTCGCCTAGCTTGTCGGTCGCCTTACCGACATTGCGGTCGAGCCAGCGGGCCGTGTCGTCGATGGCTGCGAGCGTACGTCCGCGCAGCGGTTCGGCATGGAGCAGTAGCGGGGCGTGGACCAGCCACGCCAGCAGGCGGTTCCCGACTTGCTCCACGTCCCACGCCGCGGCCTTGCCCGGCTTCGGATTGGCCGCGAGCCACGCGCCATGCACCCTCGCCGCGACCGGCAGAGCCTGCTCGCGCGGACAGCATCCGGCCAGGTCGCGCAACCAGCCATAGCCATGCACGGCCCGCTCGAAAGGCGGGGTCAGCTTGGCGCTGGCCGACGCAAAATCGATCTGCCCGATCGGGGCCTTTACCCCGCACACCAGGAAATGCCCGGCCCGCAGGGCCATGCCCGATGCGCGGTCGCCGGCCAGCGGCGGTTCGACCGTCGCGGTCAGTCGCAGGCCCTGCGGCTTGCGGAACGGGGCCGCCAGCGTCTTGCCGGGGACCCCGATACGATAGGCCAGTCGAACCAGGCGTTCCGCAGGGCTGAGGCGCGGAGCGGCGAGATCGAGCGGGACGAGCGCCCGGGTCGGCTCCAGCACCCTTGCCGCGACCCGGTGCGATTCGGCAGCGACATAGGCTTCGGGCTCGTCGCCGAGCGGAATGGCCATCTGCTCGGGCGGCGAGGCGGCAACATCGCCGGATGGCCGGTGCGAGGTTGCTGCGTCCGTCATCCCGCCAAGCCTTTCAGGGCCCTGATATTGGCCGCATAGGCCGCCGGACCGCCCTTGAATGTTGCCGACCCGGCGACCAGCACATCGGCCCCCGCATCGACACACAATCGCGCCGTCTCCGCGTTGACGCCGCCATCGACTTCGAGGTGGATCGGCTTGCCTAGCCTGTCGATCATCTTGCGGATCGCCTCGACCTTGCGCAGCTGGCTGTGGATGAAGCTTTGTCCGCCGAAGCCGGGATTGACACTCATCACCAAGACGAGGTCCACTTCCTCGAGCAGGTAGTCGAGCATCTTGGCCGGGGTGCCGGGGTTGAGCACAACGCCCGCCTTCTTTCCCAGCGCCCTGATCGCCTGGAGGGTACGATGGATGTGCGGCCCGGCTTCGGGGTGCACGGTGATGATATCGGCGCCGGCCTCGGCAAAGGCTTCGAGATAGGGATCGACCGGTGCGATCATCAGGTGGACGTCGAACGTCTTGGTCGTATGCGAGCGAAGGGCCTGGACCACTGCCGGGCCGATGGTAATGTTGGGAACATAGTGCCCGTCCATCACATCGACATGGATCCAGTCGGCCCCGGCTTCGTCGATGGCGCGCACCTCTTCGCCGAGACGGGCGAAGTCGGCCGACAGGATCGAGGGAGAGATGAGCGGCGTAGCCATGGTCGAACGGTCGCAGGTTCCTTCGCGCCAGCGCGTCATTCGTCCCTAGCGGCCCGCTAACCACGCCGACAGGGACGGGACGCGCCTTTTCCACATCGCCCTACCTCGGGCAGGGCGTCTCACTGCGAAACTTGGGCGCCCGAAAGCTTTACATGGCCGCTACGCCGATAATAGGTTCCGGCCATGAGCCTGCTCGCGAAACACCCGTCTTCGTTCATCGAAACCCTGGTCGACGATGAAATCGTGATCGTCAGCCTCGACCAAGGCAGCTTCTTCAGCCTGAAGGACACGGGCCGCGCGATCTGGGAAAAGATCGACGGGACCCGTTCGCGCGATACAATCCTGGCCGAGCTGCAAGCGGAATACGACGCATCTCAAGACGTGTTGCAGCGCGACCTCGACAGCTTCATCGACGAAATTACGGCAGCGGGCTTCATCCGCCGCGCCTGATGCCGGCACGGCGGCGTAAGGTTTTGTAAATTCTCGTTGATAGTGGCCGCAGCGAAACGATTGAGCGCGAATGGGCTTGTGGGCGTGCTGTGCGCACAGTATGCCCAGCGCACCGGGAAAGCCATAAGGGTCGCCGGCAGGAAGATCGCAATGGTTCAGGAAAAAAAAGTCGCGCGCGCGCCCTGGCGCAAACCGAAACTCCTGTTTCTGGGGGAACTCAGCGACGTCGCCGGCTCGCCAGCCCCGTTGGCACAGATCAATCCGGGTGGGCAAATCCCGTCGGCAGGAAAGTCCTGAAGGGCCTCGCCGCACTGCGACCCTTTGTTGCCAGACCCGGGACACAACACCATTGCCCCTTCTACTAAAGGCCGTTTCCAATTCGACCGTCATTCATGGTATGGACTGCTACCCTCTAAAGTTTGGCAGAGCGGGCGCGAGAGGCAATGATGGTGCGAAACCCGAACGGACAAGAATCATCGCGCCGCCAATGGCTTCCTCTCCGATTGGCGCCGTTAGGTCAAATGGCGGATGTGGCCGGACATCCCGGACCATCAAGCCAGGTCAATCCTGGCGGGCACGTTTCGTTCGGCAAGTTTTCCTGACTCGGGCACGCTGAATGCTTGCTGCCATCAGCGGTGGCGGTGGCTCTGCTTGCGAAGCGCTACGCGGCTGGATTGCCAGCCACGGCTTGGCGGCCGATGGCAAGCCCGTCGACGATGCGCACATCTTCGGCGCGCCGGAGCGGGGCGGGCTGTCCGGGCGGACCGTCTTCGACGGGTGGATCGACAATGCCGCAGAGCTAAGCCAGCGCCTCGCGCTCGACACGGACGATCCCGCGCGCCTTTACGACGCCGCCGTCGCGCGGTGGGGGGACCGCGCCGACCGGAATATCGTCGGCCAGTATGCTGCCGTGACCGCGCTCGGCAACGGGGCTTTGCGACTGGCCCGCTCGCCCATCAATGCGCCGCCCCTGCACTGGGCCCGGATTGGCGAGATCCTTGTCGCCGCCAGCTTGCCGTCGGCGTTTTTCTCCCTCGGCCTGCCCAAGCGTCTCGACTGGGACGTGCTTGCGGACCTGCTCGCCATGGACATGGGCGAAGCGCAGCTGCCGCCGCAGTTCGAGGGTATCCTGCGACTCCCGCTCGGCAGCATTTGCCGTGTATCGGTCGCGGGCGCTTCAGTGGATCGCTGGTATCTGGCGCAGCCCTTGCCCAGCATCGCCGATGCGGACGATGCAGCAGTCCTCGCCCGTTTGGAGCAGCTGTTGGCTGAAGCCTGCCGGGCAGCCTTGCGATCGGCGCAGCGTCCTGCCCTGGCGCTATCTGCGGGCCTGGACTCCCCCACCGTTGCCGACGAGTTGCTGCGCCAGCTCCCGCAAGATCGGGGCCTCAACGCGGTTACTTTCGTACCCGAAAGCGAGGGCGCGTCCGATGCCATGCCCGGGGCCATGGCCGACGAATGGTCGGCGGTGGAGCGTTTTGCAGCGATGCATCCGCGGCTCGCGGTCCACCGGGCCGATCCGGCCCATGGCGGGTTCGACTACCGGTTCCGGGACGTCGCGCGCCAAGCGGCCTGCTTCAATCCCTCGCTGGCGCATTTCGGCTCGCATCACGGGGTCTGGGAAACAGCCAGCAGCCTCGGCTGCGACTGGCTCTTCGGCGCCGACCTTGGCAACCAGACCTTCAGCGCCGACGGTCGCTGGGCCTATGCCGAGGATTTCCGCCGGATGCGATGGGACCGGATGCTGCAGAACCTGCGCGGCAGGGTCCATGACCATCGCCCGCTGTGGCGCAAGGTGCTGGCTCTCGGCGTCATGCCCAACCTGCCGCTTGGCTGGCGGCGGCGCATCAAGGGCTGGGTGCGACCATCGCGCCGCGACGTGCTGGCATGGAATTCGCTGCTCTCGCCGTCCGCCCGCGCGCAGTATCGGGTGCGGGCGGGAATTCGCGGCTCTGCGCCGGCGTGGGAGGGCTTCGCCTTCGCGGCCAGCCGTGCGGAAGCCGCCCGTCGCGATCTCGTGGACCAGGATCGCGAGCATGGCGAGATCACCCTGGCGCTCGAGCTGCGTTACGGCATGCGGTACCGAGACGTGACGTCCTACCGCCCGCTGGTCGAATACTGCATGGCCCTGCCGACCCGCATGTTCGTCCGCGATGGCGAGCATCGCTATCTTGCCCGGCGGCTCGCCCAAGGCCGGATGCCGGAAAGCCAGCGCCTGAGCACGCGCTTCGGTCGCCACGGACCGGACTGGCACAGCCGGATGAAGCCTCGCCTCGGCGAGCTGCTCGCCTATGTCGATGCCGTCGAAGGGCATCCGCGCCTCGCCGCCTTGCTCGATACCGGCCGGATGCGGTCGATGCTCGAGGAATTCCCGGCCGGCGACAGCGCCGACGAATTCGACAATCTGCCCTATGCCCAAGGCCTCGCGCGGGCACTGCTTGCCGCGCAATTCGTCGGGGTGGTGGAAGGTCGCAACGACCTCTAGCGCCATGCCGGGGAGGACAAGCGGCGTCGTGCCTGCTAGCGCCCCAATCTGATGAACCATGCGATGATCAGGCTCCTGCTGTCGTTCGCTGACAGGCGACTGCTGGTGGCCGTCGCCGTGCTGGCTGTGGCGAGCGCTTTGACCGAGGGTGTCGGCTTCGTCATGCTGGTGCCGCTGCTGGCCATGGTCGTCGATCAGGAGGGCGGGGGCCGCGCGGCATCCCCGGTTGCGCGCTGGCTGGACGAGATCCAGTTCGACCCCTCGCTGGCCGTCCTGCTGACCGGTTTCGCGGTGCTCGTTCTGCTGCGGGCAAGCATCGAATACGCCCGCACCACCCTTTCCCTACGGTTTTCGCTGGGCATTGCCGACCGCTTGCGGGCCCGGGCGATTGCCGCCTTGCTCGGCGGAGACTGGCGCGTCCTGTCGAGGATGAAGCAGAGCGAGAACCGTGCGCTGCTGATTTCCGAGATCGATCGCACTGCCCTTGCCGCCGACCAACTGGTGGCCCTGGTGCGAATTGCGATGGGCCTGTTCGCGATCGGCCTGGCCGCGCTCGCCATCTCGCCCCTTGCGGCCCTGGCCGGGGCGATGGCCGGAGCGGGCCTGTTAATCTTCTATGGCGGGATGCGCAGGCGCGCGCATGACCTCGGGGTAAGGCTCGGCGCCCGCTATGGCGAGGTCCACGGCCTGCTGGAAGAAAACCTCGATGCCTTGCGCACCATCAAGAGCTTCGGCGCGGAAGACCGGGTGCGCGGCAGGCTGTTAGCGTCCTTTGCGGAACTCCGGACGGCGCAGGAACGCTTCTCTGCGGACAATGCGCGGGCCCGCGCATTGCTGCAGGTGGGCGGGGCGATCCTTGCCGCCGTTGCCGCCTGGCTCGCGTTGGAGCGGTGGAGCGTTCCGGCGATTGTCGCCATTCCGCTGCTGGCGCTGTTTGCCCGGGCCCTGCCGCAAGTCGGCGCCCTGCTCGACTGCTGGCAGCAATGGATCCATTCCGCGCCATCGCTCGCATCGGCCGACCGGCTGATCCGCGCGGCCGAGGCTGCGGCGGAAACCGTACCGGGCACGGTGGCCAAGGCCCCGGTGTTCGAACGGTGCCTGACGGTCGAGCGGGTGTCGCTCGCCCATCGCGCCGACTTGCCGGCCCTGTCCGACATTTCGTTGACGATGGGCGCGCGGGAAACGATTGCCCTGGTCGGCCCGTCAGGGGCGGGCAAGAGCACGCTGGCCGACATAATGGGCGGGCTGATAGCGCCCGACAGCGGCACGATGGCGATCGACGGTACGCCGCTCGGCCCGGCCATGCGACAGGCCTGGCGCCGGCAGGTCGCCTATGTTGACCAGAGCCCGGCCCTGTTCACCGGCACCGTGCGGGATAATCTGGTATGGGCGGACCAGGCCGCCGATGACGCGCGGCTGCTCGAGGTCCTGCACCTGGCAGCGGCCGGCTTTGTCCTCGACCTGCCCGGCGGTCTCGACTGCCCGTTGGGGGATCGGGGGCGGCAGTTGTCCGGTGGCGAGCGCCAGCGGATCGTGCTGGCACGGGCCCTGCTCCGCCGACCGGCGCTGCTGATCCTCGACGAGGCGACCAGCGCGCTCGATAGAGAGACGGATGCGGCGATCGCGCGGGCCATAGAAGGCCTGGCCGGAACGCTGGCAATCCTGATAATCGGCCATCGCGGCGCCCTGACTGCCCTTGCATCGCGGACCATCCAGCTCGACCAAGGGCGCATTGTCGCGCAATCGCAGAATGCCTAATGCGATGCTTTCAGTCCGTTGCAGAGGGAATTCAGCCGCAATTCACCCCTCACCTGCCATACGCAGCCGCAATCCGCGGGGCAATTCCGCAGCATTCGAACTAGGGACCGGCCTCGCCATAGGGGCCGTGCAACATGGTATGAACTTTTCACCAAAGCTTGCCGCTGTCGGCATGGCGGCGGCGCTGGCCGCAGGCGCGGTCGCAGCGCCGGCGGTGGCGCAGTACCGCCAGCCGATCGGAAACGACCTGGCGCGATGCGGCGCGGGCAAGGGGCCTGCGGTGAAGGTGACCGTCAACGGCATCAAGTCGTCCAGCGGCCGCATCCGCGTGCAATCCTATCGCGCCACCGCCGCCGACTGGCTCGAATCCGGCAAGTGGATCAACCGGATCGAGGCACCTGCACGGGCGGGAACGATGACCTTCTGCATGCCCGTGCCCGCCGCCGGCAGCTATGGCATCGCCGTGCGTCACGACGTCAACGGCAATGGCAAGACCGACATCCGCAGCGATGGCGGTGCCATGTCGAACAACCCGTCGATCAACATCCTCAATCTCGGCAAGCCGAGCTTCAGGAAAACGGCGTTCACCGTCGGCAGCGGCGTCACCGCCATCACCGTCAGCATGCGCTATATGTAGCGGTCAGCCGCGCGGCCCGCGCCGTGCGCGCATGACCTCGACCAGGGCGCCCGGCGCGGCCAGCAGCGGGTGTTTCTCGCGAAAGGGGGTCACTTCGATGGCGACCCCGGTGTGCCGCTCGACCTTCCAGGCGGCATAGTGCGCGGCCCCTTCGAAGGTGGTGGTCGCCTTGGCCAGTCGCAACAGGTTGATCGGCTTCCCAAGTCTCCGCCGCGCTTCCCACCAGCGCCTGATGCGCGCCCGTTCGGCACTGGTCAGCGACGGCACGTAGACCCCGGCCCGCTCGGTAAATCCGATCCCGGCCGCATCCAGCGCAAGCGGCAGCAAGCCTTCGAAATGGGCCCGGTTCGATTCGAGGATCGTGTTTTCGCGCCCCGATTTCTCGACCCGGAACTCGGCCTGGTATGTCGCCTGGAACAGGCCGCGCCAATAGTCGTCCGCAGTTCCGGCAAGCGGTCCGAGCGCCACCGCGAGCCGCGCCGCGGTCCGCGCGGCAGCCGCCACTGCCTCCACCACACGCCGGTCGTAGCCCTCGGCATGCCACACAAGTGCGCTCGGCTGGACGAAGCGCGCCCATACCGTGGTATCCCGGCTATCGCCGTTGCAGGCGCGGACGAACCGGTCGAGCGACATGGTGGCGACCTTTGCCCGCAGGACTTGGCCGGCATCGTTGCGCTCGTGATAGCTGACCCGGGGCCAGATCCGCTCGCGCTGCGGACCCGGCACCAGGAGATAGAAATCGAGCACGCCTTCGAGTTCGCCGGTGCGCAGGTTGGAACCATAGAACAGCGCTGCGACCGCACCTGACTCTGCCGCAAGGCCTTGCGCGAAAGCGCGCACCTCGTCGCGCACCGGGCGGGCGAGTTGCCGTTCCGTCCGCTGCACCAGCGCCGTTGTCATGGCACCACGAAGCTGAGGACTGGCCCCGGCGTGACGCAATACCGTCCCGGCTGGAAAATCTCGCCGTCCAGGATGAAGCGATCGCCGAGATCGAGTTCGATCCGGTCCGTCGCCCGCCGGTGGAGGCCGAGCTGCTCCATCCCGGCGATCTCCCCGCCGCGCAGGATGAGCGGCAGGCGGGCCACGATCCTGCGGCGGAGCTGGTCGATGACGGCCAGCCGCAACGGGCCTTCCTCCGCGCCGAACGGCTTGAGACCGGCCGGAAAGACGGACAGCGAGGAAAGGAAGATGAGCGCGCGCGAGTGCGGGTCGCCATAGGGGGTCCGCTCCAGCTCCTGCATCGCATCGCCGAGCAGGATACGCGCCCGCGCTCCGCGTCGCCAGGGATTGGAATCGCTGCCGAACAGGGCCTGCAGCATACCCCATGCGGTCGTCACCCCGACGGCGAGGCTGTCGAACGCGCCAAGCTTGTGCGCGTCCTGGCCGCTCTCGATTGCGGCGAGGAAGATCCCGGCGCCGAGAATGAAGCCGAGCCGCGTCAGTTCCTGGCCGTCCATCGGCGTCAGCACCATGGGCTGGCGCTGTACCCGGCCCCCGTCGCGGTGGGCGATGATCGCCTGCTCGAGCCCCCAGTTCTTGGGCATGCCGAGATCGACCGTCAGCGCATTGGTCTTGCCGCGCGGAAGGACGGCGATGTCCGGCCATTTGTCTCCGAACACCATGGCCCCGCCCGTCAGCGCGTCGCGCACGGTGCCATCGCCGCCATTGATGACCAGCAATTCGACCCCGCTGTCGACGAAGCGCTGCATCGCATCCTTGAGATCGCGGCGGCGGCGCGGCTGCTCCACGCGGATGACGGGATAGTCCGGTTCGACGATGTTCGCATCGCGATTGCGATGGCTGCGCGGGTTGTACAGCACGCCTGTGACCGGCAGGCCGGGCATGTCGGACAGCTTGGCTGGGCGTGACACGTTCATCGCAGCGCGCCCATGCCGCCAATCGCCCGCCGGTGCCAGCCCTTACGCACCAAAAAAGCGTCGCACTACGCCGACTTTGACTGATGCTGCACATCCCGACACATTCGTGGCCAAACAGACGGCCTCGATCCGATTCGGATGGAGAGACCATGACGGAGAGGACAGCGATGCCAGATTTTCCCGGCCCCGTGACACTGGGTCACGCACTCTCCGCGCAGGCTGCGGAACGACCCCGGCAGGTAGCCCTGCGTTTCGGCGACCGGGTCACCACCTATGCCGAATACGACCGGCACGCGACGCAGATCGCCAACGGGCTCGCGGCGATGGGCTTCGGGAAGGGCGACCGGATCGCCTATCTCGGCAAGAACAGCGACCACGCGGTGGAGCTGTTCCTCGGCACGGTGCGCGGCGGGTTTGTGTTCGTGCCGATCATCTGGCGCCTCGCCCCCGGCGAGGTCGATTTCATCACCAGGGATGCCGGTGCGACGATCCTGTTTGTCGAGGAAGGCTTCGAGAGCGTGCCGTTCGAAGGCCGCAAGATCGTGATGGAGCGCGAATTCGCCGCCTGGCGCGATGCGCAAAACGATGCCCCGGTCGCAACCGCGGTCGATGTGGGCGACGCCATGCTCCAGCTCTACACCTCGGGCACCACCGGCCTGCCCAAGGGCGTAGTTCTCAATCACTACAACGCCACCGCGATGCGTCCGATCCTGCGCGCCTCCGATCTCGAATGGGCCAGCGCCGATCCGGGAAGCTCGATCATCCTTGCCATGCCCTATGGCCACATTGCCGGAGTCGGCACCGCTGGCGGCGCGCTGATGGCGGGCCAGCATCTCATCATCCATGCCGAATTCGATCCGGCCGCCACCATCCGGGATATTCGCGACTACCGAGTCGAGTACATTTTCCTGGTCCCTGCCGCGATCCGCATCGTGCTGTCGCATCCTGACGCCGAGACTGCCGACTTCAGCTCGGTCAAGGGCCTCAACTACGGCGCCAGTCCGATCCCGCTCGACCTGCTCAAGGAAGGGGTCGAGCGGCTCAAATGCGACTTTGCGCAGATGTACGGCATGACGGAAACCTATGGCACCGTCGTCAGTCTGCCGCCCGAAGACCACCGCCCGGGGCGCGAAAAGGTGATGCGCAGCGCCGGCAAGGCGCTGCCCGGTAACGAGCTGCGCATCCTCGACGAGAACCTGCAGCCGCTGCCGCCCGGCCAGATCGGCGAAGTCGCGATCAAGAGTCCTTCGGTGATGATCGGCTACTGGAACCGTCCGGAGGAGACGGCCAGGACGCTGATCGGCGATGGCTGGCTGCGCACCGGCGATGCGGGGATCATGGACGAGGAGGGCTATCTCTACATCCAGGACCGGATCAAGGACATGATCATCTCCGGCGGCGAGAACGTCTATCCGGCCGAGGTAGAAAGTGCGCTGTTCGGGCATGAGGAGGTCGCCGACGTAGCGGTGATCGGCGTGCCCGACGAGAAATGGGGCGAGGCGGTCAAGGCGATCGTCGTACCCAAGCCGGGGTGCTCGCCCGACCCCGACAGCATCATCGCCCATGCGCGGGAACGTATCGCAGGGTTCAAGTGCCCGAAGACGATCGATTTCGTGGATGCCCTGCCGCGCAATCCGTCGGGCAAGATCCTGCGCCGAGAACTGCGCGCGCCCTATTGGGAGGGCAAGGAGCGGGGAGTGAACTGAGGGCGGCTGCGAGAACTGGCGCACCCGACAGGATTGACTTCCGCTCCGCTCCAGACGTCTCCGCCGCTGAGCTGCTCCGACTCCGAACGAGGTTCGAAGCGCCATGATACGCCAAGGGGGCGACTCTCATGCGAGAACCGCCCCCTTGGCGCACCCGACAGGATTCGAACCTGTGACCTCTGCCTTCGGAGGGCAGCGCTCTATCCAGCTGAGCTACGGGTGCATCGCGCGATTGGCGAGGCGCGCGTCTAGCAGAGGGGTCTGCGGCTTGCCAGCCGGAAAAAGCGCCGCCGGGGGCTCGCATTAGCAATTTGGCAAGCGACTCGGGGCTAGGGCAGGATTGTCATGGTCGCAGAGCCCAAACCCTTCGTCGCCGATACCGTTGCAGGCCAGCGCAACCCTGCCCAGTCGCTCAGCGTGCAATGGACCGCGCTGCAGGACGCAGCGGCGGCCGTGGCCGCGCTGGCAGGCCTTTCGCCAGAACGGCCAAGTCCTCAGGTGCGCAACTTCCCGGCTCTGATCAAGGATGTCGGCGGCTGGCGGTTCGAGCTCGCTGCCGATCTTATCGGCGATCTCACCGCCATGATGCGGCCGGGCCTCACGGCGCTGCTGGCGGTCAATGCGCGCGGACAGGATGCCACCGCCGCGGCCGTTACCCTGTGGCGCGAGTTTCACCATGCCCGCAACTCGGTGCTGGCCCTGGTCCCCCAAGGTGGCGAGTTGGGGCCCCGGCGGAGCGCCTGATTGGCCGCCGACACGCTGCCGCACGCTTCCCGCTTGACTGCCGTTCGCTTTCTGTTCCAATGGGCCGGATGGCCAGCCCCGCCCCTCCCTCAACGGAACACCTTCCGGCCGACGCTGCCGCCGTTGCGCGCGGGATCATGCGGCTGTTTGCCCGAAACGACATCTGGTGCCTGCCCGAAATGCCCCTCCGCGGCGGGAGGCGGGCCGATCTCATGGGCATCGACGCGAAGGGGCAAGTGGTCATCGTCGAGATCAAGGTTGCCCGCAGCGACCTGCTGGGGGACGGCAAATGGCCTGACTATCTCGAGCATTGCGACCGCTTCTACTGGGGCATCGCCGCGCATCTCGACCGGGCCCCGCTTGAAACCGAAGCCTTCCGAACGGATTGTTGCGGCCTCATCGTGGCCGATGGATACGACGCCGAAATCCTGCGCCCTGCTCCGACGCGGCCATTGGCAGCGGCCCGGCGCAAGGTCGAGGTCGAGCGCCTGGCCCGCGCCGCCATGCGCCGCACAACGGTTGCCCACGACGCGGGATGCGCCCAGTGGATGCGCGGCGAATAGCCCTTTCGCGCCAGGCGGGTGCTTGGCATAGGAATGGCGGATGTGGCTCGCGATCCTCTCTTCTGCCCTGGCCATGACGGCGATCGTCGGGCTGCGGTACCTTGCCACCAGCGGCTTTTTCGCCTGGCTGACGGCAAGAGTGCGGCCCGGCGCCTATGTCGGCCTCGATCGCCAGATCGGGCGTGAGATTCTCTGGTCGCTAGCCTCGGCGGCAATCTACGGCGTCCCGGCGGGGATCGTGGCCTGGGGCTGGGATACCCGGGGCTGGACCCGGATCTACACCGGCTGGACGGACTTTCCGCTGTGGTACCTGCCGCTATCCGTGCTGCTCTACCTTTTCGCCCATGACACCTGGTTCTACTGGACCCACCGTTGGATGCATCGCCCGAAGGCGTTTCGCCTGGCCCATGCGGTCCACCATGCCAGCCGGCCTCCGACCGCCTGGGCGGCGATGAGTTTCCACCCCGTGGAGGCGCTGACCGGGGCTGTGGTTATTCCGGCGCTGGTCTTTGTCATCCCGATCCACGCGGCTATGCTGGCGCTCGTGCTCGCGGTGATGACGGTCATGGGGGTAACCAATCACATGGGATGGGAGATGTTTCCCCGCAGCCTCGTTCATTCGCGCTTAGGGAATTGGCTGATAACCGCCAGCCACCACCAGCTCCATCACGAGCGGTACAATTGCAACTACGGGCTCTATTTCAGGTTTTGGGATCGGTTATGCGGGACGGACGGGGGCTTGGCCGAGGCATTTCGGCGCTGATACTGACGGCGGCGGCGATCCCGCTGCTCGGCAACGGCGGGGGGCGGACACAGGATGTCAGCGTAACCGTCACCGAACTGAGGTCGGCCAAGGGCAAGGTGCTGGCCTGCCTGACCGCCAAGCCGAAAGCCTTTCCCGACTGCAACAAGGACCCGCAGGCGCTGTCGATGACAGTCGATGCCGGCAACACCGTGCGGTTCACCTTCCGCGGCGTGGCGCCCGGGACCTATGCGATTTCGCTGCTGCACGACGAGAACGGCAACGGCAAGGCCGACAAGGCGCTGATGATCCCCCGCGAAGGATTCGGTTTTTCGCGTGACGCCAAGGTGCAGATGGGCCCGCCCAAGTTTGCCGCGGCCGCGTTTCCCGTGGCAAGCGACCCGGTGCACCAGCGCATCCGGATGCGCTACCTGTTCTGACGTCAGACCGCCACACCGCCGGGAAGGTTTGCGCATCCACTTAACGGGATGTTTACCACGCAGCGTCACAACAGGCCCGAACGCCATGTGAGGGGCTCTGCAAGTGATGGATACGCTGCGCGGACAAATCGGTTCGTTTGACGAAGATACAAGCGACGAGGATTTCGCCGAGGACGATATCTCGCGCGAGGCGCCGCCCAGCCCCGTCGGGCAGGACGAGCGGCGCATGCAGGTGCGCGCCTACAATCACTGGGCGAGCCTGCTGGCGGACCGCAATTTCCCCTCGATCGAGGATCTAGATCCCGAATCGCTGCCCGATTTCGGGCCGTACAGCGTGCTGCTGGACTTCACCGGCGGCGTTGACCATCCCGCAGTGCAATACCTTGGTGAACAACTGGCCGAGGAATGCGGTCCGGCAGGTGCCATCCGCACGCTGGACGACGTGCCGAGCCGGTCGCTGCTGAGCCGCATTACCGACCACTACATGCAGATTCTCGCCAACCAGGCGCCGATCGGATTCGAGGCGGAGTTCGTCAACCAGCGCGGCGCCTCGATCCTGTATCGCGGCATCCTGCTGCCTTTTTCCAGCGACGACGACACGATCGATTTCATCTACGGCGTCATCAACTGGAAGGAAGTCGCCGACCAGCTGACCACCGACGAGCTGCTGCTCGAGGTCGACCAGGCACTGGAGTCCGGCGAGGACGACGATCTCGTCGAGGACAATGCCGTGTCAGCGCTGGAGCGTATGGCCGGCCCGGTCGCCGACTGGGCCGACGGACCCGCCGCGGATCCGGCCTTCGGACAGCAGGGCGCGGGCGAGGACTGGACCGGTGGCGAGGACGACGTGTTCGACCTTTCCGGCTTCGGCGAAGAGGACGAGGACGAGGAAGACGCAGTCGAATTCTCCCTGCCCGACATCGGTGAGGCAGACGAGGAAGACACGATCAATCATGAGGCCTATGCGTCGCTGATGCCGAGCGGCGGCGAGGCCGACAGCGATGTCGGGGCAGCCGACAGCCTTGCCGGACTTGGCGGGTTGCGCAGCAAGCCGGCGAAAAAACCGCTGGACCTTTCGATTACCCAGAGCCTCTCCCCCTACGACGCCGCGCAGGATGGCGGCTTCGACGAGGCCGACGATTTCCCGCTTCCCGCTTTCGGGCAGGAAAACGACCGGTTCGCCAGCCTTCTCGGCAGCGGCTTCGATGCCGACGACGAAGAGGACATGGATGACTGGGCCTCGCCGCTGGAACTGGCAGACGAAGCCACGCTGGACGAAGCCGTTCCTCATCCCGTCGAGGAACCCGTGCCGCCGATGCCGGCCGCAGTACTGCCGGCCGTCGAAGCGCAGCCGGAACCGGAAGCCGGGCCGGAGCCGGAGCCGGAACCTGTCGCCAGCACGCCGCGCCCGATCGATCTTGCCTCGTTCGCGCAGGACGATAGCGAGATGGGCCTGTATGACACGCTGGCCGAAGCCCGCGAACTGGCGCAGATCGCGCATTCGAGCGAAGACCGCACCCGCGGCGCGCTCTACGAAGCTGTCAGCCGCGCCTACGACGTCAGCATCGCTGCCGAGGAAGCGCCCGAGGATTTTGCCGAGCTGATCGCGGAGAACGGCCTGGTCATGCAGGAACGGGCGCCGATGACCCCGGTCGTCAAGCTCGTCTTCGGTGCCGACTACGACAAGACCCGGCTGACCGAGTATGCCGCCGTCCTCAGCCATGCGCGACGCAAGGGTGTCGCCCGGGGCGAACTCAAGGGCTTCCTGGCCTCTGCCACGGGCGGCCTCAAGGGGATCGTCCAGGCCGAGCGACGCCTGCGCAAGGAAGAAGAGGGCAAGGAGGTCGAGCCTGTCGATCAGGTCCGCGCCGCGCTTGCCCGAAAGCTGCGGGCACTCGAACTGCATGGTTTCGACGCCATCGACCCTGAGGGTCCCGAATTCGGCGTCATTGTCATCCGTCGCCTCGGCAATGGCGAGATCGCGGTTCTGGGCGATTGCAGCGACTACGTTGCCCTGGTCGAAAAGGCCGGACGCAAACTCGTCGGCTAAGCCTGCATTCGCCATTTCCCCGGATCGATCTGCCCGCTAGGAGCGACGCCATGTCGCACAGTGGGCCAGGCACGGCCGGGAAAGGTCGCAAGATGGGGTGGATCGTCTGGATCCTGGTGATCGCGGCGGTTCTCGTCGCTATCGTGTTCGGGGTCTGGCGCTGGGCAATGGCCAGCCAGTCGGTCGCCCTGCTCGATCGCGCCGATGCGCTTTTCACAGGATCGGCCGCCGAGGTTTCGGGCCCGCTGCCATTCGGCCCAGCCGCCGAACAGGAACTGGTGGTCGCCCGGCCCGCCGGCGAGGGTACCGGTCGTCCGGTGGTCGTTTTCATCCATGGTGGCAGCTGGTCGCACGGCCGGGCGAGCGAATATGCGTTTGTCGCCCGCAACCTCGCAGCGCGCGGCTTCGTCGGCGTGTCCGCCGGCTACCGCCTGGTGCCGGGCGGCGAATACCCGGCCATGCTGCAAGACGGTGCGGCGGCGGTGCGCTGGGTCGTCGACAACATCGCGAGGCATGGCGGCGACCCGCGCCGCATCGTGCTGATGGGCCATTCGGCTGGCGGGTACAACGCGGTGATGCTGGCGCTCGACCCACGCTGGCTGGAGCAGGCGGGCGTGACGCACGACCGGATTCGCGGTGCCATCGGGCTGGCCGGGCCCTACGATTTCCTTCCCCTCGACAGCCCCGGCACGATTGCCGCTTTCGGCAATGCACCTTCGCTCGAGGCGACCCAGCCGGTCAATTTCGCCAGGGCCGGCGCGCCGGCCTTGCTGCTGCTGACGGGCAGCGACGACACCACCGTCCGGCCCCGCAACAGCAAGGCGCTGGCGCGGGCGATGACAGCAGCCGGATCGCCAGCGGAAGCGGTCGTCGTCCCGGGCATGAGCCATGTCGGCATCCTCCTCGCCATGTCGCGGCCTTTCGAGGGCGAGGGAACCGTGAAGAAGGCGGTGTTCGACTTCCTGGCGCGAACCACGGCGTCTTCGGCCCGCCCTTCGCCGGCGGATTCTTCAGGGGACATTCAGGCGCTGCGGCGCTAGGCACGGGTGATGCGCCTGCTTGCCCGCTGCCTCGCCGCTTTCACTGCACTGGCCTTTGCCGCGCAGCCGGTCATGGCACAGTCGATTCTCCGCGACGCGGAGACCGAGGCGGTCCTGCAGGAGATGTCGGCCCCGCTGGTGCAGGCGGCCGGGCTGCAGCCTGGCAATGTGGACGTGGTGCTGGTCAACGACCAGTCGATCAACGCCTTCGTGGCGGGTGGGCAGGTGGTTTACCTCAATGCCGGCCTGATCAACGCCGCGGACACGGCCAACGAGGTGCAGGGCGTGATTGCCCACGAGCTCGGCCACATTACCGGCGGCCATGTCATTCGTAGCGCCGACAGCTATCGCGCGGCCACCAACATCACCATCCTCTCGCTGTTGCTCGGGGTCGCCGCCATGGCAGCGGGCGCCGGTGATGCCGGCATGGCCGCACTGATGGCCGGGCAGCAGGCGGCACTGGGGAAGTTCCTTTCCTTCAGCCGCGCGCAGGAAAGTTCCGCCGACGCCGCCGGTGCGGACTATCTGTCGAAGGCGGGCATTTCCGGGCGTGGTTCGCTCGATTTCTTCGGCAAGCTGCTTAACCAGGAATTCCGCTACGGCCGCAGCCAGGCCGACGAGGCGCAATACTACCGCACGCATCCGCTTTCGGGGGACCGCATCACGCGGCTGCGCGAAGTCTACGAGATCGATCCGGCGTGGGACAAGCCCGGCGACGCACAGCTTCAGGCCCGGTTCGAGCGGATCAAGGCGAAGCTGTACGGCTATCTTGCCGAACCGGCCTTCGTGCTTCGTGCCTATCCGCGCTCCCGCCAGGATATCCCGGCGCGGTACGCCCGGGCCTACGCCTACCATCGCGATGCGCAGGTGGAGCGCGCCCTCGAAGAAGTCGACGCACTGCTCGCCGCAGCCCCGGACGATCCCTACTTCCTCGAGCTCAAGGGCCAGGTGCTGCTGGAATCGGGGCGGGCGCAAGAGGCGATACCGGCCCTGCGGCAGGCGACGCAGGCGACGGGCAACCATCCGCTGATAGCCACTCTGTTCGGCCACGCGCTGATCGCGACGGAGGACCAGGCCAATTACGCCGAGGCGGAAAAGGTGCTGCGCGCCGCCGTCGCGCGCGATCGCTGGATGCCGTTCGCCTGGTACCAGCTGGGCGTGGTCTACGCAGCGCGCGGCGACATGGCTCGGGCGCGGCTGGCGACTGCCGAGCAGCAGGTCATGCAGCGCCAGTGGCTGCTCGCCCTCGGCAGCGCGCAGGTGGCCGAAGCCGGGCTGCCCGAAGGTTCGCCCGACTGGCTGCGGGCGCAGGACATCCGGCTGCAGGCGCAGGCCGAGCTTGAAGCCGAGCGCGAGCGGCGCTAGCCCTGTCGGCCATGCAGCGCCATGTCCTGACCATAGTCCTCGCCCTTGCCGCCGGTTTCGCCGGTGCTGCGGCCTTCAGCTTCACCGGCCTCGGCGACCGGCAGGTCGAACGCTACCTCCTCGCCAACCCGGAAATCCTGCCCAAGGTCGCAGCCGAGCTGCAGAGCCGCCAGGCGCAGGAGAAGCTCGCCCGTGCGGGACAGGATCTCTATACTCCGTTCAAGGGGGCCGTGCTCGGCAACCCTGAGGGCAAGCATACGCTGGTCAAGTTCACCGATTACAACTGCGGCTATTGCCGCGCCAGCGCGGGCGAGGTGCAGAAACTGATCGCCGCCGATCCGGAGCTCAAGGTGATCATCCGGGAATGGCCGATCTTCGACGGCAGCGAAGTGGTCGCAAGCCTCGCGCTCGCCGCCACCCGCCAGGGCAAGTACGGGGCCTTCCACCAGGCGCTGTTCGAAGGCGGCGACACGACCGAAGCCGGCATTGCCGCGGCTGCGCGCAAGGCAGGCCTCGATTTCGAACGATTGAAGGCCGACGCGGCCGATCCGCAGATTGCCTATGAGCTCGGGCGCAATACCCAGTTCGCCGAGGAGCTCGGCTTCAGCGGCACCCCGAGCTGGATTGCCGGCGGCAAGGCCATGGAAGGCGCCCTGCCGGCCGAAACGCTGGCTGAAGCGATCGCTGCGGGCGGAAGCGGGGGCGCCGGGAAATGACGTCCCGCCGGCGCGCGGTCCTCACCGCCGCCTTTTCTCTGCCTTTTGCGGCCTTTGCCCTGCCCGCCACCGCGGGCCCGGCAAGCCTACCCGAAGGGTTTGCCGAGCTACGGGCCAAGGATGCCCGCGTGGCGCGGATCGGATACGCCCTTGCAACCGGCAATGCCGCATTCTGCGATACGCTGGCGCCTGCGACCGGGCTGTTGCTGCACGATCTTGCCGCCTACGGGAATCGCGACGAATTGCGCGCACAGCTGGGGCTTGGCGGGGATATCGGGGTGCAGTCGATCGTGCCGGGCTCGCCTGCGGCAAAGGCCGGCATCGCGCCGGACCAGACGATCGAAGCGGTCTCCGCAACGCAAGTTGCAGCGATTCCCAACGAGGACCGACGGCGCTGGGCGCGGCTGGTCACGATCAACGAAATAATGGAGCAGTCCCTGCGCGACAGTGGCCAGATCGCGTTGCAAATTGCCGGGCGCGGGTCCGTCACCCTCAAGGGCGTATCTGCCTGTGCTACGCGCTGGGAAGTCGGCGAGCTGGGCCAGCGCGCCGTTGCCGACGGCACCCGGGTGGTGATCGGCGAAAAATTCCCCGGCTTCGGCTGGGAAGATGAACTGCTGGCGGCGGTCATGGCGCATGAACTGGCGCACAATGTGCTGCGGCATCGCGCCTGGCTCGACGCGCGCGGCCGCAAGCAGAAGGATATCCGCCTGACCGAGCGCGAAGCCGACCGGCTGGCACCGTGGCTCCTGGCCAACGCGGGATACGAACCGGCCGCAGCCCTGCGCTTCATGAACACCTGGGGCCCCGATTACAGCGGCGGCATCCTGCGCAAACGCACCCATGACGGGTGGGACGAGCGAGCCGACGCCATGGCGGCGGAAATTCCGCTGGTCGAAGCGCAGCTCGCAGCCGCAGGCCGCGCCGACTGGCGCGCTCATTTCAGGCGCGAGATCGCGCCCGAGGGCTAGGGTTCAGGCCGTTTGTTCGACGGCCTTGGCATACATGGAATTGATCGGCCGCTCGAACACCCGGCGCACCATCGGCTCGAAGAATTCCAGCGGCTCCGACCGGTAGTCCGGATCGAAGGCGGCCTGGTCGTACTTCTCGCAGAATTCAGCGCAGGCGGCGTAGTGGGGGTGGTCCTCGAACCGGTCGCGGATGTTGCGATCCATGCCGAGGTGGTGGAAATAGTAATATCCCTGGAACGCGCCGTGGTTCTGGCAGATCCAGTGGAGTTCTTCCGACACGAAAGGCTTAATGATCGAAGCGGCCACTTCGGGGTGGTTGTAGCTGCCGAGCGTGTCGCCGATGTCGTGCAGCAGGGCCATCACCACATAGGGCTCGTCCCGCCCATCGCGCCAGGCGCGGGTCGCGGTCTGCAGCGAATGCTCGAGCCGGTCGACCGGGAATCCGCCGAAATCGCCATCGAGCAATCGAAGATGGTCGAGCACGCGGTCGGCCAGCCCCTTCGAGAATTCGCGATATTCATGACCGATGATGGCCCAGTCCTCGGCCGTACCCTGCTTCATCTCGCGGAACCTTGCCCGCTCCTGCGCGCTTTCCTGCCCGGGGTGATGTGGTGCGTTCATGGCGTTCTCTCCTGCAGTCACCGTATCAGCTCAGTCCCCGATCATGCAAAAAATCTGACGCAATCGAGCAAATTCGCTAAGACCCGCACCATGGCTGTCCTGCCTTTCCGCCCCACGCCGTTTTTCGAAAACAAGAACCGGGCGTTCTGGAACCTGCAATTCGCGGGCTGGACCGGCGCGGTGGTGCTGCGTTCGATCCAGGGCATCTCCAACGGGCAGAGCGCATCCTACATCATCCTCATGCTGATCGTCGGGGTCACCGGCTTTTCCATCAGCACGCTGCTGTCGCTGGTGTATCGCCGCGTCATCAACCGGTCGCCGCTGGTGACATGGGGTGTGACCGCCGTGGCGCTGGCAGTGGCGGTGGCGGCCTTCGCGCTGGTCGAGGCGTGGGTGGTCGGCCTTTACTTCTCCGACCGCGAGACCACGCTCACCCAGCTGGTGCTGATCTACCTGTTCTTCGATTTCTCGCTGCTGGGTGCCTGGACCGGCCTCTACTACGCCATCAACTTCTTCCTGCAGGTGGAGGAACAGAACGACCGCCTCCTCCGGCTCGAGGCGCAGGCGACGAGCGCCCAGTTGGCGATGCTGCGTTACCAGCTCAACCCGCATTTCCTGTTCAATACGCTCAATTCGATCAGCACGCTGGTGCTCCTGAAACAGACCGAGCCGGCCAACGCCATGCTGACACGGCTGTCCGGTTTCCTTCGCCATACGCTCATCAGCGAACCAGGCGGCAAGGTCACGGTCGCCCAGGAAGTCGAAACGCTGAAGCTCTATCTCGACATCGAACGGATGCGGTTCGAGGAGCGGCTGCGCACGGAATTCGACATTGCGCCGGCCGCCGCCAGCGCCGTCCTGCCGTCGCTCTTGCTGCAACCGCTGGTCGAGAACGCGATCAAATATGCCGTCTCGCCGCAGGAAGAAGGCGCGCGCATCACCCTTTCGGCGCAGCTTGTCGGACCGAGGCTTCGCATCACCGTGTCGGACACCGGACCGGGATTGCAAAGGCCCGAAACGCGCGCCAGCCTGCCGCTCGCGCTGGCCGGCAAACCCGTATCTACCGGAGTGGGCCTTGCCAATATCCGCGACAGGCTTGCGCAGGCCTATGGAGATGACCACCTGTTCGAAATACGCACTCCCGATGACGGCGGCTTCACCGTCGTGATCGAAATCCCCCATGAGTCCGCGAAAGAGGCGCCACTTGCCGGGCCTGCATCCCCCGCCGCCCCTGCCCCCGCCTCCAACGTGGAATCGCTCGACGCGCATCGCGCTACCGGAAGCTGACCAATGACCATTCGCACCATCCTCGTCGATGACGAGAAACTCGCTATCCAGGGCCTCGAACTGCGGCTCGCTCCGTTCGAGGACGTGGAAATCATCGGCACCTGCTCCAACGGGCGCGAGGCCATTCGCAAGATCAAGACCGAGAAGCCCGACCTCGTCTTCCTCGACATCCAGATGCCCGGCTTCGACGGCTTCAGCGTCGTCAAGGGCGTGATGGAAATCGACCCGCCGCTGTTCGTGTTCGTCACCGCCTACCAGGAACATGCGATCCGTGCTTTCGAGGCCAATGCGCTGCATTACCTGATGAAGCCGGTCGACGAGGCGGCGCTGGCCGACACCATCGAACGGGTCCGGCAGCGGCTGGCGGAAAAGCGCAGCGCCGAAGAGGCCGGCAAGCTGATGAACGTGCTGACCGAGGTAGCCCCCGAAGTGGCGGAAGAGCTGGCGGACAGTTCCGAAGAGAGCGGCGAGCGCTTCGAAAAACTCATCAACGTCAAGGATCGCGGCCAGATCTTCCGGGTCGAAGTCGACACGATCGAGCGGATCGAGGCCGCGGGTGATTACATGTGCATCTATACCGCCGAGAACTCGCTGATCCTGCGCGAGACGATGAAAGACCTCGAACGACGGCTGGACCCGCGCGTGTTCCAGCGCGTGCATCGCAGTTGGATCGTCAACCTCGACCTGGTCCGGCAGGTCAAGCCGCACACCAATGGCGAATGCTTCCTGGTGCTGGAAAGCGGTCAGGAGGTGAAGGTTTCCCGCAGCTACCGCGACGTGGTCGCGCGCTTCGTGCACTGAGCCGCGCGCGCCGGGACCGTTCGGTCGTCAGGCCGGGCGGAACACCGTTTTCAGGTTCATAAACTCGTGCAGGCCGAGTTCGGATAGTTCGCGCCCATGGCCGGACCGCTTGATCCCGCCGAAAGGAGCGCGCGGGTCGGACGCGAGCATCCGGTTGATCGCCGTCATGCCCGCTTCGATGTCGCGGACGAACAGCCGCTGTTCTTCCGGATCCTCGGTCCAGACCGATGATCCGAGGCCAAAAGGAATGGCGTTTGCGATCGCTATGGCGTGGCCTGCATCCTCCGCGCGGTAAAGCTGGGCGATGGGCCCGAAGATCTCGTCCTGGGCGGTCTTGCTGCCGGGCTGCACGCCGGTCAGTACCCCTGCCGTGATGTAGGCGCCGGGGCCATCCGGTCGGTTTGCCCCGAACTCGAGCGTCGCACCGTCGCGCTCGGCCTGCGCCAGCTGTTCCACCACGGTTTCGAGCTGTGTCATGCTCGACAGCGGGCCCATGTCGCTCGCCTCGTCGAACGGATCTCCGGCAACCACCGCCTCCATCGCAGCAAAGAAGCGGTCCCTGAAATCGTCATAAATCTCCGCGTGGACGATCAACCGCTTGCCGCAGATGCACGATTGGCCAGTGTTCTGGATCCGGGCCTGCACCGCCTGTTCCACTGCCTTGTCCAGATCGGCCGAGGGCATCACGATGAAGGGGTCCGACCCGCCGAGCTCGAGCACGACTTTCTTGAGATGCTTGCCGGCGGAAGCAGCCACCGCCGCGCCCGCGCCTTCGCTGCCTGTGAGGGTCGCAGCCACGACACGGTGGTCGGCAAGGATGCCGTCGACCGCGCCTGATCCGATCGCAAGGTTCTGGAACAGCCCTCGAGGCGCACCGGCCAGTTCCATCATATCCTCGATCAGCGCAGCGCTGCCCTGCACGATGCTGGCATGCTTCAGCAGGCCGGTATTGCCAGCCATGATCGCCGGGCCGAGGAAGCGCGCGACCTGCCAGTAGGGAAAGTTCCACGGCATGATCGCCAGCACGGTACCCTGCGGCAACCAGTGGCCTTCCGCAGTGCCGTCGTCGCCAAGGTCCCAGTGCAAGGGTTCGAGCATGGCCGGCCCGGCCTTGGCAAGGTGGCGGAACAACTGGGCGCACTTCGCCACTTCCGCCTTCGCACTGCCGATGGTCTTGCCCATCTCCAGCGTCGCCTGGCGCGCCAGCGCATCGGCATTGGCGTCATAGGCATCGGCCAGCCGGTCCAGCACCGCACACCGATCTTCGAGCGGGGAAAGCCGCCAGTCGGCAAAGGCCTTGGCCGACAGCGCCAGCTTCGCCTCGATCTCCTGATCCGAAAGCTCGGCATACTGGGCGAGGGTTTCGCCGGTGGCGGGATTGGTCGTGGTTATCATGGGGGCCTTCATGCGGGATTGATCTTTCGTGATGAACCCGCCGCGCGCGCCTGTTGTTCCTGCCCCTTGAGAGCGAAGGCAAAATCGCGCAGGACCGCAGCCATGAGAGAATTCAACCTGCCCGGCTTCGACCTCGCCCGTTTCGTCCGCGACACTCTGGCCGAGGACCTGGGAGAAGGGCTGCCGGATGGCGGGCGCGACGTCACCTCGGAAAGCGTCATTCCCGCCGATGCCCTCTTTGCCGGGGTGATGGACAGCCGCGATGCGATTGTCGTCGCCGGTTTGCCCATCGCGGCCGCCTTCTTTCGCGCGCTCGAACCGGCGATGGAGATCGACATCCTCGCCGAGGAAGGCGCCGAGGTTCCCGCCGGGACCGACCTGATGCGCCTGTCGGGCAATGCCCGCGCGATGCTGACGGCAGAGCGCAGCGCGCTCAATACCGTGCAACACCTCAGCGGCATCGCCACCATGGCGCGCGAATATGTGACGGCAATGGACAATCCCGCCTGCACCCTGCTCGACACCCGCAAGACCATCCCCGGCCTGCGCCTCCTGGAAAAATACGCGACCCGCATGGGCGGCGCGGCCAATCACCGCATGGGGCTGTGGGATGCGGCGATGATCAAGGACAACCACGTCCTCGTCGCCGGGTCGGTCGGCGAAGCCGTGCGCCGTGCAGTCGAGGCAGGGGTCGAGGAGATCATCTGCGAGGTCGACCGGCTCGACCAGATCGAACCGGCCCTTGCGGCAGGCGCGACCCGGCTGCTGCTCGACAACATGGAGCCGGACGAGCTGCGCGAAGCCGTGGGCATCGTCGCAGGGCGTGTGCCGACCGAGGCCAGCGGCGGGATCAACCTCCGGACCATCAAGGCCAAGGCGGCCACCGGGGTGGATTACATCTCGGTCGGCCGGCTTACCCAAAGTGCCCCTGCCGCCGATATCGGGCTGGATTTCACGCCGCTGTGAGGATTGTCCTCGCATTTCTCACGGCCATGTTCTTCGCGGTCCCGGCGAAGGCACAATCCTACCAGTGCCGCGTGCCCCAGAAGCTGTCGATCCCCGAAACCAAGCAGGATGGCCCAACCCGCCGGCTGCCCGTCACGGGCTATACCTTCGCCATGAGCTGGTCGCCCGAGTTCTGCCGCACGCGGCAGTCCTCGCCGCAGCACCGCGAGCAGTGCTCCGGCCGTAGCGGGCGCTTCGGCATGATCGTGCACGGTCTGTGGCCCGAGGGGCGCAGCAGCTGGCCGCAATACTGCCCCGTCGCGCGGCGGGTGAGCGTGCCGGAGGCGAAGAGGAACCTGTGCATGATGCCCTCGGCCCGGCTGATGGCGCATCAGTGGCGCAAGCACGGCGCCTGCATGACAAGCCGCCCGGAGACCTATTTCAAGGTCACTCGCATGGTCTGGAGCAGTATCCGCCATCCCGACTACGACCGGATGAGCCGCGAGGAAAACCTCACTGCAGGCCGCATTCGCGCCGCCTTCCAGCTCGCCAACCCTGACTGGGAGCCTGATCGCGTCGGGGTGAAGCTCAATTCGCGTGGCTGGCTGGAGGAAGTCCGGCTCTGCTACGGCAAGGACTGGCTCCCGGCGCGCTGCAAGAAGGGCCAGCTTGGTGCGGGCGACAATGTGAGAGCAAGGATCTGGCGGGGGCTCTAGCGGCGGCTTGCGAAAAATCCGCGCAACAGGCCCGCCGCATCCTCCGCCCCCATGCCTGAATAGACCTCCGGCGCGTGCAGACATTGCTCCTGCTCGAACACCCTCGCGCCGTGCTCGACAGCGCCGCCCTTCGGGTCGGTGGCAGCGTAATAGAGGCGGGCGATGCGCGCGTGGCTGATGGCGCCGGCGCACATGGCGCAAGGCTCCAGCGTCACCCACAGGTCGCATTCGTCGAGCCGTTCCTGACCCAGCGCCCTGGCCGCCGCGCGAATCGCGGCAATCTCGGCATGGGCGGTGGGATCGTTATCGGTGCGCGGCGAGTTGTGCGCCATGGCGATGACCTCGTCGCCCTTGACGATCACTGCACCGATCGGCACTTCGCCCGCGGCCTCCGCCTGCCGCGCCTGCTCCAGCGCCAGGCGCATGGGTTC
Source organism: Parerythrobacter aurantius (assembly GCF_045291475.1). Classification (NCBI taxonomy): domain Bacteria; kingdom Pseudomonadati; phylum Pseudomonadota; class Alphaproteobacteria; order Sphingomonadales; family Erythrobacteraceae; genus Parerythrobacter; species Parerythrobacter aurantius. The sequence continues at coordinate 1,178,344 of NZ_CP147985.1, forward strand.
GGGGAGCGGCCAGCGGGTCATGCCGCTGCGCTAGGCCAGCATGCGGTGCCGGTCCAGTCGGTTGTTGACGATTCGCCCCTCCGCCGCTATGCGCGCGCCTTTCCCGGCATCGACCGACAATTTTTTGAGAAGAGACGAACCATGTCGCGCATCTGCGAACTGACCGGCAAGGGCCGCCAGACGGGCCACAATGTGAGCCACGCCAACAACAAGACCAAGCGCGTGTTCCTGCCCAACCTGCAGAACGTCACGCTGCTGAGCGAGAAGCTCGACCGCGGTTTCAAGTTCCGCGTCTCGACCCATGGCCTGCGCTCGGTCGAGCACAATGGCGGGCTCGACAACTGGCTGCTCAAGACCAAGGACGAGAAGCTTTCGGCCAATGCGCTGAAGGTGAAGCGCGAGATCAAGAAAGCGCTGAAGACGGCGGACGCCGCCTAAGCCATTTGGCCGGACTATGCGAAAGGGCGCGCGGGGCAACCTGCGCGCCCTTTGCTGTGTCTAGCGCGGGATGCGGCCGTCCCATTGCAGGCGCAGCAGCAGGGTGCGCTGGAGCTCCGCCCCGTTGTCGTCGGAAATCAGGCTGATCGTGACCGGATAGCGACGGCCGGGATCGACCGCGAGGCCTTCGAAATTGTCGGTCGGAAAGGGGGCCGCAAACCTCGCCAGTTCGCGCGCCTGCCACGCTTTCCCGGCTCTTATCTCCTGCGGATCGGCGACCAGCAGCGCGGCCTCGAACACCGGCCAGTCCAGGACCAGCCGGCGCGCCAGCAACAGCACCCGCCCATCGGGCAGCAAGGTCATGTCGGTCGGGCGGAACCGGTCCGCCAGTTGCAGTCCGAACGCCGCGGGCTTGCCGCCCCGCACCGGATCGCCGTTCCACAGCAAGGCGGGATGGGTGGCGGAGAACCAGCCCTGGCGGCCCTCGCGGACAACGATGAAGCGGCCGTCCGCGAGCCGAATCATCGCCTCGGGCCCGCTATTGCCGCCCCAGTCCGCCATCGCCTGCGGCCTGACCCGCACCGGACCATCCAGCCCCGGCTCGCGCCGCTCGATCATGTTGATTGCCTCGAAGGCCAGCCAGACCTGTCCCCCGGCAGGATCGGCGGTCATCGATTCGATATCGAGCGAATATTTGTCCGGGTCGTAATGCGGGTCAGCCAGCGGGAACAGGCGCAAGTCCTCCGGCCCGTCGCGCCCGATGCGGAAAGTCATCCCCGCGCCTCGATCGCTGGCGGCCAGCATGGTCCCCCCACGCCGTGCGACCAGCGCCGAATACCCGCCGAAATGACTGTTCCGGCTCTGCAAGGTCCATGCGCCCGTGACCCGGAAGGGTCCGACGGTCGGCGGCAAGCCCTCCATCGGACGCACCACGACCGGCGCATCGAGGACCTTGGCCGGCTCGGGACTGCGCACACAGGTACCGAGCGCGAGCACGAGGGCCACGGGAAACAGCAGCAAGCGACGGCGGTTCATGCGGTCGGGAAACTCAATCCATCGGGCCGGTGAACAGCAGCGGGTCGAGCCGCGCATCGCGCCACTTCATGCTCCAGTGCAGATGCGGCCCGGTCGCCCGCCCGGTCGCGCCGATATTGCCGATATGCTGGCCCTGCCGCACCCGCTCCCCTTCGCGCACGACGATGTCCGAACAGTGCAGGAACGCGCTGTTGAGCCCGTTGCCATGATCGATGATCAGCAGGTAGCCTTCAAGCGAGAATGGGGTGGTCGCGGCCAGGGTGACCACGCCGTCGGCGGGGGCGACGAAAGGCGTGCCGCTGGCCCCGGTGGCGATATCGAGGCCGGAATGGTACGCGGCAGGCTCCCCGCGATAGATACGCTGGGAGCCGAACCGGCCCGAAATGCGCCCCTTGACGGGCCAGATGAAACGCTGGGCCCAGCCCCCGCTGTCGGATCCGGCCGCGCGCGCCGCTTCGATTCGCGCTAGTTCGGGCTGGCGGCGGGCAAGGAAGCTCTCGCTCGCACCTCCCGGCTTGCGCGCCACGTCCACATGCTCGATCTGCCAGTTGCGCCGTGCCACGGCGAGCGGCACCGTCAGCAGGCTACCGTCGGCAAGGGTCGCGACAAGATTGGTCGACGGTGCCGAGTCACGGTCGAATGCGGCGAAGAAGCGGCCTTGGGGATCGAGGGTCAGGGGATAATTGCCCATCCGGAGACGAACCGTGCGTGGCGGCGCCTTGCCCCTGATCCAGCCGCCCTGTTCCAGCGCACCCTCGTAGGCGAAGGATGCCGCGGGGGCTTCGGCGGCTGTAGCGGCAGAGTTCGCGCCGGCAAAGGCCGTTGCGGCAAGAACGGCGGTCCCCAGCACGGCCGTGAGGATGCCGCGAACGACCGGCATTACCCCTGCCCGGTCAGGCGGCGGGTCGCGATTTCTGCCGAGGCGTAGGCTTCCTGGTGCTCGACGCTCCAGTAGCGCAGGTCCTCGAGCGGGATTTCCGCCTCGGTGACGGCGCACAGGACGAAGCGGCCGGTGCGCAGCACGCGGAAACCGTTGGGGCCATATTCGAGGCGGGCAGGCTGGGTGCGGGATGACATCAACATAGGCAGCACTCTAGCAGGCGCCGATTAACCGAACAAATCTTCCTGCGCGCCTGGCGAGGGCCGGGGAGTAGATTTGCGCACCGGCTTCGGCGGCGGCCCGCCGACCGGGACGACGGCCAAGGCGCCATCGGCAAATTCGACCGACAGTTGCGGCTCCTTGCCCGCCGCAGCCTTGCTCCGCACCAACGCGCCCGACGCATCATGCACCAGTGCGTAGCCGCGCTGCAGCGGGGCCTTGGGGTCGAGCGAGGCGTGCACGCGCCCCAGCGCGGCGAGCCGCTCCGAGGCTTGCCGGAGGCGCTGCTCGACCAGCGACGGAGCGAGCCGGACCTGTGCCAGCGCCCGGCTCCCGTCGCGCAGCCCCCGTTCCAGCATCTGCGGCGACAGGCGTTGCTTCGCCAGCGCCTCGCGGCCCGCACCCGCCCTGGCACTCAGGCCCTGACGCAGCCTTTCGGCCTGCTCGTCGAGCTTCTGGGCCTGGGGTTGCAGCAGCGCCTCGATCTTCGGCAGGCGTTCGGCCCGGGCGGCCAGCCGCTCGCGGCCCAGCGACAGCGGGCGGAGCACACCGCGTTGCTGCCGGGCGGCGAAATCGCTCAGCGTCGCAGCCAGTTCGCCCCGCACCGGCACCGCCATTTCAGCGGCTGCGGTGGGCGTCGGGGCGCGGCGGTCGGCGGCATAATCGGCAAGCGTGGTATCGGTCTCATGCCCGACCGCGCTGATCACCGGGATCGGCGATTCGGCGATGGCACGGACGACGACTTCCTCGTTGAAGCTCCACAAATCCTCGATCGACCCGCCCCCGCGGGCTACGATCAGCAGGTCAGGGCGCGGGACAGGCCCGCCTGGGGGAATCGCGCCGAAGCCGCGCACCGCCTGCGCCACCTGCTCTGCCGCGCCATGCCCCTGCACAAGCACCGGCCACACCAGAACGTGGCTGGGAAAGCGGTCGGCCAGCCGGTGCAGGATGTCGCGAATCACTGCACCGGTCGGCGATGTCACAACGCCGATCACCCTAGGCAGGAACGGCAGCGCCCGCTTGCGGCTCTGGGCGAACAGCCCCTCTGCCTCGAGCCGCTGGCGGGTCTTCTCGAGCAGCGCCAGCAAGGCCCCCTCGCCCGCCAGTTCGAGGCTTTCGATCACGATCTGGTATTTCGAACGCCCGGGAAAGGTGGTGAGCTTGCCGGTGGCGACGACTTCCAGCCCGTCCTCCGGCACGAAGGCGAGGCGGCCCGTGGTGCCCTTCCACATCACGCCGTCGAGCACGGCCTTGTCGTCCTTGAGCGCGCAGTACAGGTGTCCGCTCGCCGCACGTTTCACTCCCGACAACTCGCCGCGCAGCCGGACGTAACCGAAGCGATCCTCGACCGTGCGCTTGAGCAGGGCGGACAGGGCGCTGACAGTGAGCGGCTCGGCGTTGTCGCCTGCCCGTTCCCGCGCTACCAGCCCGCCAGCACTGTCGTATTCGTCATCTTCGTAGGGGCTTGGCATGAACATCCTTCTGATCGGCGCAGGCGGGCGCGAACATGCGCTGGCCTGGAAGCTGGCGCAATCCCCGAGCGTCGCGAAACTCTACGCCGCCCCCGGCAATCCCGGCATTGCCGAGGAGGCCGAACTGGTCGCGCTCGATGTGGCGGACCATGCGGCGGTGATCGCCTTCTGCCGGGACAAGGCCATCGGCCTCGTCGTCGTCGGACCAGAGGCGCCGCTGGTCGACGGGCTCGGAGATGCACTGCGCGGCGCGGGCTTCGCCGTGTTCGGGCCGGACAAGGCTCCGGCGCAGCTCGAAGGGAGCAAGGGCTTCACCAAGGACCTGTGCGAGCGGGCCGGGATCCCGACCGCAGGCTATGTCCGCACCGCTTCGCTGGAACAGGCGACCGAAGCACTGGGCCGCTTCACCGCGCCCTATGTCCTCAAGGCCGACGGGCTTGCAGCGGGCAAGGGCGTGGTTATCGCCGAAACCCGCGAAGAGGCCGAAGCGGCGCTGGCCGACATGTTCGCCGGAAAGATCCAAAGCCAGTTCGGAGACGCCGGCGCTGAAGTGGTGATCGAGGAATTCATGGCGGGCGAGGAGGCAAGCTTCTTCGCGCTGACCGACGGCACGACTGTCATCCCCTTCGGTACGGCACAGGATCACAAGCGCGTCGGTGACGGAGACATCGGCCCCAACACCGGCGGCATGGGCGCCTATTCCCCCGCCCCGGTGCTGACCGAAGCCTTGCAGGATCAGGTGATGCGCGAGATCGTCGAACCGACTGTCGCCACCCTGCGCGCCGAGGGCATGCCCTATGTCGGGGTGCTTTATGCCGGGCTGATGCTGACCGACGCCGGCCCCAAGCTGATCGAGTACAACGCCCGCTTCGGCGATCCCGAATGCCAGGTGCTGATGATGCGGCTGGACGGGGATCTCGCCGCGCTGCTGCTGGCCTGCGCCGAGGGGCGGCTGACCGAGTTCGGCGAGGCGAAGATGGTCCCCGAAACCGCTCTGACCGTGGTGATGGCCGCCAGGGGCTATCCCGGCACGCCGGAGAAGGGCGGTTCGATCGATCTCGGCTCGGCCGAAGCGAGTGGCGCGAAGATCTTCCACGCCGGCACCGCCACAAAGGACGGCCAGCTCGTCGCCAGCGGCGGCCGCGTGCTCAACGTCACCGCCATGGCCCCGAGCGTCACCGAGGCGCAGCGCAAAGCCTACGCGGCGGTGGATGCGATCGATTTCCCGAGCGGTTTCTGCCGCCGCGACATCGGCTGGCGCGAGGTGGAGCGGGAACGAAGTTAATTTGCTGTCAGATGCGACAATGTATCTGAGGGCAATTCGGTCTTGGTCGACCTTTTCCGATCAACTGACAGGGAGAAGCCTCCAGAATCACGATACTCGTACCGAGGCATTTTCGGATCGAACACAACTCGCGGTTTTGGCGAATTGCTTTGAGCCTTTTTAGCCATGGTTATCCTCCTGCGGATTCAATCGTGTATCAAAATAGTGCTTTCTGCGCACCCATTTGAAGCCCTCGTGCTTCGTCACGACGCATATATCAGTGTCTCCCCCAACGGTGTCGGCACCCGGCAAAAAACGAACATATCCCTTGGTTGTTTCGACAAGGTAATCAGCCAATGCAATTGCATCCTGAACAGGCATCGCTGGTGAGATCAGGGGAGCGTACGTGGACGACTCAATATGAGCCAGAACTGAATCAAGGTTTTCTTCCTTAAGCCCGATATCCAACAGAGCTTGGGGTAGAAATTGGCTGTAGCCGTTTACCAGCCGATTGATCGCTTCTGGCTGGCCATCATACAGGATGTCAAACTCGCCTTCAGAGGCAAGGCATTCGGGCTCCTCACAGTTCCCACTAACAATTTTAATTCGCCAAATCTCACCATGAGTCTGGCCTGAACCATTACCAGCTATCCAGAATTGGAACTCGTGAGGATTGCTGGGTTTTGGATCAAGTAATTGATAATGCTCATCAAAAAAGAAACGCCGAGACTTTTGCGCAACCTCTTCAATAGTGTAGTTTTGTGGATCGACTTGCCACTCAGAGTCAGTGGAACAGAATAGCTCTCGAAGATCCTTCGCGAGCGTGCTGATTGATATAGGTCCAATGTTGCCCATTCCGCATGTCATTGCGGCTATCGGCAAACCCTTGCGCAGATTGAACACCTTATTCCCATGCGCATAGACATTTGCAATCAATGGCCGGCCGTCATTAGTCGCTCCGTCAATCAAAGACGAAGCGCTGTCGGCAGCGAACACGATGCAATCGTGAACCTTGACGGCAACACAAACTGTCATAGGGCAGACCTCACACAAGCCCTTGAATCATAACAGATTGCTCGTGTCAAACACCAGTTGTAAAGCCTTGATTTGAATCCCTTTTGCGGCGAGGCTCTACCCGAGCTTCTCCGCCATCAGCGCCTGCATGTCGGCTTCGGGACGCGGGCCGTAGTGGCTGATGACTTCGGCGGCGGCAATTGCACCGCGCTTGAGGCAGCTTTGCAGGTCAGCGCCGCGGGCATAGCCCGACAGGAAACCGGCGGCGAACTGGTCACCGGCCCCGGTGGTATCGACCACTTTTGCGACAGGCTCGGCAGCGACTTCGGCGCGCTCGCCATGGGCGATGGCAATGGCGCCCTTCTCGCTGCGGGTGGCGATGAGGACCGGCACCTTGCCCGCGACGGCGGCAACGCCGGCTTCGAAGTCGCTCTCACCCGTCAGCGTCGCCAATTCGTGTTCGTTGACGAACAGGATATCGATTACCCCGTCTTCGATCATGGCGCGGAAATCGTCGCCGTGGCGGTCGATGACGAAGCTTTCGCTGGCGGTGAAAGCGATCTTTCGGCCGGCCGCACGCGCGACTTCGATGGCGCGGCGCATCGCCTTGCGCGGTTCTTCAGGATCCCAGAGATAGCCTTCGAGGTAGAGGATCGCGCCGCTGGCGATCAGCTGCTCGTCGAGCGCGGCAGCGGGAAGATATTGTCCCGCGCCGAGGAAGGTGTTCATGGTCCGCTCGCCATCGGGCGTCACGAAGATCAGCACCCGGCCGGTCGCAGGTTCGCCTTGCCGCGCCGGCGTGTCGAAATCGATCCCTGTCGCCCGCATGTCGTGGCGGAACACCTGCCCCAACTGGTCGTCGGCAACCTGCCCGATGAAAGCGCATTGCAGGCCCAAGGTCGAGGCGCCCGCCAGCGTGTTGGCCGCCGAGCCGCCGGAAACCTCGCGCGCCGGGGGCATCGCGGCATAGAGTTCGGCCGCCCGCGCCTCGTCGATCAGCGTCATGCCGCCGCGGTTGAGTTCGAGTTCGACGATCAGCTCCTCGCTGCAGGAGGCGATGACATCGACGACCGCGTTGCCGATGGCGATGAGGTCGTAGCGAGGTTCGGTCATGGGAAATCCGTAATGGGGGGTTGGGAGAGAAAGGTTCCGGCGCGCCTAGCGGCTTGCCGTGCACAGGCCAAGCCCAATTGCCCGCTGCGCTTCTCCGGCGATTGACTTGGGCGCGATGGGGACCCAATCCTGCGCGCCGATGATGAGCCTGCCGACCGCATTCGCCCGCGCCGCCGGGCAATTGGGCGACCCCGCGATCCTGCGGGTTCTGGCGAAGAGCATCGCGGTGACGCTGGCGATCTTTGCGGTGTTCGGCGCGGGTCTGTGGTTGCTGGTCGACAGGGCGGCGAACGCCTGGCTGCTCCCGCTGATGCCCGACGACTACGGGCCGAGCGTCACGGCCGCGGTCACCGCCGCGATCCTGCTGCTCAGCGGCTGGCTGCTGTTTCGCATTCTTGCCATCGCGGTCATCCAGTTCTTCGCCGACGAGATCGTCATGGCGGTGGAACGGCGGCATTATCCGGGCGCCCATGCGCTGGCCCGCGACCTCAGCTTCCGCGAAAGCTTGGGCGAGAGCCTCAAAGGGCTGCGGCGCGCGATCGGCTACAACCTCCTGGCCTTGCCGGTGGCGCTGGCGCTGCTGCTGACCGGGATCGGCACGGTAGCCGTGTTCTGGCTCGTCAATGCCGTGCTGCTCGGCCGCGAATTGCAGGACATGGCCTGGCTGCGCCACCGCACCGACCCGACCGAAGCGCCGCCGCTGCCCGCGACGACCCGCCTGCTGCTGGGCGGGGTGGTGGCCGCATTGTTCGCTGTGCCTTTCGCAAACCTCCTGGCTCCGGTAGTGGGGGCCGCTGCCGCCACCCATCTCGTCCATTCGCGCAGGGAGCGCACCTCCGATGCGTAAATCCGTTCTGCTCTGTTCCTGCCTGCTGCTCGCCGCTTGCGGCGGGAGCGGTACCCGCGTGGCCAGCACCGGCGCACCGTCTGCCGGCATGCCGCCGCAGCGGATGGGGACTATCGGGGTGCCCCCGACCCGCCCGGCGCCGCCGCAGGTCCAGCAGGGCAGCGACGCGCTGGCACCCAAGGTCATGCAGATACCCGGGCTCGAAGGCGTCATCGGTGCCAATGCGCGGGATTTGCAGCGTCAGTTCGGCACCGCACGGCTCGACGTTTACGAAGGCGATGCGCGCAAGCTGCAATTCATTGGCGAGGCCTGCGTCCTCGACGTGTATCTCTACCCGCTGAGCCGGGGGGCCGAGCCGACCGCGACCTATGTCGACGCCCGCCGTTCCAGCGACGCGCTGGATGTCGACCGCGCGGCCTGTGTGGCAGCGCTGAGAGGGCAGTAGGCCCTAAACCATAAAGCTTTCGCCGCAGCCGCAGGCGCCCTTGGCATTGGGATTTTCGAACACGAAGCCGGCGGTGAAATCGTCCTCGACCCAGTCCATCGTGCTACCGACGAGGTAGAGCACCGAGGCACCGTCGATGTAGAAGGTGCCGCCCGGCGTTTCGATCTTCTCGTCGAATTTCGCCTCTTCGCTGACGTGGTCGACCGAATAGGCGAGGCCGGAGCAGCCGCGCCGGGGGGTCGAGAGCTTGACGCCGATGGCATCGGCAGGCGCCTTGCCCATCAGCTCGGCAACACGAGCCTCGGCGCGATCCGTGAGTATGACGGCGGCCTTCCGGGCGGGGCGGGTCTTGGTCTCGGTCATCACAGCATCCCCAGCTCAAGCCGCGCTTCGTCGCTCATCAGGTTCGGGCCCCACGGCGGATCCCACACCAATACCACCTCGGCATCGCGAATGCCGGGGACGCTGGAGGCGCGCAGCTCGACTTCGCCGGGCATGGTCTCGGCCACCGGGCAATGCGGGGTAGTCAGCGTCATGGTGATGGTCGCATCGCCCTCTTCGTCGACCTCCACGCCGTAGATCAGCCCAAGGTCGTAGATATTGACCGGGATTTCCGGGTCGTAGATTTCCTTGAGCGCCGCAATCACCGCTTCGTTGAGCTCGCCGCCGGGCGCGCCGACGGGGATGTTATCGGGCTTTTTCTGCAGGAAACCCTCGAGATAGTCGCGCTTGCGCTCGAGCTTCTCGTGCGGCGTCTCTTCTACAACGTCCTCGACTTTCGCTCGCGGCGGCTTGGGCAGCGTCGCTGCCTCGTCCGCGCTCAGCACCTGCTCGCCGGGAGCCGGGGCGGCGACATAGTCCTTCTTCGCTTCGTCGTTCATCCGAAGATCCTCTGGGTCCTCTCGATCCCGCGCAGCAGTGCGGCGATATCGCTTTCGTCGCTGTAGAGCCCGAAGCTGGCCCGCGCGGTGGCGGGGACGCCCAGATGCTCCATCAGGGGCTGGGCGCAGTGATGGCCGGCCCTGATCGCGACATTTTCTTCATCCAATATGGTGCCGAGGTCGTGCGGATGCACCCCTTCCATCGCGAAGGAGAGGATGCCCGCACTCGATTCCGGGCCGAACAGGCGAATCGAGTTGATCTGCCCCAGCGCCTCGCGCGCCTGCCGGACCAAGGAGTTCTCGTGCTCGTACAGCCGCTCCATTCCCAGCGGCTCGACGTAGTCGATGGCGGCATGGAGCGCGATCGCCTCGGTTATCATCGGCGTCCCCGCCTCGAACCGCTGCGGCGGCGGGGCGTAAGTGGTCTTCTCGAAGGTCACCTTGTCGATCATCGAGCCGCCACCCTGGTATGGCGGCAGAGCATCGAGCAGTTCCTCGCGCGCCCACAGCACGCCGATCCCGGTCGGGCCGTAGAGCTTGTGGCCGGAGAAGACGAAGAAGTCGCAATCGAGCTCGGCCATGTCGAGCCGCATGCGCGGCGCGCTCTGGCAGCCGTCGAGCAGGAGCTTGGCCCCGACCGCATGGGCCGCCTTCGCCGCCCGCTTCACGCCAAGCACGGAACCGAGGACATTGGAGACGTGCGCCAGCGCCACAATCCTGTGCCGTTCGGTCAGGTTCGCCTCCAGCCAGTCGAGATCGATCCGGCCATCGTCGGTCAGCGGGCAGACGTCGATTTCAGCGCCGGTGCGCCCGGCCACCATCTGCCAGGGGACGATGTTCGAATGATGCTCGAGCTGGCTGAGCATGATGCGGTCGCCCGGCTTGAGGTTGGCCCCGCCCCAGCTGCTGGCGACAAGGTTGATCCCTTCGGTCGCCCCGCGCACGAACACGATCTCGGTCTCGGACTGTGCGCCGATGAACTGCGCCACCCGCCGCCGCGCCGCTTCATAGGCGAGCGTCATGTCGGCCGAGCGGGCATAGACCCCCCGGTGAACCGTGGCGTAATCCGGGCCCAGCGCGCGGGCCATGGCATCGATCACCGCCTGCGGCTTCTGCGCCGTCGCAGCGGTGTCGAGATAGTGCCACGGCTGCCCGTCGCGGGTCAGCAGGCCGGGAAAGTCGGCACGCCTCGAAAGGGTGGCGGTATCGCTCACACCGTTTCTCCCGGCGCATCCCCCAGCGCGTCGAGAGCGGCATCGAGCAGGCTCTGCTGTTCGGTCTCGTCGCCGATTGCGATCAGTGCGTCCGCGATGAAGGCCTGCACCAGCAACCGCTTGGCCACCTGCGGCGGGAGACCGCGTGCGGCCATGTAGAAACGGGCGCTCTCGTCGAGCTGGCCGACCGTCGCACCGTGGGCGCACTTCACGTCGTCGGCGAAAATCTCCAGCTGCGGCACGGCGTTGGCGCTCGCGCCCTTCTCCAGCAGCAGGCCCTTGAAGTCCTGCGCCGCGTCGGTGCGCTGCGCGTCGCGCGAGACCTTGATCTCACCGAGGAAATTGCCGGTGCCATGCCCCCAGTGGACGCTGCGGACGGTCTGGTTGGAGGTGGCCTCAGGCTCCGCATGGACAACCTGCGTCACGAACTCACGGACCGCTTCCCCGCCGCCAATGGTGACCCCGCCGAATTCGAAATGCGCACCCTTCGCGAGCGTCACTTCCACTTCCACCCGGCAGGAATCACTTCCCGCGATGACGGTGAACATCTCCGCCCGCGCGCCTTCGCCCAGCGTCAGCCGCACACGATGCAATTCCGGGCTGTCGCTACCGACCACCATGCAATGTGCCCCCGTTTCACCGGCTTCGAGAGTGATGTCCTTCCACTGCCCAAGCGCGTCTACGCCGAGCCGCTCCAGCGCAGCCATGTCGGCATAGCGCCAGGCCTCGTCACGACGGGAGGGGAGGACCGCCAATTCAGGCATCTGCCATCACCGCGTCATAGCCTTCGTTCTCCAGCCGCAGCGCCAGTTCAGGCCCGCCGGTCTGGATGATCCGGCCGCCGGCAAGCACCGACACACGGTCGGGCTTCACCACGTCGAGCAGGCGCTGGTAGTGGGTGATGAGCAGTACGCCTTTCTCGGGCGAGCGCATGATCGCATTGATCCCCTCGCCCACGATCCGCAGCGCATCGATGTCGAGGCCCGAATCGGTCTCGTCGAGCACCGCGAACTGCGGATCGAGGATGCCCATCTGGACCATCTCGGCACGCTTCTTTTCGCCGCCCGAGAAGCCGACGTTCACGTGCCGCTTGAGCATCTCCATGTCCATCTTGAGCAGCCCCGCCTTTTCCTTGGCGAGCTTGAGGAAATCGCCGCCCGACAGCGGCTCCTCACCGCGCGCCTTGCGCTGCGCGTTCAATGCTTCGCGCAGGAACTGGACGTTGGAGACACCCGGAATCTCGACCGGGTACTGGAAGCCAAGAAACATTCCCGCTGCGGCCCGCTCGTGCGGGTCCATCGCCAGTAGGTCATCGCCATTGAACGTCACGCTGCCACCAGTCACCTCGTAACCGGGCCGCCCGCCCAGCACATAGGCGAGCGTCGACTTGCCCGCGCCGTTGGGGCCCATGATGGCGTGCACTTCGCCCGCCGCGACTTCGAGCGTCAGGCCCTTGAGGATCGGCTTGGCGCTTTCGCCTTCGCCGACGGTGGCGTGGAGGTTCTCAATCTTCAGCATTTGTCGTGCCTGTTTCCTGCGTACCCGCCGCGGCGCAGCGGCCGCGTTCGAGCGAAATGAGTTCGTTGTAGCGGTTGAGCTGGTCGCGGTAGCGGGCCAGCGCCTGCTGGTCTTCCGCGGTCTGGTCGCTCTTGCCGGCCAGCGTTTCCACCCGCAGCGCTTCGGCCTGCATATAGCTGCTGCGCTGGTCGAGCAGGGTCTGCACCCCGGCAGCGCAACTGCCATCCAGCGAATAGCCGGACGAATTCGCGAGGCGCGTGCGCACGTTGAGGTCGAGGCTCTGGCCGCGCGCGATATGGATCCGCCGCGCCCGCTCGAAGATCAGCGCAACTTCGTCCGGCGGCGTAGCATCGGTCCCGCCGCTGGCGGCCAGCGCGGCATTGGCCTCGGCCTCCAGCACCGAGGCCCGCTTGGCGCAGCGCGCAATGTCCCTGGTGTATTGCGATTCGAACGTAACGTCGTCGCCGATCGAATAGGAACCGCCGCGCAGGCAGTTATAGTATTCGCCAACATAGGGCTCGATCCGCACGGGGTAATCGAGCGTCCAGCTGGTGGGATCGTCGGGGTAGATGGCGAGCACGCCGGTGCCGGCCTGCTGGGCGACCATGACGAAGGCAAGAGCGGTGGCGATCATGGGCGGGGGCCTTTCCTGTCGGGTGCACCCGCCTTGCGGGGCCGCGAATAATCCTGCTTGGGGTTTTCGGCGGCGTGCTTGCGCGCCGCGGTCTTCTTGTCGCCGAGGCGCATCCGCATGCCGGCGGTGATGCGGGCGAGCACGGCGTCCATGTTCTCGAGGATATCGTCGGCCTTGATCCGCATCACCCGGATGCCGACGGCCTCGAGGCTCTTGTCGCGCCTCTTGGCGACGGTTTCGTTCTGGCCCGGCTCGTCGATAATGATCGCCATGCCGAGGCTGTGGCAGTTGAAATCGACGATCGCGCTGCCGACCACGGCAAAGCGCTTAAAGGTATGGCGGCCGAGATCGGCCTTGGCGAACTTTGCCGCCAGCGCCTTGTGCGCAGGCGAGGCCTCCCGCCGCATCTGCCGCGCCATATCGTGCAGCGCATCGAGGCGGGACTCGGAGATCTCCCACCCGCGCCCGCGCTTCTTGATGGCGGGGGCGGCGTCGCCGGTTTCCGAGGGATCGGGGAGTTGGAGAGTTTTTCGGCTGGTCACCCCACACTCCCCTCAAGCGAAATCGCCAGCAGCTTCTGCGCTTCGACCGCGAACTCCATGGGCAGCTCTTTCAGCACGTCCTTGGCGAAGCCGTTGACGATCAGCGCCACCGCTTCTTCCTCCGGCAGGCCGCGCTGCATGGCGTAGAAGAGCTGGTCGTCGGAAATCTTGCTGGTCGTCGCCTCGTGTTCGATCTGGGCGCTGGGGTTTTTGACCTCGATGTAGGGCACGGTGTGCGCGCCGCATTTGTCGCCGAGCAGCAGGCTGTCGCACTGGGTGAAGTTGCGGACATTGTCGGCATTGGGCCCGACCCGCACTAGCCCGCGATAGGTGTTGTTCGACTTGCCCGCCGAAATACCCTTGGAGATGATCGTCGAACGGCTTCCCCGCCCGTTGTGGATCATCTTGGTGCCGGTATCGGCCTGCTGGTAATTGTTGGTCACCGCAACCGAGTAGAACTCGCCCACGCTGTCCTCGCCGTTCAGCACGCACGAGGGATATTTCCACGTCACCGCGCTGCCGGTCTCGACCTGGGTCCAGCTGATCTTTGACCGTGCGCCCTGGCACAGGCCGCGCTTGGTGACGAAATTGTAGATCCCGCCCACGCCCTCGGCATTGCCGGGATACCAGTTCTGCACGGTCGAATACTTGATCTCCGCATCTTCCATCGCGACCAGTTCGACCACGGCGGCGTGGAGCTGGTTCTCGTCGCGCATCGGCGCGGTGCAGCCTTCCAGGTAGCTGACGTAGCTGCCCTTCTCGGCGATGATCAGCGTGCGTTCGAATTGCCCGGTGTTCTCCGCATTGATGCGGAAATAGGTGCTGAGCTCCATCGGGCAGCGCACGCCTTCAGGCACGTAGACAAACGTGCCGTCTGAAAAGACCGCGCAATTGAGCGTGGCGAAGAAGTTGTCATGCTGCGGCACGACCTTCCCAAGCCACTTCTTTACGAGGTCCGGGTATTCCTTGATCGCCTCGCTGATCGAGAGGAAGATCACACCCGCGCGCTTCAATTCCTCGCGGAAGGTGGTGGCGACGCTGACACTGTCGAACACTGCATCGACCGCGACCTTGCGCGCGCCCTCGACCCCGGCGAGCACTTCCTGCTCCGCCACGGGAATGCCGAGCTTGTCGTAAACCGCCTTGATCTCGGGATCGAGCTCGTCGAGCGAGGCCAGTGTCGGCTTCTTCTTGGGCGCGGCGTAGTAGTAGGCATCCTGGTAGTCGATCGCCGGATAGCCGAGCTTGGCCCAGTCGGGTTCCGCCATCGTCTGCCACAGGCGAAAGGCCTTGAGCCGCCATTCGAGCATCCACTCGGGCTCGCCCTTCTTGGCGCTGATGAACCGGACGGTGTCTTCGCTGAGGCCCTTCTCGGCAAACTCGGTTTCGATGTCGGCCGACCAGCCGTGCTCGTACTCGGCAGCCTTGGCGGCGGCTTCCCTTGCCTCGGCGTCCATTTCAGGCTTGGCCTGGATGTCGATATCTTCGCTCATGCCACTTCTTCTATTCGTGCCAGCCGGGTCAGCGGAATCGCCGCCAGCGCGCCGCGCAGCGCCTCGTTCACCAGCGGCCAGTGCGGCTTGACGGTGCAATTGTGATCGACCGAACAGTCGGTGCCGTCGATGCAGGCCGTCAGCGCGATCGGGCCTTCGACCGCTTCGACGATATCGGCCACGGTAATCGCCGCCGCCGGGCGCGCCAGTTGCAGCCCGCCCCCTGCCCCGCGCACCGAGCGCAAGAGGCCAGCGGCGGTCAGCTTGCTGACGATCTTCTGCACGGTCGGCAGGGGCAGGCCGGTCTCGCCCGCCAGATCGGTCGCGGATACGCGTCCGCCCCCGCAATGGCGGGCGGCGTGGCTCATCGTGACGACAGCGTAATCGGCAAGGTTGGACAGGCGCATGATTTAATCGGACCAAATCGTTCCGATTAGGCAGCTAGGCGCGCAGCGGCGCCGATTCAACGCTATTCCGCTTGTTGCGAGTCGTTAGCAATCGGGCCGGCTCGGCACCGCGGTCACTCGGGCGCCTCGAAGCTGTCGCCGTCGGCATCGACAATGCGGAAATTTCGGGTGTCGAGCAGCTTGTTGAGAATCGGGTTTTCCCCTCCCCCGAGGCGCGACGGGGTCTTGCCGACGAAGATGCCGATCTCGCGGATCAGGTGGGACTGGTCGTAGAAATGCTCCTGGACCGCCGTTACCTGTTCTTCGCTGGTATCGGGCGACGTCAGGATCGCCGCGGCACGGACCGCGCGATACTTGCGCTTCAGCGCGCGCGGATTGAGGCCGAAGTACTTTTCCACCAGCCGCTGGGTCTGGCGGGTCGAATAGGTGCAGGCGGCATAGAGGTCGTCGAGATCGGGATCGAGCGAGGTGCCGAGCCAATGAACCACCTGTTCGACCAGTCGGGCATGGCGTTCGGTCACGCGCTTGATGTGCCGGACGATGAAGGCGCACAGTTCGGCAACCATCTCCTCCTGGCCGATCTCGCCCGCGACATATCGCTGGCGAAGCGATTCGAGCGGTGCATCGTCGCCGAGAAGGTCGGCGATGGAAAAAATCCGGTCGGCATGTTCGTCTGCCGGAAGGTTCGTGAGTGCAGCCCAGCCCAGCGGCGTCAGCGCAGCGCCGAGCGAATGGAACCCTTCGATGAACCGGAAAGGCACGGCCACACTGGTGGGCGACTGCAACGAAAAGGGCGGGACCGGGAAGTCCGGATTGTCGAGGATATCCGCCGCGCCGCGCCCCTTGAGGACGAGGAGGATTTTTCCCACGTCGGCCGGCTGGATGTCGTGGATCGCCGGTTCGTCGCAGCGGAAGTGGAACAGCGTCGTGACGTAACGGCGCAAGTCGGCGGGGGGATCGAAATAGTCGATGGCAACGCGGCCCTCGCCGAGCGGGATACCCCCGCCCTGCTGCCCAGCCGGGCCCGTGCCGTCGATGCCGACCGTGCCGTCCATACTGCGACCTGATTATCCCTGTTCTGTCCGGTATCCTACTCTTGCGCCATTTTCGGACATTATCCAAGTTTTTCGGGGATTCCGCCACGATGGACAGAGATTAGCCTTCGCCCAAGGCGCCAAACAGGTCGACCACGCCGTACCCTTCCGGCGCGAGGGTATCGGCGGCGACACTCGCCTCGCTCTGCTCGAGGATTTTCGGCGTGCGACCGGTGAACAGGCGAATCTCGCGAATCATGTGGGCCTGGTCGAAGAACGCCTCGAGCACTTCGTCGTGGAACTGTGCCCGCAAGTCCATCTGCGAGAGAAGCGTGGCGGCCCGGATCGCGCGATAGCGCCTGATCAGGCCCAGGGGCGGTTTGCCGAAATAGCGCTTGGTCAGCCGCTGCACCTGCCTGTCCGAAAGCCCGGTCGCTTTCACCAGGTCCGGCACCGCCGGCGAAAGGTCGGCCGCGAGCCAGTCGAGTGTCGCAGCGATGAAGCGCAGATGTGCCGGCTTGATGGGCTTGAGAGCCCCCCTGACGACGTCGGCAAGCTGCGCGCACGCAGCCTCCGAATCGAGGGTGCCCTCGGCCAATGCGCGGCCGGTCTGCGCGATGCGGGCAGCAGGCGCCTCGCCCAGCAACGCGTCCGCCTCGAACTTGCGATGGCCGTGGCGATCCACCGGCAATCCGGCGAGTGCAGCCCAGCCGAAGACAGTGAGCGAAACGCCGCAGCACCGCACCGGCCCGGCCATGGAAAAGGGCGCGGCCTCCTGCATCGGCGCGATGACGAAGGCCTCGCTAGAGCGCTCGACTTTATCGGGCGCGAACTGCATCCGCGCCTCCCCCTGCCCGAACGCCATGATCTGCGCCGAATATGCCGGCAGGATATCGTCGAAGCGCGCCTCGTCCGTTTCGAACACGTAGAGCGTGTTGATGTAGCGGGCGAGATCCGCCGGGGCGGCGATGAACCGGAAGCGGAACGCGGGGTCCATTATCCGGCCTTCTTCGTCTCCTCGATCCAGGTGGCGATGTTCTCCTCCAGGATCGACAGGGGAACCGGTCCGCTGCGCAATACGGCATCGTGGAAGGCCCGCATGTCGAACGAGGCACCCAGCTCGGATTGCGCCCGGCTGCGCAATTCCATGATCTTCAGCTTGCCGATCGTATAGGCCGTCGCCTGGCCCGGATATACGATGTAGCGCTCGATCGCCTTGCGAATATCCCCCGGCGGATTGGGAGTGTTCTCGGCCAGGTAACGGATCGCCTCGTCCCGGCTCCAGCGCTTGTGATGGATGCCGGTGTCAACGACCAGGCGGCAGGCGCGCCACAATTCCATCCCCAGCCGCCCGAAGTCGGAATAGGGATCGGTATAGAAGCCCATATCCTTGCCCAGCTCTTCCGAGTAGAGTCCCCAGCCTTCGGTGTAGGCCGTGACCCCGCCGAAACGCCGGAACGGCGGCACGTCGCCCAGTTCGGTCTGGATCGCGCGCTGCAAATGGTGACCGGGCACGCCTTCGTGATAGGCGAGCGCTTCCAGCTCGTTCTTCGACATGTCGCGAAGGTTGTAGAGATTGACATAATACGTCCCCGGCCGCGATCCGTCGGGCGCCGGACTTTGGTAGAAGGCCTTGCCCGCGCTCTTTTCGCGGAATGCCTCGACCGGCTTGATCACCAGCGGCGCCTTGGGCAGCGTATTGAAATACTGCGGCAATTTGGCTTCCATGGCATCCAGCTTGGCCTGCGCGTCGGCGAGGTAGGCCTCGCGCGTGGTATGGAAGAACCGCTGGTCATCGCGCGTGTAGGCAAAGAATTCCTGCAAGGTCCCCTTGAAGCCGACCTGCTGCATGATCCTGCGCATCTCGTCATGGATGCGCGCGACTTCGCGCAGGCCGATCGCGTGGATCTCGTCGGCAGTCAGATCCGTCGTGGTGTAGTTGCCCAGCAGTGCTTCGTAGTAGGCCGCACCGTCGGGCAGGCGCCAGACGCCATCCTCGGTCGGCGCGATCGCCTGCTGCCGCTTCATCTCGGCGAGCAACCGTTCATAGGCCGGGCGGGCCGACCGGTCCCATGCCAGCGCCGAGGCGTTGACAAGTTCGAGCTTCGCCTCGTCGGCAATGGTCAGCGCATCGACCTTGGTGGCGAAGTCCTGCAAGACCGCGTTGGTCTCGCCCGGGCGGATCAGGTTCTCGATATCCGAAATGACGTAAGGATAGACCCAGTCGGGCGGCATCACGCCGCGGCCGGCACGTTCGCGCGATTCGGCGGTCAGCGTGTCGAGCACCGGTCCCAGCCCCTTGATCCGGCTGACATAATCGGCCGCCTGCTTCTCGTCGGAGACGCTGTGGATGTTGATCAGGAACGCCGGCAGGTCGCTCTGCGCGCCGTTCATCTGGTCGAACAGGTAGCCGTTCTCGCGATAGGGCCAGCTGCGCGCGCTTCGCTGCGCTGCGGCATCGAACAGGCGGAAGGACAGCGCGTCGTCGGCTGGCAGACTGGCGAGGTTCCAGCTTTCGCGCATGGTCTGCGCGGCCTGTTGCTGGAGGTCGTATTCCTTGCGGTCACCTTCGTCGGAGACATCGCCCCAGCGGCCGTAGTCATCGTCGCGCACGCCGCGGTAGGCCTTGCCGAGCGGCGAAAGGGCCAGTTGCGCCGCGTCATAACTCTCGAAGAAGGCGTCGATATCCCCGCCGACAGCATCGCCGGCCTGTCGCTCCTGCGGCGTAGAGTATGCGCTCGCCACGTCAGCCCCGGGCTGAGCGCAGGCCGCAAGCGCCAGCGAGGCTGCCCCGATACCGATAACAGATGCAAGCTTGCGAACACGATTCATCGCCGGTCTCCCCTGTGATGGGAAGCATCCATAAGGCATTGGCGCGATGATGCAAAAAAAGGGGGCGGTTACCGGTAAACGGAAACCGCCCCACAAAGTTGAGGAACTCGTTGCATTGCTGCCTCGAGCCCTTCGGGTCGCACATTCGAATTAGCGCAGTGGGTGATTCGCTGATTGTATGAAAACGACAATGGCGCGATCCGCCGGATCCGACCTGTTTCGGGGCGGTCGACAGCGGCTCGGTTAAGCCGCTAGGGACTGGCACCATGATCTTTCCCCTGCTGCGTCCACTGGTCCACATGCTCGATCCCGAAAAGGCGCATCGACTCTCGATCGAAGCCCTGAAGCTGGCGCCGTTGCCGCCGTCGCCCGCATTCGGGGAAGCGCTGGCGAGCGATGTTGCCGGTGTGCGCTTCCCGACCCCCGTCGGGGTGGCTGCGGGATACGACAAGGATGCCGAAGTACCCGATGCGCTGCTGCGGCTGGGTTTCGGCTTCGTCGAGGTCGGCTCCATCACACCGCGACCGCAGAAGGGCAATCCCAGGCCCCGCCTGTTCCGGCTGAGCGAGGACCGGGCGGTGATCAACCGGATGGGCTTCAACAACGGGGGCGTGGCTGCCGCCGAACGCCGCCTCCGGCGCCGAAGCCGCCGTGGCATCGTCGGCATCAATGTCGGCGCCAACAAGGATTCGCCCGACCGGATCGAAGACTATGCCGAGATGACCCGCCGCATGGCGCCCTATGCGGACTATATCACCGCCAATATCTCCAGCCCCAATACCCCGGGCCTGCGCGCGCTGCAGGATGAAGGCGCGCTGACCGCCTTACTCGATGCGGTCATGGAGGCGCGCGGGCCCGAAGGTCCGCCGGTCTTCCTGAAAGTCGCGCCCGATCTCGAACCGGCCGATATCGACGCCATCGCGCGTATCGGCATCGACAAGGGCTTGGGCGCATTGATCGTATCGAACACCACGATTTCGCGCCCGCCCCTGCGCTCGCGCGATGCGGGCGAGACCGGCGGGCTATCGGGCGCGCCGCTCAAGCCGCTGGCGTTGCAACGGCTGCGCGATTTTCGCAAGGCCACGGGCGGGCTGCTACCGCTGGTCGGGGTGGGCGGGATCGCCTCGGCCGACGATGCCTGGGAACGGATCCGGGCCGGGGCAAGCCTGGTCCAGGTCTACTCGGCCATGGTCTACGAGGGCCCGGGACTGGGGCGGACGATCGCGCAGGGCCTCGCGCGCAAGTTGCGCGAGCATGGCATGGCCTCGATTGCCGAGGCGGTAGGAAGCGAGTAGCACCGCCCCATGCTGTTCGATCGCATTGCCGGGCGCTTCGCTGTCCCTCTTTCCGCCGCGGTGTCCGTCGCCTTGGCCCTGGGGGCCTGCGCCCCCCGCTCCGCCGACATTGCCTCGGCCTCAACGCCCGCCGCCGTCGAACAGGCCGCCGGAGCCGTCAGCGCCGCCGATCCCCGGGCCGAAGCGGCCGGCATGGAAATGCTGGCGCAGGGTGGCAATGCGATGGATGCGGCGATCGCCACGATGATCGCGCTGACCGTGGTCGAGCCGCAGAGTTCGGGCATTGGCGGGGGCGGTTTCATCGTCCGCGGCACGGCCGACGGCACTCTCGACACCTACGACGGGCGCGAAACCGCACCGGCGGGGGCCGGGACCGATTGGTTCTTGACGCCCGAAGGCACCGTGCCGCCGATCATGCAATCGGTCCGCAGCGGGCTGAGCGTCGGCGTCCCGGGCAATATCGCGGTCGCCGCCAAGGCCCATGCCGAGCATGGCAAGCTGCCCTGGTCCGCCCTCTTCGGCCCTGCCATCCGCCTGGCCCGCGACGGTTTTGCCATCAATCCCCGGCTGCACGATACGCTGGCCAGGATGCCCGACCACGCCGGGTTCAGCGCTTTCGGCAAGGCACTCTATTTCGATGCCGCAGGCGCGCCGCTCCCGGTCGGTCACGTCATCCGCAACGAGACGCTGGCGCGGACCTTCGAGGCCATCGCCCGCACGGGTCCGGATGCGTTCTACAGCGGCGCGCTGGCGCAGGAAGTGGCGGCGACCGTCGGTGCGGCGACGCCGCGACCCGGCGGCATGACCCCGGCCGACCTTTCCGGCTATAGTGCCAAGGAACGTGCCGGCATCTGCGGCACCTATCGCGCCTACCGCATCTGCGGGATGGGCCCGCCGACATCGGGCGGGATCGCCGTTCTGCAGATTCTCGGACAACTGGAACGCTTCGATCTCGCAGGTCTCGGCGTGCAGAATCCGGCGACCTGGCACCTGTTCGTCGAATCGCAGCGGCTCGCCTATGCCGACCGCGAACTCTACCTTGCCGACCCGGACTATGTGGCGGTCCCGGTCGCGGGACTGCTGGAACCTGCCTACCTTGCCCGGCGCAGCGCCCTGATCGACCCGGCGCGGCGAGCCGCGACCGTGACGGCCGGCACGCCAGCGGGCGCACCGCTGGCCCTCGCAGACGGCGACGAGCCGGTCGAACAGGGTACATCCCACCTCGCTGTCATCGATGGCGATGGCACCATGGTCAGCTATACCTCCACGATCGAGGGTCCGTTCGGATCCGGGCTGATGGCGGGCGGTTTCTTCCTCAACAACGAGCTGACCGATTTCAGCCGCGCGCCGCAGGTGGGCGGGCGGCTAGTCGCCAACCGGGTCGAAGGCGGCAAGCGGCCGCGCAGTTCCATGTCGCCGATGGTGGTGTGGGATCCGCAAGGGCGCCCTGTGCTGGCTATCGGCGCGGCCGGGGGAAGCACCATCCCGGTCCAGACCGCGCGCAGCATCATCGGCATCGTCGATTTCGGGATGTCGGCGGAGGACGCCCTCGGCCTGCCCTTCATCATGGCGATGGGCGAGAATGTGATGGTGGAGAAGGGCACCTGGCTGGAAGCCGCGATTGCCAGCTTCCAGGCGCTCGGGCACACCCAGCTTGCGGCTCGCGAGGCGCCGGTGAAGGGCGGGGCCGTGCTGCGGCGCGACGGCAAGCTCGAAAGCGCGCGCGACCCGCGGCTTTCGGGACAACTCGACACACCCTGATCGCCCGAAACCTCACCGGCTTGCCGCACCGTCAAGGCGGGCCTAGATACCCCACACCATGCGAAGAGGCCTCAGAGGGCCCGAAGAGCAGGAGCAGGAACGCGTGCAACTGAGCGATATCGAAACCGCCAACAACCTTGTCGAGCTGTTCCTCGACCGGGCCGACGCCCGGGGTGACCGGCCCTTCCTCGGCGCCCGGGTGGGCGGGGAGTGGACGACCCGCAGCTGGCGCGAAGTCGCCGATCAGGTCTGCCTGCTGGCGGAAAGCCTGCGCGCACTGGGCCTGGAGGACGGCGACCGGGTGATGCTGGTCAGCGAAAACCGCCCGGAATGGTGCATCGCCGATCTCGCCATCATGGCGGCCGGGTGCGTGACCGTACCGGCCTACACCACCAATACCCAGCGCGATCACATCCACATCCTCGACAATTCGGGCGCGCGGGCCGTGATCGTCTCGACCGACAAGCTATCGGATCCGCTGCTGCCCGCAATCATGCGGACCGGGATCGCCGAGCACATCATCGCCATTGATTCGATCCGCGCGCACCAGTCCGCAGGATCGGAGACAGTGCATTTCTGGGCCAGGCTGGTCGAAGGCGATGCTGCCGCCGCGCGCGAGGCGGTGCGGCGGCGGGTGGCCGGTATCGGGCGCGAGGCGACGGCCTGCATCATCTATACCAGCGGCACCGGCGGTGCCCCGCGCGGGGTGAAGCAGCACCATGGCTCCATCCTCTGCAATGTAACCGGCGCCGCCGAGATCCTCGAACAGGATTTCGGGCTGGACGAGGAAGAGCGTTTCCTGTCGTTCCTGCCGCTGAGCCACGCCTACGAGCACACGGGCGGGCAGTTCCTGCCGATCGGCGTCGGCGCGCAGATCTACTACGCCGAGGGGCTGGAGAAGCTCGCCAGCAATATCGAGGAGACCCGCCCGACGATCATGGTGGTTGTCCCGCGCCTGTTCGAGGTCCTGCGCACGCGGATCATGAAGCAGGTATCGAAGCAGGGCCGGCTGGCCAATTTCATGATGGATCGCGCGCTCGCCATCGGCGAGAAGAAGGCCGAAGGCCGCGGTCGCAAGCGCGACGTGCCGATGGATATCCTGCTGGAACGCCTGCTCCGGCCCAAGATCCGGCAGCGCTTCGGCGGGCGGATCAAGGCGATGGTCAGCGGCGGCGCACCCCTCAATCCCGAAGTCGGCGTGTTCTTCGACGCCATGGGGCTCACCATGCTGCAGGGCTACGGCCAGACGGAAGCCGGGCCGGTCATCAGCTGCAACAGGCCCAAGGTTGGGCTGAAGATGGACACGGTGGGCCCGCCCATGAAGGGTGTCGAAGTGAAGATCGCCGAAGACGGCGAGATCCTGGTGCGCGGCGAACTGGTCATGCACGGCTACTGGCAGAACGAGGCGGAAACGCGCCGCGTGCTCAAGGACGGGTGGCTCCACACCGGCGACATCGGCCATTTAGACGAGAAGGGCCGGATCAAGATCACCGACCGCAAGAAGGACATGATCGTCAACGACAAGGGCGACAACATCGCCCCGCAGAAGGTCGAAGGCATGCTGACCCTGCAGCCCGAAATCGGCCAGGCCATGGTGGCCGGCGACAAGCGGCCCTACATCGTCGGGCTGATCGTGCCGGATGCCGAATGGGCGGTCGACTGGGCCAAGGCCAACGGCAAGAAGTTCGACATGAAAGCCCTGCAGGACCTGCCCGAATTCCGCAGCGCCGTCCGCGCGGCGGTGGACCGGGTCAACCAGGATCTGTCGGTGATAGAAAAGGTCCGCGGCTTCGCCTTCGCCGACGAGGGCTTCACCATCGAGAACGAGGAAATGACGCCGTCTATGAAGATCCGCCGTCACAAGATCCGGGAACGGTATCAGGATCGGCTGGACGGGCTCTATCGGGGGTGATGTTCAGATGCCGGCGCAGCTGTCCCAGCTGATTGCTTAGAGACTTGAAGCCGTCGGTAAGGTTGCAGTGAAACAGGTCGGCCTCGTCCTTCGTTACCGACCATCGCTTGTCGATCGCTTCGTCACCTTTGTGAATGACCATGTCGAATACGGCAATCCAGGAACCATGCCGATCGATTGCCTCGGTGACGACGCCATGGGCCAAGAAGGCCCGCTGAGGTTGAACCTCGTCCCAAAGATTAAGTGCGGTATCGAAGGCCTGCTTTTGCTTCGCCGTGCGTTCAAGCTTTGCCGTCAAAGCAATCAGATCGCCAAGCTTTTGACCCGGTAAGTGACGCACCTTTCGCGCCTTGTTTGCAAGTACGGCCGCTTCCATGCATCTGCCAACCGCATGCTCCGCGCGGGCAAACAAGTTCAGGCAGCTTCCCCGCCACCGGTCAATTTCACAACGGGCGTCATCGTGGGTCAAACAGCTTGTCCTGTTCGTTTCACGCCGCCTCTGCTTCGATAAATTCCGGATAGAAGGTCGGCTGCTGGCGCGACCACCCGGGGGCGGTGGCGGCGGCTTCGCTGAGCGACTGGAGTAGCATCTTGCGCCGTTCGGGCCGGATATCGGGCAGGGCGGCCGCAGCGACGAAGGCGCTGGGCAGCCATGGGCGCGCTTCGGATCCGAGGAGGCGTTCGTAGAGGAACCGGAAGGCGGAGAAGCCCTCGAGCTTTTCCTGCGACAGGTCAAAAGTGGCGAGGTGGATGAGCGATCCGAGAAAACCGTCGATGCGGTCGCCCGCGACCGCACCGGCGACATCGTCGCGCAGGTGCTTCAATTCCTGGTAAGCGACGTACTGGCTGCGGATGGCGGCGTTCTCGTCCGCATTGCGCGCCCAGACCTTGAAGGCATCGCAGCGCCCGAGGCCGATATCGAGACTGCGGCGGATGTAGCGCTGCTCGCACGGCGTGAAGCTGGCGAATTCGCGCATCTCGGCAATGCTGAGGCACTGGAAACCCGTGGTGGCCATTGTCTTTCCCCTGTTTGCCCGCTGGGGGCATGGGGGAGTGTCGCGCAGGATGGTTAATAACGGGTTATGCATGGCAAAAGGGGCCGCACGAGCGTGCGACCCCCTTTATTCTCGCGATGGCAGGTCGGCTCAGATCCGGTTGCCGAGAGCGCCCTCGACCGAACCCTTGACCTGCTGGGCTTCGCCCTTGCGTTCCTGCGCGCGGCCTTCTGCGCGGGTTGCGGGGTTGGTCGATGCCTGTTTCACATTGCCGATCGCTTCGTTGGCAAGACCCTTGGCCTTTTCCTTCAGTTCACCCATTGTTTTTCTCCGTTGCTGGTCGCCGCCTTGCTGGCGGCACACCGGATCAATGGTCTGATTTCATGCAGGTTTCCTCTGCCGCGACGAGCGGAGGCAATGACGCGGCAGTCAGATGAGGCCGGCCAGCGGGCTGGAAGGATCGGCATATTTGCGCGTTCCCATCCGCCCCGAAAGGTAAGCTTCACGCCCGCTTTTCACGGCGAGCTTCATCGCGCGGGCCATGCGGATCGGGTCCTTGGCCTCGGCAATGGCGGTGTTCATCAGCACCCCGTCGCAGCCAAGTTCCATCGCGACGGCCGCATCGCTTGCCGTGCCCACCCCGGCATCGACCAGCACCGGTACGCTCGCACCTTCGACGATGAGGCGGATCGTCACCCGGTTCTGGATGCCGAGGCCCGAACCGATCGGGGCACCAAGCGGCATCACCGCGACGGCCCCGGCATCCTCGAGCTGTTTCGCCGCGATGGGATCGTCGGTGCAATAGACCATCGGCAGGAAGCCTTCCCGGGCCAGCACCTCGCAGGCGCGGATGGTTTCGACCATGTTGGGATAGAGCGTGCGCGCTTCGCCCAGCACCTCCAGCTTGACGAGGTCCCACCCGCCCGCCTCGCGCGCAAGCCGCAGGGTGCGGATCGCATCCTCGGCCGTAAAGCAGCCGGCGGTGTTGGGCAGGTAGGTGATTGTCTTCGGGTCGATGTAATCGGTCAGCATCGGCGCCTTGGGATCGCTGACGTTGACCCGGCGGACCGCTACCGTGACGATCTCCGCCCCCGATGCCTCGACTGCGGCAGCGTTCTGTTCGAAATCCCTGTACTTGCCGGTGCCGACGATCAGGCGGGAGGTGAAGGTGCGGCCTGCGACGGTCCAGCTATCGGACTGCCCGCCGCCGACGAAATGGACGATCTCCAGCGTGTCCCCGTCTGCAAGAGCGATGTCCGCAAGCTGCGAGCGCGGCGCGATGGCGCCGTTGTGCTCGACCGCGACTTTTTCGGGCAGCAAGTCGAGCTCGCGCACCAGCGCGGCGATGGTCGGGGCGGAAGTGCGGCGGGTTTCGCCGTTGACGGTCAGGGTCAGCTGGTCGCTCATGCCGAGCGAAATAGCGGTCAATGCGAATGGCGCAAGTTCAGGATGTGGCCGAGCGAGACGAGCGCCACGCCGATGATCGTCAGCACCGCTTCCTCGATCCCGTGCGGGGCGGCCAGCGCACCGCCCATGAAGCTGAGGCCGGTCATGGCGACGACGAAGGGCGCGCGGCGGCGATGGCGGATCGCCCCCCAGCCGATGGCGACTCCGGCGATGACGCAGGCGATTGCCAGTCCCCAGCGATGGATTTCCGGCGAAAGGAACCACTGACCCCCGATGCCGAGGGCCGAGATCACGGCGATGCTGGCGAGGCAATGCACCAGGCAAAGGCCCGACAGGACGATGCCGGCCCGGTCGAGTCGCGCCCGGAAGGAAGGAATCCGCTGCTCCATGCTGCGGGCCATGTATGATACGGTATATCTTTTCGCAAGCGTTGTTGCAGCGAAGCGGCTTGAAACGGGGCGCGCCTGCGACCATTGGGCTGGCATGGCTACCGTCAGTGCAATCCCGCAGGAGCGAGTCCGCGCGCCCGCCCCTGCCGCTCTCGCCCGCTGGCTCTGGGTCGTCGCGGCCATGGTGGTGACGATCGTCGCCATCGGCGGCATCACGCGGCTGACCGAATCCGGCCTTTCGATTACACAATGGAACCCGGTGTCCGGCACGCTGCCGCCGCTGAGTGAGCAGGCCTGGCTGGAGGAGTTCGCCAAGTACCGCGCCACGCCCGAGTATCGTTTTGAAGCGGGTCCGGCCGGGATGACGCTGGCCGATTTCAAGTTTATCTTCTTCTGGGAGTGGTTCCATCGCCTCATGGGCCGCGCGATCGGCCTCGCCTTTGCACTCCCGCTGCTGTGGT
Source organism: Parerythrobacter aurantius (assembly GCF_045291475.1). Taxonomy (NCBI): domain Bacteria; kingdom Pseudomonadati; phylum Pseudomonadota; class Alphaproteobacteria; order Sphingomonadales; family Erythrobacteraceae; genus Parerythrobacter; species Parerythrobacter aurantius. Next base: position 1,205,846 of record NZ_CP147985.1, read on the forward strand.
TCTGGGTCAAGGGAATGATTCCGCAGGGCTACAAGCCGCGCTTGCTGGCGCTGCTCGCACTCGGCGGGCTGCAGGGCACCTTCGGCTGGCTCATGGTACGTTCGGGCCTGTCGGGCGAGATGACCGACGTCAGCCACTTCTGGCTGTCGGTCCACCTGCTCACGGCGCTCTTTACCCTGGCGGGCCTCGTGTGGACCGCACTCGACCTGCGCCGCCTGGCCCGGATCCCTGACGCCCGTCCGGCACGCCTGACCGGCGTTGCGATCGTGGCGGGCGCCATCCTGTTCCTGCAATTGCTGCTCGGCGCCTGGGTCGCCGGGCTCAACGCGGGTCCGGTGGCAGGCAGCGGCTTTCCCGAGGGTTGGCCGGGAATGCAGGGTAGGTTCTTCCCTGCCGGCATCGACTGGTCGCGCGGGGCGCTCTGGGCCTTTACCCACGATCCCTACCTGCTCCATTTCCTCCACCGCTGGTGGGCATGGGTCGCGGTCGCGGCGCTGGTGGTGCTGGCACGCAAGGTTCGCCCGTTCGACCGGCGCGCGTCGATTGCCGTGCATTCCGCCTTCGGCACCCAGATTGTCCTCGGGATCGCGACGGTGCTGACCGGCGTCGCCCTGTGGATCGCCGTGGCGCACCAGCTGGTCGGCGCGCTGCTGGTCGCGGCGACCGCCTGGGCCGCCCATGCCGTGGGCACCGCGCGCAAGACCGGCTGATGGCCGCGCTGGTCTACGCCCCCTTTCCCGATCGGGCGAGCGCCCGGGCGGTGGCGGAAACGCTGCTCGGGGAAGGGCTGATCGCCTGTGCCAATCTGCTGGGCGAAATCGAGGCGCTGTACGAATGGAACGGCGAACGCGGCGAAGGGCGCGAGATCGGCGTCCTGTTCAAGACCGATGCCGCGTTGCTGGAGCGAGCCACCGCCCGCATCGAGGCGCTCCACCCCTACGACACGCCCGCAGTCCTCGGCTGGAAATGCGATGCGGCAGGGGCCGGAACAGCCGCCTGGCTCGGAGCGCTCAGGCCCGTCGATTTGTGAGCGGTATTATTTTACCTCTCCCGAAACCCGCCGTAATGCTTGACTTTGCGCCCTGTTCCGACCAATTGGCGCGCCTTGAGCGGGCCCCTGTCGGGATTCGCACATCGCCCGTTGCGCAGGCGCGGGCGCCGAAACACTAAGGAACGAGACCAGCCATGAAGGCGCTTACGAAAGCGACCCGGTCGATCAAGCCGGCCGAGGTCGAAAAGAACTGGCACGTGATCGATGCCGAGGGTCTGGTTGTCGGTCGCCTCGCCGCGATCGTCGCCAACATCCTGCGCGGCAAGCACAAGCCGAGCTACACCCCGCACGTCGATTGCGGTGACCATGTCATCATCCTCAATGCCGGCAAGGTGAAGTTCACCGGCAACAAGATGACCGACAAGGTCTATTACAAGCACACCGGCCACCCCGGCGGCATCAAGGAAACGACCCCGGCCAAGGTGCTGGGCGGCCGCTTTCCCGAGCGCGTGCTGGAAAAGGCCATTGAGCGCATGATTCCGCGAGGGCCCCTGGGCCGGGCGCAGATGAAGGCGCTGCACATCTACAACGGCACCGAGCACCCGCATGACGGCCAGAAGCCGGCTGTGCTCGACGTCGCCTCCATGAACCGCAAGAACAAGGTCACCGCGTGATGGCTGACGAAAAGAACCCCGAAGAAAACACCCCGGAAACCCCCGTGGAAACCGGCGCGGAGACCCCTGCGACCGAAACTCCGGCGGTCGAGGAAACCGCTGCGGAAGCGGCTCCGGCTGAAGAAGCACCCGCCGAAGAGACCAAGGCCGAGAAGGTCACCGATCTTGCCGACCTGGGCAATATCGCCGGTAACGCGCCGCAGGCCGATGCCGCTGCGATCGCTGCCAGCTCGGCGCCGCTGCGCCAGCAGGAGCTCGACAAGCAGGGCCGCGCCTACGCCACCGGTCGCCGCAAGGACGCCGTGGCCCGCGTCTGGGTCAAGCCGGGCAAGGGCGTGGTCACCGTCAACGGGCGCGACCAGGAAATCTACTTCGCCCGTCCGACGCTGCGCCTGATCATCAACCAGCCCTTCGCGATCACCGATCGTGAAGGCCAGTACGATGTCATCGTCACCGTCCGTGGCGGCGGCCTTTCGGGCCAGGCAGGCGCCGTCAAGCACGGCATCGCCCAGGCCCTGTCGAAGTACGAGCCGGAACTGCGCGGCACCGTCAAGGCGGCCGGCTTCCTGACCCGCGACAGCCGCGTGGTCGAGCGCAAGAAGTACGGCAAGGCCAAGGCCCGCCGCAGCTTCCAGTTCTCGAAGCGCTAAACCAACCGTTCACCGGTACACGAGAGGGCGGCCCTGCGGGGTCGCCCTTTTCGTTTGCGCTCAGATCACCCGCGCTACCATGGCAACGGCAAGCGCGGCGGGGAGGAACAGCGCCTGCGCCAGCACCGTGCCGGCGAGCCTGCTGCCCGAGATCCAGATCACCGCACGGCGATATGAGGCTTCGTCCATGTCGCCATCGATGACGTCGTCGGTCAGGACCGACAGGTGCGGATCGATAAAGGCGAACAGCAGGATGGTCGCGAAACCGTTGACCACTGCCGAGAGCTGCGACGCCGTCACCCGGAACTGGGGCTCCAGCACGCCGGCATAGATCGACGCGAAGACGCCGACTGCGAGCAGCGCCTGCGCCAGCACATTGGCCGCCACGATCGACCAGCCGAGTTGCCGGGGCCTCTGCAAGTCGCCCAGCGAACGGACCTTGGGAACCGTCAACGCATCGGCCAGCGTCCGCATGCCCGACGGGGTCGCGCTGCGCAGGGCGAGCTGCATCAGCGACGGACGCTTGCGCATCCCGTCGATCGCCCGCGCGAACAGGCGCTGGCCGGTCGGCATCAGCAGGATACCCACCAGCACGGCGATCGAAGCCGAAGCCATCATCCAGCGAAAGTCGCCCAGCAGCTCAGCCTCGCGGCCGGCATGGATGGCGACTTCCACGCGCTTGGCGACCAGCGGCGCAAGGAAGCCGTTGGACAGCCGCGACACCAGTACCAGCATGTTGAACAGGGCGAAGCTCATCGCGATCCGCCGCGTGCGGACACCGGCGATGCGCGCGGAATAGGCCAGGGCGCCGATCAGGTTGATGATGGCGGTCAACGCACAGAGCAGGGCGAGGTTCGTGTCCATGGACCGCCTCCTACGCCAGGCGCAATGAGACGGCGAGCGCTTAGTGCACGGGCGGATCGACGGCCGGAACCTGCGCGACGGGGGCAACCGGCTCGCCCGGTGCACGGGGCGGCAGGGCGTCGGGCGGCACGTCGTCGATCTGCATCTGCCGGGTATCGATATCCTGCAAATTGCGGACCCGGACCGCCAGCCCGCGCCCGTCCCAGCGTATCTCGTTGAAGCTGGGCGGGGTGGACCGCACGCGCTTCGACAGCGTGCCTGCTCCGATCATCCTGATCGGACCATTGGGCGTATCCTCGCGGATATCGAAAGCGTCGTGCACATGGCCCGACAGGACCGCAACCACCGGCCTCTTCGCCAGTTCCGCCAGTGCCTTGCGGCCACCATGGGTCAACGCAGTGCCGGCGGTGCCCACCTCCCGCAACGGATGGTGCGCCGTCACCACCACCTGCTGGCCGGGCGGGAGGGCATCAATGGTGTCGAGGCACTGCTTCAGCGCGCGCCGCGTGATCCAGCCCTTCGACCAGTTCAGGCGCGGCTGGGCCCGGGCAGCGGTCTTGAGCGGGACGATGGTAAGGCCGGGCAGGTCGAGCCTGCGTTCGACCAGGCTCTCCATCCCGCGAAAGCGGCGATAGGGGGCGACGAAGCGTTCGACCGGGTTGAAATAGGGCATGTCATGATTGCCGACCTCGACCGTGACCGGACGGTCGAGTGCGGTGATCCAGCGGGTGGCAGCGGCAAACTCGCGATGGCGGGCGCGCATGGTGAGGTCGCCCGTTATGGCGATCGCATCGGGCCGGCAGCGGGCGACCTCGCCTTCGAACCAGGCCAGCGCCGCGCGGTCCTCGAGACCGAAATGGATATCGGAGACGTGAAATATCAGTCGGGAGTCAGGCATCGGGCGCGGTCACTAGCAGATCGACCTTGCTGGTGCCCACCGCCAATGTGACCTGTTGCTGGGGGTCGATCGGGTCGCCGTCGACAAGGATCCCTACCGGCGCGCCATCGACGGCGGCGATGGTGACGCGGTCCGCCAGGTCGAAACTGTCGCACGGGCCGGACCGGAAATCGTGGCGCAGCAAGGCGGCAAGGCCCACGGCGAATTCGCCGAGGTCGTCGGCCTTGTAACCTGACAGGGACATGCCGCCCGCAGTCGGCAGCACTTCGACCATCGGATAGCCGTCCTCCCGGCCGATCGCCGGATCGCGGCAGATGACCCTTGCTCCGCCCCTGGTCGTCGCGAAGGCGCGGACGGTTGAGCTGGCGAGACCGGCCAGGTCGAGATCGCGCATCGCCTCGCGCACATCGCTCCAAGACGTCCCGGGGCCGACCATCACGCCGGCCAGCGAGTCCCCGACGGGGCTGGTAATTACGGTCGGACGCCTGCGTCGCGTCCGCCCGCCGCCGACTGCTTCGATGATATCCATGGCAGCGACATCGCCGTGCAGGCGCTTGCTGGCGAGGTTCATCGTGCCGCCGGGCAGGACCAGGGCACTGCCGCTCCATCCCGCCAGACTGCGGATCACGCTGCCGATGGTGCCGTCCCCGCCGAACACCGCGACGATATCGTCGGGCGAGAGTTCACCCGGCGACGGACAGCTGTTGTCGGGCAGATACCGGGCTTCGGGCACGCCCAGCCCCAGCTCTCCCGCCCGCGCCATGAGCGCATCGACGAGCGCCTGGTCGAAGCTACCGCTCCTGTTGTTGGCAACGAAGACGAACCGGCCTGGCATGGCGAGGAAAGCTGCGAGACGGCCCTATGTTCCCGGCGGGCCCAATCATCGCCACCGGTCACCGCCGCCGCGACAGCAGCAGCCACGCGGTAAGCGCATTGAGGCCGGAATAGGTCGCATAAACCCAGGCCACGCCGGGATAGCCCAGCCGGGCGAGCATCAGCGCGGCGACGAGGACGAGGAATTCGAGATAGAGCGACAGCTTGCCGCCGACCCCGCCGCCGATCGCCCGTACGCTGTCCAGGAACGGATGCCTCGCTGCCAGCACCGCCCGGTGCAGCGCGAAATTGGCAATGCCGAGCAGGAAGACGGGGACGAGCGACATGACCCCATTGTGACGCAATCGCTCGTCGAATGCCAAGGGCCCTTCGTCAGCCGATCTCGTCCGCCGGTCCGGAGCGCCGCGCCTCCGTCGATACGATTACGCTTGTGGTCGAACGTCGCGGGCGGCGATCCGGGCGGTCGGCTATCAGGGGTTTGCGCCGGACCACCCCCCATTGCCGGTCCGGCGCAGATGGAGGAACACCCGATGAAATCGACCCTTGCCGCCGTAGCGGCCCTGACCATGGCCGTCGCCGCCCCGCCCGCCCTTGCCGCTGCCCCCTCGCCCGACCTGGTGGTGGAATATGGTGACCTCGATCTCGCCACGGCCGAGGGGCAGGAAGCCCTCGAAGACCGTATCGACGCAGCCGCACGGAAATATTGCGGCGTCGGTTCGCAGCGGACCGGCACGCGCATGCGCCCCTCGACCGCCAAGGTCTGCTATCGCGAGGCCAAGCGGCTCGCCAACCAGCAGTTCGCCGTCATTACCGGTGACGAACGCCGCGGCGGCTGACCCTTGCGGGCGGCCGCAGCGACCCCGGCCGCCCCCTGAGCGCCGGTCCCGACGGGCCGGTACGGACCCCGAGCCGGACGCAGTCCCCCGGCTCGGGGTTTTGCGTTTCCGCGCCATGAAAGCGACGAAGGCTGGACGAAGGCTGGCTGGCAAGCCGGAGCCGCGCAGGAAAATCCTTCGCAGCGAGGCGGCTAGCGCCCTGCCATGGCCTTGACCTTGGGCAGGTAGGTCCGGCCGATCCGCAGGGTGCCGCCGTCTTCCAGCTCGACCGACCAGACCCCCAGCCCGTCATGGCGCAGGCCGCGGATGCGATCCTTGCGCAGGATGGTGGAGCGGTGGATGCGGATGAATTCGCCCGGGTCGAGTCGCTGCTCGAGGCCGGCAATGGTCTGCAACAGCAGGTATGTCCGCGCCGCTTCGCCCTCGCCGACATGGAGGCGGACGTAATCGCGCTCGGCGTCGATGCGTCCGACCTGGGCGGTCTCGATACGGATCAGTTCCGATCGGTGCGGCACCCACAGTTCGTGCAGCCATTCGCCCGAGGCCTGGGTCCGCACTTCGCCGCGCCGGGTCACGGCCCTGTCGATCGCGCGGGCCAGCCGGTCCTGCGCCACCGGCTTCAGCACATAGTCGACCGCCTCGGTGTCGAACGCTTCGACGGCGAAGTGATCATGCGCGGTCACGAAGATGATGGCCGGGCGCGTATCGTGCCCCGCCAGCGTGCGGGCCACGCCGAGGCCGTCCAGCCCGGGCATGGTCATGTCGAGCAGGACGAGGTCGGGCCGCAGCGCGTCGACGAGGCGCAAGGCCGCCTCCCCGTCGCTGGCGGTACCGACGACATTGAGCGCCGGGATCTTGGCGCAGATGACCTGCATCCGCTCGACCGCCAGAGGCTCGTCGTCGACGATAAGGGTACGCAGCGCGGGTGCTTCGTCGCTCATGCCGCAACCTTCCTTTCGATCGGCAGGCGGAGTTCGCTGACATACCCGTCCGCGACCGGGCCCGAAGTGATCGTCGCATCGCGTCCGAAGCGGGCCTCGATTCGGTCCTTCACATTGGCGAGCCCGATGCCGAAGCCCGGCTTGGTGCCCTTGGGCACGCCCGGACCGTCGTCGGTCACGCGGATCACCAGCCGGTCGAATTCCTCGTCGGCGCTAACGACGATGGTCACTGGCCGATTGACCGGAGCAACGCCGTATTTGACCGCATTTTCGACCAGCGGCTGCAGGATCATGCCCGGAACGCGGCACGACGCAAGCGCCGGCGGCAGATCGAAACGGACTTTGAGCCGTTCCGGAAAGCGAAGCATCTCGATGTCGAGATAATGCTGCTGCAGCGCGAACTCGTCTTCCAGCCTTACGTCGGCGGTGGTGTCATCGGCCAGGCTGTGGCGGTAGAAATTGCTCATGGCCTGGATCATTTCCTCCGCCCGTTCGGCCTTGCCGGTCATTACCAGCGAGGACAGCGAATTGAGCGTGTTGAAGAGGAAGTGCGGATTGACCTGGTAGCGCAAGGACCGCAGCTCCGCCGCCTTGGCCGCCGTGCGGAACCGCTCGCCGCGCCGCTCGGCAACCTGCGCCCGTGCGCCGGCCAGCAAGGCGAGATAGAGCGCGGCCCAGGCCAGCAGCAGGAAGTAACGGCTGAGCGCCAGTTCGACCAGGCCGATCCACTGTTCGTCCTCCGCGCTCGACTTGGGCAGGACGACCTGCGCCGTCGCGCCGTCGGGACCAAGCGCCCCTTCGGTGTCGGGCGAATTCGGCACGGGTGCCTCGATGATGATGTTGCCGGCCTCGTCGCGGCCGATCTTGAAGCCGCGGTTCTCCGCCATCCGGCTCTGGACCTGGTCCTGCACCGGGGCGAAGAGCATCTGGTTGGTCTGGGCGGTCAGGATCGCCGCCGGGACGGCCAGCACGAGCGCGGCTACCACTTGCATCCACATGCGGCGGTGGTCGAACAGCCGCAACAGCATCCACATCGCCAGCGTGATGGCGGCACCGGCCAAGCACACCAGTGCCCGGCGCCACAACAACTCGCCGAAGAAGTCGAGCCCGACGATCGAGCTGCGCAGGGTGATGATGACGAAATAGCAGAACCAGAGCCCCGCGATCGAAAGCAGGACGTGGCGCAGCGGAACGCGCGCGGGTTCTTCGGCAGGCTGTGTGTCGTCGGCGGTCATATTACCTGCCAGCGTCTAGACCTGCCGCGGCTGCGGAAACAGCCCCGTTGTCGGACCGACTCGGCACTTGGTCGAGCGTCATCGGCGGTCTGGCCGTCAGCCGAGCAGGTGCTCTTCCGCGATGCGCTTCTTCCATGCCGCCGGGGCCAGCGTATGGACATTGTTGCCGCGCGCGTCGACCGCTACCGTCACCGGCATATCCTTGACGGTGAACTCGTAGATCGCCTCCATGCCGAGATCCTCGAAGGCGACGACTTTCGACTCCTTGATCGCCCGCGCCACAAGGTACGCCGCGCCGCCGGTCGCCATCAGGTAGGCCACCTTGTAGCGGCTGATGACCTCGACCGCGTTGGCGCCGCGTTCGGCCTTGCCGATCATGGCGAGGAGGCCGAGGTCCAGCATCATCTCGGTGAACTTGTCCATCCGGGTGGCGGTGGTAGGGCCGGCCGGGCCAACCACTTCACCCATCACCGGATCGACCGGGCCGACGTAGTAGATCGCGCGCCCTGCAAAGCTGCACGGCAGCTCCTCGCCCTTGGCCAGCATGTCCTGGATGCGCTTGTGCGCCGCATCGCGCCCTGTCAACATCCTGCCCGAGAGCAGCAACCGGTCGCCATATTCCCAGCTGTTGACCTCTTCCTGCGTCAGGTGGTCGAGATCGACGCGCTTCGCGGCGGCATCGGGTTCCCAGTGGACATCGGGCCATTGCGACAGGTCGGGCTGCTCGAGATAGGCCGGGCCGCTGCCGTCGAGGGTAAAGTGCGCATGGCGGGTGGCGGCGCAATTGGGGATCATCGCGATGGGCTTGCCCGCCGCGTGGCAGGGCGCATCGAGGATCTTGACGTCGAGCACGGTCGAGAGCCCGCCCAGCCCCTGAGCGCCGACCCCTTGCGCATTGACCGCGTCGAAAATGTCGATCCGAAGCTGTTCGAGATCGGTCTGCGCCCCGCGCGCCTTGAGCTGCGCCATGTCGATCGGTTCCATTAGCGAGAGCTTGGCGAGCTTCATGCAGTGTTCCGCCGTGCCGCCGATGCCGATGCCGAGCATGCCCGGCGGGCACCAGCCGGCGCCCATCGAAGGGATCTGCTCGACCACCCAGTCGACGATATTGTCGCTCGGGTTCATCATCTTGAACTTGGACTTGTTCTCGCTGCCGCCGCCCTTGGCCGCGACATCGATGGAGACCGTGTTGCCGGGCACCATCTCGACGCTCAGCACGCAAGGCGTGTTGTCGCGGGTGTTGCGGCGGGTGAAGGCCGGGTCGGCGAGGATCGAGGCGCGCAGCTTGTTTTCGGGATGGTTGTAGGCGCGGCGGACGCCTTCATCGACGACGTCCTGCAGGCTCAGCTTCGAATCGAGGCGGCAGTCCTGGCCCCATTTGACGAAGACGTTGACGATGCCGGTATCCTGGCAGATCGGCCGGTGGCCTTCGGCGCACATCCGGCTGTTGGTGAGGATCTGCGCGATCGCGTCCTTTGCCGCCGGGCCCTGCTCCGCCTTGTAGGCTTCGCCCAGCGCGCGGATGTAGTCCATCGGGTGGTAGTAGGAGATGAACTGCAGCGCATCGGCCACGCTTTCGATCAGGTCCTCCTCCCGGATAACCGTCATGTCGCTCATCGAAGCCATACTCCTTTCCGTAGAACCGCCGCGCCATTCGGCGCGCGGCGCGCTAGGCCTTTAGTCGCACGGAGCGCGCTGCGTCAAAGCGCTTGGCGCATCCGGCGTCAGTCTCTAAAGCGGCAATTGACGAGCTGTATTGTTGGTGTAATACAGTTGGCACAACGAGGTACCATGATCGACACTGCTGCCCGACCGCTGGATTTCGCCGCCGCCCGCAAGGCCATGCTGGACAGCCAGTTGCGCACCTCCGGCGTCAACGAGGCCTTCGTGCTGACCCGCATGGGCGCTGTCCCGCGCGAGGATTTCGTGCCCGCAGAAGCGCGCGGCTATTGCTACATGGATCGCGCCATCCCGCTGCCCGGCGGCGGCACGCTGGCCCAGCCGGTCGCCCACGGCAAGCTGCTGATGCTGGCCCGCCCCGAAATGGACGAGCGGGTGCTGGTGGTGGACAATGGCAACGGCTACCTCGGCGCCTTGGTCGCGCCCTTGGCGGGCACGTGCGAGCGTGTCTCCGTGGCCGATGCGGCAGGCGGCAAGCCGGGTGGCAAGGCGGGCAGCAGCTACGACCTCGTCATCGTCGACGGCGCCGTCGAACGCATTCCCGCTGCGCTTGCCAGGCGCGTGGCGCAAGGGGGCCGCGTCGTGACCGGCCTGCTCGACAAGGGGGTAGCCCGCCTGGCGATCGGCCGGCCGTCCGGCAAGGATATCGCCTTCCGCGTGGTCGAGGACATCGCCCTGCCGCGCCTCGCCGCCTTCGATGCGCCGAAGGAGTGGAGCTTCTGACCATGACGCGGCCCGCCAAAGCGAAAGCCGCCTGGCTGGCGGGTGCGGCGCTGCTGGCGTCGGCCCCGGCCGAGGCCGATACCTTGCGCGAGGCGCTGGTCGAAGCCTACAACACCAACCCGACGCTGGCGGCCGCCCGGGCGCAGCAACGCGCCGAGGATGAAAATCCGAACATCCAACGCGCCCAGGGCCTGCCGTCGGTCACCGCGACGGGCCAGTATGTCGAGTTCGTCAAGCCGTCCCCCAATGCCTTTGCCCCGACCGAGCGGGTGTTCAGCATCGGCCCCGACCTCACTGTGCCGCTCTATTCGGGCGGAGCGGTCAAGAACGGCATCGCCGCCGCCAAGGAACGCGTCGCCGCCGGGCGGGCGAACCTGAGAGGGACCGAATCGGCGATCTTCAGCCAGGTCGTCGCCGCTTACATGGACGTGCTGCGCAACCAGGCGCTGGTTTCGCTGAGCGGCAACCAGGTCGAAGTGCTCGGGGTCAACCTGCAGGCCGCGCGCGACCGTTTCGAGATCGGCGACCTGACGCGCACCGACGTGGCGCAGTCCGAATCGCGCCTGGCCCTTGCCACGGCCGACCTGCGCGGGGCGCAGGCGAACCTCATCCAGGCGCGCGAGACCTATATCCAGCTGGTCGGTTCCGCCCCCGACAATCTCGAACCGCCACCGCCCCTGCCGGGATTGCCGTCCGATGCGGCGGTCGCCGAGCAGGTCGCGCTCGAGAACAATCCCGACCTGCTGGCCGCGCGCGAGCGGGCCGAGGCCGCCGGGTTCGATACCGAAGTGGCAGGGGCGGGCAGGCTGCCGAGCGTGTCGGTCTTCGCCGGGCTCGACTACAACGACTATTTCGGCACCCTTGCAGGCGGCGCGCCCGGCCTGTCGCAGACCGAGACCACGGCCAGTACCGGCGTCAGGTTCTCGATCCCGCTGTTCCAGGGCGGGCTGCCCGCCGCACGGCAGAGGCAGGCGGCCGAACGCGAGACGGCGGCGCTCGAGCAGGTGATCGCCGCCGAACGCGACGTCATCGCCCAGACCCGGGCGGCGTTTTCGAGCTACCAGGCATCGTTGCAGGTGATCGAGAGCTCGCAGCTGGCGGTCGAGGCGGCCGAGCTTGGCCTCGAGGGCGTGCGGGCGGAAAATTCGATCGGCAATCGCACCATCCTCGACGTGCTCAATGCCGAACAGGAACTGCTGCAGGCACGGGCGCAATTGGTGACGGCGCGGCGCAACGCCTATGTTGCGGGCTTCTCGCTGCTGGCCGCCATGGGCAAGGCCGAGGCGCGCGATCTCGGGCTCGACGGCGGGGCCCTGTACGACCCCGTCGCCAATTACGAGAGCGTCAATGGACGCATCTGGGACTGGGACCGGCCCGACGATGCTGCCGTGACGTCAACGAGAACGGTTGACATTCCCCCGGCAAATGCGGAGATTCCGGCCGAAGCGGCTGTCTTGCCGCGGCAATAGGGTCAATACCGGCGCTTGATGGCCGGTCGCAGGGGGGAATGGCATGCGCCAGCAGGGCGAAGCTTCGGTCGAGGAAATTCTCGAATCGATCAAGAAAGTGATCGCGCGCGACAACCGCGAGGGGGCTCTCGAGGCTCGCCGGCGGCGCGATATCCCGTCCGAGCCGGAGGGGCCGGCCGATCTCGACGATGCCGAAGAGGAAGTCCTCGAACTCGACGCCGGGGCGATGGTGGCCGACGTATCCGATGCGGGCGCCGAAGCAGAAGGCGACGACGATGTTGAGGGCGAACCGCTGGTGACCGAAGCCGCCCGCGAATCGATGCGCGACAACCTGGCCGCGCTGGCCATGCTGGCCGAACCCGGCGCAAGGCCGCAGATCGTCCGCTCCGGCGAAACCTCGCTCGAAGGGCTCGTGCGCGAAATGCTGCGCCCGATGCTCGGCCAGTGGCTCGACACCAACCTGCCGCCGATGGTGGAGCGGATGGTGCGCGACGAGATTGCCCGAATCGCGGGGAAGAAGGGCTAAGGCCCGCTCCGCCCCCGTAAAAACCCTTGCAGGCAGGCGCCGAGGGCTTAGACCCGCGCGCCATGACAAGATATCTCGGGACTGCGCTGGCGCCGATCTTCGCATTGGGCCTCGCGACTTCGCTTTCGACACCGCTCCTGGCCCAGCAGGCCGCGACCGGCCCCGCCGCACCGATGACCGCGCGCGACCTGGTGACCATGCCGCGGCTGGGCGCACCGGTCGCGTCGCCCGACGGCAGCTTCGCGATCTATTCCGTCACCCTGACCGATCCGGAAACGCTGGCACGCCGCAGCGAGCACTACATCCGCAGCCTCGCGGTCATGGATGCGGCGCCTGTGCGCCTCGACCTGGGCGGCCCGGCCTCGAGCCTCGCCTTCGGCCCCGACGGGTATCTCTATTTCCTCTCCGACCGGCCCGATCAGGGCAGCACGGACGCGGAAGGCGTGAGCGAGATCTGGCGGGCCAGGGTCGCGGCCGATGGCAGCACGGCAGAGATCGGACAGGTCACCGACACCGGCACCGCGCTCGACGGCTTCGCCCTCTCGCCCAAGGGCGATGCGGTGACCGTATGGGCATCGGTCCCGCGCAGCTGCCCGACGCTCGCCTGCACCGCTACGGGCGAGCGGCACCTGCCGGGGCCGGGCAATGGCCGGCTCTACGAGGGGTCGGACGGTTTCGTGCGCCACTGGGACGAATGGGAGACGCCGGGAACCTACAACCGCGCCTTCGTCGTCCGGCTGTCGGGCGGCAAGGCCGCGGACCTCGGCACCGCAATCGACGGGCCGGCAGGGGAGCCGGGATCGCTGACCGGCGACGTGCCGACCAAGCCATTCGGCGGGTCTGAAGAGATCGCCTGGGCCGCCGACGGCAGGTCGGTGTTCTTCACTGCCCGCAAGGCCGACGCGGCGGAACCCTATTCCACCAATCTCGACATCTGGCGCTCGAAGGCGGATGGCGGCGCACCGGAAAACCTCACAGCCGACAATGCGGCGACCGACACCACTCCGGCGGTTTCGCCCGACGGCCGCTGGCTCGCATGGCTGGCGATGGAACGGCCGACCTACGAAGCCGATCGCCAGCGCATCATGCTGCGCGACCTGCGCACGGGCCGGGTCCGCGCGTTGACGCAGGATTTCGACCGCAGCTTCGGCTCGCTCGCCTGGACGCCCGATTCGAAATGGATCGTCGCCACCGCGCAGGACGTGCTCGACACTCCGGCCTTCCGGATCGACCCCGTGAGCGGCCGTATCGATAAGCTCGACCTGATGGCCGGCAACGAGGCGCATATCGCCAATGTCGTGCCCCTGAGCGGCGGGCGCCTGCTGTTCACGCGCGATTCCATCGGGGCACCGGCCGAGCTGTTCCTTTCCGTGAAGTGGCAGCAGGCGAAGCCGCTGACGCAGGTCGCTTCGCCCAAGGTCGGCGCGATGGCGGCGACCGTCACCACGCGCTTCAGCTTTGCCGGGGCGGGCGGCGCCACCGTCTGGGGGCAGATCACCAAGCTCGACGGCGTGCAGGGCACCATGCCCGCCATCCTCTACATCCACGGTGGGCCGCAGGGTTCCTTCAACGACGCCTGGTCGAGCCGCTGGAACCCGCGCGTGCTGGCCAGCCAGGGCTATGCCGTCATCTCGGTCGATTTCCACGGCAGCACGGGATACGGCCAGGCCTTTACCGATGCCATCGGCAAGGATTGGGGCGGCAAGCCGCTGGAGGACCTGCAGAAAGGCCTCGCCGCGGCGCTGGAGCTCGATCCGCAGATCGACGGCGACAGGGCCTGTGCCATGGGCGCAAGCTACGGCGGCTACATGATCAACTGGATCGCCGGCCAGTGGCCCGACCGCTTCGACTGCCTCGTCAACCACAATGGCCTGTTCGACAACCGCGCGTTCTACTTCTCGACCGAGGAAAAGTGGTTCCCGCGCTGGGACTTCGGCGGCTCCTATGCCGAGGCGGCCGAAACCTACGAGAAATGGAACCCGGTGAACCACATCGACAGGTGGAAGACGCCGATGCTGGTGGTGCTGGGCGAGAAGGACTTCCGCGTGCCCTACACGCAGGGGCTCGGCGCCTTCACCGTGCTGCAGGAAAGGGACATTCCCGCCCAGTTGCTGGTCTTCCCGACCGAGAACCACTGGGTGCTGGGGGCGAAGAACTCGCTGCAGTGGCATGACACCGTGTTCGCCTGGCTGGAGCGCTGGCTGAAGCCCGACGCAGCCGATGGGGACGGGGGAACCGGCGAGTGACATCCGTGCGCGAGCTGGAAAAGGCTCGCACGGCCTTCGGCTACATCGGCGGCGACCGGCTGCGGCGCCATATCTTCCTGTGCGCGCTGAGCGAGAAGCAGAAGTGCTGCAAGCGCGAGGACGGCGAGCGCGCCTGGAAATATCTCAAGCGCCGCTTCAGGGAATTGGACCTGGCCGAGACCTACGGGCTCCAGCGGACGAAGGCCGATTGCCTGCAAGTGTGCGCTGCCGGGCCGGTCGCAGTCGTATGGCCGGACGGTGTCTGGTACCATTCGTGTGACGAAGAGACGCTGGAGGCGATCATCCAGCAGCACCTGATCGGCGGCGAGCCGGTCGAACGGTTCCGCCTGAAGCCACCCGAAGGCTGAAGTCCGCGCCTCAGTCCTCGTCCGAGCGGGGCAGGCGGTTATCGACCGATTCGTCGTGGCCCGTCCCGTTCGAAAGGAACACGAGGCCCATCAGCGCGCTCATCAGCATCATGGAAAAGCCGATCCCCAGGCCCACCGCGATAAAGAAATGCGGCGAGACGTCGTCGTTCTGCGTGTAGAGCAGCGCCAGCGCGATCACCACGACGGCCACCGTCGCCAGGAACATGAACCGCATCAGCCGTTTGTACCGCGCCCAGGCGAAGGCCGCGTTTTCCGGATCGTCGAGGGGGGACTTGCCAACCATGGGTGCCTCCTGAACCCGTTGCCCGCGACAGTAAAGCGGCGGATTCGCCAAACGGGGCGATCCGTGGCATCCTGCCGCCCTAGCGGAAGGAGGTTCCCATGGAAGTCGCGCAGCTCATCGCCGGGCGCAGCCCGTCGGATATCATCAGCATCGATGCGGGCCAGCCGGTGCGCGAGGCCATCGCTCTGCTCGCCGGGAAACGCATCGGCGCCCTGCCGGTGATGCAGGACGGTGCGATCGTCGGCATCTTTTCCGAACGCGATGTCATCTACCGCATGGCCGACGAAGGCACCGCCTGCCTCGACAAGCTGGTCGCCCAGGTCATGACCGCGCCGCCGATCACCGTCGAAAAAAGCGCCAGGATCGACGACGCGCTGGGCCTGATGACCCGGCGGCGCATCCGCCACCTGCCGGTGACCGACAATGGCGCCTTCGTCGGGTTCGTGTCGATCGGCGACCTGGTCAAGTCGCGCATGGACGAGGTGGAGCACGAAGCGCAGGCCATGCGCGCCTACATCACCACGGCTTGAGCGCGGGCGCAGGGCACCCTACATCGGTCGCATGACACAAGCCGCCACCATCAACCCGGTCCTGACCGAAGCCGCTGCCGCGCGCGTGCGCTGGATCGCGGAAAAGCAGGGCAAGCCCGCGATTCTCAGGCTGGCGGTCGACGGGGGCGGCTGTTCGGGTTTCCAGTACAGGTTCGAACTGGCCGAGTGCGCCGCCAGCGAAGATACGCTGAGCGAAACCGACGGGGTCAGCCTGCTGGTCGATCCGGTGAGCCTCGACCTCGTTGCCGGTTGCACTGTCGATTTCGTCGAATCGCTCGGCGGCGCAGCGTTCAAGGTCGAAAATCCGCAGGCGGTCGCCGGTTGCGGATGCGGTTCCAGCTTCGGGATCTGATCCGGTAGCGGGGCCGGGCCTCCCTTGGCTTATCGAGGCGCCGGTCATCGCGCCATTCATCGCTCTGGCCATGGCGGGGCGGAGGCCATAAGGCTCTGGCCATGCGCATTGCCACTTTCAACATCAACGGCATCAAGGCACGCCTGCCGCGCCTGATCGAATGGCTCGGGGAAACCCGTCCGGCCGTCGCCTGCCTGCAGGAAATCAAGACGCAGGACGAGGGCTTCCCCGCCGAAGAATTCGAGAAGATCGGCTATCATGCCGTCTGGCACGGGCAGAAAAGCTTCAACGGCGTCGCGATCCTTGCCGACGGGGTAAAGCCGGTCGAGGTCCAGCGGGGGCTGGGGATCGACGGGCCCAAGGAGGACGAGGGAGAACAGGCACGCTATCTCGAAGCGGAGGTAAACGGCGTGCGCATCTGCAACCTCTACCTGCCCAATGGCAATCCCCACCCCGGCCCCAAGTTCGACTACAAGCTGGTCTGGATGGAAAGGCTTCGCGCCCGGATGCGGGCAATATGGGAGGAAGAGGTTCCCGCCGTGGTGCTGGGGGATTTCAACGTGATCCCGGAAGACAAGGATGTCTGGTCGCCCGCAGCCATGGCCAGCGATGCACTGATGCAGCCCGAATCGCGCGATGCCTACCGCCGGCTGCTGGGCGACGGCTGGGCCGACGCGATCGACAGCCGCAATCCGCGCGGCGGGGTTTGGACCTACTGGGATTACCAGGCCGGGGCGTGGCAGCGCGATCACGGCTTTCGCATCGACCACTGCCTGTTGTCGCCGGAACTGGCCGACCGCTTGGTCGCCTGCGGCGTGGACAAGCCCTATCGCGGCCGGGAAAAGGCCAGCGACCATACCCCGGTGTGGGTCGAAGTCGCGATGCCGGCGGCCGGTTGACAGAAGACCCCGCCGCCGCATTGCTGCGACGACGGGGCCCCCTGCGACCCTTACCCCCGGGAGAGGGGGGCGGGCTTAACGGTAGAAGATATGCGTGCTGATGGTCGCGCGGGCTTGCTTGCTGCGGCTCCAGCCCGGTTTCACATATTTCGCATGGAAATAGAGCGCGTCGCCCGCTTCGCTTTCCCACAGGCCCTCGTGCGCGATGCGGGCGATCTTGGTGGCCTGCTGCCAGGCGGTCGAGCCGCGGGCGATGGACGGCATCCGCCCACCCTTGACGAAGGAGAACTGCGACGGCTGAAACACCACGCCGCAGTAATCGCCCGGGAAAATGCCGGAGCTGGCGCGATTGATCACCACCTGCGCAACGGCAAGCTGACCTGTCAGCGGCTCTCCGCGCGATTCGAAATAGATCGCGCCGGCAAGGCATTCGAGCTGGCGGGAAAGCTGCGCAGGCGCTTCGGTGCGCGCAACGAGCTGGGCAAGGCTTGCCGCCCGGCCGGGTTCCGCCTGTTCGGCAGCGCCGCTGTCGTCGCTGTCGGGCAGCGGCTGGACCACTTCTTGCGATACGAACTGCGGGGCGGGTTCGGGGACGGTCTCTTCGACCATCGGGATGCCGACCTCGGCGGCTGGGACCGCTTCGGTGGCTTGGGCGTTGGCACCGGCGAGTTCGGTGTTGCCAACAATCGCGGCGAGGCTGACAGCAAGGGCAGCCACGCCCGCATAACGGGTCTTGCGACTCATCTAGGTTCATCAATGTGCGGTGAGCGCGCCCGGCGCAGGTGGAACCGGTAAGGCAAATGCTGCGTTACGGGTTCGGTAAATACGAGACCTGCCGGCGACTCCCCGTCTGCGTGCTAGCCCGGCAACCGGAATGTCGCCGCACCGCCTGCGCACCAGGAGTTCGGCGGCGCAAATAAATTGTGCAGTTGCGAAGTCAACTTAACGCGGCAGCAATTCGATGAACCGTGCAGGATCCGCGATGTCCACCTCGACGATCCAGAGATCGGAGTCCTGCCGGGCCCTGCGGCTGACGTAATCCGAAAATTCGACTGGATTTTCATTATCTTGGGAGCGACCGGGCACCCAGGACCGGCCACCTTCGGCCTGCGGCAACCTTTCGTAAAATTGCGCGTCGGCGCCATTTTTTATGGTTACGAGAGCAATTGTACCGGCATCGCGTTCGCCTTTGGCAAGCACGGTCGCAAAGCCGTCATGCGTTTCGGCGAGGCGCAGGATTGCCGAGACTTCGAGATGGGCGGGAAGCCGCGAATCAGCCATTGTCGCTGGAAGCGGCATATCCGGCGAGGCCGGACAGCGGGATGTGCGAGCGCATGAAGGTACCCGTCCCGCGACCGATTTCCTCACCTTCAAAGTCGACGAGCCTAGCTTCGGCCACGAAGACCCGCCGGCGCCCGCTGATCCAGCGCCCTTCGGCGACGACCTCGCCGGTTCGCACCGGCTTGGTGAAATGGAGATTGAACGAGGTCGTCAGCAGGAAGCGATCGGTCACCAGCGTGTTTGCGGCATAGAACGCGGCGTCGTCGAGCATCTTGAAATAGATCGTGCCGTGCGCGGCCCCGGCGGCATGATAGCTCGCCTCGGTGACCTGGAAGACCAGCCGCGACCGGCCTTCACCCTCGATATGGAGGCGGGATTCGAACAGCCGGTTGACCGGCGCTGCGGCATAGAGTCGTTCCAGTGCGCGGTAGTGCAGGTCCGCGCCGGTGGAGCCGTCAGGCTGCGTCACGGTCTGCCGCATTGCTGATCAGCGCATAAAGTGCATCGCTGTCGGGTGCTTCCAGAAGGAGGCGATGGGTATCCTCGTCGCGGACCAGGCGCGAAATCGCGGCGAGCGCGTGCAGGTGGGTGGCGCCGGCATTGGCTGCCGAAAGCAGGCCGAAGACAAGGTCGACCGGAAGCCCGTCCGCAGCATCGAAATCGCACGGCTCCGCCAGCCGCAACAGCACCACGGCGGGCCGGCCGATGCCGTCCAGCCGCGCATGGGGGATCGCGATGCCGCGACCGAAGCCGGTGCTGCCGAGCCGCTCGCGCTCCTCGAGGCCGTCGAGCACGGTATCCGCATCGAAACCATAGGCGGCGGCAAACTGACGCGACAGCTGGCGCAGGACATCCTGCTTGCCGGCTGCGGCGAGCGTCGTCACCGCCTGGGGTAGCAATCGGAACAGCGAATCCATGATGCGAGTGGTCTTTCGGCAAGCGGAGGAGCGATCGAAACCCCAACTGTTTCAACAGCTTGTCGGTTCCCCGCAATCCACTTGCGGCAGGCTCAGCGTGGCTCGACCCAACCGATCGATCCATCGCGGCGGCGGTAAACCATATTGTGCCTGCCGGTGCCAGCATTTTTGAAGAACAGCGCATTCGTGTCGCGCAGGTCCAGCATCATCACTGCATCGGCGACGCTCGCTTCGGGAATGTCGACCATGGTTTCCGCAACAACCGGCAAGGCGCCTTCGGGCTCCAGCTCCTCCACGTCGTCGGGTTCGGGCACGAAGATCGTATAGGCCGCCTCTTCCTCGCGCATGGCATGGTCGGCCTGTTCGTGCCGATCCTTGATCCGGCGCTTGTAGCGGCGCAGCTGCTTGTCGATCTTTTCCGCCGCCGCATCGAGCGCAAGGTGGGCGTCCTGCGCCTGGCCATGCGCCTTCAGCACGAGGCCCTGCATCACATGGGTGACGATATCGCAGGCAAAGGCCCCGGCCGGTGCCTTGCCGAAGGTGACATGCGAGCTCAGCGCACGGCTGAAATACTTGTCGACAATGGCGTTGAGGCGGTCAGCGGCATGAAGCTGCAGGGCGGCGCCGGTATCCATCTGGTGACCCGATACACGAATATCCATCCTCGCCTGTCTCCTTCTCGTCCGACTGATGATCAGCTGGCCGCTATCCGTTCCATACCGGCCTCGTAATTCCTTCGAGAAACGCCCGATGGCGGGCCAGTTCCTCGGCGCTCGGCGCATGCGGGCGCGGGGCGCGGAACACCCGCTCGGCCGCCCCTGCGACAAGCGCGGCGGCATCGTCTGCGGCCTGTTCGACCGCGGCATCCAGCACCAGGCCGATCTGCCGGCCGCCGAGCAGTTCGAGATAGACCTGCGCCAGCAATTCCGCATCGAGCAGCGCGCCGTGCTTGACGCGGTGGCTGCGGTCGATGCCGTAGCGGGTGCACAGCGCATCGAGCGAGGCCTTCGCCCCAGGGTGCTTCTTGCGCGCGATGGCGACGGTATCGACCATCCGGTCGAGCGATATCGGCTCGCGCCCGCACAGCACCAGCTCGTTGTTGAGGAAGCCGAAGTCGAACCCGGCATTGTGCGCCACCAGCGGCGCATCGCCGAGGAAATCGAGCAGGGCCTCGGCACCGTCGGCGAACAGCGGCTTGTCGGACAGGAAGGCTGCGGAAAGGCCGTGGACCTCTTCGGCTGCCGACGGCATGTCGCGCTGGGGGTTGTAATAGGCGTGGAAGACCTCGCCAGTCGGGATCCGGCCCATCAGTTCGACACATCCGATTTCCACCAGCCTGTCCCCGGTCTTGGGGTCGAGCCCGGTGGTTTCCGTGTCGAAAACGATTTCACGCATCGGTCATACTATCGGCGCGAAGGCGCGAGTCTGCAAGGCCTTGATTAGCCCTGCTGCCGCGTGAGCAGGGCTATGAGGGCGGCGACCTCGGCCCCGGTTTCCGCCAGCGAGCGGCCGGTGTCGATGACATGGTCGGCCCGGGCGCGCTTTTCGGCATCGGGCACCTGCAGCGAGAGGATGTGTTCGAATTTCTCTTTCGTCATGCCCGGCCGGGCGAGCACCCGGGCGCGCTGGTCCGCGGCAGGTGCGGACACGACCACGACCGTGTCGACCGCTTCGTGCCCGCCCTTTTCGAACAAGAGCGGTATATCGAACACCACCATCGGCCGGTCGGCGTTGTCGGCAAGGAAGCGCGCGCGTCTGCGCCCGACCGCCGGATGGATCAGCGCCTCCAGCCGGGCCAGCGCGGCCTTGTCGGCAAAGACTTTCGCACCGAGTTCCTCGCGCCTGACACCCCCCGGCCCGGTCGAGCCGGGAAAAGCGGCCTCGATGGCATCGATCAGCTCGCCTTCGGGGCCCTGCATGCCGCGCACTTCGGCATCGGCATCGAACACCGGCACGCCGGCCGCCTCGAACATGGCGGCGACGGTCGACTTGCCCATCCCGATCGAACCGGTCAGGCCGATGACGAGGGGGCGCTTCATACCATGAGCCTTTCGCGCAGCTCGGCATCACGATACCGCGGGGGAGCGAGGCCGAAGAATTTCTCGAACGCTTCCGCCGCCTGGCCGATCAGCATCGCCAGCCCGTCGACAGTCGCAAATCCGGCGGCATCGGCCCGGTCCAGCAAGGCTGTGCGGACCGGCGACGTCACGATGTCATAGACGATCGCGCCGGGCGGGGCATGCGACAGGTCGAAGGCCAGCGGCGGCTGGCCGGTCATGCCGAGGGGGGAGGTATTGACGACCAGGTCGAGCAGGCCCTCGCGGTCGTCGAAGGCGAAATCGGTCGGGCCGGAAAAATGGTCGAGCGGCGTCGCATGATGTTCGCCGCCGGGTGCAAGTTCGTCGAGCAATGCGCGCGCCTTGGCCGGATCGCGACCGGCGAGCACCAGGGTGAACCCCTCGCCTGCCAGCCCGGCAACGACGGCGCGGGCGGCACCGCCGGTGCCGAGGATCCGCGCCATGCGGAAGAGATGCGTCTGCCCGAGATGGTCGCGCAGCGGTTCGAGGAACCCGCCGACATCGGTGTTGTATCCGGTCAGCGAGCCGTCCGCCGCCCGCACCACGGTGTTGACCGCGCCGATTAGCGCCGCCAGCGGATCGAGCCTGTCGAGCAGCGGGATGATCGCCTGCTTGTGCGGCATGGTGACATTGCACCCGCGCCATTGCGTGTCTGCCCGTCGCCGCGCGAGATAATCCGCCAGTTCGCCCGCCGCGACGTGACAGGCGCGGTATCCGGCATCGAGCCCCAGCGTCTCGATCCAGAAGCCGTGGATCGCGGGCGACTTCGACTGCGCGATCGGATCGCCGATCACCTCTGCATAGGGCCTGCTCATTCAGGCAGCACTCCGCGAGTGCGCAGGGCTTCGAGCACCGCCAGCAGCGGCATGCCGAGGACAGTGAACTGGTCGCCGATGATGCGTTCGAACAGTTGGACGCCGCGCGCCTCGATCCGGAACACGCCCACGCAGCCGGCAACTTCGGGCCATTCGGCGTCGAGATAGCTTTCGATGAAGGAATCGGAGAGTTCGCGCACATGCAGCGTCGCAAGGCCGTGGTCGATCCAGGTGATCCGGCCGTCCACCGCCAGCGCCGCGGCGCTGTGCAGGCGCATGACCTTGCCGGAAAAGAACCGCAGGTGCTTGGCCGCCTGCTCGCGGCTCGCGGGCTTGTCGAAACGGCGGCCGTCGACCTCGACCAGGCTGTCGCTCCCCAGCACCAGCCGGTGCGGGTCGGCCTGCGATACGGCCACGGCCTTGGCCGCCGCCAGGGCCTGGGCGATTTCCTCGGGATCGGCCCCGTCCATCGCCGCTTCCAGCGCGCGCTCGTCGATATCCGCGGCGCGCGCTTCGAAGGGCACGCCCGCAGCTTCGAGCATGGCGCGGCGCGAGGCGCTCTTTGAGGCAAGCAGGAGTGTCATATCGGTCGTTCCTCGGGCTTGCTGTCGGCGTTGCGGTCGTTGTGCAGCTTGATGATGGCGGCGGCGGTTTCCTCGATCGAGCGCCGGGTCACATCGATCACCGGCCAGTTGTTGTCGGCGAACATCCGGCGGGCGAACTTCACCTCTTCCGCCACCCGGTCCATTTCGACATAGGCGGTCTCGGCGGTCTCGTTGAGCGTGAGCAGGCGGTTGCGGCGGACCTGGACCAGCCGTTCGGGCGCAGTGGTCAGGCCCACGACCATGGGGCGGCGCAACTGGAACAGCTTGGCCGGCGGCGGGCTTTCGATCACCAGTGGAATATTGGCGACCTTGTAGCCGCGGTTGGCGAGATAGATGCTGGTCGGGGTCTTGGAGGAACGCGACACGCCGGCAAGGACGATATCGGCCTCTTCCCAATTGTCCCACCCGACCCCGTCGTCATGGGCGATGGTGTACTGGATCGCCTCGACCCGCTTGAAATAGGCTTCGTCCATGCGGTGCTGGCGGCCGGGCCGGCCATGGGCTTCCTGCCCGAGCTGCACTTCGAGCGCCGCCGTCACCTCGTCCAGCGCATCGACCGCAGGCAGCGACAGCTGGCGGCAATGCTCGCGCAGGGCGGCACGGGTTTCGGCATTGACCAGGGTGAACAGCACCAGGCCCGGATTGGCCGTGAGTTCGGGAATGATCCTCTCGAGGTGCTGCTGCGAGCGGACCATCGGCCAGAAATGGCGCACGACATCGGCGTTCTCGAACTGCGCCAGGGCGGCCTTGGCGATCATTTCCAGCGTCTCGCCGGTGGAATCCGAGAGCAGGTGGAGATGGATGCGCTTCATGGTGCAGGGCTGGCCGGGCTGTGGAGAACCACCGGCATAAACCACGGGATGGATTGGCGGACAAGCAGGGCATGGGATTCCACCCCCGCTGTCCGCGATTCCGCCAAGCGGGATATGGACAGGTGGCGCGCCTTATCCGCAGGCTGGGGATATCGGGGAGAAGTTTGCTTTGACTCAAGGCCTGTGCGGAGTCGCGCTTGCGGTTGGGGGTGGCAAGCCCGGGAGAAATCGGGCAGGCAGGGCTTATGCCCGCTTTCCACAGGGCCAACTGACTCCATCATCCTTCTTATAAATATAATTACTGATTGGATTCCCGAACCGATGCCTGGTCTCCTGCTCGATACATTGCGCGGCACACGCGGCGAACGCGCCCCACTCTGGCTCATGCGGCAGGCAGGCCGGTACCTGCCGGAATATCGCGAATTGCGGGCCGAGAAGGGCGGTTTCCTCGAGCTCGTATACGACAGTCCGGCGGCCTGCGAGATCACCCTGCAGCCGATCCGTCGCTTCGGCTTCGACGGGGCGATCCTGTTTTCCGATATCCTCATCGTGCCGCACGCGATGGGCCAGAACCTGCAGTTCCTCGTCGGCGAAGGGCCGCACCTGTCGCCGAAGCTCGAGGACAGCGAGCTGGAAGGAATGGTCAGCGCGAAGCATCATCTCGACCCGATCTACGAGACCGTCCGGCTATGCCGGGCAGCGCTTAGGGAGGAAACGACCCTGCTCGGCTTTGCCGGAAGCCCCTGGACCGTCGCGACCTACATGGTGGCGGGCGAGGGCAGTCGCGACCAGCAGGCGGCGCGCAGCATGGCCTATACCGATCCTGGCAAGCTGCAGGCGATCGTTGATGCCATCGTCGACGTGACTGTCGAGTATCTCATTGGCCAGATCGATGCCGGCGCCGAAGGGGTGCAGCTGTTCGACAGCTGGGCCGGCAGCCTCGCGCCCGATCAGTTCGAACGCTGGGTCATCGCCCCCAATGCCCGTATCGTCGCCGCGCTCAAGGCGGCGCGGCCGGAGGTGCCGGTTATCGGCTTTCCCAAGGGCGCCGGGGCCAAGCTGCCGGCCTATGCGACGGAAACGGGCGTCGATGCCATGGCACTCGACGAGACGATCGATCCGGTCTGGGCCGACCGCGTGCTGCCCGAAGGGATGCCGGTACAAGGCAATCTCGATCCGCTGCTGATCCTCGCCGGCGGCGAGCAGCTCTCGCGGCGGGCCGAATTCATCCTGGAAAGCCTGAAGGCCCGCCCCCATGTGTTCAATCTCGGCCACGGGATCGACCGGCACACGCCGATCGCCCATGTCGAGCAACTGGTGGCGACGGTGCGCAATTGGCAGGGATGAGCCGGACGGCTAAAGGGGCAGCATGCAAGAATTCCTCGCGATGACCTATTACTGGCTCAAGGCCGGGCATGTCATTTTCATGATTTTCTGGATGGCCGGCCTGTTCATCCTGCCGCGCCAGATGGTGTACATGCATTCCAGCGCCGCGGGATCGGAGGAGGAAGCCCTGTGGGCCGAACGGACCCGGACCCTGTCGAAGGTTATCCTCGTGCCCAGCATCGTGCTGGTGTGGGTGCTCGGCCTCGCGCTGGCTGTCAGCATCGGGGCGTTCTCGCAAGGCTGGTTCCATGCCAAGCTGCTGCTGGTGGTGATCCTCAGCGGCTATCACGGCTGGATGAGCGCGACGGCGAAGAAAATGGCCCGCGGCGAACGGCCGTTGGCGGAGCGGCAGCTGCGGCTGCTGAACGAAGTGCCGGCGCTGATCGCGATCGTCGTGGTCATCCTGGTCATCGTGAAGCCGTTCTGAGCGGCAGTCGGACCGCTCGATTCCCCGATTGACGCGCGTCGGCCCCATCCGTATCTGCTAGGGCCACTGGCCCGGGCACGCCGCGTCCACGACGCGTTGGCCCCGTCTCGCTTTCTCCAAGCCCGATAAGACCGGCCGGCCGAACTCTCATATTTCCCCCAAGGGACACGATTATGCATCTCAGAGACCTCAAAGCGAAAACCCCGGCCGAGCTCGTCTCGATGGCCGAGGAACTCGGTGTCGAAGGCGCGTCGACCATGCGCCGGCAGGACCTGCTGTTCAGCATCCTGCGCGAATTGGCCGAGGACGAGGAGTACGACGAACAGATCATGGGCATCGGCACCATCGAGGTGCTGCAGGACGGCTTCGGCTTCCTGCGCAGCCCTGAGGCGAACTACCTCGCCGGGCCCGACGACATCTACGTCAGCCCGAACCAGGTCCGCAAATGGGGCCTGCGCACCGGCGACACCGTCGAAGGCGAGATCCGCGCCCCGCGCGAAGGCGAGCGGTATTTCGCGCTCACCAGCCTCAAGGCGGTCAATTTCGACGATCCCGACGCGGTGCGGCTGCGGACCAATTTCGACAACCTCACCCCGCTCTATCCCGACAGCAAGCTGATCCTCGACACGGTCGACCCGACGGTGAAGGACAAGAGCGCACGGGTGATCGACATCATCTCGCCGCAGGGCAAGGGCCAGCGTGCGCTGATCGTCGCCCCGCCGCGCACCGGCAAGACCGTGCTGCTGCAGAACATCGCCAAGGCGATCACCGACAATCACCCGGAAGTGTTCCTGCTGGTTCTGCTGGTGGACGAACGGCCCGAGGAAGTCACCGACATGCAGCGCAGCGTGAAGGGCGAGGTGATCTCCTCGACCTTCGACGAGCCGGCGCAGCGCCACGTCCAGGTCGCCGAAATGGTGATCGAGAAGGCCAAGCGGCTGGTCGAGCACAAGCGCGATGTGGTGATCCTGCTCGATTCGATCACCCGCCTCGGCCGCGCCTACAACACCGTGGTGCCCAGTTCGGGCAAGGTGCTGACCGGCGGTGTCGATGCCAACGCCCTGCAGCGCCCCAAGCGCTTCTTCGGCGCCGCCCGCAATATCGAGGAAGGCGGTTCGCTGTCCATCATCGCCACCGCGCTGATCGATACCGGCAGCCGCATGGACGAGGTGATCTTCGAAGAGTTCAAGGGCACCGGTAACTCGGAAATCGTGCTCGACCGCAAGGTCGCCGACAAGCGCATCTTCCCCGCGCTCGACGTGGGCAAGAGCGGCACCCGCAAGGAAGAGCTGCTGGTCGAGAAGGACAAGCTTTCCAAGATGTGGGTGCTGCGCCGCATCCTCATGCAGATGGGCACGGTCGACGCGATGGAGTTCCTCCTCGACAAGATGAAGGATTCCAAGACCAACGAGGACTTCTTCGACACAATGAACCAGTAGGGTTGCCTTGGACAGGATCAATCAGCCTATTGATATCGGGTGATTTTC
Organism: Parerythrobacter aurantius; assembly: GCF_045291475.1. NCBI lineage: Bacteria > Pseudomonadati > Pseudomonadota > Alphaproteobacteria > Sphingomonadales > Erythrobacteraceae > Parerythrobacter > Parerythrobacter aurantius. Next base: position 1,232,695 of record NZ_CP147985.1, read on the forward strand.
CGCATAGGCGGCGCTGATCGATTGCTCGGGGGAGGGTAGTGACCATGCGACAATACGTCTACATCAGCACCGCCGAGCACCTCGATCCGGGCGACGTGTCCGCGATCCTCGAATCGTGCCAGCGCAACAATGCCGCACGCAATGTGACCGGGCTGCTGCTCTACAACGGACGCAATTTCCTGCAATTGCTCGAAGGCGAGGGCGACGACCTGCATTGGATCATGCGCCGGATCACGTCGGACGGCAGGCATCATGGCATCTCGCGCTTGTATGACGAGCCTGCCGCAGAGCGGGCGTGCCCCGACTGGCTGATGAAGCGCATTGCGCTTGGCGACCCGGGTGAGGCGCGGCGCGCCCGTCTCGAGGAGGAACTGCCTGCGGGCCTCGACCCGCTCGTGCGGCGGATCATTCTCAACTTCGCATTGCTGAACTGACCGTGCCTGCCAACCGGTTCGCCGTGCTGACCGGTGCACCGGGGGCAGGCAAGACCGCCTTGCTGGAGGCTGCCGCGGAGGCAGGCTGGCCGACATCGCCTGAAGTTGCCCGGGCCCTGCTGCGCGAGCCGGGCGGGATGGCCTTGCGGGCGGACGATCCGCTGGGATTCGCCGAAGCGATGACCGAGGCCCATGTCTGCGAGTTCGAGCGTTTTGCCGGGCACGGCGGGGTCGTGCTGTTCGACCGGGGCCTGCCCGACGTGGCCGGATTCCTCGACGTGTCGGGCCTGCCGGTTCCAGCCGCTATCGACCGGGCCTGCAGGGAGTTCCGCTATGGCGGGCCGATATTCCGCGCACCCGCCTGGGCGGGGATCTACCGGCAGGACAGCGAACGTATCCAGGACTGGGACGCTGCGGTCGCCAGCGACCGGGCAGTGACGGCAGCGTGGCGGCGCTACGGCTACGACCCGGTCGACCTTCCCCAGCTGCCGGTCGGCGAGAGGTTCGCCTTCGTCACGGCGATGCTCTAGCCCTTTGCCGCGGCGAGCTGCGCCGCCATCTGCTCCCACACCTTGTTCACCGCCTTCAGCGGCCGCACCATCACCTTGAAATCGACGATCATGCCGTCCTCGTCGAAGCTCATGAGGTCGATCCCGTTGACGTGGATTCCGTCCATGGTGGTGGTGAATTCGAGCAGCGCATGGTTGCCGTCGGCCATCTCGCGGACATAGCGGAAGTCGCCTTGCCCCAGGGTATTTGCCGCCGCCATCAGATAGGCGGTGACAATCGGCCGGCCGCGCTGCGGGGTATGGACCACCGGCGAGTGAAACACGCAGTCCTCGTGCAGCACCTGCGCGAGGCCGTCGGCAGAGCCTTCGCGGTTGGCCATGTAGTCGTGCCATTTGGCAAGGCCGGGATTGGTGCTGCTCATTGCGGGGTCCTCCTCAGGCCAGGTGTTCTGCGAAAAAGGCGTCGGTGCGCGAATCGGCCAGCTGTGCGCCAGCCTCGTCCCGGCGATTGCCGAACTGAGTCGCGAAACCGTGGTCGAGGCCTTCGTAATCGTGGAGCGTCACCCGCGGATGATCGTCCAGCCCCTCGTGCATGGCTTTCTGCGCCTCGGCATCGACGAAGCCGTCTGCGGTCGGGATGTGCAGCATCAGCGGGTTGGCGATCGCATGGGCCTCGCGCAGCATATCGGGCACGCCGACCGCGTAATATCCGACCGAGGCATCGGCATCGGTGCGCGCCGCGGTCATATAGGCGAGCTTGCCGCCGAGGCAGTAACCGACCGCGCCGACCTTCTTGCCGCCGGTTTCCTCGCGCGCCCACTTGATGGTCGATTCGATGTCCTTGATCCCGTCGTCGGGATTGAACCTGCCAAAGTAATCAAAGGCTTGCTGCAATTCCTCGGGCACGTCGGGATCGAGCTCGATATCGTCGCCCAGCATCCAGAACAGGTCCGGCGCGACGGCGAGGTAGCCTTGCCCCGCCAGCAGGTCGCACTTCTGCCGGATCCCCGGGTTCACCCCGAAAATCTCCTGAATCACGACGATCGCCGCCTTGGGTTCACCGGCGGGCCTCGCGACATAGGCCTTGAAGCTGTGCTCGCCATAGTGCGAGGCGATGGTGGCGTATTCGGACATGGGGGGCTCTCCTGGCGTTGACTCGTTGCGCGATGGCCTATCGCTTGCACAGGCGGCTTGGCAAATCCAATTCGTGGCCCAAATAGGATAGGCGCACAGGCGCGACTCGCGGGAGGAATGGCCATGAAGGTGAATATCGAGATCGACTGCACGCCCGAAGAGGCGCGGAGCTTCATGGGCCTGCCCGACGTCAGCAAGGCCAACAGCGTCTATGTCGACACGATGGCCAAGGCGATGAAGGGTGTGACCAACCCCGACCAGCTTCAGGAAATGGCGAAAGCCATGGCGCCGATGGGGCAGGTAGGCCTGAAGATGTTCCAGAACTTCGTCGAAGGCAGCATGGCCGCCAGCGCCATGCGCAATGCCAAGAAGGACGACGACTGAGCCACCGGTTCCACGTGGAACAGATAGCCGAGACGATTGTCGCGCTGTCGAGCGGGGCGCCGCCTGCCGCCATAGCCGTGGTCCGCGTAAGCGGGAGCGGCGCGGCTGCGGCCCTGGAAACGCTCTGCGGCCGGCTTCCCGAAGCACGTCGCGCCAGTCTGCGGACCTTGCGCGATGCGGCAGGCGCCATCCTGGACGAGGCCCTGGTACTCTGGCTGCCCGGCCCGCACAACGCGACCGGCGAGGATTGTGCGGAATTCCATTGCCACGGGGGCAGGGCCGTCGTCGCCGCGGTCGAACGGGCCTTGCTCGCCATGCCGGGACTGCGCCGTGCGGAACCGGGCGAGTTTACCCGCCGCGCTTTCGCCAATGGCCGCATGGACCTCGCCGAGGCCGAGGGACTGGCCGACCTGCTGTTTGCCGAGACCGAGTTGCAGCGGCAGGTGCTGCAGGCAGCGGCAGGCGGCACGCTGTCCGCGCAGTTCGAAGACTGGCGCTCGCGTCTGCTCGGGCTGGCGGCGCAGGTCGAGGCCGCACTCGATTTCGACGATGAGGACGACGTGGGCGGGTTGAATGCCGCCTTCTTCCATGCCGTGGGCACTCTCCGCGACGACATCGCGGGCTGGCTGGCGCGTCCCCGGGTAGAACGCTTGCGCGACGGCGTGCGGGTTGTTCTCGCGGGCCCGCCAAACGCTGGCAAATCCACTCTTTTCAATGCGTTGCTGAGAAACGAGGCGGCCATCACGTCGCCCATAGCGGGCACTACGCGCGATATCCTGGAGCGGCCGGTGGCGCTCGCCGGCATACCCTTCACCCTCGTCGATACCGCCGGCATCCACGAGGGCGGCAACGATGCGATCGAGGCCATCGGGATCGACCGCGCCCGCGCCGCGCTGGAGCAGGCCGACATCGTGCTGTGGCTGGGGCCGGAGGGCGAGGGACCGGGCGGGGCGTGGGAAATCGAGCCCATGGCCGACGATCCGGCGCATCCGGCAAAGCGAGATCCGAAAGCGACGCTGTCGGCAAGGACCGGACAAGGCGTCGACCACCTGGTCGAGATGCTGGTCGAGACTGCAAGGCAGTTGCTTCCCAGACCCGGCGAGGCGGCGATCAACAACCGCCAGCATGCCCTTCTGGCGGAGGCGCGCGAATCACTCGACGGGATCGACCGGGATCTCGACCTTCTGGTCGCGGCAGAACGCCTGCGCGCGGCCCGCGTAGCCTTCGACCGCCTGATCGGCCGCGCCACGACCGAGGATATGCTCGACGCGCTGTTCGGACGATTCTGCATCGGGAAGTAGTCCCGCCGGGCGGATGTTCCACGTGAAACAGGGTGGCGACCAGAGGCGCTAGCCTGTATGGGGCGCCGCATGCACACCTACGACATCATCGTGGTCGGCGGCGGACATGCCGGCGTCGAGGCGGCCTGCGTCGCTGCACGGATGGGTGTGCGCACGGCATTGGTCAGCTTCGAGCCCGGCAAGATCGGGGCGATGAGCTGTAATCCGGCCATCGGCGGGCTGGGCAAGGGCCATCTGGTGCGCGAGGTCGATGCCTTCGACGGGGTGATCGCGCGGGCGGCCGACGCGGCGGCGATCCATTACCGGATGCTCAACCGTTCCAAGGGCAGCGCCGTGTGGGGGCCGCGGGTGCAGGCCGACCGTAGGCTGTTCCAGGCAGCGGTGCAGGCGATTGTCGCGGCGGAACCCAATCTTACTGTCGTTGCGGGCGAGGCGGCGGCGCTGCGCTTCTCGGGCGGCCGGGTCACGGGAATCGAGCTCGGCGACGGTGCGTCGCTCGAAGCGGAGGCCGTGATCCTGTGTACCGGCACGTTTCTCGGCGGCCGACTGTTTCGCGGCGAGGAACGGCTGACCGGGGGGCGGATCGGCGAGAGCGCTGCATCGCGCCTGGCCGGGCAGATGTATGCGCTGGATCTACCGATGGCGCGCCTCAAGACGGGCACGCCGCCGCGGCTCGACGGACGGACCATCGACTGGGCCGCGCTCGAGGAGCAGCCTTCGGACGGGGAAGGGTGGACCATGTCGGCCATCACCCCGCGCCGGACCAATCCGGAGGTATTCTGCGCCATTACCCGCACCAACGCGCGGGCGCATGACATCATCCGCGCCAATCTCGACCGTTCGCCGCTGTTCTCGGGCGCGATCGGGGCGGCGGGGCCGCGCTATTGCCCCTCTATCGAGGACAAGATCCACCGCTTCGGCGACCGCGACGGGCACCAGGTCTTCCTGGAACCCGAGGGGCTGGGTACGCATCTGGTCTACCCCAACGGCATCAGCACCTCGCTGCCGACGGATGTGCAGCTCGGTATGCTCCGGGCGATGGACGGCCTGTCCCACGTGGAAATGGTCGTGCCCGGCTATGCCGTGGAATATGACCATATCGATCCGCGCGCGCTCACCAGCGGGCTGGAGCTGAAGGATGTCCGCGGGCTCTATTGCGCGGGGCAGATCAACGGCACCACGGGCTATGAAGAAGCGGCGGCGCAGGGCCTGGTGGCGGGGATTCACGCCGCCTGCGCGGTGCAGGGGCGGGCGGCACCCGCGCTCGACCGGGCCAACAGCTACATGGCGGTCATGGTCGACGACCTGACGCTGCAGGGCGTCACGGAGCCCTATCGCATGCTGACCTCGCGCGCGGAATACCGCCTGCGGCTGCGCGCCAACAACGCGTCGACGCGGCTCACGCCGCTGGCATTGGAACTGGGCTGCGTGCGCGAAGAGCGGCGGCGCTGGTTCGGGGAACGGCAGGCGCAGCGTGCGGAGATCGATCGGGCGCTCGATGCGACCGCCAGTGCGAACGACATGAACGCGCTCGGCCACAGCGTGAAGGTCGACGCCGGGCGCATGACGCTGCGAGACTGGCTGCGCTTTCCCGAGATTACCCTCGGCTCGCTCGCTCCGCTGCTGCCCGGATTGCCCGGCGACACCGAACTGGTGAGCGAGATCGAGGAAGAGGCGGCCTATGCCCCTTATCTGGCGCGGCAGGAGGCGGAACTGCGTGAATTGCGCGCGAACGAATCGGTGGCGCTCGCACCCGACTTTGCCTTCGCCGAGGTGCCGGGACTGTCGAACGAGATGATCGAACGCCTGTCGCAAGCGCGGCCGGAGACGCTCGCAGCCGCAGGGCGTGTGCCCGGCGTGACGCCTGCCGCCCTGGCCGTGGTGCTCGTCCATGCCCGCAAACTGGGGCGCAAGGCGGCGTGATTGCCAGCGAACAGGAGGCGCGCGAATTTGTCGCGCAACGCTGCGACGACGCTGCGATGGAACGACTCGAGTGGCTCATCGTCGCGCTGCGGGAGGAAAACCAGCGCCAGAACCTCGTTTCGACGGCTTCGCTCGACCATGTCTGGCAACGGCACATTGCCGATAGCGCGCAATTGCTAGACCATGTTCCACGTGGAACATTGGACGGGCAGCTCTGGATGGACCTGGGGGCAGGTGCGGGCTTCCCGGGGCTCGTGATCGCGGCGATGTGCCCGGAAGTGCGCGTCCTGCTGGTCGAATCGCGCAAGAGGCGCATCGAATGGCTGGAGGCGATGATCGCGAGGCTGGTGCTTTCGGATTGTTCTGTCGCCGGCACGCGGCTGGAGATGCTCGAAGGCCCGCCGGCGCGTGTCATATCGGCACGGGCCTTTGCGCCGCTCGATAAACTCCTGCGCTTGTCCGCAAGGTTTTCCACCGCCGACACCTTATGGGTCTTGCCCAAGGGGCGGTCCGCCGCGCTAGAATTGCAGGGAGTGAGCGGGAAGTGGCAAAGACTGTTCCACGTGGAACAATCGGCAACCGATCCCGAGGCGGCCATCCTGGTCGGGCACGGCACAGTCAAAGGGAAGGGCGCAGCACAATGATCGTCATCGCGGTCGCCAACCAGAAGGGCGGGGTCGGCAAAACCACCACGGCGATCAATATCGCCACGGCCATGGCTGCAACCGGCTGGAAAACCCTGCTGATCGACCTCGATCCGCAAGGCAATGCCTCCACCGGACTGGGCGTCGGTGCCGCCGACCGCGAAATGTCGAGCTATGATCTCCTCGTCGACAATACCCCTGTCGGCGAATGTATTTCATCAACCAGCATCCCCGGCCTCGATATCGTGCCCGCAACCCAGGATCTCAGCGGCGCGGAAGTCGAGCTGGTTTCGATCGAAGATCGCACCGACCGCCTGCGCCAGGCGCTGGCGGATTACGGCGAACACCAGATCTGTTTCATCGACTGCCCGCCATCGCTCGGCCTGTTGACGCTAAATGCGCTCAGCGCCGCCGACACGCTGCTGGTGCCGCTGCAATGCGAATTCTTCGCGCTCGAAGGCCTGAGCCAGTTGCTGCAGACGGTGGAGCGCGTGCAACAGCGCTTCAACCCCGATCTCGGCATCATCGGCGTGGCACTGACGATGTTCGACCGGCGCAACCGCCTGACCGACCAGGTCGCGGACGATGTCAGGGACTGCCTCGGAGAACTGGTTTTTCAATCGGTTATCCCGCGCAATGTGCGCCTGTCGGAAGCGCCGAGCCACGGGTTGCCGGCGCTGGTCTACGACCACTCCTGCGCCGGTAGCCGCGCCTACATGGCCTTGGCGCGGGAACTGATCGGTCGCCTTCCCGAGCAGAGGAAAGCAGCATGAGTGACCGCCCGACCGATCCGATCCGCATTACCGCCCCGCGTCCGGCGGATGCCAAGAAACGCCTGGGTCGCGGGCTGGGCGCGCTGATGGGCGAAACCCGGCGCGAAGAGCCGCTGGTAACCTCTGTCGCCGCAGCCGACGACGCGACTGCCCCGGCACCGGTGCCCGCAAGCGGGCTGGCGACAATCCCGGTTTCCAGGATTACGCCGCTTCCCGGGCAGCCGCGCACCCGTTTCGACGAGGATGCCCTTTCCGAGCTCGCCGCATCGATCGAGGCGCGCGGCGTGATCCAGCCCATCATCGTGCGTCCCAAGGGCGAGGGCACCTACCAGCTCGTCGCGGGGGAGCGGCGCTGGCGTGCGGCGCAGAAGGCGCGCCTCCACCAGATCCCGGCCATCGTCCGCGAACTGGACGACCGCGAGGTCATGGCTCTCGCGCTGATCGAGAATATCCAGCGTGAGGACCTCAACCCGATCGAGGAAGCGCGCGCATACCACCGGCTGTCGGAAGTCGAGGGCATGAGCCAGGTCGAAATTTCCCGGCTGGTCGACAAATCCCGCAGCCACGTCGCGAACCTCCAGCGCCTGCTTTCGCTCCCGGCCGACGTGCTCGCAATGGTCGAGGAAGGCGCCCTGTCGATGGGTCACGCCCGCGCTCTCGTAGGCCATGAGGAGGCGAGCAGTCTCGCCCGCGAGGCGGTGGCGCAGAAGATGTCGGTGCGCGACATCGAAAAGCGGGTCCGCCAGGGCAGCAGCCGCGCAACCGTGCGCAAGCGCACCGCTGCCAGCAGCGATCCGATGAAGGATGCCGATATCGCCGCTGTGCAGGGCCATCTCGAGGATTTTCTCGGCCTGCCGGTCAAGATCAAGACCGATCCCGATCCCCGTTCCGGCGTCGTCACGATCCGCTATCGCACCTTGGATCAACTCGATCTGATCTGCCAGCGGCTTACCGGGGGCGATATTTGATAGATAATTCAGATATTTGACTTGCTCCATGGCAATGCTGGATACGGTCTAAGGCCAGCACGAAATCCCTCGGAAACTAACCCCAAGTTAACCATGTCGCGCTAGTCCGGACCCTCGCAAAGTCCGCAGGGTCCGCTGACCCCGGGCCGATAGCTGGTAGCGGGTTGGGGATGATGGGGAATGCTGATCACGGGAGCTCGCTTCTCCGGCACTCCGCATGCTCCTCGCGACTGCTTCAGACCATGAAGTTGCGCCGCGCAACTCTCGCCGCCCCCGTCGCCGTGCAGAAGACGGTGTGAAAGCCATGCGTTTCCGCAAGCCGATGCAGCTTACCCGCCGCCTCCTGCGCATGCTCGCGCGAGAGGGCATCGGCAGTTGGGTGAGTACGGCATTGGTGGTCGTCGTCCTCGGTACGCTGCACCAGGCCGGTGTTTTCCGTATCGTGGACGGCCAATTGTTCGATCTGGCATCCACCCGCGCTTCGGGCAGCGTTCCCGCCGTGGTAATGGTTCAAACCGACGAACGCTTCGCGCAGTCCGGTCCGGCACGGTTCATCCTGCTGGAGGACGGACTCGCCCGGCTGGGCGCAGAAAAGGTCGGCTACCTCGCTCCGCGCCCGGGCCCTGTAGGCAAATCGATGCGTGGGCGTATCGTCGAGGCGGTGCCCGCCCGGCGGCTGCCCGGGCGAAACACATGGGAGCTGGTGGAGGGACGGTCTGCGGCCGCCATCGAGCCGGCTGCTCGAATCATGGCGCCGGCCGAATACGGCATATACCGCCGCCAGTTGCTTTCTCTCGCCGGTAGGGATGGCCGTCTTGCAACCTTCGAAGCGCGATTGGCCGGTTCGATAGCCGCTGGCCACGGCAGCTTCTATATCCCGATGCCCCGCTCCCAGAGCCTGCCCGTCATCTCCGCGAGCCAGGTGATCGCAGGCGATCTCGCCCGCGGGACGCTGGAGGGCACAGTCGCCATCGTGGTGACGCCCGCCACGATGCGCGGGTCGCTGACGACGCCGCGCTCACCTGCTGCACGGCAAACCAGCGAAGCGGAGTTCCGCGCACTCGCCGTTCAGGCCCTACGCAGCGGCAATGCAGTCTTCCCAGCAAGCGCCTGGCAGGCCTGGCTCATCCTTGCTGCGCTAGGTGCAATCCTCGCGATCACCTATCACCGGATCGATCCCAAGCGGCTGGCCCTGATCGTCCCTTCGCTCGTAACTCTCTGCGTGATGGGGCTTGCGTGGATTGCCCTGCTGTTCGCTGGCCGGATGCTGCCGCTTACCGCCCTTACGCTGCTCCCTTGGATTGTGACTTTCCTGCGCATGCTGACCCGCGAACAGGCGCAGGATCGCCGTCTCGAGGCGACGGCGGCACGGGCGGTGCAGCATGCCTTCGGCCGATCGGTGTTGCGGGAAGGAGCGCGATTGCCCGATCTCCTCTCGAATGCCGCGCGGCTCGCCGGGGTGGGCCGCAGCCTTGTCCTCGAGCAGAAGACCGATGGTTCGCTTAGTGTCCTCCACGTCCATGGCGCCAGCGCGGACGACATCGCGCTTTCATCCCGGGATCTGGTGTCGCTCCTCGACCGCCTGAGGGGCCGCCAAGTCATGCTGGCCGCAGGAAACCTGGTCCAGGGCTGGGACGGAATGGTGCGCATGACCTGGCTCGGCGGGACGGAGCGGGACCTTTTCTGGCTGTTCACCCTTCCCGAATCGAGCGCCCGCCGCAAATCGGCCATGCTGGTCCGCGCCATTGCTGCCTCGTTCCGGGAATTGTTCCGTTGGCGGGCCAACCTCAATGCCCGCCAGCGCCACGATCACTGGTTCGCCCCGATCGACGACAAGGTTGCGAGCGCGATTTCGCTGCTTTCCAATTCTTCGGACCAGATTAGCCACGGCTTCGACACCATCGGGACCGCAGTGATGGTATTCCACATGGTGGGATCGCCGATCCACGCCAACGGCCCGATGCGCGAGATCTGCCGCCAGACCGGGCTGACCGTTACCGAAACCTCGCTGTCGGATGCTCTTGCTAAGCTGACCGAGCTGGAAGGGGACAAGATCGATGCCATCATCCAGCAACTGCTGCTGCATGGCGGCGAGATGCGCGTCCCCATGCGCCGGATCGGGCCTGAAGAGCGGATGTTCCGCATAGCCGCGCCCGCCCGCATGGTGCGAGCGCGCGAGCGCGTTATCGTGCTGGAAGCCGTCGATGTTTCCGAACTGCATCGTGCAGCCGACCTGCGCCAGGCGGTCGCCCGTTTCATGGACCTGCAACTGCGGAACGATTTCGAAGCGATCATGCTGGGCGCCCAGCTCGCCGCCGATCCTAGGGTAACGGCGGACAAGCTTGCCCCGATCGTTGCACGCATCGCGGACTCGACCCGCCGCGCCGTCGGCCGGCTCGATGAAGTGGCGGACCTGGTGCGCCGCGACACCTTTACGCTCGAAGGGGCCTGCTATCCCTTCGAAGCGGCCTCGGTGGTCGCCGAAGCCATCGACAGGTCGACTTCCTTTGCCAAAGAACTGGGCGTTCGGGTCGAGGCCGATCTGCCGGGCGCCTCGGGGTTCACCGTGGCCGAACCGATTGCACTGGGCGCCATGATCCAGGCCATGCTGCGGGTGCTGATTGCCGATACTCCGCAGGGCGATGCGGTGCGGCTGATCCTGCAGGAGGTGGAGGGGCGCACTCATATCCGGATATCCGGTGGCTTCGGCATCGCCTTGGAGCGGCTCTTGCAGCTATTGTCGCACCATGACAACGAAACCGCCGGGGACTTCGGTGCGATTGCCGAAGGGATGGCGCTGGCAGTGCAGTGGGATGCATCCGTATCCTACTGGGGCCGCGAAGCCGACGGTTTCGGATTCAATATCGACCTCAAACGGATCGGCTAGGCATGAAGCGAATCTTGATCGTCGATGATGACACGATCCTCAGCGGGCTGCTGCAACTGACACTGGAGCTCGAAGGTTACGTGGTTGCCAGCGCACCCGACGGGGCCGAGGCGCTGGAAACGCTCGAAACCCGGTCGTTCGATCTCATCATCCTCGATATCGTCATGCCACGCATGGACGGGATCAAGTTCTTGCGGCTGTTTCATGATCGTACGCAAAAACGCGGAGTCCCCGCGCCGCCGATACTGGTGATTTCCTCGGCGGTGGACGAAACCCTCACCGAGCAACACCGCGCGCTCGGTGTTGTGGGCATCGCCCGCAAGCCGGTCCAGCCCGCCAGCCTTGTCGAGCGCGTGGGCAGGGCGCTCGCCGCTGCCGGATAAAGCGGCGGATGGATATCTTCCCGCTTCCCCTGTTTCCCGACGGCGGCCTTGCCAGCTCGGTTATAACCACCGTGTGGGTCGGGGTGTTCGTCCTGTGCTTCTTCAACCTGCGCTTCGGCTGGGTCCTGTCGGGTCTCGTCGTGCCGGGCTATCTCGTCCCGCTGCTTATCGTAAAACCCGCCGCCGCAGCCGTTATCGTCGTCGAGGCCGTGCTTACGTACCTTCTTGTCTGGGCGTTCTCGGAAAAGTTGAGCCGCGGCCGCTTTCCGGCGCTGTTCGGGCGCGACCGGTTCATGGGCCTGATCCTAGCGAGCATCGCGGTGCGCCTGTCCTTCGACGGCTATCTACTGCCGCTACTGGCCGACTGGCTGCAGGAGAATTTCGACCGCCGGTTCGACTGGAACGACAATCTCCAGAGCTTTGGCCTCGTCATCATCTCGCTGCTTGCCAACCAATTCTGGAAACCCGGGCTGGGGCGCGGCCTGCTGGCGGCCGCGGTCACGATCGGGCTGACGGCGCTGATCGTGCGCTACGGCTTGATGGAACTTACCAATTTTCGCATCAGCGGAGTGAGTTACCTCTACGAAGGCATCGCCAGCTCGATCCTTGCCAGCCCGAAAGCCTATATAATCCTGGTGCTGACCGCGATGCTCGCGAGCCACTTCAACGTCCGCTACGGTTGGGATTTCTCGGGTATCCTGATCCCCGCACTGATCGCATTGCAGTGGTACCAGCCAACCAAGGTCCTCACCTCCTTCGCCGAGGCGATCGTCATCTATTTCCTCGCGCGGCTGGTCCTGCGCCTGCCCATGCTGGCGAATGCCACCATCGAAGGGGGACGCAAGCTGCTGCTGTTCTTCAACATCAGCTTCGCCTGGAAAATGCTCGTCGGGTGGGTGATCGTCTGGTGGGGCTTCGACGTCAAGACTACCGACTTCTACGGCTTCGGTTACCTGCTTTCTACGCTCATCGCGATCAAGGCGCATGACAAGAACATCTTCCCTCGCCTCGCGCGTTCGACCTTGCAGGTAAGCCTCGGGGGCGCCGTGCTCGGAAACCTCATCGGCCTCGGCCTGTCCGCTGCGGTTACCCGTGCCCAAACGGGCGCCATGGTCGCTGCTCCTCCGGCAAGCCGATCGTCGGCTTCCCCTCGCCTCGACGCGCTGCTGGTGGGTTCGGTCGGGAATGCCTGGTTGCACAAGGTCCGCGGCGACAGAGAGCCGCTGACGCCCGCCGACGCCGAAACGTTGACGGGGCTGATCGAGATCTTCGAAGCAGGCGCGCCGGAAACCGGCCCGCAACTCGATCTTACTGCCGGGCGCTGGCGCGTGCAGCAGGTGGAGGGTGGCCGCTTTGCCATTTCGCGCGAAGGCCCGGGCGGCGGGGAGATGCTCGTATACGACCCGGCCGGGGCGCGGCGACTTGCGATCGTGGCTGCAGATCCTGCTGCGGCTCCGGGCCTTGCTTTGGCTGCGCTGCAGCTGCAGCGGCGGGAAGGGGCGCGCTGGCTGGTCCTGGGTGCGGCGGCCGCTCCGGCCGCGATCGGCGATCCCGGGGCGACCGATGTATTCCGCAGTGCGACCGAAATGCCGGTCTTGTCGATAAGGGCGGCCGCACCCGGGGACTCATCGCGGGCGATCTTTGCCGGGCGTTCTGCCGAAGTGGTCGATCTTGCGACCCTGCGACGGTCCATCCCCGCGCTGGAGATCTCGCTGACCCCCTTGCCCGGCGAAGTGGAAGGCGACGAGGCGGTGCTGACGCTGGACCAGGCGGCGGTATCGGACCTGGCGCGCTCGGCCTTGCCTGCGAACGCCGCTGCTACAGTCACCGCGCCCTGCACGATGCCCTCGGCCGGCAATGTTTCCGACGGTTGGCGCAGGATGCGTCAGCTCGCCTTTCTCCGCTACGAAATCGCTGCACCATTGCTCGCCGCGGTGGAAAACGGACCGCCACCCGATTCGGCCCGGGCGGCTGCGGCTCTTGGCGGTTTCGACCTCGACAGGTGCCGCTTGGGCGGGCGGGCGCACTGGCGATTATATGCCCCGTTCCGCGACGAGGGATATGCCTTCTTCGCAGAGGGCGCGGCCCTTCAAAAAACGATCCTTGCCTATCGCGATGCCGCCAACCCTTTCGCGGCGCGGGCGGCGGCCGTGCTGGCGCGCGAATGGCAGGCCGACAGCCTGCTGGTCGCAAGCAGGACGGACTCGCTCTTCCGCTCTTCCCGGACCAGTTTCGATGTCATCTGGCAGGAAGTTGCGCGGCGTCAGCGGCCGAGCGAGGAGATATCCCTCGTCCAGCTCCGCGCCGCCCCGCTATCCGCGCTGCGCCGCTCGCGGGGGGATGATATCGTGGTTGCCCGCGACGTCGTGGGGCCGCCCGATAGCGAATTCCTGCCGATCGTCTCGGCCTTCCGCTCGGCCGGGCTGCGTTCGGACCTGGCGGGTACCGATGCTGCATGGGCTGGCTTCGAAAGGCGGACCTCGACTGCCTTGCGCTATCTAGAGCAGGTGGCGCCGCGCCGCTACGTCATTGCGTGGGTTATGGTGCAGCCCCCGCCGCCGGTGCCGGCCCCGCCGCCTCCCGATTCCGATCCGGAATTGCGCCGATGAGCCTGGCCACCCTCGTCCGCACAGGCCTTGCGGCCGTTCTCCTGCTTGCCGCCGCAGCCGTCGGGCTCGTCTCTGGGCCGGCAATCCGGGGCTATCTCGCGGAGGCGCAGTTCTCCACCACGGTCGATGCCGATATCGATAGCCGGTCCCTGGTCTACCGGCTCGATAAAACCAGACCGCTCACATTCTTCTTCACGCAACCGGTTGAGCGGGTGAGGATGCTGTCCCTTGCTGCGGTCGCGCCGCGCTGGCGCAATGCGCCCGACGGATTCGCATACGCCATAGAGCTCCGCCTCTTCGACGGCGCCGGACAGGAAGCCTTGCGACAAAAATTCGACCTTCATTCCGACGCGCCCGACCTAGTCTATGCGACAGGCGAGAACTGGCGGTTTTTCCGCAACAGGCCGGAGCTGGTCGCTGGGCTCGACGATGTCGTCATTGCGCCCCCTCGACCCGTGGTCCGATCGGAATGGCGGCTGGTGGGGGCGGATCCGCGCATAAACTCGGTCGACATAAGGGTCTACGAACGCCAGCCCCTGCTTGCCTCGCAGGCCGCGACGTCTTTCCGCCGCCGCAGCGACGAGGAACGGGTCCGAATGGCCGCTGCCAATGCATTTCCATCGGACATGCTGACGGCCGGGGAGATCGCCAACCTGTCCACCAATATGTGGCGCCCGCTCGGACCGGCCGGCGTTGCAGGGCGCGATTATCGCGCGCTTGTGCTGTACGAAGGCACACGCCGTCCGCCTGCTGGCGAGATCGAGGAGTGAAGCGCAGCCATGTCATCGCCGGCGTCGTCATTGTGGGATTGACTACGGGTCTTGCTGCCGCGCTCCTGCCGCCGCTTCGCACTGCCATCGGCATTGCGAGCCCCGACAGTGCAAGCTTCGCCGCAAGCGAGAACATGTTCGCTGCCGAATTCGCCGGAATGGCGCCCGCCGCAGCGCTCGAGCAATCTGCAGGCTTGGTGCGGACGCCGGCATCGGGTGGATGGAGCGGCGCAGTCTATGCCGAGCCGGCGGACGATTGCCGGGGTCGCGGAATCTATCTCTTCCGCCAGCCTCCTGCCACCGCGCTTGCCATAACGGCGCCGCATCGCGGCTCGGACCGCCATACCGGGACGATCGCTGCCAGGCTGTTTCTCGAAACCGGGGCCGCCGCAGCCGGATGGAATTCGGCACCGCGATACCCCACTGAAACCTGCCCCCATGCGCTGGATCTTGCCCGGGAGCCCGGGCATGCCTTTACTGCATTTGCGACGGCCTTCGCCCGCCGGTTTCCGGAGGGGCGGATCATTCAGTTGCATGGCTTCGACCGTGCCCGGCGTGACACCAAGGCGATGCGTGACGCAGCTGTAATCCTGTCCGATGGCACCATGACGCCCGGCTCCGTGTTGCTCGACCTTGCCGATTGCCTGAGCGTGACGCTCGATCCCTTGCCGGTGCTGGTGTTTCCCCATGAGGCAGGCGAGCTCGGCGCTTTGCGCAATGCACAGGGGGAGGCCCTGCGCGGCATGGGTTTCGACGGTTTCGCCCACATTGAAATGTCGCTGGAACTGCGCGGGCGGCTGGCCGGCGACAGTCGCTTGCGCCAACGCTTCGCGCAATGCCTGGCGGGGCCGGCTGCATGACCCCGGCGCCGCAGGCCGATCTCGCCGCGCGGCTCGAGCGCGGCTACGCGCCGAAGCTCGCGCCGATCTATCACGATCTGCGCGACGAGGTGCTAGCCTATGCGGACGATCGCGCGGCGGCCTTGCCGGCGCGCCGCCATGCGGAGGTGCTGGCGCATTATTGCGAGCGGCAGGCGGAAACAATTGCGGCACTCGGCCGGGCCGAGGCATCCTTCCAGGCCCGTATGGCAAATGCGCTGGACGATGCGGAACAACGTGCGGCAGTGCTGGCCTTTGCGGAACAGATCGGCGCCACGCCCAGGCAGTTGCGCAAGGATGCACAGGCGTTCGACGCCTTTTTCGATAGCGACGCGGTGCTGGAGCGGTTCGGCAAGCGGATTGGCGAGCGCGAGCGCGCCCTGGCCTACGGCCTCGACCGCCTCGGCGTAGCATCGGCCGACGCGCTGGTGGAAGACAGCAGTTTAGGCAACAGTGCCTTCTTTCGCGACGTGTTCCTG
The DNA here is from genome assembly GCF_045291475.1 of Parerythrobacter aurantius. Classification (NCBI taxonomy): domain Bacteria; kingdom Pseudomonadati; phylum Pseudomonadota; class Alphaproteobacteria; order Sphingomonadales; family Erythrobacteraceae; genus Parerythrobacter; species Parerythrobacter aurantius. The sequence continues at coordinate 1,248,771 of NZ_CP147985.1, forward strand.
CCGCTGCTGGAGCGCATGCGTGGCTGGCCGGGTGATCCGCGCGTCAGGCTTGGGGCGCATCGGTGCGTCCGGATGCTCGCCGCAGCACTCGATCACGAGCCCTCCGAGCCTTGGTTCGATCGTCTCCTCAGCGCGACAAGGCGGGTGTGCCTGGACGAGAGCGAAGCCGTGTGGACGCAATGCGAGGCCATCGATGCATTGCTCGAACTTTCGCCGGAATCGCTGCCTTCGGTGATCGACCGCCGCCTTGCCGCCGAGCTGGAGGTTCGTACCCCCGGCCAGCGTGACAAGGCTCTGTTCGTCCAGCGACACCTGGTCCGCGTGGTGTGCCGCAATTATCATCGTTCCGCCCGGTTTGCCCGTTATGTGCCGGTGTTGTCGAACAGCCGTGACGGGGCGGTACGGCAGGTCTTTGCCGAGGGCTTGCAGCATCTGCCGGTCGATACGGCCAAGGGCCTCCTGACCCGCCTCAGGGTCGATCGGGACCGGCAGGTGCGGGCGGCCATCTTTGCCGATCCGCGCCCCATCCTGCCCCATGTCGGGCCGATGACCTATGTGGCGCATGTTTGCCGGGTCCTTGCCCATGACGAGGACGAGTTCGTGCTGCGAATCGCGCTCGATGCCGCAGCGGCCACCATGGGCTGGCTGCGCGAGCACGACCGGCCCGAGCTGGGAGATGCGGCGGCGCGGCTGCTCGCGTCGCTGGACGGACTGCAAGGACGAACTGAATCCGGCAAGGTTCTCCGCTGGCTGGACGAGGCGCGCGAGCGCATCTGGCTGGCCAACGATGATGCAGCTCTGGAAATCGCTGGGATCATCAGCATCGAGATCGATGGCCAGCGCGAAGGCACGATCCGCCGCGCACGCGACCTGAAGCCCTATCTCGAGTCACACCCCGAGACAGTCGGGCGCGTCATGGCGGTCATCGCGCAGCGCGACTTCGGCCTGTCGCTCCAGACCGGCCTTTTTCCCGGCCTGCAGCGCGGCGAGCTCTTCAAGCGGCGGCTTTGGCGCATCCTGTTCGAAGGGCGCAACAGTGCAACCGACAAGCGTCAGGCATTCCACCACGCCATCGGCCGCCATTACTACGGCTCGATCTGGGCACCCAGCGGCCGGATGTCGGAACTCGCGCCGACCAAGGTGCCGGGCGAGCCGCTGTTCGAGAGCGCCGAAGGGGGGTGGCGAAACTATCTTCCGCTTCTTGACCAGGCGCTCGCGGTTCTCGACAAGGGCGGCGCGGCAGAGATTTTCACCAGCGCCGGTATTACCCGGATCGAGGCTCCGGCCGGCATACTTCGCCGCGGACGCGCCTTCTGGCGGATTTCGCGCGATTTCCCGCGGCTCGCGGCCCAGCGCAACCGGGAACCCCAGGCCTATCTCGAGGCGCTTCGCCAGCTTGGACTCACGATCGCCTTCCGCCCCTATGGGGATGGAGCCGCCGCCGCTAATCCGCGCGTGGTCAAGCTGTTCGGCATCGGCGGTGCATTCTCCGCGATCCCAGTGTTGTGGGACCGGGCGCTCGCCTATTTTTCAACCGTCTACGAAAACAACCTGCTCGAACTGGCGATATTCCTGGTCCTCGCCAGCCTGTGGTTTTTCGGGCGTCACGTAGCACTCGGCTGGCACGCCCGGCGGCTGCGCAGCCGGTTGCCGCTATCGCTTGGCGGGTGGGGTACAAGAGGGAAGTCGGGGACGGAGCGGTTGAAGGCAGGCCTCATCAATGCATTGGGGCCATCGATAGTCTCGAAGACAACCGGCTGCGAAGCCATGTTCCTGCTGGGAACGCCATTCGGCGACCTGACCGAAATGTTCCTGTTCCGCCCCTATGACAAGGCGACGATCTGGGAACAGTACCAGTTGCTAAGGACAAGCGACGGGCTCAAGACGCGGGTGTTCCTGTGGGAGTGCATGGGTCTCAACCCCTCCTATGTGAAGGTCCTGCAGCAGGACTGGATGCGCGACGATATCGGCACCATCACCAACACCTATCCCGACCACGAGGATGTGCAGGGGCCGGCAGGCCGCAACATCCCCGAAGTCATGTGCCAGTTCATCCCGCACGATTCCTTCCTGCTGACGACCGAAGAGGAAATGTTGCCGATCCTCGCCGAAGGAGCCGAAAAGGCCGGCACGCGGATGCAGGCGGTGACGTGGAAGGAGGCGGGGCTGATCCACCAGAGCCTGCTCGATCGCTTCCCCTACGAAGAGCATCCCTACAATATCGCGCTGGTGACCGCGATGGGGGCGGAACTGGGGCTGGAGGCGGATTTCTGCATCAAGGAAATGTCCGACCGGGTGGTGGCCGACCTCGGTGTGCTCAAGACCTATCCGCGTTCGCGCATCAACGGCCGTACCCTGGAATTCGTGATGGGCATGTCGGCCAACGAACGATTCGGGGCGATGGGCAACTGGACCCGGATGGGTTTCATCGACCACGATCTCGGGCGAGATCCGGGCATTTTCGTTTCGACCATCGTCAACAACCGCGCCGACCGCGTGCCGCGCAGCCGGGTCTTTGCACGGATGCTGGTGAACGATGTGGCGGCCGACCGGCACGTACTTATCGGGTCGAACATCGAAGGGCTGCTGGGCTTCATCGACGAGGAATGGGAGGCTTACTCCAGCCAGCTGACGCTGGAAGACAAGGAAATCGACCCGTCGACGAAGTTGGTCCAACTGGCCAAGCACCAGCGGATCGCCGTTACGCAAGAAGAGCTCGATGGGTTGCTCGCGGCGATGGTTGCCGGTGTGGCTCCGGGTGTGGATGGCGCTGTCCTGCGCGAAGCCTCCAGGGTTGGCGGGCTGGCAGCCAGGCTGGGGCAGCTCGATGTCCCGCACGCGGAAGGGATTGCCGCGCACTTTGACCTCCATGCGGGGTTCCATGCCGAATATGTGAAGCTGGCCGAAGACGTGCGCGCAGGCCGTGGCAACGACGCTGCGGTACGCGAACTCCTTCACAAGGCGTTCAAGGCCAAGTTGGTCCCGGTGTTCGACTATTACATGAAGGGAGAGATGATTGTCCGGCTGGTAGCCGACCAGACACCGCCGGGCCTCGTCAACCGCATCATGGGGATGCAGAACATCAAAGGCACAGGCCTCGACTGGGTGTATCGCTGGCAGGCGTGGGAGTCGGCCTCGAAGGCCTGCGACCAGCTGCGCGACGAAGACCCTGGGATGGTCGAGCGCGGGTACCGGTTTCTCGCCTCGTTCCAGGAATATGGTGCGCTGAGCGAGCGGGCGGTGCGCGAGGCCGTCGCGGACCTGCGCAAGCGGATCGACAACGTTCCCGCCATTTCCTTAGCGCAGCTCGACGCGCTCGAAGCGCGGGTCGACGACCAGCTTCGGCAGTTCGAAGGACACGATGCCAATACCGGCAGCGACGCACCGGCCGAAGCGGGCTGGCTAGCGAGGCAGGCAGGAAAATTTCTCGACTTCGCGGAAGCCTTTGCCGATGCGGGCGATGCAGTGCGGCGACGCAAGTCCGCCGACCGGGTTTACAAGGCCCTGATCGCGGAACAGGTGAGCAGCCAAAGGGCGGCGACGGAACTGAAAAAGCTCACTTCCCGCCAGAAGGGGGGCTGGCTGACGAAGGACTTGCAGGATTGGCCGCGCAAGATGTCGGCAAGGCTGAGGGGCGGCTGACCAGCCCGCCGAAAGTCGCGCGGCGCGACTTTGCTGTCAGAAGCGATAGCCGACGATCAGGGCAAACCGGGCCGCATCGTCATCGTAACGCGAATCGTTCGAGGTGCTGATGCGGTATTGCACTCCTGCCTCGGCGAACAGGCCGCGGTCGTCTCGGCCGTAGGCGAATTCCAGCGCTGGCCCGACGAAGCTGTCCGCGCGGCGTGCGCCGGAGGGGTCGCCCAGCGCGATGCGGCTGTCGTATTGCCAGCGCCGGTATTCCAGCGCCGGTTTTAGCCGCAACCGTTCGATTAGCGGCTGGCTATACTCGACCTTGGCACCATAGCGTTCGTAGCTGCGCGAAGGGGCGGCGGTGCTTTCGATGTCTTCATGGAAGGCATCGAACCGCAACCAGTGATAGGATCCAAACCGGCGGTTGTATTGCCCGCCGAGACGCAGGCCCTCGCCCTCCGGATTTCCTGCGAGGTCGTATTGCCTCCAGCGGTAATCGGCGCTGAGACGCAGGCGATCGTTGCCCTCCTGCCATTGCAGCCGGACACCGATGCTTGTCTGATCGGCGCTGGACGCCTCCAGCAGGGCCGTATTCTCGACATGGCGTGCGCGGAGGCGAATCTCGACGGTCTCGCCGATCGCCTGGCGCAGTTCGATCGCGGTGCCATAGCTGGTCCGGTCGGTGCGCTGGTCGTCTTCATATTCGAACCGGGCGGCGTCGACCTCGATCCGGGCACCGCGGGTCTTGCCGAGATCGAAGTCTATCCCGGCTTCACCGCGCAGGACGAAGCCCGAGCTGTCGAATTCCTCGCTCTGTTCGGGATCGAGGCCCGACTGGACGACCCTGAATTCGATTTGTGCATCGGGATCGGCCGTGGGGGGCCCTGCATCGCGGGCAAGTGCAGCTGTGCTGCCCAGGCCAAGCATAGCCGATGCGGCGAGTGCGACTGCGCGCCCGACAAGGCCGATTACAGGATTTGTCACAGGTATCGCTCCAGCGCCGCGCTCGCCTTGGCGAGGACTGGTCGGGCATCCTGGCGGTCGAAAATGGCCGCTACGAGTTCCAATTCGCAGGCGCGGGCGGTTTCCCCCAGCGCCGGCTCGCCGAACGAGCCGGCGGTCCCAGCCAGCTGGTGCAGGATACGGCGCACTTCGGCCAGCATCTCATCGGTGAGGACGGGTTCGCCGAGCGTCCGCTCGATCGCGGCCAGCGTCGATACCTTGCGTTGCCGGAACTGTTCGGCCAGCGCCTCGAAGGCTGCCGATCGAACAGTGCGTGCGCGGCTGCGGGTACCGTGTCCCCAGGCGTGCAGGGTCGCGCGCAAGTCGGATAGCGCGACCGGCTTCTCCAGGAACGCCTGCATGCCGGCCCGGCGGTAGCTCCTCACTTCCTCAAGATCAGTCGCGGCGGTGATGGCGATTATGGGCAGGTCCTCGGCGTTGATCCCTTCGCTACGCAACCGGCGCGCGGTCTCGAGGCCGTCGAGGATCGGCATCATGATATCTACCAGCAGCAGGGAGTAGGGCTCCCCCGACTGCCCGGCCTCCCTAATCATCTCGATCGCTTCCAGGCCGTTTGCAGCGACATCCATGGAAACTTCGAGCCGGTCCGCCATGGCCTGCATCATATCGGCGCTGATGGGCGAGTCCTCGGCCAGCAGCACACGCAAGGGCGGCGCGCCATCCCGCTGCCTGCCGGATAGCGCGTTACCGAGGGCCGTGCCGACCCATGTCGAAGATTTCTCTTCCTTCACGGATCCGCGTATCGCAGCCCATGGTTAACAGCGACCTAAAGAGCCCGTGACCCCGCGGGCTGCCGGCAAAAAGGCCAGGCTATTTGCCCTTGATGTACTTTACCGGCTTGGATTTGATCATCCGGACCTTGCGCTTGGGGGTGGGCGCCGGAGTGACCTTGCGATATGTCACGACGTCTTCCTCGACCCACTCCTCGCGGACGATTTCGCGCACCACCGGCACCATGGGAACCCCCTGGGTTACGACAACGGTGGTCTGCGGCACGACCATGTAGCCGCCGCTCCAGCTGCCGCCCCAGCCATGGCCCCACATCGGCCCTGGGTAGGGGTAATGTCCGTAACCGGGCCAGCGGCCGCCATTTGCATAGGATTCCTCGTAGGTCCGCAGCCAGTTCTTGCAATCTTTCTTGGTCCCGTCCCCGCCGGCAAGTGCGATCGCCTGCCCGATGAACAGGCCGACGAGTCCGCCGACACCTGCCCCGATCAGGGTGCCGCCGAGCCGCTCGCCGTCCGCGATCCGGTTGCCGAGGATCCCCCCGGCCGCCGCTCCGAGTAGTCCGCCACCAATTGCGCCACGATCGGCCTGGCGGCGCCGCTCGCGCAGATAGGCGCGGCAATCGGCAATCCATGCATCGCGGTCGACGACGGGCGGCATGGGCGGATAGGCAGCCTGATAGCCATAATCGCCCTGCGGACCTTGGTAACCGGCAGGCGGATAGGACTGGTAGTGCGGGTAGCCGGGGATGGGCGGGGGCGGTGCCGGGCGGGCATATACCGGCGCCCCGTAGGCGCCTGCTACCGGGTAGTGCGGCGGGGCAGGCGAGACCGTTTCGACCTCGTATTCATAGCTGTGGTCCTCGGCTTCCTCGGCATGCCCCTCCTCGGCGGAGGGCAGGGGCTGGACGACGGGATGGCTGACGAAGACGGGGGGAACCTCGCCCGCAGGCAGGGGCTGGGCGTATTCGTAGACCCGTTCCTCGTATCCCATTTCCTGTCCGAACGCGGGCGCGGCCGAAGCCAGCGCGGCAACGGCGGCGGCGCCGGCGGCAAGCTGGCGGACTTTGCATTCAGGCGACATCGGCGCTCCTCTTCCATTTGGCCGGCCCTGCGCTCTGCGCGCCCGGCGTTAACGGAAAAGTTACCATAACGGCGCAGCGAGTCACGATGCCCGCTGGGCCTGTCCCGTTTCGGGTCGGATAGTTAGCTAAATCGGCTGAATTCGTGGAGCGATCAGCTCTGCGAGCTGCTCTATACCTGCGGCATCCTCTTCACCGAAGCGGGCCTTGAGCGGCGAATCGAGGTCGATAACGCCAATGATTGCGTCGCCCGACCTGATCGGGACGACCAGCTCCGACTGGCTGGCCGCATCGCAGGCAATGTGGCCGGGAAACGCGTGGACGTCGGCCACGAGCTGCGTGACCCCGGTTGCCGCGGCGGTGCCGCAGACGCCTTTGCCGACGCGGATGCGGATACACGCAGGGCGGCCGACGAAGGGGCCGAGTACGAGTTCGTCGCCGATCACGCGATAGAAGCCTGCCCAATTGAGGTCCGGCAGGAACTCCCACAGCAGCGCGGCAAGATTGGCCATGTTGGCCACGGCATCGCTCTCGCCCTGGGTAAGCGCATCGGCGGCCTGGACAAGCTGACGGTACCGTTCGGACGGCGCGAGATCCTGCTGGGGGGCGAAATCGTACATCGTGCCGCGATCTAGGCTTATCGGCGAAGCATGCAAGCGCGGGCAGCCGCAAATTGTTTGCCGCACGCGCAAGGCTCGCCTATCCCGCGCGGCATGACCAAGCTGCGTAAAATTCTCCTCGCCCTGTTCGTCCTGCTCGTCGTTCTCGCCGGTTTCGGCTACTGGGCGACGCGCGGTGATGTCGCCGACCTGCCGATCGAACAGGTGACCGGCGACGATCCCACTCTGGCCGAACCGGACGAGGAAACGATCCCGACCGTGGCGATTGCGGAGCCGGTGGGCTGGGCAGCGGGCGAAGCGCCGACGCCTGCGGCGGGGCTCGAAGTGAAACGTTTCGCCGACGGCCTCGATCATCCGCGCGTGCTGCATCGCCTGCCGAATGGCGATGTGCTGGTGACGCTGACCCGCGCCCCGGCCGGAAAGCCGGGAGACGAAGGCCTGTTCGACAAGGTCCGCGGCTGGATCGAAGGGATGCTGATGGCACGGGCCGGGGCCAAGGGCCCATCGCCCGACCAGCTTGTGCTGCTGCGCGATGCGGACAAGGACGGTGTCGCCGAGACCCGCAAGGTGCTGCGGGACGATCTCGCGTCACCGTCCGGCATCGCCTGGCGCGACGGTACGCTCTATGTCGCCAATCACGATGCGCTGCTTGCCTTTGCCTACGAACTGGGCGCCGATACGGTGGCCGGTGCGCCGCGCAAGTTGATGGACCTGCCGGCAGGCGGCGGACACTGGATGCGCAATATCGAGCTCAACCCCGATGGCAGCAAGCTCTACATCGCGGTCGGATCGGTTTCCAATGTCGGCGAACAGGGCATGGAGGTGGAAGAGGGCCGGGCCATGATCTGGGAGCTGGATACTGCCAGCAACCGCCCTCGCCCCTATGCCGTCGGCCTGCGTAACCCCAACGGGCTCGACTTCAACCCGCTGTCGGGCGAGCTGTGGACAACAGTCAACGAACGCGACATGCTGGGGTCGGACCTGGTGCCCGACTACCTGACCAATGTTCCGGTCGGCGCGCAATACGGTTGGCCCTGGCTCTACTGGGGCGACAATCTCGATGGCCGGGTCAAGGCGCCGCGGCCGCCCTTCATCGTCGAGTATACCCGCCGCCCCGAATACGCCCTCGGCCCGCATGTGGCGGCACTTGGTCTCGTGTTCTCGGCCGAAGGCAACCTGATGGGCGACCGGTTCGGGCGGGGCGCGTTCATTGCCCGCCATGGCTCGTGGAACCGCAAACCGCCGTCCGGCTACGACGTTATCTATGTCGCTTTCGACGAGCGCGGCAATCCGCTGGGCAAGCCGGTGCCGGTCCTGACGGGCTTCCTGAAGGGCGACGGCACGACTCGCGGTCGTCCGACCTGGGTGGAATGGGGGGGGGACGGCTCGCTGCTGGTGAGCGACGATACCGCGGGAATCATCTGGCGCGTGGTGGCGACCGGCGCTGCGCCGGCGGCTGCGCTCGAGCGGGTGAGGGGCACCAGCATGCGGCCGCGCGTTTCGCTCGACGGTGCTCCGACGGCTTCCTTCAACGAGGATTACGCCCGCGAAAGCAACTGAGCCTGGTCAGGACGGCTGCCGCGCCCGCCCGGCCAGTTCGGTGACGAATTGCCAGGCCGTGCGGCCCGATCGTGCCCCGCGCTGCATCGCCCAGGCCAAAGCTTCGCCTTCCTCGAAGGCAAGTCCGCGCGGCTCTGCATAGGCGCGCACCATGGAGAGGTAGTCCGCCTTGTTGCAGGGGTGGAAGCCGATCGACAGGCCGAAGCGGTCGGCCAAGGCCAGCTTGTCGTCCAGCATGTCGCGCTCGTTCATCGCATCGTCGGCCTCGCCTGCCTTGCGGGCGACGATCGAACGCCGATTGGTGGTTACCGCAAGGCGCGTGTTGGCGGGCCGCGCGTCGACCCCGCCTTCAAGCCAGCTGCGCAACAGGCGCGGGCCGGTCGCATCGTCTTCGGCAAAGGCAAGGTCGTCGATGAACAGCAGGAAGCGGCGCTCGACCCCGGCTAGCCGGTAGAACAGCCGTGGCAGGTCCTGCAGCGCGCTCACCCCGAGCTGGACGAGCGCGAGATCGGCACCGCTAGCCTGTGCTGCAGCCACCGCTGAGCGGACCAGCGCCGATTTTCCCATACCGCGCGCACCCCACAGCAGCATGTCATGCGCAGCGTGGCCCTCTGCCAGACGCGCCACATTCTCGACCACCGTGTCGCGCTGCCTATCGATTCCGCGAAACACCGCGAGTGGCGGCGCGGCAATGGCAGCGACGGGGTTGGCGCGGTTCTCACTCCAGCTATAGGCAGCCGCGGTGTTCCAGTCGGTCGGGGCCCGGCGGTCGGGCGCCAGTCGCTCCAGCGCCTCGGCGATACGGGCCAACGGATCGCCTTGGTCGCTCACCGCAACACCCCCTCAGGCCGTGAGTTTCTCGGCATCGAGCGCATAGAGCAAGCCTGCTCCGGCCGTGGCCGATGCCAAGAGGCCGCGGCTCTCGGGCACGATCCGGTCGAGGAAAAAGCGCACCGTGACCGGCTTGGTCTCGGCCAGCGCGGGCGCTTCGCCTGCCTCGACGGCGGCAAGCTGCTTTGTCAGCTGCCAGCCGGCGACCGCGACCGAACACATGGTGGTGAAGGGCACGCTGCCCGCCAGCCGGTCGTCGAGGCTCGCCTCGGACTGCATCCACCGCGCCACCGCAAGGCAGTCTTCGGCCAGCGTCTTGAGCCCTGCCTCGCCCGATGCATCGCGCACGATCTCGGCCAGCAGGCCGGTCAGGGCCTCGCCGCCTGCCAGGCCCAGCTTGCGGGTGACGAGGTCGGCGGCCTGGATGCCGTTGGTGCCTTCGTAAATGGGCGCAATCCGCGCATCGCGGTAATGCTGTGCGGCGCCGGTTTCCTCGACTAAACCCATGCCGCCGTGGACCTGAACACCAAGGCTCGCGACCTCGATGCCGATATCCGTGCCCCACGCCTTCAGCATCGGCACCAGCACTTCGGCACGCTGGCCCGCCGCCTCGTGGCCAAGCGTGCCGCGATCGACCTGGCCGGCGGTGTAATAGAGCAGCGCCCGCGCGCCTTCGGTCAGCGCCTTCATCCGCAGCAGCATGCGCCGCACGTCGGGATGCTCGACGATGGCGACAGGCGACTTGTCGGGCGATCCGGCGCGGGCCGACTGCACCCGGTCGCGGGCATAGGCGAGCGCCTGCTGGGTGGCGCGCTCGCCGATCTGCACGCCCTGGTTGCCGACGTTGATGCGGGCGTTGTTCATCATGGTGAACATGGCGGCGAGGCCGCGGTTCTCCGCTCCGACCATCTCGCCGACGCACGCGCCGTTGTCGCCGTAAGACATGACGCAGGTCGGCGAGGCGTTGATGCCGAGCTTGTGTTCGAGGCTGACGGGCCGCAGGTCGTTGTGCGGTCCGAGCGAGCCGTCATCGTTCACATGGTACTTGGGTACGATGAACAGCGAGATGCCGCGTGTTCCCTCGGGTGCGCCGGGGGTGCGGGCGAGCACGAGATGGATGATGTTGTCCGCCAGCGTGTGATCGCCCCAAGTGATGTAAATCTTCTGGCCCTGGATCAGCCACTTGCCCGCATGTTCGCCGGCGGTGATCGGCGTCGCCGTGGTACGGAGCGCGCCGACATCGCTGCCGGCCTGCGGTTCGGTCAGGTTCATGGTGCCGGACCATTCGCCGCTGACGAGGCGCGGCAGGTATTTCTGCTGCAGATCGCCGCTGCCGTGATGCTCCAGCGCCTCGATCGCGCCGACGCTCAGCATCGGCAGCAGGTTGAAAGCCATGTTGGCGGTACCGAGATTTTCCAGCACGTTGCAGCCGAGGGTGAAGGGCAGGCCCTGTCCGCCGAACTCGGTGGAGGAGGCGATGCTGTTCCAGCCTTGCTCGACATAGGCGCGGTAAGCTTCGGCAAAGCCGTCTGGCAGGCGCACGACGCCGTTTTCGAGCCTCGCCCCTTCGAGGTCGCCGATGCGGTTGAGGGGCGCCCATTCGCCCGCTGCAAAGGCGCCGACGCCCTCGACAATGGCTTCCACCATGTCCGGCTCGGCGGCCGCGAAGCGTTCGCTCTGTGCCAGTTCGGCAATCCCGGCATTGGCGCGAATGGCTAGCAGCTGGTCCTGGGTCGGCGGGGTGTAGGGGATCACGATGCGGGTCCTCTTGGGCTGATGCGTGCTTGGAAATTCGCCGCGACAGATATAGCGGGCAGGCATGACGGGCAAGAACGCTACGGAAACGATACTGGCGGATGCGCAGGGGATCGCGCGCGCCGCGGCGATTCTCGAATCGGGCGGGCTCGTGGCCGTTCCGACTGAGACGGTCTACGGACTCGCCGCGCGGGCCGACAGCGCCGAGGCAGTGGCGAAAATCTACCAAGCCAAGGGCCGGCCGAGCTTCAACCCGTTGATAGTCCATGTCGCCGATCGGGCCGCGGCGGAGCGGCTGGCTGTCTTCGATGAACGTGCGGCCATGCTCGCCGACCTTTTCTGGCCCGGACCGCTGACTTTGGTGCTGCCATTGCGGTACGGAGCCGGCCTTGCCGGGGCGGTCACGGCGGGCCTACCGACGCTGGCCCTGCGGGTTCCGGACCACCCCGTCATGCTGGCGATCCTGCACTCAGTCGGCGCGCCGCTCGCCGCGCCCTCCGCCAACGCCAGCGAGACGGTCAGCCCGACCCGCCCGGACCATGCGCTGAAAACACTGGCAGGCAGGATCGACGCGGTCGTCGATGGTGGCGAGACGCCGCGCGGTCTCGAATCGACGATTGTTGCGCTGCGTTCAGACGGTTCGTGGAGCCTGTTGCGCGAAGGCCCGCTTGCGTCAGCCGAGATTGCGGCCGTTCTGGCAAGCGAAGCGGCGGCAGCCGACGGCACGATCGAAGCGCCGGGCCAGCTCGCGCGCCATTATGCGCCGGGCAAGCCGCTGCGCCTCGATGCCCAATGCGCCGATGCGGATGAATTCCTGCTCGGCTTCGGCCCTGTCCCCGGTGACTGGTCGCTTTCGCCGACCGGCGATCTCGCCGAGGCGGCGGCGCGGCTCTACGCCGGATTGCACAGGGCTGGGGAGGCACAGCAGCCGCGGATCGCCGTCGCGCCGATACCGGAGGAGGGCATTGGCGCCGCCATCAACGACCGGCTGCGCCGCGCGGCCGCCTGATCAGTTCTTGGGTTCGCCCTGCGGTTCCGGCTCTACGGGTAGCGAGCGGCTCAGCACCTGCATTTCCTCGTAGGTTTGGCGGGCCTGGTCGCAGGCCTCGCGCGCGCCGTCGAGGCATTGCTTGCGCTGCTTTTCGTACTCGCGTTCCAGTTTGCCCAGCCGCTCTTCGCGCTTGCGCAGCTCGCGCCCGCGCTTCTCGTCGGCCTCGGACTGGCTGGTGGTGGCAAGATCGACGCCCTTGCTGGCAACCTTGACCGGCAGCGTCACGACGTCAAGCGCCGTCTTGGCGAGGCAGCCCTGCAGGGTGAACCCGGCAGCGACGAGTAACAGGGGACTGGCGACACGCATGGACGGCCCCTACCGCAAGCGGCGTGAGCCGTCCATGAATGAGCTTGTCCTCAGCTGTTGGCTTCAGCTGCCGTAGGCGCCGGAGCCGCGGGTGCGGACGGAGCTTCGGAACCGGCAGGCGCAGTCGGTGCGGCCTTGGCAGTACCGGGCTTGCAGGTGAGCGTACCCGAACCGAAGGCCTCGATCCTGCACTTGGCGCTGCCGGTCACGACGATGTCGCCCGAACCGGCGATGTTCGCTTCGACCTCGCCGTCGGAAGCGAACAGGGCATCGCCCGAGCCGCCGACATTGATCTCGGCCTTGTCGACCTTCAGATCGGCCATCTCCGCCTTGCCCGAGCCGCCGACCGTCATGGTCAGGTTCTTGATCGTGCCCCTGGCCTTGACCGTGCCGCTGCCGCCGATGGTGATCTCGAGGCTCTCGCCCGACAGCGTGCCGGCATCGATGGTGCCGCTGCCGCCGATAGTCACTTCGGCCTTGCTCGCCATGCCGGGCAATGTCGCGTTGCCCGAGCCGGCGATCACGACTTCCTCGGGTTTCGGCATGGTCACGCGGATCGTCGCGGTCCCGCCGTCCTTCCAGCCGTTTTTCTTGCGCATGATGCCGAGTGTGCCGTCTTCGATGTTAAAGCGCAGCGCGTCTACCGCCGCCTGGTCGCCCTCGACGTCGATGTCGAGGGTTTCGCCCTCGGTCACCACCAGCGTGTCCGGCCCGGCCAGCACCACGCCCTTGGGGGCATCGCCGCTCATGTCGAGGTCGGCCAGGGGCACGCCCTTGTTGTCGCCGACCTGGATGTCCATGCCGTCACACCCCGAGGTGACGAGGCCGAGGCCAAGCACCGCAACCGGCATCAATTTCCTCAAAAGCACGTTCAACATGGGGGTCCCTCCGTCGTCCATCTGTATTGCCAATATAATACAGTGCGGTCAGAGGGGCAACCCGGATGCGATAAGGGCCGTCCCTTGCGGAGCGGCCCTCGTCGGATTGCGTCGGCGCCCGGTCGATCAGGCGTCTTCGGTGTTCTCGTAATACTGCGGCGCATGTTCGCGCAGCACGTCGAGGATCTTGCCGAGCGCGGTCGGCTCGTCGGTCTTTTCCATCGCGGCCAGTTCGCGGGCGAGGCGGCTGGAGGCGGCTTCGAAGATCTGCCGTTCCGAATAGCTCTGTTCCGGCTGGTCTTCCGGGCGGAACAGGTCGCGGGTCACTTCGGCGATAGAGACGAGGTCGCCCGAGTTGATCTTCGCTTCGTATTCCTGCGCGCGGCGGCTCCACATGGTGCGCTTGACCTTGGGCTTGCCCTTCAGCGTTTCCATCGCTTCCTTCAGCGTCTTGTCGCTGGAAAGCTTGCGCATGCCGATGGCTTCGACCTTGTTGACCGGAACGCGCAGGGTCATGCGTTCCTTCTCGAAGCGGAGCACGTAGAGTTCGAGCTGCATGCCGGCGATTTCCTCGCTCTGGAGCTCGATCACACGGCCTACGCCGTGCTTGGGATACACAACATAATCGCCAACATCGAAGGCGGGAGCATTGGCTGCCATCTATAGTCCTTTCGTTCTGTCAGGACAAACAGCGCGGACAGGAAAGTTCCGGGGCGACCGCGCCATGCGGGCCGTGCGTGGAACCAAATTGTCGAAGATGCGCGATCCGGCCTTTCCAGATTTTTTTCCGCCCGCGGACTCGGACCGCAGGCAGTTGAAGGATTATATAACAGATTCGCAACAAAATTACCAGAGCAGCAAACAACGCGCCGATTCCGCACCCGAAACCGGCCCTTGCTCGCCCGATCGCACTGTTTCAGCGATGGAAAATCAGTCGCCTTCGCCAGGTTCGGCGCTGAAGTACTTGTCGTACTTGCCTTCTTCGCCCTTGTGGTCGTCGGCCTCGGCCGGCGGATCCTTCTTCTGGGTGATGTTGGGCCACTCGGACGAGAACTTGGCGTTGATTTCGAGCCATTGCTCCAGCCCGTCCTCGGTATCGGGCAGGATCGCCTCGGCCGGACATTCGGGTTCGCACACGCCGCAGTCGATACATTCGCTGGGGTTGATCACCAGCATGTTCTCGCCTTCATAGAAACAATCGACCGGGCAGACCTCGACGCAGTCGGTGTACTTGCACTTGATGCAGGCATCGGTGACGACATAGGTCATGGCAGGCGGTTCCCCTTGAATTCCGGCCCGCTGCTCGGGCCTCAGCGCATCGCTATGTCGGGCGTTTGTTTTGGTCAAGCACGCGATAGCAGCTTTGTGCTTCAGCGGGTGGACCGCGTCTTTCCGGAATGGCCACAATCTCCGCCACCACGACCGAAGCGCCGCGCGGGATCGTCAGCACATCGCCTATCCTCACCGCGTGGCTGGCATGGTCGATACGCCTGCCGTTGACCCTGAGATGCCCCGATTCCACCAGGCTCCGGGCGAGACCGCGGGTCTTGACGAAGCGCAGTCGAACCAGCGCTAGGTCGAGCCGCATCAGCGCACGAGCTTGGCCAGTTCGGCAAACGGATTGCCTGGTACCGGTCCCTCGCGCACCGATCCTGCGGCGGGTGCCTGCTTGCCCCGCTTGTCGGCCCGGCCGCGCTTCGGATTGCTGCCGGAACCGCGCCGCTCGCCGCGTTCGTGCTGCGGCTTGGCACCGGGCCGGTTCGGACGCCAGCTCCACGCATCGGGGGCTGCCGGTCCGAAAGCCCCTTCGGCCAGGGGCCGGCTGCGGTGGAGCCGGAACCCGGCCGCGCCCAGGAGGCGCTGGAAACTCGCCTCGCTGAGCCCGGTCGATACCGCCAGCGCGGGGTCGATCCATACATGGCGCGCTTGGGGCCTCGTACTGCGCGCCTCGTGCGCAGCGCGCAGTAGCTTCTCTGCCACATCGACGCGGATCAACTGGTCACCGGCGGGGCGATACCCGGCTGGAACATGGCGCGATTCGGGCAGGACCGACCGCATCGCCTCTTCGAGCGGCCGGCGGTCGAGGCCTGCCTTGTGGAAAGCGATGCGCGCCGCGGGCTTGAGGAGTGCAGGCGCGAACACATCGAGCGCGCCGAACACCACGCCGAGCTTGCGCAGGAACGGCCGCACTTCCTTGGGCAGGTGGACGATACCCGCCCGTTCGCGGGTCGCGAGGCCGTGGCCGGCGATGAGGTTCAGCAGCAGCGCGCGGGCTTCTGTCCCCGCTGCCGGATCCTTTGAGGCAGCCTGCAAGGCGGCGAGCGGTGCGAGCGGGGCGAGCTGCGCCTTTACCCATTCGGCGATCGCCGCCAGCAGGGTCGCGCGCTCGCGTTCCTCGATGCGGTCGAGCTCGCGTGCCGGTTCGAGACGAGGGTCGAGCACCGAGGCGCCCGGCTGCAGTCGTGCGATATCCTGCCCGGCCCAGCGCACCGCGCCCTGCTCCAGCGCCATCCCGTCGAAGCCGCTATCGCGCAGCTTGCGCGCCTGCTCGGCCAGGATATGTGGCAGCGCCTTTTCGGCGGCGGAGAGCAGCATCTTGCGGTCGGCGAGGTTCGCCTGCGCGTCCACTGCGAAGCGGAAACCGGTGACGATGCCGATATGCTCGCCTTCGACCAGCAGGCCGCCATCGTCCTCGAGCGTTACGGGCAGCAGTTTCGGATCGTTGCCCAGGTTCTTCATCAGGATCGCCGTCCTTCGGTTGACAAAACGTTCGGTCAGCCGCGCGTGCAGGGCGTCGGAGAGCCTCGCCTCCACCCCACGCGCCCGCGCTGCCATCTCGTCGCGGGCGAGCACCCAGTCGGGCCGCTGGCAGATATAGGCCCAGCTGCGGATCGCCGCGATGCGACCCTGTAGCGTGGCAATGTCGCCTTGCATATTGTCGAGCTCGGCAATCCGCGCGCCGACATAGTCCCCGCCGAGGTAGCCCTCACTCAGATCCTGCCACAGGCGGGCGACGAAGCGGGCGTGGGTATCCGGCCCGGACTGGCGGAAGTCGGGCAGCGAGCAGGCCTCCCAGAAGCGCCGGACATTGCCCGGCCCCCTGATGGCCGCAGCAAGCGGTTCCTCGGCGAGCTTCTTCATCACGGCGAGGTCGATCGCCTCGGGCGCGCCGCGCAGTTCAGGCTCGGACGGCTTGGCTTCGAGGTCGGCGATCAGCGTCGCGATGCTGTCGAAGCGCGGCTCCGGATCGCGCCAGTAGAGATGTGTCAGCGGCGCGAAGCGGTGTTCCTCGATCGCGTAGATCTCCTCCTCGGTCAGCTCGGGCATCTGCCCGCGCTGGCCGGCGAGGGTGCCGAAGGTTCCGTCCTTCTGGTGCCGACCCGCGCGCCCCGCGATTTGGGCCATTTCCGCCGGGGTGAGCCGCCGTTGGCGCACGCCGTCGAACTTGGTCAACGAGGCGAAGGCGACATGCTGGACATCGAGATTGAGCCCCATGCCGATGGCGTCGGTGGCGACGATGTGGTCGACCTCGCCCGACTGGAACAATTCCACCTGCCGGTTGCGCGTCTCGGGGCTCAGCGCGCCCATCACCACCGCCGCGCCGCCCCTGAAACGCCGCAGCATTTCCGCCAGCGCATAGACCTGCTCGGCGCTGAAGCCGACGATGGCGCTACGCGGCGGCAGGCGCGACAGCTTGCGCGGGCCGATGTGGGTGAGCGTGGAAAAGCGCGGGCGCGTTTCGATTTGTGCCTTGGACACCAGTTGGCGCAGGACCGGCTCCAGCGTCGAAGACCCCAGGATCATCGTCTCCTCGCGCCCGCGGGCATGGAGCAGGCGGTCGGTGAAGATATGCCCCCGCTCGCGGTCGGCGGCGAGCTGCGCCTCGTCGAGCGCGACGAAGGCGTGGCCGCCGCCTGTTCGGGGCATGGCCTCGGTCGTGCAGAGGAAATAGCGCGCTTGCGGAGGCTCGATCCGCTCCTCGCCGGTGATCAGCGCGACCTGTTTCTCCCCCTTGATCCGCACCACCCGGTCATAGACCTCGCGCGCCAGCAACCGCAGCGGGAAGCCGATCGCCCCGCTCGAATGGCCGCACATCCGCTCGATGGCGAGATGGGTCTTGCCGGTGTTGGTGGGCCCGAGGACCGCCCGGATGGTGCTTTCGCTCACGCGTGCCGATGTGGCACCGCTCGACCTCGTCGGCAAGGTAGGGGGCGAGCTGCCCCCGGTGCCTCGGTGACTTGTCGCACGCAGGACTCCTCCCGGCGCGTCTTAAATCCAAGTTAACTTTAATCCGCCATGGGTTTGGGCCAAGGAGCGCGGCGGGACGGGTCGCCCGGCCAGAAGCCGACCGCTCCGGGATCGATGGAGGACAGTCTGTACCAGGCGCGGGTAGACATGACCGCCCGATACGACGCGGACGAGTACGCCGGCGACTGGCGTGCTGCGGTCCTGTCGCATGCGCAGGTCGTCGATGACGCAGCGCCCCGGGTGCTGCACCGTAGCCGGTCGCTGCGCGAACGGTTCGACGGCTGGCGGCTGTCCCTCGAACAGAAACTCGACCGGATGGACCTTGCACCCGATCTTGCAGAGGATGTCGGCAGCGCCCGCTGGGTTCGCGGCATGGGCACGCTAGTCGGCCTCAGCGCATTCGCATTCGCCTTCTGGCCCGATTTTTCGCCTCTGGAAGCGGCACCGGCACAGCACCTCGATGCGACCGCGCAGGAAGAGCTGCGCAGCCAGGCGATCATGCCGCTGGCCCTGGGCGGAGACAATGGCAGCCACATGGGCGCCACCGCCTTAGTCGGCGACCTGCCCGCAGCGCCCGAACGCCCGCGCATCCAGCTGGTCGCCACGCTCGTGCAGGGCGATGGCTTCGGCCGTATGCTGCAACGGGCCGGCGTCGGAACGGACGAAGCGTCCCGCATTGCCGCCATGGTGTCGCAAGCCATGCCGCTTGCCCAGATCGCACCCGGCACCCAGCTCGACATCACCCTCGGGCGTCGGCCTGCGGCGGGCACCACCCGCCCGGTCGAAGCCATCGAATTCCGCGCGCGCTTTGACCTCGCGCTGGCCATCGCCCGCACCGATTCAGGCGCGCTGACGCTGGTCCGCAAGCCGATCCGGGTCGACGAGACCCCGCTGCGTATCCGCGGCGTCGTCGGCAACAGCCTGTACCGTAGCGCTCGCGCCGCCGGCGCTCCCGCAAGCGCGGTCCAGCAGTATCTACAGGCCGTCGGCGAAAGCGCCGATTTCGACAGCGCCCTGCGCGCAGGCGATACGTACGACATGATCGTGACCTATCGCCGGGCCGCCACGGGCGAGCGCGAGGCGGGCAAGCTGATCTACGCCGGTATCGAGCGGGGCGGCAAACCGACGGCGCAACTGATGCGCTGGGGCAGCGAGGGGCGCTTCTTCGAAGCCTCGGGCGTCGGCGAACAGCGTGCCGGACTGGTTGCACCGGTGCCCGGTCCTGTCGGATCGCGCTTCGGCATGCGTCGCCACCCGATCCTCGGCTATCGCAGGATGCACAGCGGTCTCGATTACCGTGCGGCCTATGGCACCCCCATCCGGGCGGTCACGGACGGCCAGGTTATCGGCGCCGGGCGCATGGGCGGCTGCGGCATCGCGGTCCGGCTCAGCCATGGCGGGGGGCTGCAAACGCGGTACTGCCACATGAGCCGGATGGTCGTCAGCAGCGGGCAGAGCGTCAGTCGCGGCCAGGTGATCGGCTATGTCGGGTCGACCGGCTTGTCGACCGGCGCGCACCTCCACTTCGAGATGTACCGCGGCGGCCGCGCGATCGATCCGCAGTCGGTCAGCTTCGTCAGCAGAGCCCAGCTTGCCGGTGAGGAACTGCGCCGGTTCCGCGAAACGCTCGGCCGGATCATGCAGATCAAGGCAGGGGCCGCCCTCGAGGACATCGAGAAGCGCGGGGAAGAACGGGACCAGCCGGCGCGCGAAATCGACAAGCTGGCGGCCCGTCCGGTCGGGCGGGTCGGGTGACGACCAATACAGGGGCGCATTGCGCTGCTGCCCCGATTGCGGCAACACCGCGCCCATGACCGCCAGCTATCCCGCCACCCGCCTGCGCCGCACGCGTGCCTCCGCCTGGAGCCGCGCCATGTTTCGCGAAACGCAGCTCTCGCCCGCCGACCTGATCTGGCCGATGTTCATCATCGAGGGGCAGGCACAGGAAGAGCCCATCGCCAGCCTGCCCGGCGTCTCGCGCCTGTCGGTCGACGGGATCGTCGCGCGGGCGAAGGAGGCCGTGTCGCTCGGCATCCCCTGCATCGCGCTGTTTCCCAACACGCCGTCTGGCCTGCGCAGCGATGATGGCCGCGAGGCATACAATCCCGACAATTTGATGTGCCGCGCCATCAAGGCCGTGAAGGACGCCTGCGGCAACGATATCGGCGTGCTGACCGATGTCGCGCTAGATCCCTATACCAGCCACGGGCAGGACGGCTTGCTCGACGACAACGGCTATGTCGCCAATGACGCCACGGTGTCGGTACTGGTCGACCAGGCGGTCAACCAGGCCGAGGCGGGTGCCGATATCATTGCCCCGTCGGACATGATGGACGGCCGCGTCCGCGCCATCCGCATGGCGCTGGAGATGGGCGAACATCACAACGTCCAGATCATGGCCTATTCGGCCAAATATGCCTCGGCCTTCTATGGCCCGTTCCGCGATGCGGTGGGCAGCGGCGGCCTGCTGAAGGGCGACAAGAAGAGCTACCAGATGGACCCCGCCAACGCGCTCGAGGCGCTGCGCGAGATCGAGCTGGACATCGCCGAGGGTGCCGACAGCGTGATGGTCAAGCCGGGCCTCGCCTATCTCGACATCATCTGGCGCGCGAAGGAGGCCTTCGGGGTGCCGGTCTTCGCCTACCATGTCAGCGGCGAATATGCCCTGATCGAGGCCGGTGCGGCGGCGGGCGTGGGCGACCGTGACGCGCTGCTGATGGAAAAGCTGATGGCGTTCAAGCGCGCCGGATGCTCGGGTGTGCTGACCTATCACGCCCCTGTTGCGGCGCGCCTCTTGAACGGCTGACGGACACAGTGGGGGGCTTCCGTTACGAAACGGCGCGGCTGGTGCTCCGCGATTGGCGCGACGATGACTGGGCATCGTTCTGGGCCGGTACCAACACGCCCGAGGTGATGCGCTGGCTCGGCGGGGTTGCGGACGATGCCAAGCGCGTCGCCGCGCAGGATCGGCTGCTGTCCTATGAAAGCGATCACGGCCACACCTTCTGGCCGGTCGAGCGGAAGGACGATGGCGAGATCCTCGGCTTCTGCGGCCTCAAGCGCTCCAACCAGCAAAGCGGCCCGCAGGGCATGATGGAGGTCGGGTGGCGCCTGCGGCAGGACGCGTGGGGGCAGGGCTATGCCAAGGAGGCGGCGAGTGCCTCGCTCGACCTCGCGTTCGACCGCTTCGGCGCCGACGAGGTCATCGCGCTGACGGTGGCGGGCAACACGGCAAGTTGGGGATCGATGGAACGGCTGGGGATGGAGCGGCGCGAGGATCTCGACTTCGCCAACGCGGATTTCGATCCGGAAAACCCGGTCATCATCGTCTACGCGATCGGGCGCGCGCAATGGGGGAATGCAAGCACATGACGGGCCATGCTCGCCTGATTTTCATCGTCACCATCCTGGTCGGCAGTTTCCTGCTGTTCCTTGTCCAGCCGCTTGTGGCCCGCATGGCGCTGCCTCTGCTTGGCGGGGCCCCGGCGGTCTGGAACAGCGCCATGCTGGTTTATCAGGCGCTGCTGCTGGGCGGATATGCCTATGCACACGCGCTCTCGCGCCTGTCCCTGCGCCGTCAGGCGGTGGTGCACCTGGGGCTGCTTGCGCTGGCCGGCCTGACGCTGCCGATCGCGCTGGCGGATCTGCCGTCGCCGGCACCCGGCTGGGAAGCGGTGTGGGTCCCGGCCCTGTTCCTCGCCACAGTCGGCCCGGTCTTCTTCGTCGTTTCCGCGCAGGCGCCGCTGATGCAACGCTGGTTTGCTGCCGATGACGGCGCCGGCGATCCTTACTGGCTCTATTCCGCCTCCAACATCGGCAGCTTCGCCGGGCTGGTGTCCTACCCCTTCCTGCTCGAACCCTACCTCCCCATTGCCGGCCAGACCCGGTTGTGGGCCACGGGTTATGCCGTGCTCGTCGTGCTAGTAGTGCTGGCTGTCAGCGCGCGCTGGAACAGCGCGTCCACGGGCAAGGGCGCAGCGATCGCAGAAGAGGAAGTCGCAGCGGGTGGTGCGGCATCGCCCGGCGCGGGGCGCATCCTCACCTGGCTTGCGCTCGCCGCGGTCCCTTCGGGACTGATGCTATCCACGACGACCCATCTCACCACTGACATCGTCGCCATGCCGCTGTTGTGGGTGGTGCCGCTGGGCCTTTATCTCCTCAGTTTCAGTTTCGCCTTTGCCGATCGCAGCGAATTCGCCTCAGCCTGTGCCCGGCTCGCACCCCTGGCGCTGCTGCTGGCAGGGTCCATCGCCATGGTCAGCGGCGGACATGCCTCGCTCGGCTTGCTGTTCGGGTCCCTCGCACTGCTGCTGATTCTCGCGACGGCCCTGCACCGGCGGCTGTACGAACTGCGCCCCGATGCATCGCGCCTGACCCTGTTCTATCTCGTCATGAGCGCGGGCGGGGCGCTCGGCGGGCTGTTTACGGCCCTGATCGCGCCGATTGCCTTCGACTGGGTGTGGGAGCACCCGCTGCTCCTGCTGGCAGCCGCGGCGCTGCTGCCGCTACCGACGCTGGTCGGCTGGCGCGCAAAGGGCAGGGTGTCGCCTAAAGCAGGTCTTGCAGCCATCCTGGCGCTGGCGGCGGCGCTCGCCGCCGCGATGTATTTCGCGTCCGCCAGCGAAAACCATCCTGTGCTTATCGCCACGACCTTCGGCCTTGCCTTGTGCGGCGTGCTGGCGCTCCCATCGCGCTGGGCGCTGCTGGCAATCTTCGCGGCCCTGCTGGTGGCGCGAGGCGGCTGGCAGACGATCGACACAAGCCTCGCCGGGGTGCGGGAACGCAGCTATTTCGGTATCTACACCCGTGACGACGATCCCACGGCGCAAACCCGCTCGTTGCTGCACGGGACGACGGTGCACGGCCTCCAGTTCACCGACCCGCAGCAGCGGCGGGCACCGACGACCTATTACGGCCCCCGCTCGGGCGTCGGGCTTGCACTGACCAGCCTTCCGGCCGGCGGCAGCCCATTGCGGATCGGCGCGGTGGGGCTGGGGACCGGTACGCTCGCCTGCTACGCCCGGCCGGGTCAGGCCTGGACCTTTTTCGAGATCGATCCGGTCGTGGCCCGCTATTCGCGCGACGGCACCTTCTCCTTCATCAGCGATTGCACCCCGGACGCGGACATATTGATCGGCGATGCGCGGCTTGTGCTCGAGAAAGTACCCGCGGGGGCCTTCGACGTGCTCGTGATCGACGCGTTCAGCTCCGACTCGATCCCGCTGCACCTCGTCACGCGCGAGGCGCTCGACATCTACAGCCGCACGCTGGCCGATGACGGCCTGCTGCTGTTCCATATTTCCAACCGCTTCATCGACCTGCGCCCGGCACTGGCGGCCCATGCGGCAGAGCGCGGCTGGCCGGCCATGGTGCGGCTGGATGCGGGCTCGCCCGCACGCTCGGTCAACGGGTCGATCTGGGTGGTGATGGCCCGCGACCAGGCGCGCCTCGACGCCGTTGCCGCCGCCCATCCCGACAGTCCCTGGAGTCCGCTTCCGGCGCCCGCGGGCAAGGTCTGGACCGATGACCACGCCACCATCCTGCCCTATATCATGTGGGAACGCATGGCGGGAACGATGCCGTCAAGCCCCTAGGGGCGGCCGCGGATGAGGGTACCGGACAAGGACAGGGGACCGATGGCGGATATCGTGCTGGAAACCGAACGGCTGGTCCTGCGGACTTTCGACGATGCCGACGCGCGCGAGCAATTCGAACGGCTCAATTCTCCGCTGGTGACCGAGCATCTCGGGGGCCCGCGCGAACTGCACGCCATTGAGGCGAGCCACGACAAAAGCCGGGCCGACTTCGCCCGGGACGGCTTCGGTTTCATGATGATGGTCGAAAAGGCCACCGGGGAGGCCGTCGGCTACGTCGGGTTGAAGCGGGTCGACAACCGCCATGCGAAGAATCCCGGCGATTTCGAAACCGGCTGGCTGGTTCGCGAGGACCGCTGGCGGCGCGGCTATGCCCGTGAAGCGGTCGGCGCGGTGCTCGACTGGGCCTTCACGCGCCACCGCGCCCCGCTCATCGTCGCGATGACCGCCGACCGGAACGTGCCAAGCTGGATGCTGATGGAGAAGCTCGGCATGGAACGGCGCCGCGATCTCGATTTCGACGATCCGGACTATCCGCCGGAAGACAACCCGACGATCCTCTATTCGATCACCCGCGAACAATGGGAGAATTCGCAATGACCCAGACCCGGCCCGGCGTCCGCATCATCCCGATCCACGGCAAGACCCCGCAGATCCACGATAGCGCCTTCATCGCACCCGGCTGCGTCATCGTCGGCGATGTCACCATCGGGGCCGACAGCTCGGTCTGGTACAATTGCGTATTGCGCGCCGACGTCAGCCGCATCGTGATCGGCGCACGCAGCAATGTGCAGGACGGCAGCGTGCTCCACTGCGATCCGCCGAGACCGGGCGATCCCGACGGCTCGCCCCTCATCATTGGCGACGATGTGCTGATCGGGCACATGGCGATGGTGCATGGCTGCACGATCCACGATCGCGGCTTCGTCGGCCTAGGCGCGATCGCCATGAACAAGGCGGTCATCGGCAGCGACGCCATGCTGGCAGCAGGCGCGATGCTGACCGAGGGCAAGGTGATGGAGCCGCGCAGCCTGTGGGCGGGCCGTCCGGCCAAGCCCTTGCGCGACATGGGCGATGCCGCTGTGATGGGGATGCGGATGGGCGTGGCGCACTACGTGGAGAACGCCCGCGCGCACAAGGCGGCGGTGGAGGCGGCAGGCTAGGCCTCAGTCGCGGACGAACGATCGCAGCGTCTCGATCCGGTCGGCCTCGTGCACCGGCTTGTCCCAGCGGATCCGGTGGATGCGCGGGAAGCGCATGGCGAGCCCGCTCTTGTGGCGCTTGCTTTCGTGCACGCTGTCGAAGGCCACTTCGAACACCAGGCTGCGGTCGGTCTCGCGCACCGGGCCGAAACGGTTGACGGTATGCGTGCGCACATGGCGGTCGATTTTTTTCAGTTCCTCGTCGGTGAAGCCGGAATAGGCCTTGCCCACCGGCAACAGCTCCGCGCCCGCATCGGGATCGCCGTCCCAGCAGCCGAAGGTGTAGTCCGAATAAAAGCTGCTCCGCTTGCCGCTGCCGCGCTGGGCATACATCAGCACGCAATCGACCAGTAGCGGGTCGCGCTTCCACTTGTACCACAGCCCGGTGCGCCGCCCGGCGATATAGGGCGAATCCCGGCGCTTGAGCATCAGCCCTTCGATGGCATCGTCGCGCGCCGTTTCCCGGATTGCGGCGAGATGCTCGAAGTCGCGGGCCTCTACGATCTGGCTCAAGTCGAAGTGACTGTCGGGCAAGCGCCCCATCAGGGCTTCGAGCCGCGTCCGGCGCTGGCTCCACGGCAGCTCGCGCAAGTCTGCACCGTCGACGATCAGCGTATCGTAGAGGCGCACGAAGGCGGGATACTCCGCCAGCATTTTCTTGCTGACGGTCTTGCGCCCCAGCCGCTGCTGGAGCGCATTGAAACTCGCCGCGCCGCCTTGGTTCCTCTCGTTGGCTTCACCACCCTGATGCGCGCCGCGCACCAGCAACTCGCCATCCAGCACGGCGGGAAACGGCAGGACGTCGAGCAGTTCGGGGAAGGTCGCCGAAACATCGTCGCCGGAACGCGAATAGATGCGGGTCTCGTCGCCTGCGCGAACCAGTTGCACGCGAATCCCGTCCCATTTCCATTCGGCGGCGTAGTCGGCGAGGTCGACCACCGTTTCTTCCAGCGGGTGGGCGAGCATGAAGGGGCGGAAGGTCGGCAGGCTCTCGGTATCGGGCGGCTCGGCCCCGTGGGCGGCCCAGGCGAACAGCTCCGCATAGGGCGGGGCGAGGCCGTGCCAGTATTCCTCGACCTCCTCCACCCCGACATCGAAGGCCTGCGCGAAGGCGACCTTGGCGAGGCGGCTGGAAATGCCGATCCGCATTGCGCCCGTGGCCAGTTTGAGCAGGGCGTAGCGGCCTGAGGGATCGAGCCGGTCGAGCAGGCCGGTCAGCACCAGCGGCGCGGTCGCCCTTGTGGTCGCGGCGAGGATCGCCACCGTCTCGCTGACGCCCGGTGGCGGCGCGACGTCGCCCATCGGCGAGGGCCACAGCAGGCTCGCCGTCTCCGCCGTATCGCCGACGAAGTCGCGGCTCAGCGTCCACAGCACGGGGTCGATCCGCTGCTGCATCAGCCCGCGAATGGTGGAGCTCTTCACGGCCGGGAAATCCAGCCCGTCGGTCAGTGCTGCCAGCGCCCAACCGCGATCGGGATCGGGCGTCGAGCGGAGATAGTCCGCGATCAGCCGCAGCTTCTCGTTGCGACTGCGGGTGAATACCAGCGCGTCGATCAGGGCGGCGAATTCCTCCACCCGTCAGTCGTCCTCATCCTCGTAACCCACCAGCGCCAGCGCGCGGGCTTTGCGCTGGTGCAATTGGTGCCAGCGCAGCAGCGCCTCCTCGCGGCCGTGTGTGATCCAGCTTTCTTGCGGGTTTACTTCCTCGATAGTGCGGGTGAGTTCGCCCCAATCGGCATGGTCGGAAATCACCAGGGGCAGCTCGACATTGCGTTGCCGCGCGCGTTGCCGGACCCGCATCCAGCCGCTGGCCATGGCGGTGACAGGATCGGGCAGGCGGCGGCTCCAGCGGTCGTTCAGCGCGCTCGGCGGGCAGACCACCACATGGCCGCGCATTTCGTCGACCGTCGCATCGCTGACCAGGCGAAGCTCGCCCAGGTCGACGCCGAATTCCTCGTAGAGCCGGCACATCCGCTCCATCGCGCCGTGCAGGTAGATCGGTGCATGGTGCCCCGCGCGGCGCAGTTCGGCGATGACCCGCTGCGCCTTGCCCAGCGCATAGGCGCCGACCAGCACGCAGGCATCGGGATGCGCCGCCAGCCGATCGAGCAGCTTGGCCATCTCGTCCTCGATCGGCGGATGGGTGAAGAGCGGCAGCCCGAAGGTCGCCTCGGTGATGAAGATGTCGCAGGGCGTCACTTCGAACGGGGCACAGGTGGGATCGGCGCGGCGCTTGTAATCGCCGGTGACGACCACCCGTTCGCCGGCATGTTCGAGCAGGATTTGCGCGCTACCGAGCACATGGCCGGCCGGCACATAGGTCGCATCGACCCCGCCGGCGAGGCGGATGGTCTCGCCATATGCGACCGGCACCGCCTTGTGCAGGATGTCCCCGGCATCGTCCGCCGCCCCGGTGCGATAGCGCAACTGCATGATCGCCAGCGTCTCCGCCGTAGCCACGGTTTTCCCGTGCCCGCCGCGTGCATGGTCGGCATGGCCATGCGTCACGAGCGCACGATCCACCGCGCGCGCCGGGTCGATCCAGCAATCCGCGGGAACAACGTGGATTCCCCACGGTTCGGCTTTGATCCAGGAAAAGGGTGCGGCCATCAGCGCCTCAACGAGAAGGGGCGCGAACCGTTTCCGGCCCGCGCCCCGATTGTTGATTCAGCAGTTTCAGCCTTCGCTGTCGCCAGCCTCCGCCTCGGGCGCTTTTTTCGCTGCGGGCTTCTTCTTCACCGGCGGTTTGCCCTTGACCTTGGCCTTTGCCTTGGGCGGGGCCGGCGTCAGTTCGAAGCTGGGCTTGCCGTCCTTGATGGTGACATGGACCTCGCCGCCGTCGGCCAGCTTGCCGAACAGCAGTTCCTCTGCCAGCGGCTGCTTGATCTTCTCCTGCAGCACGCGGGCCATCGGCCGGGCGCCGTAGAGCTTGTCATAGCCCTTGTCGCCGAGCCATTCGCGGGCGGTCTTGTCGAACTGGATATCGACGTTCTGTTCGGCCAGCTGCAGTTCGAGCTGGAGGATGAACTTGTCGACCACGCGGGCGATGGTTTCCTTGCCGAGGTAACCGAACGGCACGATCGCATCCAAACGGTTGCGGAATTCCGGGCTGAACATCTTCTTGACCGCTTCGTCGCCCGCGTCTTCCTTGCTGACATCGCCGAAGCCGATGCCCTGGCGGGCCATGTCGCTGGCCCCGGCATTGGTGGTCATGATCAGAACGACATTGCGGAAATCGACCGTCTTGCCGTGGTGATCGGTCAGCCGGCCGTTATCCATTACCTGCAGCAGGATGTTGAACAGGTCGGGGTGAGCCTTCTCGATTTCGTCGAGCAGCAGCACGCAGTGCGGGTTCTGGTCGACCGCATCGGTCAAGAGGCCGCCCTGGTCGTAGCCGACATAGCCCGGAGGCGCACCGATCAGGCGGCTGACAGAGTGGCGTTCCATGTATTCCGACATGTCGAAGCGCTTGAGCTCGATCCCCATGATGCTGGCGAGCTGCCGCGCCACCTCGGTCTTGCCGACGCCGGTGGGGCCGGAGAACAGGAAGCTGCCGATCGGCTTGTCCGGATCGCGCAGTCCCGCCCGGCTGAGTTTCATGGCCGTCGCGAGCCGTTCGACGGCTGCGTCCTGCCCGAACACGACATGCTTGAGGTCGCGCTCGAGGTTCTCCAGCGCCTTCTTGTCGTCGCTGCTGACCGATTTCGGCGGGATGCGCGCCATGGTCGCGATGACCGCCTCGATCTCGCGCGCGGTGATCTTCTTCTTGCGGCGGCTCGGGGGCACCAGCATCTGCATCGCGCCGACCTCGTCGATCACGTCGATCGCCTTGTCGGGCAGCTTGCGGTCATTGATATAACGCGCCGACAGCTCGACTGCGGTCTTGATCGCGTCGGGGGTGTAGGTGACCTTGTGATGGTCCTCGAAGGTCGAACGCAGCCCCTTCAGGATCTTGATCGTATCCTCTACCGTCGGCTCGTTGACGTCGATCTTCTGGAACCGGCGCAGCAGCGCGCGATCCTTCTCGAAGTGGTTGCGGAACTCCTTGTAGGTGGTCGAGCCGATGCATCGGATCGTGCCGCCGGACAGGGCGGGCTTGAGCAGGTTGGAGGCATCCATGGCCCCGCCGCTGGTGGCCCCGGCGCCGATCACCGTATGGATCTCGTCGATGAACAGGATCGCGTCGGGCATCTTCTCGAGCTCGCCGACGACCTGCTTCAGCCGCTCCTCGAAATCGCCGCGATAGCGGGTCCCGGCGAGCAGCGCGCCCATGTCGAGCGAGTAGATCACCGCGTCTTCCAGCACTTCGGGCACGTCGCCTTCGACGATCTTGCGCGCGAGGCCTTCCGCGATGGCGGTCTTGCCGACGCCGGGATCGCCGACATAGAGCGGGTTGTTCTTGCTGCGGCGACACAGGATCTGGACCGTGCGGTCGACTTCCGGACCGCGACCGATCAGCGGATCGACCTTGCCGTCCTGCGCCTTCTTGTTGAGGTTGACGGTAAACTGGTCGAGCGCGGTTTCCTTGCCGCCCTTGGCATCGGCGGACTTTTCCTCACCCTGCGATTCCTCGCTCCCCTGCGGCGGCTTGGATTCGAGCTGCTTGCCGCCCTTGCCGATGCCGTGGCTGATGAAGCTGACGGCATCGAGGCGGCTCATGTCCTGTTGCTGCAGGAAATAGACCGCGTAGCTGTCGCGCTCGGAGAACAGGGCCACCAGCACATTGGCGCCGGTCACCGTATCCTTGCCGCTCGACTGGACATGCAGGATGGCGCGCTGGATCACCCGCTGGAAGCCGGCGGTCGGCTGCGGTTCGCTGCTGTCCTCGGTCTGGAGCGACTGGTACTCCTGGTCGAGATACTGCCGCACGACGCCGTTCAGCTCCTCGAGATCGACGCCGCAGGCATTCATCACTTCGGCTGCGTCCTCGTCCTGCACCAGTGCCAGCAGGAGATGCTCCAGCGTGGCGTATTCGTGACGTCGCTCGCGCGCCGAATCGATCGCGGCGTGGAGCGTCTTTTCGAGATTCTGGGCGAAACTGGGCATCAGCGTACTTTCTGGCGGCCGGGAAACCGTTCCCGTGCGGGAGAATATGAACCGTCAATATGAACCGAAGCTATACCTGCAGCGGAGGTATCGACAGCATCGATATGGTGGCTCGCGGCACGATTGCGAGCCCGCCAAATCAAGACGAAGGCTTCCCGAACAGAGCGTCGGCAGCGGCGCGATGGGCATCGGCCCTGGTGCGGTGCGCCTCGATGCGGGCAATTTCGGCCTTCAGGAGATCGATCCGTTCGGCCAACTCGTCCAGCGAATAGGGGCCGAGGTCTTCCCTCGCCAGCGCGCTGGCTGCGTCGCCTCTCGGGCGGGGACGTTCGTCGTCATCCATCGCGGATCATATTCGGCCCGCCGGACGCTTGCTGTCAACTGGCCACAAGGCTAGGTGCGCATCGAGCGCACGGCTGAGGCTTT
This sequence comes from Parerythrobacter aurantius, assembly GCF_045291475.1. Classification (NCBI taxonomy): domain Bacteria; kingdom Pseudomonadati; phylum Pseudomonadota; class Alphaproteobacteria; order Sphingomonadales; family Erythrobacteraceae; genus Parerythrobacter; species Parerythrobacter aurantius. Next base: position 1,278,751 of record NZ_CP147985.1, read on the forward strand.
ACGGCGACAGCTTGCGCGCGCGGCAGGGGACGGGCAGGCGATGGCTCAGGAAATACCGGCAGAAATGACGGCAATCGGGTTCGATGCCCCCGGGGGTGCGGAGGTGTTGCGGCCCGAGACCGTCGCCGTCCCGCAGGCCCGGTCGGGCGAGGTGTTGATCCGCGTCGCCTGGGCTGGGGTCAATCGCCCGGACTGCATCCAGCGCGCCGGGCTCTATCCCGCTCCTCCCGGCGCCTCGCCGATCCTCGGGCTGGAAGTTGCCGGCGATGTTGTCGCGGTGGGTGAAGGTGTCGATCCCGGGCATCTGGGGCGTCGCATCTGCGCGCTGACGCCCGGCGGCGGCTATGCCGAATATTGCGCGGCACCGGTCGGGCATTGCCTGCCGGTGCCGGAAGGGTTGTCGCTGCGAGAAGCTGCGGCGCTGCCCGAGACCCTCTTCACCGTGTGGCACAACGTGTTCCAGCGCGGCATGGCGCGCGAGGGCGAAACGCTGCTCGTCCATGGCGGCACCAGCGGTATCGGTACCATGGCGATCATGCTCGCCAAGGCGTTCGAGATGACCGTGATCGTGACCTGCGGCGACGAGGAGAAATGCGCCGCAGCGCGCGAAATCGGTGCCGACCATGCTGTCAACTACAAGGCGGGCGACTTCGTCGAGCAGGTCCAGGCAATAACCGAAGGGAAGGGCGTCGAGATCGTGCTCGACATGGTTTCGGGTGATTATGTCCCGCGCAACCTCAAATGCCTGGCCGAAGGCGGGCGGCATGTGACAATAGCCGTTCTTGGCGGGATGCAGGCCACGATCAACATGGCGGTGGTGATGAGTCGCCGCCTGACGCTGACCGCCTCCACGCTCCGGCCGCGCTCCGATGCATTCAAGACCGCACTGTGCGAGGAAATCGAGCAGGTGGCATGGCCGCTGGTCGCCGACGGCACCCTTCGCCCGGTGATGGACATGGCCTTCCCGCTGGCGCAAGCCGCCGCCGCGCATGCGCGGATGGAGGCGGGTGACCACATCGGCAAGATCGTGCTGGAGGTGAGCGGTGACTGAAGACCTGACGCTCCACGAAGACCCGCGCAGCGGCAATTGCTACAAAATCAAGCTGACTGCCGCGCTCCTGGGGCTGCCGATGGCGACAAGGCAGTATGACATTCTCAAAGGCGAAACCCACACGCCTCAATTTCTAGAAACCGTGAACGCCAACGGGCGCATCCCGGTATTGCAGGTCGGAGATCGTTTCCTGCCGGAAAGCAATGCGGCCTGCTGGTACCTTGCCGAGGGTACGGGGCTGGTTCCCGGGGATCGCTTCGACCGGGCGCAGATGCTGCGCTGGATGTTCTTCGAACAATACAGCCACGAACCCAATATCGCGACGTTGCGCTTCTGGTGCGCTTTCGTCGGGCAGGCCAATCTCAGCGAACAGCAGCGCGGCCAGATGATGCCCAAGCGGATTGCCGGGCATGAGGCTCTGGCGACGATGGACGGTCACCTGAAGGGCCGCGACTGGTTTGCCGGCGATGCCGCCTCGCTCGCCGATATCGCGCTTTTCGCCTATACCCACGTCGCGGAAGAGGGCGGGTTCGAGCTTGCGGCCTATCCCGCGGTGCAGGCCTGGCTCGCGCGCGTGCCGACCCTCAAAGGCTTCGTTCCGATGGCGTGAGGCGTGTCGCTGCGCTGTAGCAATTGCGCCAAACCGTCACCGCACTGCGCAACCCTTGTCACAATCTTGCGGCATCATGACCGTCGATAGCAACGGATCCAGGAGCATTCGATGCTCGACGATGTCGCGAAACACCTGCCGCACGACTTCTCCAACATCGCCCCCTTCGCGCCCGTCGAGCCGTCGGTGCCGGAAAGGCAGGTCGGCGAACGGCGCCGCTACCGGACGATCTGGATCAGCGACGTGCATCTCGGCACCAAGGGCTGCAATGCGGAGTTGCTGATCGATTTCCTCGACCATACCGACAGCGAGACGATGTACCTCGTCGGCGACATCATCGACGGTTGGCGGCTGAAGAAGAAGTTCTACTGGCCCGCCGAACACAATGATATCGTCTGGCGCGTGCTCAAGCGGGCCAAGCGCGGCACGCGGATCGTCTACATCCCCGGCAACCATGACGAGATGATCCGGCCGTTCTGCGGCATGGACTTCGGCGGGGTCGAAATCCGCCGGGCCGCCTTCCACGATACGGCCGACGGCCGCCGGCTGATGGTCCTGCACGGCGACGAATTCGACACCGTCATGCTGGCCCACCGCTGGCTCGCCTTCGTCGGCGACGCGGCCTATCACCTGATGATGAATCTCAACAGCTGGGTAGCCTCCGCCCGTCAGCGGCTCGGCCTGCCTTACTGGTCGATCTCCAAGGCGGCCAAGCACAAGGTCAAGAACGCCGTCGAGTTCATTTCCAGGTACGAGGAAGTGGTGGCCCGGGCCGCGGCCGAACGCGGGGTCGACGGGGTCGTATGCGGCCACATCCACACCGCCGAATTCCGCCGCTTCATCCACGAGGGACGCGAGGTCGAATACTGGAACGACGGCGACTGGGTCGAAGGTTGCAACGCACTGGTAGAGCATTTCGACGGGCGGATGAAAATCCTCCACTGGCCGGACGAGATTGCCGGGCGCGCGGCGAAGCCCGCCGCATCGCTCAAGGAGGCGGCATGAACCATCCGCTGCCCATCGGTGCTGCCGAACGGATCGGCAGCGTGAAGGCCTCGCCGATCGTGCAAAGCATCGCCATCGTCAGCGATGCATGGTTCCCGCAGATGAACGGTGTCGTGCGAACGCTGTCGACGACAGTCGACCTGCTGCGGGTGCGGGGTTTCGACGTCACGGTGATTGCGCCGGACCAGTTCCGCTCCATTCCTTGTCCGACCTACCCGGAAATCCGGCTGGCGCTGAGCTGGCCTGGAGCGGTCGGGCGGCAATTGGCAAGCCTGGCCCCAGATGCGATCCACATCGCTACAGAAGGCCCGCTCGGTCTTGCTGCGCGTGCCTATTGCCTGCGCAGGCACGTGCCCTTCACGACTGCCTACCACACGCAGTTTCCGGATTATTTGGCGCGGCGGACCGGCCTGCCTGCCAGCACCTTCTGGCCATATATCCGCTGGTTCCATCGGTCCGCCAGCGCGGTCATGGTGGCGACCGAAAGCATTCGCGAGGAACTGCGCGCGCAGGGTATCGGCGAGCTGCACCACTGGGGCCGCGGGGTCGATCTGGCGTGTTTCACGCCCGATGCGCCGCCCCCGCCGGAGTTTTCGGACTTCGAGGGCCCGATCCTCCTCTATGTCGGACGGATCGCCGTAGAGAAGAACATCGAGGCTTTCCTCGAGTGCAGCTATCCCGGCACCAAGGTCGTGGTCGGCGATGGCCCGGCTCGGGCGGCGCTCGAGGCGAAATACCCCGAGGCCCGCTTTCTCGGCAAGAGAACCGGGCGCGAGCTGGCTGGATGCTATGCCGGGGCCGACGTTTTCGTGTTTCCGTCGCGCACCGACACATTCGGGTTGGTGCTGATCGAAGCGCTCGCTTGCGGTACGCCGGTCGCGGCCCATCCCGTGGCAGGTCCGATCGACATCGTCACAGACAGGGTAGGGGCCCTGTCCGAGAACCTCGACCGCGCCATCGCTGCGGCGAGGTTCTGCAGCAGGTCGGATTGCGCGGACTATGCCGCGCAATTCACTTGGGAAGCGGCAACGGCGCAGTTCTTGTCGGGGTTGCGCCGTTTCGAGACTGAACGGCAGACGGCATAGGCGCGGGGCAGCGCTGGCGGCATCGAATCCTTGCCCCCGCCGCCGCGATGTCCTAAATGGCCCGGCAAGCGGCCGCTCCGGAAGGGGCGGCCCTTGTATTTTCACGAGGTAGAAACCCCATGGCCGACCAACCCAAACCGCTGATGCCGCACGCGACCGCCACCTGGCTGGTCGATAACACCGGGCTCAGCTTCGACCAGATCGCCGAATTCTGCGGCCTCCATATCCTCGAGGTGCAGGCCATGGCGGACGACCTCGCCGGGTCCAAGTACACCGGCCGCGATCCGGTCCACGCCGGCGAACTGACCCAGGCCGAAATCGAGCGCGGACAGGACGATCCGTCCTACGTGCTCAAGATGCAGAAGGCGCCGCTCGAAGTCACGCGCACCAAGGGCCCGCGCTATACGCCGGTATCGAAGCGGCAGGACAAGCCCGACGGCATCGCCTGGATCCTGCGCAACCACCCGGAAATTACCGACGCGCAGATCGGCAAGCTGATTGGCACCACCCGCACCACCATCGCCGCGATCCGCGACCGCAGCCACTGGAACATCGCCAATATCCAGCCCAAGGATCCGGTGACGCTCGGCCTGTGCTCGCAGCGCGAACTCGACGCGGTCGTCGCCAAGGCGGCCAAGAAGGCCGGTTCCAGCGAAGGTACGGCGCCTGCAGGCGAAAGCACCAGTGACCGCGAGAAGCTGATCGAGGAACTGCGGGCGGAGCGCGAAGCGGCCGGGAAGGCTGCCTCGGAAGCCGCGCAGGAAGCCGAAGCGGCCGCGTGGCTCGAAGCCAAACGTGCACAGGAAGCGGGCGAAGCAGCGGGCGAATAAGCCTGGCGGTTGCAAACAGCTGAAATCGCGCGTTCCCCATCGCGTGCCGCGCGTTCTTTCGTCTTGCGGGCGGAGGGGATTGCCGCCATGCTGCTGACATGGATGTCAGTAAGGTCGCCTATCATCACCCGCAGCCGTGGGACACACAGTTTGCGCAATTGACGGTACCGCAATTGCTCGAACGGTCCGTCGCAGCAAATCCGGCCGCGCCGCTGCTGCATTTTCTCGGGCGGACCTACAGCTACGGCGCGATCCATGCCGAGGCACGCCGTTTTGCGGCCGGGCTGGCGAGCGTCGGGATCGGCAAGGGCGACCGCGTAGGCTTGTTCCTGCCCAATGTGCCGATCTACGCCGCGGCCTATTACGGCGCGATGATGGCGGGCGCCGTGGTGGTGAACTACTCGCCGCTCTACACTGTCGACGAACTGGCCTGGCAGGTCGAGGATTCGGGGACCCGCCTGCTGGTCACGCTGGACGTGCCGGAGCTCTATCGCACCGCCAGCGCAGTGCTGGCGGGCTCGACGCTGCAAACTCTCGTGGTCGGATCGCTGGCGGCCCAGTTGCCGCTCGGCAAGGGCCTGCTGCTGCGCACCCTCGGCCGCAGCAAGCTCGCCCGGGTAGCGCTCGACCAGTCGATACGGTCGTGGGGGTCGCTGACGCCGGACCGCGCGCCGCCTGTCGTGGCGCTCGATCCGGCGCAGGACCTTGCCCTGCTGCAATACACTGGCGGCACCACCGGTAGGCCAAAGGGCGCCATGCTCGGTCACAGCCAGCTGGCCGTTAATGCGCAGCAGGTCGCCTCGATCAATCCGTTCGGCAATCCGGCCGGCGAAGTCTTCATGGGCGCGCTGCCGTTCTTCCATGTCTTCGCCAACACCGCCCTGCTCAACCACGCCGTCGCCAGCGGCGGCTCCATTGCCATCGTGCCGCGGTTCGAGGCGAAGCAGGTGCTGCAGACCATCCAGCGCTATCGCTGCACCGGTTTCCCGGGCGTGCCGACCATGTTCCAGGCGCTGCTCGACCATCCCGACTTGCCGAAAACGGACCTGTCGTCGCTCAAGGTCTGCATATCGGGCGGGGCCCCGATGCCTGCACCCGTGCACGAGAAATTCGAAGCCGTCACCGGTGTCCGGCTCGTCGAGGGGTACGGCCTGACGGAGACATCCGGTGTCGTTTCCGCCAACCCCTATACCGGTACCCGCAAGCGCGGAACCATCGGCCAGGTCGTGCCGCGAACGGAAGTGTTGCTGCTCGACAAGGAAGATCCTTTGCGCCTCGCCCCCGATGGCGAGCCGGGCGAACTGGCGATCCACGGGCCGCAGGTGATGCGCGGATACTGGAACAGGCCGGAAGCCGCCGCCGAAACCTTCGTCGAGCACCGCGGCAAGCAGTGGCTCCGCACAGGCGATGTCGCGACCATCGATGCCGACGGCTTCCTGTCCATCGTCGACCGCATCAAGGACATGATTGCCGTAGGCGGGTTCAAGGTCTTCCCGAGCCAGGTGGAGGATGTCCTGCTGGAACATCCGGCGGTGAAGGAAGCGCTGGTGATCGGCGTGCCCGACACCTACCGCGGCGAAGTGCCGCGGGCCTTCGTGACCCTGCAGGACGGGCAAGCCGTCGAGGGCGCGGCGCTCGCCGAATGGCTGAACAGCCGTATCGGCAAGCACGAGCGTGTCGATTCGGTGGTGGTGCGCGAAGGGCTGCCCAAGACCCTTATCGGCAAGCTCGATCGCAAGGCCTTGCGTGCCGAGGTGCTGCCCGCATAGTTCGCCGGAATAGCCGCAGCACGCGGGGGCCGGTCAGATGGTAGCGGCCAGCGCTGCGGTTCCGGCTTCCGTAGCCAGCGAAACCGGCGAAGGAGCTGCTGCCTTGCTATTGCTGCGCGGGGCGAAGCGGCCATCGACAGCCGCACCCTGCTCGATCGTAAGCGCATCGTAGTGGACATCGCCGGTAATGGTCGCGGAGCGCAGGATCACCAGCTCGCGCGCATCGATCGAACCTTCGACCCTGCCGGCCAGGCGGGCGGTTTCGGCAGTCACGGCGCCCTTGATGGTGGAGGTTTCCCCCTGCACCAGCGACGCGCATCCGATATCGCCTTCGACAGTGCCGTCGACATGCAATTCGGTCGATGCCGAGATGTCCCCGCGGATGGTCACATCGCTTCCGATCACGGAAAAGCTGCCCGAAGCGCCCGACGATCTAGCCACGGATACGCTCCTTGGCAGGCCTTGCTCCGGTACGGCGGGCTTCTTTGAGAACATTGGGTGCAGCCTCCAGGAAGGGGCGGGGATTGACCGCGCGGTCGTTGATGCGGACTTCGAAATGCAGGTGCGGCCCGGTCGAGCGGCCGGTGCTGCCGATCGCCCCGATCACCGTACCCGCGTCAACCCGCGTGCCTACGCGGGTCGAAAAGCGCGACATGTGGGCATAACGGGTCATCAGGCCGTTGCCGTGGCTGATCTCGACCACATTGCCATAGCCCGATTTCCGGCCGACGAAGCTTACCACACCGTCAGCAGCGGCATAGATCGGCGCGCCCATCGGGCCTTTGAAATCGAGCCCTGCGTGCATCGCGCCGCCGCCGGTGAAGGGGTCGCGGCGATAGCCGAAGCCGGAAGAGACGCTGGTGATCGACAGGCTGGTCGGGGTGAACTGCGGGACGGCATCCAACCCGCGCTCGAGCGCCGACATACGTGCCAGGCTCAGGCCCAGCCGCTCGAACCGCGGGTCGATCTCGCCATTGGCGCCAGTGGCCAGCATGACCAGCGGACCACCCATCGCCTGCTTCTCGGCACCGGCAAGCATGGTCTGCGGATTGAGTCCGAGCTGGCGCAGGGCCTGCGCCGCCCGCGCGGCACGCTGGTCGGCAAAGCGGGTCAGCCGCTCGACATAGGCAAGCTGGCGGGCTTCAAGTTCGGCCAGCGCGCGCGCTTGCGGGAAGGCCGCACTGACCTTGTCGACAGTGGCCGCCGCTTCGCTCGTGCTGTCGGAAACCGGCGTGCCTTCGGCGGCCTTGACGTCTTCCGGCAGGGAAGAGGTCATCGCTTCGAGGAAGTCCTGCCGCTTCTTGAGGTCTTCGGCGACCTTGTCGATATCCTTGCTGTAGGCATCGAAGCGTTCCTGCGTGGTTGCCACGCGCGCCTCGCGCTCCAGCAGCGACATACGGTCGGCCTGCGCGCGATATTGAAGGTAGCTCATCACGCCCATGCTGATCGCCCAGACCAGCAAAGCGATCACGACACCCGCAGCGGCTAGCATCTGGGTGCGCGACGATACCTTGATGAAACGGACTTGGCCTTGCGAGCGCATGAAGAACTCGCGGTCCGGAAACCAATCCGCGACCCTTGCGGCAAATCCGCTGTTATCCAGCTTGTTGTACAATGCGACCCCGCTTGTATGTCGATTATCGTTCCCCGCTGCGCCGCTAGCAGCGGATTCGGGGCCGGTCGAATCCGGTAACCGTTGTAACCGCCGAGTCGGTGGAGTCGCGCGACAAACGGATTCATGACACCGGAACCTTTTCCTTGCGGTGCTGTGAGCGATCACAATTTGGCGGAAATGTGCAACTGCGCAAAGCGCTTGGAAGCGGCGCTGCGAATCGGTACGCGTTCGCCGATGGGCGCGAAACAACGGACCGGCCTGCTCGGCGGGAGCTTCAATCCGGCCCATGGCGGGCACCGGCGGATAAGCCTGTTCGCATGCGATGCGCTCGGCCTGGACGAGGTGTGGTGGCTGGTTTCCCCGGGCAATCCGCTCAAGCCCCGGCAAGGCATGGCGGCGCACCAGGCGCGCTACCGGTCGGCGCTGCAACAGGCCCGGCGCGCGCCGATCCGCGTAACGGCGATCGAGGCGCAGCTGGGCACGCGCTATACCGTCGACACTCTGCGCAAGCTTGTCCGGCGCTATCCGAATCGCGAATTCGTCTGGCTGATGGGTTCCGACAATGTGGCACAATTCCACCAGTGGAGAGCCTGGCGCGCCATCGCGAGGCTGATGCCGATTGCGGTCGTTGCCCGCCCGGGGTATGAAAGGGCCGTCGCTGCCAGCCCCGCAGCGGCCTGGTTGCGGCGCTATCGCATCGCGCCGGAAACATTCAAACGGGGCGAATGGAGCGCGCCGACCCTGGTGAACCTGCGTTTCGATCCGGATCCGAGATCGGCCACGGCCATCCGCCGTGCCGACCCCGACTGGGCGTCACGCTTTCCCGCTGGAAAACTGTTCGACCAGGCGACCCATCGATCGATCTTCGGCCGTTCCGATATCGGGGAGGATGAGCCCCGCGCATGACGCCTTCACGGACTCGCAATCGGCTCACCCGCACCCCATCTACCCGCCATGACAGGAGTATCCATCTCGCCCATGACACCGGCGCATACCATCACGCCCATCGCCAGCGGTTCGCCCGCAATGGCTGATTCCGCCTCCGCCACGCTCCATGCCCTCGTGCTCGAACAGCTCGAGGAGGACCAGGCGCAGGATGTCGTCACCGTTCCGCTCGAGGGAAAGAGCTCGATTGCGGACCACATGGTCATCGCATCGGGCCGTTCGACGCGGCAGGTTGCGGCCATCGCCCAGAAACTCGCGGAAAAGATCAAGCAGGCGGGCTTCGGCCCGATCCGGCTCGAAGGCCTTCCTGCGGCCGACTGGGTGCTGGTCGATGCCGGCGATGTCGTCATCCACCTTTTCCGCCCCGAAGTGCGCAGCTTCTACAATCTCGAACGGATGTGGTCGTTCGGGGATGCACCTGCGGCCGTTGCCGGAAACGCCTGACCGGCTAGTCATCCGCGCGCGGGCACGCGATCGCCGGCAGGGCCGGCCGCTGCGCCACCATAGCCGCGCGGTCCGCGAGAATGGCATGGCGCCGGGTGTTACCGTGGACGATTGAGGCCAACACGTCATGCTCCTTCACGTCGTCGCCCGCGGCAAGATCGCCCGCTCTCCCGAAGCCGAGCTGGTCGACCGCTACGCCCGCCGCATCACCTGGCCCCTGCGGCTGACCGAGCTGCCCGAAACCGGCGGTCGCGTCCCCGAGCCCCTGGCGCCGGTGCGCACCGTGCTTCTCGACGAACGGGGGCAGGACCTTACCTCGAAACAGCTCGCAGACACTCTCGAACGCTGGCGTGACGGCGGCACCCGCGAGGCGCGGTTCGTGCTGGGCGCGGCCGACGGACATACAGCCGCCGAACGAAGCGGCGCCGACCTGCTGCTAGCCTTCGGATCGGCGACCTGGCCGCACCTGCTCGCCCGCGCCATGCTGCTCGAACAGCTTTACCGCGCCACCGCCATCCTTGCAGGCCACCCCTATCATCGCGAAGGATAATCGGGCAGGGATTGGCGTCATGACGACTGGGCGCATCCTTCTTGCTTGTGTGGGACTGGCGGGGGCCGGACTGCTCGCGCTTGTCGGCCTCGCAGCCCAGCCGGCCGCCCCCGACGAGGATCCGCGCGCACTCACGGCTGCGATGGAAAGCGCCCGGGCCGAAGCGGCGAAGGCGGCGAAGCGCGGTTCCCGCCTCGAAGCTTCGGCCCGTGCCGCCACCGAAGCGGCGGACCGGTCCGCCCGGGAAGCCGCCGCGCTCGCAGCCCGTATCCAGCAGGCCGAGGCGGAGATTGCAGCTGCGGAAGGCCGCCTGGCACTGATAGACAGTCAGCGTCGCAGCCTGATGAAGCGCCTGGCCGAGCGACGGGAGCCCCTCGTCCGCCTGACCGCAGCCTTGCAGAAATTCGCCCGCCGCCCCCTCGGGCTCGCCGTGCTGCGCCCCGGTTCGCTGGAGGAAACTGTGTACTTGCGGGCGATGCTGGAAACCACCTTGCCACAGGTCCGCCAGCGTACCGCTGCACTGAGGTCGGAAATCGATCGCGGGCGCGCGCTCGAGGCTGAGGGGCGCACCGCGCTGGCGGCCTTGCGCGAACGGCAGGACACGCTCGATACGCGGCGCGACCGGCTCGCGGTGCTGGAAACCCGCCAGAGGCTCGAATCGCGATCCCGCAGCGGCGAGGCTGCGCGCGAAACCGATCGGGCGCTGGCCCTGGCCGAAGAGGCGCGCGATCTCGATACGCTGGTCGACCGCTTGGGCGAGGCCGGTTCGCTTCGTCAGGAACTGGCCGCGCTGCCCGGTCCGATCCTGCGTCCCGCAAGCCCCGCGCAGGCCCGCGTGGCGCCCGCAGCGGATGCGCCGCAATCACCCGCGGCCCTCGCCCCCAGGAACCTGCAGGTGCCCGTGGCGGGGCGAACCGTTGCCGGGTTCGGAGCCGTGACCGGTTCGGGAACCCTGTCCGACGGCCTGACGATTGCCCCGAGGCCTGCCGCACAGGTCGTGGCCCCTGCCGCCGGGCGGGTGGCGTTCGCCGGCACCTATCGCGGCTACGGCCGGATCGTCATCATCGATCACGGCGCGGGCTGGACCAGTCTCGTCACCGGCCTTGCCCGCACCGATGTGACGGTCGGCGACGAGCTGGTCGGCGGCGCTCCTTTGGGTATCGCCGGACCGGTGCGCCCGCAGATCGTGCTCGAACTGCGTCGCGACGGCCTGCCGGTGAACCCGCTCGATTATATCGGCTGAACGCCGCCGGGCCCGTCCACGCAGCTGCCGTTTCGACGGAGACTGCTCCGTAGAGGGACGAGCGACATGGCGGTGTGCGGCCTCATCTGGCGTTCATCGCCGAGGCAGGATAGAACGGGCTGCCAAGCAAGAGAGAGTCTGCATGAAACTTGCACCGCTGCTGCGTTCCGCCGCCCTCGTGACGGCTGTTGCCCTGGTCCCGGCGACGACCGCGACCTTCGCGCAGGTCGATGGCCGCGTCGGACCGGAATTCGCGCGCCTGTTCGAAGTCTACCAGCGCATCCAGGCCAGCTATGTCGAGCCGGTCGACAAGGACAAGCTGGTACGCGGGGCGATCGACGGGATGCTGGCTTCGCTCGATCCCCATTCCGCCTATCTCGACGGCGGGGACTTGCAGCGGCTCGAAACCATGATCGACGGGAAATACTCCGGCCTCGGCCTGTCGGTCATCATGGAAGACGGCGCCGTCAAGGTGATCAGCCCGTTCCGAGGCAGTCCGGCGGACCAGGTCGGAATCAAGGCGGGCGATTTCATCACCCATCTCGACGGCGAACTGATCTATGGCGGCGAACTGGACGACGCGGTGCAGCGGATGCGCGGCCTGGCCGGCACATCGATCCGGCTGACGATCTTCCGGCCCGGCCGTGACGAACCCTTCGATGTCACCGTAACGCGCGGCGTCATCGAACTCGAACCGGTTACCTTCGAACTGAAGCAGGGCAACATCGGCTTCATCTCCGTCAACGAATTTTCGAAGGATGTCGGCTCCGACGTATTCAACGCCTGGCGCGCCTTGCAGAAGGAAGCCGGCGGGCGCGTCAACGGGCTGGTGCTCGACTTGCGATCCAACCCCGGCGGTTCGCTGGACGAAGCGGTGGCGCTGTCGGACCTGTTTCTTTCCGAGGGGCGGATCGTCTCGCAACGCGGCCGGGTGCGCGGCGAGAATTATCTCTATGATGCGGAGACGGTCTATCGCGGCGAGATCGCCGACGACGTGCCGATCATCGTGCTGATCGACGCGGGCTCGGCCTCCGCTTCGGAAATCGTTGCGGGCGCCTTGCAGGACCACCGCCGTGCGCTGGTGATGGGCCAGACCAGTTTCGGCAAGGGCAGCGTGCAGTCGCTCCTGCCGATCGGGGAGGATGCGGCCCTCAAGCTGACGACCGCGCGCTATTACACCCCGTCGGGCAAGTCGGTGCAGGAAGGCGGCATCAAGCCGGATATCATGGTGCCGCAGATCTCGGATCCCGACTGGGAGAAACGCGCCAAGTTCCAGCTGCGCGAATCTGACCTGCGCGGCCACCTGGTCAACGATGCCAACCTCAAGGACGAGGAGCTCGAGAACGACAAGCTGCAGGATCCCCGCTTCCAGCTGACGTCCGCGCAGCTCAAGGAACAGGGCATCGAGGATTTCCAGCTCCATTATGCGCTGGAAACCCTGCGCCGCACGACCAAAGCCACGGTTGCGCTGCGGCCCTGACCTCACCATAGAGTCGGCATGGTCCTGACGCCGTCCTTGCTGCGCGCGCGGCGCATTGCGCTCCTCGTTCCCACCACCTTGCTGGCGGGGGCCTATATCTCGCAATACGGGTTCGGGCTGTTTCCGTGCGAGATGTGCTGGTGGCAGCGCTGGCCGCACTTCGCGGCTGTCGCTTTCGCGGTTCTCGGCTTTTTCGTTGCCCCGCAGCGGCTCTGGATCCTGCTGGCGGCGCTCGCGATCCTGCTGTCCGGCGCGATCGGCGGCTTCCATGCCGGCGTCGAGTACGGCTGGTGGGACGGGATCACGCCGTGCACCACCCCGGTGTCGCAGGGCGGCGACGTCATGAAATCGATCCTCGATGCCCCGCTGGTACGCTGCGACGTGGCACCATGGACGCTCGCGGGCGTTTCGCTGCCGGGATGGAATTTCCTCATCTCCACCGCGGCAGGGCTGGCGGTGCTGTTGCTGTTGGCGAGAAAGTGAGCAAACCATGGACAAGGCGCAGCTGGAACGGATGATCCGCGTCGACCAGGCCGGCGAGTTCGGGGCGACCCGCATTTACGAAGGCCAGTTGGCGGTGATGGGCGACAGGGGGCCCCACTCGGGAGAGATTGCCGGCATGGCCCGCCAGGAGGCGGAGCATCGCAAGAAATTCGACGCGCTGATGGCCGCGCGCGGCGTTCGCCCGACGGCGCTGCAGCCGCTCTGGTCGATGGCGGGGTACGCGCTGGGCGCGGGTACCGCGTTGATCGGCCCGGAAGCGGCCATGGCCTGCACGGCGGCGATCGAAACCGAAATCGACCGCCATTATTCCGACCAGCTCGAACAGCTGGAAGCCAGCGGGGCCGACCCCGAACTGGCCGAAATGATCCATGCCTTCCGCGAGGACGAGCGCGAACATCGCGACGCTGCGCTGGAACTAGGGGCCGAAAAGGCACCTGCCTATCCGCTGCTTTCGGGCCTGATCCGGCTGGGCTGCCGTGCCGCGATCAAGCTGAGCGAACGCGTCTGATCCGTTCTTTCAGGGTGTATTCACGCCGACACACCCTATATTCCAGCCAATGATTCAGAACCCCGCGAGGCAACCCCGCATGATCCGCCGTATCAATCCGCTCACCCTCGCCGCGCTGCTGGTTGCAGCGATGATGCCGTTCACCGACCCGGTTGCCGCGCAGGACGACGGCGGGGACAAGGTCCGGATGGTGATCCTCTATGGCGACGATGCCGTTCCTGCCGCCGATGGGGACGAAATCCTCGTCGTTGCGACGCTGCCCGAAAGCGAACGCTATCGTATCCCCGAAGTGCTGCGGAGCAGCGACGATCCGGCGAACACGGCCTGGGCCCGCCGCGTCGAATCCTTCAGGTTCGTCGGCGATTTCGGGATATTGTCGTGCTCCCCCAGCGGGGCCGGCGGCTACACCGGCTGCACCCAGGAACTCATCGATGCCGCCTTCGAGGCGCGCGCCAACGCCCCCGGCGTGCGTTTCGCGCAGCTGATCGAAGCGGCGCGGGCCGACCGACTGTCGACCATCGATGAAGAGGCTGCCGCCGAACAGGAACGGGTCGAGGCGATCGAGCGGGCCTATATGGAACGGCTGGAGCGCGAGCGTGCCGGAGAAACGGCTCCTGTCACCGATGAGCCCTTGCCGCAGCCGGCCAATGACGATGAGCCGGAGGCGGCCGGGCTCTGACGTCCCGCAAGGGCTAGGCAGCATTTAACGAATTGCCGCTAGAGGGTTGCCGCATGAGCACCGCTGCGGCACCCCTTCGCAAAATCGTCACTGTCTTCGGCACCCGACCGGAGGCTATCAAGCTGTTCCCGCTTCTGCACGTGCTGGAAGCCGACCCGCGCTTCTCCAGCCGCGTACTTGTGAGCGGGCAGCATCGCGGCATGCTCGACCAGGTCCTGGCCATCGCCGGTATCGTCCCGCACCACGATCTCGACGTGATGCAGCCGAACCAGTCGCTTGATGCGCTTACGGCCCGCCTGCTGACGGGTATCGGTGACGTGCTGGACCGCGAACAGCCGGATTGGGTCGTGGTGCAGGGCGATACCGCCACCGCCATGTGCGGCGCGCTTGCGGCCTATTACCGCAAGATCCCGGTGTGCCATGTCGAGGCCGGCCTGCGCAGCGGCGATATCTATCATCCGTGGCCCGAGGAAGTGAATCGGAAGGTTATCGGCAGCTTCGCCGCGCTCCATGCAGCGCCAACGGAGACTTCGGCCGCCGCCTTGCGCCGCGAGGCGATCGATCCGGCGACCATCCATGTAACGGGCAACACCGTCATCGACGCGTTGCACTGGATCACCGCCAAGGTAGCGGCCGAACCGGCCCTGGCTGAAGGCCTTGCCGCGGTGGAAGAGCGGTTCGCGGGGCGGCGTATCATTGGGGTGACCAGTCATCGCCGGGAGAATTTCGGCGAGGGGATGCGGGCCATCGCAACCGCCATACGGGAGCTTGCGGCGCGCGACGATGTGGCGCTGGTGTTCCCGGTGCATCTCAACCCCAACGTGCGCGCGGTGATGAACGAAGAACTGGCAGGCTTGCACAATGTCGCCCTGCTCGAACCGCTCGACTATCCCACTTTCTCCCGCTTGCTCGACATCTGCACCTTGATGCTGACCGACAGCGGCGGCGTCCAGGAAGAGGCGCCGGCGCTCGGCAAGCCGGTGCTGGTCATGCGCGAAACCACGGAGCGCCCGGAAGGTGTGGAGGCCGGCACGGCGAAGCTGGTCGGAACCGATGCGGACCGCATCGTGCGCGAAGCGTCCCGCCTGCTCGACGACGAAGCCGCGTACCTCGCCATGGCCCGTGCGCACAATCCCTTCGGTGACGGGCACAGCGCGCGCCGGATCGCGGACCTCTTGGCCCGCTAGAAACTACGCGGCCCTTCGGGCCGTCACTTGGGGTCGTCACTTGGGGCCGTTCCAGCCCCGGTACCATTCGACGAAGCGGGGAAAGCCTATCTCGACCGGCGTGGTCGGGGCATATCCGTGGTCGCGGGTGATCGCATCGATATCCGCATAGGTCTGCGGCACGTCGCCCGGTTGCATCGGCAGCAGTTCGATCTGTGCCCTGCGTCCGCAGGCATCCTCGATGATGCGGATGACATCCAGCAATTGCTCTGGCCGATTGTTGCCGATGTTGTAGATCGCGTGAGGTGCGATGCTGCCGCCGGGTTTGGCGCAGCCGTCGTCGGCCGGGGCCTTGTCGAGGCAGGCGACGATCCCCGCAACGATATCGTCGATGTAGGTGAAATCGCGCTGCATCCGGCCCTCGTTGAACACGGGTATCGGCTCGCCGCGCAGGATCTTCGAGGTGAAGATCCAGGGCATCATGTCCGGGCGGCCCCAGGGCCCGTAAACGGTGAAGAACCGCAGGCCGGTCTGCGGAATGCGGTAGAGATGCGCATAGGTCTCGCTCATCAGCTCGTCCGACTTCTTGGTCGCGGCATAGAGCGAATAGGGATGATCGACCCGGTCCTCGACGGAAAACGGCACCTTGTCGTTCCCGCCATAGACCGAACTGGAACTTGCATAGACGAGGTGCTGCACCTGCCGCGACCTCGCCAGTTCGAGCATGTTCACATGCCCGACCACGTTCGAATGGATGTAGGCGTGGGGGTTCTCCAGCGAATACCTGACCCCGGCCTGGGCGCCTAGATGGACGATGCGCTCGAATTCGATCGACGCCAGGGCATCCTGCAGCGCAGCCATGTCGGCAAAGTCGAGTGCAAGGAACGTGAATCGCTCGCCCCCGGCTTCCTGCAGGCGGGCAAGTCGCGCGTGCTTGAGCTTGACGTCGTAATAGTCGTTGAGATTGTCGATCCCGACGACCTCTTCTCCGCGGGCGAGGAGGCGCTCGGCAAGCGCGGCACCGATGAAACCGGCGGCCCCGGTCAGTACTATGCGCATTGCAATCCTTCCCCTCGCTGGTGCCGCCTTGCCATGGCGGAACATCATTACCGCTATCTTAACCCCTTCCGCGCTACGCGTCGCGTCACACTAGGTATGGAATGCGGGATCTGACAATGCGCGGAGAATCGAAGCCCCAGGTATGCGTCATCGGCCTCGGCTACATCGGCCTGCCGACGGCGGCAGTGATCGCGCGGGCAGAGTGCCCAGTGCTTGGAATCGATATCTCGCAAGCGGTGGTCGATACGATCAACCGCGGCGAAATCCACATCGAGGAAGTCGATCTCGACGGACTCGTCCGGGGCGTCGTGCAGCGTGGCTATCTCAAGGCATCGACCCAGATCGCGCCGGCCGACGTGTTCGTCATTGCCGTGCCTACACCCTTCGAAAAGGACGGGAACCATACGCCCGACCTGTCCTATGTGATGGCCGCAGCCACCGAGATCGCCGCCGTGCTCAAGAAAGGGGACTGCATCATCCTCGAATCCACCTCGCCCGTGGGGACGACGGAAGCGATGCGCGACCGTATCGCCGGGCTGAGGCCCGACCTGCGGCTGCCCGGCCTGTCTGCCGATACCCCAGATGTCTCCATCGCCTATTGCCCGGAACGCGTGCTGCCCGGCCGGATCCTCGAGGAACTGACCCACAACGATCGCTCCATCGGCGGGATCACTCCCCGATGCGCGCGCAAGGCCATGGCTTTCTACAAGCGCTTCGTTCGCGGAACCTGCGTGACCACCGATGCCCGCAGTGCGGAAATGACCAAACTGGTCGAAAACGCCTACCGCGATGTCAACATCGCCTTCGCCAACGAACTTTCCATGATCGCCGATCACATGGGCCTCGACGTGTGGGAGGTTATCCGGCTCGCCAACCTTCATCCGCGCGTCAACATCCTGCAACCGGGCCCCGGCGTCGGGGGTCATTGCATCGCGGTCGATCCCTATTTCATCATTCACGGCGCGCCAGAGCAGTCGCCGCTGATCCGCACGGCGCGACAGGTCAATGACGGCAAGATGCGTCACGTCCTGGCGCGTGCCGAAGCGCTCATCGAACAATACCCCGGAATTCCGGTCACCTGCCTGGGCCTGGCCTTCAAGCCGAACATCGACGATTTCCGTGAAAGCCCGGCCCGCTTCATCGCTGCCAGCATCGCCCGCAAATATGGCGAACGGGTCCGGATCGTGGAACCTTACGCCGCCGAGCTGCCGGTCGAATTCAAGGCGACCGGCGCGACGCTGGTCGATCTCGACGAAGCGCTGGAAGCCGGCGGAATCCTGATCGTGCTGGTCGACCACGACGTCTTCAAGGCCGTACCCGCGGAGGAGCGGAGCCATGCCATCGTTTACGATACGCGGGGCATCTGGGGGCAGAGATCGGGTCCCGAGGCACCCGGAGCCCTTCGCCTTGCCAGCTGAGCGAGCCGGCAGTCAGACGCCGCGTTCGAGCAGTCTATGCAGATATCGCCCATAGTTCGTTTTACCGAATGCTTCCGCACGGCTGCGTAAAGCCTGGTCGTCGATCCAGCGATTTTCCCACGCGATCTCTTCGAGGCATGCCAGCTGTATTCCCTGTCGGTGCTGGATGGTCCGGACGAATTCGCCGGCTTCGAGCAGGCTTTCGTGAGTGCCCGTGTCGAGCCACGCGTACCCGCGCCCCATCGTTTCGACATGCAGGTCACCCGCTTCCATATAAAGGCGGTTGAGGTCGGTTATCTCAAGCTCGCCGCGGGCAGAGGGTTTCACACGCAAAGCAAGGTCGGTCACACGGCTGTCGTAGAAGTACAGTCCGGTGACTGCCCAATTCGACTTGGGCTTGAGGGGCTTTTCCTCGATGGATTTCGCGCGCCCGGTTTCATCGAGTTCGACCACGCCGTAGGCCTCGGGAGAATCGACGTGATAGCCGAAGATGGTCGCCACCCCATCGTCTGCACGACGCTTTGCGGCCGAGAGCATGTTGCCGAGGCCGGCACCGTAGAAAATGTTGTCCCCCAGGACGAGACTCGCAGGGCCACCGTCGACAAAATCGGCCCCAAGGTGAAAGGCCTGAGCAAGCCCTTCGGGCCGCGGCTGCACTACGTACTCAATGCTGATGCCGAATTGGCCGCCGTCGCCGAAAAGGCGCTTGTAGTTGTCGAGATATTCGGGCGACGAAATGATGAGGACCTCGCGGATCCCTGCAAGCATGTGGGTGGCCAGCGGGAAATAGATCATGGGTTTGTCGTAAATGGGCAGGAGCTGCTTGTTGACGGCGATCGTGGCCGGATGCAGCCGGGTCCCTGAACCGCCGGCGAGAATGATGCCCTTCATGTGCAACCTGGTCCTTTCAGAATTCAACGACTAATTGGCCAGACTTGGCCCGGACGTCCTACAAGCCAGTCAGAAAGCGCAAGCTGCTCACCGCATGCCATCGCAAGTGCCTGAAACTGCGCCGGCTCGCTCTTTGTGCATGATGGACAACCCGTGTGGTCGGATCGACCAGAACTTCGTACCCTGCCCGGCGGAGGCGCTGGCAAATGTCGGCATCCTCGAGGTACATAAAATAGCGCCTGTCGTCGAACCCGCCGATCGACGCGAAAGCTTGGCGGTCGAAAACCACGAACATACCGGCGACCCAGTCCACAGCCACCGGGCTGTTCCCCGACAGGTCGTAATCCGCCCCGCGGCGGCCTAGCAGCGTCCGGGAAAGCAATCTGGGGAAGGTGGGGAAAAACCGTGCGCTGTCTTCGATGTCTCCGCCAGGGCCGAGAACCAGCGGGGCACAGGCACCGGTTCGAGGGTCCGAAACCATCGAGACGAGACGGGCGAGGTCGAGAGGCGTGGCGCGAATATCGGGGTTGACGATGGCGAAGCAGCCGCCGGTACTCTGCCGGAATGCCGCGTTGTGATTGGCGCCGAAGCCTTTCGGGACGGCGTTTTCTATGATCCGGATCGGCAGGTCTGAGAATGCTTCGATCCACCCTTGGTCTTCGGGGATGTTGAGCGTCAGGATGATCTCGAAAGTCGCCCCAGTAATCGTGCGGCAATCGGCCAGCAGATCGCGCACGATGGCGCCTTGACCGTGGCTCACAACGGAGAGCGTTATCTGCGGCGTATCGCTCATGCGGCGTTCGCTTTCTCGCTGGCCGAACTCTGCACAGACGCGGGTGCATCTTCGGCGACCAGCATCGTCCAGAGTTCATCCCAATTGGCGGCGAAAGGGCCACCCGGAGCGGTCGGCGTGCTACCGTCAGCTTGCCACGTCCCGCCAATGATCGCTTCCATGAGCCGGGCCAGTCGGTCGGGGGACAAGGGATCGAAGAACGATACCAGATCGTATTCGCCGACCGTTTCGTGGGCATAGGGCAAGTCGGCCACAAGCATGGGAAGCCCTTGGCCTTTCGCCTCGGTTATCGGCAGGCCCCAGGTTTCCAATCGGCTCGGAAACAGCGCAACAGTGGCCTCGGCGTAGAGGTCCGGCATGGCATCCGGCGGTTGCAGCCCGATGAAGCGAAGCTGCGCAAGATGGCCGAAGCGTTGCTTCAACCAGGCGGCATAGCGATTCTCGCTGCCGTCGATCGTGAAGCGCACCTCGAATTCGGTCACTCCCCGATTGACCAGAAGCGACACCGCCTCGCCAATCACCTCGAAGTTCTTGAAGACCCTGGGGAACGCCGCGTAAAGAAAGACTTGCCGGCCTGTTTCGCGCAGGATCCCGGTTCTCGGTGTCTGGTCTGCCGCCGGATGGGCGACCAGCATCGGCAGCGGACCGAACCGTTTGCGGAATTCGTGACGGAGCCATTCCTGCTGCACGATCACATGGCTGTTGCGCCGGATGTTCAGCCGGTACAGCCAGGCATAGAAGAGGTTGAAGAGCCACAACTTCGGTTCCTGCATGGTCTCGCGCAGGCTGAGCCGGTAGAACGGAGCCGGGTTATGGCAATAGACCGCCTGGCGGCCCGCCGACACGCGCGGGGTGATGTCGTGCAGCGACAGCCAGACATCCGCCTTCCATTGCTTCGAAAGCCGCGCGAAACCGAACCACTCCCAGCGCAAACGGCGCCACCAAGCGGCCTTGGCATCGGGAATAGCGACGGCCCGGACACGCGGGAGATCGATCAGTTTCGCATCGTGGACGAGGGCCATGATCTCCCACTCCGGGGGCAGGACCTCGACGGCCGATGCAAGGCTTTCCCGCAAGACGGTCAGGGGACCGCCTCCGGAGAAATTCACGGCCGACACGACCAGGAGTTTTGACCCGGTCAGATCCTTGCCCATTCGCCGGTTTCCTTCGAATAGCGTCGGATCTCGCGCGCCGGGTTGCCGGCAACGATTGTGTCCGGTGCCACATCCCGCGTTACTACGGAGTTCGCGCCGACGATCGCCCCGGCACCGATAGAAACCCCGGGCAGGACCATCACCTGCTCGCCGAGCCATACCCTGTCACCGATCACCACTGGCTTGGCTACGATCGGTCTTTCGGCGGGTGGTACGTCGGGTGCGCTTCGCGCGTCGGGTGTGTCATAGCTGCCGTGGCTGTGGTCGGTAATGAAGACGCGACTGGCGATAAGTACGTCGTTACCGATCTCGACCCTCTCGGCGGCCCCAATGTGGACGGAATCGTTCAGTTGAACATTCTTGCCGATGAAAAGGACAGGGCCATTGGCGGCAAGGGGAAAAGCATCCAGCCGACAGTGCCGCCCGGTCGTCAATCCCGCGCCGAGGCGCATATGCGACCTGCCCCGGATATGGATCGGGAAGCGCACGAGCCTGGCGGAAGGGAATCGCGCCTTGGTGAGTAGCCAGTGAATCATCAGCCCGATGATTCCGAGCAAGCCATAAGTGCGAATCAGCATTGGCCGATACCCCGCCGCTCAAGATGTTGACCAAAAGACACTCGTTACCTTTCCGAAGACTGCAATAATCCGTACAACTGCCTGTAATCGGATATGATTTTCTCTTTTGAAAAGCGCTCTTTGTAGTACCCCGCAAAGGAGACGGGAGGCGTCGTCCGAGCCGCACGAATTGCGGAAATCAACGAACTGACGTCGTTTTCGAATAACAGCGATGGCGAGTAGATGATCTCAGGCACGGCGCAAACGTTGGATCCGACAGCCGCCACACCTCGCGCATAGGCCTCTATCAGCGGCAATCCGAACCCTTCACCATAAAGGGCCGGCATGATGACGCAATCGGCGGTCACGTAAAGATCGTGAAGCGTCGCATCATCGACGTAACCAAGAAACAGCAGGTTATTCAACTTCCTGGTTTCACATTGTGCCCGGTACAGATCGAGCAGCGGTCCCTTGCCGGCTACGCGCGTAACCGCGAAGGGCAGATGATCGCGGCAGTATTCCGCAAACAGAAACACCAGTTCGAAGTTCGCCCTTTCCTCTATGCCCCTCACCACCAGAAACTGCGCTGCTTCGGGCAGGTCCGTCGCCGTCGCAACTGGCAGAACGTCCGCAGGTTCGGCAGCCAAGGTATTGTAGATCAGATGCAGCTTGTGCCGATGGTGTCGACCTCCTTCCGCCTCGGACCATGCATAATCAGAGATCGTGTGGATCAACCGCGCTCTCCGATAAACCCAGCGCTCGATGATCCTGAAGGGCAGCAGAAACCGGGCACCGCCACTTCGCTTCAGATAGGTCAGACCATCGTGAATGGTGAAAACGAGTGGCGCCCCCGATGCGATTGCTGACAGGAGATAGCTGT
This sequence comes from Parerythrobacter aurantius, assembly GCF_045291475.1. Lineage (NCBI taxonomy): Bacteria > Pseudomonadati > Pseudomonadota > Alphaproteobacteria > Sphingomonadales > Erythrobacteraceae > Parerythrobacter > Parerythrobacter aurantius. Next base: position 1,300,987 of record NZ_CP147985.1, read on the forward strand.
GACCATGAAAAACAATTGGGCAACGATGCTTCCGGCCAATCCGCGCTGCAAGCTGGCGTAGCAGGATTGCCGCAGCGAAAAACCCGAACGGGACACCGATGGCGACAAGATTGCCCCAGCGAAACACTTCGACGCTTCTCGAGCGGAATATGTAGTAGCTCGGCGACGCTGACGCTTCCGATTGGGCCTTGATGACGTTTTCGGTGCCGCGCACATGGATGCGCGGGTCGTTAAACCCGAGATATATAATGCGCATCGATCTTTTCGGCCGGGAAGTGTTGCAGGAAGAACCGATCGCCAAAGGCCAGTTTCAGAAATAGGGCCAATCCAAGATTGAATACGTTCGAAAAGGCCAACTGGATATCGACCAGCATCGGCGCAGCGACAGTTGCATAGAGGCAAAGGTCGTAAACGCTTCGTACCGAGCGAATGATCGTGGATATTACCAAGGCCAAGATCACGTAATAGAAAAAGTACAGCGAACCGAACAACGCTGTAGAATCGACATAGATCTGGGGGTTTGGGCCGTAAATATCGCTGTTGAAATTAAATTGCACAAGGTTAATCGCTGGACCGAGACTTGGCTCAGCTAGTGCCGGTTGAATCCTGAGCGCGACCAGAAGCTGCTGGATTGGGTAGGAAAAAGAAACCCTGATAGGATTTTCGAAGTTGAAATAATAGAAGGGTCCATCGGCAAAGGCCATGAATCGCAGGGTGAACTGATCTACGTAATCTATACCAAAGATTGCATAGAACATCGCGAAAACGCTGGCGGCGCCTACAAGCGTGATTGCGGAGATCCTGCCAATCGAAATCCTGAAGCTGCTGAAATACATTGCGGCGCCCACAGACGTGAGAAGAGCGAGCAATCCCGCCTTTGAGCCCAAGGACAAGATGACAAAACAGGTCCAGAACAGCAGCAGGATATTCGTGGGTTTCAATCCGTTGCCCTGTACGAAGGCACGAGCCCAATGGGCGGCAAGGACCACGGAAAATACGACGTTCAGCCTCTGGAATATTCCCCAGCCTTGGTAGAATTCCTGCCTGGCCTTGACCCCTTCCTCGGCGAAGATCAGCAGCCCCTTGTTGTAGGCGAGATAGGCATTGACCGCGACCGAAAGGGCAATGATGTAGGGTATCGCTCGTTCCCAAGAGGCTGTATTTTTTGCCGAATTCGCCATCGAATTCATCCGGGCGGCAAATTTCGTCAGAACCTGCTGCACGATCAGGAAGAATACCAGTATCGAAACGACATGGCCGAACGGCAGGTCGGTGATGGCGAGCAGACCCAAGGTGAATGTGACCTGGAAGTAGGCCGGCGTCATGGGGTGAAGATAGCTGTGGATCACCCCGGTCCGTTTGAGAAGCATGAGCGCGACGGCGCTGATGAACATCGCTCGAAAGACGTCGAGAGGATAGAATGCCTCGATAATGTGCATTACGTCAGCCTCTGCCTGATCGACATACGCACCATGTAGAGCCATGCGTGCAACAAACGCAACGAATGCGCGATGAATGAACTTCCCTCGCCCAGTTCGCGGAGCAGACGCTCTCTTTCGGCTGCCAGTTTCACGGAGTGCCGCCAATCGCTGGATACACCATTGAGATCAAAATCTGCGATCTCGAGAGTGGTTTGCCGGTACCTGTCCGGGTGGGCCGACCGAATAGTCCATAGCGCCTTGAAGTCGGCGAAATGCGGATAACTCAAATCGAACCCGCCGGCAGCCAGATAGGCTGCTCGCTGCGCCACTGCGGCTTGATGGCAATACGCAGATTGAAAGGCCGACCTGGCATTTGCCGCGTGGTCCGTCGTAGGATAGGTCGCGAACGCGCTGTCCTTCATCACGCGCACCTTGTTCATGAGCAAGGCCGGTCGTTCGATCAGGAGTTCTGCAATCCTGCTCATCGAGGTCGGCTCCAGCAAGGAATCGCCGGCGTTGAGGAAGTACACGTATTCTCCGCGGGCCAGCCTCAATCCCTTGTTCATGGCATCGTAGATGCCGCCGTCCGGTTCACTTATCCAACGCAGCTTCGGCATATCGAGCGCTTCGAGAAACTCGCGGGTGCCGTCTCGGGATGCGCCATCGATAACCAGCAACTCCATATCGGGGAAGTCCTGACAGCGAACGCTTTTGATCGTTTCTCGCAATGCTTCGAGGTCGTTGAAGGTGACCGTGACGATGGATACCAGAGGATTTTCCACCCCCTTCGAGCTCCCGGCGCCCGTAGTCAGGTGCGCCGCCGCATCCGCCCGTGCGGGGCCGGAAGGCTGTCCGTCGCCTTTCATGCCAGCAGCTCGCGGTAAGCGTCGGCGGTCTCCCGCGCGCACCGATCCCATGAAAACCGCCGCGCCTGGGCCTCGCTGCGCGTTTTCAGCACGGCTCGTTCGGCCTCGTCGAAGCAGGCGGTTTCGAGTTGCCTGCATATGTCGTCGACATCGTCGGGATCGAACATCAGCGCGGCGTCGCCGACGACCTCCGGGATGGAGCTGGCGCGCGAACAGGCCACGATCCCACCGGCGGTCATCGCCTCTAGCGGCGGGATGCCGAACCCCTCGTAGCGCGACGGGTAGATGAACACCCGTGCATGCCGGTAAGCGCGCGCCAAGTCGTCGTCGGATCCGCCCAGGCGCACTATGCTCGTGGCCGGCAGCGCCAGGCTGTCCAACAGGGCGAGTTCAGCCGCATCGGGCCGCGGACTTCCACCGAACGCCACGAAATCGAACTCGCGGCGCAACCGTTCCGACATGGCGTAGGCCCTGACGGCGTTCTCGAAATTCTTGTAGCCCCCGCGATTTCCCACATAGAGAACATAGGGGCGGCCATGCGGCGACGTTTCGTCGGGAAGGGGTGGCTCGGCAAAGACTTCCGAGCAGGCCAGGTGGGTGACGGTAATCTTGTCTGCCGGGACATCGCACAGATCCTGCAGGTCACGCGCGGTCGAATGCGAAATACAGATCACATGGTCGGCGGCGGCCACATTGGCGCGTTTCCAGATCGACGTGGGGTCTGCCGCCGGGAAATCCGCCGGGAAAAGTTCGTGGATCATGTCGAATACGGTCAGGACAGACGGTGTCCTCGCCTTGGTGCGCGATCCCTGAGAGTAATAGGTGTGGTGCACCAGCGATGGACGGGCGACTGCTTCGAGCAAGGGCGAGGCAAGGCGATTGGCAACCCGACCGGCGCGTCCGCCGGAGCCGAGGCTGCCCGGCAAGGGCATCGCCCATTGAGGCGCCTTGCAGTCGGGCAGGTAGGCATTGCCGTGCAGCGGAGCCACAATGAGCGAAGAGAGGCCCGCCAAGCCGTCCATGCGCTCGGCAAGCTCGCAAAAATAGCGGGATATCCCACCATATTTCTGTGCGGTGAAAATGCGGTGGTCGTAAACGATTCTATGCATGGTGGCGGCTGCGACCGAGCCTTTCTACAGCGGCTTGGCACATCCGGGCGACCATCTCTTCCACCGACACCATGGCCTTCCACCCCAGACGGCTTTCCGCAAGTGCTGGATCGGCAGCACCATAGGATATGTCCGAAGGGCGCAGGAGCGCGTTGTCCTGATGCACATACTCCCGCCAGTCGAGACCGAAAAACCGGAAGGCAAGGTTCACGAAATCTTCAAGCGATACAGTCGTACCGGTCGCGATGACGAAGTCGGCAGGGCTGTCCTGCTGCAGCATCCGCCACATTGCATCCACATAGTCCGGAGCCCAGCCCCAGTCCCGGTAGATCGACAGATTGCCGAGCTGCAGCGACGCCTGTTCGCCGGCTGCGATCCGGGCCGCTCCGTAAATCACCTTTTGCGTTACGAAGCGTTCGGGGCGCAGCGGGGATTCGTGGTTGAACAATATGCCGGTACTGGCATGCAATCCGTAGGCTTCGCGGTAATTCGCCACGAGGTTGTGGGCACAGGCTTTGGCCACAGCGTAAGGGCTGCGCGGTCGGAATGGAGTAGTCTCCGTCGCCTTCACGCCTCCGGTATCGCCAAAGCACTCGCTCGAGCCTGCGTTGTAGAACCGGATCGGAAGACCGACGAAACGGATTGCCTCGAGCAGGTTCAGCGTTCCGATCGCAATGCTCTCCATGGTGTCGACCGGTTGCTCGAAGGAGAGGCTGACTGACGACTGGCCGGCCAGATTGTATATCTCGTCCGGCTTGACGTTCGACAGGGTCGACAAGACACTGCCGAAGTCAGTCAGCGACATCGACACGAGCGATACATCTTCCCTCACGCCCATCGCCGAAAGGCCGTGAAATGTCTGGAAACTGATATCGCGCGATGTCCCGGTAACGCGATAGCCCTTGTCGAGCAAAAGCCTGGCGAGATAAGCGCCATCTTGCCCGCCGATGCCGCAGATCAGCGCGTGCCTGTCGATAGGGGTCTGCATCATTCTGGCTCGCCGAATTTCATGTCGTCACCCGCCTTTCTGTTGGCTCATCCGTTCAAAGTCGGTCCAGACCTTGGACGGCAAGCCGCGAGAAAAGACGAACGGCAGGCGGCCGGCCAAACGACAGGCCATCTGCCATTGGGTCGCGCTTACCTTCTTGTCGCTGAAAAGGTGATAATTTCTGCCGTCGCTCACCAGGTGCTTGCCGAGACGACGCGCAATCCATTCGAGCGTGGCGAGCCGGAAGAACCCGATGTGCTGGCCGTGATCGAGGCCATAGTACCACCATTCGTGCGGCTTGGGGGTCGGCTCGGGGGCCAGCTCGGTCGAAACAAGCAGGTTCGGCGCCACGGTGAACAATTTGCCGATATCTTCCATGGGCTCGACGAAATGCTCGAATGCCTCGAATGCGGTGACGAGATCGGCGTGCCCGCCGTCATGCTCGAAGCCGAGAGCGAACAGGTTCTGGCAATAGGGGTCAGACCACAGTGCTTCCACGCCGGCATCGCGCAGCAGGCGAACCAGGACACCGTACCCTCCGGCGCAGTCGACGACCTTGCCCGATCGAGCCTTGAGGCACGAAAGGGTGGCCAGCACGATCCCGACATTCGCCCGATTGCGCAGAAGAATGCCGGTATCGGAAACGTTTATGGCGCTTTCGTAAGCCTGGTCGAGCCAGTCCGGTCTTTCGGTCTGAACATAACGGCACACGTCGCATTCGAAGTAATTGACCCGACGGCCGAAGATCTGCGCCTCAAACTTCGGATCCGCCACGGATGTCCCGCACACACGGCAATGTTCGCTTGTCATGCAACTTTCTCTTCGATGTCCCGGCGGAAAACCAATCCGTAGCCGAGGCATGTGACTGCCAGATAGGCGATGATGCCTGCCAGCACCACGCCGAATGCACCCGACGTCGCAGCCAGCCATAGCTTGAGCGGCAATGCGCAAATGACGAACAGTGCCACAACCCAGACCTGCTGTATTACGACACCGATGCCGTTGAGGAAAATTCCGAAGGCATTGCCGGTGCATTCGAGGATCATCCAGACGGCCATGACAGCAATAAGCGACTGAGCGGGTGTCACCTCGCCGCTCGTCCAGTAATCTATGATGTCCTTGCCGAACAGGATGATCATGATGGCACCTGCGGCGGACACCAAAAGAGAAACCCCAAAGCTTCGCTTCAATGTCTTGCGAATGAACCGGTGCTCCTTGCGAAAACTGGCATCCGCATACGCGGACCAGAGCGGCGCATTGATCATCGCGAGCGGCTGGGCGACCAGGAAAGTGAGGCGCTGGATAACCGCGAAAGCGGCAACGGCACCGGTCCCGACGGCATTGGCGATGATCAGGGAATCTGCACCCCATCCGACCATTGTGCCGATCTGTAGCAGGAAGAACAGGCTCCCACCGCGCAACAGGACGCCCGCCTCCGACCGCGCAAACCGCGCGGTTTGCGGAATATCGAAGAGTTTTTCGAACCGCAGCCGGACAAGCAGGGCGAGTTGCGCAAGGATCGGACCGGCCAGCATGCAAACGAGAAGCACCGGAATTCCGGCTTGCCGTTGGGCGAAGACGTAAACCGCGACAAGACTGGCAAGCGATCCGATCGCAGTCGCAATGTGAACTTCGAAGCCGCGTTGCATGCCGTGGAATGTCCTCCCCACGCCATTGGCGAAGGTCATGGCGGCGAACAGGAAGGCGAATACGGTAGCGGCCAGGCCGACTTCGGCCACCAGCGCCTCGCTCTGCAGTTTCAGCAAGGCACGCCAATCGACGACATCTGCTGCCACGGTCATGCCGAGTCCGACAAGCAGCGAAACCATGAATAGAACCCCGAGCCCGCCACTGATGGCTGCCTTCAGCTTGGCATCTTCGGGATCAGTTGCGGCCAGCGCCACACGATTGGTCAGGGCGTTGCCGATGCCCAGATCCAGGAACGACAGCATTGCCGCAAGGCTGGAAATCGTCATCCACGCGCCGAAACGCTCTTCCCCCAAGTAAGGCACGGTGAGATTGATCGAAAGTATCATCGTCACGAGACCGATGGCACGGGCAAGGACGCTCGCGATCAGCGTCCACAATGCCCGCCGGTAACGTTCGGCCGTGCGCACCTCCTCGGTGTCTCCCTTGAAGGGCCTGATGCGCAGATAGGCCAATCGATTACGCAGGGGCATCAACATATCATCGATGTCTCAAGGGCAGTCCGCGGCCTGCCGGACCCGCGCTCCCAAGCCCGCACATGTCGTCCATACAGGCCATGGCTTCCCCGCCCCTCGCAGATGGCAAAACTGCCCTGTGCGATCAATTTTCACGACTAACCGGAATCTTGAACCCATGGCTCTTCAACAGTGCCTGACGCTTCGCTTCCGCGAGGTCGGCAGCGACCATCTCATTGCACATTTCCTGAGCGGTGATTTCCGGAACCCAGCCGAGCTTGGCCTTGGCCTTGGCCGGATCGCCCAGGAGTGTTTCGACCTCGGTGGGGCGGAAATAACGCGGATCGATCCTTACGACCACATCGCCGACCTTCACCGCGGGTGCGTCATCTCCTGTGATCGTGTCCACTATCGCAATTTCGTCTATCCCGGTGCCTTCGAACCGCAGGCCGATACCCAATTCTTCGGCGCTCCAGCGGATGAAATCGCGCACGGAATGCTGGACGCCGGTGGCGATGACGAAGTCTTCCGGCTCATCCTGCTGCAGCATCATCCACTGCATCCGGACATAGTCCTTGGCGTGCCCCCAGTCCCGCAAGGCATCGAGATTGCCCATGTACAATTCCTTCTCGAGACCCTGCGCAATGTTCGCAAGGCCGCGCGTGATCTTGCGGGTCACGAAGGTTTCGCCGCGCCGCGGGCTCTCATGATTGAACAGGATGCCGTTGCAGGCGAAGATCCCATAGGCTTCGCGATAGTTCACAACGATCCAGTAGGAATAGAGTTTGGCCACGGCGTAAGGGCTGCGCGGATAGAAAGGCGTGGTTTCCTTCTGCGGGATTTCCTGCACCAATCCGTAGAGTTCGCTGGTGCTGGCCTGATAGAAGCGGGTCTTTTTCTCCAGTCCAAGAATACGGATTGCCTCGAGCAGGCGAAGTGTCCCCATCGCATCGACGTCGGCTGTGTATTCGGGGCTTTCGAAGCTCACTGCGACGTGGCTCATGGCGCCGAGATTATAGATCTCGTCGGGCTGGATTTCCTGAACAATGCGAACGAGATTGCTCGTGTCGGTCAGGTCGCCGTAGTGCAGCTTGAAGTTTGCCCCCTCGACATGCGGATCCTCGTAGATCTGGTCGATGCGCTGGGTGTTGAACAGGCTGCCGCGACGCTTGATGCCGTGAACGACATAGCCTTTCTCGAGCAGCAGTTCGGCCAGATAAGAACCGTCCTGGCCGGTAATGCCGGTGATGAGAGCTACTTTCTTCTGGTCTTGCACATCTAGTTCCATTCGGATTTCAATCTTGAAGGGAGGTCAGCTTGTCTTGGCGCCGCTATGGCGATTTCCTGCCGGCGCGAACAGCAATTTCGGCGTAGCGTTCGGACCTTCCCAAGCTACGTTCGCCGATTGCAGAACCAGGTTCGGGTTTGCGGACGTTCATGCCGGCGCACCCTTGCCGGCCAGGATACCGACAGTCTCCCCGACCGCCTCTTGCCAGGGCCGCAGCGTCAGCCCGAAATCCCGTTGCAGCGTGCTACAGTCGAGGCGCGAGTCCATCGGGCGGCGTGCCGGGGTAGGATAATCCTGCGTCGGGATTGGCAAAACTTCCCTCGGTACCGGCATGCCGCGCGCCGAAGCGTTTTCGAAGATACAACTCGCGAGGCCGTGCCAGGTCGTGTTGCCGGCATTGGTACAATGCCATGTTCCGGATTCGAACTTCGACTCCTTCGTCATTGCCAATGCCACTGCCGACAAGGCGTTCGCAAGGTCTCCTGCGTGGGTCGGAGAGCCATGCTGGTCCGCCACCACGCGCAGGGTCGAGTGTTGTGCGCCAAGGGCCAGCATGGTTTTCAGGAAATTCCTTCCGTCAGCGCTGATGACCCAGGCAGTCCGGATTATGGCATGGCGCACTCCGGAACTTCGAACCGCCTGTTCGCCCTTTAACTTGGTTACGCCGTAGACGCTGGCAGGCGCGGGCGTTTCGTCCGGCGACCACGGTCCCGACCGGTCAGGAGGAAAGACATAATCCGTCGAGACATGGATGAAGGGTATGTCCGCACGTGCTGCAGCGTCTGCCAGTCGCCCGGGCGCAGCGGCATTGACGCTATGGGCCAGCGCGGGTTCTTCCTCGGCCCTGTCGACGGCCGTGTAGGCACCGCAATTGATTATGGCGGAGACCCCGTCCAAGAATGGCGAGAGATCATCCGGCAAGCGCGCGAGATCGAGCTCCGCGCGTGTCGGCGCCGCAATCTCGATCCCTTTCAGCGGCAAGCGCGACAACGCCTTGCCGACCTGCCCGGTCCCGCCCGTAACCAGCCAACGATCAGGCATTCGCCAGGCCGAGCCTTTGCCCGCTGTAGGAGCCGTCCTGTATCGCCGCCCACCACTGTTCGTTTTCGAGGTACCACCTCACGGTCGAGGCTATGCCCGTTTCGAAGGTTTCTAGCGGGACCCATCCGAGTTCGCGCTCGATCTTCGATGCATCGATTGCGTAGCGAAAGTCATGTCCCGGCCGATCGTTCACGAAGGTTATCTGGTCTCTGTACGAGTGCCCGTCGGTACGGGGGCGCAGCGCGTCCAACTCATCGCAAATCGCATGGACGACCTGCAAATTCGTGCGTTCGGAGCGACCGCCGATACAGTAGGTCTCGCCCGGTGTACCGCTGGTGGCGACCAATCTCAGGGCGCGCGCATGATCTTCGACATGCAGCCAGTCCCGTACGTTCGAACCGTCGCCATAGACCGGAAGGTCCTGTCCGCCGATGGCTTTCAGGATGACAAGCGGGATAAGCTTTTCGGGAAAGTGGAACGGTCCATAGTTGTTCGAACAATTGGTGACCACGACCGGCAGCCCGTGGGTATGAAACCATGCCCGAGCCAAATGGTCGCTGGATGCTTTCGATGCGGAGTACGGCGACCGGGGATCGTAGGCTGTATGCTCGGTAAAATACCCCTCGGCACCGAGCGAGCCGAACACTTCGTCGGTTGAGATGTGATGGAACCGGAAGCCGTCGCGACGATGCCGCTCGAGACCGCGCCAATAGGAAGTTGCGCAGTCGAGCAGCGTGAAAGTGCCGAGAATGTTCGTTCGCATGAATTCGGCCGGGCCGTCGATCGAACGGTCGACATGGCTTTCCGCCGCGAGATGCATGATGGTGTCGGGCCTGAAATCGGACAACAGGCCTTCGATCGCTCCCCTGTCGCAGATATCGATCTGTTCGAAGCGATAACGATCGCTCCCGGATACGGAAACGAGCGATGCCAGGTTGCCGGCATAGGTGAGTTTATCGACATTGCAGACGACGGCATAGGTCTGGCCGACAAGTTGACGGATAACTGCCGAACCGATGAAACCGGCACCTCCGGTGACGAGAATTCGCTGCGACGACATGTTTCAGATACTCCGGTCGAGTTCGGCCAATGGTGCGCCTTCGTAAAGGAAGGGGCTGGCGAAATCCGCCAGGCGCCCCATTCGCCTGTCCTTGTCAGACAATACCGGCTCCGCACCATATAGCGGCCAGCTTATCCCGATGTCTGGATCGTCCCAGGCCAGCCCGCCGTCGCAATCGGGGGCGTAATAGTCGGACGTCTTGTAGGCCACTTCCACATCGGGCGCCAGTGTGAGGAAGCCGTGCGCAAATCCGACCGGGACATAGAGCTGCTCGCCGCCCTCGGCGCTCAACTCCGCTGCGACCCATTGGCCGAACGTCGGTGAACCCAAACGGATATCTACGGCGACATCCCAGATCGCCCCGACAAGGCACCGCACCAGCTTGGCCTGCGAGTGCGGAGGTGTCTGGAAATGCAGGCCCCTGAGCGTTCCGCTAGCAGCGGAATAGGACTGGTTGTCCTGCACGAAATCTATATCGATCCCGTGTTCCAGCAGCCAGCGACGGCTGTAGCTTTCACTGAACCAGCCGCGGGCATCGCCGAAGCGCTTGGGCACGAGCAATAAGGGCAAATCCGTCACAAAAGCGCTCATTCAGGTTCAGACCGAGCCGTGGTGGCGAGACACCCCCATGCAGCTTGTAATGTCGATCAGTCCGGCTAGTCGGTCGCCAGACGGCTCCAGGCTGTTTCGGCTGGAGCCTTTATCGCCTTACCTCGACGGGCAAAACCCGAAAAATGCCGGTCTTCGTGCAATCCTGTGTCGTGGCCGAAATCTATAGCGATCAGACGCGGTCAAATGAGCAGGCTGCCCGATCGGGGTTTCTCAAATACCTTCACGAACGACTGCAGACCGAGTAAGCGCGCTCTTGGCCGGCGGAATGAGAAAACCGAGCCATAGGGGCCGCGTCGGTAAGCGCGAGGCAGGGCAGTCAAGGATTTGAGGCAAGGACGGATGATGCGCTTGGATTGCAAGGGTTCGCGATGACACGTCCACCCATGCGAGTAGCTTCGGCCCGACCTGGCCCGGTATTGACAGTTCCCATCCAGCTTGTGCTGTACCTCTCCGTCGGCGCTATCGGCCCGACGGTTGCATGGTTGCTTGTCCGCTCGCTTGATTTCGTGTCCGTTCTGGCCGACTGGTCCCTGTACCAGATTGTGCTGGCGAACTTGCTGACCTGGTATGCGCTCGGACGGTTGCGGAGCTATGCGCGGGCACGACTGCTTTCCTACGTGCTGCCTGTCAATGTCATCACCTTCGGCACCGTCCTTGGCCTGAATGCCCTGGCGCGGACCGGTTTTTCCTGGACCCTGCTTCTTCCGTGCGCATTCGCGACTCTCGCGGTCAGCTACCTGGTTACCGCGCGGATTCGACACGCCAATCCCAACTTGCGCCACTACATTGTTCCCGGTGGCGACATTGGTTCCATACTCGGGAGGCAGGGGTTCCTCCAACTCGGTTCTGCCGACGAGCTCAATGACCTCATCGCAAGGAAGCTCGTCACCGGCTCGGTTGTGGCAGACCTGCACGACGAAAAGGCACCGGAATGGGAACGGGCCATTGCCCGTGCGGCATTGAGCGGGGTGCCGGTCTATCACTATCGGCTGATAGAGGAGGAACTGACCGGCGAAGTGCGGATCAACCACTTGCGCGAGAATGATCTCGGGTCGCTGATCCCCAACTTGCCCTATCGCACCGTCAAGCGCGCGATCGACATCGCCGGGGCGATGGTGCTGATGCCGGTCCTCCTGCCCCTGATGGCGATCATCGCGCTGCTCATCCGGATGGACGGTGCGGGCCCCATTATCTTCCGGCAGGAACGGCTCGGCTACCGCGGCGAGAATTTCACCATGGTCAAGTTCCGCACCATGCGCGAGCGTGTCGTGTCGGACCATGACGATGCCCGGCGTGATGATGCCATCACGCGCGATAGCGACGACCGGATTACCCGCGTGGGCGGCTTTCTGCGCAAGACGCGGCTCGACGAATTGCCGCAGGTCTGGAACATCCTCAAGGGCGACATGAGCTGGATCGGGCCGCGTCCGGAAGCGCGTGCGCTGGCCGACTGGTACGAGGCCGAGATACCGTTCTATGCCTACCGGCACATCGTGCGGCCGGGAATTACCGGCTGGGCCCAGGTCAACCAGGGTCATGTCGCCGGTATCGACGACGTTCACACCAAACTCCGGTTCGACTTCTACTATGTCAAGAACCTGTCGCTCTGGCTGGATATCCTCATCGCCCTGAAGACGCTGCGGGTCATCGTCAGCGGGATCGGCGCGAAGTAGCGGCGCCGGCGGGCCCGCTCAGCCGCGCGGCCGCATTTCCAGGTTGGTAATCCGTACCACGGACGCGGTCTGGCCATCCGGTCCGGTCGCCGAGAGGGTCAGGGACAGCAGATTGCAGCCGGCAGGGGCAGTGAAACCGCGCTCGAAAACACTGGGGCCGAAGCCGACCGGCACCGCTTCCTGCCAGACCGCTGCCGATGCCGCGCCGGCCGCGTCGAGGCAATCCGCCCGCCAGCTGATCCGCACACCCTCGCTGCCGCGTTCGAACTGCGTGCGATGCCGCAGCTGATAGCTCTGCCCGGGCGTGACCGGAACGCTGCGGGTGGCGACGGTGCCGCGAGCCAGCGGGGAGAGAAGGGCTTCGATGGTCTTGCCGGCGGCGAAGGTCGCGTCGATCCCGTCGGTATCGCCGAACTGCCAGGCCAGCGGGCCGAGCCTCTCGTCGGCCGAGGCGGCGCTGGGCGAGACGTCCGCGAATGCGGCGGAATCGAAATCGTCCCAGACCGATCTTGCCAGTTCCATGGCTTCGGGCCATTCACCGGCTGCGGCCAGGCGAAGCAGGATCTGGGCGACGGCGGGTTTGTAGGGGTCGGTGCCGAGCTGGCGCGTGACCGGCCTGGCGATGGCCATCACGTCGTCGAGCCGGCCGTCCTTGGCCGCAAGGGCAAGGAAACCCGGAGCCCAAGCCGCGTCCCTGGACAGGTACGGGCGCAGGGCCGCGCGAACCTCACGGTCGCTGCTGGCCTTGACCAGGATGGGGTTCAGGACGGGCGCGAGTTCGGGGGTCACGGCGAGCGCCGCGTTGTAATGGTTGAGGATCGCCTCGCTGTCGTCTTGGCGTGCCGCATTCTCCAGCAGCCAGATCTGGGCCCAACTGTCGCGCCGCGAGATGCGGTTGGACAGACCCAGCGCGGTCCGCGCGTCTGCGACGGATCCGCGCATCGCCTTGTCCATCCCGATGATCCGCAAGGAACTGCGAGACAGGGGGGTGTCGACCAGCGAGCGAACGGCGGCCTGCCGGTCTTCCGGCGTGGTGGCGTACTTCCCCGTCTTGCCGATCCTGTTGTTGATGTCGCGCGAAAGGGCAGATGCATCGTCCGGATACTGCGCCAGCGCGACCGCGGGCTGGCTCAGCCGCAAGTTGGGCAATAGGGCGAAACGGTAGGCCTGCCACGCGCACGCGGCTGTAATCGCCACAAGGATGGTAGTGCGGAGGGATGCGGTCACAGCCATGGCTCGGTGCTAGCTTGCGGCCGCTTCCTCGCCGTAACGCTGCCCATAGCCATAGCCGTAGCCATAACCATAGCCATAACCATAGCCGCTGGCACGGCTGCCCATCTTGGTCAGTACCACGCCCGACAGGTGCGCATTGACCTGCTGGATACGCTTGATCGAAGCACGGATGCCGCGCACCGCCGCGCCGCCGGCTTGGACGACGTAGACGATGCTTTCCACCGCGTTGGCGATGAGCGGCGCATCCGTCATGCCGAGCACCGGCGGGCTATCGATCACGACATGGTCGAAGCGGGTGAGGGCGTCGGCGATGAATTTCTCGAGCCGGTTGCCGCTGAGCAGTTCGGCCGCGCTCGGCGGGACGGGGCCGGCCGTCATGATCGACAGGTTGGGGTTGGGCGCCGCGCTGACCAGGCTGACCCAGTCGGGGTCGCCCGCCAGGTAGTTGCTCAGGCCCTTCTCGTTGACGGCGTCGAAATACCCATGGATCGAGGGCGAGCGCATGTCGGCATCGACCAGCAGGACCTTCTTGCCGGTGCGCGCGAGAATCGTTGCCAGAGCCATGGAGGTGCTCGACTTGCCCTCGCCGGGACGCGTGCTGGTAACGGCAATCGACTTGGGGAAGCCGTGATTGGTGGAGAAGGCGAGACTCGAATGGATGGAGAAATAGGCGTCGAAGTAGCTCGACTTGACGTCCTGCAACTCGTCCTGGACTTTCTCGCCATCGACCATCGGCGTGAGACCGAGCAGCGGCAGCTTGAGCATCTGTTCTACCTGGCCCGGTTCGCGGATACCCTCGTCGATCTGCTCGAGTGCGAATGCAGTCGCTGCGGCGAGGCCGACGCCCAGGAGAAGTGCAACTGCGAGGTTCAGTAGCATGACCGGCGATGACGGCCGCACCGGCACGATCGCGGGTTCGACAATGGCGATATTGTTGACACCGACGGTACCGGCAACGCCGATTTCCTTGTAGCGTTGCAGGAGTGCGTCGTAGAGTTCGCGGTTGGTATCCGCGTCGCGCTGGAAAATCGCGTACTGGATGTTCGCCTTGTTCTGCTCGCTCAACTGGTCGCGCAGCGTTGCTACCTGGTTGCGCAATTCGCGCTCGCGCGAAAGGGCCTCTCTGTATTCCTGCGAACGCGACCGGCCGATCCGGGCGGTTTCCGCCGCAATGGCCTGATCGATCGAGGCGAGCTGTTCCTTGAGCTCGATCACGGCCGGATACTCGGGCGCGAACTGGACCTGGATCTTCGAATATTCCGCCGCGATTTCGGCCCGCTGGCTCCGCAGGTTCGACAGGCTCGCGCTCGTTACCGCCTCCGACGTGTTGCCGCCGGCCGCGCGCGAGCGGGCTTCCGCCTCGATGCGGGCCGCGGTAGCCTCGTTGAGTTCGCGGGCGAGCTGTTCCAGATTCGATCCCGTCAGTGTGCGATTGCCGATCGCTCGGCCATTCGCGTCGCGCACTTCGTCGAGCGAGACGATCCCGGTTTCGGTCGCGTAAAGCACGGCCCGTCGTTCGGAGTCTTCAAGCCGTTCGCGAAGGGTCTCCAGACGCTCCTCGAGGAACGCCCTCGCATCGGAGGTGGAGGCAAATTCGCGCTCCATGCTGAGGTCGATGAAGGCAGTTGCCCATTGGTTGGCAATCCGGGTCGAGAGTTCCGGATCGCGGCTGGTATAATTCACATCGACCAGCTTGGAATTGCGAATCGGCGCGACTTCCACGGAATCGAGCAGCGCGTTGACGACCGCCCGGTTACGCTCTTCGGAAAGTTCCCTGGCGGACTTCTCGCTGCCTTCGGCCTCGAATGCGCCCGGGTCGATCCCGTGTGCTTCGAGGAATGCATCGTTATCGTAGAGACGCAATTCGGTCGCCACACGTTCCGCCAGCGGACGCGCGGCCAGGAGTTCGTATTGCGTCGCGTAGAATTCCATGTCCTGCCCCGGCAATTCCGCCTCGAGGCCTTCGACATTGGTGATCTGCTTTTGCTGCCGGTCGATCTGCAGCTGCACATTGGCCGTGTACAACGGCGCCATCAGCAGCGTCGCGACCAGCCCGATCAGCAAACAGGCAAGGACGATAGCCGCCATGAGCCAGCGCCACCGGACCACGGTGTGCCAGTACTGCACCAGCACGGGCGGCACGTTGAAGGTATGCTCTTCCGTTTCGTCGCGGCCATCGCTGCGAAGCGGCTGCGCCTGCTGGAAATTCAACGTCTGGATCGGGTTAGTCGACATGTCTGGTCATGCGCCTCAATTGCTGCCCTGCAGGAGCAGGACGACCGGGGCCAGCAGCGGAGTGGCTGCAAGGAAATCACGGAAGATGCGGCGGCTTTCGGAATTGCCGACCACGACGAGGTCGCTGGCATAGACCTCCGGATCGGGATACTGGCCCTTTTCGATCGCACGAACGTCGTAAAGTGCAGCGTATTCCTGCCCCCCGACACGGCGGCGGAGCACGACCTCGCCCTTCTGCGAATATTCGGTCCAACCTTCCGCAGAGGCAATCGCGGTCATCAGCGTCATCCGGCCGACGATCGGGTAGACGCCGGCTTTCTTGACCTCGCCCGTGATGGTCACGGTCTGGCTGACGATTTCCTTCAGGTTCACGGTCACCTGAGGGTCGCGGATGAAACGGCCACGGAAGCGGTCGGCCATCATGATGCCGACTTCTTCAGGTGTCTTGCCAGCCACCTCGAGAGTGCCGATCAAGGGAAAGGTCATGCGGCCGCTGGCATCGACCTGGATTTCTTTCTTGGACAGTTCCTCAGCCCCGAAGACGTCGATTGTCAGCACGTCGAACGGACCAAGGCGATAGGGCCGGTCATTGGCCGACAGGTCGGCGACGGTGGGTGCCGGCAGTTCGGAGGACTCCACGACCGTCAGGCCGGCTGCGCCGCCGATGGTCGCTTTGGACGAAGCACAGCCGCCGAGCGTCAGCGCAAGGCAACAAAGGGCCAGAAGGAACGGTTTGGGACGGCGCATGTCAGGCATTGCTTTCGTTCGATGGGCGCGTTGCGACAGGGAAGGTCGACCAGATAGCCGCAACAGCAAACAGTGACGAGAGAATAGGAGTCCGCAGCGGATAGTCGCTAAGGCTGGCAAAGGCCAGCAATAGAATGATGCCGACACCCATGCGCCGCAAATGGCCGGCAACGCCGCGCGCCGTAAAAGCATTGCGCAAGGCAACGAGGAACATGACGACTGCGACCAGGAGTAATGCAAGGCCCGGAACGCCCGCGGTGAGTGCGATGTCCAGCCAGTCGTTATGCGCCTGGTTGATATACTGGGGCATCAGCATCTCGGCTTTTTCGTGAATCTGGTAGACCGGCACGAAGGACCCGACACCCGAGCCCCACGGCATGTAGTCCGGCAGAAACTCAAGCGTCGATTCCCAGAAGGCGAGGCGAAGGTCCTCCCCTTCGGCGTCGATCCGGTCGATCGCCACGTCGCGCGCGGCATAGATCGTGGCGCCTACCATCGCGACAAGGGATGCAGCGCCCGCTGCCAACAGTGCCAGTCGGCCAATTCCCTTGCTCGGTACGCCTTTCGACACCAGCAGGTAGGAGGCGGCGGCATAAAGCAGTGCGGCGATGGTCACCAGCAGGCCCATTCTCGACCCGGTCACCAGTATCAGCGGCACGAGCGCGACCGCCGTAGCAGCGGCGAGGATGCGTAATGCGCGCGGATTGCCGCTGACCTGTGGAGCCGCCTGTGAAAGCCCGGCAAGCACCGGGATGAGGCAGGCGAGCAGGGCGGCCTGGTGGTTGCGATTGGCGAAGAGGCCGGATGTACCACCCGCAAGACGGTACATCGCCAGATCCGAACCCGCCGCCTGGATCACGCCGACAATGGCGCTAACTCCGGCGAGTACGAGGATAACCAGCATCAGGCGCAGGTTGTCGCGAAGGTCGAAGCGCGTTGCAAGCAGGGCCACGGCAAGCGGCACGACCAGCGCGTAGAGCGCGTTCCACGTCCCCTCCGGGAACATGGTCAGTGGCCGCCAAAGACCCGCAAGACCCGCGACCTTGTCAATCTCGACCATGATCCCGCGCCCGGGGAGTGCCTGCCACATGGCAGGTGGCAGCGGCACCAGGTGCAGCGCGACCAGCAGAAGGGTCGCGCCGGCAAGGCACCACAACGCCCGGCGCGACCGGAGATATTCGAATCGCATCGAAACCAGCGCGTAGCCTGCCACACAGACCGCCAAAGGCCGCAACAGGATGAGTTGCGGCACATCAAAGCGCGAACTGCCGCCGAGCAGGAAAACGGCCACCAGAAAGACCGCGAGCACGATGAGGGGCGCGCTCCATCCGCGGAGCGACATGAAGGTGGTGACTTCTGATTTTCGGTCGACCCCGGACCGTGCCATAGACGTAAGCTCTTCTTGCTCGGCGCCAAGCTCCACCACCGAGCATCGCGCCGGGTCCATTGTCATTTCCCCGGTGCTCCGTCAAGAACGCAGGACTGTGTCTGCTGCCGCCCGAGGGGCAGCGATACTCATGATCGGGGAATGCCGGACCGGAGCGGCTCCGCCGCCCGTGCTTCAGCTGACGGCGATGTCGGGCGCATCTTCCTGCTTCATGCCGACGACGTGATAGCCGGCATCGACATGGTGCGTTTCGCCGGTGACGCCCGACGACAGGTCCGACAGGAAGTACAGCCCGGACCCGCCGACGTCCTCGATGGTGATGTTGCGCCGCAGCGGAGCATTGAGCTCGTTCCAGCGCAGGATGTAGCGGAAGTCGCCGATCCCGCTCGCCGCGAGCGTCTTGACCGGGCCGGCGCTGATCGCATTGACGCGGATGTTCTGCGGGCCCAGGTCGTTGGCGAGATATTTAACGCTGGTTTCCAGTGCGGCCTTGGCCACGCCCATGACGTTGTAATGCGGGATGACCTTTTCCGCGCCGTAATATGTCAGGGTAAGGATGCTGCCACCGTCCGGCATTATGGCGGCCGCGCGCTGCGTGATCGCCACCAGGCTGTAGGCGGAAATGTTCATGGTCATCAGGAAATTGTCGAGGCTGGTGTCGACATATTTGCCGCGCAATTCGTTCTTGTCGGAAAAGCCGATCGCGTGGACGACGAAATCGATGGTGTCCCAGCGAGAGCGCAGCGTGTCGAACGCCCGGTCCAGCGCTGCCATGTCGGACACATCGCAATCGAAGCAGAAGTCGCTGCCGAGCTGCTGGGCGAGCGGGATGACGCGCTTCGCCAGTGCCTCGCCCTGATACGAGAACGCCAGTTCCGCACCGTGCTCCGCAAGCTTCTGCGCAATGCCCCATGCGAGCGACTTGTCGTTGGCGAGCCCCATGATGAGACCGCGCTTGCCAGCCATCAGACCGGTCATGTCAAACTTCTCCTCCGTCCTGCGTGGCGACGTCCTGCCGCGTCGCGCCGGGTGCGGCGCGCCGTTGCCGGTTGTCGCCCTGGCCGATCCAGTCGAGTTCCTCTTCCGGCGTCTCGGCCAGTGCCGCGTTCAGTTCCGCTCCGATAACCACCCCCAACCCGACAAGCCAGAAAAAGAACAGCGCAACCATGATCCCGGCGAGCGAGCCATAGGTCAGGTCGTAGGTAAAGAACCGCGCGATGACCAAGGGCATGGCGAGCGTCATCGCGATCCACCAGGCAGTGACCAGCAGGGCCCCGGGCCATTTCGGGTATCGCCGGCCCCGGTACTGGGATGGGGTCAAAGTCAGGAACAGCAGGTAGATCGATCCGAACAGGCCTAGGGCGGTAACGATGCGCGACAGCGACAACTGGCCCATCGCCCCTGCCAGTTGCGGCACATAGGCGTCGATCACCTGCTGCGCGGCCGTAATCATGAAGCCGGCGATGAGCGACAGCATCAACAGCACCACCGCTCCGACGATCATGCCCATCGACAGCAGGCGGTATTGCCAGAACGGCCGCACCAGCCGGGTACCGTAAGCGCGCCGCAGGATATCGCGGATGGTTTCGATCAGGCTGCCGACCGTCCACAGGCCGACCAGCCCGCCGACCCACAGGAACCAGCCGCTGCGCGCGTTTACCACCTCGCGTGCAACCGGCCCAATCGTCTCGGCGACCGTTGGCGGCAAGGCGCGCAGGACCGCATCTACTGCGGCCGCCCGCTCGCTGTATTCGCCGATGGCGGAAAAGATGGCCGACCCGGTGATGAAGAACGGGAAGATCGCGATGACCGCGAGATAGGCGAGATTGCCGGCGTGGATGAACCCGTCGTTATAGGTTCCGACCAGTACCCGCTTCAGGATTTCGAAAAAGCGCGTGCCCGGCCCGACATTGGTCACGATCTGGTGACGGAGCGCCGCTTTCCGGCGCGCTTCGGGTGTCGGCGATTCGACCAGCCGCTTTTCCCGGTCCGGTATCGGAGGATTCGAAACGACGCCTCTCCTGCAAGCGATGGCTTGTGCCTAAATGCCCAAGGCCGCCCGGGGATTGGACGGATCGGTCCAATCTTTCAACCTTTCGGCCAGACCGGAAACATCTGCGGGCAGGGCGATCTCGAGCCGCACCAGCTGGTCGCCGCGCTTGCCCGACTTGTCGGTAAAGCCCTTGCCGGCCAGACGCATGACCGTCCCCCCTGATGTGCCGGGCCTGATGGTCAGCATGACCGGCCCGTCCACTGTAGGAGCCTTGATCCTGGCTCCGTTGACCGCCTCGTCCAGGGTCACTGGCAGGTCCAGCCTGACATTGCTGCCGTCACGTTCGAAGAAAGGGTGCTGGTCGATGGCGATGATGACGATACCGTCGCCCGCGCCGCCCGCTCCCGGCTCGCCCTTGGCCTTGAGCCGCATCTGCGTGCCGTCCTCGACGCCTGCAGGCAGCTTCAGGTCGATCGTCTTGCCGTCGGCCAGTGTGATCCGCTGATCGCGCCGGGTCGCCGCATCGACGAACGGCACTTTCAGGCGATAGGTGATGTCGGCCCCCTTGCTGGGAGGTGCCGAGCGCCGCCCGAACGGGGATCCGCCTGCGCGCGATCGCCCGCCGCCGCCGCCAAAAAGTCCGTCGAAGATATCCCCGAGGTCGATATCGTCATTACCGAACCCCTGGAAGTCCTCCGGCCGGTACTGCCGCTGGCTGCCCCCGCCGAATCCGCCCCCACCAAAGCCGCGCCCCATCCCGGCGAAAGGATTGGCCGGATTGCCGTCGGCGTCGATTTCGCCGCGGTCGAAACGCGCCCGCTTGTCCTTGTCGGACAGAAGGTCATAGGCCTGGGTCACCTGCGAAAACCGCTCGGCCGCATTGGGCTTGTCCTTGTTGCGGTCAGGATGCAGCTCCTTGGCGAGCTTGCGATAGGCGCTCTTGATTTCGCTCTCGGTCGCGGTCCGGCTGACGCCGAGAGTTGAGTAGGGATCGCTCATGCTGTGTTAGCTAGGTGCAACAGCGAACAGGTGCAAGCACGGCGTGGCGATGTCGCGCCCGCCCGATTTCCCGCCCGCAGCGTCTAGCAGGGCTGCGTGATCAGCGCCTTGCCTTGGGTACAACGGATATCGGCCGCATCCTCTACGAGCGCACAGCTACCTGCGGGCACTGCCTTTCCGGCAACGCTATAGTCGCCCTCAACGGGAATCAGCAGGAGACGACCCGGAAACCGTGCGACCGTCGCCGCATCGGGCCGCCCGTCGATCCGGTCGAGCCGGAAATGCGGGCCGTCGACGAGCGCAAGCGTGCCTTCGTCACCGACCTTCGCCTTCCAGCAATCGGCGTAAGGCTCGCGGCTGGCCACGCCCATTGCTTCGTCGAGGTGCAATTCGCGGGGCCGCCCGTAATCGTACAGGCGGTAGGTGATGTCCGAATTCTGCTGAACCTCGATCAGCGAGAGGCCGGGTCCGATGGCATGGACAGTGCCAGCGGGCAGGTAGAAAAAATCGCCGGCCCGGACTTCGTGCCAGGTGAGCAACTGCTCTATCGAGCCGTCGATCGCGGCCGCCTTGAGTTCCTCGGCAGAAATTTCGCGCTCGAACCCGATGGCGAGCCTTGCTCCCGGTTCGGCATCGAGAATGTACCAGCATTCTTCCTTGCCGCGCGAACCGGCCGGGGCCTGCGCATCGTCGGGATGGACCTGCACCGACAGAGGCTCGCTGGTGAAGAGGTACTTTACCAGCAATTGCGGCAGCTCGGCGGGCGGATCGAACCAGATTTCGCCGACGGGCGCTTCACCTGTGTTGACGAACGGCGGGGGCAATTGCGCGCGCCCCCAAACCTTTTCGACGGTGTGCGTGGGAAGCAGCCTCATTTGCCGGTCGCTCCGGCCAGCTTGCCGACTTTCTGCGCGCCCGCGGCTGATGTGACCAGGACCTCGTCGCCATCGACGATCACGATGATATCGTCGAGCCCGATGACCGACACGCGCGGTCCGTCCGTATCTACCATCACATTGTGGCAATCGACCAGTTCGAACCGGCCCCTGCCTTCGGCGGCGCGGGCATCGCGCAGGGCCTGCCAGTTGCCGATATCCGACCAGCCCATGGTCGACGGGACAACCGCTGCGGAGTCCGTCGGCTCCATCACCGCATAATCGATCGAATCGCCCTCGATCCGCGAGAAAGTCCCGGCATCGGGAACGAAAGTCCCTTCGGCTTCCGATCCCGCCTGCGCGGCGGCTTCGACCAGTTCGGCCATCTCCGGCCGGTGGCGCCGCAATTCCTCGAGATAACGGCCGGCCTGGAAGACGAAGATGCCGCCATTCCAGCTGTATCCGCCCTCCGCCAGGAACTGCTCGGCGGTTGCGAGATCGGGCTTCTCCACGAAGCGATCGATTTCGTATCCGACATCGAGCGGGGCGCCGCGGCGGATATAGCCATAGCCCGTTTCCGGAGCGTCGGGGGTAATGCCGAAAGCTACCAGCCGCCCCTGCCGCGCAAGCTCTGCCGCCTGCATCGCCGTCTCTACGAAGGCGGCAGTATCGGCAATGAAGTGATCGCTCGGGCAGACCAGCATCACAGCTTCGGGCGGCAAACGGAGCGCCGCGAGCGCAATCGCTGGCGCCGTGTTCTTGCCTTCCGGCTCGGCGATCAGGTCGATCGCGTCTGCCTGCTGGCGGATCAGCGGGATATGCCGCGTGCCGGCGACGACCAGCGGGCGGGAAAATCGTGTGCCGTCCGCGACCCGGTCTAGCGTCTGCTGGAACAGGCTGCGTTCGCCGAGCAGGGGAAGAAACGGCTTCGGCGCATCGGGCCTGCTGCGCGGCCACAACCGGGTGCCGCCGCCACCACAAAGAATTACGGGAGAAACAAGGTTTGTCATGCCGCGCGCTATAAGCATCTGATTGCAACAAATTGAAGTCCGAATGCGAAAATGGCCGCATATTGGCTGGCGCACCTGCCCCCGGCCCGTGCTAAAGGCGGCGCGATGACCTATCCGCTCGACACCAGCACCATTCCCGACAGCGATCCCTTTGCCCTGTTTACCGCATGGCTGGCGGAGGCGCGGGAAAACGAGCCCAACGACCACAATGCTATGGCGCTGGCGACAGCAACGCCGCAGGGCCTGCCGTCTGTCCGCATGGTGCTGTTGAAGGGTCACGGTCCGCAGGGCTTCACCTTCTACACCAATGCCGAAAGCCGCAAGGGCGGGGAACTTAGTGCCAATCCGCATGCGGCGCTGCTGTTCCACTGGAAGAGCCTCAGGCGGCAGATCCGCATCGAAGGCCCGCTGGAGGAAGTCGCAGCCGAAGTGGCGGACGATTACTTCCATTCGCGCGCCCGCGATTCGCAGCTCGGCGCGGTCGCGTCCGACCAGTCGCGTCCGCTGCCCGATCGCCGGCTGTTCATAGAGCGGTTCAACGCGGCCTCGGCGCAGTTTTCCGGTGGCGAAGTGCCGCGGCCCGCGCACTGGACCGGGTTCACGCTGGTTCCCGAACGCATGGAATTCTGGCAGGACCGGCCCAACAGGCTCCATGACCGCCGTCTCTTCACGCTCTCGGGTGCCGGCGATGCGCTCGCCTGGTCGAGCGAGCTGCTTTACCCATGATCGAGTCGCGCGCCGGGCTCGCGCGCAGTGCGGCGCTCGCCTCGATTACCGTGGCTGTGTTCCTGGTATCGTTGAAGACCTGGGCAACGCTGCGCACAGGCTCCACGGCGATGCTCGGCAGCCTTGCCGATTCGGCGCTGGACCTCATCGCCAGCATGGCGACTCTGGTCGGCGTCTGGATCGCGTCGCGACCCGCGGATGAGGAGCACAGGTTCGGCCATGGCAAGGCCGAAGCGCTCGCTGCCATCTTCCAGGTCATGCTGATCGCCTTGTCCGCGTCCGGGATCGCATTCCGCGCGGTCAGCAAGCTGATCGAGGGTGGCCGGGTGCAGGCGGCGCCGGAAGGTATGCTGGTGTCCGGGATCGCCATCGTCGCAACCTTCGCACTGCTCGCCTGGCAACGCTATGTGATCGCCCGGACCCGTTCGGTGGCTATCGGTGCGGACCACGTCCATTACCAGTCCGACCTGCTGCTGAACCTCGCCGTCATCGCGGCACTGGCCCTCGACCAGTATGCCGGCTTCACGCGGGCGGACCCGCTGTTCGGCCTCGGCATTGCGGGCTGGCTGTTGTGGGGTGCGTGGAACGCTGCCGGGGAAGCGATCAACCATTTGATGGATCGCGAATGGCCGGAGGAACGGCGCCAGCGCTTCGTCGAAGTGGCCGCCCGCCATCCCGAATTGTCGAACCTGCACGACCTGCGGACGCGCACTGCGGGGGATCGCGATTTCGTCCAGTTCCACGTCGATCTCCCGGCTGCAATGACGGTACGGGAGGCCCATGACATCATCGAGCGGGTCGAGGCCGATCTGGTGCGGGCATTTCCCGATACGGACATATTGATCCACATCGACCCCCAGGGTCACGTCGACGAGCCGGACAATCCGTTGGTCGAGGAAGACGAATTCGCCAAGCTGGAGAAAAAACCGTGAGCGCTGCCGCAACCCTGCCGTACTGGCATGTCGATGCCTTCGCCGACAAACCCTTCACCGGCAACCAGGCGGCCGTGATCCCCTTGCCTGCCTGGTTGCCTGATGACGTGCTGCAGGCGATCGGCGAGGAGAACAATTTCGCCGAAACGGCTTTCCTTGTGCCGGATGCGACGGGCGCAGCGGACTACGAGCTGCGCTGGTTCACACCGGCCTGCGAAATCCGGCTGTGCGGCCATGCCACCCTGGCGAGCGGACATGTCGTGTTCGAGGCACTCGGCGGCCACCGCGATGCCCAGCGGGTGACGTTTCGGACGCGCAAGGCCGGCATCCTCGAGATGCTACGCTCGGCATCGGGGTGCGAACTTGCACTGCCTGCCATACCCACCGAGCCGGGAGATTGGCCGGAAGCTGTCGCATTGCTCGGGGCAAAGCCGCAGGAGGTATGGCGCAGTCCCGATCGCTACGGCATCTACCTGTTCGCGAGCGAGGAGGAGGTGCGCGGTCTCGACCCGGACTTGCGCGGCCTTGGGGCCTTGGGCGACGACCAGTTCATCTGCACTGCGCCCGGCAGGCAGACCGATGTCGTCAGCCGGGTCTTCGTGCCGGGCGGGGGCGTCGACGAGGACAGTTTCACCGGCTCCGCCCATGCCGCGCTGACACCCTTTTGGGCCGATCGACTCGGGCGTGACAGTTTCTCCGCCTTCCAGGCTTCGGCGCGCGGCGGTTATGCGCAGTGCCGGCGCGAAGGCCCAACCGCCTGGCTCGGCGGCAATTGCGTGACGGTGGTAGAGGGCCGGTTCTACCTTTCAGGGTAGAGCGCGACGATATCGGCCAGCTGCCGCAGCAGGACCTTGCGTTCGTCGGCATCGGAATGGCCCAGCCGCACGACCGTCAGCCGCTGGCGTGGCGATACCAGGACGTATTGCCCCATATGCCCGACAGCGGCGAAAAGGCCGGCGGGCTCGGCCATGGGGTGGAGCGCATCCTCGGCCCGGTCGGCTTCCGTGTTCAGCCAGGTCTGTGCCCCGTAGAATGCGCTGCGCGGGCTCGGGCGGGTCATGAACTCGATCCATTTGCGCGGCACCAGTTGCGCGCCGCCCGCCGATCCCCCGTTGCGCAGGAACTCCCCGAACTTGCCCCAGTCCCGCGCGGTGGCGTGGATCAGGCTCCCGCCGATCAGGGTTCCACTGGCATCGTATTCGGGCACGACGCTGTCCATGCCCAGCGGGTCGAACAGGCGGGCGTCGAGAAAATCGTCCACCGCGCGGCGGCGCAGTTCCGGATCGTCGCTGCCCCGAGCGAGCACGCGGGCAGCGATGTCGGCGAGGATGACCGTGGTGGCGCTGGAATATTCGAAGCGGGATCCCGGCTCCGCTTCGAGCGGCTGCTCCTCCGCCCATTTCGCCATGTCGTCCCTGCCGTCGAGGAAGAGCATCCGGACCTCCGACGATTCGTATGGCGGGTCGCCGGCTTCCGTATGCCGCAGTCCGCTGCGCATCTGGAGCAATTGGCGCAGGGTGATGGCGCCGCGCGGATCGCCGGGGCGCTGCCAGCCCGGGATGGGCGGGCTTTCGTCCAGTTGGAGCTGGCCGTCCGCCACCAGCATGCCGATCATGACT
The DNA here is from genome assembly GCF_045291475.1 of Parerythrobacter aurantius. Taxonomy (NCBI): domain Bacteria; kingdom Pseudomonadati; phylum Pseudomonadota; class Alphaproteobacteria; order Sphingomonadales; family Erythrobacteraceae; genus Parerythrobacter; species Parerythrobacter aurantius. The sequence continues at coordinate 1,326,963 of NZ_CP147985.1, forward strand.
GCGGTTACCGTCTTGGCCATCGACCAGCTGACGAACCGGGTGTCGGCATCATAGCCTGGGGCATAGCGTTCCGCCGCTATTTGCCCGTTGTAGAGCACCACGGCGGCGCGGGTTTCGCCCAGCGTCTCGTCCGTGAACAGTTCGTCGAGCTGGCGTGCCAGCTGCTCGTCCGGGGCCCCGGGGTTCTCGCCCACTGCGGCAAGCGCATCCTCGGTCAGGGGCGTTTCCACCGGCGCCGCATCGCTGCATGCGACAAGGGTTGAGGCGAGGGCCAGCATGGCGATAAGGGGGGCGGCGCGGCGCTGCATGGGGCACGCCTCTCGCATGACAGGATTCGCCTTGGCAACGTCAAAATCCCCTCGCCCTGCCGGGGCCCGGATCCTCGCCCGGTGGCGCTGGGGCCTGTTTGCCGTGCTGGCCGCGGCGGCTGCCGTGTTCCTGTGGTTTCGCACGCCGATCGGGGGCTATGCCGAAACCGGGACCGCCTATGCCGCCCGCGTCGGCTGCTCGTGCCGCTTCGTAGCCGGCCGGACGATGGAAGACTGCGCCAAGGACAAGCTCGCCGGGATGGAACTCGTCACGCTGAGCGAGGATGCCGGGGAACGCAGCGTGACTGCCCGTTTCCTCTTGCTCGCCAGCGATACCGCGCGCCTTCGGGATGGCTATGGCTGCGTGCTGGATCGCTGGCAGGAGTAACCCGGGCGACCAGCGTATCAAGCCACGCTAGCGCGCGCTTCATGGTCGAGGAACCACCGGTAGGTGCGCTCAATGCCTTCCTCGAGCCCGATTTGCGGAGCCCAGCCCAGACCCGCGATCTTCGACCCGTCCATGAGTTTGCGGGGGGTGCCATCAGGCTTTGACGTGTCGCGTTCGATCCGTCCCTCGAAGCCGACCACCTTGCAGACGGTTTCGACCAGTTCGTTGATCGTCAGATCGGTGCCCGACCCAAGGTTGACATGGCCGTCGGCCGAATAGTGTTCCAGCAGGTAGATGCAGCCTGCCGCCAGATCGTCGACGTGGAGGAATTCGCGGCGCGGCGTGCCAGATCCCCAGATGGTGATCGCCTCGCTGCCGGACAGCTTGGCCTCGTGCGCCTTGCGTATCAGCGCCGGGAGCACGTGGCTCGACTGCAGGTCGAAATTATCGCCCGGGCCGTAAAGGTTTGTCGGCATCGCACTGATGAAGTCGCAGCCATATTGCTTGCGATACGCCTGGCACAGTTTGATCCCGGCGATCTTCGCGATTGCGTACCACTCGTTGGTCGATTCCAGCGGGCCGGTCAGCAAAGCGTCTTCAGCCATAGGTTGCGGCGCGAGCTTGGGGTAGATGCAGGAGGATCCGAGAAACAGCAGCTTTTCGACGCCGTTGCGATAGGCAGCCTCGATGATGTTGGTTTCGATCATCAGGTTGTCGTAGAGAAAATCGACCGGGTAGGTGTCGTTGGCGAGGATCCCGCCGACCCTGGCGGCTGCCACGACGACGACATCCGGGCGGTTTTCGGCAAACCAGGCCCGCACCATTGACTGCTCGCGCAGGTCGGTCGCGCGCGAGGCGGTGAGGACGTCGATCCCCCGTGCTTCGAGCTGCCGCACGATGGCCGAGCCGACCATCCCGCCATGGCCGGCAACATAGACGCGCTTGCCTGTCAAATCGAACATTTACGGACCCAATCGTGTGTCAGGGGTAAGGCAGGGCCACCCGGCCGTGCCGCAATCGAGCGCGCCTTACTGTCCCTCTCGTCAGTCCGCAACAGCCGCTTGGGTTGACCCGATCCAGCCGCCGCCGACCACGCGGTCGCCGGCATAGAGCACCGCTGCCTGCCCCGGTGCGACACCATATTCGGGACTGGGGAAATGGATCGTGGCCGTCGCGCCGTCACCGATCGTTCCTTCCAGCTCCACCTGCACCGGCTTCGCCAGCGAGCGTACCTTCGCCGTCAGCGGAGCGGAGGGCAGGGGACCAATACGGTTGGTCTCGAGCAGGGTGGCGGAGCGCACGGCCAGCATCGCCTTGGGCCCGACCCGCACTTCGCTGCGTGCCGCATCGAGGGCGACGACATACAGGGGTTCGGGCTGGCCGCCGATCTCCAGCCCGCGCCTCTGGCCGACAGTGAAATGGACGATACCCTTGTGCTCGCCAAGGACATCGCCCGTGCGGGCATCCACGATGGCGCCCGATGCACCGCCTTCCGGGCGCAGCTTCTTGACGATTCCGGCATAATCGCCGTCGGGCACGAAACAGATGTCCTGGCTGTCGGGCTTGGCGGCATTGCGCAGACCGGCCGCCTCGGCCAGCCGCCGCACCTCCGCCTTCGGCAGTCCGCCCAGGGGGAAGCGGAGGAAGTCGAGCTGCGCCTCGGTCGTCCCGTAGAGGAAATACGACTGGTCGCGGGCCGGATCATGGGCGCGGGCCAACTGCGGGCCCGCAGGCGTTGCGACGCGGCGCACGTAGTGCCCGGTGGCGAGGCAATCCGCCTCCAGTTCCCGCGCCATGCCCAAAAGGTCGGTAAACTTGGGACCCATGTTGCAGCGGATGCAGGGCACGGGGGTGCGCCCGGCGAGGTAATCGTCGGCAAAGCGATCGACCACTTCGACGCGGAATGCGGATTCGTGGTCGAAGACATAATGGGCGATACCCAGCCTGTCGGCGACTGCGCGCGCATCGCTGATATCGTCCCCGGCGCAGCAGGCGCCCTTGCGCCCGGTTGCGGCGCCGTAATCGTACAGCTGCAGGGTGATCCCGATGACCTCGGCCCCGCTGGCATGGGCAAGGGCGGCGACCACCGAGGAATCGACGCCGCCCGACATGGCGACGACGATCCGCGACCGGCTGGCCGGCTTGGCGAGGTCGAACAGGCCGGCTGCGGCGGCCGGGTCCAGCAGGGAAGTGTCGGCGAAAGTCATGGCCGGCGCGCCATACACGTGCCGCCGCCGCAGCGGAAGGGACAGGTTTACCCCGCGTTCGCCTATCCTAACCGCTGGTAAATCGCGGCTTTACCCGATCTTGAGAGTCGCGGTTGTAAAGCGCTTCGAATGTTGGAAACCAATTTCACGATTCCCGGCCCCGGTGTGCCCTTGGCGGAACCGCCGCTGACGCCGGTCCAGTGGAGCGAACTTGCCGCCCGGCTTTCGGCGCAGGGCGATTTGCGCCGCGCGCTGGTGCCCGCGTCCCTGTCAGCCGCCAGCTTCACCGGCGCCGCGACCGCGATGGAAGCGCAGCGGGCAGAATGCAAACGTGGCGTTAACCGTGATGCTTTAGTCAATGGCAAAGACCCGTCGGCCACAACCGCCGGACCGGATTTGCCCGATAGTGACCGAGAGATTTGATGATCGAAAACCAGAAAATCCGACCGGCACAGGTGATCGGCCCGCTTGGCGAGCCGCTGACGCTGGACGACCTGCCCAGCCCCAACACCCGTCGCTGGGTGGTCCGGCGCAAGGCCGAGGTCGTCGCTGCGGTAAACGGCGGCATGCTCACCATCGACGAGGTGCTCGAACGGTACAATCTCACCCTCGAAGAGTTCGCGTCGTGGCAGCGTGCTGTCGATCGATCGGGCATGCAGGGACTGCGCGTGACGCGCATCCAGCATTATCGCGACCTCTACGAGCGGCAGCTGAAGTACTGATTCGGCGAGGATTTTTCCGCCAAGGCCGCGCTGCGCACCCGCCTCGCGCTGCTCGTCGCGGGAACCGAGCGCTTCATCCATCGTATTTCGTCTATCCGGGAGGATAAACGGAGAACGACAATGGGATGGATTATCGCAATTATCGTCGGCGGCGTCGCCGGCTGGCTGGCCAGCATGGTGATGAAGCGTGATGCCTCGATGGGCATCTTCCTCAACATCATCGTCGGTATCGTCGGCGCACTCATCGGCAATGCGGTGCTCGCACCGCTGCTCGGCTTCGGCGGCAGCATACAGACGTTCGACCTCGGCGCGTTTGTCATCGCGATCCTCGGTGCGATCATTCTGCTTGCGGTACTGAACCTGGTGCAGCGCGGCCGCGTCCGCTAAACAGCAAGCGACATGCAATCAGAGGGGCGGGGCCGCAGAGATGCGGTCCCGCCTTTTCGCTATGGGCGATGCCAGGCCTGTAGCCGGACCGTTACATTGCGCCGTTCGTAGAGAGCGCAATTGCGTTGACGGCGACGGCGGCCTACGGCGGAGGCTGGCTAATGCCGTCGCCAGCATGTGGTTGCACAAGGTGCCTTAGTCAGATAATACAGTCGCCGACGGGTGGATCGGTCATGGGATCTTTATGAACTATCAGCACAGCGAGATTCGAAGCGATACGCCGACGCAGGTCGCGGGCGAAAGCTACGATGTCGGCGCGTTCGAGCAGCGTCGCGGCGCCCCGTGGCGGTGGATCATCCTCGGTGTGCTGGTGGTGGGCGGCATCGTCGCCGCATGGCTGTTGCTGGGGGCTGGCGAAGGAACGGCCGTGCCCGCCGCGGACCGGGAAGACCAGGCGCCGCGCATCACGGTGGTTGCGCCCGGGACGACCACGATCGAGGGAACGATCAATGCCACCGGCACTCTCGCCGCACGTCGGGCCATGCCGGTCGGTGTCGTCGGCGAAGGCGGGCGCGTGGTATCGGTCCCGGTCGAGCAAGGCCAATGGGTCCGCGCCGGACAGGTGCTGGCCTCGATCGACCGTTCCGTGCAGAGCCAGCAGGCGCGGGCGCAGGCGGCGCAGATCGAAGTCGCCCGTGCCGAAGCCGAACTGGCGCAGGCCAATCTCGACCGTGCGCTCAAGCTGGTCGATCGCGGTTTCATCTCGCGGGCCGATGTCGACAGGCTCACCGCAACCCGCGATTCCGCCAATGCGCGGGTCAATGTCGCCCGTGCCCAGTACAACGAGCTGCTGGCCCGCAACGCCCGCCTCAATGTCATCGCCCCTGCATCGGGCCTGCTTCTGGAACGCAATGTCGAGCCCGGCCAGACCGTCAGCGCCGGTTCGCCCGCGCTGTTCCTGATCGCCAAGGGCGGCGAGATGGAATTGCTTGCGCAGGTTGGGGAAACCGACCTCGCCAAGCTGGCCCCCGGGGTTTCCGCCTCGATCGTACCGACCGGCCTCGACCGTGCCTTTACCGGCCAGATCTGGCAGCTCGAACCGACCATCGATCCGCAGACGCGACAGGGAACGGCCCGTATCGCGCTGAGCTACGCCCCGGGCCTGCGCCCCGGAGGGTTTGCCACCGCGACCATCAACAGCGGGACCATCGTCGCCCCGATGCTGCCGGAATCGGCTATCCTTTCCGACAGCAAGGGCGCCTACGTCCTCATCGTCGACAAGGACAACAAGGTCCGCCGCCGCGCGGTGCGCACGGGGATCGTGACTTCCGGCGGCATTGCCGTGGTCGGCGGACTGACCGGGGCCGAGAAGGTTGTGCTTCGCGCTGGCGGCTTCCTGACGGAAGGCGAGACCATCGTGCCCGAATTGCAGGGTGCCAAGCGACCTGCGGCCAAGGCGGCCGCAGCGGGGAAAGACACCAGCAAAGGCTGATCCGGCATGGACTTTAGCAAAATCTCCGCCTGGTCGATCCGCAACCCGGTCATTCCGCTCGTCTTCTTTACCGCGCTGCTGCTGGCGGGGATCCTCAGCTTCTGGCGGATGGACGTCGTCAACAACCCGGACGTCGAATTCCCTGCGGTCACGGTCAACATCTCGCAGCCCGGTGCCGCGCCGACCGAAATCGAAAACCAGATCACCCAGCGCGTCGAAGCGGCCGTGCGTTCGATCAACGGCGTCAGTTCGCTCAATTCGACCGCGAGCGAAGGCAATTCCAACACCTTCATCGAATTCGAGATCGGCACCGACGTCAACGATGCGGTTGCCGAGGTGAAGAATTCGATCGACCGGATCCGCGGCAGCCTGCCCGACGGCATCCTCGAGCCGCAGGTCGGCAAGGTCGATGCCACGGGCGGCGGTTTCCTCGCCATCTTCGCGGTCGAAGCCGACGACATGACCATCGAGCAGCTGAGCTGGTTCATCGACGATTCGATCGCCAAGCGGCTGCTCGCCATCGAGGGCATGGCCGAGGTGGACCGCTTCGGCGGGGTCGATCGCGAGATCGAGGTCGTGCTCGACCTGCCCAAGATGCAGGCCTTCGGGGTCACCGCTAGCCAGATCAACGGGGTGTTGCGGCAAACCAACATCGACGCCGCCGGCGGCGCCACCGAGGTAGGCGGCACCCGCCAGTCGGTCCGCGTTCTGGGCAGCACGGAAAGCGCCTACGACCTGTCGCAGCGGCAGATCCAGCTGGGCAACGGCCGGACCATCAAGCTGGCCGATGTCGCGCGCGTGCGCGACGGTTACAGCGAGCGGACGTCGATTTCCAAGGTCGGCGACAAGGAGGTCGTCAATTTCGCCATGACCCGGGCCAAAGGCGCTTCGGACGTAACGGTGTTCGAGGACGCCAAAGAGGTCATCGCCGAGATCGAAGCCGATAACCCTGGGGTGAAATTCATCCCCCTGTTCAACACCGTCAAATATACCGAAGAGCAGTACAAGAGCTCGATGTGGGCGATGGTCGAAGGGGCCGTGCTGGCGGTCGTGATCGTCTTCCTGTTCCTGCGGGACTGGCGCGCCACCGCAATCTCCGCCATCGCCATCCCGCTGTCGGCCATCCCGACCTTCTGGTTCATGGACCTGCTCGGCTTCAACCTCAACCAGCTGTCCCTGCTGGCGCTGGGCCTCGTCGCGGGGGTGCTGGTCGACGATGCCATCGTCGAGATCGAGAACATCGTGCGCCACATGCGCATGGGCAAAAGCGCCTACCAGGCCAGTATCGACGCGGCCGACGAGATCGGCCTGCCGGTGGTCGCCACGAGTTTCTGCATCGTTGCGGTATTCCTGCCGGTCGGGCTGATGCCGGGCATTTCGGGCGAATTCTTCAAGAACTTCGGCATCACCGTGGTGGTCGCCGTGCTGATGTCGCTGGCCGTCGCGCGCATGATCACCCCGATGCTGGCTGCCTATTTCCTCAAGGCTCATGGCGAGGCATCGCACGGCGAAGGCCCGATGATGGACCGCTACATGGGCGTCCTGCGCTGGTCGCTCGATCGCGGCCGGCTGCACGCCCGCCGCGACGGGGTAGAGCCGCCGCGGCGGCGCTGGCTCTACGTGCTCTCCTTCATCCTCGTCGTCCTCGCCATGATCGCCGTACCTGCTGCGGTGGTTTTCGGCGCCAACGGCGCTCTCGGCGGCTTGGGCCTCCCCGAAAAGCTGGCCGGCCTGGTATCGTCGGACCCGCAATCGGGCATCGCCGGGATTGCCGGGCGCCTGGTCCAGTTCGTGCAGTTCGCGCTGGTGCTTGGCCTCGGTTTTGCCGCGGGCTGGGCCTTGCTCAAACTCTTCGGCGTGGCAAGCCGCGCACTTGGCCGCCACATGCATGATTCCTGGCGTTACCTCGAGGCGCGCTACTACGACCACCGCGTCTGGATGCTGATGGTCGGCTATTTCTCGCTGCTGTTGACCGTATTGCTGTTCATGAGCGTCCCGGCCCAGTTCCAGCCCAATATCGACGACGACAACAGCCGGATCGAAATCGAGATGGTGCCCGGCACCACGCTGGAGACGACGGAGCGGGTGGCTGAACAGGTGGCCTCAATCATCGAGGACCAGCAGGAAGTCGAACGGGCCCTCAAGCGGGTGCGCGAAGGCAATGCGACGATCTTCATCTCGCTCGGCGCCGACCGCGAGCGGACCTCGATCGAGTTCGAACGCGATCTCGCGCCGCAGCTCGCGCAGATTGCCGATGCGCGGGTGCGGTTCCAGTCGCAATCGGGCGGTTTCGGCAGCGGCCGCGACGTGACGATCATGCTCGCCGGTTCCGATCCGCAGCGGCTGGAAGCGACCGCGGCCACGCTCGTCGAACAGATGAAGGGGCTCGACACGCTGGTCGCGCCGCGCATCAGCGCCGATATCAACCGTCCCGAGCTGATCATCACCCCCCGGCCCGATATCGCCGCCGAACTCGGCGTCACCACGGCCGCGCTCAGCCAGACGATCCGCATCGCGACGCTCGGCGAGATCGAGCAGAATGCTGCCAAGTTTTCGCTGTCCGACCGGCAGATCCCGATCCGGGTGAAGCTGCCCAAGCAGTCGCGGCAGGACCTTTCGACCATCGAGAACCTGCCGGTGCCGACCAGCACCGGCGGCGCGGTGCCATTGTCGCGCGTTGCCGAAGTCAGCTTCGGATCCGGTCCGACCTCGATCCAGCGCTACAACCAGAACCGCCGCGTACTGGTGGGTGCCGATCTGGCGCAGGGCGTGATCAAGGGCGAGGCCGACGCGCAGATCAACGAACTGCCGATCCTCAAGAACCTGCCGCAGGGCGTGGTCCGCGATGTCGTGGGCCAGGACGAATGGCAGCAGGAACTGGTCCGCAACCTGCTGATCGCGGTCGTGGCCGGGGTGCTGCTCGTGTTCGCGGTGCTGGTGCTGCTGTACAAGCGCCTGATGAGCCCGCTGGTTAACATGACATCGCTGGCCCTTGCCCCGCTGGGCGGCATCTTCCTCGTCTGGATGGTCGGGCAGGCGCAATCGATGCCGGTCTATATCGGCATCCTGCTCCTGCTCGGCATCGTCTCGAAGAACTCGATCCTTCTGATCGACTTCGCGATCGAGGAAATGGCAAAGGGCACCCGCAAGTTCGAAGCCATCGTCGATGCCGGGCACAAGCGGGCCCAGCCGATCGTCATGACGACTGTCGCCATGACCGCCGGCATGGTCCCGATCGCTTTCTCCGGGCTGCTGGGTTCGGGCGACGGCGCCTGGCGCGCGCCGATGGGTACGATGGTGATCGGTGGCCTGATCATGTCGACCGTGCTGACGCTGCTGATCGTGCCGGCGGGCTTCAGCCTTGCCGACGGGTTCGAGAAGCGCGTGGGCCCGTGGCTGCGCAACCGGTTCCTCACCTACCGGCCCGGAGACGAGAACGTTGGCGACCATCACGGCGAAAAGCGTGGCGGACCCATGCCGCCTGAGGCTATCCCGGCCGAGTGACGACGCCACACCGCTCGATTCTCCCACCCGACGGCAGCGACCTGCTGGCGGACCGTGCCCGCTCCATGCGGATAACCGCCACGCTGATGCTGGTGGCGATGGCGGCGGTGTTCCTGCTGACCCACCGCCTGCTCGATCTCCATCCCGCGTGGGGCTATGTAAATGCCTTTGCAGAGGCGGCCATGGTCGGCGGCCTGGCGGACTGGTTCGCGGTGACCGCGCTGTTCCGCCATCCGCTGGGCATCCCCATCCCGCATACCGCGATCATCCCGGAAAACAAGGATCGCATCGCCGACACCATGGCGCAGTTCCTGCGCACCAATTTCCTCACCCCCGCCGTGGTCGCGCGGCGGATGCAGGGGATGAACGTCGCCAAGGGCGTGGGCGATTACTTGGTCGCACCGGGCGAGGAGGCGCGCAGCCGCATCACCGGCGGGGCGGCGGAACTGCTGGCCGAAGTGCTCGAATCGCTCGACCCGGACCGGCTCGGCAACCAGGTCCGCACCGGGCTGGCCGGCCAGCTGGCGAAGATCGACGTCTCGCCGCTCGCCGGGCGGATGCTCGAAGGCGCCATCGCCGACAAGCGGCACATGCCGCTGATGGACGGGTTCATCCGCTGGGCCGGCTTGACGCTGGAGGATAACGAGGAAACCGTTCGCCAGATCATCCATGACCGGGCCAATTCGGTGCTGCGCTGGACCGGGCTCGACGAGCGGATCTCGGCCTCGGTGCTGGATGGTCTCTATCGCCTCCTGGCCGAGGTCTTGGTGGATCCCGAGCACCCGCTTCGGGGCAAGATCGAGGAAGGGCTGGAAAAGCTCGCGAGGGATCTGCAGACCGATCCCGACACACGCGAGAAAGTGGAAACCATCAAGCGCGACCTGCTCGCCAATCCGGCCGTCGCCGAATGGTGGATGGGGGTATGGGAACGCATCCGCCTGTCGCTGATCCGCCGTGCGCGTGAGCCCGACAACGCCCTCGGCGGCGAAATGCGAAAGATGCTCGGCGAGCTCGGTGCAGCCTTGCAAGCCGACCCGCGCCTGCAACACCAGATCAACCGCTTCGCCCGCCGCACCGTGGTGGGGATCGCGACCCGCTATGGCGACGAGATCGTGCGCCTGGTGTCGGAAACGGTAAAACGCTGGGATGCGACCACCGTCACCAGCCGGATCGAAGGCGCGGTGGGGCGCGACCTGCAGTTCATCCGCATCAACGGCACGCTGGTCGGCGGGCTGGTCGGCCTCGTCATCCACGCCGTCGTGCAGGCGACCGGATGAGCGGGCCGTTCCTGCTGACCGAGCGGCTGGAGCTGTGGCTGCCGGTAAGGGACGATCTCTATCCGCTGTTCGAAATTATCAGCCAGCCCGACACGCAGCGCTATCTCGGCGGCGCCCCGACGCTGCACGATCATTTCATGCGCTTCGCCCGCAACGCCGGGAGCTGGACGCTGTACGGCTATGGCATCTTCGTTGTGCGCGAGCGGGGCGGCGACGGCACACCGCTCGGCAATTGCGGCATCTTCCACTCGATCCGCGGCCTCGGCGAGGATTTCGACGACCGGCCCGAAGCCGGCTGGATCCTGCGCGAGGAGGCGGTGGGGAAAGGCTATGCCGGCGAGGTGATGCGCGCAGTGCTGGAATGGTTCGATGCGAGGATCGGCGGCGAGGTGGTGTGCATGATCGATCCCGACAACGCGCCCTCGCTCAAGCTGGCGGGCAAGCTGGGGTTCGCGCCGTTGCGCGATGGCGTAATGCCGGATGGCAGCGTCGCGAAGCTGCTGCGCCGTCCGCAACGCGATCAGGGAATGGCGAAGCGTACCGAGGTGCGGAAGTAGGACTTCATCGGTTTGCCCGCGGCATCTAGCGCTGGCTCGAACCGGGCGTTTTTCATGAGGTTGCCGCACACGGCCTTGTCGAAAGCCTCGGAATAGCCGGATTGCTGGATGTGGCAGCTTTCCGGCGATCCGTCGGCACCGATCATCAGGCGGAAATAGACCAGAGCCTGCTCGCCTTTGGACAGGGCAGCGCGAGGATAGTCTCTGGCGGTAATCCACTTGCCCGGGGATTGCAGCGGTACTGGTTTGCGCGACATCGCACGGTGCCGCTCGACATCAAGCCCCCAATGCAGCAGCAATTCCTCCGAGCAGGTTTTGAGCGCGGTGAAGAGTTCCCCCATCGGCCCGGTCGCCAGTCGAACCCGCGGCTTGCCTGCAACCGCGATCTGTATCCATTCGACCTTTGCTTCGTCTTCGAGCGTTATGGGATCGCTCGGTACGAAAGTCGCGATCCTGGCTTGTTCTGAAGCTTTGCGCGATGGCTCGATACTCTCGGTGTCGCGGACAGCGGTGAAAGGGAAGATCAAGCCGGGCTTGAAATCCCCGATATCACCGGCGGTCGGTATCGTGTCCGGCTTGGCAGGATGGACAGGTCCGAACTGGATGCGCGCCTTGTCGGCTTCGATCCGCCGCCCCAATCCGCCACCAGCGACAGCGAGCATGAAGGTATGGTCGGGTTCGAACTGCGTCATTTGCAGCAACGTCCGGTTATCGCCTTCCCCGAAAAACCTTCCGACGCGGCAGGAATCTTCACTGTAATCGAGTCCCCAGCCAGAACTCGCTTTCAAAAGCGTGCCTTCGAAACTGTCGGCGCCGGCCTGCGATGCAGAAGCGGCCTGCGACATCAAAAGAAAAGGGGCCGCCAGTGCAGCGACCCCTTTAGCGTTACTGGAGATTCTCATCATTCTTGCGAAGCTAAAGCAGCCACTACGCAAGAACAACTCTGAAAATCAAAGCTTGCTGGTCAATTCCGGCACGATCTTGAACAGGTCGCCGACCAGGCCGATGTCCGCGACCTGGAAAATCGGGGCATCCTCGTCCTTGTTGATGGCGATGATGACTTTCGAATCCTTCATGCCGGCCAGGTGCTGGATCGCGCCCGAGATACCGACGGCGATGTAGACTTCCGGTGCCACGATCTTGCCGGTCTGGCCGACCTGGTAATCGTTGGGGACGTAGCCCGCATCGACGGCAGCGCGGCTGGCGCCGACGCCCGCGCCGAGCTTGTCGGCCAGCGGGATGATCACTTCCTCGAACGTCGCGCTGTCCTTCAATGCGCGGCCACCCGAGACGATCACCTTGGCGCTGGTCAGTTCGGGGCGCTCGCTCTTGGCGATTTCGCTGCTGACGAAGCTCGACAGGCCGGCATCGCCGGGGCCGCTGACGGCCTCGACCGTGCCGCTGCCGCCTTCGGTGGCGGCCTTGTCGAACGCCGTGCCGCGAACGGTGATGACGAGCTTGGCATCCGAGCTGGTAACGGTGGCGATGGCGTTGCCGGCATAGATCGGACGGGTGAAGGTCTTGTCGCCTTCGACCGAGAGGATGTCCGAAATCTGCATCACGTCGAGCAGCGCGGCGACGCGCGGGGCGATGTTCTTGCCGGTGGTGGTGGCGGGCGCGACGAAGGCGTCATGGCTGTCCATCAGCGAGGCCACCAGTGGCGCGACGTTTTCTGCCAGCGCATGCTCATAGGCGGCGTCATCGGCCAGGTGGACCTTGCCCACGCCCGCAATCTTGGCGGCGGTGTCAGCAACGGCTGCACAGCCCGAGCCTGCGACAAGCAGGTGGACTTCGCCCAGCTTCGCCGCAGCGGTGACGGCCGACAGCGTGGCGTCCTTGACCGAGGCGTTGTCGTGTTCGACCCAAACGAGAGTTTTCATCTGTGAATCCTTTCCTGTCAGGGCCGCTTACGCGATGCGCGGCCCTATTTCGCGGGCTCTTAGGCGATCCCGAGGGCCTTGATCTTGGCGACGAGCGCATCGACGTCGGCCACCTTTTCACCGGCCTGGCGGACGGGCGGTTCGGCGACATGGGTGGTGGTGAGGCGCGGAGTGATGTCCACGCCGAAATCGCCCGGGGTCTTGGTGTCGAGCGGCTTCGACTTCGCCTTCATGATGTTGGGCAGCGAGGCGTAGCGCGGCTCGTTGAGGCGCAGGTCGGTGGTGACGATCGCCGGCAGCGACAGCTTGACGGTCTGCAGCCCGCCGTCGATCTCGCGCTTCACGACCACGCTGTCGCCATCGACCTCGACGGTGTTGGCGAAGGTGCCCTGCGGCCGGTTCATCAGCGCGGCGAGCATCTGGCCGGTCTGGTTGCTGTCGTCGGAAATCGACTGCTTGCCCAGCATGACGATGCCGGGCTGTTCGGCGTCGGCAATTGCCTTGAGGATCTTGGCGACGGCCAGCGGCTCGACATCGACGTCGTCATCGACCTGCACCAGGATCGCGCGGTCGGCGCCCATGGCGAGCGCGGTGCGGAGCGTTTCCTGCGCCTTGGCCGGGCCGACGCTGACGGCGACGATCTCGGTCGCGGCGCCTTTTTCCTTCAGCCGGATGGCTTCCTCGACGGCGATCTCGTCGAACGGGTTCATGCTCATCTTGACGTTGGCCAGGTCCACGCCCGTGCCGTCCGCCTTGACGCGCGGTTTGACGTTGTAGTCGATGACCCGCTTGACGGGCACGAGGATTTTCATGGGAGTTCCTTCCTCTTCCAAAAGTCCTTGGCAAGAATCGCAAAAGCCAATCTTGGCCGTCCGCCTAGCTTGCGTTTACGTAAACGTCAAGTGAGGCGGGCGAAGGTCGATCCTTGCCTTGGCGACTTCCCTTCACCTGTGCCGCACATAGGTCAAGACTGGCTTTGGGCCAGAGTGTGCTACAAGGTGGCAGTCGCATCGGATCGATGGGGGGATTGCATGAATTGCAAAACGTTTCTGGCGCTGCTGGCAACGCTAACGGCCGCGCCGCTTGCGGCACAGGAAACCCGCGTCGGCGAAGCCGATTTTGCCTCTCCCCCTGCCACGATTGCCGATGCCGCCTGGCTGATCGGGCAATGGAGCGGCGAGGGCATCGAGGGGGCCGAAGCCCACGAAAGCTGGCTTGTCCCGTCGGCGACCACCATGGTCGGCACCTTCGTGCAGGAAACCGAAGATGGTGGGATCATGTTCACCGAACACATGTACCTGATGGAACAGGACGGCAGCCTCGTGGTGAAGCTCAAGCATTTCAACGCCGACCTGACCGGATGGGAGGATAAGGAAGGCATGGTAACCTTCCGCCTGCTCGCGGCGGAACCTTGTGCGCTCTATTTCAACGCGCTCACCTATCGCTGCGACGGCGAGGGCGGGATGGTGGTGGCGGTGCGTATGAAAAGCGAAGGGCCGACGCCGACCGAGCTCCTGTTCCGCTTCACCAGGCAGCCTGCACTTTCGGACTGACGCGAAACCAATGCAGCGCCCGGCCGTTGTGGCGGCGGGGAGCATTACGATGGCCGCCACGCCGCTTTGTGTCGCCGATACGCTGGATTGTCTCGACGAACTCGCTGCCCAGAGCGAGCGGGTGTCGGTCGGCAGCATAATGGATGCCTTCGGTACGCGCAGCTACGGCCCGATGATCATGATGCCCGCCCTGCTCGAACTGACCCCGGTCGGCGCCATTCCCGGCGTGCCGACCTTCCTCGCGGTCACCATCATGGTCGTCGCGGCGCAGAAGATGATCGGACGGCCGCGACCATGGCTTCCGGGTGTTCTCGGCAACCGGACGGTGTCAGCGGACAAGCTCGGCAAGGCATCGGTCAAGCTGCGACCGCTCGCCGACCGGATGGACCGGGTCTTCACTCGCCGGCTGAAATTCATGACGCGTGCACCCTTCGCGCAGATCGCGGCGGGCATGGTCATCATCCTCTGCCTGACGGTGCCCCTGCTCGAAGTCCTCCCCTTCGCCAGCAGCGTGCCGATGATCACCATCGCGGCCTTCGGATTGGCGGTGCTGGTGCGCGACGGCGTGGCGATGATCGCGGCGCTCGCGGTCAGCGTCGGTGCGTTGGGAATGGGGTTGGACTTGTGGGACGGCGGGCTCAGCGACACGGCGCAGGTCGACGGCATGGTCGACCAGCAAATGGTCGACGATGCGCAGCAGGGTGCAATGGAGGCCGGTGAGGCCGTGAGCGCAGCGAGCGAAGAACTCGGCGAAGTAGCGGGCGAGGTCGGCGAAGAAATCGGGCAGGCGGCCGAGGACGCGGGCGAGGATATCGGACAGGCGGCCGAGGACGCCGGCGACAGGACTGCCGACGCGCTCGGAACCGAATGACCGCGCTGGCCCGGCGTCAGGCTGCCTTCTTGACCTCTGCCACGATCTTGCGGGCTGCGTCACCCAGGTCGTCCGCACTGACGATGGCCAGCCCCGAATTGTCGAGGATCGCCTTGCCTTCGTTGACATTGGTGCCTTCGAGGCGGACCACCAGCGGGACCGACAGGTTCACGTCCTTCGCCGCCTGGACGATCCCATTGGCGATGACGTCGCACTTCATGATCCCGCCAAAGATATTGACGAGGATACCCTCGACCGCCGGGTCCTTGAGGATGATCTTGAACGCCGCGGTCACCTTTTCCGTGGTGGCACCGCCGCCCACGTCGAGAAAGTTGGCCGGGAAGGCGCCGTTCAGCTTGATGATGTCCATCGTCGCCATCGCTAGCCCTGCGCCATTGACCATGCAGCCGATGTTGCCGTCGAGCTTGATGTAGGCGAGGTCGTATTCGCTCGCCTCGACCTCGGCCGGGTCTTCCTCGGTCTCGTCGCGCAGCGCTTCGACGTCGGGATGGCGATACATGGCATTCGAATCGAAGCTCATCTTGGCATCGAGCACCATCAGCTTGCCGTCCGATTCGGCCAGCGGGTTGATCTCGATCATCGAACAGTCGAGCGCCATGAACGCATCGTAGAGCTGCTTGCCGAGTTTCTGCGCCTGCTTGTTGAGGTCGCCCGTCAGCTTGAGGCCGAAGGCGAGTGCGCGGCCGTGGTGGGGCATGAAGCCCTGGGCCGGGTCGATCACGATGGTGGTGATCTTCTCGGGCGTCTCGTGCGCGACATCCTCGATGCTCATGCCGCCTTCGGTCGAGGCAATCATGGCGACACGGCCGGTTGCCCGATCGACCACCATCGAGAGGTAATATTCCTTGCCGATGTCGACACCGTCGGTGATGTAGAGGCGGTTGACCTGCTTGCCGGCATCGCCCGTCTGGACCGTCACCAGCGTGTTGCCGAGCATTTCGCGCGCATTGGCTTCGACTTCCTCGACTGACCTTGCCAGCCGGACGCCGCCCTTTGCATCGGGGCCGAGCTCCGTGAACTTGCCCTTGCCGCGCCCGCCGGCGTGGATCTGGGCCTTGACGACCCACAGCGGACCCGGAAGATCCTTGGCAGCGGCAACCGCGTCCTCGACCGAGAGGGCAGGGATGCCGCCGGGAACCGGCAGGCCGAACTTCGCCAACAGTTCCTTGGCCTGGTATTCGTGAATGTTCATGGAGAGCGCGTCCTGTGCGTCGTAGCTGCGGGTAAGTGATCGCTGCGCGCCTAAGCATGGATCGGGGCGCTTGAAAAGTGCCCATCGGGGCCGCATGGCGGTTCGTGCGACGTCCCATGATCGACCACACCCGTCTCCAGTCCATTGTGCGCCAGGCCGGCGCGATTGCGCTCGCCGCGTGGCCCGGGGCCGGGCATGTGCTCCAGAGCTGGGACAAGACCCCGGGCAACCCCGTCAGCGCCGCCGACATGGCGGTGGACCATTTCCTGAAACATGAACTCGGGTCGCTGCTGCCGGCAGCCGGATGGCTGTCGGAAGAGACCGCCGACGCACCCCATCGCCTCGATAACCGGCTGATCTGGCTCGTCGATCCGATCGACGGCACGCGCGATTTCATCAAGGGCCGCAGCGGCTGGTGCGTTTCGGTCGCGCTGATCAGCGAAGGGCGGCCGCTCATCGGCATGCTCAGCGCCCCGGCGCGCGACGAGGAATGGATCGCAGTCGCCGGCCAGGGAGCGACCCGCAACTGCCGCGCCCTGACCGCTTCACGGCGCACAAGCTTTATCGGAGCGAGGGTGCCGACCGATTCGCTGATGCGCGACGATCGCATGCTCCAGCCGGTCGACAAGCCGAACAGCATCGCCTTGCGGATCGCCATGGTCGCGGCGGACGAAGCCGATCTGGTGGCCACCCTGCGCTGGGGCTATGAATGGGATATTGGCGCGGCGGCTCTCATTGCCCGCGAGGCGGGTGCCGCGACCACCGATGCGTTCGGCCAGCCCCTGGCATACAACAAGCGCGATCCCCGCGCGTTCGGCCTCCTCGTCAGCGCACCGGCCATCCATGCCGAGGCGGTCGAGCATCTCTCGGCCCGGGCCAGCGCGATTGCGGCAGGATCGCGGCCGGAGGTGACCTGAAAGCAAGAAGGGCCGGCATCGCTGCCAGCCCTTCCGCGAAAATACCGGAACGGTTGTCCCGGTCAGTTGCCGCGGGCGGCGCGGACATCCGCCTCGCTGATCGGCACGATCTTGATTTCCACGCGGCGGTTGAGCGGCTCGGCCACGCCATCGGCGGTCTTGACGCGGAGATACTCGTAGCGTTCGCCGAAACCCTGCGTGGCAAGGCGCGAGCGGGCGACGCCGCGAGCGGCGAGGTAGTCGTTCACAGCCTGCGCACGCTGCTCCGAGAGGCGCTGGTTGAGATCGGTCGAACCGGTGGTGTCGGTGAAGCCGTACACGTCGATCAGGCTGTTGGGATATTTCACCAGGCTGGCAGCCACCGAATCGAGCGTCGAGTAGAAGCCCGCATTGATGCTGGCCGACCCGCTGGCAAAGGTCACGCCGTCGGGCAGGCGAACGAGGATCGCATCCTGGTCGCCGATTTCCTCGACGTCCACGCCGCTTCCGGCAGTCTGCTCGTCCAGTTCCTTGATCTGGTCGTCGAACTGCTTGCCGATCACCGCGCCGGCGCTGCCGCCGATGCCGGCACCGATGATGCGGGCCGTGTTGCCGCCGATGGCGCCGCCGAGCAGGTAGCCGAGCGTGCCGCCGATGGCCGCACCGGCCACGGTGCGCGAGAAGGTCTTTTCGCCGGTATTGGGGTCGGTCACGCAGGCCGAGGTTCCCAGCAGCGCAAGGGTCGCCACCGAGGCGAGGATCTTTCTGGATGTTTTCATTGTTCGTCCCTCTTCTGTTTCGCGGCACCCCCCGCGCGGGATCGTGTGCCCGCAAGGGCACCCTCTTCGCCTTAAACCGCCGATGCCCCGGCCTTGTTCCGCGCGTTACGCAGATTCCGGCACCGGGCATGGCGTTCGGGCTGGCACACCTTTCGTTTTGTGCTAGCGCATCTTCGCCGTGACACCCTTTCCCTGGCCTGACTTGCTGATCATCGGCGCGCTGATCCTGCTCAACGGGATTTTCGCGATGTCGGAACTCGCGATCGTTTCGGCGAAGCACAACCGGTTGAAAGCAAAGGCTGAAAAGGGCAGCGGCTCGGCCCGGGTCGCGCTCGACCTGGCTGCCAATCCGGGTAAATTCTTGTCAACCGTGCAGATCGGCATCACGCTGGTGGGCATCATCGCCGGTGCCTATTCGGGCGCCAGCCTCGGCGGACCGGTCGGCGAGCGGCTCGAGGCATCGCTGGGAATGGAAGCCGACGATGCGGCGCAACTGGGTTTCGGCCTCGTCATTGCGGTCGTGACCTATCTGAACCTCGTCATCGGCGAGCTCGTGCCCAAACAGCTCGCCCTGCGCGCGGCGATGCCGATTGCGCTGGTCATGGCACGTCCGCTCCAGCTCCTCTCGCGAATTGCCGCGCCCATCGTGTGGTTGCTGGACACTTCGTCGGGGACCATCGTCCGACTGTTCGGCGTGCGTCCGGCGGGCCAGGCATCCGTCACCGCCGAAGAGCTTCACATGATGTTCGCCGATGCGACCCATTCGGGCGTGCTGGAGGAAGAGCAAAGCGCGATCCTGACCGGCGTTGTCCGGCTGGCGGAACGTCCCGTGCGCGAAGTCATGACCCCGCGTACGGATATCGACTGGATCGATGCGGGCGCCAGCGAGGAAGAGATTGCCAGCACGATAGCGGAAAGTCCGCACTCGCTGTTGCCGGTGGCCGACGGTTCGCCCGACCGGATGCTGGGTGTGGTCAAGGTTCGCGAGATCCTCGCTGCCCAGGTTGCCGGGCAGCCGGTCGATCTCGTCGCGCTGATGAAGAAGGCCGAAGTGATACCCGACCAGCTCGACGCGATGGACGCGCTGCGGGTATTGCAGCAGGCCGAGATCGCCATGGCGATGGTGCATGACGAATACGGCCATCTCGACGGGATTGTTACACCCATCGACCTGCTGACAGCCATCGTCGGCCAGTTCGCCAGCGACCAGGACCAGGGCGAGATTCCCGATATCGTCGAACGCGAAGACGGCTCGCTGCTGGTATCGGGCGCGCTGCCGGCCGATGCCCTCGCAGACCGGCTGGGACTCGATTATGGCGAGGACCGCGAGTTCGCGACCGTGGCCGGCTATGTCCTGGCAGTGCTCAAGAAGCTGCCAGAGGAAGGGGAGCACTTCACCGACCAGGGCTGGCGCTTCGAGATCGTCGACATGGACGGGCGCAAGATCGACAAACTGCTGGTCAGCGAAGAGGGGTGAGTTTGTTTTCCGCACGCCATCTGGCGCGCGATATCCTCGCTCAAGGGGCCTGGCGGCCCAATCGCTGCGTGCGGCCGGTCGGCCTTGCCCTCGCCTTACGGCTCGCGTTTGGAGAGCAGAGCTGGACTCTGCTGGAGGTGTCATCACCGGGCCGGTGGAGGCCCGGCAAGGGCGACTGCCCGCCCGCAGGGGCCCGTAGCGAAGCGAAGGAACAGCCCCGAGGACGCACCCGCGGAGGCGGGTGCGCAATCACAGGCTTCAACCCGGAATAACGCTCTGCGCTGCCTGCCCGTCGCCTTCCGGGGCGGCGATGATGTCGCGGGTGACGCGGCCCTTGGCGACCGTATTGGTCTGGGGGTCGCCGACGCCGGAACGGATGCCGGGAGCCGCGCTGCCCGCCCGGCTGATGGCAGTGCTTTCGACCGCGCTGCGCGGGGCCGGGCCGCCGAACAGTACATCGAGCGCCTGTTCGGCTGCAGAACCTTCGGTCGGGCGCGGGGCGCCCGGGCTCGGCGGTTCGAGGCTGAAGTCGGGCGGGACGACCAGCGGCGCCTGCCGCTGCACGGCGAATTCGTCGGGACGTTCGCGGCCGAGGATGCCGCCGCCCGAACCGCAGGCGGCGAGCATGGCGCTGCCCGTGACGAGCAGGAGGAGGCTGGAGGTCTTTTTCATCGCTTTCAACTCTCTGCCGGAAGCTGGTCCGGCGTGTCTTGATCGGCTGGCTTGGCCTTCTTTTCGGGCACCAGGAACGATCGGGCAAGGATAATCAGCACCCCGATGGTAATCGCGGCATCGGCGATATTGAAGATCAGGAAGGGACGGAATTCCCCGAAATGCAGGTCGGCATAATCGATTACATAGCCCCAGCGATAACGGTCGTAGATGTTGCCCATCGCCCCGCCGAGGATCAGCGAAAGGCCGAAGATATCCCCCTTGGCCGTTTCGCGCAGCAGCCAGACCAGAACGACGAGCGCAATCAGTGCCGTCGCGGCGACGAGGCCCCAGCGCATCTCCATGCTGGTCGCCTCGAACATGCCGAGCGAGATGCCGAAGTTGCGGGTCCAGCGCAGGTCGAAGAAGGGGAGCAGTTCGTAGAGCCCCTCCGGCCGGTTGCGCAGGTCAAGCTGAACGCGCACCACCCATTTGATGTACTGGTCCGCCGCGCAGACGAACAACGCCAGGACTATGCCCCACAGGCGGCGTTTTCCGATCGTGCCCATCAGCCCACTACCTCGTCACAGCGCCCGCACAGCGCGCCGTCCTCTATCACTTCCGGCAGGAGACGCCAGCACCGGCCGCATTTGTGATTGGTTGAACGCGAGACGGCCACGGTGTCGCTATCGCCGCGCGTCACTGACGCGGTGATGAACAGTTCGGCGAGGTCCGCATCGCTGAAGCCCTCGGGCACGGCGCTGGCAGGAACAACCACGTCGGCCTCGTTGCTCGAGCGGATGACCTTGTCGCGCCGCAGCGGCTCGATCGCTTCGTTGACCCGCTCGCGCAGGGTGCGGATCGCGGCCCAGCGTTCGCCATCGGCCTCGACACCGGGCACGCATGGCCATTCGAGCAGGTGGACGCTGCCGCCGTCGGGGTAGCGCGACTGCCACACTTCCTCTGCCGTGAACACCAGCACGGGCGAGGCGTAGCGCACCAGGGCGTGGAACAGGATGTCGAGCACGGTGCGATAGGCGTTGCGCTTGTCGCTGTCCGGCCCGTCGCAATAGAGGCTGTCCTTGCGGATATCGAAGTAGAACGCGCTGAGGTCCTCGTTGCAGAAATCGACCAGCAGGCGGGTGTAGCTGTTGAAGTCGTAGGTCTCGACCGCATGGCGAAGCTTGCCGTCGAGATCGGCCAGCAGCGCCAGCACATAGCGCTCCAGCTCCGGAATCGCGCCCGCATTGCCCATGTCGCCGACAAAGCCGTCGAGCGCGCCGAGCAGGTATCGGAAAGTGTTGCGCAGGCGGCGGTACTGGTCGGCCACGCCCTTGAGGATCTCGTCGCCGATGCGGTGGTCCTCGGTGAAATCGACACTCAGCGCCCACAGCCGGATGATGTCGGCCCCGTATTCCTCCATCACCTTCAATGGATCGACGGTGTTGCCGAGGCTCTTCGACATCTTCTTGCCCTTGGCATCCATGGTGAAGCCGTGGGTCAGGATCGCGTCGTAGGGCGCGCGGCCACGGGTGCCGCAGCTTTCGAGCAGCGAGGACTGGAACCAGCCGCGATGCTGGTCGCTGCCTTCGAGATAGAGATCGGCGGGCCAGCGCTGGTCGGGCCAGCGATCGCTCTCGAGCGTGAAGACATGGGTGCAGCCCGAATCGAACCACACATCGAGGATGTCCATCACCATCTCGAATTCGTCGGGGTTGTAATCGGGGCCGAGGAATTCTGCCTTGCGGCTTTCCTCCCAGGCATCGACGCCCTGCTCGCGCACGGCAATGACCACGCGGGCGTTGACCGCCGGGTCCTGCAGGTAAGTGCCGTCGGGGCGCACGAACAGGGTGATCGGCACGCCCCAGGCGCGCTGGCGGCTCAGCACCCAGTCGGGGCGGCCTTCGACCATCGAGCGGATGCGGTTGCGACCCTTCTCGGGGAAGAACCTGACCCGGTCGATTTCCGAAAGCGCGCGTTCGCGCAGGGTCGAATGATCGCGGCTGACGAAGGGCGCGACCGCGCCGCCGAGCGGGCTGGCGGGCGCAACCTCGAAATCGCCGACGTCCAGCGGCTTGTCCATCGGCACGAACCACTGCGGGGTGCAGCGATAGATGACCTTGGCCTTCGACCGCCACGAATGCGGATAGCTGTGCTGGTAATCGGCGCTCGCGCTCAGCAGCGCGCCGGCGGCGCGCAGGTCCGAACAGATCGGCCCGTCGGGCGCGTTGAAATTGGCGTTGATGACTGCGCGGCGGCGCGGCTTGCCTTCGGCATCGACATCACTCGCGCCCAGCCACAGCCAGTCGTCGCGATAGACCCCGCCGTCATCGACCGCGAACACCGGATTGATGCCGTGGGCCTTGCACAGGTCGAAATCGTCCTCGCCATGGTCGGGTGACATATGGACGAGGCCGGTGCCGCTGTCGGTGGTGACGAAATCGCCCGGCAGCAGCGGACGCGGCGCGGCGTAGAACCCGCCGAGATGGTGCATCGGGTGGCGGGCGACTGTTCCGGCGAGGTCGGAGCCTTTGATTGTTTTGAGTACAGTGAGACTCTTCACCGAAGTTCCCGGCGGAGCTTTGCGCTCTTCCGCCAACTTCCTGAACTGCGCGTCGATCCTGACTTTCACGGACTCGAGCAGATTTGCAGCGAGAAGAATGCGTCGCGGCTTCTGCTTCGCAACAGCTTCCTTGATTCCGTCGACAAACTTTCTGGAAACTTCGTCTGTTGGTTCCGGCATCCTCGAAAGCAAATCAAGATCGATGGTGGTCAGAACATACTCAACCTCCGGCCCATAGGCCAAAGCCTGGTTCACCGGGATCGTCCACGGCGTCGTCGTCCAGATCACCGCATAGGCGCCGACCAGTTCCTCGACAGGCGACTCCACAATCTCGAACGCCACATCGATCTGGGTTGAGACGATGTCCTCATATTCGACCTCGGCCTCGGCCAGCGCGGTCTTTTCGACCGGGCTCCACATCACCGGCTTGGCCCCGCGATAGAGATTGCCCGCTTCGGCAAACTTCATCAGCTCGGCAACAATGGTCGCCTCGGCGTCGAAATCCATCGTAAGGTAGGGATTGTCCCAGTCGCCCTGGATGCCGAGCCGCTTGAACTGTTCGCGCTGCACATCGACCCAATGCTGGGCGTAGGCGCGGCATTCGGCGCGGAACTCCTTGGCCGGAACCTCGTCCTTGTTCTTCTTCTGCTTGCGGTACTGCTCCTCGACCTTCCACTCGATCGGCAGGCCGTGGCAGTCCCAGCCGGGCACATAGGGCGCATCCTTGCCCAGCAGGCTCTGGCTGCGCACGACCATGTCCTTCAGCACCTTGTTGAGCGCATGGCCGATATGGATCTCGCCATTGGCGTAGGGCGGGCCGTCGTGGAAGATGAACTTCTCAGCACCCCGCCGAGCCTCGCGCAGCTGGCCATAGACATCCTCAGCCTGCCAGCGCGCCAGAATGCCCGGCTCCTTCTGCGGAAGGCCGGCTTTCATGGGGAAGTCGGTCTTGGGAAGGAAGACCGTGTCGCGGTAGTCAGGCTGTTCAGGCATAGGAGAGCGCCGTTAGGGCAATTGTGCGCGGCGATAAAGGGCGAGTTCGCGCCCGCACCGCTATAGCGCGCGGCGCCGTTCCAGGGCAGCCTCTGCCGCGTCGACTTCCTGCTGCCGACGGTTGTCGAACCGGGGCACCCGCGCGGGTATCACGGTGAAGCCGTCCTCGACCAGGATGAAGCCGTTGAAGCTGCGCGGGATATCGCCCAGCTGCTCGGGCAGGGTCAGGCCACGCAGCGGTGCCCCCTCGTCGTAGGATTCGACCACCACGATCTTGCCGCCGTGTTCCTCCATCCGCTGGATGAGCCGGTTGGGCCAGCCCCATAGGGTCCACTGGCTGTCGAGCGGCACCAGCATGGTCTTGCCCTTGCAGCTTTCGGGCAGAAACCCCGTCCACCCGGTCAGGCGATAGTCGCTGGTGCATTGCCAGGCCTCCTCCCGTGTCCAGGCCCAGGCCTTGGGGAAGAGTTGGCGGATGCGGGCGACGGCTGCGGGCTCGCCGTAAAAGGCATCGCGCGCCTCCACAGGATCGCGCCCGGCCTCCCTCAGCCGCTTGGCAAGCAGGTCCGCATCGCCCGCCTCGTCGGCAGTGAACCGGTACAGGATGCGGGTACGGCGCGGGGTGAAGGCATGCATTTCCGCCAGCGTCGCCATCTTGCCTGTGCCGCGACCGCGCAACGGGAAACTCAGACCGTTCGCCGTGTAGCCGTACCCCATGTCGAGCGCCTTGAGCTCCGTTAGCGTCTTGCCGCGCACCGGCCCTGTGCCGTCGGTCCGGCAATCGAGCGCCGCATCGGCAAAGAACACGATCTCGTCGTCGCGCGACTTCGTGACGTCGAGCGAAACCAGATGCGCGCCCAGTTGCACCGCCCGCCGTGCCGCGTCGACCGTGTTGTCGATCAGGAGGTGATAGGGCTCGTCGATGCCGCGGGCGCTGCAGTCGTTCGCCGCCTTGCCGCTGGCGTAGGAAAGCTGGCCGATCCCGCGGTGCGCCACCAGCATGGGCACGCCCGATGGCTTTGCTGCAAGCCAGCTGGCATTGACCACCGTGTAGGCCAGGAACGCAATCGCCAGTCCCATGCCGGCGACCCTCAGCCATGAATTCACGCAAGCAGTTCCTTAGCCCGGGCGCAATCCGCCTCCATCTGTTCGACGAGCGCTTCGAGCGTGTCGAATTTGGCCTCGGACCGCAGGAAATGATAAAATGCGACTTCTATTTCCTGCCCGTATAGATCGCCTTTGAAATCGAAGAAATAGGGTTCGAGCAATTCCTTCGGCGGCTCGAATTGGGGGCGAATGCCGATATTCGCCGCGCCCTTCAGTATTTGTCCGGTTGCGAGGATGCGTCCCGTCACTGCATAGATACCGTAGCGCGGGCGCAGATAGCTCTCGATGCTGAGATTGGCGGTGGGATAGCCGATGGTGCGCCCGCGTTTGTCGCCGTGCTCCACTACGCCCCTGATGGCGAAGGGCCGGGTCAGCAGGCGCGTCGCCGTCTCGCAGTCGCCGTCGCGCAGGGCCTGGCGGATGCGGCTGGAGGAGATGACCTCGCCATCGCTGACGGCTTCGACCACGCGGCTTTCAAGGCCATGCGTGCCGCCGAAGCTTTCGAGCAGTTCGACATTGCCCCTGGCCCCTTGGCCGAAGGTGAAATCGCCGCCCGTCACCACGCCGTGCGCGCCGAACCGGTCGAGCAGGATCTGCGCGATGAAATCCTCGGCGCTGGTGCTCGCCAGCTCCCTGTCGAAATGGAACACCAGCATCGCAGTCGCCCCGGCGGCGAGGTAGAGTTCGTGCCGCTGTTCCAAAGTGGTCAGCCGGAACGGCGGGGTGTCGGGCCGGAAGAAGCGCACCGGATGCGGGTCGAAGGTGGCGATGATGCTCGGCCGACCTTCGGCATGGGCCCAACGGATCGCCTCTCCCGCCACTGCCTGGTGGCCGCGGTGAAAGCCGTCGAAATTGCCGAGCGCGATAATCGCACCACGCAAGGGTTCAGGAACGGAATTCCGGTGATCGAGCCAGCGCATCAGCGACGCTCATAGGTGATGTAGGAATAGGCGGGAAGCGTATCGGTCGCGGGATGATCCTCGCGCGCCACCTCGCACCACTCGCTGCCGGGCGCGTCCATGAAAGTGTCGCCGTCGTAGTCCGCATGGACCTGGGTCATCTCGATGCGGGCCGCCTCGCCTTCGAACAGGCGATAGACTTCCGCCCCGCCGATGATGGCGACGGGGTCTTCGCCTGCGAGAGCCAGCGCTTCGGCCTTGGAGTGAACGACTTCCGCACCCTCCGCCTGCCAGCCCCTTGCCCGGGTCAGCACGATATGGCGGCGGCCGGGCAGGGGCCTTGGGAAACTCTCGAAGGTCTTGCGCCCCATGATCATGGCATGGCCCATGGTGAGCGCCTTGAACCGCCTGAGGTCGGCGGGGATATGCCAAGGGATCGTCCCGTCCCTGCCGATGACGCCATTCGCGGCGCGAGCGTAGATCATGAAGGGCGACAGCAATCCCGCCACATCAAGCGCCCCACACCAGCTGCGTCGCATGGCCCATCTTGCGCCCGTCGCGCGCCTTGGCCTTGCCGTAGAGGTGCAGGTGGGTCGCCGGATCGTCGAGCCAGCGCGCGGCATTGTCCGCGTCCCTGCCGACGATGTTGGTCATCACCACGCCGGGGCTGACGGTGCGGGTATCGCCTAAAGGCAGGCCGCAGATGGCGCGGATGTGGTTCTCGAACTGGCTCGTCGCCGCGCCCTCGATGGTCCAGTGGCCCGAATTATGCACCCGCGGGGCCATCTCGTTGAAGACGGGACCCTGGGGTGTGGCGAAGAACTCCAGCGTCAGCACGCCGACATAGCCGAGCGCATCGGCGACTTCGCCCGCCAGCCGGCGCGCTTCGCCCAGATGCCGCTCCACCGCATCGCCGGCGGGGAGGGTGGAGGTGTGCAGAATGCCGCCGACATGGACATTGGCGGTGCTGTCCCAGAACGCCTTCTCGCCTTTGGCAGTGCGGGCGAGGATGACGGAAAATTCCGCCTCGAACCGGACCATGCCTTCATAGACGCAAGGCGCATCGGGCAGCGAAATCCCCTCGGCATCGCGCGAAGTGGCAATGCGCCACTGGCCCTTGCCGTCATAGCCTTCGCGGCAGGTCTTGAGGATGCCCGGCGTGCCGATCCGCTCCAGCGCGTCCATCAGCTCCTGGCGCGAGGAGACCGCGACGAACGGCGCCGCGCGCCCTCCCAGCCGCTCGACGAACCGCTTCTCGTTGAGCCGGTCCTGCGCCGTTTCCAGTGCGCGCGGGTGCGGCGCGAGCAGCGCCTCGATCGGGCCGAGCGCGGCGGCGGGGACGTTTTCGAACTCCCACGTCACCACGTCGCATTTCTGCGCGAAGGCGGCCATGGCCAATGTGTCTTCCCATCGATTGACGAAGACATCATGGCACACGTCCCCAACGACATGGTCCTTCTCGGGCGTGTAGGCAATGCAGCGATAGCCAATCTGTGCGGCGGCAATCGCCATCATCCGGCCGAGCTGGCCGCCGCCCAGGATCCCGATCGTGCCCCCCGGTTTGATCATGTTACTCGGGCTTCTCCGCCACCGCCTCGGTTCGCGCGGCGCGCCAGGCCTTGAGCCGTTCGGTCAGGGCCGGGTCGGACGTGGCGAGGATACTCGCGGCGAGCAGCCCGGCGTTGGTGGCCCCGGCCTCGCCAATCGCCAGCGTGCCCGTGGGGACGCCAGCGGGCATCTGCACGATCGAAAGCAGGCTATCCATGCCGCTCAATGCCTTCGACTGCACCGGTACGCCCAGCACGGGAAGGTGGGTCATCGCCGCGACCATGCCGGGCAGGTGCGCCGCGCCGCCCGCGCCCGCGATAATGACCTTGAACCCCTCGGCTTCCGCGCCCTTGGCGAAATCCGCCATCCGGTCCGGCGTGCGGTGGGCCGAAACGATCCGCGCGTCATAGGCGACGCCCAGTTCGTCCAGCACCTTGGCGGCGCAGTGCATGGTCGGCCAGTCGGACTGGCTGCCCATGATGATCGCGATCGGTGCCGCTGCCATCCTCACATGTCCTTCAGGTAACGGCGTTCGCCAGGCTGCATCGCCTCGTCGAAGTCGTAGACGATCGGCTGGCCGGTGGGAATCTCGAGCTCGGTGATCTCGTCGTCCGATATGCCGGAGAGATGCTTGACCAGCGCCCGTAGCGAATTGCCGTGGGCGCTGATAATCACCGTCTCGCCGCTGGCGAGCACCGGCAGGATCGCGCTTTCCCAATAGGGCAGCACGCGCTCGATGGTCAGCTTGAGGCTCTCGGTCGAGGGTATCGCGATGCCGGCATAACGCGGGTCGCTGGCGAGATCGTACTCGCTGCCTGCCTCCAACACCGGTGGCGGCACATCGAAGCTGCGGCGCCAGATATGGACCTGCTCGTCGCCATGGCGCTCGCGGGTCTCCTGCTTGTCGAGCCCGGTCAGACCCCCATAATGCCGCTCGTTGAGCCGCCAGTCCTTGGTTTCCGGGATCCACAGGCGGCCGCAATGCTCCAGCGCGAAATGGAGCGTCTTGATGGCGCGGGTCTGGAGCGAGGTGAAGGCCGCGGTCGGCAGAAGGCCCTTTTCGCGCAGTAGATCACCGGCAGCGCGCGCCTCGGCCTCGCCTTGCGACGTCAGATCTACATCCCACCAACCGGTGAACCGGTTTTCGAGGTTCCATTGGCTTTGGCCGTGGCGGACAAGAATGAGGGTGGGCAAGAGTTCGCTCCTCAGCGGATCAGGAGCACGCCGCGTTAGCCGCGCTCGCCTCCGTTGGAAACCCCGCTTTCGCCCGATTCGCGGTCCGAGGCGCCCATTTCCCGCGCCTGCGCCTTCCTCCGGCGGAGGTTCTCGCGCAATTTGGCCGCGAGGCGCTCCTCGCGCGACATATTCTTGTGCGGGGCTTCATTCATGCGAAATGCTTTGGCCTTATTGCCGTCCAACCTCAAGCTTGGCTTGACAATCGGGGCACCCGCGCCAATAGGCCGCGCCTCGTTCCGGTACGCTGCTGTAGCTCAGTGGTAGAGCGCACCCTTGGTAAGGGTGAGGTCGGGAGTTCAATCCTCCCCAGCAGCACCATATTCCCGCAAACATCCCGTCAATCAGACGGCGCCTGGCCGTCCCGGGCCGGGACATGCCCGCCTGCGGGGTAAACGTAAGCGTCGATCGCTGTATGGAGGGGGTCCTGCACGCGATGGGCGACTATGATTCCTGCCGATTTCCTTCTCAATGTTGCGGTCATCGGCGCCGACAGCCCGATCGGGCTGACTGTCGTGCGCGAACTCGGCATGCACGGCCTGAATGTGCTGGTTCTGAGCCGCAAGCCGACTTCGCTTGCCCGCTTTTCGCGTTGGGCCAGGACATTCGGATTGTTACGAGGCTCGCTCGCGGAGTCGCTTCCGGCCCTGCTGACGCGGCACCGGATCGGCGCTGTTCTCGCGATTTCCGAAAGCGATCTGGTGCAGCTGGCGGAACTCAAGACATCGCTCCCCGAGCACAATTTGCTGGTCCCCGACAGCGACAAGCTGGCGATCGTGCTCGACAAGGCGCAGACGCTCGAAATTGCCGCCCGCATCGGGATCGACGTGCCGGCCTCGTGGCAGCCGCAAGCGGGCGAGGACTTTGCCGAAAAGGCGCAGGAACTCGCTTTCCCGGTGGCGGTCAAGTGGGCCGACCCGGGCACGGTCCTGCCACTACTGGAGGCACATCGCCTCGCCTTCGAAAAGGTCGAATATGCCGACGATGCGCCGTCGTTGCTGCGCATCCTTGCGCGATACGATGCTCTCGGCCGCTGGCCGCTGGTGCAGTATCGCTGCCCGGGCTACGGGTTCGGCCAGATGCTCAACATGCACCGCGGCAAGGCCACGCTTCGGTTCCAGCACGAACGTCTGCGTGAATACCCGCCCAGCGGCGGCGTTTCGTCCTTCTGCCAGTCGCTGCCCGTGACGGACCACGCCGCCCAGTTCGAACTGTCGGAGCGGCTGTTGCAGGAAATCGGCTGGGAGGGCCCGGCGATGGTCGAATACCGCCACGACCCGCAGACGGGCAAATACTGGCTGATGGAGGTCAACGGGCGGTTCTGGGGCAGCCTGCCGCTCGCCCATCATTGCGGGGTCCATTTCGCATGGGAAAGCTACCGCTGCCAAATGCTCGACCAGGAAGCCGCGCCGCAGGTCCGCTATCCCGGTCGCCGGGCGCGGTTCCTGATCCCCGATGCCAAGCATGCACTGGCGGTCATGACCACACCGGAATGGTCGATCCGCCGTCGCCTTGGAACCCTCGCATCTTTCGTAGCCGGCTTTTTCGATCCGCGTGTCAGATATTACGTAGGCAGCCTGCGCGATCCGCGCCCGCTGCTGGTCGACCTCTGGCTCGGCCTCACGAAGTTCCGGCGGCGGGAAACGACCGGCAGAGGAGCCTGACCGCATCCTCGATCCTGCCGAGGCAGGTAGGCAGGTATTCCTCCGCGAGCATGTAGGGATCGTGCAAGTGCGGCACCGGAACTGGCAAGTAACTGCCTAGCAGCACGCGGGGGAAGGCCCCCAGCACCGGGTCTGCCGCAAGCCGGTGAAGGTGGCGCACCTCCATCGCGACGAGCAAGTCCCCTTCGGCGGCACGAAAATCGGCAAGAGCGGTCGACCGGTGCGCCGAAAGATCGTGCCCCATGGCCGCCGCCTGCGCCGCAACAGGGGGATGGGCCGGCTTGCCGCTGGCGGTCGAAAGGCCGAAGGATGCCGTACGATATCCCGCTTGCCGGGCTATTTCCTCGCCGAAGGGGCTGCGGCAGATATTGCCGTGGCAGACGAACACCAGCCGCCGCACGGCGACGGGTTCGGGCGCCCGCACAGCGGCGATACCTGCGGCGACCTGGATATAACTGAGCGCCAGCCGCAATCCGCCGCGCCAGGTTCCAAAGGATCGCGAGGCGATGCCGGCCATCAGCCGTACAGGTAATTCGCCAGCGCCTGCTCGCCCATCCGCCACGCGGTCCGGGGCAGGCTGTGCGGCAGGGGAGCGAGAGGCCGGACTTCATCCTGTGTCCGGCGCAGGAGCATGTCCGGATCGAGATCGCCGAAGGGCAGGGTGGAACATCGCGCCGCGTCTCCCAGCCATTCGCAAAACCGCTCGAACCGGCGCTGCACGATGCGGTTGGCGAGTTGTCGCCGTCGGTTGACCAGCTCGAAGCTGTGCGAGACGATCACGAAGGCGGGCCAGTCTGCCTCGCGGGCATGGCGGACACCGGCGGCAAGTTCGCTGTGCGACAGGGCGGTGATCTGGGCGTGGCGCGCTCCGCCTCGCGGGCCGCCGATGAGGCCGATGGGAATTTCGAGGGTGCCGTGATGGATGACGGGCGCGATGTCCTCGCTGCCAAGCGAAATGCGGCAGGCCGAGGAAGGAATGCCAGGTGCATGGCTGGTGTCGTAACGGATGCCGAGCTGCGCCAGCGCTCTCAGTGTTGCATCGTCCGCGCCGTAATTTCCGGCCCTGAACGCCGCAGGCATGGGCGCACCTGCGGCCATGAGCTGTCCAGCCGCGTAATCGAGCAGCGACAGCTGGTCCTCGTAGCCGAAATCCGCGAGGGTCTGCCCTGTCTTGCCCGGCCATGGTTTGTCGGGTGCCAGGGCCAGCCATTCGGTGTGGAGGTGCAGCTGCACATCGTGCCCGCGCTCCAGGATCGGCTTCACGATGCGTTCGATGGGGCCGATCCCCCAGACGAGCGATGGCATGGGATCGACGAAGAAGGTCGCTGTCAGGCCGTGCCGGTCGAACACGTCCATCTGGTAATGGATACCTGCCGGTCCGTCCGCCGTGTCGCAGCCGACGCAGCGGCGGTAGCTTTCCTCGGGATCGCGGGCGATCCCGGCGGCGAACAGGCCGGCCGAATACTCGGTGTCGATGGTCAGCAGCACGGGCAGCATGAGGGCGATCCTACCGGTTTCGCCTTAAGGTTCGGTAACGTGGCATGGCACCGCTTGAAAACCGGACTGTCTTAGACCATTGATACACCATGACTGACGGGGAAGACGGGGGCGCGCTTGCCGCGCCCGGGACGCTTGAAAATGTGGTTGCGCGGTCGCCGGCGATCGTGCCCGAGACGTTCGAGGATATCGACGGAACGCTGACCCGGGTCCACCGCGATTACGAGAAGGTGGTCAGGATCAGGGGCGCGGGCTTCGCCCTCGTCGGCGCGATTGCCACGGTCGCCGGTGACGCGGCCTTGCCCTTCGTGCCGGGCGCGATAGCGGTGCCGGTGCTCGTGCTGCTGGCAGTCCTGTTGTGGCAAATGCCGCATCGCCGCTTCATCGCGCGCGGCTATTCGTTCGATCAGGACCGGTTGCGGGTGGTGCGAGGGCTGCTGTTCCGGTCGGACACGGTGGTTCCTTTCGGACGGGTCCAGCACATCGACGTCGATCGCGGGCCGCTGGAACGCTATTTCGATCTCGCCACCATCACGCTGCACACGGCCGGCACCCATAATGCCTCTGTCAGCCTGCCCGGCCTTGCGCACGACACAGCTCTAACCATGCGCGAGGAGATTCGCGCCCGCATCAGGCGCGAAGCGCAGTGAACGGTGAGGCGACAGCCTTGCGGGAAACCGTCGGTGCGGAAGCGCGCCGGACCCATCCGCTCAGCTTCGCGGTCAAGGGCCTGCAGGCCCTGCCACAGCTCGCCGTGCCGCTGGCCTTCGGGGGATACAGCATCATCGACAGCGAGCTTTCGGGGCTTGCCGGCAGCCTCGCGTTCGGCGCGCTTCTGGTCATCGCCGTGCTGTTCCTGCCATCGTGGCTACAATGGCGCCGCTTCACCTACAGCGTGGGGGCAAACGACATCCGGGTCGAGAGCGGCGTCCTGTCGCGCGCGGCGCGCTCGGTCCCCTACGAACGCATCCAGGATGTCAGCCTCGAACAGAAATTCGTGCCGAGGCTGCTGGGGCTGGTGCAGGTCAGGTTCGAGACCGGGGCGGGCGGCAAGGACGAACTGGCGCTGTCGTGGCTGTCGCAGTCCGAAGGCGAAACGCTGCGCGAACTGGTGCGCGAGCGGCGCGAGGGCAACGCCGCCGTCGAGACGCCAAGCGATGCAGCCCCGGTCCGCGAGGAGACCGAGCTGCTCTTCGCCATGGGCCCGCCGCGCCTGCTGAAATTCGGTGTGTTCGAGTTTTCTCTTGCCGTCTTCGCCGTGCTTGGCGGCCTCGCGCAATATGCCGAGATGTTCTGGAACGTCGAGGTTTGGGATCCCGATCTCTACATGGACTGGATTGCCGGTCCCGGGCACTGGTTGCTCGAACTCGGCCTGCTCGCCCAGGTGCTCGGCGTGCTGGCCGGCCTTGCCGCGCTGCTCGCCATCGGGCTGGTCACCGGTGTGGTGCGAACCGTGCTGCGCGACTGGGGTTTCCGGCTGGAAAGGACAGCCAAGGGATTCCGCCGGCGGCGCGGCCTCCTGACCCGGACCGACGTGGTGATGCCAGTGCACCGCGTGCAGGCGCTGGAGATCGTTACCGGGATCGTGCGTCGCCGTTGGGGCTGGTCGGGCCTCAAGTTCGTCAGCCTGGCCAAGGACGCTGGTTCTGCAAGCCATGTCGTGGCGCCTTTCGCACAGGACGAGGAACTTGTGCCCATCATCCGCGCGGCGGGCTTTCGTCCGGCTGGCCGGGACGTCGCCTGGCAGCGGCGCACGCAGGCCTATCGCAATGTCAGCATGCTGATCGACGGCGGGGTGCTGACGCTGCTGTCGGCGGCGCTGCTGCTCCTGTCGCAGGGGCTGGAGATCGAGGGGCTGGCCGACCGGTGGTACATGGCGCTGATCCCGGCCGCCTTCGGCGCAGGGCTGGTCTTGCGGCAGTATTTTCTCTGGCGACGCGACCGGTATGCCATCGACGAGGTGCAGGTCTATCGGCGGCACGGATGGCTATCGCCCGCTTTGCGCATTGCCAGCCGTACGAAGCTGCAGTCGGTCGAGATCAGGCAGGGGCCGCTGGCACGCAGGATGGGCTATGCCTCGCTTCATCTCGGGCTGGCGGGGGGAACCTTCTCTCTCGAAGGCATCCCCGTCGCCGGGGCGCGCGAATTGCGGCGCGCCGTGCTCGAATCGATTTCCGAACAGGATTTTTCGCAGCTGGACGGATAATCACACACGGCCGCGCAGAGTTGCCCATTCCGGATGCCGATCGAACATCCGGGCGACATAGGAACACTGAGGAACGATCACGAAGCCCTGCGTCCGGGCATCGGCAACAAGCCGCTCGACCAATTGCCGTGCGATGCCGCGCCCGCCGATCTCGCGCGGCACGATCGTGTGGGTGGCAATCCGCACATCGCCGGCAGGTCGATCGGCCGGTTCCCATTCGAGCGTACCGGTGAAACGGCTGCCTTCGATCTCGGCGACATATTTGCCGCCTTGGCCTTGGGCGTGGTGGCGGATGGTTACTTCGGCACGGGCTTCGCTCACGGTCATGCTCCTTCTTGCCATCAACGCTGGCCGCGCTAGGGGCGTTCCGATGCGCTTTCTCTCCGACAATGCGGCCACAGTCCACCCTCGCGTGTGGGACGCGCTGCGCGCCGCCGACGCGGTCGACACACCCTACGACGGCGACGCGCTGTCGCGGCGGCTCGACGAGGCATTCGGTGCGCTGTTCGGGCGCGAGGTGGCGGTGCTCTGGGTGGCGACGGGCACGGCCGCCAACTGCCTCGCGCTCGCGGCGATGGTGCAGCCGCACGGCGGGGTCGTGTGCCACCGCGAGGCGCATATCGAGATGGACGAGGCGGGCGCGCCCGGCTTCTACTTGCACGGGGCCAAACTGATGCTGGCCGAGGGGGAGGGCGCGAAGCTGACTCCCGCAGACATTGCCGCCGTGATCGACCCGATCCGCGACGATGTCCACCAGGTCCAGCCGCATGCGATCTCGGTCACGCAGGCGAGCGAATACGGCCGCGCCTACCGGCCGGAGGAACTTGCCGCAATTGGCGCTTTGGCGAAGGCGCGCGGGCTCGGGTTCCATGTAGACGGGGCGCGCTTCGCCAATGCCGTTGCCTTTCTCGGCTGCTCGCCTGACGAAGCGGTCGGACCGGCGCAGGCGCTCAGCTTCGGCTGTGTCAAGAACGGCGGGATGAGCGCGGAGGCGATCGTCTTCTTCGATCCCGCGCTGGCCGATGTCGTGCGCTATCGCCGCAAGCGCGCCGGGCATCTGCAGAGCAAGGGCCGCTTCATGGCCGCGCAATTGCTGGCGATGCTCGAAGGCGACCTGTGGCTGGAGAATGCGAGGCTGGCCAATGCGGCCGCGCAGGCCATCGTCGCGGAGGCGGGCGAGCGGCTGATGCACCCGGTCGAGGCTAACGAGGTCTTCATGCGGCTGACCCCGGCGGAGCGCGAGACTCTTCGCATTCAGGGCTTCGAGTTCTACGACTGGGGCGTGGACGCGGCCCGCTTCGTGGCCGCATGGGACAGCGATCCGGAGGCGACCCGCACGCTCGGCAAGGCCATCGCCGGACTGTGAACCACGATACGCCTTCGATGCTGCACCCGCGGGTGCTGGTACCCTTCATGCTGACCGGCATCATCTGGGGTTCGACCTGGTTCGTGATCACCGGGCAGATCGACGGCGTGCCGCCGGCGTGGGGCGTTTTCTATCGCTTCGCGCTGGCGACCCCGGCGATGTTCCTGCTGGCCGTGGCGACGGGCAAGAGCCTGCGGTTGGGCCGGCAAGGCCAGTTGCTGGCCGTGGGCGTCGGCATCGCCCAGTTCTGCGGCAACTTCCTGTTCGTCTATCATGCCGAGCTGCACATAACCTCCGGCATCGTCGCCGTGATGTTCGCGCTGCTGATGGTGCCCAACGCCATCTTCGGGCGGCTGGTGCTGGGCGAGCGGGTGCAGGGCGGCTTCGTGCTGGGCAGCGCGGTTGCCATCGTCGGCGTGGTGCTGCTGCTGGTGCACGAATGGCGCTCGGCCCCGATGGGCGACAATGTCGCGCTCGGCATCGTCCTGACGGTGGGCGGAATCCTCGCGGCCTCGCTCGCCAATGTGGTGCAGGCCAACGATGTCGGGCGCAAGCTTCCGATGGTCAGCCTGCTGGCCTGGGCCATGGTCTATGGCGTGATCGCCGATGCGATCTTCGCTTGGCTCGCCTACGGCCCGCCGCCCTTCCCGCAGGACTGGCATTTCTGGGCCGGGACCGCCTACCTCGCCATCATCGGTTCGGTGGTGACCTTCCCGCTGCACTACAACCTTGTGCGCGAGATTGGGGCTGGCAAGACCGCCTACAACTCGCTCGTCACCGTTTGCGTCGCGATGCTGCTGTCGACCCTGTTCGAAGATTACCGCTGGAGCGGCCTCGCCATCGGCGGGGCGGCGCTGGCGCTGCTCGGCATGGTCATCGCGCTGAGCTCGCGCAAGGCGAAGGGCATCAAGGTCGACCAGGCCAGCAGCTTCCGGCACGACCCCGACTAGAGCATCGACGCAAGCCCGCTGCGATAGTCAGGATACGTCGGTACCCACCCCAGCACCCGTTTCGCTTTGCCGTTGGCGACTCGGCGGTTCTCGGCATAGAAGCCGCGTGCCATGGGGGAGAGGTCGGCTACTGCCATGCTCTGCAACGGCGGCGGGGCCGTTCCCAAAAGGCGGCAGGCTTCCTCGATCACCGCGTTCTGGCTGCACGGCAGGTCGTCGGCGAGGTTGTAGGCACCCGGCGGACCTTTGAGGCCCGCCATAACGCCGGAGACAATATCGTCCACATGCACCCGGCTAAAAACCTGGTCCGGGATGTCGATCCGGTGCGCCTTGCCTTCCCGCACCCGGTCGAGCGCGCTGCGGCCCGGGCCGTAGATGCCCGGCAAGCGGAACACCCGTGCCCCGCGCTCCAGCCAAAGTGCATCGCACTCCGCCCGCGCCGAGCTGCGACCGCCGCCGGTCGGCGTGCCCTCGTCCACCCATGCCCCCTGCGCATCGCCATAGACGCCGGTCGAGGAGAGATAGCCCAGCCAGCCCTGGCCCAGCGCATCGCCATAGGTTTCGAGCACAGGATCGGCCCCGCTCTCGCGTCCGGGCGGAACCGATGACAGCACGTGGCTCGATGCAGCAAGCGCTTCGCGGACCGCTGCGCCATCGGTGAAAGGGATGCTGCCCCGGCTGCCGGTGGAAACGACGCGCCACCCCTCGCGCTCCAGCGCCGCAGCGATGCGCCCGGCCGTGTAGCCCAGCCCAAAGATGAACATTTGTTTCATGCTTGCGTTCTAGCCCCTACATGCCCCTTAGAAACCCCGCAAAAACAGAGTAGGCTCGCGACCCATGGATATCGCCCGCAATCCCGAAATGGCCGACGCCGCCCCCACGCCGCACGAACCGCCGGTGATCCGGCGCGAGGATTACAAGCCTTTCCCCTGGCTGGTGCCGGCGATCACACTCGACTTCGACCTCGGCCTCGAGGCAACCCGCGTGGTCGCAACGCTGACGGCCGCGCGCAACGCCAGGGCCGATGCCTCGCCCACGATCCGCCTCAACGGCGACGGACTCGCGCCGCTGTCGGTCACGGTCGATGGCGAGCCGGTTAACGACTGGTCGATGGACGGCGACGACCTGATCCTGCCGCTGCGGGGCGACGCGCATAAGATCGCAATCGCGACGCAGATCGATCCTGCCGCCAACACCCAGCTGATGGGCCTCTATGCCTCGAACGGCATGCTCTGCACCCAGTGCGAATCGGAGGGCTTCCGCCGGATCACCTTTTTCCCGGATCGGCCCGATGTACTGTCGACCTACACCGTCAGAATGCGCGGGCCCAAGGCGCAATTCCCGATCCTGCTGTGCAACGGCAACAAGGTGGCCGAGGGCGAGGAGGGCGCCGACCACTGGGCCGAATGGCACGATCCCTGGCCCAAGCCGAGCTACCTCTTCGCGCTGGTGGCGGGAGACCTCGTCGCCAATAGCTCCAGCTTCACGACCATGTCGGGCCGCGAGGTGGAGCTCAACGTCTGGGTCCGCGAGGCGGACCTGCCGCGCACCGACCACGCGATGGAATCGCTAAAGAAGTCGATGCGCTGGGACGAAGAGGTGTTCGGCCGCGAATACGACCTCGACCTGTTCAACATCGTCGCGGTCAGCGATTTCAACATGGGGGCGATGGAGAACAAGGGGCTCAACGTCTTCAACACCAAATACGTGCTGGCCGACCCCGACACCGCCACCGACGCCGATTTCGACGCCATCGAGGGCGTGATAGCGCACGAATACTTCCACAACTGGTCGGGCAACCGCATAACCTGCCGCGACTGGTTCCAGCTGAGCCTCAAGGAAGGGTTCACCGTGCTGCGCGACCAGCTGTTCAGCCAGGACATGCAGGGAGAGGCGGTCAAGCGGATCGAGGATGTGCGAATTCTCCGCAGCGCCCAGTTCCCCGAGGATTCGGGGCCGCTGGCGCATCCGATCCGGCCTGACAGCTACCGCGAGATCAGCAATTTCTACACCGCCACGGTCTACAACAAGGGCGCCGAAGTCATCCGCATGATGCGGGTCATGGCGGGGCCAGAGGCTTTCCGCCAGGGCACCGACCTCTATTTCGAGCGCCACGATGGCGAGGCCGCGACCTGCGAGGATTTCGTCAAGGCGATGGAAGACGGGGCGGGGCTGGACCTCGAGAAATTCCGTCTTTGGTATTCGCAGGCCGGGACTCCGAAAGTCGACGTCGCGCTGACGCATGAGGGCGACACCGCGACGCTGACCCTGAAGCAGACCGTCCCGCCGACCCCGGGCCAGCCGGCCAAGCTGCCGATGCCGATCCCGCTCAAGATCGCGCTGTTCGATCGCGAGAGCGGTAGCCATTCCGGCGAGCAGCTGGTCATCCTCGACAGCGCCGAGAAGGTACTCCCGTTCGAGGGTTTCTCGGCCCCGCCGGTGCTGTCGATCAACCGCGGCTTCACCGCCCCCGTCGCAATCGAGCGGCATGTTCCGCGCGAGGACCTCGTCTTCCTCGCCGCGCGCGATGACGACAGCTTCGCCCGCTACGAAGCGATGCAGGAACTGGTCGTCGGCCATCTCGTCGCCGTGCTGGGCGATGGCCTGTCCGAGGCCGAACAGGCGGCTGGGCAGGACGCCATTGCCGAGGCCTTCGGCGCCATCCTGACCGATGCCGCGCTGGACGATTCGATGCGCGGCGAGCTGATGATGCTGCCGAGCCAGACATATCTGATGGAGCAGATGCTGGTCGCCGATCCTGGCCGCATCCACGAGGAGCGAGAGGCGCTGAAGGCCTGGCTGGGTGCCCGCTTCAAGGGTGAACTCGAAGCGCTGCATGACCGCGTTCCGACGGTTCCCTACAGCCTCGACGGTGCCGCCCGCGGCGCGCGCAAGGTCAAGACACAGGCGCTGGTCTATCTCGCGGCGGGCGATCCGGCCGCCACCGTCACGCGTGCCTGGGCCCAGTTCGAAGCGGCGGACAACATGACCGACCGCCAGGGCGCGCTGATGGTGCTTTGCGGGCTCGACGGGATCGAGCGGACCAATGCGCTGATTGCCTTCTACAACCGGTATGAAGGCAATGAGCTGGTGATCGACAAATGGTTCACCTTGCAGGCATTGTCGCTCCACCCCCATGC
Organism: Parerythrobacter aurantius; assembly: GCF_045291475.1. Classification (NCBI taxonomy): domain Bacteria; kingdom Pseudomonadati; phylum Pseudomonadota; class Alphaproteobacteria; order Sphingomonadales; family Erythrobacteraceae; genus Parerythrobacter; species Parerythrobacter aurantius. The sequence goes on from NZ_CP147985.1 coordinate 1,366,291, forward strand.
GCTCGATCATGTGAAGGCTTTGGCGAAGCACCCCGACTTTACCCTGCGCAATCCCAACCGCGTGCGGTCGCTCTATATGGCCTTTGCCGGCAATCCCGGGGCATTCCATGCCGCCGATGGCGAAGGCTACCGGATGGTCGCCGACCTCATACTCGCGCTTGATCCGATCAACCCGCAGACGGCGGCGCGCTTCGCTCCGGCGCTCGGTCGCTGGCGGCGGGTCGAGCCGGGCCGGGCGGCGCTCATGCGCGCCGAGCTGGAGCGGATCGCGCAGGCGCCCAAGCTCTCGCGCGACACGTTCGAGCAGGTCAGCCGCAGCCTTGGCTGACGGGCTCGACATCACGCGATCGGCCCTCCTCGAAGGCGTCCCGCACGGCTTCCTCGGCCGGGCGGGCGGCGTTAGCACGGGCGAGGTCGCCGGCCTGCAGATGGGCTTCGGCGCGGAGGACGATCCGGAGCATGTCGCCGAGAATCGCCGCCGTGCGGTTGGCGCGATCCTGCCCGGCGCGGCGCTGGCGATGCCCTACCAGGTTCATTCGCCCGACGCGGTCGTGGTAGAGAAGGCCTGGAGCCACGAGGACCGTCCGCGCGCCGACGCCGTGGTGACGGATCGTCCCGGCCTGCTGCTCGGCGTGGTCACTGCCGACTGCGCACCGATCCTGCTGACGGACCACGAGGCGGGTGTTGTCGCCGCCGCCCATGCCGGCTGGCGCGGGGCGCAGGGCGGGGTGATCGAGGCCACGGTCGAAGCGATGGAATCGCTCGGTGCCCAGGCTGGCCGAATCGTGGCCGCCGTCGGACCCTGCATCGCGCAGCCGAGCTATGAGGTCGATGCACCCTTCCGCGCGCACTTCACCGAGGGAGAGACAGGCTTCTTCGCGCAAGGGCGCGAGGGGCGATGGCAATTCGACCTCGAAACCTATGTCGCCAGCCGGCTTGCGGCATGCGGCGTTGGCGGTATCGATCGGCTCGGCCTCGACACCTATACGCTCGAAGACCGATATTTTTCCTACCGTCGCGCCACCCATCGGGGCGAGGCTACCTACGGACGACAGGCCTCGTTTATCGGGCGGGCCTAGCGGCCCCTGCGGCAGTTGCACGAATCTGCACATCCCCTGCCCAAAAGGCCATTGGCATAAGCGACCAATCGGGCTAGGAGCGCGCCCAAACAGGCGCAGGCCCCGGCGACGGGGGAATGCGAAGGGGCCGTTTCCCGGACGCTTTCGCACCAGTTCCTGGCAATATTCTGAACTTTGCCGCGCCCGATGGCGCGGTGATTGGCAAGGCAGGAAAGATGGCTGACAATTCGGGCACCGCCGTGGCGGATGTCGTAACCGATCCAAGCGATGGCGGCGTCGACCGCCGCGACTTCATCCACATCGCCGCGATCAGCGCCGCCGGCGTCGGCGGCCTTGCCGTGGTCTATCCGCTGGTCAGCCAGATGGCGCCTTCGGCCGACGTTCTCGCGGAAAGCTCGACCGAACTCGACGTTTCGGCAATCCAGCCCGGACAGGCGATCAAGGCGGTCTTCCGCAAGCAGCCGCTGTTCGTCCGCCGCCTGACCGCGCAGGAAATGCAGGAAGCCAATGCGGTCCCGCTCGGCGAGCTGCGCGATGCGCAGACCCTGGCCGAACGGACCAAGGAAGGTCACAACGACCTGCTCGTCACCATGGGCGTCTGCACCCATCTCGGCTGCGTGCCGCTGGGCGCAGCCGAAGGCGAAAACAAGGGGGAATACGGCGGCTACTTCTGCCCCTGTCACGGTTCGCACTACGATACCGCAGGGCGCATCCGCAAAGGCCCGGCACCGACCAACCTCGACGTGCCGGAATATGAATTCTCGCCCGACGGCGCCAAGATCACCGTCGGCTAGGAAGGACGAAAGACAGAGCCATGAGCTTTCCCTGGGCCAAGCAATACACCCCGACCTCGCCGGCCATGCAGTGGATCGACGAGAAGCTTCCGCTTCCGCGTCTCGTCTACAACGCCGTGGGTGCGGGTTATCCGGTGCCGCGCAACCTCAGCTATTTCTGGAATTTCGGCGTGCTCGCCGGGTTCTGCCTGGTGATGCAGATCATCACCGGCGTGGTGCTGGCGATGCATTATGCCGCCGATGCGACGGTCGCTTTCGGCAAGGTCGAGCACATCATGCGCGACGTCAACTGGGGCTGGATGCTGCGCTACATGCACGCCAACGGCGCCAGCTTCTTCTTCATGGTGCTCTACATCCATATCTTCCGCGGGCTGTTCTACAGCTCGTACAAGGCCCCGCGCGAGATGATCTGGCTGCTCGGCGTGGTCATCTTCCTGCTGACCATGGCCACCGCCTTCATGGGCTATGTCCTGCCTTGGGGGCAGATGAGCTTCTGGGGCGCGAAGGTCATCACCGGCCTGTTCGGCGCCATCCCGCTTGTCGGCGAACCGCTGCAGGTATGGCTGGTCGGCGGCTTCGCGCCGGACGATGCGGCGCTCAACCGCTTCTTCTCGCTGCACTTCCTGCTGCCCTTCGTGATCGCGGGCGTCGTGATCCTGCATATCTGGGCGCTCCACCTGACGGGTTCGTCGAACCCGACGGGCGTCGAGGTGAAGAGCGAGAGCGACACCGTGCCGTTCCATCCGTACTACACGGCGAAGGACGGTTTCGGCCTCGGCGTCTTCCTGCTGATTTTCGCAACCTTCGTGTTCTTCATCCCGAACACGCTGGGTCACCCGGAGAACTACATCGAGGCGAACCCGCTCTCGACACCGGCGCTGATCGTGCCCGAATGGTATTTCTACCCGTTCTACGCGATCCTTCGGGCCTTCACGTTCGACTTCATCTTGCCGGCCAAGCTGTGGGGCGTGCTGGCGATGTTCAGCTCGATCCTGCTGTGGTTCCTGCTGCCCTGGCTCGACCGTTCGCCCGTGCGCAGCGGCCACTATCGCCCGCTGTTCCGCAAGTTCTTCTGGTTCGGCCTGATCCCGTGCATGGCCGTGCTGTTCTACTGCGGCGGCGCGCATGCCGAAGAACCCTATATCATGCTCAGCCAGCTGGCGACGGCGTACTACTTCATCCACTTCCTCGTCATCATCCCGATCGTCTCCTCGATCGAGAAGCCCGAACCGCTGCCCTACTCGATTACCGAAGCGGTTCTCGGGCAGGACAAGGATGCCGTGCTCGGCGAGAACAAAGTGCCTGCGGCCTGAAGCGCATAGGAAAGACCAGACTATGATCCGCCTTTTCTCCATCGCCGCCGGGCTCGTTTTCACGCTCGTCGTGATGACCGCCTTTGCCGTCGGAGCCTACACCTTCGCCACCGAAGAGGTGGAACACGACGCGTCCTATTACTTCTACCAGAAGCCGAAGGCGCCTGCCGGCGGTTTCTCTTTCGAAGGCCCGTTGGGCAAGTGGGACCAGGCGCAGCTGCAGCGCGGCTTCAAGGTATACAACGAGGTCTGCGCGGCCTGCCACAGCCTGAAGTACGTCGCTTTCCGCAATCTGGCGGCGCTCGGCTACAACGAAGGCCAGATCAAGGCCTTTGCCGCTTCCAAGCAGGTCCCCGGCATCGATCCGGTAACCGGCGAGGCAACGACCCGCCCGGGCCTGCCGACCGATCACTTCCCCTCGCCCTATCCTAACGATGTGGCGGCGCGTGCGGCGAACAACAACGCCGTTCCGCCCGACCTCTCGCTGATGACCAAGGCGCGCAAGGACGGCACCAACTACGTCTATTCGCTGCTGACCGGCTATGGCGAACCGTCGGCTGAACTGATGAAGAAGTTCCCCGACTTCGAAACCCCGCCGGGGCTGAGCTACAATCCCTATTTCCCCAACCTCAACCTCGCCATGGCGGCACCGCTGGCCATCGAGGGCCAGGTGACCTACGACGACGGCACCAAGGCGACGGTCGACCAGATGTCGCAGGACGTTGCCGCGTTCCTGACCTGGACTGCGGAACCGACCATGGTGAAGCGCAAGCAGACCGGCTGGGCCGTACTCGGCTTCCTGCTCTTCGCGACTATCCTGGCCTATCTGTCGAAGCAGCAGATTTGGGCCGCGGTGAAACCGAAGAAGGCCAAGTAGGCCCTCATCGGTTTGACCATCCGAGTTCGAAGCGCCCCTCCATCAGCCGATGCGAGGGGCGCTTTCGTTTCCGACGGAGCGAGCATGACCCCCGAAGCGCTGAAATCCCTGATCCGTACCGTGCCGGACTTTCCTGCGCCAGGAATCCAGTTCCGCGACATCACGACGCTGCTAGGCCACGGAGATGGGCTGGCGGCGACCATGCGACACCTCGCCGCAGCGGCCCAGTCGGCCGGGGCGCAGGCGATTGCGGGGATGGAGGCACGCGGTTTCATCTTCGGGACGGGGGTCGCCGTGGAACTTGGCATCGGCTTCGTGCCCGTCCGCAAGCCCGGCAAGCTGCCCGTCGCCACGATCGGGATCGACTATGCGCTGGAATATGGCAGCGACCGGCTGGAGATCGATCCGTCGGCGATAACGGGCGGGCAGCGGGTGGTGATCGTCGATGACCTCATCGCCACGGGCGGCACGGCACTGGCGGCCGCGGAATTGCTTCGCCGGGCGGGGGCGATTGTCGACCAGGCGCTCTTCGTGATCGACCTGCCCGAATTGGGCGGTGCACAGAAGCTGCGGAACGCGGGCATCGCTGTCGAAGCCTTGATGGCCTTCGACGGCCACTGACCTTTGCGCCTTGTCCGGTTCAGCCGGCAAGCGCCTCGAAAACGCTCCGGGTCAATTCGGGACGGCAGATCAGCAGGTCGGGCAGGTAGGTGTCGCTTCGGTTGTAGGCCAAGGGCGCGCCGTCAATGCGCGAACAATGGAGCCCATGCGCCTGTGCCACCGCAACGGGCGCACAATTGTCCCATTCATACTGCCCACCGGAATGGAGGTAGATCTCGGCCTCTCCGCGCACCACCGCCATCGCCTTGGCCCCGGCAGAGCCCATGGCGACCAGCTCGGCACCGATGTTTTTGGCGACGGCCAGTGCCTCGGCCGCTGGGCGCGTGCGGCTGACCAGCATGCGCGGGCGTTCCGGCATCGCCGCCAAGGGCGCGGGATGATCCGAACGCAGCACCACTCCGCCATCGAGACCGGGCAGGGCTACCGCGCCGGTGTGCGCGGCACCTTCTATCGCCAGCCCGACATGGACGGCCCAGTCGCTCCGCCCCTCGCCATATTCGCGGGTGCCGTCGAGCGGATCGATGATCCAGACCCGCCGCTTGCCGAGGCGTTCGGCGGTGTCGCGGCTTTCCTCCGACAGCAGGCCGTCGCCCGGCCGCTCGGCCCGGATGGCCTCGACCAGCAAGCGGTTTGCCGCCGCATCGGCCGCATCGCCGAGCGCCTTGCCTGTCAGGCCCGAGTTCGCCTGCATATCGAGCAGCAGCGCCCCTGCCCTTGCGGCGAGCTCGGCTGCCAGTTCGGCGTCCGTCCTGCTCATTTGAGCGGCATGATCCGGGCGATGATGTAATCGGCTGCCTCGTCCACGGTCATCTCGACGGTGTTGACGCGGATTTCGGGCGCCTCCGGCTCCTCGTAGGGGCTGTCGATGCCGGTGAAGTTCTTGAGCTGCCCTTCGCGTGCCTTCTTGTAGAGGCCCTTCACGTCGCGTTCCTCGGCCACTGCCAGAGGCGTATCGACAAAGATCTCGATGAACTCGCCTTCAGGCAGCATCTCGCGCACCATGCGCCGCTCCGCCCGGAACGGACTGATGAAGGCGGTCAGCACGATCAGTCCGGCATCGACCATCAGCTTGGCCACTTCCCCGATCCGGCGGATATTCTCGATCCGGTCGGTTTCGGTGAAGCCCAGGTCCTTGTTGAGCCCGTGGCGCACGTTGTCTCCGTCGAGCAGGAAGGTGTGCCGGTTCATCAGCGCCAGGCGCGCCTCGACCGCGTTCGCAATGGTCGACTTGCCCGACCCGCTGAGGCCGGTGAACCAAAGCAGGCGTGGCTGCTGATTCTTCATCCCGGCGCGGTCCTCGCGCGTGATGGTGGTCGGCTGCCAGTGGACATTGTCTGCCCGGCGCAGGCTGAAATTGAGCATGCCGGCGGCGACCGTCGCATTGCTCAGCTTGTCGATGAGGATGAAACCGCCCAGCGTGCGGCTGTCGGCATAGGGTTCGAAGACGATTGGCCGGTCAGTGCGCAGTTCGGCAACGCCGATGGCATTGAGCGCCAAGGTCTTCGCCGCCAGCTTTTCCAGCGTGTTGACGTTGAGCTCGTACTTGGGGACCTGCACCGTCGCCGATACCGTCTGCGTCGCCAGCTTGAGCCAGTAGGCGCGCCCGGGCTTCAAGGCCTCTTCGCCCATCCACACCAGCGTCGCCTCGAACTGGTCGGACACCTGCGGCGGGTCGCCGGCCGCCGCAATCACGTCGCCGCGCGAACAGTCGACCTCGTCGGCCAAGGTCAGCGTGACCGATTGACCGGCCACGGCCTGTTCGAACTCGCCCCCGTAGGTCACGATCGATGCGACCGTGCTGGTCTTGCCCGAAGGGACAATGCGTACCGGATCGCCGCGCCGGATCGTCCCTGCACTTATCAGGCCGGCAAAGCCCCTGAAGTCGAGATTGGGCCGGTTGACCCACTGCACCGGCATGCGGAAGGCGGTTTCCTGCTGCGCATCGTTGCCGATCGCGACCGTCTCGAGATACTCGATCAGGCTCGGCCCGGCATACCAGGGCGTGGCGCCGGAAGGCGCGGCCGTGATGTTGTCGCCCCTGAAGCCCGAGATCGGCATCGCGGTGAACCCGGCGATGCCCGCATCCTCGGCAAATGCACGGTAGTCGGCAACGATCCGTTCGAACACGTCCTGGCTGTAGTCCACCAGGTCCATCTTGTTCACGGCCAGCACGAGGTGCCGGATGCCCAGCAGCTTGGCGATGGTGCTGTGGCGCTTGGTCTGGACCAGCACGCCCTTGCGCGCATCGATCAGGATCACGGCCACATCCGCCGTGGACGCTCCGGTGACCATGTTGCGGGTGTATTGTTCGTGACCCGGGCAGTCGGCGACGATGAACTTGCGCTTCTCGGTCGCGAAAAAGCGGTAGGCGACATCGATCGTGATGCCCTGCTCGCGCTCAGCGGCGAGGCCGTCGACGAGCAGGGCGAAATCGATCTCGCCGCCCTGTGTCCCGACCTTCCTGCTGTCGCTTTCGAGCGCGGCCAGTTGGTCCTCGAAAATCATCTTGGAATCGTAGAGCAGCCGCCCGATCAGGGTCGACTTGCCATCGTCGACGCTGCCGCAGGTTATGAACCGGAGCAGCTCCTTGTTCTGGTGGCGGTCGAGATAGGCGTCGATATCCTCGGCAATCAGCGCGTCGGTTTCGTAGGAGGAGGAGCGATCCATCAGAAATAGCCCTCCTGCTTCTTTTTCTCCATCGACCCGTCGCCCGCATCGCGGTCGATCACGCGGCCCTGTCGCTCGCTGGTGGTAGTGAGCAGCATTTCCTGCACGACCTCGGCCAGGGTTGCCGCCTCGCTCTCGACGGCCCCAGAGAGCGGGAAGCATCCGAGTGTGCGGAACCGGACGGAGCGGGTGACGATTTCAGGGCGCTTGCCCATGACCCGTTCCAGCCGCTCGATGTCGTCGGCCATGAACAGCCCGCCTTCGTACTCGTAGGTCGGCCGCGGGGCGGCGAGATAGAGCGGGACGATCTCGATGTTCTCGGCCATGATGTATTGCCAGATGTCGAGCTCGGTCCAGTTGGAGAGAGGAAACACGCGGATGCTCTCGCCCTTGGCCTTGCGGGCATTGTAGAGGTTCCACAGCTCGGGCCGCTGGTTCTTCGGGTCCCAGCCATGGGTGGTGCTGCGGAAGGAAAACACGCGCTCCTTGGCCCGGCTCTTCTCCTCGTCGCGGCGCGCGCCGCCGAAGGCCGCATCGAAGCCGTAATGGTCGAGGGCCTGCTTCAGCCCTTCGGTCTTCCACATGTCGGTGTGCAGCGGGCCGTGGTCGAACGGGTTGACCCCTCGTTCACCTGCTTCGGGGTTCTGCCATACCAGCAGCTCCATCCCGGCATCCGCAGCGCTCTTTTCGCGCAGGGCATACATGTCCCGGAACTTCCAGGTCGTATCGACATGGAGCAGGGGGAAGGGCGGCGGCGCGGGATAGAACGCCTTCTTGGCCAGATGCAGCATAACCGCGCTGTCCTTGCCGATCGAATAGAGCATCACCGGGCGCGCGGCTTCGGCCACCACTTCGCGCATGATGTGAATGCTTTCGGCCTCGAGCCGCTGCAAATGGGTAAGCCGGGTTGCCATCATCGAAGCCTAGCTAACTATTGCATGGTCTTTCACAAACAAAAAACGAGTCTGCAAATGCAAAGCGGCTTATATTGGCATCGCATTGCGATATTGACGAAACCGCTTGATTTGCCGAAAGGGAAGCCGCATCGGCACCTGCCGGGAGCGCGGGTATAGCATAGTGGTAATGCTCTAGCCTTCCAAGCTAGCTAGAGGGGTTCGATTCCCCTTACCCGCTCCAATCCTCCGAAGAGGATTGGATTTCTTGTTTGGCCTCAAGCGCCGGCGTTCGCATCCGCTCACTCGGCTTTCCTCGCAGTCGCGATCTGACGACCACTTCGCTGCGAGCACTTCACTGCGGGCACTTCGCTGCGGGCGCGCGGTCGCGCTTGCGACCTGCGCTCGTATGTGGCTCAGCCCACCGCCATATTGTCGATCAACCGGGTTCCACCGATACGCGCAGCGACCAGGAGGCGCGAAGGGGCGTGGCCCAAAACCTCGATCCGCTCCAAGGTGACCGGGTCGGCCAGCGCGGCGTAATCGACACTGTCGAAACCGGCCTGCAGCAGCGCGCCTTCGAACGAAGCCAGGGTCGGCGCGACTGCGCCGCCGTTCTCGATCGCGCCGACCGCCTCGCGCATCGCCCGCGGCAGGACCGCGGCGGCGGCGCGGTTCGCGGCCGAAAGGTAGCGGTTGCGGCTCGACATGGCGAGGCCATCCGCCTCGCGAACCGTCGGCACACCGTGGATGGCGGCGACATGCGGTTGGGTCAGGTCGAGATCGCGCGCCATGGCGCGGATCACCGCCAGCTGCTGGAAATCCTTCTCGCCGAAGAATGCCATGTCGGGCAGGACGTGATGGAAAAGCTTGCACACCACGGTCGCCACACCGTCGAAATGCCCCGGCCGCGCCGCGCCGCAGAAATCGTCGCTGACACCCTTGACGGAGATGCTGGTCGCAAAGCCCTGCGGATAGACTTCGCCGACCGTTGGAGCCCATAGCACGGCAACGCCTTCGGCCTCCAGCATGGCGCTGTCTTCGGCCATTTGCCGCGGATAGGCGTCGAGATCCTCGTTGGGACCGAACTGGGTCGGGTTGACGAAGATCGAGACGACGACGTGATCGGCGTGCCTGCGGGCCTCGCGCACCAGGGTCAGGTGCCCTTCGTGCAGTGCACCCATGGTCGGCACCAATGCGATCGTTCGGCCACCTTCCCTGAGCATGGAGACGGCGTTTCTCAACACATCCAGCCGATCAATGGTTTGCACGGCCTGCGGCCCTCCCGTATGTTTCGCGCCAGAAACTGACGGCTCGCCCTAGCGCGACCGGAATGACCCCGAAAGGCCCCTTGCGTGACCACCCACCGCCCGCATCGTATCGTTTTCGCCAACGAGAAGGGCGGAACGGGCAAATCGACCACGGCGGTCCATGTCGCCGTGGCCCTGGCCTACAAGGGCGCGCGGGTGGCGGCGATCGACCTCGATCACCGCCAGCGCACCATGCACCGCTATTTCGAGAACCGGGTCGAGACGGAGGCGCGCCGCAAGGTCTCGCTCTCCGGCGCGCGATGCGAGGTTTTTGCCGACAACAATGTGCAGCGGCTGGAGGCACTGGCGTCCAAGCTCGGCCAGGATGCGGACTTCCTCATTTTCGACACCCCGGGACGCGACGATCCCCTGGCGCGCCACGCCGCGACCGAGGCGGACACGCTGGTGACTCCCTTGAACGACAGTTTCGTCGATTTCGACCTGATCGGCCAGGTCGATGCCGAAACCTTCAAGGTCCGACGGCTCAGCTTCTACGCCGAACTCATCTGGGAAGCGCGGCTGAAGCGCAGCAAGGCGACGGTCGAACAGCAGCGGCGCGAAATGGACTGGGTCGTGGTGCGCAATCGCACCGGTTACACCGAGGCGCGCAACATGCAGCGTATCGAGCGCGCCTTGACCGAACTGTCGAAGCGGGTCGGGTTTCGCGTCACAGCCGGCCTGTCCGAACGCGTGATCTACCGCGAGCTTTTCCCATCCGGCCTGACGCTGCTCGACAAGGGTCACCTGGGCGATCTCGGCACCAGCCACCTCGTCGCGCGGCAGGAACTGCGACAGCTCGTCATGGGGCTCAACCTGCCAATGCCCGCCGACGCCCAGCCGAGCCTCGAGCTCGCCTGACCGATCGATGGTGCGCTTTCTCGTAATCGCCGCACTGCTGTCGCTGTTGTGCCGCTGGGCGCTCGGCAAATGGCCGTGGCAATATCTTGCCAAGGGCCGCTCGACCCGTGCCGATGCGGTGTTTCGCGCAAGACGCTTGCTGGCGGTTCCGCAAAATGCCAGTCGTTCTGACATAATTGCCGCCCACAAGCGGCTCGTCGCCATGGTCCACCCGGATCGCGGCGGCAGCAACGAGCAGGTGCACGAGGCCAATGCCGCGCGCGACCTGCTGCTCGACGAATTGCCGAAAGAGGTTCCCCCGCAATGAAACATGCCTTCCACCCCACGATCCTGCGCGAATACGACATCCGCGGGATCATCGGCGAAACCCTGTCGGCCGACGACGCACGCGCCATCGGCCGCAGCTTCGCCACGCTGTTGCGCCGGGCCGGCGGCCGTACAGTGGCTGTCGGCTATGACGGGCGGGTCAGCTCCCCCATGCTCGAGCACGCTCTTGTCGAAGGGCTGACCGCCAGCGGCTGCGATGTCGTGCGGATCGGCATGGGGCCGACCCCCATGCTCTATTACGCGGCGGCTTCAGCCGAAGAGGTGGACGGCGGCATTCAGATAACCGGCAGCCACAATCCCGCCAATTACAACGGCTTCAAGATGGTATTCCAGGGGCGCCCGTTCTTCGGCGCCGATATCCAGGACCTCGGGCGGCTCGCTGCGGAAGGCGATTGGCTCGACGGCGCCGGCACGGCGCAGTCGCGCGACGTTCAGGGGGATTACGTTGCTCGCCTGCTCGGGGCGCTCGACGGGGTCGATCCCGCTGCACTTTCCAGCCTGCGGATGGCGTGGGATGCCGGCAACGGCGCTGCCGGCCCCGTGCTCGAGCAACTTGCCGCGCGCCTGCCGGGCGAGCACCACCTGATGTTTACGGAAGTCGATGGCCATTTCCCCAATCATCACCCGGATCCTACGGTCGAGGAGAACCTGGCCGACCTGAAGGCTGCCGTCGCACAGAAGAGCCTCGATTTCGGAGTGGCATTCGATGGCGACGGCGACCGGATCGGCGCCATCGACGGGGCGGGCCGCGTGGTTTGGGGTGACCAGTTGCTGATGATCTACGCCGAGGACCTGCTGCGCGATCGGCCCGGCGCGACGATCATCGCCGATGTGAAGGCCAGCCGCGCACTGTTCGATCACGTCGCGGCGCATGGTGGCGAGCCGCTGATGTGGAAGACCGGCCATTCGCTGATTAAATCCAAAATGAAGGAAACTGGCAGCCCGCTGGCCGGCGAAATGAGCGGCCATGTATTCTTCGCCGATACCTACTACGGTTATGACGATGCGCTCTATGCCGCGCTGCGCCTGGTGGCGGCCAGCGTGCGGCTCGGACGTTCGGTGACCGACCTTCGCGGTGCCATGCCGCCGATGGTCAACACGCCGGAACTCCGCTTCCAGGTCGACGAGAGCCGCAAGTTCGCCGTGATCGACGAGGTCAAGGCGCGCCTTGCTGCGGCAGGCGCGGATGTCGATGCGACCGACGGCGTGCGCGTGTCGACGCCGGACGGCTGGTGGCTGCTGCGCGCGTCGAATACGCAGGACGTGCTTGTCGCCCGTGCCGAAGGCGATAGCGATGAAGCGGTCGATCGGCTGCTTGGCCAGATCGACGATCAGCTGGCGCAATCGGGGCTGGAACGCGGCGAACAGGCGGGGCACTAAGTCACCACCATGCTTGGGAGGAAATGATCATGGTTCGCAACACACTGTTGGCGCCACTAGCGCTGCTCGCGACGACAGCGGCTGTGCCGGCACTGGCCCAGCAAGAAACATCGGCGTCGCACCAGCAATCGGCCGAACCGGCCCCGGCAGCGGAAGAGCTCGATCCCTTCGCGATGCTGGGCGGCCTGTTCGCCGTCGAACCGTTGACGGCCGACCAGGAAGCGCGTTTGCCGCAAGCCAATGCGATCATCGCCAAGCTGATCCCCGAAGGCGCCATGGCCGAGATGATGGGGTCGATGTTCGACAAGTTCATCAAGCCATTGGGCGACCTGCCCAAAACCTCGGCAGCCACGCGCGCGGCGCAGGGCATCGGCTATGAGGAAGGCGACCTGGAGCTGACCGAAGAGCAGGCGAAGGAAATCGCCGACATGCTTGATCCTGCCTTCGAAGAGCGCGAGGCGCGCGAAATGGCGCTGATGCCGGAAATGATGGCCACGATGATGAACGCGATGGAACCGCCGATGCGCAAGGCCATGGCGGAACTCTACGCGATCAATTTCACCGCCGCCGAACTTTCCGATATCGACGCCTTCTTCTCCACCCCCAGCGGTGCGACCTACGCCCGCAAGTCCTTCACCATGGCGAGCGACCCGCGCGTCATGGCAGCCACTTTCGAAGCCATGCCGGCGATGATGGGGCCGATTTCGCAGATGGAGGAGAGGGTCAAGGCCGCAACCGCCGACTTGCCGCCGGTCCGCGGATATGCCGAGCTGACCGCTGCGGAACGCGCGCGCATCACCGCCCTGACCGGGCTTACCGCAGCCGAGATCGAAGAGGCCCTGGCCGCCCAGGAAGGCTGGACCGCTGAGGCCGCAACCACGCCCTCTGCCGCGGCAGACGAGGATCACGTCCACTGACGGTTGTGGCATGACGGGCGGGTACGGCTGGTCCCGTCGAGGCCGGTCGTGCGTTGACGCGGCATGATCGACGCCGTTCCGCCGGAAATCGATGCCTGGTTCGCCGGTCGCGGCTGGCGCGTGCGGCGGCACCAGGCGGAAATGCTCGCGGCTTCCGACAGCGGGCGGCACGCGCTGCTGGTGGCGGATACCGGCGCCGGCAAGACCCTCGGTGGCTTCCTCCCGACGCTGGCCGAGTTCTGCCCTTCGCGGTTGGCGGGGAGTGCTCCGCCCGATGGGCTCCACACGCTCTACGTGTCGCCGCTGAAGGCGCTGGCGCATGATGTGCAGCGCAATCTCCTCACCCCCGTCGAGGAAATGGGCCTGCCGATCCGGATCGAGACCCGCAGCGGCGATACACCGTCGGACCGTAAGCGGCGCCAGCGTGAAAAGCCGCCGCATGTCTTGCTGACGACACCGGAAAGCCTGTCGTTGCTGCTGAGTTACCCCGACAGTTTCGAACTCTTCGCGGGGCTCCGGCGGATCGTGATCGACGAGGTGCACGCCTTTGCCACCGGCAAGCGCGGCGACCTGCTGGCGCTCAGCCTGGCTCGCCTGCAGGCGATTGCGCCCTCGCTCCAGCGTGTCGCCCTGTCGGCGACGCTGGCCAATCCCGAGGGCTTTCGCGAATGGCTGGCGCCGTGGGGGGAAATCGACACCGTCGTACTGGTAGAAGGCGAGGCCGGCGCTCCGGCCGAGGTCGAGATCCTGCTGCCAGAGGAGGAGCGTGTTCCCTGGGGCGGACATGCGGGTACCTGGGCCGTGCCGCAAGTCTACGAAACAATCCGCCAGAACCGGACGACGCTGGTGTTCACCAACACCCGCTTCCTTGCGGAGTTCCTGTTCCAGCAACTGTGGGACATCAACGACGACCTGCTGCCGATCGGCGTCCATCACGGCTCGCTCAGCAAGGAGGCGCGGCGCAAGGTCGAAGGGGCGATGGCGCGGGGCGAACTGCGCGCATTGGTGGCGACGGCCAGCCTCGACCTCGGCGTTGACTGGGGAGATATCGACTGCGTGGTCCAGATGGGGGCGCCAAAGGGATCGTCCCGCCTGCTCCAGCGGATCGGGCGCGCCAATCATCGGCTCGACCAGCCGAGCAGGGCCCTGCTGGTCCCCGGTAACCGCTTCGAGTTCCTCGAGGCGCAGGCGGCCAAGGATGCGGTCGACGAAGGCCAGCGCGACGGGGAGGAGTTCCGCCCCGGCGGGCTCGACGTTCTGGCCCAGCACGTCATGGCCTGCGCCTGCGCCGCGCCCTTTGCGGAAGCCGAACTGCTAGGGGAAATCCGCTCCTCGCTATCCTATGCCTGGGTCGACGAGACCGTTTGGGAGCGCGTGCTGAACTTCGTTGCCACCGGCGGCTACGCGCTGAAAGCCTACGACAAATTTCGCCGGATCGTGCGCGACAGGGCAGGCGTCTGGCGGCTCGCCCATCCGGAAATGGCGGCGAAACACCGGCTCAATGCGGGCATCATCATCGATTCCGAAATGCTCGAAGTGCGGTTTCGCAATGGCCGCTCGCTGGGGAAGGTAGAAGAACGGTTTGCCGCATCCTTGCGCCCCGGCGACACCTTCGCTTTCGCGGGGCAGGCGCTGGAGGTCGAACAGCTTCGAGACATGGAGATCGTCGTCCGGGCGACTGCGAAGTCGGCGATGATCCCGAGCTATGGCGGCGCGCGCATGCCGCTGACGACCCATCTTGCCGACCGGGTGCGCGCGATGCTGGTCGACCGGGCGGGCTGGGCTCGGTTTCCCGACGATGTGCGCGAATGGCTGGAAGTGCAGGACTGGCGCAGCAGGATGCCTGGCCCGGACAAGTTGCTGGTCGAGAGCTTCCCCCATGCGAAGAAGCATTACACGGTCTATTACACCTTCACCGGCTGGAACGCGAACCAGTCCCTCGGCATGCTCATCACCCAGCGGATGGAGGTGCAGGGGTTGATGCCGGGCGGGTTCGTGGCCAACGACTATTCGTTGGCGGTCTGGGGCCTCCGCCCGGTGACCGATCCGGCGCCGCTGCTATCGCCGGATATCCTCGCGCATGAATTCGTCGAGTGGGTTCAGGAAAGCTACCTGCTAAAACGGGCGTTCCGGGAAGTGGCGGTAATCGGCGGGCTGGTCGAGCGCCAGCAGCCGGGCAAGCGCAAGAGCGGGCGGCAGGTCACCTTCTCGACCGACCTCATCTACGATGTGCTCCGCAAGTACGAGCCCGACCACGTTCTGCTCGAAGCGGCCTGGGCCGATGCGCGCGAGCGGCTGACGGACATCGGGCGGTTGCAGGACCTGCTCGAACGCTCCGCCGACCAGCTCGAGCACGTTGTGCTGGACCGCGTCAGCCCCTTGGCGGTGCCCGTCATGGTCATGATCGGCCGCGAAAGCATGCCGCAAGGGTCGGTCGACGACGAACTGTTGCTGGAAGCCGAAAGCCTGGCCAGTGCGGCGATGCGGCTGGATAGCTTGCCCGGCTGATCCCCTATTTGCCGAAGCTTGCGTATTGCTCGTTGCCGACGAAGCCGAAGCGCTCGACACCTGCTTCCCTGATCAGGGCGATTGTCTTGGCCGACCGGTCGTAACTGGCACCCGCGGCGGGCTGAAAGCGTAACTCGGCGCGATCGGCCTGGGCTGCAAGCGCCGTCAACTGGCCGCGTAGTGTCTCCCGGTCGACCGGGGTTCCGTTCCAGTATAGCCGGTCGGCCTCGTCGATGAAGACCGCGTTGCGATCCGCGAGCGGCAAAATGGCCCTGCCCGGACCGGGAAGGTCGACCTGGACCGAATGGGTCATGACGGGAACGCTGAGAATCATCATCACCAGCAGCACGAGCAGGACATCAATCAGCGGGGTCATGTTCATTTCCCCCGTGGTGGCTTTCGGCAGTCGCGTGAAATGGAGCCTGCGTCGTCTCATAGCCTCTCTCCCCATTAGATACACAATAACATAACATACGAGGGCGGGCCGGCAATAGCCATGTTCGGGGGCGAGCCAAGGAGTGGGGCAAGCGTTTCGCAACAAAAAAGGGGGCGGATCGCTCCGCCCCCTCATTGGTCGTTTGTGCCGGTTTTCGCTTACTGCGAGCCGCCCGCTGCGGGGGCATTCGGCGACTTGCCGAACACGCGGTACTGTTCGTTGCCGACGAAGCCGAACTTGGTCACGCCCGTGCCCTTGATGATGCGCAGGACGTTGGCCGACAGCTCGTAGCTGGTCTGCCCTTCCGGTTCGAACTGCAGCTCGGGCTCCGGATCCATCGTCTTGGTCTGCTCGAGATAGGTCACGAGCTGGCTCTGATTGATGACCTCGCCGTTCCACAGGATCTCGTTGCCCTGGGTGAGAACGATCTTGTTCTTGACCGGGTCGATCGCATCGGGCGGCGGCGGGTTGGGGTCGGGGCTCGGCAGGTCGATATCGACCGAGTGGGTCGCGACCGGGATGGTGATGATGAACATGATGAGCAGCACGAGCAGGACGTCGATCAACGGCGTCATGTTCATGTCGGTCATCGGCTGGCCATCATCCTTGCCGCCTGACATTGCCATGGTGGGATACTCCTCTTGTCTCTAACTGCGGTCGATCGGTGCCGCTTACGGCTCGACCGGGTTGGAGATGAAGCCGACGGTCGGATAACCTGCCCGCTGGACCGTGTAGATGGCCCCGGCCACGCAGCGCCACGGGGCGTTGACGTCGCCGCGGATGTGCACCTGCGGGATCAGCTCGGGGTTTTCCATCATCGCCTCTTCGCCGCCGGCGCGCTGCACCAGAGCTTCGAGGCGATCGAAGGCCTGCTGATACAGTTCTTCCGAATCGACGGGGGTGATGTTGTTGAAGTAGATCCGGCATTCGCCTTCGCGTGCGGCGCCGGTATAGCCCGGCTCCCCGGCGCTACGGCCGTTTGCGTCGGTGGTGCTGACGGTCAGCGACAGGTTTTCGACCTTGTCCTTGGACTCGACCGCCACCATCACCGGGATCTTCAGCTTTTCAATGGTCTGGATCGCGACCGGGACCGCGATCAGGAAGATGATCAGGAGAACCAGCATCACGTCCACCAGCGGGGTGGTGTTGATGTCGGACATCGGCGTTTCGCCGCCGCCTCCCATAGAAATCGCCATGACTACATCCTATCCGTCTGTGGTCGTTTCGTGACCGGACCGGGGCGGTGTGGCGGCAAGGCCCCGCCGCCCCGGTTCCGAATGCGCTCAGTTCTTGGTCGGAACGCCGCCGACAGTGGTGGCCGGAGCTGCTGGCTTGGCCGGAGCAGCCTTGGCCGGAGCCGCCGCGACGACGGCCGGCTTGATCGTGCCGTTGGAGTTGATGTTCGCCAGCAGGTCGGTCGAGAAACCGGTCAGCAGTTCGGCAATGCGACGATTGCGTGCCTGCAGCCAGTTGTAACCGAGCACGGCGGGAACGGCGACGAGCAGACCGATGGCGGTCATGATCAGCGCTTCACCGACCGGGCCGGCGACCTTGTCGATCGAGGCCGAACCGGCGAGGCCGATGTTGATCAGCGCGCGGTAGATACCGATAACGGTCCCGAGCAGGCCGACGAACGGCGCGGTCGAACCCACCGAAGCGAGGAACGACAGGCCACCGGCGAGGCGGGCGTTGATGGTGTCTTCCGAACGCTGCAGCGAACCGTGGAGCCAGTCGTGGGCTTCCAGCTTGTCGGTCATCTTGCCGTGCTGGTCGTCGGCGGCGAGCGCGTCGTCGACGAGCTGGCGCCAGGCACTGTTCTTTTCCAGCTTGGTGGCGCCGTCACGGATGGTCGGAGCCTTCCAGAAGTTTGCGCGGACCTGGTTCTTGTACTGGTTCATGATCTTGTTCTGCTCGAGCAGCTTGGTGATCAGGATGTAGAACGAACCGACCGACATGATGATCATGACGGTAAGGATGGCCCAGGCGATGACACCGCCCTGTTCCATGGCTTCCATGAAGCCGAATTCGGTCTTGGGCGCCCCTTCGGCCGCGGCGGCAGTGAGAAGTTGGGTAATCATTTCGCGAGTTCCTCTCGAAAAATAGCTGAATCAGATGAATTACTGCGGGATCTGCCAGCGCACCGACTGGGAATAGGAGCCGGCGACCGGCTGCCCTTCGCCGTTGGTGGCAGGATTGAAGCGGGCACGACGCTGCATGTTCTTGCAGGTCGCATCGTCGAGCAGCGGCGAGCCGCTCGAACCGGTGACGGTGCAGCCGGTCACATTGCCGCTGGCATCCACCGACAGGCGCACGGTGGTGACGCCTTCCTGCTCCTCACGCAGCGCGCGCGAGGGGTAGTCGTTGGTGGTCACCCAGCGCGACGCATTGCCCTTGGGGGTCGGCGGCTTCGGCGGAACCGAGGCCTTCTGCGCAGGGCAGGTTGCATCGATGCGGACGACTTCGCCGCCAGGGCAGGTCTTGGTCTGCGGACCGCACGATGCGGAAGCATCGATAACGCGACCGTCGGCGCAGGTCTGCGTAGTCGCTCGCCTGTCGACCTCTTCGCTGCGATCGTATTCCTGATCGGTGGTGTTCGTCGCCGTGTTCTGGGTGTTCTCGAACCGCGGCTGCGGAATCACCATCGGCGGCGGGGCCGTGTCAGGAACTTCCTCGGGCGGGGGCGGCGGGGGCTCTTCCTCGGGCTCCGGCTCTTCCACATCGACGGTCGTGACCCGTTCGACGACGGCTTTCGCCGCCTCGTAGGCAAGACCGGTGACGAGGGTATAGCCGATTGCAACGTGAAGGAGAGCAACTAGGACGATGGCAATCATCCGATTGCCGCTCATCTGTTGGTCAGCGTAGGCCATGCAGTCGCATCACTCCGTCTGCGCCGGTATTTCCGGCTCTCAAATGTCCGGCGGCTGCACCGGACGGCGATCCTTTTCATCCATCGGAAAACGGCCGCACAGCGTCGAATCGGCATTGCGCCGACCGGGCCGTGCCCCCAAGATGGAATCAGTCCGGGAGTTTTGTTTCTCCAGCCCCGAACCGGCCAAGCCTTAGCTATTGTGCCGGTGAGGCGCAAACGCTTTATCGGTTAAGGGCGGATTCACGGGCTTGACACAAGGTTTGGTAGGAATTGCCGCGATTGCCGGCCCGCCGCCCGCGCAGGAGTATTCATGTCGTTCGTTTCTCTGATCCATGCCGATGTCCCCTCCGCACACGCCACGAGGACGATACGCGCGGCGACCTGTGCGGCGGCAGTGCTGCTTGCGGCCGCAGTCCCTTCGCCAAGCTTTGCGCAGGCTACCGCGCCCGGCGCCGCGCCGACCTATGCCGACCTCGCCGACCTTGCCGATGCCGCGCAGATGGTGGTGCGGGCAAAGGTACGCAAACAGGTGGCGGTGGAGCCGGACCGCGCCACCGGCGTCGCCCCCGGGTTCGCCCGGGTATATATCGAGGCCGATACCCAGGCGCTGATCGCCGGCACGGTCCCGGTCGGGCAGCAGCTGCGCTACCTGGTCGATGTCCCGCTCGATGCGCGGGGCAAGGTCCCCAAGCTCAAGAAGACCGAAGTGATCCTCTTTGCCCGAACGGTTCCGGGCCGCCCGGGCGCGATCCAGCCGGTCGCTGCCGACGGCCAGTTGCCGTGGAGCGCTGAGCTGGAGGCGCGCCTGCGCCCGATCCTTGCCGCGCTGGTGGCGCCGGGTGCGCCACCGAAGGTCGCGGGCATCCGAGACGCTTGGTCCGTGGCCGGCAATCTGTCCGGCGAATCGGAAACACAGGTCTTCTTCCGCACTCCGGGCGGCGCGCCGCTGGCAATCAGCGTGGTCAGGCGGCCCGGGGCGCAGCCGGCGTGGGGCGTTTCCTATTCCGAGATCGTCGACCAGGCGGTGCGCCCGCCGCAGCCGCAATCACTGGGCTGGTACCGGCTGGCCTGCTTCCTGCCGCCGGCCTTGCCGGGCGCTGCCAACATCTCGACCCAACAGGCCGACCGGGCGCGGGCCGAGGCGGATTACCGCTTCGTCCTGCAGCAGCTCGGCCCGTGCGAGCGAACCCGCAAGCCGCCGGTCGGCTGAGGCCATAGGCCGGCTGTCGCGCCCGCAAGATTAAGTGCTTCCCATGCCCGCAGGCCGCTCGCTAGAGCTTGCGGCCGATGGAAACCGACGCCGCCAAGCCGCCCCTGCGTATCGCCCTTGCCGGTCTCGGCACCGTGGGGGCGGGGGTCATCCGGTTGCTAGGGGAGAACCGCGCGCTGGTTGAGGCACGGGCCGGGCGGCCGATCGAAGTCGTCGCGGTCAGCGCGCGCGATCGCGGGCGCGACCGCGGGATCGACCTGTCATCCTATCGCTGGGACGACGACATGGCGCGCCTCGCCGCGGGCGAGGATGTCGACCTGGTGGTCGAACTCGTCGGCGGGTCCGACGGACCGGCGCTGGCGCTGGCCCGCGATGCGCTGGGGCGCGGCAAGGGCCTCGTCACCGCCAACAAGGCGATGATCGCGCATCACGGCATGGAACTGGCCCGGCTGGCCGAAAGCACCGGCGCGCCGCTGCGGTTCGAAGCGGCGGTTGCCGGCGGCATCCCCGTGGTCAAGGGATTGCGCGAGGGTGCTGCCGCAAATGATGTGCAACGCGTCTATGGCATCCTCAACGGGACCTGCAATTATATCCTGACCACGATGGAACAGCGCGGGGCCGACTTTGCCGAGACGCTGGCCGAAGCGCAGCGGCTGGGCTTTGCCGAAGCCGACCCCGCCTTCGACATCGACGGGGTCGATGCGGCGCACAAGCTCGCCATCCTTGCCGCGCTGGCGTTCGGGGCCGAGGTCGACTTTCCCGCGGTCGAGATCGAGGGAATCCGCCGCGTTCGCGCGGTCGATATCGCCCAGGCCGATGCGCTTGGCTATGTGATCCGCCTGATCGGTGTAGGCGATGTCGAGGCAGATGAGGGCGGCGCTGGCGCGCGGCGGTTGCTGCAGCGTGTCCGCCCGTGCCTCGTCGCCAAGGACCATCCGCTGGCACCGATAACCGGCGCGACCAATGCTGTGGTGGTGGAAGGCAATTTTTCCGGGCGCCTGCTGTTCCAGGGGGCCGGGGCCGGAGACGGACCGACTGCAAGCGCGGTTGTCGCGGACCTTATCGACCTGGCGCGCGGCGACAGGGGCGCTGCCTTTTCGGTCCCCGCGCATTCCCTGGCGGCCTTGCCGAAGGCTGATTCGGGCGCGCGCGAGAGCCGCAGCTACATCCGCTTCATGGTCGCCGACCGTCCCGGCGTGCTGGCGGAAATCGCCGCAGCCATGCGCGATGCCGGCGTGTCCATCCAGAGCCTCCACCAGGGAGGGGAGGCCAAGGGCGGCGCCGGTGTGCTGGTCGCCATGGTGACGCATCCCGGCCCCGTGCGCTGCGTGCGCGAGGCCGTGGCCCTGCTCGAAGGGTCCGACAGCCTTGTCGAGGAACCACTCGTCATGCCGATCCTGCGCAGCTAGCGGCTATTCCGGCCTTTCGCCCTTGGCGATCTTGTCGGCATCCGACCCCGGCGGTGCCTCGGGCAAGGCAGTGATGTCGAAGATATAGGCAGGCGGCGGCGGGCAGGTCACACCCTTGATGCAGCCGGAAGCTGTGGCTTTTCCCCTGAAGATGCCCGGTCCTGCCACATCGGGCGGATCGCCGTCCCAGCTGAGATGGCTGTCGTCGCCCTGATCGAGGCGTGACGGCACCCGGAACTGCGACTGTTCCTCCAGCGCCGCGCAGACGACGATCTCGCCCGGTGCAGGATCCTGGCAATCGACCGCAACTTCGGGTTCCGGTTCGGCCGGGCCGTAGGCGGCGTTGGCAGCGGCGAAAGCTTCTTCGGCCGTGGCTGGCGTGGCGGCCCCGTTCCCGGGTGGGTCTGACTCGGGCGCAGACTGGCCGGTGAGCGCGAGACCTGCAAATGTGGCAATCGCCCCGCGCCGTATCGACAATGTCACGCTCCCCGTCTACGCGGCGCGCAAAACGCCTGAGAGGGACTGAATCCGACATGAACACCCCTACCTCCGCTGCCGGCACCGAAAGCGAACTCGATCGCGTCCTCGTGCTGGAGATGGTCCGCGTAACCGAAGCCGCAGCCATTGCCGCTTCGGCCCTGATCGGGCGCGGCGATGAGAAGGCTGCCGATGCAGCGGCGGTGGAGGCCATGCGCAAGGCGTTCGACCGGCTGTACATGGACGGCACGGTCGTGATCGGCGAAGGCGAACGCGACGAGGCGCCGATGCTTTACATCGGTGAGAAAGTGGGCGGCGCCCCGGGCAAGGGTCCGCGGATCGACATCGCGCTCGACCCGCTCGAAGGAACCACCATCACCGCCAAGGCCGGGCCCAATGCTCTGGCCGTGCTGGCGGCAGCCGAAGAGGGCAACCTCCTCAACGCGCCCGACACCTACATGGACAAGCTGGCCGTGGGCCCGGGCTATCCCGAAGGCATCATCGATCTGGCCAGATCGCCGTCGGACAATGTGCGCGCCGTCGCAGCCGCCAAGGAGTGCGATCCCGCCCAGATCAACGTCTGCGTGCTCGACCGTCCGCGCCATGCGGCGCTGATCGAGGAATTGCGCGGGCTCGGCTGCGGGGTCGTGCTGATCGGCGATGGCGACGTCGCCGGCGTAATCGCGGTGACCGATCCGGAAACCACCATCGACATGTACATGGGCCAGGGCGGCGCGCCCGAAGGCGTTCTTGCGGCAGCGGCGCTGCGCTGCGTCGGCGGACAGTTCAACGGCCGGCTCGTCTTCCGCAACGACGACGAAAAGGCGCGGGCACGCAAGTGGGGCATCCCGGACAGCGAATTCGACCGGATTTACAAGCTGGAGGAACTGGCCCGGGGCGACTGCATCTTTGCAGCGACCGGCGTGACTTCGGGCTCGCTGCTCGACGGGGTGAAGCGCAAGCGCGGCCCGGCCGGGGAGGACATCCTCACGACCGACAGCGTGGTAATGCGTGCATCGTCCGGCACCGTGCGCTGGATCAAGGGCGAACACCGCGTCTGATTCCCTGGGCGGCGCGGGTCGCATGCTTTCACAGGGCTTTCGCGCCGGTTCAGCCCGCCGTCACCCCGGCGACGCCATACGCGCCGCATGACCTTCCGCCCGCTCGTCCTGGCCATATCGGCCGCCCTCTCGGCTGCGATCCCCTTGTCGGTCGCAGCGATGCCGCCCGCCGATGCCTGGGAAATCGGCCCTGTGATCAAGGGTCGCAGCTACTCGATCGGCATGCCGCGCCAGCCCGATGCCGAGCGCGGCGGCGCGGTGGGTTTCGCTTTCCCGGTCGAAGGCGAGGTCGATGCCCTGACCACCGCCGTAGGCTCGCTCGAGGGCGCGCGGCAGATCACGATGCGCTACCGGATCGAGGCTGCCCGCGGCACGCGCTTCGTCCCCAGCGAAGCGCCCGACCAGACGGCGACGGTCTCGCTCTACCTCCAGCGCGCCGGCGATACATGGTCGGCCCGAGGCAAGTACAGTTCCTACCGCTGGTATGTGCCGGTGCGGGCGGTCATGCCGATCACGCCAGGCACGCATACGGTGACGATCCGCTTCGACGAACAATGGACCAATGTCTTCGGTGTCCCCAATACCGACGACCCGCAGGGCTTCGCTGCGACGATGCGGAACACGGCCCGGATCGGTGTCGCATTCGGATCGGCGGGCCTGCGGAGCCATGGCGTTTACGCCACCGGCCCGGCCCGTTTCACCCTGCTCTCGCTCGATATCGACTGATGGGCGGCTGTCCAGCGCGATGTAGCGTCGACAAGCCGCCGGTGCGCGTTGCAATTCCGTGACGCGCCGCTAGGCGGGTTTGCATCCGCAGCCAGGGGGATTCGCATTCCATGAAGATCATGTCCGGCAACTCCAACCTGCCGCTGGCCCGGGCGATTGCCGCCTATCTCGAAATCCCCCTGACAGATGCCAGCGTGCGCCGTTTCGCCGACGAGGAGATCTTCATCGAGATCCACGAAAATGTGCGCGGCGAAGATGTGTTCCTGGTGCAGTCCACCAGTTTCCCGGCGAACGACAATCTGATGGAACTGCTGATCGGGATCGACGCCCTCCGCCGCGCCTCGGCCAAGCGGATCACGGCGGTCGTGCCCTATTTCGGCTACGCCCGGCAGGACCGCAAGCCGGGCCCGCGCACACCGATCTCGGCCAAGCTGGTCGCCAACCTCATCACCGAGGCGGGCGCCGACCGGGTCCTCGCGGTCGACTTGCATGCCGGCCAGATCCAGGGTTTCTTCGATATCCCGACCGACAATCTGTACGCCGCGCCGGTCATGGCGGCCGATATCCAGGCGCGTTACGGCGATCGCGAGCTGAAGGTCGTCTCGCCCGACGTCGGCGGCGTGGTGCGTGCCCGCGCCCTGGCCAAGCGGCTCAACGACGCCTCGCTTGCCATCGTCGACAAACGCCGCGACCGGCCGGGCGAAAGCGAGGTGATGAACATCATCGGCGAAGTGAAGGGATGCCATTGCATCCTGATCGACGACATCATCGATTCGGGCGGCACGCTGTGCAATGCGGCCCAGGCGCTGCTCGATGCGGGCGCGTCCTCGGTGGCCGCCTACATCACGCACGGCGTCCTTTCGGGCGGGGCCGTGGCCCGGGTCGAGGGATCCGCCCTGACCGAACTGGTCATCACCGATACCATCGGCGCGACCGATGCGGTTGCGGATGCGAAGAAAATCCGCTCGCTGACCATTGCGCCGCTGATCGGCGAGGCGGTCCGCCGGATAGCCGACGAAAGCTCGGTCAGCTCGCTGTTCGACTAGTCCCGCCCTGCCGCCCAAGCGGCAAGCTCACTGCCAGGGCCGGCGTTCGCCTTCGGCCAGACGGTCGAGAGCTTCGAGCCGCCGAGCCTGTCGTGCTTCGAGGGTAATCGTCATCAGCGGTTGCGGAGTGCGCACGAATTGCATCGGGGTCATCCCGAACATCGAAGAAAAATCCCTGATCAGGTGCGACTGGTCGAAATAGCGCAACGCCAGTTCCTGGGCCTCCGCGATGTCGGCCACCCCGCGCAGGTGTGCGGCCATGTCGAGCGCGCGCGCACGGCGCAGCACCTGTTTCGGGCTCAGGCCGAAATCGCGTTTGGAGACCCTTTCGAGCTTTCGCTTGTCCACTGCCAGCCGCGCGGCACAAGCCGCGACCGAGAGGCCCGGGTCCTCGAACGCCAGCCGGTTGAACCCTTCCGTGGTCTTTCCCGGTGGCTTCGCCTGAGCCTGTGCGAGCAGGGCTTCCATGCAGTCTTCCAGCGAATCCATCCAGGCCGCGACATCGTCGGTCCCGGCAAAGCGATCCATCAGCGCCGCCTCGTTCCACCCGAGGGCCGAATAGGACAGGACCCGGTCGAGCAGGTCGGTCGAAGGCAGCCCGCCGAGCGCGTGACAGGCACCGGGCTTCAGGGCGAGCCCTACGCTCGCAAAGCCGCCGCGGACGCTGACCGGCATCCGCCGCGTCTGCGGGCCGAAAAACAGGGCCTGCCGCCGGAACAGGTGCGACCCGTCGGCGGAATCGGCGTGCCAGTCGCCGTCAAGCAGGACCCGCAACACCGGACCGTCGGAAAATATGCCGCAGGATATGATCGCATCCCGCGGCGCTTCGACCCGAATGCCGTAGACATGCGCGACCCACGGCCGCAAGCTGGCCCGCGGTTGCCGGTTGAAAGATATGGCTTGCCCGTCGCGGGTCGTTTCGTGGAGCGAACCCTGTTTCCGGGCAGGTTGTTCGGGTTTGGCCGACGCCATCCGTGCCTCCAGTCGGACACACCCTAGCAGCGCGCATGGGGCGTGCAAGCTCGCTTGACGCGGTGGCCCATAGCGGGGCAGGGCACAGCGGATGGTCACCGACGCCGATATCGCCCTCGCCCACCGCCTCGCAGACGCTGCACGGGCGGAAATCGTGCCGCGCTTTCGCCAGGTCGGCAGCGAACGCAAGGCGGATTCCTCCCCGGTGACCGAGGCCGACCGGGCGGCGGAAGAGGCGATGCGGCGCATCCTCAAGGCCGAAGTGCCGCATGACAGCGTGCTGGGAGAGGAATTCGGACTGGAGCCCGGGCGCAGCACGCGCCAGTGGGTGCTGGACCCTATCGATGGCACCACGGCCTTTCTTGCCGGGCGTCCGCTGTTCGGCACGCTGATCGCGCTCTTGCACGACGGGTTTCCTGTCCTCGGCATTATCGACCAGGCCATCCTCGGCGAACGCTGGCTCGGTGTTGCGGGGCGGGCGACCAGTTTCAACGGGTCGCCGGTGCGGACGCGGGTGTGCCCGACCATGGAAGAGGCGACCATTGCCACTACTGGCCCGCACTACTTCACAGTCGAGCAGGGCAACCGCTTCATGGCGCTGGCCGGGACGACCGATCACAAGCGGATGGTGATGGGCGGCGATTGCTACAATTACGCCATGCTGGCGAGCGGGCATATCGACATGGTGGTCGAGGCCGGGCTCAAGCTGCATGATTTCGCCGCCCTGGTGCCGGTTGTCGAGGGGGCCGGCGGCGTCATGGCCGACTGGAACGGAGATCCGCTCCACGCCGGGTCCGATGGCCACGTAATCGCGCTGGGCGATCCGGCACGGTTGGAGGACGTGGTGGAGGCGTTGGGGTAACTCATCGCGCAGGTCCGGTACCAATCGGCTTGTCGGCAGTTGCAGCGATCATGCGGACCATTCTCGTCACTGGCGCAGGCAATGGCATCGGCCGTGCCGTCCTGATGCACTTCCACTCCCTCGGCTGGCGCGTAATCGGCCTCGACACCGATGCCGAAGCTCTGGCCGAACTGCGCGATGCGACGGCGCCTCAGCAGGCGCTGCTGCTCAGGTGCAACGTTGCCAAGGAAGGCGCAGTCATCCGTGCGTTCGGGCGGATAGGCGACTGGCTTGGCAGTGATGCGCTCGCCTGCCTCGTCAATAACGCAGGCATTGCCGACCCTTTTTGTGGGCCGCTCGAAGATCTCGAGCTGGCAGGCTGGCAACGGTGGATCGACGCCAGCCTGACCGCGGCTTTCCTGGTCACCCGTGAAGCATTGCCATTTCTCCGGCGCGCCGAGGGTGCAAGCGTCGCCAACATATCGTCCACTCGGGCCGTGATGAGCGAACCGGAAACCTTCGCCTACGCGGCGGCCAAGGGCGGGCTCGATGCCCTGACGCACTCCCTTGCCATCTCGCTTGGTCCCGGCATCAGGGTCAACGCCATCAGGCCCGGCTGGATCGAAACCGGACCATGGCAGAAGGAAGCGGCGCGCACCCGGCCCGACCACCGCCCGATCGATGGTGCCCAGCACCCGGCCGGCCGGGTCGGCGAGCCGCGCGATATTGCGCAGGCCGTGCTCTACTTGCACGAAGCTGGCTTCGTCACAGGCCAGGCGATCAACATCGACGGCGGCATGAGCGTCAAGATGATCTACGCCGACTGACCTCTCGCTTCCAGAGCGCATGGGCCCGGGCCACTGCCGTGCCGGGAATCGCTTGCAATATGCAGCCGGGCCGCTATGTGCGCGGCCTTCACTGACACGTGATTCAACCGCCTGCCTGGCTGAAAGGGCTGCCAGGGCCGACCGGACGTGTCTCTGCAAAGGAGATGAAAATGCCCAAGCTGAAGACCAAGAGCGGCGTGAAGAAGCGCTTCAAGCTCACCGCCACCGGCAAGGTCAAGCATGGTGTCGCCGGCAAGCGTCACCGCCTGATCAGCCACAATGCCAAGTACATCCGTACCAACCGCGGCACCACCGTCCTGTCGGAAGCCGACACCAAGACGGTGAAGAAATGGGCCCCTTACGGGCTCGATTGAGCGCGCTGGCTTAAGGAGAACTTGACATGACTCGTATCAAACGCGGCGTCACCACGCGCGCCAAGCACAAGCGGATCCTGGAACAGGCGAAGGGCTATCGCGGCCGTCGCAAGAACACGATCCGCGTCGCCCGCCAGGCCGTCGAAAAGGCCGGGCAGTACGCCTATCGCGACCGCAAGGTGAAGAAGCGCAATTTCCGCGCCCTGTGGATCCAGCGCATCAACGCAGCCGTTCGCGCGGAAGGCCTGACCTATTCGCAGTTCATGCACGGCACCAAGCTGGCCGGGATCGAGCTCGACCGCAAGGTGATGGCCGATCTTGCCATGAACGAAGGCGCCGCCTTCAAGGCGATCATCGCGCAGGCCAAGGCAGCCCTGCCGGCCTGACGACTTGCGAATGCCTATCGGAAGGGGTGCTGCGGGATGCCGCTGCACCCCTTTTCGCATCTGTTGCTTGTATGATTGCGACAGGATAGATTGTAGGGCGGACCGATGAGCGAAACAGCCGCCCTCGACCTGCAGTTTTTTCCCGCGCCCGCAGAGCTCGCGGATTGCATTTCAACGATCTATCGCCTCGATGTTGATCTTGCTGCCGGCGAGATGCTGAGCGACGAATTGCTGCCCGAATGGGGCAATCTGCGCTTCGTCAGCCATAGTCAGGAACGCGAAGGTCATCTGGGCGCCTGCAGGCTCGGCGAGGGCGGCTTCTATGCCAGCGGGCCGAGCGACCGGCGGACACCGGTCGAACTGGGCAAGACGCGGCTCTGGGGTGTGGGCTTGCTGCCGCTCGGTTGGGCCAGCCTGGTTCGCGCGCCTGCGGGCGAACTCGCCAATCAGGTATTCGACGGCGCTCGCCATCCCGCTTTCGCCCAATTCGCGTCGATCGCAAAAGAACTCGACCGGTCCGCGATCGACGATGCAACCGAATATGAATGCCTTTGCAAAGGCTTGTTGCAACACGCCAGGCCTCCGCGCGACGAGCAACGGATCCGCGATGTACAGCAGGTAATGAGCGACCCCTATCTCGTCCAGATCCCGGATTTCGCCACGCGGGCCGGCATCAGCGTGCGGACCCTCGAGCGGATCTGCCTGCGATATTTCGGGTTCAGCCCCAATGTTGTCCTGCGTCGGCAGCGCCTCGTCCGCAGCCTCGCCTCATTCATGAGCGAGGAAACCGCCCGCTGGAGCGATGCGATCGACCGGCATTACCACGACCAGTCGCATTTCGTGCGCGAGTTCCACCATTTTATGGGAATGAGCCCGACCGATTACGCCAGCCGACCGCATCCCATCGTCGGTTCCTTCATACAGAACAGGCAGAGAGTCTGGGGCCGCCCGGCCCTTGCCGGAGACGATGTGCCGGCAAGCCTCGCCTAGGGGGCGCGGAACAAGGGACCCTTGCGCACACGCTCAAGCGTACGCACTGGATGACGCATGTGCTTCGCCAGACGCAGAGCTCGTCCGGCCCACAGGTCGCTTGTCCGCATGGGGCGGCCCATCAGGCGTTCGAAATTACGCTCCGCACTGGCCCTGTGCTGGCTGGCAAGTCGCCCCGACATGGTGATGGAACCCGGGTGCAGCCGGTAGCATCCCAGAAAGGCGTCGACCGTGGATATTCGAGCGCCCGACAGGTAGAGCGAGGTCAGCAGGCTTCCGTCCCAGTTGCTGCGGTCGGCCGGATCGAAACCGCCGCTGGCCCGGAACGCCTCGGCACGGATGAAGGTGGCGGGCTGGATCTGGACATGGGCGCCCGTCGCGACGGCATAGCGGGTGAAGGGTTCCGACCACACCCGGCGAAGCGTCCGGCCCTGCGCATCGATCGCCAGCGCGTGGCCACAGGCGACATCGACATGGCCATGCCGCGCAAACCAGCTTTCCATGTGCGCCAGCGCGCCCGGCAGCAGCACGTCGTCGGAATTGAGATAACAGAAGATCGCACCCGTGGCCCGGGCGAACCCGTGGTTGAGGCCGTCGGCCGGGCCCTTATCCGGTTCGAACACCGGGACGAGGCGCGGGTCGTCGTAACCGGCGATAATGTCGCGGCTGCCGTCGGTCGAACCCGGATCGCAGACGATATACTCGAAGCTCGCGCCTTCCTGCGACAGGACGGAGTCCATCGCCTGCCGCAGGAACGCGGCCTGATTGAGCGAAATGGTGACCACGGAGAAAGTCGGGGTCATTCGATGAAGCCGGACTCGCGCAGGAAATATCCTAGGTCGGCAGGCAGTTCGCCGACCCGCATGGCGGG
Organism: Parerythrobacter aurantius; assembly: GCF_045291475.1. NCBI lineage: Bacteria > Pseudomonadati > Pseudomonadota > Alphaproteobacteria > Sphingomonadales > Erythrobacteraceae > Parerythrobacter > Parerythrobacter aurantius. Next base: position 1,396,330 of record NZ_CP147985.1, read on the forward strand.
ATTGCCGCGGTAAAGCCCGAGCGGCTGCGTCTCGCGCGTGTCGAGAACCGAACCCGCGCCGAGGATCGAGCGTTCGGGCAGGGCGCTGCCCTTGAGCAATATCGCCCGCGAGCCGACAAAGGCATGCGCCCCGATCGCGATGGCGGCTGCATCCTGCCGCGATTCGCGGAAGTCGAAGCTGTGGCTGATGATCTGCGAATGCCAGCCCGCCACTGTCGCATGGTGCCCCACGCTTACGCCGCCCGTGCAGTCGATCAGGTGCCTGTGCGTAACCGCGCCTTCGTCTGCGATGACGAGCGACGGAGTCCGGTCGGGCAGGTGGGCAAAGCTGCCGCCAGCCCCCCTGCGGACTGCCGTGACCCAATTCAGGTTGCCGAGACGGGCATTGTAACCGAGCTCGAGGAGCGACAGTCCCTTGACGAGGGTCAGGTGTCCGACAACCGCGCCTTCGCCGAGCACTGCCCTGTCGGCCCCGATCACCGACAGGCCGATGCGGGCGCTGCGCGCAATCGTGAAACCGGGGATCAGACCCAGCAACGGCCGCCTCAGCGGCCAGGGCAGCGGGAGCACCAGCAACTGGAACAGCATCCGCAGCGTCATGCGGCGCTGTCCCGTGTCGAAACCTGCTGCGCCGGATTGCCGGCCCATACCGTGCCCGCCGGGAGATCGCGCGTGGCGCATCCGCGCGCGCCAAGTACCGCCGCTTCGCCGACTGTCACGCCCGGGCCGACAAAGGCCTCGGCCGCGATCCATGCCTTGGCGCCGATGGCGATGGGACGGGTCACGAGCTGGTGCGCAGGATGACGATAGTCGTGATCGCCGGTGCACAGGAAGGCCCGCTGCGATACGACGGCGCCCGTACCGATGGCGACCGGCGCCTGGTTATAGCACTGCACCCCGGGGCCGAGCGTGCTCCATGCGTCCATCGTCAGATTGCGCGGCAACCAGATACGGGCGGAAGGATAGATGCGGGCGTGCGGGGCGAGACTGGCTCCGAACAGGCGCAACAGGGTGCGCCGCCAGGCCCAGCCGAACGGCGGCGGCAGGATCCGCGCGAGCAGCAGCCAAACGACCGCGAACAGGGCGCGCTCGATGCGATTGGCCAGCGAGAAACTGGGCCCGCCATGCACCGGATCGTGGGTGCGTGCATCCAGCGGTTCGCTCATGACCCCGCTTCCGCCAAGGCCTTCCCGAGCCGGGCCCTTTCGGCAGGCTCCATGGCAGAGGCTCCAAGGCCATGAGCCACCGATTGCAGCAAGTCGCGGCGTCGCGCCGTGTCCTGCCGTTCGAGCGCAAGCGCGAAATCGATCCGTCCTCCCAGCGCAGACGGCCGGCTTGCGGGCAGCCGCAGGTACACCAGCCACCATTGTCCGGCGACGGCGTTCACGGCCCGTGCCGCCAGAGCCTCGGGTCCGCCGGGTCTCGTCATCATCAGGTCGGCGGCCGGGGCCGCGGCTTCACCGCCGAGTGTTCGCCCCAGCGCGTCGATGCGCTGGGCGGCAATCTCCATGTCGCCATTGTCCAGCGCCAGGGCAGCGAGACGGGCGTTGGTGAGGGGGTCTCTCCAACCGAGCGCCGCCGAAAGGTTCAGCGCCCCCGTCCGGTCGAGCACCTCGCCGCTCTCTATGACGATTCCCAGCGCTTGCTGGCCAAGAGGCATGACCCTCAAGGCCGCGCGCGCGCGGGCCGCGGCCACTTGCTTCGCGTCACCAGCCGGGGATCGCAGCGCCGCGCGGGCACTGGCCAATACGGCTTGTGCCCCTGCTGGCAAGGGTGCCGCCGACGGATCGGTGGCCTGCAGCGCCGGCGGGAGCAGGATCGCCGAACCGGCCAGCGTTGCGAGCAAGGCGAAACCTGCCGCCAGTGCGCGGTGCATCACGCCCGCTCCGCACCATAGCTGTAGTAATAGCCGTATTCGTAGCCGTAGCCTGCACTTTGCGGATCGAACTTGTTGAGCACCGCACCGTCGATCGTCACATCGTTGCCGGCAAGGCGGCGGATGGCCGCCGCCGCCCGGCCATGGCTGGCCCGCCCGGCTTCTATGACGAACACGAGATGTTCGATCCGGCGGGCGAGCAGCACGGTGTCGGCAAGGCCCATCACGGGCGGTCCGTCATAGATTACGACGTCGTAGCTGCCGTTCGCCCATTCGCGGAACTCCTCGAAGGACTGGCCGGAGAAATATTCGGGAACCGATGGCGGAAGCGGGCCGGAGGCCATGAGATCGAGGTTGGGGCCGGCCGCGATCACGGCATCGGCCGGCGCGATCTGGCGGGTCAGCACATCGGTCAGCCCGCGCTCGCGCCCGACGCCGAAGATGGCGTGTTGCGAAGGACGCCGGAGATCGGCATCGACCACCAGCACGCGGCGCCCTTCGCGCGCGAAACTGCGGGCGATGCCATAGGCGACAAGGCTCTTGCCTTCGGACTGCTGTGCGCTGGTGATGAGGAGGTCCGTCTTGCCGCCCGTTCCCAGCAGGCCGAGCGAGGTGCGTAGCGCTGCAAAAGCCTCCGACACGCTGGACTTGGGATTGTCCAGCACCTGCGGCGGCGTCGCGCCAGGATCGAGCCGCGGTACGCTGCCGAGGAACGGCAGGCCGAACCTGGTCGAAACGTCGTCCGGCGTACGCGCCGCATCGTCGACGAATTCGCGCAGGAAGACATAGATGCCTGCCAGCAACAGCCCGGCCAGCAGGCCGAGCGCCGCATTGATCAGCGGCTTCGGCCTCACTGGCGATGCCGCCGGCTGGGCCTGTTCGATGACCGAAATGTTGGATGTGGTGATCCCGGCCGAGGCGCTGACTTCCTGGAAGCGCGCCAGGAGGTCGTCATACATGTTGCGGCGCGTGGTCGTCTCGCGGGCGAGGATGTTGAATTCGATCCGCCGTGCCTGCTCGCTGGCGGTATTCTGCTGCAGTCCGGCAAGATCGGCGGCAAGTTGCTGTTCGTTGCGGAGCGCTGCCTGGTACCGTTGCCGCAGCGACCCGCGAATGTCGGCCACGGCGCGCGAAAGGTCGCGTTGCAGCGAAGCGATGCGCCGGGTGTGTTCCAGCATCACCGGATGTTCGGCGCGATAGCGCGAGGCATCCCGGCTGCGGTCGGCTTCCACCACCGCCAATTCGCGCTGCAGCTGCCCGATATAGGGATTGGTCTGGACTTCGGGGATTTCCAGCGGATCGCCTGCAGAGGCAGCGCGATAGCGTTGCTCTGCCGCAATCCGTTCCGCCCGCACCTGGCCCAGCGAATCCGCCGCGCCGATCAGGGTCCGCTGCGTCAGCGACATCGGCGCATCGTCGTTCGATCCGTCGCCGTCGAGATTGACCAGGTTGTTCGCCTGCGCATAGCCGACCTGCGCCCGTTCCGCCTCTTCCAGGGCCTGCTTTGCCTCGGCCAGCTTGCCGGCGAGGTACTCGCGCGCGTAGGAGGTATTGTCGAATTGCCGCTCGATATTGCCGGCAATGAAGGCTTCCGCATAGGCGTTGGCGATGTCCGCCGCATAGGCCGCGTCAGGGCTTTCGAAATAGACGTCGACGATGCGGCTGTAGCGCGGGAGATCGGCGGAGACGTTGGCTTGGAGTGCGGCAGCGATGGCATCCTTGCGTGTCTGCGCCAGCGTCTTGCCGGCCGCCGGGGTGGTCGGCGCAGAGATATGCATCCGTTCGAAGAAGGTGTCGCCTTCGGCCAGCTTTTCGCGCTCGACCAGGGTCAGCGCGGTGCCGCGGCTCAGCAGGACGTCGATCTGGGTCTGGATGAACCGTTCCACGTCCCAGTCGACCGTCCGCAACGAGTTCTCTTCGCCGAGGACGTCGTCGGTTTCGCTGTCGATCTGGAGGGCGGTCCGGGCGCTGTAGACCGGCGTCGTTGCCAGCGCGAGCGCGATCGCAATGGCGAGGGCGAGCGACAGTATTCCGCCCACGGCATAACGATGGCGGTAGATCGCCGACCATACGCGCCTGAGGTCGATGCCGAGACCCGGCATGCCGCGGTCCTCGGCATAGAGGCCCTGGCTGGGTTCGGTGATGCTGCCGGACATATTCACGCCCGCCCCCGCCGGTTCGTGCGCGCGCGATCAGTTGCCGTCATCGGTATCCGCCGGCGCACTGCCGCTTCCGTTGTTGTCGGCCAGGATGGCGAAGGTCTGGAAGATGCCCAGCAGCGGCGCCATTTGCAGCGCATCGCGATAGGCGAGCTTGAGCCCGTCGGTTCCGACGATGACCTGGTCCCCGGCGAGGATTTCGATATCGGGCGCGGTGCCCGCGTTGATGGCCCCAAGGTCGAACATGCCGCCGACCCGTTCGCCATTGTAGCGCCGGAACACCACCACTTGGTCGAATTTGGCGACATTGGTCGGACCGCGGGCGAGGGCGACAGCATCGACCAGCGAAATCCGGCCCGGGATCGGATAAACCCCGGGCTGGGTAACGGCGCCGGCGACCGTTACCTGCTGCTGCGCGGATTCGAGGATCGACACCGTGACGCTGGGATCGACGAGGAAGCGGGCAGCGAACCGGCGTTCGAGGTCGCGGGCGAATTCCGCCGCGGTCAGGCCGGCGGCATCGACCGGGCCCAGCAGCGGTACCTGGATATTGCCGTCAGGGTCGACGATGCCGCGCTCGATCGACAGTTCCTCTTCGCGGTAAACCGTTATGGCGATGGTGTCGCTCGGCCGGATTTCCACGCGGCGCGGCGAAAAGACATTGCCTTCGGGTATCGCGGCATAGGCCGCCTCGCCCGCGGGTACCACCGGGGCGGGACCGGTGCTGCAACCGGCGAGCGCCAGCGCGGCCACCGATGCCAATGCCAGTTTCCGCCATTTGCCGTCCATTTCGACCCCTTGGTCCGACCCTTGTCCGGGTGTTAGTCCGGCCCGACCCCGGGTGGCAATGGCTTTCGCCGGTTATCCTGCATTGCGAACGCCAATGCCAACAGCGCCGCCAGCGCGTCGGTCCGCAACGGATAGTCAACGGCGGAATGGGCCAGCAGGACGGCGCATATCCACCACAGCGACCAAGACGCCGTCCCCGACCGGGTCTGCAGCTTGCCCGCAGCAAACGCTATCAGCGCGAGCGGAGCCGCCATGGCCACTGCCAGGCCGAGCCAACCCCCTTCCAGCATGAGCTGGAGATAGTCGTTATGTGCTGCGACCACGAAGTTACCGTCGAGCGTGTCGAGATCCTCGAAGGTCATGTAGACAGGAACGAAGCTGCCCCAGCCGGAACCCCACGGGAAATAGGCCCGTGCCGCTGCCAGCGTGGTTTCGGCTATGTGGAAACGATCATCCTGCGCCAGCCCGGCAAAGCGGTCGAACACAGGAGCAAGCGCGGGGACTTGCAGGAGCACCACTGCTGCCAGAATCAGGGCCAGGCCCCCGCCCAGGACGGTGCGGACAGAAGGACGCCACCACAGTATTTGCGACACCACTATGGCCACCAGGCCGAGTACGATGCCGGCGCGCGAGGTCGTGGCCAGGATGCCCGCGAACAGCAGCAGGCTTGCCGCCAGCATGACCGGGCTGGACCGACGGTCCCGCTCGTTCTTGCGCAGTGCCGGGAGCAGCAGCAGTGCACTGGCAAGGAACGCTGCCAGGTGATTGCGATTGGCGAAAAGCCCGGTGGCGTAGCCCGCGTGATCGATATCATAAGGGGCGAGCGTGCCGGAGATGCGCTGCACCACGCCGAGAACTGCCATGACGAGCGCTGCGCCGACGATACCTCGCAACAGGATCCGCCGTTCGTCGGCGCTCAGCCGGCCTGCGGCGACCAGCAGCACCAGCGGGGCTGCCAGAGATGCCAGCGCCGCCCCTGCCGCGCCGGGATCGAGTGCCAGTGGCCTCCATCCCGGCTGCATCCCTGCAGCGAGCAGCACATCGGCGGCAAGCGCGCGTCCCGGCAGGGCTGTCCAGACCGAAGGGGGCAGGGGTACCAGTTGCAACCAGGCGAGACCGTAAAGGGCGAGCGCAAGGCGCGCGGGCCAGGCCAGCGGCTCGCTGCGCGTGCCTGCAAGAAGCAGACCCAGCACAGGCATGGCAGCGAGAAAGCAGACCAGCACATTGGCGGGTCGCGCGGTACCGCCAGCGATCAGCACCACGGCGAGCTGGCAGGCGACGGCGGCGAACAGCCAGTCCTTGCGCGAGGGGGCGAGCGGGTCAGCCGCCATGATCAAGCCATTCGCCGAGCCTGCCGTGCGCCCGAGCGGTCGCCAGCAGGTCGCGCTGCAGGAGCGAGTGCCCCGTTTCGCGCAGGCGCCGCGCGAGCCAGCCGCCGCCGGTTTCGCCGGAGCCCGCCGTCCCGGCCGCTCCATGCCGTGGCCGGTCCCTGCCGCGCAGGCGCCGTGTCGCCTCGGCAAGACCGCCGCGAACACCGCCGCGCTGCCATCCCTGCACGACCGCAGTGGTGGCACCGACCGTCTTGCGATGGTCGAGGTCCTGCAGCAACAGGTCGGGCGTGATGTCGGCAATGTGCGGCGGCAGCATCGGCTGGAAACCCGATTGCGCCAGCAGGCCGGGGCTGCACCAGCGGTCCGCCAGCGCCACGACCAGCGCCGCGCCCCGTTCCCACCCGCCGGCCTGCGCCATGTGACGAAGGTCCTGCCAGTCGAAGCCGCCATGGCGGGCCATCATGGCGGTGTCGACCAGGCTGAGCGGGCCACCGTCGAGCCGGTTGGAATAGGCTGCATGGACTAGGGCATGGGCCATGCGGTCGAGCGGCACCAGATAGGGCACCGGATCGTCGCCTTCGCAAACAGCACGCTGCAGCATCGCCGCGCTGTCGCACGCGGGCATGACACGGCCGATCGTCTCGCTGCGTTCCCAAAGCCGCATATGCAGCTCGATCCTGACCCCGTCGGGCGCAAGCAGTGGCGGCAGGTGCTTGTCGTGATGGAGCATCTCTTCCGCTGGCCGGGCCGAAGCCTCTTCTTGGCGGTAGCCATTTGCAACCAGCAGGTCGAAAGCCGGCAGCACGTTGTCCGGCGCCAAGAGCAGGTCGAGATCACGCATCGGCCGCTCGGCGGCGGCTGGATAGGCGTGCCAGGCGGTCCATGCACCCTTCAGCGCCACCGCGCGAAGGCCCTCGCTCTCCAGCAGGGAGAGGGTTTCGAGCAGACGCCGCCGCATCGCGAGCGCGGCAATTCCGCTGGCGCGGTGAGCCGTCTGCCATTCGGCGCGGACCTGCGCGGGGATCGGCAGCGAGAGTTCCCCGCGCGCAAGCCGGGCATGGAGATAGGGTGCGATGCGGTGCTGGGCCGCCATGGCCGATACCTGCGCCCAAGCGGAGGCATCGAGTATGGGCGAGGCGCTCGCATCCGGCGCCGGACCGACGAGGGCCAGCAGGAACCGTCGCAGCTCGCCCCGGCCCGGCATGGCGCCAGGCTTCAGTTCTGCGGGACCGAGAACGTGCCCCGCACACGGCCGCCGCTCTGCGTGGTCGAAACAGGCGCATCGCCGGCGGTCGTCGTCCCGCCCGAAGCGCGGCCATCGATGCTGGCCACGCCGGTATCGAGATTGATGACCAGCCGTCCGCCGCTGAGGTTGTCGCTGCCCCGGCTGAGGCGGACATTGCCGACCATGGTGATGAGCCGGCTGTTGAGATCGTAGATCGCCGTCCCGCCCGAGGCCCGATCGCTGCCGCGGGTCACCACCACGCCCCCGGTGGCGGTAATCCGGTTCACATCGAGGCCGCTTGCATCGGAATAGTTCACCACCATCCGGTCCGATCGGACCGTCAGCCCGGCCTGCGATACAGTCACCGCACCCGACAGCAGCACCCGGTTCTCGCGGTCGCGCACTTCGAGCCGGCCGGCATCGAAATCGACCGGCGCGCGCGAATTGTGCCCGCCGAAGCTCTGCGCCTGCAACTGGATGCCGCCGGCGATGGCGCAGGTCGCGGCGAAACCGATCGCGAACAGGCGGAGCGGACGGGCAAGCTTGGTCGACAGGGTTTCGGTCATCGCGGCATCCTCATGGACTGGTTCACTTGGCCCGGCACCATGCGCAGTCTGGCATTGCCGTCGAGCGCGACGATGCGGGCGTCGAGATCGGCTTCGAGCCGATCGGCGGAAAAGGTTCCTGCCGGGATCGCGCCCTCGACCCCGTCGGAGCCCGTCAGGCGCTTGTTTTCGAGGTCGATGGCGACACCGCTGGCAACGAAGCGATAGCCGTCGGCAGCGGTCACCATCAGCGGCCCGGTGACCTGCAGGACCTCGTCCGCAATCGAATAGGTCCCGCCTTCGGCCGTCAACTGGCCAGGCCCGTCGCTGAGCAGGATCCGGGCAACGACATCCTGCAGCCGGACGACGCCTTCCGCGCTCGAGCGTTGCACCGCTTCATTTGCGGTCAGCGAGAACGGCCGCCCCTGGCTGTCGGTGCCGCGATACAGCGCATTGTCGACCCGCAGCCGTTCGTCGATCTGGGCCACTTCGTCGCGGTCGAGCAGGAAGGATATCTCGCCGCGCGGGCTCAATGGGGTGATCACCATCAGCGCGGCGACGACGCCCACCCCGATCGGCAGCGTGGTGCCGAGGAACTTGACCAGCGTGTCGTGGAACCCGCCGGGCGCAGCGAAGGCCTGGCGCCCGCGGCGCAGTTCCTTCGCATCCAGCGTCTCGATCCGTGGGGCGTGGTTCATCGTCGCCTTGGCCTGTGCCTACATGTGGCTGAATATATCCTGTTCCTCCCACCCGGCGAGGTCGAGCCGCGCACGGGTAGGCAGGAAATCGAAACAGGCCTGGGCGATGGCGGTGCGGCTTTCGCGCTCCAGCCGTTCGACCAGTATGGTGTGCATCCGGTGGAGGAAGCGCACGTCGCTGGCGGCATAATCGCGCTGCGCATCGTTGATGACAGGCGCGCCCCAGTCGCTCGACTGCTGCACTTTGGACAGGCTTTCGCCGAGCAATTCCTCGACCAGGTTCTTGAGGCCGTGGCGATCGGTGTAGGTGCGGGTCAGCTTGCTGGCGATCTTGGTGCAGAACACCGGCGCGGCGGTGACGCCGAGATAGTACTCGATCGCGGCAAGGTCGAAGCGGGCGAAGTGGAACAGCTTGAGCCGCTGCGGATCGGCCAGCAGCGCCTTGAGGTTGGGCGCATCATAGGCGCTGCCCGGAGCGAAGCGGACGAGATGCTCGTCGCCGCTGCCGTCGCTGATCTGGACGACGCACAGCCGGTCGCGCCGGGTCACGAGACCCATGGTTTCGGTATCCACCGCCAGCGGCGCATCGCCGCTCAGCACGCCTGCAGGCAGGTCTTCTTCGTGAAAATGTACAGCCATAGGGCCAAGGCCTCTAGGCCGATTGGGGAAAGAGGGAAAGGGGAGTTGGCACGGTCGGTGCCCAAGGCCTAGCAGTCTGGCATGAACGACGTTGTTCCTCCGGCGTGGCAAGCCGCGCTCGAACCTGCGCTGGGCACGCCGGAGGCGCGGCGGCTGGGCGGCTGGCTGCGGGCCGAGGAGGAGGCCGGCAAGGCGATCTATCCGCCGCGCGGCAGCCGCTTGCGGGCGCTGGAGCTGACCCCGCTCGATACCGTCAGGGTGGTGATGCTGGGGCAGGACCCGTACCACGGGCCGGGGCAGGCGCATGGGCTCAGCTTCTCGGTCCCGCCGGGCGTTCCCCCGCCGCCGAGCCTCGTCAATATCTTCAAGGAACTGGAGGCCGACCTCGGCATCCCGCGCCCCGCGCAAGGTACGCTGGAGCACTGGGCGCGGCAGGGCGTGCTGCTGCTCAACGCCTCGCTGACTGTGGAGGCGCACAAGGCCGGGAGCCATGCCGGGCGCGGGTGGGAGGCGATTACCGACGCGGCGGTGGCGGCGGTGGCAAGAAGCGAGCGGCCGACCGTCTTCATCCTGTGGGGCAGCCATGCCCAGAAGAAGGCGGGCAACATCCCGGAGCTTTCGGGCGGGCCGCATCTCGTCATCCGCAGCCCGCATCCCAGCCCGCTTTCCGCCCATCGCGGGTTCTTCGGCTCGAAGCCCTTCAGCAAGGCGAACGCCTTCCTCGAGGCGCATGGGCGCGGCGCGATCGACTGGGCTTTGGATGGCCGGGCGAGTTACGCCGAAACGCCGGTTTGAACCCGTGACCTTTCCGGTTCACCTCATGAAAACAGCAGGTTGCGTGCTGCTTGTAACCGGACTGTGTGACTTTCTGCGCCGCACCCTTCACCCCTTTCCGGTCACTGGAGCGACCTTGCGCATGATGGCGGTGTGTAGGACAGCGATTTAACGAAGGAGAGATCGATGAACGACGAGCTGGTCCTGTGCGAAATTGAAGACGGTATCGCCACCGTCACGCTCAACCGCCCGCAGGCGATGAACGCGCTGTCGAAGGCGCTGCGGCACCGCTTGTTCGAGGTCATGACCGCGGTCGATGCCGACGACGGCGTGCGCGCGGTGATCCTGACCGGGGCGGGGACAAGAGCCTTCACAGCCGGGCTCGACCTCAAGGAGCTGGGCTCGACCGCAGGCGCGCTGGGCGCGGCCAATGCCGCAGGTGCGGACGAGAACCCGGTCAAGGCGATCGAGCTGTGCCGCAAGCCGGTGATCGGGGCGATCAACGGGGTCGCCATCACCGGCGGGTTCGAGGTGGCGCTCGCCTGCGATGTCCTGATCGCCAGCACCAGCGCCCGCTTCGCCGACACCCATGCGCGGGTCGGCATCTACCCCGGCTGGGGGCTGAGCCAGAAGCTGAGCCGCATGATCGGCATCTCCCGCGCCAAGGAACTGAGCTTCACCGGCAATTTCCTCGATGCGGAGACGGCGAAGGCCTGGGGCCTTGTCAACCGCGTCGTCGCGCCCGACGAACTGCTTCCGCTCGCCCGCAAGCTCGCCGCCGACATGGCAACGATCGATCCGGCCTTTCTCGCCAACTACAAGGCGCTGATCGACGAAGGCTACGCCGCGACCTTTGGCGAGGGGTTGATACTCGAGAACGTGCGCTCAAGCGCGGCCAATGCGCAGGTCTCACCCGAAGAGGTCGAAGCGCGGCGGATGGCGGTGCAGGAGCGCGGACGGGGGCAGTAGGGTGCCCGCATTCAGGCGTAATTCGGTTAATTCGGAATGGCTGACATTGGGTGGAAAGCGGAAGGTCCGGTATCGGTCAGCCTTCCGGCAAAGCGGACAAGATGCTGACGATCAATCGGTCAGGGTCGTTCGAGAAGTCCCAATTGTTCGATTGACCCAGTCTGACGATGACAAGATTCCTGCTAGGTACGACGGCAACCAGTTGCCCAAATTGACCATTCATCAACAGTGTATCTGCAGGCAAGCGCGGTCTCGGCAATTGTACAGAGCCGTCCTTTTCGAAAGGCTGGTTCACCCAAACATGCAGTCCATATCCGCGTTCGGCACTCGCAGGCTGTGTCAATTGGCTCGCCTCAGTCCATCCCTTGGGCAGAACTCGCTGGTTTCCGCTCTTGCCATCGTGGAGATACAACAGCCCGAAGCGGAGCCAGTCGCGAGCGGTGGCGCTCGCACCAAAGCCACCATTGAGCGTACCGCTCGCATCGGGAGCGATTATCGCGCTAGCCATTCCCGTTGGCGCGAAAAGCTTTTCGCGCGGAAATCGAAGATAGGCTTCGGTGTCGTTGCCCAGCCTTTCCAACAGTAGCCGTGAAAGGATCAGGCTGGAGCCGCTGTTGTATTGAAACTTGCTGCCTGGCTCTCCTTCAGATTTTTGTTCCGCTGCGTAGGCCGCCATATCCCGTGAATGATAGGTCATTTTCAGTATCGGACTGAGAGGATCGCCTGTAGCCTCACTCCAATGCGTGGCGGTTGTCATGTGGAGAAGGTCCGCCATAGTTATCTCTCGACGCGAGTCATCGCCTTCCAAATCGTGCCATGCTTTGAGGTCGGCCCTATTACTCAAGAAATCGGGATCGTCGGCGTAGGCGATCCCGATTAGTGCCCCCAAAATCGTCTTCGTGAGCGAATAACCGGGGAGCGCAGTTTCGTCGGTAACGCCATCCGCGTAACGCTCGCCGACCAGCACACCACCATGATAGACGAGCAGAGCGCGTGTGTTGCGCTTGCTAGATGCATCAGGCTCGGCGAACGCTCGCTGCATTGCAGTATTCAGGCGACTGTTTTGCGCCGCTGAGGGATCAGGCTCGCTCCAATCGTCGGCCGTAGTTGGAAGCGGATCGTCTAATCCGTCCGGGACCGAAGGAAGGTCGTCTTCATAATCGGTCAGAGTGCACCCGAGACCTTCGCGATAGATAGCGGTTTGCGCGCCCATACCGAGCATTGTGGCAGACACCTTACCCGCATCAGCATCGACGGAAATCGAGACATAGTCGAGGATGGGATGAAGACCGGCGAATTCCTCGCGTTCCAATCTTTCAACAGAACGGCCCGAAACGAACAGAGCCGTGCAAGCGGTCATCGCCTTGTAGCCGGTTCCCGATGGGGCAATACGAGAGAGATAGCCGACGGCAGCTGCAAGCAGCACCAGCACCAAGCCAAGCGAAACAAAGGTAACAGTTTTGCGCCGGATCATCGGCCGTTCTCCTCCGGCACGGAAGTGGGAGCTAGCAGCTTATCCATATGACTCGAGAGACGCTCAAGAAGATCGAGCGCAGCTTCGATCTGCTCTTCATCCGCCCCGACGGTTTTGGCTGCATGCAGCAAAATAGGGCGCTCGCGTTTTGTAAACTCATCCAGCAAAGTCAGCCCTGATTTGGTTGGCGCCACAAGTTTGCTGCGCTTGTGCCGAGGGTTTTCCAACAGTTCGGCCAAACCGGCGGCGACCAGAGCGTTGACGACCTTCTGTACGTATTGCCGACTGACCGGTCGAAGAGCGGCGATCTCGGGAACGGTGCGCAACTGTTCAGCCGCCGCATCCCTCAGAACGCCACGCATGGCGGAAGGACTCACACCACGGGATGCGCTAAGGGATTCGGAATAAATAGTATCCACAACCGCGCTCAGCTTGAAATGCGAGCGGCTGATTTGATCTCCTAGGCGGAGAAGCTTCTCGGCGATCCTTTGGTCATTCTGGCTCATCTTAATCGGATGAGCTATGGCAACTTAGTTGTCAAACTCTATCGGCAGCTTTCCGGCTCCTGAAGTTAAGTTTGGTATGTCCGCAACTGGGTCGTTTGCTGAACGTCTGCATTTTGGTGTGACCCGTCTAAACTCTGACCTCAGCTTTCGCTCAGAACCGCGTCACCGCCCTCAGCCCGACAGCCCAGCCCGGTTTCCGCGCCGTGACCGTGCTGTCGATATACTGAACGTCGGCGGTGATCCGCAGCGGCTTGGCGACCTGGAAGGTATAGAAGGCTTCCGCGCCTTCCTCGTCCTCGAAGCCGACGAAGGGCGCGAGGTCGTTGACCAGCTTGTCGGCCAGCGAATAGCGGAACCAGCCGAGGCCGAAGTGATCCTGCGGGCGGAACGGGACATCGCCCGAAACGCCGAAGATGCCGCTGACGTCGAGCGGGGTCGGGTCGCCGTCGGAAAAGAACACCTGTCCGAACGCGCCCCAGCCCTTGCCCGGTGCATCCTTGTAGAGTCCCAGATACTGGTAGGCGGCGAAGACCACGCTCGCCTGCCCCCGGGCGTTGCCGAAGCTGCCGCCGGGGATCGGTCGCAGGCCCGCGGGCAGCACCTCGACCGGCGGGCCCTTGCGCGTCGTGCCCGACAGCTTGATCGCGTAGTAGCCCGGCTTGCCGCCTAGCTTGACCGGGAAGGTGACCGAGGCGAGCGCGCCGACGCCAGTCGAGAACGGGCTCTCGAAGCCGGTCTCCTGCGTCTGGATCACGGGGTCGAACACCCACAGCCGGAACAGCGCCTTCTTCGTCGGCACGGTCAGCATCGCGCCGAGCATGGATTGCGGCACGATGGTGCTGGGGGGCAGGGCGAAGGCGAGGTTTTCGAACCCCTCGATCCCGCCGCCGCCGACCACCGGCAGGCCGGCGGCGATATCGAGCACGTTGACTTTGCCGACTTCCAGCGAAGTGCCCGATTTCCAGGTCTTCTTCACGCTCAGCGACAGGTCGGACTCGGTGCCGTCATCGGTCGGGTAGAACAGCCCGGTCTGCACCGGCAGCACGCCGATCTCGCCGTTGATGCCCTGGCCGTAGCGCAGCTCGGGATGGATGTTGACGGTGATGGAATCGTCGAGGCCGAGGGTGGAGCCGGTGACCCGGGCATAGATGTCGACCCGCCCGCCATAGCGCCACCGGTCGTCGACATTCTCCCGGATCGAGGTGCCGAGGAACTGGGTCCAGGCGAATTCGATGTCCGGCGCTTTCTGGCCCTGCGCGGCAACAGGGGCAGGCGCGGGAAGCGCGACGGCCGGATCGGCGGTGCCATCGGCGGTGTCATCGGCGGCGCCATTCCCGGGTCCGCCAAGAGCTTCGCTTTCCTGTGCGACCACGGCAGCGGGCGATACGGATGCCAGCAGAAAGCTGCCCCACGCAGCAGCAACGCGCATAAGCAACGGAAAATCCCTCCCGATAGTCCCGGCCGCACTGTTGTGCTGGCGATGTGCGCGATCGAAGCCCAAGCCTAGCGAGAACCCCTTGGCGCGCAAGGGCTTTGCACCCGGGCGAGCTGAGAGTTTACGACTAGCGCGGCAATTCGGTTACGCCCATCAGCGCCTCGTCCACGGCGCGCGCGCACTGGCGCCCTTCGCGGATCGCCCAGACGACCAGGCTCTGCCCCCGGCGCATGTCGCCGCAGGCATAGACTCCCGGCTCGCTGGTGGCGTAGCGCTCGGTATCTGCCGCCACATTGCCGCGCGCGTCGAGCGCGACCCCGGCCTTGTCGAGCAGGCCGCGTTTCCGTGGGCCGGTAAAGCCCATGGCGAGCAGGATCAGGTCGGCGGGCAGGGTGAACTCGCTGCCGGGCACCTCCTGAATCTTACCGTCCACCCATTCGATGCGGACGCATTCGAGCCCGGTCACGGTCTCGCCGTCGCCGACGACGCGCTTGGTCAGCACCGACCAGTCGCGCTGCGCACCTTCCTGGTGGCTGGAGGAAGTGCGCAGCTTGAGCGGCCAGTCGGGCCAGGTCAGCGCCTTGTCCTCGTGCTCGGGCGGCTTGGGCATGATTTCCAGCTGTGTCACGCTCGCCGCGCCCTGCCGGTTGCTGGTGCCGACGCAGTCGCTTCCCGTGTCGCCGCCGCCGATGACGATGACATGCTTGCCCGTCGCGGTCAGCGTGCCGCGCGGCGCGGCGCGCACTTCGTCGTCGCCGGCATTGCGCTTGTTCTGCTGGGTCAGGAATTCCATCGCCAGCCGCACGCCCGCCATTTCCGCGCCGGGTATGTCCAGCCCGCGCGCTTCCTCGGCTCCGCCCGCCAGCACGATGGCGTCGAAATTCTCCTGCAGCGCCTTGAAGCTGACCTCGACGCCCACTTCGGCGCTGGTCTTGAAGGTCACCCCTTCGGCTTCCATCTGCACGGCGCGCCGATTGATGAGGTGTTTCTCCATCTTGAAGTCGGGGATGCCGTAGCGCAGCAGCCCGCCGATCCGGTCCTGCTTCTCGAACACCGTCACCGCATGGCCCGCGCGCGCCAGTTGCTGGGCGCAGGCCATGCCCGCCGGACCGCTGCCGATCACCGCGACCGACTTGCCGGTCTGCTTCTCTGGCACCTGCGGCTTGATCCAGCCTTCGCGCCAGCCGCGATCGACGATGGCGCATTCGATGCTCTTGATGGTCACCGGCTGGTCGATCAGGTTCAATGTGCAGCTCGCCTCGCACGGGGCGGGGCAGATGCGGCCGGTGAATTCAGGGAAATTGTTGGTCGAATGCAGCACCGTCAGCGCGTTCTTCCAGTCGTTTTCGTAAACGAGGTGGTTCCAGTCCGGGATGATGTTGTTCACCGGGCAGCCGTTGTGGCAGTAGGGGATGCCGCAGTTCATGCAGCGGCTGGCCTGCGCGGCCAGTACCTCCGCAGGCGGTTCGATCACGAATTCGCGATAGTTCCCGACGCGCTTTTCAGGCGCGATGTAGTCGCGCTCGCGGCGGTCGAGTTCGAGGAAGCCGGTTTCCTTGCCCATTACCTGTGACCCTTATTCCGCCGCTTCCATGGCGGCTTCGCTCTGCTCTTCCTCAAGCGTCTTCAATGCGCGGCGATAGTCGCTCGGCATGACCTTGACGAATTTCGCCAGGGCCGTGTCCCAGTCCTCCAGCAGTGCCGCCGCCTTGGGCGAGCCGGTGTGGAGCTTGTGCCGCTCGACCAGGATGCGCAGCCGTTCGGCGTCATGGCGCAGCATGTCGCCCATGCCGAAATCGTGCACGCTTGACGGACGCTGGCGTGGCCGACCCGAGCCTTCCTCCGCGTCCGCTTCGCCGGTGATCCGTTCGAGCTCGACCTGCGCCGGGTTGACCATGTCGGCGAACGCACCGTCCTCGTCGAGGACATAGGCGATCCCGCCGCTCATCCCTGCGGCGAAGTTGCGCCCGGTCTTGCCGAGCACGACCACCACGCCCCCGGTCATGTATTCGCAGCCATGGTCGCCGGTGCCCTCGACCACCGCGATCGCGCCCGAATTGCGGACCGCGAAACGCTCGCCCGCGACGCCCTGGAAATAGGCCTCGCCCGCGATCGCGCCATAGAGCACGGTGTTGCCGACGATGATGTTCTCGCCTGGCGTGCGGTCGGCGCTGGCCGGCTGCTTGACGATGATGCGCCCGCCACTGAGGCCCTTGCCGACATAGTCGTTGGCATCGCCGGTGAGGTCGAGCGTGACCCCGTGGGCCAGCCACGCGCCGAAACTTTGCCCGGCGACACCTGTCAGCCTGATGCGGATCGTGTCGGGCGCGAGGCCTGCATGGCCATGGCGCCGCGCGACCTCGCCCGACAGCATGGTGCCCGCCGTGCGGTTGACGTTGCGGATGGTGCGGTCGAGCACCACCGCCTCGCCCCGCTCCAGCGCCGGACGGCAGGCGGCGATCAGCTCGTTGTCCATCGCGCTGTCGAGCCCGTGGTCCTGCGTCAGCGTGTGGTGCAGCGATGCGCCTTCGGGCAGGTCGACGCGGTGCAGCAGGCGCGACAGGTCGACCCCGGCGGCCTTCCAGTGGCGCTCGACCCGGCGCATGTCGAGCCGGTCGACCCGGCCGATCATCTCTTCGACCGTGCGGAAACCGAGTTCGGCCATGATGGCGCGCAGTTCCTCGGCGACGAAGAAGAAGTAGTTGATGACGTGCTCGGGCGTGCCGGTGAAGCGCGCGCGCAGCACCGGGTCCTGCGTCGCCACGCCGACCGGGCAGGTGTTGAGGTGGCACTTGCGCATCATGATGCAGCCCGCCGCGATCAGCGGCGCGGTGGCAAAGCCGAACTCGTCCGCGCCGAGCAGAGCGCCGATGGCGACGTCGCGGCCCGTGCGCAGCCCGCCATCGACCTGCACCGCGATACGGCTGCGCAGGTCGTTGAGCAGCAGGGTCTGCTGCGTCTCGGCAAGGCCGATTTCCCACGGGGACCCTGCATGCGTCAGGCTCGTCAGTGGCGAAGCGCCGGTGCCGCCTTCATAGCCCGAGATGGTGACATGGTCGGCCTTGCACTTGGATACGCCTGCGGCGACCGTGCCGACCCCGACTTCGCTGACCAGCTTGACCGAGATGCGCGCGCTGGGCTGCACATTCTTGAGGTCGTGGATCAGCTGGGCGAGGTCCTCGATCGAATAGATGTCGTGGTGCGGCGGCGGGCTGATGAGGCCCACGCCCGGGGTCGCATGGCGGACCGCGCCGATGCGCTTGTCGACCTTGTGACCGGGCAACTGGCCGCCCTCGCCGGGCTTCGCGCCCTGCGCCATCTTGATCTGGATATCGTCCGAATTGACGAGATACTCGGCGGTGACGCCGAAACGCCCGCTGGCGACCTGCTTGATGCGGCTGCGCATCGAATCGCCGTTGTCGAGCGGCGCAAACCGGAACGGCTCCTCGCCGCCTTCGCCGGTATTGGAGCGCCCGCCGATGCGGTTCATGGCGATGGCGAGGGTCGAGTGCGCTTCGTGGCTGATCGAGCCGAAGCTCATTGCGCCTGTGGCAAACCGCTTGACGATCTCGCTCGCCGGTTCGACTTCGTCGAGCGGGACCGGGCCATGCTCGGCCGGTTTGAATTCCATCAGCCCGCGAATGGTCAGCAGCCGCTCGCTCTGCTCGTTGATCGAGGCGGCGAAGTCGGCATAGTCCTTGTAGCTTCCCCCGCGCACCGCATGCTGCAGCGAGGCGATGTTCGACGGCGTCCAGGCATGATCCTCGCCGCGCAGGCGGAATTGGTAGATGCCGCCGATGTCAAGCATCTCGCGGTGCAGCGGATCGTCGCCATAGGCGATCTCGTGCCGCCGCACGGCTTCTTCCGCCACTTCCTTGAGGCCGATGCCTTCGATGGTGGTGGCGGTGCCGGTGAAATACTTCTCGATGAACTCGCTCGACAGGCCGACCGCGTCGAAGATCTGCGCCCCGCAATAGGACTGGTAGGTCGAGATGCCCATCTTGGACATGACCTTGAGGATGCCCTTGCCGATCGCCTTGATATAGTTCGCCTGCACCTTTTCGGGCGCCATGTCGGGATGGCGGCGCTGGCGCAGGTCCTCTAGCGTTTCGAACGCGAGATAGGGATTGATCGCTTCCGCGCCGTAACCCGCCAGCACGCAATAGTGATGCACTTCGCGCGCCTCGCCGGTCTCGACGACCAACCCGGTCTGCATCCTGAGGCCCTGCCGGACGAGGTGGTGATGCACCGCGGCCGTGGCGAGCGCGGCGGGGATCGGGATGCGGTTCTCGTTCTGGGTCCGGTCGCTCAGGATGAGGATATTGGCGTCCTGCAGCACGGCCTCGGTCGCGGCCCAGCACATTTCCTTGAGCGCATATTCGAGGCCCTCGGCCCCGCTGCTGGCATCCCAGGTGATGTCAACCGTGGCGGTGCGGAAGGCCCCGTCGAGCGCCAGCTCGACCGAGCGGATCTTGGCGAGATCTTCGTTCGTCAGGATCGGCTGGCTGACCTCGAGCCGCTTGTGCGTGCCCGCGTCGAAGCCGAGCAGGTTGGGGCGCGGACCGATCATGGAGAGCAGGCTCATCACCAGCTCCTCGCGGATCGGGTCGATCGGCGGGTTCGTCACCTGCGCGAAGTTCTGCTTGAAATAGTCGTAGAGCAGGCGGCTCTTCTGCGAGAGGACCGCGATCGGCGTGTCGGTGCCCATGGAACCGATCGGATCGTCGGCGCTGAGCGCCATCGGTTCGAGGAAGCGGGTGATGTCCTCCTGCGTGTAGCCGAAGGCCTGCTGGCGATCGAGCAGCGTGGTCTCGTGCGGCGGCACCTCGGCCAGTTCGGGATCGACCGTTTCGAGGTCTTCGAGCTTGTACTGCGCGCTGGCGAGCCAGTCGGCGTAGGGCTCCTCGGCGCTGAGGCCGGCCTTCAGCTCGGCATCCTCGATGATGCGGCCTTGCTCGAGGTCGATCAGCAGCATCTTGCCCGGCTGGAGCCGCCACTTGCGGACGATGTCTTCCTCCGCAAACGGCAGCACGCCGCTTTCGGACGAGAGGCAGACGATGTCGTCCCTGGTCACGCAATAGCGTGCCGGGCGGAGGCCGTTGCGGTCGAGCGTCGCGCCGATCTGGCGGCCATCGGTGAAGGCGACCGCCGCCGGCCCGTCCCACGGCTCCATCAGCGCGGCATGGTATTCGTAGAAAGCGCGGCGGCCCTGATCCATCAGCGGGTTCTTGGCCCAGGCTTCCGGCATCAGCATCATCATCGCATGGGCGAGGGAGTAGCCCCCCACCACCAGCAGCTCGAGCGCATTGTCGAGGCAGGCGGTGTCCGACTGGCCATGCGGGATCAGCGGCCACATCTTGTCGAGATCCGGCCCCAGCAGCTCGCTTTCCATGGTGCGGCGGCGGGCGTTCATCCAGTTGACGTTGCCGCGAACGGTGTTGATCTCGCCGTTGTGCGCCATGAAGCGATAGGGGTGGGCGAGCCGCCAGCTGGGGAAGGTGTTGGTGCTGAAGCGCTGGTGGACGAGGCCCAGCGCCGACTGGCAATCGGGATCGCGCAGGTCGTCGTAAAACGAGCCGACCTGGGTCGCGAGAAGCAACCCCTTGTAGACCACCGTGCGCGAGCTGAAGCTCGGGATATAGGCGTCGGTGAGGCCGGGCAGGCCATGCTTCTCTGCCAGCTTGGCGAGCGGGTTCAGGGTCTGCTTGCGGATCACCACCAGCTTGCGCTCGAATGCGTCCTGGTTGGCGCAATTGGCCCCGCGCGCGATGATGCACTGGCGGATCACCGGCATGGAAGCGATCACTGCCTTGCCGAGCCCTGCCGGTGTGGTCGGCACGTCGCGCCAGCCGATCACCTGCTGGCCTTCCTTGGCGGCGAACTTTTCCAGCTGGCCGACCACGAAATCGCGCGCCGCCGCATCCTGCGGCAGGAAGCACATGGCAACGCCGTATTCGCCTGGCGCGGGCAGGTCGAAACCCTCTGCCGCAGCCCACTTGCGGAAGATCGGGTCGGGCGTTTGGATCAGGATGCCGGCGCCGTCGCCCAGCAGCGGGTCCGCGCCCACCGCACCGCGATGGTCGAGATTCTCGAGGATCTGCAGCGCCTGGCTGACGATGGCATGGCTCCGCTCGCCCTTGATATGCGCGACGAGGCCGACGCCGCAGGCGTCATGCTCGTTGCGCGGATCGTACAGGCCCTGCGAAGCGGGGTTGGCCATGGCATTCTTCCTGTCGTTTGCCTTGCACACGCCGATAGCGGCGGGGCGCGGCAATTAAGCACGCGTCTCGACGGGCGTTCCCGGACCGAAACTTTCGCGAACCGGCCTTGTGACGACAGGAAGTGTTTTTTGCAAGCGCGAAGGGGTGAAGAATAGCTTCACATGACGCAAGAACGCCCCGCTTCGCAGCAGGGCGTCCAAGATGGGGCGGGGTGGCGGAGCCGGGCCTGCTGTCAGGCGGCGCCGCTCATCCGCTGCAGTTTCTCGAGCGCTTCGCGCAAGGCCCGTTCCGTTTCGGCCGGATCGGCCGGTTTCTGGGCGGGATATGTCGGGGTGGCTGCAGCCATGCCGGAGCTGGCGAAGGCGCTCGGCGGTGCATCGAACGGACGCGGAGAAGCGGCGGGTGCTGCCGGTGCCGTTCCGTGGCCGGGGAACACGACGACCGGTTCCGGTGCCGCAGGCATGTCGACCCCGTCCTCGTCCTCGATCCGCACGAATTCGCGCTGGCTGCCGAGCGGGCTCTTCATGCTGAGAAGCGAGCTGTAGGCATCCTCGTTGTCGTCGTCCTCGCCGGCTTCGGCAGCCTGTGCCAGCGGGTCGGCGAAGGCGAAGGGCTGGGGCGCGAATGTCTGGGGAACAAAGGGCCCGGGCGCATCGTGTTCGCCTGCGGGGGATTCCCCGGGCGCGCCGGAAGCCGCGACCGGCGCCGCAACGGCGGGCGCGTTTTCCTCGGCCGCATTGCCGGACTTTTCGAACATCCGTTCCGGGATACCGAAAGCCAGCGGCGACGAATCGCCGAAGGGATCGTCGTTGTCGTCTTCCTCGAACGCCCCGAGATCGAGCGGCCGCAGGGCGGCGGGAACGGACGCCTCCGCCTGTGCGAAAGCAGGGGCCGCAAAGGCGGGCTGTTCCGGGGCAGGCTCGGCCTCGTTGGCGGCATCGAACGGGCGGGCGAAAGCAAAGGGTACGGCGGCCGCATCGGCTGCGATTTCCGATTCTCCTTCGGAAACGGTAGCGACAACTGCCGGGACCGGCTCTTCGGCGCGGGCGTCATGCTCCTGCATCGACTTGGCGAAGCGGGCTATTAGATCGCTCATGGACAAATCCGCGAGCGGTGCAGCAGGCGCCGCAGGAACGGCGGCGGCAAAGCGCTGCGCCGGCATGGCGAACGGGCGTGCAGTCATGGGGTCTTCCTGTGCGGGTTGCCAGGCGATCGCTTCTCCGGCCGCTTCTCCGGCCGCGGCAGGGGCGGCGAAGCCATAGTCGGCGCCATCGCCGCCGGTGGCCTCGGGCGACGGGAAGGCGATTGGCGTGTCGAAGGGTCGCGTTTCGGCGGGCGCTTCGACCGTTGCGGGTTCGGCTTCCGCAACGACATTGCTGCCGTCGCGGCGATTGGCCGGGTCGGCCAGGGCAAAATGGTCCGGTTCAGGCGAAGCGGTGCCCTCGGTGACGTCATCGGAAACCGGTGCGTAGGGATCCTCGCCGGGAAGCGGGACGACCGCCAGATATTCGCTCGGACCCGAATCGTCGGTTACGGAAAGTGCGCGGCGACGGCCCGGCAACGTGGCCGGACCGGCTTCGCCATCGTCGACGTGATGCGGCTTGCCGAGGCCTTCCTCGCCGAGTTCCTCGGTAGCGACGAAGGGCTTCTTGGCGGGCCTGCCAGCCTCGCGCGCGGCGGCCCTGCGGCCGAACCGCTTGGGGGCGGCGGGAGCCTGCGACTGGACGACCTTGCGCGCCAGCACCAGCCCGATGATCGCGCCGAGCCCGGCGGACACACTTGCCAGCAGCAGCTTGGCGGTAAAACCCAGCGGCGGTGCCAGCGACGGAGCGATTGCGGCGATACCGGTCGCGTCCACCGTGCTTTCGAGCAGGATATCCGGGACGACGAGGCTGCCGATCCCCAGCAGGGCTGCAAACCACAGCGCAACGATGGCCGGGAAAAGCGGGTGGGCGCTGATCGGCGGCTGGTTGCCGCCCTTTCGCTGTACCGTCGATGCCTTGGTCATTCGTCCTGTCCTGTTGCCCCGGGTCTGTCTTCGTGCCGCATCAGGCAGCACGCGAGACTTCCCCATCAGGCTGACGGGTTAGCAAATGATGGTAAACGCTTTGATAACGATCCACATTGCGCGCCCAGTCGTGCGAACGGGCGACATGGCGGGCGGCGCGTTCGCGCATCGCGGGCCAATCCTGTCGGTGCCGCGCCAGGTCGTCGAGAGCCTCGGCGATGGCTTCGGGATCATCAGCAGCGAACAGCGTTCCGGTAACCCCGTCCTCGATCAGTTCGCGGTGTCCGCCGACATCCGATGCGGCCACGATCCGTTGCTGCGCCATGGCTTCCAGCGGCTTCAGCGGCGTGACGAGGTCGGTCAGGCGCGACCGCTTGCGCGGATAGGCAAGGATATCGACCAGCGAATAATAGCGTTCGACCTCTTCATGCGGGACGCGCCCGGCAAAGACGATGGCATCGGAGGCGTTGCCGGCCGACGCCTGGGCCCTGAGAGCCGCCTCCACTGGACCCCCGCCCACCAGCAGCAGTTGCGCCTCCGGCTGCCGTTCACGCAGCAGCAGCGGCATGGCGGCGACGAGGTCGTCGAGGCCTTCGTATTCGTAGAAGCTGCCGATGAAGCCGATCACCGGGCCGGTTCCGATGCCAAGCTGTGCGGCCAGCCCGGCGTCCCGTGCCGCCGGCTCGCCGAACAACGACAAGTCCACACCATTGGGAGACAATCCGATCTTGCCGGCGGGATGGCCTCGCGCGACCAGGTCTTCGCGCAGGCCGTGGCAGATCGTGAACACCGCATCGGCCTGCGCCACCACGCGGTTTTCCAGCGCGCGGGTCAGGCGGTACTTGAACGATCCTTCGCTGCCCGCCCCGTTGCCGACGGCGGCGTCTTCCCAGAAGGCGCGAATCTCGTAAACGACGGGTATCCCTAGCCGCTGACCGGCGCGAACGGCCGCCATGCCGCACAATGCAGGCGAGTGAGCGTGCAGCACGTCCGGGCGCCATTCGTGCGCCAGGGCGACGATGGCATCGGCCAGCCGCGCGATCTCGCGAAATTCGCGCACGCCCGGCGGACCCGACACGTTTCCGCGGGTACGATGGAACGTCAGCCCGTCTATGTGTTCCACATCCGGACCGTCGGCGGCGTGGCGCAAACCGGTGATCGCACGCAGCTCGATCCCCTTGGCCTGCTGGCTCGCCAGGATCGCACGGGTGCGGAAAGTGTAGCCGCTGTGCAGCGGCAGCGAATGGTCGAGGACATGGAGCACGCGGGTCATGCGCCCCTGTTAGCCGCAATGTGCTTAACGCCGCGTCAACTCCAAGCTGCTAGCCGCAGGCACCATGATCGACATGTTCGCCCTCCTGCTGGTACACGGCCTGCTGTTCCTTGCCGCGTTCCGGCTGATGGGGGACGATACGGTCGATCGCGACCCGGCGCTCGAACAGCCTCGGGCCGACGATCCGGACGGGCCCGCGGCCCCATGACCGATCTTTTCTTCCTCGGCTTCTTCGGCCTGATCATGGCGATGGGCCTGCGCCGCCCGTTCCTGTGGGTGCTGGCCTATCTGTGGGTCGATATCCTCGCGCCGCAAAAGATCGCCTTCGGCTTCTTCGCCTCGATCCCGGTATCATTGGTGGCGTTCTGTGCGGCCTTTGCCGGCTGGGCCCTGACCGACAGCAAGAAGGGGGTGCGCTTCACCCTCCGCCAGGGGTTGCTGCTATTCCTGCTGGTGTGGTGTTTCTACACGCTGCAGGGATCCGATTTCCCCGAACCTGCCGGAACGAAGTGGGACTGGGTATGGAAGGCCATGGTCTTCGCCATCTTCCTGCCCTTCACCCTGTTCACCCGCAAGCGGATGGAGGGGGCGGCCCTTGTCATCGTGCTTACCGTCGGGGCCATCGCCATCTCGGGCGGCATGAAGACCGTTTTCGGCGGCGGCGGCTACGGCGTGCTGTCGTTGTTCGTGAACGACAACAGCGGCATCTACGAAAGCTCGACCATTTCCACCGCCGCCGTCGGGATCATCCCGCTGATCCTGTGGTTCACCCGCCATGGCACGATCTTCGCGCCTGACCGGCGGGTCAAGCTGTTCGCCTGGTGCCTCGTCCTTGCCTGCCTTATGATCCCGATCGGCACTGTTTCGCGCACCGGCCTGCTGTGCATTGCGGTCTTGCTGGTGCTGGCCCTGCGCGATGCGAAACGGCGCTTCGCCTTCATCCTGGCGGGTGCCTCGCTCGCGCTGGTGGCGCTTCCGTTCCTGCCGCAAAGCTACTGGGACCGCATGTCGACCATCGGCCAGGCGGACGGTGACGAGAGCGCCTCGACCCGTGTTGCCGTGTGGAAATGGACGCTCGATTATGTCGCGGCCAATCCCGCCGGCGGCGGCTTCGATGCCTACCGCGCCAACAAGTTCACCTACCGCCTGCCGGTCCGCACGGGCGAGGGCAACATGAGCTCGGTCCGCTACGAAACGGTGACCGACGAGGGCCGCGCCTATCATTCGGCCTATTTCGAAGTGCTGGGCGAACAGGGCTATCCGGGCTTTGCCGCGTGGATGCTGCTGCAACTGCTCGGACTGTGGCAGATGGAAAAGATCCGCCGCCGCTGGAAGAACCGGACCGCAGAAGGCGAGCGCTGGCAGGCGCCCTTCGCCACGGCGCTGCAATACGCCCACATCATCTACCTCGTTGGCGCGGCTTTCCAGGGGATCGGGTACCAGCCCTTCATCATGATGCTGATCGGGCTGCAGATCGCTTTCCATAGCTATTGCCGGCGGCTCGATTCGCCCGCCAGACTGCCGATCGGCGCCCGGCTGAGGGCGGCAGGCGCGGCGCGGCCTCCCGGGGACGTAACGGCAAACCGGACCGCATTGCGCTAGGCCCTGCTATCCGCCATGAACGCGCGCAACCGGCGCGCCGTTCACGGGAATCGCGCCTTCAACGCGAGCAGGAGGATAGGCCAATGAGCCCGCAGGAAGTAGCCGCCAAGACCGGCGAAGTGATCGGCACCAGCGACTGGGTCGAAATGACCCAGGACAAGGTCAACATGTTCGCCGATGCCACCGGCGATCACCAGTTCATCCACATCGATGAAGAAAAGGCGAAGATGACGCCGTTCGGCGGCACCATCGTGCACGGTTTCATGACACTGTCGATGATCCCCTATCTCGGCGCCAACAGCTCGACGCCCAAGATCGACGGCGTGAAAATGGGCGTGAACTACGGCGGCAACAAGACCCGCTTCATCAGCCCGGTCCGCGTCGGCAAGCGCATTCGCGGCCACTGGAAGCTGCTCGAAATGGTCGAGAAGCGCCCCGGCCAGTGGCAGCAGACCTGCGAGATCACCATCGAGATCGAAGGCGAGGACAAGCCCGCCCTGATCTGCGAATGGATCACGCAGCTGTTCGTGTGACAATTCCCTGCCTTCCGGCGAACTCCTCCCCCGGAGCCGGATCTTGCAGTTCAATCTGAAAAGGAGCTCGCCATGCGCGACGCAGTTATCGTTTCCACCGCCCGTACCCCGCTGACCAAGGCGGCGCGCGGCGCTTTCAACAACACCACCGGCGCGACGCTGGGCGCATGGTCGATCAAGTCCGCGGTCGAGAAGGCCGGGCTCGAAGGCGGCGAGATCGACGACGTGCTGATGGGCACCGCGGTCCAGCAGGGCTCGACCGGCGGCAACGTCGCCCGCCTCGCGGCGCTGCGCGCCGGCCTGCCGGTGACGGTCCCGGCCATGACCATCGACCGTCAGTGCTCCTCGGGCCTGATGACCATCGCCACCGCGGCCAAGCAGGTGCTGGTCGACAATATGGACATCTGCGTCGCCGGCGGCGTCGAGAGCATTTCCAAGGTCGTCGGCAGCGGCAAGATGTTCGTCGAGCCGGACCGCGAGCTGCTGGAAATGCACCCGCACATCTACATGCCGATGATCGGCACGGCCGAAGTCGTCGCCAAGCGCTATGGCATCAGCCGCGAATATCAGGACGAATACTCGCTCCAGTCGCAGCAGCGCACCGCCGCGGCGCAGGCCGCGGGCAAGTTCGACGACGAGATCGTCGCCTGCACCGCGACGATGGCGGTGATGGACAAGGAAACCAAGGAAGTCTCCTACCAGGAAGTCACCGCGACTCGCGACGACTGCAACCGCCCGGACACCACGCTCGAAGGGCTTGCCAGCCTGAAGCCGGTCATGGGCGAAGGCGGGGTCATCACCGCAGGCAATGCCAGCCAGCTGTCGGACGGTTCGTCCTCCTGCGTGGTCATGGAAGCCAAGGTCGCCGAGAAGCGCGGCCTCGAACCGCTCGGCCGCTATGTCGGCATGGCGGTCGCCGGCACCGAGCCGGACGAGATGGGCATCGGCCCGGTCTTCGCCATTCCCAAGCTGCTCGAGCGGTTCAATCTAAAGATGGACGACATCGGCCTGTGGGAGCTCAACGAGGCTTTCGCGGTGCAGGTGCTCTACTGCCGCGACAAGCTCGGCATTCCTGACGAGCTGCTCAACGTCAATGGCGGCTCGATCTCGATCGGCCACCCCTTCGGCATGACCGGCGCGCGCTGCACTGGCCACGCGCTGATCGAAGGCAAGCGCCGCGGTGCGAAATACGCGGTGGTGACGATGTGCATCGGCGGCGGCCAGGGTGCAGCGGGCCTGTTCGAGGTTTTCTGACACCGATGAAGACGATCGTGGCGCGGGCCGTCGTGGCCTGCCTTTCGACCATGCTCTGCGCCTGTGCCACGGTCGCGGAAACGCCTGATACGTCCCGGCTCGGATTCACCGACCTGACCGGGCAATTCGCCGCCGCCTACGAGGCTGCGCCGCAGGACGATGCGGCGCGGCTGGAGGCGTTGGGCGGGGCCTTTGCCGATGACCTGCCCGGGTTCTACGACCCGGCGCGCTTCGGCAAGGATGCAGATGCCTACCGCCGCATGGCCGGTCGCTTCCTCGCTGCCTATCCCGCCCGACGTGGCGAGATTGGCGCTGTCGCGCAGCGTTTCGGCGCCATGTTCGATCCGGCGGTGGCCGATTTCGAACGCCGTGTCGGCCCTCTTCCCACCGATACGCCGGTCGCCCTGGTCGTATCGATGGGCGAGTTCGACGGCGCGACCAGGACGCTCGGCGGGCGCGAATACCTGCTGTTCGGGGCCGACATGATTGCCGAGATTCACGGCGGCGAAGCGCGTGCATTCGTCCAGCATGAACTGTTCCACATCTACCACAGCCCCCGGATGGGCCATTGCGAGCCGTTCTATTGCAGCCTCTGGACCGAAGGGCTGGCGGTCTACGCCGCCAAGACGCTCAACCCCGATGCCACCGACGCGCAGCTCTTGCTGACCTTGCCGGAGCCGATCCGCCCGGCGGTCGAGCCGCATCGCCGCGAAGCCGTCTGTGCCACGCTGGCGAGGCTGGACGAGCGGGGCAGCAAGGATTGGGGCGCCTTTTTCTCCGGCGCGCGCCTCAACGAACGATTGCCGCCGCGCTTCGGCTATCTCGTCGGGTTGTGGGTGGCGCAGGAACTTGGCAAGACGCACAGCCTCGAACAGATGGCGCAGTGGCAGGGGCCGGATCTGCGCGCCCGGATCGGCGTTGCGCTGGAGAACATGGCCGACTGCGGCGGATTGGCCACGGTCTCGAGCGGTTGAGGCTCCAGCCGGTCCGGATGGGCGCGCTCCGCCACTTGGGGCAAGGAAGGACAAGCGAGATGCGATTGGCGATACTGGCACCGGTCTTCGGGGCGATTGCGCTTTCGGCCTGCGGCGGCGGTGAGCCGGCCGACACGCCCGAACCGGGCACCACCGTCGGCGAAGAGGCCGGGGCCGAGCTGACCGGACTCGCCTCGACCTACTCCGACGTCGATCTCGAGAAATGCGAACTGCTCAGCGAAGAGCGCGAGGAAGGCAGCAGTGCGACCTGGCGCTGCGACGGCTTCGGCGCGGTGCCGCTGATCGTCAAGGAAGGCGACGGGCGCTTCGACGTCGATGTCGGGGTCGAGAGCGACGATTTCGCCACCATCGGCGCGTTCAATTCGATTGGAAAGACGGTCGAATGGCGGCTGCGCGACGGCAAGCCCTTCGCGGTCATCTTCCGCTACGAGGACGCGACGGAAGGTGCGGCGGGACGCACCGTGCTGGCGGTCGAGAAGGTCGGCGCGGCGGGCAAGCCCGGGTGCCGCGTGGGCCAGGTTGCCGGCGACACGCCCGATGCCAATCAGGTTGCCCGCGACATGGCCGACAGTGCGGCGGCGGACTTCGTGTGCGGGCAGGACGAACCGGCGATGATCGGCAACGCCGCCTGATTTCAAACGCTTGCCAGCCCTGCCGATCGGGCGCATTCTCCCCCTGAGGGAGAGTGCGGCCGATGGGCGTCATCGAAATCATCGGGGTGGCGGGGAGCGTCAGCCTGCTGGCGGGCTGGCGGCTCTACCTGTGCATCTTCGCCACGGGGCTTGCCATGCGGCTTGGCGTGCTGCCCTTGCCGGAGCATCTCGAAAGCCTTTCAGTCCTCGCCAACCCGTGGGTGATGGGCATCGCCGCGCTGGCCGCGCTGGCGGAATTCTTCGCCGACAAGGTTATGTGGCTCGATTCGCTGTGGGACACGGTCCACACCGCGATCCGCCCGGTCGGCGGGGCGCTGCTGGCGCTGGCGATCGTCGATCCTTCCGACCCGGCGACGCAGGTGATCGCGTTCCTGCTCGGCGGCGGGGCGAGCTTCCTCGCCCACGGCGGCAAGGCGAGCGCCCGCGCGGTGGTCAACACCAGCCCCGAGCCGGTCAGCAATATCGCCGTCTCGAGCGTGGAGGACGTCGCGACCATGGGGCTGCTGTGGCTCGCCTACGAAAACCCGCTGGCGGCGGGCGCGGTCGCGCTGGTGCTGCTGGCGTTGACCGTCGCGCTTCTGCTGTGGGCGCGGCGCGTGATCAAGCGGCTGTTCTTCAGGGTCCCGAAGGCGGAGGGGGTGGGTCGGGGTATGCCGTAGTCTTGGGCTGCTCTCGGGACGCGGAAATGGGTCAACGAATGTCCACAATGAGGGTGGGAGTTGCCTTAACCCTCTCCCCTGGCGGGAGAGGGGTCCGGAGCAAAGCTTGCGGCCCTGTGCCCCCTCTCAACTGCGACTAGGCAGCAAGCTGCCTAGTCTAAGTATCTCTCCCACAAGGGGAAAGAATTCTACGTCCGTCATGGAGGCGATGCGAGGGCCGCGTGCCGGTTAGGGAAGCACACATCGTCTCGCTGCGCCAATGGATTCCCCTTAATCTCCGCTAGACAGGCCCATGGTCCATTGGCAGTATCCGGACATGCATCAAAAATTCCTTTGTCTCAGGGCGTTACCTCTTCTGGTTGTTGCATCGAGCATGAGCTTCGCTGTGCCAGCACTAAATGCGCAGTCTTCTGAAGTGGGTGAGGCCGAGCGCAGCTTGGGTTTGCCTTCGGAGATCGTCCCCGAGACAATTTTCGGTGTGCCCTGTAAATTTCACGCTGGCAATCAGGACTTCGCGCCAACGCTGCAGTGTTTGCCCAACGACATTATCAACCAGCCTTCGATCGTAGTGACGGTAAAGACTTTGGCCGAGCCGCAAACCCGAGCCGACATGGAGGCCCGCTTCCGTGAAGGGCTGCACGAGCGGATGATCTTGCGTGTAGTCGACAAAGGCGATTTCACGCTGGAGAACGATCAGGAATCGGTCGGCTTCAAGGCACTGTATCAGACAGATGTAGGCAACCGCTATGTTTGGTCGGTGCTCAGCAAAGGCCGCAAGATTGTAGTCGTCGCCACGATACTAAGCTATGTCGATATCGACGCGCTGGTCCGCGATATAGAGACCAAGATTTTTCGTTCGCCCCAATCCTGAGCGGGTGGCAGAATCGGGGTCGTTTGCATACAGTCGGTTTTCGTCTCCGAGTTTTAGGAAGCTGACCGTCTCGATTACGCCCAACGCGTCGTAATCCTCCCATCAATCAGGCCGCAGCCTTGGCCTTCGCCGTCCGGTGCTCGGCGATGAATTCCTCCACCACCGGCGCGATGCGGTCGCGCCATTTGCTGCCGTTGAAGATGCCGTAATGGCCCGCCCCTTCGGCGAGGTAGTAGCGCTTCTTCGCTTCGGGCAGTCTGGTCGCGAGCGTCAGCGCGGCCTTGGTCTGGCCGATGCCGGAGATATCGTCGCGCTCGCCCTCGACCGCCAGCAGCGCGGTGTCGGTGATCGCGCCGAGATCGACCGGCTCGCCCTTGTGCAGGAAGGTGCCGTTCGGCAGCGAGTGCTTCTGGAACACTTCCTCGACTGTCTGGAGGTAAAATTCCGCCGTCATGTCGCAGACGCTGCGGTATTCGTCGTAGAAGTCCTTGGTCGCCTGCGCGCTCGCTTCGTCGCCGACGGTGAGATGCTTGAACATCTCGTAATGGCTCATCATGTGGCTGCCGAGGTTCATGGACATGAAGCCGGCCAGCTGCAGGAAGCCGGGATAGACCTTGCGGCCCGCACCCGGATAGTTGAGCGGCACGGTGGCAATCACGGTCTGGCGGAACCAGGCGATCGGGCGCTCCATGGCGAGGTCGTTGACCGTCGTCGGGCTTTCGCGGGTGTCGATCGGGCCGCCCATCATGGTCAGCGTCGCGGGGCGGAACGGGTCCTTCCTGGCGTTCATCAGCGCCGTCGCGGCGAGCGCGGGGACGGACGGCTGGCACACCGCCACCATATGCGCGCGGCCGCCAGTCGCATCGGGGCCGATGAAGTCGAGGAATTCGACGAGGTAGTCGATGTA
Source organism: Parerythrobacter aurantius (assembly GCF_045291475.1). Lineage (NCBI taxonomy): Bacteria > Pseudomonadati > Pseudomonadota > Alphaproteobacteria > Sphingomonadales > Erythrobacteraceae > Parerythrobacter > Parerythrobacter aurantius. Next base: position 1,427,726 of record NZ_CP147985.1, read on the forward strand.
GTCGTCGAGGTCGAAGCGGCCGGCGCTTTCCGGCACCATCCGCGCATCGGCCCAGTCGGTGATATAAACCACCGCGTTTTCGACCATCCGTTCGACCGTGCCGCGCAGCAGCGTGGCATAGTGCCCGCTCATCGGGGCGACGATCAGCACGGTGGGCGCATCGTCGGGCAGGCCGTCGCGCCGGAAGCGCAGCAGGTCGCCGAACGCCTTCTTGAGCACGCGGGTTTCGCGCACCACGAAGGGCGCGCCATCCACCTCGACCATTTCGATGCCGAAGCCGGGCTTGCCGCGATCCTGCGAGGCATGGGCGAAGACATCGAGCGCGCTGGCGGCGATTGGGCCCATGCTGGTGTAGGACCACGGATTGACGGGGTTGGTCAGCCATTCGGCGGAAATCGCGGCCAGCGCGCTGGCGCTGTGTAGCCAGCTCCGCTGCAGCTCATAGGCGTGGTATAGCAATGCGTGTCCCCTGCGAGGAGCTCTCCGGCCCCTTTGGTAAAGGGTTCTCCCGACCCTTGATTTCGGCAACTTGGACCCGATTTTCCCATTGTGCAATGCACAATTGCTGAATGAAACCGGTCGCAGTGGATTTTGCTCCCGCTTGCGACTAGGCGACGAGACGAATGTCCGACACCGAAACTACTTCCGCCGTCCCGCGCCTGTTCGAAGGCGAGCCCGAAGAGGGTACCAAGCCCAAGCGCCGCTCGCTCGGCCCCTTGCGGATGATCTTCCGCGAGGCGCTGAAATATCCCGACAAGGTGGCGCTGGCCTTCCTTGCATTGCTGATCACTGCGGCGGCGACGCTGGCGATTCCGGCCGGCTTCAAGATGATCATCGACCGCGGCTTTGCCTCTGGTGGCGATCCGGCCGACATCGCCCGCTGGTTCCGCTACCTGCTGATGATCGTCGGCGTGCTAGCACTGGGCACCGCGCTGCGGTTCTACTTCGTCAGCTGGCTGGGCGAGCGGGTGGTCGCCGATATCCGCCTGAAAGTGCACGCCAACCTGCTGCGTCAGGAGCCGGGTTTTTACGAAGAGAACAGCCCCAAGGAAATCTCCAGCCGGATGACCAGCGACACGGCGATCATCGAACAGGTCGTCGGCACGACGGTTTCGGTCGCACTGCGCAATATCCTGATGGCGATCGGGGGGGCGGTCTACCTGTTCTACCTCGCCCCGTCGCTTACTCTGGGGATGCTGCTGGTAATCCCGGCAGTGGTCATTCCCATCACCGTATTCGGGCGGCGGCTGCGCAATGTCTCGCGCACCAGCCAGGACCGCGTGGCGGATGTCGGCGCAATGGTGACCGAGGTGCTCGGCGCCATGAAGATCGTCCAGAGCTTCAACCAGGAAGGGCGCGAGACGAGCCGCTTCAGCGAAGCGGTCGAGAGCATCTTCACCGTTGCCAAGCGCCGCATCCTGATCAGGGCGGCGATGACCTCGATCATCATCCTGCTGATCTTCGGCTCGATCACCCTGCTGATGTGGCGCGGTGCCATCGGGGTGAGCGAAGGCTCGATTTCGGGCGGCACCATCGCCGCCTTTGTCATCACCGGCGGGCTTGTGGCGGGTGCGTTCGGTGCGCTCACCGAGGTCTATGGTGATTTGCTGCGCGGCGCCGGCGCGGCAAGCCGCCTCAACGAATTGCTCACCGCCCAGCCGATGATTGCAGCCCCCGCACGGGCGCAGGCCCTGCCCCTCCCTTCGCGCGGCAGCCTGTCGTTCCGCAATGTCACCTTCCGCTATCCCACCCGGCCCGATGCCCCGGCACTCAAGGACTTCACGCTGGAGGTCGAACCGGGCGAAACCGTCGCCATCGTCGGCCCCTCGGGCGCGGGCAAGTCGACCATCTTCCAGCTGGCCGAGCGGTTCTACGACCCGCAGGCCGGTACCGTCCGTATCGACGGCATCCCGCTGACGCAGGTCGACCCCGCCGAGGTTCGCCAGCGGATCGCGCTGGTGCCGCAGGACGGCGTGCTGTTCAGCGCCGATGCGCGCGACAATTTGCGCTACGGCAATTGGGACGCGACCGACGACCAGATCTGGGAAGCGGCGCGTGCTGCCAATGCCGAACGCTTCCTGCGCGAGCTGCCCGACGGGCTCGACACCTTCCTCGGCGAAGACGGTACGCGGCTGTCTGGCGGCCAGCAGCAACGTGTCGCCATCGCCCGCGCGGTGCTGCGCGATGCGCCGATCCTGCTGCTCGACGAGGCCACCAGTGCGCTCGATGCCGAGAGCGAGCGGCTGGTGCAGGATGCGCTCGAGCACCTGATGCGGGGCCGCACGACGCTCGTCATCGCGCATCGCCTCGCCACCGTGCGCGCGGCGGACCGGATCGTGGTGATGGAGAACGGGCAGATCGTCGAACAGGGCACCCATGCCCAGCTGAGCAAGGCCGGCGGCCTCTACGCACGTCTCGCCAAGCTGCAGTTCGACCATCCGCAGGCGGGGGCGGCCTGATTCTAATCGACGGAGCGCAAGGGCGCGCCGACCAATGACAGCGCGGATTCCCCCGTCCGCGCTATGACCCTCGTGCTGCTCCCGGCAGGTCGCGCAGGGAGCCAACCGACCATAAGGGGGTCCGTCCATGATCCGTACCGTTTTCGCCACAACCGCGAGCGCGCTGGCGCTGGCTCTCGCTGCCCCGGCGCTCGCCGCCGATGACGGCGATTCGATCGATCTACTGTTCGACGATGCCGCGCCGGAAGCTGCCCCGCAACCGGCCACGCCGACAATGAGCTTCGGCACGTGGGGCGTCGACACCTCGCTGTTGTCCGACACCATCAAGCCGGGCGACGACTTCTTCGGTTACGTCAACCAGGAGTGGCTCGATGCGAACCCGCTGCCGGCCGAATACAGCCGGTTCGGCGCGTTCAACCTGCTGGCAGAAAAATCGACCAGCGACGTCAAGGCGCTGATCGACGAGATGGCGGCGCAGGCCGAAAGTCTTGCGCGCGGCGAACGTCGCGTCATCGACGCCTATCGCGCTTACGCGGACACCGCCGCGATCGAGGCTGCGGGTCTCGCGCCGGCGAAGCCCTATCTCGCCGCTATCGGCGATGCGGGCGATCTCGAGGCGCTGGTCCGGGTCTGGGCCACGCCCGGCATGCCTTCGCCGGTCAACGGCTTCGTCACGGTCGACCAAAAGGCCCCAGACAGCTACGTCACCTATGTCGGCAGCGGCGGTCTAGGTCTGCCGGATCGCGATTACTACAGCGACCAGACCGAACGCGGCCAGACGATCCAGCAAAAGTATCGCGAGTATCTGCAGTTCCTGCTGAGCGAGAGCGGCCATGCCGATCCCGCCGCTGCGGCCGCGGCTGTCTACGCCTTCGAGGAGCGGATTGCCCGCGAGATTTCGTGGGATCGCACCGTCAGCCGCAATCGCGATCTGACCTACAACGCCGCCACTCCGGCCGAACTGGCGGCCATGGCGGGCGGTTTCCCGCTCGCTGCCACGCTGCAGGCGACCGGCTTCGACGGGGCGACCAAGTTCGTCGTGCCCCAAGTTCCGCCGAGCGACGAGGAGATCGCCGCCCTCGGCCTGACGCCCGAAGTGGTGGCGAAGATCGGCAAGGGCACGCCGGGCATGTTCGCCCTGCTCGCCGAAACCTCGCTGGAAACGCTCAAGGCCTGGACTGTCGTTCGCTTTCTCTCCGGCAATGCGGCGGTACTGCCCGAACGGTTCGACAAGGCGCAGTTCGCGCTGTTCGGTACGCTGATGACCGGCACGCCCGAGCAGCGCCCCCGGTGGAAACGGGCGATCGGCGAGACCGAGGGACTTCTCGGCGAGGTCGTCGGCAAGGCCTATGTCGCGCGCCACTTCCCGGCCGAGAACAAGGCGGCGATGGATGCGCTGGTCGCCAATCTGCGCACGGCGATGGCGCAGTCGATCGCGGAGATCGACTGGATGGGGACGGAAACCAAGGCGCAGGCAAGGGCAAAGCTTGAAAGCTTCGATCCCAAGATCGGCTATCGCGACAATCTCGAAACCTATGAAGGTCTCGAAATCGGCAGCAATCCGATCGCCAATCGCATGGCCGCAGCTAAATGGGGTTTCGAGGACAATCTTGCCAAGCTGGGCAAGCCCATCGACCGCACCGAATGGGGCATGCTGCCGCAGACAGTGAATGCCTATTACAACGCGACCAAGAACGAGATCGTCTTCCCGGCCGGCATTCTGCAACAGCCGTTCTTCGCCCTGACGAATGATCCGGCGGTCAATTACGGAGCCATCGGCGGCGTCATCGGGCATGAAATGGGTCACGGCTTCGATGATCAGGGTTCGAAATCGGACGCGACCGGCGAACTGCGCAACTGGTGGACGGACGCCGACCGGGCCGAATTCGACAAGCGCGGCGACAAGCTGGTCGAACAGTACAACAAGTTCTGCCCGCTCGACGATGGCACGACCTGCCTAAACGGACGCCTGTCGCTGGGCGAAAATATTGGCGACGTCGGCGGCCTCAGCCTTGCCTATCGCGCCTACAAGCTTTCGCTGGGCGGCAAGGAAGACAAGGTGATCGACGGGCTGACCGGCGACCAGCGATTCTTTATCGCCTGGGCTCAGGTATGGCGGGCCCAGAGCCGCGAGGATGCCATGCGTCAGCGCATCCGCCTCGGGCCGCACAGCCTGGAACAGTTCCGTACCAACGGGGTCGTGCGCAACATGGACGCGTGGTACGACGCCTTCGGCATAACCCCCGACGACCCGATGTATCTGCCGCCCGAGCAGCGAGTGCGGATCTGGTAGTCGGCGGGGATTTCTGCGGAAATCGGCTACGGGGCCGCCAAGTTCCTTGACTTGGCGGCCCCCAGTCTTTTGAGCGGCAGGCCATGGACACCACGGTCACCGCCATCCTGCTCGGCATCCTCGAAGGGTTCACCGAGTTCCTGCCCATTTCCTCGACCGGGCACCTGATCCTGGCGCAGGCCTTCTTCGGCTACGACCCGGAAGAGTGGCGCCAGTTCAACATCGTCATCCAGCTCGGCGCGATCCTGGCGGTGGTGGTGAGCTACTGGTCGACCTTCTGGTCGATGGGGACCGGACTGTTGCGGCGTGAAACCGAAGCCGTGCGCTTCGTCCGCAACATCCTGCTCGGCTTCGTGCCGGCGGCCGTGATCGGCGTGCTGGCCAAGGATGCTATCGACGCCATGCTGACCAGCCCGATGATCGTCGCCGTGGCGCTGGTGGTGGGCGGCATCGCGATCTTGGTGCTGGAGCGCGTCATCCCTGCCCGGCCGGACACGGGGGTGGCGGCCCTGCCGTGGCAGACCGCCATGGCCATCGGGCTGGTGCAATGCCTCGCCATGATTCCGGGAACCAGCCGCTCGGGCGCGACCATCATGGGCGCGCTGGCCATGGGCGTGGGCCGCAAGACGGCGGCAGAATTCTCGTTCTTCCTCGCCGTGCCCACCATGCTGGGCGCAGCGACGGTCAAGATCCTCGACGAACCCGCCTTGCTGGCAGGCGAGGCCGCGATCGGCTGGGCGGAGATCACCGGCGGTTTCCTCGCTGCCTTCGTAACCGCCCTGCTCGTGATCCGCGCCTTCGTCGCCTATGTCAGCAAGCGCGGCTTTGCGCCCTTCGCCTGGTACCGCATCGCGCTGGGGCTCGTGGCAATCTGGTGGTTCGCGGCGGGCTGAGTGTCACGTCCCGCCGACCGGGGTCGAAATGCGCGGAACCTTTCGCTGCGCCTTCACGTTGGCAAACCACAACCGAAACAAGTTTTAACAAAACCATGACCTTGCTCGTTTTCATCGTGCTTGGGGCTGCGATCGGATGGCTGGCGTCCATAGGGTTCCGCCATGATTCGCTGCGTGCCAGCCTCGCCAACATCGCGCTTGGCGCGCTCGGTTCGCTCGGCGGGATGCTGGCGAGCGAGGGCGGCCTCGACGCGCCGGTCGCGAGCGTCGACTCCCTCTTGCTGGGGGCGGGCTGCGCGCTTGTCGTGGTGGGCATAGCGGCACTTATCCGCAAGCAAACGAGCCGCTGACACATTTCGGACATTTTTTCGCTTCGCAAGGCGAGGCCACGTTGCTATTGGGGGCGTCCCAATCCAACTAGGGGAAGATTACCATGAAGAAGTTTGCTCTCGTTTCGGTTGCCGTTCTGGGCCTCGGCCTCGCTGCTTGCGCCGAACAGGCTGCTGAAGCTCCGGCTGAAGAAGCTGCGATGGAAGAAGCTGCTCCGGCAGAAGCTCCTGCCATGGAAGAAGCTGCTCCGGCCGAAGGCGCCGAAGCTGCTGCTCCGGCCGAAGGCGCGATGGAAGAAGCCGCTCCGGCAACCGAAGCCGCCGCTTCGTAATCGCTTTCAGCGATTCGCCCGCAAGGGCGAGCAGGAATTACCGGTGGGGAGCGATCCCCGCCGGTTTTTCTTTGCCCGGGTCTGGCGTGGCCATCCTGATGCCTGTGGCGTCAGACCTGCGGCGTCAGACTGGCCGGGCGCCGCTGCCGCGCCCGCCGCGCAGCCAGTATTCCTGCGTTCCCCGGTGCAGCACATTGTCGACGTCGATCACCGCCGAATTGGCATAGGTGAAGCTCGGCGGCAGGCTACGATAGAGCCGGTCGAAATCGCGCTCGACCGTCTGGCGGTAGAGATCCTCGAAACTCTCGATGACGAAATAGGTCGGCTGCAGGTCGTCGATGACGTAGTCCGTGCGCATCACCCGGTCGACATTGAGCATGATGCGGTTGGGGCTTGCGGCCTCGACCGAGAAAACGGCCTCGGTCGGCCCTGACAATATGCCTGCGCCATAGGCCCGGACATCGTCCGGCGCCTCCTCGATCAGGCCGAATTCGACCGTGTACCAGTAGAGCGCGCCCAGCGCCTTCAGCCGGTTGTAGCGCATCGCCTTCCACCCGGCCTTGCCGTATTCCTGCATGTAGTCGGCGAAAACCGGATCGGTCAGCATCGGCACATGGCCGAACACGTCATGGAAGACGTCGGGTTCCTGGATGTAGTCGAAGGTCTCGCGGGTACGGATGAAATTGCCCGCCGGGAAACGCCGGTTGGCGAGGTGCCAGAAGAACACGTGGTCGGGGATCAGCATCGGCACCGGCACGACGCTCCACCCCGTCAGCGCGCCGAGGTCTTCGCTGAGCTTGCCGAATTCCGGCACGCCGCCGCGGTTGAGGTTGAGCTTCTGCAAGCCCGCCATGAAGGCGCTGGCGGCGCGGCCCGGCAGGATATCCATCTGGCGCGCGAAGAGGTCGTTCCAGATCGCGTCGTCCTCGCTGGAATACTGCGTCTGGGCAGGCTCGAGCCAGTCCTCGCCGACATGTGCGGGACGCTTGAGCGGTGCGGTAAAGACATCCGCCGGCAAATCGGGCAGGGTGCTGAAATCCTGCGCTGGGGTCGCGAGTGAGGCCATAGTTTCAACTGTAACCACTAGCACAGCCGTTGCAATTTTTCAATTCGGGAGAGCGCCTTGGGCAAGCTGAAATCGAAGGAGTTCGCCGCACTGCTGGAACCGCTGGAGGCGGAGCTGGTCGGCATGGCGCGCTGGGTCAAGGCGACAGGGGCGCGCGTCTGCGTGCTATTCGAAGGGCGCGACACGGCGGGCAAGGGTGGGGCGATCCATACCGTGAGCGACCCGTTGAACCCGCGCCAGTGCCGCATCGTAGCGCTGAGCAAGCCGACCGATGCGGAGAAGACCCAGTGGTATTTCCAGCGCTACGTCCCGCACCTGCCGGCTGCGGGCGAAATCGTGCTGTTCGACCGCAGCTGGTACAACCGTGCCGGGGTCGAAAAGGTGATGGGCTATGCCAGCGAGGCCGAAGTCGAAGCCTTCCTGGGCGATGCGCCCCGGTTCGAACGGATGCTGGTCGATGACGGCATCCTGCTGTTCAAATACTGGCTCACGACCGACCAGGACAAGCAGGAGGAGCGGCTGAGGGAACGGCTCGAGGACCCGCTCAAGCGCTGGAAGCTCTCGCCCATCGACCTTGCCGCGCGCGAGAATTACGATGCCTATACCGAAGCGCGCGAAGCCATGCTGAAGGCAACGCACACCGACCATGCGCCCTGGACGCTGGTCGATTTCAACGACCAGAAGCGCGGTCGCCTGACGCTGGTGCGCGACCTGCTCGACCGGCTGCCGGATACGCATGTGGAGCCCGAGCCGCTCGACTTTCCCGAGCTGGGCCGCGAGCCGCAGAAGGAGCGGTTCGGCGTGCTGCAGCCGATCGGGGATTTTCCGCTCGACTAGGCCAGCGAAGCCGACGCCTTCAGCGTTTGCCGCCCGTCGCTGGCGAACGAACCGAGTTCGATTGTGTCGCCGGAGTGCTTCAGCGCCAGTGTCAGCGGTTCGCCGCAGATCGCAGGGCTGACCGCACGGAAGCCGAAGCGGGCGAGGCGGTTGTCGCCGAACTCTCGCCCCGCCATTTGCAGCAGCAGGGAGGCGATCAGCGGACCGTGCACCACCAGCCCGCGATAACGCTCCACGTCGCAGGCATAGGGCGCATCATAGTGAATGCGGTGGGCGTTGAAGGTCAGCGCGGAGTAGCGGAACAGCAGCGTTTCTGACGGAGTGAGCGTGCACGTGGCATCCCAGCCTGCCCCGTCGAAACTGCCGCTGCCCGCTTCCGGGGGGCTCAGCGGAGCATCGGGCGCGGCGTTGTCGCGATAGACCAGTGTCTGCCGCTCATGCACCGCTTCGACGTGATCGGCCGTGGTGACGTGCTCCACCTCGACGAAGCCGAGCTTGCCCGTCGAGCCGTCCTTTTCCGTCACCGAGGCAATGCGGCTGATGCGGTCGATCCGTGCGCCGATCCGGATAGGGTTGAGGAAAGTGATGTCGCTCGCCGCCCACATCCGGCGCGGCAGTGGGATGGGCGGGAAGAAGCTGTCGCCGCTGTCCTCGCGCGCGGGGTGGCCGTCAACGCCAAGGCAATCCGTGCGAGCGAGCGGTGTGCACAGGGCCAGGTGGATGCCCTGTTGCATCACGCCATCGCCGGGCCATTCGAGGTCGAAGGTCGAACACCATTGAAAGCCATGGCTCGGCGTCAGCTGGTCGGTTGCAACCTGCTTGCGCCCGATCCATGCGTCCCACTGGCCCACGGCTAGGCAGCCCTTTCGAAGATCGCGGCAATGCCCTGGCCGCCGCCGATGCACATGGTCTCAAGCCCGAAGCGGATCTCGCGGCGGTGCATTTCGGCGGCCATGTCGGCGAGGATGCGCCCGCCAGTCGCGCCAATGGGATGGCCGAGCGAAATGCCCGAGCCGTTGACGTTGACGATATCGCGGCGGCTGTCATCGGCGCTGAAACCCCAGCCCTTGAGCACCGCCAGCGCCTGCGGGGCGAAGGCTTCGTTGAGTTCGATCAGGCCGATATCGTCCCAGCCCATGCCCGTCCGCGCGAACAGCCGCTCGACTGCCGGGACCGGGCCGATGCCCATACGGCTAGGGTCGCAGCCCGCCGCCGCCCAGCCGTGGAACCACAGCAAGGGGGTGAGGCCCATCTCCTCGAGCTTGTCCTCGGCGACCACCAGGCACGCCGCCGCCGCATCATTCTGCTGGCTGGCATTCCCGGCGGTGACGATAGCCTCGGGGTCACGCTTCAGGTCGATGGCGCGCAGCGCGCCGAGCGTTTCCATGCTGGCGTCGGCGCGGTAGCCTTCGTCGTGGTCGAACACGACTGGGTCGCCCTTGCGCTGGGGGATTTCGACCGTGACGAGGTGTCCGTCGAACTTGCGCTCCTGCCAGGCTTTGGTCGCGTTCTGGTGCGAGCGGACGGCAAAGGCATCGGCCTCCTCGCGGGTGATGCCGTAATCCTTGGCGAGGTTTTCGGCCGTCTCGATCATGCCGGTGATGACGCCGAAACGTTCGATCGGCTGGCTCATCAGCCGGCCGCGCGAAAGGCGGTCGTGCAGCACCATGTCGCCTGCCCGGACGCCGCCGCGCAGCGCAGTGGTGTAGTGCTCGACATTGGACATGCTCTCGCACCCGCCGGCCACCACAACGTCGGCCATGCCGGTCTGGACCATCATCGCGGCATTGGCGATCGCCTGCACGCCCGAGCCGCAGCGCCGGTCGAGCTGGTAGCCGGGCACTTCCAGCGGCAGGCCGGCGGCGAGCCAGCTCCAGTGGCCGATTGCAGGCGCCTCGGCATTGCCATAGCCCTGGCTGAAGACGACATCGTCCACCCGGGCCGGATCGATCCCGCTGCGCTCGATCAGCGCCTTGAGGATCACGGCCCCGAGCGCGCCTGCATCGAGCGGGGCCAGCGTGCCGCCGAACTTGCCGACAGCGGTGCGCAGGGGGGTGCAGATGGCTACGCGGCGTGTGGTCATGGTTTATTCCTTGTCGGACAGGCGGACGGTGCCCGCGTCCACCAGCCTGGCGATGGAACCGGATGAGAGGCCCAGTCGCTCGGCCAGAACCTCTTCGCTGTGCTGGCCGAGATAGGGGGCGGGCAGCGGGTCGCCGACTTCCTTTTCCGGCATATTGGCAAAGCTGCGAGTGGCGGGATATTCGAAACCCGAGGGGTTGGCAGGCGAGGGGCCGAACAGCGGATTGTCGGTCACGAGCTGCGGATCGTTCGCCGCCTCGTGCATGGTGCGGTAGCGTTCGTAGGTGCAGCCCTGCGCGCTCATGCGGGTCGATAGCTCGGCCCATTCGAAAGTGTCGGCAGCCCGCTGGAAGACGTCGAACAGGCTATGGCGGTTGACGAAACGCGGAGTGTCACCATCGGCGAAGCGCACGCCGAGTTCCTGCTCCAGCGCAGCGATGTCGCCCTCGACCCCGAAGGCGGCAACCAGCCCGGTCCATTGCTTCGGCGTCAGCGCGGCGACCATGAAGCGGACGCCGTCGCGGCTGCGGAAATCGCGCCCGAACGCGCCCCAGATGGCGTTGCCGAGCCGCTCGCGGTCGCTGCCGCGATAGAGCATCTCCGCCATCGAACCGCTGTTTGCAAAGGTGCCGACCGCCACGTCGCCAAGCGGTACACGCACTTCACTGCCCTCGCCGGTGGCATCGCGGTGGCGCAGCGCGGCGAGCAGGGCGAAAGCGCCATAGGCCCCGGTGATGAAATCCCACGCGGGTAGCACCTGGTTGACCGGCGGCGCGGTCGCGGGATCCCACTCCTCCGGCCCGCACATCAGGGGATAGCCGGTCGCGGCGTTGACGGTGAAGTCCATCGCCTGCCGCCCGTCGTGCCAGCCCATTATGCGGACCGACACCAGATCGGGCCTGCCCTCACTCATCGCGGCATGGCTGAGGAAGCTTTTTTCCGGCAGATTGGTGACGACCTGCCCGGTCTTGCGCGCCAGTTCGACCAGCAGCTCGCGACCCTCGCCCGATTGCAGGTCGAGCGCGACCGACTTCTTCCCCCGGTTGAGGTTCTCCCAGCTGAGCGAGCGGCCCTCTTTGGTCAGCAGGTAGCGGTCGTAGTCGAGCCCGCCCGCCTTGTGGTCGACGCGGATGACTTCCGCTCCCATCTGCGCGCAATAGAGCCCGATGGTGGGCGAGGCGACGAAGCTCGACACCTCGATAATCGAGAGGTCGCTCAGCAGCTTGTACACTGCAGCGCTACCCGTTCTGCGCCGCCCAGTCGCGCAGCATGTGCTTGGCGATCTGGAGGTAGAGGATCTGCGTCGTGCCTTCGTAGATGCGATAGATGCGCGCATCGCGGAAGAACCGCTCGGCGTCGTATTCGGCGAGGTAGCCCGCGCCGCCGTAGATCTGCACCACCCGGTCGACCACGCGGCCGCACATTTCGGACGAGAAGACCTTGAAGGCGGCGGCCTTGCGAAGGATGTTCTCGCCCCGGTCGGCGCGTTCGGTGACGTCCTTCATCATCGCCTCGGCGGCGTAGATTTCGGTCTCGCTCTCGGCCAGCATCTGCTGGATCAGCTGGAAATTGGCAATCGGTTCGCCAAACGCCTTGCGCTCGTTGGCATAGCGGATCGCGCTGTCGAGCGCGCGGCGGGCATAGCCGGCGGCGGCCGCGCCGACCGAGATGCGGCCGTTATCAAGGCTCTTCATCGCGAAGATGAAGCCCTTGCCGGTTTCCCCGCCCAGCAGCGCCTCGCCCGGGACGTGGACGTCGTCGAGCATGATGTCGGATATGTGGCTGCCTTCCTGCCCCATCTTCTTGTCGGGGCTGGCGGTCGAGACACCGGGCGTGTTCATCGGCACGATGAAGGCGCTGACATGGGCGTTCTTGGGCAGCGCTTCCTTTTCCGTACGCGCCATGATCAGCGCGACATCGGCATGGGGCGCGTTGGTGATGTAGCGCTTGGTGCCGCTCAGGATCCAGCCGTTGCCCGACGGATCGGCGCGCGCGGTAGTGGCCATGGCGGCGGAATCCGATCCGCTGCCGGGTTCGGTCAGGCCGAAACAGGCGATCTCGCCCGCCGCGATGCGCGGCCACCATTCGGCCTTCTGGGCATCGGTCGCGCCGTTCTTGATGGCGGAGTTGAACATGCCGACATTGATCGAGAAGATCGAGCGATAGGCGGGCGCGGCATAGGCCATCGTGTTTACGACCCGCGCATATTGCGAGGTGTTGAGCCCGGCGCCGCCGTATTCCTCGGGCACGGTCAGGCCGAACAGCCCCATGTCCTTCATCTCCTGGACAATATCGTCCGGGATGCGGTCATTAGCGATGACGTCCTTTTCGGCCGGGATCAGCCGCTCGCGGACGTAGCGTTCGAGCTGCTCGATGAACTGTTCGAAGATATCGGCGTCCATGCCGGCTGTGGCCATCGCGGTCGGTCCTCTTGCTAGCTGGCGGCCGTCGGTGCGGCAGCCCGTTCCTTGTTTCCTGCATCGCCCAGCGTGCCGGGTGGAAGCTTGCGCCCGTCCAGCATTTCGGCGGCCTCGTCGAGCGCGCGTGCTTCTTCCATGGTCACGCCGCCCGGCCCCGGATCGTTCTCACCCGGCCCGCAGGCCGCTGTCAGGGCCGCAAGCAGTGCGGCCATGGCGATCCGCATGGCGGCTGCGCGCGGCATACCCATCCGGCCGGCCGTTATTCGCTGGGTTCGGCGGGCGCTGGCGGCGTTTCGGCGGCCGGAGCCTGGCCGAGCTCGGCGCGGATCTTGTCGGCCAGAGCGGCGGCATCCTCGCTCTGTTCCTCGTTCGACTTGACCTCGACCGGGTCGAGCTCCGGCCCTTCCTCGGCCGCGTCGTCTTCCGGACGGGCGACAACGGCGCTGTCCTGCACCGGCGTTTCCGTGACGTCTTCCAGCGCCTCTTCCGCCGTTACCTCGACGTTTTCGGCTGCGGCGTCTTCCGAGACATCATCGGAGTTGCTGCAGGCGGCGAGGGCGAGCACGAGGATCCCGGCGAGCGCGAAGCCTTTGCGCGACGACGGGCGGATGGCGGCGGACATGGCGTTACTCCTGGATGGTGTTATCTGGCACCGACCCTAGCGGGCGAGGATTGGCGAGGCCAAGGGAAAAGTGTCGGTGCGACGCTTGCCTCGCACCGACCAGGCCGTGCATGGCGGCGGGATGAATTCCCCCCTGCCAATCGATGTGCCGGAACAGGCGCGCGCACGGCTGCGCGCCCTGTTCGGTTACGACGATTTCCGCGGTCGCCAGCTCGAAGTGATCGAGCGCGTCCTTGCCGGGCAGTCGACGCTGGGGGTGATGCCGACCGGTGCCGGCAAGTCGCTGACCTACCAGCTTCCAGCGACCATGCTGCAGGGCACCTGCGTGGTCATCTCGCCGCTGATTGCGCTGATGCACGACCAGCTGCGCGCTGCGCGTGCCAACGGCATTCGCGCGGCGACACTGACCAGCGTCGATGCCGACTGGCGCGAGACCATGGACGCATTCCGCAGCGGCGAGCTCGACCTGCTCTATGTGGCGCCCGAACGCGCCAGCCAGGGTTCGTTCTGCGACCTGCTGACGGCCGCGCCGGTCAGCCTGTTCGCCATCGACGAGGCCCATTGCGTGTCCGAATGGGGGCACGACTTCCGTCCCGACTATCGCCAGCTGCGCCCGCTGATGGACCAGTTCGGCGATGTCCCAAGACTGGCGCTGACGGCGACGGCCGACAGGCACACACGGGCCGACATCCTCGAGCAGCTCGGCATCCCGCAGGACGGCATGATCGTGGCCGGATTCGACCGGCCCAACATCCGCTATGCCATCCGCCATCGCGACAATCCGGTCCGGCAGCTTGTCACCCTGATGCGCGAGCAGCCGGGACCGGGGATCGTCTATGCGCCGACCCGGCGCAAGGTCGAGGAACTGGCGGAGAAGCTCGCCGCCGCAACGGGGCGCGAAGTGCTGCCCTATCATGCCGGGCTCGAACCGCAGCAGCGCGCCGATCACCAGGCGCGCTTCGTCGCCAGCGAGGACATGGTGATGGTTGCGACCATCGCCTTCGGGATGGGGATCGACAAGCCCGACGTGCGCTTCGTCGCCCATGCCGGCATCCCCAAGTCGATCGAGGCCTATTACCAGGAAACCGGCCGCGCCGGGCGCGACGGCGATGCGTCGCTGGCACTGATGCTGTGGGGTGCGGAGGACTTCGCCCGCGCGCGAATGCGGCTGTCGGAGGCGCCCGAGGACCGCCGCGAGGGCGACCGCCAGCGGCTCGATTCGCTCAGCACGCTGGTCGAGACGGCGGGGTGTCGCCGCGCGGTGCTGCTGCGCCACTTCGGCGAGGACCCGCCGCAGGGCTGCGGCAATTGCGACAATTGCCTCGAAGCGCCCGGCGTCATCGACGCGACCGAACTGGCGCAGAAGCTCCTCTCGGCAGTCTATCGCACGGGACAGAGCTTCGGTTTCGGGCATATCCAGAAAGTCCTGACCGGCGACGAAGACGACCGGGTGCGCCAACGCGGTCACGATGGCTTGAGTGTGTTCGGTATCGTCGGGAGTGAAGAAGCACCGATGCTGCGGGCTGTCAGCCGCGCGTTGCAGGCACGCGGCTCGCTGGTGGCGACCGAGCATGGCGGACTGGCGCTGGGCGGCGATGCCAAAAATATCCTCAAGGGCGAGCAGGCGGTGATGATCGTCAAGCCGCCCAAGCCTGCACGCGGTGGCCGCAAGTCACGGGACGGCGGCGCAAACCCGGTGGGCGACCCGCTGTTCGATGCGCTGCGCGAGTTGCGGCGCGAGCTGGCGGTCGAGGCAGGGCTGCCGCCCTATGTCATCTTCCATGACGCGACCCTGCGCGAGATGGCGCAGGCGAGGCCGGCGACGCTGGACGAACTGGGCCGGGTCGGCGGGGTGGGGGCGAAGAAGCTTGATGCCTACGGCAGCAGGTTCCTCGATTGTATCCGTCGCCATTGAACCGGAGCCGCGACGGGTTTCGCTTGACGATCCTTCCATATGATATAAATATGATATCATAATTATTCAGGACGGAGGGCCATCATGGTCAGCGAACTTCAAGGGATGAATGTCAGCCGCGAACGGGCAGCGAAGAGCTACAACGGTTACGCCATGTTGCTGGTCCTCGCGCTGATAGCCGGATGGACTGTCTGGCTGATCAGCGGAGGTATCCCTCCGGAAGGGGCCGACCGGCCCGCCAAGCTGGCCTTTGCCGCGACGTTCCTCGGCTCGATTACCGGCATCGTCCTCGTGGCCTCGGGCTTCTTCATGATCCAGCCCAACCAGACCGCCGTCATCACCCTGTTCGGCTCCTACAGCGGGACCGAGCGGACCGAGGGATTGCGCTGGGTGTGGCCGTGGATGATGCGCAAGAAGATCAGCGCCCGCGCGCACAACGTGCATTCGGAAAAGGTCAAGATCAACGACCTGCGCGGCAACCCGATAGAGATCGCCTGCAACGTGGTGTGGCGCGTGCGCGATACGGCGCAGGCGGCGTTCGATGTCGACGACTACAAGACCTTCGTCGAAATCCAGATCGAGGCGGGGCTGCGCACCGTCGGCGCGCGGCATCCCTATGACGACATGAGCGACGAGGACGAAACGACGTTGCGCGGCAGTGCCGAGGTGGTCAATGGCGAGCTCTGCGCGGAACTCAACGATCGCCTCCGCGTGGCAGGCATCGTTGTCGACGAGGCCGGGCTGACGCACCTCGCCTACGCGCCGGAAATCGCCGGGGCCATGCTCCGCCGTCAGCAGGCCGATGCCGTGATCGCCGCGCGCAAGAAAGTGGTTATTGGCGCGGTCGGCATGGTCGAGGATGCGCTTGCCAAGCTGAGCGAGGACGGCATCGTCGACCTCGACGACGAGCGCAAGGCGGCAATGGTTTCCAACCTCATGATCGTCCTGTGCGGCGACAAGGAAGCGCAGCCGGTCGTCAACACCGGTACGCTCTACCAGTAACGTCGGCCCGGCGGCACAACCGATGTCTGCGAAAAAAGCCTTTGCCCTGCGGCTCGATCCGGCGGTTCACGCCGCGATCGAGCGGCTGGCCGGGGCCGAGCTTCGCAGCGCCAATGCCCAGATCGAGATGCTGCTGCGCGAAGCCCTCGACGCACGCGGGATCGAGGTCGGCAAGAGCAAGGCTGCGCGCCGTGGCCGCCCCCCCTCGCGCGAACAGAAGGAGTAAAGGACCATGCTGCACAAATTCTTCGAAAAGGGAGACTGGTTCTCGGCCAAGACCCTCGGCTACGGTGCCGGCTTGCCCATCGCGTGGCAGGGCTGGGTGCTGCTGGCGGCGTATCTCGGTATCATGTTCGGTATCGGCCTGTTCATCTCCGCGGGCGGTTTCGCCAACCTGGTTGTCGGCATCACCGGCATCGTGCTGGCGACGGCGGTGTTCGCCCTTATCGCGAAAAAGCGCACCCGCGGCGGCTGGAAGTGGCGGCCCTGACGGGAAGGGCCCGGAGGCTTAGCGGGCCGTAAACCAATTCCCCCTATGCGGGCACAATGGAAAACCGCGCCCGCACACCGCTCACCCGTTCCACCCGCCGGACCGATTGGCTCCTGGGCATTGCTGTGGTTTCCGCAGTCGCCCTGATTCCTGCCGCCGCTGTCTTCGCCCAAGGGGCCCCGGCTCCCTTCACCGTGGTCGAGACGGGGCAAGGCTACGGCACATTGCAGCAGGCCGTCGACGCCATCGGCGCAGGCCAGGGCACCATCGCCATGGCACCGGGCGAATACCGCCAATGCGCCGTGCAGCAGGCAGGCACGATCGCTTTCCTCGCCACCGAGCCGGGCAAGGCGATCCTCGACGGCGTGGAATGCGAAGGCAAGGCAGCCTTGGTACTGCGCGGGCGCGAAGCCAGCGTTTCCGGAGTTGTCTTCCGCAATATGGCGGTCGCCGATTTCAACGGCGCGGGCATTCGGCTGGAGGCGGGTACGCTGACAGTCGCCAACAGCTGGTTCGTCGACAGCCAGCAAGGCATACTGACCGCGCATGATCCGAACATCGCGCTGGTGATCGACCGATCGACCTTCTCCGGTCTCGGCACCTGCGAAGGCGACGGCGGCTGCGCGCATTCGGTCTATACCGGCAGCATCGGACGTTTGCGCGTGACCCGCAGCCGGTTCGAACGGGGCACCGGCGGACATTATCTCAAGTCGCGGGCCCGCGTGACCGAGATTTCGGCGTCCAGCTTCGATGATTCCGCCGGCCGGGCGACCAATTACATGATCGACCTGCCGCAAGGATCGATCGGACAGATCACCGACAACTGGTTCGTCCAGGGGCGCGACAAGGAAAACTACTCCGCCTTCATCGCCGTCGCGGCGGAAGAGGGCGACCAGCCCTCGGCGGGGCTGGTGATTGCCGGCAACGATGCCCGCTTCGTCCCCGGCCTCGAACGCAGCTCGGTTTTCGTGGCCGACTGGAGCGGCGCGCCGCTGACGATCGAGGACAACGACCTCGGCCCCGGCCTCAAACTTTTCGAGCGACGCTGATCAGCCGAAGCCCCGGGCGAGAGTAAGCTTGCCCGACGGGAGGTCGCCTTTCAGGACCAGCACCTGGAGGAAAGGATCGAGCGCCTGCGACAGGCTCAGCCCATGATCGCGTGTGAAGCCGAAGCGGCTGTAATAGTCGGGGTTCCCGACCAGTGCGATGCCATGCGCCCCGCTGCCCTTTAGCCGCCGGATGCCTTCTTCGATCAGCGCCGATCCGATGCCGGCGCTCTGGCCACTGGGAATGACCGATACCGGGCCGAGCTGGTACCAGCTGCCCGCAGCGCCCTCGATGACGACGGGCGAGAACGCGACATGGCCGATGATCGCCTGGTCGGCATTGGTCGCTACCAGCGACAACACGAGATCGCCGTCGGCGCGCAACCGCTCGATGACGTCCGCCTCGTCGCCATCGGCATAGGCCCGATCGCGGAACGCGGCCTGCGTCAGGGCACGAATGGCCCGCTCGTCGCCCGCCTGTTCGGGCCGGATGGACACGGTCACGGGAGCAGGTGCCCGGCGCGGTCGCGTTTGGTGTCGAGGTAGCGCCGGTTGTGCACATTCGCGGGCAGCGAATGCGGCACGCGGCGCGCGATGGTGATCCCGTTGTCGGTCAATTCTGCGATCTTTCTCGTATTGTTGGTGAGGAGTCCAATCTCACCAATGCCGAGCAGTTTAAGCATCTTCGCAGCGGTTGTAAAATCCCGTGCCTCATCAGGCAGGCCCAGCCGTTCGTTGGCCTCGATCGTGTCAAAGCCCTGATCCTGCAGGCGATAGGCCCGCATCTTGTTGACGAGGCCGATGCCGCGCCCTTCCTGCCGCATGTAGAGGAGGACGCCGTATCCCCCGTTTTCCGCCTCCTCGGCCATCCGCGCCAGCGCCGCGTCGAGCTGCGGCCCGCAATCGCACTTGAGACTGCCGAGGACGTCGCCGGTGAGGCATTCGGAATGCAGGCGCACCAGCGGCACGCGGTCCGCCATCTGCCGGCCGACGATCAGCGCGCAGTGTTCGCGCATGTCGTCGGGCTTGCGGAAGACGACGAGCTCGCAGTCCTGCTCGGCGGCGATGGGCAGGCGGGCACGCGTGGCTATCTGCAGCTTGTCCGGATCGGCCCAGTCGGCAAGGTCGGCCGGGCTGACGGGTTGCGGCTCGCCTGCCTGGCCTGGATTGACCATGAAGGCCGGCAGTATGCCCGCGATCCGCGCCAACTCCAGCGCCGTCGCAGCAGCCTCGGCCCAGTCGATCGGCTCCGCCTTGAACGGGCCCTTGAGCGGGTTGGCCAGGTCCAGCGCCGGATCGGCGACCGCCAGCGCCAAGTCGAGATCGAACGGCTCGGCGCCCCGTATCAGCACGGGGTTGTGCGGCACTGCCGCCTCGAGCTGGTTGGCAAGCTTGAGCGTCGCGGCGCGGGCCGCCGATATCAGGAGGTGGGAACTGCTTGCCTGCCGCGCGATGGCGGTCTCGATGGGCAGCAGAGTCCCGGCACCCTCCACCGCGATCGGCCAGCCGTGCCGCAACGCATCGATCGCCTGCGCCGCCCGGCGGGAAGGCGAGGGCGTGCTCAGAAGGTGAATTCCGTCGTCAGCGGTACGTGGTCGGACGGCTGGGTCCAGTCGCGCGCATCCTCGAACACGCGGTGCGCGGTTGCCTGCGCTGCCAGTTCGGGGCTGGCCCACATGTGGTCCAGGCGCCGCCCGCGATCCCCGTCGCGCCAGTTCTTCGCGCGGTAGCTCCACCAGCTGTAGTAGCGTTCGGGGGCAAGGATATGCTGCCGCCCGATATCGGCCCAGCCGTGCGCGTCCATGAAGCGCTGCAGCGTCTCGACCTCGAGCGGGGTGTGGCTGACCACCTTGAGCAATTGCTTGTGGTTCCACACGTCGCTTTCCAGCGGGGCGATGTTGAAATCGCCGACGATCAGCGTCGGGCGGTCGACCGCGTCGGCCCAGCGGGTCATCCGCTCGAGGAAATCGAGCTTCTGGCCGAACTTGGGGTTGATTTCGCGGTCGGGTTCGTCGCCGCCGGCGGGGATATAGACGTTCTCAATCACAGTACCCTTTCCGGGCCCGTGGGTCAGTTCGACGCCGACATGGCGTGCCTCGCCATTATCCTGCCAGTCGTGGCGCGAAAATTCGGTGAAAGGCACTTTGCCCACCGTGGCAACGCCGTGATAGCCCTTCTGCCCGTGCACCGCGAAATGATGGTAGCCGAGTGCGCGGAACGCCTCGTAGGGGAACTGGCTTTCCTGGCACTTGATTTCCTGCAGGCAAAGTATGTCGGGCGCCTGCTCCTGCAGGAAGCGTTCGACGATCGGCATCCGCAGGCGGACCGAGTTGATATTCCATGTCGTGACCGAAACCATGGCGCTGCCTTAGGTCGCAGCACTGCCAGCGGCAAGCGGGCCGTTGGCGCTTTCGCTTTCCTGTCATGCGAAGGCGCGATAGCAGGCGGCACACCAGTTGCTCTGCGGGAGATCGAGAATGCGCCTGTCCACCAAAGCCCTCCTCGCCGCGATGGCGCTGCCGCTCGCCGCCTGCGGAGCGGCGTACGACAGCGGCGGGGTGAAGAGCGCGTCTGCCGGTTCGGCCGTCCAGCAGAAGAAGGCGAAGAACGTCATCCTCTTCATCGGGGACGGGATGGGGATCTCGACCGTCACCGCCGCGCGCATCTATGCCGGGCAGAAGCTGGGGCAGACCGGCGAGGAGTATGTGCTGCCGTTCGAGACCTTCGAAAACGTGGCGCTGGTCAAGACCTACAATACCAATGCCCAGGTGCCCGACAGCGCCGGGACGGCGAGCGCGATGAACACCGGGATCAAGACCCAGATCGGTTTTCTCGGCATCGGGCCCGAGGCAAAGCGCGGGGATTGCGCGAGCGGCAAGGCGCACGAACAGGCGCTGCTGGGCGAACAGGCCAAGGCGCGCGGCCTCGCCCTCGGTATCGTCAGCACGGCGCGGATCACCCATGCGACCCCGGCCGCGGTCTATGCCCGCAGCACCGACCGTAATTGGGAATCGGACGCAGCCATTCCGGAATCGCAGCGCAGCCTGGGCTGCGACGACATCGCCCGGCAGCTGGTGGCTGCCGATTTCGACGTAGCCCTCGGCGGCGGGCGGGCGGCCTTCTTCGGCGCCGACAAGGGAGGCCGCAGGCTGTCCGCAGCAGCCGACCTGCCAGCCCAATGGACTGCGCGAACCGGCGGCAGCTATGTCGAGACCGCCAGTGCCATGGCCGCAGCGCCGCTGGACAAACCGCTGTTGGGCATCTTTTCGCCCAGCCACATGACCTACATGGTCGACCGGCCCGCCGACAGCAGCGAGCCGACGCTGACCGACATGACGAGGGAAGCCGTCAAGAGGCTCTCGCAGGATCCCGACGGCTATTACCTGATGGCGGAAAGCGGCCGCATCGATCACGGCCATCATGCCGGCCAGGCCGGCTATGCGTTGGAGGAAGCGGTCGAATTCGCGCGCGCCATCCAGTGGGCGATCGACAATACCGACCCGTCGGAAACGCTGATCCTCGTGACGGCCGACCACAGCCATGTGTTCTCGATCGCCGGCTATCCGCGTCGGGGCAACGACATCCTCGGCCTCGTCGTACCTCCCGACGGGGGCGGCGAAGACGGCGGCGACACTGCCGGCGGGCCGACCCTTGCCGCAGACGGCAAGCCCTATACGACCCTGTCCTATGCCAACGGGCCGGGCGCAGTGGCAACGGCGCCAGGACGGCCCACGCCGGAAACGGGGGTCAAGGCGCGGCAGCAGTCGCTCGTTCCGCTGGAAAGCGAGACGCACGGGGGCGAGGATGTCGCCCTCTATGCGACGGGGCCCGGCGCGGAGCGTGTCCGCGGCGTGATCGAGCAGAACCTGATCTATCGCATCATCGTAAAGGCACTGGGCTGGGAATGATTGGCCCATGCAGTGCGCACCGGGCGCCTGCCGGCACAAGGGTGCGCCAGCAGTCTGCCAGTCGCCGCGCGCTGACGGCTGGGTCCGACTTTATTGCATGGACAAAAAAACCCTCGTGCCGGGGGCAATTGGCACGAGGGTTCATATAAGCGTTCGTCACGCTGTTAACAAAGCGGGCTTCGCGGAAGATCGAGGCAACAGGGGGGAAACCCGTCTTCCATCCGCCTTGTGAAACAACATTACCGACCGGTGGCTTTCGCCGCAATGAACGGCCTGTCACGCTTTGTCGCAGCGGCCGCTCGTTGGGACGATGAAGCGTTCACCCCGGACGACGAGTCGTCCTGCGGGGGTCCTTGTAGGTGAACGTCGAGTCAGCGACCGCGAGTCCGTAGCGATGATTCGACAGGCGCACCGTGGTCCGGTTGTTCTGCGCATCCACGGCCACCCAGTTAGTCAACTGCCAGCCGCCCGGGGCATTGCCGTTGCGGGTGAAGATGAGCGTGATCACGCCGAATTCCGGCTTCTTGGGGTCGCGCACCTCGACGCTGAGCACGCCGTTGTTGCTCGACTTGAGCTTGCCGTATCGCTTCACGTCGCGATTGGGATCGAGCAGGGCACCCAGCGGCGAGTTGCCGATCGGCCAGCGCTGGACCTGGTTGACCTCGTAATCGATCAGCGTGAACGACTTGCCGTTGGACACCAGCAGCAGGGGCACGCCCTTCTGGTATTCGAAGCGGATCTTGCCCGGACGCTTCAGCGTCATGGTGCCGCCGACGGTCTGCCCCTTGCGGTCGGTCTGACTGAAGCTGGCTTTCATCGTGCTGATGCCGCGCAGGGCGGCGACGGCATCGTCGAGCGTGCCCGCCGACTGGGCAAGCGCGGGGGCGGGCAGCGCCACCATCGATGCGGGCAGGGCAGCCACGGCAAGCGTTGCAGCGAGCGCCGAGCCGGCCACCAGGCCGGTCGAGGCATTGCGAAGTTTTCTGATCATGGTGTTCATGCCTTCGTTCCTATTCACGAAGCGCTGAACTGTCACTGACGGATGGCGGTTCCAGCCGTTCAGGAAACTTACTTGATCTTGGCTTCCTTGAACTCGACGTGCTTGCGCACGACCGGGTCGTATTTGCGGAAGGTCATCTTCTCGGTGATGTTCCGCGGGTTCTTCTTGGTGACGTAGTAGAAGCCCGTGTCTGCGGTCGAGACGAGCTTGATCTTGACGGTTGCGGGCTTCGCCATGGTGCTTTCCTAAGAATCGTAAGGGGCCTTGTCGGCCAAAAAATACAGGCGGCGCGAGCCCGCACCGCCACATCGGGCGCGCAATTGGGCGATTCCCCTGTCAAAGTCAAGCCGGAAGCGCGGCTACCAGTACCGCCTACCAATCGCCGGGGCCAACCTTGCCGCGACCGGCCTTGACCGCGCCGCGCGCCTTCTTGGTCTTGAGCCGCTCGACCTTGCCGACGCGGTTGACCCGGCTCTTGGCGCGCGCCTTGGGCTGGCGATGGGCATCCTCGAGCAGCTTTTCCAGCTTCTCGCGCGCCAGTTGCCGGTTGGCATCCTGCGTCCGGTGTTCGCGCGCAGTGATAAGGAGATCGCCGGCAGCCGTCAGCTTGCTCCCTGCCAGCGTCCGCAGGCGGGCGAACACCGGCGGCGGCAGGCGCAGGCGGTAGATATTGACCCGAAGCTGGACTTCGGTCGCGACCTTGTTGGCGTTCTGCCCGCCCGGGCCGGACCCGGCGAGGAAGCTTTCCTCGGCCAGCGCATGGGCGCGGGCGATCAGGTCGCTATCCATTAACCGGCCCATCCCGCGCCCCGAGGGCCACGAAGTCGGCGGGCAGGGGAGCGATAGCGACAATCGGCGGCTTGCCCTCGCGCTCGACCGTCAGGCCGGCAGCGTGGAGCATGGTGCGCGGGCCGCTCTTGGGGTCGCCATAGACAGGGTCGCCCAGCAGCGGCAGGCCGAGGCCCGAAGCTGCATGGACGCGGATCTGGTGGGTGCGGCCCGTCTCGGGCAGGAATTCGATCAGCGTCCCGCGTTCGAGCCGCTGCAAGATCCGCCAGCGGGTCAGCGAAGGCTTACCCTTCTTCGCCGGGATCATCCGCCAGCCCTTCTCGGCGCTGCTGATCTTGCTCAGCGACAGGGCGATCTCGCCTTCCTCGGCCTCGGGCACGCCCGTAACGATGCCGAGATAGCGCTTGCCGACCTTGCGGTCCTCGAAGGCACGGCCGAGACGCGACAGGGCCTTGGGATTGCGCGCCAGCAGCAGGCAGCCACTGGTGTCGGTATCGATCCGATGGACCGGCACCGGCGGTCGCTGGAAACCGAGCTTGAGCGCATCGAGGTGGTTGGCGAGCGAGGGCCCACCCTTCCGCGGTGGCTCGATCGGCAGGCCGGCGGGCTTGTCGATCACCAGCGCTTCGCCATCCTCGAACAGGATTTCGATCATTTCAGAAGCTCCGCCTTCACCAGCCCGCGCACGGCATTGCCGAGGAAGAAGCCGTGTTCGAGATCCTCGATCCGCACTTCACCTTCCGTCGCCGCGCCCTCTGCCAGCAGCGAGGCCCGCAACACGCCCGGCAGCAAGCCGAGCGCGGCGGGCGGGGTCACCAGCACCCCGTCCTTCTCGACGAAGAGGTTGGTGATGCAGCCTTCGGTCAACAGCCCGTCGTCGCGCAGCAGCAGGCATTCACTCGCCCCCGCATCACGCGCCACCGCCAGCGCATCCTCGTAGAAACCCCGATCGCTGGTCTTGTGCCGCAGCCGCCAGTCGCCGCTATCGACCGGCAGCGGCAGGATCGCGCATTGCACGGGTTCCGCCCAGGGATCGCCCAGCGGCGCAGCCTCCAGCGTCGTCGCCCCGCTGCGGGCGCAGGTCAGTCGCAGACGCGCGGGCGCATCGAGGTCGAAGCACAGCGCCTGGATCGCATTGCGCGCGGCATGACGGTCGAAGGCAAAGCCCAACGCGCCCGCGCTCGCCTTCATCCGTTCCAGGTGCGCTTCGAGCAAGGCGATGCCCGCTTCAGGATCGAACTTCATGGTCTCGATCAGGTGGAACCCCGGCGCAGTGAGGCCGGGACCGCTCGAACGCGCAAAGCCTCCCTTGAGGATCGTCTCGCGCCACTCGGCCCCGGCATCGCTATCCGCGACGATGGCCGAGCCGACACCCAGCACGGCCTTGCCGCGATCATTCTCGATCGGGGTCAGCCGCAGTGTGCGGATAGCCACGTTGAACGCCGCATCGCCGCTCGCATCTATGCGCCCGATCGCGCCGCAATAGGGCCCGCGTGCATCGCGCTCCACCTGGTTGATCAGTTCCATCGCCCGGATCTTGGGCGCGCCGGTGATGGAACCGCAGGGGAACAGGGCGCGAATGATGTCGAGCGCGCCCTTGCCCGGCTGCAAGCGGGCGTGGACCGTGGTCACCATCTGGTGGACGGTGGGATAGGTTTCGACCGCGAAGGGCCTCTCGACCGCCACGCTCCCCGCCTCGGCCACCCGGCTGAGGTCGTTGCGCATCAGGTCGACGATCATCAGGTTCTCGGCCTTGTCTTTCGTGCTCTGCTGCAAGTCCTCGCGCAGGGCGGCGTCGGCGGCGGCATCGGCGGCGCGCGGGCGGGTGCCCTTCATCGGCTTGGTCCGCGCTTCGTCGCCCTTCATCGAAACGAACAGTTCGGGGCTGAGGCTGAGCAACCAGTGCGACCCGTCGAAGATCATTCCGCCGTATCCGGCCTGCGCCGCCGGGCGGAGCGCCGCGTAGAGCGCAACCGGATCGCCCGAGTAGGCTCCCGCGAGCGGCAGGGTCAGGTTGGCCTGGTAGATATCGCCGGCGCGGATGGCCTCCTGCAAGGTGGCGAAGGCCGCATCGTAGGCACCCTGCGACAGCTGCGGTTCGAGCGGGCCGAGCGATGCGCTGCCCCGGCTTCGCGCGGCAAGCCAGCCGGTAACCTCGCCCGGCTCCAGGACGGTTTCGTCCGCGAACAGGGCGAGCCAGACCAGCGGTCCGGCGGCACCGGTGCGCGCTGCGGCAAGCGGGGCGAGCTTCGGCTCGATGGCGAGGCCGGCCTCGTAGGCGATGTATCCTGCCAGCGTGCCGCCCCGTTCGGCCTGTGCCGCGCGCGCCGCCTCCAGCACCGGCTCGACCTGCTCGGCGCGGTGGGCAACGAACGTCGCGACGGCATCTTCGTACAGATGCGCCGGAGCCGCGCCTTCGGCGCGCGCATCATCGAGCAGCACGAAGGGAGCCAGGGTTTGCCCAATCTCTGCTAGTGCGTCGGCCATTTCACCCGCCATAGCCGAGGACGCGCGAAATGGAACCGTGCTTGACCATACCGCCCTCGACCCGCCACACAGCACGAAACGCATGAATCGCGGGGGTCTTACGTCAGAATGAGCCAGATTTTCCTCGGCCTCGCCGCCAATGGCGAGAAGCAGTATCTCGATCTCGGGCGCGCCAACCGCCATGGCCTGATTGCCGGGGCAACCGGGACCGGAAAGACCGTGACCTTGCAGGGTCTGGCGGAAAGCTTCTCGGCCGAAGGCGTGCCGGTGTTCCTTGCGGACGTGAAGGGCGACCTGTCGGGCATCTGCATGGCTGGATCGCCCCAGTTCAAGCACGCCGACAAGCTGGAAAGCCGGGCCAGGGAACTGGGCATTGACGACTATGCCTATTCGGACAATCCGGCCGTGTTCTGGGACCTCTATGGCGAGCAGGGCCATCCGATCCGCACCACAGTGTCGGAAATGGGGCCCCTGCTGCTCAGCCGTCTGCTCGACCTAAACGAGACGCAGGAAGGCGTGCTGCAGATCGTCTTCCGCCATGCCGACGAGAACGGGCTGCTGCTGCTCGACTTCGGCGATCTCCAGTCGGTCCTGGCTTGGGCGGCGGAGAACTCCAAGGAACTGTCTGGCAAATACGGCAATGTCACCAAGCCGACGGTGGGCACCATCCAGCGCCAGCTCCTGAGCTTCGAGGCGCAGGGGGCGGACAAGTTCTTCGGCGAACCGGCGCTCGAGATCGCCGATTTCCTGAAAGTCGATGACCAGGGCCGGGGGATGATCAACATCCTCGCCGCAGACCAGCTGATGCGCAGTCCCAAGCTTTACGCCACCTTCCTGCTGTGGCTGCTGGCGGAACTGTTCGAAAGCCTGCCCGAGGTGGGCGACCCGGAGAAGCCCAAGCTGGTGTTCTTCTTCGACGAGGCGCACCTGCTCTTCGACGATGCGCCTAAGGCGTTGCAGGACAAGATCGAGCAGGTCGTGCGCCTTATCCGCTCCAAGGGTGTGGGCGTCTATTTCGTGACCCAGAACCCGATAGACATCCCGGAGGAGGTCGCCGGGCAACTCGGCAACCGCGTGCAGCATGCCCTGCGGGCCTTCACCCCGCGCGACCAGCGGGCGATCAAGGCGGCGGCGGAAACCTTTCGCATCAACCCCGACCTCGACGTCGAGAGCGTCATCACCGAACTGAAAACCGGCGAGGCGCTGGTTTCGACGCTCGATGCCGAGGGTGCGCCGACGGTGGTGCAACGCACCCTGATCAAGCCGCCGCGCAGCCGCCTCGGGCCCGTTACGCCGAAGGAGCGGGCCATCGTCCAGTCGATCAGCCCGGTCGACGGCAAATACGATACCGCGGTGGACCGCGAGAGCGCCGAGGAAGTGCTCGCCGCCAAGGCCGCCGATGCAGCCGCGACCGCGCAGGAAGTGGCGGAAAAGGGCGTCGAAGAGGTGGCGAAGCGCGAACGCAAGACACCCTCGATGTGGTCAAAGGCCGGCAAGGCCGCGGCGACCGCTGCCGCAGGCTCGCTGACATCGATCGCGGTGGCGACCGTGCTGGGGAAGAAATCCAGCGCCAACCCGGTGCAGACCGGCATGTCCGCCTTCGTCCGCAACATCATCGGCGGGCTGATGCGCTGATCAGGTGGCGGGAAGCCTGATTTCCGCCCGCAGGCCGCCTTCGGAGCGGTTTTCCAGCACCAGTTCGCCGCCGTGCTGTTCGGCGATGGCGCGGGCGAGGGTGAGGCCCAGTCCGGCACCGCCCGTGGCACGGTTGCGGCTGGCCTCCCCGCGCTGGAAGGGTTCGAGCATGGTGGCGACCTGGTCGGGCGGGATGCCGGGGCCACTGTCGTCGACCCGCAGAACGACCCGGCCCCCCGCACGCAGCAGGCTGACCTCGGCGCTCCCGCCATAACGCAGGGCGTTGGAGATGAGGTTGCGGAGCGCTCGCCGCAGCCAGGTGACCTGCACCGGCAGGACGATCTTCTCGCCGGCCGACACGATAACGGGTTCGCCCATGTCCTCGAACTCCTCGACGACCGATTCGACCAGCGCACCGAGCTGCGCAGCCTCCGGCGGGGCCTTCGCGCGACCGATGCGGGCGAGCGAAAGGATATCGTCGAGCGAACGGGTAATGTCCTCGATCCCGGCCGCCATCTTCGCGCGCTGGGCTTCGTTCTCGACCGATTCGATCCGCACCCGCAGGGCCGTCAGCGGCGTCTTCAGGTCGTGGCCGATCGCGCCGAGCATCACGTCCTTCTCGTCGAGCAGCGCGGCGATCCGCTGTTCCATCGCATTGTGGGCGACCTGGAGTCGCTGGATGTCGTCGGGACCGCTGGGCGGCAACGGCTCGCCGGCGTTCTGGTCCCGCGCGAATCGCTCGGTCCGTTCGGTCAGCGCGGCCAGCGGCCGGGTGATGCGGCGCAGAAGGAAGTAAAGGACCAGCGAGAGGACCAGCACCAGGATCAGCGTTTGCAGCACCAGCGTCCCGATCACGCGGGGTTCACGGGCGGGAATGGGGACCCGGGCCACGGTCCACGGCGCCTGCGCAGAGGGCCTGTAAGCGGCGACGAGGATGCGCCGGTCCTGCCAGTCCGGCCAGCGGGCAAAGCGCGGATTTCCTGCGGCTCGCTCGATAAGAAGCGGATCCGCGCCAGCGCGCCGCCTGGTCACGAAGACGTCGCTGGCCTCGGTACCCTGACTTTGCAGGAGCTCTTTGAGATCGGCCGACAGGCGGGAGATGTTTTCTTCGCCTGGCAAAGTCGTCAGTTCCTGCGAGACTTCGCGGCGCAGGGGCCGCAGGCTGTCAGCATCGCCAAGAGCGCCCGCAGCTCGCCGCATCCGCCGGGCGACATCTCGCCGCGTACCGTCGCGCGGCGGCTCGACCAGCAGGCTGATGGCCGCGGCATTGAGGATTGCAGCCTCGCGTCGGCTCTCGGCGGCGCGGTAGAGCAGTATGGCGGAAATTGCCTGTGCAACCAGCAGGGCGGCAACGACCGCCAGCAGGGTCTGGCCGAGCAGGTTGCGGGGCACGAAGCGCATCGGGCTAGCCCTGCGCCTGGCGGGTGACATTGGCCGCGAAACGATAGCCGCCGCCGCGCACCGTCAGGATGAGTTGCGGATCGCGGCTGTCGGCCTCGACCTTACGCCTCAGCCGGCTGACCTGGTTGTCGACCGCCCGGTCGAACAGGTGCGCCTCGCGGCCCTGCACCATGTCGAGCAGACGGTCGCGGTCGAGCACGCTGCGGGGATGATCGAGAAAGGCGCGCAGCAGGCGGAACTCGGCGGTCGAGATCGGCACCACCGTGCCATCGGGATCGGTCAGCTTCTGCTTGAGCGGATCGAGCTGCCACCCTTCGAACCGGTAAATCCATTCATCCTGCGCGGTTGCATCTATGGCAGCGCCATTATGACGCGCCCCGCGACGCAGCACGGAACGGATACGGGCGACCAGTTCGCGCGGCTCGAAGGGCTTGGTGACGTAATCGTCGGCACCGATCTCCAGCCCGACGATGCGGTCGGTCGCCTCGCCTCGCGCGGTCAGAAGGATGACCGGCAGGCCCTGCGTTTCGGCGAGGAAACGCGTCAGCGAAAGGCCGTCTTCGCCCGGCATCATGATGTCGACCAGCGCGATGTCGGGCGCCTCGTTCAGCAGGACGCTGCGGGCGCCAGCGGCACTGGCAGCCTCCGACACGCGGAACCCCTGGCCGGTGAGATATTCGGCCAGGGGCTCGCGCAGGCTTTGCTCGTCATCGACCAGCAGGACATGGACCGGCGCGGTGAGTTCTGGTGTGCTCGTCATCCGCGCCGGACCCGTTTACTGGCCGCGCCGTTCGCCGCGCATGGCCTGGCGCGCAGCCTTGCGTTCCTCGGCGGAGATAGTGCCGTCGCCATTGGCGTCGGCACGGTCGAACCGGGCGAGGGCGGCAGACTGGAATTCGGCCTTGGTCACCTGGCCGTTGCTGTCGGCATCGGCGCGCTGCAGCATGCTTTCGGGTCCGCCGCGGCCGCCGCGCATCCCCATGCGTCCGCCGCCGCGCCGGTCTCCGCCGGCGGCCTGGCGCTCGTCACGCTTGTCGGCACGCGCTTCCCGGGCTGCCAGGAACTCCGCCTGGCTCAGCATGCCGTCGCCATTGGTGTCCATCCTGGCGAAATGTTCGGCGGCGCGGGCGGCCTTGTCCGCTTCGCTGAGGACGCCGTCGCCATTGGCGTCCATGCGTGCAAACATTGCTTCGGTGCGTTCCGCCACTGCGGCACGCGTGGCCGGCGGGCCATCGCCGCGCGGGGCTGCCGTCTGGGCGACGGCCGCGCCGGCTGCGACCAGCGAGCCGGTGGCGAGAATGAGGGCAATCTTCTTCATGGTTCACTCCATTATCCTGATCGGGCGGAGCTGCGAAGCGGGTAGAGGATGGGGGGAAGGACTGACCCGCCGCGCAGCTCACATTGCCTTTCTACCGGCGCCATGTCGCAGCAGTTTGCCCGTTTCGCGGAAATTTGTCGCGGCTTGTATCGGCTGCCCAGGCCTCGTCAATCCGAGGGGTACTCCGCCCGCGAACGGCCTTGCGTGCCCTCTCCGGCGGTGATGAAGATCGCGCTCGCCCGCTCCGCAATGTCGGCCGTGTGCCACACGCCCGGCGGGTTGATGGCGTATTCGCCAGCAGCGAGCGCCACCGTTTCGCGGCGACCATCGGGAAATTCCTGCGTCAGGACCATCGCTCCCTCGGTGCAGATGACCACTTCGGCGCCGCCGGGATGCATTTCCCAGCCGTCCCAGTCTGCCGTGAAGGTATGGAACGAAACGAGACGGCCTTCGGCACCGTCGGCGGCATGGCGCGCGCCATAGGCTTCGTACCACTGGAAGCCGTCGAAGGGCGGCTGGGG
Organism: Parerythrobacter aurantius; assembly: GCF_045291475.1. Taxonomy (NCBI): domain Bacteria; kingdom Pseudomonadati; phylum Pseudomonadota; class Alphaproteobacteria; order Sphingomonadales; family Erythrobacteraceae; genus Parerythrobacter; species Parerythrobacter aurantius. The sequence continues at coordinate 1,458,571 of NZ_CP147985.1, forward strand.
CACGGCGGTGGCGCCGAGCCCCAGGTGGATGAAGCTGTCGGTGAGCTTGCGTCCGCCGCCCATGGTTCAGCCCGCCTGCGTCATGCAGAAGGCGTTGAGCTTGTTGCCGTCGAGATCGCGGAAATAGGCGGCATAGAAGCCCTGATCCCCCCGGGGACCCGGCTCGCCTTCGCAGGTGCCGCCATTGGCCAGCGCAATGTCGTAGATTTCCCTGACCTTGTCGGGTGTCTCGACCTCGAGAGCGACCATCACTCCGTTGCCGACGCTCGCAGGATTGCCGTCGAACGGCTTGGTCAGCCCGATGCCTGCCGGTCCGCCCCACGATCCCCAGGCGATGAAGCCGTCGAATTCCATCATCCGCCCGACGCCCATCGCCTTGGCAATGGCATCGTAGAAGGGCGCGCCCTTGGCAAGGTCGTTGGTACCCAGTGTGACGTAGCCGATCATATCCCTGTCCTCCTCTTCGCCGGGTCGCGACTGCGACTCGGAACGTATAGAACATTACAGGAACAAACCGGCTGCGCCAAGGTCGTTAAAGCGGCTCGGTCTGCTCCATCAGCCACGCCAGCGGCTCGCCCTCCATCCGTGGGGCGAGGATGGCCCGCGTATCGGCGTGGTAACGGTCGAGCCAGGCGCGTTCGCTGACCGTCAGCAGCGACACTTCGATGAGCGTGCGGTCAATCGGCACCCAGGTGAGGTTCTCGAACCCGAACCAGCGGCCCTCATCCGCTCCTTCGATCGTGCGCTCCTCGGTCAGCACCAGGTTCTCGATCCTGATGCCGAACGATCCCGCCTTGTAATAGCCCGGCTCGTTGGAGAGGATCATGCCCGGCTGGATCGGCTCGAGCGTCCCGGCCTGCGCGCCATTGACCTTGCCGATCCGCTGCGGCCCTTCGTGGACCGAGAGAAAGCTGCCGACCCCGTGCCCGGTGCCATGGGCATAATCCGTCCCGGCCTGCCACAAGGCGTGCCGCGCGAGCGTATCGAGCTGGCCGCCGCAGGTCCCTTCGGGGAACACGGCCTCGGCGATGGCGATATGGCCCTTGAGCACGCGGGTGAAGCGGTCCTTCATCTCTGGTGTCGGTTCGCCCGGGCCGATCCAGACGGTGCGGGTGATGTCGGTCGTCCCGCACGGATACTGGCCGCCTGAATCGACGAGGTAGATGCTGCCCGGCGGGATCGGGATATTGCTGTCCTCGTCGACCTTGTAATGCGGCAGCGCGGCGTGGCCGGCGGCAGCGGAGATGGTGTCGAAGCTGGTATCGCGCAGGTCGCCATGCTGCTGGCGGAACTCGAGCAGCCTGGCCGCTGCGGCCAGTTCGTCCACTCCGCCCTTGGGCGCCTCGATGCCGAGCCAGTGGAGGAATTTGCTGACCGCCACGCCATCGACCGCCTGCGCATCGCGGTGGCCCTGCGCCTCGACCGCGTTCTTGCGCGCCTTGGGCAGCATGGTCGGGTCGCGCTGCATAACCACCGCCGCGCCTGCGCCTTCCAGCGCGAGGGCAATCCCGGCCACGGCATAGTCGGGATCGATCGCCACGCGCTTGCCCTTGAGCTCGGCGAGCGCCGGTTCGAACTCGCTGCGCTCGCGGATGGTCACGGCGTTGCCGAGGTGCTGGCGCAGTTCCGGCGTGACCTTTTCGCCGGCGATGAACAGTTCCGCGGTGCCGTCCTCATGCGCGACGACATAGGACAGCGCGACCGGCGTATGACTGACATCGGCCCCGCGAATGTTGAGCAGCCATGCCACCGAATCGAGCGCCGAGATCACCGCCGCATCGAGCTTCTTGTCTTTCAGCCACTGCGCCACTTCGCTGCGCTTCTCGGCATGGCTGCGCCCGGCGAGTTCATCGGTGTGGACGCTGGCCACCGCCGCCGAGGGTTCAGGCTGGTCCTGCCAGACGGCATCGATCGGGTTGCCGTTAACAGGCACCAGCTCCGCGCCGACCTCGGCCAGCATTTTCGCCGTCTGCTGCATCCAGCCGCGCGAGTGGAGCCACGGGTCGAACCCGATCCTCGCGCCTTCGCCGGCATTTTCGGCGAGCCATCTGGCGGGGCTGGTGGCGGGCACCGACTGGTAGTCGAACAACCGCCCGTCGACCTGATCGCGCACCTGCACGGTGTAGCGCCCGTCGACAAAGATCGCCGCGCGGTCGAGCAGTACCGCCGCGCTCCCGGCCGAACCGCCGAAGCCGGTCAGCCAGCCGAGGCGCTGGGCATAGGCGCCGACATATTCGCTCATATGCTCGTCGCTGATCGGCACGACGAACCCGTCGAACCCGCGCCGCTTCAGTTCCTCGCGCAGGGCGGCAAGGCGGGCTTCATGGGTTTGCATCAGCATGGGCTCGATCCTCGTGTGAATTCGTCGGCTGCGCTCTTGTGCGCCTTGTGCCTCTATCATAGGCGTAACCGCGCGGGCTTTCCACCCGACCCGTTCACCATCCGGATCCCCCGATGACCCTTCGCATCACCCCCCTGTTTGCCCTTGCCGCCGTCATGGCCGCTCCTGCCCTGGCGCAGACCACCACCGAGGAACCCACCAGCGTGACCGCACCGACTTCGCCGCCCAAGGCCGAAAAGCGCGCCTACAGCTACACCCGCCACGGGATCACTATCGAGGACCCCTATTTCTGGCTGAAGGACCAGTCCTATCCCACGGTCGATGACGCGGATGTGCTCGATTACGTCAAGGCGGAGAACGCCTGGTTCGAAGCCCAGATGGCAGGGCAGAAGCCGCTCGTCGAGGCGCTCTACGAGGAGATGAAGGGCCGGATAAAGGAAGACGATTCCACCGTCCCGCAAAAGGATGGCGACTATATCTACTGGTCGAAGTTCGACGAGGGGCAGGAATATCGCAAGCACTACCGCCGGCCGGTTGCGGGCGGGCCGGACCAGCTGATCCTCGACGAGAACGAGCTTGCCGAAGGGCAGGAATATTTCCGGCTGGGTGCAGCCTCGATCAGCCAGAACGGGCGCTATCTTGCCTATTCGACCGACACCAACGGGTCGGAACGCTACACCGCGCGGATCAAGGATCTCGAGACCGGCGAACTGCTGGCCGACGAGCTCACTAACCTGCGCGGCGGGCTGACCTGGGTCGCGGGCGACACGGCGCTGGTCTACGGCCCCTCGACCGAGGAATGGCGCACGCTCGAGGCCAGGCTGCATGTCATAGGCACGCCGGTCGAAAGCGATGTCACTCTCTACAAGGAGGAGGACCAGAGCTTCAACGTCGGGGCGGGCCTCACCGCGCAGGAAGACTGGCTGGTCATCGCCACTGGCGACAACGAGACGAGCGAAGTGCGCCTCGTGCGCGCTGATACGCCGACTGGGCCGCAGATACTGGTAAAGCCGCGCCGGAAGGGCGTGGAATACGATGTCGATGTGCGGGACGGGACGATCTACGTCCACACCAACGACGATCACGTCAATTTCCGCCTGGCGACGGCATCGCTCGATGCGCCGGGCGAGTGGACGACCCTGATCGCAGGCTCGGATGCGTTCTACCTCACGGGATTCGACCTGTTCAGGGACTTCTACGTCACCGAAGGGCGGCTCGACGGGTTGGACCAGATCCAGCTGCGCTCCTACGCCGACGCAGCAAAGGTCACGCCGATCGCCTTCCCCGAGGCGAGCTATTCGGCCGGGCTCGGCAACAACCCCGAATACGCCGTGACCAAGCTGCGTCTCGGCTACGAAAGCATGGTCACGCCTGATACGGTCTATGACTACGATGTGGAGAGCGGCGCGCTCGAACTGCTGAAGCAGCAGGAAATCCCCAGCGGCTACGACCCGTCGCTTTACCGGACGGAGCGGGTCACCATCACCGCCCGCGACGGGACGCAGGTGCCGGTCAGCATCCTGATGCGCAAGGACCGTCCGGCAGGGGCGGGTCCGCTGCATCTCTATGCTTACGGCGCCTACGGTTATGCCGTTCCGCCGGGCTTTTCGACCTCGCGCCTCAGCCTCGTCGATCGCGGCATGGCCTATGCCATCGCCCATATCCGCGGCGGCGACGACCTGGGGCGGCGCTGGTACCTGCAGGGCAAGCTCAACGAGCGCTGGAACACATTCAACGACTTCGTCGATGTCGCCAAGGGCCTGATCGACAAAGGCTATACCGAGAAGGGCCGGATCACGGCCAGCGGCGGCAGTGCTGGCGGCGAGCTGATGGGCGTCATCGTCAACACCGATCCCGGCCTCTGGGGCGCGGTGGTGGCGCATGTGCCCTTCGTCGATGTGCTCAACACCATGCAGGACGAAAGCCTGCCGCTGACCCCGGGCGAATGGCAGGAATGGGGCAACCCGATCACCAGCAAGCAGTCCTTCGCCTACATGCTGAGCTATTCGCCCTACGACCAGGTGGTGGCGCAGGACTATCCGCCGATGCTGGTCACCGCCGGCCTGAACGATCCGCGCGTGACCTATTGGGAACCGGCCAAGTGGGTGGCCAAGCTGCGCGAGCTGAAGACCGACGACAACGTGCTGCTGATGAAGACCAACATGGGTGCCGGGCACGGCGGCAAGTCGGGCCGCTTCGCCTCGCTCTACGAAACGGCGGAGGAGTACGCCTTCATCCTGTGGCAGCTGGGGCTGGTCGAGGAGTGACCGGCCTTTTCCGCCGGACCTTCACTGCTGAGCCCCGGCACATCGATGTGATGGGCCACGTCAACAATGCGGTGTGGGTCGAGTGGATACAGGACATGGCGACGGCGCACTGGGATGCGGTCGCCGCACGCGAGCACGCGGCCGCCTATGTCTGGCTCGTGGTCCGGCACGAAATCGATTATCGCGGCAATATCGGCGAAGGCGACAGCGTTACGGGCGAGACCTGGATTCCAGGCGAGCCCAGGGGCGCTACCTCGGCGCGGCGGGTCGACTTTCGCGACGATGCGGGCAAGGTAATCGTCTCGGCACTGACGACATGGGCGATGCTCGACCGGGAGACCCGCCGACCGGTGCGGGTGCGGCCCGAAGTGGTCGCACCGTTCAGACTGCGCGACTAGCCTCTAGGCAACGGCCCGCCTGTCCCCCGCACGATGACGGAACGCGCGCAAGCGTTCGCTGACCAGGCGGTTGCGCCCCGTTTCCTTCGCTTCGTAAAGCAAACGGTCGGCATGGCGGTAGATATCGGCAAAACCCGTCTTGGGCAGCGCGCCCCGCGGCACGACCACGAGACCGATGCTGGCCGTCACGACCTGGCCGAGGCCGGAAATCTCCTGGGCAACACGCGCCGGGATCGCGCGGCGCATCGCTTCTGCCCGTTCCTCCGTCCGGTCGCCCCGCATCAGCAGCAGGAATTCCTCGCCACCCAGCCGGAAGGCAAGCGAATCTTCGCATCGGTCGAGGACGGCCGCAACCTGCCTCAGGACCGCGTCGCCCGTATCGTGGCCATGACAGTCGTTGATCCGCTTGAAATGATCGAGATCGACGAGCCCGACCGTGTCGTAACCCTGTTTGCGCAATTCATCGAAGCGGGACTGGATGGCGCGCCGGTTTAGAAGGCCGGTCAGCGGATCGCTGTTCGACAGTTCGTCGAGTTCGTTCACCTCGGCGACGGCGACATCGCGTTCGCGCTTCAGCGTCATGAAACGGTCCCCCACGCCCATTGCGGTGGCGATCATTTCGCTCAGCATCCCGATGTAGAACGCAACGAGCATATCGTCCGGGCGTACGCCGGGAAGGAAGTTGGAAATTATCCCGCCCCAGCTCGATGTCATGAGCGGGATCCAGCCAATAAAGACGTAGAGGCCCGCGCGGCTGCGCCGCCATGCCGCCTGCAGGATCACGAACGTCAGCATCAAATAGGGCACCATCACCCCGACCATGTGCAGCGTCGTACTGACACCGCGCAGGGCAGGGATCGACAGGGCGTGCAAGCCGGTCAGGACAATGGAGCCGAGCGCGATCCAGGGTATCGCGCGCAGGGCCCAGCCCGACAGCTTGCCCGGTTCGATGAACGAGCGCATGAACATCATCGCCGAGCCCATTGCGGCGGTCAGCGCCATGATCAGCAGGAACCGCCATGTCTCGATACTGATATCGAAGAGGGCGTTGATGATGCCCGATCGCACCGACAGCAGCAACCCGAAGCTCGCGGCCATGGCCATGTGCCACACCAGGAAACGTTCGCGCAGGACGCGGAAAAAAGTGATGTCGAACACGATCGGGAGCAAGACCATGCCGAGCAGGATGGCGACGAGCAGGAGGCCATACTGGATATCGGGATCGTCCGACGGGTTTTCGGCCACGAGTTCGGCATTGAGGATGAGCGGCGCGTGGCTTGGCCGGTCGAACACCGCGACGAACTCCAGCACCGGGCCGTCGACGTGGGGAAGGGTCGCAATAATGTGCGGCTCGGTAGGCAGCCCTCTCACGCCTTCGGTCGTGTAGGTGCGCAGGACCCAGCCGTCCCGCTCCGTCCGCGAGGCCAGCGCCAGCTGTTCGAATTCGCCCAGCCGGGTGACGAAGTAGCGCGGTGCCGCAGCATCGGCAGGGACGACGAAGCGGGCGAGCACCCTGTCGCCTTCGCTATCCACGTCCAGCTGCTTGAGCAGGCCGGGCCTGTCGGTGCATTGCCATGCGACAGGCTGCGCCAGCACCGCTTGCACCGGCACACCGGCAGGCGCATCGGCCAGGCAGGACGGGTACAGCGGCGCATCCTGCGCCGAAGCCTGGCAAGCGGCTAGGAGCGTCGCCGCAAGCGCCGCCAACATTCGCCAGGAAATCGCCCACCCGGTCATGGCGGAGGGGCTTAGGGGAAAGGTCTTATCGACCCCTTAAGTCCATGCCTGGAAACGGGTTTTCGAGCCGAACCTATCGCAGCGCGTCAGCCACTGCGAGATAGTCGTAACCCAGTTCCTCGGCTACGGCACGATAGGTGACCTTGCCGCCATGGACATTGAGCCCTTCGGCGAGGTGCGGGTTGGACCGCAGCGCATCCTTCCACCCCATGTCGGCGATGCGCAGGGCATGGGGAAGTGTCACGTTGTTGAGCGCATAGGTGCTGGTGCGCGCCACCGCGCCGGGCATGTTGGCGACGCAATAATGGACGATATCGTCCACCACATAGGTCGGTTCGGCATGGGTGGTGGGCCGCGACGTCTCGAAACAGCCGCCCTGGTCGATGGCGACATCCACCAGCACGGCGCCGGGCTTCATCAGCTTCAGCATGTCGCGGGTGACCAGCTTGGGCGCGGCGGCGCCGGGAATCAGGACGGCACCGATGACAAGTTCCGCCTCCCCGATCATCTGCTCGATATTGGCGCTGTTGGAAAAGCGGGTCTTGGCGCGGCTTTCGAAATGGGTGCCGAGACGTTCGAGCACTTCGGGATCGCGGTCGAGAATGGTCACATCGGCACCCAGGCCGACCGCCATCTGCGCCGCGTTGAAGCCGACCACACCCCCGCCGATCACCATGACCCGGCCCGGCAGCACGCCGGGCACGCCGCCGAGAAGAACACCGCGACCGCCATGCGCCTTCTCCAGCGCGGTTGCGCCGGCCTGGATGCTCATGCGGCCCGCGACCTGGCTCATCGGCTTCAGTAGCGGTAGCGAATTGCCCGGTCCGGTCACGGTTTCGTAGGCGATTGCCGTTACGCCCGACTTGACGAGGTCGGCCGTCTGCTCAGGGTCGGGGGCGAGGTGCAGATAGGTATAGAGGATTTGCCCTTCGCGCAGCCTGGCGCGCTCGACCGGCTGCGGTTCCTTCACTTTCACCACCATTTCGCATTCCGCGAAAATGAGATCCGGTCCCTCGACGATCCGTGCACCGGCAGTGGTGTATTGTGCGTCGGTCGCCCCGATGCCTGCTCCGGCCCCGGTCTCGATCCAGACTTCGTGCCCGCGCAAGGTCAGCTCGCGCACGCTCTCGGGCGTGAGGCCGACGCGATATTCGTGATTTTTGATTTCCTTGGGGCAGCCGATGCGCATGGCGCGTCTCCTTGGGGGCAGGCGATGTGCGCGCTCGTTACAGATGAAACCAGATGGCCGCAACCGCCAGCACAGGAAAGCGGACCGGGGATTGTCACGAATCTGCAACCGACCGGTAGCGAAGCCGACGCAATTGCAACCTAACGGGCACGGCGAAGTCATAGTTGCCATCAAAAGGTAAAGCTTGTGAACCGTCTGATCCTTGCCTCCGTATCGGTGGCCACACTCTGTGTAGCCACGCCCGCATTGGCGCAGGACGCCGATACCGATGCAGTACTCCAGGAACTGGCGGAAATGCGCGCCAAGATGGATGCGATGAGTGCGCGTATCGAAACGCTGGAGAGCGAACTGAAGGTCGCGCGCGGGGAAGCGGCCGCTTCTGCCGAAGTCGCGACGCGCGCGGAAAAGACCGCTACCGAAACCGCTGCGAAAGCGGGAGCGACCGAGATCGCTTGGAAGGGCGCGCCCGAACTCAAGGCCAAGGGCGGCTGGAGCTTCAAGCCGCGCGGGCGCCTGCAACTCGATGCCGGTATCACCGCCGTGCCCGATTCGACCGGCCGCAGCGACGGGTTCGCAAGCGAGCTGCGTCGCGGTCGGCTCGGCGTGCAGGGGACGGTCCCGGGCGGCTTCGGCTACAAGTTCGAAGTCGATTTCGACGGCACCAATGTCGCGATCACCGATGCCTTCCTGACCTACCAGGATGGCGACCTCGAACTGCAGATAGGCCAGCACAACAACTTCCAGGGGCTGGAGGAACTGACCAGCAGCCTCTTCACCTCGCAGCTCGAACGCGCCGCCTTCACCGATGCTTTCGGCTTCCAGCGCCGCCTCGGCGCCTCGGCGATCTATTCCAGCGGCGACTTCATCGTCGAGGGGGGCGTGTTTACCGACGCCATTCCCGACCTGCCCAACGAAAACTGGGGCGCCTCGGGCCGCGTGGTCTATGCCCCCAAGCTCGGCGAGACGCAGCTGCACTTCGGCCTTTCGGGCCATTACGACGATCTCGGCCCGGGCAGCACGGTGCGCTACCGCCAGCGTCCGGCGGTCGCCTTCACCGACGAACGCTTCATCAACACAGGCTCCTTCGCCGCCGGCAGCGAAACCGGATACGGTGCCGAATTCGGCCTCGTGAACGGGCGGTTCCATGCCGCCGGCGAAGCCTTCTGGCAGGGCGCAAGCCGCCCGGGCGCGCTGGTGGATCCCACGTTCTTTGGTGGCTATGCCGAAATCGGCTATTTCCTTACGGCCGGCGACACGCGGGGTTACAAGGACGGCAAGTTCGACCGCGTCAAGCCGTCCAGGCCGGTCGGCAAGGGCGGCCCCGGCGCATGGCAGGTCAACCTGCGCTACGACCGGCTCGATCTCTCGGACGGGGGCATCGTCGGTGGCGCCCAAGACGGCCTGCTCGCCTCGCTGATCTGGACCCCGACCGACTATACCCGCTTCATGGTGGGCTATGCCCGCCTGCTCTATTCCGATGCGGTCTACGCAGCGGCCGGCGGTGACCGCGATTACGCGGTCGATTCGCTGGGCATGCGGGCCCAGATCGACTTCTGAACCAAGGCGACCCGCACTGTAATCGCACTGTCACGCATGAAACCTAATGGCCCTGCCATTGCTGAACCAAGGACCTGAGACAATGAAACTGATCAAGACCATCGTACTGGCGACCGCAGCCGGTCTCGCCCTGACCGCTTGCGGCGACACCGGCGGTGCCGGCGGCACCCGTGATGCCATCCGCGCGGTCGGCTCCTCGACCGTGTTTCCCTTTGCCAAGCTGGTCGCCGAGACCTTCGCCCGCAACAACAGCGGCTTCACCTCGCCGCTGATCGAATCGACCGGTACCGGCGGCGGCATCGAACTGTTCTGCTCGGGCGTCGGGGCGAATACGCCGGACATGGCCCATGCCTCGCGCCGGATGAAGACCGAGGAATTCGACACCTGCAATGCGAACGGCGTGACCGACATCGTCGAACTGCAGGTCGGCCTCGACGGCATCGCCTTCGGCAGCGCCAAGGGCGGAATCAACATGAACCTGACGCCGGACATCGTCTATCGCGCGATCGCCGCCAAGCCTTACGGCAAGGAACAGACCGCGCAGACCTGGAAGGATGTCGATCCCTCGCTGCCCGACCTGCCGATCCTCGTCTACGGCCCGCCTTCGACCTCCGGCACGCGCGACGCGCTGAAGGAACTGGTCATGGAGGCCGCGTGCAAGACCAATGACGAGATGAAGGCGCTGAAGGAAAAGGACGAAGACGCCTACAAGGCAACCTGCACCGACGTCCGTTCGGACGGCAAGTATGTCGACCAGGGCGAACAGGACAACCTCATCGTCCAGAAGATCGAAGGCAATCCGAACGCCGTCGGCATCTTCGGCTATTCCTACCTCGAAGAGAACCTGTCGAAGCTGCAGGGCCTGAAGATGAACGGCGTCGATCCGACCTACGAAAACATTTCGAGCTTCGAATACCCGGGTGCCCGCCCGTTGTTCGTCTATGTCAAGAAGGCCCACGTCGGCGCCATCCCGGGCCTCGCCGAATATCTCAAGCAGTGGACCATGCTGTGGGGCAAGGACGGCGAGCTGACCAAGATCGGTTTCGTCGCATCGCCCGAAGCGGAGCAGGCCGCCAACGCCAAGAAGGCGACCGAGCTTGCCCCCCTGCTGACCAAGGCCGACCTCGAAAAGAAGTAAGCCCGGACAGATCCGGCCGGTAATCGGAGGGCCGGGGCCCCTGCCACATGCGGCAGCGGCTCCGGCCCTTTCCTTGTCAGCGCCCGGCGTCTGGCAGGTCCTGCCAGCGGGCGGAGATGTTGCCCGGTGCGTCCGCCGGCCGGACCTCGACCGCCACCCCCGCCTGGCGCAATCGCGCGGCAAGCTGCCCGGCGGGCTGGGCGGGTCCGGACAGGACTACGGCCAGCCCGGTGCGGCTTGCGGCCCACTCCATCAGCCCCGCGGCGAGCTGGCCCTCCTCGCCGATTTCGCCCGCAACCAGCGTCACGGACGGCAGCGCTGCCGGGGGCGGGCGCAGCCGCACCTCCCATCCCTCCATCCCGCGCGCGGCGCGCTGCTCGAGCAGGCGATAGCCCTCCAGCCCCAGCCCGGGCAAAGGGCGGGCGTCGGCGAGAACCCGGCGGTTGTTGCGGTCCACGGTTATCTCGTCCTGCGGCACGCCAGCGACGGCGGAGAGGCGTTCGGTCAGGGCGGCGACCTGCTGCGTATTGCGGCGCGATTCCTCTTCTTCGCGAGCTGTCGCGAGCTGGGCCTGTTCGGCTGCCCGCGGGTTGTTGCGGACAAGGAACTGGTCGAGTTCCACATCGACCTGGCGGTCCAGTATTCGCGCCAGCCTCGAACCGATCGCATCGTCCGCTCCGACCGCGAAGCGCGGGGTAAGGACCGACCCCTCGACACGCAACGGTTCGGCATCGAAGCGGATATCGAGCTGGTCGATGCGGGCGTCCTCGACGAAGGCGTCATCTACAGCGGTGCGGATCTGGCGCGATGCATTCGCCTCCCAGGCGATGGTGCGCAGCGACAATGCCAGCGGCACCGCCATCAGCACGAATCCGGCGATGATTATCAGGTCCTGCACCCGGTTCTGCCGCTCGGTGAAACGGGACCGGAAACCGTACAGGCGTGCCATGATCGCCGCAGTGAAGGCGATCGTCATCAGGTTGGTCGCAAACAGCATCAGCGCGCCGCCGAAAACGGTCCAGTTGACCGTGGCGAGACCGAAGCCGATCACGGCGAGCGGAGGCATCAGCGCGGTCGCAATCGCCACGCCGACGATGGTGCCCATCTTGCCCCTGATGGTGGCATAGGTACCGGCAAGAGCCGAAAACAGCGCGACCAGCAGGTCGAACAAATTGGGCCGGGTCCGTCCCGCGATCTCGGTGGTCACGGTCTGGAGCGGCGACAGCAGCACGATCAGTGCGCAAAATGCGATTGCCAGCATGGACCCGACGGCCAGGGCCCGCAGGCATCGCTTGAGCCAGGCTATGTCGCCCGTCGCCATGGCGAACCCCGTGCCGACGATCGGGCTCATGAGGGGCGACAGCAACATGGCCCCGATGACGACCGCAGGCGAACTGAGCAGCAGGCCCAGCACCGCGATGCCCGCCGACATGGTGATCATGAAGATATAATGCGACGTCAGCATCGTTTCGTCGCGGATGCCTTCGATGACGGCGTCCTGGTCGACGTCCTCGACGACCGCTTCCCGCCACCAGCTGCGCAAGTGCACGAGCGCCCGCAACAAGGTGTAATTGGTGGTCCTGCCTTTCGGCGCTTCGTCGATTTCTTCGCTCGCGTTCATGCGGGGCGGTGTGGCCCAGATAGGGCCATCATGGCAACTTCGCTGTTGTAACCCGCACGACGAATAACCCCGGGCCGTGCGTGGCACGACCCGGGGCATCCTTTGTTCCGGAGCACCTGATCAGAAGTCGACCGAAACGCGTCCGTACAGGAACCGCCCGCTGAAGCCGAACGGCGACTGCGACGAATAGGGCAGGAAGCTGTTATTGACGCCGAAGTTCACCCCCTTGACGACGCCGAAGGGCAGACGGTCGGGGTATTCGTCGAGCAGGTTGTTGGCGCCTACCGCCAGTTGCAGGTTCTCGAGCGGGTTGACCCGCAGCTCGAGGTCGACGACCCACTTCGGCGACAGGGTAATATCGCCCGGCGCATCGCCCTTGCCGATGCGGATATCGTCGCGCACCGCCGGATTGGTCAGCGAGACCGCCTGGCCATTGGCGGCGACCGACGTCACCCCGTCGGGCAGGAACACGCTGCCGAAGCGGTTGGCGTTGAGCGACAGACCGAAGGGACCGTTGTCCCAGGTCAGGCCGGCGTTGAACTTGTTGCTCGGCTGGCCATCCGTCAGGCGGAAACTTTCCTGGCGGGCAAACAGGCGCTGCACGTCGAAGGCAGAGAACGACCGGCGATCGGTGATCTCGGTGTTGTTGACGTTGAAGCCGAAGTTCACCCGGAGGTCGCCGATCCCGAAGTCGGGCAGGCGATAGCTGGCCACTACGTCGAGACCTTCCGTTTTCGTGTCGATGCCGTTGATGAAGAAGCGGGCCGACGAGCCGGCGACCCCGGCCGCCTGCAACAGCGCCACGACGTCGGCACCCTGCAGGTTTTCGGTGAGGACGATCCGGTCCTTGATCTTGATGTTGTAGTAATCGACCGTGAGGTTGAGCCCGTCGAGCAGGGTCAGCACCACGCCGCCGCCGAAATTCAGCGACTTTTCCGCCTCCAGCGGCTGCGCACCCAAGGCGACCGCGATGGGCGAGCCGACCGGGAAGGTGCCGATCTCGATCAGCTGGCCGCCGACATTGTTGGTGGAGGTGGTGGAGAAGAACTGCTGCGCCATGCCCGGTGCGCGGAACCCGGTCGCCACCGATCCGCGGACGGCAAAGCCGTCGAACGGTTCGAACCGCGCCGCGGCCTTGCCGTTTACCGTGCTGCCGAAGTCGGAGAAATGTTCGAACCGGCCCGCGATCTGGATGTTGAACATGTCCGACAGGTCGGTGTCGAGTTCGGCATATCCGGCAAAGCTGTCACGCGAACGATCGATCGCGGTCGTGGGCGAGAAGCCGGGGAACACCTGCGAGCCGGGCGCTGCGCCGTTGCTGAAGAAGAACGGGCCGGCAACGTAGCTCGCCAGTTCGCCGGCGATGATCTTGTAGTTCTCGTTGCGCCATTCCGCCCCGACCGCCAGCGAGGTGTCGCCGATGCCGAGATTGAGTTCGCGCTGCGCGTCGAAATTCACCGCCATCTGGCCCGAACGAAGCCCGCCCGCATCGAAATTGCGCGGGCTGGTCGCGCTGCCGAGCGAAACGTTCCAGCTGTTCGATACGCCGTAATCGAGCGCGTTGGTGCCGTAGGTCAGCGACAGGTCCAGGTTCCAGCCCGAGGTTTCCCCGCGCACGCCGACAGCGGCCGAGATATCCTCGATCGTGCTGTTGATCTGGGGCAGGAAGCCGTCGGGATAGAACGGCACGAAAGTCGTTGTCGATGCCGCCCAGTCGCGGTTACGGGCATCGTTGGAACGGCGATAGAACCCCGTCCCGTTGGCATCGCGGATGCCGTAGCTGCCGAAGCCGTAGAATTCGAACGCCGTGCCGAGATCGACGCCGGCATTGAGGAAGAAGTTGAAATCTTTCGATTCCCCGTCGCCGAAGCGGTGGCTGTAGCGGTCGAAGGTTACTTCGCGCGGATCGCCAGCAGCGAAATACTGCCGCCGCAGGTCTGCGCCCGAACGGTTGGTGGGGGACCGGTCCTTGTATTCCGCGGTCCAGTTAAAATAGCCGCTGTCGCCCACCGGCAGGCCGATGTTGGTGGCGATGGTCCAGGTATCCCCGTCGCGCCGCTTGCGTTCGCCGCCGGTGAAGGTGATGACGGGGTTCTCGGACTGGGTCGCCGTCAGCGTCGGGGACACGGTGTCCACCACGGCAACATCTTCCATCGTCGTGATGTACTTGCCGAAGGTAGCCTGGGCGCGGCCGCCTTCGCGTTTCTTCAGCTGCACATTGATGACGCCGGCAATGGCGTCGGAACCGTATTGCGAAGACGCCCCGTCGCGCAGCACTTCGATCCGTTCGATCGCCAGCGGCGGGATGGTGTTCATGTCGACGCCGGCCGAGCCGCGCCCGACCGAGCCGTTGAGGTTGAGCAGCGAGGACAGGTGGCGCCGCTTGCCATTGACGAGCACCAGCACCTGGTCGGGCGCGAGGCCGCGCAGCGTGGCCGGGCGCAGCGAGTCCGTGCCGTCCGTCAGCGAAGGCTGCGGGAAGTTGAACGAGGGGACGAGATTGTTGAGCAGCCGGTTGGTCTCCGTCGTGCCCTGGTTGAGCAGCGCATCGGACGACAGCACGTCGATCGGCACCGTGCTGTCGGCAACGGTGCGATCGGTACGGCGCGTGCCGGTGACGATGATCACGTCGCTTTCGCTTTCCGCAGTCGCGGCCGCTTCGTCCTGTGCCGATGCCGCGGCGGGCAAGGCTGCGAAAGCGATGACGGAAAAGGCGCTGCCCAGCAGCCAGTTGCGACGATTGCTCATGGTATTTTTCCCCTATGATGCGTGACGTGGGGGCAGATTAGGGGGCTGGGTAACTTTCGCGCAACGAAACTCGCCGATGCGACCATTATGGTTGCCGATTGTCGCATTGCTGCAACATTCCAATACCCTGCATCGCTGATGCAAGCATGGCTTCGCTGGCCCCGAACGACAATCGGCGCTAGCACTCCGCCGATGTTGACCCGCAAGCTCGAAGCATGGCTCGCCGCCGGCCTGATCGATGAGGCGACGCAGTCGCGTATCGTCGCCTATGAGGCGGAGCATGCCAGGCCGCTGGCCCTTTGGGCGGTGATCGGCATCGGCGTGCTGGCGCTGGCCCTGGGGATCCTTTCGGTCGTCGCTGCCAACTGGGAGGATGTTCCCGGCCGCATCCGCCTTGCCATCCATCTCGGGTTGATCGCGACTGTGGCGACGACCCTGATGCTGCGGGGCGAGCGGCTTGAGCGCGAGCATCCCTGGGCCCTTGAAGCCGCGCTGTTCGTTCTCGGCGTATTGGGCCTCACCTTCTTCGGCCATCTCGGACAGGTCTACCAGACCGACTCCCCGCTGTGGCGACCCCTTGCCGCGTGGCTGGTGCTGTTCGCTCCCGTCCTGCTGCTACGCGGACAGAGCTGGATCGTCGCGCTGGGGCTGATGGCGGCCGCCATCGGCACGGTGTGGGAGTATTCCTCGACCCTGGCGCAATGGACCCCGATGGGCGAGCCCGATGCACCGTGGCTCTGGATGTCGCTGGTCACGGCGCTGCCGGTACTGATCGCGCCTTGCGCCGCGTGGATGCGGCGACATAGCGCCCGCGATGCGTTCTGGACACGGATGGAGCAGCTCGCGATCGCCTATGCGATGGTCGGTGCCTCGCTGCTGTGCATCGTCGCATCGATCGGCGAGGTCGAGCGCGGAATGCTGGCGATCGGCTCGCAGGCGCTCCGGGCAGCCATCGCCCTGGTCGCGGCCGGGCTGGTGGCGCTGTTGCACCGCTCCCGGTCGGGCTCGGCGGCAGGCGCGGTTCTGGCGGCATGCGGGGTGACGGCGGTGCTCGCCTACCTGTTCAACGATCGCGATATCATGGCCGGGCTGCTGTTCATGGCGCTATGGGCCGCAGTAGGGGCGGCGGCGCTCTATGCCGGGTGGCGAGGGGTGTTCCAGCTTGCGGTGGCGGCGGTGGCGCTGCGCCTCATCGTGCTGAGCTTCGAACTGGCGAGCGACCTCCTCACCAGCGGCTTCGGCCTCATCGTCGCCGGTCTGATGATCCTTGGGGTCGCATGGGGCGCGGTGAAAGTTTCCCGAACCTTCGCACCGCCGAAGCGGGATGGCGGGGAGGGCGCGGCATGAAGAGGGGCGCCACCCTTGCCGCGCTGGCATTGCCGCTGGCCGGACTTGCCGGGCTGTGGGCCTGGACGGAGAGCTGGACCCGTGAGGGCACCGACTGGGAGGTCCCGGTGCAAGGCTACGACCCTCGCGATCTGCTGCGCGGGCACTACATCCAGTTCGAATACGACTGGCCGGGTGAAACCGTGACGGACGAGAACCGCTGGTTCCTCGGCGCCTTCTGTATCGAGGGGAAAGCGCCGACCATCGAACGGATCGTGGTGCGCGACGATGTCGGGGGCTGTGCCCACTTTGCCAAGGCCGAGCCCGCCTCCATCTACGGCGGCGAGGGGCTGCGGCGCGGGCGGCTCTACGTGCCCCAGACGCGCGCCGGCGAACTGGAGCAGAAGCTCGCCAATCCGGACCTGCGCGGTATCGTCACCGTGCGCCAGCGGACCGATGGCCGTATCCTGCCGCAGAGCATTCGCTTCCGCCCGCTGACTGCCGGCGAACGGGCCGAGCGCGAGGCCGGGCGGGAGGACGACACGCCCCCGCCGCCGGCCATCATGCCGAGCCGCTAGAGCGGATTGCCGTCCTTGTCGCGGTAGATCTCCCGTCGCCCGACGTGGTTGGCCGGGCCGACGAGGCCGTCCGTTTCCATCCGCTCGATCCACTTGGCCGCGGTGTTGTAGCCGACGCCCATCTGGCGCTGGAGCCACGATCCGCTCGCCTTCTGGTTCTCGATCACGATCTGGCAGGCCTGGCGGTACTTGCGCTCCTCGGGGTTGTCGCTGCCGGTGAAGTCGTCTTCGAAGCTCATGCCGAAGCCTTCCTCCGGCTCTTCGGTCACGGCGTCGACATATTCGGGAGCGCCCTGTGCGCGCCAGTGGTCGGCGACGGCCTCGACTTCCTCGTCGCTCACGAAGGGGCCATGCACGCGGATCATTGCCCCGGTGTTGGGCTTGTAGAGCATGTCGCCCTTGCCCAGCAGCTGTTCGGAGCCTTGCTCGCCCAGGATGGTGCGGCTGTCGATACGGCTCGTCACCTTGAAGCTGATGCGGGTCGGCAAATTGGCCTTGATGACGCCGGTAATGACATCGACCGAGGGGCGCTGCGTCGCCATGATCAGGTGGATACCGGCCGCGCGGCTCTTCTGGCTGAGGCGCTGGATCAGCACTTCGATTTCCTTGCCGACGGTGACCATCAGGTCGGCCAGCTCGTCCACGATCAGCACGATCTGAGGCAGCGGCTGGTAATCGAGCTGCTCTTCCTCGTAGATCTCCTCGCCCGTATCGGGGTCGAAACCGGTCTGGACCCGGCGGCCCAGCGGCTTGCCCTTGGCGGCGGCGGCGCGGACCTTCTCGTTGAACCCGGCGATATTGCGCGAGTTGATCGAGGACATCATGCGATAACGCCGCTCCATCTCCTCGACCGCCCACTTGAGCGCGCGGACCGACTTCGCAGGTTCCGTCACCACGGGGCTGAGCAGGTGCGGGATATCGTCGTAGGTCTTGAGTTCGAGCACCTTGGGATCGATCAGGATCAGGCGGCATTCTTCCGGCGTGAAACGGTAGAGCAGCGAAAGCAGGATCGCGTTGAGGCCGACCGACTTGCCCGAACCGGTGGTGCCCGCAACCAGCAGGTGGGGCATGGCGGCAAGGTCGGCGACGATCGGCTCGCCGGCGATATCCTTGCCCAGGATCATCGGCAGCGCGCCTTTGGCCTCGGCGAAGGCGGCGCAGCTGGCCAGTTCCTTGAAGTTGACCGTCTGGCGGTGCTGGTTGGGCAGCTCGATGCCCATCACCGTCTTGCCCGGAATCGGGCTGACGCGGGCGCTGATCGCGCTCATGTTGCGGGCGATGTCTTCGGCGAGGCCGATGATCCGGCTGGCCTTGATACCGGGGGCCGGTTCCAGCTCGTACATGGTCACCACCGGGCCGGTGCGCACCGCGGTGATCTCGCCCTTGACGTTGAAATCGTCGAGCACGGTTTCGAGCAGGCGGGCGTTACGCTCCAGCGCCAGCTTGTCGAGCTTGGGCGCAGGTTCGCCCACCGCATCGGCCAACAGGTCGAGGCTCGGCAGTTCGTAATCGGCGAACATGTCGCGCTGCTTGGCCTTGGCGATAGCGGCCTTTTTCGGCGGGGCGGTGGGGTCGGAGATTTCGGGAGCGCGCCGTTCGGCCGGCTGGACGATGTCGTCGGCCAAGACCTTCGCCTTGTCGTCCGGCTTGGCGCGCGGCCGGATGATGTCAGGCTTGGGCAGCGCGACTTCGGGCACCAGCGGCATGTGGCGCAGGAACCGCGGCAAGGTCAGCAGGGCGCGCCAGTCGAGGGCGAAGACGCGGGTGACCAGCGCCAGCCCGCCGCCCAGCGCCAGTAACGCCAGAGTGAGGATGATCCAGCCCGAGGCGCTTTCTCCGAAGCGGCCCGCCACCGCCTCGATCGCGCCTGCCCCGAGCAGCCCGGATATGCCCCCCATGGAAGCCGGCAGGCTGCCGCCGGGCTTGTCGAACACCAGCGCGAGAACGCTGGAAAGCAGCGCCATCGCCAGCAGCAGCATCAGCACCGGCTGCCACCAGCGGGTATCGGTATCGACGTCTTCCTCCTCGACATCGCGCCACAGCTTGCGGGCGATGACATAGAGCAGCGGGAGCAGCAGCACCGCGGTCCAGCCGAACAGGAACAGCACGCGCTCAGCCGCCCAGGCGCCCGATGCGCCCATCCAGTTGGCGATGTCGGTGCCCGATGCGGCGGTCGAGGGGCTGGGATCGGTCTGGGTATAGCTGGCGAGCGCAAGACCGAGGAAGACAGTGCTGCCGAACAGGACGACAGCACCGGTCATCTGCGCGGCACGGCGCAGCGAACGCCGGAACGCGGCGCGCCAGTCGGCCTGCGGTTTGCTCATCGCACGTGTCGCCATGGGGCTTCCCTTCCTGTCGGAACACACCATGAATCTTCGGGGATTCCCGGTCAAGCGAAAGGCGGCGAGGCGTTCGGTTTCGGGCAAAAGGTCACACTAAGTTCACACCTAAACCCAACAGCGCCGGAACGCGCATTGGCCTACGGGGGATCACGATTTGAAAGAGCCGGTGCGAGGCTGGCAATAGCAAGGCGCTTTAGGAAAATGGTTTCCTGCCGGCCTCTTAACTCAGCCCATCGATGGCGGCCCAGCGCGGCCAGTCGAGGCGGTTCGCAGTCCTGGCGTTCATGCCCCCCAGCGCGATCACCGGGAATCGAGCATGGCGCGCGAGGTGGCGGAAGCGGGCGGGGCCGAGCGTGGGCGCGCCGGGGTGCGAATTGGTGGGGAATACGGGCGAGAGCATCACCGCATCGGCGCGGGCACGGTTGGCCCGGGCGATCTCGGCCATGTCATGCGCGGTCGCCACGGTGACCATGTCGCCCCGTGTCGGATAGAGGCTGCGGGCCGCGCCATAGACCCCGTCTGCGCCCCATTCGCGCGCGGTCAAAGTGCTGTCGGCGAGGATGACGAGATGGCCTCGCGCCCGGGCAATGCGTCGCAGCGCCATGAAGCGGGCAATGCGCTCCTGCGGCGCGAGGTGGTAGTGGCGATAGACGAAGCCCGATCCCGGCGGCAGCGCCCGCAGCCGATCCTCCAGCACCGCGTCGTTGCGCGCATCGCTCAGGAGCCACAGGAGCGGGGGGGACTGGAACTGTGCCACGCCCCCGCTATAGCGCGCCAGCATGAGTGATCCAGCCACGCCCCTCGAAGAAATCCGCGCCCGCATCGCCCGCGCCTGCAAGATCGCGCAGCGCCCGGAAGCGGACGTCACGCTGATCGCGGTCAGCAAGACCCATCCGGCCGAGGCGATCACGCCGCTGCTGGAACAGGGCCAGCGCGTCTTCGGCGAGAACCGCGTGCAGGAGGCGCAGGGCAAATGGCCCGCGCTGCGCGAAGCTTACCCGGACGTGGAACTGCATCTCATCGGCCAGCTGCAATCGAACAAGGCCGAGGAAGCGGTGGCGCTGTTCGACTGCATCCATTCGCTCGACCGCCCGAGCCTCGTCACCGCGCTGGGCAGGGCGATGGCCAAGGAGGGGCGGCAGGTGCCGTGCTTCGTCCAGGTCAACATCGGCGCCGAGGAGCAGAAGGGCGGCTGTCCGATCGCCGAAGTTCCCGCGCTGCTAACGCAGGCGCGCGAGGCGGGCATCCCGGTGACGGGCCTGATGTGCATCCCGCCCTTCGACATCGAACCCGCACCCTTCTTCGCCCTGCTCGACAAGCTGGCGCGCGACAACGGGCTGGAGGGCCGCAGCATGGGCATGAGCGGCGATTTCGAAACCGCGATCATGCTCGGCGCGACCCATGTACGGGTGGGCACGGCGCTGTTCGGGGAGCGGGGGTAGTCCATGCTATCGAAGGAAGAGGGCGAGCACCCGATCCCTGAAGAATGGAGGCCAAAGTTTCGCGCCATCGCGAATGCTTTTGCCGACGATGACTATCGACTTGCGCGCCACAACATCCAAGGCGTCCGGCCAATCGACGAGGAAACAGCAAGCTACTTCGAAGACAACGTTGATGCCTACGGAGACGAACTTGCCCCCTTGGACGATGCCACTTGGGAGCGTTCAATTTCCGTCTGGATGAACGGTTACTGGGACGTGCTTGTGGACCTGACGACTTCGAACGAGCCGGTCAGCGATCTGACTCTGCACGCGAGGATTTATGAATGTGACGGTAGCATCGAGATCTGGTCGGTTCATGTTCCTTGATGCCGAACCACGATCTCTCCCCTTGCGGGAGAGATACGGAGACTTGCGGGCTTGCCCGCTAGTCGCAGTTGAGAGGGGGTAGCGACGGCGCCGGTCGGAGCTGCGCTCGAACCCCTCTCCCAACCCTCTCCCGCAAGGGGAGAGGGCTTCTTTCCCTGCCTCCCTCGTCACCCCGGCCCCCGGGTCAAGCCCGGGGTGACGTAATTGCGGGCGAGGACGGCGTCGTTCGGGGAGCGGGATAGAGTCCGCCATCGATCCCCTTGTCGATTGCCACGCCTGATGCAAGGACGCTAATATGCGGCCTATGATTCTCATTTTCTCGGCATTTTCTCTGGCGAGTTGCGCCTCGGATCAAACGGATATTCAAGGCTACCTCATGGATGAGATCGAGAGTTCCATAGACTTACCACCTGGGGCTAAGCCGCTAGGAAACTATGCCCGCTATTACACTGAGTATGATGGGCTGGTGCACGGAGCCTACACGATTGAGGTCGAAACGCCTCGTCCACTCGAATATGGTTGCGAAGAAGCTCGATCAGATGGACGCAGTATGACGACCACCTGTTCCTCGCCCGCTGATGCTAAGCCCGGCGAACGAAGGTGGGTCAAATTCGAGGACTATCCTGCAGTATCTGGTGAAGACTGCACCGCAATTCAGTTGCAATACGACCCTCGGACGAAGAGATTCACCTATCTTGAATGCGCTCATCCGGACTACTGACGCAAGTGGCCCACCATTCGACCTTACGGCCCTATCCTCGAACGTTCACTTCCAAATAGTTAGACGAGACGCCGCTCAAGCCACCTCCAGCTTGGCCTGCCGCTCGTCACTCGCCGCCTCGATCAGCGCCTTGCGGATGTTCTCCATCCGCGCCGCGTCGGTCACTTTCGAGCCGGTCAGGTCGGTGACGTAGAAGGTATCCGCCGCACGTTCGCCGTATGCGGTGATGTGCGCGGAGTGGACCATCAGCTGGCATTCGAACAGCGCCCGGCCGAGCCGGTTGAGCAGCGCGGGTCGGTCGCGCGCGTTGACTTCGACCACGGTGAAGCGGCTCGAGGCGTCGTTGTCGAATTCCACCCGGGGGCGCACGTCGAAGGCGTCGGCGCGGGCGCGGGGCAGGGGGCGCTTGGCCAGCTTGGGCACCAGCTCGCCGCGGTTGGCGATGGCATCGGTGATGGCCTGCTTGATCCGCTCGAGCTGCCGCGCTTCGGCAAAGCTCTTGCCCAGCGGGTCCTGCACCAGGAAATTGTCGACCGCCCAGCCGTTGCGGGTGGTGTGGATGCGCGCGTCGATGATGTTGCCGCCCGCTAGGTGGATGCCGCCGGCGATGCGGTAGAACAGGCCGGGGTGGTCGGGCGCGATCACCGTCACCAGCGTCGCCCCGCGCTCGGCATTGTATTCGCAGTGGATCGAAAGCTGTTCGTCGAGCCGCTTCGCCGCATCGTACTGGACGATGTTGCGCGCGATCACGTCGTCGGGCTCGGCAATCCAGTAGGCGTCGTTGAACAGCTTGCCGTGTTTCGCCAGCAGGCCCGCCTGCGCACCCAGCGCCGCGCCGACCGCCTCCTTACGCGCCGCCACACGCTCGTTGCGGTGATGCGGGATATGCCCCAGCCGCAGCCGCTCATGCGCCGCATCATAGAGTTCGCCCAGCAGCTGGCCCTTCCAGCTGTTCCAGGTGCCGGGGCCGACCGCGCGGATATCGACCGCCGTCAGGATCATCAGGTGGCGCAGGCGCTCGAGGCTCTGCACCTCATTGATGAAGGTCTCGATCGTCTTCGGATCGGTCAGGTCGCGCTTGAAGGCGGTGTCGCTCATCAGCAGGTGCTGCAGCACCAGCCAGGCGACAAGGTCGGTCTCGGCATCGCTCATGCAGAAGCGCGGGCAAAGTTCGCGGGCGACGTCTGACCCCAGCACCGAATGGTCGCCGCCGCGCCCCTTGGCGATATCGTGCAGCAGCGCCGCGACATAGGCGACGCGGCGGCTTTCGACCTGATGGATCAGCTTGGTCGATCGCGGATGGTCCTGCGCCAGCTGGCCCTTCTCGATCTGGTTGAGGAAGCCGACGGCGCGCAGCGTGTGCTCGTCCACCGTGTAGTGGTGGTACATGTTGAACTGCATCTGCGCGTTGACGCGGCCGAAATCGGGCACGAAGCGGCCCATGACGCCGGCCTCGTTCATCCACCGGAGCACGGTTTCCGGGTCGTTCCGGCCGCAAAGCAGCTCGAGGAAAATCGCATTGGCGCGTCGGTCGTTGCGCGTCTCGTCGCGGATCAGCACGCTGTCGCGGTCGGCCTGGCGCATGGTGCTGGGTTCGATTTCGAGGCCATTGGCCTCGGCGATCTGGAAGATCTCGACCAGCCGCACCGGGTCCTGCCGGAACCAGTCGTCGGACGGCGCGGCGATCCGCCCGCCGAACACGCGGTAGCCCTTGAGCATGCGCGGCTTGGCATTGAACCCGGCGAAGAAGCCGGTCCGCGCGCGCTTCTTATCGAACTGCTGGTCGAGCTGGGCAAGGAACACGCCCGTCAGCGAGCCGACCCGCTTGGCCTGCAGGAAATAGAATTGCATGAAGCGTTCGACCGCGCTCTTGCCTTCGCGGTCGCGGAACCGCATCCGCTCGGCAATCTGCTTCTGGAAATCGAAGGTCAGCCGGTCCTCGGGCCGCCGGGTCAGCTCGTGGAGATGGCACCGCACCGCCAGCAGGAAGCCGTCGGCGCGGCGGAAGCTGTGGTATTCGGCCGGGGTCAGCAGCCCCGCATCGACCAGCTCGGCCGCGTTGCGGACGCGGTGGATATACTTGCCGATCCAGTAGAGCGTCTGCAGGTCGCGCAGGCCGCCCTTGCCCTCCTTGACATTGGGTTCGACGACATAGCGCGTGCCACCCGCCTTCTCGTGCCTTGCGTCGCGTTCGGCGAGTTTTTCCGTCACGAACTGGCGCTCGCTTCCCGCGACGACCTCGGCCCAGAAGCGCCGCCGCGCCTCGTCGTAGAGCTCGCGGTCGCCCCAGAGGTAGCGCGCCTCGAGCAGCGCGGTGCGGATCGTCAGATCCTCGCGCGCCATGCGCACCATCTCGTCCGGCGTGCGGCTGGACTGCCCGACCTTGAGGCCCAGGTCCCACAAGAAATAGAGCATCGCCTCGGTCACCTGCTCGCACCACGGCGTTCGCTTGGCGGGGTGGAGGAAGGCGATGTCGACGTCCGATTGCGGCGCCATCTCGGCCCGCCCGTAGCCGCCGACCGCGAGGATCGCGAGCCGTTCGGAGGCCGAGCGGTTGGCGACCGGATAGACATGGGCGGTGACGTGATCGAACAGCAGTCGCACGACCTGGTCGATCAGGAAGGCGTGCCCGGCGGTGATCTCGTGCCCGGCGCTGGGCTTTTCTATCAGCCGCGCCGACAGCTCCGCGCGCCCGGCCGCCAGCGCCTCGCGCAGCAGCGCGAGGACTTCGGGGCGGGCCTTGTCCTTCCTCTCCGCCACCAGCGCCTCGATCGCCGCAGCGATGCTGCGACGGTCGATGATGGCGCGCTGGCGGGGGACGTTCTTGCTTTGCAAAGGCTGCTAGCCTCTGACCTCGCGGCTAGGCCGCATCGATCATGTCGGCATATTCCTTGGTGTATTTCTCGCGCAGGGACCGCTTGTCGACCTTCTGTGTGCCGAGGCGCGGCAGGGTCTCGTCGGCCTGCCAGTAGACCACCGGCTGCTTGAAGCTGGCGAGGCGGTCCTTGAGGAAATCGCGCAATTCCGCTTCGCCCAGTTCCCTGCCCGGCTTGGCCAGGAACACTGCGCCGACGATTTCGCCATATCGTTCGTCCGGCAGGCCGAAGACGGAACACTCGGCGATGGCATCATGGGCGTAGATCGCTTCCTCGACCTCGAGGCAGGTCACGTTCTCGCCGCCGCGGATGATGATGTCCTTCTTGCGGTCGACGATGTAGAGATAGCCGTCCTCGTCCACCCGCCCGAGGTCGCCGGTGCGGAAATACATGTCTTCGGTGAAGGCGGCATGGGTCGCGTCCTCGTTGTTCCAGTAGCCGAGGAAGTTGCAGACCGACCGGATGCAGACCTCGCCGACCTGGCCCTGCGGCACGGGCTCGCCGGCATCGTCGAGAATGCCGAGGTCGACCAGCGGGCGGCTGGGCTTGCCGGTGCTCGACGGCTTGGCGAGGTAGTTCTCGTTGAAATTGCCGCAGCCGACGCCGTTGGTTTCGGTGAGGCCATAGCCGAGCAGCGGATTGCCGGTCGGGAAGGCGTCCTTGATCTTGGCGACATGTTCCACCGGGCGCGGCGCGCCGCCGGCAGCCCAGCCCGAACAGCTCGACACATCGTATTTGTCGCGGTTGGGATGAGTCGCCATCTCGTAGGTCATCAGCGGCACGCCGGCGAAATAGCTGACCTTCTCGTCCTGGATCAGCCGCAGCGCCTCTTCCGCGTCCCACTTCGGCATCAGCACGATCTTGCGCCCGAGCGCGTAGCTCTGCAGCAGCAGCGGCACTTCGCCGGTGACATGGAACAGCGGCACGGCGAGCAGGGCGCAGGCCTGCGTCGTCGGCGCGTCGCCCGAACTGTCGAGATAGGTGAACGCCATCAGCGATTGCAGGGCATAGCTCATCGCCCCGTGAACCACGCCGCGATGGTCGGAATAGGCGCCCTTCGACCGCCCGGTGGAACCCGAAGTGTAGAGCACGGTACACAGATCGTCGGGGCCAACATCGAGCGGGTTGACCTTGGAGGGATCGCCCCATGTCTCCTTCAGCCCGTCGGCGACGTCGCAATCGTGGTCGAACAGCACCAGCTTCGCGCCATGTTCGATGCCCTTGAGGCGGGCGGCGCGGCCGAGGTCGGCGAACACCAGCTTGCATTCGACGAGGTCGATGGCATCGGCCAGTTCCTCGCCATTGGAAAAACCGTTGAGCAGCGTGGCGCAGCCGCCTCCCATGATGATGCCCATGTAGAGCACGATCCAGTTGGCCGAATTGCGCGCCGCGATGCCGACGCGGTCGCCCTTCTGCATCCCGTGGATGTGCTTGAGACCCGCGGCCACTGCCAAAGCCGCGGCCCAGGTCTCGCCGAAGGTCATCCGGCAGCCGCCATCGACGAGGAAGGTCGCATCCTTGTGCTGGTTGCAATAGTGGGCGAAATAATGGGCCAGGCTCGGCGGGGCGTTCTTGAGCGCCGGGATGTCCGTGCCATTGCGGTTGAACATGACCGTCTCTGCCGGCGCGCCGGGCGCGACGAGTTTGTCCATGATGGCATCGAGCGTAAGGTCGAGCTGGCTGGGCATTTTTCTGTCTCTCTCTCCGTCTGTGCGCGGCCCGTTGTGTCTCCTTCGGGGTTCCACAGGAACCCGGCCTGTGCCAAAGCCTGCCCGAAATGAAGAGGGACCGCGTCTTTCCCGTCTGCGGACCCATGTAAGAGGGATTTCCGGTGCTGTCACTATTGGCCGAAGCGGCGTCGCAGCCGATCCAGTTTTCCGAACTCGGGCTGGCGAAGGGTATCGACCTCGGCTTCTTCTACCTGCGGTTCTACTCCCTCGCCTACATCCTCGGCCTGTTCTTCGCCTACTGGCACCTGTCGAAGATGATCAAGGCACCGGGCGCGCCGATGGCGCAGAACCATGTCGACGACCTGTTCTTCTATTGCACGCTGGGCGTCATCCTCGGCGGGCGGCTCGGCTATGCCGCCTTCTATACCGGCGGGGACAGTTCCCAGCCGAGCATGTTCACCAATTTCACGCCCGGCGAGACCGTCAGCTGGGACCTGCTGCGGCTGTGGGACGGCGGCATGAGCTTCCACGGGGGCGTGATCGGCGTGGTCGCGGCAATCCTCTGGGTATCGTGGCGGAACAAGCTCAACTGGCTGAGGGTGTGCGATTACATCGCCGTGACCTATCCGCTGGGTCACCTGCTCGGGCGGCTGGCGAACTTCGTCAACGGCGAGCTTTACGGGCGCGCCACCGATGTCTCGTGGGCGATGGTCTTCCCGACCGACCCGCTGCAGGTCGGCCGGCATCCGAGCCAGCTCTACCAGGCCGGGCTCGAAGGTCTGATCCCGTTCATCCTGCTGACGTGGATGTTCTGGAAAACCCGCGCACGCTGGAAGCCCGGCCTGCTGGTGGGCACGTTCACGGTGCTGATGGGGGCGGCGCGCTTCATCAACGAATTCTTCCGCGAACCCGATGCACAGCTAGCGCAGCGGGTCACCGATACCGGCCTCAGCCAGGGGCAATGGCTGTCGATCCCGATGATCCTCGTCGGGCTCGGCGTCATCCTCTACGCGCTGATGCGCAAGCCTGCGCCGGCCACCGCCGGCTAGCGCCAGATGCAGGACGCGCAGGGCGATGATCTGGGCGAGATCTTCCGCCGCCTGATCCGCAACACCGGGCCGATCTCGCTCACCCAGTTCATGGGCGAGTGCAATGCGCGCTACTACGACAGCCGCGATCCGCTGGGGCAGCAGGGTGACTTCGTCACCGCCCCGGAAATCAGCCAGATGTTCGGCGAACTCATCGGCCTGTGGCTGGCCGATATGTGGATCAAGGCCGGGCGCGAGGAAGAGGTCGCCTATGTCGAGCTGGGGCCGGGGCGCGGGACACTGGCGAAAGATGCGCTTCGGGCGGCGGCGAAGTACGGATTCGATCCCGAAGTGCACTTCGTCGAAGCGTCCCATGCCTTGCGCGAAGTGCAGGGCCGGGCGGTGCCGCAGGCGCGCTTCCATCACGACCTGTCGACCCTGCCGATGGATATCCCTCTGCTGCTTGTCGCCAATGAATTCCTCGACGCCCTGCCGGTGCGCCAGCTGGTGCGGGCCGAAATCGGCTGGCGCGAACGGCGCGTCGGTCTCGACGGGGACAGGTTCGTCTTCGTCGCCGGGGGGCAGCCGATGGATTCAGTCATCCCGCCGGACTGGAAGGAGGCCGCGCCCGGCACCATCCTCGAAACCTGTCCTGCCGCTGCCGCGATCGTTTACGAGATCGCCGGGCGGCTGGCTGAACAGGGAGGCGCGGCGCTGTTCTTCGACTATGGGCACATGGCACTGCAGGCCGGATCGACCTTCCAGGCGGTGAAGGCGCACCGCAAAATCGATCCGTTCGATGCCCCCGGCACGGCGGACCTGACGGCGCTGGTCGAGTTCGAAACGCTGGCCCGCGTGGCCCAGTCGCGCGAGGTCCGGCACATCGGCACCACCACGCAGGGCGCGTGGCTGCGCGCGCTCGGGATCGAGGCGCGCGCACAGGCGCTGATGGACAAGGCGCCGCATTATTCGGCGGAAATCCACGAGGCGATGGTGCGCCTGACCGCCCCCGACCAGATGGGCGATCTGTTCAAGGTGATGGGACTGGCCGGGCAGGGCTGGCGCGGCGGGGCCGGCTTCACACGGGATTAATCGACAGCTTGCGAAGACCGGCCGTGCCGATGCCGGCGACAAGGGGAGAAAACGATGAAACGACAAGGGGTTGCATTTGCCGGAAGCCTGCTGGTGCTGGCCTGCGCCGCCGCGCCGGCACTGGCCTGGTTCGCGCCGGAGCCCATCGCCGGTCGCTGGATGACGCGGGAAAAGGACGCCGTCGTCACCATCGCGCCGTGCGGGGCCAGCTATTGCGGAAAACTCAGCCAGTATCTCGTGACGCCGCCGGGCGGCGCCGACCAGAAAGACGTCAACAATCCCGATCCCAAGCTGCGCGGTCGCAAGCTGCTCGGGATCAACCTCCTGTCGGGCTTCAAGGCGGATGGCGATGTGTGGCGCGGCACGATCTACGACCCGCGCAACGGCAAGAGCTATCGATCGGTGCTGAAGCGCAAGAGCACCAGCGCGCTGGAAGTGAAGGGCTGCATCGGCCCGTTCTGCCAGGCGCAGACCTGGACCCGGGCGAAATAGCCTAGGGTTCCAGCCCGATTCGGGCGGCGATCATCGCTGCGGCTTGTTCGGGCGTCATCTTGCGCGCGTCGGTCCGGTCCACGGCCAGATTGGCTTCGCGCATCAGTTCGACGTCGATCCTGCCGAGCAGCGGTGCGATCGCCGCCTTCAGGTCGGCATCCGCGGCGCGGGCCGGTGCCAGCATGAGAAGCGCATCATAGCTTGGCAGCGCGCCCTTGGGGTCGTCGAGGATAACGAGGTCGTCCGCCACGATCCGCCCGTCCGAGGTATAGGCGCTGATGACATCCGCCTCGCCCGATTTGAGCGCATTGTACATGAAGGTCGGGGCGAAATTGCGCTGGCGGGCGAAGCGCAGCCCATAGGCGTCGCGGACCGCCGCCCACTCGGGCCGCTCGAACCATTCGGGATCGCCCCCGGTCACGAGTTGCGGCGCCACCGCGGCCAGGTCCGCAATGCTGCGCACCCCGAGCTCCCTTGCGCGGTCGGCGCGCATGCCCAGCGCATAGGCGTTCTCGAACCCGAGCCGTCCCAGCACGAGCGTGCCGGTCTGCTCGGCTTCCCAGGCCTTGATGATCCGGTACATTGCCTCTCGCCCGGGATTGTCGGTCCGGCCGAGATTGTTGGTCCAGATCGTGCCGGTATAGTCGATCGAGATATCGATGGCGTTGGTGCTGACGGCGCTGTGCACCACGGCCGAGCCGAGGCCGTCCCTGTATTCGACCGCGTAACCTGCCTTTTCCAGTTGCGAACCGATCAGCCGGGCGAGGATGTACTGCTCGGAAAAACTCTTTGCAGCGATGACGATGGTATCGCCCGGTCGCTCGCGCGCAGGGCCGTAAAGCGTCCAGGCCGAGGCGAGGATGCCCAACGCCGCGACCGCCGCGCCGCCCCACACCCAGCCGCGCCTGCGCACGGCAAAGCCATGTTCGATGCTGCCGAGCAGCGCGTCGGCCACCAGCGCCAGCGCCGCCGAGGCGAGGCATCCCGCCAGCACCAGCGACCAGTTCTGGGTCTGCAATCCGGCGAAGATCGGATCGCCCAGGCTCGGCGCGCCGATGGTGGTCGAAAGCGTCGCCGCGCCGATGGTCCAGACCGCCGCCGTGCGGATGCCCGCCATGACATAGGGCGCGGCCAGCGGGGCCTCGACCAGCCGCAGTTTTTGCCATTGCGTCATGCCGACGCCCTCGGCGGCCTCGAGCACGCCCGGCTCCATGTTCTCGCGCGCGGTCACCGCGTTGCGAAGCATCGGCAGCAAGGCATAGAGTGTCAGCGCCAAGAGCGCGGGCAGGAAGCCCAATGTCGGCAGCCCCTCGCCGAACACGGCCCGCAAGCTCAGCAGGATCGGGAAGAACAGCGCCAGCAGCGCCAGGGCGGGCATGGTCTGGACCAGGCTTGCAAGCGCCAGTGCGACACGGCGGACAGCAGGGTTGCGGCCCGCCCAGACGGCCAGCGGCAGGGCGATCAGGATCGCCAGCCCGATCGCGCTTGCCGCCAGCAGCACATGGGCTGCGGCTTTGTCGCCGAGCTCGGCCAGGGTGGTCCAGATATCGTTCACCGCCCCGGCTCCGCCCGTTCGAGCCTTGCCAGCGCCTCGGCCTGTGCGCGGGGCACGGCGACCAGCCCCTGCGCAACTTCGCCGCCGGCCCCGGCGAGCAGCGCCCGCGGGGTTTCGTCGGCGACGATCCTGCCCCTGTCCATCACCAGCACCCGGTCCGCCAGCAGCAGTGCCTCGGCCATGTCATGGGTGACGAGGACGGTGGTCAGCGCCAGCCTGTCGTGCAGCGCGCGGACCCGTCGCCCCAGCGCATCGCGGGTGACGGGGTCGAGCGCACCGAAGGGCTCGTCCATCAGCAGCAGGTGCGGTCCGCCGGCCAGTGCCCGCGCGACGCCGACGCGCTGCCGCTGCCCGCCGGAAAGTTCGTGCGGCATCCGCCGGGCATGGCCCGCGTCGAGCTCGACCAGTTCGAGCAGTTCGGCAATCCGCCCGGCTGCCAGCCTCTCGCCCGCCAGCCGCGGTCCGATGGCGATGTTCTCCGCCACGCTCATGTGCGGAAACAGGCCGATCGACTGGAACACGTAGCCGACCCGCCGCCGCAGCGCGGGCAGGGGCAGGGCGGTAACATCCTGCCCCGCGAACTGGACGCGGCCCGTTGTCGGCTCGGTCAGCCGGTTCACCATCCGCAGCAAGGTCGACTTGCCCGAACCCGATTGCCCCACAAGCGCCACGAACGACCCTGCGGCTATTTCCAGCGACACCTCCGCGACGGCCGTCACCGTGCCGAATGCCCGGCTCACACCGTCGAAGCGCAGGGCAGGCGTTGGAGCTTGGGGCATTCTCGCTCCCTAGGCGGCAATATGCGGGTGCGAAAGGGCAGGGTGCGAAAGGGGCGTTATCAGTCGCGCAGTGCGGAAAGCGGCACGACCACGGCGACTTCCAGCCCGTCGGGGTGCCAGCGATGCTCGATCGAACCGTTGAGCTGCGATTGCACGCTCATCTTGAGCAGGCGCGAGCCGAAGCCGGAATCCGCCGGCGCCGACACGGCCGGGCCGCCGCTTTCGCGCCAGCGGATGTGCACGCTGTCGCCCACCGTGGCATACTCGACCGCGACCCTGCCTTCCGCCGACGACAGGGCTCCGTATTTGGCGGAATTGGTCGCCAGTTCGTGAATTACCAAGGCCATCGGGGTGGCCGCCCGCGTGCCGACTTCCACGCCGGTCCCCGATATCGCGACCTGCTGCGCATCGCCCGTGCCATACGGCGCCGTGAGGATAGCGAGCAGTCCGTCGAGGCTGCCGCCCTTTCCGGCTCGCAGCGGCATCACGTAATCCTGCGCCCGGCCCAGCGCGCGCACGGTTTCGGAAAGCTCCTCCGCCAGCTGGCCCGCCTCGGGATGCTTGCGGCTGCGCAGGGAAATGAGGCCGCCGACGACCGCGAAGATGTTCTTGATCCGGTGCGCGAGCTCGTTCGCAAGCAGTTCCCGCCGTTCCGCTTCGCGATAGGTATCATCGATGTCGGTGATGGTTCCGAACCAGTGGGCCGTGGCCGGATCATTGCCTGATGGCGCCGCGCGCGAGAGCACCCAGCGCCAGGTGCCGTCCGCCTGGCGCAAGCGCCACTGGTCCTCGAAATGCGACGCACCGGCGACGGCGGCGCCGAATTTCTCGATCGACGCGTCCCAATCGTCTGGATGTACGAACTGGCGCCATTCCTCAACGGTGCGCGGCGGCTTGCTGCCGGTCACTTCCTCCCAGCGCGCGTTGAAACGGTTGAAGACCTGGTCGGGGGTCGCGCCCCAGGCGATGGCCGGCACGCTGTCGAGCATGAAGCGCAGCTGCGCCTCGGTCGTCTCGCGCGTCTTCGCGCCGCGCAGCGCGGTCCGCTGGGCCTCCAGCCGCCGCATCACGGCGGAAGCGAGCGCGGTCAGCCCCTCGAGCTGCAGGCTGTCGAGCCCTTCCGGCCTCGGCTGCCAGTCGATCACGCAAAGCGAGCCGAGCGGTGCCCCCTCGGACGAGATCAGCGGCGCCCCGGCGTAGAAACGGACGTTCGGTTCGCCGGTGACGAGTGGGTTGGTTGCGAACAGCGGATGGTTTGCGGCATCGGGCACGATCATCGGCGCATCGCCGAGCATGGCGTGGGCGCAGAAGCTGTATTCGCGCGGCGTTTCCGCCACCCCCAGCCCGAGTTCGGCGAGGAAGCGCTGCCGCTGTTCCTCGACGATGGAGACGAGTGCGACCGGGGCGTTGCAGAGCTTGGCGGCAAAGCCTGCGAGCCGCGCCAGCTCGGCATCGCCTTCCAGCGAATCGAGCGAGAAGCTGGCGAGCACCTGCAGGCGCGCGTCGTCGCTGCACATGGCCGCATCGGGCCGGGCCCCTTCGGGCCATAAAGGCGCGTTCAATGTAGCCATTTAGGACCGGTGGGCGCAGGTGCCATAATCCAGCTTGTTACACAAATGTTTGTTTTGATTGGGGCCTTCCGGCTAGCGAAACATTTCACCTGCAACCGGTTTGCGACGGCCACCGGGCTTGCTATGCGCTTGCGGCAAGGAGAGCCTACCCGATGCGTGCCACCCCCAATTTCGATTTCCAGCTGGGCGAAAGCGCCGAGATGATCCGCGAGACCGTTGGCCGTTTTGCCGACGAGCAGATCATGCCGATTGCCGACAAGGTCGACCGCGAGGACTGGTTCCCGCGCGCGCTGTGGACGCAGATGGGCGAACTCGGCCTGCACGGGCTGACGGTGGACGAGGCGGACGGGGGGCTGGGCCTTGGCTATCTCGAACACGTCATTGCGGTCGAGGAAGTGAGCCGCGCCAGCGCCTCGGTCGGCCTCAGCTACGGCGCGCATTCCAACCTCTGCATCAACCAGATCCGCCGCTGGGGCAACGAGGAGCAGAAGGCCAAGTATTTGCCGGGTCTGATCAGCGGCGAGCATGTCGGTTCGCTTGCCATGTCGGAAGCCGGCGCGGGCAGCGACGTGGTCTCGATGAAGCTCAAGGCGGATGCTGTGCAGGGCGGCTATGTCCTCAACGGCACCAAGTTCTGGATCACCAACGCGCCCGAGGCCGATACGCTGGTGGTCTATGCCAAGACCGATGGCCAGGCCGGGTCGCGCGGCATCACCGCCTTCCTGGTCGAGAAGGGCGACGAGGGGTTCTCCATCGGCCAGAAGATCGAGAAGGTCGGCATGCGCGGCAGCCCCACTGCCGAGCTGGTGTTCGACGACTGCCACATCCCAGAGGACCGCATCATGGGGCCATTGAACGGCGGCGTGGGCGTGCTGATGAGCGGGCTCGACTACGAGCGAGTCGTGCTCGCCGGATTGCAATTGGGCGTGATGCAGGCCTGCCTCGATGTCGTCATTCCCTACCTGCGCGAACGCAAGCAGTTCGGCAAACCCATCGGCAGCTTCCAGCTGATGCAGGCCAAGGTGGCGGACATGTATGTCGCGCTGCAATCGGCCCGCGCCTATACCTACGCCGTCGCCCGGGCCTGCGACGCCGACCAGACCACCCGTTTCGACGCCGCCGGCTGCATCCTGCTGGCCAGCGAAAACGCCTTCCGCGTGGCGGCGGAAAGCGTCCAGGCGTTGGGCGGGGCGGGCTATACGCTCGATTGGCCGGTCGAACGCTACATGCGCGACGCCAAGCTGCTCGATATCGGCGCGGGAACCAATGAGATCAGGCGAATGCTGATCGGGCGCGAACTGATAGGAGCAGCAGGATGAGCGGCGCTGAAAACACGGTGCCGCCGGTCGAAGCCGGTTCGGCAAGCCTCCTTCCGCCCGAGCGGCAGCGCGGGTTCTTGGGCGCAATCGAGCGGGTCGGCAACCTGCTGCCCGATCCTACCATCATCTTCATCTACCTGATTGTCGTGTTGATGATCGTTTCGGCCATCGGCGCTGCGCTCGGCTGGTCGGCTTCTTTGCCTTATCCGGGGGAGAAGGCGCCGGAATTCGCCACGCTCGATAACGGCGTGCTGACCTACACCGCCTCCAGCCTGTTCTCCGAAGCCAATATCAGCCGGCTGTTCACCGAAATGCCCAAGACCTTTGCCGGTTTCGCGCCGCTGGGACTGGTGCTGACCATCATGATGGGCGCGGCGGTGGCCGAGCGTTCGGGCATGTTCTCGGCGCTGATCCGGCTCTCGCTGCGCAATGCGCACAAGAGCCTGTTGACGCCGATCGTCGCGATCATCGGCATGGTTTCGCACCATGCCTCCGATGCGGCTTACGTAGTTTTCATCCCGCTCGCGGCGATCATCTTCGCGGTCGCGGGGCGGCATCCGCTGGCGGGGCTGGCGGCAGCTTTCGCGGCGGTTTCGGGCGGCTATGCCGGCAATGTCATGCCCGGGCAGATCGACGTGCTGCTGTTCGGCTTCACGCAGGAAGCGGCGCGGATCATCGACCCGGCCTGGACGATGAACCCGCTCGGCAACTGGTATTTCATCGCCGCCATCGTGCTGCTGTTTACCCCGGTGATCTGGTTCATCACCGACAAGGTGGTGGAGCCGCGGCTGGGCACGTGGAACGGCATCGTCGACGAGGAACTGCGCGCCGACCTCGACAAGAGCGAAGTGACGCCAGACGAGCGCCGCGGCCTGCGCCATGCCGGGCTGGTCGCGCTGCTGCTGGTCGCAGGGTTCGCCGCCCTGGCGCTGTGGCCCGGCTATACGCCCTTCATCAACGAGGAAGCCCAGGG
The DNA here is from genome assembly GCF_045291475.1 of Parerythrobacter aurantius. Lineage (NCBI taxonomy): Bacteria > Pseudomonadati > Pseudomonadota > Alphaproteobacteria > Sphingomonadales > Erythrobacteraceae > Parerythrobacter > Parerythrobacter aurantius. The sequence goes on from NZ_CP147985.1 coordinate 1,493,697, forward strand.
CACCGCCGCATTGCAGCCGCTCTACGCCTCGCTGATCGCCTTCTTCTTCCTGCTGTTCCTGCTGACCGGGGCCGCTTTCGGCCGCGCAACGGGAAGCGTGAAGGGCGCACCCGACGTGATGGCGATGATGCAGCACGGCGTTCGCACCATGGCGCCCTATCTGGTGTTCGTGTTCTTCGCCGCGCATTTCGTCGCCATGTTCAACTGGTCGGGCATCGGCCCGATCATCGCCATCAACGGGGCGGAAAGCCTGCAAGCGATGGCGCTGCCCGCCCCGGTGCTGCTGGTCAGCGTGCTGCTGCTGTCCTCGGTACTCGACCTGTTCATCGGCTCGGCCAGCGCCAAGTGGAGCGCGCTGTCGCCCGTGGTCGTGCCGATGTTCATGCTGCTCGGCATCAGCCCGGAAATGACCACCGCCGCCTACCGGATGGGGGACAGCTACACCAACATCATGACCCCGCTGATGAGCTATTTCCCGCTGATCCTCGCCTTCAGCCAGCGCTGGGACCGGACCATGGGCGTAGGCTCGCTGCTGGCGCTGATGCTGCCCTATGCACTGACCTTTATGGTGGTGGGTATCGCCATGACGGTCGGGTGGGTCGCCCTCGACCTGCCGCTGGGGCCGGGGGCGCAGGTCTATCTGGAAACGCCCGTAGGTGCCGCACGATGACCGCACCCGTATTGACGAGCAAGCTCGACCGTGAGAGCCCCGAGACCAAGGCGCGGTTCGCGCATAACAAGGCCCTTGCCGAAGAGCTGCGCGCCCGCGTCGCCGAGGCGGCGCTGGGCGGACCGGCAAAGCACCGTGAGCGGCATGTGTCGCGCGGCAAGCTGTTGCCCCGCGATCGCGTCGAGCGATTGCTCGATCCGGGTTCGCCTTTCCTCGAGGTGGGCCAGCTCGCCGCCAACGGTATGTACGAGGGCGACGTCAGCGGGGCCTCGATGATCTGCGGCATCGGGCGGGTCAGCGGCCGGCAGGTGATGATCGTCGCCAACGATCCCACGGTGAAGGGCGGCTCCTACTACCCGATGACGGTCAAGAAGCACCTGCGCGCGCAGGAAATCGCGCAGGAGAACCGCCTGCCCTGCGTCTACCTCGTCGACAGCGGCGGGGCGAACCTGCCCTACCAGGCCGAGGTCTTCCCCGACCGCGAGCATTTCGGGCGCATCTTCTTCAACCAGGCGAACATGAGCGCGCTCGGCATCCCGCAGATCGCCTGCGTCATGGGCAGCTGCACTGCGGGCGGGGCCTACGTGCCCGCAATGTCGGACGAAACGGTGATCGTACGCGAACAGGGCACGATCTTCCTGGCCGGCCCGCCTTTGGTGAAGGCCGCGACGGGCGAAGAGATTTCGGCGGAGGACCTTGGCGGCGGCGACCTCCATGCGAGGAAGTCCGGCGTGGTCGATCACCTCGCCGAGAACGACGAGCATGCGCTTACCATAGTGCGCGACATCGTCAGTCATCTTGGCGTGAACCACGCGGCGGCGAAGGACATGGCGCTGAAGGAGCCGCGCCCGCCGAAGTTCGACGCAGACGATCTCTACGCCCTCATCCCCGACGACGTCCGCGCGCCTTACGACGTCCACGAGGTGATTGCGCGCATCGTCGACGGCAGCGAATTCCACGAGTTCAAACCGCTTTACGGCAGCACGCTCGTATGCGGCTTCGCGCATATCTGGGGCATGCCGGTCGCGATCCTCGCCAACAATGGCGTGCTGTTTTCCGAAAGCGCCCAGAAGGGCGCGCATTTCATCGAGCTCGCCTGCCAGCGGCGCATTCCGCTGCTGTTCCTGCAGAACATTTCCGGCTTCATGGTCGGCGGTAAGTACGAGGCCGAAGGGATCGCCAAGCACGGCGCGAAGCTGGTCACTGCTGTGGCGACCGCCACCGTGCCCAAGGTCACCGTCGTCATCGGCGGCAGCTTCGGCGCGGGCAATTACGGCATGTGCGGGCGCGCCTATTCCCCACGCTTCCTGTTCACCTGGCCCAACGCGCGCATTTCGGTGATGGGCGGCGAGCAGGCGGCTTCGGTGCTGGCGACGGTCCACCGCGATGCCGACAGCTGGACGCCGGAGGAAGCCGAAGCCTTCAAGGCCCCGATCCGCCAGAAATACGAGGACGAAGGTAACCCCTACTACGCCACCGCGCGGCTGTGGGACGACGGCGTGATCGATCCCGTCCAGACCCGTGACGTCCTCGGCCTCGCCTTTGCGGCGACACTTGAAGCACCGATCGCCGAGCGACCCGCGTTTGGCGTGTTCCGGATGTAACCGGGGTTACCGCCTTTTAGCCCCATGCCAATCCGGTCCATTGCTGCTAGTCCTTAGCCCCAAGGGGAGAGAACATGTCGCAAAAGCCGTCCGAGCGCTCGGGCAACAAGCGCTCCATCCTGTCGCGGATCGTGCGGCGGATCATCCTGGTCATCTGGTCCCTCAAGGGCTGGAAGATCGACGGTGGCCTGCCGAAGGGCCTGCAGAAATATGTCATCGCAGGTGCGCCGCACAGTTCGAACTGGGATTTCGTCTTCTTCACCGGTGCGACCGCGGTGGAAGGGATCGAGCCGGCCTTCATGGGCAAGCACACGCTGTTCCAGGGTATCATGAAGAACTTCATGTACGACATGGGCGGGGTGCCGGTGGACCGTTCCAAGCGGTCCAACTATGTCGAGCAGGTGGCCGAGGAATACGCCCGGCGCGACCATATGGCGCTGGTTATCGCGGCGGAGGGGACGCGCAGCTCCAATGGCGAGTGGAAATCGGGTTTCTACAACATCGCCCGCGCCGCCAATGTGCCGATTGTCGCGGCCTGGGTCGATAACGACACCAACACACTGGGCTTCAGCGATCCTATCTGGCCGACCCAGAGCTATGCCGAGACCTTGACCCGTATTGCCGCCTTCATGCGCTCCAAGCTACCCGACCTCGATCGTTACAAGGTGCTCGAGGCGCAGGCCGCACGCCTGCTGGCCGAAGAAAAGGGGGAGACGACCGCATGATCGAGGCGCTGCTGACCAACGCGGCCGTCCTGCTCGCCGCAACGCTGGTGATGTGGGCCATCGCGGTGAAGATCCACGATGCCTCGATCGTCGATTCCTACTGGGGCGGCGGGATGGCGCTGATGGCGGCGGTGAGCTGGTTCCAGCTCTCGGAGCCTGGACTGGCCGCAAACGCGCTCGCCGCCATGGCGATCGTCTGGGGCGTGCGGCTCGCGCTGCATATCCTCACGCGATGGCTGAAGGAGGGCGAGGACCAGCGCTACAAGCGGATCATGAAGAAGGCGCGGGAGAACAATACCTTCGCCTTTACCGCGCTGACCAAGGTGTTCCTGGGGCAGGCGGTGTTGCTGTTCGCGGTCTGCAGCCCTGCGCAGGTTGGCATCCTCGCCAGCGAGGCGCCCGCGCCTCTCGGCGCACTGGCCTATTTCGGGATAGCGCTGTGGGCCTTCGGCATGTTCTTCGAGACAGTCGGCGACCTGCAATTGCGCGCCTTCAAGAACGATCCCGCCAACGAGGGCAAGATCCTCGACACCGGGCTGTGGCGCTATACCCGGCACCCCAACTATTTCGGCGATGCCTGCGCCTGGTGGGGCATCTGGCTGGTGACCGCCTCGATCGGCTGGGACCTCGCGCTCTATACGCTGATCGGGCCGGTGTTCCTGACCTTCACCCTTACCAAGTGGTCGGGCGCAGCGCTGACCGAACACGGCATGAAGAAGAAGCGCGGCGATGCCTATGCCGACTACATCGCCCGGACCAGCGCCTTCGTCCCGTGGCCGCCCAAGAGTTCACCTGGGCCCAAATCTTCTTGAGCCGTCCTCCGCTTGTCGCTTTTGGGGTTTAACCTCGCCAGTGCGCGCCTACATGGGGCGGTGATCGCTTAGGGAGGCGAACGGTGAGTGAGAAGGACATCCTCGAGGAACGCCGCCGCATGGTGCGGTTCGCCATGGAGGTGATGGAACGGCGCGGCGAGGAAGTCGACCGCAGCAAGCTCGCGACCGAACTGGGCGTTGCGCGCGCCCGCGTCGAGGCGATCTTTCCCGAGGAAGACGACCTGCGTGAAGCGATAACCGGCGAATGGTTCGCGCCCAAGCTGGCGGTGATGGACGAAGTCATGGCGAGCGAACTGCCGCCGCGCCGCAAGATGTACGAATTCTTCGCCCGCCGCTTCGTCCTGCTGCGCCAGCAGTATCGCGACGATCCGGCCACCTTCAATTTCTACATCGAGCTGGGCGAACGCTATTTCGAATATGCCCGGTCCTACATCGACCTTGCCGACCATTACCTGTGCGAGCTGGTGGCCGAGGCCCAGGCCGACGGGCATTTCGAAGGCCTGTCGATCAACGAGACCATGTCGCTGATCAACCAGACGGTCGTCTGCTATATCCAGCCCTACATGATCGCGATGATCACCGACCGGTTGAGCGAGGAAAAGCTCGCCCGCATCATCGATACGCTGTTCGACGGGCTTTCGGCCAAGGACCGCGGCGCTATGGGTATCGCGGGCCTCCGCGCCGCCAGCTAAAGCCGCTGGGCCGCAGCGAAGCCGCTCGCCCAGGCCCACTGGAAGTTATAGCCGCCGAGCCAGCCGGTGACGTCGACCGCTTCGCCGATGGTATAGAGGCCGGGCACCTTGGTCGCCTCCATCGTCTGGCTGGAAAGCTCGGCCGTGCTGATCCCGCCGGCAGTCACTTCGGCCTTGGCGAAACCTTCGCTGCCATTGGGGCGGAACTCCCACCGTGCCAGCCTCTCCTGCGCCCGGCGGAGCGCCTTGTCGGCAATCCCCTGCAGTGGGCCGGACAGTCCCAAACGCTCTGCCAGCACGCCGGCCAGCCGCTCGGGCATGTATTCGCGCAGGATCGCGGTCGCGGTCGCGTTGGGCGTCGCCGCCTTTCGTGCGACCAGCCAGTCGCCCTTCTCGCCTGGGCAGAAATCGAGCCAAACGGCGTCGCCCGGCTTCCAGTAGCTCGAGACTTGCAGGATCGCCGGACCCGACAATCCGCGGTGCGTCAGCAATGCCGCCTCGGCAAAACTCGCCTTGCCAGCCCGTGCGATCACGTCGCTGGCGACACCGGACAGTTCGCGGAACAGAACATCCTCGCCGCCCAGCGTCAGCGGCACCAGAGCCGGGCGCGGCTCGACCACCTTGAGCCCGAACTGCCGCGCCAGCCTATAGGCGTAATCGCTTGCCCCCATCTTGGGGATCGAAGGGCCACCGGTCGCGATGACGAGTTTGTCGGTAGTGTAGGCCCTGCCCGACGCCATCACCGCGAAGCGTCCTCCATCGTGGACGACTTCGGTCACATCCTGCCCGGTCAGGATGGTGACGCCGCCCTTTGCGCATTCTTCGGCCAGCATTTCGACGATCTGCTTCGACGAGCCGTCGCAGAACAGTTGGCCCAGCGTTTTTTCGTGCCAGGCGATGCCATGGCTCTCGACAAGGCTCAGGAAATCGCGCGGCGTGTAGCGTCGCAAGGCCGACTTGGCGAAATGCGGATTGGCCGAAAGATAGTTCTCCGGCCCCGCGCCGATATTGGTGAAATTGCACCGTCCCCCGCCGGAAATGAGGATCTTCTTCCCCACCGCCTCAGCCCGTTCCAACACCAGCACCCGCCGGCCGCGCTGTCCGGCCATGGCCGCGCAAAACAATCCTGCCGCCCCGCCGCCGAGGACGATGGCGTCAAAGCCGTTCGTGCTCATGCTTCGGGGACGGCTTCCGCGCGCTGTTCGGACAGGATCGACCAGCCGGCCATGAACAGGCCTGCCACCAGCGGGCCGACGACGATGCCCGACATACCGACAGTCGCGATCCCGCCCAGCGTCGTCACGAGCACCACCCAGTCCGGGATCCCGGTATCGCGGCCCACCAGGATCGGCCGCAGGGCATTGTCGACCATCCCGATGACGGCGACGCCCGACACGATCACGACGATCCCTTGCCAGATCGCACCGGTCGCCAGCAGCCAGATCGCGGCCGGAACCCATACGATGGCAGGGCCGACGGCAGGCAGCAGCGAGAAGATCCCCATGAGCACGCCGAACAGCGCGACGGAGGGCATCCCGGCAATCCAGAAAGTGATCGCCCCGAGCACGCCCTGCACCAGCGCCACCATCCCCGATCCCTTGATCGTGGCGCGCACGATGGCGAGGAACCGCTCTGCCAGCCGGTCGGCGATGGACCGTTCCAGCGGCAGCGCGCGAACCACCGCCCTGCCGATCGTCCTGCCGTCGCGCAGCAGGAAGAAAGTGACATACAGCCCGACGCCGAAGGCGAGGAACCAACTGAGGGCGCTGCCGCCGATGGCGACGGCGCGGCTGGCGATCAGGCCGGCGCTTTCTGTGACGAGGTCCTGCAGTCGGTCCTGCACCATGGCGAAATTGCCGAGGCCCTGTGTTCGCAACATGCCCTGGAGCCGCGCCGGCAAGGCCTCGATGACCTGCGCGAACCAGGCGGCAACGTCGATCTGCCCTTCCTGGAAGGCGAGGAATATCAGCGCGGCCTGCTCGACCACGATGGCACCGATCCACAAGGCTGGCACGAGGATGGCAAAGGTGATCACCAGCAGGGCGGCCAGCGCGCTCTGGTTGGGGCTGTCCGGCCGCCTGATCTTGAACCAGTTGTAGAGAGGCTGGAACATGATGGCCGCCAGTGTCGCCCACAGCAGCGGGGCGACAAACGGCCATGCCACCAACACGAGGCTCCACGAAACCAGGCCGAGGAACAGGAGGAAGCCGAGCCGCTCGATATCGCTGCCCAAAGGCGTATTCTGCGGCGTCGTCTGCATTGCGAGGTCCTTCACCAGCGCGGCGGAATGCGCTTCTCGGACAGCGAATAGCGCAGCGAAGCGCCCAGCATCAATGCGGCAACGGCAATTATCAGACTCGCCCAGATCCAGTGCGGCAACAGCAGGTATTGCTCGATCGCACCGGTGTCGGACAGTTGCGGGCGCCCGCCGATCATGGCCCCTTCGGTCAACAGGTAATCCCACTGCTGGAACATGCTGAGCGCGGCTTGCAGGCCGAGGAACTGCAAGGCGAACCGTTCCATCCACGGTCTGCCGCGCGTCGCGATCAGGACCAGCAGAAGCGAAATCCCCGGCAGGACGATCCAGCCGACGGTCGAGCGGACCCAGACGACGGTCGAGAGCGCGATACATGCCGCGAGACCCAGCAGGACCGGCTTCCACAGGCGTTCGTGCGGGGAAGCGAGGATCAGGCCCGATCCGACGATCGCAGGACCGATCGGCCCGGCCGCAGCGATCGTCGCATGGGCCAGCCGGCCGCTATCGGGGGGGAAGAAATACTCGGCATATCCCGATCCGTTGGGCAGCAGCACCAGTCGCTGGAAGTCGAAGCCCATCAGCAGGGCGGCAAGCCCGTGGCCCATCTCGTGGAACCACGTGCCGAGGATCATGAAGGGATAGAGCAGGTAAGCGCCGAAAGGCACGTGCGGCAGCACCAGCAGGGCGCCCGCTGCCAGGCCGAGATAGCGGATGTGCTCCTGCCGCGAATGGATGGCGAGCGCGCTGTTCATGGGCTGCGGGTCTCCTTCGTCACCTTACCAGGTGATATAGGCAAGCAATACAGCCAATGCCAGAGTAGGCAGCGCCAGCAGGCGATAGGCCACCAGCGGGATACGCTCAGACCACCACACCGCATAATCGTTGTGCCAGCGCATCGGCACCAGCAGGATCAGGATCGAGGTGGCGACGAGGAACCAGCCACCAACCTCGACCACCGCTGGCGCTTTGGACAAGGGTGCGCGCAAGATCATGGCCAGCCCGACGATGGCGCGCGGGATATGCTCGCCCAGTTGCCAGCGCCAATTGCTGCCCATGGAGGCGAGGGCCTGTCGTGCCCGCTCAGGGCGGAACAGGCAGACCAGCGAGACGAAAGCGAGCCACGCCGCGCCTGCCAGCACTACCAGCATAGCAGCGTCGGTCACTGTCGATCAGGCGTCGAGGTTTGCGACGTTGAGAGCCCCAAAACGGGCCTCGATGTCGTCAGACATCGAGATTCGCGACGTTGAGAGCATTGTCCTGGATGAACTCGCGGCGCGGTTCGACCACGTCTCCCATCAGACGGGTGAAGATCTCGTCGGTCACATCGGCGTCTTCGACCTTGACCTGCAGCAGCACGCGCGCCTCGGGGTCGAGCGTGGTCTCCCACAGTTGCTCGGCGTTCATTTCGCCCAGGCCCTTGTAGCGGGCGATCGACAGGCCCTTGCGGCCTGCGGCCAGGATCTGGTCGAGCAGCTGGGTCGGACGGCTGATTGCGCCATCGCCGCTGGCGATGACGACCTCGGGTTCCTCGCCGTCTGCCCCTTCGACGGAATCTGTTTCGGGTTCGGCTTCCGCACTTCCGCGCACGAGGCGCGAGGGGTGGACATAGGCTTCGGCCTGCTCGCTCGCCAGCTTGTGCAGCTTGCGTGCCTCGGCGCTGTGGAGGAACTTGGCCTCGATCTCGTGGACGTCGGTCACGCCGCGCCACAGCCGGTCGAAGCGGACCGTTCCGTCCTCGCGCAGCTGGCCTGTCCACCGCGCATCTTCGTCGCCGGCTTCGAGGCGCTGGGCGGCAAGCTGGAGCGCCTGCTGGCGAGTGGCAGCATCGAGTTCCGGATCGAGCGCGCCCGACAGTGCCATCTGTTCGATGATGCCGGTGTCGTATTTGCGCGGCACGAAGGCCATCAAATTGCGGAAGCGCAGCGCGTGTTCGACCAGCACCCGCAAATCGCCGTCGGCGCGCGAGCCGCCGGTCGTCTCCAGCATACGGCCCTGCAAGCCGGCATCTACCAGGTAACGGTCCAGCGCCGCCTGGTCCTTCAGATAGACCTCGCTGCGGCCCTTGCTGACCTTGAACAGCGGCGGCTGGGCGATGAACAGGTGCCCGGCCTTGACGATCTCGGGCATCTGACGGTGGAAGAAGGTCAGCAGCAGCGTGCGGATATGTGCCCCGTCGACGTCGGCGTCGGTCATGATCACGATCTTGTGGTAGCGCAGCTTCTCGAGGTTGAACTCGTCGCGCAGACCCGTGCCCATCGCCTGGATAAGCGTGCCGACTTCCTTGGAACTTATGATCCGGTCGAACCGGGCGCGCTCGACGTTGAGGATCTTGCCCTTCAGCGGCAGGATCGCCTGCGTCTTGCGGTCGCGGCCCTGCTTGGCGCTGCCGCCTGCGGAATCGCCCTCGACCAGGAACAGTTCGGACTTGGCGGGATCGCGTTCCTGGCAATCGGCCAGCTTGCCGGGCAGGCTGGCGACGCTCATCGCGCCCTTGCGGCTCATTTCGCGCGCCTTGCGCGCGGCTTCGCGGGCGGCGGCGGCGTCGATGATCTTCTGGATGATCGCCTTGGCGTCGGCCGGGTTTTCCTCCAGCCACTCGGTCATCTTCTCGCCCATCAGGCTTTCGAGCGGCTGGCGCACTTCGGAGCTGACCAGCTTGTCCTTGGTCTGGCTGGAGAACTTGGGATCAGGCAGCTTGACCGAGACGATCGCGGTCAGCCCTTCGCGCATGTCCTCGCCGCTGAGGCTGACCTTCTCCTTCTTCATCAGGCCCGAGGAGGTGGCGTAATTGTTGAGTGTGCGGGTCAGTGCGGCGCGGAACGCGGCGAGATGCGTGCCGCCGTCGCGCTGCGGGATGTTGTTGGTGAAGGTGAGGACGTTCTCGTAATAGCTGTCGTTCCATTGCAGCGCGACGTCGATGCCGATGCCGTCCTTCTCCGCCGACACGGCGATGGGATCGCCGATCAGCGGCTGCTTGTTGCGGTCGAGCCATTTGACGAAGGCCGCGATCCCGCCTTCGTAGAACAGGTCGTGCTCCAGCACGTCCTCGTGCCGCTTGTCGCGCAGCTTGATGCGGACGCCGGAGTTGAGGAAGGCGAGCTCGCGATAGCGGTGCTCCAGCTTCTCGAAATCGAACTCGATGACGTTCTTGAACGTTTCTTCCGAGGCCTTGAAGGTCACGCGGGTGCCCTTCTTGAAGCCGTTCTCGTCCGAATTGCCCTCGACCTTCGGCGCATCGCCGACGACCCGCAGGCTTTCGACCGCATCGCCATGCTCGAAGCGCATCCAGTGTTCCTGCCCGTTGCGCCAGATCACCAGTTCGAGCCATTCGCTGAGCGCGTTGACCACCGAAACGCCCACACCGTGGAGGCCGCCTGAGACCTTGTAGGCGTTGTCGTCAGACGTGTTCTCGAACTTCCCGCCGGCGTGAAGCTGGGTCATGATGACCTCGGCCGCCGAAACGCCTTCTTCCTTGTGCATGTCGACCGGGATGCCGCGACCGTTGTCCTCGACCGAAACCGAGCCATCGGGGTTGAGTTCGATCAGAACGAGATCGCAATGGCCCGCCAGCGCTTCGTCGATCGCGTTGTCCGAAACCTCGAACACCATGTGGTGCAGGCCGCTGCCGTCGTCGGTGTCGCCGATGTACATGCCGGGCCGCTTGCGCACCGCGTCGAGGCCCTTGAGGACCTTGATCGAATCGGCGCCGTATTCGCCCATCTGGCGCGGCTTGTCGTTGGCTGGTTCAGTGCTTTCGGGAGTGGTATCGCTCATGCCGATTATATAGGCGCGAGAAGGCGGATTCCCAAACCCTGGCGGGTCCGAAGAGCCTTGTTTTCCACCGGGCCGGACAGTGGTTCACAACCCCTTGCGAAAACCTACCACCCCGCGCCAGATCGCCTGGTCGAACAGCGGCACCAGCCCGGCACGCTGGGCGTCGTCGAACTGGGTCTTGTGGCACTGTGTGGCGGCGACGGCCCTGGCCAGATCGTCGCGATTGTAGGTGTAGCGTTCGGTCAACAGCGCAGCATCGGTTTCGGCCCACCCCCTCAGCTCGGGCATGTCGGGGACATTGCCTGTGGGGATGCCGGGATAGAGCAATTCCGGGCGCAGGCCTGCGGGCATGGCCTGCACCACCTGCGACACAATGGCGCTGACCATCCGGTGATCGCCATTGCTATAGCCGCCGTCGGGGCCCCAGGTGATGACGAGGTCGGGCCGCTCGGCGGACAAGGCGCGTTCCAGCGCTTGCTTCAGCCGTAGCGCCGCACTGTTCGCATCCTGCGGCCGATCGGTCAGCCTGCCGTCGCCGAAATCGAAGAACATCGGCATGTCGAGCCCGAGCGCGCCGCTGGCGCATAGCGCCTCTGCCAACCGCGTCCGGCCGAGCTTCGCGCCCTTTTCCATGCCGCTGACGCCCGGGCCGGCCTCGCCCTGCGTTGCATAGGCGATGCTGACGCGGGCACCCTGTCGTGCCTCCATGGCGAGGGCGGGGGCGAAGAACAGCTCGTTGTCGGGGTGGGCCACGACGACCAGGACTCGCCGTTCCCGATCCTCTGCCATACCGCGTTCCGCCGGGAATGCAGCCGCGACGGCAGCAAGGGTCAGCCTGGCCCATGATGTCCTCATTCCCACTCCCCTCTGGCAAAATTCCCGCTTGCATCCTAGGCGGCTGGTCACGGCTTGCAAGCAGGAGGGGCCCAGGCACGCCATGCTCTCAGTGCTCGATATCTTCCGGATCGGGATCGGTCCTTCCTCATCGCATACGGTAGGACCGATGCGTATAGCTGGGATGTTCACCCGGTCGCTGGCCAAGGCGGGGAAGCTCGACCGGACAGATCGCGTCGCCGTGGAACTGCAGGGCTCGCTGGCGCTCACCGGCGTCGGTCACGGGACGGTCGACGCAACCATGCTGGGGCTGATGGGTTTCCAGCCGGAAACGACCGACCCGGACACGGCGGCAGCGGCCATCGCCGCGCTGCGCGAAAGCAAGCAGATGGCGCTGGGCGGGCACCACGGCATCGCCTTCGACCCTGTAAGCGATATCGACCTTGCCGGGCATGTCATTCCCGAGCTGCATCCCAACGGCATGCGACTGGCGGCGCTCGATGCGGCGGGCGACATCCTTCTCCAGCGGACCTACTATTCCACCGGCGGCGGCTTCGTAGCCTCGGAAGCGCAACTCAGGCGCAAGCCCAAGGACGACCGGATTTCGACCGGTGCCAGCGTGCCGCACGACTTCGCCTCGGCGGCGGAGTTGCTCGCGACTTGCGAGGCGCAGGGGCGTTCCATCGCTTCCATCGTCCTCGCCAACGAGGATGCCATGCGCCCGCGCGCCAAGACCGAGGCCGGCCTCGACACGATCGCGCAAGCCATGGCGCAGTGCATCGAACGCGGGCTGGTCCGGCGCGGCACGCTGCCCGGCGGGCTCAAGGTCCAGCGCCGTGCGCCCGACCTGTGGGACAAGCTCAGCGCCAACCCGCAGTCGAACGAGCGCGAGCAATTGTTCGACTGGCTCAATTGCTACGCCATGGCGGTGAACGAGGAAAACGCCGCCGGCGGGCGCGTGGTGACCGCGCCGACCAATGGCGCGGCGGGCATCATCCCGGCGGTGATCCGGTTCTACTGCAACGATCCCGCCGAGCAGCCGTGCCGCGACAAGACCCGCGAGTTCCTGCTCACCGCGGGCGCCATCGGCCTTTTGTACAAGCAGCGGGCCAGCATTTCCGGGGCCGAAATGGGCTGCCAGGGCGAGGTCGGCGTGGCCTGCTCCATGGCGGCCGGAGGGCTCGCCGCAGTATGGGGCGGCAGCCCGCAGCAGATCGCCTGCGCGGCGGAAATCGGCATGGAGCACAACCTCGGCCTGACCTGCGACCCCGTCGGCGGGCTGGTGCAGGTGCCCTGTATCGAACGCAATGCCATCGGCGCGGTCAAGGCGGTCAACGCCGCGCGGCTGGCACTCCACCGGACCGAGGCCGAGACCTGCGTCAGCCTCGACCAGGTGATCGAGACCATGCGCCAGACCGGGCTCGACATGAGCACCAAGTACAAGGAAACCAGCCAGGGCGGGCTGGCTGTCAATGTGATCGAATGCTGATGTTGCCGGACTGTCCGGCCCACGGATAAGTCTCTCGACAAAAGCCCGGTCGCCCATATGAATGGCGATCATGGGAGAGACCACGCCAGCCGCATCGCTTGCCGAACCCTTCGGCAATTTTTCGCAGATCCTGTCGCATTGGGCGGCTGCCCAGCCGGACAAGCCAGCCCTCCGCGACGATGGCGGAGCACTCAGTTGGGCCGAACTCGACGACCGGATCGAGCGGCTGGCAGCGCGGCTGGCGGAGACCGGGCTGCAAAAGGGGCAATCGGTCGCCATCCTCGGCACGTCCTGCATCGCCTATGCGCTGGTGTTTCTCGCGGCGGTTCGCGCGGGCGGGGTCGCCGCGCCGCTTACGACCAGCGCCAGCCGCGAACAGCTCGAAGGCATGGCTGCGGATTCGGGCGCGCGGCACCTGTTCATCGATGCGGTTAAAAGCGCCGAGCTGGGCGATGATTTTGCGACCGGGCTCGAGCATATCGCGCTGGAGGACATCGACGCCTGGATGGCCCCTGCCGGAACGAAAGCACCCGCTTTCACGCCGGACCCGAAAGACCATTTCAACATCATCTATTCCAGCGGCACGACGGGCATCCCCAAGGGCATCGTCCATTCGCACCAAATGCGCTGGCGACAGTTCGCCGCGACCGCCTCCTCGTTCCTTGGCTCGGGAATGCCGGTCGTCTCGCTGGCCTCGACCCCGCTATATTCCAACACCACCATGGTTGCTTTCCTGCCGCCGCTGCTGGCGGGCGGCACGGTGCGGGTCATGGGCAAGTTCAACACGGTGAAATGGCTGGAGCACGCGCAGGCCGACAAGGCCACGCTGACCATGCTGGTGCCGGTGCAATACCAGCGGCTGATGGCCGAACCGCGGTTCGACGAGTTCGACTTGTCGTCCATGATGCTGAAATACTGTACCAGCGCGCCATTTTCGGCTGAGCTCAAGGCCGAAGTGCTGCGCCGCATGCCCGGCGGGCTGATCGAGATCTATTCGATGACCGAAGGCGGCGTGGTCTGCCTGCTGCCCTGCCATGAGTTCCCTGACAAGCTCCACACCGTCGGGCGACCTGCGCCCGGAAGCCAATTAAAGGTGCTCGACGACGAGGACCGGCCGTTGCCGCCGGGCGAGGCGGGCAACCTCATCGGCCTCTCCCAGACCATGATGGCAGGCTACAAGAACCAGCCTGGCAAGACCCGCGAAGGCTATTGGACCGACCCGGAAACGGGCGAGGTATGGCAGCGGATGGGCGATATCGGCCGGGTCGATGCCGATGGCTTCGTCGAACTCGTCGGCCGGGCCAAGGACATGATCATCTCGGGCGGGTTCAACATCTACCCCAGCGATCTCGAGGCCGAGCTGGCCAAGGACCCGCGCGTCGCGGAAGCGGCGGTGATCGGGATACCTTCGGTGCAATGGGGCGAAACCCCCTTGGGCTTCGTCAGGCTGGCCGACGGCGTGCCGGCGGGCGAGGTCGAGGATATCCTCGGCAGCACCAATGCCCGGTTGGGCAAGACCCAGCGGCTGAGCGCGCTCCATCCCATCGACGAGATGCCCCGCAGCCATATCGGCAAGCTGCTCAAGACCGAACTGCGCGAGCTGGCGGATCGATTTCCCGTGTAAACGGACCACTGCGGCAAAGCGGTGCGGCGCGCCTCTGGGGGAGGGGGCAGGCGCGCCGCACCAGCGCGACCCGGATGCTTGAGCGCTCGGGGTACATCACGGGTCCGCGCGCGCAGGCGCAGCGGTTACAGGGCACGACCAAAAAAATGGAGAATAGGGCCGCGAGACGCAGGTCGCCGGGGGGAGGGGGAGAGAGGTGGCGACCGCGTCTCGCGGCTTTACCGATCGTTGCCGCGCCCGTGGCTGCGGTTCCGATCGTCCGGCTGCCGAGGGATCGTGCAGCCTGAGGGAGCCGGGGTGAACATTCGGGGGGGAGAGGAGGGCTCACCGCCGGCTTCGAGGAGTGAAATAATCTTTCGCACCGCTTTCTAAAAGTGAGAAAACACGCAGGCGAGTTGCGTCAGACGCAACTAACTCGACAGGTTTTGTTCATCTGAGTGCGCCATCCGCAAGAGAGTGTTCGACAATGCCACCTTGGGTTTCCCTTGCGCCCAAGCTGGACAGCCCCCGCGCCCTTGCCTACCGCGCTCGGCCATGGACGACGCACTTCTCCCCGATTCCATCCTTATCGTCGATTTCGGCAGCCAGGTGACCCAGCTGATCGCGCGCCGGGTGCGCGAAGCCGGGGTCTATTCTGAAATCGCGCCTTTCACCCAAGCCGAGGCGGCGTTCAATCGCATGGAGCCCAAGGGCATCATCCTCTCCGGCTCGCCCGCCGGAGTTCCGGAGGATGGGAGCCCGCGCGCACCGATGGCGCTGTTCGAGGCGGGCGTGCCGATCCTCGGCATCTGTTATGGCCAACAGGTGATGAGCCACCAATTGGGCGGCGAAGTGCGGCCCGGGCACGAGGTCGGAGACGGCGGCGAGTTCGGCCGCGCCTACCTGACCGTGACCAGGGATTGCGCGCTGTTCGAGGGGCTGTGGAGTGTGGGCGAACGCCACCAGGTGTGGATGAGCCACGGCGACAAGGTCACCCGCTTCGCCCCCGGTTTCGAGATCGTCGCCATTTCCGACGGCGCACCCTTCGCGGTGATCGCAGATGAAAGCCGCAAGTTCTACGGCACCCAGTTCCACCCCGAGGTCGTCCACACACCCGATGGCGGCAAGCTGCTGGCGAATTTCGTACACAAGGTCTGCGGGCTGGCGGGTGACTGGACCATGGCGGCCTATCGCGAAACGAAAGTGCGCGAAATCCGCGAGCAGGTCGGCGGCAGCAAGGTCATTTGCGGGTTATCCGGTGGGGTCGACAGCTCCGTCGCCGCGATACTGATCCATGAGGCGATCGGCGAACAGCTGACCTGCGTTTTCGTCGACCACGGCCTGTTGCGGCTGGGCGAGCGCGAACAGGTCGAGACCATGTTCCGCGACCACTACAACATCCCGCTGGTGGTGGTCGATGCCGAGCAGATGTTCATGGAAGGCCTCGCCGGCGTCACCGACCCCGAGGCCAAGCGCAAATTCATCGGCAAGACCTTCATCGACGTGTTCGAGGATGAAGCGAAAAAGCTCGGCGGGGCCGAGTTCCTCGCGCAGGGGACGCTCTATCCCGACGTCATCGAAAGCGTCAGCTTCACCGGCGGGCCGAGCGTCACGATCAAGAGTCATCACAATGTCGGCGGACTGCCCGAACGCATGAACATGAAGCTGGTCGAGCCCTTGCGCGAACTGTTCAAGGACGAGGTGCGCGAACTCGGCCGCGAGCTGGGCCTGCCCGACATCTTCGTCGGCCGCCATCCATTCCCCGGCCCAGGCCTCGCCATCCGCATTCCTGGCGAGGTGACCAAGGAGCGCTGCGATATCCTGCGCAAGGCCGACGCGATCTATCTCGACGAGATCCGCAAGGCCGGGCTGTATGACGCGATCTGGCAGGCTTTCGCCGTGCTGCTGCCGGTGCGCACCGTCGGCGTGATGGGCGATTATCGCACCTACGACAGCGTCTGCGCCCTGCGCGCCGTGACCAGCACCGACGGGATGACGGCGGACGTCTATCCATTCGATGCTGCTTTCCTGACCGGCTGCGCGACGCGGATCGTCAACGAGGTGCAGGGCATCAACCGCGTGGTGTACGACTATACCAGCAAGCCGCCTGGGACGATTGAGTGGGAGTGAGGCATCGCCGTGACGCTGCCTAACGCGTGAACACCGCGACCCGGTTCAAGACATAATAGCGGCCTGCAATCGCCATCAGCGCACCGAAGAGTGTGAATGTGATGCCTATGCCGAACAGCAAGGCCTCGCGAATAGGTTCTTCTCCGTATGCAAGCGCGAACAGGATGGATGCCGTGAACGCACCGGCGCAACCCGCTGTGCCGGCTGAATCACCAAAGATACTGTTTGCCGTAGCCCCCACAGCAATTCCAAGGGGCCAGGCGAATACGATGCTCACTGCGAGGCCGAGCAAATTTCCCCAAAGGAGGGCAAGAAGAAATGCACCGGGGTCCCCTGAGAGCTTATCGAAACCGAACAGGATGCTTACGAACCCAGTGGCGGTGATGAGACCGCCTACGGCAGAGGCAACTAAAGCGATCGCAACGACATCGCCGAAATCTAGTTTTTGTGCCATACTGGCAAGATAGCTTGCAAGGAGACTCTGGTCACGCGCTATTGCCGGACGTCGACTTGGTACCAGTCACCTTGACCAACCTACCCTCACCCGATGACCATCCACTTCAATATCGGCGAGGCCAAGGCGCAACTTTCCAAGCTGATTGCGGCCGCCCTGCGCGGGGGAGGAAGTGGTGATCGACAAGGACGGCGTGCCGCAGGTGCGGCTGACGCCGGTTCCTGCCGCGCAAAAGATCGACAAGGAAGAGCGGAAGAAGCGGATCGCGGCGTTTCTTGCCGAGGTCGATACGATGGACTTTGATCGCAGCGGTAGCTGGTAACTCGAATATGACGAGAACGGCCTGCCAGTTTGATCTGCGTTGATACCTCAGCGGTGATCGCGGTCCTGCTCGACGAAGAGGAGCGCGACCATTTCTCGGAGCTGATGTCCGACGCCGACCAATTGTTCATGAGCGCAGGCAGCCTGATCGAATTGCGGATTGTCTGCCGCAATCGTGGCGGCGATTGGCTCGTCTCCCGCGCAGAATTGCTTTTGGCCGAATTCGGTATCGACATCATCCCCGTTGACCGCGAAATGGCCGATCTCGCTCATACCGCTTTCACCCGCTACGGCACGGGCACAGGCCATCCGGCACAGCTCAACTACGGCGACCTGTTCGCCTATGCGCTTGCCAAGAGCCGCAATATCCCGCTGCTGTTCAAGGGCGCGGATTTCGCCGCGACCGATGTGATCGCCGCCACGTAAGCCCCAACGAATTCGCGTGTAGCGCTGCCCGCGCCCTGCTAGCGCGATGCAGGGTCGGAATGGGGGAGAGGCACTATGGCATCATCGGCTGGCAGGGCGCCCGTATCGAGCACGCGACTGTTCTGGGTGGTGATCCTGCTCGCGCTGTCGGTGCTGCTCAATTACGTCGACCGGGGTGCGATCGGGGTCGCCGCGCCGCTGATGATCGACGAGCTCGGCTTCACCGCGACCGAATTCGGCACCGCGGTTTCGGCCTTTTTTTGGGTCTATGCGCCGCTCTGCCTGTTCGTCGGCTGGTTGTGTGACCGATTCTGCGTCTACCGCATGTTCGCCGCGGGCATTGCGCTGTGGGCGCTGGCGACACTGCTGACAGGCTTCGTCAACGGGCTGGTACTGCTGATCGTGCTGCGGTTGCTGCTGGGCCTGGGCGAGAGCATCGCCTTCCCCGGCAGCTCCAAGATCTTCGCCGCCGAAGTGCCGGCACATCGTCGCGGCAGCGCCAATGCGCTGGTCGGCGCGGCGCTGGCGTTCGGCCCGGCGGTAGGTGTGCTGACCGGCGGGGTAATCCTCGAAGCGATGGGCTGGCGGCCGATCTTCTGGATATTCGGCCTCGTTACCCTGCTGTGGCTGGTGCCGTGGCATTTCGCGTCGAAGCCGCTGCGAAGTGACAGCGTGACGGCCCCGGTGGTCGATCCGGTGCCGATGAAGCGCCTGTTCGCCATTCCCACGCTGTGGCTGATGGGCGCGGCGCATTTCATGTCGAACTACGGCTTCTATTTCCTGCTCGCCTGGCTGCCGCTCTACCTGACCAAGACACTGGGCTATTCGATTGCCGAGATGACGTTGCTGACGACGCTCAGCTTCACCTCTCAAGGTATCGCGGCGCTGGTTGCGGGGCGTTTGTCGGACATGGCGGTGGTGCGCGGTGCGGACGAAGCGCGCGTGCGCCGACTGTCGATGATCGGCGGTCAGGCCATTCTGGGCATCGCTATCGCGGGGATCTGGTATGCGAACGACGCCTGGACGCTCGGCGCTTGGCTGGTCGTGGCGGGTATCGGCACCGGCTGCGTGTCGGTAAACCTGTTCGCGGTGGCGCAGATTTTCGCCGGACCGCGCGCGGCAGGAGGCTGGGTCGGCATCCAGAACGCCATCGGCAACGCGTCTGGCATCGTCGGTCCGCTGGTGACCGGGATCATCGTCGACCAGATGGGATCATACGGCCTCGCCTTCGCGCTGGCGGCGGGATGTGCCGCAGTCGGCGCGCTGTGGTGGTGGCTGGTCATCCCGCCGATCCGCCAGATCGACGCATAGGCCGGCGCCTGCGCCTTGCCCTGCAGGAACCGCACGCACGCCCGAACGCTGACTAACCATGCTGGACGATGCGCAGGTCGAGGAAGTCTATCGTCGACTGGCGCGAGAGATGCCCGGCCGTACCCCCGGGGCGAAGGGACCCAAAGGCCAGCCGGATGCCTTCCGGTCCTGCATATCCTGCATGCTTTCCGCCCAGTCGCTCGACCGGAACACGGCGGCAGCGGCGCGCAACCTGTTTGCGCTCGCGCGGACGCCGACGGCCATGCTGGCATTGGGTGAAGGGCAGATTGCCGCTGCCATCAAGCCCTGTGGCCTTTACAACACAAAGGCGCGCAACATCCGCGCCTTCTGCTCCGCCCTTCTGGCAAGGCATGGCGGCAAGGTACCGGAAACACGCGAAGCGCTGATGGCGCTCCCGGGCATCGGGCGGAAATGCGCCGACATCGTGCTCAGCTTCACCTTCGGAGAGGATGTGATCGCGGTCGACACCCACGTGCACCGGGTTTGTAACCGGATCGGTTTGACGGATGCAAAAACGGCAGACCGGACGGCTGCTCAACTGGAGCGGCGCTCACCGGCCTGGGCGCTGCGCGACGGGCATTTCTGGCTGATCCAGTTCGGCAAGCGCATCTGCCGCGCCCGCGCGCCGAAGTGCGATCTTTGCCCCGTAGCGGAGCTATGCGAATTCCTCGCTGCCTCCGGTGTCGAAGGTCAGCCCTCCTTTTCTGGCAGGCGGTAGGGCACGAATTCGCTCAGGAATACATTGCCGGTGTAGAACCCGCCGACCGGATCGATGGTCGTCACGATATCGGTGCTGCAAACCTGCGAGCCGAAACGGCGGAAGACGAGCGTATCGCGGTCGTCCAGGGATTCGGGGTCGCGGGTGCGGTTGACCCAGACGGTCCTGCCGATCTTGTAGACGATTGCCGTCCCGTCGATCACCTGGAAGCTGCGCACGGGAAAATCGCGGATGCAGCTTTCCGGCTCGCCGGCAACGCGGCCTTCGATCAGCTTGGCCAACTTGGCCTCGCCCTTGCTCGCCACGGTGTCGGCCGCGTCCTGCTGTGCGGACACGGCCATGGGCAACGTCAATGCGGCGAGAGCGAAAGCGGAAAGGGCGGTCTTGATCATGGCGCGTCTCCTGCTGTCGCAGTCCATATCACAATCGGCTGAACCGCGCCTGAAAAAACGTCTCAGGGGTGGCCCGGATCCGAACCTGCGGCGATATCTGGCAGGCCGGCCTGGTCGATCCCGTCGGCGGGACCTCCCTCCAGCACGAAACGGCGGTCGCAATAGCCGCAATCGACATAGCCATGCTCGTCGATTTCAAGCCATACCCGCGGATGGCCCAGTGCGGCCGGGCGGTAGTTGGCGCCGCCGCGGATATCGCTCGCGCCGTCGCAACTGACGCGGCGGGTGGATACTTTGACGGCTTCGGGCGGTGCGGTGTTCATGACGGTGCCGATAATCCCAAGACCAGCCGCATGCAATCTCCCCTTTGCACTCGCATCTTCATCGGCCTATCGCCCGGGCCATGACCCAGCCTCCCGCCATTTCCATCCGCGACCTGCAGAAGACCTATGCCGGGGTGAAAGGCGAGCCGGGCAAGCAGGCGCTCAAGGGCGTCAGTTTCGATGTGCCGCAGGGCGAGGTGTTCGGCCTGCTCGGTCCCAACGGGGCGGGCAAGTCCACGCTGATCAACATCCTCGCCGGGCTCGTCACCAAGAGCGGCGGTGAGGCCGAGATCTGGGGCTTCGACATCGATCGCAGCCCGCGCAACGCCAAGCGGTCGATCGGCATCGTTCCGCAGGAAATCGTCTTCGACCCCTTCTTCACGCCTTATGAAGTGCTGGAGAACCAGGCCGGCTTCTACGGCGTGCCCAAGGCCGAGCGGCGCAGCGAGGAACTGCTCGAAGCGGTCCGGCTGGCGGACAAGCGCAACGCCTATGCCCGCACGCTCTCTGGCGGGATGAAGCGCCGCCTGCTGATCGCCAAGGCGATGGTCCATTCCCCGCCGATCCTGGTGCTCGACGAGCCGACGGCAGGGGTCGATGTCGAGCTGCGCCGCCAGCTATGGGAACTTGTGACCGAGCTCAACCGGCAAGGCGTCACCATCGTCCTCACGACGCATTATCTCGAGGAAGCCGAGCAGCTGTGCGACCGGATCGCGATCATCAACCACGGCGAACTGATCGCCAACAAGCCGACCAGGGATCTCGTCGGCATGGCGCGCGAGAAGATCGTGCGGGTTTCGGTCGACAAGGACCTCGGTGGACCGATCATGGAGGCAGGCTTCGTCAAGGCCGAGGTGCTGGAACCCCGCACCCTTGAGATCACCTACAACCGCGACGCCATGAGCGCGGGGATGGTGCTCGCCATCGTCCAGCAGCACGGCTACGGCATCGAGGACGTGACGACGCGCGAGGCAGATCTGGAGGACGTGTTCGTCCAGCTGACAACGGAGAACGTTTAGAAATGAGCGATCACGAGTCGGAATCCGGAGCGTCGAACGACAAGCTCGAGGTGGGCCTCCCATGGTGGACACTGCTGTTTCCTTTTCTCGGGGCAGTGGCGGGCATCCTCGACCTCACCACACTTGGCGGAATCTGGACAGCTGTATTCGGAGCGATACTGGTCGGATCAGTGCTTTCAGCAGTGCATCACGCAGAAGTCATCGCTCACAAGGTCGGAGAACCTTTTGGCACGCTGGTCTTGGCAGTCGCCGTCACGGTCATCGAAGTGGCGCTGATCGTGTCGCTGATGATTTCAAGAGTCGCCAATGCCGAAACACTGGCTCGCGACACCCTAGTCGCCGCAATAATGATCATCATGGCCGCCATGCTTGGGGCCTGCTTCCTCATCGGAGGTTTCAAGTTTCGCGAACAGCATTTCACCCGAGACGGCGCGAACGTCGGCCTTGTCACGCTAGCTGCTCTTGCAGTGCTGGTGCTGGTTCTTCCGAATTACACCGGCAACAATGCGGGAGTGGGCCAATATACGGAATCCCAACTCATCTTCGTCGGTATCGTTTCCCTGATCCTTTATCTGACTTTTGTACTTGTCCAAACCGTTCGTCATGTCGCCTATTTCCTTCCCGCGAATGCGAAATTGAAGGACAAAGACGTACCGCCACCTAGCCTGCAGGTGGCGTGGCTCGCATTCGCCATGCTCATCGTGTCGCTCGCGGCAGTGATTCTGCTTGCCAAGGGCTTGTCTCCCATCATCCAAGGTGCGCTAATCGATGCGAACCTGCCCCTTGCGCTGATGCCGATCCTGATCGCCGGCATGGTGCTTGCGCCGGAAGGATTGGCTGCGGTGAGGGCTGCCCAGCGTGACGACCTCCAATCCGGGATCAACCTTGCCGTAGGATCCGCGCTCGCTGCGATGGGCCTGACCATTCCAGCGGTTGTTTTTGTCAGTATTTTGTTCGAGTTGGATATAACCCTTGGTGTGAACCAGCGGGATACAACGCTGCTAGTCCTGGTCCTGTTTGTATCGGCTGTCGGAATGGCGAGAGGGCGGGTGACCGTGCTGCATGGGATCGTTCACCTCGTGATTTTCGCTACCTATCTCTTCACAACCATGGTGCCATGAAGAAGCGCGACGGACGCATCATCGGTTCCTACGCCGCCGGGCGCACCGCCGCGCCGGCGCAGCAGTCGGGGTGACGGCGCTCTACGATACGATAGGCGTCGATTACGCCAATCTGCGCCGGCCCGATCTGCGAATTGCGGCGCAGATCGATACAGCCCTGGGCGATGCGAAGACGGTGCTCAATGTTGGGGCGGGCACCGGTTCGTATGAACCGGCTGCGCGGCAGGTCACGGCGCTCGAACCGTCGGCCGAGATGATTGCCCAGCGCGCGGAGGACGCGGCCCCGGCGGTCCAGGGCACGGCGGAGGAGCTGCCGTTTGCCGACGACAGCTTCGATGCGGTCATGGCGGTGCTGACCATCCATCACTGGACCGACAAGGCACGGGGGCTGGCGGAACTGCGCCGCGTCGCGCGCGACCGAGTGGTAGTGCTGACCTATGATCCCGATTTTCGCGGCCAGTGGCAAACGCACTACTGGCCGGGCCTGATCGGCCTCGACAATGGCGTGATGCCGCCGCTCGATTTTTTCGCCGCGCACCTCGGCCCGGTCGAGATCGTGCCGGTCATGGTCCCGCACGATTGCATCGACGGGTTCCTCTATGCCTACTGGCGCCGCCCGCAGGCCTATCTCGACTCGCAGATCCGCAAGGGCAGCTCGGGCTTCTGGCTGATCGACGGGGTGGAGGAAGGCGCACGGCGGCTGGAGGCAGACCTTGCCAGCGGTGCCTGGCAGCGAAGGCATGGGGCCTTGCTCGAGCGCGAGAGCTACGATGCCGGATATCGCCTCGTCACCGCGCGCTTCGGGTAGGGAGGGTTCCAACGACAATGTCCGCCTCGATAATCGTCATCGGCACCATCCGCCTGCCACCGCACAAGGTTGACGAGGCGCGTGGAGCGATGCGGCAAATGGTCGAGGCCAGCCGCGCGGAAGACGGCTGCCTCGAATATGCCTACGCAGAGGATGTGCTCGAGCCCGGCCTCGTTCGCGTGATCGAACGCTGGCGGGACTGCGCAGCGCTGGAGCGGCATTTCGCCGCGCCGCATCTCGCCGAATGGCGCGCAAGCTGGCCGGACCTCGAAATCGGGGAGCGCAAGCTGGTGAAATACGATGCCGGAACCGGAATGCCGGCCTGATTCCTGCCTAACGCGGCCGGTGCCCCAGCCCCGCGTCCCGCACGGGCGTGACGATCCAGTGGCCGGGGAATTCCTGCTCCAGCACCTGGCTGCAACAGCGGCACCGGCCTACTTCGCGCCCATACATCGTCTTGACCGTGCGGCGGTCGACATGGTGTCGGCCCAGCGCACAGCGAATTCGCCCGAAAAACATCGGTTGCGACCTCCCGTTATGTTCCCCTGTCGCCGCCGCCCGTATCGTGGCGCGGATGAACGCAAAGTGGCTAGCGGCAAGGCGTTCTCTGCTTGCCGCCATGCGTTGGCAGCGGCATGACGCGGGGATGACACAGTCGCAATTCGGGCCTCCCCATGACGTCCTCATCATCGGTTCCGGTGCCGCCGGGCTCACTGCCGCGCTGGCGCTGGCGGAAACGAAGCGGGTACTCGTGCTGGCCAAGGGTTCGCTCACCGGCGGCTCGACCGCTTGGGCGCAGGGCGGCATCGCCGCCGTACTCGACGAAGGCGACACTTTCGAGGACCACATCCGCGACACCATGATCGCGGGCGCGGGCCTCAACCGGCTGGAAACGGTCGAATTCGTGGTCGAGAACGCGCCTGCATCGATCGAGCGGCTGGTCGAGCTGGGCGTGCCCTTCAACCGCCAGTCCGACGAGCTGCATCTCACCCGCGAGGGCGGGCACAGCCACCGCCGCATCGTCCATGTCGACGACGCGACCGGCTGGGCGGTGCAGGCGGCGCTGGTCAAGGCGGCCGAGGCGCATCCGAATATCACCCTGCTGCCGGGGCGGACCTGCATCGACCTCATTACCAGCCGCAATGCCGAGCGTTACTCGGGCGACGGTCATGTCTGGGGCGCCTATGCCCTCGACGAGGCGAGCGGCAAGGTCGAGGCGCATGTCGCCCGCGCCACCGTGCTGGCCAGCGGCGGGGCAGGCCGGGTCTACCAGTTCAGCACCGCCCCGCGCGGCGCGACCGGCGACGGGATCGCCATGGCCTGGCGTGCGGGCTGCCGCGTCTCCAACATGGAGATGATGCAGTTCCACCCGACCTGCCTCTACAATCTGGAGGTCAAGAACTTCCTCATTACCGAGGCGGTGCGCGGCGAGGGCGGGCGGCTGTTCAACCCGGTCACCGGCGAACGATACATGGAGAAATACGATCCGGAGCGGCTGGAGCTGGCCCCGCGCGATATCGTCGCCCGCGCCAATGACGACCAGATCAAGCGCTATGGCCTCGATTTTGTCCACCTCGATATCAGCCACCAGCCAGCCGATTTCGTGAAGGGCCATTTCCCGACCATTTACGAGAAGCTGATGGGCCTCGGCATCGACATGACGAAAGAGCCGATCCCGGTCGTCCCGGCGCAGCACTACACCTGTGGCGGGGTGCTGGTGGGGCTCGACGCGCGGACCGACCTGCCCGGCCTGTGGGCGGCGGGGGAATGCACCGAGAGCGGGTTGCATGGCGCGAACCGCCTTGCGTCCAACAGCCTGCTCGAATGCTTCGTCTTCGGCGAGGCGGCGGCGAAGGACATCCTCTCCCGCTGGTCCGATCTCGCCCCGCCGCCGCCGATCCGCGAGTGGGACGCCAGCCGGGTGACCGATTCCGACGAGGAAGTCGTCATCAAGCAGAACTGGACCGAGATCCGCCGCTTCATGTGGAACTATGTCGGCATCGTCCGCACGACCAAGCGGCTCGAACGCGCCGCCCACCGCATCCGTATGCTGGGGCAGGAGATCGAGGACTATTACGGCAGCTTCCGTGTCACCACCGACCTCATCGAACTGCGCAACCTGCACCAGAGCGCCGACCTGATCGTCCAGAGCGCGCTCAAGCGGCACGAGAGCCGGGGGCTGCACTACACGCTGGATTACCCGGAAACCGATGCTCTTGCGCGGGATACGGTGCTGGTGCCGTAACGTTCGTCGGGCCTCCACGCCGCTTGGTCGGGAATATTGTTACGCCGGTAGAAGCGCGATTGTTTGAATCGTGCTTTGACGGCATTTGCTGTGTCGGGAGCGGCGCATCAGCCCCCAGCACGACCCCTTTGGTCCCGCGCCGCTCCCGATCGACCACCGATGCCCCCGGCACGAGGAGTTACGGGACTGTGCTCGGCTAAGGCGGTCAGGAAAGTGGCCGGTCATTCACCTGTTCGATGGAGGATGATCTGATGAAGACCCTAGCCCTTGTATTTTCGTTCGCAGCCTTGGCTGCCGCTTCGCAAACGCCTGCTCTCGCGGAAAGCGGCCAGGATGAGATTGTCGTCAGCCCGGCGCGGGCCATGGAAGACTGGCGGCAGAGCATCTCGCGCAACCTCAACCGCCATCTCGACAACGCCGTGGAACGTTTGGGTTCCGCGCCGGATAGTGGCATCGTCCAGCTGCGGTTCAAGCTTGACGAGGCTGGCCGGCCGGTCGCGATGCAAACCTATCGCAGTTCCGGATCGCTTGCCGGCGATCGCGCCGCGCGCTGGGCGGTTCGCCGGCTCGACGGGCTTGACCGGGGGCCGGTGGCGCGCACGCCGGATACGGTGTTCCAGGCCAACATCATCTTTGCCGGTTCTCGGGCGGAGCGGCTCGAGCTGGCTGACAGGCTGGCATGGATGGAACGCGAACGGCTGGCGCGCGGCGATACCGCTGTCGTAGCCTTGGGCCTGTAAGCCGCCCCCCGTGGACGCGAAAGACGGGCGGTCCAGCCGGCAGGCGAGGGCCGCCCGTTGCCGTCGGGGCATCTTGCCCGACCGGCCCGCTTGCGCCATGCAGCGCAAACGCGCAGCCGGGGGAGAGAGCGAGCCGTGCCAGAGATTACCGCCAACGGCATCACCATCCATTACGACGACCACGGGCCGAAGGATGCCGAGCCGATCCTGCTGATCATGGGCTTCGGCGCGCAGATGACGATGTGGCCGCAGGAACTGGTCGATGCGCTGGTCGCCCGCGGCTTCCGCGTCATCCGCCATGATAACCGCGATATCGGGCTCAGCCACAAGTTCGACGGGGTGAAGGCTCCCGGCATGATCCGCATGGCGCTGATGCGCAGGTTCGGCTTCAGGCCCAAGGCGCCCTATGGCCTGCATGACATGGCCGACGACAGTGCCGGGCTGCTCGACGCACTGGGGATCGACAGCGCGCATATCGTCGGCGGCAGCATGGGCGGGATGATCGCCCAGCATGTCGCCGCGCGGCACCCGCACAAGACGAGGTCGCTGACCTCGGTCTTCTCGACCACCGGCCACCCCAAGCTGCCCGCCGCGAAGAAGGAGGCGATGGAAGTGCTGATCAAGCGGCCGGCTTCGCTCGAAGAGGAGGTGTTGGTCGCGCACGGAAAGCGCGTGGTGCGCACGATCGGTTCGCCCGGCTATCCTCCGTCGGAAGAGCGGCTGGAGGAAAACGTTCGCGCCGCCGTACGCCGCAGCGTCTATCCCGAAGGGCCGCTGCGCCAGATGGCCGCGATTATCGCGGACGGGGACCGCACCAGTATGCTCAAGGACATCACCGCCCCGACCCTCGTCTTGCATGGGGAGGACGATCCCCTGATCCCGGTCGCCCACGGCCATGCGACGGCAGCGGCGATTCCCGGCGCGAAGATCGTCACGATCCCGGGCTGGGGGCATGACCTGCCGGTCGAACTGGCGGACGAACTGGCGACGCACATTGCCGGCCATGCCCGCGCTGCAGGCTAGGGCCTCGCTTCGGGCGCGTCGGCCAGTGCGGCCTTCCTCAGCTGCAGTTCCGGCCGCAACCAGCCCCACCACAGGGCATTCACCGGGGCGGAAACCATCCAGGCATTGCGGTCGGTCAGGAACGGGATGCGGGGCAGATCGACAAATCCCGCCGCTGCCACGCATCCGATTACGAACCATGCGGCCGCCAGCCAGCCGAGCGGCCGTTCGTAGCGGCTGCCGAAGCGCACGAGCTGGTCCAATATCCGGTTCTGCCGCATTCTTTTCACCCCGCCCGCGATTCCGAAATTGCGCCGCAGGCTAGCGAAAAAACACGGCTTGAGTCGAAAGATTCAATCACCACTTTTTTCTTCACAGATTGATTTTGGGGCTTGCGCGGTTCGCGACTCAAGCTTTCTCCACGCGTCGCCGTGTATTACCCGAACAAGACACCCTGTAATGGCCGGGCCGGTAACCATTAAATCGCAATTTACCCTCTTGCGCAGGAGACGTCGCTGATTCAGTATCTAGTGGTTCGCTGATAGGGCAAGCCCCAAAACCTAGTCAGATTGGCCCGCAGTTGCGGATTCCCGCAAGAGGGGGAGGAGTCGGTCGAGGCGAGTGCAAGGGGAGGCCTGTGGGCGAAACGGGGGACAGTCAGGGGACGGCGGAACGCATCGACTTTGGCTTTCTGGCATGAGGGTCGCGGCACGGGATTCGTTCCCGCATCGTTGCCCGAATCGTCGGAACAAGTGTAGAACGGGGATGGCTTCCGGGTCGTCCCGACAGAAGAGAGCGGGGCACAGGAAATGGATTTCAAGGCAGGGGATGACCGCGTGATGGAAGCAGACTTGCTGAGCGGAACCGAAGAGACGACCGAACACCCCCCCAAGACACCCGCGGCGAACCCCGCCAGGAAAGCAGTAAAGATGGAAACGCAGGACACGGGCAGCGAAGAACTGGTGGCCGATGCTGCCGGCGGGGCCATGGCCGAGGTGGCGAAGGCCGCAGCGGCCCCCAAGGAAGACAGCAAGAAGATCAACGACCGCCGCTTTACGATCGTCACCGACGAATCGCGCGACGCCCTGCTGACCGATTTCGGCAAGGAAACGCTGATCGACCGCTACCTGCTGCCCGGAGAGAACTTCCAGGACCTGTTCGCCCGCGTGGCCGATGCCTATGCCGACGACGAGGATCATGCCCAGCGGCTCTACGACTATGTCTCGAAGCTGTGGTTCATGCCCGCGACCCCGGTGCTGTCGAACGGCGGCACCAACCGCGGCCTACCGATCTCGTGCTACCTCAACTCGGTTTCCGACAGCCTCGACGGCATCGTCGGCACCTGGAACGAGAACGTCTGGCTGGCATCCAAGGGCGGCGGCATCGGCACCTATTGGGGCAATGTCCGCGGCATCGGCGAACCGGTCGGTTTGAACGGCAAGACCAGCGGCATCATCCCCTTCGTCCGCGTGATGGACAGCCTGACGCTGGCCATCAGCCAGGGCTCGCTGCGGCGCGGCTCGGCGGCCTGCTACATCGACATCCACCATCCGGAGATCGAGGAATTCCTCGAGATCCGCAAGCCGAGCGGCGACTTCAACCGCAAGGCGCTGAACCTGCACCACGGCGTCCTCATCACCGACGCCTTCATGGAAGCGGTCCGCAGCGGCAGCGAATTCGAACTCAGGTCGCCCAAAACCGGCGAGGTGCGCGGCAAGGTCGACGCCCGGTCGCTGTTCCAGAAGCTGGTCGAAACCCGGCTGGCGACGGGCGAGCCCTACATCGTGTTCTCCGACACCGTGAACCGGATGATGCCCAAGCATCACCGCGACCTCGGCCTCAAGGTCTCGACCTCGAACCTGTGCTCGGAAATCACCCTGCCGACCGGCATCGACCACCTGGGCAACGACCGCACGGCCGTGTGCTGCCTGTCCTCGCTCAACCTCGAGAAGTGGGACGAGTGGAACGGCGACAAGCGTTTCGTCGAGGATGTCATGCGCTTCCTCGACAACGTGCTGCAGGATTATATCGACCGCGCTCCGGAAGAGATGGCCCGCGCCAAGTATTCGGCCATGCGCGAACGTTCGGTCGGCATGGGGGTGATGGGCTTCCACTCCTTCCTCCAGTCGAAGGGGCTGCCGCTGGAAGGGCCGATGGCCAAGGCCTGGAACCTCAAGATGTTCCAGCACATCAGCGCCAAGGCCAACGAAGCATCGATGGTGCTGGCCGAGGAACGCGGGCCGTGCCCCGACGCAGCCGACATGGGCGCGATGGAACGGTTCAGCTGCAAGATGGCGATCGCGCCGACCGCGTCGATCAGCATCATCTGCGGCGGGACCAGCGCCTGCATCGAGCCGATCCCGGCCAATATCTACACCCACAAGACGCTGTCGGGCAGCTTCATCGTCAAGAACCCCTATCTCGAAAAACTGCTGCGCAAGAAGAGCAAGGATTCGACCGCGGTGTGGAACTCGATCCTCGAGAAGGGCGGCTCGGTCGCGCATCTCGATTTCCTGACGCCCGACGAAAAGGCGGTGTTCAAGACCAGCTTCGAGATCGACCAGCGCTATTTGCTCGAATTCGCCGCCGACCGTTCGCCCTATATCGACCAGGCCCAGTCGCTGAACCTGTTCATCCCGGCCGATGTCGACAAGTGGGACCTCGCCATGCTGCACTTCCAGGCGTGGGAGAAGGGCATCAAGTCGCTCTACTACCTCCGCTCGAAGTCGGTGCAGCGCGCCGGTTTCGCCGGCGGCGTCGAGGCCGACAACACCGCCGACGCGCCCAAGATCGAGCTCAATGCGGGCGAGCAGACCGATTACGAGGAATGCCTGAGCTGCCAGTAAGGGGTTGAAGGTCGCACCATGAACAACGCCATGCGCAACTCCGGTTGCCTGATCATTGCCGCCATCGTGGCCGTGCTGGCCATTCCGGCGATGCTCCTGCTGTGGCCGCAATATCGCGTTTATTCCAATCGGCTAGCGGGCGAAGCGGCGCTCGCTGAAGCCCAGTCTTCGCGCAAGGTCGCGATCCTCGAAGCGGAGGCCAAGAAGGAAAGCGCCATCGCCCTTGCCGAGGCCGAGGTTATCCGTGCGGAGGGGGCAGCCAAGGCCAATCGTATCCTGCAGGATTCGCTGGGCGGGCCAGACGGGTACCTGCGTTATCTCCAGATACAGGCGCTGGAGGATACCGAAGCCAGCCTCATCTACGTCCCGACCGAGGCGGGCTTGCCGGTGACGGAATCGAGGCGAGTGGGGCAATAGGGGTTGGCAGCTCGGGCGGCGGGAAACCTGCTCGGGCCGATCAACCCCATGGGTCGTCTGCCGAGGAGCGCCTAACCTCACTCTTCCAAGGCCGTCGCGCCGGGTCCGCCAAAACGGGAACCCCCGGTGCCGGACGCGCCCCTGAGGAAGAAGGCCGCCGGTCACCGGGGGAGGCACCGCCCGATCCATCAAGGGAAGATTACGGGGGTGCCGGGCGCGCGGCCCGCATCATCTGCAGGCGGCGCGCGCCAGGGAAATTATCGGGTGAAACGCTCGCTCAGACCGTGGTCGTCGCGCGCGTGCCGAGGCCGGCGGGGATGCGAGCATCTTCCTTCAGCCAGACGCGGTTTTCCGCGATCCGGTCGACCATATCGATCGCGAGGAAGTGGTGCATCTGGTCGGCGCTGTCGGACTTGGTGAGCTTGATGTTGTCGCCATCGACCTCGTCGACGGTGCCGACATGCTGGCCGCGGGTGTCCACGACTTCCATATGCTCCTTGATGCGAAGCTTCTCGAACATGGGAATATCCTTTCGTTTTCAGTTCCTTATGAACCAATAACGGAAGGGGCAGCGGTTCGTTCCGCAATTCGTCGACGCATGCGCACGGCTCACGGGCCGGGCGGTCGTCAGCTGGCGATGCGGTCCACCCGCAGCTCGATCCGCTCGGACACGACCACGCGGTCGCGTCCCTCGTCCTTGGCCCGATAGAGCGCGCGGTCGGCGCGGGCGGTCAGTTCGGCGAGGTCGATTTCCGCGCCCGGCCCGCTGGAGGCGATGCCGATGCTGGCGCTCAGCTGCCGCGCCTCGTTCTCGCGCACCCGTACCTCGACGCCGGCGATCTTGCTGCGGACGATCTCGGCAAAGGCGCTCGCCTCGGCCAGCGTGCGGCTGGGGAAGGCGCCGATGAATTCCTCGCCCCCGAAACGTGCGACGATGCCGTCGGTCCCGGCGAAACATTCCTCCAGCGCGCGGGCCACGCTGCGCAGCGCCCGGTCGCCGGCCTGATGGCCGTATTCGTCGTTGAAGCGCTTGAAGTGGTCGAGATCGATCATCATCACCGAGACCGATCCGCCCCCGGCCCGCGCTCCGTTGCGGAAGGCGCTGTCGAAGACGCTGCGGAACGCGCGGCGGTTGGCGAGGCCGGTCAGCGCGTCGCTTTCCGACAGTTCGCGCAACACGGCGAGATTGTATTCGAGCTCCGCATGGGTGAAGCGATCGCGCAGGTCGTAGAGGAAATTGCGCTGGCGCTGCTCGCCGTTGCGGATGGCGATGACGAGCGCGCCGCCGCCGACGAGGACGGTCAGGATCGCGTGTTCCAGCCACTGCGTCAGCGGCAGCGGCGCGGGCCACAGCGAAACCAGCAGCGTCGCCGCGACGAAGCCGGCGGCAAAGCCGGCCAGTTCCTCGCGCAGGAACGGCAGCAGCATTACCGCCATGGCGAAGAGCAGCGTCGTCGCCATGGTATAGCGCGCCGCGGTGGCCGGCTCGGCAA
Organism: Parerythrobacter aurantius; assembly: GCF_045291475.1. Taxonomy (NCBI): domain Bacteria; kingdom Pseudomonadati; phylum Pseudomonadota; class Alphaproteobacteria; order Sphingomonadales; family Erythrobacteraceae; genus Parerythrobacter; species Parerythrobacter aurantius. The sequence continues at coordinate 1,525,965 of NZ_CP147985.1, forward strand.
AGCCCGCCAGGTGAGTCGCCACCGCGGCAAAGGCGATCAGGCAGCTCGCCATCCCCAGCTTGAGGATGCGCAGCGGCAGCCGCCGCGCCAGCAACAGCAGGACGATGGCCGGCGCCACCACCAGCACCGCGCGCAGCGCCAGGCCGCGGGCGAGATATTCGGGCAGGGCCACCGCATCGAGCAGGATCGACAGCACCGTCACCGCCAGTCCGACCAGCTGTTGCTGGAACAGCTCCTGCCGGATGCTCTCGCCGTTGCGTTCGAAATAGGCGCGTCGCAGCACCGGCGGCCAGGCCGCAAAGGCGCCGCCGCGTTCGACCGCCTCGTGCACGGCCTGCTCGATCGCGGAGCGCTGGAACGGGCTGGCGGCGGCGGTCATGCGATGTGTCGGTACCCCTCGTGCCAACGGAGAACGCGCCCGTCCGCCCGGCATGGCCGGGGCAGCGGTTGCAACGAAGCGCCCGCTATGGCCGAAAAGGGTTAAGGCCGCGTTTTCCTTGGCTTAGGGGATGGGCGCAGGAACCGCCCGCAAGGCGGTGGAAAAGACCCGGACTTTCGCCCGGGCTTGCTATCGAATCACCGATGTGATTCCTATGTTGGAAATTCACGCCGATCCGTTGGAGACACAAGATGTCGTTGCTCGAAGCCCGCAAGACCTACAAGCCCTTTGAATACCCGTGGGCCTACGAGTTCTGGAAGCGGCAGCAGCAGATCCACTGGATGCCGGAAGAAGTGCCGCTGGGCGAGGATTGCCGCGACTGGGCGCAGAAGATTTCCGAACACGAGCGCAACCTGCTCACCCAGATCTTCCGTTTCTTCACCCAGGCCGACGTCGAGGTGCAGGATTGCTACCACGACAAATACGGCCGCGTGTTCAAGCCGACCGAGGTCAAGATGATGCTGACGGCGTTCAGCAACATGGAAACGGTGCACATCGCGGCCTATTCGCACCTGCTCGACACCATCGGCATGCCCGAAAGCGAATACAGCGCCTTCCTCGAATACGAGGAGATGAAGGACAAGCACGATTTCCTGCAGCAGTTCGGCGTCGATACGGACGAGGATATCGCCCGCACGCTGGCGGCCTTCGGCGGCTTCACCGAAGGGCTGCAGCTGTTCGCCAGCTTCGCCATGCTGATGAACTTCCCGCGCTTCAACAAGATGAAGGGCATGGGCCAGATCGTCAGCTGGAGCGTGCGCGACGAGAGCCTGCACTGCGAAGGCATCGTCCGCCTGTTCCACGAATTCGTGCGCGAGCGGGACTGCCTGACCAAGGCGGTCAAGGAAGACCTGATCGACATCTGCCAGAAGACCGTGCGGCTGGAAGACAACTTCATCGATCTGGCGTTCGAGATGGGCCCGGTCAGCGGCATGAGCGCGAAGGAAATCAAGAAGTACATCCGCTACATCGCCGACTGGCGCCTGGGCCAGCTGGGCCTGCAGCCGATCTACATGATCGAAGACCACCCGCTCCCCTGGCTCGCCCCGCTCCTCAACGGGGTGGAACACGCCAACTTCTTCGAAACCCGCGCGACGGAATATTCCAAGGCCGCGACCAAGGGCAACTGGAACGACGTGTGGTCGAGCTTCGACAAGCGCCAGAAAGCCAAGGCCGCGAACGAGGAAGACAGCGCGGTGGACGAGGGACCGGATATGTTCGGTGAGACGGGCGCCGGGAGTGTGGCGGCGGAGTAGAAGCATCGGTTTCGGAGCCATCGCTTGACTCGCGTCAAACGTTGACTAAGATCCCGTTTTGTTCCAAGACTTAGGGGCCGATCAATGCTGAAGCGTTCCAGCGCGCCTTCGCCGGCCAATGATCTTCTTGATATTGCAGGCAAGACCAAGTTCGCCACTATTCTCGCCGATCCCCCTTGGCAGTTCCAAAATAGAACGGGGAAAGTGGCACCAGAGCACAAGCGGCTCAACCGCTACGGCACTATGGAACTTGCCGATATCTGCGCGTTGCCTGTTGCGGATATCGCGGACGATCCCGCTCACCTCTATTTGTGGGTGCCAAACGCGTTGTTGCCTGACGGTTTGGATGTGATGAAGGCATGGGGATTCAGATATGTTTCCAACATCGTGTGGGAAAAGGTTCGCAAAGACGGTGAGCCCGATGGGAGAGGTGTAGGGTTCTATTTCCGCAACGTGACTGAAGTTCTGCTTTTTGGTGTTCGCGGCAAGAGCGCTCGAACACTTCAGCCGGGGCGTAGCCAAGTTAATATCATTCGGAGCCGCAAGCGGGAGCACAGCCGCAAACCGGATGAACAGTATCCGATCATTGAGGGATGCAGTTGGGGACCTCGTATAGAGCTATTCTCGCGAGGGAAGAGGAAAGGCTGGACGGTCTGGGGCAATCAGGCTGACGAAAGCTACAAGCCGGACTGGAACACCTATACTTACAATAGCGGCGTAGCTATTCCGACGGAATGACCACCGATCACCTTGTTCCGCAAGACATAGCAGAACTCTACGAGATACATGAATGGCGAAACGCGGTTGGCGTGTTGCAAACTGCTTGCCCGGATGAGTGGATCGACATTCAAGCGGCCCTTCGCGCCTTCCGTCTTATGCGAAGCGAGATCCTGACGGCAGGTGGGAGCCGCTCCTCCATCGTTGCCAGATTGGAGCAACCGCTTAAAGATGCGGGCTGGGTTGAGAAGCAATTCGAGACAGCAATTGTAGTCGATGGCACTCAAAGAGAATCGCCAACGCACAGTGTCGACTGCTTTAAGGGGCGCGTTGCGCTTGAGGTTGAGTGGAACAACAAGGACCCCTTCTATGATAGGGACCTAAATAACTTCAGGTTGCTCTTCGACCTCCAAGTGATTGATGTAGGTGTCATTATCACGCGGTGCTCCGAGTTGCAGGCAATTTTCAACGAGCTTGGCCGTGGGCCGAGCTTCGGCAACTCCACAACGCACATGGGCAAACTGCTTCCTCGGCTGCGAGGCGGTTCTGGTGGCGGCTGTCCGATTGTGGTCTTCGGGATCAGCCAAGCGCTATATGTTGCCGACCAACTGATCTAACGCCACCGCCCCTTCGGTACCGCGTAGCTATCCACCCGCCGCTCAAGCCAATCGTGCCAGCTGGCATTCACCGCGCATAGCAGGGGTTGCTGGGCGATCCCCGGCGCGGGGCCTACCCCTAACCCCTCCCGCAAGCGGGAGGCGACCTTGTGGGTCTGACCCATCGGGAATGGCGCAATCTCCTCCCCTCTCGCGTGCTGGAGGGGCCGGGCGTGGGCGCGGAGCCGCTGGCCCCATACGGCAGTGCATTCTCGAGCCGAATAATCTACCGCAACGCCATGCGCATCGCCGAAATCGCGACCTATTACGCCATCGCGATCAACCTTGTTGCCTTCATGTCGTTCGGCATCGACAAGTCGCTGGCCGAAACGGGCAGCTGGCGGATCAGCGAGGCGGCGCTGCTGGGCTGGGCGCTGATCGGCGGGACACCCGGCGCCTATGCTGGCCGCGCCCTGTTCCGCCACAAGACCCGCAAGCAGCCCTTCAGCAGCGAGTTGCACGGCATCGCCAAGCTTCAGGTCTTTGCTGTGATCGGGCTGGCCGTCTATTTCGCCTTGGCCTGACTCACCGCCAGCAATCCCGCCGCCGGCCCCCAACCGAAAAAAACTTTCCTACATGGCCAAAATCTGGCTCATCCTGCCAGATGACCCGCAAGCGCCCCCAGTCGAAACAGGCCTCCGCTCCCGCCGCCTCGTTCCAGCCGGAACCCGCGGCAGCCCCGCAACTTCCGGCCCACCCGCCCGAGCCGCCCGCCTCGCGCGAGCTCGACGCCCACGGCTTCGACCCCGCCGACTACGACTGGCTCCCCGTCACCCGCAAGCCGCGCAAGGACGGTTGGTCACCCAGCCGCCAGCGCGAATTCATCGCTGCGCTGGCGGAATCGGGCTCGGTCGAGGTCGCCGCCATGCGGGTCCACATGAGCCCGTCCTCGGCCCACCGCCTGCGCCGCTCGCCGGGGGCGGAGCAGTTCTCCGCCGCCTGGGACGTCGCCTTGCAGCATGCCGCGCAGGTGCTGCTCGACACCGCTTTCGAACGCGCCTTCAACGGCACCACCGAGCCGGTGTTCGACCGCGACGGCCATCATGTCGGCACCCGCCATCGCCAGAACGACCGGATGCTGATGTTCCTGCTGCGCGCCTATATGCCCGAGCGGTTCCGCCACGCCCATCGCGACTGGCGCAGCCCGGGCGAGCAACTGCCGCCGCCGCCGGTGTCGATGGAGCAGGCACTGGCGCAGATGGCCCCGGTCCCACCCGCCGAACCGCATTCGCTGATGGCACCCGACGAACTGGAGGACGTGCTGCAATGCGCTGAAATCCTCGATGGCAAGCTGCCTGGCTGGCGCGAGGGCGCGACCGATACGATGCCTGCGCCGCTGCCCGATGTCGAGCGCGAGACCGAGTACGAACTGCTCAAGGCCGGTGTCGAACGCGACAGCGACGGCAATTGGGTCCCCGGTCCGGACTATGTTTTCGAGTGAACTTTGTGTGAACTTCGGGTTCGCGCCGCGGCGCGCTTGACCGGCCCTACCGCGCCGGCACCCGGTCGCGGATGCGGTCGAAGCCGGCCTTTATATTGGCAAACCGTGCCTCGATGTAGGGTTCGAACTGGGTGTCGGTGAAGATGTAGTCCCAGTTGCCCTCGATCCCCTCGCGCACCAGTTCGCCGACATAGCGCGGGTCGATCCCGGCCTCGATCGCGGCGCGGGCCTGCTGGACCAGCTCGGCCGCGCCTTCGCCCTCGTTGACCGGCTCGATCTCGCCGAAGCGTGCCGGCAGGTGGCGGCGCGACTCCATGATCTGCGTGCGGATGAAGCCCGGGCACAGCACGGAAACCCCGATGCCGCGCGGGGCGAGATCGACCCTGAGCCCCTCGCTCAGCGCGACGACGCCGTATTTGGTGACGTTGTAGGACGGGCCGGTCGCGGCGATCAGACCGGCGATGCTGGCGGTGCTGACGATCTGCCCGCCTTCTCCGTGCCGTTCCATCAGCGGGCCGAAGATCTCGATGCCCCACACCACGCTCATCAAATTGACCCCCAGCGCCCAGTCCCAGCTGGCATCGGTCCATTCGCCATAGCCGCTGCCGCCGCCGACCCCGGCGTTGTTGACGAGGATATGGACCTTGCCGAAGCGTTCGATGGTGGCGTCGGCGGCCTGCTGCAGCTCGGCCTTGAGGCTGACGTCGGCGCGCACGCCCGCGACATCGGCGTTGGTGCCCGCCAGCCCCGCCACCGCCGCATCGAGCGCGGGCCGGTCGATGTCGCACAGCATCACCTTGACCCCGGCCGCGGCGAGCGCCTGGGCGATCCCGAGCCCGATCCCCGAACCCGCGCCCGTAACGAATGCGACCTTGCCTTCGAGCTGCTGCATGGTGTGTCTCCCCGCAAGTGCGACCCGCCATGCGCTGCATGGACCTGCACGGCGATACAGGCAATCGCAGACTTCGCCGCGCAGGTGACCGGACCTGCGGGTCCCGCCCCTCTGCGTACGAACCTCGAAGCGTGCTAGGAACCCCAGGGGGCGGGCGGAACCGCGACCGGACGGGTCGTGTCGAACTCGACCCGGAACAGGCGATCGGCAGGGGCACCGGAGGCGATGGTTCGCCTGAGCTGGTAGGCGAAGCGCGCCTCGGGCGATCCGGCCGGATCGACCTCGACAGTCCAGACATTGGTGACGGAGGCGGGCAGTCCGGCTCCTTCGAACATTGCGATGCTCTCGGCGTCGACAGGGAACGACTGGCTGCGCCGGGTGCCCTCATCGGCGGTATCGCCGCCGTACATCGTCACCGCATCGCCGGTGCCGTCCTCGTGCCGATGGTCGTGCTTGAGCCGCAGGCCCGATTCCGTGCGGGTGAGTACCCAGGTGCGCGACCGGTCCCAACTGCCATCGGCGCGCTGGACGTGAAAGGGCACCCGGATCTCGCGCTCATCGCAGCTGCGGACATGCATGACCATCGACGCGCCGCGAAAGGCGGCATCCGCAGCATCGTCGCTGACGAGTGCCCCGGCGTAGGCCTTGCCGCAGTGACCGGCGAGTGCGGTCCAGAATACGTCCTGGGAGTCGGCTGGCTGAGGGGCGGAAGCGCATCCGGTCAAGGCGATGACGGAAACAACGGGCAACAAGGCGATACGACGTGTCATGGCGCGGATCGTGGCACCGTCTTGCTCCGAAGCCAAGCCTTGCCCCGCACCCGCGAGCCTCCTGCGGTTTCATGGGGAGGAGGCGTATCGCCTGGTCCTTGGTGCTGTGCATGGCCTGGCCGCCGGCAGCGCATCAGGCGCACCAATCGATGTGCGATCCGCTCCAGCCGCTGTCTTCGGCGAGGCCTTGTTCGACCATCTCCTCGCTCAGCCATTCCTCGCGGCCTTCGGTCACCCGCCACGCGGCGCGCAGTTCGCGGCCATACTGATCGCGCGTCGGATCGTCGCCGCCATCGATGGTGAACGGGCCGCGGTTGAGCCAGGCGAGCAGCGCGCCGCGCGCCTCGCGGGCCTTGAGGCGCTCCGCCTCGCAGGCCCCGTCGAGTTCGGGCGCGTCGAAGCCGGTCAGGCGGATGCGGCGCTGGCCGAAGGCGATGGTGTCGCCGTCGATCACACAGGCGCCCGAGTGGTGCAAGCCGCACAGGGTGAACCTGGCCTCGGTCGGCGTGCCATTGCGGAGCGAAGCGGGCCGGCCGCTCAGCCACAGGCTCGCACCGATAATGGCGGCCACCACCAGCCATGGGCGGAGCCTGCGCCAGCGGGCGGACCAGCGGCGCTGGCGCTGCCACTTGCGGTCGAACTGCGGCGGGCGGATCACGGCCATGCGCCGCCCCTACACCAGCGCCGCCGACCTTGCATCGCGTGCTTCCCTATTTCCCACGCCTGCGCTAGGCGCGGCGCGTCTGACACGAGGACCCGGAATGGCGGATAGCGACACCCCGATGCTGCAAAAGGCCGAAGTGCTGATCGAGGCGCTGCCCTATTTCCAGCGCTATGCCGGGCGCACTTTCGTGGTCAAATACGGCGGCCACGCCATGGGCGATCCGGAAGCGGCGAAGGACTTCGCCGAGGATATCGTGCTGCTGAAGGCGGTCGGCATCAACCCGGTGGTGGTCCACGGCGGCGGGCCGCAGATCGGCGCCATGCTCAAGAAGCTGGGCGTCGAAAGCACCTTCGTCGATGGCCTCAGGGTGACGGACAAGGCCACCGCCGAAGTCGCGGAAATGGTCCTCTCCGGCGCGATCAACAAGGAACTGGTCGGCTGGATCGCGGGGGCCGGCGGCAAGGCGATCGGCATTTCGGGCAAAGACGGCGGGCTGGTGACCGCGCGCAAGGTCGAACGCACCACGCGCGACCCCGACAGCAATATCGAGCAGGCGGTGGATCTCGGTTTCGTCGGCGAGCCGAGCCATGTCGATACCACCATCCTCGACACCGCCGTCGCCGCCGGGATGATCCCCATCGTCGCCCCGATCGGCGCGGGCGAGGACGGGCACACTTACAACATCAACGCCGATACTATGGCGGGCGCGATCGCGGCCGCACTGGGCGCGGCGCGGCTGTTCCTGCTGACCGATGTGAAGGGCGTCCTCGACAAGCAGGGCGACCTGCTGACCGACCTGACCCCGGCGCAGATCGGCGCACTGAAGGACGACGGCACCATCAGCGGCGGGATGATTCCCAAGCTCGAAACCTGCGTCCACGCGGTCGAAGCCGGGTGCGAGGCGGCGGTGGTGCTCGACGGGCGAGTGCCGCATGCGATGTTGCTCGAATTCTTCACCGCGCGCGGGGCGGGAACGCTGATCCGCGCCGGCGATTGAAGCAATAGGCCCGGCGTATTATACTGTTGATACACCCTCGCGGTCTCGGCTAGGTTCTATACGAGACTGCATCACACGGTTCGAAAGGTAAGCAAGCCTTGCTGCTCTACACAATCTACCAGATCCTGGAGATCATCACCAATGTGGTCGTGATGCTGGTGATCGTCCAGTTCATCATCGGGCTGCTGCTGGCCTTCAACGTCATCAGTACCAGCAACCAGTTCGTCACGGCGGTCTACCAATCGATCAACTCGCTGATGGAGCCGGTGCTGGCACCGATCCGGCGGGTCCTGCCCGGTACCGGGGCGATCGATTTCTCGCCGCTGGTCCTGATCATCGGCTTGCAGATCCTGATGATCATCATCGGCAACGTCATTCGCGCCACCGCATGACCGCAGCTGTTATCGACGGGAAGGCTTTCGCGGCCAAGCTGCGCGAGCGGGTGGGCGAACTGGCCGCCGGTTTCGAGGCGCAGGCGGGCCGCAAGGCAGGCCTCGCCGTAGTGCTGGTGGGGGATGACCCTGCGAGCCAGGTCTATGTCGCCTCCAAGGCCAAGCAGACGGTCGCCTGCGGCATGGCCAGTTTCGAGCATCGCCTGCCTGCCGATACGTCGCAGGCCGATCTCGAGGCGCTGGTCGACCGGCTCAACGCCGATCCTGCGGTCGACGGCATCCTCGTCCAGCTTCCGCTGCCCAAGGGCCTCGATGAGCAGGCCGTGGTCGCGCGGATCAGCCCGGACAAGGATGTCGACGGGCTGACCCCGACCAGCACCGGGCACCTCGCACTGGGCCTGCCGGGGCTGGTGCCTTGTACCCCGCTCGGCTCGCTGATGCTCTTGAAGGACCGGCTGGGCGATCTTTCCGGAATGGACGCGGTGGTAATCGGTCGCTCGATCCTTGTCGGCAAGCCGATGGCGCAATTGCTGCTGGCGGAGAACTGCACTGTCACCGTGGCCCACAGCCGGACACGCGATCTGCCCGACGTCGTCCGCCGTGCCGATATCGTGGTCGCCGCCGTTGGCCGGGCCGAGATGGTCCAGGCCGACTGGCTCAAGCCCGGCGCGACGGTGATCGATGTCGGCATCAACCGGCTCGATCCCGATCCCGGGGCAGAGAAGGGCCGGCTGGTCGGCGATGTCGATTATGCCGGTGCCAGCGCAGTCGCGGGCGCGATCACCCCGGTCCCCGGCGGGGTCGGCCCGATGACCATCGCGGTGCTGCTGCGCAACACGCTGGTGGCGGCGCATCGCAATGCCGGGCTGGCCGTTCCGACCAAGCTTTAGGCTTACAAGTTCCGCGCGAGCGGGTAGGGGGACCGAATGCTGAAAGCCGTTTCCGCCCTTGCCCTTGGCGCCCTGCTGGTATCCTGTGCCGCCAGCCAGCCCCGCACGCCGCGGCAGATGATCGACCGGGCGCTGGCGGCCTCGCCGGGCAACGCCAGCCCGGGCAAGGTGGTTGCCGCCGAACTCGCTTTCGCGCGGCTTGCGCGAGAGAAGGGGCAGTGGACCGCCTTCCGCACCTTCGCCGCCGATGATGCGGTGATGTTCGTGCCCGAACCGGTCAATGCGCGCGAGTGGTTAGCCAGGCAGAAGGACCCGGCGGAATCGGTCAGGTGGCAGCCGCACCAGGTGTGGATGAGCTGCGACGGCTCGCTGGCCGTGTCCAAGGGTGCCTGGCAGCGGCCCGACGGCAGCTTCGGCTATTTCACCACCGTGTGGGAAAGGCAGCAGGACGGCGAGTACAAATGGGTCATGGACCAGGGCGATGTGCTGGCGGAGCCTCTTGCAGAGCCTGACGTGGTCGAGAGCGAAACGGCCTCGTGCACACCGGAACAACCCGGTCCCGATATCCGCCTTTCGCCCGTTGCCCCGGACAATACCCGGATGATCGGCGGCCGTTCGCAGGACGGCAGCCTCGAATGGTCGGTCGCATATTCGCCGGGCACGCATCGCAGGCATATGCTGGTGACCCTCGTGCGCGAAGGCAAGCGGTGGGGCGTGTTCATGCAGACGGTCTATCCTGCCGCAGGTGGCCAATGACCGAGCTCTTCATTTCCGCCTTCATCACGCTGTTTGTTGTGATCGACCCGCCGGGCTGCGCCCCGATCTATGCCGGGCTGACCAAGGGCGCCACGCCCGCCCAGGCGCGCAGCATGGCCTTGCGCGCCACGGTGATCGCCTCGATCATCCTGCTGATCTTCGCCCTGTTCGGTCAGCAATTGCTGGCCGCGCTGCACATCGAGCTCGACAGCTTTCGCATCGCCGGCGGGCTGATGCTGTTCTTCATCGCCTTCGACATGGTGTTCGAGAAGCGCACCCAGCGCCGCGAGGAGCGGGCCGAGAAAATCGCCGCCACACCGGAGGTCGAGGACGTCTCGGTCTTCCCCATGGCGATGCCGATGCTGGCGGGGCCCGGCGCGATCGCCGCGATTATGCTGCTGATGAACGAGGCTGCCGACTGGAACGAGCGCGGCGTGGTGCTGGCGGCGCTCGCGGCAGTGCTGCTGATCACCGCCGCAGCGCTGGTCGCCGCCGGCCCGCTGATCCGAGTGCTGGGCGACCGGGTCGAGGCCGTCATCACCCGCCTGCTCGGCGTGCTGCTGGCGGCGCTCGCGGCGCAGTATGTGATCGACGGGCTGAAAAACAGCTTCGGGGTTTAGGGGCCGGATACGGTCGCGAAGCGACCGCAAGGCCGACCGGCCGCCCGAAGGGGTGGCCCCTCAGGGGCCGGGTCCCCGGAGGATAGCCAAGCCGACGGAGGTCGGCGCCGGCGCTTGAGGCTATTGAAGAGTCACCCGGTCATCATCGCCGTCGCGGCGGCCGAAGAAGTACATCAGCTGGATCAGCAGTTCGCAGCGCGCGGCAAGGTCGGGTGCTTCGAGCAGCGCCTGCTTGCTGGCGGAATCGAACGGGGCGATCTGGCTGACGCCGTTGATCAGGGTCTGGTCGTCCAGGTTCTGGACCGAATCCCAGTCGACCGCATAGCCCTGCGCATCGGCGAAGCGCCGCGCCTCGCGCTCGAACCCGGCGCGTTCGATATGGCTCAGCACTTGGTCGCCGTCTTCGGGAACCAGTTCGGCCTCGACCTGGCGGAACGGGGTCTGCACGTCGAGTTCGCGGAGCAGGCGGAAGCGGCTTTCGCCCTCGAGGATCAGGTTGTAGCGCCCGTCGTCGAGCGCTTCGATCTCGTCGATCTTGCCGACACAGCCCATTGTGTAGAGCGGCGCGCCCTCGACCGCCTCCTGCGGCTGGATCATCGCGATCCGCCGGTCCCGCGCCAGCGCGTCGCCGACCAGCGAACGGTAGCGCGGCTCAAAGATGTGCAGCGGCAAGTGCAATCCCGGGAACAGGATCGCGCCGGACAGCGGGAAGATCGAGAGCCGCATGGCGTTGAGCCTTATCCGAACAGGATCTTGGACAGGCGGCGGCGGGTGGCGACGACCCACGGATCCTCGAGGCCGACTGCCTCGAAGATCTGCAGCAGCTTGGTTCTTGCAGCGCCGCCGTTCCATTCGCGGTCGGTTTCGAACATGGCCAGCAATTCGTCGGCCGCAGCGTCGCGTTGCCCGGCGGCAAAGGCCGCCTCGGCATAGGCGAAGCGGGCGTCCATCTCGCCGCCCGCAGCCTTGTCGCGAAGGGATGCCAGTTCGCTGTCATCGACCTTGTTGGCAGCGAGTTCGAGGGTGGCCCTCACACGCTCGATCGCCGGGTCCTTCGCCACATCTTCCGGAATATCGGCGAGGATCGCCTGGGCTTCGTCGGTCTGCCCCATGCCGATCAGCGCCCGCAGATAGCCCGACATGGCCGCCGCATTTGTCGGCGCAAACTCGATCACCTGCTGGAAGATGCCGGCCGCACGATCTGCGTCGCCGCCTGCCAGCACCTCTTCACCCATGGCGATGAACTGTTCGATCTCTTCGGGCGAGGGGCCCTGCGGCGCGCCGTCACCCTCGGCCCCCGGCTGGATCGGCAGTTGCGAGAGGATCTGGTCGAGCGTCTGCTTCAGCTGCGATTCGGTGCGGGCGTTGGTCAGGTCGGCAACCGGCTGGCCCTGGAACATGGCATAAACCGTCGGGATCGAACGGACCTGGAACTGAGCGGCGATGAACTGTTCCTCGTCGACGTTGATCTTGGCCAGCACCACCCCCTTGTCGGCATAGTCCGCCGCCACCTTTTCCAGCGTCGGCGTCAGCGCCTTGCACGGGCCGCACCATTCGGCCCAGAAATCGAGCACGACAAGCTTGCTCATCGACGGTTCGACGACATCCTTGCGGAACCGGTCGACGGCCTTCTGTTCTTCGATGCTTAGACCCATGCTGGCCAAGAAACTTCCCCTTCGTTCGGTCGCCGCCCCCGTCCATGGGCGCGACTCGGTGCCTGCGCAATGTGGGCCTTCTGCCGCATTTGTGAAGGGCACGGGGCAGGCAGGAAGAGAATCGATTTTTCCGCTTGCGAGGCCGCGAGGTCGCTGCTAACCGCGCGCTTCCCCGGCGATGGAAGGCTTTTGAGCCCTGTCGCGGAACGTCAGTGAGCGGGCGTAGCTCAGGGGTAGAGCACAACCTTGCCAAGGTTGGGGTCGGGCGTTCGAATCGCCTCGCCCGCTCCATCGGCAGCATACATAGCTGCCGGTAGTTCCTCGCCAGTGGCGAGCGCGAGAATAGAGGCAAGTCTGCCGGAAACCTCGATATTTACCCCGCGCTCCGCTTCACGGGGTGTGACTATGACCTGATCGATCAGGCTGCGGATGATCCTTCGGGCATGTAGCGTCGTCTCCTCATCGCTTGTCAAGGCTTTGGCGAGTTTACTCACCTCATCGCGGTACGTTTCGGCGATGTGAGGATGTAAGGTGATTGCAGATACAGCGTCGGATTCAGCCAGCTCGCGCTCGATTCTTTTCCGCTTTTCGTTTGCTTTGCAGAGGGCCTGCTGGATCTCCGGAAATTCTGCGCCGCCCTGGGCGACTGCATCCACTAACCGGCCAATCTCGCGATTGGTTGTATTCAGCTCTTTTTCGAGTGTTTGCAGCTTTCTGCGCTGAGCATTGTGCTTCCGCGCACGTTCTTGGTGAAATTCTCGGACGAAGATCTCAACGAGTTTAGGGTCTAGCATCCGCCGTTGGAGTCCATACAGCACGCGCGACTCGAATTGCCCGGTCGTTATTGTGGCGGAATGGGCGCAGCCTGTCCCCTTTCGATTTGAGGAACAGCCCCAGCGTTCCTTGCCGATAACGATCCAACTCGAACCGCAACAACCGCAAGTTGCCATGCCGGACAAGAGGCGTTTTGGTCGGTGTTGTCGGTTAAAGGTGCGTCCCTCACCCTCATTTCGCCTTTCTTGGACACCGTCCCACAATTCCTGGGAAACAATTCGCAGATGCTCAACCTCGCAGATTTGCCACTCGCTTTCGGGGCGCGGTTTAATCAAGAACTTGCGCGTTTTCGGATTTAGAACTTTCGTCGACCGATTATGGACCAATTGTCCGATGTATATTCGATTTTGCAGAATACCGTTGCGGCGCTTTCGATCGCCAAGGATGGTTCCAGCAAGCCACGGACCGCGTGGTCCGGAAATGCCCTCATCATTCAAACGCCGCGCTATCATGATGGGGCTCATGCCATCTGCGTACTCAGTGAAAATGCGTCGAACGATGTCAGCTCGGTCTGGAACAATTTCACGAAGGCCGAGGATGGGTTCACCGTCTGCATTGATTCTTATTTCTTTTCGATAGCCGTAGGCGATCCCTCCCGGTGATCGACCATCTCTTACAGCACCTTTCTGGCCGCGAACTACCTTGGAACCCATTCCTCGACGGTAGTCCGCGTCAAAGAAGCCTTTTACTACAGCGATCAACTCGGAAATCGGTCCGTCAGAAAGCGTGAAGATGCGAGCATTCGCATATGTCACTTGCTCGTAAATATGGAGGGCATCTCCCGTATGCCTTGCCAGGCGGTCCGTTGCTTCAACGAGAACTTGATCAACGTCCCCTTTGTCCAATCTGGTCAGTAGAGCATTAATTCCTGGGCGAGCGGTTTCACTAAGTCCGGCAGCTCCGCTGGTCGCGTCATCGCTGAATTCGCCGACGATTTCCCAACCTTCTCGCTCGCAACGGCTGCGAAGGTCGTTAAGTTGATCCTCTGTCGAGTTCGGATTTTGCAGATCGCTGCTGTATCTGGCGTATAGGACTGTGCGCATCGTCTTTTCCTTTCGATTCTTCGTAGTCTGCGCGCCGGGCGGCCGCGTGGGCAAGCAGCTTGGCGAGCTCGACAAGGGAGGGGTCCGCTTCAGGCATTGAAGTTCCCCTTGTCGCGTTTTGGTGTGGAAGGGTGCATACTTGCACCGCCGTTCGCCGTAGTGATCAGCCACTTCGAGACCTCAGACGTGAAGGCGAACAGGCCTCTGCGATTGGGGATACGGAAAGTTTCAATCTGTAGCTGACCGCGACGTTTCGCTTGCCGCATCGCTGCGGTATTTTGAAAGCCAAGGGCACGGGCCAAATCAGAGTTGCCGATTAGCGGTCCATATTGCTGGTGCAGGTGGTCTTGCAGCTGACTTGATGATGTGTTCTTTTTCACGTTGTTCCGCCTGGTAGCGCTGAGTTTTGCGCTGTGTTGGCGTTCAAAAGTCGGGAAAAGCGAACGGAAGAAATTTCAGAGTTTCGTTAAGCTATTCGGGAGGAAGAAGTGGGACAGAGCGGCAGGCCGGCAAAGACGGGGCTAGATCGCGAGATGCCCGCCTTTTGGGTTGATCACCTAAAGCGTGCGACCGGGAGCACCAGCGCACGGGAGTTTGCTCGTGAGAAACTGGGGCGTCCCGAACTCGCTGACGCTTTCGCAGGATACGAGACTGGAGCGCATGCACCGAACTGGGTCAAAGGTGACCCCGATTCTTCCCGGATAGTGAAGTTGTCAGAGGAAATTGTGCCAGGTTCCTCTCGCTATCTGACCTCTCCGATGTGGGACGTGCTGCAGGGTCGTGAGATCGCGCCGAACGTCCGCGAGGATTGGCTAGATCAGGTGAAAAATGAGGTGACGTGGGTCAGATCTCAGGCTGGTGCTGCTCCACATAGATACCGTGGAGAGCAAGATCGTCCGGAAGTCATGTTCGCCCGTCTTGAAGCGATGATTGCGCTTATCGATAAAGCGCGGACCGAGTATGACCGTTCTAGCGAGCAAGAACTCCTCAGATTTTATGCGACTATGTCAGAAAAAATCGCTGGTGCAGTGTTTCCAGGTCGGTTCGCTCACACAATCATGCCACACGCAGGCGATTGGGTCGGAGAACCTCAATCTGCTTTCTGGCGTTGGCGAGCACGCTGTGCTGAGAAAGCGATGCGATGGGAGAAGTTCGGTGCGGCGATCGTGGCGATCATGCTCTCCGTAGCTCTTGTCTTTGGGGGAAGCGCGACACCTAGCCAAGTCGTGGTGATTGCCTTTCCGTTGCTCGGTTGCCTGATCGCCCTCGGCACGGCCGAAAAGCCAGTTCGAAAGAGCCCACCCGCTAGGACAACGCCAATTGCTACCTGAGGAACCCGTAAACTCAGCTACCTTGCCAGTTCGGGAACTTCGCCCGCAGACGGTCTATCGTGTGGCGCCATTTCGCCGTCTTGGGCATGCAAACCGTATTCTGGTTGCCGAACATGCCGAGTGCGTGGATCGCCTCGTTGAGAGGCACGCTATCAAGCTAGTTGTATGCACGTCGACGGTGTCAATAGTCAGGACGGTGTTGTTCGCCTTGGCGGTGGGCAAGAGCGCGTTTCCTTCGCCAAAGTTGGCGATGTAGACACGGTCGATCATCAGGACCCCAAAAGCATCAATGCGACTTCGGCAATTTCCTGCACGCGGGCCTCATGGTCTTCATCGTGTCGGATGTGCGATGTCAGGAAATCAAAATTGCTTTGCCCCGTCGCCATATTCAGCTCTTACCATTGAAAAACTTCTGCTCAATAGGATGTGGACATTCCCACATGTGTACAGGTTCACAGCAAATTACTGCAGATTTCGATAAAGCGTCGCATGGTGACAGTTCAGCACTTTCGCCACTTCGCGCACCGATTGCCCCTCTTCGATTAACCGCTTGCCCAGCGCGACTTGCTCGGCACTCAGCTTGGCCGGCCGTCCAAACTTGACGCCACGCCTCCTCGCCGCCTCCCTGCCGGACGATGTGCGCTGCCGTATGAGCTCACGCTCGAATTCGGCGATGCCGGCGAACACGGTCAGGACCATCCGCCCCGCTGGCGATGTCGTGTCGGCCCACGGCTCCGCCAGCGATCTAAGGCCCGCTTCGGCATCGGTCAGCTGCTGGGCGATATCGAGCAGGTCGCGGGTCGAACGGGCAATTCGATCCAAGCGCGTCACCACCAGCGCGTCACCTGCGCGCAGATGCTCCATCAGCCGCGTCAGTTCCGGTCGATCGCGCTTTGCGCCGGACAGCTTTTCTTCGAACAGGCGTTCGCACCCGGCGGCTCGCAACTCACTCCGCTGCAGCTGCAGATCCTGGTCGTCGGTCGATACGCGGGCGTAGCCAATCAGCATGTCGCGAATATGGTGCGAAACAATGTACTTTCGCAACAAACTTTTGCGACATTGATTCGTAAGCGGGATCGGGTGGCGCGGACCTTATCGCACTAATCAGGATTTTCGCGACAGCGCGTAATCCGTGGCAGGGGCTTCCCCAAATCCAATCAGTTCCTTATCTAGGTCATTGCCCGTCGGTCAGTCCCGCGGGTGAGGCTTAGTAACCTCAAACCGTCACCGCCGGTCGAACCAGTTTCGGCCGGGTGGCCGTCGCGTATGTCCAGGGTCCGCCTAAAGGTGGCGGCGCCTTGTGGTGACGCAGGGTTACTAACACCCGGCTCGGGTCCGCCTCTTGATCAGATCGGAGGGAACCTGATGAGGGCCGCAAAATATGTCGCAACTCTGATGTCAGCAGCGCTGGCTCTGCCAATCCCGGCATCCGCTCAGAATAACGATCAGTGGAATGACTTCTGGGAAGCCATTGGCGGCAGCGAGAACGTAGACCGTGTGGGTGAAGACTCGCTCATTGCCCGGCCGTTGCGGGACAACGCCAATGAAATCGTCGGTGCGCGCTTCTTTAGGGAGCGTGGGAGTTCCGATCCGATGGCTGTCTCCCAGCGCAGCTTGCGATCATTTGAAGAAAGCTGTCGGGCGCGGGGCGGAAGTGTTCTCGCGGTCGATAATGTACGCACGACCGTATTCGGCGACAGGGTTTTGGCGCACCTCGTTCAGCCTACCGGCATGCGGCACCAATGGCGAGGTCAAGTTGCGATCTGTGATGGCAGTGATGGGGAACCGATCGCTGGCTTCGTTTCACTCGTGAAGGACAACTCCGAAATCTACCGCAGCGACGACGCCGGAAGCCAGCTGATCGGGGCATTGCTCGGCGGGCTGCGGAATACTACCGCAATCTACCTATTCCGTGCGGATCGCCTGCCTACAGCCACTGATGCAACGGTTCTCTCATCAGCTGAAGAGCGGTGGGATGCCGATTCCGAGGCGCGCATCCGCGCAGCGCGGCAGGAGGCGGAGGTATTCCAAGCCAATCTGGCGATTGGAGACGAGACCAATTGCGGCACCGTAATAGACGTTCGAGGGTCAATGGCGGAGGTGGCAGTCCCCACAAGCCGACGCGCGCCAAATGGAGAAGCGATATTCTGGTCACGCAAGGAGCGTCTTTTTCCGCCCGGACATGGCGTCTGCACGTACGGCTTGTGACGACCCTTCGCGTAATGGACCGCTCCTGGGTGGCTCGTGCCTACTTGGCTGCGTCTAGGATTGGGGTGGATTGGCGACGTCTGGTCAAACGCATTCAAGCGCCATGACGGATGACAGTTGGTTGAGCTAACCATTTAGAAACACAGCGTATCCCATATTCGCAAACGCTGCGAGAACCCTTTTAAGACTGTTTCTTGAGGCTTAGCCTTCTGAAGATAACACGGGAGGGAAAGCGACGAGAGGAATATGAAGCTACTGAGGCGCCTTGGGATTCTGCTAGTCGCATGTGCTGCGATCTATCTCAGCATCCTCGTCTTCGTCGATCCGCGATGCAGGGTTGATGGTAACCCGTTCGATTGTGACGATGACGTGTTAGGACCGATGATCCATATTGTTCCGGATACCGAAAATACTCCTTAGCCAACCTGCGACTGTTTCGAGCTATGGCAGAAACGGGGTCGCAAGCGGACTGTTTGCTCTTGAGCATATGAACCTTTGAAGCGGACTTCAGGATAGCAGTCCAACCTTGCGTCCAGACGGCAGGTTACACTAGATCGACTTGAATCCTACGGCCTTAAAGAATGTGTAAGCAAACGTGCCATTCACTCCAGCAGCGGTGTTGAGCGCGTCAATTCCTGCATCAAAGCGAGCGGCCGAAATGACGCCTTTCTCGATCGCTTCGTCGCGAATGCCTTGGATCATCGCGGCAAAAGTGTTGCGGGTAAAGGCAGCTGCGAGTTGGGGACTGGACCCATCAGCATAGACTTGGCGCGGGTGGACCTTCACCTGCTCGAAACCTCCCGCCGTCATAAGCGGATACAGGCGACGTCCGATCATTGCGTCCCCTCCTTTTTGCGCTTGTAATTCGCACTGGGCGGCAACCGCAGCCAAAGCCGCTTCGTTAGCCGGATGCATCAATACGGAGCCATGATCGCCTTCGATAACCGTCAGTGTGCCTCCAGTTTTCAAAACGCGCTTGAGTTCTGTCAGCGCCGCTTCAGGGTGACGTAAGTGCTCGAGAACAAAGCAAACAAAAACGTGATCGAAGCTGCCCTCGGGGTAGACCAGAGAGTGGATGTCTCCCTCCTCAAGAGTCAGGCGTTGTTCGCTACCAATTAGCCTTTGCCGCGCTCTCGCGATTGAATCCGGCGACACGTCGATCGCTGTAAATCGAGTCTCCGGATTATTGTTGAGCAGAATAGCAGTCTGGCTGCCGACCCCGCAACCGACTTCGAGCACGTGCGCATTCGGAGGGTAGCGAGTATCGTGATGGAGAAGTATCTCCAAAGCGCTTGCCTGATCTTCGAGGCGAAGTTTCGCAGCTTCATCGTAGCCATGGACATAATTCGACATGTGGCTCCTCCTTTCGAAGAGCCGAGTCTGTCATCGTCGGCAACCCTCCGTCTTGAACGTGGTTGCAACGCCGTTAGCTAGCGAAGCACGAAACACTCCTGGTGTCAGTGCATAAGCGGAGCGAAATGTCCGCGTCAGGTGGCTCTGGTCGCTAAAGCCGGCCGACACCGCGGCGTCCGCGATTGGATGACCGGCCAGTATCAAACGACGCGCGCGGTCAAGCCGGATCTGCCGCAACAGCGCAAAGGGTGTGAACCCGGTAGCTCGCTCAACTGCTCTGATGAGCTGGAAACGGCTCACCCCGGCCATCTTGGCCAGTTCCGCCAGCGCGGGTGTCAGGGCTGGATCATCTTTCATCCGCTCGATTACCATGTTCACTCGGGCCGAACTGGGACGCTCTTGCTGCGATCGAAGGCGTATGATCGATACAAACGTGTCGCTTATAGCTTCTTCCAACTCGAGCTGATCGGGGCACTCTTGCGACTGCAAAAGCCTATGAAGGTTGATGAAACGTCGCCTCATCTCTAGATTTACAATGACTGGGCGAAGGAATTCGAGCTCCATGTCGCTCGTGCCGAAATGAACTTCGTCACTACAAGCTGCGGCAATGATCGATGGCTCAACATAGAACATCGTCCATGACCGGATACTCCCTCCGATGGGCGCTCCATCATGAATTTCACCCGGGGACACGGTGATCAGATCGCCGCAAATAGCCTCGACGCGCCCATGTCCGCTCTCAGACCGATGAGCGCCTTCAGTGATCAGGCCCAATCCGAATTCATCATGGCTATGCCGGGAGAACGTGAAATCCGAGGCAATCGTCACACTGCGGATGCCTCGCACGCAGCTTGATACTTCGGTCTTGCTCAAAATCGGCACGGCCGGAGACTAACCCACCTGACAGTTTCGGTCACTTCTTAAATCCTACGGATTAATGTGCCGACGTGCGCTCTTGGCGCAATGCAAAAACTTTTTGAACGACCGCAATTGGGGTCGGATCCCGAATGCCGGGAATTGGCACACCATAGCGGCAAAGCGGTCTTTGGTTTCGCGCGGAGATTCGAACCATTTTTGACGTTATGCTGCAGGCCGCTCTTCGAACGAGGCCGATAGCTTTTTCCCGCAGGCGCCGCACGGTTTCAGCTTTCGCTTCAGTACGGAGAGGCGGCGGTACGGAAAATCGCCTCCGGCATAGTGGCGAATGTCGACGTTGGTCGAGAAACAACCACTCGGGCAATGGAGGCTCATCGAGATTTTGGTAGCATATGCTTCGGCCAATGTCATCCGCCATAGCCGGTCGCGCTGTTTGCGGCGGTACTGATGCTCGTTCACCGGCTTTGCCTGTCCCGGCATCCGGTTGAACAGCCGATAGCCCTGATGCAGCAGTTTCTGCGCCCAACGTAGCTCAGCCTCGAGGCTGTCGGCGCGGGTCTTGCTGGTTTCGAGGATCATGACGCCGGGCAGAGATCCTTCCTGCGCCATGCGGTAAATTTCGTTGTGCACCGAGCCGTTTGTGCCCTGAAGGCCGAGCGCGCGCCGCATGTGGCTCTTGAAGCGCTTTGCCAGCTCCGATGTCTCTCCCACATATAGCGGCAGGCCTCGGTATTGACCATGCGGATCGCGGCGCGACGGATCGTAGACCAGGTAAACGACATAAGCCGCGGGCCCGGCGATCAATTCCGCTTCCTCTGCGATTGCGTCGATTAGCTTCTTCAGTTCCCAGCGGTTCGCGAAATTTGCTTTGGACATCGAACTTCTCCTTTGTTCGATGCCGCCCCACCCCCTCTTCTTTCTTCACCCCTGCCAATTCCCGATTTCACGTGCAGCCGGAGTGGGAGCGTTGCCCGAAGGGCTCCTTCTTCATAATCTGCGCGTAAAAGGGGTAAGCGATGCCTGCATCATTCAATCCTGGGTCATTCGACATCGGCGGTTTTGATCTCGACATCACGCTGACAGACGCGGCGCTGGACGACGTGAACCGGCCCACCCGCCGAATGCTGGCGAACGCCTGTATCGAGATCGATCCATTCGATGCCTACTACGCGTCGCTAGAACTCTTCGAAGCGTTGCAGGCGGTCCATGAGGAATGCGCAGATGCCAAGGCGAAGCTGGCGCGCATATTGTCCACCCGGTGCGACGATTTCCAGCGGTGCCTGTGTTATTCGCTCGCCGGCCGCGGGGTGGTGCAGATGCTCGAAGACTTCTAGTGGTTGCTGCAGATCCTTAAAGGAAGGGCCAAAATCTCAGCCGATTTGCTTCGCAATGGCGGACAAGTGCAAACCGCTCGTTCGCCATACATTGGCGACGAGCCAGACGGTCCTATTGCCGCAGCGAGCCCAGGCTTCGAACTCGGTGCATCTTGGTTTCTCGATCCAGAACTGGGTGGGAGATTGAAGGACTGATCTCGGCAATCATAGACCCTCTCTTAGGCCTCGGTGCGCTGGAACTGTGCCTGCCTATCGGCAGCTTTGCGCCCCAGTTCCGGTCGGACCGGCTCAAGCGCAGAGCGCCTAAAAGCGGACATTGTCGTCGATCGGCTTTGGTAGCCGGATCTGGGAGATTCCCGCCGTTCGCTGACAATTATGTCGAACGGCAGTTCTTCTCAATTTGAGCCATGTCACATAGTGGTGCCTATGTCTGAAACCTTTCTTCGCTTTCAAAGACTGGCAGCTGAGATCAGGTCGAAGAGAACCCGGGCGGCCAACTTGGGGAGAGATTGGGTATGGGGATGGCCTAGGCCGAAAGATCGAGGCGCTTTGCCCTTACGTCATGATCAGACTTAATGGCGATAAACGCCCCTACGATCATGGTGACGGTGAGATCTTCGATCTGCTGCCACGCCAGGCGCCGGTTCTGCAGGTAGGCACCTGCTGCTGCTGGCAGGCCGAAGCTGATGTCCGTTACGGCACGTGCCGTTTCATAGTCCAGATCGAAGTGACGTGCTGCGATCGTGGTCATGTAATCGACGGCGGCGTCGCGCCCGTAATCGGTCGGGTCGTGGATTGCGCTGACCGTGGGTTCGGATTGTAACCGCTCGATGATGAGGCCGCGCTCATCGATGTAGCGGATGTAAGCGTGGGTGAGTGCCCGTACCAGTTCCTCGAATGTTGTCGCGCTTTGCGCTGCATCCGCCTGCATTCTTCGCATCCGCCGCAACTCGCGCTCCAGCAGTACGCTGAGGAGGTCGTGCAGATTTGAAAAATAGTTGTAGATCAGCGATTTGCTGACACTCGCTTCCTGCGCGATCCGCTCCATTGACAGCGCGGCCACGCCTTCATTGGCGATCATTTCTGCCGCCTGGTCGAGAATGGCGGCGCGCCGCTTTTCCGGATCAAGGCGTGTGCGCCGCGCAAGCTTGGGTTTGACCTCCGTCATCGGGCCAACTCTAGCGAGTTCCAGTGAGGATTCCAGCGCCTTGGACTTCTCGCTTGAGTCAAGGGCGTGGCTCAACCTACTGGCCTTATAGTCCATTAAAGGCGCCATATAATGTGCATTCGGCTTGCTTTCGAGCACATTTCCGCTGCTCTATTGACTATTTGTCCATCATATGCGAATGGTCGGGCACAAAGGGAGGAAATAGGGATGTTTGATCGCCATTCTCTGGGCGCGCGCGCCTCGCTGATTGCCATGTCGTTTGCATTAGTTCCATCGGTCGCTTTCGCGCAGCAAGGGACCTCAGACGACACCGCCGCGGCAGAAAATCCGGTAATCGTCGTGACTGCCCAGAAGCGCGAGCAATCGCTGCAGGAAGTACCGATTGCTGTGACAGCGTTTTCCGCCGACACTCTCGACAGCAAGACCATCGACGATGGCCAGGATCTGAGCTTCTCGGTCCCCAACCTGACCGTGACCGATGCTGGCGCTTCGCTGCGCGGGATCGGCAATCTCGCGATTTCCAGCACTTCGGAGGGTGGCCTGGGCTACCATATCAACGGAGCTTATATCGGCTCTCCTTCGACCACCGACGAGTATTACGACATTGAACGGATCGAGGTGCTGCGTGGGCCGCAAGGGACCCTCTACGGGCGGAACACGACCGCCGGTGTGCTCAACATCATTACTCGCAAGCCGACGCAGGATTTCGAAGGTTATGTGACCGGCAACTACGGCAATTACGACAACATGCGGATCGAAGGGGCGATCAATGTCCCGTTGGGAAGCGTGCTGGCATTCCGCGGGGCAGGCTACTTCCTGGATCGGGATGGCTACACCCGGAACCTGTTTACCGGCACCGATGTGGATGACCGCCATCAGTACGCCCTTCGCGGTACGCTGGGTCTCGACCTGGATACCACCCGTGCCAACCTCATGGTCAGCTATTTCAATGAAGACAGCCGGCGCAATTTCGGCACCAAGGGGGTCTGCAAGAAAGATCGCACAATCGGCTGTTCGCCGCTTGAGCGCGGCTTCGAGACTCCGGACTCGCGATCGACGATATTCAACCTGCTGGGTTTTGTAACCGGCACGCTGACGGGCGCGCAGGACTACTTTGCCGGGGCGCTCAATCCCACCAGCCTGCGCGAAATCAACCAGGACATCGATCCCAGCTTCAATGTGGAGGAGTGGTTCGCGACGCTTGAAATCTCGCAGGAATTCGGTGCTCTCACGCTCACGTCGTTGACCAGCTTCCAGGATCGCACATTCGAAACGGTCAACGATTTCGACCGCTTCGTTCCGACTATGAACGCCTTGCGGCCGATCACCTACGACGTCCTCGCCGACGGAACGCGAGTAACGACCAACCAGTTGCAGTCGGGTCGGCGCGACCGGGGCGATTACCGCCAATGGACGCAGGAATTGCGCCTCGCTTCCGATTTCGACGGGCCGTTCAACTTCCTGCTCGGGGCCAATTACTACGACCAGAAAACAAGCTTTTTCGTCGACATCACCCATCTCACTCTGGCAGCTCGTGCGCAGCAGGCAGGTCTGATCCCGGAATACGAAGCATACCGGATCCAGACCGATCCTGCGACCACCAAGAGTTTCGGCCTGTTCGGCGAAGTCTACTTCGATCTCAACGACACGACCCATCTGACCGGCGGGATCCGCTACAGCAACGACAAGAAGACCATCCTCACGCGCGAGCTGTTCCTCAATCCCGTCAATGGCCAGGTGCGGCCGTTCACCGAGGGCAGGTTCAAGAAGGGTGTCTTCACCGGGCGGATCGTGCTCGATCACGAGTTCGCACAGTCGCTCAACGGCTATGTCTCGGCATCGCGCGGCTACAAGGCCGGCGGCATCAACCCCGGCGGGGCGACCGTGCCGACCTTCGATCCGGAATACCTCAATGCTGGTGAAATCGGTCTCAAGTTCCAGTCCGATGATGGCAGCTTCCTGCTCAATTCGTCGGCATTCTACTACGATTACTCCGGCCTCCAGATTGGCCAGGTGGGCGTCACCAGCGCCAACACGGTGAACACCGACGCCTCGGTTCTCGGTGCTGAACTTGAATGGGTTGCACGACCGGGGAGTCGATTCCAGTTCGACGGTTCGTTTTCCTTCCTGAAGACCAAGATCAAGGGCTTCCAGTCGGGGGACGAGGGCGATCCGAACGCCATTGCGCCCGGCGCCGTTCCCGTTATCGGACCCAACGGGCAACCACTCCGCAACGGCAGCGGGGTCGTCATCAAGGATCTCGACGGAAACGACTTGCCGTTCTCACCTTCATGGAAGATTTCGCTGGGCATCCAGTACTCCCTTCCGCTCGGGAATGACTGGGAACTGGTGCCGCGCCTGGATCACTACCAGCAGGGCGAATACTTCGGAACCGCCTTCGCCAAGCCGATCGACCGCTTCGAAGGTTACAGCCAGACCGACTTCAAGCTGCTGTTCGCTCCGGTCGACCGGCAGTGGGAACTGCGCGCTTACGTCAAGAACCTGTTCAACAATGACGATGTCATTCGCATGTCGCAGGAAGGGCCGCTGGTCGGTCGTTTCCGCAGCTTGATCATCCTCGAGCCACGGACTTACGGTATCGAAGCAACTTACAGGTTCTGATCCTTGTTGTCGGGTAACACAAAACGGGCAGGGGTCCTGCTCGCTGCCGCCGCGCTGCTACTCTCCTACGGCGCGGCGGCAACCGCAGAGGTCCCATCTTCGCCGCCACCTGCATGGTCGGTTGCGCCGGCCGCACCGGAACTGGCCAGGATCGGACCATGGAACGTCGGAACCACCGTGCGCCAACTGCCCGTCGCAATGGCTGGCAGCAGGGCGACCGAGCGCGTGCTCGAAGTTCGCTTGTTTTACCCGGCGATTGCAACTTCCGGCCCGCGGGCGACCTATCTCCATACTATCAGGCCGCCCCAGTCGGCGGAGTTTGTGGTGCAAGAGGCCGGCCTAGCCTATCCCGTTGCGACACCGGCAACGGAAGAGTCTTTTCCTCTAGTGGTGGTGTCACACGGTTTCGGGGGTTGGGAAACACATCTCAGCCGGATCTGCGAGGTCCTTGCCTCGCACGGCTACGTCGTCGCAGCGATCGATCACGCCGACGAACGATTTGACACGGTGCCGGGCTTCCTCGCGTCGTTTTCGCATGTGCTGTTGCGCCGGTCGAACGATCAGCGGCAAGCCATCGCCCAACTGACAGGGGGCGAAGCTGGCGCCGGGCTAGCGATCGCTACCGACACACCCGTCGGACTGGTCGGCTACTCCATGGGTGGATACGGCGCACTCGGCACCGCCGGTGCGAGCTACGATGCGCAATCGTCCACTTTGGCGGGTTTGCCCGCTTCGGATGTCGCGGCGTTGAGCGAAGTCACCGCTGACCCCGCTACCGGACTCGGCGCGCTGGTGTTGATCGCGCCGTGGGGCGGGCAACCCGACAGCCGGATGTGGACCGGGCCAGCGCTCGCCCAGGTCAAGACGCCCACGCTGCTCATCGGCGGCAGTGCCGACAAGATCGTCAATTACGGCGAGGGTCTTCGGTGGATCTACGATCACATCGTCGGCAGCGATCGCCGGTTCCTGACATTTCGCGAGGCCGGGCACAATATTGCGGGTAACGCCATCCCGCTGACACCCGGAATGGATCCGCAGGTCGTCGACTATTTCGGCGAGCCGGTGTGGCAGCGCGAGCGCCTCAATCAGGCCATCAGCCATTTCGTCGTCGCGTTCCTCGATGCGCAGCTGAAGGGCATGGACGACCGCGAGGCCTACCTTTCGGTGCCGACCGAAGACGCAAATGATGGCCAGTGGCCGCTTGCATTTGGCACACTGCAGGACGGGCGCACGGCGGGCGAGGCGGAGCCCGGATACTGGCGCGGATTCCAGCGCGGCTGGGCGGCAGGCATGACTCTAGAACACAAGCAGGCAGGTGAATAAGCGATGACCTTTGACCTTTCGGGCCATGTGGCCATCGTGACCGGTGGCAATGCGGGGCTTGGCCTCGGCATGGCTCGCGGACTGGCGAAGGCCGGGGCCGATATAGCCATCTGGGGGCGCAAGCAGGATCGCAACGAAGTTGCGGCAGAAGAACTTTCCGCTCTCGGAGCCAAGGCGAGCGGCTTCGAATGCGACGTGACAGATGCGCAGCAGGTCGCCGACGCCATGCAGGCGACGGTCGCAAAATTCGGAAAGGTGGATAGCTGTTTCGCCAATGCCGGCGGGTCGGGGGTGCAGAAGCCCTTCACCGAGCTTTCGCCGGACGACTGGTCCTACGCGCTCGATCTCAATCTCGTTAGCGTGGTCCATACTTTTCGCGCAGCAGCACGCCAGTACATGGCGCAAGGGAGCGGTGGCAAGTTGGTGGTGACATCGTCGATTGCGGCGCTGCTCGGGGTTCCGGGCGGGGCCTATACGTCGACCAAGGCTGCGGTGTCGGGACTGGTCCGCAGCCTCGCGGTGGAGCTTGCGCCGGCAGGTGTGCAAGCCAACGCCATCCTGCCGGGATTCATCGAGACCGAAATGTCGCGCAACACGCCCAAGGCGTTTCAGGACGCTTGCCTGCGCCGGACGCCTTCGGGCCGGCTCGGGACGATCGAGGACATGGAAGGTGTGGCCGTTTTCCTTGCGTCACCGGCCAGCAGGCTCGTCACCGGCCAGTCGATCGTCATCGATGGCGGCCAGTCGATCTACCCCTTTTAGGACTCTTTCGCCTCAGCGGTGGGCAAAACCTGCCGGATCGTGCCAGCGCATCTGCTCAATGGACTGGGTTGCCGGGGCCGATGTCCGCTGCTGGAAGGCTAGCAAATTGCCCTCGGGGTCGCGTGCATAGCGGATGGACCAGCCCCTAAGTTCGAATGTGTCACCAGCAAAGGCGACGCCCTGCTTCTGCAGTCTCGCTACAGTACCGGCAAGATCGGTCACCTCGAAAGTTGGACCGCTGTAGCCAAGCCTGTCGATCATGCCCTTGCGGTACCCCAGTGGTGTTTGCGGGGTCGCATAGTGCCAGAATTCGAGCTCGAGGTTCCAGGTCGCGAACCAGCTGCCTTCTACAGCGATATTGTCGATATCGACAACGTCGTCGAGCGTCTTGCGCGACGTGCGTGGCAGGTCGCGGTGCGGACCATAGCCCAGGATTCCCGTGTAGAACTGGACCATGCGGTCCTTGTCGCCGGTGACGTTCGCGATGTGCGTAACCCACGCGGAATCGGTCCTGCGCGGCTTGTCGACCTGTTCCATCTCGATCATGATCCCGTCGCGATCGAAGCCATAGGCATAGGTGACGCCGTAGCCGCCGATATCGACCGGTCCGTCGCCACGTGACAGCATTTCCATGCCAAGCTTGCGGAAGCGGGCATAGCCCGGATCGCTCGATGCGGTTTGCCAGCAGATATGGGTATAGCCCGGCCCGATTGCGGAGCGGCGTTCCGGTGCCAGGTCTTCATCGGGGTCAATGTCGGTCAGTTCGATGAAGACCGTTGGCGTGCGGATGAGCGCGACTTCGATTTCACCCTTCCTCTTGCCCAGGATGTCGGCCGGAAGTGCGCCGGCGGGAATGAGCTTTCGCTGCACCACTTCGAACGGCACTGCCTGAGAGTAGTAGGCGATCGTGTCGTCGATATCGGAAACCGTGATACCGATATGATGCACCCCGCGGATGGCATCGGGCGTGGCAGCTTGGACGGCTGGCGCATCGTTGCCAGTGGCGAGGGATGTGCTCCCAGTGCTCGTCGAGCACGCGGTCAGTGCAAGGCTGCTGCTGAGTGCGAGCACTATCGGCCTCATTATTGCTTACCCTTCCTGCGGTAGGCGAGCAGCACATTGCCGCCGATCTCGCCGAATTTGTCGTAGCCGGAATTGACGAACAGCATGCCGCCCGCGACGACTGGTCCCGCGCTGTCGATGCTGCCACCCTTGGCCGTAATGCGGTTGACGGTGCTGAACTCGCGATTGGTCTCCGTCATCCACAGCACCGAACCATCGCGAGCCGAATAGGCCATCAGGCGCCCGTTGTGCGCGCCAGCAAAGATGACCCCCGGTATGGCGGTGACCGGCGCGGACAGCGCTGTCGCGCAGGCGAAGCTCACCTGTTCGCAGGTCATCGGTTCGAGGCGCGACCAGATAGGCTTGCCAGTCAAGACGTCGAAGGCGTGGATGCCCTGGCGCGGTGGACCTTCGGCAAAGCGGCTGTTCGGGGTATCGGCGATCCCGACCCACAGGGTCGCGCCGTCCGATGCCATACCCCAGTGGATCCCGCCGTTGTAGCCTCCCATGCCGGCACGACGCCGCCACAGGATGCGACCCTTGTCGTCCGGATCGAGGCCGAAGATTTCGCCCGACTTCTGTCCGGCCAATATCACGTCCTTGCCCGATGGAGTTGTCACCAGCATCGGCGGCGCCCCGAAGTCGAAATCAGGACCTTCGGTTGCCGGGCAGTTTGCGCCTCCGGCGGCCCCGCAAGCGGCGTTCCATGCATCGCCGGCAACTATCTGGCGAACCCATCGCGGGCGACCCGTCGCGAGTTCCAGCGCCACGATGGCATCGCTGTTCCCGTTGGCCGGGGCGGTGTAGTTCTCGCCCGTACCGACATACAGCAGCCCGCGCCTGGCATCGACCGTCGGGGTCGACCACACAGGCGCACCGCTCGGAGCGAGCACCGTGGCCCCAGCCCGGTTCTTGCCCGCAGGTCTGGCCTTGTCGGTACTGTACCAGCGCCACAGCGGCTTGCCCGTGGCCGCATCGAGCGCGGCCATCCCGCCGCGGAAGGTGCAGCATTCGTAATCGTCGCTGTAAGCGCTCACCACCTCGGTCGAGGACATCGGCACGAACAGCTGGCCGTCATGCAAGGCGAGGCTGCCTGTCCCTGTGCCGTCCGGGTGATCCTTGACCGAGCGTGTCCAGATTGCCTTGCCGGAACGTGCATCGACGGCATGCACCTTGGCATCGAAGTCGATGAAATAGAGTGTCGCGGGGGTGCCGTCCTTGCCGGTCCCAATCAGCGGGGCGGTCCGTACCTCGGCGCCGGCATCGTAGCTCCACCAGATGCAGCCGCTCTTTGTATCAAGTGCATAGAGATGACCCGACTGACTGCCGGTAAACAGCGCTTCTTCGGTGACCGCCGGCTGCGAGCGTGCGCGCTGCGCACCGGGGAAACCGAACGCCCAGGCAAGCTCCAGCTCGCCAACATTTGCCGCAGTGAGTCCGGCTGCATCGGCAGGCTGGTAACGCGTGTTGGCCAGGGCATTGCCCCAGCGGTTCCATTGCGGGCCAGTTGCCAAAGCGAGCTTTCCGTCGCAGCGCGGGCCGGTCGCGGCGGTTGCCGACTGGCCCTTGCCGAGATGTTCGGCGAGGAGAACGATGTCGATCGGCGAGAGTGACGCGGCTTGTGACTTCATCACGCCCTGGAACAGGGCGGCCTTGATGAAGTCGGCGCTGCGCTCTTCGAGTGCACTTCGCTGCGGTGCGCCGCCGACTCCCTTGTCGTGGCAGGCGGCGCAGTTCTCGGTATAAAGCTTTTCCGCATGCGCAGCTTGCCCGCTTTGGGCGAGGGCCGTTCCGGGATCGCCGACTTCGGCGGTGCACGCGGACATTTGCAGCAATGCAGCAAGCAGCCACAAGAATCGTCTTGGCATTCGCTCCGGCCTCCCCTATCGACGAATAGTCTAATAACGGTGAGGGTGTCAATGCGGCACGCATTGGTCATGGCTGTCTTCATGCTTGCCGGCTGCGCTGGCTCGACCGTGACATCCCGCTTTGTACCTCGAACCGATCCGGCGGTCGAATTGCTCAACGACAAGGTCGGAGAAACAGCCTTTCGCGAGGGCTATTTGGGGAGCGGTCCGGACCGCATCCACTACGTCGAAGGCGGCGAAGGGCCAGTGATCCTCTTCGTCCATGGCTTCCCCAGCTTCTGGTACAGTTGGTCGAACCAGCTGCAGGCTTTCCGAGGGTGCCGCAGGGTGATTGCCATCGACGCGCCCGGGGCCAATTTTTCGGGGCGCTCGTCGTTTGACGATGACTACCGGATCGAGCGGCTGGCGAAGCGGCTGGACGACGTGATTGCCGAGCTGGCTGCGGGCGAGCAAATTACCCTTGTTGGTCATGATTGGGGCGGAGCACTTGCCTGGAGCTATGCCGAATGGAAACCGGACCGGCTGGATCGCCTAGTAGTTTTCAGCGCGCCGCCCCATGACCTGTTCCTCGAACTTGCTGCCACGGATCCCGAACAGCAGGCGCGATCGGGCTATATGCAGACATTTCGCGATCTTGATGCCGAAGCCGTACGAGTGAGAGCAATCGGGGCAACACTATATGAGACAGCCTATGCGCCGATGGTCGCAAAGGGCGTTCTGACAGAGGCGGAAGGTGCGCTGTTCGAAAAGACTCTAGCCGACCCGGATGCGGTCAGTGCCGGGATGGCCTGGTACCGTGCCAATATCCCGCCCTTCGCAAGCATCAACCTGGCGCGAGATGCCTGGCCGTCGGCTGTTGCGAAGGCCCGGCTGCCGGTGTTGCTGGTGCGCGGTGCGGACGACCGCACCTTCGTAAAGTCCATGGGCGAATACGCGCGTGCACATGCCGACAGCCTCCAGATCGTTACACTTCCGGATGTCGGCCACTGGACACCGTTCGAGGATGCCGAAGCAGCCAACGCCGCACTGGGACATTTTCTTGGCTTGCCGGACGGGCGCTGCCCCTCCGAGCCTACCATCGGCGAATGACTGAGTATTATTGACCGATGATCCAATACCTAAACCTTAGCCCTGCAGGACTTCGATCGGAAAGCGCGGCATGACGATACTTGCCTACCTGGCTGGGAGCGCGTTCGCTATCGTCGGTATCGCGGTACTCCTCCACCGAATGGGGCTGAGTGAGACGTCCCATGTTCTGAACGCGGAGCAGGCAAGCGAGCTCCTGCGCACGGAATCAGGCAAGGCATTGCCGCGCGACATCGCGATCGCCCTTGACCACTCTGCTGCGATCGCTTTCCCCCAACAGGCTGCGCCCGAACTGCTGTTGGCGATCGGCAACCGCTGGCTTCACCGTTCGCTTGAGCCGCCGCTGATCCAACATTGGGAGATATCTGGCGGAGAATGCCGGCTTCGCTTCCGCGACCCAACTTTGCCGCGCGCGGCAATCGCCCTGCGCGATGCGGACGCTGCGCGCCTTGGGGACGTTTTGACCAAGCTGGTAAAGGAGCATGGCAGATGACCGGGATACTCGAACCGATTCCGCTCGACCAACTGCCATCTCTGGTCCGGTTTGCCATTCCCGCCTTCGTGCTCGCCATCATCGTAGAGATCTTGCTGGTCGTCGGGCGTCGTCGCGGAGACTCGTTCGAGATGCGCGACGCTGCGGCCAGTCTTGCAACCGGAACGTTGAGCACGATCATTGGCGGGGCCACTGCCTTTGCGGCGGTGGCGATCGCGATGGCGACGTGGGAACTGCGCATACTAACGTTGCCGATCAACCTTGCTTCACTGGTTCTCCTCTTTGTTATCGATGATCTGGCCTACTACTGGGGACACCGCACGGCCCACAGGGTCCGCTGGTTCTGGGCCAATCATGTCGTTCATCACTCTAGCCAGTATTTCAACCTAACAACCGCACTCCGCCAACCCTGGTTCGCCAATCTGACCGGGCATGTCGTGTTCAAGCTGCCGCTGGTGCTTGTCGGCTTCCATCCCTTGGCGATAGTATTCGTCAGCGGGATCAACCTGATCTACCAGTTCTGGATTCACACCGAGACGATCGAGCGTATGCCGCGCTGGTTCGAAGCGGTCTTCAACACCCCATCGCATCACCGCGTCCACCACGCCCGAAATCCGCGTTATCTTGACCGGAACTATGCCGGGACGCTGATCATCTGGGACCGGCTGTTCGGCACGTTCGTGGCGGAGGACCCGGTCGAGCCGCCCCGGTTCGGAATCATCAGGAACATCGGCTCGTTCAATCCTCTGCGGATCGCGACGCATGAGTTCAGGGAGATATGGCGCGACCAATTGCGCGGGGGGATAGGCTGGCGGCATCGATTGGCGTACCTGTTTGCACCTCCAGGCTGGTCGCACGACGGCAGTCGCCAGACATCAGACCAGATCAAGGATGCCGCAGTGACAGACCTGTCTTCGCCCACGAAGCAAGGTCCGAGCGAAGCAAGCGCGACAAATGACTGAACCATCGCTTCTGGTCGCGGCATCGGAACTGCCATTGATCGGTGCGGTCCTGTACGCGGCCATTGGCGCCGGACGAAGGTCCTTCGGATTCCCGGTTTTACTATGTTACGTGTCGGCACTGGCCGGGCTTGGGATCGCGGCTGGATTGGGGATCGTTCGCTATTCCGGCCTTGGGACACAGACCGTTGAAGCAGCCCATCGGTTCGCAAGTACTATCAGTGCCGGTACTCTCTTTTCTCTGGCCGGGCTCGCCCTTATCCTTGCCAACCGCGATCGGCCCAGATGGTCTGTTGCGATCGTGATAGTGGCCATGCTGCTTGGTGCTGCTGGTACAGTACTGGGACTAAGAGATGTGTCGTTTCCGGTTGCAAGCCTCCTAGCGTTTTCAATTGGGCTGCACTCGCTCTTAGGCGTTTCGTGCCGCGGCGCCCTGTTGTTGTTTCTGGCCACCTTAGCGGTAATCGCAATGCCTCTGCTCGGCTTCCTGTCGCCGGATTTGCGCATAGCGATGTTTCATGTTGCCCTTGCAGGTTGGGTAGCCGCATTGAGCTATGTCTTGCCTTCACTGGGGCGTGCAAGGTTAAGTGTTTAATGCAATCCAGCAGCTGGTTCTGCAACGGCTGTTCATTGATCGTCTGGCTGCGTCGATCTGAGAGACTCTGTGAGAGCAAATGCACACTCTGCCGGAACGGTCGTAATCAGCTAGGGGCGCGGCTCGCAGCGGGTATTGGAACCCTACGCCGATTCAAAACGGGTTGCGATCAGACTGACAGCATCAACCCGAATGATGACCATCAGCGATTTGCAGTTTCACGGGGGGCAGCGCGATCCAGGGTTTTGAGCAGATAGTTCGCCGCAGCCGCGGCCGAGCCATCTCCCGTCAGCGCCACAGCAACGATGGCCTCATCCTTCGGCGAATAGGCCACGATCGCGCCCGCACCGGGCGTGCCACCGGCGTGGCCGATCCACCGCAGCGTATTGTCTCCGTCCTTAGCCTCGAAAAGCATCAGACCCAAGCCGTAGTAGGTTCCATTGTCGAACATCGGATAAAGGTCGGCGAGCATCGCGGTGGTCGTGTCGGGCCCGAGCAATCGCCCTTCTAGAAGGGCCCCCAGAAAGCGCGTCATGTCGCCCGCATCGCTGGCAAGTGGACCGGCAGCTCCGGCCCAGGAAGCCTCAATGACTGGTCCGGTCCCAGAAACAGGTGGCGCTACGCCTACCGACGAGCCACCGGGCGGCAACGCTCTCATCCTCGTCAGACCCAAGGGTTCGATTATGCGGCGCGTGATCGCCTCATCAATAGGGCGGCCGTCGACCTGCTTCACGATCTCTCCCAATAGGCTGTAACCTGTGTTAGAATAGCGCCAAGCTGCGCCGGGACAGAACAAGGCCCCATGACGACGCACAATGGCCAGCTGCTCAGGTAGATCGAGAAAGTGGGGCGTCGCACGGACTTCCTCATCTTCGTTGGCGCTGTATAGACCTGCTGTGTGTGCAAGAAGGTCGCGAACGGTCATCACATCACCGTTCGGAACGGCGTCGATCCAGCGAGATGCGCGGTCCTCGAGACTGAGCTTCCCCTCCTCGACCAGTTGCAGGACAACCACCGCAGTCGCCATCTTGCCGGCACTTGCCCAGAACAGCAGCGGTGCATCCTCGGAGGTTTCGTTGCGCATCCACATGCCCTCATCGGGCAGCAGAACGGCGGCACTCATCGCGGGAGCCGACACCAAATCGCGAACATTGTCGAACGCCGCGTCCAGCTTTTTTGCTACGGGCGTCTTTAACTGAGCGTCCGGGACGATTGGCCCAATGTTGAACTCGACCGGGGCAAGGCGGCTTGGTCCGACATAGTCCACACGCTCCTCGCAGGTCGAAGTTCGCACATCGCGTGCGAGTAAACTGGCTGGTGCAGCTAGCGCCAACAGAAAGATCGGAAAAACTGTCAGTCTGGTCACTGCCATCCCTTTCGATGATCAGCGTTCATCTCACCTAAAACTTTAACCGGAAATGACGAAAACGTCGGGCAAATGGCTGTTGGGGGCGACTGGATGGCTTACCTTTAGCTTGAACAAGTATGATACAAGCTTTTTACGTCCGCATTGCGATCCTAAACCATAGAAGCAGACAGCCCGCTCACGGCCCAACTGCTGTCATTCCTTTTTCGGCCCGCCAACAAGATAGCTTCTCATCGATTCCCGGTCGGAGTTAATCGCAAAAGGCGGAAAGCATAGCGCCTGCATCACGGACGTTTCTCTTAGAGCCAGGCTTGCCCAGGTAAGCGGAGAATCGCCGTTCACATCTCGAGCCGCGCGTTCAGCACCAGCTCCAATAAGCAACCTGATTGAGTCGAGCGTTCCGTTTGCGGCTGCGCGGTGGAGCGGTGACTCCCCACGAGTGCGTACATCGCGCATGAATGAGCCGGTTTCCATGCCAGGAATCGTGGCCGCGTTCGGGTCAGCACCAGCTGCAAGCAACACCTCGACTACCCGTTCATGCTCGATGCTCTTTTCGCTGCACAGTGCCGCATGGAGCGGCGTTTCACCATTTTCGGCGTTCGCACTTCGCGGGTTGGCTCCTTGTTCGATGAGAAATTCGCACAGCCTCCAGTGACCATGAAATGCTGCGCCGTTTAGCCCAAGATCAGATCCGAGATCTTCCAGTCTTACCCCTCGTTCACAAAGATATCGAATTGCAGAGACATCGCCGTAGTAAGCGCACCATCCTATCAAGGAGACACCGTCCACTTTCGCGGTCGGGTCTTCGCCCTTGTCGGCCCACTCGACGATGAGATCGGTGCGCCCGGCAGCAATCCTATTGAGCATGATGTCCTGCCTCTGCTTTGTGTGTGGCAGTCATTATCCTGCACAGCTGCGGCGCAAGCAACCGTTGTCATGAGAGGCGATGGTCCGCTTCCCTCATCTGAGCCTTCAATAGCTGACTGTCGGCTACCGGCCCACTTTCTGCCGCAAAGTGATGGAATGCAATCGGCGGCTTTCAGCTTCGCAATTCAAAGCGTGGAACGTCGGATATGAGGGTGGAAAGCGGACTGGCGGCTTCTCAAAAGCGCATCACGATGCACAGGCTCAATTTACAACCCACACGCATCGCTGAAAAGCAGGGGGTCAAATGTTTTTGAGCGGGCTCAGAACTCGTTCGATCAATGCAGTGTCGCAATACTCGACGATGTCGACGACGTTCCCGCCTTCGAAAGTGAAAACCCAGCAATAGCGATTGGGGTAGCGCTCGCCTTCCTTGGTTAAGCTGTGGTTTTGGCCTTCTACCGCAATGACGGGGCCATCGCCAATGTAGCGAGATGCTGTAACGATATTCGGTCCGTCAAACTGCGCTGCCAAAGGGCGCAACAGATCGTTGACGACCGATGCTTTACCTTCGAAGGACCGTGACCAACTCGTCGAACCAATAATGTGCCATCGGACATTATCCGACATCATCGCCACGAAGGCGCGACCATCGCCTTTAGCAGTTCCATCAAAAGCTGCTTCTAATACGTCGAGATTGGCCATGTCCGCTTCTGGCACCTAGAGCCGCCAACTGCAACGGCCGCTTCGGGGTCGTTTGCGGCTGGTCCGGTTTCGCGCAGATTTTCGCGATAGCAGCCTGTCCGCTCGGGGCGGGGCGCTGATCGCGCTCACCGACCGATTTGGGTTGGAAAGTGGAATGGCGGCTTTAGTCAGCTGGGGCGAAGGTGCGCACTGGCATGGTGCTCAAGGGCCGTCTATTCGAGATACATGCCGCCAACGGTCGTATTCGATAGTTACTGCGTTCTATGCAGCCGGTGGGTCCATCTGATCCTGCGGCACGAGCGCGGTCGCGACATCATCTTCGTCAGCGCTTGGTCGGAGCGAGGTTCGGCGCTGGCTGCAGAGCACGGCCTTTCGCCGCGCGATCTGGATGCCACCTACCTTTTTATCGACGGAGGGCGCGGGCTGGTGCGATCCGATGCCGGGCTGGCGCTGCTGGCCCGGATGCGCGCGCCCTGGCGATTTCTGTTGTGGCTGCGGGTGGTGCCGCGCCCCCTTCGCGACCGGGTCTATGATCTGGTCGCCCGCAACCGCTATCGCTGGTTCGGCAAGGCCGACCGCTGCTTTGTGCCCCCGCCCGGTATGGCGCACCGCTTCATCGACCGGGATTAAGGGTCAGGCGGAACGCCCAGCCTGCTGCCAGGTGATCGCCAACCCTCCTCGCGGGCGCAGCGAGAAGCGCGGTTCGGAAACGACGTCAGCCGGCCCTTCGACCGGGACCCAACGCTGCAACAGGCTCGCGACCACCAGACAGACCTCCATCATCCCGAAGCCCTGCCCAATGCAAATGCGCGGGCCGTTGCCGAATGGGAGGTAGGACTTGGGCGAGGCTGTCTCGCTGGCAAGGAACCGCGCTGGATCGAAACACTCGGGCTCGGCAAACCAGCGCGGATCGCGGTGCATCGAATAGGGCGAAATCTGCACCAGATCGCCCTTGCGGATGGTGAAGCCTGGCATCTCCACGTCACAAGTCGCGCGGCGCAGGAACAGTGCATAGGCAGGCGGATAGAGCCGCAGCACCTCCATGATGACCGCGCGCAGCACCGGCAGGCTCGGTAAGTTTTCAGCCCGCGGGGGTGCGCCTTGCAGCACGGTGCCCAGTTCGGCACACAGCCGCTCGCGCCACTGGGTTGACTGCACGAGGCAATGCGCCGTCCAGCCCAGCAACGCGCCAGAGGTTTCGTGTCCCGCGATCAGCAGGCTCATCGCATCGTTGCGGATCGCGATCCGGTCTCCCGCGTGCTGTTCCGCCAACATCGAGAGCAGATCCCCCCGGTCGCCTTCCGTCTCGGCAAGGCGGGCATCGACCAGACGGCAGACGAATTCGTCCATCACCCCGATCGCCCAGCGCTTGCGGCGCTTGGCCGCGAGCGGGAGCCAGTCGGGCAGCACCAGCGGTGCGGTGGACTCGTGGAAGGCGGTTTCGGACAGGGTCTGGATCGCCGCCTCGATGACGTCGCCATCGGACGGAGGAGGGCTGGAAAAGAAGGTATCGGCCGCGATGTCGAGTGTCAGCCGCGCCATGGCGGCATCGGTCTCGATCGTGACCTCGCCCCGATCGCCTGCCCTTTCGGACCATGCCTCGCCAAGACGGCGGGAGTGGAGCACCGCCTTCGCGCCATAATCGGGCAGCCGCTGGCGAGCGAAGGCGGGTAGCACCTTGCGGCGGCGGGCGCGCCATTCCTCGCCTTCGGCCAGCAGCATGTTGGCGCCGGTCCACTGCGCGACGACCTGTGTCAGTTTCTCGAAGCGGATGAAGCTTTGCCACTGGTGGACCAGCACGGCCTCGACATCGTCCGGGTGGAACAACAGCCACGAGCGGTAGGGCCCGAGCCGCAACCGCACCGCATCCCCGTGGCGGGCGCGCATGTCGGCATAGAAGGCGAGCTGGTCGCGCTTGATCCGCATCAGGTGGCCGAGCCCCAGCGACAGAGTCAGCGGGCTGCGCTCCCGCCGAGATGGGGCAGGGTTCGTCATGCCACTGGCTCGCCCACGGTAACCGGCGCATCCTGCCCGCGCAGGTAGCGAAGGGGCAGGACAACCAGCAGCACGGCCGCGCCCATCAGGGCAGAGGCGAAATTGACATGGCCCAGCGCCTTGCCAATCGCTGCAGCGGCGGTGAAATCCCGCGCCTCCGAAGGGTCGCGATAGGAGAGTGGCGCGCTGGGCTGCGCAACAAGGATCAGGCCGACGGGGTCGCGGCGCTGCAACCACCCGGCAAAGGCGGCCTGCCACGTCTGCCCCGGATCGAAGACGAGCCGCGCCGCTTCCGGCACCCAAGGCCGCCAGCGGGGCAGCCACTCGGGCACGTTGGCGCGGTAGGTCGGCCAGCCCTCGGGGAAGCGCTGGAGCAGATCATGACGATGGTGCCAGCGTACCATGCCGGCCACGAACACCCACGCCATCACTGCCGCCGAAGCGACCCAGACATTGCCGATGATCACCCCGATCACGATCCAGCTCAAGGCGGATGACAGCTGCATCGGATTGATGAGATATGCGAACACGCCGGTGCGCACGAGGCGCTTGGTAGGATCAAGCGGGATCGGCGTGCCCTCGCCATGGACCACGAACATCTGCACCGCCGACAGGCCGAGCACGAAGCAGGCCGCCAGCACCGGCAATCCCGCAAGGATCAGCCATAAGTGCCGGGCACCCATGTTCCAGCTTCCGCCCATCGCTAGCATGATTACCGATGGCAGCACATAGAAGGCGAGAGAGCCGTATCCCAGCGCCAGCAGCGCCGCCCGCCATGCGAGATGCTCGCCCCGTGCTGTCCAGCGAGCGAGGTGGATCGCCGGGAGGTGTGCCACGAGAAACACCAGCACGATGCCTGCGAACCAGAACGGCCCCGCCATCACCAGCGGATCGAGCGAGGAGAACACCATGCCGTGCAGGCCAAGGATGATCGGCAGCACGAGATAGAGCGGGCGGATGGTCGGGAACAGGAAGGCCAGCACCGGGCCAAACAGGATCGCCCCGCCGATCCAGATGTCGGCAGGAAGCCCCATAACCATCAGCACATCGCCGCCATAGCGCCACCACCCTGCTGCAATCGCCAGCTGGTGCGTGGCGAAGATCATCGCGAAGCCATAGAGGAAGGCAAACACGCCACCCACGATCACGCGCGGCTCGTGACGGTGCCTCGCGCCCAGCACCAGCACGGCCGCCAACGGTCCGAGGAACAGCGCCCAGCGCAGCGCCCACAGCCATTCGCGCGGAAGATCGATGTCGATCATGCCAGCACCGCCCGCACGATGGGCTCGCGCAAGGGCTGGGGCAGCCGGGTTTCGAACAGCTCGACCACCAGAAACACGACCGGGAGACCCAGCGCGAGGTAAAGCGCCAAAGGCGGCAGAAGAATGATCAGCGCCAACTGGATGATTGTGCCGAGCCGCATCAGCGCACCCTCGCGCGAGCGGGTTGCGGGCATGGCGAGCAGCAAGCCAGCAAGGATTGCCGGGAAGATCAGGGCCAGCGGGAAGGCGAGCAGGTGATCCGGATTACCTTCGGCAAGCGCAGTCACTATAGTCGCAAGCCGCACCGCCACGCCCGAGCCGATCGCCAGGGTCAGCGCCACCTTGATGCTTCTGCGCAGTCTGAACAACAGTCCTAACCCCGTCCCCTTCATTGGCAACTTCATCGGACACGATGTTGGCCAAACCATTGTTCAAAATCGCGTTATCAGCAATGAGTGAACAAAATTCACCATCGGCTGCGAAATGCACCAAGACGATAAGCATACGGCAGGTTAGGGGTCGGCTTGCGGAACGGCAGCTTCCCGCGGTTGAATTCCAAGACCGGACAGGCCGCAACCGGCCCAGAAGCCGCCAGGCTGTGACCGTTCCCCTAATGGCCAATCAAGGCCCAGGAGAACGAAAATGGGTTACTCGAGATTTGACCCCGCTATGCAGGCCCGTGCGGCATGGAATGCTGGCAAGACCGTTGGCACGAAGCGACCGCTAACACAAAAGCAAATCTGGGCGATCCGCTTCCATCTCGATCGAGAGGGCCGACTGCGAGACAAGGCACTCTTCGATCTCGCTATCGACAGCAAGTTGAGAGGTTGCGACCTGGTCAAGATCAAGATCGGCGACATCGTGGCGGGGTCGGACGTCCGCACCCGGGCAATCGTGATTCAGCAGAAAACCAATCGCCCGGTCCAGTTTGAATTGACTGCGGATGTTCGTGCAACGTTGCTTTCATGTTTGGAGCGACGCTGCGGGACGATCACCGACTACCTCTTTCCAAGTAGGATCGACCACGTCGGCCACATGAGCACGCGCCAGTATGCACGGCTTGTAGACGAGTGGGTGACAGCAATTGGTCTGAGGAAGTCCGAGTACGGAACGCACTCGCTTCGGCGGACTAAGGCCGCGATGATCTACCGCGCCACGGGCAACATCCGAGCTATCCAGATACTGCTCGGCCACACGAAAATCGAGAACACCGTGCGCTATTTGGGCGTCGACGTTGAAGACGCCCTTCTGCTGGCGGAGCGTACCGAAATCTGACCTAAGCCGCGGTCGGCCGGCGCCACTGGCCGACCGCTTTCAGGCGGGCGCGGAGGTTTATCAACTGACCGCAATTAGGGTGGTTTGCGGACTGGCTGCTTTCGGTGAAGAGAAGGGTGAAGCGGCCGGCGGCCCGGTTTCGCTACGCAGCGCGAGGATGGCGCGAAGAGTTTCGACGGCGGACCCAGAGACTGATCGCCAGAATGATCCCCCATCCGCCGACGATCCAGAGCGCAGGCAAGAGCGCTTCCATCGGATTGGTTAGCCGCAGTGCCGTGCCGTAGATCATGGCAGGGGTTACCGCCTCACGTCGCTGAGAGGTCCATTCGCCGCCCAGCTTCGAAGCGATGGCTTTGCCGCCCGTTGACAAGGCGACAATCGCATCGCCCGTCGCAGCCTCGATGCGGACGGTATTGTTGACCGCAGGCAGATTGCCCCCGTTGTGACCATAGATGAAGCCTCCACGGGTGCTTGTCGCAAAGAGCTGCAATCCGAGACCCCAATGAGGAGATCCCAGCAATTTCGCTTCGGGCACGCGCATGGATACGAGCAGACCCGGCGAGATCACACCCCGACCAGGCGCTTCTCCCGCGGAACCCTCGATATGCGCTTGAGCAAAGCGCGCCATGTCGTTCGCTGACGAATAGAGCGATGCCGCCGCCGCTGCCGTGTAGCGGTAGTGCGGGGCAGCTGCACCATCGGAATCGAAGAACTCGGCAACGTCCGCAGCGCCAGCGGCGCCCGTCCGAAAGGTCGATCGCTCCATGCCGAGCGGCTTTAGGACCGCACGTCCCATGTAGTCTGCGAACGGCTCCCCTGAAACCTCTTCGATCATCAGTTGAAGGAGGGTGTAACCTCCACCCGAGTAACGCCAAGAGCCGGGCTCCTCGCCAACGCGTACCGCGCCAGTTCGTAACGGGCAGGCGTCGGCAGCTTTCGTCAAGGACTCTTCGATCGATTGCAGCTTCGCGTACGGTGAGAATCCGCAATAACCCAAGTCGTCGGTCAGACCAGCAGTATGGCTCAACAATCGTCGCACGGTGACTTGCTCGTTCGGATAATCACGGCGAGGGAGTTTCCAGCGTTTGACATAACGCGAAACGGGAGCATCCAGATCGATCTTGCCGGCTTCGACAAGCGTCATCACGCCCCAGGCCGTTACCCATTTGCTGACCGAAGCCATCTGGAACAAGGTGTCGCCGGAAACCGGTTCGCCGATCGACATCGTGTGCAAATGAGCGACCCTACCGTCCTCGATCAGGACGAGCGCAAGATTGCCACGATGGTCCCTCGCTTCTTCGCGCGCGGCATCGACGAACGCATCACTGCCGGTCCCCTCGATTTTCATTCCGCCAATTCCGGCCAGCGGCGCGAGGGTGACGAGTACGGCCCAGATTACCATCAGAACCGATGCGGCCATCGCAAATTTGAAACGCGAAAGCTTCGCCGTCATTTGCCCCCCAACACGTCAGTTTCCGCAACGCGGACAAAAATCAGGTGTTTGCGCAACTAGCGTTTTAAGAGGTGACAGGTTTGAGGCCAAGCCGCTTAGGGCCTTATTGTCCGCAATTGGGGTCGGGAGCGGAATGTCCGGTTATGGTAACCCCGAAATAAAAGCGGACATGTGACGAGGCACGGGGCTACTCGATCATATAGCCAACAGCACGACGCCTGCAATGATGAGTGCACAGCCTCCAAGCCGGGCGAGTGTCATCTTCTCGCCAAGCATGATCACGCCGAGCAGCGCCCCGACCATCATCGACATTTCACGCGCAGGCGCCACGGCATGCAACGGCGCGCCCATTTGGAGGGCCGTTAGGACAAGGATGTAGCCCAGCGGCGCGAGGAACCCGACAGCAGCGGCCAGCATCCAATAGCCGGTCAGGCGTTTACGAAAACCGGGCCAGTCGCGAAGAACGGTGGGTAGCAGGAAAAGCAGCCGCACAGTGTTCGCGCACCAGTCGAGGAGGATGGGATTGATACCGAGCACCTTTGTTCCCCATCCGTCGACGACAGTATAGCCCGCGATCATTGTACCCGTCGCGCCACCCCAAGCCACCCCTGTGCGGGCAGCGGGATCAGCAAGACGCGTAATTCGCCCGCCCGTCGCCAGCATGACGATGCCGCCGACTACGGCGAAGAGCCCGGTAACTGCACCGACAGTTATGTGCTCTCCAAGCAAAGTAAACGCGCCAAGTGCGGACAGCATCGGTCCAGTGCCTCGCGCGACAGGGTACACGACCGACAAGTCCGCCACCTGATAGCCACGCTGCAATACGAGGCTGTAGGCAAGATGAAGGATGCCGCTCGCGACGATGCAGATGACGACCTGCCTTGTCATTGGAAAGCCAAAGCGTGCGATCGCCCAAGCCGCAGCGGGCGCATAGATCAACGTGGCGAAGCCGGTGTAGGCGGCAACGAACGGTGCGCCGACGGATGCTGCCTTCTTGGCAAGCAGATTCCAGGTAGCGTGGGTGAAGGCGGCAACGACGACAAGCAACAAAGCAAACACAGACATGCGGCACTCCTCGAGCAGGATCGGCGATCCCTTACTCGACGTCTCCGCCTCTGGGCTTTTGTCCCTCGGGTGCAGCCGAGACCACCGGCCTCGGTTTTCGCAACGCTCGGTCCAGCGGCGTTGTCGCCCGGAACCCTAGTTGCCACTCAGTCGATGGCATAATCTTTGCGCGGTGACTGGTTCAGGTCAAGCGTCTGCTTTCAAGCCTGCAATTAGCGGATCGAAACGTCCGCAATAGGGTCGGCTGCAGAAAGGCAGCTTTCCTCGCTTTCAAGCCTCGAAGCGGACTGGCGGCTTCCGGCCCACTTTCAGTCACGCACCTCCGTGATCTGCGCAGTGAGATGTTGCTCGCGAAGAGCCACATCACTGTTGTGCGCGTTGCGCCACTTCCGCCGAACGGATCGATGCAGGTCGACAACGCGCCAGGCCGAAAGCGGCGTCCGCCGAGTCTGGAGCTCGCCGGCAACCTCGTGGTCGAACCTGTTGCGACAGGCCAACGGCAGCATGTCACGTGCTACACGGATCAGCTCTGCACTGGCGGGCGGCCCCATGAACAGACGTTTTGCGATTTGCCCTTGGGCAAGGAACGCCAGGGCAACCGTGACAGACGCGAAGATAGCCGATGCCATCGGGCCGCCGATAAATGGCGATATCGCAAGTGGGCTCAGCAAAAGCGCCGAGGTAACAAGGAGCGCCGCGAGCTGGTATCGAAGCATCAAAAACTCGATGCGCGCGGCGCACCGCGATTGTTTAAGGGGGTTCATAGTCTCTCCTTCTACGATCCGATCGGGCTTTCGCCATATTTGCGAAGGACATCGTCGAAGGCTTCGGCCATCAGGTCCTGCAAACTGAAGCCATTGCGCCGCGCACAGGTGTGCATGGCCAGCGAGAGTTGAGGTGAGAAATAGCCCGAAATCGCCTTACGCCCGACCCGGCTTGGAGGGGTCTGGGGTTGAGTTGCAGGCGTCACGGGTTCGGTCGTCGCATCGTCCTTAGGTTGCTTGTCAGCAAGATTGGCAAAGCGGTTCATGCGGACATCCTTTCCAGTTCGCGTGTGGAAATGTTCAGCTGTTCACATGCCCAAATGTGAAGCTGTTCGATTTCGACCGCTGCTTTACCGCCGAGATCTATCTCGAAGACCGTATGGCCGCCTGCGACCGCATGACGATAGGCTGCGCGGTCGGGCAGGATGACCGGGCAGGTCTGCGCCCCGAATCCTGCAACCAATTCCTTCGCATCGGCGTAGATCAGCGGAGCATTGGGCGGGCCGGCGGTAAATATAACAAAGGCCGGCTTGGCGAGCAGTTCGACCAGGCGGATGGTCGTTCTCATTGCGGCGAGATCGAACG
Organism: Parerythrobacter aurantius; assembly: GCF_045291475.1. Lineage (NCBI taxonomy): Bacteria > Pseudomonadati > Pseudomonadota > Alphaproteobacteria > Sphingomonadales > Erythrobacteraceae > Parerythrobacter > Parerythrobacter aurantius. The sequence goes on from NZ_CP147985.1 coordinate 1,570,361, forward strand.
CGCTGGGACGGCACGGTATAAGAACAAGGTTCGCGCAATCGACGGCTTTGCTGGCTGCAAGATCGGCATGGGGCGGTGTGTCGATGACGATCAACTCGGCGCCTTGCTCAGATGCAGCTTCGATTTTCGAGGCGATGCGCGGTGGCGCGCTGTCGATGATCTCGGGTGGCACGCCTTGCCGCCATTCGGCCCATTGCGAGGCGCTGGCCTGCGGGTCGGTGTCGATCACAAGGCTGATCTGACCTGCTCTGGTCGCAGCGGCGGCAAGGTGGATCGCCAGCGTCGTCTTTCCCGCACCGCCTTTCTGGCTGACGATAGCGACGGTGCGGGTGTTCGGATGTGGTGTTGTTGTCATGCGCGATGGTCCTCATGTTCACATGTAAGAGTGTGGGCACATTCGGATGTGACCATGTTCAGCGTCCGCGTTCCAAATCTCGCGCACGCTCCAAATCGCGTTCGCGGTCGCGCATGAGCTCGTCCTGGCTGCGGCTGATGCCGCTGCGCGATGGGGGCTTTTCGAGCGTAATGTCGCGCTCGCGGTTCTGGAGGACGGCCATCGCGTATTCGGGGCCGAGCTTGTCTGAGAGCTTCTGAAGGTCTTCCTTGAAGCCGGGATAGTGGTCGGGCGATCTGGTCTTGGCCTGCGAGATGTCCATCGCGCTGATTTTCTCGCCGGTCCTGGTCTCGACCTGGCGCTGCACACGATCGGGATTGTCGGTCACCAACGTAGCGTGCTCGGCGATGCGGGTGACTGCGACCAGAAAAGAGGCCGTGCTGTTGAGCGCACGTTCGCGCTCGGACATCATGATGATGCCATCCCTGGCGGTCATGCCCTGAGCGACATGCACGTTGATTGCATAGGCGAGATCGAGCCGCTCGAGCATCGGGTCACCTTGCGGCAGCTGGTACAGCTTGCCATCGCCCTCCTTTATCGTGACCTTGCCGCCATCGATGCGCTCGACATGGGCAATATCGCCGTTGAGCAACCCACGTTCGCCGTCCTTCGCGGTCCAGCGAATGCGGTCCTGTTCGTGAAGGGCGATGCTTTTCCATTCGAAGATCGTGACCGCATCGTGCTTGAGATTGGCGGGGAGTCGCGAGGGATCGAGTGTTCTGAGCTCACCATCGCCCATATGCAGCTCGACCTTGCCATCTGAGACGTCGACGACCTCGCCGCGCTCACCGCGCTGGAACTTTTGGCTCGGCAAGTTCGTCTGGAATGCGACCACGCGACCTTCGTGATAGCCTTTGAGTTGGCGTGCGCCTTCGCGGGTGATGGTTACCCGGTCGAGTACATCGAGGCGGATACTGTTCGCACCGAGCTCGCCCCGCGCAGCCAATGCCTTCTGCGCCTCCGCATTGCCCGCGCTTCGCATGGCGCGACCTGCGGCAAGGAGGACGGTACTGTCGCGCTGATCCTTCGGTAGCTCGGCCCACATGGTAGCAGCAGTCTTCGGTATATCTCCAGGCGCGACCTCGATGGTCGCTGCTTTTAGCTCCTTGAAAGCCTGATCGATGTCACCATCCCCCAGCGCACGATTGAGCGCTTGCATCTGCGGCGTCTGCGCGCGCAGGTTCTCAGCGATGTCGCTCCTGCCTAAATCCTGATCTTGAAGCTGGGCGAACGGCTTGCCCGCCTCGATGGCCGGTAGCTGCTTGATATCGCCCGCCAGGACGAGCCGGCCGACATCCATCCGGTTGGCGAGATCGATCAGACGTGCGAGCCGATCCGTACCGATCTGGCTCGCCTCGTCTACCATCACCAGCGTGCCCCTCAATTCCTCCCGCGCCTCCGCCCCCCTTTCGACGCTTGCACTTCCGTCGAGAACCCGCGCATACCGGGCCAGAAAGCCATCCACAGTGGATGCCGGAGCTGCGGTTTTCTCCCCAAACTCACGCGCAATGCGCCCCACATGAGACAGCGCCACCACATTTCGCCCTTCCTCCCGCGCAATGGCGGCAACCGGAGCCAATGCGGCTGACTTCCCGACACCAGCGCCGCCTTGAACCAAATGCACGCGATCTTTGCTCGTCAGAATATCGGCCCCGGCCTTTTCCTGACCCTGATTGAGGCGTCGCAGGCCTATGGCCCGCGCCTGTTCCTGCAGGCGCGCAACCACACCATCCCGCTCTGCGATGGGCTCAACGCTGTCCTTTCCCGCTTGCGCCAAAGCAACGACCTTGTTCTCCATCACCATGGCCTGCTGCGTGGTAAGCATCCGGTCGCGATCGGCCGGGCCGCTGCCAAGCAAAAGACCCCGTTGCTGAAGTTGCTCGATACGCGCCTCAATGGCTTCGACGGTAAATGGTCCCTGGCGCTCAAGCGAATGGCGGATCAAATCATTGCGACTGAAAGCTGCCTCGCGCTCACCCAATTCGCGCGCAGCTGAGGCGACCGCTTGTGCTGCCGCAAACGCTTTGGGATCAAGCCGGCCAAGCCTCTCCGGGACCAATGGGTCTTTATCCTTCGGGGTCAGCCCCATAGCGCTGGCAATCGCCATGCCCTTGGCGCCGATCCCGCGAATGCCGGCCACAAGCCGGGTCCAGACAGTCTGCTCGGCGCTGGATCGCGCCAGAGCTTTGTCGATCAGAGGTTTGGGATCAAAGCCAACACGCTTTGCCGTTTTCTCCCACCGCTCTTTCTGACCCGCTATGTCCGGGTCCGCATCCTTGCCCTTGCGCGTCGCGAGAGCAGCAAGTTCAAGTTCTCTGGCGCTGCTTCGACCATCCTTTTCGGCTTCGGCCACCACCTCAGCGCGCCGGGTCGAAAAGGCTTCAATCACTTCGCGGGAAACACCCCTGATCTCGAATGCTCCATCGACCGCCTCCCTCGCGGGAACAGTTTCATAGCCGAGCGCCTCGACCCTCGCGCGCATTTCGGCGTTATGCACCGCGCTCATCACATGCTGAGCGCGGTAAAATTCAGGGTTGTGGACCGCTCGCCACTTGCCGTCAGCGGTCTGGGTCGCATTGATGCCGACGCCGTGAATATGGAGGTGGGGCTCCATGTTACGGTTCACATCGTGCAGAAAACTCGCGACAAGGAGGTTGCCCGTGCGCTCGGGCACAGCGGTGCCCAGTTCGTTGTCCCAGACCCGCGCTTCTACCACGTTCTTTTCGGCCCATTTCAGGGCCACCTTCGCGGACTCCTTGAACGCTTCGATCAGGCGCTTGTCGCCGCCAACGAGCGCCATAAGTGACACAGACTTTGAGACGCTGAAGTGGAGTTCGTCGCCAGGCCGGTGAAATCCGTCCTTGGCCCGGATTTCCGAACCGTCGGGCAGCCTGCCTTCGATGACGGCCGCGAACGTGTCCTTGTCGACCGAACCACTCAGTCCCAGCGTCTCAGCACCTTTGCCAAGCCATTCGCTGGTATCGAGCGATTGGTCGGACGTGTAGTAATTGTCGGCGGTGTAATATTCGACCGCAGCCGCACCGCCCGAAACTGGCGCAACATGGATCATTGCCGATCCTCATGTGCGATGACACGAAGGCCGAGTTCGCGCTCTGACTCAGGAAGCTGGCAGTCATTGCGGCCGTATTCGCGCTCAATCAAACGGCACATCTGAGAGGGGCTGTCGATCAGTTTTGAAGCCTGCCAGACAGACCACCCATTAAAGAGCCCTGGCAGCACAAGCCCGATCATCAATCCGAGGGCCAGCAGCAATCCTCCGCACGAAGAAAGGAATTTAAGCGAAAGCATCCGATTGTCACCGAGATAAAGCCCGCGCATTTCCCGGGGCTCGCTCGCCAGCTCAATCGTCTTGGCCAGTTGATCGGCGATCTGGGTGAGGCGCGTTTCAAGCGCTTCGAAAAGTTTCGGCTCGAGCTCTTCGAATGCGGCCAGCAACTCCTCGGTCTTGGTCAGGAAAGGCGAAAGACTGGCTTCGTCCTGCTTTCGAAACTCGGCGATGAGCCGCTGCTGCGCGAGACGGTTGGCTTCTTCACCACCATTCCATTTCTCGTGAAGTTTATGCTGCATCCGGACGTTGTCGGCCTGTGCCCGGTCCATTTCGATCACGAGTTCTTTGAGCTGATGAATCAGGCCGCTTACAGTCGTGTCGAGCCGTGGGGCAGCTGTTTTCTGGAAGATCGCTCGCCCGGCGTCATAGGCCTCAACCAGCTCCTCGGCGAGGTCGCGAAGTAAAGCCGCGTTCGAGAGACTCCGCTCGGCCGCGATACCACTGAAGCGGGTGTAAATCTCGACAGAAACAGAGGTGTGGAGCTGTTCAGTCTTCGCCATAAGGACCTCCCGGCGAGAGGGACGGCCGCGAAGTCTCTGTATTCCTTAAGTATCTGATATATGGCGGTTCTACAGGACACCTGCAGACCGCAAGTATGACAGAGCCAGCTTTCCGCAACCAACTACAAAACGTTACTTGACCCGTATGGCACCGTTTTCCGTGGGTTTGTCCGCTCCACCGAAAGCAGGCCACCTGCATGGAGTGTGAAACTCTATTTTCGTCCTCCGGAGTCCGGGCGAGCGAGTTTGAGGCATTTCGAAGTCTTCTTGGATTTCCGGTGGGGCGCAGCCGGCCGAACGGCCGGAACATTCGCGTGGGCGTTCTGACCTGACTCATGCCGCATTCTCCCGATAGACATTCGGGTGACCGGCGCGATTGAGATCGAGGGCCGACATTGGCTGAGGTGCTGTTTCCGGCTCTTGGTCCAGTTCGCTGCAGCAACGCTGGTAAAAGCCATAGGCGAGCCGCTCAAAGGGCCATCCCGTACCGATCAGATTCAAGATCAGTGGCGGCTCTTCATTCAAGGCAGCTTGGAATGCGGCGCGGTTGATAAGGACGCGATCGTATGCATCGAGCACGAAATCGCAGAAGGATGCCCCATCAACCCGAGTGAACATTTCACCCAGAAGCATCGCATCCGGGCCAACGCAATGCTGCTCGACCAGCTGCCGTATTGGGTCATTCCAACTGTCGAAATGCTCCAGCCAGACGTCGTGCCAGATCGCCCAGGTCAACCGATCTTCGGTGCCTGACAGCCGCTCACAAATGGCGTCGGCGGTCTGATCGTAGATCGCCTCGAACAGCGCGGGCAGAGCTGCAAATATCGGCTCTGGATCGACCTCGCGCAGCAGGATCGCGGCAGCATGCCGCCAGCTCAGAACATCTGTTCGCCGGGGATGGTATGTTGGCCACCAAGGATTGCCGTCTTGCAAGGCATGCCAAAGACCTTCGAGCTTCGAAGGAGTCATGTTGCGTACCCTTTCGCGAGCTTCGCCAAGGAGGCGGAGGCAAGCTTCCCGAAGCTGCCGTGATCATCTTGGCCAGACGGTTCTGGTGTGAACGAACCTTCGCCCAATATCCCCTCTGGGTAGCCTTGTGCCGCCCTGAGCATCGGCAAGAGGCCAGTGGGGTTGCGCAGCAGTCCAGCCAGGCATTTTCGAACTGATCGGGCTCGATAGCGATGCTCGCCAGGCAATCGGGCATTGCGATCGATGATCACGATGCAGACCGCTGCGCGCTCGCGTCCCAGCCTCTCGCATGCTTGACCGAATGTAGCCTCTGAAATGCCATGCCAGCGGCATATCGTGGCTGATGCATCGACAAGGTCGTGCCAGCTCGGTGGTCGTCCTTGAGGAAGGATGCTTTGATAGTCGGAAGTAGCAATTCGAGCGACCAACGCGGGCGTGACCTTTGTCGCACGATCATTATCACCTCTGCCGCAACGAGCGCCGCTACAGTTTTTCGCAGAGTTTGATTCAGGTATGTTGGGTGTAACGATTTCTTCCGTCTGGTCGGAAGATTTCGTTGCACCAGAGGGAAGTTCCAGCAGTACCAAGAGAGCTTCAAGCGCATTCCTCAATGCTTCCAGCTTCTCGACATCGTTGATGCGAGAGACGCGGCCGCGCGGCAGGATCTCGCTCGCCCGCTCGAGTGCTTCCGGATTATCAGAGGCCCGGACTTCTCGATTGAGCGCCGTAACTTCCTGCTTGAGGCAGAATACCGCGCTAGCCTGCAGTTCGATCGCTTCGCGCCGCGCCTGCCATTTGGTCCAGCCATCGATCAGCGGGCGAAGACTGATCCCCGCAAGCGCGACGATATTGCCATTGTGACGCTTGCCGCTGCGTCTGGCATGCGGAGTGTGAGTACGCTCTATAAAGCCGGCTTCGAGCAGTTCCGCTTCGGCATTGTGCAGGACCTTGGTCGAGATGCGCAGGGAAGCTGAGATGCTTTGTGGCTGCTCCCAAGTCCCACAGATTTTGCCGGATTCGAAGTCGGATTGTCGGCATGCTCGAATGAAGTATTGCAGAATGCGAACCGCCGTTGCCGAGAGCCGCTCTTCTTTGCATGTGCCAGGCGCGATTTCTGTGATGAGATCGGAGAGTTTGTAGATGGTGACGCCATCAGGCAAACCCCCGTGAGTAAGGGAGACGCTCATTTGGCACCTCCGGCAAGGTTTGCCCTTGCACCCGATTCGACCATCGCGTAGAAGCAAAGGATAGCCGTGACGCTATGAATTTTGCCGCCGGGAAGGGTGCCAGCCCTTCCGGCGGTTTTTCGTTTACACCATAGATCTGGTGGATCTGACACTCGCGGTGAGGATCGCTGTGGGCGGAAGTGAGGCCGTTTTCGCTCCTCGTCGCATATCAAAGCTGTCCAGGTGGACCTCCGTACACTCCTGCAAGTTTGATAATGTTCTGAAAAATAGAAAGAAAACATACTACACGCTTATCCTCGCGAATTTGTATGTTTCCGTCAGAATCCTTTCGCCCGCTCCATTTCTCCCGATTTGTCGTTTGTCCCTGCGCATGCTCGCCCGGTCGAGTTTTCGCTTGCCTTCGCACGTCCTTGGTGCTGAAGGCGGCGCTCATCATGTAACAGTGTAACATCACCTGGCGTCCAAGGCGCCGCGTGATGCAAGCTCGTCAAACGCGAATGAAGGACCAGACTACGCCATGCGCGCCAACGCCACTGCACGCCGTCTCGCCGTTTCCTCCCTTGCCTTCGCCACGGCCCTGGCCGCGCAGCCGGCGCTGGCGCAGTCCGCGCCGTCAGCTGATCCCGCGGCGACACAGCCCGATGACGATCTGCACAATCGCCGTACGGGCGAGGGCGAGGAGATTGTCGTCACCGCGGCGGGGCTAACCCAGCTCGACGTGCTTGCCGGCACGTCGGTGGTCGAAGGTTTCGAACTGCAGCGGTCGCTTGAGGCCAATATCGGCGAAACGCTGGTCAAGCTCCCCGGCGTGACGGCGAGCGGTTTCGCCCCCGGTGCCTCGCGGCCGGTCCTGCGCGGGTTCCAGGGGGACCGCGTGCGCGTGCTGGTCGACGGCATCGGCTCGATCGATGCCTCCAATACCTCGGTCGACCATGCTGTCACCGTCGATCCCCTGACGGCGGAGCGGGTCGACGTGCTGCGCGGCCCTGCCGTGTTGCTGTTCGGTAGCCAGGCCATCGGCGGTGCTGTCAACGTGATCGACAAGCGCATCCCGCGCCGCATGCCCGACGAGAAGATCCATATCGACGCCTTGCTGCGCGCCGATACCGCGCTCGACGCGCGTGAAGGCGGCCTGTCGGTCGACCTGCCCGTGGGATCGATGTTCGCCTTCCACGCCAGCGGATCCTATCGCACCACCAACGATCTCGAGATACCCGGCTATGCCGTGGCGCCCGAACTGCGCGCGGACCTGCTGGCCGATGCCGCGGAGGAAGAGGCCGAGGGCGAATTCGAGGAAGCAGCCGAACTGCGCGAAGCGGCGGAACAGCGCGGCACCGTGCCCGGGACGGCTACCGAAACCTGGACAGCCAATGCCGGCCTCACCCTGTTCGCCGGCGAGAGCAACCTCGGCTTCGCCATCGGCTGGTACGACAGCACCTACGGCATCCCGATTCGCCCCGGCGCCGGCCACCACGGCGAAGAAGGCGGCGAAGAGGAGGAAGGCGAAGAAACGGTTTCGATCGGCCTCGAGCAATTCCGTGCCGATATGCGCGGCTCGCTCGACCTCGGTGACGGGTTTTTCGGCGAACTCGTGACCCGCGCCGGCTTCAGCGACTATACGCATACCGAATTCGAAGGCGACGAAGTCGGCACGGTCTTCGACGTCCAGGGCATCGAGGGACGCGCCGAACTGGTGCAGAACCGCAAGGGCGGCTGGGGCGGCTCGACCGGCATCCAGTACTATACCCGCGATTTCGACGCTTTCGGTGCCGAAGCCTATGTGCCCAAGAACGTGACCAACCAGTTCGCGATCTTCTCGCTGCAGGAATTCGAGGCCGGACCGGTCCACCTCGAACTGGCCGGACGATACGAGATGACCGATGTCCGCGCGCCCACCCTCGATGTCGAGCGCAGCTTCGATACGCTGTCCGGTGCCATCGGCATCGCCCACGAAACAAGCGGCGGCCTGCGCTTCGGCCTCAACGGCAGCCGCGCCGAGCGCGCGCCGAGCGCCGAGGAACTGTTCTCCGACGGTCCGCATATCGCGACGCAGGCTTTCGAAATCGGCGACGTCACGCTGGGCAAGGAAAGCGCCTGGGGCGTCGAGGCCTTTGTCCGCGGGCGCATCGGCGCTGCCACCATCAGCGTGGCTGCATTCAAGAACTGGTTCGACGACTACATCTATCTCAGCGAGACCGGGCTCGAGGAAGACGACCTGCCCGTGTTCCAGTACCTGCAGTCGGATGTCGATTACTGGGGCGTTGAAGGCGAGGTGAAATTCCCGCTGGTCGATACCGGCCCGCTGCGTTTGACGGCCGACCTGCGCGGCGAATACGTCCGGGCCGAATTGTCCGACGGTACGCCGCTGCCGCGCATCCCGCCGCTCAGCCTGCTGGGCGCGCTGGAGGCCGATTTCGAGGCGTTCAACCTGCGCGGCGAGGTCGAATGGTTCGACGGGCAGGAGAGGACCGCGCCGTTCGAAACCGCGACCGACGGCTTTACCCTCGTCAACGCCTCGGTCGCCTGGCGGCCGCTGCGCGGCGACAATAACGTGACGCTGCTGCTGAAGGCGGAGAACCTGCTCGACGTGACAGGCCGCCGCCACTCCAGCTTCACCAAGGAATTCGTACCGCTGGCCGGACGCAATATCCAGGCCAGCGTCCGCTTCAGCTTCTAGCTTTCGACCTCGAAGCTGATTTCCGCATTGGCTTCGAGGCGTTCGACCAGGTCTTCGCCGAGAAACGCCCCGGCAGTGCCGACACCGCCCCCGGCGGTGCAATCGAGCAGGGCCATGCCGGTCTCGGCCAGCATCCGGCTGGTCGAGCCGTAGCCGGGATCGTACTTGCCCTTGACGCCGAGGCGTACCTCCTCGTCGTTAAGCCCGGTCTTGCCGATGAAGAGCACGTCGTAGAAACCCTGCTCGCGCTGTTCCTTCGTCGGGCCTTCGCCCGGCTTTGGCGGCTTGGCGCCGAAGGGGTTCTTGAGCATTTCAGCGACCGCATTGGCCGCAGCCTTGCCGGCCTCGCCGGGGCTGGTCAGCATCATCTCGTCGTACTTGAAGTTCTCGCCATAGGGATGACCGAGCAGGAAATTGGTGCGGTGGACGTTCTTGGTGTTGATCGTCGCCATGATGAAAGGCGCGGCCCACTTGCCGGTGTCCTCGTCGTATTCGGGAATCAGGCCGGTGGGCTGGTTCGGCCCTTCGAAGCCCGGCGTCAGCCCGAAGGGGCTGGAGAGGATCGGGATCAGCTTGGGGTTCTTGGCCACCGCCTTGACCGTGGCGGTGAGGCTGGCAGCGGTCCCGCCCGAGAAGGTACCAGCCATCGCCCGCACGCGGCCCTTGACGCGGCTGCAGGGCTTGCCGAATTTTTCCTGCGAGGCCTTCTGCAGCATCAGCACGCCGAGATCGAAGGGGATCGAATCGAACCCGCTGGAGAAGCAGATACGCGCGCCGCTGGTCTTGGCCGCTTCGTGGTGCTGGTCGATTTTCTCGCGCATCCAGCCCGGTTCGCCGCACAGGTCGGCATAGTCGGTGCCGGTGGCAACGCAGGCGGCGACCAGTTCGTCGCCATAGAGCTGGTAGGGACCGACGGTGGTCAGCACGACCTTCGTCCGGCGGCACATCGCCGTCAGCGTTTCGGGGTCCGAGGCATCGGCGACCACCAACGGCGTCGAGGCAGGCGCCCCGATCTCGTCGCGAACTTCCTCCAGCTTGGCCAGGCTGCGGCCTGCCATCGCCCACTTGGGCGCATCGGGCTTGCCGCCATAGTGGCGGACGAAATGCTCGGCGACCAGCCGTCCGGTGTAGCCGGTGGCGCCGTAGACGATGATATCGAATTCGCGGTCAGACATAAGCCATCCTCTTTCCGTCACCCCCGCGAAAGCGGGGGTCCCGCTGATCTTCAGGGATGCTCTCAATAAAAGCGGGACCCCGGATCAAGTCCGGGGTGACGAGTCAGGTAATGGGTGTTCCTGAAACGGGAGTCAAAGCGTTCCCTTGTCAGAAGCGGAATTGCCGGCTGGCAAGGTCGTACATGATCTCCTCCGAGCCGCCGCCGATCGCCATCACCCGCACCTCGCGGTAGATCCGCTCCACCCGCCCGCCGCGCATGAAGCTGGCGCCGCCCATGATCTGGCAGGCCTCGCGCGCGCAATATTCCATGGTCTGGGTCGCCTGCACCTTGAGCAGGGCGAAGTCGCCGGGGAAGGCGCAGCCGGTCTTCACGGTCCAGGCGGCATGGTCGATCATCGCCTGCGTCGCCTGGATCATCTGCAACATCCGCGCGAGCTTGTGGCGGATAGCCTGGCGCGTCACCAGCGGCCGACCGAAGGTCTCGCGCTGCCGTGCCCAGTCGAGCGCGTCTTCGTAGCAGAGCCGGGAGTAGGCCGCCGCCTGCTGGGCCATGCCCAGCCGCTCGCCGTTGAAATTGCGCATGATCCCGCCGAAGCCTTGGTTCTCCGGCCCGATCAGATTGCTTGCCGGGACCTCGACCGCGTCGAAATGGATCGTCGCCGTGTCCGAGGCGTGCCAGCCCATCTTGGCCAGCGGCGTGCGGGCAACGCCGGGCCGGTCCATCTCGACCAGCAGCAGCGAGACGCCGCCCATACCCTCGCCGCCGGTGCGAACGGCGAGCGTTATGTAGTCGGCCCGCATGCCGCTGGTGATGTAGGTCTTCTCGCCGGTGACCACATAATGGTCGCCGCGCCGCTCGGCCCGGGTGCGGAGCTGGGCGACATCCGATCCGCCGTCCGGCTCGGTGATGCCGAGGCATATTATCTTCTCGCCGCTCAGCACTGCGGGCGCAATCCGCTGCTGCAATTCGGGGCTGCCCATGGCGATGATCGGCGGCAGGCCGATACCGTGGGTCAGCAGCGAGGCGGGTATGCCGCCCGCGCCTGGCCGGCACATTTCCTCCGACTGGACCAGCGAGTGGAAGATATCGAAGCCGCCTTCTTCGATCGTCCCGCTGCCACCCAGATGCTCAGGGTAGCCCATGCCGATCACCCCCGCTTCGGCGGCCTTGCGATGCAGCTCGCGCGGCAATTCGCCTGCCGCTTCCCATTCCGCGACATGCGGCATGATCTCGCGGGCGACGAAGCTCCGCACGCTCTGGCACACGGCCTCATGCGTTTCGTCGTAATGCGGCGACCGGGCGCGCCACTGGTCGAACAGCGGGGTTTCCATGATGCGGTATGCCTCCCTTGGTCGCTCTATCCGGTTTCCTGTGTCCGTGTCGACAGGCCTCGCCCCGGCCGGGAACCGCGCCGGTTTTCCGACCGTTCGGATAGCGGGGTGGGAACGTAACGACAGGATCAATCCCCGATGCCGCATACCCTCACGCTCAAGGCCATTCGCCCGGTCACGCACAACGTCAACGAACTGACGTTCGACCGGCCTGAGGGCTTCGACTTCCGACCCGGACAGGCCACCGATCTGGCGCTCGACCGCGACGGATGGCGCGGCGAGCAGCGGCCCTTCACCTTCGCTTCGCTTCCCGGCGAAGAGCGGTTGCAATTCGTCATCAAGTCCTACCCGTCCCATTCAGGCGTCACCGAGCAGATCGGCCAAATGGAGCCAGGCGACCGGGTTATCATCGAGGATCCGTGGGGCGCGATCGAGGACAAGGGACCGGGCACGATCATTGCCGGCGGGGCTGGGATCACCCCCTTTATCGCCATCCTGCGTGCCCGCCAGGAGAAGGATGGAACGCTCGAGGGATATCGCCTCATCTTCTCCAACGAGCGCGAAAACGACATCATCCTTCGCGAGGAGCTGGAGGCGATGCCCGGGCTCGATCTCGACCTTGTCCTGACCGACGAACAGGCGCCGGGCCTACACTCCGGCATGGTGGACGGCGACTATCTCGATCAGGCGGGCGTCGACCTGTCCGGTATCGTCTACCTGTGCGGCCCGCCGCCGATGGAGGAAGCGCTCGTCACGGCGCTGAAGGCGCGCGGGGTCACAGACGACCGTCTAGTCCGGGAAGAGCAGTAACCCCCTGTCAGGCCGCAGCGCTAAAGCCGCGGCAGGGTAACGCCGCGCTGGCCCATGTATTTGCCTGCGCGGTCGGCATAGGTCACCTCGGGTCGTTCGTTGCCAGCCAAGAACAGGAACTGGCACGCCCCTTCGTTGGCATAAATCTTGGCCGGCAGCGGGGTGGTGTTGCTGAATTCCAGCGTCACGTGGCCTTCCCAGCCCGGCTCCAGCGGGGTCACGTTCACGATGATCCCGCAACGGGCATAGGTGCTCTTGCCCAGGCAGATCACCAGTACATCCTCGGGGATGCGGAAATATTCCACCGTTCGCGCCAGTGCGAAGCTGTTGGGCGGAATGATGCAGACATCGGTCTCGCGGTCGACGAAACTGTTGCTGGCAAAATCCTTCGGATCGACCACCGCGCTGTCGACATTGGTGAAGATCTTGAACTCGGGCGCCACCCGCGCGTCATAACCGAAGCTCGACAGCCCGTAGGATATGCACCCCTCGCGCCGCTGCGCCTCGACGAAGGGTTCGATCATCCCCTCGTTCATCGCCTTGTCGCGGATCCACTTGTCGGAAAGAATCGCCATGTCCGCACGATTCCCCAATGTGCCCGGGGCGGCAAGCAATGCTAGCCGATTTCCCCTATTTGATTTGCTTTGCCCCGAGCGCGGGATTGATGGCGGTAATGTGGTTGAGCCACTTCTTCGGCCGCCGCAGCATGTCCTTGGGATAGCTGACCTTCAGTCCGGCCAGCTCCGCCATGCGGCCCACGAAATGGATGCAGTTGCGCGTCTCGAGGTCGTAGTACTTGCCAGGTGCGCTGCGCCATGACTCGATCTCGCGCTTGATCCGCGCGTATTGCGCATCGCTGATCGTCAACGTGAAGTGGCGGTTGGTCTTCGGGATCGTCTTGGGCTTTTCCGAGATGACCGTGTGTTCCACCGGACCCTTGAGGATTGCCGGCGTGGTGCGGAGCGCGGAGAAGCCGTAGTTTTCGTCCACCCGCTTGCCGGTCGACAGCGTGCCTTCCAGCACGACGAAGGCATGGGGATAGCGCCCGAACAGCACCGAGCCGTCGAAGGAATGGAAGTGCATCTTCACTTCCGCTGCGGCAGCGCCCGACCAGGCGAAGGCGAAAATGGCGAGGAGAAGCTTGAGGTATCGGCCCATGGGCGCGCGTCTTAACGCTCGAATCGGTCCATGATAAGCCCCCGTTTTCCGTCCGTTTCCTGCCTTCAAACCCTATCCTGCCAGCAGCGTCGCATTGCCGCCGGCAGCGGTCGTGTCGATGCAGACCACGCGCTCGGTGGCGAAGCGGGCGACATAGTGCGGCCCGCCGGCCTTGGGCCCCGTGCCAGACAGTCCTTCGCCGCCGAAGGGCTGGCTTTCCACTACCGCCCCGATCTGGTTGCGATTGACGTAGAAGTTCCCGACCCGCGCCCGCGCCTCGACGAAGCGGCGGGTGGCTTCGATCCGGCTGTGCAGGCCCAGCGTCAGGCCGAAGCCGGTGGCATTGATATCCTCAATGACCTGTTCCAGCTGGTCGGCCCGGAAACGGGCGACATGGAGCACGGGGCCGAAGTTCTCGCGCTTCAGATCCGCGATCGACTCGATCTCGATGATGGTCGGCGCGACGAAACAGCCTTGGGCGGCGGACGCGGGCAGGTCGCGCCGCCAGACCTGTGCGCCGCCCTGCTTGCGACGGGCGACATGGCGCTCGAGCGCTGCTTGTGCATCGGGATCGATCACCGGGCCGACGTCGGTGGCGAAGTCCGCCGGATCGCCGATCGAGAGCGCTTCGAACGCGCCGCGAATGATCTCGAGCATCCGGTCGTAGACATCGTCCTGCAGGTACAGCACGCGCTGCGCCGAACAGCGCTGGCCCGCGCTCTGGAACGCGCTGGCGACGACGTCGCGCGCGACCTGTTCCGGCAGCGCGCTGCTGTCGACGATCATCGCGTTCTGCCCGCCGGTCTCGGCGATGAAGGTCGCGATCGGCCCCTCGCGCGCGGCGAGCGCACGGTTGATCGCGCGCGCCGTGTCGGTCGAGCCGGTGAAGGCGACACCTGCAAGGCGAGGGTCGGAGGTGATCATCTGGCCTACGTCGCCCGTACCGGGGAGCAGCTGGAACACATCCTCCGGAATGCCCGCCTCGTGGCACAGGCGCACCGCCAGCGCGGCGATCAGCGGGGTCTGCTCGGCCGGCTTGGCGACCACGGTGTTGCCGGCGGCCATGGCGGCGGCGGCAGGGCCGATGAAGATCGCCAGCGGGAAGTTCCACGGGCTGATCGTGGCGAAGACCCCGCGGCCCGCCAAGTGCAGCCGGTTCTCCTCCCCGGTCGGGCCGGGCAGGATGGTGGGGGCGGTAAACTGGCGCCGCGCCTCGGCGGCATAATAACGCAGGAAATCGACCGCCTCGCGCACTTCGAGCACCCCGTCGAGCACGGTCTTGCCCGCTTCGCGGCGGCAGAGACTGATAAATTCGTCTGTGTGCGCCTCGAACAGGTCGGCGGCTTCTTCCAGCAGCAACGCGCGCTTCTCGCCGCCGAGCGCGTTCCAGCCCGGCTGGATAGTCACGGCGCGGGCAATGGCATCGCGCACCTCCCCTTCGGTCGCATCGCGGCGAATGCCGACTGTGTGGCCAAGATCCTGCGGGGCGGTGATCGGGGCTTCCTCGCCTGCCTGCGCTGCCGGGAAGGTCGGGCCGGCGTGCCATTGACGCTCCTCCAGCGCATGCAGCCGCGCCAGCAATGGTTCGCGCACCAGGGGATCGGCGAGGTCCACGCCCGCGCTGTTCCTGCGATTGGGGAAGATATTGGCGGGCAGCGCGATATCCGGATTGCGGCGCGGGGAGAGCGCGGCGAGTTCCGCCACCGGATCGCCCGCCAGCTCGACGGCAGGAACCTCGGCATCGGCCATGCGGTTGACGAAGCTCGAATTGGCCCCGTTCTCCAGCAGGCGGCGGACGAGATAGGCCAGCAAGTCCTCGTGCACGCCGACCGGCGCGTAGATGCGCACCCGGGACTTGCGATTGCCCTCGGCTGCGGCGAGCGCGTCGTAAAGTTCCTCGCCCATGCCGTGCAGGCGCTGGAACTCGAACTCGGGGCCCTGTTGGCCTGGCTCTCCACCGCTGGAGGCCATGCTGCCAGCGAGCGCCTTGATCGCGCCCACGGTGTAGGCATTGTGCGTGGCGAATGCAGGATAGATCGCGTCCTGTGCTTCGAGCAGCCTGGCCGCGCAGCCGAGGTAGCTGACATCGGTCGCCACCTTGCGGGTGAAGACCGGGAAATCCGTGTACCCGCCGACCTGGCTCAGCTTGATCTCGCTGTCCCAGTAGGCGCCCTTGACCAGTCGGACCATCAAGCGGCGACCGTGACGGCGGGCGAGCCTGATCACCCAGTCGCACAGCGGCGCGGCGCGTTTCTGGTAGGCCTGGATGACGATGCCGAAGCCTTCCCAACCCTCTGCGAAGAGATCGTCGTCGGCGACCAGTTGCTCGATGATGTCGAGCGAGATTTCGAGCCGCTCGGCTTCCTCGGCGTCGATGTTGAAATGCATGTTGGCCGCGCGCGCCTGCAGGGCGAGGTCGCGCAGCATCGGCACCAGCGCCGCGACTGCCGCCTGCTGGTGGAACACGTCGTATCTCGGATAGAGCGCCGACAGCTTGACCGATATGCCCGGGCTCGACCGCATCGATCCGTCGCTCTCGGCCGCCAGCCGGGCGATCGCCGCAGCGTAGGACTGGCGATAGCGCTCCGCATCGGCAAAGGTCAGCGCGCCTTCGCCCAGCATGTCGAAGCTGTGGGTGATGCCCTTGGTGCGTTCGGGCCGGGCACGCTTCAGCGCCTCGTCGATGGTGCGGCCATAGACGAACTGCCCGCCGAGGATCTTCATCGCCTGCAATGTCGCCTTGCGGATGACAGGTTCGCCCAGCCGGTTGATCGTCCGCTTGAGCGTAGTGCCCATGCCGCGCTGCTTTTCGTCCGGCCGATCCAGCACTTCGCCGGTCAGCATCAGCGAGAAAGTCGCCGCATTGACAAAGGTGGAGCTGCTTTCGCCCAGGTGCTCGCTCCAGTCGATATCGCCCAGCTTGTCGCGGATGAGCGCGTCGGCGGTGGCGTGGTCGGGCACGCGCAGCAATGCCTCGGCGAGGCACATCAGCGCGATGCCTTCCTCGGTCGCGAGGCCATAGGTCTGCAGGAAAGCATCGATCCCGCTCGCCTTGCGGCTGCGGGCATCCTCGATCAGCCTGACGGCCAGTGCCTGCGCCTCGCGATGCACGCCTTGCGCGGCAGCCGCCTGCCGCAGCCGCTCGGCCACGCAGGCCTCCTCTTCCATCCGGTAGGCCTGGCGCAGGGCGGTGCGGTCGAGCGGGGCGAAGTCTGGCATGGGCGCGGGTTTCTCTCGAGCTGATGACTCACGGGGTCTTGCCGCCCGTGAACCCGAAAATTGGCGCAATCAAGGGGCCTCGCATTGCCGCAAAGGAGCCGCTATCCCCGCCGCAACAAACGAACATATCGAGGGGAGGGAAGGCGATGGATATTGCCAGGCTGATGTATCGCGACGGGCTGATGGCGGGCGAGCGCATCCTCGTCACCGGCGGCGGCACCGGGCTGGGCAAGGAAATGGCCGAGGCCTTCCTCAAGCTCGGGGCGGAAGTCCACATTTGCGGCCGGCGCGAGGGCAAGCTGCAGGAAACCGCCGACGAGCTGATGGGGCGGCACGGCGGGAAAGTGACGGGCCATGCCTGCGACATCCGCAGCCACGATTCGATCAAGGCGATGATCGACCGCATCTGGGAAGGCGGCGCGCTGACCGGCGTGGTCAACAACGCCGCGGGGAATTTCATCAGCCGGACCGAGGACCTTTCCGTCAACGGCTTCAATGCCATTGCCGACATCGTCTTTCGCGGCACCTTCTATGTCACGCACGAAGTCGGCACGCGGCTGATCAAGGAAGGCAAGCGCGGCAACTTCCTCGCCATCCTGACCACCTGGATCTGGAACGGCGGGCCCTTCACCGTGCCATCGGCCATGAGCAAGAGCGCGATCAACAACATGACCCAGAGCCTCGCCGTCGAGTGGGGTCGCTATGGCCTGCGCTTCAACGCCATCGCCCCGGGGCTTTTCCCCACCGACGGGATGAGCGCGCGCCTCAGCCCCGGCGGGCGCGGCGGCAATTCGGGTGACCGGATGAACCCGATGGGCCGCCATGGCGAAATGCACGAACTTGCCAACCTCACGGTGTTCCTGATGGGCCCAGGGGCCGAGTGGGTCAACGGCCAGACCATCGCCATCGACGGTGCGGGTTACCAGGCCAACAGCGGCAATTTCTACCAGGCGCTGGCCCCGCTGGGCGATGCCGAGTGGGAGCATATGCGCACCATGATCAAGGGCACCAACGCCAGGGACAAGGCCGAGCGGAGCGTCGATACGCGCGAAGGGTAGGCGCCATGGCGCAGCTGGGCGAATCCCGTTTCTGCACCGCGCACGAGGTGCTGGGCGACGGCTCGGTTGCATTGACCTGCTCCGATGATCGGCGCGCATGGCCCTGGCTGGCGCTCGATCCGCATCACCCGATCGTGGTGCAGACGGTGAACTTCTGGGCCTCGGTCGAGGCCGGGCTTGCCAAGCACAGCTGGGACGACGGCCAGTGGACCGCGCTCACGGAAATGGAATGGCAATGCGGCGCGCCCGGCTGCGGCCATGCGCATCATGGCCTGGCGGATTACTACGATGACGATGGCAAGCAGCGCTTCCGCATCACCATGTTCGATGCCGCCGGTCGGCTGGTTTACCGCATGAGCGGGGCGGGGGTGGTCTTCCGCACCCGCAATTTCGAAGGCTGGCGCGCCGAGGCCAAGGCGGCGGCGGGCTCGGAGCGCGCGCCCTTCGTGTTCGCGGCGGACGAGGCCGTCCATGCGCCGGTGGCAGGCGGCAGCTTCCTCGGCGCCGATGATGCGGGGCTGGCGCTGGTCACGCCCGGGAACGGCCTGCCCCCGGGCCACCCCTACATGAGCGGTTCCGGCGACCATGTGAACGCGACCCACTTGGCCGAAGCGGTGCGACAATACGCCGCGCTGGTGCTGGGCAAGGGCGCAGCCCTGCCGAGCGGCGGGGAAATGCACTTCCGGCGCTATGTCGAGCTGGGAGTGCCGTTCAGCATAGCGGGGGACGACACCGCGTCGGTGACCATTCACCAGGCCGGCAGGCCCTGCTGCGAGGCGCGGTTCGACTACGCCTGACGGCGCCTAGCGATCTTTCGGCTTGCCCTTGAACGGCAGCTTGCCGCCTGTCCCGCCCTTGCGGTGGGGCTTGGGCTTTGCGCGCTGGCGATCCTCGGAGCGAGCTCCCGGCCCGCCGGGCACGCGCGTATTGTCGCGGCGCGGGGGCGGCCCCTTCCTGTCGTCACGGCGGCCATCGCGCTGCCCTTCGCGGCGGTTTTCGCGGGCCGCATCGCGCGGGGTTTCGTTCGAGGGCTCGATCAGAATCTTCTCCTGGTCGTCCTCGCCCCCGGCGGTGCGCTCGACCGCGGCGGCAAACTTGCCCGCCACATTGCGCGGGATCTGGAAGAAAGTTTCGTTCGGCCCGATGCGGATCGCGCCGATCTCGTTGCGGGTGATGTGCCCGCGGCGGCACAGCAGCGGCAGGATCCAGCGCGGATCGGCGTTGCGGCGACGGCCGATGTCCATGCGGAACCACACCGTGTCCTCGAAGCCCGGGCGGTGGCGCTCCTGCTGCGCGGCGCGGCGCGCCTCGGGCGTGTTTGCCAGCAGGTCTTCGGGCTCGGGCATCTTGGCCCGGTGCGAGGCCACCAGCATAGCGGCGATATCTTCGGGGCTTTTCTCGGCCAGCAGGCGGTCGGCCAGTTCGCGGTCGCCTTCGTCGATCTCGACCGGCTGGAGCAGCACCTCCAGCAAGCGCTCGCGGTCCCTCGCCTTGATCGACTCGCGGTCGGGCGCATCGGTCCATTCGGCTTCGATCCGGGCCCGGCGGAGCATTTCCTCGACCCGGCGGCGGCGCGAGAACGGCACGATCAGCACGGCGGTGCCCTTCTTGCCCGCGCGCCCGGTGCGGCCCGATCGGTGCTGCAGTGTCTCCGCGTCGCGCGGGATCTCGACATGGACGACGAGGCTCAAAGAGGGCAGGTCGATCCCGCGCGCGGCAACGTCGGTGGCGACGCAGACCCGGGCGCGGCGATTGCGCAGCGCCTGCAGCGCGTGGTTGCGTTCCTGCTGGGAATGTTCGCCAGACAGGGCCACGACCGCAAAGCCGCGCTCCTGCAAGGTCGCGTGAAGATGCCGCACATTGTCGCGGGTGGCACAGAACAGGATGGCAGTCTCCGCCTCGTGGTAACGAAGCAGGTTGACCACCGCGTTCTCGATCTCGGGCGGGGAGACGGTCACCGCCTGGTAGGCGATGTCGCCATGCCCGCGCTGGTCGCCCAGAGTCGCGATGCGCAGCGCGTCGTGCTGGTAGCGGCGGGCGAGCGCCTCGATGGGCTTGGGCATAGTGGCCGAGAACAGCAGCGTGCGGCGGCTTTCGGGCGTTGCGTCGAGGATTTCCTCGAGCTCTTCGCGGAAGCCCATGTCGAGCATTTCGTCCGCTTCGTCGAGCACGACGGCGGCGAGCGCGGAGAGGTCGAGTGCGCCGCGTTCCAAGTGGTCGCGCAGGCGCCCTGGAGTGCCGACGACGATATTGGCCCCGCCGCGCAGCACCTGGCGCTCCTTGGTCGGATTCATGCCGCCGACGCAGGTGGCGATGCGGGCGCCCGCCGCCTGGTAGAGCCAGGCGAGCTCGCGGCTGACCTGCAGCGCCAATTCGCGTGTGGGCGCGACTACCAGCGCGAGCGGCCCGGCGGCGAAACGCAGCTTGCCGTCATCGTCGAGCAGTTCACCGGCCATGGCGAGGCCGAAGGCGACGGTCTTGCCCGAACCGGTCTGCGCCGAAACGACCAGGTCGCGCCCGGCCGCTTCGGGTTCGAGCACGGCGGCCTGCACCGGGGTGGCATCGGCATAGCCGCGCTGGGCCAGCGCATCGCGCAGGGCGGGGGGGAGATTGGAGAAACTCATGATCGGATCTCGCAAGGGTCAGCCGCATCGCAGCCAGGACGTCAGGTGCAGCGACGCGGCGGTTGGGTGCCCGCAGGCAAGTCCGACACTGTCGAAAAAAGTTGGTGCGGTCGAGAAGACTCGAACTTCCACGGGCTTTCGCCCACAACGACCTCAACGTTGCGCGTCTACCAGTTCCGCCACGACCGCACACAGTCAGGGCTGCCAGATTGCGGGCCCCGGGGTGGTAGGAGCGCGCCCCTAGCAGCGTGTTCCGGACGCTGCAAGCGGCTTTGCGCGAATTGCGTGCGCAGGGCCGGGCTCAGTTGGGGCTCCAGCCGATCCGGGCGCGCCGCGCGCGTTTCGGCACCGAATTGGTCGCCTCGTTGATGGTCACCGATTCCCCGGGCGCCAGCGTCGTCACCGGAGGCTTGATCTCCCAGCGCCACACGCGGTTGTCGTTCGAATCGTACAGGGCAACCAGGACGTTGGGCACCCGCCGCGTCTCGCGCCCGATGTTGGTGATCTTGCCGCTGACGGCGAACAGTATGCTGCCGTCGGACATGGGCCGGCGGTCCTGCTGGCTGGACGGGAAGTCGAGCCTCAGGTCGGGCTGGTCGAGGCCGAAGGTCGGTTTGCTGACCGGTAGCCAGTCGGGCGTGCCGTAGAAGGATATCGCCGCGATGGTGCCCGCAGCTGCCAAGGCGAACAGCGCGGCAACCGCGGTCCAGATCTTGAGCGGATTGCGCCGCGCGCGGAACGGCGGCTCGTAATCGAACTGCGAATATCCCTCTTCGGGGTCGGGCACCGGCGGCGGTGGAGGCGTCGGTTCGCCGAACGGCGGCGGCCCTTCGAACACGCCGCGAGCGGGCGGAGTATCTGCCGCATCGTCGGCGGCGGTTTCCGGTTCTGCAGGCGCGTCCTCGGTCGCCGCCACGGGGGGCGGGGCGGGCTCGGGCCTGGCCGACGCCTGGCGGGGCTCGGCTGCGGGACGATCCGCCGTTTCCCCTGTCGGCGCGCGTCCGGCGGGCGGCGCGGGTCTGGCAGTCACCTCGGGAGTGGCGGCGGGGGCGGCTGCCATGCCGGTCTGTGCGTCCGGTTCCGCCGAGGGCGGTCCGGCGGCAGGCCGGGCTGGCGGTTCAGGCCCGTCCTGGAACCAGCTGTGCCTGCACTTGGCGCAGCGAACGGTGCGGCCTTCGACGCCAATGGCGCTGTCGGGCACCACATAGCGGGTGGAACAGGCGGGGCACGCAATGATCATCCGGCTACCGCCTTACGACGCATAGCGAATCGGTGGCAAGGGCGGCTGCGGTGGATGCATTTGCGCTTGGCGCTTTTTTCCACATGGAAGCCTCGCTATAGGCCCTTTCGACGATGCCAGGTGCCATTCCGCCCCACTCCCGCAAGGCTGCAAGATGAGCGAGCGCGACGAAGAGGTCGTGACCTTCGACAATGTCGGCCTGCGTTACGGGACCGGCAAGGAAATCCTCAGCGACATCAGCTTCACGCTGTGGCCGGGGAGTTTCTATTTCCTTACCGGCGCGAGCGGAGCGGGGAAGACCTCGCTGCTCAAGCTGCTGTATCTCGCCCAGCGCCCGTCGCGCGGGGTGATCCGCATGTTCGGGACCGATGTCATCACCCTGCCGCGCGGTCGCCTGCCGACCTATCGCAGGCGGCTGGGGGTGGTGTTCCAGGACTTCCGCCTGGTCCCGCACCTGTCCGCCTATGACAATATCGCCCTGCCGCTGCGGGTTTCGGGCGTGCCGGAGGCGGAACTGGCCAAGCCCGTGTCGGACATGCTCGACTGGGTCGGCCTTGCGCACCGGGCCGAGGCGCGCCCGGCGACGCTGTCGGGCGGGGAACAACAGCGCGTCGCCATCGCCCGTGCGGTCATCGGTCGCCCCGACGTGCTGGTGGCCGACGAGCCGACCGGCAACGTCGACCCCGACATGGCGATAAAGCTGCTGCGCCTGTTCGAGGCATTGAACCGGCTGGGGACGACGGTAGTGGTCGCGACCCACGACCTGCACCTGCTGCAGAAGGTGCCGCAATCGATGATCATGCGGCTCGACAAGGGGCGGCTGTCCGATCCGACCGGTATGCTGCGTAACCCGCCGCGCCGCCCTGCCGGGGGGCGCGCGTCATGAGCGGAGCCGACCATGCGGATCGTGGCCGGGCGCGTCGCGGGCTGTCGCCCTTCCGCGGCGAGCGTACCAGCCAGCTCCTGCCGCAGGGCAGCCTGGCCGGCCCGGTGCCCTGGGTGATTGCCATCATGGTGGCGCTGACGGTCGTGGCAACTGCCGCCGGGCTGGCGCTCAGCAACCTGGCGCAGGGCGCCCGGGCGGAACTCTCGGGCGGCGCCACGGTGCAGATCGTCCAGGCCGACAGCGAGGACCGCGCTCGCCAGGCTGCAAGGGTGCGCGAGGTGCTGGAAGGCTTCGGCGACGTCGCAAGCGTGCGGCAGGTGCCGCAGGGCGAACTCGAAAGCCTGCTCGAACCCTGGCTCGGCGCCGGGGTAGACCGAGAGGCCGTGCCAATCCCGGCGCTGATCGACGTGCGATTGAGCGAGGCCGCCACGCCGGACAAGCTGCGACGGATGCGGGCCGCGATCATGCAGGTCGCGCCGGATGCGCGGATCGATGCGCAATCGACATGGCTGCAGCCGGTGTTTTCGGCCATCACCTCGCTGCAATGGCTGGCGGTCGCGCTGGTCGTGCTGCTTGCGGGAACGAGCACGGCGGCGGTGTTCCTCGCCGCTCGCAGCGCACTGGGCAGCAATCGCGACACGATCGAGATCGTCCACCTGCTGGGCGGCACCGATGTCCAGATCGCGCGGGTGTTCCAGCGCACAGTCGGCTTCGATGCGACGCTGGGCGGGGCGGTGGGCCTGGTGCTTGGAATGACGGCAGTGCTGCTGCTGGGCCGGCAGTTCGCCGCGCTCGACAGCGGGATGGTCGCGGGCGGAGGGTTGCGCTGGTACGACTGGCTGGCAATCGCGGCGGTTCCCGTCATCACGGTGGCGCTGGCGATGGTCACGGCCCGGCTGACGGTGGTCGCCGCACTGAGGAAAATGCTGTGATCTGGCGGTCCGCCCTGCTGGTCCTCATCGCCTGGGCGCTCGGGTTCCTCTGGTTCGCGGTCAGCCTGCCGCGCCCGCTCGAGGGCAAGTCCACCGACGCGGTAATCGTGCCCACGGGCGGGGCGGGGCGGATCGCCCGCGGGATCGAAATCATCGACGCAGACCAGGCCCGGCTGATGCTGGTGACCGGGGTCGACCGGGACGTGAAGCCGCGCGAGTTCGCGGCCGAGTTCGATGTCTCCATGGCGCAGATGCAGTGCTGCATCGTACTGGGCTATGTCGCCGAAGACACGCGTGGCAACGCGGCGGAAACGGCGGACTGGGTCGCCACCAACAAGATCAGGTCGCTCCGCCTCGTCACCTCGGACTGGCACATGCGCCGGGCGGCGGGCGAATTGCGGAGCAAGCTGCCGACCAATATTGAAGTCCTCGAGGACGCGGTGCCGACCGAGCCGTCGCTGTTCATCCTGTTCCTCGAATACAACAAGATGCTCGCAAGCCTGTTTTCGCGATGAACGTGCTGCGCAGTGCCCTGTTCTATCCGGTCTATTACATCGGCAGCAGCATCTATGTGGTGCTGGCGCTGCTGGCGTTCGTCGTCGACCGCAAGCTGTTCCGCCGCGCGGTCAAGGGCTGGGCGGGGTACCACCGCGATTGCCTGCGCACGATCGTCGGGATCGACATTGCGATCGAGGGCGAGCGGCACGAGGGACCGGCGCTTTACGCGATCAAGCACGAAAGCTTCTTCGAAGCGCTCGACGCGCCGCAGATGTTCCAGTTTCCGGTGGTCTTCGCCAAGAAGGAACTGTTCCGAATCCCGGTGTGGGGCTTCCTCGCGCAGCAATACGGCCTGGTGCCGGTCGCGCGCAGCGAAGGCGCGAAGACGCTGCTGAGGATCATGCGCGAGGCACGGCGCAAGGCCGACGAGGGCCGCCCGCTGGTGATTTTCCCCGAAGGAACCCGCGTGCCTCACGGACAGCGCGGAAAGCTCCAATCGGGCTTTTCCGGCATTTACAAGATGGTCGGCCTGCCGGTGGTGCCGGTCGCGGTCGACAGCGGCCCGCTCTACCACAGCTGGATCAAGCGGCCCGGGACCATCACCTACAAGTTCGGCGTGCCGATACCGCCCGGCCTGCCGCGCGACGAGGTGGAACGACAGACTGAGGCTGCGATCAACGCACTCAATGCGACTTAATGATCCCGCCCGAAGTCGGGCTTTGCGTCGTCCTGCCCTTCGTCGATGATCGAGCGGCGGATGGCGCGGGTGCGGCTGAAGAGGTCGTGCAGCGTCTCGCCGTCGCCTGAACGGATGGCGCGCTGGAGCGCGGTGAGATCCTCGGTGAAGCGGCCCAGCATTTCCAGCACGGCATCGCGATTGTTGAGGAAGACGTCGCGCCACATCACAGGGTCGCTGGCGGCGATGCGGGTGAAGTCGCGGAAACCGCCGGCGGAGTACTTGATCACTTCGCTGCGGGTCACGCCTTCCATGTCCGACGCGGTGCCGACGATGGTATAGGCGATCAGGTGCGGGATGTGGCTGGTGACGGCGAGCACGATGTCGTGATGCTCGGCATCCATGATTTCGACCTTCGCGCCGAGCGACTGCCACAAGGCAGTGAGCCGCCTGACCGCCTCTTGCGGCGCGCCTTCGGGCGGGGTTAGGATGCACCAGCGGCCCTCGAACAAGGTCGCGAAACCGGCGTCCGGCCCGCTCTGTTCCGTCCCGGCGACCGGGTGGGCGGGGATGTTGACGTGACCGGGCAAGGCCTCGGCCAGCGCCTTCTGCACCGACCGCTTGGACGAGCCGACATCGCTGACGACGGCATCTGCGGACAGGGCAGGCGCGAGTTCGCGTGCTGCCTCGCCCATGGCACCGACCGGGACGCAGAGGACGACAAGGTCCGCCCGGGCGACGGCATCGGCGGCCGTCTCGCAGACGGTGCCGACCAGCCCGCGCTCGGCGGCGCGCTGGCGCGTTGCCGGATCGCGGTCATAGCCGGTGGTCTCGACCTGCGGCAGACGATCGCGCAGGGCGAGGCCGAGCGAACCGCCGAGCAGCCCGAGGCCGATGATGGCGACCCGCTGGAAGCTCACTGCGCGGCTTCCGCCGCCGCGGCGATCGCGGCGGCGATGGCATCCATGTCCGCGGCGGTGCCGATAGTGATGCGCAAGGCCTGCGGCAGGCCTTGGCCGGGCAGGTGGCGCACGGCGTAGCCCGCATCGGCCAGCGCTTCGAGCGCGGCGGCGGCGGTCAGCGCGCCCTCGAACAGCACCAGCACGAAATTGGCCTTGCTCGGCAGCGGGCGGATGCCGTGATTGCCCAGCGCCGCCATAGCCTCGCTGAAACGCGCCAGTTCGCGCGCGTTGTGGTCGCGGGTCGCAGCGATGAAGGACTGGTCGGCCAGGCCCGCCAATGCCGCCGCTTGTCCCCCGTTGGTGACGTTGAACGGCCCCCGAATGCGATTGAGCGCATCGATCAGTTGAGGCGCGCCTGTGGCCCAGCCAATCCTCTCGCCGGCCAGGCCATAGGCCTTGGAGAAGGTGCGGGTGACGAGCACGTTCTCATGCGCAGCGGCGAGCTTGAAACCGCCGTCATCCTCCTCCGGCGCAAGGTATTCGGCATAGGCCTGGTCGAGCACCAGCAGCACCGATGCAGGCAGGCCCGCATGGAGCCGCGCGATCTCGACGCGGGGCAGGAAACTGCCGGTCGGATTGTTGGGGTTGGCAACGAACACCACGCGGGTCCGCCCGTTGACCGCCGCCAGCAGGGAATCGACGTCGGTGGCGTAGTCTCTGTCGGGCGCTTCGACCGGCGTCGCGCCGCAGCGCCGTGCGGCAATGTCATAGACGGCGAAGCTGAAACGGCTGAACAGCACTTCGTCACCGGGTCCGGCAAAGGCCTGCGCCGCAAGGTTGAGCAGTTCGTCCGAACCGGTGCCGCAGACCACACGCTCAGCATCGAGGCCGTGCACCTCGGCGATCTTGCCGCGCAGCGCCCGCGAGTCCGGATCGGGGTAGCGCGCCGGGCCGGCACTGGCGGCGAGCGCCTCCAGCGCGGCTGGCGAGCACCCCAGCGGATTCTCGTTGGCGGACAGCTTGATGAGCTCGTGTCCGCCCTTGCCGATCGATTTTCCGGGGACATAGGCATGGATGCCAGCGATCCAGGGCTTGATGGTGGGGCGGCTCGTCATAGTGCGGGCCTCCTAGAGCAACGCGTTGACACGGCAAAAAAGAAAATACAGCCCTTCGACAAGCGCAGGGCGAACGGGTACGGGCAATCTCCAAATCCCGTTCGGGCTGAGCCTGTCGAAGCCCTTTCCTTCCTGCTGGCGTATTCTCGAGTGTCCAATCCGCACCACACAATTGCGCTGTCTGACCCGCTGTCCCTCGACAGCGGGCAAGTGCTTGAGCGTGTCGAGATCGCCTACGAAACCTATGGCGCGCTGGCGGCGGACAAGTCGAACGCGATCCTCGTCTGCCATGCGCTGACCGGCGACCAGTATCTTGCCAGCACCCACCCCATCACCGGAAAGCCCGGCTGGTGGGAACGGATGGTCGGGCCGGGCCTCCCGATCGACACGGATCGCTATCACGTGATCTGCGCCAATGTTATCGGCAGCTGCATGGGATCGACCGGGCCCGCCAGCCTTGCCCCCGACGGCGAGCCTTTCGGGATGCGTTTTCCTGTCATCACCATTCGCGACATGGTGCGCGGACTTGTCGGCCTGCTCGACGGGCTGGGGATCGAGCAGCTTCACGCCGTGGTCGGCGGCTCGATGGGCGGAATGCAGGCCCTGAGCCTTGCCGCCAACTGGCCCCAACGCGCCGCGCGCGTGCTCGCCATTGCCACCACTGCGCGGCACTCGGCGCAGAATATCGCCTTCCACGAGGTCGGGCGGCAGGCGATCATGGCCGACCCGAACTGGCGCGAGGGGGATTACTACACCAGCGAGCAGGCTCCCGACGCCGGGCTGGCGGTAGCGCGGATGGCGGCGCATATCACTTATCTGAGCGAGGAAGGACTGACCGAGAAATTCGGGCGGCGCCTCCAGGATCGGGCGGAAAAGACTTTCGGGTTCGACGCCGATTTCCAGATCGAGAGCTACCTGCGCTACCAGGGCAGCGGCTTCACCCGGCGGTTCGATGCCAACAGCTACCTCTACATTACCCGCGCGATGGACTATTTCGATATCGCCGAAGAGCATGGCGGCAAACTGGCAGACGCCTTCGCCGGCACGACGGCACGCTTCTGCCTCGTCAGCTTCGACAGTGACTGGCTCTACCCGACCGCCGAGAGCCGTCACGTCGTCCATGCGCTCAATGCCGCGGGCGCGCCCGTCAGTTTCGTCGAGCTGAGCGCCCCGTTCGGCCATGACAGTTTCCTGCTCGACGTCCCGGCGCTCGACCGGGTGGTGAGGGGTTTCCTCGATGGCTGAGTTGCGCCCCGACCTTCGCACCATTCTCGAGCGGATCGAGCCGGGCAGCCGCGCGCTCGATGTCGGGTGCGGCGATGGCGCGCTGATGGCGGCGCTGCGCGACGGCAAGCAGGTCGATGCGCGCGGTATCGAGATCGACGGGACCTGCGTCGAGCGCTGCGTGGCGCAGGGGCTCAGCGTGGTGCAGGGCGATGCCGACCGCGACCTCGCCTTCTATCCCGATGGCGCGTTCGACTACGCCATCCTCAGCCAGACGCTCCAGACCACCGCCCGGCCCGACCATATGCTGGCCGAGCTGCTGCGGGTCGGCAGGCGCGCTTTCGTCAGCTTTCCCAACTTCGCCTATTGGCGGATGCGCTGGGCGCTGGTGAGCAAGGGTCGCATGCCGGTGACGCGCCACCTGCCCGTCAGCTGGTACGAGACGGCGAACATCCACCATGTGACGGTGAAAGACTTCGAGGAACTCGCCGGCGGCCTCGGCATCCGGATCGAGAACCGCTGGTTCTTCACGCGGGAACGCGAGGTGTCCGGCGGCGGTGCCAACTGGCGCGCGGAATATGCCCTGTTCGAGGTGAGCCGCGACGCCGCCCCGGTCAGAGGTAAGAGATAGCGACCACTGCCGCCAGCGCAGCCCCGGTCACCGCGCCTGCAATCTTCGAACTGACGCCGAGCCAGTAGTTTAGGGGCAGTGTCTGGCGCGAAACGTCATGTTCCTCGTGCGCCATCCGTGTGGTCCCGCTCCTCAAATCGGCAATTGCGGCCAAAGCGCAAAAAATTGAAATAAGCACCAGCGTGACCAGAACGACATACCATTGCATTTCGGCGACCTCCTAAGCGACGGCATAACTTCGTTACTTCAACCAAGCTCCGCCAAGATTATCTTATCCGTTCGACGCTATTCTGCCAGATATTTCGCATGCCACCCCACGTGCTCGGCCATGAAGGTCGAGATGAAGTAGTATGAATGGTCGTAGCCTTCCTGCAGCCGGATGGTCGGCTCCATCCCCGCTTTCGCACAGGCCATGGCGAGCAGGCCGGGGCGAAGCTGTTCCTCGAGGAAGGTGTCGGCGGTGCCCTGGTCCACCAGCAGATGGGAATGCCGCGCGCCGTCCTCGATCAGGGCAACAGTATCATATTCGCGCCATGCTGAGCGGTCTTCGCCCAGGTAGCGGCCCAGCGCCTTTTCGCCCCACGGCACCTCGCCCGGCGCAACGATCGGGGCGAAGGCGCTGATCGAGCGGAAGCGGGCCGGGTTGCGCAAGCCGATGGTCAAGGCACCGTGGCCGCCCATGGAGTGCCCGGTGATCGACTGGCGGGCCATGTCGAGCGGGAAATGTGCGGCAACCACTGCGGGCAGCTCACGCTCGATATAGCTGCGCATACGGTAGTGCTTTGCCCAAGGCTCCTGCGTCGCATCGACATAGAAACCCGCGCCCTTGCCGAAATCGTATTCGTCTGCGACATCGGGCACATCGTCGCCGCGCGGGCTGGTGTCGGGGGCGATGAAGGCGACGCGGTGCTGCGCGCAGGCGGCGCGGAATTCGCCCTTCTCGGTGACATTGGCATGGGTGCAGGTGAGGCCCGAAAGATACCATAGCACCGGCAACGTCTCGCCCTCGGCATGGGCGGGAAGGAAGACCGAGAAGGTCATCTCGGTGCCGGTCTCCGCCGACCGGTGTGCGTAGACGCCTTGCACCCCGCCATGGCTACGGATCTGGCTGATGGTTTCGAGGGTCATGGGTTCAGCCTTTGCACTTCGGTTTGCTTCCCCGTCACTCCGGCCCCCGAGCCGGGGTCCCGCTTCTTTCGCGATATTGCGCTCGGCCGGAAGAAAGCGGGACCCCGGATCAAGTCCGGGGTGACGGGATCTGGTATCTCAGGTCTTGGCGGGAATCGCCGCCGCCACCGGCGCATGGCCCCAATGCCGCAGCAGGCGCAAGATGTCCGCGCCGGACAGCCCGACCGTCGCGGTGTTGCGCAGCGGGTGGACGTTGACCAGCCCAGCTCGCGCCAGCCCGCTGTCGAGCACCACGGTCACGCTTCCGGGCGCCGCATTGATCATGGCGAGGGGAGTGACCGACCCGGGCGCGATGCCGATCAGGCGCTGCATGTCCTCGGCATTGCCGAAACTCACCCGCTTGCAGCCGATCGCCTCGGGCAGGCGTTTCAGGTCGACGCGGATGTCGGCGGACACGGTCACGAGCCAATAGGCGCCGCCCGCATCCTTGAGGAACAGGTTCTTGGTATGCTCACCGGGAAGATGCGCCTTGATGTCGGCGCTTTCCTCGACGGTGAAGACCGCCGGGTGTTCATGCACCCGGTGCGGGATCGCATGCGCGAGAAGGTCCGCCATGAGGCCTGCTTCACCTGTTGCGGCCCCCACCCCTAACCCCTCCCCGCCGGGGAGGGGGATTGCTGGCCGCGCATCGTCAAACGATCAGCCCATCCGGTGCAGGGCGCAGAGCTTGTTACCGTCCGGATCGCGCAGATAGGCGAGATACATGCCCGAACCGGGACGCTCGCCCGGCGGGTCCTCGATCGCGGTGCCGCCGTTGGCAACACCTGCCGCGTGCCAGGCGTCGGCCTGTTCCGGGGTCATCGAGAAGCCGACCGTGCACCCGTTGCCATGGGTCGCCGGCTGACCGTCGATCGGCTGGGTGACGAGGAAAGCGCCGCCATTGTGGAGATACATCAGCCGCCCCTTGGGATCGACGATGCCCTCGCGCCCGCCCATTGCCTTGAACGTCGCGTCGTAGAATTTCTTGGACCGGTCGATATCGTTCGATCCGACCATCATGTGGCTGAACATGCCGCTCTCTCCTCTTTGCGTTGCGTTTCGCTACCTGTCCCCGGGCACGAGTCGGGTCAATAGACAACCACGCTGCGGATCGACTTGCCTTCGTGCATCAGGTCGAAGGCGGTGTTGATCTCCTCCAGGCCCATGACGTGCGTGATCATCGGGTCGATCTCGATCTTGCCGGTCATGTACATGTCGACGATTTTCGGCACGTCGGTGCGGCCCTTGGCCCCGCCAAACGCCGTGCCGCGCCAGTTGCGGCCGGTGACGAGCTGGAACGGACGGGTGGCGATTTCCTTGCCCGCTTCGGCGACCCCGATGATGATCGAGGTGCCCCAGCCGCGGTGGCATGCCTCCAGCGCAGTGCGCATCACTTCGGTGTTGCCGGTGGCGTCGAAGGTGTAGTCGGCGCCGCCATCGGTCATCTCGACGATCTTGGCCACAACCTCCTCGCGGCTCATTCCGGCAGAATTGAGGAAGTGGGTCATGCCGAAACGCCTGCCCCATTCCTCGCGGTCGGGGTTGATGTCGACGCCGACGATGAGGTTCGCCCCCGCCAGCCGTGCGCCCTGGATGACGTTGAGACCGATCCCGCCGAGGCCGAACACGACGACATTGTCGCCGACCTGCACCTTGGCGGTGTTGGTCACCGCGCCGACCCCGGTGGTGACGCCGCAGCCGATGTAGCAGGCAGACTGGAACGGCGCGTCCTCGCGGATTTTCGCCACCGCGATCTCGGGCAAGACGGTGAAGTTCGAGAAGGTCGAGCAGCCCATGTAGTGATAGATCGGCTGGCCCTTGTAGCTGAAGCGCGTCGTGCCATCGGGCATCAGCCCTTTGCCTTGCGTCGCGCGGATCGCGGTGCACAGGTTGGTCTTGCCGCTGAGGCACGACTTACACTGGCGGCATTCGGGGGTGTAGAGCGGGATCACGTGATCGCCCGGCTTCACACTGGTGACGCCCGCGCCGACTTCGCGCACGATGCCAGCGCCTTCATGGCCCAGAACGGAGGGGAAGATGCCCTCGCTATCGAGCCCGTCGAGCGTATAGGCATCGGTGTGGCAGATGCCCGTCGCCATGATCTCGACCAGCACTTCGCCCGCCTTGGGTCCGTCGAGATCGAGCTCGACGATCTCCAGCGGATTCTTGGCTTCAAAGGCGACGGCGGCGCGGGTCTTCATGGGGGTGGTCTCCTGATGTCGGTCGGCGAGGGACTAGGCGCTTGGGCGACGCGAGGTCAATCGCGCTTTCCGCCTTGGCGCGCCCCTCCGCCTGCGATACGTCTTGGCGCCCAGGGCAGGAGAGGGAGAGTTCCATGCCGCGACTCAAACAGGCCGGGCGCGAGGCGGGCAATCCCTATGCCGACCGCATCTTCACCCTGTTGTTCGGCGAGCGTGACCCGATCGCGGAACCTGGCACCGCCACCGGCACGCCGGGCAATTGGTGGACGGTGTTCAACATCGTCCCCGACGCTTTCCGCCACACCACCGAAGGCTTCCAGTTCTACCGCTCGCCCGAACGCAAGCTCGACCCGAAGCTGCGCGAGCTGGGCCAGACGCGGGCGGGCTACACCGTCGGCTCGCAATTCGTGTTCTCGCAGCATTGCAAGGCCAGCCGCGATGCCGGCCTGACCGAGGACCAGGTGCAGGCCATCCCGCACTGGGCGGCGGCGGGCTGCTTCAGCGAAATCGAACGCGCAGTACTGGCCTATACCGATGCGCTGGTGCTGCAACGCGGGCGGGTGCCCGACGGGGTGTTCGCAGTGCTCAAGGCGTATCTCTCGGACGAGGAAATCCTCGAGCTGACCTACATTACCTGCACCTACATGATGCACGCCGTGATGAGCCGGGCGCTGAGGCTCGAATATGACGATGTCGACGACCGGGTCGTCGAAGTGCCTGCACCGGGCGAAGGTTCGCAGGACGTCATGGCGATGGTGGACGAAAGGGAGACGGACTGATGGCCTATCATCATCTGGCGCTGGCCGCGAAGGACATGAGGGCGACCCACGAATTCTACGAAGGGATCATGGGGTTCGAACTGGTCAAGGTCGAGGTCGCGCCGATCATGTCGGGTGGGTGGGGCAAGCACTTCTTCTACCGCATGGACGGCGACGA
This sequence comes from Parerythrobacter aurantius, assembly GCF_045291475.1. Classification (NCBI taxonomy): domain Bacteria; kingdom Pseudomonadati; phylum Pseudomonadota; class Alphaproteobacteria; order Sphingomonadales; family Erythrobacteraceae; genus Parerythrobacter; species Parerythrobacter aurantius. Next base: position 1,603,222 of record NZ_CP147985.1, read on the forward strand.
CAGCCGCTTCATCGCCTTTTGGGAACTCCACGACGGGCCGGGGGCGGAGGACTACATATTCGACCTTAACAAGGCGGCCAGGCTGCCACCTGCCACCAATCACTACTCCTTCGCCGTGAGCAGCGAGGAGGAATTCGCCCAGTGGCGCGAGAAATGGCGCGCGGCAGGGCTGCAGGTGTTCGAGATCGACCACAATTGGTGCAAGTCGATCTATACCCAGGATCCCAACGGCAACGCGGTCGAATTCTGCCTGACCACCGGCGAATTCACGGCCGCCGACCGCGAACGCGCGCTGGCAGCGCTAGACGAGACCGAGTTCAAACCCTCGCCGCCACCGGCGATGATGAAGATGTGGGAACCGGCCTGAGCGTGAACGTCGGCGCGCACCGGTTTGCCGAGCTGCTGAATGCGGGCGGGCTGATCACGGCTCCGGGCGTGTATGACGGGCTGAGTGCGCGGCTGGCGGCGGCGAGCGGGGCGCAGGCGCTCTACCTCACCGGCTATGGCGTCAGCGCCAGCCTGCTCGGCCAGCCCGATGCGGGCTTCCTCGGCCGGGGCGACATGGTGGGCCGGATCGAACGATTGCTGGGCGCGGTCGACGTGCCGCTGATCGTCGATGCCGATACCGGCTTCGGCGATGTGGCGGAAACGGTGCGGGCCTACGAAGCGGCCGGCGCGGCGGCGATCCAGATCGAGGACCAGCGTTTTCCCAAGCGTTGCGGCCATACGCCGGGGCGCGAGGTGGTGCCGCTGGAAGAAGCGCTCGACCGGATCAAGGCCGCGCTCGATGCGCGGCAGGATAGGGCCTTCAAGATCGTCGCCCGCACTGATGCGCGGACGGCGCACGGTCTCGCCGCCGCCATCGAGCGGGCACAGGCGTTCCACGAACTGGGGGCGGATATCCTGTTCGTCGAAAGCCCGGAAAGCGTCGAGGAACTGGAGGCCATCGGCAAGGCTATTCCCGGCGCCAAGCTGCTCGCCAATATGGTCGCGGGCGGACGCACTCCGTTTCTTCCGCCCTCAGAACTTGCGGCCATGGGCTTCGCCGTCGCGATCTATCCGGTGATGGGGCTCGCCGCCTCTGCCTCCGCGCTGCAGGCCGCCTATGCCGGATTGGCGAGCGGCGTGCCGGACACCTCGGCCCATATGCCCTTCGCCGATCTCAATCGTACGGTCGGCTTCGAGGCGATCTGGGCGGAGGATGACTGCCCGGACTGAAAATCCGGCAACTCAATCGGAACGCCAAGTGCCGGCACGGCTCGCTCAGAACTGCGTCAGGCTCAGATTGTTGCCATCGGGATCGAGGAACCATGCGATCTGGGGACCGCCACCCGGCGCTTGCCAAATCCCGTCTTCGCGCTGGCCGAAGCCTTCGTAGATCTGGAAAGTGACGCCGCGGTCACGAAGAACGGACATGGTAGTGGCGATATCATCGACCAGCCAGCCGAGGATCGTGTGCGGGCTGGGCGTGTGACCGCCGATATCGCTCAGCCGCATCATGGTGCCATTGAGGTCATAAACCACCGCGAAGTCATCTTCGGAAAGCTGCGTCAGGCCGAGCGTTTCGCCATAGAAAACCTTTGCCGCCGCGCGATTGGCTGTTCCGATGAAGATCACCGGCTTGCATTGAGCTAAAGACATGGCAGCACCTCCTTCTCCCGGGAGGCATCTTACCAGCAGTGCTGGCGACTGTCAGCTTTCGTGCACGGTCTTGCTGACTAGGCAAGCGGCAACCCCGTCAGCGCCATCTTCCAGTCCGTAGCCCGACCACTTGACCCCACCGAACGGCGCATCGGCCGCGCTGACCGTCCCGCCGTTGATGGCGATCATCCCGGCCTCGATCTCGCTCGCCAGCCGCATCTTGCGCTTGGCGTCCTGCGTCCAGGCGTAGGCGGCAAGACCATAAGGCAAGCGGTTGGCTTCCTCGACCATCGCATCGTAGCCACGCATGGGGTTGATGATCGCGACCGGCCCGAACGGTTCCTCGTTCATGATCTCGGCGTCGGTCGGCACTTCGCTCATCACGGTCGGCTGGTGGAAATAGCCCTGGTTGCCGATCCGCTCACCGCCGGCGAGTACCTTCGCGCCATGCTCGCGCGCGTCGGCGATCTTCTTCTGGATGCCGTCCGGGCCGCGTTCGCTCGCCATCGGGCCCATCTGGGTGTCGGCGTCCATGCCGTTGCCGACCTTGACCGCCTTGGCCCGGTCGACGAATCCGTCGCGGAACCGCTCGAACACATCTTCCTCGACGAGGAAGCGAGTAGGGCTGACGCAGACCTGCCCGGCGTTGCGGAACTTGTTGCCCGCCATCGTATCGAGCGCCTTGTCGATATCGGCATCGTTGAACACCAGCACCGGGCCGTGGCCGCCCAGTTCCAGCGTGGCGCGCTGTAGGTTCTCGGCTGCCAGCTTGGCGAGTTGCTTGCCGACCGCGGTGGAGCCGGTGAAGGTGATCTTGCGGATGACAGGGCTGCCCATCAGGTGCTCGCTGATTTCCGACGGCACGCCGAACACCGCCTGGCACACGTCACCCGGCACGCCTGCATCGAGCATCGCCTGGACCATGGCGAGCCCGCCAGCCGGGGTTTCCTCCGACGGCTTGACGATGACCGAGCAGCCGGCGGCGAGCGGGCCGCCGATCTTGCGCATCACGTTCAAGGCCGGAAAGTTCCAGGCGCTGAAACCGGCTACGGGGCCGACCGGCTCATGCCGCACCTCTGCGCGCTGGCCGTCCGGGCGCACCAGCGTCCTGCCATAGAGCCGCTTGCACTCGCCGGCATAGAATTCGAGCAACATGGCGCAATAGATCACTTCGCCTGTGGCTTCCTTGTGCGGCTTGCCCTGTTCGCAGGTGATGGCGGCGCCGATATCCTTCGCCCGCTCCCAGATCAGCCCGGCAGCCTTGCGCAGCACGGCCTCGCGTTCGTCCGCCCCGGTCACGCGCCACTTGGCGAAGCCGGCCTTGGCGTTGGCGAGGGCGGTGTCGAGATCGTCGGCACTTGCGCGCGGCAGGGCGGCGATCGCTTCGCCCGTCGCAGGATCGAGCACATCGATCGTCTCGCGGCCGGAGGTGATGGCCTTGCCGCCGATCAACAGGGATAATTGGGGGTAGCTGCTCATGGTAATCCTCTCGTGTGCACCGCGTGCGCGCCTGATAATGGCCGGAGGCGGGCGTGTAGCGGCAATGCCAGGTCCATCTGGGCGGGGGACATTGCTTAGTAAAGGGGCAGCGTGGGTTAAGGTTCCGCATTATAGGACATGGCCGATGCTGAATCTGCTCCCCGCTCTCGCGCTCGCCGCCGCGCCCGCTCCGTCGATTGGCCCTGTTCCCGCCCAGGATGCGGGCCTGACCCTGCAGCAACAGGCTGGCCTGCGCTGTGCGGCGGCCTTCGCCATCGTCCAGCGCGACCGGAATGCAGGTACCGCGGCCCACCCCGGCTATCCCGACATGGAAGTGCGCGGGAAGGAATTCTTCGTGCGAACCGGCGCGCAATTGATGGACGAACTGGGGATCGATCGCGGCCGGGTGCAGGCGCTCATCCTTGCCGAGGTCGCGGCGCTGGACGCATCGCGCAGCCTCGAGGATGTCAGGCCCGGGTGCCTGCTCCTGCTCGACGCCTCCGGCCTCTGACCGTTCATCGGCGGGTCACGCTGCATCGCCTATCAGAGCGCGCTTTGCTGCGTTGTTCCAGGAAGGACTGACCATGCGCCGTATGCTGCTGACCGCCGTCGTGGCGCTCTCCCTCGTCCCCGTAGCCGCCTCGGCCCAGGAAGAGGAAGACGCTGCCGCCGAGCTGACCGAAACGTTGCGCGACCCGCGCACGCAGGACCAGATGGCTGCATCGGTCTCGGCGCTGTCGCGCGCATTGCTGGACATGGATCTCGCGCCCTTGGCCGAAGCTATCGGCAAGGCGACCGGCGAACCGGTGGAGGCACTGGAGCGCGGTCGGACCTTGCGCGAGATGTCGCCCGATGCCGAACGTGTTCCCGAAGCGATCGAGCGCGAGCTGCCGCAGGCGATGGACCGGATGGCCGACATGGGCGATGCTTTCGCCCTGATGCTGCCCGCGCTGCGCCAGATGGCAGAGCAAATATCGGCGAACCTCGAACAAGCCGTGGAAGAGTCCACCGAAAGGGCGCGATAAACGCCGCCCACCTGTGGATTTTCCGCGCCGCATGCGGCATGGAAACATCCCATGTGGCGTGTCTATTGCTTCCCCCTTTGCCCGTTCAGCCGCAAGATCCGCCTGTTGCTGGGTGAAAAGGGCGTGGGCTACGAGGTGTGGCGGACCGATCCGTGGGATGCGGACGACGAATTCTGGAACATGAACCCTGCCGGCCGCACCCCCGTGGTGCGTGATCCGGCGCGGGATATCACCCTGGCCGACAGCCGCGCTATCGCCGAATATTTCGAGGAAACCGTCGATCGCGCGCCGATGATCAACGGCACAGCTGCCAATCGTGCGGAAATCCGCCGGCTGGTGGCGCTGTTCGACGAGAACTTTTTCGGCGACGTCACCCTGCCGCTGCTGCACGAGCGGATGAAGAAGCGGCTGATCCTGCGCGAACCGCCCGACAGCCGCGTGCTGCGCGAGGCGATGAAGCTCGCGCATGGTCATCTCGACTACATCGATTGGCTGGTCGATACCCGGCCCTGGCTTGCCGGCGCGCAGATGAGCCTCGCCGACCTCGCCGCTGCGGCGCAGATCTCGGTCGCCGACTATCTCGGCGGGATCGACTGGAAGGGACACGACCAGAGCCGCGACTGGTACACGGCCTTCAAGAGCCGCCCGAGTTTCGGCCCGTTGCTGAGCGAACGGATGGAAGTAATCCAGCCGCCGACGCACTACGCGATGCTGGATGCCTAATTGGCTTTTCGCAGCCGCCTCCGCGGCTGCGTCCTCGGGGCTGTTCCTTCGCTGCGCTACGGGCCCCTGTGCGCGCGGTCGCGATTGCGGCCCCTCCGCCGGGGCCGTTCTGAAGCCACTGTAATCTCCACCCCCGTTCGCACGAACTCGCGGGTGTTGGCGCATCAACCGGCGATGCCTACATTTCCCTGCAAAGGAGACACCCGATGACCGATCCCAAGGCCATTCCCGACAGCCAGTGGCGCGAGAAGCTCGATCCCGAGCAGTACCATATCCTGCGCGAGAAGGGGACGGAGCGGGCCTTTACCGGCAAGTACGACAAGCATTACGATGCGGGCGAATATTACTGCGCCGGCTGCGGGGCCAAGCTGTTCGAAAGCGACGCAAAATACAACAGCGGCTGCGGCTGGCCGGCCTTCACCCGCCCCAGCGACGGTGAGGCCGTCGCCGAGCACCGCGACACATCCTATGGCATGATCCGTACCGAAGTGACCTGTGCCAATTGCGACGGGCATCTTGGCCATGTGTTCCCCGACGGACCGCGTGACCAGGGCGGTTTGCGTTACTGCATCAACAGCGCCGCGCTCGAGTTCGAACCGGCCGAAACAGCTGGCGACAAAAGCGGATAGGCCGTTCACGCCGCATTAGCCTTGCTCTATGCAAGGCGCGCAGCAGGCGGCATGGGCCGTCGATGCGTGACGGGATGGTTCGAGCGTAATGGTGCAGCGAGGCAGCCGCCGTAAGGCGGCGGAGCAGGCGAGACGGACAAGCGGCGCCCAGCAGCCGCCGGGCCGCATAAGGCTCTGGCTGCGCCGCATCCTGCTCGGCGGGGGCGTGGTCGGCCTGCTCGGGGCGCTTTTCCTCGGCCTTGCGGTGCTGTTCGCGGCCCGCTCGCTGCCCAGCTATACCCAGCTCAAGGCGACGCAGAACGCGCAGACCATCGTCGTGCGCGCGCGCGACGGTTCGGAAATCCTCGAACTCGGGCCGAGTTTCGGCAAGTGGATCCCGCACCGGCAGATCCCGCAGGTCATGAAGGATGCCATGGTCTCGGTCGAGGACCGGCGGTTTTATTCGCATTTCGGTATCGACCCGCTGGGCCTGATGCGGGCGGTCTATGAAGCGGTGACGGGCGACGAGCGGATTTCCGCGACTTCCACCATCACGCAGCAGCTTGCCCGCAATGTCTTCCTCAACTCCAACCGCTCGCTCGACCGCAAGATGCGCGAAGCGGTGCTGGCCATGGCGCTCGAGACGAAGTTCTCCAAGGAACAGATCCTCGAACTCTATCTCAACAAGGTCTATTTCGGCGGCGGCGCCTACGGCATCGACAGCGCCAGCCGGAAATTCTTCAGCCACCCTGGAACCGAGCTGACCACGGCCGAGGCGGCGATCATTGCCGGACTGGTCAAGGCGCCGAGCCGCTATTCCCCGACCGCCGACGTCGACGCCGCTGTCGACCGTGCAAAGGTCGTCCTGCGGCTGATGCGCGAACAGGGCCGGATCAGCCAGAGCGAGGCGCAGGTCGATGTCGGCGCGGTCAAGCTGAAGGCGGAACCGGGCCAGAACTCGGTCCGGTATTTCACCGACTGGGCCCTGCCGCAGCTCGAGATACTGCTGCCCGAAACCTTCGAGCCGATCGAGGTGTGGACCACCATCGACGTCGGGATGCAGCGTGCGGCGCAGGCCTCGATCGAGGCCAATACGCCTGGCGGCGCGCAAGGTGCGCTGGTCAGTATGGACCGCGACGGGGCCGTGCTGGCGCTCGTCGGCGGGCGCGATTACGTCGAAACCAGTTTCAACCGGGCGACCACTGCATTACGCCAGCCGGGCTCGTCGTGGAAACTGTTCGTCTATCTCGCCGCGCTGGAGGCGGGCTATACGCCCGAGGATACGGTCAAGGATGTGCCGGTCACCATTCAGGGCTGGAGCCCGCGCAATTCGGGCGGCGGCTATGCCGGCGAAATGGACCTGCGCAGCGCCTTCGCCTTTTCCAAGAACACCGTTGCGGCGCAACTTGGCAACGAAGTCGGCTTCAGCGCTGTCGCCTCCATGGCCAAGCGGCTCGGCATCACGACGGAGATTTCGACCGTGCCCTCGATGGTGCTGGGGTCGAACGAAGTGCGGCTGATCGACATGACGCGTGCCTTTGCGGCGCTGTCGGCGGGCGGCAATTCGGTCGAGCCCTACGGCATCGTCAAGGTCACAACATCGGGCGGGGACGTACTCTATCAGCACCAGAAGGCACGTTCGATCAAGCTGGTGCCCGACTATGTCGCTGCCGGAATGCTCGACCTGCTGCAGGCTGCGGTTCAGACCGGCACGGGCCGGGCGGCCCAGATCGGGCGCCCCGTTGCCGGCAAGACAGGCACGACCTCTTCCAACAAGGACGGCTATTTCGTCGGTTTCTCCAGCGGGGTGACCACCGGCGTGTGGATGGGGCGCGACGACAGCCGCGCGGTCGGCGGACTGCAGGGCGGGCGGGCCCCTGCCCAAGCCTTCGCAGCCTTCATGCGCTACGCCGTGCGCAACCGGCCGGTCGAGCAGTTCAACACGGACAGCGAATTGCCCGAATGGCAGACGGAACCCGACGAGGAATATTATTTCGGGGATCCGGACGACTACTACTACATCGACGAGCAGGGCAACCTGATCGAACCGGGGCGGATCGAAGGCCCGCGCGGTGACGGTCTGCCGCCGGAAAGCGAAGGCGGTGCGGGCACGGCCGACCGGCCAAGGCGCGGTCCCGATGGGGCCGACGACGAACAGCCGCAGGCGGCCAGCGACGATTTCCTCGACCGGGCTACGGGCGGCAGCAACGAGCCTGCCCGCACACCGCCCACCCAGCCGCGCATATATACGCCGCCGCAACCGCGTACCGTCACCCCGCCGCGTCCGCCGCAATAGGCCTGCGCGTGCACGCCGGTTCAGGCTACGCCGATACGAGACCCGTGAAATAGCCCCCGCCGGACGGACCGGGCGGGGGCTGATCGTTCAGGCGGGGCCGGACAGGGCCGACGTTACTTCTGGATGCGGACGGCCTGGAAGAAGGCAGGCGCACCGCGCCGCTCGATCCGCAGCAGAACGGATTCGCGACCCGCACGCTCGGCCTCGGCCACGATCGCCTCGAGGTCGGCCACGCTGGCAACCGGCTTGTAATTGGCACCGGTGATGATGTCGCGCCGACGCAGGCCCTTCTGCGCCGCATCCGAGCTGGGATCGACCACGGCGACCGCAAGGCCCTGGACCGAGGCATTGACCCCGAGCTGCTGGGCGATCTCGGCCGTCATCGGCAACACGCCGAGGCCGAGCTTGGCCGCAATGCCTTCGCTGCCCTGCATGTTGGGGGTCGTGTTGCTGTCCTGGTCCTCGTCTTCGGAGAACACCTGCGCCTGACGGATCTGGTCCTCGCTGGGACGGCGGCCGACCGTGACGTTGAGCCGGCGCACGGCGCCCTCACGCACCACCTCGACCGGGATGCTGGTGCCCGGCGCGATGTTGGCGATGATGAACGACAGCGTCTGTTCGGGCGTCACGTCCTTGCCGTCGATCTTGGTCACAATATCGCCCGGCCGGATGCCGGCACGGTCCGCAGCCTCGCCCTCGACCACGGTCTGGACGAATTCGCCGCGGTTGCGCGGAAGGCCGAGCGCGCTGGCGACGTCTTCAGTCACCGGCTGGATCTGGACCCCGAGATAGCCGCGTTCGATGGTATCGCCGCGGCGAAGCTTCTCGACGATCGGCGCAGCGATGTCGGCGGGGATGGCGAAGCCGATCCCGACGCTGCCGCCCGACGGGGAGAAGATGGCATTGTTGATGCCGATCACATTGCCCTGCATGTCGAACAGCGGGCCGCCCGAATTGCCGCGGTTGATGCTCGCATCGGTCTGGATGTAGCGATCGTAGGCGCCGCCGCCGGTGTTGCGCAACTGGGCCGAGACGATCCCGCTCGTGACCGTGCCGCCGAGACCGAACGGGTTGCCGATGGCGATGACCCAGTCGCCCACGCGGGCCTGCGTGGAATCGCCGAACTGCACGAACGGGAAGGGTTCGCTGCGGCTGATCTTGAGCACGGCGAGGTCCGACTGGGCATCGGCGCCGACCAGTTCGGCGCGGTATTCGCTGCCGTCCGGCATGGTGACGCTGATTTCCTCGACCGTGCCGCGCCCTTCCGGGCTGATGACATGGTTGTTGGTGACCACGTAACCGTCGGCCGAGATGATGAAGCCCGAGCCGAGCGACTGCGCTTCGCGCGTTTGCGGCTGCGAGGGCTGGCTGCGCTGGTTGAACAGGCCTTCGAAAGGCGTGCCCGCAAACGGATTGCGGTTGTCGACCTGCACCCGCTGGCGGGTCGAGATGTTCACCACTGCCGGCTGCAGTTGCGCGGTCAGGTCGGCGAAGCTCTCAGGGGCGCCGGCGCGCGGGACGACACCTGCCATGGCACGGTCGTCGTTGACGGCAACCTGGGCCCCGGCCGGTTGGCCGGTAACCAGGGAAATGGTCGCGCCGCCAAGAAGCAGCGCAGTGCTGAGGCCATATGCGTATCGCACGGGTTTCACCTTCTCTCGTTCCTCTTCGTCGTTACCCCGGTAGCTACGTTCGGGCAGCGCTTCGGGTTTCATCGTCGCCTGCGATTTCAGCGTCCGGCCACTGAACCTGCGTTTAACGACAGCTGTAGTCGAAGACGCCGGTCGATGGCCGTAGGCGTTTCGTCACCCGGTCTCCTACTGCCCGCGGAACTGCCGCAGATATTCGTTGTCCGGCGACAGGATGATCGATGTCTCTCCGGTGCCCTCGCCCTTGGCGAAGGTCGCTTCGTAACTCTGCATGGCGCGGTAGAAATCGTAGAATTGCGGATCCTTGCCGAAGCTTTCGGCATAGATGCGCGCCGCTTCCGCGTCGGCTTCCGCCCGGATGACGGTGGCGTCCTGTTCGCCCTCCGCCCGGATCGTCACCGCTTCGCGGCGCCGGTCCGAACGCATCCGTTCGAAGGCTGCGAGCAGCGGCTCGCCGCTCGGCAGGTCGGTGCGCTTGATCTGCACGTCGATGACCTCGGCGCCGTAGGCGCGCGCCTGCCGGTCGAGATTGACGCGCACGGTGGCGAGCGCGGTGCCGCGTTCGGCCGTCAGCATGGCCTGGAAAGTGCGCCGGCCCAGTTCCTGCCTCAGTACCGAATTGAGGATCGGTTCCAACGCTGTCCGGACGCCCTCGGTGCTCCCCGCGCGTTCCACCATGCGGATCGGATCGACGATGCGGAACCGTGCATAGGCGTTGACGAGCAATCGCTGCTGGTCGTTCGACAGCACTTCCTCGTCCGTCATTTCAAGGTCGAGGACACGCTTTTCGACCAGTTCCACGGTCTGCAGCAAGGGCACACTGAAATAGAGCCCGGCATCGGTGCTCCCGCCGGGGGTGTTGATCGTCCCGACCGGGCGACCGGTCTGGATAACGACCGCCTGCTGTTCTTCCGGCACCACGAAGGCGCTCATGAAGAAACCGATCACGGCGATCGCCACGGCGAGGAAGGCCAGCTTGTAGTTTTCCCAGAGCGTATCCATCGTTACTGCCTCCCCGTCACGGTCGTGGCAGGTGCGGCGGGCTGCGCGGTGGCACCCCGGCGGACTTCCGGCAGCGGCAGGTACGGTGTGACCCCGCGCGGTTCGACGATGGTCTTGTCGGTCGTGCTCAGAACACGCTCCATTGTTTCATAGTAAAGGCGCTGGCGGGTCACCTCGGGGGCGAGCCGGTACTGTTCGTACACCTTGTCGAACGCCTGTGCTTCGCCGCGGGCGAGCGAGAGCTGCTGCTGGGCATAGCCGCGCGCCTGGTTGCGGGCGGCATCGGCGTTCTGTTCGGCCACCGAGACGTCCTTGAACGCGTCGTTGACTTCTTCCGGTGGGTCGGCCTTGTCGATTTCGACGCCGAGCACCTCGATGCCCGAACGATAGCGGTCGAGGGCTTGCTGCATCCGCTGGCGCACGGCCTGTTCGATGCCGGCGCGGCCTTCGCCCGAAAACGTTTGGTCGAGCGACTTTTCCGCCACCGATGCGCGCATCGCGGCTTCGGCCACTTCCTTGACCGTCTCGATCGGCTCGACCAGCGAATATTTGAAGCCGCGCAGGTCCTTGATGTTCCAGCGGACGATGTAGCTGAGATCGACCAGGTTCTGGTCGCCGGTGAGGATCAGCTTCTCCTCTCGCGCGCCGTCCGGAATGCGCACGGAACGCACGCCCTGGACATCCTCTACATCCACGGTCTGGACGGGGAAGGGCAGGGTGAAATTGAGGCCCGGGCTGAGCGTTCGCGAATAATCGCCCAGCGTCTTCACGACCGCCTGCTCCTTTGGCCCGATCTGGTGCACCATCGTCATGCCGAGGCCCACTACGACCAGCCCGCCGAGGATGACGGGGAACCAGCTCTTGCCGCCTGGGCGTTCCGGCAGGCGGAAATTGGGCCCGCGGCCACCGCCGCCGCCCCGCCGCGGCCCTTCCGGCCCGCGGTTCCTGAAGATGTCCTCGATGCTGGCCGAGCGGCGCGGTTCGCCGCCTGAGCCTGGCGGCAACCAGGGATTGCGCGGGCCGTTGGGCTTGGCCGGGCCGGAATCGTCGCCGCCGCCGTCTCCGCCGCCGTCGCTGCCGGCACCTTCGCCGCCGCCGCCGCTACCCTTGCCGCCCCACGGGCTCTTGCCGGCCATTGCCAGCCCTGCCCAACTACGATGACCCCACGCTCGGAACCTGTCAAAACTCTCCATGCCTGACTGTATAGGTTGCCCGCCGGGGAAAAACAGGGGTGGCAGCTGCAAAATTGCTGCTATCGAGCCGCGACATATGGACGACAGCCAGTTGCAAGCCGCCCTTCCCGCTGCGATCGCCGCGCGCGTGACCTCGTTGAAGCTGCGCGAAGGCGTGGTTACCGTGGTGCTCGACGGCACCGGGCTCGACGCGAACACCCACGAGGCCATGCAGGCCGACACGCGGGCCGTTCTTGCATCCCTGCCGGGTGTGGCGGATGTCCGCACGGCGGTGATGGCCGAGCGGCCACGACGCCGTATCGTTGCGGTCGGATCGGGCAAGGGCGGGGTCGGGAAATCGACGCTGACCGCCAATCTCGCGGTCGCGCTCAAGCGCCGCGGCGTGAAGGTCGGGGTCGTCGACGCCGATGTCTACGGGCCTTCGCAGCCGGTCCTTCTCGCCAGTGCCGACAAGAAGCCCCAGGCCGAAGGGCAGAAACTGCAACCTGTCACCGGCGTGCTCGATATTCCCATGCTTTCGATGGGCCACCTGGTGCCCCCGGGCCGCGCCCTTGCCTGGCGCGGGCCGATGGCGGGCGGGGCGCTGACCCAGCTGATGGACGCAGACTGGGGCGATGTCGAACTGATCCTGATCGACCTGCCTCCCGGCACCGGCGACGTGCAGCTGACCATGGTGCAGAAGCACAAGCCCGATGGCGCGGTGATCGTCTCGACCCCGCAGGATCTCGCCCTGATCGATGCCGCACGCGCGGGACAATTGTTCGAAACTGCCGGCGTGCCGGTGATCGGCCTGGTCGAGAACATGGCCGGCTATGCCTGCCCGCATTGCGGCGAGGTTTCCGATCCCTTCGGGCAGGGCGGTGTGGAAAGCGCGGCGGCAAGGCTGGAATTGCCGTTCCTGGGGCGTATTCCGCTGGCGATGGACATTCGCATTGCCAGTGATGCCGGGACGCCGCCTGCCGCCGGCGACGATGCCGGGGGGGCACATTTCGCCGCCATCGCCGCGCAGGTCGCCGACTGGCTGGACGGCGGGCACACGCGCTGATGGTGCTGGTCAGCCGCCGCGGGGTGCTGGCCGGGGCGGCCGTCGGCGGCGGGCTGCTGGTGGCGTGGTCGATGTGGCCGCGCGACTATGCCAGCGGCCTCGCACCGACCGGCGAGGAGGCCGATTTCGACGCCTGGCTCAAGATCGCCGCCGACGGAATCGTGACCGTCGCCCTGCCGCAGCTGGAAATGGGGCAGGGCGTATCGACCGTCCTGCCGCAGGTCGTCGCGACGGAACTCGGGGCCGACTGGCGCCAGGTCGCGGTCCAGCCGGTGGCGCCGAGCGGGGCCTACGCCAATATCCCCCTCGCCGCCAAATGGGGACGGCTGTGGCTGCCCTCGGCAGTGCCCGGCTTCGTCGAGACCGGACCCGACGATCTGGTCGTAAGGCGCTGGGCCGAGGCACAGCGCTTTTGCGCGACGGCGGAAGGGACCTCGCTCGCCGCGTACGAGGCCCCGTGCCGGGCCGCTGCCGCCGCGGCCCGGGCCATGCTGGTGCAGGTCGCTGCCGACCGCTGGGATGTTGCCGCGGAGGAATGCGACACGGCACGCGGCTTCGTGGTCCATGGCAGGAAACGGCTGCGGTTCGGCGAACTTGCGCTGGATGCCGCCGAACTCGACCCGCCCGACCCGCCGCCGCTGCGCGCGGAGGCGCCTGCGGAGCGACCCGGCCCTGGCACACAAGACGCGGCCCGGTCGTTGCCGCGCCTCGACCTTCCCTCGAAGGTCGACGGCAGTCATGTCTTCGCCGGCGACGTGCGCCTGCCGGGCATGGTCTATGCCGCGATCCGGCATGGCCCGGCCGATCGGGCGCTGCTGGCGGGGTTCGATGCGGCTGCGGGGCGCGCCGTTCCGGGCTATGTCGGTGCAGTGCAGGGAAAGCGCTGGCTGGCGGCGGTGGCGGAGAACTGGTGGGCGGCGGAACGAGCGCTTGCGGCCATGGTGCCCCGTTTCACCGCCGCGTCGCGCCCGGACAGCGAGGCGATCGAGGGGCTCCTGGCCGAAGCGCGCGACAAGGGCGAAAGTTATCGGATCGCACAACGCGGCGACGGCGCCGAAGCGATGGGCAAGCCCGACCTGACGCTGCATTACGATATCCGCCCGGCGATGCACCTGCCGCTGGAAACGGCCACGGCGACGGCCTGGCTGCGCGACGGTCGGCTCGAACTCTGGCTCGCGAGCCAGGCGCCCGAAGCGGCGCGATCGGCCGTGGCGGCGGCGCTCGATCTCCGAACCGAGGATGTGATCCTCTATCCGATGCCGGCGGGCGGCAGCTTCGATGCGCGACTGGAGCACGGCCATGCGATCGAGGCGGCGCTGATTGCCCGCGAAACCGCGGGGCCGGTGCAACTGGTGTGGTCGCGCTGGCAGGAGATGCTGGCCAGCCATCCCCGAGCGCCGGTCGCGGCGAAAGTCAGCGCCCGGCTCGCGCCTGACGGCAGTATCGCGATCTTGCGCACCCGGCTGGCGGTGCAGCCCTGGGGCAGGGAGGCAGGGAGCCGATTGTTCGGTAACCGGACGAACTGGGCCGCCATCGAGGAGACGGAAGGAGAGGCCGATCCGATCGTGGGCGAGGGGGCCATGCCCCCCTATGCCATTCCGCACGTGGTGGTCGACCACGTCCCCGTGCGCACCGGCCTTCCCGCCGGGCGGATGCGCGGGCAGGCCCATGGCTATACCGCCTTCGTGCGCGAAAGCTTCATCGACGAGATCGCGCTGCGCAACGAGCGCGAGCCGCTTTCGTACCGCATTGCCATGCTGGGTGAGGATCCGCGCCTTGTCGAATGCCTCCAGCGCGCCGCGCGGCTGGCCGAATGGGGCGGCGGCAGCGACGGCCGCGGCCAGGGCCTCGCCTGCCATCGCATGGACCTGGGTGACAGCACCGGCCGCATCGCCTGCATCGCCACGGCCAAGCAGGAAGCGGGCGGGGTGCGGGTGACGAAATTCAGTGTCGCCGTAGATATCGGCCGCATCGTCAATGTCGATATCGCGCGCCAGCAGATCGAAGGCGGGCTGCTGTTCGGAACCGCTCTCGCCCTGGGGTCGGACATGGGCTGGCAAGGCGGGTTGCCTACCAGCGCCCGCCTCGCCGCCATGAACATGCCCGTCCTGGGGGATTGCCCGGAGATCGAGGTCGAGTTCCTTCCCGGCAAGGGCGCTCCGTTCGATCCCGGCGAACTGGGCATGGCCGTCGCCGCCCCGGCCATCGCCAATGCGCTGTTTTCTGCCACCGGCTTGCGCCTGCGCAACCTGCCACTGCTGTCGGGCGGACTTTAGTTCCGCTTGACGGCGGGCGCGCATTCGGGTTGGCGGCGCGCATGACCTGGCATGCCCAATCGCTCCCCGCCGACCACAAGCCCGTGAAGAGCGGGCGGATCGGCGTGCTGCTGGTCAATCTCGGCACGCCCGACGCGCCCGATGTCGCCTCGGTCAAGCGCTACCTGCTCGAATTCCTGTCCGACCGCCGCGTGGTCGAGATCCCGCCGATTGCCTGGCAGCCGATCCTGCGCGGCATCATCCTCAACACGCGCCCCAAGAAGAGCGCCGCAGCTTACCAGAAGGTCTGGACCGATGAGGGTTCGCCACTGGCGGTGATTACCCGCAGGCAGGCCGAAGGTTTGCAGCTACGGCTGGGCGATGGAGTCCATGTCGACTGGGCCATGCGTTACGGCCAGCCGTCGATCCCTGACCGGCTGAAAGCGATGGCCGAGGCAGGATGTGACCGCATCCTATTCGCACCGCTCTACCCGCAATACTCCGGCGCGACGACGGGGACTGCGGTCGACAAGGCGGCCGAAACGCTGAAGGATATGCGCTGGCAGCCGGCGCTGCGCGTGCTGCCGGCCTATCACGATCACGCCGGTTATCTCGATGCGCTGGAGGCCGACACGCTGCGCCAGCTCGACGCGCTCGATTTCGTGCCGGAAGTGCTGCTCTTGAGCTTCCACGGCATGCCGCTGCGCACGCTGGAACTGGGCGATCCCTATCACTGCCAGTGCCGCAAGACCGCGCGCCTGCTGGCCGAGCGGCTCTCCGCGCACGGGAGATGGGCCGATATGCGGGTCGTGACGACGTTCCAGAGCCGCTTCGGCCGGGCACAGTGGCTGGAACCCGCGACGGACGACACCATCATTGCCGAGGCGAAAGCGGGCACGAAACGGATGGCGGTGGCCATGCCGGGCTTTTCCGCCGACTGCCTGGAGACGCTAGAAGAAATCGCCATGGAGGGCCGCGACGAGTTCCTCGAAGCGGGCGGCGAGCGATACCAGGCGCTCGCCTGCCTCAACGACAGCGATGCCGGCATGGCGATGCTGGAAGCGCTGGTGCGGCAGGAACTGGCAGGCTGGATTTAACCTTCATTGGGTAGTGATTTGCTACTGACATTGCTGTAAGGAACTTCGCCATGGCTACCCTCGCAGCGCATTCCGCCCCCGCCCCCGTCCCGACCCATTGGACCGAAGGCAACCCGACCGAAGCCGAGCTTGCCCATATCCCCGGCGAAGGCGGCTGGCCGATCGTCGGCAACACCTTCCGGATGCTGGCCGATCCCCATGCCTTTGCCCGGCGGATGTACGAAACCTACGGCAAGGTCTATCGCAACCGCGCCTTCGGCGGCTGGCAGGTGGCGCTGATCGGGGCCGAGGCGAACGAGCTGATGCTGTTCGACAAGGGCAAGATCTTTTCCAGCGAGCAGGGTTGGGGGCCGATCCTCGACCAGCTGTTCCCGCGCGGGCTGATGCTGATCGATTTCGACCATCACCGCGCCGACCGGCGGGCGCTGTCGATCGCTTTCAAGCCCGAACCGATGCGGCACTACGCCGGCTCGCTCAACCGCGGCATCGCCCGGCGGATGGTGGAATGGGGGGAGGGACCGATGGCGTTCTACCCCGCCATCAAGCAGCTGACGCTCGACCTTGCGGCAGACAGTTTCCTCGGCCTGCCGTTCGGGCCGGAAGCCGACGCCATCAACACAGCCTTCGTCGACATGGTCCAGGCCTCGGTCGCGCCGGTACGCAAGCCCTTGCCATTTACCCTGATGAAGAAGGGGGTCGATGGCCGCAAATTGCTGGTCGAGTATTTCACCAAGGAAACGCACCGTATCCGCGCCGAGGGCGGCGGGCAGGACATGTTCAGCCAGTTCGCCACCGCCGAATACGAGGACGGCAGCCAGATGCCGGTCGACGAGGTGGTCGACCACATGAACTTCCTGATGATGGCGGCGCATGACACGATCACCTCCAGCGCCACCTCGCTCGTCTACCTGCTCGCCAAGCATCCCGAATGGCAGGAAAAGCTGCACCAGGAACTGACCGCGATCACCGGCGGCGAGGGCAAGGAGCTCGCCTACGACCAGCTGGGCGAGCCCGAGCTGACCGAGATGGCGTTCAAGGAAGCGCTGCGGCATATCCCGCCGGTGCCCTCCATGCCGCGCCGCGCGCTCAAGGGCTTCGAATACGGCGGTTATCACATTCCCGCCGGGACGGGCGTGGGGATCAACATCCACCTGGTCCACCACATGGAAGAATACTGGGACAGCCCGTTCACCTTCGATCCGATGCGCTTCACCGCCGACAAGGTGAAGGCACGGCACAAATATGCCTGGGTCCCCTTCGGTGGCGGCGCGCACATGTGCCTGGGGCTGCATTTCGCGTATATGCAGATAAAGATTCTGATGGCGCATTTGCTGACCCGTTACCGGATCGAGATTGCCGAGGGCTACGACCCGGCGTGGCAGGCGTGGCCGATCCCGAAGCCCAAGGATGGCCTCAGGATTGCGCTCAAGAAGCTCTAGAAATCGATCGCGATGCCGTCCTTGACCCAGTCGCCGTAGCGGGTCGGGCTCAATTCCTCGTCCACCTTTGCCTTCTCCGGCATGGGTGCCGGTTCGTCGGTCCAGTGGGCCGGCTTCTTGAAGTCCTTCGGACGTTGGGTGGCGCGTTTCATGGTGTCGAGATGCGCGCACTGGCGCTCGGTTGCAATACCGACTAACCGCCGCCCCATGGCCCAACCGACCGGAATCCATGCGCGCCGCGCCGCGCTCCAGATGCTCGATGCCGTGCTGCGCCGGGGCGAGACGCTGGAACAGGCCGAAGGGCCCGCGCTCAAGACCTTGCGAAGCACGCCCGACAAGGGGCTGGCCCGCGCGCTCGCCAACGAGACGCTGCGCTGGCTGACCGATCTCGACGCGCTGATCGACAGCGCGACCAGGCAGCCTCTGCCTGACGATGCCAAGGTGCGCACAGTCCTGCGGTTGATGCTGGCCGGCTGGCTGCGGCTGGAAACACCGCCGCATGCGGTCATCGCCACCGGCCTACCGTTGTTGGCGGGCGGGCCACGGCGACTGGCGCACGGGGTTTTCTCGACGCTCGACAAGCGGGGCGCGCGACTGCCCGAAGTGCCGACCCTGCCGGAGCGGGTGCGCGAACGCTGGGGCGAGCGCACCGCCAGCATCGCCGCCGGTCTCGCAGAACCGCCGCCGCTCGATCTCACGCTCCGCGACCCGGCAGAGACGCAGCACTGGGCCAACCAGATGGCTGCCGACAGCTTCATGCCCGGCCATTTGCGCCTGCCGCGCGGCTCTGCGGTGGAGACGCTGCCCGGCTTCAAGGAGGGCGCGTGGTGGGTGCAGGATCTCGCCGCCTCGCTGCCCGCGCGGCTGCTGGGGCCCGGAACAAAGGATGGCGAGGGACGGCACGTGCTCGACCTCTGCGCCGCACCGGGGGGCAAGACGCTGCAACTGTCCGCTGCCGGCTGGAAGGTCACTGCGCTCGACCTCAGCAAGCGGCGGCTGGACCTGCTCAAGGACAATCTCAAGCGCACCGGCCTCAAGGCCTCGCCCATCCGCGCCGATGCGCTGACCTGGGAACCGAAGCACCAGTTCGATGCGATCCTGCTCGACGCGCCTTGCACGGCGACGGGCACCTGCCGCCGCCATCCGGATGTTCTGCATCGCATCGGCCAGCGCCAGATTGCAGAGATGGCGGAGCTTCAGGCTGCGCTGCTGCTCAGGGCCGCCACCTGGCTGAAGCCCGGCGGGACGCTGGTTTACGCGGTGTGCTCTCTGGAACGTGAAGAGGGCGAGGAGCAGGCGGCGAAAGTCGCACTGGCGCCAATCCCGGTCGGCAGGGGCGAGCTGCCCGACGGTATCGAGCCAACCGCCGAGGGCTGGCTACGTACCGAGCCCGGCATGCTGACCGATCGGGGCGGTCTCGATGGGTTTTTCGTCGTGCGATGGACGAAGCCCGTAACCTGAACAGCGGCGGGAACCTTTCCCGGCTCGCATCGTTCGCTTGGAACTTCAAGCGGGGTCAAATGCAACACCCAATTCGGTTCTCGACCATTGTCCGCCCACTGGCAGGCCGGGTCTGCGCGTGAGCGAAGCGCCTGTGTCCCCGTCCGCTCAGCGGCCTGTCGGCGGATCGGCGCATGGCGCAGAGCGCCCGCTGAGCGAGGCCTACGCCCTCGAAAGCGCAGGCGCAGCCTTCAATGCGCTCGCCGACACCATGCCGCAGATCGTCTGGTCGACCTTGCCCGATGGATCGCACGATTACTACAACCGGCACTGGTACGAATTCACGGGCGTGCCCGAAGGTTCGACCGACGGCGAGGGATGGGCGGAGCTGTTCCACGCTGAAGACCAGCCCAATGCCTGGGAAAATTGGCGCCGCAGCCTTGAAACCGGCGAGCCGTACGAAGTCGAGTATCGCCTTCGTCATCATTCCGGGGAATACCAGTGGATGATCGGTCGCGCCCTGCCGATCAGGGCCGCAGACGGCTCTATCGAGCGGTGGATCGGAACCTGCACCAACGTCAACGAACAGAAACGGGTCGCCCTGCTCAACCAGATCCTGGGGCAGGAACTGAGCCACCGCATCAAGAACATCTTCGCCGTCATCTCCGGTCTCGTCAGCCTTACGGCGCGCAACAATCCCGGCTTCTCGGACGTGGCGCAGGAACTGCTCGGCCGCATATCGGCGCTGGGCAGGGCGCATGAGCTGGTGCGGCCGCACAGCGACAAATCCCGCCGCGAAATCGGTGACGTGACTTTGATCACGCTGATCGAAAGGATCTTCTCGTTCTACCCTGCCTATGACGAGGGTAGGGTCCGGATCGAAGGAGGCGATGTGGAAATCGCCAGCAGCGCGGCGACGCCCATGGCCCTGCTCCTGCACGAACTGGCGACGAACGCAATCAAATACGGCAGTCTTTCGACCTCCTCAGGCACGCTTACGATCAAGCTCGTCGACCGGGGCGACACCATGCAGTTGATCTGGACGGAAAGCGGTGCGCCAAGTTTCGAGAGTGGGGAAATCGTTCCCGGTTTCGGCAGCCGCCTGGTCGACCTTGCCGTGCGTAACCAGCTCGGCGGCAATTATACGCGGAGCTGGGAATTGGAGGGCCTGAAGCTCGATGTTACTATCGAAAAGGCCCGGATTCAGGCGGCCTGAGCGTCGTCGAACAACCGTAGCACAGGCGGAGGGGGAGGGGTCAGCCCGTTGCGGCGACGCTCGACGAAATCGATGAGCTGGCGCAGTTCGCCCACCCCGACCGGCTTCTCGACAGCGCCGATAGTGCCCGACACACCATCGCCGAGCTGCGCGGTATTCGCCGTCACGAAGATCACCTGCACGCCGAAATCGACGGCAAGGCGCCGGCCGATTTCCGGTCCGGTCGCCCCGTCCGCCAGATTGACGTCGACCAATGCGATATCGACCGTCTCGGCGTCACGCGCCAAGGCAAGGGCGCTGCCGAGATTGTCGGCGACACCAACGGGGATGTGACCGAGGTCACGCACAACTTCTTCCATTTCGAGAGCGATCAGGAACTCGTCTTCGACGATCAGGACACGGGCGGGCATAGCTAACTACATGATTTTGCTGAATGGGTTCGGGTTTCGTAAAAAATAACGCCGTGCCACCCGCCCGGTTCCGAAAATCTGACCCTCTCAGCCCTTGACCTTGGAGGCGAAACTCTTGCGAAGTTTCATGAGCTTTGGCGGGATGACCGCAAGGCAATAGGGATTTCGCTGGCCTTCGCCGTCCCAGTAGTCCTGGTGGTAGTCCTCCGCCGGATACCATTCCGACGCGTCTTCGATCGTCGTCACCGCCGTCTGGCCGCTGCCGGCGTTCCAGCGCGCGATCGCGGCTTCCGCCTCGTCCCGCTGTTTATCGTCGAGCGGAAAGATCGCGCTCCGGTACTGGGTGCCGACATCGCCCCCCTGCCGGTTGAGCTGGGTTGGGTCGTGGGTGCCGAGGAACATGTCGTAGATTTCGGCCAGGCTGATGGCCTCCGTATCGAAAGTTACGCGGATCGCCTCGGCATGGCCGGTCGTACCGGTGCACACTTCCTTGTATGTGGGGTGGGGCTTGGTGCCGCCGATATAGCCGCTCTCGACGTCGGTTACGCCGATCACGTCCTTGAAAACCGCCTCGGTGCACCAGAAACATCCGCCGGCGATGATCGCTTGCTGGGAATTGCTCATTGAAATCTCCATCGGTTGCATGCGAACATAGGTGCACAGGCCGAATTTGCCATATCGGCGTTCGGCAGTTGTCCGATTTCACTCAAGGGGTTGTTACCATGAAAAAGCTGATTGTGGCCGCCATCGCCGGGGCCTTCGCGCTCGCCGTACCGGCGCTGGCCGACGGGCACATGAAGTCCGGGGCAGGCCACGACATGTCCGACCCGGCAACCTTTGCCGCCCATTATGCCGAAGCGCTGTCGGGCGCGATCAACCATCCGACGCGGGCGGAGGACCGTGCGCGCGACAAGTATCGCCATCCTGCCGAGACGCTCAGCTTCTTCCGTGTCGCGCCCGACATGAAAGTTGGCGAATACTCGCCCGGCGGTGGCTGGTACTCTCGCCTGCTTGGGCACTACCTCGGCGGCGAGGGCCAGCTGGTTGGCATTTATGCCAACCCCCTGACCGTCTCCAGCGATCCGGCACGGCAGCAGCGCATTCGCGACGCGGCAGCCGGCTTTTCGGCCGAGGTGGCTGGCTACACCGGCCTGCCTGCGGAAAAGTTCGGCGGGATCACGCTCGAAAACATCGGCGACGACCAGCGCGGAACCTTCGACCGGATCCTGGTGATGCGCGCGCTCCACGGGATCACGCGCGGGGGAACGGCCGATACGGAGATCCGTGCCCTGCGCGACCTGCTCAAGGACGACGGCTTGCTCGGTATCGAGCAGCACCGGGCCAAGGCGGATGCCGCGTGGAGCTACGCCAATGGTTCGAAGGGCTATCTGAAGCAGCAGGACGTGATCGACTTCATGCGCCTCAACGGCTTCGAATTGGTGGCGACCAGCGAAATCAGTGCCAATCCCATGGACACCGCCGATCACCCGGAAGGCGTATGGGAGATGCCGCCCGTCCTGCGTACCAAGCGCGAAGATCTGAAAGACAAGGGCGAGAGCGATCGCATGACGCTCTTGTTCCGCAAGGCGCAGTGACGCTAGAGGGCGGCGGCATGAGACAGATCACCGTCGCCGCCCTCCAGCTGCCGCTCGGTAGCGCTGACGAACAGGCCAATATCGCCGCCGTGGGCGAGCTGGTCGAGCAGGCCGTCGCGCGCGGGGCGGAGATTATCCTGCCGCCGGAGCTCTTCTCGGGCCCCTATTTCTGCCAGGTCGAAGACGAGGCGCTATTCGCACTGGCCCGGCCGACGCTCGAGCATCCTTCGGTCGTCGCCATGCGCAAGCTCGCCGGCAAGCTCAAGGTGGCCATTGCGACCAGCTTCTTCGAACGCGACGGGCACCATTACTACAACACGCTGGCCATGATCGGCCCCGACGGCGAGGTGATGGGCACCTATCGCAAGAGCCACATTCCCGACGGGCCGGGGTACGAGGAAAAATACTATTTCCGCCCCGGGAACGACGGGTTCAAAGTCTGGCAGGTGTGCGGAACGACCATCGGCGTCGGCATCTGCTGGGATCAGTGGTACCCCGAATGCGCCCGCGTGATGGCGCTGATGGGGGCGGAACTGCTGTTCTATCCCACCGCGATCGGCTCCGAACCCTATGACGCCGAACTCGACACCAGCCGCATGTGGCAGCGCGCGATGCAGGGTCATGCGGTCAGCAACTGCATGCCGGTGATCGCCGCCAACCGCGTCGGCACGGAAGGCGCGGCGAATTTCTACGGCCACAGCTTCGTCACCAACGAGTGGGGCGACAAGGTCGTCGAATTCGGTGCAAGCGAAGAAGGCGTGCTGGTGGCAACGCTCGATCTCGACCAGGCGGCGAAACACCGCGCCGGCATGGGCTTCTTCCGCGACCGCCGGCCACAGCTCTACAGCCGTATCTGCGAGGATATCTGACCAGCACCTACCTGGTCGCGCTCGGTTCGAACCGCCGGCACCACCGGTTCGGGGTCCCGCGCGATATCGTCAGCGCGGCGATGGAGGAACTCGCAGCCCTCGGCACCGTCAGGGCCCGGTCGCCGGTCATCGTCACTGCCCCCGTTGGCCCTTCGCAGCGGCGCTATGCCAACGCGGTATTGCTGCTGGAAACCGAGCTCGATCCGCCCGCACTCATGTCGGCCCTGCACCGGGCCGAACACGAATTCGGCAGGCGGCGCTGGCGCCATTGGGGGGACCGGGCTCTCGACCTCGATATCGTGTTGTGGAGCGAAGGTGCCTTCGTTTCCGCCGCAGTGACGATCCCCCATCCGCTGTACCGCGCGCGCGCTTTCGTCCTTGAACCCGCGGCCGTCGTCGCACCGGGCTGGCGTGATCCGCAATCCGGCCTCACGGTGCGACAGGCAAAAGCCCGCTTGACCCGCAAGCGCCCGCTCCCCTAGGGGAAGCGCCCGAGCCGGTCGCTTGCCGAACCGGCCGCCCAGGTGGGCCCTTAGCTCAGTCGGTAGAGCAACTGACTTTTAATCAGTAGGTCGCTGGTTCGAACCCAGCAGGGCTCACCACCTTTTTTCGATACCTTACAAGCCATCAGCGAGGTAAGGTATGCCGTCGGGTCCGATCTAGGTCCGATTAGTTGTTGGCTGGTCGATCTACGAAGACGGTTTTGCCCGTGGGCCCGTCGGAAAAGAGATAGATGATTTCGCTAGCGTCGAGATCGTAGATGCAACCGTATTCCTGTTCCAGCTCAACCCCGAATCCATTCATGGTAGTAAACTCGCGTCGCACAAAGCCTTCCGGCCCCTTCCGAGAGTAAACCCAACCTGCCAAATGCGGATCAAACTCTTGTGGCGTCAGTAGATGGCGCTTCAACTCGGTTTCACATGCTACTGTAGCGTCCACCTTCCCAGTCTCCGCTTCGTCCTCCATTCCCCCACATGCTCCGACACAAGCTAGCGCTCCAAGCACAAGAAATTTCCGCACAGCCATCTCCTTTAGGGTCGTAAATGCCGTGGCTGAAAATGCAGTGACTCGCAAGTTGCGAGGGTGCGACGTGTTTCTGGAGAAAATGACCCGGACGGGGTGCTCAAGCTTTTAGGCGGGGCGATCCGCCGCGCACGATCTGAATGCCAAATGTCTCAAGAGGCGCTTGCTGATTTGGCCGAGATTGATCGCTCTCACATGGGGCGCATCGAGCGCGGAGAAAGGAATATCACGATTCTCAATCTCAGGAAAATTTCGAGCGCTTTGGATGTTTCGATGGCGGAGCTTCTGTCCGCTGCGAGGCTCTAGCTGTGCATTCGCCGTCAATTGATCAGACTCATTGAACGCCTAGCGCCCTAATTTCGACCATCCGAGCCGGGTCAATTTCTTCCCGAAAGCCACCGTTCGTTGAAACAAGCGCTGATGTCAGCTTCGCGCCCCAAAATCGGCCATTCGGACCGAATTTCTCGATTGCTAAAAGCGGACGTTCTCCCCGGCCATTCCGGCCAAGGTGAAAGCTGATGACATTCTCGCAATTTGACCCAACGACGCAATGCAGGGTGCCAAGGAACTTTAGCGCGAAGGCTGGTCCAAAGCGACCATTTGACCAGAAGCAGATTTGGGCAGTTCGGTTCTTTCTCAATCGCGAACAGCAGGTACGCGATCGATCGCTGTTCGATCTCACGATCGAGAGCAATTCGAGGGGCTGTGGTCTCGTCTGACTCAAGACTGGCAAATTGAGCAGTGGGCCTGAAATCAGAACGCGGGCTGCGATTATTCAGCGAAAGACCGGTCGAGCAGTTCAATTTGGAGAAAGCTTAAAACGCAATAGCGAGTTTGTTCACCTGGCTCGAACGGAGAGGTGGTGCGGTCGAGGACTATGTGCATTCAAGACGCGCCGATCAAACACGGCATCTCAGCAAACGCCAATATGCGCAACTGGTGCATGTAAGGGCCGAAGGGATTGGCCTCCCAACCGAGGACGATAGAATCCATTCGCTTCGCCGCACCAACGCTTCGATTATCTACAGAGCCACAGGCGACATTAGGGCGACAAAAACTCGCTCGGCCATCCAGGATTGAGAATATCCGTCGCTTTCCAAGGGTCGATATCGGGGACGCGCTGACACTCGCGGAGAAAGCTGAGATTTGACCACACTTGAACGCCAGGTCGGTAGGCGCTGACGTCCGTTCATCGAGCGGAATGCGGTGCAGTATCTGCCACTTTCTCGATACCAGGCTTCTAGTGCAACTATCTTGAGGGTTCGACTTCGCAACTTCGCCGAGACGATTTGCGAAACAATTCATCGCGTACCACCGCCTTCGAGGCCATGCGCGAAATTGCAGAGGCCCAATTTTTTACCGAATGAGCGTCAGCTTGCTGTAAGAGCGCCCGATCGGGATATCCATGCCGGTATCCAGACATAGCGTGGCGCCGCCTTGCGCGACGACGCGATCTCGCCGGACGACGAACGATCGGTGCACCTGCGCGAACTGGCCCTGCGGCAGCGACTCGATCAGTTTGCGCAGTGTCGTCGTGGCGAGGAAATTGCCCTCGTCGCTCCATACCTGCACGAAGTTTCCCTGCGCCTCGAAGCAGGCGACCCGG
Source organism: Parerythrobacter aurantius (assembly GCF_045291475.1). Taxonomy (NCBI): domain Bacteria; kingdom Pseudomonadati; phylum Pseudomonadota; class Alphaproteobacteria; order Sphingomonadales; family Erythrobacteraceae; genus Parerythrobacter; species Parerythrobacter aurantius. Next base: position 1,628,833 of record NZ_CP147985.1, read on the forward strand.
TCCAGCCGCACGTGACGCGTCGTCCGGTCCACCCGCAGGGTGAGAACATCCGGTTCGCGGGCGCGATGTTCCCCTTGCTCGGCCAGCCTTCGCCTCGCCTTGTCGAGCGCACCAGCAAATCGCTCGGCGCCAACCGGTTTGAGCAGGTAATCGACCACGTCCAGATCGAACCCGTCGAGCGCGTGTTCGCGATGCGCGCTGACGATGATCGTGAGCGGAGGGCTATCGAGCCCGCGCAGAAGGTCGAGCCCGCCGAAGCGCGGCATGCGGATATCGAGGAACATGAGATCGACATGCGTCCGGCCGAGCACTGCGAGCGCTTCGGCCGCATTGCGGCACTGGCCGACGATCTCGATATCGGGCTGGCTACGGCAGTGATGCGCCAGCACTTCGTGCGCCAGCGGTTCGTCGTCGACCAGCATCACCTTCAGCATGGGCGCAGCTCCAGCTCGAGCTCGGCCCGCCACCGGTCGCCGTCACGCCGGCTCGTCAGCGAGAATCCATCGCCAAGTATCAGCTCGAGCCTGCGGCGCAGGTTGCTGAGGCCAAGCCCCGGCGCCCCATCACTCTCGACATCGGGATCGAGCGAATTCTCGCACACAAAGCGCAGTGTGTCTGCATCAAGGCTGGCGGTGATGCCGATCCGGCTGGCGCGATCCGAAGGTTCGATCCCGTGCTTGAAGGCGTTTTCGACCAGCATGATCAGCAGCAGCGGCGGGACGCAAAAATGCCGCGCTTCGTCCGGCCAGTCGCACCGCACCGCGCAGCGATCGCCCAGCCGCAGCATCTGCAAGTCGAGATAATTGCGCAAATATACGATCTCATCATCCAGCCGCACCCACTCGCGCTGGCCTTCGTAAACGGTGTAGCGCAGCAGGTCCGACAGCTTGAGCACGGCCTCACCGCTCTCCGCGCGATCCCGCAGGCACAGGGCGTAGATCGTGTTGAGCGAATTGAACAGGAAATGCGGGTTTATCTGCTGTTGCAGCAGGTCCAATTCGGCCCGGACCAGCGCGTGCCGCCCCGAGGCATCGCGTTGCTCGGCAAGCAGGCGCTCGCCCGCCAGCACGATGGGCAGCACCAGCGCCAAAACCCCGAAGGTGAAGCCGAAATTGATCGGGTCGAATGGATCGCGGGTTTCCGATGGCAGGATGGTCCAGTCCGGCAGGTTGAGCGGCAGGTTCATGACGATGCTGCCGACTATCGGCGTCGCCACCACCCAGTAGCTCACGCTCGCCAGGGCAAACGGGATCCAGCCGTGGGTGCCCAGCATCCGCCGCACCAGCAGGTGCCGCGCGCCCCAGTAGAGGCCATAGAACAGCACCGCCACGACCGCGAACTGCCAGAGATAGCCCAGCGCCTCGGCCGGGTGCGCCGAGATGCGGGCGGGATCGAACCAGACCGACAGCGGCTGGTTGCGCACCGCATCGGCGGTCGAAGCAAAGAGCGAGGTCGTCGCCATCGTCCAGGCGCAGAGCAGCGCGATCACCGCACCGTCGAGCGTGACCGGCATCCGGCGTAGCAGCGCGGCCACATCGCCGCCGCGCAGGCGGTAACCCTCGCGCCCGCCCAACAGGAGCGCCGCGGCGCTGAACAGGGCGGCGACGGTGCTCTCTGGGATGCTTGGCAACAAGGTGCCGGGGCGGTCTGCCGCAACAAGCAAGTGCACGGCAACCGGGTAGATCACGAACCCCGCCAGCCATGCCGCCAGGGCAGCAGCCGGTCGCATCGAAAGCGCGAGCGCATGCGCCGCGATGAAGGGCACCGCAGCGAGTGTTGCCATCGCCGCATGCCATGCGAACGCGCCCAGCAAGCGGTCGTCAGCGGCCTGCTGGCGCCAGAGCGCGGCCAGCAGGATCGCCGCGACCAGCGGCAGCGCCCGGACCAGTCGGATTTGCAAGACTTCCGCCGAAGCGCGCACCTTCAATGCCTTTCCTGCCATGCGGCAACCAAACGACAGCCCCTATACAGCGCATTCCTTACGCCAGGTGTCACCCGCGAATGACGAACGGCGCCAAATCGATGACAAACGGCCGACAGGCGCCGATCCGCCCCGCAAACTGGCATTCGTCACGACAAGCCTCCCCCTGATCATCGCGCGATTGCTGTCCCGTGCAAACCCGGCGAGGTGACAACCCGGCACGATCTGGAGGCACCATGCTCGAAATTCGCGACCTTGCAAAAACCTATCGCGGCGGCGTGCGCGCGCTCGACGGACTGGACCTGACGGTATCGGCGGGAATGTTCGGCCTGCTTGGTCCCAATGGCGCGGGCAAAAGCACGCTGATGCGCACGCTCGCCGGGCTGCAACTGCCCGATCGCGGCAGCATCAGCTTCGATGGGTCGGACGTGCTTGCGGACCCGCGCGCCCTGCGAAAGAGGCTCGGCTACCTGCCGCAATCCTTCGGCGCCTACCCCTATATCGGCTGCCGCGCGCTGCTGCGACACATGGCTGTGCTCAAGGGTCTGCCGGATTCGGCCGAGACGCTGGCGCAGGTCGACCGCCTGCTCGAACTGACCAATCTTTCCGACCATGCGCGCCGTCCGGTCAGCGGTTTTTCCGGCGGGATGCGCCAGCGTTTCGGCATCGCCCAGGCGCTGCTGGGCGATCCGGCGCTGCTGATCCTCGACGAACCGACCGCAGGCCTCGATCCCGAAGAGCGGCTGCGGCTCTATAATGTGTTGAGCCAGCTCAGCGACGACAGAATTGTGCTGCTCTCCACCCACATCGTCGACGATGCCGAGCAATTGTGCCCGGAGGTCGCGATCATTGCGGGCGGGCGCATCAGGGCGGGGGGCAAGACCGCCCAGATCGTCGGCGCGCTCGACGGCCGTGTCTGGCTGGGCAGCACCGCCAAGCCGGAAGCGGCCAACGGGGCAATCCTGCTCAGTTCGTCCTATCGCCGGGGGGCGCTGGTTCGACGCTATTGGTCGCCCGCGTGCCCCGGCTCCGGCTTCGAACCGGCGCCGCCGAACCTTGAGGATCGCTATTTCCTCGAACTGCGCCAGCTCGAGGCGCGGCCATGACAGGGGCGCTGCAAGTGCGCAACGAAGCGCGTCTCCTGTGTCGCCATCCGCTGGTCGGGCTGGCACTGGTCAGCGCGGCCATGATGAGCGGCATGCTCGCCGCTGGTAGCGCGGCCCCCGTAGGAAGCACCCCCGCCGAAGCCCTGCTGCGGGCCAATTTCTTCATCCCAATATTCGTCCTGCCGTTCCTCGCCGCCGCCATCGGCCCGGTCGTGTTCCTGCGCGAGGTCGAGCACGACATGCGCGAGCTTGTCGGCAGCTATCCGCTCACCGCGAGACAATGGCTCGCGAGCCGTATCGGCAGTTGCCTGGCGCTGCTGCTGGCGGCATGCGTCATGGCGCAGCTGGCGATCCTAGCGGTGCTGTCGGGCAGAAACGGCCAGTCGCTGCCGCAGGGCATGCTGGAATCGCTCGGCTGGCTGGCGGTGATCCATGCGCCCGCGTGCCTCATCTGGAGCTGCGTGCTCGCCCGGCTGAGCAGCGCAACGGGCCATCCGGGCGTGCTCTATTTCGGCGCCGGGTTCGGCTGGGTCGCCTATATCGGCCTCGCCAGCGTGACCGGCACGCCGCTGATCGCGGGGAGCTATGTCGCATGGGAGCCGCTGCGCCAGGCGCTGCTGGTGCTCGATCCCTATGCGATCACCGCGATGACCAGCCCGATTCCCGAAAGCGGCCTACTCCGGTCCCGCACTGCCGATATCCTGGCGGGCCGCGCGGTGTGGCTTATCGCCTGCCTCCTTCTCCTGCGCGGCATCGCCGAGATGCCGAGCCGGGTGGGGCGAGCCGGGAGCGGCGCGGATGCGGCGGCGGGAAGGCCGATGCGGGCGGAGGGTATAGGGCGCCTGCCGCGCCGCACAGGGCTTCTCCTGCTGCATGTGCGCCATGTCGTGCGCGACCGGGTTTTCCCCCTGATGATCGGCGGGTGGATCCTGCTGCTGGGATCGGAAACCTTCAGCGGCCTGGCCTATGCCGAACCCCTGGCGCAGGTCGATCCCAACAGCCGCGATGCGCTCAACCGCGTGATGTGGGACGTCGTGCCGATCGCTGCGGCGCTGGTGCTGCTCTATGCGACAGACCGGATTTGCCGGATGTTCCCGGCGCTTCGGATGCACGAGCTGGTTGCGGCGACACCGTATCGCTCGCGGGCGATAGTGGGGTCGCAGGTGCTGGCGATCTGGGCGGTTGCGATCCTGTTCCTCGCCCTGGCGGGGCTTGTGGTGATGGCGGCGCAGCTGGCGGCGCATAGCCCGGTGGAGCCGCGCGAATACGCGCTCCAGTTCGGGCTTGCGCTGCTGCCGCTGCTCATGCTCGGCATGATGTTCGTGTCGATCCACGCGCTTGTGCGGCTGCGGTTCGCCGCAAATCTCGCCAACCTGGCCGTGATCCTGTTCGGCTTCACCAGCCTCGCGCCCGCGCTGGGCCTGCATCATCCGCTGTGGCGCCCGCTCGCCACGCCGCTGGTCGCGCCGGACCATTACTGGGGTTTCGAAGGCAGCATTGCAGGCTTCGCGCCCTTCGCGGCATTCTGGTTTGCCGTGGCGCTCGCCCTGCTTCTCATGGCCGTGTTGCTCTACCATCGCGGCATGGCCTTCCGGCAGGTTCGCTGGCGCTCGGCAATCCGAGCGCCGCTACTGGGGATTGCCCTTGTAATCATGGCCGGGGCCGGGATGCATGGCCGCGCGATCCACACCGCGCTGGCTGCGGAAGGCTTGCTGGTCACGCCCGAAGACAGGCGAGCGCAACGCGCCGATTACGAGCGGACTTACAGCCACTGGGCGAACGTGCCGCAGCCCGACGTTGCGTCTGTGCGTTTCGCGGTCGACTTCGACCCGGAGTCCAGCAGCGCCGCACTTGTCGCCAGGATGACGCTCGTCAACCGCTCGGACAGCACGATCACGCAGCTCCTCGTCGGCCGCAACCTGCTGCCGCTCGATGGCGAGCTCCGATTGTCGGCAGGGCGGGCGGTGCGCACGGATGCGCGCCTTGGCCAGACGGTGTTCCGCCTCGACCGCCCGATGCAGCCCGGCGAGACGCGCGAGCTGGTCTTCGCTGCAATGCTCCACCAGTCCGGGCTGGTTCCCGCCTCCATGCCGCTGGTGCTGCGCCCTTCGTTCAGCAGCCTTCCCGCCCATGCCATGCTGCCGGTGATCGGATACCAGCGGGAGCTGACGCTGCGACACCCCGAAAGGCGGGCGGAACAGGGCTTGCCCGCCTTGCAGCTGACCCCGCCGAGCCGATTGCCTCCCCAACCGGCCACGCTGGCAAGCGGCTCCGCGCACTTCGAAAGCACGATTACGACTGCCCTTGGCCAGCATGCGATTGGGCCGGGCGAACTGGTCCGGTCGTGGCAGGCGGACGGGCACCGCCATTTCCTCTATCGCAGCGATGGGCCGATGCGCAGCATGCCCGCATTCTATTCCGTACCGTGGCGGCCCAAATACGCCGAAGCGGGCCCGGTCACAGTCGAAATCCTTGCCCCGAAAATCCTTGCCAAGGACGATCCCAACCTGCTCGGCACGCTGGACGCGCTGGCGCTGCTCGGGAGCGAGGTCGCGCCCTATCCGCAGCGCACCTTCCGGCTGATCGCTATCCCCGAAATCGGGCCGAGCGGCTACGCCCTGCCGCAGACCGCCCTGCTCTCGCACCGGCTGGCATTCCGCGCGCGTCCGCGCGCCGACGCGGGCTTCAGCCAGGCCTATCGCCGCGCCGCGCACGAGGCTGCGCATCAATGGTTCGGCCATCGGATCGGTCACGGCGTTCCCGAAGAGCACGCCTTCCTGATCGAATCGCTCGCCAAGTATGCCGAACTGGTCGTGATCGAGCGCCGCTTCGGCAGCGCGGCGTTGCGCGCGCTCGTCGCCTATGAGCTGGATCGCTATCGGCAGGCGCGGCTCGACATGGCCTTTCCCGTAGCGCCGCTGATCGATGCCGAGGACAACGAAGACATGTATTCACGAGCCACACTGGTGTTCGCCTGCCTGCGCCAACGCGTCGGCGACGAGCCGATCCTTACTGCGATCCGGCAAATCACCGATCAAGGCGAGCGGTCGGGGCGACCGGCAAGATCGCTGGACTTCGTTGACGTCCTTGTCGCAACGAGCGGCCCCGAGGCTGAGGGCGCGGTCCGAAGTCTACTGCTTACAAACGCACCAATCACAGACGCTTTCGAAAAATCGGGTTGCGAACTGGCAGGCTAAAAACTCAGCAGTGCCCTATGTTGCCCAATTCGGACCTTTGCTTACCCGGTGTGCGGTCCGGCAGGACTACGTCAGATCTTGAGCACCGCATTGCAACACGCCGACAAATGCAATGCTCGTCCTCAACTTTAGTGCAAAGGCAAATCGAAACCCGACAGTCCGCTTTCGGCCCAACGCTGGCGGTCAGTTATGCGCGCCAAGATCGGTCGTTCAACCTAGTCAAACGTGATCCGCAAACCTGCCGTTCATTCATTCGGCTCTGAAAGCAAACTGTAACAGCCGCCAGTGTTTTGCAGGCGCCAATTGCTTCTATCCCCGCCCAATATCGGTCAGGCGCGCTTCATCTCCTCGGCCAACCAGTCTGCAAAAAGGCGAGCCCGCGCTGTCGGGCGACGACCTGCTGGGAACACCGCCCAGAAATCGATTGTTGGCAGTCTCCAGCCTGGGAGCACCGGCACAACCTCGCCGCTCTCGATCTCGCGTTCGATCATCCTGTCAGAGACCATTCCGAGCCCGAACCCGGCGAAAAGCGCCGCACGAAGACCTTCGGCCGAGCTTACGCGCAAGGGACCATCGACGGTGACGGAGACCGAGCTTGATCCCTGTTTGAACTGCCAGGCCGCAGCGCCTTCGAACCGTGTGTAGGTGATCACTCGGTGTTGAGTCAGTTCTCCCGGTGTCTTGGGTTCTCCGTGCTTCTCGATATAGCCGGGCGAGGCGACAACCATGCGTTTGGCGACATCGACCCGCTTGGCGACCATTGCGCTGTCCTCGAGATCGCCTGCTCTAAGGCCAAGGTCGATCCCTTCCTCGATCAGGTCGATCCTGCGGTCGTCCAGAACGAGGTCGACGAACAGGTCGGGGTGGCTGGCAAGGAATGCGTCCAGTCGCGGAATGATCTGCTGGCTGGCATAGACCGGCGGGGCGGCGATGCGGAGACGTCCGGTGAGCGCGCTGTCCTCGTCCTTCGCGGCGGCCTCCGCCGCGTCCGCCTCGTCGAGCGCGATCCTCGCTCGCTCGTAGAAGCGTTGTCCCGCATCGGTCAGCGAGTGATTGCGGGTTGTGCGGATCAGCAGCCGCACGCCGAGATAATCCTCCAGCGCGGCCACGGCCTTCGATACGGCGGGTTGACCGATATTGAGCAGCTTGGATGCAGCCGAGAACGATCCCGCATCGACCACGGTCACGAACTGGCGCATGGCAACGAGGCGATCCATGACTTCTTCCTATTCCGTTCAGGAATAAGAATTAGCGCCGAAGGCACTCTTCTGCAACGATGAAGAATAGCGCATCTCCTGCTCATCCGCAGCGCCCCCTCGCAATGCGGCCAACAGGAGATACACAATGACCACTTTCCCGATCCACACTCCCGATACCGCCCCCGAAGGTTCGAAGGACCGCCTGACCGCAGTCAAGAACGCCTGGGGCTTCATTCCCAAGCTGCAGGGCACGCTCGCCGAGAGCCCGGTGGCGCTCAAGGGCTATGATGATCTGTTCAACCTGATTGCTGCCGAAGGCACGCTGACCGCTGCCGAGGCGCAGGTCGTCTACCAGGCGATCAACGTCTATCACGGCTGCGAATACTGCACCGCCGGCCACACATTCCTCAGCCGCCAGGCTGGTGTTCCGGAAGACGTGATCCAGGCCATCCGCAACGAGCAAACCATCGCCGATGCGCGCCTCGAAGCGCTGCGCCGTTTGGCCGAGAAAGTCGCCGAAACGCGTGGCTTTGCCGGTGACGATGCGGTCGATGCCTTCATCGCAGCAGGCTTCACCAAGGCTCAGGTGCTGGAAGTCGTCACGATCATCGCGACCAAGGTGATCAGCAACTACACCAACCACCTTACCCACACCCCGCTCGAAGACTTCATGGCCGACCCGGCGCTGCGCTGGGAAGACCCGAAAGGTCGCACTGCCGCCCGCAAGGAACTGGCCGCAGCCGCCTGAGCGAGCACAAGCCCCCCAGCCCCGGCGGCCACCCCCTCCCGTCCCGCCGCCGGGGCACCCCCTTTAAACCAAGGATTATCGCCATGACCGCTTCCGACCCGCTCTTCACCCCGATCCGCTACGGCGCGATCGAAGCGCCCAACCGGATCGTCATGGCGCCGATGACCCGCACCCGCGCCGACGCCGAGGATGCGCCGCACCAGTTGCAGGCGACCTACTACACGCAGCGCGCCAGCGCCGGGCTGATCGTGTCCGAAGCCACGCATATCTCACCGCAGGGCAAGGGCTATGCGGGCGCGCCGGGCATCCATTCGCAACAGCAGATCGAAGGCTGGCGGATCGTCACCGACGCGGTCCACGCCGCAGGCGGACGCATGGTCCTCCAGCTGTGGCACGTGGGCCGTGTTTCGCATCCCTCGCTGCAGCCGGGCGGCGCTTTGCCGGTCGCGCCGTCTGCCATCGGTTTCGAAGGCCAGGCCTTTACCTATGAGGGCATACAGGATTTCGTGGTGCCACGCGCGCTCGAGACCGACGAGATTCCCGGCATCGTCGCCGACTACGCACAGGCCGCCGCCAATGCGAAGGCCGCCGGGTTCGACGGGGTCGAGATCCACAGCGCCAATGCCTATCTGCTCGACCAGTTCCTGCGCGACGGCACCAACCAGCGAACCGATCTTTACGGCGGCTCGATCGAGAACCGCGCACGGCTGACGCTCGAAGTCACCGACGCGGTGATCGCGGCGTGGGACGCCGATCGCGTCGGAATCCGCCTGTCGCCCTCGCTCACCATCAACGGGACGAGCGACACCAACCCTGCCGCGACCTTCGGCTATGTCGCTACCGAACTTTCGAAGCGCAAGCTCGCCTATCTCCACGTGGTCGAGCCGAGCGACCCGCGCGGCGATCCCGCCGACCGGCTGATCGATCCGATCCTGCTGAGAAAGGCCTTCGACGGACCCTATATCGGCAACGGTTCATATACCGGGACACGCGCCCGTGCCGCCATCGACGAAGGCCGGATCGATGCCGCATCCTTCGGCCGTCCGTTCATCGCCAACCCCGACCTGCCGCGCCGTCTGGCCGAAGGTCTGCCGCTCAACGCGATCAACGTGGAGCGCATCTATGGCGGCGGCGGCGATGGCTACACCGACTATCCGGCTTACTCCGACGAGAAGGAGGTCGTGTGATGCCCCACGATATCTTCCAGTATTACGGGTTCGACTGGCTCGCCTCCGCGCTGGCCGTGGCGATGATCTACAACCTCGGCAGCGGACGCCGCATCGGCTTCGCCTTCGGCATGGCCGCGAACCTGTCCTGGTTCGTCTTCGCCGCGCTGACGCTGAGCGTGCCGATCTTCCTCTCCAACATCGTGTTCATCACGCTCAACTTCCGCGGCTGGCGGAGCTGGGCGGAGAAACAACCCGCGAGCCTGCCAACCAAGGAACAAATCGCATGACCATCATCACCTTCCTCGGTCAGGGCGCGATGGGCAGCCGCATGGCGGACCGGCTCGAAGCCGCCGGGCACAAAGTCACCCGCTGGAACCGCAGCGGCGCCACGCAGACCCCACGCGAAGCGGTTGGCGGCGCCGATATCGTCATTGCCATGCTGCGCGATGATGAGGCGTCGCGCAGCGTCTGGCTCGATGCCGAAACCGGCGCGCTTGCGGGCATGAAGCCTTGTGGCCTCGCCATCGAAAGCTCGACCATCACCCGCGACCATGCGCTGGCGCTGGGCGAGGCAGGCGCCGCAACTGGTGTCCGCTTCCTTGATGCTCCGGTGCTGGGCAGCCGCCCACAGGCAGAAGCGGGCCAACTGGTCCACCTGATCGGCGGCGATGAAAGCGACATTGCAGAGGTCCAGCCCGTCCTTGCCGCGCTGGGAGGCAAGCATTTGCATGCGGGCCCTGTCGGCGCCGGCGCATCGCTCAAGCTGATCGCCAACACGCTGTTCGGGATCCAGGTGGCCGCCATGGCCGAACTGATCGGGCGGATGAAGGCCCTCGGCCTGGATCCGGCAACCGCCATCGGCCAGCTCGCGGAAACGCCGCTGCTGTCGCCCGGCGCGCAGGGTGCCAGCGGGCTGATGCTGGCGGGCAAGGACGATCCGATGTTCCCGGTCGAGCTGGTCGCCAAGGATTTCGGATATGCCATTGGCGGTCAGCCGCAGGCCATGCCGATCGCCAGCACCGCGCTCGGCTTATTCGAGACCGCCATGGCAAAGGGCTTCGCGGACGAGAACCTGACGGCGGTTCGCAAGCTCTATCCTTGACACCGAGGCGGACCATAGGCAGATAGTACGACATTCGTAGTATCTGTCTATGGTGAGGAATTGAGCCAGACGACAGCCTTTCGTTTTTTGACACACTTGGGACGGCTGCTTCTTGCCTCGCTGTTTCTGCTTGCGGGCCTCAACAAGATATTGAACCCGGGCGAGACTGCGGCGTTCATGGCAGAGGCCGGTCTTCGCCCCGCCGAAGTGCTGTTGCCCTTGACGATCCTGCTTGAAGTGGGCGCCGGGGTCCTGCTGGCGTTGGGCCGAAAGGGCGCTGCCCACGCAGCAGGGGTCCTGGCCGTCTTTACCCTCGCTACCAATGTCGTCTTTCATCAGTTCTGGCAATTCGACGGGGAATTCGCGCAATTGCAGCTGTCGCTGTTCTTCAAGAACGTCGCGATTGCAGGGGCGCTCCTGATGATTGCTAGTCTTGAATGGCAACGGCCTTGACCAGCGACCCGCAGTCGCTGGAAATGGCGCGTTCGTTGCGGGTGCTGATCCGCGCCTTCATGATCGACGAGCAGCGACTGGCCTCGCCTTGCGGGGGCATCCACTACAACGGACCCGACTTCCAGTCGCTGCATTTCATCAGCGACAACAGGGGTTGCAGGGCATCCGACGTGGCGGCCTTTCTGGGGCTCTCGGCAACGACCATGCAGTCGGTGATCGACCGGCTTGTCCGGCGCGGCTTGGTCGAACGGCATCGCAGCACGACCGATCGCCGCGCGGTATCGCTGGCGCTGAGCGAGGCAGGGCAGACCGCGCGGAGCATTATCCTGGCGCAGGACTCGGCCAATTGCAGCCTTATGCTGTCCGCCCTTGGCGGCGAAGAGCGGGAGTTGTTCGTCGAACAGCTCCGCCGGATCGCGCAGCGCGTAACGGACTCCAGCTGATGCTCGGCGCGAAGCGGCTTCTTGAGCTCGTCGAGCCGCAAGACCTTGGCGGCAAGCAGCGGGTCGTCGCTCACAGGAACCTCTGCCTTGGTCCGCCCGATGCCAAGCACATGAGCGGAGGATCGCAATTCGCCGCGGCGATACGATTGCTAGAGCGTGTGACTGGCGAGCCCTTGATCGAGGCGTCGTGCCAGTTTCGCAAATCTCCCAAGGTTGGCGAGGAGCTGGAAATCGAGATCGACCATCTCAGGCAGGGGCGATCGATAACGCAGGCCGGCATGTCGTTGGCGATCAATTGCGAGGCAGGCGCGAAGATTTCGGCCAGCCTCGGCAAGCGCGATGACATCGGTTCGCATCAGTGGTGGCAAGCACCCAATGTACCCCGGGCCGAGGATTGCGAGCCGCTGCGCTTCATCCGCTGCGATCCGGGGGACCAGCACGGCGAGCTCGATTTTCGGTTCGCAGCGCCGCCTTCAACGCTCGGGCCGGGCCAACTTTCTTTCTGGGTGCGCTGGGATGATGAAGACCCGGTTTCGTCGCCATTTCTCGCGCTCCTCGCGGACTATCTGCCCGAAGCCAATCACTGGGCGATCGGGCGCCCCGCAGGCGCATTGAGCCTCGACAACGCGATCCGCATAATTGCTCGCCCACGCACCGAATGGGTTCTCTGCCACGCGCAACTGGCTGCAATCGCGGACGGCCTCTATCATGGCGAGATGCGTCTCTATTCTGCAGAGGGGGCGCTCCTGGCGCTAGCCCACCAATCGGGCGTAGTCCGGCTTTTCTGACAACCTCCGGCGCGGGCCCGCTCGTGACCTTCTTCGGCCCACGTATTCCTGTCAGGCATAGCTCATAGCACTTCCTGCCCGCTACCGGGCGGCTCGTGCCTGACGCACATTCGCATCATCGAAAAAGACACCCCCGAGGTCCCGGCGGCACTCTCTCCCCCTCTCCCAGCATGCCGCCGGGATCCAGTTGGAGAACCGATGATGAAAACCCTGCTTGCCTCCGCCGCCCTCGCGCTCGCCGCGACCACGGCCCTCACCCCGGCCGCTGCCTTTGCGCAGGATGCGGCCACCACTGCCACTGCGCAGCCGGACTATTTCGACGATTACGACAGCCTCAAGCTCGAACGCGATGCGGCCGGCGTTCTGGTCGTCACCTTCCATTCGGACGGCGGCCCGCTGACCTTCACCGCACAGGACCACACCCAGTTCGTCGAGGCGTTCTACCGGATCGCGCAGGACCGCGACAACATGATCGTCATCCTGACCGGCGCCGGCGGCCAGTTCATCCCCGGCATCGACTTCGGCAGCTTCGGCAATGTGGCCGATCCCGATGTCTGGAGCGTCGTCCATGACGAAGGCGTCCAGATCCTCGAGAATCTCGCTAATATCCGCGTGCCGGTGATCGCCGCGGTCGAGGGCCAGGCCAACGTCCACAGCGAATACGCGCTGATGGCCAATGTCATCGTCGCCGGACGCGGTGCGAGCTTCAACGACCTGCCGCACTTTGCCGGCGGGATCATCCCGGGTGACGGCATCTTCACGACGTGGAGTTACCGCGCCGGTCCGGGCCGCGCCGAAGCCTGGCTGCTCGATCCCAAGCCGATCAGCGCCAGCACCGCCCAGCAATGGGGTGTCGTGTCCGAAGTCGTCGCCGATGGACAGGCGCTGACCCGCGCTCGCGAGCTCGCCGCGATCTATCTGACCAAGCCCGAAGTCACCCGCCGCAACACCCGCGTGCACTTCATCCAGCCCCTCAAGGAGCGGATCGTGCGCGAGGTCGGCTACGGCCTCTCGCTCGAAGGCGCCTCGGCCGACGCGCTGGTCAAGAGCCTCAATGCAGGTGGCGGACAATGACCCGCCACAAGGATGGCCTTTGGTCGCTGCTCGCCGGCTTCCTTCTCACCACGCTCGTGATGGTTCCCCCGATCGTCCAGGCCCACGCCGACAAGTCGGCGCGCGACGCCGCCTACCAACAGGAGTTTGCGCTATGAACAGTCTAGCATCCGATCTCGCCGCCTTCCGCGCCGAGTTCATGGGCAAGGTGCCCGCCGAAATCCGCGACGCCATGGAACGCGCCGATGCCGAACTCCTTGCCTCGGGCATCGTCGAGAAGGCACTGAAGGCGGGCGACAAGGCTCCGGCCTTCAACCTGCCAAACGTCACTGGCGAAGCGGTCGCGCTGCGCGCTCTGCTGAAGTCCGGTCCGGTCGTGCTCAGCTTCTATCGCGGCGGATGGTGCCCCTATTGCAATCTCGAGCTGCGCGCGCTGCAGGCTGCGCTGCCCGGTATCGAAGCGCTTGGCGCGAAGCTCGTCGCGGTGAGCCCGCAGACCCCGGACGAGAGCTTGTCGACCGCCGAGAAGAACGAGCTCGCCTTCGCGGTGCTGTCGGATGGCAGCAGCGCGGTCGCGAAGAGCTTCGGCATCGCCTTCGATCTCGCCGAGGAATTGCGCCCGATCTATTCGAAGTTCGGCCACGGCCTGCCCGAGATGAACGGCAGCGAGGATTGGGTCCTGCCCATGCCCGCGAACTATGTCATCGACCAAAGCGGCACAATCGCCTTCGCCTTCGTCGATCCCGACTATCGCAACCGGCTCGAACCCGCCGCAATCCTCGAAGTGCTTAGCGCGCTCGCCAAGAAGACGGCCGCCTGAGCCATGGCCCGTGCCATCACTCTCTCGCGTGACTTCGCCGATGCCGAAATGGCGCTGGCGCTTGCCGCCTTCGCCCGCACGTCCAGCCTCATGGGCGTGGCGATGGTCATTGCCGCCGATGCAACACTGCGCATCACCCTCCCGCTTATCTCCCTCCTCAAAGGAGTTGTCGCATGATTACCGTCCACGCCTTCGCCACACCGAACAGCCTCAAGGTGCCGCTCGCGCTCGAGGAAGCCGGGTTCGAGTACGATCTGCTTCCCGTCAACATCCGCAGCGGCGGGCAGAAGGATCCCGCCTTCCAGGCGCTCAATCCCAATGCCAAGGTGCCGGTACTGGTGGAAACGAACGGCGACGAGCGCTTCGTCCTCACCGAAAGCGCCGCCATCCTCATCTGGATCGCCGAGAAGACCGGCAAGCTCCTGCCTGCGTCCGGACCGGCCCGCGCCCGCGCGTTCGAGCAGTTGTTCTTCCACGCTTCAGGCCTCAGCCCCGCCTTCGGCAACGCCGGCTTCTTCCAGCGCGTCGCGCCCGAACCGATCCCGATCGCCATCGAGCGGTTCAAGGGCGAGGCGAACCGCCTGCTCAACCTGCTCCACCGGCACCTCGGCGACACGGCCTATGTCGCGGGCGACGAGCTGACCATCGCCGACATCGCCCACTGGGGCTGGCTGTGGCGGCGCGAGTTCGTGGGCGTAGACTTCGCGGCCCGCGACAATCTCGCCCGTTGGTACGCCGAACTCGAAGCGCGGCCAGCCTTTATCCGCGCGGTCGAGCGAACGAGCGCCCTTGCGGACGCCTGACTTCGCAACTCCAACATCACTTCCAAAGGAAAAACCATGTCCGACCGTACCAAACAAAACCTGTTCCATGCCTTCCTTCCCATCGGCGGAACCGGCCTCAGTTTCTCGCTCATGTTCCTCGCGATCGCGATCGCAGGACCGGTGAGCATGATGGCTGCCTGAACGCGGCCGCAAGGAGACAACCCATGACCTTCACCCGCGATACTGCATTGGGCGTGCTGCGCCTGACGCTCGTCACCGTCTTCCTCGCCTTCGGCTATGTGAAGTTCTTTCCCTTCGAAGCCGACGGGGTCGAGCCGCTGATTGCCGCGCATCCGCTGCTCTCCTGGCTGCTACCTGCGTTCGGCAAGGCGGGGGCCTCGGCCTTCCTCGGGATCGTCGAGATCACCGCAGGGCTGCTGCTGCTCGCCGGGTTCAGGAGCCGGATAGCAAGCCTTACTGGCGGTTTGCTGACGCTCGTCACCTTCGCCATCACCGTCACACTGTTTCTCTTCATTCCGCGCGTATTCGAGGCATCCGCCGGCGGCTTCCCCGCAATCTCCGGCACCGGCGGCTTCCTGCTCAAGGACGCCGTGCTGTTCGCCGCAGGCCTCATGTTCGTCGCCGATCCTCTGCCCGCTTCAATAAACTCAACTGCACTCACCACGACCACCACTTAAGCCGTTCCTCAAGGAGATCCGATATGACCCGTTCCATCATCATCACCGGTGCCAGCAAGGGCATCGGCTTCGCCGCCGCCGAGCGCCTCGCCAAGCAAGGCTGGCATGTTATCGGCACCGCTCGCCGCGCCCCGGACAAGGCCTTTCCCGGTGAGTTCATCGAAACCGACCTCGCCGATGAAGCCGCAACCGACACGCTTGCCGCCGATCTCGCCGGGCGCGGCAATGTCGTCGGCGTCGTCAACAATGTGGGGCTCACCGCACACGAGAAGTTCGGCGAGGTCGCCTGGCGCGACTTCGCGCGCCTCCAAGATCTGAATCTGCGGCCTGCACTCACGCTCACGCAGGCGATCCTGCCGAACATGCGGGCACGGGGCTTCGGCAGGATCATCAACGTCACTAGCCTCGTAACCCGCGGCTTGGGGTGGCGGACCAGCTACGCTGCCGCGAAGTCGGCGCTTGAGAGCCTGACGCGCTCGATGGCGATCGAACTCGCGCCCGAACGAATCACCGCCAACGCCATCGCGCCAGGTCCGGTCGAAACCGAGTTGTTTCGCGAAAACTCGCCCCCGGGCAGCGAAGGCGAAAAGCGCTTCCTCGCGCTGATGCCGATGAACCGCTTTGCGCAGCCGGACGAGATCGCAGCAGCGATCGCATTCCTTGCCAGCGAGGATGCCGCATTTGTGACCGGACAGACGCTGTTCGTCGATGGCGGGGCCAGTTTGCCGCGAGCACGGTGAAGGTCGGATTTTGCCATTTGCGGGAAGGAAGCGGACAGTCGGCAATCGGCCCAATATCAGCCAAGAATGGCCTCAATGCGTAATCGCTTTAACAGCCTAGACACGCTCGTTGGATGCCATGCTTTACCAGCAGGCGACGAAATACCAGCTTTGTTAAGCGCCTCCGCCGTAGCTCTCAGAGATCTTGGGGCTGAGAGAGAGAAAGATCGTCGATCAATGGTCGCACCGCCTCCGCATATTGCTGGGCATTGAGTTGATTTTCCTCGGCAAGACGACGGCCATTTGCGCCGAGCTTCACGCCGCGAGCTTTGGCAGCCGCCAAGGCGGCCTTTGTGCGTTCACTAATCCTTCGTCCTTCTTCCTCTGCCATCGCAGCGAAGATATGAAGCATAAATCTGTCTGCCTGTGGCATGTCAGCGGCTACGAAGTCGACACCGCTGTCCATGAGGCCGCTGACAAAATGAACGTTTCGTGCCAATCGATCAAGCTTGGCGATCACGAGCTGCACTTTTGATTTTCGGCAGTGCGCGAGTGCCGCTTGTAGCTGAGGACGTGAAGACTTCTTCCCGCTCTCGACTTCGATGAATTCAACAAAGTCGGCGCTGCCGATCAGCGCCATAATTGCACTGCGCTGAGCTTCCAATCCTAAGCCCGATTGCCCTTGTCGCTGCGTGCTCACCCTAAGATACGCCGCGGGCTTCGGATTATCGGCTTTGTTACGGGTAAAGGTTGGTTTATGTGTTACGCCCGCCATCATCCAATCTCCCAAATCGGGTATTTGGCCGATACGGCACTGAAGATTAAGAGGCCTTCGAGGAAGATGTCTTGCGGCAATCGAAATCCCACAGTACCGGCTCGCGCTCTTGCCTCCTCGGCCGGTTGCCATGAGTGACGTTGATTGCACTGAGCAGAGACCATCCTGAAGCAGAATTTCTTCAGCGCTGGCTTGTGCAGCTCTGCCGGCAGATTTGAGCAGAGCCACCATGCAAGCTCGCTGTCCAGTCCAGCCAATCGACTTAGGTAACGACTGCCCTTTGCGGTATGGCCATCGAACACATATGCCGGGAGCCCCTCGACTAGCTCCGTCCAGGCGAGGCGCTCCCCAACCTGTCTCACCGCTTGAGCTTGCTCCCACTCTTCCCAAAGTGCGGCAACAACGGCAGGAAAGATAGTGTTCGTCGAGCGGCATAGCTTCGCCCCGTCCTTACGAAGGCTCGTGGGCATGCCATCTGCTGTTGATTGCTCGAAAAAACGATCAGCCGATCCATTCCGCTGGGGCATTGCCTCCGAAGGGAAACGATCAGTCCCCACTAGGAGCCAAACCGCAATCGTACGTCGAAGCTGACAACGATCAGGCGCCCAAGCAAGCGAGCGGAGTTCCTCTTCGGACCTGCTTGCGACAGACGCGATGTACTCAGATGATGAGCCGCCGTGTTCAAGGATGGTAACGAGATCGTCAGTCACCCGACATTTTGCCGCAGCTGCTAATCGGGAAATTGCCCAGGCCAAGCAATGTTCATCTCCGCCCAGCTTTGCTCGCAAGCGCGCGGATGATCCCAAGGACGCGACAGCGAGGCAACCTTGGATATCGCCAAAGGATACGTCCTCCCAAGCGATGATGTTCAATCGCCGGAAGACGCCAACTAAACTGCCTCCGCAGAGATACCGTGCAGCCGATATCGCCTGATCAGCTTCACCTCGACGGATGGCCTTTTGTAGGAGACTGGAAGCGACCCAACGGTCTGGGAATTGAATGTCGTAAGCGGGTGGCAGCTCAAATTCTGCGATTTCCGGGAAAGGGAACTGGGCTTCGAACTCGCTGATGGCACGATCTGGCATTTAGACCTCCTTTTCGGAGGTCGCGCAGCGTTGCTCCCTTCAACTTTCGTAGCTTGTGACGACTTTAGAGCAAGTTTGATGGGTGGCAGCCATTGGGCCGGTAGCGGACTGGCGGGTTTTGGCCAATACGCGTGCATAGCGGACTTTCACACTGTAAATCGCAGATGTCGCCAGCCGATATGTTGACGCACCAGTTTGGTCGTTGCAGCTGGACCGCGATTTCTGAACTGCTATCCTCCAACCTTCGTGCGCAACGTGACGCGCTGCGTTGCAGCTGGACCGCGATTTCTGAACTGCTATCCTTTCATCCATGGCTCTTGTCTCCTGCGCGTAGTTGCAGCTGGACCGCGATTTCTGAACTGCTATCCTAACAGCAGCAGGAGCCGACCATGACCGATAGTTGCAGCTGGACCGCGATTTCTGAACTGCTATCCTAGCTGCCCTGGTGGCGGCGATTGATGGGAGTTGCAGCTGGACCGCGATTTCTGAACTGCTATCCTACACCCAGCCAACGGACGAGCAGATCGAGCGTTGCAGCTGGACCGCGATTTCTGAACTGCTATCCTTGATGCGCTCTCAAACCGTTGAACAAAAACGTATTTAAGAGGCATCGGAGACAGCAAAATCCTTCTGCCCAAACGTCAGAAAAGGACAAGCTGGCCAGGATTCTTGCGCTGGCGAAGGCGTGACTGGCCGTCAAAGCGGATGATGTTCTCATATTGCCGGTCCGTAAACCCAAGGATGTGCACGTCGCCCTTGTCCGGCAAATTGCGTTCGATCCGCTTTACATTGGCCTCGTATTGCTCCTTGCCGGAACAGAACCGAGCATAGATCGAAAACTGGCTCATTTCAAAGCCTTCATCGAGCAAATACTCGCGGAACTTGGTAGCAGCCCGGCTTTCTTCCCTGGTGCCCACAGGCAAGTCGAACATCACCAGAATCCACATCAGCCGATATCCGCTAAGATGGGAGTGGCCATCGCCCTTCACCGCATTTCGCCGTTAGGGACATGGCGGGCGATGGCGTTCCAGGCGAGCTGCGCCGGGGTCTGGAACAGCGCCAGCTCCACTCGCCCCTGTTCAAAACTGGCCGCGAGTGATTGGGCCAGGCGTTGGATTGCTACGCTTGTGGGTGTCGTCGAACCTTGCAGGTCAAGATCAGCCGACAGCAACGATGCCAACCGGGCCTTGGCCTGGCCGTCCAGCTCGGCCAAGCCCTCCTCCACCATCTGATAAACAGCTGCATCGACCAGCGGGCGAAAAGGCTCGACCAGATCGTCAGCCAAGGCAAAGGCGTTCAGCCGGTTGGCGTGATGGAGCCCGATCGTGGGATGCAGACCGGCAGCGATAACCGCACGCGCCACGGCAGCGCGCATGACGGTGTAGCCAAAATTGAGCAGAGCATTCGCGCCGTCCGCGTCCCGATCCCTCCGAAAATCCTGGCCCATCAGCGCCGGCCAGTAACGGCGTGCCGCCTGTGCCTCAGCATTGGCTGTATCACCGGATTTGACCCGCTCGGCCATGAGGAGGAGTGCCTGCCTCTCTACTCGCCCAAGCGCGGTGAGCAGGCTTCCCTGATTGCGGACCTTCGCCTGCACCACGGCCTGCCAGGCACGTTTGCGAAACGGAATGCCGACATCCCATTGCGCGAAAGCGTGCGTTCTGGGCGTGGTGCCCTTCAACCGGAACCGTCATGGCGACGGGAGCATGATTGGCGGCGCACAGCACCATCATTGCGCCGCGTTCCGCCAGCTTGACGACTAGGTTGGTGGTCAAGGTTACGCCGTGGGCATGGATGATGATGGCGGCGATATCATCGAGTGCCACCCGTCCCATTTCCTCGCCACCGAGCGTGACGAGCAACAGGCCGCGATGGGCAGATAAATGCACTTCATCCGTTGCGATGTCGACAATCCGATTCATGCCTGACAGAAAACCTCCAGCATAAGCTGGGTCAATGTCTGACAGATCGAAGTAAGGACGTGGTTACTTTATCGTCGTTTCAATCCCGTGGGCCGGGATCGTGAACATGACCAAGTTCGTCGACGCGGATTTGGCGAGCATTTGATGCTTTCAAGCCAGATGGAGACGAGGTGAAATAACGAAATGGGTCCTCGCCCGCTTCATGACGTGATTTCAGAGCTCCTGCTTCATTGTGCTTGGCAAATGTAATTTCACCTCTTGCTGCAAACTTCACCACCCGCATGATCTCCCGCTCGCCGCCATCGCGCTCCACCGCCAGCAGATCATTCTGCCGTAAGCTGAGCACCTTCTTGGCTGCCGGATGCGGGCGCACCTCGGCAAAATCGCGCTGATGGGCATCGAACATCGTGATGATGCTGGAATGTTCGTTACCCTCGCGATCCTTCCACTTCGTTACCCATTTGCCATCCGGAAGGCGCCAGACGTCGAAGCGAGCATTGGCATCGCCCTTCACCGCCTTGTAGGCGCGGCCATCCTTGTCACGGATCGGGATCACGTTGAGCGGTTCGGTCAGGCGGACGCGGCGGATACCCTTATAGGGGCCATCACGTTTGGCGAATTTGCGCAGGGCCTTCTCGAAATCCTTGCCGCTGGTGCCGAGCGTTGCCTTGAACAAGGCCTCCTGCAAATCGTGATCGGGCATCCGCTCCGGGTCAGTCAGATCGGCAGGCTTGAGGCTGAGGAGCGGTTTGCGCGTGACGACGATCGGCACACCTTTGGCGTTGGTCCGCCCGGTCAGGCCATAGGCGGTATCATTGTGCAAACGGCCTGAGGTGATATCGCGATCCTTACGTGGCCTGCCTTTACGTCCGTGGTCGGGCTTGAAGCTGATCGTGGTGGCATACAGTTTTTCGCGCAGGTCCTCGTGGAAACCCTCCCATGGCTTTGGCAAGTCGGCAAACTGACGATCCAGATTCTGCTCCTCCGCACGCCCGGCGGCAGTGGCAATCTTCTGGATCATTCCCGCATCGGTCGCCCCCACCACTGCCGCGTCAATCGCATGGTGGCGATGGTCGAGCCGGTTCTTGGGCGCACTGGAATGCTCATTCTCCACCCAATTATGGTCGGGCAGGATATCGTTGAGGCCCCACAACCGGCGCAGCATGGCCGTCATGCGCCCTGTCACGGCATAGACCCGGCGCCCTTCGTCGGGCGTATAGAGGCTGGAGAGATATTTGCCCGCGATACGAGAGAGATACTGCGTATCAGTCAGCTGCCGGGCGATGAAACCGCCGTCACGCTCAACCCGCTCAATTGCGTTGGGGCCGAAGCGCCATTGCTTCGACTTGTGCAGCCGCGCTACCTGATCCCGAACGATCGGCCAGCGGTCGGTTTCGCCCCACCGCTCCCACGGAGTCTTGTTGCCCTTCTGCCGGTTACAATGGGTATGGGTGACTACCTTGTTGCCCACGCTATCGTCCAAGCAGCGAGAATAAGGGATGATGTGGTCGATATCTGCGGACCCGTTCATCAGCATCTCGATGGAGATCATCTCACCGCAATATGGGCATCGGCGATCGAGCGGATTGGCAGGGTTCAGGTGTTCCCATATGCGCAGTAGCATGCGGTTGCCGCCTGAATCGCGTTGGCCGATCTGCTCCAGCTTCTTGCTGCGTTCAGCCGCTGCATCGGTAGTCTGTTTGATGCGCCTGTTATGCTCGGCCTTCTGCTTTTCGTTGAGCTTCAGCTCGCGCGCCAGCTCGACATAGATATATTCTGGCCGCCCATATCGGCGGATAATTGCGTTCACCAGCCTGCGCAGCTGGTTGAGGCCAATATGGACGGTGGGGTTGGTGATCTTTCCCCACTGGCGTTCCAGTTCGTCACCATACTCCTCCTTGCCGGGCGCGATTTCGCGGGCGAGGATCTCGCCGTAATAAGGCAGTTCATCGTGGCACTCGCCCGTGCGATGATCGCTGTGTTGATAACCGGCACGCTCCGCCGCCTGCGCATAGGTGACGACATTGGCCTTCAGCTGTTCGAGCAGCGCGCTGGTGGCGGTGAGGCCGAACCGGCCATGACCATCGGGTAGATGGGCGTTGGCAATCGCTTCCGCCCGTTTCCGGTCCACGCCGCAATCCGATTGCAGCCAGGCGAGCAGCTTTTCGGTGCCTTCCTCGTTCAGCAGTCGTTCGATAATTTGCCATTGCCGCCCGACGGAGAAAGTGGTCCAGTCCGGCCCGAAACGGTCCTTGTGCATCAGTTCGGCCCGAACCTCATCGCCGATCAGATCCTTGCGGTTTTCGCTTTCCTTGTTGAAGCGTTCACCCTCCACAAGCTTGATCGTGCGGCCCAGCGTCTTGAACGCGACTTTCTTCTTGTCCTGCAATTTGAGGATCAGCTTGTTACGCTCGTCCAGTGTCAGTTTGCGCGAGGGTGCCCCAGCGGAAACCACCTCCAGTTGATTGACCTCTTCATAAAGCCGCCGCTGCTGGAACAGCGGATGCGCCTTGGGCAGGCGTTCTTCGTCTTCGGGAATGCCGTACCATCCAGCGAAGCTGCATCTGCCGACGACCTGTGCCTTCAGCGAACGCTGAAAAAAGATCACGCGCTGGATCGCAGCTCTTGTTTCATCTGTCAGGAGCGAAAGGTGATGCGGTGCTTGCGCGAGCCAGATCTGCTCGAACTCATGTTCGTAATGCCTGCGGTCCGGGTAGAAATCATAGCCATCGGCATCTTGCCGCATCCGCACGCGCTTCACGTCTTGTTGATACAGGAATTCGCCCAGTGTGCGCGCACCGGAATCCGCGATTGCTTGATCCAGCGCCTTGGTGCCGCCGGCGATCTTGCCGTCCTCACTGTCTTTGCTGACCCGGTCCGCCTTGCGGTTCGACTTGAACCCGCGCCGCTGGTTCAGGTGGAACAGCGCGCGGCCAATCTGATGCGGAGTAAGCTTTTCGTCGAGCGCACGAACACGCAATTCGTATGGATCCTCGCCATGCAGACCCCGCCCCGCGCCCTTGTCTTGCGGCAGAAGCCCATGCTTAATCAACACCACGACCAGTGCCGAACGTCGCCCGAGGTAGCGATCCCGCCGCCGACGCATGGCACGCGCATCGCGCCGGTCCACCGCCAGGCTCGACCCGGACTTGGGATCGCGCCCGTCGGAAAAGATACGCACGCCGATATCGCGGATCGTGTCGCCATCATAAAGACACCAGCCAATGGAATTGGTGCCGATGTCGAGACCAAGACGAGTAGCCATCCGATTCTCTCCGCGAATCTGTGTATAAGAAAAATTGCATCCCGCCAAACAACGGTCTAGAGGGTTTTCTTCAGAAATCGCAGGTCTGGTTGTGAACAAGCAGCTTGACTGCACCAAATAAGACGGGGGCTACGGCCCCCGTTTGATTCTTGGGAATATAGCACTGACCGCTGCCTGGGTTGGATTTCGGTTCTGTCGGTATTGCAGGACTTGCCCCGTTAGCACATGCTCTGCCTAAGCAAGCGCCTCGCTCAGCGAATGTCAGTTATTGGGGTTTTCAGCAGGATGTCGCAATGTTAGAGATTAGGGCGCAAAGCTGTCATGCTGTCGTCAGATGTGCCGGGCGATTTGAAATTTTCTGCAATTAGGTTCCAAGTCCCAGTTTTGTGCCATTTGCAAGTGAGGGAACTTGGCAGAACAGGGACACATTTAGCTTGCGTTTTAGAACTGGCTTAAGAGGGTGTCTTATAGAGCGCTTCGGACAGCTTATATCCCAACGTAGGGTGATGCTTGAACGGAACACCCGGTTTGTAGTCCGAGGCAAGCTGGTAGATCGTATGCTCGAAATTCTCATCCGCGCCCTTGTTGCGCGGCCAAGCTGCCTTCGATTTGCGCCACTCCTCACCTTTTTCCGTACATCTAGCCAGAACCTCGTCCCAGTTCTTCGGCTCATGCGACTCCAAGTGCCAATAGATTTTCGCGAAAAGCGTCTCCCACGACTTATGACTCGGCATGATCCGACATTTGCCCGCTAGGCGGAGGTAACCGTTGCAAAAATGATACCCGACATGGGTCGGCCCACCGCGCTGCGATGTGCGTACTCTACAGCAGTCTTTGAAAAAGAATGGCCCGGCAGGATGTTCCGCCATCATAAGCGTGAGCTGGGCTTCAACCTGCTCTATGGTCGTGCGATCGCGAGCACCAAACACAAGATCATCCGTGAATGATCCCATGTAGATTTCAGTCTCAGGAAGCCCCTGAAACACCCGTCCGATCAGATCGCTCGCTATCACGTTCGACGCTGGGGAGCCTTGCGGCAAACCCTGCCGGGCCATCTTCTTTTCTTCTTCGGTCCCTCCCTTCATAGGGAGATACCTGTTTGCACAAATCACCCATCTCAGAACCTGCCACGGCAGATTCAGGTCAGGGAGTTTGGCAGGTCTGATGGACGGGTAGAAGTTGGAGACATCAGCTGAAAGCCAATACCTCAATCCATTTGCAATTTCGTCGCCAATGCGACGGGCGGCGGTATCGGGTCCGCGCCACCTTTCGTTGAAGTCGTAAGGGTTGCGGTGTCCTGTTGCAATGAGGATGTCAGCGACCAGTGCCTGCAAGGCAAGAACGTGCTTCGGGAAGCTTTGGACAGTCCGCTTACCACCGCAGGGCTTGGGAGTTACTTCGAGAACAATCATCCCCTTCTGTTTTCCAAAGGGGTTCAGGCGCTGCCCCATTTTGTCGAGTACATCCTTCGAAAGCTTAGACGCCTTGAGGTCCTTTAGCGGCAACTTGCGATGCGCCATTACGTAGGCAAAGGCCTTCATTTGCTTGCTGTTCAACGCAAGGCCAATAAGGGCGCGGCATTTTCCATTGTCGCCGGAGATGGATGCGCGCCGCAACCTACGCATCCACTCCTCATGCGCTTCCGCAACTTCGTAGATGTACTCCCTATCAGCTTCAGATAGGTCCGAGACTTTTAACATTAAATCACGGGTTTCGCGGGCTCGTTCTAGGACCCGCATAATCGAATGACGCGCGCCAAGTGAATTGCCGATAAGAAAGCCGGACATGTTGCTAGATCGACTTGCCGCTGTGATCGATTACCGGATCGCAGGTCTGCTCCGCCAAGTAGGCATCCAGATCGCTCTTCCTGTAGCGAACACCTCTGGCTCCAACCCTGACATAAGTCGGCCCCATGCCCGTTCGCGCCCAGCGTGTGAGCGTCCCATAATGGACATCCAAATATTTTGCGGCCTGAAGGCGAGAGAGAAGAGGCGGCATACGGTTCCCCTTGTAGAGGGAAGGCAGCGCAGCCACAGGAAGGCTACGTGCCTTCCTTGGTCTTC
Organism: Parerythrobacter aurantius; assembly: GCF_045291475.1. Classification (NCBI taxonomy): domain Bacteria; kingdom Pseudomonadati; phylum Pseudomonadota; class Alphaproteobacteria; order Sphingomonadales; family Erythrobacteraceae; genus Parerythrobacter; species Parerythrobacter aurantius. The sequence continues at coordinate 1,654,123 of NZ_CP147985.1, forward strand.
AATCGCAGATAGCTACACAACAGCATGACAAATGCAAGCCCCTGCGCTTCTGTATGTGCCAATGTTCTCATAAGTTATTGAAATTGCAATAATTGCACAAGCTATTCGAGTGCATTGGTTACGCTTTGCGCCGCTTCCTTCAAAGCCTCGTCATACAGATGCGCATAACGTTTTGTAGTGTGAGGCTGGGAATGCCCAAGCAGTGCGCCAATCACCTCAAGCGATGCCCCTTTTGAGACCAGCAAGCTGGCGAAAGAATGGCGGAGATCGTTCAAGCGGCAATTCGTGATCTTGCATTCTGCAAGGAGGGATTCGAACGTCTTGCGCACCTCGGTCAGGCGGCCCGAATGGCCGATGCCTGGAAATACAAATTCCTGACCGTTTGCGCTTTTCTTCCGCTGAGTAAGAATCTCAACCGAGGCATTGCTGAGGTGAACGCGCTGTCGCCGCCTTTGCTTTGTCTTAAATGACGGGATATCCCAATGGGCGCTCTGAAAGCTAATTTCATCGTAGCGCATCGCCAACACCTCCGACTTTCGAGCGCCGGTCATCATTAGGACCGCTATGGCATCCGCACTCGCGTCACCCCGTCGTTTGTTCAGCGCGATGCTCAGGCGCTTCATTTCCGTTACGGTAAGATAGCGCTCGCGCCCCTCCTCCTTATCTCGAATGACCCCCTTTCCAGCAGGTTTTTTTGATATCAGCCCTTCAACCTCAGCTCGTGCGAGAACTACTCGAAGATGACTATGGCAGCGGTTTGAATATATCGGCCCCGACTCTTTGGTGACCCGGTCTAGAAAAGCTTGAATGTCAGACTGAGAAAGCTGTTTGAGCTTTGTATACGGTCCGAGATGAGGAAGGATTTTACGTTCCCAAGATGCTTTGAAATCGCGCTGGTGTGCCTCGCTTCGCTTGGCCAGCAAGCTGTCCCGGTACCAATGCCAATATTCTCGGAGGCCGACCGCATCTCGCTCGGTCTTCTTCTCGATCGCTGGGTCAATGCCCTGATCGACCAGCCTGCGCAGTTCCTCGGCACGCTTCCTTGCCGCGCCGATCTTCCAAGGGCCTAACTCGCCAATCGTAATCCGTTTCTCCCTTTTGTCAGGTGCCATATAAGAAAAGACGAACGCCTTGCGGCCCGAAGGGTAGGCCTTGAGGCCCAACCCCCTCGTGTCCGAACATCGATAGAGCTTTGCGCTCTTCGTGGGTGCCTCAACCGTGTCGCAAAGTTGCTGGGTGAGGCGGGTCGTCGATTTCCTCGGCATAGGTCCGATCTAGGTCCGAACATCAATGCGCATTTGCGCTTTTTGGTGATACCTCATGCTACAACCAAACTCGTAATGTTTCCAAGGAATATCGGGGATAATCGTAGAAATCCGCTACTATGCCCAAGGCCTCGGTCACTGACTTTTAATCAGTAGGTCACTGGTTCGAACCCAGCAGGGCTCACCACCTTCGCCCGGCAGATCTTTTGCGGGCCTTACCCTCCATTAACCATCCGTCGCCATAAGGCTTTTCCGAAAGCCGGGCTCTGGGGACACCGATGGACGATCTGCTGGCAGAATTCATTGCCGAAACGCGCGAGATGCTGGACGCGCTCGGGGGCGAGCTCGTTGCCTGGGAGGCCGAGCCCGACGACCGCGAGCGGCTCGATGCGATCTTCCGTTTCGTCCACACGGTGAAGGGCAACTGCGGGTTCTTCGACTTCCCGCGCCTGGAAGCCCTCAGCCATGCGGCCGAGGATGCTTTGGGCGAGGTTCGCGCCGGACGCCGACTGCCCGACGAAGCGCTGGTCTCTGCCGTCCTCGCCATCATCGACCGCATCGGCGAACTGACGAACGCGGTGGAGGCGGGCGAGGAAATCGCCGCCGAAGGCGACAGCAATCTCATCGCCGCCCTCGCCCATGATCCCGACAAGGCCGAAGCCGCCTCGCTCGCCAAGCCGGGCAAGGACGGCGAAGGCAAGGGGCGCGCGTCGGCCAGCAACCAGCGTTCCATCCGCCTTCCGGTCGAACTGCTCGACCGCATGATGAGCGGCGTTTCCGACCTGGTGCTCGCGCGAAACGATCTTGCCCGCGTGTTGGGCGAACTGGGTGCCGATCCGCGCATCGACGGTCCGTTCGAACGCATAACCGCCATTCTCGACGACGTTCGCGACGCCGCCACGCGCATGCGGATGCAGCGCATCGAGTTCCTGTTCTCGGCCTTGCCGCGGCTGGTGCGCGATCTCGGCCAGGAACTGGGCAAGCAGGTGATGATCGACCTCGAAGGCCAGGATGTCGAGCTCGATCGCGAAATGATCGAATCGATCCGCGATCCGCTCACACACATCATTCGCAACGCCATCGATCACGGGCTCGAGCCGCCGGCACAGCGGATCGAGGCAGGCAAGCGGGAAATCGGCGTCGTATCGGTATCCGCCCGCCAGTCCGGCAACCAGATCTACCTCGTCGTCAGCGACGACGGGCGCGGTATCGACGCGGACCGGCTGGTCCGGAAAGCCATCGAAAACGGGATCCTGAACCCGGACGACGTTCCCGGCATGTCGTTGGCCGACAAGCACAACCTGATCTTCGCGCCCGGGCTTTCGACCGCCAGCGAGGTAACGTCGATCTCCGGCCGCGGCGTCGGCATGGACGTGGTGCGTGCCAACATCGAGAAGATCGGCGGATCCATCGGCGTCGCGAGCGAGCCCGGCGCAGGCGCCACCATCCAGATGCGCCTGCCGCTGACGCTCAGCATCATATCCACCCTGACAATCATGAGCGCCGGCCAGCGCTTCGCACTCCCGCGCTCGGGCGTCGAGGAAGTGATCTTCGGCGGCGATCCCGATCTCGGCTACACCGAGGTCGGTGACGGCCGCTTCATCGCGTTCCGCGGCCGGCGCATTCCGTGCGTCCCCCTGTCGGAAGTGCTGGGCCAGGACAACGACCTGCCGATGCAGGAGCGGACCTTCATCGTAGTGCGGCACTCACCGACCGAAATCAGCGCCGTCGTAGTGGACAAGGTGCTCGACCACGAAGAGGCCGTCATCAAGCCGGTCGCCCCTGCCATTACGGCGACGCGGCTCTACACCGGGGCGACATTGCTTTCGGACGGCACTCCCGTCCTGGCGCTCGATATTGCCAGCATCGCGATCGACCATAGTATCGTGACCGACAGCCGCTCGCGCGCGATCGCGCTCGAGATCGAGCAGGCCGAAGCAGCAGCCGAGAAGGATGCCATGCGGGTGATGCTGTTCGTCGATCATGAGGGCCAGCAGCGCGCGGTCGAAATGGACCTGGTCGAGAGGATCGAGACCATCGAGACCGCTATCGTGGAACGGCATGCCGGCAGTAGCCGGGCTGTGATCGATGGCCGGCTGCGCGTGCTTGGCGGTATCGACGACCGTGCCGTGGAAACCCAGAAACTGCGCCTGTTGCGCCTGCGCGATGGCGGCCGCGAGGCTTTCTTCGTCGTTCGCGCCATCATCGACGTCGCCGCCATCGAGGAAGATGTCAGGAAAGGTGCCGAGGAACGGGGTACGCGCGGCTACGTCGTGGTCGGGGGGCGGGCAATCCCGCTGCTCGATGCGGCCGATGCGGTCGCCCGCTGGGGCGATCCGTGCGAGCAGGAGGCACATTGATGATCGGAGAATTGCTCCTCGTCGCCACAGTGGGCGGACGCAACATCGCTCTCCCGGCCGCCGACGTAGCTTCGGTGAGCGAACTCGAACGGGTAACGACGGTGCCACGCGCGCCGGCGTGGATCGAGGGTATCGGCGCCCAGCGCTCCCGCGCGCTGACGGTCGTCAATTGCCACCGCGCTATCGGCTTGCCGGGCGAGGCGGCAACAGCCGGCGGCGAGACACGCTGCATCGTCGTGAAGATCGACGAACATCTTTATGCCCTGCGGGCCGACGCCATCCTCGATGTCACCATAGCCCAGAGCGATGTGACCCCGGTTCCGACGGGCCTCGGCAACGAATGGCGCTCTGTCGCGACAGGCGTGATCGAGACATCGTTCGGCCCGGCCGTGATGATCGACGTCCGGGCTGTCATCGCCGGTCCGCAGCGGCAAGCGGCTTAATCACCTGGTTACCATGTCGCGTTACAGTGGGCGCGACCAACAAGGAATGCAGCAATGAAATCGTGCCTGATTGTCGATGATTCGCGGGTAATCCGGAAGGTTTCGCGGCATATCCTCGAAACCCTGGGATTTGCGGTGGAGGAGGCCGAGCACGGCCAGGAAGCCCTCGCCAAGTGCGAAACCGCCATGCCCGACGTAATCCTGCTCGACTGGAACATGCCGGTGATGAGCGGGATCGAGTTCATCACGCAGTTGCGCGGTCGTCCCGGTGGCGGGGAGCCGAAGGTGGTTTTCTGCACCACGGAGAACGATGTCGCCCATATCCGCGAAGCGATCGATGCCGGTGCCGACGAATATGTGATGAAGCCCTTCGATCACGAAACACTGCAGATCAAGCTCCAGCTGGTAGGCTGCGCGTAAAGGAGCCCGTTATGGGCTCCGCCCTCGCACATGATCGGCGCGGCGGCGGACCGGTAATCGCCAGGCCCGGCGCAATCCGGGTGATGGTGATCGACGATTCGATCACGGCACGATCGGCCCTCAGCCGCACGATCGAGGCCCGCCGCGACATGACGGTGGTCGCCACGGCGGGCAGCGCCGAAGTCGGTCTCGAACTGCTCGACGATCGCACGGCCGATGTCATCCTACTCGACCTGGAAATGCCGGGCATGGGCGGGCTCAAGGCCCTGCCTGCCATTCTCGCCAAGGCCAACGGCGCCAAGGTCCTGGTCGTCTCGACCTTGACGACGAGAGGGGCTGAGCCCACGCTGGCGGCGCTTGCCATGGGCGCGGCCGACACGCTGGCCAAACCCAGCAGCGGCAATTTCGGGGAAGCCTATCGGGGCGAGCTGCTCGGCAAGATCGTCGCTCTGGCGACGCCGCTGCGGACGAAGGCTTCCCAGCCTGCCGTCCGCGACCCGGCTCCTCGCCCGGCGCGCTCCCGCATCAAACCGGGCGTGATCGCGATCGGTGCATCGACCGGCGGCATTCACGCGCTCGGGCGCTTTTTCGGCGCCCTGCCGCAGGCTGTAAATGTGCCCATTCTGGTGACGCAGCATCTGCCCGAAGCCTTCATGCCTGTTTTCGCCAGGCAGATTGCCAGCATGTCGGGCCGAGCGGCCATGGTCGCCGAGGAAGGCATGCCGCTGCGGCCAGGCGAGGTGATGATCGCGCCCGGCGACGGGCATCTAATGCTGAAAGAAGGGCCGGACGGTCCGGTAGCAACCATCGGCCGCTTCGATGCGCCGAGCGGGTGCCGCCCGTCGGTCGATCCGATGCTGGAGTCGGTGGCGGCGCATTACCGTTCAGCCGGCTGCGGCGTGGTCCTTTCCGGAATGGGTCGCGACGGCACGCTGGGCGCGAGGATCCTCGGCGATGCCGGTGGCCTGCTGCTCGCGCAGGACGAGGAAAGCTGCGCCGTCTTCGGCATGCCGCGCGGGATCGTCGAGGCCGGTCTTTCTGCCGAAACCTCCCCGCCCGAGCGTCTGGCGGCCTTTATTGCAGCGCGGGCGGGAGCAGCGTGATGGATGTCAATTCGGCCTCGCTGCAAATCGTCGCAGACCTCTTGCGCGCCCGCACGGGGCAACATCTCGGGCCGGGGCGGATGTGGCGCATACCCGGGGCGCTGGCGGGGATTTTTCGCGAGCATTCGGTTTCCAACGTCGACCAGCTGGTGTGCCTCCTCGCCGAGCCCGGCGCCGACAGGCTGGCGCGGGAAGTGGTCGAGGCGCTGTTGAACAACGAGACCTATTTCTTCCGCGACAAGGTCATGTTCGACATGCTGGGCGAACGGGTCCTGCCGCAGCTTTGGGAAAGTCGTGCCGCCCAGCGGACCCTGCGCATCTGGTCGGCCGGGTGTTCCAGCGGGCAGGAACTCTATTCGGTCGCAATGTTGCTCATGGCCCAGCGCGAACGATGGGCGGGCTGGAAGCTCGAGCTGGTCGGGACGGACATTTCGCAAAAGATCATCATGACCGCGCGCCAGGCGATGTTCTCGCAATTCGAGGTGCAGCGCGGGCTGACGGTCGTCCAGATGCTCGGCTATTTCGACCAGACCGATCACGGCTGGTCGCCGCAGGAGTCACTGCGCCGGATGGTCACGTTCCGCGAACACAATCTGCTGGAGCGGCCGCCGGCAGAGGCGCCATTCGACCTTATCCTGTGCCGCAATGTCCTGCTCTATTTCGATCCAGTCAATCGCAGTCGCGTGTTCGAACGCCTGCGCGAAGGCATAGCGCCGGACGGCCTGTTGATGCTCGGCGCGGGCGAGACGGTCGTCGGCCAGACCGACGCCTTTGCCCCTGCGAAGGATGGCTCGGGTCTGTACCTGCCCCAGCGCAGTGCGCACGCGCCCGTGCGGAGGTTCGGATGATGCCGGAAATCACGGTAAACACGGGCTTAACCCTTGCTTAGTTTTTGCGGGATAAATCCGTCTGAGCGCAGGACAGGCGCGGATGTGACAAGGTTGCTGGCGCCGTGAAGGATACCCGTTCCGAACTCTGGGCAACCAAACACCTCGTGTTTGCGCCCATCATCGTACTTTCAGCGATTTTCGCGCTGACGGTCGCCGCGATGGTCGCGCTCGACGGTACCGATTATCTGCCCTGGCAAGTCCTGGCAGGGCTGGGGCTTGCCACCTATGCAGCGGCAATCTGGGCACTCGCACGATGGAATTCGGCAGGGTTCGACCGCATGGAGCGCCTCGGCAAGATCGATTCGCTCACCGGCCTCCCCAATCGCCGGGCGATCCACGCCGATGTCGCCCGCGATGCGGCCGGTGCGCAGGAACTCGCTATCGCCATCGTGGATCTCGACGGTTTCAAGTCGGTCAACGATCATTACGGCCATGGTATCGGCGACCGGCTGATCAAGGCCGCTGCCGAGTGCATTGTCGGGACCTGCGGACAGGACGCACGCTGCTATCGCCTGAGCGGCGATGAATTCGCAGTGGTCGTGATCGGGCCGATCGCCGGCAATATCCTCGAAGGGCTATGCCGCACACTGATCGAACAATTTCGCACACCGCTGTTCATCGACGATCGCCGGATCACCGTGGGTGCCAGCGTGGGCCTTGCCCGCAGCAACGGGCGGGACGGATTGTCGCATTCCGAATTACTGCGCCGCGCCGACGTTGCGATGTATGCCTCGAAACGCGGCGGCAAGATGCGCTGCACCTGGTACATCGAGGAATTCGACCGCAACCGCGAAGCACGCCGCGATCTCGACAACGACCTGCGGACGGCACTCGCCAACGAGGAATTCCGGCTCCATTACCAGCCGCTCGTCGATGCGCATTCCGGCGAGATTGTCGCGGTGGAATCGCTCCTGCGCTGGGAAAGGGCGGATGGCCAGGCGATAGGCCCCAATGTCTTCATTCCGATCGCCGAGGAAAGCGGCCTCATCAATGCCATCGGGCTGTGGGTGCTCCGGCGTGCGTGCACCGATGCGAGGGACTGGAACGACCTGAAGCTGTCGGTCAATGTTTCGGCGGCGCAGCTGCGCAATCCCGAGTTCCCGGTCCAGGTGGGCCAGGTGCTCGAGGAAACCGGCTTTCCCGCCGAGCGGCTAGAGCTGGAGGTTACCGAAACCTGCCTCGTGCTCGATCCGGTGGTGGTCGGACGCAGTCTCGACGTGATCCGCCAGTTCGGGGTCAGCATTTCGCTGGACGATTTCGGGACCGGCTACGCCTCGATCGGATTCCTGCGGCAGTTCCGCTTCGAGAAGCTGAAACTCGACCGGTCGCTGGTGGTCGATGCCCAGGGCGACGACGGCAGCCGCGCTATGATGATTTCCAGCATCTCGCTGGCCCGGGCCATGGCCATGGACGTTACCGCCGAAGGCGTCGAAACCGAAGACCAGGCCGCCATGGTGAGGGCAGCCGGTGCCGACCAGATACAGGGCTGGCTCTATTACCGGGCGATGCCCAGCGACCAGATCAACCAGCTTCGGGACAAGTTCTGCGTGGCCGACGGTAACGGGCGCCTGCAGGGCAACAAGGACAGGGGAGTAGGATAGGATGAGCGCGATCGACGATCTCGCAAAGGACGTGCGTAACAGCGTCGAGCAGGAACTGCGGGCCGAGCTCGTCTCGGACGGAGTCCTTGCCGACGACCGTACGAGCCACGGTGCCGGCGGGTTGAACCTCCGGCGGGGCAAGGGGCAATTGCTGGTCACGATCGGCGTACCGGTTTCTCTTTTGCTGGCGGTTGCCATGACCGGCTGGATCGGGCTGGGCCAGGTTGCCGAAGCGCAGGATGTGGCCCAGGCGATCCAGTATGCACGCAGCAGCCTGCTCCTGGTTCTTGCCATCGCGTGCGCCGTCATGTTCGCCGGGGGGGTCTACCTCAACAAGACGATTGTCGAATTCGCGGCCAACATGGTCGAGCAGATGAACCATATCTCGCACGGCCGGACCGACATGGTCATCGCCGGGCAGGACCGGGTCGACGAATTCGGCGACATGGCTCGTTCGCTCGAAATCATGCGGCGGGGGACCAAGCGGCTGCTGACGCTGACCGAGCGGGAAAAGAGTGCCAAGGCCGAACGCGATGCCTTGCGGGCCCAGCGGGACAACGAGATCAAGGATTTCGCCGCGCATTTTGATCGCACCATTGCCGAGGTCGTCAGCGGAGTGGCTGCCGCCGCATCGCAGTTGCACGCCACGGCCAGCGATATGTCGCGGACGGCGGAACAGTCCACTCACCGTTCGGAAGAGGTGGCCAAGTCGATGGAAGAAGCCGCAGCAGGGGCCTCGGCCGCTGCTGCCGCCAGCGACGAATTCGCCATGTCGATCGGCGAGATCAGCCGCCAGGCGGCCGATTCCGCCGAAATGGCTCGCAAGGCGCGCACCACGGCGGGCGAGGCCGACGGAACCATTTCCGCGCTCGACCAGGCCGCGACCCAGATCGGCCAGGTGGTGGAGCTGATCTCCAGCATCGCCAGTCGCACCAATCTTCTCGCACTCAATGCCTCGATCGAGGCAGCACGGGGCGGCGAGGCAGGTCGCGGTTTTGCGGTGGTCGCATCGGAAGTGAAGGAACTGGCCAGCCAGACGACCCGCGCGACCGAGGATGTCGCGGCGCAGATCCAGGCGATCCAGCAATCGACCGGCGCCAGCGTCAGGGCGCTGCGCACCGTCAGCACCGACATCCAGCAGATCGAATCGACCGCGATCGCCATCGCCTCGGCGGTGGACCAGCAGTCGGTGGCCGGGCAGGACCTGGCACGCAGCATTGATCGTGCCGCACGAAACAGCGAGAATGTTGGCCAGCACGTGCGCGAAGTGCGCGAGAATGCGCTGCGGACCGGCTCTGCGGCGGCTCAGGTGCTGAACTCGGCCAGCGAGCTGGAGCAGCAGGCGTCGACCCTGCGCGCGCAGGTCGATACCTTCATGGCCAAGATCAGGTCGGGAACGACCAGCTAGCAAGCCGCGCCGCCATTGCGCGCCAGCCCCTTCGCGGGCATATTGGTTGCAGCTCGCAACCAATATGCCCGAGGGGAGCTGGCCTCAATGATCGAATTTACCGTCAACGGAACGCCAATCTCGGTCGAAGCCGATCCGGCCATGCCGATCCTGTGGGTCGTGCGCGAGAAACTGGGGATGACCGGCACCAAGTTCGGTTGCGGCATCGCCCAGTGCGGCGCCTGCACCGTACATCTGGATGGCCAGCCCATCCGCAGCTGCTCGATCCCGGTGTCCGAAGCCGCCGGCAGGGACGTAACGACGATCGAGGGCATCGCTGGTCCTGAGGGCGAGCTGAGCAAGGTCCAGCAGGCGTGGATCAGCGAGCAGGTGCCGCAATGCGGCTATTGCCAGTCGGGCCAGATCATGGCGGCGACCGCCTTGCTGCGCGACAACCCGAGCCCGTCGGACGCCGATATCGACGCGGCGATGAGCGGCAATATCTGCCGCTGCGGCACCTACACCCGCATCCGCCGCGCCATCAAAGTGGCCGCCGGGCAAATGCCCGCCCGGACCGAGGAGGGCGCGGCATGAACGAGCAGACGTCTCTCGAGCCGGAGCGTAGCCAGTCCAAAAGCCGCTTGGCCAAATGGTCGCGGCGCGGCTTTATCGGCGCCGGCGTGCTGGCAGGGGGCGGCCTCCTGATCGGCATCGGCGTACGGCCGGGCAACCCCGTCGGCAAGCTTGGTCCGATCGTGGCGGGCGGCGAAGGCGAGCACCTCGTCAACAGCTGGGTCAAGATCGACAGCGACAACATCGTCACAGCCATCGTCCCGCATTGCGAGATGGGTCAGGGCGCGCATTCGGTGCTGGGCCAGATGCTGGCCGACGAACTCGACGCGGCGTGGGACAAGGTCCGGGTGATGCAGGCGCCGGCGGACGGCAACTATGTCGTCACCGACACGGCGCGCATGTTCGTCGCGCCCTTCACGATGAACGCGGCAGACTGGCTGGAGCCGACCTGGAACGGGCTGTTCACCCAGATCGGAAAGCTCGCCGATGCGATGATCACCGGTGGCAGTTCCTCGATCAGGACCACCGGCCAGCACCAGATGCGCATTGCCGGCGCGGCGGCGCGGCAGATGCTGGTCGGTGCGGCAGCGCAGGCCTGGGGCGTCCCGGCTGGCGAGATAACCACGGCCGACAGCATGCTGATGCACGAACGGTCGGGCGAGTCCGCGCCCTATGCCGAATTCGCCAGCGCTGCGGCCGAACAACCGATGCCGCAGGTGCCCAAGTTGAAGGATGTCAGCGAATACCGCCTGATGGGCAAGAGCAAGGCCCGCACCGACATTCCCTCGAAGGTCGATGGCACCGCCAAGTTCGGCATCGATGCCCAGCCCGATGTCGAAGTGCTGGCCTATGCCGCCGTGCGTCGGCCTCCGGTGCCTGGGACCACCGTCAAGGCGATGGATGCCGCGCAGGCCAGGGCGATGCCGGGTGTGCTGCAGATCCTCAACATGGGCGATCATGTCGCCGTTGTGGCCGACAGCTACTGGCAGGCACAACAGGCGCTGGCTGCGGTTACGACGGAGTGGACGGCTTCGGCCAGTTCGATCAGGACCACCGCCGACCAGTTTGCCGCCTTCGCCAAGGCGCTCGACGAAGCCGGCGACACCGGCGGCAGCGAAGCGGCGGGCAAGGGCGATGTGGCCAAGGCTTTTGCGGCGTCGGCCAAGACAGTCGAGGCCGAATACCGCGTCCCCTTCCTCGCCCACGCGCCGATGGAGCCGATCAATTGCACCGCCAGCTTCAAGGACGGCAAGTGCGAGATCTGGACCAGCACACAGGTACCGCTGATGGCGCGCAGCGCGGCGGCTGGGGCGATCGGGGTCGATGCCGGGGACGTCATCGTCCACCACCCGATGCTGGGCGGCGCCTTCGGGCGGCGGCTGGAAAGCGAATATGTCACCATGGCGGCGCGGATCGCCAAGGCGACCGGCTATCCGGTAAAGATGATCTGGAGCCGCGAGGAAGACACGCAGAAATCGATCTATCGCAACGCCGACACCTGCCGGTTCAAGCTGGGCCTCGACAAGGATGGTTCGCTGGTCAGCTACAGCAGCGCCTTCACCCAGCGCAACGACCCGCCGCAGGCCTGCGTGCCCGCCGGATACGCCATTCCCAACCTGTCGGTTCGGGTGGCCGAGGCGCCGCTCCACCTGCCCTTCGCCGCCTGGCGCTCGGTCGACCATTCGCAGCACGGTTTCTTCATCGAAAGCATGATCGACGAGGCGGCACATGCGGCGGGCAAGGATCCGCTGGACTATCGGTTGGCGATGCTGGCCAGCGCACCGCGCCACAAGGCGGTCCTGGAGAAGCTGCGCGAGGTGAGCGGATGGGACACCCCGGCAGGGGACGGCAAGGGTCGCGGCGTGGCTCTGGTCGAAAGCTTCGGCTCCATTGTCGCAGAGGTCGCGGAAGTGGACATGACGGGCGGCGAGCCGCGCGTTACCAAAGTGTGGGCGGTGGCCGATCCGGGCTATGTCATGAACCCCGACGGCTTCCGTAACCAGATCGAAGGCGGGATCGTTTTCGGGCTTACTGCGGCGCTTTATGGCGAACTCGATCTTGAGGACGGCGCAGTCGTGCAAAGCAATTTCCACGATTACCCCATGATGCGCATGAACGAGGCGCCCGATATCGCTGTTACACTTGTCAACAGCGGGCCGGTGCCGGTGGGCGGTGCGGGCGAGCCGGGCTTGCCGCCCGCTGCTCCGGCGCTGGCGAATGCGATTTTTGCCGCCACGGGCAAGCGCATCCGCAAACTGCCGATCGCGAAGCAATTCGCATGACGGGGGCAGCCATGTCCCTTCGTCTTGCGACCGTCGCCTCTTGTGCATTGCTGCTCGCAGCCTGCGGATCGGCCGAACAGCCGCCGGTCGAACAGATCGTTGTGCGAGAGCCGGGCCAGGCTTCCGCGGCATCTCCGTCCGTTCCCGCAGGGCCGGTGCCCGCAGCAGGCGATCTGGTAACGCGAGGAAAGGCTGCCTTCGCGTCCTGCGCCGCCTGCCACTCGGTCGAGCCCGGCGCACCTTCGGGCGTCGGGCCGAACCTGCACGGCGTGGTCGGCCGCAAGGCTGGGGCGGTCGAGGGCTTTGCCTATTCCGATGCGCTCAAACGCTCGGGCCTGACGTGGAGCGCGGCCGAACTCGACGCCTTCCTCGCCGATCCCGCCGCGAGGGTGCCCGGCACGGCCATGGCCGCAGGCGCGGTGAGCGAGGAAGCGACCCGAAAGGCGATTATCGCCTATCTTGCAACGCTGACCGGCTAGGCGAGCCTTGGACCAGGGCCGCGTTTTCGCTTTCCTGCAGGCACGACAGGCAGCCGGCCAGCGCTGTGTGCTGGTAACGGTATTGAGCGTCGAAGGGTCTTCCATGCGCAATCCCGGCACACACATGGGCGTGGCCGGGGATGGCAGCTTTGCAGGTTCGCTGTCAGGCGGATGCATCGAGAACGCGGTGGTGGCAGAAGCGCTCGAAACGCTCGCGGATGGGTCCCCGCGCGTTGTGCGCTTCGGCGCCGGGTCGCCCTACGTCGATATCAAGCTACCCTGCGGCGGCGGCCTCGATATCCACTTCCAGCCGCTGGAGGGGACGGACCTCGTGACAAGGGCTTGCGAAGCCATTGCCCGGCGCGAACCTTTTTCCATGGCGATCGAGGGCCAAGCGCGTTTCATCACCGGCTGGCAACGGGGCGATGCAACCTTCGGTCATTGGCCCGAACTGCGCCTGCTGATCGTAGGCCACGGGGCGGGGGTCGAGGCGCTGGCCAAGCTCGCCCGGGCAATGGAACTTGGAAGCCATGTGTTGACGCCTGATGAGCGTATTCTTGCGACCCTCGCCACACACGAGCTTTCGGCCACGAAACTGGACAAGACCACCGACACGCACTTGCTTGCGAGCGACCCGTGGACCGCCATCGTCTTCCTGTTCCACGATCATGACTGGGAAGTGCGGCTCATGCATAAAGCGCTGGAACTGCCGCACTTCTACCTCGGTGCCATGGGCAGCCGGAAAGCCCATGCAGCACGGTGCGAGGCATTGGCGAAGGCCGGCATCGGCGCCGGAACCCTTGCCGCCATAAAGGCGCCGCTGGGCCTGTTCCATTCGTCGCGCGACCCCGAAACATTGGCTCTCAGCGCGCTGGGAGAGATTGTGCAGGCCTACCAGGCAACCGACTTCGAGGGCCGGTATGGCTAGCGTTGTTCCCGTGGCAGTTGCAGTGCTGGCAGCGGGGCAGTCGCGACGCTTCGGCGAAGCGGACAAGCTGGCGGCCCCGTTCCGCGGCGGCTTGTTGGGCCATCACGTGTGCGCAACGCTCGGCCCGCTACCCTTCGCGCATCGCTGGATCATCGCGGCGGACGACAGCCATCCATGTGTGCCTGAATGGCGGGCTCAGGGTTTCGCCGTTGAGATAAACGATCACGCGACCAGCGGCATCGGAAGCTCCGTCGCTGTGGCGGCACGACTGGCGCGGCAGGCCGGGGTCGCCGCCCTGCTGGTCGCGCTGGCGGACATGCCGCTGGTGCCGGCGTCGCATTTTGCCGACCTGCTGGAACAGGCAGCGCCCGATGCCTTGCTCGCGTCGCACAACGGCGTGTCCCCGACACCGCCCGCCCTGTTCGGTTCGACTTTCTTTGACGAGCTTGCGCAAGCAAGCGGCGATGCCGGGGCCCGCGGCTTGCTGGCGGGGGCAGCCATCGTGCCCTGCGACCCGGACGTGCTGGTCGATATCGACGATCGGGAAACGCTTCGACGCCTCGCTTGACCGGCATCCTCTGGCGTTGGTCGAACGCGCCATTGGCATAGTTGCATGCCCTGCTAGAAAGCCCGTCATAAAACATTCGATTGGGGGATTGTCCGATGAGAACTCTTCACGCCCTGCTGGCGACCAGCGCGCTAGCCATGCTCCCTGCCGCCGCCATGGCTCAGGATGCGGGTGCGGAACCGGCCGTTGCAGCCGCGCCCGCCGCTGCGGAGGAAGTCAAGAAGGACGAGAAATGGGACGTCAACGCCCCGCGCGGCGCGACCATCCGGCAGGTCCCGATCAGGACCGAGGAAGGCACGTGGATGGATGTCGACGTCTCGCCCGACGGCGGAACTGTCGCCTTTACCCTGCTCGGCGACATCTACACCATGCCGATCGGCGGCGGGACGCCGACCCGTATCGCGGAGGGCATGGCCTGGGAAGTTCACCCGCGCTTCTCGCCCGACGGTCGCCGCATTGCCTTTACCTCGGACCGGGGCGGCGGTGACAACATCTGGCTGATGAATGCCGACGGCAGCGACAAGAAGCAGCTGACCAAGGAAGACTTCCGCCTGCTGAACCAGCCGAGCTGGAGCCCGGACGGCCAATACATCGTCGCCAAGAAGCACTTCACCACCGGTCGTTCGCTCGGCACCGGCGAGGTCTGGCTCTACCATGTCTCGGGCGGGGGCGGCGTCAAGCTGGTCGAGCGGCCGAGCGAAGCGCACCAGAAGGAACTGGGCGAGCCGGTCTATGCGCCCGACGGCAAGGCGATCTATTTCACCCGTAACGACACCGGCGGCCCGATCTTCGAATACGCTCAGGATTCCAACGCCGGCATCTTCGTCATCGAAAAGTACGAGATCGACAGTGGGGAACGCAGCACGGCGGTTGGCGGCTATGGCGGCGCGGTGCGCCCGGCACCGTCGCCGGACGGCAAGAGCATCGCCTTTGTCCGCCGCGACAAGGACCAGTCGCAGCTCTGGATAAAGGACTTCGCCAGCGGCGAAGAACGCATGATCTACAGCAAGCTCGATCTCGACGTGCAGGAAACCTGGGCCGTGACCGGCGTCTATCCCAATATGGACTGGACGCCCGACGGACGGTCGATCGTGTTCTGGGCCGGCGGGAAGCTGCGCCGCGTCGACAAGGACGGTTCGGGTGAAGCGGTCATCCCCTTCCGCATCGACGACACCCGCGACATTGCCGATGCGCCGCATCCGGTAGTCCCGGTCGCACCCGACAGCTTCACAACCAGCATACCCAAGTTCGCCGTGGTATCGCCCGATGGCGCTAACGTCGTCTTCGAAACGCTGGGCAAGCTCTACAGCAAGCCCGTAGGCGGCGGCACACCCCGCCGCTTGTCCTCGGCCGAAGGCATCGAGGCCTGGCCATCCTTCAGTCGCGACGGCCGCAGCATCGTTTTCGTGCGCTGGACCGACGACGGTCTCGGTCGGGTGGTGGTCGCCAATGCCGGTGGCGGCGGCGAGAAGATCGTGACCGGTCAGCCCGGCCACTACGCGGTCCCCCGGTTCTCGCCGGATGGCAAGACGATCGTTTTCGAGAAGCGCGGTGGCGGCTACCTGACCGCGCCCGAGTATTCCGATGCCCAGGGCATCTACCGCGTCGCCGCAGCCGGGGGCACGCCGGAACTCGTGTCCGACGCGGGCTCAGCGCCGCAGTTCGGAAACGGCAATGATCGCCTGTTCATGGTCGAACGCAGCGGGAGCGGCATTTCGCTCGTCTCCACCGACTTCAACGGCGAGGCGAAGCGCACGCATGCGACGGGCGATCTCGCCAGCGAGTTTCATGTCTCGCCCGACGGGCGCCTCGTCGCCTTCCGGCAGAATTACGAAGTCTTTGCCATGCCGCTGATGCCCGGCGGGCAGGCCGTCGGCGTTGGCGAGAAAGGCGGGTCGCTGCCCGTGACCAAGGTCTCGACGGGCGGTGCCGACTACATCGGGTGGACCGATGGCGGCCGGACCCTGACGTGGACGATGGGGCCGGTGCTCTACCGGGCCGACACGGCCACCTTCTTTGCCGACGCCCCGGGATCCGATGCGAAGTTCACGCCGCCTTCCAGCGGGGTCTCGCTCGCCATGCAGCAGCGTGCGTCCAAGCCGTCCGGCACCGTCGTGCTGACAGGTGCCCGGATACTGACCATGGCCGGCGAAGGGGCCGGAGCCATCGAGAACGGTACCATCGTGATCGAAGGCGACCGGATCGTGTCCGTTTTCGACAGCACGACCGCGCGCTTCGCGCCACCTGCCGGGGCCAAGATCATCGACATGTCGGGCAAGGTCATCATGCCGGGCCTCGTCGACGCCCATGCCCATGGTCCGCAGGGCGTCGGCGACCTCATCCCGGAACAGAACTGGTCGCTGGTGCAGAACCTTGCCCTCGGCACAACGACGATTCACGATCCCTCGTCGCAGGCCAGCATGATCTTTGCTGCGGCCGAGCGCCAGCGTGCCGGAATGCTGCTCTCCCCGCGCATCTTCTCGACGGGCGAAATCATCTACGGCGCCCGTGCGGCCGACGTCTATGCCCGAATCGACAGCTACGAGGATGCGCTGGCGCATGTCCGCCGGATCAAGTCCCAAGGCGGCATCTCGCTCAAGAACTACAACCAGCCGCGCCGGGAGCAGCGGCAAATGGTGGTCGCGGCTGCGGCAGCCGAAAACATGCTGGTGGTGGCCGAGGGAGGGTCGCTGTTCGGGATGGACATGAACCTCGTGGCCGACGGCAATTCGACGGTCGAACACAATGTGCCTGTCGATGTCTTCTACGAGGACGTGCTGCAATTCTTCGGGCAAAGCCAGACCAACTACACGCCCACGCTGGTCGTCACCTATGGCGGGCTGGCGGGCGACCCCTACTGGCGGCAGGCGACCGATGTGTGGGAGAACCCGCTGATGGTGCATACGCCGCCCAAGATGCTGCTGGCGGAAACCGCGCGCCGCACCAAGGCCCCCGAGTGGGCCTTCGTCGACGACAACAACGCCCGCGAGGCACGCAAACTGGCCCAGCGCGGTGTGAAGGTCAGCATCGGCGCCCATGGGCAACAGGCGGGCATCGGTTCGCATTGGGAGCTGTGGAGTTTCGTACGGGGCGGCATGACCCCGGTGGAAGCGCTGCGCGCCGGGACCATCGTGCCCGCCCAGTCGCTCGGCATGGCGGCGGACATCGGCAGCCTCGAAGTCGGCAAGCTGGCCGACCTCATTGTGCTCGATGCCGATCCCAGCGTCGATATCCGCAATTCGGACAAGATAGCCCAGGTCATGCTCGGCGGGCGGCTTTACGATGCGCGGACCATGAACGAGGTCGAGACAGGCACCGCCAAGCGCAAGCCCTATTGGTGGGAGTGACCGCGCCTAGCCCGCGCGCCTGAAGTTCATCCCGGGGGCGCGGCTCGGCGGGGCGGCAAGCTGCGCGCGGCGCGGACGGTCTCGGACCACCTGCCCGCCGCTGCCGCCTGCCTTGCCCATCGCAAGGGCCCGTTCGGCCCGTCGCAGCGTGTCGTGCGGACAGGTGCCGATAGCGGCGATCCCGACCGAGGCGGACAGCGGCATAGTGACATGGCCGGCGCGAAGATGGTCGGCGAATACACCCTGCGCCGAGCGGCACAGGCGGATGGCAGCATCGTCCCCGGTTTCCAGCAGCAATACGGCAAACCGGCTCCCGCCAATCCTGGACAGGGTGTCACCGGTCCGCATGACGTTGCGCAGGACTTCGGCGAAACCGGCCAGCAGGCTGTCGCCGAAGCCGTGGCCCAACCGGTGGTTGATGGCACCGAACAGGTCGATGCCGAACAGGGCGAGCGATCCGGCAAATCCCCTGTCGGTAACATGGGTCAACATGGCGTCGAAGGCGATGCGGTTGGTGAGGCCTGTCAGCGGATCGGTCATCCGCGCGGCAAAGAGGCGATCCTCGAGCATGCGGCGCTCGTGCACGTCCCGCAGGATGCCCAGCACGCTGCCGCGCCCGGCGCCATCGCGCATCGGCACCAGGCGCATTGCATACCAGCGCCCGTCGTGGACGCCGGTCCCGATGCGGAATTCAATCCAGGCGCGTTCGCTGTTGCCACCAGCAGCCAGCGCGAGCTCCGCTTCGACAGCGTGCAGGTGCGGCTCCGCTACCAAATCCTGCAGGCGCGGAGGGATGAGCAGCGGTGTCGCCGTCTGGCCGGACTGCGGACGCAGCAGGGCAATGCCCTGCGAAGCCTGCGTTATGAAGCCGTCGCTATCGGCCTTGAAGATGATATCGTTCGCTGCACCCGAAATCAGCTCGCACAATTGCGCGAGTTCCCCTGCTGAAAAATCCAGCATCATTGCTTCTGCCCCCACAGATACGACCCGCAATATATTGCGAGAATATTTAGTTACCCCTGTTAGTCGATTTAATTAACTTGTGTTACTTTAGAATCGACATACCGAGTATTAACTATAGTCTGTGGAAAATTGGAAGAAGTATTTCACAGGTCGATCATGATGCGTATCTGGTGCGGGTTGCAGCCATAGGCTTCGGAAATGACTCTCCTTGCCTCGGCAATGGCTGCTTCGGCGTGCCCGATGTCGCGACCGGTGATCAGTTCCGCTTCCGCCACGCCCAGGACCATGGCCAGCGCGCCGATACGGCTGCTGACCGGTTGCGATCGGTCATGCTCCCACGCCCACACGGTCGGCTTGCTAACGCCGAGCTGCTCGGCAACCTGCGCCAGGGTTAGTCCGCGTTCCTGCCGCAAGGTGGCAAGCCGCTTGCCGAGCGAGCCCTGGCCAAGACCGGGTGCCTGGGCGAATTCCTCTCGCGGGGCAATCGAGCTTTGCAGTTCCGCAGCGCTGAGCGCGGCTTCCGGAAGCGGCTGGAGAAAACGGCATCCGTGGAGCGAAGCGCTACGCCATACGACCTTGGCGACGGTAGGGCCGGCGTGGGGCAGGTCGACGACCACTTCCTCGCCCTCGCCGAGCGCTACGTCGCTTTCCAGCAGCAGGCCTCCGGTCGAGATATTGTGAAGCCGGACAAGCGTTTCCTCCCCGTTAGCGCGCATGCCCTCGGCGGCCAGCCGGATGGTGCGGCGGACCGAGGTGCGGGGATCTTCGGCTGGGGATCGGGGGGCGGCATCAAGCAAGCCGGGAATAGCCACGTCGTCGTTCTCCTGTCAGGGCAGGCGAACGCTCGGGCCTTAGAGTTAAGGACGTGTTAGCGGGTTTGGTTAACGCGGCGTAGCCGAAGCATTCTTCAGCCGAACCGACGGTCGAGCCACTTCGCCATGGCAACCCCGCCTGTGATGAGGAAAGGGACCAGCACGAAACTCAAGGTGACCTTGGCCAGCACCTGACCGATCAGCAGGTTCGTGATGTCGAACTCGCCATAGAAGGCCAGCGTCACGAAGATGATCGAATCGATCGCCTGGCTGAGCGCGGAGGCGATCGCGCCGCGGACCATCAGGCTCAGCGTGCCGCCTTCGGGTCCGGCGCTGCCGGCCAGCTTGGAGAAAATCCAGATGTTGAGCAGGAGCGACGTGATATAGGCCGCCGGCCCGGCCATCAGGATACGCGGCGTCTGGCCCAGAACCCGTTCGAAGGCAGCCAGGTCTTCGGCGCGGAACTGCAGCATGTCGGGCGACGCGGGAAGGTTCAGGACGAGTCCGATCAGTGCCGCCGACAGGGCAAGCGGCAGGAAACCGATCCACACCAGCTTGTTGGCTGTGGCCTTGCCGTAAAGCTGGGCGATCGTGCTGGAAATGACCACGAGCAGGAGGAAGGGGAAGATACCCGCCTCCACGGCCAGCTGGCTCGGCCAGAGCTGCACCTGCTTGTAGGCGACCACGCCGGCAAGGACAGTCATCCCGCCATAAAGGACGAGATAGGTGAAAAGCCCGACGGGAAGGCGAGGGGCCGGGTTCGCAACCGGTGTGTCGACGGTGGTCTGTTCCATGGCCGGGGCTTAGGCGAGAGCAGGGGGACAAGGGAAGTGGCTATGGCATCCCTGGCCGCTAGTTTCCCACGACGCCAAGCCGCAGCGTCGTCGCCGCGATTGACTGGAAAGCCCCGAGCGGCAAAGGGGCGGATACCGTTTCGCCTGCGAAAGACTCTCCATGCCGCCCTTCGTGACCAGCATCCTCGGTATCCTGGCTATCCTCGCCATCGCGTTCCTGCTGTCGACGGGCAAAAAGCGGATCAAGCTGCGGGTCGTGGGCGCAGCCTTTGCGCTGCAGGCGGTGATGGCGCTGCTCGTGCTCCGTACGCCGTTCGGTGTGCAAGCGATCCAGGGGCTGTCGAACGGCGTTATTGCCCTGCTCGACTATTCCAAGGTCGGTATCGCCAGCGTGTTCGGCCCAATGGAAGGCAATCCTTTCGCCAACACTTTCGTCATCGCCGCGCTGCCGGTCATCGTCTTCTTCGCCGCGATCGTCTCGATCCTCTATCACTGGGGTATCATGCAGCGGCTGGTGCGTTGGGTCGGCGGCGCGATCGGCTGGATTACCGGCATCAGCAAGGTCGAGGCGCTCGGCAGCGCGGCCAACATATTCGTCGGCCAGTCGGAAAGCCCGCTGGTGGTGCGGCCCTACCTCGCCGCCCTCACGCCCAGCCGCCTGTTCACGCTGATGGCTGTCGGCATGGCCGGTGTCGCGGGGACCATTCTTGCGGCCTACGCCAGCTTCATCGGCGAGGAATCCGTGCCGTTCCTGCTGGCGGCCGCCTTCATGTCCGCGCCCGGGGGCATATTGATGGCCAAGATCATCATGCCGGATGACGAGTGCGACCTTGCACGCGATGCCGCGGGCCTGAGCGCCGGCAATCCGGAAAAGGTCGAACTGCCCGATGCCCGCATCAGTGCGGAAGGGCCCGCCGCGCTGGTCGAAAGCGGCAAGCCGCACGAGGTCGAGGTCGCCGAGACCTTCGAGGAAGGGCACAAGCCCGCCAACGTGATCGAGGCGGCCGCACAAGGCACGCAGACCGGGGTCAAGCTGGCTGTGGCGGTCGGGGCCATGGTGATGGTGTTCGTCGCATTGGTGGCGCTGGCCAACGGCATCCTCGGCGGGATCGGCGGATGGTTCGGCTATCCCGATCTCAGCTTCCAGCAGATGCTCGGCTACGTCTTCGCGCCGGTCATGTTCCTGATCGGCATTTCCGACTGGAGCCAGGCGCAGGTTGCCGGGGGGCTGTTCGGGACCAAGATCGTTCTCAACGAATTCGTCGCCTTCATCGACCTCGGGGCCATGACCGGCAACGAACTGACCGAGCGCAGCCGCGCCATCGTGACCTTCGCCCTGTGCGGTTTCGCCAATTTCAGCTCGATCGCGATCCAGATGGCCGTGACCGGCGGACTTGCGCCCAACCAGCGGCCCGTTATCGCCAAGCTGGGTATCCGCGCGCTTGCTGCGGGCTCCCTCGCCAACCTCATGAGCGCCGCACTGGCTGGCCTCTTCCTTCCATACTAAGATACGCCTCCATGACCGACATCGCATCCGTTTCGCTCGACCAGCCGCTCGAAAACATCGCCGACGAGCTGGGTCGCTCCTTCGCCGAATTCGGCTTCGCCATCGTCCGGGATCACGGCATCCCGCAGGATCTGATCGATCGTGCCGAAGCCATGTCGAAGGCGTTCTTCGCCCTGCCGGAAGAGACGAAGCTGCAATACAAGATCGAAGGCGCCGGCGGCGCGCGCGGCTATACCCCGTTCGGGACGGAAAAGGCCAAGGACGCCCGCGTTCACGACCTGAAGGAATTCTGGCATGTCGGCCGGACGCTGCCGGCCGATCACCCGTTGGCCGAGTACATGGCGCCCAACGTCTGGCCGGACGAGGTGGCCGGGTTCGAGGAGACCTTCGAGCAACTCTACGCCGCTTTCGAACAGGCAGGACTGCGCGTTCTGGAGGCGATCGCCATCCATCTGGAACTTGATCCCAAGTTCTTCGACGATACCGTGCGCGACGGCAATTCTGTAATGCGCCTGCTGCGCTACCCGCCGCTCGAAGGCAAGGAAGCCGAAGGCGCGATCCGTGCCGCCGCCCATGGCGACATCAACACCATCACTCTGCTGCTGGGGGCGGAAGAGGCCGGGCTCGAGCTGCTGACGAGGCAAGGCGAATGGCTCGCGGTCAATCCGCCGCCGGGTGCGCTCGCAGTCAATATCGGCGACATGCTCGACCGGCTGACCAACGGCAAACTGCGCTCGACCACGCACAGGGTGGTCAATCCGCGGGGCGAGGCCGCCTATCGCGCCCGGTATTCGATGCCGTTCTTCCTGCACTTTCGGCCGGATTTCGTGATCGAACCGCTCGCCTCGTGCGGCCGCGAGGTCACCGGAAACGAACCGCAGCCTGCCATCTCGTCGCACGAGTTTCTCTTGCAGCGCCTGCGCGAGATCAACCTCGCCTGATTGGCGCGGGCTCCGGACAGAACAGATTCTCCCGCTGTGTTGCATTGCAGCAACATACTTAAACCATTGTAATTTATGACATCAGGTCAGTTTTGCCGCCTTGCGTGCCGGTGGATGAAATGCTGCCACGGCACTGTAACAATTCGCCTCTCTGGGCCATAGGCGAGAACCGGCTGGGTTCCGACTCAACAGATTCGTCACGATCGTTCCAGAGCGCTCCGAAGGGGTTATCCATGAAGCTCAAGTATTTTCTCGCCGCGACTGCTGCGAGCCTCACTACCGCTGTCGTCCTGCCTGCGCCGCTCGCCGCGCAGCAGATTACCTCGGGCATCGAAGGCACCGTCACCGATGACAGCGGCGCTCCGCTCGCCGGCGCGACCGTCGTCGTCACCGACACCCGCACGGGCCAGTCGCGCACGCTGGTAACCGGCAGCGAAGGCCAGTTCCGCGTCGACAGCCTCGTCACCGGCGGCCCCTACACCGTCACCGCAACCTCGGGCGGCTTCGAAGGCCAGACCATCGAAGAAGTCTTCATCAACCTGCAGGGCAACACGCAGCTGACCTTCGCCCTTTCGGCCGGTTCGGAAGTGATCGTCGTCACCGGCGAGCGTGTCTCGCTGAGCCAGCAGGCGATCGGCCCCGGCCAGTCGTTCGGCGCCGACGCGATCGAGGCTTTCCCGTCGATCAGCCGCGACGTGCGCGACATCATCCGCATCGACCCGCGCGTCAGCCTCGACCGTTCCAACGAAGTCGATCGCGTCAGCTGCCTTGGCGGCAACGACCGTTCGAACGCCTTCACCGTCGACGGCATTGCCCAGTCGGACCTGTTCGGCCTGAACGGCACGCCGTTCGCCAGCCGCAACTCGCTGCCGCTCCCGTTCGATGCGATCCGCGAAACCTCGGTCGAGTTCGCGCCGTTCGACGTCCAGTACGGCCAGTTCACCGGCTGTGCCATCAACGTGGTGACCAAGTCGGGCCGTAACGATTTCTTCGGTTCGGCCTTCTTCACCTACGCTTCGGACAGCCTGCAGGGCGACACCGCCGACGGCGTCGATTTCTCGGCCTCGCCCTACAAGGAAAAGCGCTGGGGCGCGACGCTGGGCGGCCCGATCATTCCCGATCGCCTGTTCTTCTTCCTGGGTTACGAGCAGACCGACCTGGCCGACAGCCAGGAAGAGGGTCCGTCCAGCCTCGGCTTCCCCAACAACACGCCGTGGGTAAACGACGTCCAGTTCCAGCAGTTCTCGGATATCCTTTCGAACACCTACGGGTTCGAAACCGGCGGCATCGCACGTGAACTGGCCGAATCGAGCGAGCGCTACTTCGCCCGTATCGACGCCTACATTACCGAAGATCACCGCCTCGAGGCGACCTACCAGAAGCTCAAGGAAACCAACGTCGAATCCGACGATTTCAACCTGGTTTCGCGGATCTTCACGGGCCTCAACAGCTTCGAGGACGAAGGCACCAACAGCGACTATTACTCGGTCCGGTTGTATTCCGACTGGTCGGACAACTTCTCGACCGAAATCCGCGCGAGCCGTGCCGACGTCCAGGACGTGCAGGGCCCGGTCGGCGGCGGTGAAGCGCAGTCCGACAACCCGATGCCGCGCTTCGTTGTCGGTGTCAGCAACAACGGCCTCAACGGCTCGATCGTGGCAGGCCCCGGCTTCTCGCGTTCGTCGAACGAGCTCAACACCAAGGTCACCCAAATCAAGGCGCTCGGCCGCCTGACCATGGACGAACACACGCTGACCATCGGCGGCGAGTTCAACCAGCTCGACGTGTTCAACCTGTTCGCCCAGAACTCGACCGGCACGCTGACCTTCAACAACCTGACCGATTTTGCCAACGGCATCCTGTCGGGCGGCAGCAACACCAACCCCAACGGCGACGCCATCGCCGCGGGCGGGGCGGCCGGTGCCTACGGCAACTTCACCGCGTCGGGCGACATCAACGATGCGGCTGCCGAATGGAAGCGCAACACCTTCGCAATTTATGTCCAAGACGACTGGCAGGCGACCGACCAGCTCAATGTGGTCGGCGGCGTTCGCGTCGAGTGGCTTTCGGGCGATGCGCCTGAAAACAACCCGAACTTCCTGGCTCGCTACGGCTTCTCGAACTCGGTCGGCTTCGGCAAGCTCGATCCGGTGGTCCTGCCGCGTCTCGGCCTGACCTACGAGCTGTTCAACGAAGGCTTCTTCAGCAACACGCAGATCAAGGGCGGGATCGGTCGCTTCACCGGCGGCGATCCGGCTGTGTACTTCTCCAACGCCTTCTCGAACAACGGCTTCGTCACCGGCTTCGGCCAGACCGGCGCAACGGCCAACACGCAGCAGGGTACTGCAGCCTGTTTCCCGACTACCGGCGGCCGCGCCGACGTGGTCGTGAACGGTCAGTTCACTGGCATTCCCGGATGCGTGACCTCCAACGCGGCGATCCTTTCGGCGCGTGGCCTTGCCGATACCCAGTCGACCGATCCGAATTTCGAAATGCCGACCGTGTGGCGTGCCAACCTCGGCATCGCGACCACGCTGGGCACCGAAACCGGCTTCTTCAGCGACTGGCGCCTCAACCTCGATTTCATCTATTCGAAGTTCGAGAATCCGGTCGACTTCGTCGACCTGGCGCAGGTGGTGAACCCGGCGCTCGGCCTCGGCGGCTTCACGGTCGATGGTCGCCCGATCTATCGTTCGATTGACCCGACCACGATCGGCCGCGTCAACGGCGTGACCAGCGCTTGCCAGGCCCAGCTGCAGAACCAAGGCGGCGTTCCGCCGGTCTATACCAATGTTGGTCCGCAGTGCTTCTTCACCACCAGCGGCACCGGCCTCAACGGCGGCACCGTCGGTCGTGACGACGAAATCCAGCTGACCAACGGCGCGAGCTACGAAAGCAAGATCGCCTCGGTGATCCTGTCGAAGAACTGGCGCAACGGCATCTTCACCGATGGCGGCCGCATCAACCTGAACTTCGGCTATGCCTACACCGATTCCGAGAACAACCGGAACAACAACAGCTCGACGGCTACTTCCAGCTTCGACATCTCGGCAGCGTTCGATCGCCAGAACTCGGCCGTGGCGCGCAGCGAATATTCGTCGACCCACAACATCACGCTGGGTCTCAACGTGCGCGAGCAGTTCTTCGGCGACAACGACACCAGCTTCGGCTTCGTGTTCGTTGCCCGTTCGGGCCGTCCTTACTCGGTCGTGTTCGACAACGGGCCGGGCGAGGTGCTGAACGACAGCGTCAGCGGCGATTTCAACTCGCTGATCTACGTCCCGACTGGCGTGGGCGATCCGAATGTAGTGATTGCGAACACGGCCTTTGCGACCGCGCTCGACAACTTCATCTCGGCCACCCCTTGCATCGCCAAGTACCGTGGCGAGACGTTGCCGCGCAACTCGTGCGAGAACCCGTGGTTCTACGATCTGGACCTGCGTTTCAGCCAGGAAATCCCCGGACCGATGAGCGCGTTCGGCCTGAAGGACGACAAGCTGCGCCTGTTCGTGGACTTCGACAACTTCCTGAACTTCATTGACAGCGATGCCAACACCTTCGAACGCTTCAGCTATACCGAAGGTCTGGTGGTCGCGAGCATCGATAGCGCCGGTCGCTATGTCTACGGTCCGATCACGGGGCAGTACAATGCCACCGCCGGCACTGTCAGCCTGCGCGAACCGCTGATCCAGAGCTCGTCGTCGCTTTGGAAGATCCAGGTCGGCGTCAGCTACGACTTCTAAACCCGGTCATCCGGTCAAAGATACGAGGGCGGCGGCTTCCCATCAGGGAGGCCGCCGCTTTTCTTTGTTCCCGTCCTGCGCAATAAGGCCGCCATGCAGAGCGCCGCGCCCGAGGGAACCAGTTTCACGACCACCCGGCGCAAGCCCAGTGTACCGGTGATCATCGGCATCGTGATCCTGCATGTCGCCATCTTCTACGGACTGTTGCGGGCCTTTGCGCCGGGCATCACCACCCAGATCGAGGATACGGTGCTGTCGGCGGTCACAGTAACGGTCACCACGCCGCCCGAACCGGAGCCTGTCGCGCCCGACGAAGCCGGAGCCGCCGGCGACCCCGGCAAGGAGGCGATACCCAAGCCGACAACGGCCCCGACCCCCGAACGACCTCTTCGCCGCGACAGGCCGGAACCCAAGGCAACCTCCACCGGCAGCGCCACCAATTCGGGCGCTACCGACGGAGGGAACGGCACCGGGGCGGCCGGCTCGGGCGATGGGACGGGCGCGGGCGGAACAGGCTCAGGGCGGGGCGGAGGCATCGCTGTCAAGCCCTCGGTGCGCTCGGGCGAACTCAACCAGGCGCGCGATTTCCCGGTTCCGGAAGGCGGACGGCAGGCGCGCTTCGGGAAATCCGTGACCGTCGTCTTCACTGTCACGCCCGAGGGGCGCGCCACCAATTGTTCCGTTGCCCGCAGCGAGGTGGATGCAGAAGCGACGGCCCGCGTGTGCCCGCTGGTGCTCGAGAAGATACGCTTCAATCCTGCCCGTACGGCAGACGGCACGCCCGTCGAAGCGCGATACGGCTACCGCGTCGATTTCAGTCCGCGCGGGTAGCTGCGGGTATCAATCCTTCGCCAGCAGCTTCTGGCCCTGTTCCTTCATCGCCCCGGCGATGACCGGCTCCATGAACGAGACCAGCGGCGGCAGGGCGATTTCGACGACCAGCTGGCGATCCTCGATATCGACCGTACCGCGCAGGGTCTGGCCCATCGCCTTGATGGTGAGCCCCATGCGATCCTCGCTCGGCCAGTCCGTCAGAACCTCGGCCATGGGGCCGGGGATGTGCTCGACCATCTTGTGGGCGTTGTCGCGCAGGCGGCGGCGGGCTTCCTCGCGCGGGAGCTCGTGCGGGATCGGGACGCGCATCAGCCGGGCGTCCTTTGCCGCTCGAGATCGAAATCGGGCAGGGGCACACCACTGCCTTCCTCGCTGCCGCCGTACTTGTAGTCGAGATAACGATGCTTGATCGCCAGGTCGTCGAGCGAGCCCTGGGCCAGTTGCCGGGTAACGCTGTCGATCTCGCGGCTGATCTTGCCGAGGCCCTGGACGAGCTGCTCCTCAGGTGTCGCGCCAGCGCGCTGCTCGGTCCGCAGATGGGGCGGAATTGCGCGATAGCTGTCGATCATCTCCGGCAGCGTCTCGCCGACCAGCTGGCGGATTTCGCGCATTGCTTCGTGGTCGGCGGGAACCTTTTCGAGCTGCAGGCCGAGCGCATCGAGCTGGACGCCCATGTCCTCGACCACTTTCACTGCAGGCGCGGGGAGGGCGCTGCGCTGGTGCTCCAGCCACAGCTCGGTCCGCGCAACCATCTGCCGGACATCGCCCTTGTTGATGTCCGCGCGCTTGGGCACCTTGACCTTGGGAAAGCTGGAAAAGACGCCTGTTGCGATCGCGGTTGCGACCACCAGCATCATCACGCCCCAGAAACCGATCCCGTCGAACATTGCTCCGGCAATTCCGGCACCGACCCAGATTGCGAACACGGCCAAGGCAATGTTGCGCAGCTTCCTGACCAGGTTGTCGCGTTTCAGTCTGGCCGAGCCCTGCCCGATCGAGCGCGCCCGGCGATGGACGCCGCCATCGCGTTGCAAGGCCAGCGACTGCTTGGCCGCGCTCAGGATCGCGTCACTCTGGCGGGTCGTGTCGCTCATCAGCTACCCAGCGACAGCAGCGAGGGTTCTGACGCGGCCACCTTGGCCTGGGCCTGGGCCTGACCTTCGGCACGGGCGATATAGCCCTTGGACTTCTCGACCTCCTGGGTCAGCACCGTCACGGTCTGCTTCATGCTGTCGAGCGCGCGCAGCTTGAAGGTGTCCACCTCGTCCATCGTGTCGTAGATGTTCTGGAAGGCGCGCTGCAGCGTTTCCAGCGGGATGGTGCTGGCGGCGGCCTGCTCGTGGATCTTGCCGGTCTGCTCGCGCAACATGGTACTGGTCGAATCGATGATCCCGGCGGTGGTCGAATTGAGCGCGGTGATCTGCTGCAACACCAGCCGCTGGTTGGTCATCGCTTCGCTGACGGTCACGGCCGTTCGCAGCGCTCCGACAGTGGTGGTGCTGGCGCGGTCGACGCCCTTGACCAGTTCGACATTGTTCTTCTTGACCAGGTCGAGCGCGAGATAGCCCTGCACGCTGACCGCCATCTGCGTCAGCAGGTCCTGCGTGCGCTGGCGGACGTAGAACAGCGCGGTTTCGCGCACCGCCTTGGCTTTGGCCGGATCGATGCCGTCGAGTTCGTTGGCCTTTTCCTCCAGCTTCTCGTCGAGCGTGCGCGAGATATGGATCATCTGTTCCAGATTGCCCATCGCTTCCCACAGCTTGGCCCGCTCCACGTCGATCGCAGCGTTGTCCATCAGCAGCTCGTCTTTGCCGTTGGCGAGCTTGCTGAGGATGTCCTGGATATGCGTCTGCGCACTCTGGTAGCTGCGGAAATAGCTGTTGAGCTTGTTGCCGAACGGAATGATGCCGAGGATCTTGCGCGTCCCCGTCAGCTTGCCGCGCTTCGAGGGGTCGAGTTCTTCCACCACCGTGCGCAGTTCGGCCAGATTGGCGCCGACGCCTTCGTCCTTGCTCATCGCCCGGACCGGACGGTCGAGGAAGCGGTTGGACATGCCCGCCGCCGCCATGATTTCCTTGCGGCCCATGTTGGTGATCTGGTCGACCTTCTTGCCAAACTCGGGCGAATTAGCATCGACCGAAAGCAGGTCGTCGACGAAGCTGTCGACCTTCTCGTCGAGCTTGGACTTCTGCTCGGTCGTGACAGGGACGAGGCCGGCGGCCTTTTCGGCCGTGACCAGCGGCACCGGATCGGGCGGGGTCAGCTCGAATTCTACGGCAGTGGCGGTCTTGGTCTCGTTTGTGGCCATGGGTACCCTCGGTGCTCCTTCAGCACTGTATTAGGTGTCTAAGACACGAAGTTCAAGCGGCCGTATCCACGGTCCACGGGCCATCATACCGCCGCCAGGGACGGGGCAAAGCGAATTGTGCCTGGCTGTCGCTTACGCGGCGAGGTCGAGCGGCTGGATTTCGCCGGACAGGTAAAGCTTCTTGGCCTTGGCCCGGCTGAGCTTGCCCGACGAGGTGCGCGGCAGTGTGCGCGGCGGGATCAGTTCGACCACGCAGTTCATGCCCGTGACCGACTGCACCTTTTCGCGGATGGTGTCGCGCAGCTTGATGCGCTCTTCGGGATCGGACACGCGGCAATGCACCAGCACCGCCGGTGCTTCCTCGCCGGTATCGCTCTCCACGCTGAAGGCGGCGATGTCGCCATGGTTGAAGCCGGGCAGCTGCTCCACGGCCCACTCGATATCCTGCGGCCAATGGTTCTTGCCATTGATGATGATCATGTCCTTCGCCCGGCCGACGATGAACAGGTAGCCGTCGGCCATGTATCCCATGTCGCCGGTGTCGAGCCAGCCGTCCACGAGGCAGTCCTCGGTGGCTTCCTCGTTGCGGAAGTAGGAATGCATGACGCTGGGGCCGCGGCACCAGACCTTGCCGATCTGGTGATCGCCCTTGGCCGCCCCGCTTTCGCCGCGGATTTCGACATCCATGTCGGGCAGGGGCTTGCCGCAATTGACGATCGCGCGGTAGCGCGCCGGCCGGCTGAGGTCGCGGCGCCCGCCCGACAACCGTTCCTCTTCCACCAGCTCGACCCGGATGCCTTCGCCCGGCGGCATCACGGTCACCGCCAGCGTCGCCTCCGCAAGGCCGTAGCTGGGCGTGAAAGCGCTGGCCTTGAATCCCGCAGCCGCAAAGGCGTTGACGAAATTCTGCATCACGTCCGGGCGAATCATGTCCGCCCCGTTGCCCGCGAGCCGCCAGCGCGACAGGTCGAAGCGTTCCTCGACATGGCTCTGACTGGAGATGCGGCGCGCGCAGATATCGTAGCCGAAGGTAGGCGAATAGCTCATCGAATTGCCGGGATTGCGGCTGATCATGTCGAGCCAGGCCAGCGGCCGGCGGGCGAAATGTTCGGTCTTGAGATAGTCGCAGCTGACCTGGTTGCCGATCATCGACAGGAAGCAGCCGACCAGGCCCATGTCGTGATACAGCGGCAGCCAGCTGATGCCGCGATCGCCTTCGCCGATGTTCATGGTGGTGGCGTGGCCATAGAGATTGTGCAGCAAGGCCCGGTGGGTGACCGCGACGCCGGTCGGGAAACGGGTCGAACCGCTCGAATACTGGAGATAGCAGATGTCGTCCGGACCGACCTCGGGAAACTCGCAAGGATTTTCGGGACGGGCAGCGAAACTCGCCCAGTCGGACCCGTCACACCCCTGTTTCGCCGCTGCTGCTTCCGCCATCTCCGCGATTTCGGGCGGGTAGAGCAGGATTTTCGGATCGCTGCTGGAAAGTTGCACGCCCAACTGGTCGATATAGCTTTCCTTGCCGCCGAAGGTGGTCGGCAACGGCAAGGGCACCGGCCACGCCCCTGCATAGACGCAGCCGCAGAACAGCGCCATGAACTCCGGCACTGTTTCTGCCACCAGAGCGACGCGGTCTTCCTTGCCGATACCGGCAGCGATCAGCCGGCGGGCCATCGCCAGCGCATCGGCACGCAGTTGGGCATAGGGATAAACCCGCTCCAGCATTCCGCGGGCGTCGTGAAAATTGAACCCCTTTTCGCTGCGCGCGGCATAGTCGATCGCGTCGTTGAAGATCGCGAAATCGGACCGCCGCCGCGGCAACGGGCAGTCGTTCGGGGTCGGAATCAGTGTGGAATCTGTCATAATATTCGGCGAAACCCGTATCTTTCCGCGCAGTTAGGCGCGCCCTGTCCCTGGCTGCGGTGCAATTAACGATGCCTGCACCGTCACAAAGTTTTCCCATTTGATAATGACTGTGGCACGAATATGGCCGATGCGACCGCGCCAAGGCAATCGGACCCGGGCAAAAGCTGTGCCCAAGCCGCTCGACGAGGCGCGACTGAGGGACCTGGCGCTGGCCTATGTCGCGCGATTTGCGACCAGCACCGGCAAGCTCGAAGCCTATCTCAAGCGCAAGCTGCGCGAACGGGGCTGGGCGGGCGAGGACGAGCCCGACCTGCGCGCGATTGTGAGCCGCTATGCGGAACTCGGCTATGTCGACGATGCCGCCTACGCCCGCGCCAAGAGCGGCGAGCTGCTGCGGCGCGGTTACGGCCAGCGGCGGGTCGACCAGGCGCTGGGGCAGGCCGGCATCGGCGAAGGTCTGCGGACGGCCGTGACGGCGAGCGAGCACGAGGCTCGCGATGCAGCGGTGCGGCTGGCGCGCAAGCGCCGCTTCGGACCTTTCTCTGTCGGTCCCGTCGATCGCACCCTTCGCGAAAAGCAGCTTGCGGCGATGATACGTGCGGGGCATGGCTTCGAACATGCCAGGGCAGCGCTCGCAGCTGCCAGCGAAGACGAGGCGGAAGCATGGGTCAGCGAAGCGATCGAATAGGGCACGCATTCTGTGCACTCGTGGCGGCGGTCGGTCTGGTTGCCTGTTCGCCCCAGGCGGGGGCGGAAGCGGCGACAAAGCCGGAAGCGGCGATGCCGGCGACACATCCCGAATCGGGCCTCGCCATTGTGCCGGTCACAGTCACGGGAAGCAGCGGCTCCCACGTCTTCCGTGCCGAGGTTGCGGCGAGCCAGGAAGCGCAATCGCGCGGGCTGATGTTCCGCACCGCTCTCGGCCCCGACGAGGCAATGATCTTCCCGCGCGAGGAACGTCCCGCACCGGCGCGGTTCTGGATGAAGAACACGCCGATACCGCTCGACATCATCTTCATCGGGCCGGATCGCCGCATTGCCAATATCGCCGCCATGACGGTTCCGTACTCGCTCGACGGGGTCGAATCCCAGGGTATCGCGATCGCGGTTCTCGAGATCGCCGGCGGCCGGGCGGCCGAACTGGGCATCGTCCCGGGCGACAAGGTCGAATGGTAGGCGGCTTTCCTGTGGCTGGGCTGGAACTTGCCGCTTTCCCCCCACTCTCCAATCCGCTAATCGCGCCCGCACCATGAGCATTCTCGGCAAGATCTTCACCTGGTGGGATGGCGCGACCATCGGCACGCATCTCTGGACGGCTCGCAAGGGCGAGCATGTCGGGACCGATGCCCAGGGCAACAAGTATTATCGCTCGCAGGTGAAGGACGGCCAGCGGGAACGCCGCTGGGTGATCTACGACGGCCCCAACGACGCCAGCCGGGTGCCGGCGGAATGGCATGGCTGGCTGCATGGCGCGTTCGAAGATGTGCCGGAAAGTTTCCTTCCGCCGCCGCGTATCTGGGAAGCGGACTATTCGCCCAACGCCACCGGCACCCCGCAGGCCTACCGGCCGCAGGGTGCGCTCGAGCGCGGCGGACGCCGGGCGAGGGCGGTGGGCGATTACGAGGCGTGGAGCCCGGACGCCTGACCATGCGCGGCCCGGCGATCCTTGCGGCCGTGCTGGCGCTTGGCGCCTGCAGCGATCAGCCGCCCGAGCCCGAGGCCGTCGAGACCGCCGTGCCCAAGGAACTGCAGTCAGCAGCCCCGGTGCGCGATGTCGCGCGAGTCGAAGGCGCGACGCCGATGATAGAGCGCGTGGCCACCATCGGCCTGCTGAACAAGCGCAACAACATTGCGCAGGATCTGGTGATGAAGCCCGGCGAATCGCGCCGCGTCGGCGACATCATCGTGCGGGTATCGGCTTGCGAGCGGACGGCGCCGTGGGAAATGCCGCAGGAAACCGGTGCCTTCGTGCAGGTGCTGGTCGAAGGCAAGGGCGACGAAGAAGGCCAGTGGCGGAAGATCTTTTCCGCCTGGATGTTCAAGAATTCGCCCAGCCTCAGCGTCGTCGAACACCCGATCTACGACGTGTGGGTCAAGGATTGCGCGATGCGGTACCCGGGCGAAGCGTCGGGATCGGCGGCGGGCGGATCGGAGGGGGCAGACTCCGGCGGCCGCAATGATGCGCCGACGAAGCGCCCTTCGCCAGCACCGTCGGCTTCTCCTTCGCCGACACCGTCCCCTTCACCCTCGCCGACCACCGAGGCATAGGCTTCGGCGAGG
This sequence comes from Parerythrobacter aurantius, assembly GCF_045291475.1. Lineage (NCBI taxonomy): Bacteria > Pseudomonadati > Pseudomonadota > Alphaproteobacteria > Sphingomonadales > Erythrobacteraceae > Parerythrobacter > Parerythrobacter aurantius. The sequence goes on from NZ_CP147985.1 coordinate 1,687,820, forward strand.
CTCATAGGCTGGTCCCCACGCGCGGCGTCGAGCAGTTCGAGGTAGCGTTTCTGCGGGATCTCCACTGCGCCCAGCGACGCCAGGTGCGGCGTCATGAACTGGCAGTCGAACAATTTGCACCCGGCACGTTCGAGCAGGGCCAGCAGCCATCCGAGAGCGACCTTGGACGCATCGCGCCTGCGGCTGAACATGCTCTCGCCGCAGAACACGCGGTCGAAGGCGACGCCGTAGACGCCGCCCACCAGTTCGCCGTCCAGGCGACACTCGATCGAATGGGCGTATCCCGCACGGAACAGTTGCAGGTAGCTCGCCACGATCCTTTCGCTGATCCAGCTTTCGGGATGCCCGGCGCGGGGCGCGGCGCAGGCGCGCACGACCCCTTCGAAGTCGGTGTCCAGGCTGACGGCAAAGCGGCCCTGCCTGATCGTCCGGGAGAGCGACCGCGAACAGCGAAACCCGCCGATCGGGATGATGGCACGCTCGCGCGGTTCGACCCAGAAGACCTCGCGATCCTCGCGGCTGTCGGCCATTGGGAAAATCCCGTTGCGGTATGCGAGCAGCAACAGGTCGACGGGAATGGCATCGGACGAGGTCGCGCTGTCCGGGTTTGGGCGGGGCGAAGACATGCGGTCGCGCTTATGCCACCGCAAGAAGGCAATCGCCACGGCATTCGCTGGCGCAATTGGTGCTTGCACCCCGGCGCCGCTTTGTCCTAGAGGCCCGGCTCGCTGCAGGGGTGTAGCTCAGCTGGTAGAGCATCGGTCTCCAAAACCGAGGGCCACGGGTTCGAATCCTGTCACCCCTGCCATTTCCTCACATCGGAAATTCGTGCCGGTTGCGATTTTCGCAATCGGGCCAGCCCGTGCGCCGCTCAATTCAGGATATGGCAAGGTGAACCGTGCAAATTCATCGATGAACCGATTAGCGGTTATCGACGAAAGGTGCGTAATCATGAGCAGCCAAAGCTATCGCAGCAGCCGCCCGGACAACTGGACCTGCCCGCGGCCTTATAGCGACGCGAGCCTGCGTTACATGGCCTACGGGCCCGTGCAGCCGATGGGACAGGTCGGCTGGATAAGCCGCTTGCTGCGCATGGATTGACACGAGCCCTCCGCATGACCCGCCGGGAACCGAATGGTCGGGCTGCGATTGTACCTTGCAGGCCAATCGGCCGATTTCTGCAAGGAAGCGCGCGATGTCCAACATCACCAGAGGCGACAATCCCGGTGCTGTCGCAGGCACTTTGAGGCCGCTGCCGGAATCGACCTATCGCCGGATGCGGCATGGTCCGGTCAGGCCGATGCAAACCCCCGGCTTGCTGGCCCGCCTGTTCGGCCTTCATTGAGCGCCAGGCCAACCGGCAGTGCGAAAAAGGGACGGAGCGGCAGTGGCCGCCCCGTCCCTTCTTTCTTGGTGCCATCCTGTTGATGGTGCTGGCGCGATAGAGGCGGATGGTTGATTTTTCATTGCAGCGCCGCACCAACCGGCCGTGCGGCAAGGGCTGTGCGATCCGCTTGCTTTTGCCGGACGCCGCCACTAGATGCGGTCGGGCCTCCCGACATCGGAGACTCACCAGCCCCTCCCGGTCCTCGACCGGGGCGGCGATGGGGGCTACCCGGAAGGCGTCTGAAACTATTGCGAGCGAGAGCGGCCATGGCCGAAGATGTGACAAAGAAGAAAACCGCACCCGGCGAGTTCTTTCGCCAGGTGCGCAGCGAAACCGCCAAGGTCGTCTGGCCGACGCGCGAGGAAACGGTCCGCACGGCGATTTTCGTCGGCATACTGATGCTCGTGCTGTCGCTGTTCTTCCTCGGCGTCGATTCGGTCTTCAGCGCCATCGTCAACTGGCTGATGTCGCTCGCCTGATTTTCCGGCCCATTGCGGCCCACAGCAAACAACGGAACCACTGATGGCACGCTGGTACATCATTCACGCCTACTCGGGCTTCGAGAACAAGGTCCGCGATTCGATCATTTCCGAGGCCGAGCGCCTGGGCCTGTCCGAGGCGGTCGAGGACGTGCAGGTCCCGACCGAAACCGTGACGGAAGTGAAGCGCGGCAAGAAAGTGCAGGTCGAGCGCAAGTTCATGCCCGGCTACGTGCTCGCCAAGCTCAAGCTGACCGACGATGTCTACCACCTGGTCAAGAACACCCCCAAGGTGACCGGCTTCCTCGGCACGAACAACAAGCCGCAGCCGATCAGCGAGCGCGAGGCCGCCCGCTATTTCGGCGGCGTCGAGGAAGCCAAGGCCGCACCGAAGCGCGATATCAGTGTCGATTACGAAATCGGCGACAGCGTGAAGGTTCTCGACGGGCCCTTCGCCAGCTTCAACGGGCTGGTCGAGGAACTCGACTTCGACAAGGCGAAGGTCAAGGTGTCGGTTTCGATCTTCGGCCGCGCGACTCCGGTCGAGCTGGACTTCGAGCAGGTCGAACTGGCCAAGTAACGATCACGCTTCGGAAAAAATTCGAAGGGCTCGCCGGGAACACCGGCGGGCCCTTTTGCTTGGGGTGTATTGCCGCGCGCAGGTCGACCGGCCGCAGAACAAAGTAAACATGGGCTTTAGCCAAAATTTAGAATTGTAACATAAGACCCGGCCGTCGGGCGGAAGGCTTGCGGGGAAAGCGACCCCGTTACCGCCCCGAAAGGGATCCAGCATGAGCGCCATCGAAGACGTCGCCCGCCAACTCCAGGCAGAACTTCAGGCACCTTCCGATTTTGCAGCCCCGGCTCGCAGAGGGAGCCTGTCCGGCTGGTTCCGCAACCTGCCGGTCAAGCACAAGCTGGGCGCCGTCTTCGGCGGCTTTCTCGGCATATTCGCCCTGATGGGGCTGGTCCTTGCGATCGGCATTTCCGAACTCGACAGCCGTTCGCAGGCGCTCGCCGAGGTGCAGGGGGCGGTCAAGGCGTCGGCGGACCTGCGCAGCACTACGGGGGAATTCCGCTACAATGCGGTGCGTTTCATCTTCGCCCGGGAAAAGGTTGCGCTCGACCGGCAGCAGCAGGGATACCGCAAGGCCAAGAACGAGATTGCCGCCATCGATGCGGTGGTCGCCGCAAGGATGCCCGAAGCCGCTCCGAGGCTCGAACAGATGCGCGGTGCCTTTGCCGCATACGAGGCCAAGTTCGACGAGCTGGTCGCCAACATCGCCCGCGAAGGCGCGAGCAAGCGATCGAGTGACCTCGCTTTCCAGCTCTCCACGCTTGGTGACGAGCTCTACACGCAGGCCCAAGCGTTCGAGCGCGACCTGACCGGCAGGGCGGCAGCAATCGAGGCATCGAGCCGCGGCTACTATACCCGCCTGCTGGTTGTCCTCGCACTTGCTGCCGCCATGGCGGTCGCCATCCTCCTGGCGGGATCGAGAGCGCTGGCGCGCGACCTCGGTGCCAAGATCGGCGAAATTGCCGGGGGCATGAGCCGGCTCGCCAAGGGCGACCGGCATTTCGATATCGACGGTATCGAGCGCAAGGACGAGGTGGGCGAAATGCTGCGGGCGCTGGCCCTGTTCAAGAAGGCTAATGTTCGTCTCGAACAATGGGCCGCAGAGCGCGCCGAGCGCGCTGCCACGGAACTCGAGCAGCAGGAACGGGCCAGCGAGGAACGCCGGCGGCTGCTGGGCGAGCTGGCATCGCAATTCGAGCGGACCATCGGCGGCGTGGTCAGCGGGGTCGCCGCCGCATCGAGCCAGCTCCGGGGCACTGCCGGAACCATGGCAGGGGCGGCCGAACAATCGACGCTCCAGACAGGCCGGGTCGTCCAGGCCATGGCCGAAGCGAACGCCGGGGCCAATGCCGCGGCAGCCGCGAGCGACGAATTCGCCATGTCGATCGGAGAAATCAGCCGTCAGGCCGCATCGTCGGCGGAGCTTGCCCGCGAAGCCAGCGGCACTGCCGTCGAGGCCGACCAGACTATCTCGGCCCTGTCCGATGCTGCCGAGGAAATCGGCCAGATCGTGGACATGATCCAGTCGATCGCCCGGCGCACCAACCTGCTCGCGCTAAATGCGTCGATCGAGGCCGCTCGCGGCGGCGAGGCGGGGCGCGGTTTCGCGGTGGTCGCATCCGAGGTCAAGGAACTCGCCGCGCAGACGAGCCAGGCGACCGAGAAGGTGGCCGACAGGATTGCCGCCATCCAGCAATCGACCGGTGCCAGCGTCACGGCGCTGCGGCGGATCGGCCAGCAGGTCGGTCAACTCGAATCGACCGCAATTTCGATTGCCAGCGCGGTGGACCAGCAGTCTGTCGCCGGGCAGGACCTTGCCCGAAGCATCGACATGGCTGCGCGCGCGACCAACGCCGTGTCCACCCATATCGAGGACGTGCGCGAGCTGTCGCTGTCGACCGGCGCGGCCGCCAGCCAGGTGCTGGCTTCGTCGACCGAGCTCGAGCAGCAGGCCGACGATCTGCGGGCAGAGGTGGACAGCTTTCTCGAACGAATTCGCGCCCGCTGACCGGGCCGCCAGGCCGTCAGTAAACGCTGCGGGCCGCGACCGTCCCCTTCGTGGCGAGCGAGAAACGCGGTTCGATCGGAAGCGCGGCGTCGGTGATGTGATCGGCGACACGTCGGCCAACCGCCGGCCCGTGCTTGAACCCGTGACCCGACCCGCCGCCTACCAGCCAGATATCGTCGTACCCCGGCAGGCGGTCGATCAGGAAATCGCCGTTCGATGAATTCTCGTACTGGCAGACCCGCGAATGAACCAGCGGCGCCGATGCCAGGTCGGGGAACCGGCGGGAGAGGTAATCGCGCGCCGCTTCGACCGTTTCCGCGGCGACGCGCCGGTCCTGCGTGTCCGGATCGACCTCCGCGCCATGCTTGTCGAAGGCAATCTTGAAACCCTGCTGTTCGAGGTCGGGCAGGCCATAGACGATCTCGCCGCCGTTGAAGTCGGCCCAGACGGGCAGTGCGGGCGACTTGAACCGGTCATCCCCGGCCGCGCTGCCGAAGTGGAGCACTTCCTGCCGCGTCGGGACGATCCGGCCGGCCAGCACCTCGGGGAAGAGTTTGCCCAGCCACGGGCCGCAGGCATAGACGACCTTGCCGGCCTCGACCCCGTCGCACACCTGCCACGAACCGCTGGACAGCCTTTGCGGCGCTCCTGCCTCGGCATGGATCACCGCCAGCCCGGCATCGGCAATGAGCGACTGGACCGCGCGTCCGGCCATCAGTGCGCCCGTTTCCGCTTCGACGAAACCGGCCTCTCCGTCTTCGAAACGGATCTGGGGGAATCGTTCGCGGAGCATGGCGGCGTCGCCGCGCCAGAATGTGCGCCCGTTGGCTTCGAGCCAGGCGATGCTCGATGCCATGTACCGGTCGGCATCGGGCGAAAACCACAGCACGCCGGTGCGATGGAGCAGGGGCAGGGCACTCCGGTCGGACAGCGCCTGCCATTCGGCGAGCGATTCGAGCGCCATCGCCGAATAGATCGTGTCGCCGCCGTAGGAGAGGCGGGTAACGCGGCTCTCACCGGCAGAGGACGCCCGCGCATTGGCCGGGCCGTACTGGTCGACGAGGGCGACCCGCAGACCGCGCCGCGCCAGCATGGCGGCGGACCAGGCCCCGAAGACGCCCGCGCCCACCACGGCGACGTCGTAAGGCCCGCTCTTGCCTGCTCGGGCGCGAGTCGGGGCAACAAGGCCCGCCGCGCCTGCGGCAGCGCCTAGCAGCAAGCCTTGCCTGCGGGTCATTTCCATAGCCATGGAATGGTTCCTCCCTCCGTGTGGGACCATAGCCGTCCAGTGCCGGCCCGCAAGGTGGGCCGCAGGGCCAAACCGGGCGATGCCCCTTGCATTTGCCGCGCATTCCGCTATGCGCGCGCCTTCCCTGACATCGATCGGGAAACCCGCGGGAGGTTCGGTTCGCCGGACCGCTGACCGCTTACCATGAGCTGCGGCTGGAAACAGGCGCGGCGACAGTGAGAAAAGGAGTGGCCCCATGGCCAAGAAGATCGACGGCTATATCAAGCTGATGGTGCCTGCCGGCACCGCCAACCCCTCGCCTCCGCTCGGGCCGGCACTCGGCCAGCGCGGCGTGAACATCATGGAATTCTGCAAGGCTTTCAACGCCGCGACGGACAGCCTCGAGAAGGGCGCGCCGATCCCGACCGTGATCACCGTCTATGCAGACCGTTCGTTCACCTTCATCACCAAGCAGCCTTCGGCCACCTACCTCATCAAGAAGGTCGCCAAGCTGAAGTCTGGTTCCAAGGAGCCGGGCAAGGTTTCTGCCGGGACCATCACCCAGGCCCAGCTGAAGGAAATCGCCGAGCTGAAGATGGCGGATCTCAACGCGAATCATATCGACCAGGCCATGAAGATCATCGAAGGTTCGTGCCGCGCGATGGGCCTCAGCGTGGTGGAGGGCTAAGATCATGGCAACTGCAACCAAGAAGGCGAAGCTGCTGGCCGAAAAGCTGGATGGCGAAAAGCTCTACACCGTCGACGAAGCGCTCAGCACGCTGCGCGAATATGCGTCGAAGAAGTTCGACGAAACCGTCGAAGTCGCGATGAACCTGGGTGTCGATCCGCGTCACGCCGACCAGATGGTCCGCGGCATGGTTTCGCTCCCGGCCGGCACCGGCAAGGACGTCCGCGTTGCTGTGTTCGCCCGTGGCGACAACGCCGACAAGGCGCTGGCCGCCGGCGCCGACAAGGTCGGTGCGGAAGACCTCATGGAAGACATGGCCGCAGGCAATCTGAACTACGACCGCGTCATCGCGACCCCGGACATGATGGGTGTCGTCGGTCGTCTCGGCAAGGTGCTGGGCCCGAAGGGCCTGATGCCGAACCCGAAGCTCGGCACCGTGACCCCGAACGTCGAACAGGCGGTCAAGGACGCCAAGGCGGGCCAGGTCGAATTCCGCGTCGAGAAGCAGGGCATCATCCACAGCGGCATCGGCAAGCTGTCGTTCAAGGACGAAGACCTGAAAAAGAACTTCGCCGCCCTGACCGACGCCGTCGTCAAGGCCAAGCCCTCGGGCTCGAAGGGCAAGTACGTCCGCAAGGTCACGCTGACCTCGTCGATGGGCCCGGGCCTGAAGGTCGACCTGGCGGAAGTCGAAGGCGCGTAAGGCGCGCAGGCAGCGAAGCGGCAGCGCATCACGCCACCGCCTCGCTTCCGGGTCAAACAAGCAAGGGGCCGGGGGTGCGAACCTCCGGCCCTTTTGCGTGTCAGCCGCGCAGTACCCTGCGCGCTTGGGCCAGTGCGCCGCTCTTCTCGGCTAGCGCCCTGGCTGCGGCTACCGTTCCATCGAATGCTGACAGCGAGCCGAGCAGGAAGCGGTTCGCAATACTGCCCTTGAGCAGCAGGAAGCTCGCGCATTCCACGCTGCCGGTGCCGAACAGTTCCTTGTGCGCGCCTTCGCCTTCGGTGAAGTCGAACCAGCGGAACCGGCGCTCGGCGAACAGGCACTCCAGCGCGTGCATCTGCAGTACGGTGCCGGGCGACAGCCGCGCCCAGTCGGGATCGTAACCGAGGTGGGCGTAGACCAGCGTCTCGCCTTCCACCGGCAGCGAGAGGTAGGCGATGGCCTTGCCCTGCGCCCGCAGCAGGAAGCAGCGCATCTCGCCCGCTGCGGCCTTGGCCATGATGGCGGCACGGCCAGCCTCGTCCTCTGGCAGACCGGCGTCCAGCAGGCGGGCCTGGTAGGTGCGGGCGGACAGCGGCAAGGCTTCGGCCAGGAATGCCGCGACCTCGGCGGGTGTGCGATGCTCGCTCACGTCCAGCGCCCCGCCGACTTCCTCCGCCAGTTTCCGCGCCTTGCGGCGAAGGGTGGACCGGGTCTTGCCAGAAAATCGCGCCAGATAGTCGTCATAGCTGCCAGCCATGTCGATATAGTAGCGGCGGTAGTCCTGCCGGCCGCCGATCACGAAGCCCGGGTGCTGCGCCACGACTGTATCCATCAGGTCGCGCGGGACCGAATGGACCCGCAGTCCGTCGTGCGAGCCGACGCCGATTGTCACGGGTATGCGGCGGGCAAGCACATCGTCGAGCGAGAAACTCAGCGAGACCAGCCGCTTCTCGATCGACAGCAGGTGCCGCGAGCCGAGCGTGAAGCGCACGGGAATGGTCCGGACAGGCATCGGCCTACGCGCTCCGGCTTTCCGGGTGGTGCAAGCAAGGCGAGCCTGATGGACACCCGCCAACGCGCGAAAGGACCTGACAGTGCCCATTCCTGTCCGCGGGAACGCTCGCTTTTCCTGTAGCACGTCCGGTCGTCATGGCCCTCACGAGGCCGTGACGGCCCTCCTTCCGGGACGCTGCGCCCCGCTTTGGATCAAACCCGGGCAGAATGTAACGCGGACGGGTTAAGGTAAGGTGTCGCCTCCCTGACCATGCGGCGGGCGCAGGCGCTGTGCCGGGCGCTAGATCCCGCCGGTGACGCAGTCCGTACCGGACGCCTCAAGCTCCCGCACGAGCGCGTCGGTGCATGCCCGCAATGCACCCGCATCGGTCGAGCGGATGACGAAATTCGCGCCGACCCTGCCTTCGCGGAAAAACGGGTAACTGCCGATCTGGCACTGGTCGTGCGCTTTTTCCGTCGCCCGGAGGATGTCCGCGACCTCGCTTTCCGGTGTCCAGCATCCGATTGTCGCGCTCAGCAACGGCGCGCCGCCTTCGAGCGTGCCGGTCAGCGCATCGAGCATGCCGGCCGTGATATGGGGCACACCCGCCATCAGGAAGATATTCCCGATCCTGATCCCGGGCGCGCCGGACATACGGTTCGGGATCAGTTCGGCCCCTGCCGGGGCCCGGGCCATGCGCAGCCGCGCTTCGGTCAGTTCGAGGCCGCGACCGGTATAATACCGTTCGAGAATGGCGCGGGCCTCCGGGTGGACCTCGACTTCGAGGCCGAGCGCCTCGGCCACGGCATCGACGGTAATATCGTCATGGGTCGGGCCGATCCCGCCGGTAGTGAAGAGATAGTCATTGTCGGCCCGCAGGGCGTTTACCGCCGCAACGATCCTTTCCATGACGTCGGGCACCACGCGCACTTCGGCGAGGCGAATGCCCTGTACCTGCAGCCAGCTTGCGACCTGCGCGATGTTCTTGTCGTGCGTGCGGCCGGACAGGATTTCATCGCCGATGACGATCAGGGCGGCGGTATAGATGCGTTCGGGATTCGTGGTCATCCCGCCTGCCTAAGCGAAGCCGGCGGCAAGCGCTACTCTGCCGCTTCCAGCATTTCGTCGACACCGATCGCGTTCGCCCCCGCACGCCGGAAGGCGAGCAGGCCGTCGTCGACCGGATCCTGCTGCATCCGTTTCCGGTCGAGCACATACTCCTGGTTGAGCCGCCACGGGTATGCCACCGAATTGCGCGGCATGATGTGCTTGCCGCGCTGGATGTAGCCGCTGGAAAAATCGAAGATATCGTCTTCCTCGATGGCGGCTTCCGCCTCGGCGGTCAGCACCGGTTCCGCGATTTGCGTGCCGGTCGCCTTCATCCTGTTCAGCACGCGGCAGACATAGTCGGAATTGATATCCGCCCGCAGCGTCCAGCTGGCGTTGAGGTATCCGAACACCACCGCCAGGTTGGGCAGGTTCGAGAACATGCAGCCCTTGTAGTAGAACCGCTTGCTGAAATCGACCGGCTCGCCATCCACCGAAACCGCGATCTTGCCGGCGACCGCCAGCTTGAGGCCGGTTGCCGTGACGATGATGTCGGCTTCCAGCACCTCGCCATTGTCGAGTTCTATGCCGTTTTCGAGGAACCGGGCGATCTTGCCCGTCTTCACCGAAGCCTTGCCGGCCTTCATCGCTTCGAACAGGTCATTGTCCGGCACCAAGCACAGGCGCTGGTCCCAGGGATTGTAGGGCGGGGTGAAGGCAGCCTTGTCGAAATCCTTGCCGAGCGCTTTCTCGATCCGCTTGTAGAGGCCCTTCTTGACCTTTTCGGGCTTGTTGCGGGCGGACTTGAAGCCGATGTCCTGCAGCTTGATGTTCTTCCACCGGGTGATCCTGTAGGCCGTCTCTTCGGGCAGGACCTTGCGCAGGAAATTGGCGACCGCATCCTTGGCCGGGCGGCTGAACATCCAGGTCGGCGTGCGCTGGAGCATGGTCACATGCGCCGCCTTGTCGGCCATCGACGGGACGATGGTGACTGCCGTTGCGCCGGAGCCGATCACGACCACCTTCTTGCCGGAATAGTCCAGATCCTCGGGCCAGAACTGCGGATGGATAACCCGGCCCCTGAACCCGCCGGTCTGGAAGCCCGCGTCATAGGGTTCGTCGTAATCGTAGTAGCCTGAGCCAAGGTAGAGGAAATTCGCGGTCAACCGCTTCTTCTCGCCATCCTTGAGCTGGACCGTGACGGTCCACCGTGCGGTCGATCGGTCGAAGTCGGCGCTCAGGACGCGGTGCCCCGTGCGGATATGCTGGCGGATGCCGCGCTCGTCGACGATGCGGTTGAGATATTCGAGGATCGAGGGCGCATCGGCGATCGACTTCTCGTGCTTCCACGGTTCGAACACGAAACCAAGCGTGTGCATGTCGCTGTCCGAGCGGATGCCGGGATAGCGGAACAGGTCCCACGTCCCGCCGAGGTTTTCGCGCATTTCGACGATGGCATAGCTGTGATCGGGGCACATCATTTCCATGTGCGCCGCCATGCCGATCCCGCTGATTCCGGCACCGACGATCAGGACGTCGAAATCGGTTTCGATGTCGCTCATGGATTAAGTCCTCTCCTGCAACGGATACGAGATAAGCACATCTGCGGAGGATTGGCGAGTCTTGCGAGACCGAGGCTGACGCGGCGCTTTCGGGCCGCTAGGGCAGCAGGCATGAAGTACTTCGTGCATTTGCCCCTGCTCGCGCTTTCCGTTCCCGCACTGGCGCAGGACCCTGCCGACCAGAGGGTCATTGTCGTGACGGGACAGGGCCTGCCGGATACGCCGGCCGAGCCGGCCTATTCGGTGCGTGAACTGGATCGCGAGACAGTGATCTCCGCCCCGTCGGGACGTATCGAGGAAGCGCTGGGCGCAGTCGCCGGGTTCCAGCAATTCCGCCGTTCCGACAGTCGCTCCGCCAATCCCAGCGCGCAGGGCGTTACCTTGCGCGCGCTCGGCGGCAATGCCTCGAGCCGGGCGCTGGTGACGCTCGACGGGGTGCCGATGGGCGATCCGTTTTTCGGTTTCATTCCCTTTGCCGCGCTGCTGCCGGAACAGGTCGGCAGCATCCGCATCACGCGCGGCGGAGGATCGGGGCCGTTCGGCACAGGGGCACTGGCGGGCACAATCGCCATCGACAGTGCCGACATCGACACGCTCGGCCCGCTGACCGCCTCCGCCCTCGTCAACGACCGTGGCGAGACGGAGACGAGCGCGGGCATCGCGACGCGGGTCGGCACTGGCTATGTGGCGGCGGGCGGCCGATGGGACCGCGGTGACGGGTTTCAGACCACGCCCGCCGACCAGCGTGTCGCCGCGAGCGTACCGGCCGCTTTCGACAGCATCGCCGGCCAGCTGCGCATGGTTGCACCCCTGTCCGATACGCTGGAATTGCGGGCGCGCCTGCTGGCCTTCGACGATCGCCGCACCTTGCGTTTCGATGGGGCCGACAGCAGCGCCACCGGGCAGGATGCCAGCCTGCGCATCGTCGGGCGGGGTGCCTGGCAGTTCGATGCGCTGGCCTATCTCCAGGCGCGCAATTTCACCAATGTCGTGGTCAGTGCGACGCGGTTCGTGCCGGTGCTCGACCAGAGCGATACGCCGGCCACCGGAATCGGCGGCAAGCTCGAATTGCGCCCGCCGGTCGGCGATGACCATGTGCTGCGCGTCGGCATCGACTATCGCCGCGCCGATGGCGAGATGCAGGAACAGGCGATCAGCGCCTTCACCGGCCAGGTCACCGCGCGCCGCCGCGCCGGCGGGGCGACGAGCGACCTGGCACTGTTCGTCGAGAACGACTGGACCTTGGGGCGAGTGGTCCTCACCGGCGGTCTCCGGGCCGACCGCACCGCGATCACGGGCGGCTTCTTCCAGGAAAGCACGCCGGCCGGCGCGGTGACGATCGACAACCGCTTCGCCGACCAGACCGACTGGACCGTTACTTGGCGGGGCGGGGCACTCTACCGTGTCGGCGAAACCCTGTCGCTTAGGGCAGCCGCCTACAGCGGCCTGCGCCTGCCGACGTTGAATGAATTGTACCGCCCCTTCGTGGTGTTCCCGGTGACCACACAGGCCAATGCCGGGCTCGGCGTGGAGCGGCTCGAAGGCTTCGAAGCCGGGTTCGACTGGACCCCGGCGGAGGGCGTGGAAGTCTCCCTCACCGCATTCGACAACCGGGTGAAGGACGCCATCGCCAATGTCACGCTGGCCCCGAACCTGCGACAGCGGCAGAACCTGCCGGCGATCGAGGCTCAGGGGCTGGAGCTCGGCACGCGGATCACGCGCGGACAGGTCAGCTTCGACGGTACGCTTGCCTGGACCGATGCCGAAGTGCGGGGGTCCGGCCCGTCGCTCGCACTCGACGGCAACCGGCCCGCGCAAACCCCTCGCTGGGCTGCGGCGGCGACTCTCGGATGGACGCCCTTCGAGGGCGGACTGCTGGCGATCACGCTGCGCCATGTCGGCGCGCAGTTCGAAGACGACCTCGAGGCCGATGTGCTGCCCCCCGCGACGACTCTCGGCGCCTTTGCGGAAGTGCCGCTTGCCGGTCGTGTTTCGCTGGTGCTGCGCGGCGAAAACCTGACCGGCGAGACCGTCGTCACCCGCAATGCCGGCGGCAGCATCGATCTCGGCGCACCGCGCACGGTGTGGGGCGGGCTCAGGTTCGGATTCTGACTTCCGGGAGTAGATCTGGAGCGGGTGAAGGGAATCGAACCCTCGTCGTCAGCTTGGGAAGCTGCTGCTCTACCATTGAGCTACACCCGCATCTTTGGCGCTTCGTCGACGTATCTTCGGCGCGGCCGCGCGCTTGCCTGAAGGTGTCGGCGCGGTCAATATGAGAGTGTGGGCCACGTTCCGACGCGCGGTTTTTTCTTGCATCGTGGTGTGGCATAGGCGGTCGGGAAGACGTCGCAATCGCAACCACGGAACAGCCCATGAAACTCTTCACCGCGCATCCCGAATCCGTTGGCGAAACCTATTTCGAGCACATGCGCGTGGCGAGCAGCTTCGGCTGGCCCATGCTGGGGGCGGGGATCGCCTGCCTTCTGCACGGCATCTTTCCCTTCCTGTTCCAGCACACCGGCAGCACGGTCGTCCGCCGCCTGCACGCGCGCATGGTGACCAACCGCGTGCGGGTCGACCGGTCGAACCAGCGCGGGCAGCAACTCGACTGGTGCATCTGATCGCCAGCTAGGCCGCGCGCAGGCTCTCCATGTCGATCACGAAGCGGTATTTGACGTCGCTGCGTTCCATGCGCTCGTAGGCCGCGTTGATGTCCTGCATGGGGATCACTTCGATTTCCGGCACGATGCCCTTCTCGGCACACAGGTCGAGCATCTCCTGCGTTTCCGCGAGGCCCCCGATGCCGCTGCCGGTGAGGATTTTGCGCCCCAGCAATATGCCCGAATGCAGTTCCGGCATTTTCTCGATCATGCCGACCAGCACCTGCGCCCCGTCGATCCGCAGCAGGTGGAGATAGGGCGCGACGTCGTGGCGGACCGGAATGGTGTTGAGCACCAGGTCGAAATACCCGGTCTTAGCCTTCATCGCCCCCTTGTCGGTGGTGAGGAGGAAATCGTGCGCACCCAGCGCAATTGCATCCTGCCGCTTGTCCTCGGTGCGGCTGAGCACAGTGACTTCGGCGCCCATCGCCACGGCAAACTTCACGCTCATGTGGCCGAGCCCGCCAAGCCCCGCCACCGCGACCTTGCTGCCCGGGCCGACCTTCCAGGTCCGCAAGGGGGAATAGGTCGTTATCCCGGCGCAGAGCAGCGGCGCCGCGTGCTCGCTGCTCAGCGCCTCGGGCACCTTGAGCACGAATTCGTCGCGGCAGACGATGCGCGTCGAATAGCCGCCATGGGTGACCGATCCGTCGATCCGGTCGCGCCCGCCATAGGTGCCGACCGAGCCGTTGAGGCAATATTGTTCGAGGTCCTGCTCGCAGTGGGCGCAGGCCTTGCAGCTGTCGACGAGGCAGCCGATGGCGACGCGGTCGCCTACCTCGTGCCGCGTCACGCCGTCGCCCACTGCCGCTACCGTGCCGACGATCTCGTGGCCCGGAACGCAGGGGTAGGTCGTGCGGCCCCAGTCGTTGCGCGCCGTGTGGAGATCCGAATGGCAAATGCCGCAATGGCTGATGTCGATCAGCACATCGTCGGCGCGCAGGCCCCGGCGGGTAATGTCCATCGGGCCGACCCCGCTGTCAGGCGCGGTCGCGCCATAGGCTCTCGTCGGGTATTCGTTGGTCGCTGCGGTCATGCGTCCCCTCCTATTTCGGCGGCATCCGGATCGCGCCGTCGAGACGGAACTGGTGGCCGTTGATGTAACCGTTGCGGGCGATTTCCAGCACCAGCGAGGCGAATTCCTCCGGATGGCCGAGCCGCTTGGGGAAGGGCACGCTGGCGTTGAGCTGGTCCCACATCTGCGGGTTGCGGTCCTTCATTCCCAGCATCAGCGGGGTCGCGAATATGCCCGGCATGATCGAATTGACCCGGATGCCGAGGTCCATCAGGTCGCGCGCCATGGGCAGGACGAGGCCGTTCACACCGTTCTTGCAGCTACCGTAGATGACCTGGCCGATCTGCCCGTCCTGCGCCGCGACGCTGGCGGTGAGGATGATCGCCCCGCGCTCGCCGTCCTCGGTCACGGGACCGCTGTTGGCCATGCCGAGGGCCGAGTGGCTGGCGATGCGGAAGCTCGCCGTCAGTATGCCTTCGGCGCCGAAGGCGTAATCTTCCGTCGGCAGCTTCTTGTAGCAGCCGTTCTCCTTGTCCCAGCTGATCGTCTTGCCGCGCTTGCTCGCCATGGCGCAGTGGACGGTCAGGCGTTCCTGCCCGTTGGCGGCGCGGGCGGCGGCGAAGCCATCGACCACCGATTGTTCGTCCATGATGTTGACGTGATGGAACGTCGCCCCGATCGCCTCGGCCTTGGCTGGCCCCTCGCCGGTATTGATGTCGAAGATGGCAACCTTGAAACCGGCCTCGGCGAGCGCGACAGCGCTGGCGTGGCCGAGGCCCGAGGCTCCCCCCGTAACGATGGCGGCGTGGCCGTCAGCGAAATTCATGTGTCTCTCCCCTCGCTTGGGCCTCCCATCGACCCTTGCGCCTGCTATGGCCCCGGAACAGAACTGGAGTCAAAGCCGATGTCCGCCCAGCCCGTCACCGATCGCCGGAGGTTCATGGCAGCCACCGGCAGCGCTTTCGCCGCGCTTGTCGCCAGCGGCTGCGCCCTTCGCGGCGGGCTCGCGAGCGGAGGGGGGACGTCGGTGGGTTACGGACCGCTGGTGCCCGACCCGGCGGGCCTGCTCGACCTGCCGGCCGGCTTTTCCTACCGCGTCCTGTCGCGTCTGGGCGATACGATGGAGGACGGCTTCACCGTGCCGGATCGCGCCGACGGCATGGGCTGCTTCGACATCGGCGGCGGCCTGATCGCGCTCGTTCGCAATCACGAGCTCCCGCCGGGCGTCGATGCGGGCGGCAAGCTGCCGAAGGGCTACGGTAAGGGGCCCGACGGAGAATTCCTACCGGGCGGCACCACCACCGTGGTGCTCGACGCCGCGACCCTCGAGGTCGACCGGGCCTACCGGACGCTCGCCGGCACGGTCAGGAATTGTGCCGGCGGCACTACCCCCTGGAACAGCTGGCTGACGTGCGAGGAACCCGGCTCTCGCGGCCTCGCGGCCATGCCCGATCACGGTTATGTGTTCGAAGTGCCGGCCGCCGCGGGCGGGCTGGTCGATGCCGTGCCGCTCAAGGCGATGGGCCGGTTCAATCACGAGGCGGCCTGCGTCGACCCGGCTACCGGCGCGGTCTACATGACCGAAGACCAGGACGACGGGCTGTTCTACCGTTTCCTGCCAGCGCAACCGGGCGTGCTGGTCAAGGGCGGCCGCCTGCAGGCGCTTTCGCTGGGCAAGGATCTTGGCGACAGTTCCAACAAGTCCGCGCCGCGCCTTGCACGGGGGCAGGCCTATCCCGCACGCTGGATCGATCTCGACGACGTTACCTCGCCACTGGACGACCTGCGCAAGCGCGGTGCCGCCGCAGGGGCGACGACCTTTGCCCGGGGCGAAGGCGTGCACATGGGGCAGGATGCGGTCTATTTCTGCTGCACGAGCGGGGGTGCGGCCGGGCTGGGGCAGATTTTCCGGCTCACACCTTCCCGCTCGGACAGGGCCGACCGGCTCGAGCTGTTCTTCGAATCCGACAGCCCCGACCAATTCAATTTCGGCGACAACCTGACGGTCGCGCCCAACGGCCACCTGGTCGTTTGCGAAGACCAGTACACCGATGTCGTCGACAACCATCTGCGCGGGATCGACCGCGCGGGGCGACCTTACGACATCGCCCGGCTGAGGGCTCAGACCGAACTGGCGGGGGCGTGTTTCTCGCCCGACGGCAGGACCCTGTTCGTCAATGTCTACAGCCCGGCTGCCACGCTCGCCATCGTCGGACCCTGGGCCGCCTGAGGCGCTGCGAAGGTGTCGTCGTTCCTCTTCGGTTTCGCGCTGGTGCTGCTGGTGTCGCTGGGCGCGCGCGACCAGTTGCTGATGGCCCAGCTTTCCGGCCGGACTGGGCCAGGCGTCCTAGTTGCGGGCCTGCTGGCCGCACTGGCATCGTCATGCCTGATGGCCTGGGCAGGGACGGTTGTTGCGGCACAGCTTTTTCCGGAGGCCGGGCGGATGCTGATCGCCATTGCCCTTGCCGTGGCGGCCGTCGAACTTGCCTGGCCGATCCGGTCGCAGCCCCTGCGCGAGCCGACCCATTCGGTCTTCGCCGCCTTTCTCGTCCTGCTGGCCCGCCAGATCGGTGACGCGGGCCGCTTCATCGTCTTCGCCGTTTCCGCCTGGACCGCCTTGCCCTGGCTCGCCGCTGCCGGGGGCGCGCTGGGCGGGGCAGGCGCGCTGGCGATCGGATGGGCGATGGGCCCCGCGCTCGGACAAACGCTGCCGCTCCGGGCAATCCGCCGCGTCTTGTCGGCGGTGCTTTTCCTTGCGGCGCTGGCCATCGGCCTCGACGTGCGCGGAATGGCCTGACCGACCCGGTCGATAACTGTCGCCACCCTATCCGGTGAAACCGAATGGGGGCGGCCGCGTTTCATAGGCACACAGCACACCGACGGGAACGGAGAAAGATTATGCCGACTGCAGGCGACAACTCGAAAAAGGCACTGGTCAGCGAACTCAACGGGCTGCTGGCCGACCATTTCGCACTCTACACCAAGACCAAGAACTTTCACTGGCACGTGAAGGGCCCGCGGTTCCGCGACCTGCACCTGCTGTTCGACGAGCACGCGGTCGAGATCCGCAACTACATCGACGTCATCGGCGAACGCGTGCGCAAGAACGACGCCGCCACGCTGACCTCGATCGGGGCGATTGCCGAGCACACGCAGATCAAGGACCAGGACAAGACCGATCTCAAGCCCGAGGCCATGGTCAAGGAATTGCATGACGACAACGTGAAGGTTCTGGACCGGATCAAGAAGCTGAAGGACCTGACCGAGCAGACCGGCGACAACGCCACCGACGGCATCCTCGACGACATGACCGATCAGGTCGAACAGCGCATCTGGTTCCTCAAGAGCACTCTTCAGTAACGCAAATGCGCGATGCGGATACGAATGCGGGCCGCGCGGGGGATGACCCCATGCGGCCTTTTCGGCTAGGGTCGATGCATGACCGATATCCGCGTGATCGACGATGCCGATGGCGTCCGCATTGCCGACTGGCTTGAACGCCGCTTGCGACAGGCCCTAGAGGCGAGCGACGGTCGCGTCGCGGTAACCGTGCCCGGGGGGTCGACCCCGTTCCCGATCATCGCCGAACTGGTGACGAGGCCGCTGGATTTCGCGCGGCTCGACGTCTGGCCCAACGATGACCGGATCGTGCCCGAGGATCACGAGGCATCCAACAGCGGCAAGCTGCGGGCCTTGCTGGAACCGGTGGGAGCGCAGGTCATCGCGCTGAACGAAGATTCCGCGCCGCCGCGCTTCGCCCTCGCCTGGCTCGGGATGGGGCCAGACGGACATATAGCCTCGCTGTTTCCCAACACCGATCCCGATCCTGCCGATCCCTTGCCGGTGCGGCGCCTGACCCCCGATCCGCTCCCGCCGCATGCTCCGTTCGACCGGATCACCCTTACGATCCCCAGCCTGCTGGCCAGCGATGCCGTGCTGTTCACTCTGGGAGGGGCGGAGGACAAGCGGGCTGTTTTCGATGAAGCCCTGCGGGGGGAACACGATCTTCCGGTTGCGCGGCTCCTCGCAAACGCGCAGCAACAGGTGACATGCTTCACCTGATTCCCAGTCCCGTCCACCGCGCGCTGCTGCCTCTGGCGCACGCCATCAGGCACCGCTGGCGGCGCTGGCGCAAGACCCGGCTCTATGGATGCGGGGTCATCATCTGCAACCTCGAGGGCGAGGTGCTGATGCTGCGGCACAGCTACGGTCCGGCGGTCTGGTCGCTGCCAGGCGGCGGCATCGGCCGCGGTGAGGATCCGGCAGCCGCGGCGCTGCGCGAGGTATACGAGGAACTGCGGATCGAACTTGCACGGGTGACGCTGCTCGGCATCGTCGAGGATACGATCTCCGGATCACCGCACACCACGCACCTGTTCCATGCGGTGACCGACCAGTATCCGCAGGTCGACCGGCGCGAAGTTGTGGAAGCCCGTTTCTTTCCGCGCCATTCGCTGCCCGAGCCGCAGGGGCGCACGACCCGCACGCGGCTCGACCGCTGGCGTTCGGAAATGCAGGGGCAGGCCTAGAACAGCGGTAGCTGGCCCGATTTCCGGGCGGTGCGCCCGGCTGTCACTTCGGCCTCCTGTTCGAGGTTGGACAGCGTCAGGCCCATCAGCCTGATCGGCAGCGGCAGGGGCAATTGGGCCTCCAGCAAGTCGCGGGCAATGGTCGCGAACTCCTCCGCACCGGCGACATAATGCGGCACCGAATGGGCGCGGGTGACCGATCGGAAATCGTTGTATTTCATCTTCAGCGTGACCGTCCGCCCCCTGGCCCTGGTCCGCTCCACGCTGTCCCAGACGATGGCGATGATCCGCTCCAGCGTTTCGCGCAGCTCGTCGGGCTCGTGCTGGTCGACACTGAAGGTCCGCTCTCCGCCGACCGACTTGCGGATGCGGTCGGCGCGCACGGGCCTCAGATCGATTCCCCGCGCCGCCCGGTAGAGATAGTCGCCGAAACTGCCGAAATGCGCCTTGAGCCAGGCAAGGTCCTTCGCCGCCAGATCGGCCCCGGTTTCGATCCCCAGCCGCGCCATTTTCTCCGCGCCCTTGGGGCCGACGCCATGGAACCGCCGGATCGGTAGCGACTGGACGAAGGTCGCCCCTTCGCCCGGCCTGATGACACACAGCCCGTCGGGCTTGTTCTGGTCGCTGGCGAGCTTGGCGAGGAACTTGTTGTAACTGACCCCCGCGCTGGCGGTGAGGTTCGTCTCGGCGCGGATGCGCTCGCGGATCAGCTGCGCGGTGCGGGTGGCGGACCCGACGCCCTGCAAGTCCTCGGTGACGTCGAGATAGGCCTCGTCGAGGCTCAGGGGTTCGACATGCGGAGTGTAGTCGAGGAAGATCTCGCGGATCTGGCGGCTCGCTTCCTTGTAGGCGTCGAACCGGTGGCGCACGAAGATCAAGTCGGGGCACAGCCGCTTCGCCGTGACCGAGGGCATCGCGCTCCTCACTCCGAACCTGCGCGCTTCGTAGCTGGCGGCGGCGACCACACCGCGCCCGCCGCCGCCGCCGACTGCGATCGGTTTGCCGCGCAGCTCCGGATTGTCGCGCTGCTCGACGCTTGCGAAGAAGGCGTCCATGTCGACATGGATGACCTTGCGCAAACCCTGCGCTTCGTCTTCCTCAGGATTGAACTCATCGTCCGACACGGCCATCTTCCTATCTCCGCATGCGCGGCAATTGAAGCACAGTGCGCGGGATTTCGGTCCGGGGTGCTGCCAAGATGCTAGGCAGCGGCGCGGTGCACAGGCACATGACGCGCATCATGGTGGGCACCCGTATCTCTTCCAGTGACGGCCATTCGCGCTCGTTAGGGCGCGGGGAATTCGTCGCGCTGATGGCGGCGCTGATGAGCCTTGGTGCACTGGCGATCGACGGGATGCTGCCCGCGCTAGAAGTGATTGCCGGCTCCTACGGGGTCGACGATCCCAACCGCCGCCAGCTGGTCGTGGGGGTTTACCTGCTGGCGACCGGGGTCGGCTGCATCGCGCCTGGCAGCTTTGCCGACCGCTTCGGCCGGCGACCTGTGCTGTTCTTCGCCCTTGCTTCCTACATCGTGCTCTCCGTCGCCTGCGCCTTCGCGCCCTCGTTCGAAGCCCTGCTCGTCCTGCGCGCCTTGCAGGGGCTGGCGACCGCCGGCCTCGGCGTGGTGCCGGTCGCGGTGATCCGCGACCGGTTCGAAGGCGATGCCATGGCGCGGCTGATGTCGACCATCTTCATCGTCTTCATGGTGGTGCCGGTGCTGGCCCCCAGTGTCGGCCAGGCGGTGCTGGTCTTCGCGCCTTGGCCGTGGATCTTCGCTTTCATGGGGTTCGTTGCCGCGGTGATATCGCTGTGGACCTTTGTGCGCCTGCCGGAAACGCTCGCGCCGACCCAGCGGCAGCCGCTCGATATCAGGACCGTACTGCACAACCTGCCGCTGACCTTCACGACGCGCGCGGCGGTGGGTTATGTGCTGGGCAGCGCGATCACCTTCGGGGCGATGTTCGGCTACATCAACAGCTCGCAGCAGCTTATCGGCGAGCATTTCGGCGCGGGCGAGGATTTCGCCTTGATCTTCGGCGCGACCGCCTCGACGCTGGCGGTGTCGAGCTTCACCAATTCGCGCATCGTCGAACGTTTCGGCGCGCGGCGCGTGTCGCATACGGCGCTATGCGTCTTCATTGTCGTCTCGGCGGTGCAGGTCTACGCCGCGCATTACCATCCGGATTCGCTCGACTGGTTCGTGCCGCTGATGGCGGCGAACCTGTGCCTGCTCGGTTTCATGGGCGCGAACTTCGGCTCAATCGCGATGCAGCCGTTCGAACATGCGGCGGGCGCGGCCTCCTCGGCGCAGAGCTTCATCCGCATGCTGACGGGGGCGGGGTTGGGGATACTGATCGGCCAGGCGTATGACGATAGCGCGCGGCCGCTGGCTTATGCACTGTTCCTGTGCAGCCTGACGTCATTGTTCCTGGTGCTGTTCAGCGAACGCGGCAGGCTGTTCACCCGTCCGAACGACCAGCGCAAGTTCCCTGCCGGGCACGAAATCCACTAGGCTGCGCCGAGTCTCCGCCAGGCCAGCCCGGCGAATTCGCATAGCAGGGGCCGCGTGTCGCGCGGGTCGATGATGTCTTCGACATTGAAGCGTTCGGCGCTGCGGAAAGGCGATGTGACCTTGCCCAGCCGTTCGCGGATCGCCTCCAGCTCTGCCGCGGGGTCTTCCGCCGCCTCGATCTCGGACTTGTAGGCGACCTCCAGCCCGCCTGCGATGGGCAGGCTGCCCCAGTCGCCCGAAGGCCAGCAATAGCGGTACTGGTAGGTGTCGGCATTGCTCATCGCGCTGCCGGCGATGCCATAGGCGCGGCGCATGACGATGCTGGCGAGCGGGACGGTCGCCTTGTAGACCGCGTTCATCGCCTGCACGCCGTAGCGGATCGTGCCCGCCATCTCCGCCTCGCGCCCGATCATGAAGCCGGGGTTGTCGACCAGGTGGACGATCGGCAGGCGGAACTGGTCGGCCAGTTTGACGAAGCGTTCGACCTTCTCGGAGGTCTTGGCATCCCACGACCCGCCAAGATAGCTGGGATCGTTGGCGAGGACGAACACCGGCCAGCCGTCGACCCGGGCGAGCGCCGTGATGGTGGCGCGGCCCCACATCTTGCCGATCTCGAACACGGTGCCCCTGTCGAACATCAGCTCCATCGCGCGGCGCATCGAATAGACCTGCTTATCCTCGCGCGGGACGAGGCTGAGCAGGGCTTCCTCGCGCCGGTCGGCGGGGTCGCCGGTCTCGACGCGGCGGGCGAGCTGGCCGACATACTCGGGCATGAAGCCGAGGAAATGGCGCGCGCGGGCGAAGGCTTCGGCCTCGCTGGCGACCTCGTCATCGACCACGCCGTTGCGGGTGTGGATGCCGCTGCCCCCGAGGTTTTCCTTCGCCTCCTCGTGGCTCGCCGCGCCGTCCTTCCACGCGTCGCCGAGGCCATCGACCACGGCGGGGCCGGCGGCGAAGATCTGGCTGAGGCCCCTGACCATGATCGAGTAATGGCTGGCGACGATCCGCGCTGCGCCGAGGCCGGCGGTGGGGCCGAGCGCGAGTGCGACCACCGGCACGGTGTCGAGGTTCTTCACCACCTCGCCCCACATGTGGACCGCGGGGATATAGGTCGCGCCGATCATCTCCAGCGTCTTGACGCTGCCGCCGCCGCCGGTGCCGTCGATCATGCGGATGATGGGCAGGCGCAGTTCGTGCGCCATCTTCTCGGCTTGCTCCATCTTGCGCCCGATCCCCGCATCGGCCGCGCCGCCGCGAATGGTGAAGTCGTCCGCCGTAGCGACCACGGGCCGTCCGTTGATGGTGGCCTTGCCGAACAGGAACGGGGCGGGGAGGACGGCTTCGAGATTGCCCTCGCCGTCATAGAAACCCTTGCCGGCGATCTTGCCGATTTCGCGGAAGGAGCCTTCGTCGACCAGCGCCGCGAGCCGCGCGCGGGCATCCATCTTGCCGCGTCCGTGCTGCCGCGCGACCTTGTCCGGCCCGCCCATCTGCTCGGCGAGCGCTTCGCGGCGGCGCAGTTCCTCGAGTTCCTTTTCCCAGCTCATCTGGTCCCCTTGGCCCACCCCTAACCCCTCCCGCAAGCGGGAGGGGGACTCGGTAGCGCCACTTTCTCCCCTACCGCTTGCGGGAGGGGCCGGGGGTGGGCAAGTCTATTCTTCAGCAGGCGCCACTACGCACAGCACGGCCTCGACCTGCACCTGCGAGCCCTGCTGGACCGACAGCCCGGTCACCGTCCCGTCGAACGGCGCGGTGAGGGCGTGCTCCATCTTCATCGCCTCGAGCACCATCAGCCGCTGGCCCGCAGTGACCGCATCGCCCTCGGCCACATCGACCGCGATGACCTTGCCCGGCATGGGGGCGATAATGTCGCCGTCGTGGGCGTGAAGATGCCCGCCGCCACGAACTCCGAGAGACAATTCATAGGCTTGGCCATCCTGGAACCCGAGCGCGGTCGCACCGCCAATCGGGTATGCTTGTGTACTGAAGCGGTGGTTGTCGGGAAAGTCGGTCTCGAAACGTCCGTCGACATAGATACCGCTTTGGTAGGCGCGCTCGGCGTTGAGGCGAAAGCCGGGAATTTTTGCGCGGCTTTCAAACATGCTGCGCAAAGCTGGATTGCCAAAGACCAGCTTATCCATCGCATCCTTGAACAGCGAGATCGACACCGCTTGTGCCGGCGCAAGTTTATCAAGATTGCGTTCGATTGCGCCCGTATCGAGCTGCGCTGCGTTGAAATCCTCGTCTTGAAGCAGGCGGGCAAGAAAGGCTGCATTGGTCTTGACCGGCCAGACCTCGACCTGGGAGACAGCCTCCTCGAGGGTCGCGATGGCCGCAATACGGTCAGGTGCGGAAGCTACGACCTTTGCGATCATGGGATCGTAGAATGACGACACTTCGGCCTGCTCTTCGATTCCAGTTTCGATCCGCGCCAGATCGGTAGGCAGACGCAGGTGATTGAGACTACCCGTACTCGGCAGAAACCCCTTCGCTGGATCCTCCGCATAAAGCCTCGCCTCGATTGCCCAGCCGTTGATGCTTAGCTCCTCCTGCTTCAGCGGCACCGGCTCCCCGCTCGCCACGCGCAGCTGCCACTCCACCAGGTCCACGCCGGTGATCTCTTCGGTCACCGGGTGCTCCACCTGAAGCCGCGTGTTCATCTCCATGAAGAAGATACGATCTGCCCGCAGGCCCTCGCTGGCGTCGGCGATGAATTCGATCGTGCCTGCGCCCTCGTAATCGACCGCCTTGGCGGCGCGCACGGCGGCGGCGCAAATGGCTTCGCGGGTCGCCTCGTCCATGCCGGGAGCGGGGGCTTCCTCGATCACCTTCTGGTGGCGGCGCTGGAGCGAGCAGTCGCGTTCGAACAGGTGGACGACATTGCCGTGGCTGTCGCCGAAGACCTGCACCTCGATGTGGCGGGGCGAGGCGATCCACTTTTCCAGCAGCACTTCGTCATTGCCGAAGCTGGCCTTGGCCTCGCGCCGGCAGCTTTCGAGGCTCGCCTCAAAGTCCGCCGCGTCATCGACCTTGCGCATCCCCTTGCCGCCGCCGCCCGCGACCGCCTTGATGAGGACGGGGTAGCCGATGGCGTCAGCTTCGGCCTTGAGGCGCTCGACCGACTGGTCCTCGCCCTCGTAGCCCGGCGTCACCGGCACGCCGGCCGCGCGCATCAGCTTCTTGGCCGCGTCCTTGAGACCCATCGCCTCGATGCTCGACGGCTTCGGACCGACCCAGATCAGCCCCGCGTCGATCACCGCCAGCGCGAAGCCTGCGTTCTCGGACAGGAAGCCATAACCCGGATGGATCGCCTCCGCGCCGGTTTCCTTCGCCGCCGCAATGATCTTCTCGCCCACCAGATAGCTTTCCGCCGCGGGCGAGGGGCCGATATGCACCGCCTCGTCCGCCTGCCGCACGTGCAGCGCCTTCGTATCGGCATCCGAATAGACCGCGACCGTAGCGATCCCCATTTGGCGCGCGGTGCGGATGATGCGGCAGGCGATCTCGCCGCGATTGGCGATCAGGAGCTTGCGGATCATTCGCCGACCCCCGGCGCGCCGAGCCTGTCGCATTCGCTCGGCGGTTCCATGGTGAAGCTGGTGTTGGCGACCTTCCACCCGCCCTCGGTCAGCACCATGCTCAGCGAATTAATCCCGCAATGGGTCGTCCTGTCGCCGATCATGAAGCGATAGGGCCCCCAGACCTGCGCCATGTCGCCATCGACCAGTACGGTTGCATAGGTCATGCGCTCGTCCAGCCCCTTGGGCGTCCCGGCCCAGCGAGCCAGGTGGTCCGCCACCGCGACGACGACGGTTTCGGGTGCGCCGGGCACCATCCGGTCATGGATATAGATCGTCGCGCCGGGATGCATGGCACGGGCGAGCGCCGTCTTGTCGTCGCTTCGCAGCGCCTCGAAGAAGGCGTCGGCACCGGCGATGACGGCATCGTGCGGGTCGCCGTGCGCGACATCATCCTGGGCGGTGACAGGTGCGGCGAAAGCAAGCGCGAAGCCTGCGCAAACGGGGATTCCTCTCATGCCCGCAGCGCTACGCGCTGGCGGCGCGCTCCGCAAGATTGGCGCGGGTCCAGCGCGGCATTTCGGAGGGGCGGGGAGGGTCGTTCGCCAGCGCCTCGAAGAAAGCTGCCGCGGCGTGGCGGATCTTGTCCCATTTGCTGGTCGAGACACGGCGATCCCAGGCCGCCGTCCCGCGCCGGCGGACCTCGCGGCCGATTTCGCCATAGATGCGCGCGGCGCTGAGCACGGCCCAGCGGCTGCGGAACGGGAGGCGTGCGGCCCCGACGCGGGCAGCGGCCTCGTGCGCTTCCATCAGCGCTACCAGCTGCGCCGCCATGTCGGCCAGTTCCTGGCGGTGGTGCGGCTTGGTGTGCTGGCCGGGTTCGATGTCCTCCTCGACCAGCCATTCGACGGGCAGGTAGCAACGGTCCGCCGCATCGTCCTCCACGATGTCGCGGGCGATATTGGCGAGCTGGAAGGCGAGGCCGAGGTCGCAGGCGCGGTCCAGCGTGTCCTCGTCCTGCGGTGACACTCCCATCACCACCGCCATCATCACGCCGACCGCGCCCGCGACGTGGAAGCAGTAGCGCAGCAAATCGCCTTCGCTGCGTGGCCGCCAGTCGCGCGCGTCGAGTTCGAAGCCGTCGATCACGTCATCGGCCATGGCCTGCGTGATCCCGCATTCGCGCGCGACGAGGCCGAAGGCGTCGAAGGCCGGATCCCCGGTCGGCTGGCCGTCGAGCGCCTGGCGGGTGAGCGCGCGGATCTCCTCGACACGGTCCATCGCGCCCGACTGGTCGCCCAAGGTCCCCCCGTGGTCCTGCGCATCGGCGAGATCGTCGCAGCGGCGGCACCAGGCATAGAGCAGCCACACCCGCTCGCGCGTGGTGCGGTCGAACAGGCGGCTGGCGGCGGAAAAGCTCTTGGAGCCCCGCTTGATCGACAGCCGGGCCTGTTCGACCAGTTCCGCCCTGTCGAGGCTCACAAATCGTCGGCCTTCATGCGGAAGATCGGCGTGTGCGGCACATATGCCGCCATCTTCTCCAGCAGGTCGGGCAGGGTTTCCGCCGCGATCAGGATGTTCTGGTGCGCCGGGCGGACGAAGCCGACCTCGGCCATCTTGCGGTTGAAGGCGATCAGCTCGTCATAGAAGCCGAAGGCGTTGAGCAGGCCGACCGGGTTGGAGTGATAGCCCAGCTGCGCCCAGCTCATCGCTTCCCACAGCTCGTCCATGGTGCCCACCCCGCCGGGGATGGTGACGAAGCCATCGGAAAGGTCGGTGAAGCGCTGCTTGCGCTCGTGCATCCCGCTGACCGTGATCAGTTCGGTGCAGGCATGGTTGGCGACTTCGGAATTGACCAGCGCTTCCGGGATCACGCCGATCACTTCGCCGCCCGCCTCCAGCGCGCCGTTTGCGACCGCACCCATCAGCCCGAGCCGCCCGCCGCCATAGACGACGCCAATGCCGCGTTCGGCCAGATCCCGGCCAACATCACGGGCGAGGTCGATATAGCGGGTGTCCTCCGGGGTGGCGGAGCCACAGTAGACGGCGAGGCGTTTCATCAGGAGTCAGTTGCTTTCTGTGTCAATCGACGCTGCCAATGCCGCCAGGCGAACCAAAATACAAACACTGCAAACATGGATTGCAGAGTGAGAGCGAAATAGAACTCACGATAGCCAACGAAAAAGGCAGTGTAACCGTTCACAAGCACGTTCGAGGCCATGATGGCTACGCCAAGCATCACTCCCTCTCGCTCCCAAACCCATATCAGCACGGCAGCAAGCGGATCGAAAATCACGAGGCTGGTCCAATAGAGATTCCATGGAAGAGGTCTGAAATCGTATGGCAACCACCCGTGCTTGAGGATGTCCAGAGCGTGCGTGGTTGTCCCAATAAGGAACCCGACCGTCCAGATTGCCCGACTGGCTAACATCACCGATCCACCATGCTTCGCATGGTCCCCCTCCCCGTGCCGGGGAGGATCAAGCCAAATCCTCGATCATCAACCCAGCCGTCGCCTTGGCGCTGCCGACCACGCCGGGAATACCCGCGCCGGGGTGCGTCCCCGCGCCGACGAGGTAGAAATTGCCGATCACGTCGTCGCGGTTGTGGCCGCGGAAGTATGCGCTCTGGGTCAGCACCGGTTCGAGGCTGAAAGCGCTGCCGAGATGCGCGTTGAGATCATGCGCGAAATCGGTCGGGGCATAGTGGAACTTGGTCACGATCCGGTCGTGGATATCGGGGATCAGGCGGCGGCCGACCTCGTCGAGCACGCGCTTCTCCAGGATCGGGCCGATTTCGTCCCAGTCGATCTTGAGTTTGCCCATATGCGCCACCGGCACCAGCGCATAGAAGGTACTCTTGCCCTTGGGCGCCATGCTCGGATCGGTCACGGTCGGGTGGTGCAGGTAGATGCTGAAATCCTGCGGCAGTACGCCGTTGCTGTAGATGTCGTCCAGCAGGCCTTTGTAGCGCGGGCCGAACAGGATCATGTGGTGCGGGATGCCGGGCCAGGTGCCCTCGAGCCCGAAATGGACCACGAACAGCGAGGGGCTGTAGCTCTTGCGCTTGAGCTTGCGGCCCATTGACCAACCGCGCTGGCTGCGGCCGAGCAGATCCTTGTAGCTGTGGACGATGTCGGCATTGCTGGCGACCGCATCGAACCGCTGTTTGAAGCCGCTCTGGGTCTCGACCTCGGTCGCGCGCTTGCCCTCGACATGCACCTGCACCACCGGATCGCCGACGATGATCTTGCCGCCGAGCCGTTCGAAATGGCGGATCATGCCGGCGATCAGGCGGTTGGTGCCGCCGCGGGTCCACCATACCCCGCCGTCCATCTCCAGCTTGTGGATCAGGGCGTAGATGCTGCTGGTCTTCATCGGGTTGCCGCCGACCAGCAGCGTGTGGAAGCTCAGCGCCTCGCGCAGCTTCTCGCTGCGGACGAAGCTCGAAACCATCGAATAGACGCTGCGCCATGCCTGCTTCTGAGCCAGAGCAGGCGCGGCCTTGAGCATCGACTTGAAATCGAGGAACGGCACAGTGCCGAGCTTGATGTAGCCTTCCTCGTAGACGCCCGCGCTGTATTCGAGGAAGCGCTGGTAGCCGTCGACATCGCGCGGATCGAGTTTCTCGATCTCCTTGAACAGCTTCGCCTTGTCGTTCGAGTAATCGAAATTGGTCCCGTCGGGCCAGTTGAGGCGGTAGAACGGGCTGACGGGCATCAGCTCGACATCCTTGCTGATGTCGCTCCCCGACAGGGCCCACAGTTCCTTGAGGCAATCGGGGTCGGTCACCACGGTCGGACCGCCGTCGAAGGTGAAACCGTCGCGTTCCCAGTAATAGGCGCGGCCGCCCGGCTTGTCGCGCGCCTCGATCACCGTGGTCGCAATCCCCGCGCTCTGCAGGCGGATGGCGAGCGCCATGCCGCCGAAGCCGGAACCGATTACGCATGCAGTCTTGCCGGTATCACCCATTGGTCGTCTTCCTGTTGGTCGCGAGCGACCGCCCTTTGCCGAATATCGCCTTCAGTGCCGCCGGTATCGCCACGGGCGGCTTGCCGGCGAGCACCCGGAACTTCTCGAACGGGATCGAGCGGGCGGCATAGAATCGCTCGATCAGCCGCTCGTCCAACCGGTAGAACCGCTGGAAGATCCGGTAGCGCTCCTTAGCGGCGGGCGCGCCGAAAAGTATCCTGCCCAGAAGGCGGTAATAGGCCGTCCGGTCCCAATGCCGGCGGGCATGGGCGGCGAGCAGCGCGGCCAGCTGGTCTCCGGGCAGATCGGCATTGTCCGCCACCAGCAGCGCGGTTTCGACCGCCTGCGGGATCGTATAGCTGGTGAGCGGATGGGCCAGCAGGGCGCGGGCGCCGGCCTGCGGTATGGTCGCAAGCTGCTGTTCGCGCGCGAAGGCCCCGAAATCGCCGCCGGTGATGACGGGCAATATGCCGGTCTCGCTATCGACGATTTCGCCCTCCCACCCTTGCTCGGCGGCGTAGCGGTCGAGCCGGCGCGAGAGTTCGCTGCGGTCGAGGATCGGCTCGTCCTGGTAATAGGTATCCTCGAAAAACACGTCGTTGGCGCCAAGTGGAAGCACGTAGACGAACCGGTATCCCCCGAGCTGCTCGACGCCGGCATCCATGATAACCGGGCGGGCGATGCCGTGCGGTTTGCCGGTCCGCAGGTGGCGGCCCATGAAGACCTGCCATCCGCCGCGCAGGTGCGTGGTCTGGCCGAAGCCCCGGCAATCGATCACCGCCCGGGCGGGAATGCTCTCGCCACCCGCCAGCGTGACGCCAGCGGGCGTGCAATGGTCGACGCGCTTGCCCGTGCGGATGGTCTGCTGCGACAGCTCGCGCCGCAGGCCGGCATCGAAATCGGGCGAGGCGAGCGAGAAATAGCGGGCCTGCAGCGTCCGGGCAAATTCGGGGAAGACGACGTCGTAGCCGGTCCATTCGGTTTTGCGAAACGGCGCCATCAGCGCATGGCCGCGCTCGTCAAGGTCGGAGTCGAACCAGCTCCACCGGTGGATGCCGCCCAGCCGCTCGTCGGCCTCGACCAAGAGTACATCGAGCTCTGGCCGCTGCTGGCGCAGCGCGAGCGCGATCAGCCCGCCCGACAGCCCGCCGCCGACAATCGCCACATCTGCTCTGCGCCCGTTCATTGCGCGCTGCCCTAGTGTAGTGGACAGGGCAGGGCAATTGCCTTGCCACGCAATCTGGCTGTGGCATCACGCCTACCATGCTCTCTGCCGCAAGCTCCGTCCTCCTGCCGCATCGCAAGGCGATCATCGCCACCGTCATCGTGCTGGTCGGTGCGCTCGCCATCCTGCTGGCGATGGACCGCCCGCCGATCTGCACCTGCGGCACGGTCAAGCTGTGGCACGGCGTGGTGCAATCGGCGGAGAACAGCCAGCACATCACCGACTGGTATTCGCCCAGCCATTTCACCCACGGGCTGATCATGTTCTTCCTCGCCTGGCTGCTGTGGCAGAAGTGGGGCCTGTTCGGCGGTGCCTTGCAGAAATGGGCGCTGCCGATCGCGGTGCTGGTCGAGGCGGCGTGGGAAATCAGCGAGAACACCGAGACGGTGATCAACCGCTATCGCGAGGTGACGATCAGCTGGGGCTATGCGGGCGACAGCATCGTCAATTCGATGGCCGATATCGGCTGGATGATCCTGGGCTTTGTGTTCGCGGCGCGTGTGCCGTGGCAGGTCAGCCTGGTGCTGGCGCTGTTCTTCGAACTATTTACCGCCTGGGCGATCCGCGACAATCTGACGCTGAACGTGCTGATGCTGTTCTGGCCGCTGGAAGCGGTGCGGCAGTGGCAGGCGATGGGATGATGGCCGGAACGCACTGGCGGCCCATCCGTTTTCGCCGCATGCCCAACAGAACATACCTCTTGCTGGCCGCCTGCGTAGCGGCCGTGTCCGTCCCCTCGCACGCGCAGGATGCCGCAGGCGGACCGCCCGAACGGCCTGAAACCGTGTTCGACGGCGACTTCCTGTCGATCGGCATCGGGGCAGGCATCGGGCCGAGCTATTCCGGGTCTGACGATTACACGATTTTTCCGTTGCCGGTCATCCAGGCCAGTGTCGGCGGCATCGACATCAACCCGCGGCCCGCGGGGCTCGCGTTCGATTTCGTGCCCGACGCGCGCGACGGCGTGTCGTTCGACCTCGGCATCGCCGGTCGCGTCCGCAGCGACCGGGTCGACCGGATAGAGGATCCGGTGGTGAAATCGCTCGGCGAACTCGACCGGGCGGTCGAACTGGGGCCGACGGCGGGGATCAAGTTTCCGGCGCTCCTCAACCCGTTCGACAGCCTCACCATCGGCGTCGACGCGCTGTGGGATGTCGCCGGGGCGCATGACGGGATGACGGTGTCGCCTCGGGTGACCTACTTCACCCCGCTCAGTCGCGGTGCGGCCGCCTCGCTCAGCGTGGGGGCGAGTTTCATCGACAACGATTTTGCGGACTATTACTATTCCGTCTCCCCGACCCAGGGCCTTGCCACCGGGTTGACCCCGTTCGCGGCCGAAGGCGGGCTGGAAAGTATCGGCACTAACCTGCTGCTCGCCTTCGACCTCAACGGCGACGTCACGGACGGGGGCCTGTCGCTGGTCGCCATCGGCGGCTATTCGCGCCTTGTAGGCGATGCCAAGAGGACTCCGCTCACCAGCGAACGCGGCAGCGCCGACCAGTTTCTGGCGGGCCTCGGGATCGGCTACACCTTCTGACGCGATGCGCCGGGAAGAAGGGCTCCGGTTTCCCGGAGCCCTGCATTTCCTATTCGGCTTCCGCAGCCTTTTCCAGGCCGAGGTCCGGCCTCGGTGCCGGCAGCGGCGCATCGCGGTCCCCGGTCTTCAGGTAGGTGTCGAACCATTCCATCATGCGCAGGTTGTAATCGTAGCGGCTGGCTGCGCGGCGGTTGCCGTGCGGTTCGCCGGGATAGAGCACGAGGCGGACAGGCACCTCGGGCTTGCGGGTCTTGATGTTGCGATACAGCTCGTAGCTCTGCGTCGGCGAAACGCGCGTGTCACTGTCGCCGTGCATGATCAGGATGGGTGTGTCGGCCTTGTCGACGTGGAAGATCGGGCTGCGTTCCAGCAGGTGGTCCCATTCCTCCCACGGCCACTTGCGTTCGTGGACGAGGTACATCTCGTTGGGAATGTCTGTGGTTCCGAACTTCGAGATGTTGTTGGAGATGCCGACGAACATCACGCTGGCGGCATATTCGGCCGAATAGAAGGTCGCGCCCCACGCACTGGCATAGCCGCCATAGGAACCGCCGGTGATCCCGACGCGGTCGGCATCGGCGAGGCCCTCCGCCACGAAATAGCGCTTGGCATCGACGATATCGTCGAATTCCTTGCCGCCGTAATCGCCCTGGTGCTCCTTGGCGAAGGCGACGCCGTAGCCGGTCGAGCCGCGATAATTGGGCAGGAACACGGCATAGCCCTTGCCCGCCGCGACCTGGCCGGGCTTGCTGTAGGCGGTCTGCCAACCGTCCGATTCATGCGCCTCGGGGCCGCCGTGGACGTTCATGATCAGCGGCGCGCCGCCCTTGGGTGCGCCGCCGACCGGCTCGATCAGCACGCCTTCGATGGTGCGACCGTCGCGCGCGGTGTAGCGGACGGTGCGCTGGGTGCCGAAGTCGATCTCGGCCAGCCAGGGGTTGTGGCTGGTCCAGCGCTGGAAACTGCCGCTGTCGAGCGTGAACAGTTCGACCGGGTGGCGCGCGCTGTGAGCCAGCACGGCGATCCTGTCGCCCGCGCTTTCGACCGCAGCCAGCACCAGCGCGCCGGGATCGATTTCCTCGACCGTGCTGCCGTAGATCCGCAGCACGCTCTTGGTGCCCTTGTGGATCACTGCGGCCAGCCGCCCGTCGGCCAGCCATTCGGCATCGACCGCAGCTTCGGCAGCGCCTTCGTTGAGCGGGGCGAAGGTGCCGGTGACGGGATCGGCGCGGAACAGGGTGGTGGCTGCCGGATCGTGGCGGTCGATGGCCGCGATCAGCGACAGCGCGCTGCCGTCGGGGGCAATCTCGACGTCCTCCAGCTTGCCCGGCGTTGCCACCTCGACCGTCTTGCCGGTGGCAAGGTCGAGGATGTTGACCCGGGTCGAGGTATATTCGTCATCGACGCGCGGGCTTGGCGCGGTCTTGATCATCGCGCGCTTGCCGTCGGGGAAGATGTCGATGGTGCTGACGTAGCCCGGCACCTTGATCTCGCGCGGCTTGGCATCGGGCTCTGCGCCGATGGTGGCGGCAAACAGCCGGTTGAGCTGCGCTTCCTCTTCGTAGACGACGGCGTCGAAGCCTTTCTTCTTCTCGGCATCGCGGGTCTTGTCGGGCGCGGCGCCGGCCAGCAGGTACACGGTGCTGCCATCAGGTGCGAAGGCATAGGTCGACACGCCTGCATCCTCGATGCCCGCCAGCTTGCGCGGCGCGCCGCCGTCGACGGGCACGCCCCACACGGCGCGCTTCTCGTCCTTGGCGGCCCACAGATACGTCACCATCAGCCCGTCGGGGCTGAAGCCGACCTGGCCGGGGCTGACGTCCGCGGGCAGGTAGGCCCGCCATTGCTCAGGCCCCCAGGCGAGCTTCAGTTCCTGCTTCGTTGCGCCATCATCCTCGCCCTCGGTCACATCGGGCAGGCTGGCAGTGGTGAAGGCGATCCGGCTGCCGTCCGGCGAAACGGCGAAGGTGCCGACAGCTTCCAGCTTCGCGACATCTTCCGGCGTCATCGGACGGGCGAGGGCGGCGGCGGGGATGAGCAGGGTGGCGGTGAAGAGCGCAGTCCGCAGGGTTTTCATCGGGCGGTATGACCTCTCGTTTGTGGTTTCGATGCGGGGGGCTATAGCGATGCAACGCCGGAGCGCAAACCCGGACCAAAAGGGGAGAGACCAGCCATGACCAGACCCATTTTCCGCCTCGCCGCCACAGCCGCGATCGCGCTCGCAGCCGCGACGCCCGCCTTGGCCGAAACGGTGGTCATCCATGCCGGCGCCGTTATCGCCGACGCGTCGGGCAACCCTTCCGGCCCCGCCACCATTACCGTTACAGACGGCCGCATCGTCAGCATCGTCGACGGCTTCCAGCCGACTCCGGACGGCGCCACCATGGTCCACCTGCCCGACTATACCGTCCTCCCGGGCCTCATCGACCTGCATGTCCATCTGACCGGCGATCCGGGCGGCGATTTCTGGAAGGAAGCGACCGAGCCCGACGAATGGGGCGTGGTCGTGGGGGCCAAGAACGCCCGCCTGACCGCGCTGGCGGGCTTCACCACCGTGCGCGAGGCCGGCAGCGCGCAGCAGACCGCCTTCGTCCTGCGGCGCGGTATCGCGGAAGGCCTCATGCCCGGGCCGCGGATCGTGGCGGCAGGCCCGGCGCTGGCCATCGTCGGCGGCCATGGCGACACCAACGGGTTCCGCCCCGAGGTCAACGAACTGCTCGATACCGGCTTCACCTGCACCGGCGCGGTCGAATGCGCGGCCAAGGTACGCCTCGCCAGCCAGAACGGTTCGGACATCATCAAGATCACCGCCACCGGCGGCGTGCTGAGCCAGCAGGGGCGCGGGCTGGAAGCGCATTTCACGGCCGAGGAAATGAAGGCGATTGCCGATACCGCCCATTCGCTCGGCCTCAAGGTCATGGCCCATGCTCATGGCGCGCGCGGGATCGAGGCGGCTGCCCGGGCAGGCATCGATACGGTGGATCACGGCACGTACATCGACAAGGCGGCAGCCGATGCGATGATCGCCAACGGCACCGTTCTGGTCCCCACGCTGATGGCCTTCCAGGGCATCAGCGAGCGGCTGGGCAAGGGCATTTACACCCCGGTCGTCGAGGAAAAGGTCCGTGCGGTTGCCGAAACCGCCAAGGTGTTCATGGGCCGGGCCCACAAATGGGGCGTCAAGATCGCCTTCGGCACGGACGCAGGTGTGTTCGACCATGGCCGCAATGCGCAGGAATTCGCGCTGATGGTCGGGCAGGGCATGTCCAACCGCGAAGCGCTGGCCAGCGCCACAACCGTTGCGGCCGAGGTGCTGGGCATGGAAAACGAGATCGGCAAGCTCGCCCCGGGCTATTCGGCGGACATCATCGCCGTGAAGGGCAATCCGCTCGACAATGTCCGCGTGCTCGAGGATGTCGACTGGGTCATGGTGCGCGGACGAGTGGTCGAATAGGCCGCAAGTCCCTCGTCGAGTTGTCGTGCGCTTTGGGCGAAGGCCGATGCCATCGCCTGAAGGACGCATTACCGCCCGCTTGTCTTTGTCATGCACGTGTATTACGTGCATAATACAGTATCAGACGAAAGAGGGACCTCGCCATTATGAAACTCATCCGTACCGCGCTGCTTGCGACTGCTGCGCTCGCCCTGCCGGCCGCACCCGCCTTCGCGCAGGAGGCGACCGCATCGGCCGACACGCCTGCCGTTGCCGCCCAAGCGACGGAACGTGATCGCCTCTTCGCCCTGTTTGCCGAATCCGACGCGCGCAGCCTCGAGCTCAACCCGCTCGGCCGTCTCTTCCGCGGCGACGACAGCAATGCCGGGCGGCTCGGCGACTTCCTGACCGACGCCAGCTATTATGCCGGCCTGCGCGATACGCAGCTCAACCTCGCGCTGCTGGCGCAGATCGACCGCAGCAAGCTCGATCCGACCGACCAGCTCGCCTACGACGTGTTCAAGTGGACGCAGGAAGATGCGCTGCGCGGCCAGTCGGCCCAGATCCGCGCGCTGACCGAGGTGCGCCCGGTCAACCACTTCTTCGGCTTCCACACCTTCTATCCCAACTTCGCCAGCGGCAAGGGCGCCGCACCGTTCAAGACGATGGCGAATTACGAGGACAACCTGACCCGGCACGACGATTACATCGCCATCACCGACCGCGCGATCGCCAAGTCGCGCGAAGGGATGAAGTCGGGCGTGCTGGAAACCAAGCTGACCATCGGCATCGTCATCCAGCAGCTCGATACGCTGCTGGCGATCCCGGTCGACGACTCCCAGTTCATGGGCCCGACCAAGATGTTCCCGGAAAGCTTCTCGGCTGACGACAAGGCCCGCCTGACCGCCGCCTATCGCGCCAAGACCGAGGAAATCAACGCCGCCCACACCCGGCTGCGCGATTTCCTGCGCGACGAATACCTGCCGGCGGCGCGTGAACAGGTCGGTCTCAGCCAGATGAAGGGCGGGGCGGACCTTTACGCCCAGTTGATCGAGAGCACGACTACCATCCCGATCACCGCCGACGAGATCCACCAGCTTGGCATGAGCGAGGTCGAGCGAATCAAGGGCGAGTTCGAGAAGATCAAGGCCGAGGTCAGGTTCAAGGGCACGCTCAACGAGTTCTTCGACTATGTCCGCACCGATCCCAAGTTCCAGCCGAAGAGCCGCGAGGCGCTGACCCAGCGCTATTACGACATCGGCAAGATGGTCGACAAGCAGATCGGCAAGTACTTCTCGCTGCTGCCCAAGACCGGACTCAAGATCGAACCCTACGACGTCTCGATCGAGCAGTTCCAGGCCGGCGGATCCTACCAGCAGGGCACGCCCGACGGTTCGCGCCCCGGCACCTTCTATTTCAACGCCTACGACCTGCCGAGCCGGCTGACGCCGGGTGAGGTCACCCTGTACCTCCACGAAGGCGCGCCGGGCCACCACTTCCAGATCAGCCTGGCCCAGGAAAACGAGGCACTGCCGGCCTTCATGCGCTTCGGCGGCAACACCGCCTATGTCGAAGGCTGGGCGCTCTATGCGGAAACGCTCGGCTACGAGATGGGCTTCTACAAGGACCCGTGGAATCGCTACGGCACGCTGGGCGACGAGCAGCTGCGCGCCATGCGGCTGGTGGTCGACACCGGCATCCATGCCAAGGGCTGGACGCGGGAACAGGCGATCGACTTCATGCTCGAAAACTCGCCGATGACCCGCACCGAAGTGGTGGCCGAGGTCGAGCGCTACATCGCCATCCCCAGCCAGGCCGTCGCCTACAAGGTCGGCGCGCTGACCATCCAGCGCCTGCGCAAGAAGGCGGAAAGCGAGCTGGGCAGCAAGTTCGACATCAAGGACTTCCACGCCCAGGTGCTCGGCACCGGCGCCCTGCCGCTGGCGGTGCTGGAGCAGAAGATCGACCGCTGGATCGCGAGCCGCAAGTGAGGTGAGACGGGCGGCGGGGCTATTCGTCCCCGTCGTCCCCGTCCGCTGACGGTTCGCTTCCTCTTTGCTTGATCAGGCTGGCCAGTTTGCCACGCTGGAACAGCGCCGGCCGGGCGTTGTCGTCGATGCTGTAAAGGCTTTCGAACAGATATCGGTCGAATGGCCCCATACGCTCGGGGAGTGTGGTCGGATCATCGACTTCGAGCAGGCGGAGTAGCGAATCCGGTCGGGCCATCTCGGCGGCATCCGTATCGAGCGGCAGCATCATGTGAAGCGTTGCGAAGTCGGCCAGTTGGCCCAGCGATACGCCGTGAATTTCGTCGATGTCGATCAGGAGGAACGTGAAGCCGATGTCCTGAAGGAGAGGGGCTTGCAACCTGCTTGCCCGCGGGCTGACGGTGGTGGCGGCGCCCCACCCCTGCGATCCGACTTCGAAGGCCTGCGCGAGGTTCTTCGCGTTGCGACCCCAGCGGCGATTGATTTGCCAGGCATAAGACTCGCGCACGGGTTCGAGCAGCCGGTCTCGCGCGCGCCGGCTGAGGCCCGTGAACCAGCGCTGGTTCTTGCTGCGCAAGGCTTTGGCCAGCGTTTGCGGCTCGTCGACGAAGATCACGGCGGCCGATGGACTGCAAGGCCGGTCGGGAACTTCGATGCCGACATCGCGCGCGTTGGCATTCAGAAGCTCGCGAAATTTCGGGGTCAGATCGTGCCCGAGACCCATGATGATCGGGCAGAAATGACCTTCGACGCGGGCAAGCTGGTCCGAGGATTCGGACAGCAGGGTTCGTAATTCGTTGCGAATTTCCGAGGTGCTTCCCTCGACGACGATTTCTTCGCCCGGTTCGGCCGCATGATTATCAGTTTCATCAGCCGGTGCAGAAATGGCCAAGGCCATGGCAAATGAAAAAATGAGCGGGTCCGCCATAAGCCGGAGTATAAACGGTGCACGTCGATTGTAAACTTGGGCGCGACCCGCGAGTCCGGGTGGGGTCGGTGTCCGTACTGGACATCCATCGACGCGGGCGGCAGGACGGGCGCATGACTGACGAGATCATCTGGTGGGGCGGCGCATTGCCGCATCTGGCGCAGCTCAACGATCATGCCGCAGGGCACCTGCAGGGACACATCGGGATCGAGTTCGTCGAGGTCGGGGCGGACAGCATTACCGCGCGCATGCCGGTCGATGAACGGACCCGGCAGCCCTACGGCCGGCTCCACGGCGGGGCCTCGGTGGCGCTGGCGGAGACGGTAGGCTCGGTCGCCGCATCGATGGTCGTCGACCGCACGCAGTTCGCGACCGTCAGTATGGAGATCAACGCCAACCACATCCGCCCGGCCTACGACGGTTGGGTCTATGGCACCGCGACGCCCGTAAACTTAGGCCGAACGACCCAGATCTGGTCGATCCGCATCGTCGACGAGTCGGGCAAGCTGGTTTGCATCTCGCGCCTGACGATGGCGGTGATTTCGCTCGACCGGAAGTAGCGTTCAGGCGGCTTGCGCTTCGCGCGCGGCAACGGGCAGCTTGGTGCCCCGCGCCGCCGTCCGCTTGGCCCCGGCCTTGATCTCCTTGTGCAGGTCGCGGACGTAGCTGTCGAAATCGAGCTGGATCGTGTGGCGCCGCGCCTTGTAGTACTGGCCGGTGTGGTACTCCTCGTCCTTGACGATCACGCGGTGCATCTCGGCAGGTAGGGGCGGGGCGTATTCGCCCGCCAGATAGGCCGCGACGAGCTTGCTCTGCTGCTCGGCGAAGTTGACCAGCGTCGGCAACGGCTGGGCGAGGCCCATGTAGAACAGGTCGGGCACTTCGGGCTTGAGGATGCGCTTGAACAGCGGCGGCGGGCGATTGTCCTCGTCGGCGGTGAAGGCCGGATCGCTGAAGAAGGGGAAGCGGATGTCGTAGCCGGTCGCCCAGATGATCGCATCGACCTCTTCGCGGGTACCGTCGGTAAAGATTACGCCGTCTCCGTCGAGCCGCTCGATGGCGGGCTTCATCGTCAAATCGCCCGAACCCGCGCGGACGAGGAACTCGCCGCTGACGGTGCCGTGGCTTTCGAACGGGCCGATCTCCGGTTCGGGCAGGCCATAGTCGCTCATCTTGCCGACGAGGTTCCTGACCATGCGCGCGCCGAGCCACTGGCGCACCGACTTGGGCATCCAGGCCGGGGCGGGGTTCTTGTCGAGCGGCTGGCCTTTGAAGTACTTCGGGAAGATCCACACGCCCCTTCTGGTCGAGACGAACAGCTTCGATGCGACGGTGCGCTGCGACAGCTCGCTGGCGATATCCATCGCGCTGTTGCCCATGCCGACCACGAGCACCCGTTTGCCCATGCAGTCTACCGGGGACGTCGGGGTGCGGTAGTTGTGGCTGTGGATCTGCGGCCCGGTGAAGGCGCCGGGATACTCCGGAATGCGCGCCGCCCAGTGGTGCCCGTTGGCGACTGCCAGCGCGTCATAGTGGCGCGTCTCGCCGGTCGACAGGGTGATAACCCACCCGCCTTCGCTGCGCCGCTCGGCCTTCTCGACGCGGGTATTGAAGGTGATGTGCCGGCGCAGGTCGAAGTGATCGACATAGTCGTGGAAGTATTGCAGCAACTGCTCGTGGCTGGGGTAGTCAGGCCATGCCGCCGGGACGGGATAGTCCTCGAACGCCAGCCGCCACTTCGACGTGTCGATATGCAGGCTCTGGTAGCAGGACGACATGCCGTTGGGGTTGTTGTAGTACCAGTTGCCCCCGATGTTGTCGGACGCTTCGAAGATGTCGAACGGGATGCCGTAGTCCTTGAGCCGCTTCGCCGTGGTAAAGCCGCTGCACCCCGCGCCGATGATGCAGACTTTCGGCAGCGCTGCTTCTCTCATGCCAGCAGCCCCATCATCCGTTCATAGGCGGCGGCGAAGTCTTCCTTGAAGTCCTGCACCACCTGGCCGGCACCGCGCTGTTCCTTGACCATGCCGACGCCCTGGCCGACGAAATAGGTCGCCAGTTCCTGCGCCGCGCGGTTGCCGTTGACGCTGGCCTTGTCGATCGCCCGCAGGGTCGGCTCGGACAGCAGCATCATCAGCGGCATGGGCAGGGCGGGGATCTCGGCCTCTTCCCATTTGCTGTGCCATTCGCTGCGCAGCTGGCGGCTGTACTTGCCGGTTCGGTGCTTCGAACGGATGGTGTCGCGGCTGGAGGCGGCGATCATCTTCTCGCGGAACACCTCGGTCGTCTCGGCCTCGCTGGTGGCGAGCCAGACGCTGCCGCACCAAACGCCTTCGGCCCCCATCGCCATCATCCCGGCCATCTGCTTGCCGGTCATGATCCCACCCGCCGCCAGCACCGGGATATCGGCCCCGGCTTCCTCGATGGCGTCAAGCACCTCGGGGATCAGCACCACGGTGGCCACATCGCCGCAATGCCCGCCGCCTTCGCCGCCCTGGGCGACGATGATATCGACCCCGGCGGCGATCTGCTTCATCGCATGCTCCTTGGCCCCGACCAGCGCGGCAACGGGAATGCCGCGCTTCTTGCCCGCCTCGATCATTTCGGGCGGAGCGGTGCCCAGCGCATTGGCGATCAGCCGCACGGGGTGGTTGAAAGCGACTTCGAGCAGTTCCTGCCCCAGCGAGGTATTGGGCCGCTGCCTGCCGCCCATCGGCTCGGCGTTCTCTTCCGCGATGCCCGCCTCGCGCAGGATGGCGCGGGTGAAGTCGCGGTAGTGGGCCGGTATCTGGGCGATGATCTCGTCGGCGGTGATGTCCATCTTCACCGCCTGCACCTCGGGGATCAGCACATCGACGCCGTAGGGCTTGCCGTCGACATGGTCGTCGATCCAGCGCAGTTCCTGTTCGAGCTGCTCGGGCGTCGAGCTCACTGCCCCCACCACGCCGAACCCGCCCGCGCGGCTGACGGCGGCTACCACATCGCGGCAGTGCGAAAAGGCAAACAGCGGGAATTCGCATCCCACCATCTCTGTCATGCGAAAGGCCATTGTGCGATCTTCTCCGGGATTCAGCGTTTCTCGATTGTCACCGGCATCTGGGTGAAGCCGTGGAGGAACGGGCTCGCCAGCCGGGTCGGCGTGCCTTGCGGGACGATGCGCCAGCCGCGCTCGACGATCTCCTCGATCACCGTGCCGATCTGCGCCTCGGCCAGCCGCGCCCCGACGCAGCGGTGGATGCCGTGGCCGAAGGCGAGGTGCCGGCGGGCATTGTCGCGCGCGACGTCGAAGCGGTCGGGATCGGCGAAGACGGCCTCGTCGCGATTGGCCGAGATATACCACATCACCACTTTCTCGCCCGCCGGAATGTGCTGCCCGCCCAGTTCGGTGTTTCGCGTGGTGGTGCGGCGCATGTGCGTCACGGGCGATTGCCAGCGGATGATTTCCTGCGCCGCATTGGGAATCAGCTTGGCGTCGCCATGCAGCACGTCGAGCTGGTCGGGGAACAGGTCCAGCGCCTCGACCAGCCCGCTGATGGAATTGCGCGTGGTGTCGTTCCCGCCGACGATCAGCAGCGCGATATTGGCGAGCCGCTCCATCGGCGTGAGGCTGCCCATCGCTTCGGAATGGACCATGCGGCTCAGCAGGTCGTCGGCCGGCGGGGCGGCGCGGCGTTCGTCGAGCAACTGGTCGAAGCGAGCCAGCATTTCGTGCATCTGCTTGACCCATTCGGCGCGGTACTCGTCGCTCTGGGCGTTTTCGCCTACGCCGCTGGCATAGTCCGACCAGCGCTTGAGATCGGGCGTCTCGGCATCGGGATCCATGTCGAACAGGATGCACAGCATGCCCATGGTCTGCGGGATCGAGACCTCGCTCA
Source organism: Parerythrobacter aurantius (assembly GCF_045291475.1). Lineage (NCBI taxonomy): Bacteria > Pseudomonadati > Pseudomonadota > Alphaproteobacteria > Sphingomonadales > Erythrobacteraceae > Parerythrobacter > Parerythrobacter aurantius. The sequence goes on from NZ_CP147985.1 coordinate 1,729,684, forward strand.
CCCAGTCGAAGGTTTCGCCGATCGGCAGCCTGTCGAGCAGGGTGGCGCACCGTTCGCGCACCTGCACCTCCCGCGTCTTCATCTGGCTGGGCGCAAAGGCCGGCTGGATCACCTTGCGCTGCGCGGTGTGGACCGGCGGATCGGCGGCAATGAAATTGGGCAGGTTGCTCTCGGGCGGCGGCGTGGTGATGGTGATGTTGCCGTTCATCCAGCTCGACGAATAGGTTTCGTGATCCAGCTCGACTGCACCGACCAGGTCGTGCGTCACCACCGACCAGTAGGGGCCATAGAGGCTCTCCGGGCAGTAGCTGACGGGCATCTCGCGCCTCAGCTGCGCGAAGGGCTCGTGCCAGCGGTTTTCGACATAGAGCGCCTCGCGGCTGACATCGACGGGCGCGATCGCCCGCTTCTCCTGCACGGCTGTGGCCATGATTGCCTCCTCTTCCCGCCGCGAAAGGTTGCATAGCGAGACGAATCTGGCAACTTGTTCATGAGGGGAGACAGAAGGCATGGCGACCACTGCACCGGTCATCGACAAGGATGCGCTCAAGGCGAAATACGCCGAGGAGCGCGACAAGCGGCTGCGCGCCGATGCCTCGGCGCAGTATGTCCGGCTGGAAAGCGAATTCGCCGACCTCGCGGTCGATCCCTACACGCCGGTGGTGGCGCGGGACCCCGTCACCGATCACGTCACCTTTGCCTTCGTCGGGGGCGGTTTCGCCGGGCTTTGCGCCGGGGCGCGGTTGAAGCAGGCCGGCATCGACAGCGTGCGCATCATCGACAAGGGCGGCGATTTCGGCGGCACCTGGTACTGGAACCGCTATCCCGGGGCGCAGTGCGACACGGCGAGCATGGTCTATATGCCGCTGCTCGAGGAAACCGGCCACATGCCAAGCGAGAAATACGCCCATGCCCCGGAAATCCGCGAGCATTGTGCCCGCATCGGGCGGCAGTTCGGGCTGTATGAAAATGCGCTGTTCCATACCCAGGTGACGGCGATGGAGTGGGACGAGGCGCGCGGCGTCTGGGTGATAGCGACCAACCGCGGCGACCGCTTCACGGCGAAGTATGTCGGCATGGGCACGGGGCCGCTCCATGTCGCCAAGCTGCCGGGCCTGCCGGGGATCGAGAGCTTCAGGGGCAAGAGCTTCCACACCAGCCGGTGGGACTACGCCTATACCGGCGGCGACCCCGAAGGCACGCCGATGACCGGGCTGGCCGACAAGCGCGTCGCCATCATCGGAACCGGCGCCACGGCGGTGCAGTGCGTGCCCGAGACCGCGAAATACGCGAAAGAACTGTTCGTCTTCCAGCGCACCCCGTCTTCCGTCGATGTCCGCGCCAACGCGCCGATCGACCCCGACTGGTTTGCGCAGGTCTCCGGCGAAGGCTGGCAGAAGGCATGGCAGGAAAACTTCACCGCCCATTTCGGCATGGGGATGCCGGCGGAAGACCTGGTGAGCGACGGCTGGACCGACCTCGCCAAGCGCATCCGGGCCAACATGATGAAGGTGCCGCCCGCCGAATGGACGCCGGAAAAGGTGCTCGAACTGTTCGAGGATGCGGACTTCGAGAAGATGGAAGAAATCCGCCGCCGTGCCGAAGCGCTGGTGGACGACCCTGACACCGCCGAGAACCTCAAGGCGTGGTATCGCCAGCTGTGCAAGCGGCCGTGCTTCCACGACGAATACCTGCAAGCCTTCAACCGTCCGGGCGTCAAGCTGATCCATACCGACGGGCTGGGGGTCGAGCGCATCACGGAGAAGGGTGTGGTGGCGAACGGCACCGAATACGAAGTCGACTGCATCGTCTATGCCTCGGGCTTCGAAGTCTGGACCGATTTCGAAAGCCGCACCGGTTTCGATCCGGTCGGGCGAGGCGGCGTCAAGCTGTCGGAGCATTGGGGCAGCGAGATGCGCACGCTGCACGGGCTGCAGATGCACGGTTTTCCCAACGCCTTCCTGGTGCAGGCGACGCAGGGCGCGGCGTTCATCGCCAACTACCCGCACAACCTCGTCGACCACGCCGATACCATCGCTGCCATCGTCGCTCACATGGAACGCGAGGGGCTGCGGGAAGTCGAACCCACGGCAGAGGCCGAGCAGGCATGGCTCGATTTCCTGCTGACCGGGCGCGGCAATGCGCTGGGCAATACCGAATGCACGCCCGGCTATTACAACAACGAAGGCGCCGGGCTGCGCGACCGGGATCGCTACAGCGTTGGCCATCCGGGCGGGGCGATGGCGTTCTTCCACCACATTGCCGCGTGGCGCACCTCGGGCGCGTTCGAGGGGCTCGCATTTCGCTAGGCGCGGCGCTGGATTCTGTCGCCGCGACCCGCTAGAAGGCAGGCATCCCCGGGGAGCCTGCTCATGGCTGAGAGGGGCGTGTAAGCAGCGCCCGACCCGTCGAACCTGATCCCGTTAGCGCGGGCGGAGGGAAGGGTGGTGTTCGCCGCATCCTCCCCCCGTCCGCTTGTGCCGGATCGTGAGGAGTTGAGCCGTGGCGCAAGCCGATGCCCTGCCAGCCTGGATCGCCCTGTTCACGGGCCTCGCCATCCTTGCGGCGAGTGTCGGCGAACTGCGTGCGCCGGGCGGCTGGACGAAGCTGGTCGAGGAGCTGGAGGCGTCCGTCGCCCTGCGTTTCGTGACCGGCTTCGTGACGCTGATGTTCGGCGCGCTCGTGTATCTTGCGGTTCCGTGGAACTCCGCCAACTGGCTGGCGATGGTCGTCACCGTGATCGGCGGGCTGGGCGTCGCCAAGGGTCTGCTGATCCTCGCCGCGCCGGACCGCATCATGGGGCTGGGCCGCAAGGTGCTCGGTACCAATTCCGCCCTCATCGCCGGGATCGACGCGCTGCTCGGCGCCGGCCTTATCTTCGCCGCCCTGTCGCGGCTCCAGACCCTGTAACGAAAGACCTGACCCATGGCTGACATCAATTCGAAGCTCGAAATCGGCGTGACGACTGGCCCCATCCGCGGCTCGAAGAAGATCCACGTCGGCGCCCGCACCGGCAGCGGTGTGCGCGTCGCCATGCGCGAGATTTATCTCGAGGGCGGGGAGGAGCCGGTTCGGGTCTACGACACCTCCGGCCCCTACACTGACCCCAATGCCACGATCGACATCCAGGCCGGCCTGCCGCCGCTGCGGCGGGACTGGATCATGGCCCGCGGCGATGTCGAGGAATATGCCGCGCGCGAGGTCAAGCCGGAGGATAACGGCCAGCTCGGCCCCGACCGCAGCGGCGGCGTCCCGCCGTTCCCCAATGTCGCGAAGACGGTACTCCGCGCCAAATCGGGCGCAAATGTCAGCCAGATGCACTACGCCCGCAAGGGCATCATCACGCCCGAGATGGAATATGTGGCCGAGCGCGAGAACCTGGGCCGCGAAATGGCGCGCGAGCTGATCGCCGCCAACCGCGAAGGCACGCAGAGCTGGGGCGCCAGCATACCCGATGTCATCACCCCTGAATTCGTCCGCGATGAAGTGGCGCGGGGCCGGGCCATCATCCCCAACAACATCAACCACCCCGAGTCAGAGCCGATGGCGATCGGGCGCAACTTCCTCGTCAAGATCAACGCCAATATCGGCAACAGCGCGGTGGCATCGGACGTGGCGAGCGAAGTCGACAAGATGGTCTGGTCGATCCGCTGGGGCGCCGACACGGTGATGGACCTCAGCACCGGGCGCAACATCCACGACACCCGCGAATGGATCATCCGCAACAGCCCCGTGCCCATCGGCACCGTGCCGATCTACCAGGCGCTGGAAAAGGTCGGCGGCATTGCCGAGGAGTTGACCTGGGAAATCTTCCGCGACACGCTGATCGAGCAGGCCGAGCAGGGGGTCGACTATTTCACCATCCACGCCGGCGTGCGCCTGCCCTTCGTGCCGATGGCGGCCAACCGTGTGACCGGCATCGTCAGTCGCGGCGGCTCGATCATGGCGAAATGGTGCCTCGCGCATCACAAGGAATCGTTCCTCTACGAACGCTTCGACGAGATCACCGAGATCATGAAGGCCTACGACATCGCCTATTCGCTGGGCGACGGCCTGCGCCCCGGCAGTATCGCCGACGCAAACGACGAGGCGCAGTTCGCCGAGCTCTACACCCTGGGCGAACTGACCCACCGCGCCTGGCAGCAGGACGTGCAGGTGATGATCGAAGGGCCGGGCCACGTGCCCATGCACAAGATCAAGGAGAACATGGACAAGCAGCTCGAGGTCTGCGGCGAGGCGCCGTTCTACACCCTCGGCCCGCTCGTCACCGATATCGCGCCGGGCTACGACCACATCACCAGCGGCATCGGCGCGGCGCAGATCGGCTGGTACGGCACGGCGATGCTCTGCTACGTCACGCCCAAGGAGCACCTCGGCCTGCCCGACCGCGACGACGTGAAGGTGGGCGTGGTCACCTACAAGCTCGCCGCCCACGCCGCCGACCTCGCCAAGGGGCACCCGGCCGCCAAGGTCCGCGACGATGCGCTGTCCAAGGCCCGCTTCGAATTCCGCTGGCGCGACCAGTTCAACCTCAGCCTCGACCCCGACACGGCCGAGCAATACCACGACCAGACCCTGCCGGCAGAAGGCGCCAAGACCGCGCATTTCTGCAGCATGTGCGGGCCCAAGTTCTGCTCGATGAAGATCAGCCAGGACGTGCGGGACTTTGCCAGCAAACAGAACCAGGGCGCAGACGGCTTCGTCGCCAGTGCGCAGAGCGGCGCCGAAGCCGCCGCCGCGAGCCGCGAGGCGGCGCTGAAGGGGATGGAGGAAATGAGCCGCCGCTACAACGAAGGCGGACGGGAGTTGTATATCGGGCAGGGGGACCGGGAGCGGGATTGATTGCTTGACCGAACTAAGCCTCTTCGATGTCGAGAAACTTTAGGCGACGGCCAGCTTGCTGACATGTCACTCGGACTGCGCGATTCACGAGGGGGCCAATGATATCGTCAATAGCATCTTCGAGGCCAGTCACCCGCTGATGACGTCCCTTCACATCGATTTCGAGCCAGTCCTTGTCTAAGTCCAGCGCCCGCAATGTCCCAATGACGTGGACGACCTCGCTGTTCGGCGCTGTAGTTTGAAGCATAGCTTGAACATGCTCATTCGTATATGATCTGGAGTCGCCAGTTAAAGTTACCTCTTTCGGATTATCATAGGAGTAGATGCGGACCTTTTCATAGGCTCGGCCGGTTGGTGAAAGCGTCCGCGTCAATTTCACGAAGGCCTCCCGATAATCTTCGCGATCAACGACACGCTCCAAAGCGCTTTCACTAGGATTGGTCGCGGCCTGTACGATATCCAGAAATTTATCAGTAACGTGTGCGGGTTCGACGTGACCCTTGAACATGTCGCTCTGGCGAGGTGCCTCTACTGATACCGCGAATTGATAGCTGCCGGGAGCGGCCTGGAAAAGCCAAGGGCGGCAATAGTCACGAACCTCTGCAGGTGCAGGTCCACGCGACCTGAACGGCAACTCACTGAGATATTCTATAGTCCTGATAAACATACTCTGAATATTCTGGACTTTGCTGACAATGACATCCAGCGGTGCACCGCCGACTAAAATTTCGCCACCGCTTAATGAAACGATCACCTGTCCCGGTAGAAACTTTTTGTCCGATTTGCGCTTAGCCTCTTCGGTCCAGACGGCTTGTATGACCGCTCGAAGCTGATCCTCAATGTCTGACGGCAGGGGGCTATTGAGAAGTTGCAGGCTTAGGTTAGCAGCCCGCTCGAATTCGCCGCCCTTGAAAAGCAAAGAGGCAGCTGAGAGTCCAAACACCGCACGAGTTTGGTGCTTTTCAAGCGGGATCTCATCTAAGGCTTCGAGTTCGTATGCGGCCGCTTGTCGATAGAGTCCCTCTGCATCGGCCCGGTTGACTGATCTCATCTGACCCGCAAGGAATGCGAGATCGGCGCTCTTCTGATGTGTCTCTGCCCAGGTCATGATCCGATCGTTTCTGAAAGCAGTATGACCTTTTGTTCAAACCCAGCAACGCCTGCGATTGCTCTCATGAAACTCGTCCCGCGCTTCGTTTGGTCGACCTTTGACCGCAGTCTCTGATCGCATTGCGATCGTCGCCCCTGATCAACGCCGGAAATTTCGAACCGATAAGCATTCTCAAGGTCCGAAACTGCTGTGCCTCTGGGTGCGATGTAATAATCAGCTCCCGTTAAGGTTTCGGCACGGTGGACAGCAACTAAGCCTTGAAGGAGTTCCACGGCTGCAAGGCATATACCATACGCTCCAGCCTCTGTGGTATCTATGGTATTCGCGTAGGCGGCCGACAGCGAAGGTGACGCAGGCAACCAGCTAACCGAAGCCTGCGACTCGGCCGATCCATTCTCTAATTGGAAAACTGCTGGAGCCTCATGATGCCGCTGCAAACAAACAGACGCCGCTTCGAAGAAATGTTGAGCTATAGCCGGTGTTAAGCCGGGATGGCGCCGGTCCATGTTTTTCATGTCAAGTACTGCTACAGTCATCGGCGCTTATTTGACCAAAAATCGCCGCCTGACAAGCCTTCGTCAGCGACTAGTTTGAGGAGTCGTCTCCCCGACGTTACCCCTTCACAGTATTCGAGGAACAAAAGAGCCTAACCCTTCCCCAACCGCACCAGCTCCCTGTCCAGCGCCTGCAAAAACCGCGAGCGGTCCTCCTTGCGGAACGGCGGTGGCCCGCCGGCGCTCCCACCCAAAGGCCCGTCCATCCCGGCGCGCAGGTCGGCCATGATGGCACGGGTGGCCACGGCGCCTCCGATGGAGCCGGCGTCGAAGGGCTTGCCGGTGTGCGCCAGCACGGTCGCGCCGGCCTTCAGCGCGCGGTCGGCGAGTAGGATGTCGCCGGTCACCACCAGCGTCCGCGGACCGGCGTGCGCCGCGATCCAGTCGTCCGCCGCATCGAAGGCGTCGGAGACCGTCACCCGCTTCACCCGCGCGCTCACCGGCACGCGGAACATCTGGTTGCTGACCACGCGCACATGCGCACCGTGCCGCTCGGCCACGCGGTAGATCTCCTCCTTCACCGGGCAGGCATCGGCATCGATGAGGATGGTGACGGGATATTGCATGCGTTCGGTCTTAGCGCAGCCCGCCCACGCACGTCACCCCGGGCTCGACCCAGGGTCCCGCTTCTCTGGTGACGCGCCTGTAGGTAGCGGGACCCCGGCTCGGAGGCTGGGGTGACGGTTTCGGGGAAGGTGAGCGCGCTCCGCTTCCCCAAAAACACTTTCCTACACACCCCCATCCGTGCCTTATCCTGACCGATGAGCAAGCACCCGTCCCCCACCGCCTTTGCCCCGGCCGGCCTGCCGGGTTCCGCCGCCCGCCACGATGGCTGGAGCCTCGAGAAGCAGGTCGGCTTCCTGCGCCAGCTTTCCGCCACCCATTCGATTGCCGATGCCGCGAAGTCGGTCGGGATGTCGCGCCAGTCGGCCTATCGGCTGCGCTCGCGGCTCAAGGGCAAGGCGTTCGACCTGGCGTGGGAGGTGGCCTTCCACCATTCCTACGATGTGCTGGCCCATGCCGCGCTGGAGCGCGCGCTCAACGGGGTCGAACGGCCGGTGTTCTTCCAGGGCGAGCAGATCGGCAGCTATCGCAACTATGACGAGCGGCTGACCGTGGCGCTGCTCGACCGCATGACCGTGGGCGGCAATCCCGCCTTCGGGCGGCTCGGCCCCGGCGCGGAACGGCATGCGCGCGATTTCAAGGCGCTGCTCGGGCGGATCGCGGCGGGCGAGGAGGTCGAAACCGGCGCGCCCGGACCCGGCGAACCCGGCGAGATTGAGCAACTGCGGGCTTTTCGCAGTGCCGCCTGTGCGACCTTCAGGCCATGGGATGAGGATGACGATGAGGATGAGGATGAGGAGGGCGATCGGGCTGGAGATCAGCCCGAAGAAGCCATGCCCGGCGCGTGTCCGGAGAGCTGGTCAGACGCGCAATTAATTGCGGCATTACAGGAGGTTGAGCGCCAAAAGCGAAAGTGACGCGATGTCACCTTCGTCACTTTCGTCACCTTTGCCGCGGCTTGTGGGCAGGGCGGGGTCCTTACCCCGGCTGCTGCGTCAGGCGCACCAGGCTCCAGTCATAGCCCATGGCCTTGACCCGCTGCTCCAGCAAGGCGCGGGTCGCGGCGTCGGGGCGGGCCTCGCGGGTCAGCATCCACAGGTAGCGCCCGCTCGGCTCGCCGACGATCGACCAGGGGTATTGCCCGCTCGCATCCGGCTCGCCCCGGTCGAGCACCCAGTAATCGCCATAGAAGGGACCGAAGAAACTGACCTTGAGCTTGGCCCCGTCCGATCCCTCGACCACCTTGGCCTTGCCGGTGGACTGTCGGAACTCGCCGTCGAGACTGTCCTGGTAGCAGGAGTTGACGACCCTGATCCTGTTGTCCTCGCGCAGCGAATATTCGGCGGTGACGCCTTCGCAGCCCTTCTGGAACGGCGCTTCATAGCGGCCGTATTCGTACCAGCTGCCGAGATAGGCGGGGAGGGCAACGGCCTTGGCCGGCTCCGGCACGCTGGCATTGCCGACCGGCCCCGGGGTGCCGACACAGGCCCCCAGCGCGAGGGTGGCGGGGGCGAGGACGAGCGCGAAGGCGGCGCGGGGAAGGGACCGGGTCATGCAGGGTGGAACCTGCAGGAAGGAGGGCGGTTCCTTGGCGCGGCCCAGCAATCGTTAGGTGATATGGCCCACCCGTGCTACATGGCCTGTGCTGACGTCGAATATTGCGACGGACTTCGAAATTTGCGCTCCGCCGCTTGCCTGTTCCGACAGGCCCCGGCGTTAACCGGACGACGACTTCCTTTCACTGGACGATCTGACGCACGACCGCGCGGCAAGTCGCCGCGCGGCAACCACACGCGTTCTTGAAAGGAACACACCATGGCCAAGACCGGCACCGTCAAATTCTTCAACATCGACAAGGGCTACGGCTTCATCGCACCCGACGATGGCTCGGCCGACAGCTTCGTCCACATCACTGCCGTGCAGGCAGCGGGCATGACTTCGCTCGACAAGGACCAGCGCCTCAACTTCGACGTCGAACAGGGCCGCAACGGCAAGGAAAGCGCCGTCAACCTGTCGGCCGCCGACTGATCCGGCCCGCGCCCGCTTCGCCCAGGTGGCGGGGCGGGCGCGACCACCCTGCCAGAAGGCCCCGCGATGATGAACCACAGCTACGAATTCTACATCGCCCGCGCGCACGAAGCGCACGCCGCCGCTGCCGCAGCGCAGCTCGACAATGTCCGCGACCGCGAGATGCGCGCGCACAAGACCTGGCTCGGCCTGGCCGAACAGGCCCGCAAGGTCGTGCTCCAGCGCGAGAAGGCGCTGCGCGCCAAGGAAGCGCTGCGCGAAGCCGGGTACTAGGCCCGGACCACGCCTCCCCCCACTGCCAGCGGCCCTCCGGACGGCGCGGCTACTGTATGATCGTTACCTCGACGCGCCGCGCCTGTTCGGGCGTGACGTCGGCGCTGGTCGCCTCGTCGGGCTTCACCAGCGTTGCCTGCGCTTCGGGTACGCCCAACGCGACGAGCGCCGTCTGCACCGCCTGGGCGCGGTTCTTGGACAGCTCGGCATTGGCGGCGGCATCGCCGGTCGGATCGTTGTAGCCCGAGACGGCGAGGCGCGCGGCCGGATTGGCCTTGAGGTACTCCACCACCGGCCCTGCGGCGGCGGCGAAATCGGCCGAGACCTCGGCCTTGCCGGTATCGAAATAGGTCGTCACCATCGGCCGTCCGTCGCGCTCCCCGGCAACCACGCCGGCGCCTTGCGGCACGGCCGCAGCAGCGGGCTCGACCGCTTGCGGCGCAGCCGGGGCAGCCGCCGGTGCCGGAGCGGCTGGGGCCACCGGCGCCTCGTCCGGCCGGCTCATCCAGAAGGCCAGCCCGGCCGCGAGGGCGATCGCGCCGACCACCACCGCAGCAGCGAGGCAGCCGGTCTCGACGATGCCGTCGTCGACCGCCGCGCCGCCGCGCCGGTCGCCGCCGCGCGGTGCCGCCGGGCTCGCGGCAAGATGCGAGGCGGGCGCCGGTGCCGAGGCTGGCGCCGGAGCCGGAGCCGGTGAGGATGCTGTCGGTGCCGCCGTCTCGGGCGTCCTGATGGGAGAAACTTCGGCAGGCGCGGCCGCCGCTGGCATCGCCGCCAGCGAGGCGGCCGCAACGCCGGCTCCGGTTCCGGCGGCGGCAATGCCCGCTCCGCGGGCCGCCCCGCCGAACACCGACAGGCGGTCGAAATGGTCGGCCAGAAGGTAGTAGACGGTGACGCGGTTCTTTGTCCTATCGCCCTTCATGCGTTCGCCGATCCGGGCGATCCCGGCATCGAGTGTCGCATCGTCGTCTGCCAGCGCCAGCTTCTTCTTCAGGTAGTTCTCCCGCACCCGGGCGGTTTCCTTGGGATCGGAGAAGGACACCAGCGAGGAATCGAGCTTCCTCAGGGCAATGCCGCAATAGTTGACGATCTTCCTGACCACCGCCTCGTCGGCATCGGCGGCGTATTTGCGGACATCTGCAAACCAGTCCTGATCCATGACAATCCTCCCCCGCTGCCCCATCGGCAGCCAGTCGGCCCGTCATGTCGGCTAGGCATTCCAGTGTTAGACTCGGGCCGAGCGGCGGCCACTCTATCCCATTGCCGGGCAATGGCAAATGGAGTCGCACCGGGGCTTTGCCGGCGCTCTTTCGCCTTGCCGCGCAGGATACTCCGCATGGCCTAAACCGCTCGCAATCGGGCCGGGAAGGGCCATATCGGATACAGTCGAACGCAACGGAAGAAGGAGCATCCCCCATGCAGATCCAGTTCAACTCCGACAGCAGCGTGATGGGCACCAGCAATGTCGCGGAACGCATTGCGCGGCACGTGCGTGACCGGCTGGCGCGGTTCGATGACCGGCTCACCCGGCTCGAAGTGCATGTCAGCGACGCCAACGGACGCAAGGGCGGGGCCGACGACAAGTCTTGCACCATCGAGGCGCGGCCCCGCGGCGGCCGGGCCATCGGCGTGACGGCGCGGGCAGCCGATGTCGATGCCGCCGCGCGCAAGGCGGCGGCCACGCTGGCACAGCGGCTCGAGCGGTTCTTCGGCAAAGCGATGCGCCACGGGCACGACCTTCGACCGGAAAAGCAGCTTTAGCCGCCGCTCGCCTCGGCATCGTTGACTTGGCTCGCCGCGCCCATCACAGGGGCGCGGATGAGCGAACTGGTCGACAGGGCAGAAGCCGCCTTGCGCGGGGGGCGTAGCGCCGAAGCACGTGGCCTGCTGGAACGGGCGCTAGCAGGCGCACTCCCGGTCGCGCTCGAGGCGGAGGCACGCTCGATGCTGGGGCTGGCGCTGGTCGGGCTGGGGCATCCGAAGGATGCCTTGTCGCACTTGCAGGCGGCGGTGGCGGCAGAGCCGGACGAGGCCATGTTCCGCTACAACCTCGGATGCGGACTGTCTGCTGCGGGGGACACGGACGGGGCCGTGGCCCAGCACCAGGCTGCGGTCCGCCTCGCTCCGGGAATGGCCCCGCTGGTGCTGGCCCTTGCGCAGGCGCAAATGCAGGCCGGCAATCCGCTGGAGGCTCGCACGGTTCTCGAGCGCCTCGATGCCGCGACGCTCCGAACCCCTGTGGTCCGCCGCCTTCATGCCGGCGCCGCCGCCGCATCGGGCGATACCCATGCCGCGCTCGACCTCGCTCGCCGGCTCCTCCCCGATAAGGGGGACTATGCCGATCCGCAGGCAAGGGCCGACGCGATGACGGTCGCCTCGCTGGCCCACGCCGCCCAGGCCTATGAGGAAGCGCAGGGCATCCTCGCCGCCATCCTGCGCCATCGTCCCGACGATGCCGACGCCGCGACGGTGCTTGCCCAGCTCCTGATGTGGACCGAGGGGCCGGCGGCGGCTGGCGAGCTATTGCGCCAGGCCCGTGCCGCCGGCGCCTCGTCTCCGCGCATGCTGACGGAACTGCTCGCACTCGATGAGCCCGTGGACCAGGAGGTCGAGAGATTGGCCGCGGATTCCGCCCTGCCGCCGTTCGAGCGGGCCGACCTGTTGCTGGCGATGGCACAGCGGGCGGACCGCGCAGGCGATGCGGCGCGGGCGTGGGACCTCGCAACGCGCGGGAAGGGTCTCCTGTCGCGGCCACCCGGTCGCGACTGGCGCGCCACCGTCGATCGCCAGCGCAGGCTGTTCGCCGCCAGCGAGCCGGTCGTCCTGCCGCCGGACGGACCGCAGCATCTCTACCTCCTCGGTACGCCCCGGTCGGGGCAGTCGCTGGTGCAGTCCATCCTTGCGGCCGCCCCAGGCGTGACATCGGTCGGCGAAAGGGGCGCGCTGTTGCAGCATCTCCTGTTCCAGGATGCGTCGATCGAGACGATGGCGAAGGACCCGCGGGCGGCCTTGCTGCGCGACCTCGCCGTGGCCGATGGCAGGGGCCTCGCCAGGGTGGCACCGGAGGCGGGATGGATTGTCGACAAGTCCCCGCTCCATCTGGCCGTTGCGGGTCTCGTGGCGCGGGTCCATCCTGCCGCCCGCTTCGCGGCGGTGCTGAGGGATCCGGCCGACGTGGCGGTCTCGATCTTCCTCCGGCGCTTTCCGCCCGTATACGACTACGCCGACGATTTCGCCGCCGTCCTCGATCACCTCGATTTCGCGCTGGATGCGATTGCCGCGTGGCGCGCCGAAGGGCTGGACATCCACCTGGTGGATTTCGACCGTTTCCTCGATGATCCTGCTGCGAGCGGCGCGGCCCTGTTCGACTGGCTGGGCCTCGCCTGGAACAACGAGTATCTCGAACCCTCCCGCCGGACGGAGCCGGTCCCGACCTACAGCGCATTACAGGTCAGGCAGAAGGTCGGCGAAGGGAAATCGCGCGGGGCCGCTCCCTACGCATCCATGCTCGAACCCTTTGCGCAGCCGCTGGCGGCATTGCGGGCAAAGCAGGCGCAACTGTTCGCCGGGACAGCATAGACCGACCCTGTGCCGCTTTACAGTCGCGCGCATCGATGGGATGCAATGGTGGCGAGTTTCCGGCATTGGGGGGAAGAAATCATGGCGGAAGGCAAGCCTGCATATCGGGTGGAATTCGTGGAACGCACCGGCATGCGGCGGCTCGAGGAAAGGCGCGGCTTTGCCCGGTTGCTGATGCCGCTGGCCGGAAACGAGAACCATGTCGATGTGATGTATCTCGGCGCCTATACGGTGCTGGCCGAAGCGGTCGCGGCGGTGCCGGGTATCTCGATCCTCGACACATCGCGCTATTTCCCGATCATCAAGGACATCTACGTCGACTTCCACCGCTCTGCCGCGAGCGACGTTACGGCGGAGTACGGGCTGACCGATCAGGAAATCGAAGGCCTTCTTGCAGATCTCGATCGCAAGGGCAGCGCCGGCTACCGGGCGGAGTTTCCCATGCATGACGCGGATGGAACACACGTCGCAACCGGCCGGGTGACGGTCAAGCTGCTGACGCTGGGCTGGCAGCGCCCAAGCTGATCTCGCCTAGCCGCCCTGGAACAGCGGCGCCTGCGGCTCGCCCGTCTCCGATTGTTCGGAAGGGGGCGAAAGCACGGCCACGCTGGTGCGCGTTCCGCGCGTCACCGACATGACGGGCGCATTGCCTGTATCGCTATCGGCGGCGCTTGCCTGCACTACGATCTGGCGGTCGGCGTCCGCATCGATTGTCGGGCTTGCTTCTTCGTAGGCCACATATTCGACCGGCTCCGCGAAAAGGGCGGGCCCATCGAACCGCGCAGACGCGTAGAGGCCCCTGCTGCCCAGCTCCTCCACCTCGAAGCGCCCTTCCGGCGTCTCGATGGCATAATGGTCGGGCAGTGCCGCGGCTGTCCGGCGGGTCACTCCCTCGTATCCTGTCGCCTGCAGTGCAGGCAGCGCATAGGCGAGGCTGTCATCCCTGATCAGGGCGGTATTGCCGATTGCCGAGCCTGCGCCCGCACCGGCTGCAGCGAAGACGATTGCTGCCATCGCCACGGCAAATCTTATGTCCAGTTGCCCCCTCCCTTGTCCCGGGGCCTCCATCGCAATGCTCCATAAAAGGTTTCGGTCTGTCAGGACGGGAATTGCCCAGCGGGCATGTTGTTCCGGCCAAGTCCATTCCAGGCGTCCGCTCGAATGCTCTGTGGCGCGGCGCAGCGACAGCGGGTAGTGTGGCGGCGGGAGGGTATGGGTCTTGGCCAGTTTCCAGTCGCGGATTGCCGAGCTCCTGCTGCCGTTTCTCGGCGTCAAGGCGTTCTTTTCCGAACCCGAGAGGATGCCCGGACGCCTCGCCCGGGAACGCGCCAGGAAGCCGGCACGACCGCGGGCGAAATGGCACCAACAGTTCCGCATTACCGAGGACAGTTCGCGGGGTTATCCGGTCGTCACGGTCGCGCCGCTGGAACCTGTGGCAAGCGGCGCCCCGCACCTGCTCTACCTCCATGGCGGCGGCTATGTGCTCGACGTCTCCAGCTTTCATTTCGATGCGGTGTGCAGCCTTTGCCAGCGTCTCGGCGCGTCGGCAACGATACCGGTCTATCCTCTGGCGCCGGAGAACAAGGCTTCGGAAATCCTGTCTGCGATGGGCGCGCTGTATCGCGAAGTCGCCGGGCGTCATGGCGCGGAGCAACTGGTCGTGATGGGTGACAGCGCCGGTGGCGGCATGTCACTCGCGCTGGCGCAGTCGCTCAAGGCCGGGGGGGAGGCGCTGCCGGCAGCGCTCGTATTGTGGTCGCCATGGCTCGATGCCACCGCCACTGCCGAAGGGCAGGCGTCTATCGAACCGCAGGACAAGCTGCTGGCAAGATCGGGGCTGGTGGCCTGCGGCGAGGCTTATGCCGGCACATTGCCGCTGACCGATCCGAGGGTCAGCCCGCTTTTCGGCGATCTGGCCGGGCTCCCTCCGATGGCGATTTTCGCAGGCACGCGGGACATCCTTGTCGTCGACGCAAGGCGGCTTGCGGCCTCGCCGGAAGTGGCGGGCGACCCCCGGTCGCGGTATCGCGAATACCCCGAAATGCAGCATGTGTGGATGCTGTTGCCGCTGCCGGAAGCGCGCAGGGCGGTGTCGGAGACCGCGGATTTCATCGAACAGGCGATCGCCCGATGATGCGCCGCTGGACGGTATTCTTCTGGGCCGCGGCCGCCTACAATCTCGTGATAGGTGCGATGGGCTTTGTCGATCCGGCCGGTACGCTCGACGACAAGGCGATAGCGCTCCTCGTCGCTTCCTTCGGTATCGTCTACGGCCAGGTCGCGCGCGATCCGTTGCGGTTGGCGCCGGTGCTGTGGGCAGGGGTGTTCGGCAAGCTCGGCATGGTGACGCTCATGGGGGCGACCGCGATCGGCCCGACAGCGCATGCCGCGCTCGCCCCCATTCTCGCGGGTGATTTCGTTTTTACCTGCGGATTCCTCGCTTTCCTGCTGGGGCCGGCGAGGCAAAACAACTCGGAGAGGAGACAGCCATGAGTGAAATGTCCGGTGGATGCCTGTGCGGTCAGGTTCGTTTCGTGGCCAGTGCTGAGCCGGTGATGCAGGCCAATTGCCATTGCAAGAACTGCCAGCGGCAGTCGGGCTCCGCCTTCTCGACAATCATCGGCATTCCCGAAGCGGCGCTGTCCGTCGAGGGCGAGGTCAAGGCCTTTGCCGACAGCGGCGAAAGCGGCCAGCCGGTCGTCCGCGAATTCTGCCCCGACTGCGGCTCGCCTTTGTTCAGCAAGGTGGCGGCGGCACCGGGCCTTGTCTTCATCAAGGCCGGGACGCTTGACGATACATCGGCGTTCGCTCCATCGATGCATCTGTGGACCCGCAGCAAGCAGGCCTGGGTCGATGTCGGCGGGCAGCTTGCGTTCGAGACCAATCCGGGCTGAAGGATTTTACCATGCGTATCGTTCTGCCCGTCATCCTCCTGCTTGTCGCAGCCTGCCACAACGGCGAGACCGAAGGAGCTGTGCCGGGCACATCACCGCAAGGCTTCACCGCCATCGCGCCCGACGAGGTTATCACAGTCGGCGGGACGGAGCCGTTCTGGGGCGGGACGGTGGACGGCGAAACCTTTCTCTATACCACTCCGGAGAGCATGGACGGCACGGCCATTGCGGTCGCGCGGTTCACCGGACAGGGCGGGCTGGGATTCTCGGGCACGCTGGGCGGCCAGCGGCTCGATCTGCTGATTACGCAGGGCGAATGCTCCGACGGTATGAGCGACCGGACCTACCCTTTCGTGGCGACCCTCAAGATCGGCGAGGACGTGCGCCAGGGGTGCGCGCACACGGACCGGCAACCGTTCTCCGGCCCTGCGATGCCCTGATGCACGCATATTTGCGACGAGCCGCAGCGGAAACAGGGAACAGGGACAAGCTTCGTAGCGTTGGGTGGCGGTACGGTCGGTGTTCTCCGGCCGGATAGGGACAGGCGTCAAACCCAACCTGAAGAGGAACATCCCCCATGCTCAAGACCCCCACTGCCCGCCTTTCGGGCCTGCTGTTCGCCGCGGGAAGCGCATTTGCCCTTGCGGCCTGTAGCGAACCTGCCGAAGACGCTGCCGTCGCCGATCCGGCGCTGGCCGAAGAAACCGCAGCCGCCGAGGCCGAAGCCCCCGGCTCCATCGTCGCCGTGGCGCAGGGCAACCCCGATTTCTCGACGCTCGTCACCGCAGTGACGGCGGCCGAACTCGGCCAGACACTGGCCGGCCCGGGTCCGTTCACGGTCTTCGCGCCGACGAACGCCGCCTTCGAAAAGCTGCCCGACGGCACGCTGGAAACGCTGACGGCACCAGAAGGGAAGGAACAGCTCACCGGCATCCTTACCTACCACGTCGTCGAAGGTGAAACCAACGCAGCCGCGCTGACGAAGGCGATCGCCGACAATGGCGGCAGCTACGAACTGACCACGGTCAACGGCGGCAAGCTGACCGCCACGCTCGACGGCGACAAGGTCGTCCTGACCGACGCCAAGGGTGGCAAGGCCACCGTCACCGCGACCGATGTCGATGCCGCGAACGGCGTCATCCATGTCATCGACACTGTCGTGATGCCGGGCTGATAGCCACGCAGGAAAAGGGGAGGGGCGGACCGGATACACCGCCCCTCCTTCATTGCACAGGCAGGCCGACCCCTGCCGCCCGCAATTCCGGCGCCAACCGGCCCGTCAGCAAGAGCCACCACATCCGGAAGTCGGCAGCCAGGCTCCAGAGCGGGTGAGTGAAGGTCGCCGGACGGTTCCGCTCGACAGCGAAATGCGCCAGCCAGGCGAAGGCGTAGCCGGCAAGCGGCATGCCTGCCGCCAGCCACCACGAACCGCTCGCGACAGCCAACACAGCCAGCAGCACGACCAGCGATGTGCCGATGTAGTGCAGCGCACGGGTAAGCGGACGGCTATGTTCGCGCAGATAGAATGGCCAGAACTCCGCGAAGCTCCCAAATGTCGCGCTGGCCGCCATGGTCTCAGAACAGTCCGGGGATTTCGTACTGGGCAGCACTCGGCCGGGAAGGCTGCATCAGCAGCTTCTCCGCGCCCGCAGCCCGTGCCGACTGGACACCTTGCTGTCCGCCGGATGCGATCGCGGTGCACGACCGCCCGGCAAGGAAATCGAGCGCCTTGGCTATTGAATCCTCGGTCGGATCTCCCAACGGCTTGAGGATGTCGTCGGTGGCGGCGCAGGTTCGCCCGAATGCCGACGCGAGGCCGGTGTAGTAATTGCTGCCGCCGTCGCGGTTCTCCGTCTGGAAAGCGACCACCCGCAAGCGATCGTCGCAGGCGTCACGGTCGCGCGCGATCTGCCCGACCGGCTTGCCGAAGGTGTTCGAACCGATGAGCGCGGTATTGGTACCGAGATAGGGAATGAAGCTGTTGGCTACCAGCTCGCTCGCCGACGCGGTGCTGCGGGTGCCGATCACAGCGATCTTGGTCGCGGCAATAGCTTGCGGCTGGCTGGCGAAATTGCGCGTCGAGTTGTTGTTCGAAAGCGAGCTGCGGTAAGTGGTCCGGCTGAACACCTGCCCGACCTTGTTGGCGCCCAGCAGGTCGCCCAGCAGATCGGCCACGGACACCAGCCCGCCGCCATTGTAGCGGAAATCGAGGATGACCTCGGTAACGCCCTGGCTGCGCAGTTGCTGCACCGCGTCGCGCAGCTGCTGGTTGGCGGAGTCCACGATGAAGGTGCGCAGGTTGATATAGCCGACCCGCTTGCCGCCGTCGTTGAGGATCCGCACGCCATAGCGGTCCGAAATCGGATCGAGGGCATAGTCCGCCTTGGTCACCGTAACGTTCGACGTCACGCCGGCGGTATTGCGGATAGAGAACGAGCGGGTCAGGCCGGCAGTGCTCGGCCCGAGTGCGTTGACGACTGCCTGTGGTCCGCCCGAAGCCATCAGGGAAGCGACGGTCGTGCCGTCAATGCTGATGATCTCGGTACCGCGGTCGAACCCTTGCGCGAATGCAGGCGCATTTTCGTAGGCTTCCATCACGAAGACGCGGTTGGCCGTGGTGTCGTAAGCAAGGCGGATGCCGAAGCCCGCGCTCGATCCCGAATTGATCAGCGCGTTCTCTTCCGCGATCGAGGTGATGTAGGTGAAGAAGCGGTCGCGCGACTGCGCCCGGGCCGGGGCGACCAGTGCGTCGATATAGGACTGGACGTCGCTGTAGTTCGCCTTGTTGACGGTCGCGTCGACGAGCGTCGGGAAGAGGTAGAATTCGTTGATCTGGGACAGCACCCAGTCCTGCCGGGCCGACAGGGAACAGGTCGAGCCCGTACCTCCGCCTCCGCCGCCTCCACCGATCGGCGGAGCGCTCCCCCCCGAACTTTCGCCACCGCAGGCGGCCAGCGACAGCGCCAAGACGGAAGATAGAATTGCGCGACCCAGACCCATAGAAACAGCTCCCAACTACATGGCCCCTGCCATGTCCCGGCGGCGGGAAACACAGCATTAGGGCTGAACGATGGCTGAGCAAGCGTCATTTTGGCGCGAATAGGCCGCAAATCGACCTGCTAGCTGTTGAAAACCCTCCGTCCGCTCCCTCGCCAAGCACGGGCTTTGGGCCTAGCACCATTGCCCCTAGGAGAGGATTTCCATGGCCGACTGGCTTTCGACCGTACTGCCTGCAGCCTGCCCCGCCAACAACGGGCTGGCCCTCGCACGTGTCGGATCCGCAAAGCTGGTCGGGCGCAGCGGCTTCGAGCTCACGAGTCCGGCATTCCGCGCCGGGGGCGAGCTCGATCCCAGCTTCACTGCCGAGGAAGAGGACGCCGTGGCCCCGCCACTCGAATGGACCGCGCCCCCGCCGGGCACACAGGAACTGGCGGTGATCGTGGAGGATGCGAGCAGCGCCGATGCGAAGTGCCACTGGCTGGTCTGGGGCCTGGCCGGGCAGCGCGGCAAGCTGCTCGAAGGCGAGGCGCCGCCGAGGACCGGGAAGAACGCGCAAGGCAATTCGGAGTGGCTATTGCCTTCCTTGCCCGAGGGCATTGCTCCACACACATACGTTTTCCAGCTTTTCGCGCTGGATATCCCGCTGACGCTTATGCCCGGGGCGACGCGCGAACAACTGCTTGGGGCAATGGACGGCCATGTCGTCGCCGCCGCTGCCCTCACTGCCACCTACCGGCCGTCGGAGGGGGACGACTGGGATGAAGACGACGATGATTTCGAATAATAACGCAAGGAAAGGAATACATCATGGCTAACGCACTGCAAAAGCCGGTCAATCTTTCGGCCGATCTGGAAGCCGTCGTCGGCAAGGGTCCGATGACCCGCGCCCAGGTGACCTCGAAGGTCTGGGAATACATCAAGGCCAATGACCTTCAGGACAAGAAGGACAAGCGCCAGATCAATCCCGATGGCAAGCTGGGTGCCGTGATCGGCAAGGACCAGATTTCCATGTTCAAGATGACTGCTGCGGTCTCGAAGCACCTCAGCTAAGTCTGCTATTGCGTGCGGCGGGTGAAGGGCCAGTCGGTCACTTCGCCCGCCCACAGCGCCAGCCAGACGATAAGCGGCTGTGCGAACATCCTGGGCACGTGATAGGCGAGACCCAATCCGCCGTCCTCGCGCGCCATATCGATCGCGAAATGGTTGATATTGGCGGGGAACACGCAAACGGCATAGATGGCCAGACCGATGGCTGCCGCCCTTCTCCATCGCAATGAACGGGACTGCGCTAGGCCGATGGCCCCGGCGATTTCTGCTGCGCCCGTCAAAGCCACTACCGCTCCGGGCCAGGGCACCCAGCCCGGCGTGATGCTCAGGAACGGCAAGGGTGCTACGAGGTGCAACACCCCCGCTGCGAGGTAGAACACCGCCAGCAGCCACCGCAGGCAGGTCCGTATCACCGGCCGGGCGACCAGTCCGGAGCCGCCAGTTCGAACCCGGCAAAGTCGAACCCGGGCGCGACTACGCACGACACCAGCGCGAAGCCCGACGGGCCCGGAAGCGGGCGTGCAGCTTGCCACCAGCCTGGCGGGATCACCTTCTGCAGCTGCTGGCCGGCGAGCACATCCGCGCCCAGCGTCAAAGTCTCGGGTGGCGGTTCGTCAGGCGCACAAAGCGATAGCTCAAGAGGATCGCCTGCATGCCACAACCATATCTCCGCCGCGTCGACCCTGTGCCAATGCGAAGACTGGCCCGCCTCCAGCAGGAAATGGATGGCCGTCGACGACGCACGCTCTCCCTCAAGCGCGGGTGCGCGCCAGGTCTCGGCATACCAGCCGCCTTCCGGGTGTGGTTGCAATTCCAGCCGTTCGATCAGCGCTTCCGCCGTGGTCATCGCGGGCCGACCTCCACGCCTTTCCAGAATGCGATCCGGCCCGCTATCTCTGCCGCCGCAGGCAGGGGCTCGGCGTAGTACCAGGCGGCATCGCGGTTGGTGTCGCCGCCGACGACGAGCGAATGGTAGTTCGCTGTGCCTTTCCAGGGGCAGCGGGTGGTGGTGGCGCTGTCTTCGAGGAACGAAGCATCTACATCGCTTCGCGGGAAATAGTGATTGCCCTCGACCACCACGGTGTCATCGCTGCGGGCAATAACCTGGCCGTTCCAGCGTGCTTCGATTGCCATGTGTATTCTCCTCGCCGGTTGGCGCACACCAAATCCTTGCGCGCTCTTTTCCAGTAGCTAGTGTCCGCCCACCCATAATGCCACGGAGTTTCATGATGAAAGCTGCCGCACTGCTGTCGCCCCTGCTGTTTCTCGCAGCCCCGCTGGCGGCAAAGACGCCGGAAGAAACCGCCGCGGCTGCACTCGAGGCCGCGCCGGTATGGGATGGCCATAATGACGTCCCGATCCAGTTGCGGGGCCGGTTCGGCAACGTCATCGGCTCCTTCGACTTCGAGGATACGACCGACACCGGCGAGGAAGACGGTTCGCGGGTGATGCACACCGATCTCGCGCGGCTCGACAAGGGGCAGGTAGGGGCGCAGTTCTGGTCCGTCTATGTCAGCGCCGCGCTGACAGAACCGGAAGCGGTCCAGGCAACCGTCGAGCAGATCGACGTCACCAAGCGCCTGATCGCGCGCTATCCAGAAAGGCTGCAACTGGCCCTTTCGGCCGATGACGTGGCGCGGGCGATGAAGGCCGGCAGGATCGCTTCGCTCATGGGCATGGAAGGCGGCCATTCGATCGGCTCCAGCCTTGCGGTCCTGCGGCAAATGTATGCGATGGGCGCGCGCTACATGACGCTGACCCATTCCAAGACGCTGAGCTGGGCCGACAGTGCCACGGACGAGCCAAAGAATGGCGGCCTGACCGCCTTCGGCAAGGATGTCGTGCGGGAAATGAACCGCATCGGGATGCTGGTCGATCTCAGCCACGTGAGCGAAAAGGTGATGATGGATGCGCTCGATGTTGCGACAGCGCCCGTCATTTTCAGCCATTCCGGCGCGCGAGCCATCAATGGCCATGCGCGCAACGTGCCCGATACCGTTCTGGCACGGTTGAAGCAGAACGGCGGAATCGTGATGGTAGTGGGCCTGCCCGGCTTCCTCGACGAAGGTGCGCGGCAATGGAATGCCAACCGCGCGGCGGAAGAGGCGCGCCTCAAGGCCCTTTGGCAGGGGCAGCCGGGCGAGGTGGCCGCCCGGCTCAAGGCATGGGATGATGCCAATCCGCTCCCCAAAGCGGCAGTTTCGGACTGGGCGGACCATATCGATCATGTCCGCAAAGTGGCGGGCATCGATGCGATCGGCATCGGCGGGGATTTTGACGGCATGCCGTCCGGCCCTGTCGGGGCAGAAGACGTGTCCGGCTACCCCGCACTTTTCACCGAACTTGCGCGGCGTGGCTACAGCCAGTCGGATCTCGAGAAGATTTCCTCCCGCAACATGATGCGCGTGATGCGGGCTGCCGAAGCGACGCGGGACTCGCTCCGCGCCGCGCCACCGATCGAGTCACCTGCGGGCGACGCGGGCTGATCCGTCCCCAGTCGGGCGTTGGTCAGTTCGAAGCGGAAAGCTCCGACCCCAGTTTCAGCACCTTGTCGCCGTCGTCCTGCTTGATCAGGTAGGCCGGGTTCTCGCTGTCGCCTTTGCGGGTCACTTCGCTGCCCTTGAGCTTGCGGGTGACCTCGCGTTCGAAGCGTTCCTCGATCTTGCCTTCGGCAGTTCCGCTGCCCCACTTCCAAGTCACGTTCTGGCCGGTGCGGAAGCTGTTCGAACTGCTCACTCGGCTTCTCCGGGGACGTCGCCTACCCGCGAAGTCGCGTCCACTTCATTGTTAGACGTAAGTGCCGGAACGATCCAGACGATCGACATCGCCACGATTGCGAGCAACAGGCTGATGCCCAGCACCCACCGCATATGCCCCGTCTTGACCGCGCCGGTCGCCTCTTCATCTTCGATGTGGATTGTGCCGTCGGGATCCTGAGTGGACATGCTACCCTCCTATGGTGCGTTGAAACTGTCTGTCGGCAACGCCCCGGCAGGATAGCCGTTCCTCAGTCGCGGAGCAAATCGTTGATACCGGTCTTCTCGCGGGTCTGGGCATCGACCGTCTTTACGATTACGGCGCAGGCAAGGCCCGGGCCGCCGTCCTTGCCGGGCATGGAGCCGGGCACGACGACCGAATAGGGCGGGATGTGCCCGCGGATCACTTCGCCGGTGTCGCGGTAGACGATCTTGGTCGACTGGGTAATGAAGACCCCCATCGCCACCACGCAGCCTTCGCCAACGATAACGCCCTCGACTATTTCGGAGCGGGCACCGATGAAGCAGTTGTCGCCGATGATCGTGGGGTTGGCTTGCAGAGGCTCCAGGACCCCGCCGATGCCTGCGCCCGCAGAGATGTGGCAATTGGCGCCGACCTGCGCACAGCTGCCGACGCTGGCCCAGGTGTCGATCATGGTCCCGTCGCCGACATGGGCGCCGATGTTGACGAAGCTCGGCATCAGAACGACGTTCTTCCCGATATGCGCGCCGCGGCGGGCGATCGCACCCGGCACCACGCGGAAGCCCGCTTCACGGAAGCGCGCATCGTCCCAACCTTCGAACTTGCTCGGTACCTTGTCGAACGCCGGCGCGCCAACGGCGCCTTCCATGACCGCGTTTTCGCGCAGTCGGAACGACAGGAGGACGGCTTTCTTGAGCCACTGGTTGACCTGCCAACCGCCAGCACCGTCAGGCTGCGCCACACGGGCACTGCCGTCATCGAGCATGGCCAAGGCCGTCTCGACCGCATCCGCGACATCGCGACTGTCCGCGCTGATGTTGGCGCGGTTCTCCCACGCCTGCTCGATAACGGTCTGGAGATCGGTCATGGCAGGAAATCCGTTGCTGGTAGGAAAGGAGCTGGACAGGCTGCTAGTCGTCTCTGACCGGCAGGGCAAGCGGGCGGGTTTTTTGTATAATCCAACCGCTAGTTCAGCCAATCTTTAGGATGTTTCCGTCAAACGTTTCCGAACGGAAGGGTCGCCACATGGTTACAAGTGCAGGGTCGTCGCGCTGGTTGAACGGTTTGGGGCTTGGGCTGTGCCTTGCCCTGGCAGCTTGCGGGGGTGGGGGCGGGCCGCCGCCTGTCAGTACGCCGCCGCCTGCTCCTTCGCCGACGCCCATACCAACGCCGACCCCCACGCCGACCCCGACACCGACGGCGTCGTTCAACACGCAGGAATTGCGCCAGTCCGACGGGCCGGAGTTCCACGGGGCGGTGACCGCCTGGAGCCGCGGCATCACCGGCCGGAACGAGACGATTGCCATCGTCGATACGGGAATCGATCGCGACAGTCCCGAATTCACCGGCCGGATCCACCCGGATTCGCGCGACGTCGCTGGCAATGCGGGCTTCGACGCGATCGACGACCATGGCACCAATGTCGCCATGGTTGCGGCGGCCGCGCGCGACAATACCGGCATCCTCGGCATCGCTTTCGACGCGAGGGTGCTGGTCCTGCGGGCCGACCGGCCCGGCAGTTGCACGGCGACCGAAACCGACGGCGACCTGGCCGGTTGCCAGTTCTTCGACCGCGATATCGCCAGCGGCGTCGACCAGGCCATTGCCAGCAGGGCGGCGGTCGTGAACCTCAGCCTCGGCGGGAGCCGTCCGACGCAGGTGCTGATCGACGCGGTGCGGCGCGCTTCGGCTGCCGGGGTCGTCGTCGTGGTCTCCGCCGGCAATTCGGGCGACGGCAGCGACCCGGCCATTCCGCCCGACCAGCCCGATCCCTTCGCCAGCGGTATCCTGGCGGCAGGTGGCAGCAACGTCATCATCGTCGGCTCGGTGGACGACAACGGGCAGTTCTCCGGATTCAGCAACCGGGCCGGCAATGACGCGGCCTCCTTCATTGCCGCGCGCGGCGAACGCATTTGCTGCGTCTACAAAGACGGGCAGCTGGAAATCACCACCGATTCCAGCGGCAATCGCTTCGTCACGCTGTTTTCCGGCACGAGCTTTTCCGCGCCTCAGGTGGCAGGGGCAGTGGCCTTGCTCAAGCAGGCCTTTCCGAACCTGACCGGCCAGCAAATCGTGCGCATCCTGCTCGACACGGCACGCGATGCCGGTGCGGCCGGAACCGATGCCACCTTCGGACGGGGCATCCTCGATATTGCCCGCGCCGTGTCGCCGCAGGGTACGACCACGCTGGCCGGCAGCGCCGTGGCCATCGAACTGGGCAACGACACCGGCACCGCTTCGGCGGCCATGGGGGACGCGCTCGGTGGCCAGTCGCTCAGCTCCGTCGTTCTCGACAGTTATCGCCGCGCCTATAATTACGATCTCGGGACGCGGCTGCGCGGCGCGGCCATTGTGCCCCGGCTGGAGGGTGCAGTGCAGCTCGGCGGACGCCGGGTGTCGGCGGGCAACGAGACTGTCTCCATGGCCTTCACCATCGATGCCGAAGCGCGGCCCGCCTTCGGATCGGCGGCATCGCCGCTCTTCCTCAGCGGCAGGGATGCGGAGATGGCGCGGGTCCTGGCGGGGCAAGTGGCCTTGCGGATCGCCCCGGACATGCAGCTGGGCTTTGCATTCTCGCAATCGTCTGACGGGCTAGCGGCGCATTTGCAGGGCAAGCGGCGCCCGGCTTTCCTGATTGCCGGTGATGCAACCGGCGATAGCGGCTTCCTGAGAGCCGACCAGGGTTCGGTCGCCATCCGGCGCGATCTGGGTGCGACCGGCCTGACGGTAACGGGCACCACGGGGGAAGCGCTGCTCGGCACCCGGCGACAGGCCGACGATGTGCAATCGCGCGATCGTGAACGCTACGGGATCGCCCGGCTGGGCGTCGCCGCAGATCGCCGCTTCGGCCCGGTGCAGGCGGTCGTCAGCGTCGACTGGCTGCGCGAGGACCGGACGGTACTGGGCGGCTATTTCCACGATGCCTTCGGTGCGGGCGGTGCCGACAGCCTGTTTGTCGACGCCTCCGTCGGGATCGATGTTGCCCCCGGCTGGTGGGTCGGCGCGGAGGCTCGTCAAGGCTTCACCCGCGCGCGCCGTTCCGGGGCGATCTCGGCAGGGTCGGATCTTGCCAGCACCGCCTGGGCGTTCGATATCGTGCGGCAAGGAGTCCTGCAGCGGAGCGATACGCTCGGTTTCAGGCTGGCGCAGCCGCTGCGGGTAGAGAGCGGCGGCCTACGTCTCGACCTGCCGGTTGCCTATGATTACACCGTCGAAAGCGCCACCTTCGACGTGCGGCGGCTGAACCTGTCACCCGGCGGGCGCGAGCTACTCGGGGAACTGGCCTGGCGCGGCGAGCTGCTCGGCGGGGACATGGCTGCCAGCGCTTTCTATCGCCGCGATCCCGGGCATTACGCCGACGTGCCCGACGATCGGGGAGTCGTGATGCGCTGGATCAAGGAGTTCTAGATTCCTATTCCGGCATTCCTGCCGCAACGAGGAAGTCGTATGCCCGCTCGATCAGCGGCGTGACCCGCTCGCTCATGCTCTTGGCATGGGCGGAGGAGGCGGTGCCGTCGATGACGCGCTTCTTGATGCCCTGCATGATGCCTGCAAGCCGGAACAGGTTGTAGCCGAAATACCAGTCCATCGGCGGCACCGGGAAACCGGTCCGCGCGACATAGCGTTCGACCGCTTCCTCCATTGACGGGATGCCCAGCGCGGCGGTGTCGACATCGGCAAGACCCGCGCGTCCGTCGGAGGCATTCTTCCAGTTGAGCATCAGATAGCTGAAATCGGCGATCGGATCGCCCAGCGTCGACAGTTCCCAGTCCAGCACCGCGATGACGCGGTTCCCGGTCTTGTGGAAGATGACGTTGTCGAGCCGGTAGTCGCCATGGACGACCGAGCTGCCATGCTGCGGCGGGATCGAACCCGGCAGCCACTCGATCATCCGCTCCATCTTGGGCTGGTGCTCGGTTTCGGAGAGCTTGTACTGCTTGGTCCAGCGATTGATCTGGCGCGCGCAGTAATCGTCGGGCTTGCCGAAATCGCCCATGCCGATGGCCTGAGGATCCTTCGTATGCAGGTCCGCCATGGTGTCGATCAGCGAATTGTAGAGCTCGCGCCGGTCTTCGTTCGAGCATCCGGGCAATGCGCCGTTCCACAGCGAACGGCCGTCGGCGAGGCTCATGACGAAGAACTTGGAGCCGATGACTTCCGGGTCCTCGCACAGGCCGTAGGTGCGCGGAACAGGGAAGCCGGTGGGATAGAGCCCCGTCATGGCGGCGTACTCGCGGTCGACCGCATGGGCGCTCGGCAGCAGCTTGCCGAAAGGCTGGCGGCGCAGGACGTAGGAGGTGCTGGGTGTGTCGATGCGGTACGTCGGGTTCGACTGGCCACCCTTGAACTTGGTGTAGCTTATCGGCCCTTCATACCCATCGACATTGGCCTCGAACCAGGCGGTCAGCCGACCCAAATCGAGCCGGTCCGCCTCCGGCACCTCGATGGTACCGACCATTACCTTGTCGAAATCGATTGGCTGCGCTTGTTCCGTCATCAGTCGAACACCACCACGCTCCGGGCCGATGTGCCCTGCTTCATCTTCTCGAAGCCCTCGTTTATCTTTTCGAGCGGGATGCGCTCGGCGATGATCGTGTCGAGATCGAGCAGGCCGCGCATGTAGAAATCGACGAGGCGCGGCAGGTCGACCGGGAAGTGGTTCATCCCCATGATCGCGCCCTGCAGCTTCTTGCCGCTGAGCAGATCCATCGCGCCGAGCCCGACCTTGCAGTCGAGCGGCATCATGCCGAGGATCGTCGCGGTTCCGCCGCGCCGCAGCACCTTGACCGCGAGGTCGGCGCTAGCCTGCCGGCCGACGGCTTCGATGGCATGGTGCACGCCGCCGCCGCTGATCTTCATCACCTGGTCAACGGCATCGCCGGCCATGGCATCGACCGTATGGGTCGCGCCGAGGACTTGCGCGAGCTCGCGCTTCTCGGCGATAGGGTCGATCGCAATGACCTTGCCGGCCCCTGCAATCTTGGCGGCGTTGATGGCGGCAAGGCCTACCCCGCCGCAGCCGACAACTGCCACGGTCTCGCCCGGGACCACGGAACAGGCGTTGAAGATCGTGCCCGCCCCGGTCGTCACCGCGCAGCCGATCACCGCCGCGCGGTCGAGCGGCATGTCCTTGTCGATCGCGACGCAGGCGTGTTCGTGGATCAGCATCTGCTCGCAGAAGGCCGACAGGTTGAGCATCTGGCCGACCGGCCCGCTGCCGTCGGCGCGCATGATGCGCGGGGCGGCATCGGGCGCGCGGCGGGTGTCGGCGCCGAGGCACAGGGCCATGCGGCCGGTGACGCAGAATTCGCAGTGGCCGCAGAAGGCGCTGAGGCAGGATACGACATGGTCGCCCGGCTTCACCGTCTTCACTTCGCTGCCCACCGCTCGGACCACGCCCGCCGCCTCGTGGCCGGGAATGGCCGGGAGCGGGTGCGGATAGGCGCCTTCGATGAAGTGCAGGTCCGAATGGCACAGCCCGCAGGCCTTGGTGTCGATCAGGACCTCGTGCGGGCCGGGATCGGCAAGTTCGACCTCACCGATAGTGAGCCCGCCGACCTGTTTCAGGATTGCGGCTTTCGCCATTTGTCTCTCCTCGTTTCTCCCCTCCCGCTTGCGGGAGGGGAGAATGCTTACCGCGCCACGCCCATGTCGCCCGAGCTGAAGGCATTGTCGTTGCCCATGGTCGGGGCCTTGCCGTCGCGCAGGGCGTTGGCGGTGGGACCGGCTTCGGGCAGGTGGCGGGCAAACTCGATCCGCGCGATGGTGCGGGCGTGGACTTCGTCGGGGCCGTCGGCCAGGCGCAGGGTGCGCTGGTGGGCATATGCACTGGCGAGGCCGTAGTCCTCGGAAACGCCGCCGCCGCCATGCGCCTGGATCGCATCGTCGATGATGCGCAGCGCCATGTTGGGCGCCTGCACCTTGATCATGGCGATTTCCTGCTTGGCGTTCTTGTTGCCGACCTTGTCCATCATGTCGGCCGCCTTGAGGCAGAGCAGGCGGGTCATGTCGATGTCGATACGGGCGCGGGCGACGCGCTCTTCCCAGACCGAGTGCTTGTAGATCGGTTTGCCGAAGGCTTCGCGTTCCTGCAGGCGGCGGCACATCTTGGCCAGCGCCTCTTCGGCGACGCCGATGGTGCGCATGCAGTGGTGGATGCGGCCCGGCCCGAGGCGGCCCTGCGCGATCTCGAACCCGCGGCCTTCGCCAAGCAGCATGTTGGTCACGGGAACGCGGACGTCCTTCATTTCCACTTCCATGTGGCCATGCGGCGCATCGTCGTAACCGAAAACCGGCAGGTGGCGCAGGATGTTGACGCCGGGCGTGTTTTCCAGCGGCATCAGCAGCATCGATTGCGCGGCGTGGCGCCCGGCGGAGAAGTCCGTCTTGCCCATGACGATGGCGACCTTGCAGCGCGGATCGCCGAGGCCCGACGACCACCACTTGCGGCCGTTGATGACATATTCGTCGCCGTCGCGCTCGATCCGGGTTTCGATATTGGTCGCGTCGGAGGAGGCGGTGAAGGGCTCGGTCATCAGGAAGGCGGAGCGGATCTCGCCGTTCATGATCGGGGTCAGCCACTTGTCCTTCTGTTCGCGCGTGCCGTAGCGGTGGAACACTTCCATGTTGCCGGTGTCGGGCGCGGAGCAGTTGAACACTTCGCTGGCGAAGCCGACGCGGCCCATTTCCTCGGCGCAGAGCGCGTATTCGAGATTGGTCAGGCCCGGCCCTTCGAATTCATAGCTCTCGTCGACATGGTGGTGGCCGTCGTTGCGCGGCGGCATGAACAGGTTCCAGATGCCTTCGGACTTGGCCTTGGCCTTCAGTTCCTCGACGACAGGGATGACCTTCCAGCGGTCGCCCTCGGCGTCCTGCTGCTTGTAGGTCGGCACGGCGGGCCGGACATGCGCGTCGATGAAATTCTTGACGCGGTCGCGCCAGTAGGCCTGCCGTTCGGTGGGTTCGAAATCCATGGGATTGCCTCTCTCTTCCTGTCGTTCGTATCGAGTCTTGTCGGGCGACCGTGGCACGCGGCGCGGTGCGCGCCAAGCCCCGTGTTGGTGTCAGTCGGCGGGCTGGGCCGCCGCCGCCTTGGCCTGTTCTTCCAGCTTAAGCAGCATTTCGAAGGCGCTCGGCGCTTCCACGTCCCAGCTTTCGCGCGGGCCGATGGTGATGCCGCCATCGACGATCAGCGATGTGCCGGTGACGAAGCCGGCCGCCTCGCTGGCGAGGTAGGCGCAGGCCTCGGCAATGTCGCGCGGCTGGCCGCCGCGCTTCACCGGCTGGGCGTTGCTGCTCATCTGGGCGATGAAGCCCTTGGCCATCTCCTTCTGCTCGTCGGGAATCTCCAGCGAGCTGGTGAAGATGTTGGTGTTGATGAAGCCCGGCTGGATCGCGTTCACGCGGATGCCGAACTGCGCGAGGTCGGCGGCGGCCATCTTGGTCAGGTGGAGCACGCCGGCCTTGGCCACGGCATAGGCGGTGGGCGAATAGCCCGGACCGACGGCGGCGACGCTGGAGACATTGACGATCGCCGCGCCCGGACGACCCATCATGTGCGGCACGGCATAGCGGATGCCGAACGCGACCGAGCGCAGCAGCAGGTCCATCGTCCGGTCCCAGTCGCCCGGTTCGATTTCGTGGATCTTGCCGCGCGCTCCGCCCGCGCCGGCGTTGTTGAAGACCACGTCGATACCGCCGGTTTCCGCAGCGGCGCGGTCCATCAGCGCCTTGATCTCCTCGGTCGAGCAGACGTCGCAGTGCTGGTAACGGACATCGCCGTCGATCTCGCTTTCGAGCGCCTTGCCGACCTCATCATTGATATCGGCGGCGTAAACGGTCGCGCCTTCGCGGGCGAACAGGCGGGTGCTTTCGAGACCGATGCCCGACGCTGCACCGGTGATGACCACCGTCTTGCCGGTGAATCGCATGGCTGTCTCTCCCTTGCCCTGTGGCCCATTTCATTTTGCAACCAGCTTACGCCTGCTTACGTGCGCGTCAACGCGCTTTCGGGTGACGCTACGGCAAGGCGGGGCGGGCAGACGGCGCTTGCAGGCGAGGGTCGAATCAACTTAACGTAAGCGTCAAGTTCGAGACTATGAGAGGAGTCGGAACATGTCCGATCTAGAGACTTTCCGCAGCGAAACCCGCGCCTGGCTGGCGGCGAATTGCCCCCCGGAAATGCGCGAGCCGGTGCGTGACGACGGCGATATCTACTGGGGCGGCCGCAAGGCGACCTTCAAGAACGATGCGCAGAAGGCATGGTTCGAAGCCTGCGTCGCCAAGGGCTACACCGTCCCCGCGTGGCCGAAGGAATACGGCGGGGCAGGGCTCTCGCCAGCCGAAGCCAAGGTGCTGCGCGAGGAAATGGCCGCGATCGGCGCGCGCCCGCCGCTCTCCAGCTTCGGGATCTGGATGCTCGGCCCGGCGCTGCTGCACTTCGGGACCGAGGGGCAGAAGAAGAAGTTCCTCAATGAAATCGCCCGCGGCGAAATCCGCTGGTGCCAGGGCTATTCGGAACCGGGCAGCGGCTCCGACCTCGTTTCCTTGCAGACCTATGGCGAGGATAAGGGCGATTACTGGATCGTCAACGGCCAGAAGATCTGGACCTCCTATGCCGACAAGGCCGACTGGATCTTCTGCCTCGTCCGCACCGACAAGGAGAACAAGTATCAGGGCATCACCTTCATGCTGTACGACATGGAGAGCCCTGGCGTTTCGACCAAGCCGATCCTGCTGATCAGCGGCAACAGCCCGTTCTGCGAAACCTTCTTCGACGATGTGAAGGTGCCGAAGAGCTATGGCGAAGACGTGCCGGGCTATGTCGGCGAGATCAATCGCGGCTGGGACGTCGCCAAGTACCTGCTCGGCCACGAGCGCGAGATGATCTCGGGCGCGGACGGGGGCAACACCGGCACCATCGGCGCGGCGCTCAGCCGCAGCGCGGGCGAGATCGACCCGGTCCTGCGTGCCGAACTGGCGATGTTCGATGTCGATGCGCTGGCCTATGGCGCGATGGGCGAGAAGTTCCTCGACGAGATCAAGGTCGGCAAGGCGCATCCGGCCCAGCCGAACATGATGAAATACGCCGGGACCGAGCTCAACAAGCGCCGACACGAACTGGTGATGAGCGCGGGCGGCAGCCGGGCGCTCGAATGGGAAAGCGAGGAGACCGGCGGCGGCAAGGCCGCGCGGGGCTGGCTGCGCACCAAGGCCAACTCGATCGAAGGCGGCACGAGCGAAGTCATGCTCAACGTCATTTCCAAACGCATCCTCGACCTGCCGGGAGCCTAGTAGCCCTCTCCCCTTCAGGGGAGAGGGTTGGGAGAGGGGATTAACCCCCCAACTCATAGAAATTCATAGGGCCGGGGCGACATTCCCCTCTCCCCGGCCCTCTCCCCTGAAGGGGAGAGGGAGATTCAAATGCCCCT
The DNA here is from genome assembly GCF_045291475.1 of Parerythrobacter aurantius. NCBI lineage: Bacteria > Pseudomonadati > Pseudomonadota > Alphaproteobacteria > Sphingomonadales > Erythrobacteraceae > Parerythrobacter > Parerythrobacter aurantius. Next base: position 1,761,965 of record NZ_CP147985.1, read on the forward strand.
GTATCATAACGAAGATCAGGCCATGCTGGCCGAAACCGCGGCGCAGTTCATGGCCGAGGAAGGCAGCATCGCGAAGCAGCTGCGCCACTGGCGCGACCGCAATTGCAAGGACGGCTTCGGCCACGGCCTGTGGGAACAGATGGCCGAACTCGGCTTCACCGGCATCATAGTGGACGAGGAAGACGGCGGGCTGGGCATGGGCCACGTCGAGGCGGGGATCGTGCTCGAGGAAATCGGCCGCAACCTGACCCCGTCGCCTTTCCTGACCTCCTCGGTCCTGGCGGCGACTGCACTCAAGCATGGCAGCAACGACCTCAAGGGCCGCTACCTGCCGGGCCTGATCGAGGGCAAGAGCGTCTTCGCCGTGGCGATCGACGAAGGGGCCAAGCACCGCCCCGAAACCATAAAGTGCCGCGCCGAGCGTTCGGGCAATGGCTTCAAGCTTTCCGGCCAGAAGGATTTCGTCGTCCACGGGTCCAGCGCCGACATGCTGGTCGTGGCGGCACGGACCTCCGGTTCGGACGGCGATGCCGACGGCATCACCCTGTTTGCCGTGCCCAGGGATGCGGCGGGCATGAGCCACGACGCCGTGCGGCTGGTCGACAGCTCGATGGCGACGCATACGAAGTTCGACGGTGTCGAGCTCGATGGCGACGCGGTGATCGGCGACGTCGACAATGGCCGCGCCGTGCTGAACGCCATGCTCGATGCGGGCCGCGTCGGCAGCGCTGCCGAGGGCGTCGGCGTCGCGCGCGGGGCGATGGACATGACGGTCGATTACATCAAGCAGCGCAAGCAATTCGGCAAGGTCATCGGCGAGTTCCAGGCGCTCCAGCACCGCTCGGCGCATCTCTATTCCGAAGTCGAGATCGCGCGAGCCGCGGTGATCAAGGCACAGCAACTGCTCGACGGCGGCAGCGAGAAAGCCTCGCTCATGGCCTCGGTCGCCAAGGCGAAGGTCGCCAGGACCGCCGGCCTCGCGGTGCGCGAAGGCGTGCAGATGCATGGCGGGATCGGCATGACCGACGAATACGACATCGGACTCTACATGAAGCGCGACCGTGCGCTGCAGGAGTTCCTGGGCGATGCCTATTACCACGCCAACCGCGTGGCGGAATTGCAGGGTTACTGAGCGGGAGAGAGACGATGATGAAACTCAACGAGCTGTTCGGCCTGCAGGGCCGTGTGGCGCTGGTCACTGGCGGCAGCCGCGGGATCGGCAAGATGATCGTCGAAGGCCTGCTCGCGGCCGGGTGCGAGCGCGTCTATATCAGCGCCCGCAAGGTCAACGAGATCGAGGAAACCTGCGCCGAGCTGGGCGAGAAGGTCATCGGCATTCCCGCCGACCTCAGCCAGATGGACGGGATCAAGGCGCTGGCCGACGAACTCGCCAAGCGGGAGAGCAAGCTCGACCTGCTGGTCAACAACGCCGGTGCCGCCTGGGGCGAACCCTTCGAGGAGTTCACCGAGGCCGGCTGGGACCGGACGATGGATCTCAACGTCAAGACCCCGTTCTTCCTGACCCAGAAGCTCCATCCCCTGCTCAAGGCGGCGGCGACGGCGGAACGGCCGGCCAAGGTGCTGATGATCGCCAGCATCGACGGGATGAAGTCGAACCCCTGGCCGACCTACCCCTACCAGGCGTCCAAGGCCGGGCTGATCCACCTGACCCGGCGAATGGCGGCGGAGCTGGTCAAGGACAACATCATCGTCAACGGCATCGGCCCGGGGGCCTTCCCCAGCGCCATGAACCGCGCCGCGCGCGACAACCCCGAGGCCTCCGCCCGCGGCATACCCTCGGGCCGGGTCGGCGTGACCGAAGACATGGCGGCCGGCGCGATCTACCTGCTCAGCCGTGCGGGCGACTATGTCGTTGGCACGACGCTGGCGATCGACGGCGGGGTGGTCAACGCCAATGTCGGCGCGGGCAACTTCGTCGACCCGTCAGGACGCTAGAGCTAAAGCCTTCAGCCGCCGCGCCTCGCGGAAGGTCACCAGCTTGCGCTGCTGCTCGTCCCACAGCGCCAGCATCATCGGCTTGATGGTCTGGCGCAGGGTGAAGCGGTTGAGTTCGGCCAGCCGCGGGTGCGCGCGCAGCGCCTCGGGCAGGCGGTAGAACGGGATCCGGCTCGCCAGGTGATGGACGTGGTGGATACCGATGTTGCCGGTGAACCAGCGCAGCCATGCCGGCAGGTGCAGGTAGGTGCTGCCCGCCAGCGCGGCCTCGTGGAACTCCCACTCGCCCTTGCGGTCCCAATGGGCATCCTCGAACTGGTGCTGGATGTAGAACAGCCACACCCCCATGCTCGCCGCGGTCAGCAGCACGGGGAAGAACACCGCCGCCACTGCAGCCAGCCCGAACACATAAATCAGCCCCGCGAACACCCCCGCGAGCGCCGCATTGCTGCCCATCGAGCTGATCCAGTACTCCTTGCCTTCGCGCATCAGCCCGATCGGCAGGCGGTGGCGCAGCAGGAAGAGGTAGGCCGGCCCCAGTCCGAGCAGCACCACCGGATGGCGATAGAGCCGGTAGCCGAGCCGCTTCCACCGGCTGCCTTCGAAATATTCGCGCACCGTCAGCGTATCGACATCGCCGAAGCCGCGCGCGTCGAGATTGCCCGTCGCCGCATGGTGCAGCGCATGGGCCCGCCGCCAGCAGTCATAGGGGGTCAGCGTCAGCACGCCCAATGCGCGCCCGACCCAGTCGTTGCCGCCGCGCTTCTTGAAGAAGGCGCCGTGGCCGCAATCGTGCTGGATGATGAACAGCCGCAGCAGCAGCAGCCCGGCGAGCGGCGCCAGCACCAGCGCCGCCCAGTACCCGCGCTCGACCGCGAACAGCATGGCACCGAACACCGCGATGAAGGGGGCGAGGGTGATCGCCAGCTCGGTCCAGCTGCGCAAGGGGCGCGGCTCGTAGAACGGCTTCAATTCGCGCGCCAGCTGGCGCGGGTTGATCTCTTCTGCCTGTGCCAACTGCGCCGGGGCAAACTCTTGCGGCCTCACTGCGATCCTCTCGTCCAATCGGTTGGCGCGAGCATTAGCAGGCCGAATGTTAATGTCACGCGACACCGGTGCGAAAGCCGTGGTGAAGGGCGCTGCGACGGGTGTGGCGGAGGGTGGGGGCGCGAAAGCCTGTCCTGAGCCTGTCGAAGGGTTCACACCAAAACCCGACAGCGCGAACTTCAGGAACCTCGCCCACAGGCGCGATGGAAATTTTGCAAAAGTCGGGCGCCAGATACGACAAAGCCCCGCGGGTGAGGCGGGGCTTCGTGGCGGCGGCCGGGGATTGCGGGCGAGGTGGGGGCATGGCGGCGGCGCGGTGGTAGCGGGGCGGGGGCGTGTAGGAAAATGGATTTGTGGGTCGAGCAATGGTCCGGAATTGGGCCGATTGCGGACCGTCCGTTTTTGATGCTCACAGCAGTGTAAGCCGACAATCGGCTTACGACCCCGTTCCTGACGCTGTTGCGACCGGTTCGACGAATCCTCTAGAGCGGCTGCGCTAGAGGTAACTGGCATCGAGGTGAGGCGCATGCTCTGCCAGCCAGCCAAGGGCCGCCTGAACATCGGCTTCTGCGAGATCATAGCAATCCTGCATCATTGCGACCTTGCCATCGCGAAATCGCCATAGGCTGGGCGCCGAGAAATACAGCAGCGGCCGATCGCCGAGGCGATAGACGCCCATCGCCCGCGCGCTGACCACATCAGGGCCGAACTCGCGAACTCCTACCCCGAACCACCATCGCTGATCGAAGTGACGGTCAAAGCCCTCGATGGATTTGCGGAAACCGGCGAGCACCGCGTCCGCACCTGTCAGATGACAGGCAAAGGGAACACCGGAAACCGTGTAGGTCACGTCGTCGTCGACGAGCGGGCGCAGGCTATCCCAGTCACCCGTTGCAGCAGCGCGGTCAAAAGCGGCAATCCATGTGCGCCAGATGTCGATCATTTGCTTGTCCTCCTTGGGCCTTTGCATCGCCGCAGAAGGTAATCGACACAATTACCTCGACGTCATAAACGGTCGCGATGAGTTTCGGAACCACACTCGCACGTCTGCGCCGTCACCGTGGCTGGTCGCAGGAAGCACTGGCCCTCCGGGCCGGCCTTTCGCAGCGCCATGTCAGTTTTCTCGAGACCGGACGGGCGCGGCCCGGTGACACGAGCCTTCGCAAGCTGATCGCGGCGCTGGGGCTGCGTGGCTGGGAACAGCGCCACCTTCTCGCCGCGCTCGTGCCTGCTGCTGACAGGACGGTCACCGCCGGATACGACCCATCGTTCATCGAGCGTGTCGCCGAGACGCTGTCACCGTGGCCGACTTATGTTTTCGATCCCGGCGGGACGTTGATCCTCGCGAACAGCGCGCTGCGACGCCTTCTTGCCCGTGTCGCTCCGGGGGAGGATCTGTGGCACGCCACGGCACCAGCGCGAGGACCGAACATCTACGACCTTGCACTCCATCCTGCGGGCCTGACGCGATGGATGGTCAATCCTGAAGAGGTTGTGCCGGAAACGCTCCGTCGCTTGCGCATTGAGGCAGCGACCGATGCGAGACTTGCGCCGATTACGGTCAGGCTCGAAGCCTATCCTGCCGCTGTTAAATTTGCATCCGCGCCAGCGATACCGCCTGCTGTGCTGATCGAGCGCTACGCATTCGACCGCAGCATTCTTTCGGTCGTGTCGATCATGTCCCATCTTGCCTCGCCAGGCGAGGTGGAACTCGCCACACTTCGGATCGAGACCTTCGTGCCTGCTGACGAGAAGTCCGCGGCCATGATGAGCAGCTTATGATCTCGGTCGACGGAAGCCGCCATTCGCCTCCCCACCCAACTGCGGCCATAAGCACGGTTGATGCGCGGTCTTGAAAGCAGCCTGGCAGCTTTCCCTCGCGTCTGCAAAAAGGCTGCCGTTCGGGAAACGACCCGTTTGCGGTCATTTCCGCCACTGCTAATATCCTCAATATGATACGGCATTATCTCATCGCGGCAGCGCTCGTCGTCGGGTTGACGAGCAACTCTGCGGAAGCATGTGTGTATAATGCTCCGCCAAGCAGTCGCATTGCCAAAGCCGGTGCGAATACTGTTGCTCTGGTCACAGTGATGCAAGCCTCTTACACTGGGCAACGCAGACCGGATTACCGCCCGTGGAAGGGCACTGTTCAACTAAAGCGTGTGCTTCGCGGTGCTACCAGAACACAGCGCTTTTCGATTGAACGTAGTGGAAGTAGCGCGGCTTGCGACGATGGCATCCCGCCGCCCGCAGTAGGCCAAATTTGGGTTCTCTATCTGGGCCAGCGTGACGGTTCGCAGGTAGTCCTGCTGTCATATCCCCTTGATGTTGCTCGTTCAGCGGATCCGAACTTGTTCTCCCGCAAGGTTGGCGGCTAACCACCCATAGTCGAACATTAGCGGTGCTGATTACAGGAGCAAAGATGCCGGTCCGCTCGTGCACGTTCGTGTAATGGGCTCGAACGTCCGAAATTGGGGCGCAAAGCCGTCCAACAGCTAACCCCTACCCCATCAACCCCCGCACAAACGGGATCAGCCCGGTCTGCCGGGTGCGCTTCATCCGCTCGGCGTGCAAAATCTCGCGCACTTTCACGAAGCACGCGTCGACATCGTCGTTGATCACCACGTAATCATATTCCGCCCAGTGGCTGATCTCGGCCCGGGCGCGGTCCATGCGGCGGTCGATCACGTCCTCGCTGTCGGTCCCGCGCCCTTCCAGGCGCTGGCGTAGCGCCTCGAGCGTCGGCGGCAGGATGAACACGGTGACGACGTCCTGCTCGTCCTTCTGCTTCAGCTGCTGGGTGCCCTGCCAGTCAATGTCGAACAGGAAGTCGCGCCCTTCCTTCAGGCCGCGGCGGATATAGCCCTTGGGCGTGCCGTAGCGGTTGCCGAACACCTCGGCCCATTCGTAGAAGTCGTCTTCCTCCACCATCGCATCGAACTTCGCATCGCTGACGAAGTGGTAGTCGACGCCGTCGATCTCGCCTTCGCGCGGAGGGCGGGTGGTGGCCGAAACCGACAGCTCGATCGCGTCGTCGGCGCCCAGCAGCATGCGGCTGATGGTGGTCTTGCCCGCGCCCGACGGCGAGGAGAGGATGAAGAGGAGGCCGCGCCTGTTGAGTGCGTCGGATTGATCGTGAGCCATGCGCGTCCTTGCACCGGCGGGGGGCGGGAAATCAAGCGGGCGACCGCACTAGTTCTCGTCTTTCGCCTGTTCCGCCAGCTTGCGTTGACCGCGCAGGCGCGCGCGGCGGCGGTTGCTGAGGTCGAGCAGGAGTTTCAGCCCGATTCCTGCGCCGACCATGGCCGCACCCGGCACCGAGCGGGTGGCGAGCTGCGCCGCAGCGGCGGCGGCCAGCGTCTGGCGGGCCTTGCGGTTGGCGATGATGTCCTTCGCCGTATCCTTGCCGAACCGGCCCTTGAGCAGGTTCCGCTCCACCGCGCGGCGGACGATGGTGCCGCCCGCGCGGATCAGTATGTCAGCGAGGACGAGGTTGGTGGCGGCATCGGGGCTGGGCCCGGGGAAGGCCGGATCTTCGGCACTGCTTACGGCATCATCGGGCCTGGTCGCATCCGCAGCGGGGAGCGCCTCGTCGCCTGCGGCTGTTTTCCTGCGCGAAGGCTTTGGCGATGCGGCCATGGGTCCCTTCCGTGGCGCCGCGAGTGCCGGTGCGCCGGTTACTTCTTGCGGCCGAAATCGACCGTGACGACGTTCGATCCGTCGTCCTTCTCGGTAACGGCCGGGTGCGCGGGCTGTTCCGCCTCGTCGTTTTCCGGGTCGTCATGCGGTTCGGGCGCCATGTCGGCGACGGTGGCCTGGAACTGCAGCCCGAAATCGACCGCCGGGTCGACGAAGGCGGTGATCGCGGCGAAGGGCACGAACAGCTTGGCCGGCACCTGGTTGAAGCTGAGCCCGACGGAAAAGGCGGTGTCGCTGACTTCGAGATCCCAGAACTTGTTCTGCAGGACGATGGTCATCTCGTCCGGGAAGCGCTCGGAAAGGTGGCGCGGGATCGATACGCCCGGCGCGCCGGTCTTGAATGTGATGTAGAAATGGTGGCTGCCGGGCAGCTCGCCGCCGCCCGACTGGATTTCGCCGAGCACGCGGCCGACGACGGCGCGCAGCGCTTCCTGCACGATCTCGTCGTAGGGGATGAGGCTGTCGGGGGTCTCGTCGCTCATGCGGTTCAAGTGGCTCGCCGCGCGGCGCGGGTCAAGCGCAGAATGCTTGCCTGTCCGCCACCTTAGGTTGTAGCGGGCCCGCATGCGCAGCGGCAGAATCGAGCGGAATACCGCGGAAACCAGGATCCTCGTCGAGGTCGATCTCGACGGGACCGGAACCTATGACGTATCGACCGGGATCGGCTTTCTCGACCACATGGTCGAACAGTTCAGCCGCCACTCGCTGATCGACGTGACGATGAAGGTCGCGGGCGACCTCCATGTCGACCAGCACCATACCACCGAGGATAGCGCCATCGCGCTGGGGCAGGCGCTCAGCGCAGCGCTGGGCGACAAGGGCGGGATCGGGCGATACGGCCAGGCCTACAGCCCGATGGACGAAACGCTGAGCCGGGTGGCGCTGGATATCTCAGGGCGGCCCTATCTCGTCTGGCGCGCGGGCTTCACCCAGGAGAAGCTGGGCGAATGGGACACCGAGCTGATCGAGCACTGGTTCCATTCCGTCAGCCAGAGCGCGGGTATCACGCTGCATATCGAGCTGATCTACGGCTCGAACAACCACCACATCTGCGAAAGCATCTACAAGGGCTTCGCCCGGGCGATGCGGCAGGCGGTCGAACTCGACCCGCGCAAGGGCGGGGCGATCCCCAGCACCAAGGGGCAGCTCGGTGGGTGAGGTAATTGCCCTCGTTGATTACGGCGCGGGCAATCTTCACTCTGTGCACAACGCGCTGAAAGCGGCGGGTGCGCATGGGGTGAATGTGACCCAAAACCCCGACCTCGTGCGCAAGGCCGACCGGGTGGTGCTCCCGGGCGTCGGCGCCTTCGGGGCCTGCGCGGCGGGGCTGCGCAGCGTTACCGGCATGGTCGATGCTCTGGAAGAGCGGGTGCTGCTCGGCGGCGCGCCCTTCCTCGGCATCTGCGTGGGGATGCAGTTGCTGGCAACGCGCGGGCTCGAACATCTCGAGACCCTTGGGCTCGACTGGATCCCCGGTGAAGTGCGGCTGGTCGAGCGGGCCGACCCGAGCGTCAAGGTGCCGCACATGGGCTGGAACGATGTCGCGCTGACGCCGCATGCCCGCAATCATGCGCTGGTGGCGGCGGGCGAGGCCTATTTCCTCCATTCCTACCACTTCCACGCCCGCGAAGGCCGGCATGTGCTGGCGATGACCGACCACGGTGGCGGGCTGGTGGCGGCGGTCGCGCGCGACAATATCGTCGGCGTGCAGTTTCATCCCGAAAAGAGCCAGGCCTACGGGCTGGGGCTTCTGTCGCGTTTCCTGGAGTGGAAGCCTTGATCATCTTTCCCGCAATCGACCTCAAGGGCGGTGAAGTCGTGCGGCTGGCCGAGGGCGATATGGCCCGCGCCACCGTCTATGGCGACAACCCTGCCGCGCAAGCGATGCTGTTTGCCGAGGCCGGGGCCGGGCACCTGCATGTGGTCGATCTCGACGGCAGCTTTGCCGGGCGGGCGGAGAACCGCGATGCGGTCGAGGCGATCGTCGCGGCCTTCCCCGGCTATGTGCAGCTGGGCGGCGGCATCCGCACGCGCGAGGCGGTCGAGGGCTGGTTCGATCTCGGCGTGGCGCGGGTCGTGATGGGCTCGGCGGCGCTCAAGGACCCCGAATTCGTTAAGGACATGGCGCGCGAGTTTCCCGGCGGTATCGTCGTCGCGGTCGATGCGAAGGACGGCATGGTCGCGACCGAGGGCTGGGCCGAGGTGTCCGATGTGCCGGTGACCGATCTGGCAAGGCGCTTCGAGGATGCCGGGGTCGCCAGCCTGCTGTTCACCGACATCGGCCGCGACGGACTGCTGAAGGGCGTGAACATCGAGGCGACCGTGGACCTCGCGCGCAGGGTCGATATCCCGGTGATCGCCAGCGGCGGGGTCAAGGGCTTGGACGACATCCACATCCTTTCGCTCCACGCGCATGAGGGGATCGAAGGGGTCATCACCGGGCGCGCGCTGTACGAAGGGCGGCTGGATCTGGCGGCGGCGATTGCGATGGGGGCGCGGGCAGGATGACCGTTCGTATCCGCGTCATTCCCTGCCTCGACGTTGCCGATGGCCGCGTGGTCAAGGGCGTCAACTTCGTCGATCTCAAGGACGCCGGCGATCCGGTCGAGCAGGCGCGGGCCTATGATGCGGCGGGGGCGGACGAGCTGTGCTTCCTCGACATCTCTGCCAGCCACGAAGGGCGCGGGACGCTGCTCGATGTGGTGCGGCGCACGGCGGAGGTGTGCTTCATGCCGTTGACCGTCGGCGGCGGGGTGCGCAGTGTCGAGGATGCCCGCGCCCTGCTGCTGGCAGGGGCAGACAAGGTCGCGATCAACAGCGCCGCCGTCGCCCGGCCCGAACTGGTGTGCGAAATCGCGGAGAAGTTCGGCAGCCAGTGCGTGGTGGCGAGCGTGGACGCGCGGCGCGTGGCCGAGGGCAAATGGGAAATCTTCACCCATGGCGGGCGGAAGCCGACCGGCATCGACGCGGTCGAATATGCCGGGCTGGTGGCGGAGCTGGGCGCGGGCGAACTGCTCGTCACTTCGATGGATGGCGACGGGACCAGGGCGGGTTACGACCTGGCGCTCACCCGCACCATCGCCGACAGCGTGTCTGTGCCGGTCATCGCGAGCGGCGGCGTGGGCACGCTGGAGCACCTGGTCGAAGGCGTCAGCGAAGGCCATGCCAGTGCGGTGCTCGCCGCCTCGATCTTCCACTTCGGCACCTATTCCGTGGCGCAGGCGCACGCCGCGCTAAGGGCTGCCGGCTTGCCAGCGCGCGGGGTTTGAACCAAGGTCGCCGGCATGGAACCCGTCCCCGATACCCTTTCTCGCCTCGAGCAGACCGTGGCTGCGCGCCGCACGGCCGACCCGGCCGCGAGCTATGTGGCCAGGCTTCATTCGAAGGGCCTTGCCAAGATTGCGCAAAAGCTCGGCGAGGAAGCGACCGAGACGGTGATCGCCGCGCTCACGGGCACCACCGAGGAGCTGACCGGCGAGGCGGCCGACCTTCTCTTCCATCTTGCCGTGCTGCTCGGTGCCAAGGGCGTGACCTTGGCCGAGGTGATGGCCGAGCTCGACCGGCGCGAGGGCGTGTCCGGTCTCGACGAGAAAGCTTCGCGGGGAGCGGAATAGATGCCGATCGACGCCACCGATCCGTATAACGACGCCAACATCTTCGCGAAGATCCTGCGCGGCGAGATCCCGTCGACCAGGGTCTACGAAGACGAGTGGGCCTATGCCTTCGAAGATATCAACCCGCAGGCCGACATCCATACGCTGGTCATTCCCAAGGGTCGCTATGTCAGCTGGGACGATTTCTCGGCCAAGGCATCGGCGGAGGAAATCGCCGGCTTCGTGCGCGCAGTGGGCGAAGTGGCGCGGATGAAGGGATTGGTCGAGCCGGGCTATCGCCTCCTCGCCAACATCGGCGGGCATGGGCACCAGGAAGTTCCGCATCTGCACGTCCATATCTTCGGCGGCCATCCGCTGGGGCCGATGATCGTGCGGCGCGGGTAGGGACCTCCTAATTCTTCCGTCACCCCGGACTTGATCCGGGGTCCCACTCCTTTTCTGGCCTGGCAATACTCCCCAAAGAAAAGCGTCACCCCGGATCGAGGCCGGGGTGACGAAGGGAGTGCAATGGCGGAGTGGGGGCCTTGCAGCCCATCGTATCCCCGAGTCGCTTCATCGAAGCCGCTTGCTAGGCGACTCGCCGCTCCGCTAAGGGCGGCGTTAAGCATGGTGGCAGCCCTTCCTCCCGACCTTCCGCGGCCCGGCGGCGTCTTTGCTGGCGCCGTGCATCTCTATGCGGTACGGGTCTATTACGAGGACACCGACCTTTCCGGCATCACCTACCACGCCAACTACCTGCGCTGGTTCGAACGCGCGCGGTCGGACGTGCTGCGGATGTTGGGCATCGACCAGCGTGCCGCGATCGAGGCGGGTGAGGGCGCCTACGCCGTCGCGGACCTGTCGCTCAAATATTTCCGCCCGGCCAAGCTCGATGACGATATCGTCATTCACACGCGGTGCAGCCAGATAAAGGCAGCGAGCGTTACGATGCACCAGCGCGCCTATCGCGATACCGAATTGCTGACCGAGGCGGTGTTCCGCGTCGGTTTCGTCGCCCCCGATGGCCGCCCGCGCCGCCAGCCCGAAGCCTGGCGCGCGGCCTTCCAGACCGTTCTGTCCGAGGAAATTCCCGCATGAGTTTGACGTTGTTAGCTGCCGCCGCCCCGACGCGGCTCGATCCGCTGCAGCTGTTCCTGGATGCCGACATTGTGGTCAAGGTCGTGATGATCGGCCTGATCCTGGCGTCGATATGGAGCTGGATGATTATCATCGGTTTCGCGCTGCGACTGTCGGGACTGCGCAAGAACGGGGCCGCGTTCGAGAAGGAATTCTGGCAGGCGGAGGACTTCGAGACGATCATGCGCGAATACGCCCGCAAGGATGTTCCCAGCGCCCGCATTGCCGGGGCCGCGATGAATGAATGGAAACGCTCGACCGCCAAGGGGCTGAAGGACCGCGACGGTGCCTCGCAACGGATCGGTGCAGCGATGGCGGGGCAGGTTGCCGAGGAGGCCGACAGCCTGGCAGCGCGACTGAACTTCCTCGCTACCACCGGTTCGGTGGCGCCCTTCATCGGCCTGTTCGGCACCGTGTGGGGCATCATGAACAGCTTTTTCCAGATCGGGCAGCAGGAATCGAGCTCGCTCGCGGTGGTCGCGCCGGGGATATCGGAGGCGCTGTTTGCGACCGCCATCGGCCTGTTCGCCGCCATCCCCGCCGTCATTGCCTACAACCGTTTCAGCGCTGCCGTGAACCAGTACGAGGCGCGCCTGCAGCGCTTTGCCGACAAGTTCCACGCCAACCTCGGCCGCGAAATGGAGCGGATGTGATGGTGTTCGGGCACGAACGGGAAGGGAGCCGCTGACATGGCGATGGGTGTCCTCTCGAGCAAGCGCGGGCGCAACAGCCGACGCGCGCCGATGGCGGAGATCAACGTCACGCCCTTCGTCGACGTCATGCTGGTGCTGCTGATCATCTTCATGGTCACCGCGCCGCTGCTCAATGCCGGGGTCCCGGTGGACCTGCCCGACAGCCGCGCCAATCCGCTGCCCGACGAGCCGGAACAGGTTTCGGTTTCGATCGGCAATGACGGCGTCGTCTACATCGACGATGTGCCGCAGGCTCCCGGCGCGCTGGCGCAAGGGCTGGAGGCGATCGCCCCCTCGGCCGACGGCACGCCGCCGCAAGTGACGCTGCGCGCCGACCGGACGCTGGACTACGGCAGGGTGATGGCGGTGATGGGGGAGCTCAACCGGGCCGGGTTCACCTCGGTCCAGATGGTCACCAACAGTTCATCTGAAGCACCATAGCCGTTCATCATGGGTACAACCGCTCTCCGCCGTGAAGATGGCCTCGGTCTCGGGGTGGCGGTGGTGCTGCATGCGCTGCTGGTGGCGCTGCTGCTGTTCCAGAACCAGGACCGGCTGACACTCGGTTCCAGCGGGACGATGACCGTTACGCTGGGTGACGGCGACAGCGAAGCGGGCAGCGCGCCCGCGCTCGGCGTGCCCGACGCGCCGGAGATCGTGGAGCAGCCAGAAGAGCCGCAGGAAATAGTGGCGGAGCCGCAACCGCGCCCCGTCGTCGAGCCCCGGCCTCGCCCGACGACTTCGGCCCGGCCCAATCCGCGTCCCAGCCCGCGCCCCACCACGCGGTCCAAGCCCGCCGAACAGCCGCGCACGACCCAGAAGCAGGCGACGCAGAAACAGGCGACCGACACCCGCAAATCGCAGACGTCCAAGGGCACGGAGACGGGCAAGAAGGACGGCAAGGGAAAGTCGAATTTCGACAGCGAGTTCGGCGATCTCGGCAAGAGCAGCGGCAGCACGGCCGAGGTGAAGGCCGACATCAAGGTCAGCATCGGCAGCCAGGTGGCGCCGTTCTGGAACCGTTGCCGCGTGTCGGGCCTCGATATCGACAAGCTGCGCGCGGTGGTCAGCTTCCGGCTCGACAAGTCGGGCAAGCTGTCGGGCTGGGACGCGCCGCGCGTCACGGGCCAGAACGCCGCCAATTCGGCGCAGGCCGGCATCTTCGGCGAATGCGCGGTGCGCGCATTGCGCCAGGTGGGGACCTTTACGGGCTTGCCGGCGGACCGTTATGACCTGTGGCAAAGCTACGAGTTCGAATTCAGGAAAAGGTAGATCATGCAGCTTTCCCGTCCAGCCCTCGCCATCGCCCTCTTCGCTGCGATCCCGGCCATCGTTCCGGCCCTGTCGGCGCAGGACGTCTCGACCGTCGATCCCACGGGCGAGGCCCCGGCGCAGGGCACCATCGCGCGCGAGGAAGTGGTCGGCACGCTCAATGCCGACGATGTCGGTATCGCCATCCCCGCCTTCGCTGCCGATCGCGATGTCGCGACCCAGGCCAGCGCCGGCGGCACCGACGCGCTCGGGGTGGAACTGGCGCGGGTGATCACCGCGAATCTGCGCAACAACGGCCTGTTCAAGCCGACCGGCCCCGACGCCCTGCCCAGGCCGAGCTATCCGCAGATCACCGATCCGCAATGGGCCACCTGGTCGAGCCGCGGTGCGGAAATGCTGGTGCAGGGCTATGTCCGCGCTCGCGGCGACGGCAAGCTGATCGTCGGCTGCTATCTCTACGACATGGCCCTGCAGGACGAACTGGCCCGCAGCGGCTGGGTGGTCGAGCCGCAGGACTGGCGCCGCGCCGCGCACAAGTGTTCGGACCTCGTCTATTCGCGGCTGACCGGCGAAAGCCCGTTCTTCGACAGCCGCGTCGCCTTCATCGCGGAGACGGGGCCCAAGGACAACCGGACCAAGCGGCTGGCCATCATGGACAGCGACGGGGCCAATTTGCGCTTCATCACCGGCGCCGGCGCGACCGCGCTGACCCCGCGCTATTCGCCCGATTACAAGCGGCTGATGTACCTCAGCTATCTCGACGGCAATCCGCGCATCTACATCTACGATATCGGCACCGGGCAGCAGCAGCTGGTGACGCAGAGCACCAACCCGACCTTCGCCCCGCGCTGGAGCCCGGACGGCAAGTGGATCCTCTATTCCATGGCCGTCGGCGGCAACACCGACATCTACCGCGTCAGCGCGTCCGGCGGGCCGAGCGTGCGCCTGACCAACGAAGCGGGCATCGACATCGGCGGGTCCTATTCGCCCGACGGCAGCCAGATCGTGTTCGAAAGCGACCGGTCGGGCAGCCAGCAGCTCTACATCATGAACGCCGACGGCACCAACCAGCGCCGCATCAGCTTCTTCGGGGGGCGCGCCGCGACGCCGGAATGGAGCCCGCGCGGCGACCAGATCGCCTTCACCCACATCGCCGGCGACTTCAACATCGCCGTCGTCGGGACCGACGGGCGCAATTTCCGCAAGCTGTCGAACGGCTGGCAGGACGAGGCCCCGACCTGGTCGCCCAACGGCCGCATCATCCAGTTCTTCCGGACCGAGCGCAACAGCGGCGCCACCGCGCTCTACCAGGTCGACCTGACGGGCGAGAACCTGCGCAAGCTGGACACGCCGGTCAACGCTTCCGACCCGGCGTGGGGACCGATCCTGCCGTAACCGCGTTCATAAGAAGAATCCGGGTCGCACCCGCCGTACCGACCGACGAATTGCCAATGAGGAGACGCCCCATGACTATCCGTATCGCAACCGCCACCGCGCTTGTCGCCGCCGTCGCGCTGGCGGGCTGCAAGTCCAAGGTGCCCGAAGACGTCGTCGATCCCGGCGTATCCGTGTCGCAGCCCGATACCGGCGCCTCGACCGGCGTCGCCGGGCCTGCCGTCGGCACGCAGGCGCATTTCGAGCGCGCGGTGAACGGCCAGAACGTCATCTATTTCGATACCGACCGTTACAATATCGACAGCGCCGACGCCGCCGCCCTGCAGACCCAGGCGCAATACCTGTCGCAGTATCCCAATCTGACGATCACGGTCGAAGGCCACGCCGACGAACGCGGGACGCGCGAATACAACCTCGCGCTGGGCGAACGGCGCGCCAATGCGGCGAAGAACTACCTCGTCAGCCTGGGTGTCGCGGCCAGCCGCATCTCGACGGTCAGCTATGGCAAGGAACGGCCGGTCGCGCTGGGTTCGGACGAAGCCTCGTGGGCCCGGAACCGTCGCGCCGTTTCGATCGTGATCGGGGGATAGGCGCCCGGCGGCGCCTGTCCGGCCTCAGTGCCGGACGGGGGCCGCGATGGCGAAGCTTTCGCCCGAGGATTGGCCGCCAGCCTGCCCGCTCGCTACGGTCAGCACGAACAGCGCCATCGCCAGCACACTCACGGTGGCGGCGAAATTCAGCTGCTGGCTCATCTCGCGGAACATGGTTTGCATCTCTTCGTTGGACTGGCGGCGCCTATAGCTCCGACAGGTGAATGATATATTGCGATGCAACATTTCACATTGCAACTTGTTCCCGAACTTTCTTTCCGTCGCAACACACCCTAGATTGAGCGCCATGATCACCCGACCAACGACATTGCTGTGCCGTAATGGCTAGGCCCGGCCGGTCGAGTGACTGGGGCTTCCCGCGCTGGCGCGGCTATGGCGCCACCCGCGAGGCGGTGAATGTCCGCATCTGCGACCGCCACGGCTGCGACGAGCCGGGCGACTGCCCTGCGCCAAAGGCCCCCAACAGCCCCGAACGCTGGTATTTCTGCCAGCGCCACGCCGCCGAATACAATTCCAAATGGGACTATTTCGAAGGGCTGGAGAAAGCCGACCGCGAAGAACGCGCCAAGGCCGAACGCGCCGAAACCTCCGGCTATGCCGAGGCGCAGCACTACGGCTGGGCCGCGTCGGGCGACGGCAGCCGCAGCGCCGACGAAATGCGCGCGCTGGAAGTGCTGGAACTGGAAAGCGACGCGGAGTTCACGGCGATCAAGAAAGCCTGGCGCGAAAAGGCCAAGCTGGTCCACCCCGACGTGAAGCCGGGCGACAAGGACGCTGCGGCGCAGTTCCAGAAGCTGCAACTGGCCTATGAGGTGCTCAAGGCGGCGGAAGAGCGCAGGGTCTGGCGGGGCTGAGTACCGAGAGAAATTCTGATCTAGCCCGATCTACCTACGGATTGGCCCGCGCCGACAGACAATCTGCGTACTCTTCAAAAATCAAACTCATGTCATACGGAGAACTGACGAAGAGGTCATGCTCAGCTGGCAGTATCGTAACGAAGCGAGGCAATTCGTTGTTCGCTGCCAGATACTCCCGTGTGCGCGGGTCGCGATCACCAAGAATGAGCCGTGAGCAGCTGCTTGCCGGAGTGACGGCTTTCCAGGGATAATCGAACCGATCGACAAACTGTGGAACGTAGCTGGCCATATCAAGCATCTGAGCGCGGTCGAATTTCAGGTTGCCACCATCCTCCTTGTAGATGTTGAAGGTTGTCCAGTTCCCGTAAAAACTTCCCTTTGCGTCGGCTCTTGCACGTGGTTCCTTCTCTTCCTCGTCGACCCTCGAAAGATGATGCTGCAGTCCGTCCATGACAGGGACCAAAGCCAAAAATTGCATCCCTTCAAGTCGCTCTTTGCCCAAGGCGCCCAGCGCAAGATGATTACCAAGACTCGTCAGAATCAATGGCGGGTCAATGCCGTCAGAGTCGCGATAGAAATCGACGGTTGATCTGACTTCATCCATTGCCAATTCCATTTCACCTGCAACGTTCAACGTACGGATATTGGTACCCCAATAGCCGACTGAAGCTATCGTATAGCCCCGATCAAGGAATTGAGTATAAATATTAAAGCGGTCTAAACCATTCAGTTTCATGCCCAGTTTTCGGAATTTTTCAATGTCCTCCAATCTGTTCGGATCGACGTAGAACAGCCCCCCACCTGGGCCTCCTGTAACTTCTACCACGACTTCGTTCTTCGCAGAGGCATTTGAGCGAGTTTCGATGACAGGCACTAGGAGGTCATCCATACTGAGAGCGACAAGCTCAGAGGTGTACCCGTCGGAAGTCCAAGTCTTGCACAATTCGCGGGCTGGCTTACTGCCTGAATCATTCAAGCGCATCAGGCAGTCGTGCCAATCGGATGCGATACCGAAACTCGGTTTGTCCCTATGTGAGCGGATTATCTCTTTGAAGACACTGTCGGAAGCGATTGAAACGCCGGAATCCGCGGTGCTCTTGGCCTGCAATCCCGCCAAAACCAGCAATGCCGAAACTAAAGCGATTAGTTTTGTCGATCTGCGCATCGAGCGAAACCCCCTATGCAGACAAGCTATGCCAGTGCAGGTCGCAAAGCAATCGTGACTCTTTGATTGGCATTTCTTAAATACAGGGCGTTACGTGCAACCAAGAATACGTCGAAATCTAAACCTGTGGCGATACCTAGACTGGACCTACCTAATTATCATTCCACCAAGGCACATCCGTCCACGGCCGCAGGTCCAGCTCGTGTGTCCACGCGCTCCTCGGCTGGTGGGCCAGGTGCCAATAGGTCTCCGCCACCGCCGCCGGGTCTAGCAACCCGTCCTCGCCCTTGTGGTCCTTGAAGGCTTCGAAGCGGTCGCCCAGCATCTTGCCGAGCGTGTCGGGCGCGTCGACCGGTCCGTCGATCACCACATGGGCGATGTGTACGCCTTTGGACGCAAATTCGGCGTTGAGGGTCTGGCACAGCATCCGGCGGCCGCCCATCGCGGCGGCGTGGCTGTGCTGGCCGGCGTTGCCGCGCACGGCGGCGGTGGCGCTGGTGACGATCAGGCTGCCCGATCCGCGCTCGACCATGCGGGGCATCAGTGCGTGGGCCAAGCGGAACAGGCCGAAAGTCCCGAGCCGCCAGCCGAGTTCAAAGGTGCGGTGCGGCGTGTCGGCCAGCGCGCGGTTGCCGATCTGCGCGCCGAGATTGTAGAGCGCGGCGCTGATCGGGCCGTTCTCCGCCTCGACCTGTTCGACCAGCGCTTCGATGGTGCCGTCCTCGCTGGCGTCAAGCAGCGTGCCGCTGGCGCTGCCGCCCGCCGCCTCGATCTCCGCTACGAGACTGTTCAACCCTTCCGCCCCGCTCCTGCGGGCGAGCACCACGTGATATCCGCCCGCCGCGAAACGCTTGCCGACATGGCCCCCGATCCCGGCCCCCGCGCCGATCACCAGGAAGACAGGCTTGGGGTCGCTCATGGGCTTAGTCTCCGTAACGCATCCGGACCTTGCTCGCGGCGCTGACCGCGGCCTGCCGCGCGCTGTCGGTGTCAGGCCCCGTCGCCAGCGCTACCCCCATGCGGCGCCAGGGCCGCGTTGTCGGCTTGCCGAAGATGCGCACATCGGCGCCCTCGGCCATGGCCTCGGCCAGCCCCGAATAGCTGACCGTTTCGCTCTCGCGGTCGGCCAGGATCACCGCGCTGGCCGCAGGCCGCGCGCGGATTTCGGCCGGAACATGCAGCCCCATGATCGCGCGCGCATGCAGGTCGAATTCGCTGAGGTTCTGGCTCAGTGAGGTGACCATGCCGGTGTCATGCGGGCGGGGGCTGAGTTCGGAGAAGATCACCTCCTCGCCCTTTACGAAGAACTCGACCCCGAACAGGCCCCAGCCTTTGCCCTTGCCTTGCAGCGCGGTGACGACCCTGGCCGCCATATCCTGCGCCGCCGCAATAGCGCTCTCCGACATCGGCGTCGGCTGCCAGCTTTCGCGATAGTCGCCGCGTTCCTGCCGGTGGCCGATGGCGGGGCAGAAGGTGATGCCGCCTGCGTGGCGCACCGTCAGCAGGGTGATCTCGTAGTCGAAATCGATGAACTGCTCGACGATCACCCGCGCCCGGTCGCCGCGCATATTGGCGACGGCATAGTCCCACGCCGCCTCCAGCTCGTCCGCGCTGCGGACCGTGCTCTGGCCCTTGCCGCTGGAGGACATGACCGGCTTGATGACGCAGGGCACGCCGGTGAACGCCGCCGCTGCGCGCACTTCATCGATGCTCTCGGCATAGCGATAGCGCGAGGTGGTGACGCCCAGTTCCTGCGCCGCGAGGTCGCGGATCGCGTCGCGGTTCATGGTCATCTGCGTGGCATAGGCGCTGGGGACCACGTTGACGCCCGCCGCCTCGATCTCCGCCAGCACTTCGGTGCGGATCGCTTCGATTTCGGGTACGACATAGTCGGGCGCGTGCCTGGCGACGACCGCCCGCAGCGCCTCGGCATCGAGCATGGACAAGACCTCGCAGGCATCGGCCACCTGCATCGCCGGGGCCGCGGCGTAGGAATCGCATGCCACTACATAGGCGCCGAGCCGCTTGGCCGAGATCACGAACTCGCGCCCCAGCTCACCCGAGCCGAGCAGCAGGATCTTTGCGGTGTGTGCCATGCGCGCCTTACTCTCCTGCCGTCATCGCCGCCGACCGTAGCGGGCCGCAGCGATGACGGGAAGAGTATGCGCGGGGGTGTGTCAGACCGCGTCCAGCGCCTGCGCGAAGTCGGCGATGAGGTCGTCCGGATCCTCGATGCCGACGCTGACGCGGACGAGGTTGGGCGTTATGCCCAGCGCCGCCTTGCGCTCGTCGGGAACGGAGAGGTGGGTCATCGCCGCAGGGCAGCTGGCGAGGGTTTCGGTGCCGCCGAGGCTGACCGCCAGCTTGGCGATCTTCATCGAATCGAGGAAGCGGAACGCCTCCGCCTCGCCGCCTTTCACGAACAGCGAGAAGGTGCTGCCAGCGCCGCTGCAATGGCGCTCGAAAATGTCCTTCTGGCGCGGATCGGTGATGAAACCGAGATAGCCGAGCCCCTCCACCTTTGGGTGGTCCTTGAGGAAAGCGCAGACCTTGGCCGCGTTCTCGCCCGCGCGCTGCATCCGCAGTTCGACGGTCTCGAGGCTGCGCATCAGCATCCACGCCGTGTTGGGATCGGCGATGCCGCCCATGGTGTTGCGCATCATCCGGATCGGGGTGATCCACCGCTTCGGGCCGGAGACGCTGCCGGCGACAAGGTCGGAATGGCCGCCAACGTATTTGGTCAGCGAATAGACCACGAGGTCCGCACCCTGGTCGATCGGGCGCGCCCACAGGGGGCCGAGGAAGGTGTTGTCGATCGCGATCGGGCAATCGTCGCCCAGCGCAGCATCGCGGGCATCGCGCACGGCCTCTACGTCGACCAGAGCGTTGGTCGGGTTGGCCGGACTTTCGAGGTAGATCATCGCGACCTTCCCGCCCTGCGCCGCGGCCTGGGCCTTGGCGGCCTCGATCACTGCGGCGATCTCGTCGCGGGTCGCCCCGGCGGGAAAGTCGAGATAGGTCACGCCGAAGCGGCTCATGTGCTTGGCGACGAAGCCTTCGCTGGCGGCATAGAGCGGCCCGGAATGGACGATCACGTCCCCGGCATTGCACAGCGCCAGCATCAGCACGGTGATCGCGGTCATGCCGCTCGAAAAGCACAAGGCTTCTTCCGCGCCGTCCCAGATGGCGAGACGGTCTTCGAGGATTTCCTGGTTGGGGCCGTTGAAGCGCGAATAGACGAGGCCTTCGGCGCCGCCCGGACGCTTGCCGGTGATGCCTTCGAAGTGGCGCTTGCCCGCGGCCGAATTCTCGAAAGCGAAGGTGCTGGTGAGGAAGATCGGGGCCTTCAGCGAGCCTTCGGACAGGGCCGGGTCGTAGCCGTGACCCATCATCAGCGTGCTGGGTTTCAGCTCGCGGCCGCCGATGGTCTTGATCGGCTGCTTGGGTTTGCGGCGGGGGGTCGGGGTGTCGACAGCATCGGTTGCGTCCGTCATGCGGGCGGCCTTCCTTCATTCACGCTCCCAGGAAGGCAGGAGCCGGATAGGCGCTCGCGCGGCACCCGTTGCTAACCTCCGCAGCAACGCCTCTCCGCCCGTGGCCGAATGATGCAGCGCCAAATACCGCCGCGCCGCGCGGTCCGCAACCGGTTGCAGATGAAATTATCCCAGGATTGCGGCGACGCTCCACACGACACCGACGATCATGACGATGCCGAAGATGTCGAGCCACAATCCGGCCCGCACCATGTTGCGCATGGAGATATTGCCGGTGGACCAGGCGATGGCATTGGGCCCCGTGCCGGATGGCAGCATGAAGCCCCAGCTGGCGGCGATGGCGGCCGGCATGGCCAGCAGCATCGGGTCGACGCCGAGGGCGACGACCAGGCTCGCCACCACCGGGATGATCCCGCTGGCGGTGGCGACATTGCTGGCGAATTCAGTGATCAGCACCACCATGGCGACAATGGCCAGCGCCACCACCACCAGCGGCAGCGCCTCCAGAGGCAGCAGGGCCTGACCCAGCCAGTCGGCGAGGCCCGAGGCGGCCATGCCGGCAGCCAGCGCCAGCCCGCCGCCGAACATCATGATCACGTCCCACGGTGCGCGGTTGGCCTCGTGCCACACCAGCAATGGCCGGCCGGTGCCGTCGGGCACGAGGAACAGCGCCATGGCGGCGAGGATGGCTATGGTGCCGTCGGTCCAGCTGCCCTTGGGCAGGTAGGGCGCGGCCCAGTATTGGGTGACCCACAGGAAGAAGGCCGCGGCGATGACCGGCAGCAGGCGTTTCTCCGCAATGGTCCACGGGGCATGGTCCTCGATCGCGGCACGCGCGGCGCCGACGTCGAAGGGGTGGGCGGAGATGCGGTGGACCCGCGCGACGATGACCGCGGCGAGCGGGATGCCCAGCAGCACCATCGGCACGCCATAGGCCATCCATTCGACGAAGCTGACCTGCACCCCGATCATCTTGTCGAGCAGGCCGACGGCGATACCGTTGGTGGGCGAACCGACGATGGTGCCCAAGCCGCCGATGCTGGCGGCAAAGGCGATCCCCATCGGCAGGGCGCCGGAAAGGCCTTGCTGGGATTGCTCCGCCGGATTGCCCGCGAACGGCGTCACGCCGCCGCCAGCCAGCACCGCCAGCGCCATCGGCATCATGATCAACGCGGTCGAGGTGTTGGATATCAGCATGGACAGCGTCGCCGTGCTCAGCATGAAGGCGAGCAGCAGCCGGGTCTGGTTGCCGCCGCTGCCGACCAGCTTGAGGATCGCGAGGCTCAGCCGGCGGTGCATGCCGGTCCGCTCGATCGCCAGGGCGATGAAGGCCCCTCCCAGCAGCAGAAACAGGATCGGTTCGTAATAGGCGCTGGCCGTCGCCTTGGCGTCGAGCACCCCGGCGAACGGCAGTACCAGGAACGGCATCAGTGCTGTCGCGGTGAGCGGGATCGCCTCGGTCATCCACCAGCTGGCCATCAGCACGACCAGCCCGGCGACCACGAATGCCTCGCGCGACATGCCGGCGGGCGGCGGCAGGAATATACCTGCCGCCAGTGCCAATGCGCCGATGATGAGGCCGATACGGCTCGCGCCCATGCAAACTCCCCTTGCGCCTGTACCTAGCGGCCAGGCGGCAGAGGGCAAGCGCTACGGCAGGCTATTCGACGACGTAGCCGTCCTCGTTCTCGGGGTTCTGCATGTCCACCACGATCACGCGCGGGGTCAATTCCTTGCGACGGATCATCTCGTTGATCTTCTTGCGATGCTCGAGAATCAGCCGCGCGACCGAACGCGGAACCCGCGTGCCTTGCGACTTGCCGATGTCGTCACCCTCGAGCGTCACCACGTCGTTGTAGCTCGGCTCCAGCTGGCCGCCGGCAAGATCGGAAATGTCGGTCTCGTAAAGCGATGCGTCGATACTCTTCGTGTTTTCCAACACCCCGGCGACATCGTCGCGGGCGAATTTCTCGATATGGGTGCGCAGGTCGGCGTCCCAGTTCGCGAAGAAGAACGGGCGCGCTTCCTCATAGATCTTCGAGACGTGCATGGTCCCGCCGATTTTCTCGACGCCGCGCAGGCTGTTGACGAATTCGCGGGCGTTGTCCGACAGCAAGCGCGAGACATTGGCGCCGGTAAAGGCCTCGCCGGCGATCGACGGCCCGCCGATTTCGCCGCGGAAGAAGCCGTAGATGACCTTCGGGTCGTTCCAGTTGGGATAGACGATCTTCGTGCGGATGTCCTTCGGGCTCATCGCCACGCCGTTGATCGTGATGACCTTGGCTTCGTCGAGCGGGACGTTGTCAACACCGAACTTAGGCAGCGAAGGGGACCGGACGGGATATTTCTGCGCCAGCTGTTCGATGACGGCGGCGTTGTGGAGGTTGATCCAGAAGGCCAGTTGCTCGTTGCGCGGCAAGGCGGCGATATCGACCTGCTCCGCCACGCTTTCGAGGTCCTGCTTGTAGGCCGTCAGGCTGTCGATGATGTCCTGTTCGAGAAACTCGAAGATTACCCGGTTGCCTTCAAGCCGGTAGCGCGAGGTGTGGCCCCAGGCGCGCCGCGAACCCAGCGCCGGATCGACGGAAGGCGCCGCCTCGCGCGAGGAGCGGCCCATGCGGAAGACCACATAGCGCAAGGCTTCGTCCCACACCGCGTAGTCGAGCGAGGTCTGCTGCACGGCCGACTTGGGCACGAAGCGGGCGAATTCGCCGCTGGTCGTCGCGCTCGCCTCCTGTGCGCTCGCAGGAGCGGCGCCAATGCTGGCGACAAGAGCCATGGCGACGCCGGCGGACAGGGCGGCTGGGAACGTGCGGCGAAGGATGGACATCGGATGCTCCGTTGCGACGGGGGAGTAAGCGGGGCGGGGCCACTGTGCGCGCGGCCGTGCGGGATGTGTTACCCGCACGGCGTGTGCGCAACGGCTGGCTGTCGATGAAACGACCGCAGCAATCGACCAATGGCAACAGTAGCGGACCGGCGAACGGCCCCGGCCGCCCGGGCTCCGAACCCTACTTGGGGGCCAGCACCATGAGCATCTGGCGCCCTTCGAGGCGCGGGAAGCTCTCGACCTTGGCGATTTCCTCGACATCGTCGCGGACGCGGTTGAGAAGGTCCATGCCGAGTTGCTGGTGCGCCATTTCGCGCCCGCGGAAACGCAGGGTCATCTTGACCTTGTCGCCTTCCTCGATGAATTTCACGACGCTGCGCATCTTCACATCGTAATCGTGCTTGTCGATGTTGGGGCGCATCTTGATTTCCTTGATGTCCTGGGTCTTCTGCGTCTTGCGCGCCAGGTTGGCTTTCTTCTGCGCTTCGTAGCGGTATTTGCCGACATCGAGGAACTTGGCCACCGGCGGGTCCGCATTGGGGGACACTTCGACGAGGTTGAGGCCCAGTTCGTTGGCCTGTTCCATCGCTTCGCGGGTGTACATGACCCCGAGGTTCTCGCCTTCGTGATCGATCACGCGGACCTTGGGGGACTGGATGAGATTGTCGTATCGCGGACCGCTCTTGACCGGCGGCTGCATGGAACGACGAGGTGGACGGGCTATGGGGCTTTCTCCTGTTATGGCCTGTTCGGGTGGCGGCTATGTAGGCGCGCCGTCGCGGATTCGCAAAGATTCAGGGCGCTGCGGGAAAAATTCCCTCGGCCCTGTTGCAAGGGCGCGCCTGTTACGCTGCTGCACGCCAGAGCGGGAAGGTCGAAAGCCTGCCGCGTACTGGTAGCAGTGCATCGATACGGTGCGAGGGTTGCAACGCCTTGAGGATCGCCGGATCGCCTGCGTCCATGCCGCCGGTCAGCGTGCCGAAGGCTGGCAGGATCATGCGGTCGCTGGTTGCGCTCTTCGCCCGGACGGCGCAGGGGCGGCTGATATGCCGCTGGCGGATCTTCACGCGCAGCTTGGGATGGTAATGGCCGGACAGTTCGGGCCGCGTCTCGCCCCGGCGCGCCTGGTGGCGCAGCACGATCCCTGCGATCTCCAGTTCCTCGGCCACCGCGCCGCCATAGGTGCGGTGCAGCACCTCGTCATGGTTGCCGGTGATCCAGGCCCAGTCGAGCGAGCGCGTCAGCGCCTCGAGCATCCCCGCCGCATGGGGTTCGAGCCGCGTCGTGCCGTCCTCGTCGTGAAAATTGTCGCCCAAAGTGATGACGCGCCGCGCGCCCGTCGCCTTCACCGCGTCGGCCACCCGTTCCAGCGTGGCGCGACTATCGTAGGGCGGCAGCATCTGGCCGTGGCGGGCATAGAAGCTCGCTTTCTCGAGGTGCAGATCGGCCACCAGCACGGCCCGCTCGCGCGGCCAGTAGATCGCCTGGTCTTCGGTGAGGACGAGTTCTTCCGACGCGAACGAAAAGGGAACCATGGCTTTCACTTGCCGCCTCCCGCTCGCTTTGGCAAGTGTGCGCAATGACCGACTGGACACCCCATACTGCCCGCGCGAAGGAATGGTTCGAAACTTTGCGCGATTCCATTTGTGCCGAGTTCGAGGCGATCGAGCGCGAGGCCGGCTCCGACGCTTCGTTCCGGTACACCGCCTGGGACCGCGAGGAAGAAGGCAATCCCGATCCCGGCGGCGGGGTGCAGGGCCTGATGAAGGGCAAGGTGTTCGAAAAGGTCGGGGTCAACGTCTCGACCGTGAAGGGCAATTTCTCGCCTGAGTTCGCCGCGCAGGTCAATGGCGCGAGTGCGGAACAGCCGGGCTTCACCGCCACCGGCATCAGCCTGGTGGCCCATATGGCCAACCCGCATGTCCCCGCGGTGCACATGAACACCCGCTTCCTGACGACGCAGGCTGCGTGGTTCGGCGGCGGCGCGGACCTCAATCCGCCGATCCCGTACGAGGAGGACACCGAGGAGTTCCACGCCCGCTTCCGCGCCGCCTGCATGGGGCACAACCCGACCTATTACGAACGGTTCAAGAAGTGGGCCGACGACTATTTCTTCATCCCGCATCGCGGCGTCCATCGCGGCGTGGGCGGGATTTTCTACGATCATCTCGAATGCACGGACGACGCCGCGTTCGAGCGCAACCTGGCCTTCACGCAGGATGTCGGCAGGGCCTTCCTCGACATCTATCCGAAGCTCGTCCGCCGCCGGATGGAAAGCGCTTTCACACCCGCTGACAAGCTGACCCAGCTCGAATGGCGCGGGCGCTATGCCGAATTCAACCTCGTCTATGACCGGGGCACGCTGTTCGGCCTCAAGACCGGCGGCAATATCGACGCCATCCTGATGAGCCTGCCGCCCGAAGCGGTATGGACTTGATGGAGGTCGCGCAGGCCGACCGCGACGCGTTTTCCGGACGCGCATCGTCGATCGACTACGCCGCCACCCAAGATCTCTACTATCTCGGCAATTACGTCCGCCAGATTCCGTCGAACCTCGCGCGGATGATGGAGAACGCACATGATTGGGAGCACCTCCCTTTCGTCCATCCCTCGTCCTTTGCGGCCATCGCAGCGGTCGAAAGCGGCCCATGGGGCTGGCGCTGCAAGACTGCGCTTCCGAACGATGGCGGCGATCAGCTGATCGAGCTGCTGGTCGATAACGACCGGCATTATTGGGCGACCACCGTGGTCGAGGGGCCGGGAAAGGGGACGCAGATCCACACGCAGGCCAGCGCGCTCGATGCGGGCGGAATCGAAGTCGAGGTACGCTTCTACCTGCCGCTGGCGCCGCAGAGCGCGGAGCAGGGGGCGATGATCCTCGGCTACCTCCAGACGCAATACGCCACGCTCTATGACGAGGACGAGGCGCTGATGCTGGGCGGCAGGCCGCGCTGGACGAGCGCAAGGCGCTGCTTGGCCGGGCGCGGAGCGACACGCTCGACATGGGGCCGGTGTCCGCGCTTGATCCGGCTTTAGTGCATGAGGGCGTGCTGGGCCGCGAACCGGTGCTGGTTCGCTTTTGGCAGGACCGCTGGATCGCTCATGCCGCGCGCTGCCCGCACGCTCTGGCGCCGCTGCGTGAAGGCCGGTTGGACGAGCTCGGCGGTCTCACCTGCCCTTGGCACGGTTACCGCTTCGACCTGCGGTCGGGCAGGGAGGATTACAGGCGCTGCGGTCCCCTCCAACTCCTTGAAACCGCGGTCGAGAATGCTCGACTGATCGTCAGGGCCGCTGTATCGCGCGGCTGATGCGCGCGCTTCGCCACCCCGTCAGGCTGATCCCCGTGCTGTTCGCACTGGCGATAGCCATCGGGACGGTGCTGCTGATGCTGCCCGCCTCCAGCGCCGACGGCAGCGGTGCGCCGTTCCTTGCGGCGCTGTTCACCTCTACTTCGGCGGTCTCGGTCACCGGGCTGATCGTGGTCGATACGCAGACCTACTGGTCGGGTTTCGGGCAGGGCGTCATCCTGCTGCTGATCCAGGTCGGCGGGCTCGGCATCATGACGGCGGCGACCTTGCTCGGGCTGATGGTCGGGCGCGGCTTCGGACTGCAGATGCGCATGGCCACCCATGTCGAGCGCAACCGCCTGACGGGGCGCAACGCCGCCTCGGTTCTCAGGATGGTGCTGGCAATCACCCTGTTCATGGAAGTCGCGATCGCCGTCGTCCTGATTTCCCGCTTCGCTGCAGCCTATGATTTTACCCTCGGCCAGTCGGTCTGGCACGGGGTGTTCCATTCGATCAGCGCGTTCAACAATGCGGGTTTCTCTACCTTCACGGCTGGCATGATGGATTACCAGGGCGACGGGTTGATCCTGCTGCCGATCATGCTGGCGATCATTGCAGGATCGCTCGGCTTCCCGGTCTACGAGGATTGGCGCGAACACCGCTTCGATACGAAGCGATGGACACTGCACAGCCGTATCACGCTGGCCGGGACGGGCTTCCTGCTGCTGACCGGCTTCCTCGCGCATCTGGCGATGGAATGGACCAACCCGGCAACGCTGGGGCCGATGGGGACAGGCGACAAGCTGCTCAATGCCGCGTTTCACGCGGTCATGCCGCGCACCGCCGGGTTCAACAGCCTCAATGTCGGCGATTTCCGCGAAGAGACGCTGGTCGCCAATTACATCCTGATGTTCATCGGCGGCGGCTCGGCCGGCACGGCGGGCGGGGTCAAGGTCACGACCTTCTTCGTGCTGGTCGCCATCGTCCTTGCCGAAGTTCTGGGACGGCGCGACGCGGCCATGTTCGGTCGCCGCTTCGGACACAAGGTCGAGCGGCAGGCCCTGACCGTCGTCGCGCTGGCGCTATTCCTGATTGTCGGGGCGACCATGTTCATTACCTCCGTCACGAACCTGCTGCTCAAGGACGTCCTGTTCGAGACGATCTCCGCCTTCGCCACCGTCGGCATGTCGACCGGGATCACCGCGGGCCTGCCCCCGTCGGCGCAAGCTGTGCTTATCCTGCTGATGTTCGTCGGCCGGGTCGGCACCATCACCACGGCTGCCGCGCTGGCGATGCGCGGCGGCGACCGCAAGTATCGCTACCCCGAGGAGAATCCCATTGTCGGCTGACAAACGCGCCCCTGTCCTGGTCATCGGCCTCGGCCGTTTCGGCAGTGCCGTCGCCTGCTCGCTGGAGCGGATGGGGCATGAAGTGCTGGGCATCGAAAGCGACCCGGCGATCGTCGACGATCACCGCGACCTGCTGACACAGGTGGTGGAGGGCGACTCGACCGAGGTCGCAACCCTCGACCAGCTGGGCTGTGCGCAGTTCGAATCGGCGGTGGTCGGGATCGGGGCCAATATGGAAGCGAGCGTGCTGACGGTGCTGGCGCTGGTGGACCTCGGCGTGCCGAATATCTGGGCCAAGGCGAATAACGAACGGCACGGCCGCATCCTCGAACGGACCGGGGCGCACCATGTCGTTTTCCCCGAGCAGAAGATGGGCGAGCGGGTGGCGCGCCTGCTCAACGAGAACCTGCTCGATTTCATTTCCTTCGGCGATGACTTCGGCATTGCGCGGCTGCGGCCGCCCGAACTCATCCTGGGCCTCCCGCTGGTGACCAGTGCCTGCCGCAAGAAATACGAGATCACCGTGGTCGGGGTGAAGCGCGAAGGCGAGGATTTCATCCACGCCACGCCCGACACGATCATCCTGCCGGGCGACGAGCTGGTCGTTTCCGGGTTGGTCGAGAAAATCGAGGCTTTCGCCGCAATCCGCTAGCGGCCCCAGCCGGCGTCCGCCACCTTGGCTTTGCCATAGGCGATGAGGCACCGCATGTAGCGCTTGTGGAACTGGATCGGATTGTCTTGGGCAATGTCGATCGCCATCCACCTGGCACAGGTCAGCTGTCCGCTGTTCCCGGCGTTGAGCGGGGCGGGCAAGGCGATGCCGAACTGCGCCACATCGGGGGCAATGCGCAGGAAGTTGAAACACCCCGCATCCTCGCAGGCTTCCGCCTCCACCGATGCGGCCGAGAACCGGTAGACCTGGTTTACCAGCAGCCGTTCCGATCGCAGGGCGAGCGCGAGGATGTTCCAGTCCTTGTGCTGGCCCTCGCTGGTCCAGGCGGGCGGATCGCCGCTGCAATCGGCAGGGTTTTCCTTGGGGCAGGCATTGGGCGGCAGGGTCAGCGTTCCGTCGATGACGGCATAGACTCGCGGCGGTGCGGGCGCGTTGTCGTCGCTTTCCGCTGCCCGCTTGCGCGCCTTGAACGCCTCTATCACCGAATCCCCGAACAGGCCGAAGCGGACGCCGCCGTCGATGAACATCGTGTTGTCGATGAAGACCGGCGGTGCCGCCATCGGGGTGGAGGACGAGGCGACGATCGCATCGACATAGCAATCCAGCCAGCGCGCCGCCTTGCCCTGGTGGTTGGAGACGTAGCGGGTCGCCATGTCGCCCATGTCGAAGGCGATGCCGTCGCCCGTGTCGGCATCGACTGCCCCAACATAGAGCCGGCGCCCATCGGCATGCCGGCGCGCCACTTCCGCCAGTGCCGTCGTCGCCCGGACGGCACCACTGGCATCGGTCACTTCGTAGCTTTTGGTGAGAAAGCCTTCGAGCCGCCCCTTGAGCGGGTCGAGATCGGCAAAGGCGCCCTTTTTCAGCAGGTCGAGATAGTTCGCCGCGTCCGGCTTGCCGTCCTTGGGCTTGCTGTAGACGTCGATCAGCTGGCTTTCGCTGTCGATGGTATAACCGTCGGCGGCGAAGTGGCCCTTGTCGACGAAGGCGAAGGTGGACAGGATCGCCCCTGTCGAAATCCCGGTCACGACCTGCAGGTCGGGAATGTCGCCATCGCCGCCCCAGCCGCTGAGGATTCCCGCGCCATAGGCGCCGTGTTCGCTGCCCCCGGAAAGAAACAGGACCTTGGCCTCCTCGCCGCGCTCCGCACCATTGTCGTGCGCGGCCAGGCTGCTTTCGATCACCTGCGCGAAGGGCGACAATGGCCCGCGCGCGTTTTCCCGGTCGTCGGGTATGTCCACGGTCAGCCGGTGGGCGACGAAGTTGCACATGTCGCCCTGCGCCGTCAGCGGCGCCTTCTGGTTGATGGTGCATCCACTGGCGGTTACCGCCAGAGCCAGGACCGCCGCCGCAATCTTTGCCCGCATCCCGTCCCCCACCCGATGCCTTAGATGGCAGTGACGATAGCGGGCGGCTGCGAAAAGGCGAGGGGCCAGGATCGCATTTTGCCCGGACAGTTCTTTTTGCATTGCAATATGCCACCATGCGGCCACATTCTGGTGGAGCATGCTGCGCCAGTACGAACTGATAGAACGGGTCAAGGAATACGACCCCGACGCCGACGAGGCGCTGCTCAACCGCGCCTATGTCTATACCGTGCAGAAGCACGGCAGCCAGAAGCGCGCCAGCGGCGACCCTTATTTCAGCCATCCGGTCGAAGTGGCGGGCCTGATGACCGACCTGAAGCTCGACCAGGATTCGATCATCACGGCGCTGCTGCACGATACCGTCGAGGACACGCTGGCGACGATCGAGGATATCGAGAAGAATTTCGGGCCCGATGTCGCGCGGCTGGTCGACGGGGTGACCAAGCTCAGCAAGATCGAGCAGATGCCCGAGAACGAGCGCGCGGCGGAGAACCTGCGCAAGTTCCTGCTGGCGATGAGCGAGGACATCCGTGTGCTGCTGGTCAAGCTGGGTGACCGGCTGCACAACATGCGCACGCTGCATCACATCAAGTCGCCGGAAAAGCGCCAGCGGATCGCGCGCGAGACGATGGATATCTATGCCCCGCTGGCCGAGCGGATCGGCATGTACGAATACATGCGCGAGATGCAGTTGCTGGCCTTCGAACAGCTCGAGCCGGACGGGTACAAGACCATCACCGAACGCCTGGCGGAACTGCGCAAGCAGGATGGCGGGCAGGTCGATGCCATCGCCCTGGCGATCAAGCAGGCGCTGGCGGAGGCGGGCCTCAAGGTCGAAGTCTCGGGCCGCGAGAAGCATCCCTATTCGATCTGGCAGAAGATGGCGGAACGCCACGTCAGCTTCGAACAGGTCAGCGATATCTTCGCCTTCCGCATCATCACCGAAAGCGTGGCCGATTGCTATCGCGCGATGGGCGTGCTGCACACCGTCTGGCAGTTCATCCCCGGGCGGTTCAAGGATTACATTTCGACGCCCAAGACCAACGGCTACCGGTCGCTCCATACCTCGCTGATCTACGAGAATTCGATGCGGGTGGAGGTGCAGATCCGGACCCGCGAGATGCACCAGAGGAACGAGTTCGGCCTTGCCGCCCACTGGGCCTACAAGCAGCACGAAACGCCGGACGGGCAGGTTGGCTGGCTGCGCGACCTGATCGAGATCGTCGATGCCAGCCACGATGCCGAGGAACTGCTCGAGCACACCCGCATGGCGATCTACCAGGATCGCATCTTTGCCTTCACGCCCAAGGGCGCGCTGTTCCAGTTGCCGAAGGGGGCGACGCCGGTCGATTTCGCCTTTGCCGTCCACACCGACCTGGGGGCGCAGACCGTCGGGGCCAAGATCAACGGCCGGCACATGCCGCTGCGCACGGCGCTGGGCAACGGCGATGTGGTCGAGATCATCAAGGGCAAGGAAGCCGAACCGCAGTTGAGCTGGCTCGCCTTCGTCGTCACCGGCAAGGCCCGCGCCTCGATCCGCCGCGCCGTCAGGCTGAAGGAACGCGCCGAAGTCGCGGAACTGGGCCGCAAGCTTTACGACGACATTGCCGACCGTGTGCCCGCGAAGATCGGCAAGAAGGCACTGCGCGAGGCGCTTCGCCGGCTTGGGATCGAGGACGAGGAAGACCTGATGTACGCCATCGGCGCGGCCCAGATTTCCGACCTCGACGTCATGGAAGCGCTGGTGCCCGGCTGCACGGCGGAATTCGAGAACGAAGCCCCGGCCTGGTCGAAGCGCGACAAGGCGATTTCCATCCGCGGGCTTACCGCCGGGGTCGGCTACACCCTCGCCGATTGTTGCCATCCGGTGCCGGGCGACCGGATCGTCGGAACGCGCAAGCCGGGCGAGGGGGTGGAAGTCCACACCATCGACTGCCTGACGCTTGCGAGCGGGATCGATCGCGACTGGATCGACCTGCAATGGGGCCAGCGCAGCCAGGGCGCTGTCGGGCGGCTCAGGGTCACGCTCTACGACCGGCCCGGGACGCTGGCGGAGATGGCGACCATTTTTGCCAAGAACCATGTCAACGTGACCCATCTCGAGCAGACGCAGCTCGATCATCCCTTCACCGCCTACGAAGTCGATCTGGAGGTGCAGGACCTTGCCCACCTGACCCGCATGCTCAGTGCGCTGCGCGCGAGCGACGCGGTCGCCCAGGCAGAACGCATCTGATGGCGGTGTTGGGCCTCGACCATGTCCAACTGGCGATTCCGGCGGGCGGCGAGGATCAGGCACGGGCGTTCTGGGTCGGGCTGCTTGGCCTCACGGAAGTGCCCAAGCCGCCGCAACTCTCCCCTGCCGGGTGCTGGTTCAACGGCGGGTCGCTCAGCCTGCATCTGGGCGTGGACAGGGACTTCCGCCCCGCGACCAAAGCGCATCCCGCGCTGCTGGTCGACGATCTCGACGGGCTGCGCGCAAGGCTGGAGACGGCAGGCCATCCGACCCGCGATGACACAGCGATAGAAGGCTACGCCCGCTTCTTCGCCGACGACCCGTTCGGCAACCGGGTGGAGTTCATGCAGCGGGTATGAATCTTGTCTAGAATCCACGTCGCCCCGGACCCGATCAGGGGCCCCGCTTTTCATCGGGCGCAGCGCCAAAGGCAGCGGGACCCCGGGTCAAGCCCGGGGCGACGGCAGAATCAGAGAAGTTCGAGCGTAAGGCTGACAGGGTCGCCCACGACCAGATCCTCCGCGCGCAGGACCTTCTTCCCGACCAGCAATATCCATGTCTTTTCTTGCGTTACCGCTCCGCTGCTTGAGTGCGGCATCTTGGACGGAAACACCGAAGTCTTCCACCTCGTCCCGCCGACCTGCGCCCAGCACTTGACCGAGCCGAACCCGCGCCGCGTGCCGTATTCGAGCCGCTGCAAGGTCGCATGCATGGTGATGGCCTCGGCCGGTTCGCCGGAAATGCGGACAAGATGGTAAGACGCCGAGCCGTCCCACAGCACCAGCGGCGTGGTCAGCGAGAGCGTGTCGCTCACTCCGCGACCGGGCGCACCGGCACGGGGATGTTGCAGATATCCGCGCCGCCCGCAGGCACGATGAAGAAGGCATCGCGGCGGTTGGCGCGCGCGTCGGCGTATTGCGCGAAGCTTTCGCTCTCGGTCGAGAGATACTCGAACTTCGGCTGTTCGGCGGCGGGCAGGTCGCTGGCGACGCGGACGGTCAGGATCGGGGTGCGCTTGTCGAACTCCTCCTCGGCATAGAAGCCCAGGTCGCCCTTGCCGCGCGGCAGCGAGGAGAGGAACTCCATCCCCGCAATTACCCGCCCGACCAGTGCGATATTGCGATCGAGATGCCGCGGCGCATGGCCAATCACGGTGTAGAGCTCCGCCCCCGAGCCAGTGTCCGGCGAATAATTCCGCCCGACCCCGACCATGCCGTAGCAGTGGGTGGGTGCAACCGTTGGGCTTTTCCCATCGCTTTCAAACATCGCGATAGGCCATCCGTCGACGACATAGGTTTCTAAGGAAAAACTATCCGCCCGGATCGTGCGCATCGTGGAACCAATCCTCTCTAGGTCAGCTTCACTCAAGGTTTGGGCCTCGGGGCCCGCAAAACGGAGCATTGACTTAAGGGCACCCACTCGTTGTGTTTCGGTGACTGGATAGATTGGCCGACCAAACACCTCTTGAAGGTATATGTGATACTCATCCTCCCCCATCACCTTCAGCCCCTTCGGTAGCGGCTTGGTCTCGCCGGTCGCTTCGGGGTTGTCGTAATTGGGATCGCCCCACTGGACGACGTAATTGTCCTGGACCCGGTTGACGCTGATGTTGTCGTACCACTTGGCGCGGGCGAGGGTGCGGATGTTGCCGACCCAGCCCTGGCTGAACGGCGCAGGCATCAGCTGGATTATCACCTGGCGCGCATTGCCTTGCGGGTCCGGGGCGAGGGTCATCACCAGCAGGTCCTCTGCCGGAATCGAAACCCAGTCAGCGGCAGGCGCGGCGGCGACGATCTCGCCGGGTGAAGGTGCTCCCTGCGGTGCCTCCTGTGCAGCCAGCGGCAAGGTGAGGGCCAGAGCGACAAGCGCGGCGACCGAAGGAGTTTTACCTGTCATGCCGCGCACCCTGCCACGCGGCGCGCCGAACGCAAGCCCTGCCCGCGTCAGTTCATCATGTCTTCGTAGAGAAAGGCATATCGGCGGTGCGCGCTCGTATCGCGGGTCAGGTCGAGCGTGCCCCGACGCTTGAAAAACCGTACCCCCGCCTTGACGCGTGAGGCCATGCCCCGAGGGCTGCGATAGAGTTCGTCGCCGCGGATGATGTCCGGGCTGGGCGTGTGAACGGGGGTCGGGGATTGTGCCATGGCATTCGAACGCACCAAGGGGCGTCAGCGTTCCTCAATCGGCGGCATCTTCCAGCGCATGGATATCCTCGTCGCTCAGCCCGAAGTGATGGCCGACCTCGTGGATCACCACATGCGCGACCAGGTGCTCCAGCGTCTCGTCCCCGCGCTCGGCCCATTCGTCGAGGATCGGGCGGCGGAACAGGCGGATGCGGGTGGGCAGCGTGCCCGACATTTCGATGCTGCGCTCGGTCAGCGCGTGGCCTTCGTAGAGGCCGGTCAGCTCGAACGGGTCCTCGATCCCCATCTCCGCCAACGTTTCCTCGTCGGCGAAATCCTCGACCTGTAAGACGACGTCGCCCATTTCGGAGCGGAACACTTCCGGCAGCCGTTCGAGCGCGGCGAGGCCGAGTTCTTCCATCTCTTCGAGGCTGATCGGGGTGCCGAAGCTGCGGGTCATCGACGCGAGGTAGGCCGAGGTGCTTGCGCCTGCAAGCCGGCGCCGCTAGAGGCCCGCGTTCTTGTTTGGCCTATCGCACCCAAGTAGCGAAGCGGAAGGACGATACACCCGTCCTCAAGCAGCGAAGCGGTAGGACAACAAGATGCGGAGCAGTGGCCGAGTGGTCGAAGGCGCACGCCTGGAAAGTGTGTATACGGTAACCCCGTATCGAGGGTTCGAATCCCTCCTGCTCCGCCAAAAGGGCTCGCCCGAGAGGGCGGGCCCTTTTGGCGTTGTAGGAGTGGTGGACGAACCCTTGTTCGGAGTCGAAGCGCAGCGAAGACGTCCGCAGCGAAGCGAAGGAAATCCCTCCCGCTCCGCCACCCTGCCACTGTGGCGGGACCCCGCCTCCTTTGATCGCCATCATGAAGGCCCGCCCTATACAACAGCCGGTTCAATGTTGACACCGGTGTCTTTTTTGATCATTCATGTTGTCTGCCGGCTCGCAATGCGGTTGCGAACCGGTGTTCCGACGGGAGGGGAAGGCAATTCACCAGAGCGTGGTTTTGGTTGCGGCCATGGTCGCACTGGGATGCGGCAGCTACGCCGTTACGGGGGATCGCGCGAAGGCGCCGGCCATTATTGCGGACCCCGCCGTCGCAAGGGCCAATCCCCTGCCTGACTTCAGCTATGCCGGCTACGGCTTCGGCATGGCGGACATCCCCGACGATCCTGGAACCGTGCTGGACGTGTCCGATTACGGGGCCATTGCCGACGACGGCAGGGACGATGCCAAGGCCGTCCTGAAGGCGATCGCGGCGGCAGATGGGATCGAAGGCCGGGTCACCGTGCGCTTTCCAGCCGGACGCTTCCAGATCGGCGAGATTATCCCCATCGAACGCAGCGACCTTGTCCTCGACGGCGCCGGGCCAGCCGAGGGCGGGACCGAGCTCTATTTTCCGCGTCCCCTCCGGGTCGTCGATACGTCCGGCCGCCAGGACGAACTGCGCGCCTACCTGAAACGCGAAAACAAGTTCCAGGTCGAGCCCGACCAGAACATCAACTTCCTGTTTTCAGAATACAGCTGGTCGGGGGGCTTCATCCTCGTCGGTCCCAAGGATGCTGCCCCGGTGGCGTATGCCAGCGAAAGCGAGAAGGGCAGCCGGATCCTTGCTCGCGGGGTCGCGGGACGGCAGTTCGATCGACGCCTTACCGTCGGCGACACCAGCCGGCTCGAGGTCGGGCAGGCCGTGCAGTTGCAATGGTTCGCCCCGGATGGCCCGGACAGCGCGCTGCTCAAATCGATGTACGGTGACATCGCGCGCTGGAACGACAAGCAGTCCGATCCCGACCTCCGGCTGAACATCGGCCAGCGCCATTGGGAATCGGACAAGCGGCCGACCGTGGCGCAGACCACGCGCATCGCTGCCATCGACGGGGACGCCGTAGTTCTCGGCGATCCCTTGATGCACGCCGTCTCGGCCGCGCAGCCCGCGCACCTTGCCGAATGGAACCACCTTAGCGGTGTCGGCATCCAGGATCTCAAGTTCACCTTTCCCTACAGCCCCTGGTACGGTCATCACCTGGAGCAGGGTTTCAACGCGATCTACATGACCGGCCTGTTCGACGGCTGGGCGCGCAATCTCGTGATGGAGAACGCCGACAGCGCAATACTGACGGACGATGCCGCCTCCCTGACCATTTCCAAGGTCACGACGACGGGCAATCACAAGGCACACTACGCGGTCCATGTCGGCGCGGTGCACAATGTGCTTGTGCAGGACCTGAGGGTAGAGAACCCGGTGATCCATCCGCTCAGCGTCAATACGCGCTCGACGCGCTCGGTTTTCCAGCGGGCCACCGTGCTGCGCGACGGCATCATCGACCAGCATAGCGGCTCCAACCACCAGAACCTGTTCGACCAGATCGTGATGTCGATCAAACCGCGCAAGCGCGGCGGCGCGTGGACTTACCGGCTGTGGGAAGGCGGCGGCGCACCTTACTGGAAGCCGGGCCACGGGCTGATGAACACCCATTGGAACATCCGCCTCGAGATAGCCGGGGATATGCCCGAAAGCGAGGTCGTCAGGATTACCAGCGGACTGGAAGGGCCGGGCGCGCGCATTGTCGGATTGCACGGCAACCGCCGCTTCGAAGTGGACTATCGGCCCGATCCCTACATCGAAGGAACAAACGCCGTCCCGGCCATCCCGTCGCTCTACGATTACCAGCTTGCCCGCCGCCGGGCGCGCTGATCAAGTTCCACCCCATTTCCGGATCCGACCCATGAACATCGCTCTCATCATCGAAAACAGCCAGGCTGCGAAAAGCTCGATCATCCACGACGCGCTGGTCGCCGTGGCCGGCGAACACGGCCACACGGTTCATCACTACGGGATGTACACGCCCGAGGATGAGGCTTCGCTGACCTATGTCATGAACGGACTGCTGACGGGGATCGTGCTCAATGCGGGGGCCGCGGATTTCGTCGTCACCGGCTGCGGGACGGGCATGGGTTCCATGCTTGCCTGCAACGCCATGCCGGGAGTGTTCTGCGGCCTCGTCATCGATCCGACCGATGCCTTCCTGTTCAGCCAGATCAACGACGGCAATGCCATGTCCATGCCCTATGCCAAGGGCTTCGGCTGGGCGGCGGAACTCAACCTGCAGGATTGCTATCGCAAGATCTTCGAGAATGTCGGGGGTGCCGGCTATCCGAAGGAAAGGGCGGCGATCATGGCGACAAACCGCGGCATCCTGAAAGACCTCAAGGCGGCGGCATCGCGCGACATGATCGAGGTGCTGCGAGCGGTGGACCAGGACCTGCTGCGGGCCGCGATTGCAGGCGAAAACTTCGACGGGCTTTTCTATCCGAACTGCAAGGACGATAGCATCGCATCGTACCTGCGCAGCCTTTGACGGTCGTCGCGCGGTGATCAATCCTTTCGACCTTACCGGCCGCGTCGCCCTGGTCACGGGCGCCAACACCGGCATCGGCCAGGCAATCGCGATCGCGCTGGCAGCCGCAGGGGCGGATGTCGCCCTGGCCGGGCGGTCGGCGGCCGAAGAAACGCTCAGCGCCGTGCGGGCACTCGGCCGTAGCGGCATGCTCATCGCCGCCGACCTGTCGTCCGCGTCACCTGCCGGCGATGTCATCGAAAAGGCTATCGCCGGGCTTGGCGGGCTGGATATCCTCGTCAACAACGCCGGCATCATCCGGCGGGCCGACGCGGTGGACTTCACCGAGGAGGATTGGGATGCGGTCATCGACACCAATCTGAAATCGCTGTTCTTCCTCTCGCAGGCGGCAGCGCGGCGGATGATGGAAACCGGTGGCGGCAAGATCGTCAACATCGCCTCGATGTTGAGCTTCCAGGGCGGCGTGCGCGTGCCGAGCTATACCGCGGCCAAGTCGGCCGTCGCCGGATTGACCAAGGCGCTGGCGAACGAATGGGCGGCAGCCGGCATCAATGTGAACGCCATCGCGCCGGGATACATCGCCACTAACAACACCGCAGCGCTCCAGGCCGACGAGGTCCGCAACCGGCAAATACTCGAGCGTATCCCGGCGGGCCGGTGGGGCAATCCCTCCGATATCGGCGGCGCAGCGGTGTTCCTTGCCTCCGCCGCATCCGACTATGTCAACGGCCATATCCTCGCCGTCGATGGAGGATGGCTGGCACGCTGAACGGTCAGGCCCGCGAGCCAGCCTCGGGCGGGCCCACCGTGTCGCGCGCCACCACTTCGGAGGGCAGGATCGTCGGGACGGCGAGCGCCTGGTCGTGGCCGAGGAGGCGCCCGGCAACCTTTTCGGCCGCAAGTTCGCCCATTTCGATCAGCGGCCAGCGCACCGTGGTGAGCGACGGCCAGATGTGTTGCGCCGTAGGGCTGTCGTCGAAACCGATGACCGACAGCTCGCGCGGTATCGCGAGGCCCATTTCCAGGGCGACATGCATGACGCCAGCTGCCATTTCGTCATTGCTGGCGAAGATCGCCGTGGGGCGATCCTCCCGGTGCAGCAGGGCCTGGCCGGCCGCAACGCCGGATTCGAACCGGTAGTTTCCCGGCGCGCACAGGCTGGGATCGAGGGTCAGCCCGGCGGTCCGAATGGCGGCCTGGAACCCCTGTTCGCGTTCGGCGGCCGAGCGGAAGCCTTCCGGGCCCCTCACGAACCCTATCCGTGTGTGGCCGGCCTGCGTCAGCAGCCGGCACGCGGCCGCCACAGTTTCGCTGTCGTTCGAGGCGACGCAGCGGTCCGGCGCATCGAGCGGCGCCGAACCGACGCGGACATAGGGAATGTCCAGCGACGAACACAGCCGGGCGAGGTCGTCGCGCTCCGAGATGGGTGGCAGGATCAGCACGCCAAGCGGGCGATGTCGGGTCAAGAAACCGCGCACGTCGTCGAGCATGTGCGGCGACGTCCGATCGACCGGTCGGACAGCCAGGGCAAGGTCGCTGTTCGCAATGGCCCGCAACACACCCTTCTGGAAATTCAGGACAGTCTGGGCATTGGGATTGTCGTGCAACAGGACCAGGGTCATGTTGCGGCGACGGGCCAGCGCCCGGGCCTGGGGATTGGGGACATAGCCGAGCTCGGCTATCGCCTGCTCGACCTTCCCCCGGGTCTCGCCCTTCAAGCCGCTCTCGCGGTTTATGACCCGGCTTACCGTTTTCTTCGACACGCCCGCGCGCGCGGCGACGTCGTTTATGGTCGGTTGGGCGGTGCGTGCGGATGAGCTCATAGGAATGACGCGAGATAGCGCGCGACGAGGGTAAATCGCAAGCGGATAACCTCCTCCCGCTCATGTTTGACACCGGTGTCAAAATGCTGCATGGATGCATCGGGGAGAGGGAGATTCGATGCAAAATTCGATCGCCGCGATATTCGTCGAGGCACGTCGCACGGGTGCGGTAGTCGATGCGTATCCGGGCGAAGCTCCCTCGAGTCTCGAGGCGGCCTATCGCATTCAGGACGACGCCATCGCGCGTAGCCGCAGAACAATCGGCGGCTGGAAGGTGGGGCGCATCGCTTCCGATCTCGCTGCCAAGTTCGGCGCCGAGCGGATAGCCGGACCGATATTCGCCGACTCCATCGTCGCATCGCTGCCGGGGACAGTCCCGAGCGTGCCGCTGCTTACCGGATTTGCTGCCATCGAAGCGGAGTTGCTGCTCCGCGTGAAAAACACGCCGCCGTCCGGGCTGACGCTCGCAAAGGCACTGGATTACGTGGACGAGGTGCGCTTCGGTCTCGAAGTGGCTAGCTCGCCGTTTCCCGGCATCAACGATTTCGGCCCGACCGTCACGGTGAGCGATTTCGGCAACAATTTCGGCCTCGTGCTGGGCCCCCCGATAGAGGACTGGCGGGGCCGCGACTTGCTGGCTGCACCGGTACAATTGTCGATCGACAGCCACGTGGTCGGTCGGGCGTGTCTGCAGGACATGCTCGACGGTCCATTCGGGGCATTCTGCTTCCTGGCCGATTGCCTGCACCGGCGCGGGCACGTGCTGGAACCCGGTCACTGGGTATCGACAGGGGCCATTACGGGGGTCCATCCCTTCGCGCCCGGCGAACGGGCCGATGCGACCTTCGATGATGCCTATTCCGTCGCGTGCCGCGGCGTAGCCTTCGTCGAAGGCGCAGGAATTGCCGGGAGGGCACCGCAATGAGCGGCGCCACCCCGCCGCCCCGCGTCGGCAGATACCGCTGGGGCATCGTCGCGCTGCTCTTTTTCGCGACCACGGTAAACTATATCGACCGGACCATGCTCGGGCTACTCAAGCCCGACCTCGCGCTCGAACTGGGGTGGAGCGAGGATGACTACGGCAACATAGTCACGGCTTTCCAGGCCGCCTATGCGATCGGCTTCCTAATCTTCGGCGCGATCATCGACCGCTTCGGCCCGCGCATCGGCTATGCCATCGCGATCGCGGTCTGGACCGTCGGGCACGTTGCACACGGTTTCTCGTCATCGATAGCGGCATTCATGGCATCGCGCGTGGTTCTGGGGCTGGGCGAGGCTGGCCATTTCCCGTCCGTCGTTCGTGCCAGCAGCGAATGGTTTCCGCAGAAGGAACGGTCCTACGCGATCGGTTGGGTCAATTCGGCGACCACTATCGGAGTGATCCTCACTGCGCCGACACTCGCCCTGTTCATGGGCGTGCTGGGCTTCGACTGGCGGACGACCTTCATCGTGACCGGGTTTTTCGGCGTATTGCTGCTTGTGCTCTGGCTCGTGCTCTACGGCAATCCGCGCGATCGTGACGGTGTCAGCAAGGGGGAACTGGCATGGATCGAACACGATCCGCCGGAAAAGGTCGAGCAGCTGGTCTGGGGCACCATTGCAAGGCGACGCGAAGCCTGGGCCTTTGCCGTGGCGAAACTGCTCACCGATCCGGTGTGGTTTCTGATGCTGTTCTGGCTGCCGAGTTTCTTCAGCCAGACTTACGGCGTCGACCTCAAGGTCATGCTTTTGCCGATGATCGTCATGTATCTCATCTCCGACGTCGGCAGCATTGCAGGCGGCTGGCTGTCGTCGCGGCTCATCCAGCGCGGTTACAGCGTCAATCGCGCGCGCAAGTTCACGATGGCCCTGGCCGGTCTGTGCGTAATGCCGATCCTGTTCGTCACCACGATCGATGACATGTGGATCGCAGTCGGGCTGATCGGCCTTGCGCTCGCGGGCCATCAGGCTTTTTCCACTAACCTACTGTCGCTGCCGCCCGACATGTTTCCCAAGCGCGCGGTCGGTTCGGTCATCGGTCTCGGCGGCTTCATGGGCGGGATCGGCGGCATGGTAATGGCCAAGTCCACCGGGCTGGTGCTCGACGCCACCGGCGGGGACTACACGGTCATCTTCGCGGTCTGTACGACGGTTTACTTCATCGCCTTGCTTGCAATTCACGCGCTGTCGCCGCGTCTCGAGCGGGTAGAGATTTCTTAGCATAACAAGGTTCAGGAGAGGGTATCGAAATGGCCAACGAAATCGAAATGACACCGGTTACCTCTAGCGGTAGCGCATCCGTGCGGAGCGTCCCCGGCCTGCGTTGGGCGCGGAGCGTCCTGTTGGTATCCGTCGCCTCGATCGGATTCGGCGCGACGCCGGTCCTCGCCCAGTCGGCTCCTGAACAGGCGGACGATCCGGCAACGGAGCCCGTTGCGGGCGAAGGCGAAGGGATCATCGTTACCGGCATCCGCGGCTCGCTTGAAAAAGCCGCGCAGATCAAGCGCGATTCCTCCCAGATCGTCGATGTCATCACCGCCGAGGATGTAGGCAAGCTACCTGACGCCAATGTCGCCGAGGCTCTGCAGCGTGTGACGGGGGTGCAGATCACCCGCGTGTTCGGCGAAGGCCAGGCGGTGAACATCCGCGGCCTGCAACAGGTGCGCGTCGAAGTCGACGGGCGAACCCTGCTCGGTTTCTCGGCCAGGGTTTCGCCGCCCGAGAACGACAATCTCGGCCGCTCGTCGGGTCTCGATGCCGTCCCGTCTTCGGTGTTCGGCCGGCTGGAAGTCCGCAAATCGCCGCTCGC
The DNA here is from genome assembly GCF_045291475.1 of Parerythrobacter aurantius. Taxonomy (NCBI): domain Bacteria; kingdom Pseudomonadati; phylum Pseudomonadota; class Alphaproteobacteria; order Sphingomonadales; family Erythrobacteraceae; genus Parerythrobacter; species Parerythrobacter aurantius. Next base: position 1,804,714 of record NZ_CP147985.1, read on the forward strand.
CAGCCAGGCGGAAGGCGGCCTGGGCGGCACAGTGAACCTGTTCACCCCGAAGCCGTTCGACTTCCGCAAGACGACGCTGTCCGTCCGCGCACAGGGGACCTACTCGGACGGCGCCGACAAGTTCGAACCGGCCTTCACCGGGCTTTTCACCACCAAGTTTGCCGACGGCAACATCGGCATCCTGCTCGCTGGCGAATACCAGAAGCGCACGTCCAGCCTCCAGCTGTTTGAACGCAACAACTGGCTCAATCGCCGCAACGGGGGCACCACCGACGTCCTAGCGCCGCTGCTCCTCCAGTACGAAAACGTCGACATCGACCGTTCGCGCTACGGTGTGAACGGCGCGCTGCAATTCAGCATCGGTGACAACTTCGTCCTGACCGCCGATGCGCTCTATTCCAAGGTGGAAGCCGATCGCACCAACCAGGCGATTACCTTCAATCTGCCGACCAGCAACACGGCAACGATCGTGACCAATGCCGTCAACGAGGGCGGCTACCTTGTGGCCGGCACAGCCACCGGTCGTGTCCGCGTCCAGAACCAGCGTCGGCAGGACCCGACCGACAATTTCCTGGCCGGTCTCAACGGCAAGTTCGACGACGGTACTCTCAGCCTCGAAGCGGACGCTTACTATAGCCGCGGTACCTTGCGGCAGCAGATCGAGGTCGTGGTTCTCGACAGCGTCACCAATGTGGTGGGCAGGTACGATTTCCGCGACGGCCCGATACCCAGCCTGACGCTGGAGCGCCCTGCGGGTACGCCCTTCGACCCCAACCTCGTCAGCAACTTCATATTTCCGACAAGCGGCACGCTCACTTTGCGCGCCAACCTGCTTCCTGCCACGCTGGAGGAATGGACCGGAAAGTTCGACGTCGGATATGACGGCGGCTCAGGTGTCGTTGTCCGCGCCGGGGTCCGTTACGTCGACCTCAGCGCGGAATCGGATTCCTTCCGCAGCCGCGGCCTCGCGACGGCAGCCGAATTGGCGCCCTTCGCGGTGCCCGGCAATCCGGATTTCCTCGATCGTATCCCGGGCTCGTTCCCGCGCAGCTTCCTGAGCTATTTCCCCGATCCGGACTTCCTCATCCCGCGGGTCACCGCCACGGAACCGCCGCTTGCGACGCAGGAGGCGAGCCCTAACGGATATCGCCGGAACGTCGATCGCGACTATGATCTGAGCGAAAAGACCCTCAGCGGATATTTCATGTTCGACGCCGAGGGCGAGCTGTTCGGCATTCCCGCCAAGGTCAATGCCGGCGTGCGTGTCTCGCATACCAAGTTCCGGGTGGACACTTTCTCGCTCCTGCGGGGCGTGTCCGTGCTGACCACCGACCGCAACAGCTACACCAACGTGCTGCCGAGCGCGAACGTCACTTTCAACGTGACGGACGATTTCCTCGCCCGCATTTCGGCATCGCAGACCATGCAACGCGCCGGGCTGGCGGATCTTGCCCCCAGCACCTTCGTCAACCAGACGAACCTCACGTCCGGGGGCGGCAACGCGCAGCTGACGCCGCCGATTTCGACCAACTTCGACGTGTCGTTCGAATACTACACCGGCCGCAGCTCGCTCTTCTCGGCGGCGTTGTTCTACAAGGATGTCGAGGATTTCATCGCGACCGGCACGATCGAGGAAATCATCCCCGGGTTCGAATCCGACGGGCCCTACCGCACGTCCCGGCCCTTCAACATTGCGTCGGCAAAGGTGCGGGGCTTCGAGGTCGGAATGCAGCAGTTCCTGGACTTCCTTCCATCGCCGTTCGACGGTCTCGGGGTGATTGCCAACTACACCTATGCCGACAGCGAAGACAGCAACGGCTTCCCCCTCGTTGCGACGTCGAAGCACAGCTACAACCTCGTCGCGCTCTACGAAAAAGGCCCGGTATCGGCCCGTGTGGCGTATAACTGGCGGGACGATGCCGTCTTCGAGTTCACACAGGGGCGACCCGAGGTGATCGCTGCCCGCTCGCAGCTGGATGCGCAGCTAGGTATCGACCTTACCGACAGGATTGCCCTGTCGTTCCAGGCGCAAAACCTCATCCCCGAGGATTCGGCGACGGTCGAGATCAGCAACTTCAACCCGACGGCGCTCAACAGCTATGCCCTGTCGGAGCGACGGCTTAGTGTCGGCGTGCGCGCCAAGTTCTAGGAGGCCCGGCGGCCCGATGGCGACGAGGAACCGGTAATGGGCCGTATCGTCGTCATCGGCGAGGCGATGATCGAGCGCCATGACGGTGCCGCGCACACCAACTATGGCGGCGATACGCTCAATACCGCGGTGCATCTGGCAAGGCTCGGGCACGATGTCGCCTACGTCACCGCGCTGGGCCGCGATGCGGAAAGCGATTGGCTGAGGCATGCCTGGTCCAGCGAGGGGATCGACACGACCCATGTGCTCCAGCATCAGGACCGGACGGTCGGACGCTACGCCATCGCGCTCGACCGGCATGGCGAACGGACCTTCACTTACGACCGCGACCGCAGCGCCGCGCGCGACATGTTCGCGTTGGCCGGTATCGAGGCGGCAATGCAAGCGGCCGACGATGCGGCGCTGGTGATCTATTCGCTCATCACGCTGGCGATCCTGCCGCCGACCAGCCGCGACAGGCTATTGGCGCTGAGCGCACCGCTGGCATTCGACGGGAATTATCGGGCGCGTCTGTGGAGCGACCGGCACGAGGCCGCTGAGGTTCGCGACCTGGCCGTTTCCCATGCCGGCATCGGCTTGCCCACGCTCGAGGACGAGGCGATGATAATGGGCGGGGAAACAAGCCCAGATGGCGTCGCACGCCACTGGCAAAGCCTCGGTTGCAAGGAAGTCGTGGTCAAGATGGGAGCCAGCGGGGCCCGGCTGCCCGACGGCGAGATTTCGCCGCCCGGGCGAATTGTGCGGCCAGTCGATACGAGCGGTGCCGGGGATGCCTTCAACGCAGGATATCTCTCCGCCCGACTGCGCGGCGGGACGCCTGCCGAGGCTGCGGCGGAGGGTCATCGTATCGCGGGCTGGACGATCATGCGGCAAGGGGCGATCCCTCCGCTTTCCGCGTGAATTCGGCAACCGGGCACGGCAAAGACGTTGGGCCCACGCTTCGTAAAATCGGTACGGGTTCCGATAGATGCGATCTCTACAGGAAGTTCGCCTCGGTCCATGCCGGCAGCAACAGCCTCGATCCCGAAATCGTCTGGGCAAAAGTCGCCGCGCTGGCCGAAGGCGCGGAGATTGCCAGCGTGAGGGCCTAGGGCCGGGGCTGCTTCTCAGCCGCTTCGGTCGCGGTCGGACGTTCCAGTTCCTCGTCCAGCTGCTCGGCCTGTTCGCCGATCTTCTTGCTGGTCGCGTCGTATCTCTCTTCGAAGCTGGGTTCGGCCTTGCACGCGCCGAGCGCAAGGACCGGGCTCAAAAGGGTCAGGGCCAGCCGCATCAGTAGTTCTTCCGGTATTGCACGTTGATGTCGGTCCCCCCGGATCCCCCGGCCTGGGTCAGGATGGAAAGCGCCGGGGTCAGGCTGATTTCGAGTTGGGTGGCGGTATAGCCGCGAGCGTCGGTGATGAATTCGATATAGATATCGTCGGTGATGTACTGCCCGGCGGCAAGCGCCGTCCCTCGGCCCGCGGTCTCGTCGGCACCGAGGATGCGCAGCCGGTCGATGCCGGTGGCGGAGCGCAGCCTGCCGATCGGGTCGAGCCCGCCGCCGCCCCCGCGCAGCGAGTTGAGCGAAGCGGCAAGCTGGACGGCCTGGATGGTCGACAGGTTGCCGATCGAACTGCCGAACAGGATCCGTGCGAGGATCTCGTCCTGCGGCAGGCCCGGCACGCTGGTAAAGGCGATGACGGGGTCGAAGGCGCGGCCCGTGACATTCACGTTGACGCGCACGTCCTCGATCGTTTCGGTCGCGACCAGCGAGATGGTGGGATCGTAACCCGCCCCGCCGGTGAAGCCGATCCGGCCGTCGGTCAGCTGGAACGAGCGGCCGGCAAAGCCGAGCGTCCCGCGGATCAGCTGCACCGGGCCGGAGATGCGCGGTTCGGCACTGGTCCCCATAATGCGCAGGTCGGCCCGCCATTCGGATTCGAGGCCCATGCCCGATACATAGAGACGCTCGCCGGCCCTGACATCGAGATCGAGCCGGACCAGCGACAGCAGCCCGGGCGAAGGCTCTGCCGGTTCCGATCCGGTAATGCGGACGGGGCCGCGCGGCGGCTTGAAGCGCACACCCGACAGCTCCGGCACTTGCGCTGCGCCCTGGCGGGCGAGCTGGTAGCGGGCTTCCGGCAGCGCGATGGTGCCGCTGAGCAGCGCGGTCTGGCCCGCGGTCTTGGTGAGCCGGGCATCGCCTGTGGCGGCGAAGGCGAGCCCGCCGCTGCGGGCCAGCCGGGCCCGGTCCATCTCTATCGCGATGTCCATCGGATAGCCTTCGGCTTCCGCCAGGCTGACGAAACCGGATGCCTTGACCGTGCCGCTGCCGGCGGCGGCCGTCAGTTGCTCGATCTCCAGCCGCGATCCGGCGAACCGGCCCGCCAGGGTCATGTTGGCAAGGCGCGTACCATAGGCCTGGTTCTCGTAGGTCAGACCCTTGCCGCGCACGATCCCGGCCAGTTGCGGCCGCGCCACCCGGCCGGTGAAGTCCGCCGCGAGGCCGATCGATCCGGCAAGGCTCTGGTCGCGGAGGCCGGTGAAGGAAAACAGCGTGTCGGCCGGTCCGTTGTAGCGGATGCCGCCGCCCAGCGGCGCCGACAGCAGCCGCGTGGTCCAGGTGCCCGCGCCCGGCGGCAGCGGACGCAGCGATGCGACCATCCGTCCGATGACCGAACCCCGCCGCCGGAGCACGGCGCGCGCCTCGCCGCCATCGGGCAGCAGCTTGCCGACGAAATTTACGTCGACCGGCTGGCTGACCGATGCGGCGGTGGTGCGGGTGAAATTGTCGATGGAGAGCCGTGCATCGGCGCGGGGGAAGGCACTGGGCGAGGGCTGTTCGAAATCGAGGCTGCCGGTTGCCCTGCCGCTTACGCCCAGCGAGGGGAAGAAGGCGTTGGCCATGGCGATATCGAGCGAATCGAGCCGGCTCTGGATCTTGATGCCGCGCCCGTAGGTGCCTGCCAGCCTGGCACTGCCGCGCCCGAAGTCGACCTTGGTCGGCAGCAACTCGTAGCTATCCGTTCCCGGGATGATCCGCGCCGGACTGGTCGTGGCGAATGCAATCCCCCGGACTCGCCCCCTGACGGCGGCCCGCCAAAGGTCCGGCCTCAGTTCGGCATTGGCAGCCACCCGGAAGGGGGCGCCGCGGGCGCCCTCTGCCACGAGTTTCGCCGTGCCCCTGCCGGCGCGGTAGTCGATCTTCAGCCGGGCCGCGTTGATGCTGGTGCCGTCGAAACTGGTGCGGTTGACCTGGGCATCGGCGATGACCTGCGGCTGGTCGAACAGGATGATCCGGGCATCGACGATGGCCGACCCGACCGAAAGGCGGGCCGGGCCGGGCAGGACGGTATCCTGCGCGCGCAGGTTCACCAGCGCCTGCTGGTAACGACCGCTGGCCCCCAGCCGGACAAGCCCGTTCACTCCCTGTCCCTCGGCGACCAGCTGGCCCGCGAAGGGGCCTGCCGCTGTCCTGGTCAGGGAACCGGAGAAAGCGATGCCGCCGAGGTCGGCGCGGTTGATACCCAGCGTCAGAGTGTCACCCATGCCCAGCGATACATCCGCCGTGAGCGGGCCGTAATCGGTTTGGCCCCGCGCATCGAGCCGGTAGCCGCCCCGGATCGTGACGATATCGGCCTCGAGGTCGGCGAGGCCGATGCCGAGATCCGGCCGCGACGCGGTGACGGTTGCCCTGATATTGTCCGCCGTCCCGGCCAGCCGAACGCCGACCGGCCCATAAGCGTCGGTAATCCCGTTGGCGGTGACGGCCAGCCTGCCGTCCGGCGAATAGGTGCCGCTTCCGCCGGTGACGCGCACGTCGGGGGCGGTGAGCCGCAGGTTGGAGAACCGGAAGATGCCGTCGGTGCCGTAGCGGACGTCGCTTGCCGCCACCACATTGCCGCCGAGGAAGGACCGCACGCCTTCGCTGAAAAGGCTGGTAGAGCGCGCCCGCAAGCGCCCGCGCAGCGCGAAACCGGATTGGCCCGAACGCTCCAGGTCGACATCGGTATCGATATTGAAGACGCCGACGCTGGCGATCCGGTAATTGTCGATCTTGCCGTCGATCGCCCCGGAGTAGAAACCTTTCGACGTGTCGGCGAGCAGGACCAGCCCCGCATCGATCCGGTCGGACCGCAGGCGCATGTTGTCCGACAGGATGCGCGGCCAGTCCACGGCCAGGTCGCCGGCGAGGGTGACATTGGCCAGCGTACCGCCGGCCACGGTGTCGAGCCCGGTGACCCGGGCGGCCCGCGCCCTGACAGGGATCATGACGGCATCGGCATCCACTTCGGCCTTGCCGCTCGCGCTGAAGCGTTCGAGCCCCATGTCGCCCAGCACCAGCCGGTCGGCGTTGAGCGTATATTCGACCGTCGGGGTGGCGAAGGCGCCATCGAGACGCAGCATGGCGCGCAGGCCACGGCCGGTAAGGTTCTCGGCAAGCGACGAGGGTCGCAGCAGGACGAAGCCGAGCTGCAAGCCGTCGAAGCTGTTGTCAGACAGGTCCACCACCCCTTTCGCGTTGAGCCTGAACGCATCGGACGCGGCATTGCCGAGCAGGTCGATCCGCCGCTTCGCCAGCGAGCCTGTGACGTCGATTTGGGTTTCCGGCCCGAGCAGGGCTGCGGTCGACCCTTCGAACATGCGTCCGATCCGGGTCGGCCCGGCGATCGCGAAGGTGCCGTCGCGCGCCGTCAGCGCCAGTCGCGCCAGTCGCTCCGCGCCATAGTCCGCCTCGGCCCGACCGTTCCACCGCGCCCAGTCGCCCTTGCCCGCAACCCGCAAGCGGAGCGGTTCCGAAAGGCCGGCCAGCGCGGCGAGCACCCCGTCCTGCGGGGCGCGCAGGTCGAGCTGCAGGTCGAGCCTGTTCCGCTCGGGCACGGCATCGAGCACCAGTGCAAGGCGGTCGCCCCCGGCAGTGCCGCCTCCTGCCACGGTCGCTGCGTTCATCTTTACCTGCGCCCGCCGGTCGGCAATCCGCGCCGTCCCGTCGATCGCGGCGACCTGCCGCCGGCCGGCGACAGCTGGCTCCGCCACCAGCCGGGCGATCCTGAACGAGCCGATTTCGATATCGAGGTCGGGCAGCAACGGCTGGTCGCTGGGCGGGGTGGGGGCGAAGGCGGGTGCGCGCCGCAGCGTGGCGAGGTCGGCGGTCAGCGAGCGGATGTCGATGCGGTTGCGCAGATAGGCGAACGGCCGCCAGTCCATCTGCGCGTCGGGCACGACCATAAAGACGCCTGCGGGATCCGACAGCGCCAGGTCGTGCACTTCCAGCTTGCCGTAAACCGATCCCTCGATGCGGCCGACACCGATCCTAAGCCCGTTCTCGAATTCGAGTTCGCCGATCTGCCGCGCGATGAACCGGTGGCCGGGGGCGGTATCGATCCAGACCATCGCCGCGGTCAGTGCCAGCAGTAGCAGCGCAAACAGGGCCGCGAAACCGAGCGCGACGCGACGTGCCAGCGGACGGCGGGGCGAGGCCCGGATCGGTTCGACCGCCACGGTATCCGCCCCTTCCATCAGAAGGCCTGCCCGATGCCGACATAGACCGCAAAGCTGCTTTCGCCTGTTCGCCGGTCGAGCGGCATGGCGACATCGACGCGGACCGGGCCGAAATTGGTGTAGTACCGGCCGCCTACCCCGATGCCGATCCTGAGGTCCGAAAAGTCGGGCGTGGTCGCGGCATAGACCTGGCCGACATCGGCGAAGGCGACAGCGCCGAAGTTGCCGAAGCGATAACGCAGCTCCACCGAGCCTTCGACAAGGCTGCGCCCACCGAGCGGCCGCACGACGAAGGGGTTGTCTTCCTCGTCGGGATCGGCCGGGTCGAAGGCGGGGTTCGGCAGCAGCACCCGCGGCCCGAGCTGCTGGTACCCGAACCCGCGCACCGACCCTCCACCTCCGCCGTAGAACCGCCTGGACGGCGCAAGGTCTTCCCTGTCGATGCCCTGGATCGTGCCGACCCGGGCGCGGCCGGCAAGGACGAGGGAATCGGTTGGCGAGAAATAGGCCGAGCCGTCGAGCCTTGCCCGGACATAGGGACTGAAGCCGCCTTGCAGCGATCCTTCCGGTTCGACGAGCGCGGTAAGTCGGAAGCCCTCGGTCGGGTTCAGCAGGTCGTCGCTGCGGTCGATACCGACCTGTCCGGTAAGGCCGCCGATGACATAGGTCCGCCGGTCCAGCGCCCCCCGGGCAATGTCGAACAGCTGCTCGTTGGTGCCGAGGATCTGCGCTCCGACGGCGTAGGTGAACGGCTTCTGCCAGATCGGCGTGGAATCGTAACTGTAAAGCACCGAAATCCGTCCGGTGTAGGCTTCATAGGCGTCGTAATCGCTGTGCAGTACTTCGGCCCCGACCGAGAAAGTCAGGTCCCGGCGGCCCGCATTCGATCGCCGGAAGGTGACGCCAGCGCCTTGTTCCTGCGTGCCGGCGACGGCCTGGGCGATCAGCGCCCCTTCGGGCGGGAAGAGGTTGCGATGGGTCCAGCTGCCCTCCACGCGGAAGCCCTGTCCAGTCCCGAAACCGGCGCTGGCCGCCAGCGTACGGGGCGGCCCGGCCTCCTGTGTCACGACGATGGTCGCAAATTCCGTGCCTTCGCCCGCATCCTCGCCGGTTCGTTCGGGGACCACTGCCACGGAATTGAACAGCCCCGTCGCCACCAGCGCCTGGCGCAGGTCGTCCACCGCGCGGCTGTCGTAGATCTCGCCGCGTTCGAAGCGGGCCAGCAGGGCCACGTGTTCGGCATCGAAGGCCAGTGTCCCGTCGGTGCGGATGCCACCGAACCGCGCGCGCGGACCGAGCGCGACCGGCAAGGTATAGGCCCCCTCGCCGCTTTCGGGATCGAGCAGGATATCGCGGCGGCCGACCTCGGCGAAAGGATAGCCGTTTTCCGGCAGGGCGACGGCGACCTGGGCTTCCGCGCCCTGCACCCGGGTCGCGACAATCGGCTCGCCCACTTGCAGCGCCAGATTGTCGCGCACCAGGCCGGCCGGAACGGTAGGCCCGGATCGCACGTCGATCGCGCTGAAGCTGTAGCGCGGACCGGGATCGACCGCGATGCGTGCGGCGACCCGGCCGTCGCCGCCTTCGGCCGCTGGCTGGATTTCCGTCGTGACGGTCGCGGAATACCAGCCTTCCGACGCGACGATGCGCTGCAGCAGCACGGAATCGTCGGTCAGCCGCGCCCGCAACTGGGAAATGTTCGCGGCTGTATCGGTGCCAAGGCCGAGCGCGGACAAGTCCGAGAAGAGGTCGCGCATGTCCGTGGGCGTCTGGCTGTCGGCCAGGTCGAGGCCCGTCAGCTCGACCCGGTAAGGCACCTCCGCCGGTGCTTCGTCATCCCCTTCGGGCTCGGTGAACTCGACCGTTTCCAGCTCGAATTCCTCGAGCGGTGGAAGCGGGGCCAGGAGTTCCGCGTCGCGGATCGGCGCATCGCCGATTTCTTCCACCACATCGCCATCGGCAAGCGCCGGATCGCCGAGCGGTGCCTCCTGCCCTTCCAGCGGTTCGGCACCGGCCTCTTCGGCGGCAAGGCGACGTTCGAATTCCGCGATCGATTCGAGCGGCAGGTCGAGTTCGGGATCGTCTTCCGGTGCCAGCTCGGGCACCTGTTCGTCGAACTCCTCGTCGTCGATGACGATCTCTATTTCGGGCAGGGGAAAGCCTGGCGGGGGCTGCGGAACGTCGAGACCGGGTGGCGGCGCGACCGCCGCCGGCGCGGGTTCGCTGTCGTCGTTCCCGGCGGATTGGGCCAGCACCGGTGACGCCATTCCCGCGGCCAGAACCACGGCGACACAGGCCGCAAGGGTGCGGACCTGCTGGGCAGCGCGGCTGTTCGTGTCTGCCAAATCCTGCGGCCTTTCTGCCATCGGCCTGTCATACACCGGGCGCCGATCCTGCGATCCCGCCCGGCCGCGTCACGCCAACCGAACCGCGCGACCCACCGCACGCTTCGAACCAGCCACCCCGTCTAGCCGGAGTTTGTTCGACAAATCAATGACCTTGCGGCGGGCAGCAGGGTTATCCCGGTAGTCGCAGCGACCACCGCCGGGCCCGTCGGCCTTGCGGCGTGTCACGGGCGCTGACACTAGTGTCGCCATGGCGAGCAAACGGATCCTGCTGTTCGGTGCCAGCGGGACTATCGGCCGCGCGGTGGCGCAGGCGCTGGTCGCAGCCGGGCACGAGGTTACAAGTGTGTTCCGCCATGCGCCGGGGGACGCCGGCTGGCCGTTCGGCGCGGCGCGACAAGCGGCGGTGACGGACCCTGCATCCATTGCGAGCGATGCCTTTGGCGGCGAAGGCTTCGACGCGGTTGTCTCCTGCCTAGCCTCGCGCAGCGGCGCGCCGGACGATGCGTGGAGGATCGACTACGGCGCCAACAAGTCGATCCTGGAGGCGGCGATGGCGCAGGGCGTGCCGCAGATGATCCTGCTCTCCGCTATCTGCGTCCAGCGGCCCTTGCTGGCGTTCCAGCACGCCAAGCTCGCCTTCGAGCAGGAGCTGCGCGAAAGCGGGCTCATCTGGACCATCGTGCGCCCGACGGCCTTCTTCAAATCGCTCTCCGGACAGGTGGCACGGGTGGCGGCGGGCAAGCCGTTCCTGCTGTTCGGCGATGGCGAGCTGACCCGCGGCAAGCCGATCAGCGACGGCGACCTGGCGCGCTTTATCGTCGGCTGTCTCGACGATCCTGAGCGGCACAACCGCATCCTCCCCATCGGCGGCCCCGGCCCGGCCATCAGCCCGCGCGAGCAGGGGGAAATGCTGTTCGAGCTGACAGGAAAACCGACTCGCTATCGCAGCGTGCCCGTGGGAATGTTCAGCGTAGCGGCGACAGTGCTGGGCGCGCTCGGCAAGGTTTCGCGGCGGGCGGCGGAAAAAGCCGAATACGCCCGCATCGCCCGCTACTACGCCACCCAGTCGATGCTGGTGCTGGACCCGGCGACCGGCGAGTACGACGAAAGCGCTACGCCCGAGACGGGGGCGGAGACGTTGCGGGATCATTATGCGCGGATGTTGGGGGAGCGCTAGACAACCTTGGCTGGATCGGCGAGTTGGACCAACGGTTCGTTTCCAAGCTCGGGCTCGCCAAACGCGGGTCAATGCCCAAACGTAACTTCTTATACTGCCGCGGAATTTTCGCAGCTTTGGTGGCGAAATCAGTCAATCAGTTTGAAACGAGGGCCTCCACCTCGCCATCACCTCTCCATATAGACTATCTTCATAAGTTTCGCTATATGGATTGCCGGGGCCGAAGCCCCGGCGCACCGTGTTGCTACAAGCAAATGATCGCAATTAGGGCGATTGCCCCGGCAGCGACAAGGGCCGTAGTAAGCATGGTGAGCCTCCAATCTCCGGGGTCAGAACCGCCCTGGTCGGTTGCGTCAGCAGGTTCACTTCACCACCCGAAAGAGTGATGAAGTATCGTTGGAGGAAGCGCCAACTTCCCCGGCTTCTGAGGCCCCGACGTTAGAACCGTTCGGGGCCTCATTTTCGTTCGGCAGCGAATAACTTCCGTCATCATGCTGCACAATATCTTCGCGATCCCTTAGCTTCTTAAGGAGGTTGTAGATGGCAGATGAATTCCGCTTCAGCCCCTTCACAAACTCTGGAAATTCGCAAAGGTGCTCTTTGACATCCTTTGCCTTCGCGCGAGGGTGATCAGCAAGATAGGCCATTGCCGCGTCCGCAAGCGGCGAACCCTTATAGTCATGCCCCTGAACGTCCTCGATCTCCCCACTCCGCACACGCGCTTGATGGCGCTCGTATCCTTCGGGCGTGAAGAGGTGTCCACGGTAACGGACGAGCTTTTTTGCATCTTCCAGTTTCGCCGTTGCACCATAGAAAGATTTCGCATTCGGGTCTTTCGCCAGCTTGGAAGCGAATGGCTCGGGCATCTCCTCGCGAACCTTCTCATACGCGATTCCGTCAGGATGCTGAGAAGCAATCTCAAGAATTGTGCTCATCCATGTGCCCTTGCCAGACAGGCGGGCCTTACCGACGTTTGCATTACCGATGCCGCGCTTGGTTGCCTCGCGCCCACCATGGATAGCCGCCGCCACCTTGATAAGCTGACCAAGCTGCTCCTGCTTCTCAGTCAATTCCTTAATAGTAAGACCCATCCGGGCGTGCTCTTCTTCCCAACGGGCCAGATCGTCGGCCGTTGGTAGGGCCTTAAAGTAGTCGAAGAAGGTTCCCGATGGCATAATCATCGCCCCTACCCTGATTCTCTCGGTCCAACAAGAGGGGGCATGATGAAAAAATGAAATTTCGGGGGATGGCTGATGACGGGGCCAAATCGGGAACGTAGGCGTCCTTAGCGCCCACGTTGGTGGAGGGAATGAATTCCGAGACGGTAGACTTCATCCGGTCACACTTGCGCTAACTCCCGCCGCTTGTGCCAAAGCCAAAAATCCGCTGTCCTACACATTGGCCATTGCGGTACTATCGCTGTGGCTCTTTCCCATTGTCGGTCCTCGCTTGTGCGCGTCGCTCGTTCAGGCGTGGCGTGTGGGCGCAAGGCTTGCCCCTCAGAGGGGTCCCTCTGCGCTCCTCTTTTTTTCTGCGGTCTCTGCGTGAACCCCCTGGCGCGGGGGCTTCGACAGGCTCAGCCCGAACGGAGTAGGGAGTACTGAGCAGAACGCCAGGGCAAACACGCTGCCCGATCCCGTGACACCCACCGCTTGCCATCCGCCGCAAGCCACTGACCCGGAACAAGAAATTGCGGCAAGGCAAAGGTGACGCACTGTCACCTTTGTCACCTTTCCGCCCTCTATCTGACGCTATTCCTCGTTTCCGCCGCTCTTCGGTTTTGGCGTGAACTTTGAGTGAACTTTGGCCGCTCGCGCCGCCCCTAAACCCGCGCTAGCGCCCGCTCGAATGCCCCCAGAGCGGTGTCGATATCGCTGTCATCCAGTGCCGAGGACATCTGCGTGCGGATCCGCGCCTTGCCGCGCGGGACCACGGGGAAGGAGAAGGCGGTCACATAGACGCCCTCGACCATCGCCTCCTGCGCGAACCGCGCGGCCTTGTCGGCTTCGTAGAACATGATCGGGATGATCGGATGTTCGCCCGGGATCAGGTCGAAGCCGATGGCCTCCAGCCCCTCGCGGAACCGCTTCGTGTTGCGCATCAGCTTCTCGCGCGCTTCGCCGCGGCGCACCAGTTCCATCGCCTTGAGCCCGCCGGCGACCACCGGCGGCGCGACGGTGTTGGAGAACAGGTAGGGGCGCGACCGCTGGCGCAGCAGCGCGACGACTTCCTTCTTCGCCGAAGTATAGCCGCCGCTCGCCCCGCCGAGCGCCTTGCCCAGCGTGCCGGTGGTGATGTCCACCCGGTCCATGCAGCCGCGATATTCATGCGTCCCGCGCCCGCTGGCGCCGAGGAAGCCGGTGGCGTGGCAATCGTCGAAATGGACGAGGGCGCCGTATTTCTCGGCCAGGTCGCATACCTCGTCGAGCCGGGCGATGTGCCCGTCCATCGAAAACACCCCGTCGGTGGTGATCAGCTTGAACCGCGCGCCCGCCGCATCGGCTGCCTTGAGCTGTTCCTCGAGGTCGGCCATGTCGTTGTTCTTGTAGCGATAGCGCTGGGCCTTCGACAGGCGCACGCCGTCGATGATGCTGGCGTGGTTGAGCTCGTCGGAAATGACCGCGTCCTCCGCGCCCAGCAGCGTCTCGAACAGGCCGCCGTTGGCATCGAAGCAGCTGGGATAGAGGATGGTGTCCTCCATCCCGAGGAAGTCCGACAGTTCGGCCTCGAGCTGCTTGTGGATGTCCTGCGTGCCGCAGATGAAGCGGACCGAGGCCATGCCGAAGCCGCGCTCGTCCAGTCCCTCGCGCGCTGCCGCCATGATTTCGGGATTGTTGGCGAGGCCGAGGTAGTTGTTGGCGCACAGGTTGATCAGCTCGCGCCCGTCGACTGTCACCGTCGCGTCCTGTTGCGAGGCAATGCGGCGTTCGTTCTTGGTCAGGTTCTGCGCCTCGATCGCGTCGAGTTCGGCCTGCAGATGGGCCTGGAAATCACCGTACATCGCCGCTTACTCCCAGTTCAGCACGACCTTGGCCGCTTCGCCCGAAAGCATCGCGGCAAAGCCCTGCTCGAAATCGTCAGCCTTGAAGCGGTGGGTGATGATCGGGGTCAGGTCGAGCCCGCTCTGGATGAAGACCTGCATCTTGTACCAGGTCTCGAAGATCTCGCGGCCATAGACGCCCTTGAGCGTCAGCATGTTGAAGATGACCTTGTGCCAGTCGATCCGCACATCGCCTGCGGGCAGCCCGAGGATGGCGATCTTGCCGCCATGGGCCATGTTGTCGACCATCGAGGCGAAGCCCGCCTCGCTGCCCGACATCTCGAGCCCGACGTCGAAGCCTTCGGTCATGCCGATGGCCTTCTGCACGTCCTTGAGGTTCTCGCGCCCGACATTGACGGTGCGGGTCGCGCCCATCTTCGCGGCGAGGGCAAGGCGGTCGTCGTTGAGGTCGGTGATGACGACGTGCCGCGCCCCGGCGTGGCGGCAGACGGCGGCGGCCATGATCCCGATCGGGCCGGCGCCGACCACCAGCACATCTTCGCCCAGCACGTCGAACTGCAGTGCGGTGTGGACGGCATTGCCATAGGGGTCGAACAGCGAAGCGACATCGAGGTCGATCTTCGGATCGTGAACCCAAACATTGGCGGCGGGGAGGGCCAGGTACTCGGCGAAGGCGCCCGGGCGGTTGACCCCGATCCCTTCGGCATGGGCGCACATGTGGCGGCGGCCCGCCATGCAGTTGCGGCAACGGCCGCAGACCACGTGGCCTTCGCCCGAGACGATCTGGCCCGGGTGGAAATCGTTGACGTTGGAGCCGGTCTCGACGATCTCGCCGACGAATTCATGGCCCACGATCATCGGCACGGGGATGGTCTTCTGGGCCCATTCGTCCCACTTCCAGATGTGCATGTCGGTGCCGCAGATGGCGGTGCGGCGGACCTTGATCAGCACGTCGTTGATGCCAATGGCGGGAACGGGAACGTCTTCCATGGTCAGCCCGACTTCAGGCTTGGACTTGACGAGGGCCTTCATTCGTAACTCCTGATCTTTGCTGGCCGATAGGGCTTCGGGGGGTGCCAGCACAGCGTGACCGGTTGCCCCTGGGCCGCATCGTCCTTTAGGTTGGACCACCACCTTGCCGGCCTGGCAGGTTGGCGCGGACCCCTTGCGAGGCCCGTCTCTGGATGCAGGAACGCAGGAGCGCTCCGTGGCGCTCCCCATAGACAACGCGGCGCGGGTGGCAAGCGGCAAAGTGCCGTTACGGAAAGCCGCGGCGGCCACCCATTGGTCAAAGCCGAAGGTAAGCCTATATCGGCTGCACAGGAGCCTGCCATCATGTCCGAGAACGACACCATCCTGGCTGCCGCGACGGCCCAGGTCGAACGCGCGAGAGCCGAACCCCGCCTTCGGCCGACGATCGCCGGCTTCTTCGACGAAGCGACCTATACCGTGAGCTATGTCGTCAGCGATCCGGCCACCGGAGCTGCCGCAATCATCGATTCCGTGCTCGATTACGAAGCGGCTGCCGGCCGCACGTCCTACCGCTCGGCAGACCGGATCGTCGAATATGTCACCGGCAATGCGCTGACGGTGGAATGGCTGATCGAGACTCACGCCCATGCCGACCATATCTCGGCCGCGCCCTACCTGCAGGAACGGCTCGGCGGCCGGCTCGCGATTGGGGCGGAGATCGTCCGGGTGCAGGAGGTGTTCGGCAAGCTGTTCAACGCCGGCACCGAATTCCAGCGCGACGGATCCCAGTTCGACCGCCTGTTCCGCGACGGCGACACCTTTCGCATCGGGTCGCTGGAAGGCATTGCGCTGCATGTTCCCGGCCATACGCCGGCCGACATGGCCTTCATCGTCGGCGACGCCGCCTTCATCGGCGACACCATGTTCATGCCCGATTACGGCACGGCGCGGGCCGACTTCCCGGGCGGCGATGCGCGGCAGCTCTACCGCTCGATCCGGCGCCTGCTTGCGCTGCCCGCGGAAACGCGGCTGTTCCTGTGCCACGACTACAAGGCGCCGGGGCGCGATGTCTTCGCCTGGGAGACGACGGTCGGGCAGCAGCGCGAAGGGAACGTCCATGTTCGCGACGGAGTGAGCGAGGAAGATTTCGTCGCCATGCGGACTACGCGCGACCGGACGCTGGCGATGCCGGCGCTGATCATCCCCGGCGTCCAGGTCAATATCCGCGGCGGGCATTTGCCGGAGCCGGAAGCGAACGGGGTCAGCTACATCAAGATCCCGGTCAACGCGCTGTGATCCTGCCAGGTTTTCCCGATGCTGCCCCGGTGGACGGGCTTGTCGGCGGCGTTCTGATCGGCCTCGCCGCCGCCATCATGTTGCTCGGCTCGGGCCGTATCGCGGGGATTTCCGGCATCGCCGCACAGGCCCTGCGCATCTCGCGCGGCTCCATGCCGGTGTCGAGCGCGTGGCTGTTCCTTCTCGGCCTGCCGCTCGGGTCGCTGGTGGTGGCCTTTGCGAAAGGCGGCCTCGACGGCCGGTTCGCGAGCCCGCTCGTCCTCGCGATTGCCGGCTTTCTGGTCGGCGTGGGGACCCGGCTGGGGAGCGGCTGCACCAGCGGGCACGGGGTCTGCGGGGTCAGCAGGCTGTCGCAGCGTTCGCTCGTCGCGACGGCGGTGTTCATGGCAAGCGGCATCGCCACGGTGGCTGCCATGAACGCGCTTGGGCTGGAGGTGCTGCCATGATGCGGGACGCTGCGCCCTCGATCGTGTCGGGCACACTGTTCGGCGCCGGGCTCGCTCTCGGCGGGATGACCGATCCGGCCCGCGTGCGCGGTTTCCTCGACCTGTTCGGTAACTGGGACCCGACCCTGGCCTTCGTCATGGGCGGGGCGGTGCTGGTCATGGCCATCGCCTGGCGCGTGCAGAAGCGCATGGCACGGCCCGTGTTTGCCGCGTCTTTCGCGCTTCCTGATCGCAGCGATCTGACGCCTCGGCTGGTGGCGGGATCGGCGCTGTTCGGCGTCGGCTGGGGTGTCGCCGGCCTGTGTCCGGGACCTGCTGTTGCCGCGCTCGTTATCGCCCCCGGCTCGGCTGCCATCTTCCTCGTCGCAATGGTGGCGGGCATGGTCGTGGCGGAGCGGCTCT
The DNA here is from genome assembly GCF_045291475.1 of Parerythrobacter aurantius. NCBI lineage: Bacteria > Pseudomonadati > Pseudomonadota > Alphaproteobacteria > Sphingomonadales > Erythrobacteraceae > Parerythrobacter > Parerythrobacter aurantius. Next base: position 1,821,986 of record NZ_CP147985.1, read on the forward strand.
TGCCTTAAGTCCAGCGGTGGACATACGCTGCGGCTTGGGCCAAACAGGCATGATACGCAGCAAGGCGGGGGAGCAATGCGGTTCAATCCGTTCGAGACGGTGAAGGAAGAGGTGGCATTGTCGCCGCGCGTCTCGGACGAGGTCAAGACCTCGACCTGCTACATGTGCGCCTGTCGCTGCGGCATCAGGGTCCACCTCAAGAACGGCCAGATCCGCTATATCGAAGGCAACCCCGATCACCCTGTCAACAAGGGCGTGCTGTGCGCCAAGGGCAGCGCGGGCATCATGCACCAGCGTTCGCCGGCCAAGCTGACCAAGCCGTTGTTGCGGATCGGCGAGCGCGGCTCGGGCGAGTTCCGCGAGATCGAATGGGACGAGGCGCTGGAAGTGGCGACCGGGTGGCTTGGGGAGGTGCGGCAGCGCGACCCGAGCAGGCTCGCTTTCTTCACCGGCCGCGACCAGTCGCAATCGCTCACGGGCTGGTGGGCAACCCAGTTCGGCACCCCGAACTTCGCCGCGCATGGCGGCTTCTGCTCGGTCAATATGGCCGCAGGAGGCCTCTACACGCTAGGCGGGGCGTTCTGGGAATTCGGCGAGCCCGACTGGGAACTGACCAAGTACCACATGATGTTCGGAGTCGCCGACGACCACGATTCCAACCCGATCAAAATGGGGCTCGGCAAGCTCAAGACGCGCGAGGGGACCAAGTTCGTTTCGGTCAATCCTGTCCGCACCGGTTACAGTGCGATTGCGGACGAATGGATCGGCATCCGCCCCGGCACCGACGGGCTGTTCCTGTTTGCGATCATCCACGAGCTGTTGCGGGCGGAAAGGATCGATTTCCCCTACCTCGCCCGCTACTCCAACGCGCCGTGGCTGGTGATCCGCGAGCCGGGCGCGGCCGATGACGGGCTGTTCCTGCGCCACGAGGACGGCCAGCCGCTGGTCTGGTGTCTCGACGAGAAGCGCGCCCGCCGCGCCAATGCGGTGCACCGGACGCCTGCCTTCGCCGGGGAACGCGAGGTCGACGGACGCAAGGTCGTGCCGAGCTTCCAGATCCTTGCCGAGCGTTATCTCGACCCGCAATACGCACCCGAAGCCGTGGCCGAAACCACCGGCGTCCCGGCCGAGACCATCCGCCGCATCGCTGCCGAACTGGCGGAGGTGGCGTTCGGGCAGGAAATCGTCATCGACCAGCCCTGGACCGATAGCTGGGGCCGCAAGCACAAGCAGATGGTCGGCCGCCCGGTCAGCTTCCATGCGATGCGCGGCATCTCGGCGCATTCGAACGGCTTCCACACCTGCCGCGCGATCCATATCCTGCAGGCTTTGCTGGGCAGCGTCGATGTGCCCGGCGGCTGGCGCTACAAGGCCCCGTTCCCCAAGCCGGTCCCGCCAGGCATCAAGCCGGCTTGGCCGCAGCCCGAGGCGGGCGTGCCGTTGAAGGGCCCTCCACTCGGCTTTCCCAAATCACCGGCAGACCTGATCGTCGATCATCACGGCGAGCCGCTGCGGATCGACAAGGCCTATAGCTGGGAACATCCGCTGGCGCTCCACGGGCTGATGCACATGGTGCTGCACAATGCGGCCAAGCAGGATCCCTACGGCATCGACGTGCTGTTCCTATTCATGGCCAACATGGCCTGGAACAGCTCGATGAATATCCCCGAGACGCTGGGCTACTTCACGGCGAAGCGCGAGGACGGCGAATATGTGATCCCCAAGATCATCTATTCCGATGCCTTCTGGTCGGAGACGGTTCCCTATTGCGACCTGATCCTGCCGGATACGACCTATCTCGAGCGGTTCGATTGCATCTCCATGCTCGACCGGCCGATCAGCTCAGCCCATGGCGGCGGGGATTCGATCCGCCAGCCGGTGCTTGAGCTCGACCGCGATGTCCGCCCGTTCCAGACTGTGCTGCTCGACCTTGGCGCGAGGCTGGGCCTGCCGGGCATGACCAATGCCGATGGCTCGGCAAAGTATCCGGGCGGGTACGAGGACTATATCGTCAACCACGAACGCGCGCCGGGCGTCGGCCCGCTGTCGGGCTGGCGCGGCAAGGATGGGCGCAAGTCGGGCGTCGGCGAGGTAAATCCCGACCAGATGCAGCGCTACATCGAAAACGGCTGTTTCTGGCATGAAGAGCTGCCCAAGGCAGCGCAGTACTTCAAGTTCGCCAACCGGCAGTACCTTGAATATGCCGAGAAAATGGCGTGGATCGGCCATGCCGATCCGATCGTGTTCCAGCTCTACAACGAGGACCTGCAGACCTTCCGCCTGGCCGCGCGCGGTCACGGTGCGGTGCAGCCGCCCGACGAGCACCGCGAGCGTATCGATACCTTTTTCGACCCGTTGCCGATCTGGTACCAGCCCTTCCTCGAAGCGCAGGAAGGCGGCGACGAGTTTCCCGTCCATGCGCTGAGCCAGCGGCCCATGCACATGTACCACAGCTGGGGAAGCCAGAACGCTTGGCTGCGGCAGATCACCAGCGCCAACAAACTGCATGTGCATCGCGCGCTTGCGGAAAAGCACGATCTTGCCGACGACGACTGGGTCTGGATCGAGAACCCGCGCGGGCGGGTGAAGGCGCAGGTCAAACTGGTGACGGGCGTAAACGAGAATGTGGTCTGGACCTGGAATGCCATCGGCAAACGCAAAGGTGCCTGGGCGCTCGATCCGGACAGTCCGGAGATGACGCGCGGCTTCCTCCTGAACCACATCATCACGGAAATGCTGCTGCCGGAAAAAGGCTCGCCGGCCTATTCCAACTCCGACCCGGTCACCGGCCAGGCGGCGTGGTACGACCTGCGGGTGCGGCTGCGCAAATGCGCTGCGCACGAAGCTGGCGAGACCGAGCCGATGTTCGAACCGCTGGCGCGCTACAAGCGCGGGCCGGAGGGGCCGTCCGATTTCGGCAAGGCGTTGAAGGGAGAGCCGGCATGACCGACCTTCCCAAATGCTCCGACAAAAAGCTCGGCCTCGTCATCGATCTCGACATCTGCGTCGGCTGCAATGCCTGCGCGGTCAACTGCAAGGAATGGAACACCGCCGGCAAGAGCGCGCCGCTGACCGACTACGATCCCTACGGCAAGAAGCCCGACGGGGTCTGGTTCAACCGCATCCATACTTACGAGACCACGGACGAGGCGGGCCGGGGGCAGACGGTCCACTTCCCGCGCTCGTGCCTGCACTGCGAGGATGCGCCCTGCGTCACCGTGTGCCCGACCGGGGCCAGCTACAAGCGGACCGAGGACGGCATCGTGCTGGTCAACGAGGACATCTGCATCGGCTGCAAGCTGTGTTCGTGGGCCTGCCCCTATGGCGCGCGCGAGTATGACGAGCAGGAAGGCGTGATGAAGAAATGCACGCTCTGCATCGACAAGATCTACAACGAGACCCTGCCTGAGCAGAGCCGCGTCCCGGCCTGCGTCTCGACCTGCCCCTCCGGTGCGCGCCACTTCGGCGACCTGGGCGATCCGGAAAGCGACGTCTCGAAACTGGTCGCCGCGCGCGGCGGGTACGACCTGATGCCGGAACAGGGCACGAGGCCGACCAACAAGTACCTGCCGCCGCGCCCCCGCCAGCGCGGTGAGGCTGAAAAGGCGCCCCGCATGCTGGGCCATGCCGATACGGCGACCGATGGCGCCGGGCTAATCGCCCGCTGGGTCGACAAGATCCTTTCGTAAGAGACCGAGCGATGCATCCGGCGAGATCCGTCATCTTCTTCACTACCGCCAGCGGGGCCGGCTATGGCCTGATGATCTGGCTGGCCGTGCTCGCCGCCATGGGCATCCTGCCCCAGGATAGGGCGTTCGGCCTTGTCGCCTTCGGTTTGGGCTTCGCCCTGATAATCGGCGGGCTGCTCTCTTCCACCTTCCACCTCGGCCATCCGGAGCGCGCCTGGCGAGCCTTGTCGCAGTGGCGCTCGAGCTGGCTTTCGCGCGAGGGCGTTGCGGCGATCATCGCCTTCGTCCCGCTCGGCCTGTTTGCGCTGACCTGGATTTTCGCACTGGCAGAGCCAGGGATGTCGGCGGCACTGGGCCTGGCTGGAGCGGCCATGGGGCTGTTGACCGTGTTCACCACCTCGATGATCTACGCTTCGCTCAGGACGATCCCGGCCTGGCACAATGGCTGGACGGTGGCAGGCTACCTGACCTTCGGCCCGATGAACGGCGCCATCGTCGCGGCCGCGATCTTGCTGCTGTTCGGACACGATGTGGCGGCGGCCATCATGTCGGCCCTTGCATTGGTCCTGCTCGCCACCGGCCTGCTGGTCAAACTGCTCTACTGGCGTGCCATCGACCGGGCAGTACCCGCCAGCACGGCCGGTTCCGCCACCGGGCTCGGACATCTGGGCAAGGTCGAGATGAGCGCCAGCCCGCACGACATGGACAATTACCTGCTGCGCGAAATGGGTTTCCGGATCGCCCGCAAGCACGCCGCCAAGCTGCGGGCTATCGCGCTGGCACTGGGCTTCATCGTCCCCTTCGTCGCCACAGGAGCGGCCTTGCTGCTGGAGAGCGTTCCGGTCCGAGCGGTCTTGCTCCTGCTCGCATGGCTTGCCTGCCAGATCGGCCTTGCAGCAGAGCGCTGGCTGTTCTTTGCCGAGGCGAAGCATGTGGTGACGCTGTATTATGGCGAGCAGGCGGTCTGAGACGGCCCACCGACGCTTGCGGGGTGTGGTTTGCAATGACAGAGTCGGCACTGGTCGAGGGCGGGGAGAACAGCCATGAACATCGATTTCGCGCCCGAGCTTGAGGCGTTCCGTGCCGAGGTGGCGGAGTTCTTCGCCACCGCGCCGACCCCCGCCATCCGCGAGGCCGGGCGCAAGACCACCAGCGTCTTCGCCCCGTTCGACCAGTGCATGGAATGGCACCGGATCCTCTACGCCAAGGGCTGGGCCGCGCCGCACTGGCCGGTCGAATACGGCGGCACCGGCTGGAGCGTGGAGCAGCGTTTCATTTTCGCCGAGGAATACCGCAAAGCCGATCTGCCGCCGTTGCTGCCGCAGGGTCTCGGCATGGTCGGGCCGCTGCTAATCGACCTCGGTACGCAGGAGCAGCGCGACCGCTACCTGCCCGGCATCCTCAAGGGCGAGGATTTCTGGGCGCAGGGTTATTCCGAGCCCAATGCCGGATCGGACCTCGCATCGCTCAGCTGCCGCGCCGAGCGCGACGGCGATGATTACATCATCAACGGCTCCAAGATCTGGACCACCTACGCCCACCACGCCAACCGCATGTTCATGCTGGTGCGGACCAGCAACGAGGGCAAGAAGCAGCAGGGCATCACCTTCCTGCTGCTCGACCGGACCGACTACCCGGGCATGGAAATCCGCCCGATCATCGGCCTCGACGGTTTTCCGGAGCAATGCGAGGTGTTCTTCACCGATTGCCGCGTGCCGCAATCGGGCCGGGTCGGTGAAGAGAACGACGGCTGGAGCGTCGCCAAGCACCTGCTCAAGCACGAGCGCGGCGGGGGTGCGGGGGCTAGCCCGACGCTGATGCGCTATCTCGAACGCGCGCGGCAGGCGGCGGCGGAAACGCCATCGCCGTTTGGCGGGACCATGGCCGAGGATCCTGTATTCCAGCGCGACCTGGGCGAGCTCGAGGCCGACGTCGCCTCGATGGCCCATTTCGAGAAGCTTGCCATCAGCGGCCACGAAATCGCCCGCGACCCGGCGTTCCCCTCGATGAACAAGACGATGAATTCGGAACTGGTCCAGCGCGCTTCGGTGCTGATGACGCGGGTGTCCGGCCTCGACGGGATGGCGCGGCAGCTGGAAGCCTTGCGGGTCGGTTCGAACATTGCGCCGCTGGGTAGCGAGTTCGACCTCGTTTCGATGCCACTCTATCTCAACAGCCGGGCGACGACGATCTATGCAGGCGCAAACGAAGTCCAGCGCGACCTGATTTCGCGCACTGTGGTTGGTTCTGGGGTGGGGGGCTGAGGCGATGGATTTCAGCTTCACCGACGAACAGCAGATGCTCCGCGACGGCGTCGCCCGCTATCTGGAGAAGGAATATCACTTCGATGCGCGGCAGAAGGTGGTGCGCGGCGAAGCTCACTGGTCGGCGGAGGCCTGGGCGCAATACGCCGAGTTCGGCTTGCTGGCGCTGCCCATTGCCGAGGAAGCAGGCGGGCTGGGCGGATCGATCAGCGATTGCGTGGCGGTGGCCGAACTGTTCGGCAAGCACCTGGTGGTCGAACCCTATCTCGGCAGCGTCATGCTGGCAGGCGCAGCGCTGGCTGCCAGCGATGCAGGGAACGAATGGCTCGGCAGGATTATGGCGGGCGAGGCGATTGCGGCTTTCGCTTTCGAGGAAGGCAAGGGCACGCCTTCGCTGGACCATGTCGCCATGGCCGCTCGTGCAGCGGGAGATGGCTACACGCTCAGCGGCGAGAAGCGGCTGGTCCTTGCCGGGAAGCAGGCCGATGTATTCGTGGTCGCCGCACGCACGGGCGAGGGCGGGCCGGTCAGTCTGTTCCTCGTGCAGCCCGATGGCGTGGAGGCGCAGGACTTCACGACAATCGACGGGTGCAGCGCGGCGCATCTCACCTTCAAGAGCGCCGTTGCCACCCTGCTGACCGATGATCGCGTCACGATCGACCGCATCCTCACTCACGCAATCATCGTCCAGTGCGCCGAGGCGGTGGGCGCGATGCAGGCGCTGCTGGCCATCACCGCCGACTATGCCATGACCCGCAAGCAGTTCGGCACGCCGATCGGCGCGTTCCAGGTCGTGGCGCACCGGCTGGCCGACATGAAGATCGCCTGCACCAAGGCGCGTGCGACGCTGCTTTACACCACCGCACTAACGGAGGCGGGGCAGGTCGGGCCGCGCGAGCTGGCAACGCTCAAGGGCCAGACCGGCAAGCTCGGGCGCATGGTCGGTGAAGCTGCGATCCAGACCCATGGCGGGGTCGGCATGACCGACGAACTGAGCGTCAGCCACTATCACAAGCGGCTGCTGGCGCTCGATGCGCGCTTCGGCAGCCACGACTATCACCTGCGCACCCTGGGAGCGCGCTGAACCGGTGCGGCTGCTCGGCGCGATCCTTGCCGGCGGACAGTCGCGCCGTTTCGGCACCGACAAGGCGCTGGCCACGCTGGATGGAGCAAGGTTGATCGACCTCGTCGCCGCCACGCTCTCGCTGCAATGCGACGGCGTTGTCGTTTGCGGCCGCGCCGACGATGCCTTCGAATGCCTCCCGGACCTGCCGCACGCCGGCCTAGGCCCGCTCGGTGGGCTCAACGCAGCGCTGCATCACGCACGGGCGCACGGGTTCGATGCGGTGCTATCGAGCGGCTGCGACGTGCCCAACCTGCCGCGTGATTTGTCCACGCAGCTTGGTGGAGCGGCAGCCAGCCATGCCGCGGACCAGCCCGTGGTCGGCTGGTGGTGCGCAACCCTCGCTGGTGATTGCAGCGCTTTCCTGCAATCGGGAGGCCGGTCGCTCTATCGCTTCGCCGCGCATGTCGGAGCGCGGGCGGTGACGGTCCGTCCGCCGCTTCGCAATATCAACCGGCCCGTCGATCTCGCGCCGGTCGGCAACCAGTAGCAATCCGAAACTTGGGGGCGACAAACCCCCGCGCCGCCTGCTATCCCCCGACTCATACGAGAGGAGAGCCCAATGGCACAGGATTACACCAATCTCATCGACGGCGAGATGGTTGCAAACGGACAGTGGATGGACGTGGTCAACCCCGCCAACGAACAGGTCATCGGCCGAGTGCCGGCTTGCGGCAAGGACGAACTCGACCGCGCCGTCGCCGCAGCCCGCCGCGCTTTCAAGACATGGTCGAAGACGCCGGTGGATGAACGCCGCGCGGTGATCCAGCAGGTTGCCGGGATCATCAAGGAGAACGCGGACGAACTGTTCCGCCTGCTCACCGCCGAACAGGGCAAGCCGCACGCGCAGGCGCAGGGCGAGATCATGGGCGCTTTCATGATGGCCAGCGCGCAGTCGACACTGAGCCTGGAGGAAGTGGTCAACGAAGACAGCGACCAGCGCCTCAGCCGTACGCGCCGCGTGCCGGTGGGGGTGGTCGGCGGCATCGTGCCGTGGAATTTCCCTGTCATGATGGCGATGCAGAAGATCGCCCCGGCAATGCTGAGCGGCTGCACCATCGTCCTAAAGCCGTCGCCCTTTACCCCGCTGACCACGCTGCGCATTGCCGAGCTGATCAAGGACGTGGTCCCGGCCGGCGTCGTCAATATCATAACCGGCGAGGACAGCCTCGGCCCGCTGATCACGGCGCACCCCGATATCGACAAGATCACCTTTACCGGTTCGACCGCGACGGGCAAGAAGATCATGGAAGGCGCCAGCGCCGATCTCAAGCGCATCACGCTCGAACTCGGTGGCAACGATGCCTCGATCGTGCTGCCCGATGCGGACGTCCAGAAGGTCGCCGAGCAGCTGTTCTGGTCGAGCTTCACCAACGCTGGGCAGATCTGCGTCGCGGCCAAGCGCATCTATATCCACGAGGACATCTATGACGAGCTGAGCACGGCCATCGCCGAATATGCCAAGACGGTGAAGGTCGGCGACGGGTCCGAACAGGGCACCGGTGTCGGTCCGATCCAGAACAAGAAGCAGTATGACCGCGTGCTGGAGCTGATCCAGGATGCCAAGGACAACGGCTACAAGTTCCTCGTCGGCGGAGAGGTCGATCCTTCGGGCTCGGGCTATTACGTGCCGATCACCATCCTCGATAATCCGCCGGAAGACGCGCGGATCGTGGCGGAGGAGCAGTTCGGCCCGGTCATGCCGCTGATGAAGTTCTCGACCGAGGAAGAAGTCATCGCGCGGGCCAACAACTCCGACTACGGCCTTGCCGGCGCGGTCTGGACGGGCAATCCGGACAAGGGCGTCGAGATCGCCGAGCAGCTCGAGACCGGCACCGTCTGGGTCAACGAATATCTCCACCTCTCGCCCTTCGCGCCGTTCGGCGGGCACAAGCAGTCGGGCTTCGGGGCGGAGTACGGGATCGACGGCCTGAAGGAATTTACATATCCACAGGTGATTACCGTCAAGAAGAACGCTATGCTCTGATCACTTCAGGGTCGTTGAGGTCAGCGGGGGCGGGGGTGCAAACCTCCGCCCCTTTGCTTTGGCCCTTAGTTTTTGCCTCAGGCTTGCACCACCTGCTGCTCGATCGCGCCGAAGATCGAGTGGCCCTCAGCATCGTCCATCCAGATGCGGACGCTGTCGCCGGGGGCCATGAAGCGGGTCGTGGGCTCGCCGCCGGCAATGGTCTCGATCATCCGGATTTCGGCGATGCAGCTGTAGCCAAGGCCGCCTTCGCTGCATGGCTTGCCCGGTCCGCCATCGGCATCGCGGTTGGAGACGGTGCCCGAGCCGATGATCGAACCCGCGCCGAGATTGCGGGTCTTCGCCACATGGGCGACGAGGTCGGCGAGGCTGAAGGTCGCATCGACCCCGGCATTGGCGCGGCCGAAGGGCTGGCCGTTGTAATCGACCTTCAATGGCAGGTGGATCACATTGCCCTGCCACGCCTCGCCCAGTTCGTCCGGCGTCACGCAGACTGGCGAAAAGGCGGTCGCGGGCTTGGACTGGAAGAAGCCGAAGCCCTTGGCCAGCTCGCCCGGGATCAGCCCGCGCAGGGAGACGTCGTTGACCAGCATCAGCAGCTTGATGTGCCCGGCGGCCTGTTCCGGCGTGGTGCCCATCGGCACATCGTCGGTGATGCAGGCGATCTCGCCTTCCATGTCGCAGCCCCACGCCGTTTCCTTCAGCGGGATGGGGCTGCGCGGCGGGAGGAAATCGTCGCTGCCGCCCTGGTACATCAGCGGATCGTGGTAGAAGCTCTCCGGCACCTCGGCGCCGCGCGCCTTGCGCACCAGTTCGACGTGGTTGATGTAGGCGCTGCCGTCGGCCCACTGGTAGGCGCGGGGCAGGGGCGCGTGCGCCTCGCGCTCGTGGAAGCGTTCGCACGGCACGACCTGGTGCTCGACATCGGTGTAGAGTGCCTGCAGCTGCGGGGCGATATGCTCCCAGTCGTCGAGCGCGGCCTGCAGCGTCGGGGCGATATGCGCCGCGGAGGAGTAGCGGGTGATGTCTTTCGAGACGACCACCAGCTGGCCGTCACGGGTGCCATCATTCAGTGTGGCAAGCTTCATCGTTCGTACTCCGGCCTAAGGGTCAAGGGGCGTCTGGTTGATTGTCGGGGTAAGCGCGCTGGAACTCCGACAACGCCAGGCAGGCGGCCTCGATCCGGGCGATATGCGGCTTGTCGTCGAAGCCGTAGGCGAACTTGCGGGCGTTATAGACTTGTGGCAGCAGCACGGTCTCGAACAGGCCAGGCGCATCGAACAGGAAATCGCCCGTCCCGATCTCGGCCAGCCGCCGTTCCAGAGGGTCGAGCGTCCGGGCGAGCCAGTGCCGGTACCACGTGTCGACCTCGTCCTGCGAATGGCCCAGCGGATCGGCCAGGTACTTCAGCACCGGCAGGTTGTTAACCGCATGGATCTCCGTTGCGACGGCATAGGTCAGCTCGCGGCATGTGTAGCGGTCCTCGATGCCCTTGGGCAGCAAGGGCGGCTCGGGATAGGCCTCGTCAAGCCATTCGAGTAGCGCCATCGATTGTGCGCGGTCGCGCCCGTCCGCCTCCAGCATCGGTACGCTGCCGTAAGGATTGCGGGCGGTGAACCCTCCCCCCTTCTGCTCGGACGTGCGCAGGTCGACCGGCACTACCTCGTAGTCGAGACCCTTCAAATTCAGGGCGATTCGAAGGCGATAGCTGGTGGAGCTGCGGAAATAGGCGAACAGCCGCATCATGCGGACCTCACGGGCATGGACCACTTGGACCACAGTCCAGGGTGAAAAAAATTCCGGCCCCAACGCCCGGTCGTTTCGGGCACGGTAACCGGGCGCGGGAAAGGCGGATTGCTCATCCCGGCACCATGCCACAGCGGCAATATGTAGGACAGCGCCCGCTACCTGTCATCAGAACGCCGCGATCCCCGTGACTGCCCGGCCCAGGATCAGCGCATGGACATCATGCGTGCCTTCGTAGGTGTTGACTGTCTCCAGGTTCACCATGTGCCGGATGACCTGGTATTCCTCGCTGATGCCGTTGCCGCCATGCATGTCGCGGGCGTGGCGTGCGATCTCCAGCGCCTTGCCCACATTGTTGCGCTTGACGATGCTGATCATCTCCGGCGCGAAGGTGCCTTCATCCATCAGCCGCCCGACGCGCAGCGAACTTTGCAGGCCGAGCGAGATCTCCGTCATCATGTTGGCGAGCTTGAGCTGGTAGAGCTGCTTCGATGCCAGCGGCACGCCGAACTGGTGCCGGTCGAGGCCGTACTGGCGGGCAGCGTGCATGCAGAATTCCGCCGCGCCCAGGGCGCCCCAGCTGATGCCGTAACGGGCCCGGTTGAGGCAGGAGAAGGGGCCCTTCAGCCCCTGCACGTCGGGCAGCAGCGCGTCGGCGCCGACCTTGACCTCGTCCATCACGATCATGCCGGTGGTGCTGGCGCGCAGCGAAATCTTACCTTCGATCTTGGGTGCTGAAAGCCCCTTCATGCCCTTTTCCAGCACGAAGCCGCGAATGCCGCCGCCGTGCGCCTCGCTCTTGGCCCAGACCACGAAGACATCCGCGAAAGGCGCGTTGGAGATCCAGGTCTTGGAGCCGGAGATGACGTAGCCGTCGCCGTCCTTCTTCGCGACGGTCTTCATGCCCGCAGGGTCGGAGCCTGCGTCGGGTTCGGTCAGGCCGAAGCAGCCGATCAGCTGGCCGGAGGCGAGACCCGGCAGGTATTTGCGCTTCTGCTCTTCCGAACCGAAGGCGTGGATCGGATACATCACCAGGCTGGACTGCACCGAGGCCATCGAGCGATAGCCCGAATCGACCCTCTCGATCTCGCGGGCGATGAGGCCGTAGGCGACATAGCTCGCGCCCGCGCCGCCGTATTCCTCGGGCACCGTGGCGCCTAGCAGTCCGGCCTGGCCCATCAACGGAAACAGTTCGGGTGCGTCGATCTCTTCGGCAAAAGCCTTGATAACGCGCGGCTGCAACTGGTCTTGCGCGAAGCCGTGGGCGGCATCGCGGATCATCCGCTCTTCTTCGGTAAGCTGTTCGTCGAGCCGGAACGGATCGTCCCAGCTAAAGGGGGTCATGCCCGAATTGGCGCCTGCCATGGTAACTCCTGCAATCGGCCTTTGCGGCCTTGCAAGTGCTTTGTCAGGTGCAGCGCGCCGCTTCAAGCCCGCTGTTAGGCTGCGGTGTCGAGGACGCGGTGCATGGTGGCGAGCATGGTACTGGGCGGGCAGGGCTTCTGCACCAGCACGGCCTCGGGGAACCGCGCGGCGACCTCTTCCGCCGAAAACAGGGAGGAATGGAAAATGACCTTGACGTCTTCCGCCATCAGCTTTTCGGCGAGGGGGAACACATTGTCCTTGCCCAGCCCGATATCGAGGATGGCGAGGTCGGGCTTGCGTTTCTGGTAGGACAGCATGGCGGCCGAGACATCGGGCAGCGGCCCTTCGACCTCGCATCCGGCTTCCTCGACGGTCAGGCAGAGATCATAGCCGATGACCGGTTCATCCTCGGCAATAAGCACCAGCGGCTGTTCCATTGTTCCCACTCCTCATGGTTCGACCCTGAGGGTGTGAACGTTGCCTGGCGGGTTCGGTTCCCGCGCCCGGTTCAGCCTTCGAGCCTGCCGAAGCGCGCCTCGTATCCCGACGTGTCGCCGCTCGCGAGGAGTTGCGCCTGCCCGACCCAGTCGTCGCGCCTTATGCGACCCTCGAAACGGCCGAGTTGCGCATCGATCCGGTCGATGTCGCTATCGCTCCACGCGGCGATCTGCGCAAAGTGCGTCACGCCCAGTTCGCCCAACAGGGCCACCAGCTTGGGGCCCACGCCCTTGATACGGGTGAGGTCGTCTGTACCCGCCGTCCCGGCGGTGTCGATGGCCGGAGGCGCGGCAGGCGCCGGTGCGTCTGCATTCGTTGCGGGTTGCGCCATCGGTCCATCGGGCCGCGGGGCAACGACGGGCCCGGTGGCCGCCACGGGCGGGGCATCGATCAGTGCCTGGTTGCGGGTGGCCGGGCGGTTCTGGTCCTCGGCCATGTCGCGGATAACCGTCGTGCGGCGGCCGCCGCGAAACACCAGCCAGGCCACGATGAGGCCAAGCAGGAAGACGGCGAGGAACAGCGGCCAATAGGCTTCGACCAGTGCCATCATTTGTCAAACTCCCCTTGCGGTTCAGCCGGTGCGCCCAGCGCGTCGCCCGGCGTTACCATGTCCTGCGCAGCCGACCGGCCCCACAGCAGCCAGCCGATAGCGACCCCGGCGATGTAGGTGAAGAGCGACAGGATGACGAGTTCCAGCCAGATCGGCATCAGCGCGGTCCCGGCGTATCGATGGGCGTCGGGCGAACCTGCAGCTTCGCCACCACGGTAAATTCGATCCGGCGGTTGGCCGGGTCGGCCGGGTCGAGCCCCGGCATGGGCTGCGACGAGCCGAACCCGCGGGTCTGTAGGCTGGCCGAGCTTATGCCCCGTTCGACCAGGGCACGCTTGACCGCTTCGGCCCGGTCGCGCGAGAGGGCGCGGTTGGCCGCTTCGTCGCCCGATGCGTCGGTATGGCCGGTTATGGCGATCCGTGCGCCGGTGCAGGGCTTGAGCGCGGTTGCAACCTCGTTGAGCAGATCGGCCCCGTCCGATGCCAGCGACGAGCTGGCTTCCTCGAACCTGATGCTGCGGGCTTTCAGGATCGCCGCCACGTCGCCCTGGCATTGCAACATCTCGGGCGGGCTGCCGCCGGCGTCCGCCAGCATGGTGCCGTCGGTCCAGTGAACGCCGCCAACCCCGTCGATGGCGGCGACATCCCTCGCCACCGCGCCGCGCAGGTCTTCCGCGACATCGCCCCGTGCGGTCAGCAGCGGATGGCGGCTAGGTGAGCCTTGTATGGTTGCGAAACTGGCGACGACCGGCCTGTCGCCGATCACTTCGGCGGCCTGTTCGGACAGCCGGTTTGCGAGCGGGGCTGCACCAAGCGCCGCGGCGCCGAGGGCGAGGAGCGCGGACAGCATGGCTCCGCCAAGGATCGTCGGGACGGGGCGAGCCTTCATGACGCCATCCTAGCCGCCGATGTTCTTGCGGAACAGCACCCGATCTTCCGGCCCGAAGCCGCGGTGCCAGATGACGAGGCCGTAGGTGCCGAGGATAAGCGGGATGCCGAGCAGCAGTTCCAGCCACTCCGGCAGCAGGGTCGCGAGGTAACCGACGACGATTGCCGGGGCCGCTGCCCAGACCAGCGCCCAGCGCCAGTTGTTGATCGGATGGCCGAGGATCCGGCTGAGGAGCAGCGCCTTGACGACCGAGGCCAGCCCGAGCGCGATCATCAGCGAGATCGCCGCTCCTGCGGCCATGAAGCCGTCGCCCCAGCCGAACTGCGGCCCCCAACGCTCGATCGACAGGAGCAGGCCGGCCGTGAGTGCCGCCTGCAGGGTGATGGTGCCGATGGAGATCCAGAAATTGCGCAGCCGCGCGACATAGACCAGCGCCGCTTCCGAGACGACGGCGGTCGCGGCGACAACTTCGGCGGCGAGCAGGAAGGCCAGCGCGCCAGTGCCGCCGACGAAGGCTCCGTCAGGTCCGAACAGGCCCATCAGAGCCTCGCCCGGGATGCCGAGCGCAAGCGCGATGCCGGCTTGGGCGGCGATGATCCAGAACCCGACCTGGCAGACCTGGGCGGCGATGGCGGCGAAATTGCCGGTCTGCAGGTTCTTGGTGATGACCGGGCCGAGCACGGGTTCGAAGCTCGTCTTGAGCTTCTGCGGCAGGCTCGCCACCTGCTGCGCCATGTAATAGATGCCGACCGCGACGGGCGAGGCGAAAAGCCCGAGGATGAAGATGTCGAGCCGGCGGGTACCCCATTCGATCGCATCGGCAGTCGCCAGCGGCAGCGCCCGGGCGACCAGCCTTGCCATGTAGGCCGGGTGCGGGCGCCAGCCTTCCGGCCGGCCGTAGGTGCGCAGGAACGGCCACAGTGCGGTCACCAGCCCGGCATAGATCGAGGCGAGATAGGCCATCGCCAGCCCGCCGTCCGGGATGGTGAAGTAGAGGACCCCCGCCATGATCGAGATGGACCACGGCTCGACGATGGCCCGGGCTCGCACGGTGGTGGCGATATCGAACTTGTAGGCCTGCGCGGCCAATGCGATTTCCGTCAGCGCGAAACCGGGGATGGCGAGGACCAGCAGCCTGTCCCACTCGCTGCCCATGCCGTTGGGGAACATGGGTGCGGGGAAGAACCAGAGGATGGCGGCGGCCACGGACGAAAACAGCAGAGCCAGCACGAAACCGTCGAGAACGAGGTTCGAATGCGGGCTTTCGCCTTCGGTCAGGCGCTGCGCCAGCCCGCGCTTTTCGCCCATCGAGCAAATCATGGCGAGCAGTTCGACCACCACTAGCGCGGAAGCGAAGCGGCCGATCGCCTCAGCCCCGTAGAGCTGGCCGGCGATGAACAGGAACGGGATGCGGGCGAGCAGGCGCAGCAGGAAGCCGAAGAAATTGGTCCGCCCGCCTTTCGCCAGCGCGGCCATGTCCTCGGCCGCTGCCTGCGGCGAAACTGCGTCGGGCGGGTTCGGGTTCATGCAGCCGGGTCCCGCTCGGCCCGGAGCGGGCGGGCAAGGAGTTGCTGGACCACACCGCGGGCATCCTCGCCCGCCAGCAGGGCGCCCACCGCCTCCACGATGGGCATGTCGACGCCGTGCTGCTGTGCCAGGCGTGCCAGCACCGGCGCGGTATGGGCACCTTCGGCCACAGTCCGGCGGTCGGCCATCAGCGCGGCCGCGGACTGCCCTTCGCCCAGCGCCTTGCCGAGCGAGAAATTGCGGCTCGAGGTCGAGGAGCAGGTCAGCACCAGATCACCCAGGCCGCACAGGCCCGCGAGCGTCTCCGCACGGGCGCCGAGTGCCTCGCCGAAACGCAGCATTTCCGCATAGCCGCGCGCGATCAGCGCGGCGCGCGCATTCTGGCCGAGGCCGAGCCCGTCGACCACCCCGCAGGCGATGGCGAGCACGTTCTTGACCGCCCCGCCGATTTCAGCCCCGGTCACATCGTCGCTGTAATAGGGGCGAAAGGCCGGACGGGCGATGACGGGCTTCAAGCGGTCCCATTGCTCCCGTCCACCGGCGCAGGCGAGAGTGACTGCGGTCGGAAGGCCGGCCGCCACCTCGTGCGCAAAGGTCGGGCCCGACAGGACGGCGACGGCGCTGCCGGGGCACGCTTCCTCGGCTACATCCCGCATCAGTCGCCCGGATGCCTGCTCGATGCCCTTGTTGCAAAGCACAAGATCGCGCGGCGGTCCGGGAAGGTCGGCCAGCACGGCGGCACTGTGCTGGGCCGGGCTGACAACCAGCACCACGGGGATGCCGTTCAGGTCCGGTATCTCGCCGGTGGCGCGGATCGCGGGAGCAAGCATCGCCCCGGGCAGGAACGGCGTATTGCGGTGCGCGCTGTTGATCTCGTCGACGACCTCCAGCTCGCGCGCCCATAGCAGCACCTCGCGCCCGTCGCTCGCCAGCATCTGGGCCAGCGCGGTGCCCCATGCCCCACCGCCAAGGACTGCCACACCCGGTACCGTGCCCCTTATCATGCCTTGTACCCTGCACCGCGAACCGGTTCGGCGGCGGGATCGAGCGGCCAACGCGGGCGGGCCTGGAAATCGAGCGGATCGCCCGCGCCGCCGTCGGCACGCTCGCATCCGGCCCAGGCGATCATCGCCGCATTGTCCGTACACAATGCCAGCGGCGGCGCCACGAATTGCATTCCGCGCGCAGCGGCGAATTCCTCCAGCGCCGATCGCATCGCCTGGTTGGCCGCCACGCCGCCAGCCACCACCAGCGCCGGCAGGGGCTCGCACGCGTCGAGCGCAACGCGCAGCCGATCGATCACGCAGTCGAGCGCGGCCTGCTGGAAACTGGCGGCGATATCGGCATCGCGGTAGCGACCGGATTCCTTCGCCCGCAGCACCGCGCTCTTGAGACCGGCGAAGCTGAAATGCGGCTCGCCGCTGCCGACCAGCGGGCGGGGCAGGGGAACGGCCCCGGCATCCCCTTGGATCGCCAGACGCTCGACCGCCGGTCCGCCCGGATAACCCAGCCCGAGGATCTTTGCCGTCTTGTCGAAAGCTTCACCCAACGCGTCGTCGATCGTGGTGGCAAGGCGGCGGTATTGCCCGACGCCTTCGACCCGCAGGATCTGGCAATGGCCGCCGGAGACCAGCAGCAGCGCATAGGGAAAGGCGAGCGACGGGTCCGCCAGTCGCGGGCTGAGCGCATGGCCTTCGAGGTGGTTGATCGCCAGCAAGGGCTTGCCGGCCGCCATGGCGAGCGCTTTGGCACTCACCAGCCCGACCATCACCCCGCCGATCAGCCCGGGGCCGGCGGTCGCGGCAATGGCGTCGAGCTCCGCAAAGTCGAACCCCGCGTCCGCCATCACCGCATCGATCATGGGGGCGAGCCGTTCGGCATGGGCGCGGGCGGCGATTTCGGGCACGACCCCGCCGAAGGGCGCATGCGCCTCGTCCTGCGAGGCGATGCGCTGGGCCAGGATCTGCCGATCCGTCGTCACCAGCGCAACTGCCGTTTCGTCGCAGCTTGATTCAATACCCAGCACAACAGCCATGCGGCTTCCCCTTAGACGAAGGCCCCGCTAGAGCAAGCAAAGCCGATGCCTGACACACCCATCCTCCGTCTCGGAACCCGCAATTCCCCGCTCGCGATGGCGCAGGCCGAGGAAACCCGCCGCCGCCTGTGCGAGGCCCATGACTGGGCCGAAAACGAGGTCGAGCTGGTCCCGGTGGTAGCGAGCGGGGACAAGATCCTCGACCGGCCCTTGGCTGATATCGGCGGCAAGGCCTTGTGGACCAAGGAACTCGACGGCTGGCTGCACGAAGGCCGGACCGATGTCTCGGTGCATTCGATGAAGGATGTGGAGACGCTCCGCCCCGACTGGTTGCACATCGCCGCGATCCTGCCGCGCGCGGACAAGCGCGATGTGCTGGTCGGGGCAGGCAGTATCGCCGAGATACCGTTCGGCGCGGTGGTCGGCACCAGCGCCCCGCGCCGCGCGGCGCAGATGCTGCACAGCCGGCCGGATGTGAAGGTAGTGACATTTCGCGGTAATGTCGCGACGCGGTTGCGCAAGCTTGCCGAAGGCGAAGCCGATGTAACCCTGCTTGCCGCCGCCGGCCTGGAACGCCTGGGCCAGTCGGGCATGGGCACTCCGCTCGATCCCGAAAGCTGGCTACCCGCGCCGTCGCAGGGGGCGATCGGGCTCGAATGCCGCGCCGCCGACATGCGGGTCAGGGACTTGCTGTCGCCGCTCGATCACGGGCCGTCGCGCGCCGAGGTCATGGCCGAACGCGGCCTGCTCGCAGCGCTCGACGGCAATTGCCACAGCCCCGTCGCCATCCTCGCCACTACGGACAGGGAGGGGGTAGCCCTGCGGGCCGCAATCTTCAGCCCCGACGGCAGCGAACGCATCGAGCGCGAGGCGCTGGTCGGACAGGATGACCCTGCAGCACTGGCGGCGCTGGCGGCCGAACTGCTGGACGGGGCTGGCCCGGCGGTACGCAGCGCATTCGGGGGTCCGGGCGGAGACGTGGATTGAGCGCCCGGATCTTTGTCCTGCGGCCCGAACCCGGCCTGACATCCACTCACGTCACGGCATTCGATCATGGCCTGCGCCTGCGCGGGATGCCGTTGGCGAAAGTCGAGGCGGTCGCCTGGCGCGCGCCGGCAGAGGCATTCGACGGGCTGCTTGTCGGCAGTGCCAATGCGATCCGGCATGGCGGGGCGGAACTGGACAAGGTGCGCCACCTGCCGGTGCTGGCGGTGGGCGAGATGACGGCACAGGCCGCGCGCGAAGCGGGCTTCGCCGTCGAGCGGGTGGGGGAAGGCGGCCTCCAGCAGCTCCTCGACAGCCTCGGCGGACAATCGCGGCGGTTGCTCCGGCTTGCCGGCGAATCCCGCGTCGCGCTGTCCCCGGCCGAAAACATCGTCGCCACCACGGTGGTCTGCTACGCGGTGCGTTACCTGACGCTGGTCGGTGCACAGGCGGCGATGCTGGACGAAGGGGGCATCGTCCTCCTCCATTCGGGCGACATGGCGCGCCACTTTGCCCAGCAATGCGAAGCACTTGGGCTCGACCGGAGCAGGCTCGCGCTGGTCGCGATGTCGGCGCGCGTGGCGCAGCAGGCCGGCAACGGATGGCAGGCTGTCCACATAGCCCCATCGATGAACGATGCCGCCATGTTGGAAATCGCCGCCAGTCTGTGCCAGACAGGTGGCGGGGACGGAGCTGCCGCACAGCTTGCGTAAAGGAAGACCGCGCAAGAATGTGCGGCACGGGTCGAAATTTGACGGGGATGACGGTTTGACAGGCGGATCGACGACTAGCGATTCCTTCAAGGGCATGATCGGCATTGCGTTACTGGTCATATTGCTCGGCGCATCGGTCGCCGGATATCTCTGGTGGCGCAGCGGGTTCGGGGGCGGACAGGATACCGCCGCCGCGCTCGAGGACGTACCACCGCCCGAACAGCAGGCGCTAGCCGGATCGCCCGCATCTCCCAGCCCGACCGCGTCGGCTGCCGCAGAGCGCGCGGTCGAGCGGGTTGAGCAGCAGCAGGGCGGGCTCGAGGCCCGGCTGGCAGCGGCGGAGCAGCGACTGACGCGGCTCGACCTCCAGGCCCAGGCGGCCGCCGGCAATGCCGCGCGGGCGGAGGGGCTATTGATTGCCCTCGCCGCGAGGCGCGCGATCGAGAAAGGCGCGGAACTGGGATACCTATCCGACCAGTTGCGGCTGCGCTTCGGTGACGGCTGGCCCAACGCGGTCGACACGCTGATTTCCATGTCGCGCAATCCGCTGACGCTCGACAAGCTCGTGGCGCGGCTGGAAGGGCTCGAACCCGATCTCCGCTCTGCCAGCCAGGAACCGAGCCTTGCCTGGCTGCGTCGTGAGATCGGTGCCCTGTTCATCGTCCGGCGCGAAACCGCCCCGTCATCGCAGCCAGTCCAGCGGATGGAGCGGGCGCGGATGTTCCTCGAAAGCGGGCGGGTCGAGGCAGCGATAGAGGAAGTCGAACGCATGCCCGGCGCGCCATCGGCATCCGCCTGGATCGCCGACGCGCGTCGCTATGCCGCAGCCCAGCGGGCGCTCGACCTGATCGAAACAGCCGCGCTGCTGGAACAGGGGCGGCTGCGTGACGGGGCCGGCAACATGATCGGGCAACCGAGCCCGGTGCAGGAAATCACCCCGCCCGAGGCCCAGCCGCAGTCGCGCAATCGCCTAATGCCGTAGCAGTTCCGGGCGCGTTCCGGTGACGCCGCGCGCCTCGTTCATGAAAAAATCCTTGAGCATGGGGGTGCGCTGCACGGCGCCCATTCCCAGGCGCCGGACCGCGCTCGCCGCCTTGCCGCGGACGCCGAACAGGCGGGTCAGGCTGTCGGTCGCGCCCATCACCATCAGCGCATCGAGCGCGCGCCAATCCTCGTATTTTTCCAGCATCTGCGCATCGCCCGGATCGAGACCCAGACGACGCCCTTCGCCCAGCACTTCGACCAGCGCTCCGACATCGCGCAGGCCCAGGTTGAAGCCCTGGCCCGCGATCGGGTGCATGCCATGCGCCGCATCCCCTACCAGCGCCAGCCGCTCGCCGATGAGTTTCGAGGTGTGCTGGAAGCTGAGCGGATAGGACGAACGCCTGCTGTTGAGGCTGATCGACCCGAACAGCCCGCCCATCCGCTTCTCGACCTCGGCCAGGAAGGCGCGGTCCGACAGTTTGAGCACGCCGGCCGCGTCGCTCTCGTCCACTGTCCACACCAGTGCGCTGCGGTGCCGGCCGTCCGGCCCGTCGAGCAGGGGGAGCAGGGCGAAGGGCCCATCAGGATAGAAGATTTCCCACGCGACATTCTCGTGCGGCTTTTCGTGATCGAGCCCGACGATGATGGCGCGGTGGCTGTAGTCCCACTTGGCGAGGTTCAGCCCTTCCTCATCCCGCGTCGGCGATCCGCGACCCTCTGCGGCGACCATCAGGCGGCCCTTCAGCACGGTGCCGTCCGCCAGCGTTGCCGAGACGCCAAAGGCATCGCGCTGCCGCTCGATCACCTGCACCGGCGCGTGCCAGGCGATATTGGGCTCTGCCTTGGCCGCGTCGAACAGCGTAACCCTGAGCGTGCGGTTGGCGAACATCCGTCCGAGCGAATCCTCGTGCGGTTCGGGACGGAAATCGATCCGGCCCGGTTTCATCTGGTCGGAGACGGCAATGGCATCGATCGGGCAGCCGTGCGGCTCGAGCATGTCGGCAAGGCCGATGTGGCGGAACAGGTTCCAGCTGGCCGTGGAGATCGCCGTGGCGCGCCCGTCGAACCCTTCGGCCGTGACATCGGCCGGGTCGGCGCTGTCGACCACGTGGCAGGTGAACCCGCGCCGCGCTGCGGCCAGTGCCAGCGTCATGCCGACAAGCCCGCCGCCCAGGATCAGCAGATCGCGTGTCTCGGCCATGGATTCCCTTTGCTTAGCCATCTACAGGGCGCGATAGGACCTAAGTGATGCTCTCCGCAAGATCGACCTTCAGCCGCATTGCCGCAGCCTTTGCCCTGCTGATGGCGGCCCTGTTCGCGGCCCAGCCCCTAGCGGCGCAGGAAACCTACATCCGCGCTTCGCTCTTGGCGGAGGGGCCGGTCGCACCAGGAGGCGAGGTCATGCTGGCCCTGCGTTTCCAGCCGGTCGGGCCCGAATGGCACGGCTACTGGAAGAACCCCGGCGATGCGGGGCTCGGGATGCAGCTCGAGTGGGACCTGCCCGAGGGCGTGACGGTGGGCGAGCCGCTCTACCCCGTCCCCAAGCGCCTGCTGATCGACGGGCTGATGAACCACATCTTCGAAGGCGACTATGCGGTGCTGGTGCCGCTCAGGCTGGCGAAGGACTGGCGCGGTGGGGACCGTCTGACCATCGGCGTGGAAGCCTTCTATCTCGCCTGCACCGACGAGATCTGCGTGCCGCAGGATGCCAAGCTTTCGACGGTCGTCCCCATCGGCTCTGGCGACAGTGGCAGCAGCGACTTCACCCGATGGCACAGTGCGCTTGCCCCCTTGATCGAGAGCAAGGGCAGGTTCGAAGTGCGCGGCGAGCTGCTGCGGGTGGCGATCCCGGTCCCGTCCTCGCTCGAACTGGGTCAGCCGCATCTTTTCGTTGGTGTACGCGAACTGGGCGGCGGCTTGCAGCCTTCCTACGCCGCGCCGCAAGGCTTCCTGCGCCAGGGCGACTGGCTGGTGGCAGAGGTGCCGCTCAACCGGCTGGTGCTGCCGAGGGGTGCGAGGGTGCAGTTCGCCCCCGCACCAGAAGAGATCGACGGCATCATCGCCTGGAGCGACAGCGAGGGCCTGCGCTTCGTCGCCCAGCGCGGCGAGGTGCTGGGGGGCGGCACGAGATTGATGGCGCGCGATGGCGATACGCCTGCGCTGTGGTTGCTGCTGGCCGGGGCGCTCTTGGGCGGGCTGCTGCTCAATGTCATGCCCTGCGTCTTCCCGATCCTCAGCCTCAAGGCGCTGAGCCTCGCCCGCGCGGGAGAAGGCGAGCGCGAGGCGCGGATGGAGGGCCTTGCCTATACCGCCGGGGTGATGCTGGCCTGCGTCGCACTGGGCGCGATCATGCTGGCCCTGCGCGCGGCGGGCGAGCAGATCGGCTGGGCTTTCCAGTTGCAGGAGCCGGCGGTGGTCGTCGCCCTGCTGGCGCTGGCTGCTTTGATAACCGCGAACCTGTGGGGGCTTTTCGAACTGCCGGGCCTCGCCATATCGGGCGGCAGCACGCCGCGCGGTGCCTTTGCCACCGGTCTGCTGGCCGCCTTCGTGGCGACGCCCTGCACCGGGCCTTTCATGGCGGCGGCACTGGGCGCGGCATTGTTGCTGCCGGCACCCGTCGCCCTCCTGCTGTTTGCGGCGCTGGGGCTGGGTTTGGCGCTGCCGTTCCTGCTGCTCGGCTTCGTCCCCGCGCTGCGCAATCGCTTGCCCAAGCCAGGTCCGTGGATGGTGACGTTCCGCAAGGCGCTGGCGATCCCGATGGGCCTGACCGCGCTGGCGCTGGTCTGGCTGCTCTGGCGAATGGGGGGGTGGATCTTCGCGATCAACGCCGTTGCGCTTGTCCTGCTGGTCGTCGTCATGGTGGGCGGCCTGCTCGGAATGCCGCTACGCTGGCAAGGCAAGCGGCTGTATCTATACCTGATGCTCGGCGGGCTCGCTGTGGCTTCATTGGTCCGATTGCCAACGAGTTATGCGCCCGCGTCGGTCGAGCAAGGGGAGACGGTGCTCGATGCCGCGGCATTCTCGCGCCCTGCCCTCGACGAAGCCCGCGCCAGCGGCAAGCCGGTGTTCGTCTATTTCACTGCCGACTGGTGCGTCAGCTGCAAGGTCAACGAGAAGGTCGCGATCGAACGCGAGGCGACCCGCGCGGCCTTCGACAAGGCGGGTGTCGTCACCCTGCGCGGCGACTGGACCCTGCGCCAGCCGGAGATCACCGAATTCCTCAGCGAGCGCGGCGTCGCCGGCGTGCCGCTCTACCTGTGGTACGAACCGGGCGCGGCCCAGCCGGAGCAATTGCCGCAACTGCTGGGGCCGGACAGCCTCATCGAGCTGGCGGAACGGCAGCGCTAGCTTCCGGCCCGCTGCGGCAGGCATCGACCAGCTCGCGGGTCAGCGGGCTGGGGGCCATCACCAGCGTTCCCGCGCCCGGCACCGTCGCCTCGACTTCGCGGGTGCCGGTCAGCGCCTCGAGGTCCGGATCGTCCGCCGCGACCGATCCCTGCCAAAGCCACGCGCGACCGTTCCAGGTCGAATCCACCGGCAGCCGCAGGGCATGGAAATTGCCGACCAGCGCCATCATCGCCTGTGCCTTGCGGTCGGCACGCACGAAGCGGGTGAAGGTCAGTTTCGCCTTATCGCCCGTCCCCTCGCCCAGACCTTCACATTGCATCGCCAGCAGCGGTGTCTGACCGGGCACGCCGAACAGCAATCGACCCTGCTGCTGCGCCGGTGCCCAGATCGCATCGGTTGTATCGGGCGAGGGGATCGGGGCGGAGGCTTGCGGCAGCTCGTCCTGCGCCAGCCCGCGCTCCACATAGTCGTCGGCCGCCGGCGGCTGGCACGCGGCGAGCAGGAGCAGCAGGGCAGGTGCGATCCTCATGGATGCGAGATGCGCGGGCAAGGTCCGATAGGCAAGCCGCGTTCCGAAGCTGTCCTCAGCCCCCGCGAATGAAGGCCCGGATATCGCGCGAAAGCTTCGCCCGGTCCTCGTCGCGGACATACATCATGTGGCCGGAGCCGTAGTATTGCCACTCGATCCGGTCCTGCGGAATGCCGGTCCGCTTAAGCGAGTATTCCGCGCCGAAGAAGGGCGTGGCGAAGTCGTAATAGCCCTGCGCCACGAAGGTTCGCAGGCCCGAATTCTGCCGCATTGCCTCGCCGATGAAGGGCGCGACATTGAGATAGGCCCCGCGCCCGCCGCCCGACAGCGACCATTCCCAGTTCCGGCCCGGCTCGCGCCCGATCGACTGGTACTCGCGGTCCGTCTGGAATCCCAGGGTTTCGCGGGTCCAGCTGTTGACCGCGGCCGTATAGCCGGCGTCGATACCGTAGAAGCTGGGATCGTTGTCGGGCGTCTCGCCGGCATTGTCATAGTCGCGCCCGGTATAGCGCGCATCCAGTCGCCCGATGGTGAGGCCCCGATCGCGCAGCAGTTCCTTGTAGAACCGCTCCGACGTGACGCGCAGGTCCGCCTGGTCGAGATAGGTTTCGGAAAGGCCGGTAAGCCGCGACAGCTCCTTACGCACGGCTGCGCGCTCGTCGGCGGGCAGGTCCTGCCCCTTGAGCAGCGCGGTGGCGAAGGGTCCGATGGCAAATTGCCGTGCTTCCTCCGCGACAGCCTCGACCGAGGGAGCCTCCACCTTGCCGTGGAACCAGGCGGCGGCGGCCATGTTGGGCAGGGTCACGATATAGGCGAGCTCGTTGCCCGGGGTGGGCTCGCGCCCGGCGAAATCGAGGATGGTCGAGATCAGGATCAGCCCGTTGAGGCCGACATCGTTGTAGGTGTTCCCCTCCAGCTCGCGCGCGACCATGGCGGTACGGGTGGTGCCGTAGCTTTCGCCGCCGAGGTATTTGGGGCTGTTCCATCGACCATTCTCGTTGAGCCACTGCCGGATGACCTTGGCGACCGCGCGGGCATCGGCTTCGAGGCCGAAATACTTTTTCGGCTCCGTGCCCTTCATCAGGTAGCTGAAGCCCGTGCCCGGCGGGTCGATGAAGACGAGATCGGCGACATCGAGCAGGCTGTCGGGATTGTCGAGCAGCGGATAGGGGGGCGCTCCGTCGTCGCGCGCGTCGCTGGGGATCGCCACGCGCTTCGGCCCGAAGGCGCCCATCATCAACCAGACCGAGCCCGAACCCGGCCCGCCGTTGAACAGGAAGAAGACGGGCCGCGTGGGATTGTTGCCGGCCTTCACATAGCTGGTGGTAACGATCACCGCCTCGGGCGTGCCATCCTCGGCGGAGAGCAGGTTTTCCTTGATCGTCGCCCGGTAATCGACCCGCTGCCCGCCAAATGTGCCCGACATGTCGCGGGAGCGGGTCTGGAGGTCGGGGGTGGCGGATTTTTCGGCAGCGGGCTTGTCTTGCGCGAGCGCGACCGGTGGGGTGGTGATGGCGAGGCTGGCCGCTGCTGCGAGCGCGAGTTGTTTTAGCATTCCGCGACTATGGCAGCACTGTCCGCGCAGGTAAATTGGGTGCCAAGCCCGCTGCGAAAGATGCTGACCCGCTGGGCGGCCAGGGACCGGCTAGGGCTTCCCACCCATCCGTTTGTAGCGCGTCTTGCCGTAGCGGTCCTTGCGCGTGCCGGGGCGTCCCGCATCGCTTCGCCCGACCAACGGGGCCTTCTTCTCGCCATCGGGGATGCCGAGTTCGTCGGCTTCGAGCCGCCTGATCTCGTCCCTGAGCCGCCCAGCCTCTTCGAACTCCAGGTTCGCTGCCGCATTGCGCATGCGCTTTTCGAGGTCTTCGATGTAGGCGCGCAGGTTGTGGCCGACGAGGTTGTTGCGCTCTTCGTCGCCGGTGTCGACGACCACCCCGTCGCGGCTGGCGGCGTGGGCGACGATGTCGGCAATGTCGCGCCGGATCGTCTCGGGCGTGATTCCGTGCTCTTCGTTATAGGCGCGCTGCTTCTCGCGGCGGCGGTCGGTTTCCGCCATCGCGCGTTCCATGCTGCCGGTGACGCGGTCGGCATAGAGGATCACCCGGCCATCGACATTGCGCGCGGCGCGGCCGATGGTCTGTACTAGCGAGGTTTCGGAACGCAGGAAGCCTTCCTTGTCGGCATCGAGGATGCAGACAAGGCCGCATTCGGGGATATCGAGCCCTTCGCGCAGCAGGTTGATCCCGATCAGCACGTCATAGACTCCGAGGCGGAGGTCACGGATCAGTTCGATGCGCTCCAGCGTCTCGACGTCGCTATGCATGTAGCGGACCCGCACGCCCGCTTCGTGCATGAACTCGGTCAGGTCCTCGGCCATGCGCTTGGTCAGCGTGGTGACGAGGGTGCGGTAGCCCTTCTTCGCGGTGGCAAGGCATTCCTGGATGCAGTCCTGCACCTGGTCCTCGACCGGCCGGATCTCGACCGGCGGGTCGATCAGCCCGGTGGGGCGAATGACCTGTTCGGCAAACACGCCGCCGGTCTGCTCCATTTCCCAATTGCCGGGCGTGGCGCTGACGGCGAAGGTTTGCGGGCGCATGGCGTCCCACTCGTTGAAGCGCAGCGGGCGGTTGTCGATGCAGCTCGGCAGGCGGAAACCGTATTCGGCCAGCGTCAGCTTGCGGCGATGGTCCCCGCGCGCCATCGCGCCGATCTGCGGCACGGTCTGGTGGCTTTCGTCGACGAACAGCAGCGCGTTCTCGGGCAGGTATTCGAACAGCGTCGGCGGCGGTTCGCCCGGGAGCCGGCCGGTAAGGAAGCGGCTGTAGTTCTCGATGCCGGCGCAAGATCCGGTGGCGGCGATCATCTCCAGGTCGAAATTGGTGCGCTGTTCCAGCCGCTGGGCTTCGAGCAACCGGCCCTCGGCATGGAGTTCCTTGAGGCGTTCCTCAAGCTCGAACTTGATGGCGGCGCTGGCCTGTTTCATCGTCGGCCCAGGCGTGACGTAGTGCGAATTGGCATAAACCCGCACCTTGTCGAGGCTTTCGCCCTTCTTGCCCGTCAGCGGGTCGAATTCGGCAATTTCCTCGATCTCGTCGCCGAAGAAGCTGACGCGCCAGGCGGTGTCTTCGAGATGGCTCGGGAAGATTTCCAAATTGTCGCCGCGCACGCGGAAATTGCCGCGCGCGAAGGCGGCATCGTTGCGCTTGTACTGCAGCGCGACGAGCTTGCGGATGATCTCGCGCTGGTCCTCGCTCGCGCCTTTCTTCAGGTCGAAGATCATCGCCGAATAGGTTTCGACCGAGCCGATGCCGTACAGGCAGCTGACCGAGGCAACGATGATCACGTCGTCGCGTTCGAGCAAGGCTCGGGTGGCCGAATGGCGCATCCGGTCGATCGCCTCGTTCACCGAGCTTTCCTTTTCGATGTAGGTGTCGCTGCGGGGCACGTAGGCCTCGGGCTGGTAGTAGTCGTAATAGCTGACGAAATACTCGACCGCGTTGTTGGGGAAGAAGCTCTTGAACTCGCCATAGAGCTGTGCGGCGAGGATCTTGTTGGGGGCCAGCACCAGCGCCGGGCGCTGCAGCGTCTCGATCACCTTGGCCATGGTAAAGGTCTTGCCGCTGCCGGTCACGCCCAGCAGCACCTGCGTCTGCTCTCCGTCGCGCGCGCCCGCCACCAGTTCCGCGATCGCCGTCGGCTGGTCGCCCGAAGGCTCGTACTCGCTGACCAGTTCGAAGCGCTTGCCCGGCAGCGACTTCTCGGGCCGCGCGGGGCGATGGGGGACGAAATTGTCGCCGGTCTCGGGCTCGTCCAGCCCGCGCCTGATTACCAGTTCAGCCATGGCGGTACATATGGAGAACCTGTGGCGAGCGCACAAGGACCGCAATTGCGGATGTTACAGCTTGACCGGTTTTCATCTGCGCCGGAGGCTCTATCCTGTCGCGCGCAGGCCATGAGGGAGACGGGTGATGGGCAGGTTGGGTGTTCTTGCAGTCTTGGCGGCCGCCGCTGTCGGGGCGTGCAGTGGCGGCAGCGACGAAGCGGACGCCGCGGCGACAGCTGCCGCGAATGCCGATGCTTTCAGGCCGCAGCCGGGCCTTTACCGGATAACCGTCGATGCCGGCGAGATGATGGGCATGGCCGATATGGGCAATGCGATGTTCAGCGAGCAGACCTACTGCCTGACCGAGCAGCAGGCCGCCGGCGGCTTCCGCGAAGCACTGGCACAGAACCCGGGCGGCGAATGCAGTTACGAGAAATTCGAGCTGGCAGGCAGCAGGATCGATGCGGTGCTGGTGTGCAGCGTCCAGGGTATGACGATGCGGATGGAGCAGAAGGGCACGGCCACCCCGACCTCGTCCGATCTCGACATCACGATGAAGATGTCGCTGCCCGGCATGGGCGAACAGGTAACCACCGCCAATGTGAAGCATGAGCGGATCGGGGATTGTCCGCAATGACCCTGGTCGTTCGAATGCTGGCCTTCACTGCCCTGGGCGGCTTGCTGGGCGGATGCAGTGACAAGGCGGAGATCGGGGACGACGAGATCATGGCGCAGGCGCGAACGCTGACGAACCCGGCGGCAGGTCTCTACGAGGAAACCACCCGGATCCTCTCGGCCGAAGTGCCCGGCGCCCCGCCTGCCCAGGCCGACCGCCTGCGCGACGAATTGTCCGGGTTGAAGCCTAATACCGCGCGCCGCTGCATCACGGCCGAACAGGCCGGGGCCGGATTCGACCGGGTGCTGCGGGAAATGGGGGAGGGCATCAACGGCATGGCCTGCCGCTTCACCCGCTTCGAAGCCAGCGCGCCCCGGATGAAGGCTTTCCTGTCGTGCAGCGGGCCGGACGACGCCGCAGCCGGGCTCGCCATGGCAGGCACGACGTCGGCGGAAGGCTTCGACGTGACCATGGACCTCGATGCGCAAGGAGCGGGGATCGCCGGCGGGGCGATGAAGATGCGCATGCAGGTCATGTCCAGGCGGATCGGCGATTGCCCGGTCCCGGGCAGCGCGGAGCCTCCGCCCTCCGACTGACGCGGATTGGCCTTGCATCCGGCGGAACCGGGGCACATCATGACAGTTCCATGACCATGCGTGCCCCCTCTGCAACAGGACTGCCGATCCCGCTCGACCGGGTGGAGATCGCCCGCAGGCTCCAGCTCGCGCGCGAGCCGGAGGCGGAGACCATTCCGCGGCCGCATTTGCGCTATCTTCTCGGCGAGCTGCAAGCGGTGACCTATCCCCTTCGCCGCCTCTACGCCCGCAAGGTCCGCGGTTACGCCCTGCCCCGGACGCGCAGGCCCCGGACCGTGATGGTTCTGCCCGGCTTTGCCACCCATCCCACGAGGATGCGGTATTTCGCCCGGACGCTGGAAGAGGCCGGGCATACCGTCAAGCGCTGGGGACTGGGGTTCAACTGGGGGCCGACGGAAGAGAATTTCGCCCTGCTCGAGGGGCGGTTGCTTGACCTGCATCAGCGGGCGGGGGAGCCGGTAGTCCTCGTCGGCTGGAGCCTCGGCGGGCTATTCGCGCGCGAGCTGGCTAAGGCGCATCCCGAGGCCGTGGCCAAGGTCATCACCATGGGGACGCCGTTCTCCTTCTCGCCGCGCGCCAACAATGCCTGGCGGATATACCAGTTCGTGGCCGGACACAGCGTCGAAGCACCGCCTGTCGGCAAGGACATCGCTGCAAAGCCGCCGGTCGAAACCGTCGCGCTGTGGAGTGCCAACGACGGGGTGGTCCACCCGCGGGCTGCGCGCGGCAAGCCCGGGGAACGGGATCGCGCCATTGCCCTGCGCTGCCGACATATGGGATTTGCCCATTCCCACGAAGCCATCGAAGCTGTTGCGCGGGAACTCGAACGCGGTTAGCCGTTTGTGTGGGAGAGACGGGGGCGCAAGCCGCCGCGTTTTCCTTTGGGGATTGCATGCCGGACGGGGATGGGTGTTTCGACGAGAGAAGCGACCGGGCAGGAGCGATCCGTCCCGCCTACCGCGACTATGACGCCTGGTTCCAGGCGCAGGACAATGGCTACCTGCGGCGCAAGCATCTGGAAGCCGAAGGACAGTTCCGCCGCACCGGCATAACCTTCAACGTCTATGGCGAGGATGAGGCCGAAGAACGGCTGATCCCGTTCGACATGGTCCCGCGTATCGTCACCTCGGCCGAATGGCGGCGCCTGAGCCGCGGCATCGAGCAGCGGGTGCGGGCGATCAACGCTTTCCTGTACGATCTCTATCACCGGCAAGAGATCATCCGCGCAGGCCGTATTCCCGAGCGGCTGTTCCGCAACAATGCCGCCTGGTTGCCGCAAATGGTCGGCTTCACGCCGCCCGGGGGCGTCTATACGCACATCGTCGGCATCGACCTGGTTCGCACCGGGCCGGACGAATTCTATGTCCTCGAAGACAATGCCCGCACGCCCAGCGGCGTATCCTACATGCTGGAAAATCGCGAAACCATGATGGCGATGTTTCCGGAACTGTTCACCCGGATCGGGGTGGAGCAGGTGTCGAACTATCCCCGCAGGCTGGCGAAGAGCCTTGCCGATTGTGCCCCTGACTGTGCCGGCGGGAAGCCGGTCGTGGCGGTGCTGACACCCGGAATATACAACAGCGCCTATTTCGAACACGCCTTCCTCGCCGACCAGATGGGCGCCGAACTGGTCGAGGGAAGCGACCTGCGCGTGGTGGACGGGCGCGTCGCCATGCGCACGACCCGCGGCTTCAAGCCGGTCGACGTGATCTACCGCCGCGTGGACGACGATTATCTCGACCCCCTGACCTTCGTGCCTTCCAGCGTCCTTGGGGTTCCCGGAATCATGGACGTCTATCGCGCCGGGCGCGTGACTATTGCCAACGCCCCCGGGACGGGCATTGCGGACGACAAGGCGATCTACAGCTTCATGCCCGAGATCGTCGAGTTCTACACCGGCGAAAAGGCCCTCTTGCCGAACGTAGAGACATGGCGCTGCGCGGACAAGGACAGTCTGAAATACGTGCTCGACAATCTGGCCGAACTCGTGGTGAAGGAAGTCCATGGTTCGGGCGGATACGGGATGCTGATCGGCCCGACCTCGTCGAAGCGCGAGATTGCCGCCTTCCGCAAGAAGCTGGAGGCCAATCCGGCCAATTACATCGCCCAGCCGACGCTGGCGCTGTCAACCTGCCCGATCTTCACCAAACAGGGCCTCGCCCCGCGCCATGTGGACCTGCGCCCCTTCGTCCTCGTCTCGCCCGACCATATCGATATCACGCCGGGCGGACTGACGAGGGTGGCGCTGAAAAAGGGATCGCTGGTCGTCAATTCGAGCCAGGGCGGCGGCACCAAGGATACCTGGGTGCTCAAGGAATGAAGGGCGGGCCGACACCATGCTAGGCCGCACGGCAAACAGCCTGTTCTGGATGTTCCGCTATCTCGAGCGGGCGGAAAACACGGCGCGCATCCTGCAGGCGGGCCTGCGCATGGCCGTCACGCGAGATATTGCGGCTGCCGAGGCGGAATGGCGCTCGATCATCCAGACCACGGGCCGCAAGGAAGCCTACGAACAGCACAACGGCACCTACACCGGCATCCAGGCGTGGAACTTCATCCTGCGCGACAGGGGCAACCCCTCGACGGTCAAGGACATGATGGATGCTGTGCGCAACAATGCCCGCGCCTCGCGCAATGCGATAAGCGGGGAATTGTGGGAGGTCGTCAACGAAAGCTGGATGCTCGTCTGCGACCTGCTGGCGCGACCTGTGACCCAGCAGCAGGTCGGTCATGTGCTGGCCGCCATCCGCCGTGCCGGGACGCTGGCCCACGGAGCGCTGGCCGGCAGCATGCTGCGCAACGAGGGGTATCATTTCGCCCGCGCGGGCACCTTCGTGGAGCGCGCCGACAGCACTGCCCGCATCCTCGACATCAAGTATTACCTGCTGCTGCCTTCGCTGTCCTATGTCGGCTCCAGCCTCGATACGGGGCAGTGGGAGAACATCCTGCGCTCGGTATCCGGATATCGCGCCTACAGCTGGCTCAATG
Organism: Parerythrobacter aurantius; assembly: GCF_045291475.1. Taxonomy (NCBI): domain Bacteria; kingdom Pseudomonadati; phylum Pseudomonadota; class Alphaproteobacteria; order Sphingomonadales; family Erythrobacteraceae; genus Parerythrobacter; species Parerythrobacter aurantius. Next base: position 1,854,240 of record NZ_CP147985.1, read on the forward strand.
CCGGCCAGATCGAACCTCGCGGCATTGCCCAGTTTCTGGTGCTCGACCGGCGGTTTCCGCGCAGCCTTGCCTTCTGCCACGAGGCCCTTTGCGAGGAACTGAACGCGCTGGCCCGCCTGCACGGCGGTGAGGGGACGTGCCACGATCTGATGCGCCGGTCCGATGCGCAGCTGGCCGACCTCACCGTCGACCGCATCTTCGATCAGGGGATGCACCAGTTCCTGGTCGAGTTCATGGCCACCAATGCCGAAATCGCTGCGGCGATCGGCACCGACTACAGGTTCCTTGCCTGATGCGCCTCGATGTCCGCCACACGACCCGCTACAGTTTCACCGAGCCTGCCCTGCATGGGCTGCAGCGCCTGCGATTGACGCCCAAATCGACCCAGGGCCAGAAGGTGGTGACCTGGTCCATGCGGTTCGAGAATGCCCGGGAGGAATTCTCCTACGAAGACCAGCATTTCAACACGGTCACGATCGCATCGGTCGCGGAAGCGGCGCGCCATGTGGTGATCGAATGCACGGGCACGGTCGAGACCGAGGACAAGGCCGGCATCATCGGGCGGCATTCGGGTCACCTGCCGCTCTGGAGTTTCCTGGGCCAGACCGCCCTGACCCGGCCGGGACCGCGCCTGCGCGCCTTCCTGCGCGAGCTGGGCGGCGACCGCAGCGACCGGCTCGACTGGCTGCATCGCCTGTCGTCGGCGGTCCGCGAGGCCGTGCCATATTCCATCGGGGTCACGGGCGTCCAGACCACTGCGGAGCAGGCGCTGGAGCAGGCTGGCGGGGTGTGCCAGGATCATGCCCACGTCTTCCTCGCCGCAGCGCGCATGGTTGATGTGCCGGCCCGGTACGTCAGCGGCTACCTGATGATGAACGACAGGGTCGAACAGGATGCCACCCATGCATGGGTGGAGGCGCATGTCGATGGCCTCGGCTGGGTCGGCTTCGACATTTCCAACGGGATCAGCCCGGACCGGCGCTATGTCAGGGTGGCCACTGGCCGGGACTACCGCGATGCGGCACCGGTTGCCGGTGTCAGCCTGGGCGGCAGACAGGCGGGGATGGAGGTCGAGGTGGCGGTGGCGCAACAGCCGTCCGGTCAGTAGGGACAGCGACCGCAGCCGGATTCGAGGGAAGGGGATCGATGACCTATTGCGTGGGCATGGTGCTGGACCGGGGCCTGGTACTGATGAGCGATACCCGGACCAATTCGGGCGTCGACAATATCTCCACCTTCCGCAAGATGTTCCACTGGACGGTGCCGGGCGAACGGGTGATCACGATCCTTTCGGCCGGCAATCTCGCCACCACCCAGGCTGTCGTCAGCCAGCTGGAAGAACGCAGCAAGTCGCCCGATCTCAGGGCCAATTCGCTGCTCGGCATGCCGACCATGTTCACGATCGCGACCGAGATCGGGCGGTTGCTGCGCGACACCATCGACACGCGCCAGAAAGCCAATGGCGATGCGGCGCGCACCCGCTTCACGGCATCGATGATCCTTGCCGGGCAGATCGCCGGCATGGAACCGCGGCTGTTTCTTGTTTATCCCGAGGGCAACTTTATCGAAGCGAGCAGCGACACGCCTTTCTTCCAGATCGGCGAGCTCAAGTACGGGCGGCCGATCATCCTTCGCGCCTACGATCGCAGCATGAGTTTCGAAGACGCGGTCAAGCTGTTGATGGTAAGCTTCGATTCGACGCTGAAGGCCAACCTTTCGGTCGGAATGCCGCTCGACCTGATGGTGATCGAACGCGACCGGTTCGAACCCACCCATACGCGCAGGATCACCGCCGAGGACCCGTTCTTCCAGGAAGTGTCGTCGCGCTGGGGCGACGCCTTGAAGTCCGCCTTCCAGTCCCTGCCGGCATTCAGGTTCGACGAATAGGGGATTGTCCCTAGATATTGTCCCTATCCGCACAATTGCGGATGGCAAAAACAAGCGGGAATGGTCGGAAACGGATTGAAATCCGGCACATCTTGCCGAATGTAAAATAGTTTCCGGATGTCCGAATTGGTCCGTTTCAGTGGTGAACTTCCTTAGTCCGCCAAAAAAGTCATGCGAAGACAGTGGGCATGACCGAACGCATCACCCTTCATTGCATCGACGGTGACAGCCGCGTTCGCGCGGAACTCGCCAGTGCGACCTTCGCTGCCGGCCACCATGCGGAGGTCTATTCCTCCCTTGCCGAACTCGCCGAGCGCATTCCCCGCCAGGGCATCGTGCTGGCCCGCGACGATCCCGGGGGAAGGGGTTTCTCCGAAACCATCCGCGAACTCGACGACCTCGGCATCTGGCTGCCTCTCGTGGCTGCCGACGACCGGCCGACGACGGGGCGGATCGTCGCTGCCATGAAAGCGGGCGCGCTGGACTACCTGCTGCTGCCGGCGACGCCCGACAGCCTCACAGCGATGATCGTGCGGATTGCGAGAGAAGCGGAAAGGGCCGCCGCCGACCGGAAGCGACGGATCGAGGCGCGCGGGCGGATCGCCGCACTGTCCAACCGGGAACGCGAGGTGCTCGACTGGTTGTCGGAAGGAAGCAGCAACAAGGTTATCGCCCGGGAACTTGCGATCAGCCCGCGCACGGTCGAAATCCACCGGGCCAACATGATGCACAAGCTCGGGGCGCGGCATACGGCCGAAGCCGTCAGGTTGCGACTGGAAGCCCAGATCGACCCGCGGCCGCCCGCCTGACCGTGCAAACGCCTAGCGGCAGAAGCTCGACTGGCTCCGCTCGAGATGGAAATGGTCGCGGTGGGCGGCATTGTATTCCGGCCCCAGCACTGTGCCGAAACGCTTGCAGGCACTCTGCTGCACGACCCGCAGGAATTCGCGCTCCTTCGCGTCCCCGTCCTTCCAGTCGGTGAGGACGCTGACCCTCCGGCCGTCTTCCAGCACGAAGGCCGCGATATCGACCGCTTCGGCCCGCGCATGGGCGGACCGGCGCGAAGACCCGGCGACATTGCGGCACGCATAGCTGCCCATGGTCTCGATGCGCCGCAACGGGCTGCCGAGGATCTGGCGGGCCGCGCGGTCGACGCCGAAGCGGGCCCAGCCGCTCAGCGCCTCTGCGAGGGGGCAGGTGACCGGTCCGAGATTGGCCAGTTCGAGCGTCGACCGGTCGCCGGCGAGCGCCTGCAAGGTCACCGCATTGAGCGCGGAGCAACCGGCGCCGTAATACTTGTCGGGCAGGGCATCGAAACGCGAGCCGGTGGCGCTGAGCTGGCTCAGGCATTGCTGCCCCTGCGGGCTCGTCACCACGGCCTGGGTGCGTGCAGGTGCTCGCGTTTCCCGGCTCGCCTGGCTGCCTTGGGGCAACAGGCTGCCGCAGGCCGCGAGGGCGGGGGCGAGGAGCAGGAGGAGGGTGGCCGTGCGCATGGGCGCACTTTCCCCCTATATGGTTAACCGTTCCCTAATGGCGCCGGCATCCGGCCTCAGGGTGCGTCGACCTGTTCCCACAGTTCGATCTTGATGCCGTCGGGATCGAGCAGCCAGGCGAACTTGCCATAGCCCTCGTCCGAAAACCCCAGCACTTCGATGCCCTTGGCCTGCAATTGCTCGACCATGCCGGCGCAATCGTCGACCCGCAGGTTGATCATGAAACCGCCCTTGCCGGGCTGGATGTACTGGTCGTCGGAAAAATGGCTGACCAGCGAATATGGCTGCGCGCCCAGTTCTTCCGACCAGTGCAATTGCGGCCCGTATTCGCCCTCGATCCCGAGGATGTCGCGATACCATGCGCGGGTCGCTGCGGGATCCTTCACGACGTAGAACACGCCGCCCAAACCGGTCACCTTCGCCATTGCCTCACCTCCTATTGGTCGCCAGCGACACCAGCCAGATCGCCGCCCACGAGGCGACGAAGCCGGGCAGGATCTCGTAGACGCCGGGGCCGCCCATGAAGGCGCTGTTCCAGCCGAGCGCGATCCATGCGACGACGACGCCTGCCCCGGTCACCAGCCCGGCCAGCGCCCCGGCGCCGGTCATCCTGTCCCAGGTCAGGGCCAGCACGATCAGCGGTCCGAAGGCCGCGCCGAAACCCGCCCAGGCGTTGGAGACCAGCCCCAGCACCTCGCTGTCGGGGTCGCCGGCAATGGCAATGGCGACGAGAGCCACCGCGAACACACTCAGCCGTCCGATATTCACTGCCTCGCGTTCGCTCGCCTGCTTGCGCAGGAACAGGCGGTAGAAATCTTCCGTCAGGCTGCTCGAGGCGACCAGTAGTTGCGAACTGATCGTGCTCATCACCGCTGCCAGCAGCGCGGCGAGCAGGAAGCCGGTCACGACCGAATGGAACAGGGTTTCGGCAAGGACGATGAAGATCGTCTCGGGATCGTCCAGCACCAACCCGTTGCGCTCGATATAGGCCCGTCCGGCGAGACCGACCCCGATGGCGCCGAGCAGGCAGACCCCCATCCAGCCCATCCCGATCGCGCGCGCGGCAGGCACATCGGCGACACTGCGCAGCGCCATGAAGCGCACGATGATGTGCGGCTGGCCGAAATAGCCCAGGCCCCAGGTGACCGCGCTGAGGAAGCCGATGAAGGTCAGCCCTTGCGTCAGGCTGAGGAATCCTTCCTGCGGCACTGCGGCAATGCTAGCGCCCGACGCGCCGCCCGGCCCGAACATGACGACCAGCGGCATGACGACGAGCGCCGTCACCATGATGAGGCCCTGCACGAAATCGGTCAGGCTGACGGCGAGGAAACCGCCGACCATGGTGTAGGCGAGGACCACGCCTGCCGTGACCCACAGGCCCAGCGTGTAGTCGCTTACCGAAGCGCTGGAGAACAGTGCGGCAAAGCTCGTTTCGAACAGCTTGCCCCCGGCTACCAGCCCAGAGGCGGTGTAGACGCTGAAGAAGGCCACGATGATGACGGCGCTGATGACCCGCAGGGCGACAGCTTGCCCCGGGAACCGGTTGGCGAGGAATTCCGGGATCGTGAGCGCATTGCCCAGTTCCTCGGTCTGCCGGCGCAGCCGCGGGGCGACGACGATCCAGTTGACCAGCGCACCGGCGAACAGGCCGATGCCGATCCACGCCTCCACCAGTCCGGCGGTATAGAGCGCACCGGGCAGGCCGAGCAGCAACCAGCCCGACATGTCGGAGGCTCCGGCGGAAAGCGCCGTGACCGCGGGGCCGAGGTCGCGCCCGCCCAGCAAGTATCCCTCGCTGTCCTGCGACGACTTGCGCCAGGCATAAAGCCCGATGCCGAGCATGAGGACGAAATAGGCGGCAAGCGAAAGGACGGTTCCGGTCTGCATGGGCGAACGGGTAACAGGGGCATCGCCGCTTGGAAACCGCGGGGCGTGGATAAACGAATGGGGCGGACCCCGGGTCATGGGTCCGCCCCTGCGTATGGGGCCCGCCGGCATGGTGGAGGCGTGACGGGCGGGCCCCGGGGAGTTCCAGGCGATTACTCGGCCGTGTCAGCGTCTTCCGCCGGGCTCGGGGCCGTGTCGCCTTCGCCCTGCGCCGATCCTGCGATCAGGGCATTGCCGCTGGCGGAAAACATGCCGGCAGGCAGGGTCCGGACGACGTTGCCCTGCTGCACGACCAGCTGCTGCACCCGTCCGCGGCTGTCGGCCACGACTTCGCGAACCTTGCCGAGCGGGGCGCCATCGGGGGTCATGACGGGCATTCCGGGGGCGACGCTCGCCGTACCGCCCGCGGCACCGGCAGCGCTGCCGGCGACCGCAAGGGGCGTCGCGGCGATCGAGCCCATGGCCGAGCCGGCGGCACTGCCGCTACCGGCGAGACCGGGAAGCGCAGGCGATGGGACTCGCGATGCCGCGCCCTGGGCTGCCGAAGTCGTGCGGGCGGCGGCCCCTTCTGCGATCGAGCGCGCCTGGCCGACAAGGGGCGCCGCGGCACCGGTCACCGCATCGGTGCCGATCAGCTGGGCACCGGCATTGCCCGACGCGCTGCCTTCGCCGCTGGCCGAGCCCGTGAACACGGGCGGGATCGGCAGATCGGCAAGGCTGGCGCTGGACGCATTGGCCGACCCGCTGGCGCTGCGCCGCGCCTCGACGCGGCCGCGACGGGCATCGACGGATTGTTCGCCTTCGGTCGATCCGCGCGCGGTGCTGTCGACCGTGCTGCGCACAGTGCGCGTGGTGGTGTCGACGGTGGAGCCGATGTTGCCGCCGAGCGTGCCGCCCAGCGAGCCGCCGAGCCCGCCGCCGCCGAGCAACTGTGCACTGGCTGCGGACGGAACGAGGGCGAGAAATCCGGCTGCAAGGATGAGCTTCTTCATGTCGTTTCCTTTCGTCTGGTCGCGGGCGAAAGATGCATCGCCCGCTCGGAAGGAAAACGGCCCGGGCCTGAGGTTTAATCCGTCACGCCGTGAAAAATGTCATTTTTTCCGCGCACAGGAACCGCACAGCAGGCCGCGACCATAGGTGGCGTCCGGCCCCTTATTGCCCAGATCCTGCGCTTCTGCATCGAGCCGCGTCCGCCAGTTGCCGCCGCCTGACAATGCCGCGGCAAGGCGCGCGGCGGCCAGCGGCGCAGCGAAGGAGGTCCCGCGCCATCTGACCCGTTTCCCCCGCGCATCGAGCGCATAGACATCGGCGCCCGGCGCTGCATAGTCGAGGTTGAGCGCCCGCCCCGCTTCGATCAGCGCACGGCCACGCGCGTCGACGCCGGTGATGGCCACTACCCCGGGATAGGACGCGGGATAGGCGGGCGGGGCGGCAGGGCCGTCGTTGCCGACCGCGGCGACCACCGTGACGCCCTTGCGCTGCGCCGCCGTTACGGCATTCCCGATCACGGCGTTCTTCGGGCCGACGAGGCTGATGGTGACCACCCTAGTCCCGCTCGCAACCAGCCAGCCGAGCGCCCTGGCAATGGCGAGCGCGTTTCCGCCGGCAGGATCGGCGCCGTAAACGTCGGCCACCCGCACTCGCGCCACCCCTGCAGAGCGCAACAGCGATGCGACCGCGCTGCCATGGTTGGCTGGCTTCGGCGCTCCCTTAGCGAAGCCCCGGGTCGCGGTTGTCGCAATCGCCGCCGATGGCGCGCTGTCGATCACGCCGACCTCTGCGGCAATCGTGGCTGCCTGCATCATGACCAGGAGCGGGGTACCAGTCGCCGCCGGCGACAATCCGGCCGTGCCCGACTGGAAGTGCAGATGGTCGGCCGTAACGTCGGCGCCCGGAGCCAGCCCTCGCGCAAGATTCTCGGCCTTTGCCAGCGGAAGGCCCGCTGGGATCCCGAGGCGGACGACAGCGAGGTCGAGACCTTTGATCTGCTCGGTAGAAAGAACCACGAAGCTGGCCCTGCGAAGAGCGGCGAGGTCGGCTTCGGTCGCGCCCTGCAGCAGCAGCTCGCCGCGCCGGGCGAGGTCTCCTCGTGCGTCGGCCTCGATGGAATCGGGATGGTCGCGCAGCAGCCGGCGCGTGGCCCGGGCGCGCAGGTCGAGCAGGCGCTGCGCCTCGCGGCGCAATTCGGCGTCCGTGCGCTCGAGAATATCGCCGACGCGGTCGCCAACCTCGCCGGTCACGTCAACCGGGTCCGGCAGGCGCACTTGCGGCAGCGCCAGCTGCGCCGCGAGCGGCGGTGCCACCAGCAAGGCGGCAGTCAGGATAGTGGGCAGCAGCAAGCGCATCGGTGTCCCTTTTCGGAAATTCGCATTAAGCCTGGATGAAACGTGCGGTGTCATCCGTTTCATCCATGGAAAGGCACGAAAGCTGAGCCAGACGTTCGAACAGCAGGTGCTTGCGCTGCTGCCGCGCTTGCGGCGGTTTGCGCTCGGCCTCGCGGGTTCGCCGTCGGATGGCGACGATTTGTGTCAGATGACGATCGAACGTGCGCTGACCCGCCGCGAGCAGTGGCAGGAAGGGACGCGCCTCGACAGCTGGATGTACCGGATCATGCGCAATATCCTTATCGACGAGAAACGCAGCAGCGCCCGCCGCGGCCAGACCTTCGTCGACGAGGAAGCCGGATTCGCCGTCGGTGCCGATGGCGCGCAGGAATCGCATGTCGAACTGTCCATGGTCGACCGTGCGCTCCAGCAATTGCCGGCAGAGCAGCGCGAGGCGGTATTGCTGGTGATGGTGGAAGGTTACGCCTACAAGGAAGCGGCGGACATCGTCGGTTGCCCGGTCGGCACGCTCAATTCGCGGCTGGTGCGCGGGCGCGATGCCCTGCTCGAACTACTGGGAGATGCGGCATGAGTACCGATCCCATCATTACCCCCGAGATGATTGCCGCCTATGCCGACGGCGAACTCGATGCGGAACGCGTGGCGATGATGGAAGCCGCCGTTGCCGCCGATCCCGGTATGGCCGATCTCGTCGCCAAGCACAGGGCGCTCAGGGCAAGGTTGTCGGCGAATTTCGCCCCGATGCTGGAGCAGCCGGTACCGAGCAACCTCACTGCATTGCTCCAGCCCGCAAGTGGCGACAGCGGGGTGGCGAGTTTTGCCGCCGCGCGCCAGCGCCGGGGCCTTGCCCCTGTCGTTCGCCGCTGGGCGCCGATTGCCGGACCCGCGCTGGCAGCCTCTCTGGTGCTGGCGATGTGGCAGCCCTGGCAGGGAAGCCGGTCCTCGCCCGGCTATGCTCGAGGCGCGCTTGCCTCCGCGCTCGATACGCAGTTGGTTGCGACGCAGCGTCCCGGCACGCAAACACGGATACTGCTCAGCTTCGAGAATGCGGCCGGCCAATACTGCCGCGCATATCGCGGGGGCGAGAGCGGCGGGATTGCCTGCCGCGACGCTACCGGATGGAAGATCGAACGGGCATTCGGCGTCGAGGCAGCCCAGTCGGGCGAATACCGCCAGGCCGGCAGCGAGAGCGAGATCCTGTCCGCCGCACAGGAGATGGCACAGGGCGGGGCACTGGATGCTGCCGGGGAATCCGCCGCCAGGCAGCAGGGCTGGCGCTAAGTTTGCGTACCGCGCGCTGCTGATGGCATCCGGCGGATATGCAAAGGGGCCGAACCTTCCGGCCGGCCCCTCTGTCGATTTGCGGGCGATGCTGCCTCAGCTATTGGGGATGACCGTCACCTCACCCATGCGGTAGCCCCGCTCGGCCATGTCTTCGATATAGTCGAAGCGTTCGTGCTTCAGTTCCCGGGCGTATTCTTCCCACGCCTCGCGCCGGTCCTCGACATCGCTCGCGTCGCGCAGGTCGCTCACCAGTTCCTTCTGGGCCTCGGTCACATCGATGCGGTAGTCGAACCAGAGGGAGTTCTCGATCCCGGCGATGGGATAGGCGAGGATGAGCTTCTCCTCTTCCTGCGCGAGGACTTCCTCGTACATCATGGGCAGGCTGGCATGTACGGCGCTGCCCGCTCCGAGCAGGGCCAGCGCGAGCATCGACTGGTAGGTTTTCATTGTTGGTCTCCATTTGTCCGGCCACGTCCGATGTGGACCGATCGTATGGCCAACGGACGCCGCGCCCGGTTTAATCCCTCCGAACGCGGATTTTTCGGCCATTGCCAGCACGCCCGCGAGCGGCCATCAATCCGGCCGACGTTATCCGGAGAGGAAATCCGCCATGACCTACGCCAACCGTTTCGCCGGCAAGACAGTGATCGTCACCGGCTCCTCCATGGGCATCGGCGAGGCGATCGCGCGCCGCTTCCATGCCGAGGGGGCCAATGTCGTGATCAACTCGCGCAAACAGGCGGATTGCGACGCGGTGGTGGCGTCGCTGGGCGAGCGGGCCATCGCCGTGCCGGGCGATGTCTCCTCCTCCGCCTTCGCGACCGAAATCGTCGAGAAGACCGTGGCCGCGTTCGGTGGGATCGACGTGCTGGTCAACAACGCCGGGGTCGGCTTCTCCGGCCGGCTGAGCCAGGCGAAGGACGAGGATATCGACCGCATCATCGACATCAACCTCAAGGGCATACTCTACCTGACGCGCGAGGCCTTTCCCCACCTGCTGAGCGCCAAGGGCAACGTCATCAATATCTCCAGCGTATCGGGCCTCGGCGGCGACTGGGGGCTGGGGATCTACAACGCCAGCAAGGGCGGGGTGTGCAACCTTACTCGGGCGATGGCGCTGGAGTTCGGGCGGCAGGGTGTGCGCGCCAACGCCATCTGCCCGTCGATGACCCGTTCCGACATGACCACCGGCGTGACGGAGAACGACGGCGCGCTCAAGATGCTGGCCAACCGCATGCCGCTGGGCCGCCCGGCCGAGCCGGAGGAAATCGCCGGCCCTGTGCTGTTCCTGGCGAGCGATGATGCGGCCTTCGTGAACGGGGTGAACCTGCCGGTCGACGGCGGCGTGACAGCATCGAACGGGCAACCCAACTTCTTCGGCTGAAAACCGCGACGCGGCGGCTCCTGCCATCGTGAAAGTGCTGCGACGCGGCACGTAACGCTGGTCGGCCGACGAATTGCGGGAACCTTATCCCGGGCAAATCTTTTGGAAATCAACGCGCAGGTCGCTGTGCGCCAAATCAATACCCCCAATTGATGAGGAAGATTTCCATGATCCATTATATGAAAACGTCCGTTGCGGCGCTTGCAATCGCGACTTCGGTTTCCGCTGCCGCACAGGATAGCGAAGGTCCCTACTTCGACGGTTTCTATGTGGGCGGGCACATTTCTCTGGACAGCCCCACCAGCAACAATGGCGATGTGACCTTCGACACGAACCGTGACGGCGAATATGGCGATGTCGTGCGTACCACCACTGGCGCCAACGCTTTCGGCCCGGGCTTCTGCGACGGCGCGGCCTTCACGGCCGTGGCTGCCGACGGCTGTGCCAATGACGACGACGACCTCGGCTACGGCATCCGCCTCGGCTATGACACGCGCATCGCTCCGAATTTCGTCGGCGGAATCCTTCTCGAAGGCACCAAGTCGGACATGAGGGACTATACCACAGCCTTCAGCTCGACCCCGGCGAACTACGTGTTCACGCGCGAGCTCGACTATGCGATCTCGGCGCGCGGCCGCCTTGGCTTCTCGCCCGGCGACGGTCGCGGGCTGTTCTATTTGACCGGCGGCGCAAGCTACGCCAAGATGGACCTGGGCTTCTCGACCTCGAACGGCGCGAACTCCTTCACCGTGTCCGATGACGGCGAATGGGTGCTTGGCGGCCAGGTCGGTGGCGGCGCCGAACTCGCCCTCAACCGGAACCTCTCGATCGGGATCGAGTATCTCTACAACTCCTACGATGCAGGGGACGCCTTCGTCGAAGTCGGCCCGGGCACGGCCGGCCCGACCAACCCCTTCCTGCTGGTGTCGGGCGGCACGAACATGCGCCCGGCAGAAACCGACCTCAACTTCCACAGCCTGCGCGCAACGGCGAACTTCCGCTTCTGACGCCGGGATTTTCAGCAAGACCAGAATTGAAAAGGGGCACCCGATCGGGTGCCCCTTTTTGTGCCGGGATTTGGCCGTCAGGCGTCCATGCGCCGCTTCGCCTTCTTGCGCTCGTGCGGATCGAGGATGGCCTTGCGCAGGCGGATGCTCTTGGGCGTGACTTCGACCATTTCGTCGTCGTCGATATAGGCGATGGCCTGTTCCAGCGTCATCACGCGGGGCGGGGTGAGGCGGATGGCATCGTCCTTGCCGGTGCTGCGGAAGTTCGTCAGCTGCTTCGACTTCATCGGGTTGACTTCAAGATCGTCCGGCTTGGCATTCTCGCCGATGATCATGCCCTCGTATATCTTCGCCCCGCCGCCGATGAACAGCTCGCCGCGTTCTTCCAGGCTGTTGAGCGCATAGGGCACCGCCTCGCCCGGAACCATCGAAATCAGCACGCCGTTCTGCCGGCCTTCGATCGGACCCTTGTAGGGGCCGTATTTCTCGAACAGCCGGTTCATGATGCCGGTGCCGCGCGTGTCGGAGAGAAACTCGCCGTGATAGCCGATGAGGCCGCGCGACGGGGCGGAGAAGGTGATGCGGGTCTTGCCCATGCCGCTTGGGCGCATCTCGACCAGTTCGGCCTTGCGGCGCTGCATCTTCTCGACGACCGTTCCCGAGTGTTCGTCGTCGACGTCGATGACGACGGTTTCGTAAGGCTCTGTCCGCTGCCCGCCCTCTTCGCGGAACAGCACGCGCGGCCGGCTGATGCCCAGCTCGAACCCTTCGCGGCGCATGGTTTCGATCAGCACGCCCAGCTGCAATTCGCCGCGCCCGGCGACTTCGAAGCTGTCCTTGTCCTCGCTCTCGGTGACGCGGATGGCGACATTCGTCTCGGCTTCGCGCAGCAGGCGGTCGCGGATCATGCGGCTGGTCACCTTGTCGCCTTCGCGGCCTGCCAGCGGCGAATCGTTCACGGCAAAACGCATGGCCAGCGTCGGCGGGTCGATCGGCTGCGCGGCGATGGGCTCGGTTACCGAGGGATCGGCGACGGTGTTGGCGACGGTCGCCTTCTCCAGACCGGCGAGGGCGATGATGTCGCCTGCCTGCGCGGTATCCACCGGCACACGCTCGAGCCCGCGGAAGCTCATCAGCTTGGTCGCACGACCGGTTTCGATCACCTTGCCGTCGCGGTCGATGGCGTGGATCGGATCGTTGAGCTTGATGGTCCCGGACTGTACCCGCCCGGTCAGGACGCGGCCCATGAAATTGTCGCGGTCGAGCAGGGTCGCAAGGAAGCTGAACTTGCCCGCCGGGTCGAGCCCCGGCGCCGGAACGTGATCGACGATGCGCTGGAACAGGGGGGTCAGGTCGCCGCTGCGGGCATCCTGGTCTTCGCTGGCATAGCCTTCGCGGCCCGATGCATAGAGCACCGGGAAATCGAGCTGCTCGTCGTTCGCGTCGAGACTGACGAACAGGTCGAACACCTCGTCGAGAACTTCCTGCGGGCGGCCGTCGGGACGGTCGATCTTGTTGACGACGACGATGGGCTTGAGGCCCAGCGCCAGCGCCTTGCCGGTGACGAACTTGGTCTGCGGCATCGCGCCTTCGGCGCTGTCGACCAGCAGGATGACGCCGTCGACCATGCTCAGGATCCGCTCCACCTCGGCGCCGAAGTCGGCGTGACCCGGGGTGTCGACGATATTGATGCGGTTGGTCTGACCGCCGTGTTCCCACTCGACGCTGGTGCACTTGGCGAGGATGGTGATCCCGCGCTCTTTCTCGAGGTCGCCCGAATCCATCGCGCGTTCCTCGATGCGCTGGTTTTCGCGGAAGGTACCCGACTGGCGGAACAGCTGGTCGACCAGCGTGGTCTTGCCATGGTCGACGTGGGCGATGATCGCCACGTTGCGAAGATCTGCGGACATGTGGTTTCTCTGCTGGGGAGGGCGCGCCCAATGCTGCGCCGCAACAATTCGAGCGCGCCCCTAGCGGAGCTTTGCGCCTGCGGCAACTGTGTCCGGCTTGCAACAAGCAGCGCGGGAATAGTTTGCCATAGAATGCCGCAACTTGAGAGCGACGCCATCTTTACATATGCGCGGGAAAGACGCGGCCGCACCCCCACTTCCTAAAAACCCCGCAGCCGCTCAAGGAAGAGGAACGCTTTCACATGAAATTCACTGCTTTCGCAGGCGGGGCTTCATCGCGCGCCGCTACGGCTCGCCTGGCTTTGCTGGCCGGTGCTGCCACGGTCGCTCTCGCTCCTTCCGTCGCCTTCGCGCAGGATGCCGAGGCGCCGGCCGACGATACCGAGGTTGTCGAGGAAAACGTCATCGTCGTCACCGCCACCAAGCGTGAGCAGACGTTGCAGGAAACCCCGATTTCGGTTTCCGTGACCAGCGGCGAAACGCTCGAGCAGGCCCAGATCCGCGACGTGCTCGACCTGCAGACGGTTGCTCCCTCGCTGCGCGTCAGCCAGCTGCAGAACTCGTCGTCCTCGACCTTCATCATCCGCGGCTTCGGCAACGGCGACAACAACTTCGGCATCGAACCGTCGGTCGGCGTGTTCATCGACGGCGTGTTCCGTTCGCGCTCGGCCTCGTCGCTCAACGACCTCGCCAATGTGCAGCGCATCGAAGTGCTGAACGGGCCGCAGTCGACCCTGTTCGGCAAAAACGCATCCGCCGGTGTGATCTCGGTCGTGACCCGGGCGCCGCAGTTCCAGTTCGGCGGCTCAATCGAAGCCGGCTATGGCGAATTCAACGACATCCGGGTGAAGGGCGACATCACCGGCCCGATCACCGACACGATCGCTTTCGCCCTCGACGGCAGCTACAACAAGCGCGACGGCTATGGCCGCATCGTGAACCTCGACGAGGAGGTCAACGACCGCAACCGTTACACCGCGCGCGGCCAGTTGCTGTTCGAACCGTCCGACAGCCTGCGCATCCGCGCGATTGCCGACTACGGCAAGATCGACGAAAGCTGCTGCGTCGTCAGCACGCTGATCGCGGGCCCGACCGCACCGGCCGTGTTCGGCGTGGGCGGCGCGCTCAGCACCGATTTCTTCAGCTACGACACCTTCCTCAACCAGGTTCCGGTGAACGAAGTCGAAAACTACGGCGGCTCGATCCAGGGCGATCTCGAGTTCGGCGCGCTGACGCTGACCTCGATCACCGCCTATCGCGAATTGAAGAACTTCGTCGACCAGGACGTCGACTTCACCAGCGCCGACATCGTGCGTGAAGTGCGCGACCAAAAGGTCGAAACCTTCACCCAGGAACTGCGCATCACCTCGGACTTCGACGGTCCGTTCAACTTCCTGCTCGGTGGTTTCTTCTTCGACGAAACCGTGACGCAGGACAGCGCGCTCAGCACCGGTGCCGCTGCCCGGCCGTTCTTCACCCTGCTGGCGCGTGCCGCCACGCGAAACCCGGCCTTCACCTTCAACGGGGTGGAAGCCGGTCTCGGCCTGCCGCAGAACAGCATCTTCTCGGCCGGCGCGCTGACCAGCGAAGTCTATTCGATGGATAACACCTCGTGGTCGGTCTTCGGTACGGTCGACTTCGAACCGGTCGATGGCCTCGTCTTCACCGGCGGCTTCAACTACACGAAGGACAAGAAGGACTTCGCGCTGCAGGGCACGGCCTTCGACGAGCTGGCCAACATCAACCTGGTCGATGCCTTCATCACCGGCGCGACCGGTGGCACGGTTCGTACCCGCCAGCAGTTCCTCGGCCTGCCGGTCCTGACGCAGCAGGCCCTGGCGGCCGCGGCGACCAACCCGACCGTCAACCCGCTGCTGGGCCTCAGCGCGTTCCAGTTCCAGCCGCCGTTCCTGACCATCCCCAACGCGGTGGAAGACGGTAAGACCCGGGACGACGACCTGAGCTACACGCTGCGTGTCGCCTACCAGTTCAACGACAGCATCAACGCCTATTTCAGCTATGCCACCGGCTTCAAGGCAAGCTCGATCAACCTGTCGCGCGACAGCCGTCCGGCTTTCGGGGACTTCATCCCCGGCCCGGGCCGTTCGACCTTCCTGGCCCCGGCATCGCCGATCACCAACGGCGGTCTCAACGTCGCCAACCTGACGACCGGTTCGCGCTTCGCCGGACCGGAAGAGGCCGAGGTGTGGGAACTGGGCGTCAAGGGTCAGTGGGACGGTCTGAACGTCAACCTGGCGCTGTTCGACCAGACGCTGCAGGGCTTCCAGTCGTTCCTGTTCACCGGCACGGGCTTCCAGCTCAACAACGCCGGCGAACAGTCGGTCAAGGGTATCGAACTCGACACCCGTATCCAGCCGAGCGACGGTCTCGTCTTCACCTTCGCCATGACCTACCTCGATCCGCTGTTCGACAGCTTCACCGACAGCCCGGTCGGCGATCTGTCGGGCCTGCGGCCGGGCGGCATCCCCGAATTCAACATCGCCACCTCGGCGACCTATACCCATGAATTCGGCGACAGCGGCAACCGCCTCATCACCCGCGTGGACTACAGCCACGAAAGCAACACCGACATCAACAACGGCTTGCCGACCTTCAATGCGGCGCTGGGCAATACCCAGATCTTCCGCCGCGAAGTGAACCTGGTGAACGCTTCGATGACGCTGGCGCTCGACAGCGGTCTGGAGCTGGGCGTGTGGGCGCGTAACCTGCTCGACGACCAGTACATCCTCACTGTCTTCGACGGTGTGGCCCAGTCGGGCACGGTGTCGGGCTACCCGAGCTCACCGCGCACCTGGGGTGGCCTCGTCCGCTTCAAGTTCTGACAACCGGATCGTCACGGCCCGCTCCAGGGGATGGAGCGGGCAACGACCACAGGGGAAGGGGGCCGTCGGCCCCCTTTTTCTTTTGTCTTCAGCACTTTCGTCTTGCCACTGCGGTCGAGGCAGTGCCAGTATTGCCAAACTGCAACTGGACGGGGGGATCGATCAGTGAATTACTATGCCGGATTCTGGATTCGCGTGGCGGCTTATCTGATCGATATCGTCGTGCTCTACATCGCCCAGTTTGCCATCTTCGCAGTCCTTGGCGTCAGTCTTTTTGCCAGCGGCTCGCTCGAGAGCGGTGCCAGCGACGTATTCGCGACGACCGGAGGCACGCTGGCGTACCTGGTCACGCTGGTTGGTACCATTCTCTATTACGTGCTGATGGAAAGTTCCGAACGCCAAGGCACGCTCGGCAAGATCGCGCTCGGCCTGATCGTCACCGACAGCGCCGGCAACCGTATCTCGGCGGCGCGGGCCACGGGGCGCTACTTCGCCAAGATCGTTTCCGCCATGATACTGCTGATCGGTTTCATCATGGTCGCCTTCACGGAACGCAAGCAGGGCTTGCACGACCTGATGGCCGGAACCCTCGTGCTGAAGGCGCGCCCAGGCGAAGTCGGGCTCGACACGCTGAACCAGACTTTCGGCTGAGGGCGGCTAGAGCGTCCTGAGCGCCTGCGCCGGCTTCGCCCGCAACAGCGGCAGCGAGCCGGCCAGCGCGAAGGCGACCACCAGCGCGAGGCCTGCGCCGAGTACTGCGAGTACTGTCGGCCAGTCGGGTAGCCAGTCGAATTCGAACAGCTGCGTAATGACGAGCCAGGCGAGCCCGCTGCCGATGGCGAGCGCGACCACCGCCAGCACCGCCGCCAGCAGCAGGTATTCGACCAGCTGCATGGTCAGGATCTGCCCACGGCTGGCGCCGAGCACTCGCAGAACAACCGTGTCGTAGGTTCGCGCCGCCCGCGCCGCTGCAATGGCGCCCAGCAGCACCGCCAGGCCGGCCAGAACCGCCACCGACGCGGCCGCCAGCGTGGCGATGCCGACCTGCGACAGGATCGTGCGGGCCTGAACCAGCACCTGCCCGACTTCGATCACCGAGCTGGAAGGAAAGGCCTGCACCAGCTCGCGCAGCAGTGGCCCGGTGGGGGTGTCGCCCCTGAACTCGATCGTCGCGGCATAGTTGTGCGGAGCGTCGGATATGGCGTTGGGGCTGAACACCAGCACGTAGTTGAACCCCATGCTTTCCCAGTCGATCTGGCGGGTGGAGGCTACGCGCACGGTGCGTTCCACCCCGAGCAATGCGATGGTCAGGTAATCGCCGACCTCGAGGCCGATGGCCTGCGCGAATTCGTCGTCGACCGATACCAGCGGTTCGCCGTCGTAGAAGCGGCCCCACCATTCCCCGCTGACGAGCGAATTGCCTTGGGGGATTTCGTCGGCATAGGTCAGGCCCCGCTCGCCGCGCAGCGCCCAGGCGCCATCTGGGATTTCCTCCAGGTCGGCGACGCGGGTCATGTTGTCCCTGGGCCCATAGGCGATGATCGAGCCGCGCATGGCGGGCAGGGCGCGTATCATGGCCTTGTCGTCCTGCGTCCAGACGATCTGCTCGAACTCGCCGACCCGGTCGCGCGGGATGTCGAGGACGAAGTAGTCCGGCGCCTCCTGCGGCACGCGGCTCTGGATATTGCCGTCGATCGAGGTCTGGATCGCGGCCAGAAGCACGAAGGCACTGAGGCCGAAACCGAGCGCGGTCACCAACGCACCGGTGGAGGTGCCGGGGCGGCTGAGGTTGGCAAGCGCGTTGCGGACCAAAGGATTGGCCGGTCGACCCACCTTGGTAGAGGCCTTGCGGATCGCCCAGCCGAGCAGGGCCAGCACCGCCAGCATCGCTGCCGCGCCGCCGAGGAAGCCCGCCGCCAGCAACGGCTGGCGCGAAGTCAGTAGGGCGAGCGCGATAATGCCGGCCAGCCCGCCGCCGACCCACAGCAGCGCCGCCCGGTCCCTCGCCAGCGGCGTCACCCGGGCGCGCATCAGCGCCATGGCAGGGTAATGGCGTGCCCTCAGCAAGGGCGTGGCAGCGAAGACCAGCGCCACCAGCAGTCCGTATCCGCTCGCCAGAAGCAGCGCGAGCGGCTCGATGGTGAAGCCGCTCTGGACCGGCAGCAGGCCCTGCAAGGCGACACCGAGGACGGGCGTGACCGCTAGCCCGACAATCAGACCCGCAACGCTGCCGACGAGGGCCGCCAGCCCGATTTGCAGGGCATAGATGCGGGCAATGTCGCCACTGGTTGCCCCCAACACCTTGAGCGTCGCAATGCTCGATCGCCGGGCTTCGAGATAGGACGAAACCCCGCCGCCGATGCCGATCCCGGCAATGACCAGCGCGGCGAGCCCCACCAGCGTGAGGAATTCGCCCATCCGTCCCACGAAGCGGTCGGCCCCGGGACTGGCCCGGTCCCGGTCGCGGAAGTCGAAGCCGCCCAGCGGGAAGCGCTGCTTCAGCTGCTCCTGCACCGCCTCGGGATCGGTCGCGGGGTTGGCGAAGGCGATCCGGGTCTTGGACTGGTACATCGCGCCGGGCTGGATCAGTCCCGCGTCATAGGGCGCCTGCAGATTGGTAATAACGGTAGGCCCAAGCTGGAAGCCTTCGGAAAGCTTGTCGGGCTCGTCTCTGATGATGCCTGCAGCCTTCAGCGTCAGCGTGCCGAGTTCGAAACTGTCGCCGACCTTCATGTCGAGCCGGTCCATCGCCCCCTGGCCGACCCAAGCCTCGCCCGCCTGCGGCGGTCCGACGCTGCGGCCGTCGGTCAGCGTCAGCGTGCCGTAGAGCGGATAATTGTCCTCGACCGCTTTCAGCCCTACCGGAGCGGTCCGCTCGCCGCGCCGGGCGACAACCTGCATACGGGTGCCTTGCGATACCTCGCCCAGCGCCTTCAGCGCGGCGAGTTCCTCGTCATTGGGGCTGCGCTGCCAGATCTCGACCTCGAGGTCGCCGCCCAGCAGTTCCTGTCCGCGATTGGCGAGTTCCTGTTCGATCGCTGCGGTCAGCGTCCCGATCGCGGCGAGCGCCCCGGTGCCGAGAAACAGGCACACCAGCAGCAGCCGCAGCCCCTTGAAGCGCAGCGAGAGTTCGCGCCGCGCCAGTGTCCACGCCGTGCCCCAAGAAAGCGACTGGCTCATGCGGCGGTGTCGCTCGCAATCCTGCCGTCGGCGAGGGTGATGATCCGGTCGCAGCGTTCGGCGAGGCTCGGATCATGGGTAATGATGACCAGCGTCGCCCCGGTTTCCGCACGGCGGGCGAACAGCATGTCGATGATCTCCGCGCCGGTCGCGGCGTCGAGGTTGCCCGTCGGCTCGTCAGCGAAGATCAGCGTCGGGCGCGGCGCTGTGGCGCGGGCGATGGCGACGCGTTGTTGCTCGCCGCCCGATAGCTGGGTGGGGTAATGGTCGAGCCGGTGACCGAGGCCCACCGCCTCGAGCTCGGCCCGGGCGCGGGATTGCACGTCGCCGTCGCCAGCCAGTTCCATCGGGGTCGCGACGTTTTCCGTGGCTGTCATTGTCGGCAGCAGGTGGAAGGCCTGCAGCACGATGCCGATGCGGCCCCGGCGTGCGCGGGCGAGACCATCCTCGTCCATGGCAGCAAAATCCGCGCCGGCAACCTGGAGCGTGCCGGAGGTCGCGCGTTCCAGTCCGGAGAGCACCGCCATCAGCGAACTCTTGCCCGACCCCGACGGACCTAGCAGCGCGAGGACTTCACCTGTCTTCACGTCGAGATCGATGCCTTTCAGGATCTCGACCGGATGCTTGTCCTGTCCGAGGGTGAGCCTGAGCTGGCGGGCGGAAATGGCGAATTCCTCGGGACCCGGGACGGGGGAGGGTGCGTTGGGGGTTTCGGTCACAATAATCCGATGGCATAGCCGAACCCATGGAACAAGTAAGGTGGGCGAAAGCCCTAAGCCGTTTGTCGATTGTGCCGCTGGCCTTGGCGCTGGTCTCGTGTGGCGATGGGACTGCAGAGGCCCCTGTGGCCGCCCGGGCGGAGAGTGAGGCTGCCGCAATCGAAGTTCCGGTCATGGGGCCCGAGCGGCGGATCCTGGCGTTCGGCGACAGCCTGTTCGCCGGCTACAATGTCGCCAAGGAAGACAGCTATCCGGCAAAGCTGGAGGCCGCCCTGCGCGCACAGGGGATCAACGCCAGGGTCACCAATGCAGGGGTGTCCGGCGACACCAGTGCGGCGGGCGCCCAGCGGTTCGATTTCACGCTGAATTCCATGGAAGGGAAGCCCGACCTCCTCATCCTCGAACTCGGCGGCAACGACCTGCTGCGCTCGATCTCGCCCGAGCAGACGCGGGCCAATCTCGAGGCGATCATCAAGACGGCGCAGGCGGCGGATATTCCCGTCTTGCTGATGGGAATGCAGGCCCCGCCCAACATGGGCGAACGCTATGTCGAGGAATTTGCCGCGGTCTATTCCGGACTTGCGGAAAAATATGACCTCGAATTCATCCCCTTCTGGGTGGCTTCCGTGGCCGACCGGCCGGAGCTGATCCAGCAGGACCGCGTCCACCCGACCGAACAGGGCATTGAGGTCCTGGTCGGCGATACGGTGGACGAAGTGGTCGCGGCGCTGCCCAAGCGATAACGCCCAAGCGCTAACGCCGAAGCGCTAAAGCGACGTCACCAGCTCCCCGCCGCTGACGTGCCAGACCGCGGCTTCCTGCTCGATGGCCGAGAAGGGGGCGATTTCGGTCCCGGTCATCCAGACCTGCGTTCCGGTAGCCCGCAAGCGATCGAACAGCACCTCGCGGCGGACCGGGTCGAGATGCGCCGCCACTTCGTCGAGCAGCAGCACGCCCGGCCTGCCCTTGGCTGCCAAGGCCCCATGGGCAAGGGTGATGGCGATCAGCATGGCTTTCTGTTCGCCCGTCGAACAGGCGGCGGCAGGAACCTGCTTGCCGGCCATGGTGACGGCGAGATCGTCGCGATGCGGGCCGACCAGTGTGCGGCCGGCGCGGCGGTCCTGCCTGCGGCTGGCCTGCAAGGCGTCCAGCAGGGACGCCTCCTCGCCGGGTGATCCGCTCTCGAGCACGAGGTGGGGGCGGGCAAAGGGTTCGGCGGGATGGTCGGCCAAGGCGGCGCAGAGCGCTTCGACCAGCCGCGTCCTTCCCCGTGCCAGCGCGCTGCCGTGGCGGGCGAGCTGGATTTCCACCCCGTCGAGCCAGGCTGGCTCGGGCTCCCGTTCGTCCGCCATCAGGCGGTTGCGCTCGCGCAATGCGGCCTCGTAACGCGTGGCGTTCCGGGCATGATCGGGATCGAGCGCCAGCGCCATCCGGTCGACGAAGCGTCGCCTGTCGCTTGCCGGGCCCATGAATATGCCGTCCATCGCGGGGGTCAGCCAGGAAACTGCGAGCCATTCGCCCAGGGCGACTGCGCTTGCCTCCGCCCCGTTGATCCGGACCCGCCGACGTCCGGGCCGGGTCGGATCGATCGCGGTGCCGAGCTGGATCGCATCGCCGCCGTCTGCATGCGTCAGGCTGGCTCCGACGGTAAAGCCGCCCGAACCGCCGCTGCGCGCCATGTCCGGCAGCGCCGCGCGACGCAGGCCGCGGCCCGGGGCCAGCAGGGAGATGGCTTCGAGGATGTTGGTCTTCCCGGCGCCATTCTCGCCTACCAGCAGGTTGAATCGCGCAGCTCCGTCGAGGCGCGACTGAACGTGGTTGCGAAAATCGGACAAGATGATGCGATCGAGCGCCATGGGCTCCATGCGCCTAGCCCGGTGCAGCGCTCGATTCCACGAAAAAGCCGGTTCCTACGAATTGGGAAAAATCCCCAATCTTTCGCTTCGATGAACAGGATGTAACAGCGTGTCTCCTGAAAAAAGCGCGGATTTCCGCCATTTTTCGAAACTGGCACACCCCATGCAAAGCTGCTTTCGTGAACGGGAAGGTCCCGCTCAGACAGGAAAACACAAGGAAACACAGACAATGACGTTCGAATTTGCAGCCAACCGCTTCCTCGCCGCCGCCTTCGCACTGGTCCTTTCGGCCGCTGCCTTTGCGACCGCGATCGTCCCTGCCACCCCCGCGCTGGTTGCCTGATAACGGCAGCAGTCCCAGGAAAAGGAACACCCCCATGTTCGATCAGACCAATATCGGCAGCCGTCTCTTCGCCGCCGTTACCGCCCTTGCCATCTCTTCGCTGGTGATGGCCTTCGCCATCGTCCCCGGCAGCCCCGCAGGAATCATCGCATGACCCAGCTTTCAAACAATCGCAGCGGCCTTCCGGCCAAGAGCTTCCGGCTCGACCGTAGCAACGGCAAGATCTGGGGCGTCTGCGCCGGTATCGCCAACTATTTCGGCATCGACCCGATGCTGGTCCGGGTAGGCTTCGCCCTCGGCACCATCCTCGGCATGGGATCGCTGATCCTGGTCTATGTCGCGATCGCCCTGATCGCCGATTGAGCGGGGGACCCGGGGTCCCCCCTCAACCCCGACTGTCACATGGCCGAGATACCACCGTCGAGCTTGAGCTCCGCCCCGGTCATGAAGCGGCTTTCGTCGCTGGCGAGATAGAGCACCGCATTGGCGATATCGCTCGGCTCGCCGACGAACTTCAGCGGGATCTGCCGCGCCAGCTTTTCCAGCAGCACGCCCTTGTCGAGATTGTGGTGCCGCGCGGTACCGTCCAGGATCGGCGTATCGACGAAGGTCGGATGGACCGAATTGCAGCGGATCTGCATGTTGTTCTTGGCACAATGCAGCGCGATCGACTTGGTCAGCATCCAAACCGATGCCTTCGAGGCGTTGTAGGCAGGCATGGTGTCGCTGGCGATCAGGCCGGCAATGCTGGAAATATTGACGATCGAGCCGGGCGCGTGCTCGCGCATCAGCGGCAATGCCGCCTGGCAGCCATGGAAGATGCCATCGACATTGATCGCGAAGCAGCGCTTCCAGTCTTCGAACTTGCAGGTCTCGATATTGCCCGCGACGCCGATGCCGGCGTTGTTGACCAGGACATTGAGCCCGCCCATCGCGTCCCGTGCCATTGCAACTGCCGCGTCCCACTGCGCGCGGTCCGTCACGTCATGCCCGATCGAGAAGGCGGTTCCCTCGCCATGCGCAGCGTTTATCGCGGCCGCGGTTTCAGCGGCGCCCGCAGCGTTGATGTCGGTACAGAGCACATTTGCACCTTCGGCAGCCAGCAAGCTGCAATGCGCCGCGCCAAGCCCCTGGGCGGCGCCGGTCACCAGCGCCATCTTGCCTGCCACACGTCCCGTCATGCGTAATCCTCTCCAAGAAATCCGGGCGCCATCAACATTGCGATCCGCACATCCACGCCGTGGCCGCGTTTGCGCCAATCCGCAACGAATTGCGGCAGGTCGCGCAGGGCAACCCGGTGAACGACGATATTTTCCCCCTCGGTACCGCCACCCGGGCCCACCTTCTCGAGATCGTGTGCCCGCAGCAGGGTGAAAGCCTCGCTTACCATTCCGGGACTGGAGTAGAACTCGCCGATGGTTTCCATGCGGCCCGCACGGTACCCGGTTTCTTCCTCCAGCTCGCGGATGGCGGCCTCGATCGCATCCTCGTTTTCCGAACCTTGCTGGTCACCGATCAGGCCGGCCGGAATTTCGAGGCATGTCCGCCCCAGCGGCACGCGGTATTGCTCGACCAGCAGGACATGACCGTCGTCGATGGCGATGATGGCGGCGGCCCTGATGCCACGCGACCGGCTGGCGTATTCCCAGCGGCCCCGGCGCTTGGCGGTCACGAACTTGCCCTGCCACATGATTTCTTCGGGCAGGTCTGCGTCTCTGTCGGTCATGCCAGGGGGCTTAGACCTCTATCAGGCGGTCGGGCAACTCGTTCGCGTCATCCTCGCGCCGCGGGAAGTGTTCGGACAGGACCTTGCCGACATCGCGCACCCCCGCCGCCATTCCTTCGGCAAAGCGGCCCTGGCGGATTTCGACCAGCATGTCGGCCATAGCCTCGCCCCAGACCTCGGCCGAGACCAGCTGCGCGATCGGCTCGTCGGCGACTATTTCCGCACGGTGTTCGCGCATGGAGAGATAGATCATGATCCCGGTCTTGCCGGTGGTGCGGCTTTCCGCGCCGACCTTGAAGTGCTTGATCGCCTGCGCGTGGACGCGCGTGGTTTTCAGGGGGCCGGGAATGCAAAGGAAGCGCAAGGGGTCCCAACTCAGCGCGAACCAGCTTGCGGCGAAGGCGATGACGCCCAGGGCGATGGTCATGCTGGCAAGCTCGCCTGTCGTCCAGTCGTGCCGCCAGCCGCCGCTGAGGCTGTCCCACAGATCCATGAAGGGTTGCGGCAAAAGGGCGAAAACGCTCATCGCCGAGAAAGCGAGCGCCACCGCCCATACCAGCACCACATCCGAATATCCGTCGGACCGGTCGGCCAGAACGGTGACGATTTCGCCCGAGGTATGGTCTTCGGCCGCAGCGACCGCATCGGTTACGATCCTGTGCTGCTCTGCGCTGAGATAGGCCATCGTTACCACCCCCCGGAGGCGCCGCCGCCCCCGAACGAACCGCCGCCGCCGGAAAAGCCCCCGCCGCCACCGAAGCCGCCGCCCCAGCCGCCACCTCCGCCACCATCACTGATCCCGCGGGCGATCGCCTTGCCCGCTTCCCACAGGATGATGTCGCCGACGGTGCTGCCGAGACCGCTGCGATACCGCCGCCTGCGGCCACGGCCGGTCAGCGCCGGCAAAATGAAGAAGAACACGACAAACGCGATCCAGATGATTGCGCCGACAGGAAAGCCCCCGTCGCTTTCACGGGCGCTGGCGGCTTCCGCCGCGACCTTGGCGGCTTCCTCAGGTGGCAGTTGCAGTTGCTGGATGATCGCATCGGTCCCGGCCACGATACCCCCGGGCATATCGCCCTCCCTGAACTCGGGCACGATCGCATTGTTGATGATGAGCGAGGATACCGCATCGGTCAGGTAGCCTTCGAGGCCATAGCCGACTTCGATCCTGACCTTGCGCTCGTTCGGCGCGACGATCAGCAGCGCGCCATCGTTGCGCTGCGCATCGCCGATACCCCAGTTCCGCCCGACCTGGTAGCCGTAGTCGGATATGTCGTAGCCTTGCAGGTCGGCAATGGTCGCCACCACCAGCTGTCGCTGCGTGGTTTGTTCAAGCGCCTCGAGCTTCGCTGTCAGCTCAGCTTCGGTCGCGTCGGGGATTATGTTCGCTTGGTCCACTACCCGCCCGCTCAGCGCAGGAAAATTCTGCGCTGAAACGGTGATGGGTAGCAGAGCTACAAGCGCTGCAACGGCAATGGCGAGAAAACGCATTGGATTGTGCGGCTGCCTCACTCGCCTTCGGTCATGTCGAGAGTGGGCGCCGCTTCTGCGCCCGGGGTGACCGCCTTATAGGGGACCAGGGGTTCGGCGCCATGGATGATGTTCGCGCCGATGGTGTCGGGGAAGGTGCGAATGGTGGTGTTATACTGGCGTACCGCCTCGTTGTAGTCGCGGATGGCGACGGCAATGCGGTTCTCCGTCCCCTCGAGCTGGCTCTGCAGCGTCAGGTAGGCTTGGGTCGACTGGATGTTCGGATAGGCCTCGAAGCTCGCCAGCAGGCGGCCGATCCCGGCGCTCATCTGCGACTGGGCTGCGGCGAATTCGGCCATCTTGGCTTCGTCGCCAAGGTCCTCTGCGGTCACATTGACGCTGGTCGCCTTGGCACGCGCCTCGGTCACCTGTGTCAGGATCGTCCGTTCGTTCTCGCCCGCGCCCTTGGCTACTTCCGCAAGGTTCGGGATGAGGTTCGCGCGGCGCTGGAACTGCGCCTCGACGTCCGCCCACTTGGCCTTCGCGTTTTCCTCGGCCGCCGGCACCGAATTGATGCCGCAGGCGGCCAGCGAAAGGGCCCCGAGGCCGATCAGGGACGAACGAAACAGGGTGCGAAGGTCCATCGAAATCTCCCGCGAAAAATACTGTGTTGCCAGTATAGAACAGCGCTGCGGGCAATCAAGCGAATTGCGGGGACGGCGCCCGTATCGTGCCCCGGCCACGGCTTGGCGCGAGCGGCCGTTCCGTGGCGACAGGCAAACCGTGATACCGGCGTTTACAGGATTTGACCTTTGCGCCCTTGGAAACGATTGCGGATTAGGGCATCAACCATCGCTTAACCACGTGGGAGGTTGGAATGCTTTCGGAATTCAAGGAATTTATCGCCAAGGGCAATGTCCTCGACCTGGCAGTCGCTGTGCTGATCGGTGCGGCTTTCGGGACGATCGTCAAGTCACTTACGGATGATATGCTGATGCCGTTCCTCGGACGGGTCATAGGCACGGTGGACTTCTCCAACCTGTATTTTGTCCTCAGCGGCGATGTCGAGCCGGGAAGTTCGCTGGCGGCGGCGCGTGCCGCCGGCGCAAACGTACTGGCCTATGGCAATTTCATTTCGGTGATCATCAATTTCCTGATCCTGGCCTTCGTCATTTTCCTGCTGGTCCGTCAGGCCAACAAGATCATGGGCAAGAAGGAAGAGGCTCCGGCCGGTCCGACCGAAGTCGAACTGCTGACGGAAATTCGCGACAGTCTGCGCCATCGGCCCTGATTTCGACACTTTCCGGGAACCATCGGGTCGGTCGGGCGCTTTTGCGTCAGTCCGACTGTCGGGCAGGGAAACTTAATCAGAGGGAACACCATGCGTAAAATCGCCATTCTCGCCGCTGCAACCGCCTCGCTCGCTCTCGTCGCGTGCGGCCCCGGCGCCGAAACCGAAACCGAAGCCCAGGCCGATGCCATGGAAGAGCAGGCCGACGTGACCGAGGAAATGGCTGAAGAAGCCCCGACCGAAGGACAGGAAGAAGCTCTCGAGGCACAGCAGGACAGCGAAGAAGCCGCTGCCGACCAGCTCGAAGACGCCGCCGACGCCGAAGAAGGCGCAACCGGCATGTAATTTCCAGCCCCTAGCTGGATTGGGAAGAGGGCGGGCCTGCGGGTTCGCCCTTTTTCTTTCAGCCTGCGGTCACTTCACATTAAGGCGAAACCGCCTATATCGGCCCTGCCCGTTTCGGCGGGCTATGGTGATAAATTGCGGCGTGCAATAGGCACAACGGACCCGGGGGCAGTACCCGGCGGCTCCACCAAAAACCTCCGTTCGACCGGGGGTTCCTGACGGGGCCGAACCAGGATCGACGTGTGTTGAAAGACGTTGTTTTCACCCGGGCTGAGTAACCCGTAAAACTGTTCACAAACCATAAGTGCCAACGATAACGAAGCACTCGCTCTTGCCGCGTAACATGATGGGCTAACGCCCTGACGTTACAAAGCTAAAGCGCGGTTGGACCGACCGGGCAACAGAACGGATTCCGGGGGCCCGGGGCGGGCCTAGCAACAGAACCGCCCCACCGTTTTTCCACGAATTCAGTGTGCCGAAAGCGCTTCGGCTTCGCGGCGCTCGCGCTCGTATCGCAGCGCGTCGAGGATCTTTGCCCCGGCGAGGAACACTGCGCCGCTGCAGGCCCAGAATAGCATCTGACCCTGGAAACCCGGAAACTGGTCGAGATAGGCGGTGCCGCGCTCCATCGCGCCCAAAGCCAGCGCATAGATGATCATGAACGCTTCGAAGCGATTCTTGATCACGAACAGGCGGCCGACCTTGCGCAGCATGAAACCTCTCAATCCTTAACGCCTCGACCTGCACGGGCCGTGCCAATGGCGGGCCAGTGCGGGATACGGTGGTTAATGCAAGAGCGATTGTAAACGAGGCCGACAAGGCGACAAGGGCGTTAACCCAAAATCGAGAGGTCGAACGATTCCAACAGGTTGGCCCGCGCGGTTCGGACCGCTTCCGCGAGAGCCATGGAGCCGATATCGGCCGGATCGATCTGTTCGGGCCAATACCGGCCGATAACCCTTTCGAGCGAGTCTGCGCGAGCTTCATCCAGCATGAAGCGCGGATCGACCGTCGCCGGGTCGGCCACCACCCGCAGCCGCAGGCAGGCGGGGCCGCCGCCATTGGCCATCGATTGGCGCACATCGACCGGGATCACCTGCCGGATCGGGCCATTGCTTGCGAGCATCGACTGGCACCAGTTCCAGACGCTTGCGCTCTTCCGACATTCCTCGGGCACCACCAGCGCCATTTCGCCCGAAGGCAGGGTGAGCAACTGGGCGTTGAAGAGATAGGTCTTGATCGCTTCGGCAAGGCTCACCGCGCTCGACGGCACCTCGACCACTTCCAGCGCCGGGAAGGCGTCACGGATCACGTCATAGGCGCCCAGCCGGTCGGCAAAGGCTTCCTCGTGGGTGAACAGCACCCGCTCGTTGGCGACCGAGACGACATCGTTGTGGAATGCGCCCGCCTCGATCGCGGTGGGGTTCTGCTCGATAAAGACGCAAGCCGCCGGATCGAGCCCGTGGAGCCGGGCCACGGCACGGCTGGCCTGTTCGTGCTGGCGCGCAGGAAAGCGACCGCCCGGCCTGCCATAGACGAACACCTCGACACCCGCCGCGCCGTGCCCTTCGCAGAAGCGCATATGGTTGGCCGCACCCTCGTCACCGAAGCTGGGCGGCACCGCCTCGTGCACCGTGAAATGGTCGCGATTGCCAAAAGCGATATCGAGCTGCGCTTTGGTGTCGCGCCATTCCTGCGCGCGGTGGACCATGGTGACGAGATTGGCCGGGGTCAGGTGGCACTTGCCATCGACGGTGTCGGGCGCGGGGCTGACCGTGGCGGCATTGGCGGTCCACATGCTGGAAGCCGACCATGCCGCTGCCAGCAGTGCGCGGTCGCTCGCCGGATCGACTGCCAGCCGCCGCAGCGTTTCGGTGTTGGGCCGGGGCAGTGGCAGCAGATACCCTTGCGCCAGGCCGCGAGCCATATTGCCCCGCATCTTGGCGATGCCCTGCAATGCGGCCGCGCGGGGATAGGACGGATCGCCCTTGTGGCTCGCACTGGCGATATTGCCGAGACTGAGGCCGGCATAGTTGTGCGAGGGGCCGACGATGCCGTCGAAATTGATCTCGACCAGGTTCGCTCCGGACTTCACCGCGCCACGCTCCACACTTCGTCGCCTTTGCTGACGCCGAGCGTCTTTGCGCTGCGGGCGCAGATCTGCACGCTGCCATCGTCCTCGAATTCGCGCATGCCGAAAGTACAGCGGAAACCCGACAGCGTCCCGGTGGCGATGATGGCCCGTTCGCCGATGTCGAGTTCGGCGCCCGATAGCGTGGCCGGGCGGGCCTGGGCGATGCTTTTCACATCGTCGGTCCGCGCCACCATGGTCGGGCCGCCGTCGAAGATGTCGACATAGCCGTCGAAACGGAAGTTCTCGTTCTCCAGCATCCGCATGGCCGCGCGGCCGGTCGGGTGGGGCAGGCCGATCACCTTGGTCGCTTCCTCGTCCAGCATGGCGACATAGACCGGATGCTTCGGCATCAGGTCGGCAATGAACTGGTTGCCGTTGATGGCGTTGAAATAGTCGGCTTCCTGGAAGCCCATGCCGAAGAAGCGACCCGCGACCCCATCCCAGAAAGGCGAGCCGCCGCGCTCGTCGATGATACCGCGTAGTTCCGCCAGGATGCGGTCGGCAAAGCGGCTGCGGTGCATCGCGATGAACAGGTACCGGCTGCGCGCCAGCAGCAGGCCGAGGCCGCCCGCGCGCTCGTTGGGATGGAGGAACAGGCCACCCACTTCGCTCGACCCTTCGAGGTCGGTGACGAGGCTCAGCAGTTCGGCCCGCACCGTGCGGTCAAGTTCCTTGGAATACTGGGTCAGCGTGTTGAGGCGATAGGAATAGAACGGCCAGCGTTGCCCCACCTGGGTCATCATCTGGCAGGTGCCGCGCACTGCTCCGGTCTCTGTATTTTCGAGGACCAGTACGAACTGCTCGTCGGCAAGGTCGTCGTCGGCGCGATTGAAGGCCTTCTGCGACCGGGCCAGCTTGGCCGCCAGCGCGTCGCGGTCGGCCGGCAGGTTGGTGAACCCGCCGCCGGTCAGCTTGGCCATTTCGTACAGCGGTTCGATATCGTCGGTGTGCGCAGCGCGCAGGCGGAAACTCAAAGCTCTTCTCCCCTCGCCAGCCGGTGGAGGACAAGCGCGGACAGCGCCGCCCGTTCGCTCAGGCTGGACACGATCATGAATTCTTCCGGCGAATGGATCTTGCCGCCGCGCACCCCCATGGTGTCGACCACGGGCACACCGCAGGCGGCGATATTGTTGCCGTCGCAGACGCCGCCGGTCGCCTGCCAGTCGATGCTGAGACCCAGCTCGGTGCCGCAATCGCGCACGAGGTCGAACAGCTTCTGCGCGCGGCGATCGACCGGCTTGGGCGGGCGGGTGACCCCACCGTGCAAGTGGACGGACACGTCGTGCGCCTGCCGCACCTGCGCCATCAGTGCGTGGAGCCCGGCCTCGAACCGCTCGCCCGCGCTCGGCTCCTTCGGGCGGATGTTGAAGCGCAGCACCGCATTGTCGGGCACGACATTGTTGGCTGCGCCGCCTTCGATCCGGGCCGGGTTGACCGGGCAGTCGTCAGTCTGGAGGTCCTTGAGGCCGAGCGTAAGTGCAGCGGCGGCGACCACGGCGTTGCGCCCATCCTGCGGATTGCGGCCGGCATGGGCCGAGCGCCCGCGCACGATCAGCGAATAGTTCCCCGTGCCCCCACGTGCATGGGCGAGATTGCCTTCGGGCGTGGCCGAGGGCTCGTAGGTCAGCGCAGCATATTTGCCGGTCGCCAGTTCCTCGATCAATCTTGCGGAGGAAAGCGAGCCGGTCTCCTCGTCCGAATTGATCAGCACGTCATAGCCGATGTCTTGTCCGGCCTCGCTTCGCTCCAGCGCCATCAGCGCATGCAGCATGACCGCGATCCCGCCTTTCATGTCGGCGGTTCCCGGGCCGTTGACGATATCGTCGCTGAGCCAGGTGTTGCCCTGGAACGGATGGTCTGCAGGATAGACCGTGTCCATATGCCCTGTCAGCACCAGCCGCCGCTGCGCGTCGGGCCGGACCCGGACGACCAGGTGCCGGCCATGTGGCTTCTCGTATTCCTCGCCATCGGCGCTGATGGCGTTAACAGGGGCAGGGTCGACCAGCGAAACCTGGCCCGGCAGCGCCGCGAAGGCGTCCGCCAGCATCGCTGCGACGGTCTTCAGCCCGTCGAGGTTTGCCGTGCCCGAATTGACCGCGCTCCACGCCAGCACTTGCCCCAGCATGGCCGATTGGTCGATGGCGTCGAGAAAGGCGGCGGTCGGTTTCATCCGCAACCGCCTCTAGCGGGGGAATGGTGAGGTTCCAAGCCGTTGCAATTGCCCGTCCACTTCGCCATAGCCCGCCTGGTCCTCCCCAGACAGACATTGCCATGATTCCCGTGCGATGGTCATACTGCGCGGCGCAAAGAGTGAGGACGCATGCCCGAATATGTTCTGCGTGACCGTTTGAAGGTCGATGCCGCGTTGGCCGATTTCATCGAGGGCAAGGTTCTCGCCCCGCTCGGCATGGAAGCCAGCGCCTTCTGGGAGGGCTTCACCGACCTGTGCCAAGACTTCGTGCCGGAAAACCGCGCGCTGCTGAAGAAGCGCGACGAGCTGCAGTGGCAGATCGACGACTGGCACAAGGAACGCGCCGGGCAGCCGCACGACCACGAGGCCTACAAGGCATTCCTGCACAGGATCGGCTATCTTGTCCCCGAACCGGGCGAGTTCGAGATCGGCACCCGCAATGTCGATCCCGAGATCGCGACCATGGCAGGGCCGCAACTTGTTGTGCCAATCCTCAATGCGCGTTTCCTGCTCAATGCCGCCAATGCGCGCTGGGGCAGCCTCTACGACGCGCTCTATGGCACCGATGCGCTGGATGCCCCGCCGGCACGGCCCGGTGGCTATGACGAGGAACGCGGCGCGGCCGTAATCGCACGGGCACGCCAGTTCCTCGATGAGGCGCTCCCGCTCGTCGGTCAGAGCTGGGCCGATATCGCCGACGAGCATGATGGGAAACTGCAGGACGAAAGCCAGTATGTCGGCAAGACCGGTAAGGGCCTGCTGTTCAGGAACAACGGCTTGCACATCGAAGTGAAGTTCGACCGTGAACATCCGGTCGGCCGCACCGACAAGGCCGGCATTGCCGATGTCGTGATCGAAAGCGCGCTGACCGCTATCGCCGATTGCGAGGATTCGGTTGCCGCCGTCGATGCCGAGGACAAGCTGCTGGCCTATTCCAACTGGCTCGGCGTGATCCGCGGCGACCTGGAGGAAAGCTTCGAGAAGGGCGGGCGGACGATGACCCGCGCCCTCTCACCCGACAAGACCTACACCGACCGCGATGGCAATGCGCAGACCCTGCCGGGTCGCAGCCTGCTGTTTGTCCGCAATGTCGGGCACTTGATGACCAATCCTGCGATCCTGCTGGAGGATGGCACCGAAATCCCTGAAGGGATCATGGATGCGGTGATCACCAGCGCGATCGGCGCGCATGATGTGCGAAGCCTTGGCAAGTTCGGCAATAGCCGCACGGGCAGCATCTATATCGTGAAGCCCAAGATGCACGGGCCGGAGGAATGCCGCTTCACCAACGACCTGTTCGATGCGGTCGAGCGGTTGCTCGATATGCCGCACAATACGATCAAGGTCGGGGTGATGGACGAGGAACGCCGAACCTCGGCTAACCTCGCCGCCTGCATCCATGCGGTGCGCGACCGTGTCGTGTTCATCAATACCGGCTTCCTCGACCGCACAGGCGACGAGATCCACACCTCGATGCAGGCCGGGCCGATGGTCCGCAAGGGTGCCATGAAGAACAGCACCTGGCTCAAGGCCTATGAAGACCGCAATGTCGGCATTGGCCTTGCGCACGGCCTCTCGGGGAGGGCACAGATCGGCAAGGGCATGTGGGCGGCGCCAGACATGATGGCCGATATGATGGTGCAGAAGATCGGGCATCTTCGCGCCGGGGCCAACACGGCCTGGGTGCCGTCGCCGACCGCCGCGACGCTACATGCGCTGCATTACCATCAGGAAAACGTGTTCGAAGTGCAGAAGGGATTGGGTGACATTCCCTCGCTCGACCTGCTGCTGCAGATCCCGCTCGCAGAAGGCACGAACTGGTCCGAGGCGGAAGTGCGCGAGGAACTCGATAACAACGCGCAGGGCCTGCTCGGCTATGTCGTGCGGTGGATCGACGCCGGCGTGGGCTGCTCCAAGGTGCCCGACATCAACGACGTCGGCCTGATGGAAGACCGCGCAACCTTGCGCATCTCCAGCCAGCACATGGCCAACTGGCTGCTCCACGGCGTCGCCACCGAAGAGCAGGTGATGGACAGCCTGCGCCGCATGGCCGCCAAGGTCGATGCCCAGAACGCGGGTGATCCCTTTTACGAGCCGATGGCCGGCAACTGGGACTCCAGCCTTGCCTTCCAGGCCGCCTGCGACCTCGTGTTCAAGGGCACCGAGCAACCGAGCGGCTATACCGAGCCGCTGTTGCATCAGTGGCGATTGCGCAAGAAGGCGGCGTGACGCGAAAACATCCTGTGCGGTCAGGGTTTGTCGGTTTGCTGCAAGCTTTTGCCTGCGCAACCGGTATGCTTGTCGCGGGACACAGGGAGGATTTTGACATGGGTTCGAGAGGAATGTTGGCCGCGGTAGCAGCAGTGGGCTTGGTTTTGTCGCCGAGTTCTGCCTTTGCACAGGACATAACGGCCCAGTCCATTTTCAAGAACGGATATGAACTTCTCGAGCAATGCGGTTCGAGCGACGCCTCGAATCTGGCGCGCTGCGACTGGTACATCATGGGAATATGGGACGCGTTCGGATTGCTTGCCGATATCGAGGCTACGGAACGTTACATGTGCCTTGCAGCCGGTACCCCGGTGGATGTCCTGCGCGGCGAGGTCGTAGCCTATCTGCAGCGCAGCGACGCAGATCTCTCGAAGTCAGCTGTCAGCGCCGTCGTCAACGCGCTGATAGAAGCGAACCCCTGCTAGCTTTCAGCGCCTCCGGGTAAGCCACGCCGCCGTGGCGACAAATTCTTCGACCCTGAGGGTTTCAGCGCGGCGCGTCTGATCGATCCCGAGAGACTCCAGCGCGTCCGCCGCGCCTTCAATTCCCTTGAGGCTCTGCCGCAGCATTTTGCGGCGCTGGCCGAAGGCAGCCTCGGTCAGGCGTTCGAGGACGCGGGCCGATACGCCGTCGGGCATGGCTGCCGGCTCTACGTGGACAATCGCGCTCATGACCTTGGGCGGCGGGGTGAAGGCGCTGCGGTGAACCTTCATCGCCAGGGCCGCCTTGCTCCGCCACTGTGCCAGCACGGCGAGACGACCATAGGCCGATGTGTCGGGCGCGGCGACGATCCGCTGGGCGACCTCCTGCTGGAACATCAGCGTCAGCGAGGTCCATTGCGGCGGCCAGTGCTCGCCGCCGAGCCAGCGCACAAAGAGTGCGGTGCCAACATTGTAGGGCAGGTTGGAGAGAACCGTGAAGGGCTCGCCGCCCATCAGCTCACCATGATCTAGCCTGAGTGCGTCGCCTTCGATCACTCTGAGCCGTCCGGGAAAAGCCTCACCCAGTTCGGCCAGCGCCGGCAGGCAGCGGCGGTCCATCTCGATCGCCGTCACCCGTGCACCGGCCTTGAGCAGGGCCCGGGTCAGCCCGCCTGGACCGGGGCCGACTTCGAGCACCGCCTTGTCCTTGAGGTCGCCGGGAATCGCGGCGATCCGGTCCAGCAATTGTGCGTCGAACAGGAAGTTCTGCCCCAGCGCCTTCGCGGCGGAGAGGCCGTGCCGGGCGATGACTTCGCGCAAGGGGGGAAAGTCAGCCATCGCCGCGCCGGGTGGCACATTCGCCGGCCATGCGGATCGCCGCGATCATCGCGCCCGGATCGGCAATTCCCTGGCCCGCGATATCGAAAGCCGTGCCGTGATCGGGGCTGGTGCGAACAAACGGCAAGCCCAGCGTCACATTGACTCCCTCGTCGAAATCGAGCGCCTTCACCGGGATCAGCGCCTGGTCGTGATACATGCACAGGGCGGCATCGAACTGCGTGCGACTGCGCGGGGTGAACAGGGCATCGGCGGAATGCGGCCCGGTTGCCTCGATGCCTTCGTCCCGCAATTGTTCGATGGCGGGATGAATGATGTCGATCTCCTCGCGCCCGAACTGGCCGCTTTCGCCGGCATGCGGGTTCAGCCCGGTGACGGCCAGCCTAGGCTTGCCAATGGCAAAATCCCGCACCAGCGCAGCGGCCGTTATGCGGCCCTTCGTCACGATAAGATCGTGGGTCAGCAGCCGCGGCACGTCGGCGAGCGACACATGCACCGTCAACGGAACCGCGCGCAGGCTGGGCCCGGCGAGCATCATGACGGCTCGTTCGCGCGGCAGCCCGCTGCGATCGGCGAGCATCTCCGTCTGTCCCGGGAAGTCACCCGCGATGGCGCTGATCGCGGCCTTGCTGACGGGGGCCGTCACCACCGCCGACACCGCGCCGCGAAGGGCAAGGTCGATTGCCCGGTCGAGCGAGCCATAGGCAAGCGCAGCGGTCGCGCTGTCGGGCTGTCCCGGGCGGAAAAGGTCGCTGGATTTCCCGGTCAGCGGCAAGGCGCGATCGAAGACCGCCGCAACCCCTGCCATGTCATTGACGGTTTCCGCCGGACAGTGGAGGCCGATCGCCGCCGCAGCAGCCTGCATCACGCCCTCACCGTCCACGACCACGAAGGGCGGAAGACCCAGGTCCCGACGACGAATCCAGGCCCTGGCGATCAGTTCCGGCCCGATCCCCGCCGGATCGCCAATGGATATGGCGAGCGGGGCCATCGCAGCCGTCAGTTGTATTCGATGTAGGCGTCGTTGCGCAGGTCGCGCAGGTAGGTCCGCGCCCGCTTCTGGATGCGTTCGTCCTCCAGCGTCGCGACCACTTCGTCGACCGAGGGCAATCCTGCCACCTGCGGATCGTCGCGGCCGCACAGCAGCAGGACACGCACGCCTTCCTCGAGCGAGCCGAAAGGCGGGGTCGCCTGCCCGATCTGCAACTGCAGCATGGCCGGCTGGAGCTGTTCAGGCAGGTCGCGCACGGCAATCTGGTCGTTGACCACGACTTCGGCATTGACGGTCTGGGCCGCCCGTTCGGCATCGCCGCAACCGCGGATCGACTGGACCGCACCCTGGAAAGCTTCGAGCTGCCGACCGGCCTGTTCCTCGGTCACATTGGCGGGGAACTTGATCGAAATCTGCTTGAGGCTGAGGGTCGCATCGCGCGGATCAGCCATCAGGATCTGGCGCTTGTCGCGCAGGTAAACGATCACGAAGCCGCCCGGGATCTGCACAGGGCCGGTCAGTTGCCCGGTCTGCATGCCGCGCACGGCTTCGGCCATGGGGCCGGGCAGGGTGGCAAGCTGGACATAGCCGAGATCGCCGCCGACCGCTGCGGTGGACGCTTCGGAAAACTGGCGCGCATAGCCCTGGAAGCTTCCGCCCTGGCGCAGCTGCTCCATGATCTGCCGTGCGTTCTGCAATACGGCAGCTTCGGTTTCGGTCGTCGCCGGGAGATAGATTTCCATAATGTGGAATTCTTCCTGCCCGCGCGAATCTTCCATCCGCTTGATGTATTCCTGCGCCTCTTCGACGGAGACGTTGACGAACGGGCCGATCATCCGGCGGATCAGCCGCTGCCATGCCAGTTCACCCTGGATCTGGCGCTTAAGCGAGGCAGGCGAGGAACCTATAGACAGCAGGTAGCTGTCCATGGCCTCTTTCTGCCCGAAATTCTGCACTGCCAGCTGTTCGTAACGCTGGTTGATCTCGGCAGCAGGGATTTCGATCTCCTGCGCGGCCGCTTCCTGGATTTGCAGCGTCTCGTCGATCAGGTTGCGCAGCACCTGCATCCGCACGCGCGCAAGCTCTTCCGCACCAAGCTGCCCGCGCGAGGCCGAGGCGATCAGGGCCGTCCGATGGTCCACGTCGGTGCCGGTGATAACCGTCCCGTTCACCACTGCCGTTGCCAGCCTCACATTGGGGTTGGCATCGCCCAGCAGGGAGAAGTTTTCCGGCAGGCCGAGGGGATTGGCTGTAGGCGCGGGCGCTTGCGCAGACGCTTGCCCAGACTGGGCCTCCGCCTCCTGCGCGGCGAGGGCTACCGGCGAAAAAGCGACACTGCACAGGGCCGATGCGGCAAGGAAGCGGCCGGCAATGGCGGAAACGGCATTGGTGATCACGTTCGATCCTGTCTTGCACCCCGTGGGGACGATAGTCCCGGGGCAGAAAAGTGTGGGTCGGCCGCTTCACAGAATGCGGCTTAACCTTGGCTGAGTGCGGCCTAGCGTGTTTGCCCTGCCAAGCCAATCGCGCACTGTGCCGACGATGGCAGGGGCAGTGGAAAGTCAGCGGAAGCCGAGGTTGCGGAGCGAAAAGTAAAGCTGGAACGTGTCGCCGCGCTCGGCATCGCCCTGGTCGATGTAGTCGCGCCGCCAGGTGAAGCCGAATTCAAGGCAATCGTCCTGGTAGGCGATACCGAGCCGCGTGCGCAGCGGTTCGAACCCGTCGGAAGTCAGGGTCGGGTCCTCTTCCCGGTCGGTCAGGTTGAAGACGCCGGCCCCGAACACGGACCAATAGTCGGCAAAGGCGATCCGCGCTGCGGCGCTCACTTCCTCGCGGTCCTGCAAATCCTCGATACCTTGCGCGATGTCGCGATTGAGCCGCAGGTAGCCCAGTTCGAGATAGGTCCGGCGGCTGCCGATGGTCGCATCGAGTTCGTTCCGGCGGATCGCGAAATTGTCCTTGTCGAGCCGGTAACGGTGCGTGAGCGAGACGAAATCCTTGAACCGGATTTCCGTCCGCCCGACGAAGTCGCTGACCCTTTCCGAAATCCCTGTTCCGTCGATCAGGAAGTCGGGGTTGTCGCCGACGCGATAGGACTGGCCGATGGTCGACTTCACGCGCCAGCCTGGGCGCGTCAGTTCCCAGTCGATACCCCATGTCACGCGCACGCCGTCCTCGATACGGTCGTAACCCGGAAAACGGTTGAGCGCGAAGAGGTTGGAATCCTCGAGGTCGATGGCGCGCGCGTCTTCGTTGGGCACGGCGAGATTGCGGATCGGCGGGCTCGCCACGAGCTGCACCCGCGGTGTGAACACCTGTGTGCCGCCCAGCGCCGGCCCGGCGAAAGGCCATTGGAGGTCTGCCGCCACCAGCGCGATGCCGCGCGCCTCCCACCCCGGATTGCCCCGGTAGATAGCCGTCGCGGTAAGGCCGTTCTCGTCGGAGTGATAAACATCGCCGCGTGCCAGCGCGGTAAACTGCAGCACCTGCCCAAGGCCGGTCACCTGGCGCAGGTCCCAACGTGCGCTGGCGAAGGCGCGCTGGGTATCCTGCCCCTCGTCCCGCACGATGGCGAGCGTGTTGGCCTGCAATTCCACCTTGCCGCCCAGGACAGGATCGGCCAGCCGGCGGCGATAGTCGAACACGGGCAATGCGAAGGGGACCTGCCCCTGGGGCTGGTTCAGGCGCAGGGTCTGCGTGGCGTAGCCGGCCAGTTGCAGGTAGCTGTCGCGGTCGATCCGTTCGACTTCCACCAGCGAACGCAGCCGGTCGTCGCGGCTGATGTCGTAGCGGCGCAGGAAGGTGCGGTCGCTCGCACGGCGGATCGAGGCCGTGACGCTCCAGTTGGGATCGAGCTGGAACCGTCCGTTGGCGAACAGATAGCCGCGAAAATCGCGCTCTGCCGTCGGGGTGCCCGTGATGTCGGAGATGCGGCGGCTGTGGGTGG
Source organism: Parerythrobacter aurantius (assembly GCF_045291475.1). Lineage (NCBI taxonomy): Bacteria > Pseudomonadati > Pseudomonadota > Alphaproteobacteria > Sphingomonadales > Erythrobacteraceae > Parerythrobacter > Parerythrobacter aurantius. Next base: position 1,893,006 of record NZ_CP147985.1, read on the forward strand.
CATAGGCGGTGACCTGGTACGCTCCCTCGCCGGTCACGTGCCGCCATTTGGCTGAGGCCATCGGCGGCGCATCGGTATAGACATAGGCGCCGAGGGTCAGGTCCTTGTTGTCGGCCAGTCGCAGGTAATATTCGCCCGAAAGTTCGAGCCCGTTGGATTCCGAAACGCGAACATCCGGAATGAGGATGCCTGAAACCGCGCCGCCGTCGGTGCGGATGGCTAGGCCCGGCAGCGGAAGCAGGCGGGCACCGAAGATTTCGAGATAGGCGCCGCGGAATCGGACCCGCTTGTTCGCAGGATCATAGACAACGCGCTCCGCCGTGATGCGCCAGCTCGGGTTCTTGGCGCATCCCTGCTCGTCCACCACCGCGCAGGCGCTGTAGGCGGCGCGGGTGAGGATGATGGAGCCGTCCTCGTTGCGCTGGCCGCTCTCGGCGGCGAGCCTGCCGCCTTCCCGCAAGGCCAGCAGCAGGTCCTCCATGGCCCCGGCTTCGAACTTGTCGTTGAGTTCGACCGAATCGCTGAAGAGCTGGTTGCCGTCGGCATCGACGAAGCGCACGTTGCCTGTGGCCGTGATGATACCGGTGCGCCGGTTCCAGGCCACGGTGTCGGCGCGGACGGACTGGTCCTCGCTGCGCAGGATGACATTTCCGCGCGCGGTAACGACATCGCCCTGCGAATCGTAATCGACCGCGTCGGCCTCGAAATCGACTTGGCGCGACTGTGCCGGGGCGGGCTGCTGCGTCACGGGTTGCGGCGGCCCTTCCTGCGCAAACGCCGGCAAGGCACAGGTCAGGACGGCCAGCGACAGGGCGTGCCGGACTGTGCGGCGCGAGCAGTTCGAGAGGCAGGAGAGTGGCGAGGCCGAGGCAGGGCGCATGGCTTGCCTATTGCACCAAGCACTCCTAATCGCAATCGCACTTCAACGCATTGCCGAACCCCCTCAGCCGCATGGCGGGACCGGGACGGAGCAAGAGCCGATTCTTTGCCGGAGCGACCATGAACATCACTTTCGCCGCCACCCTGCCTGCCGATGCGACGCTCGTCGCCCATGTCGTCCACCGCGGCGGCACTCCCTCTTCGCTGGAGCAGGTCCTTGCCGAAGGGGCTCGTATCGCCCGTTTCAAGGGCGGTGCCGGCCAGCTGTTCGAAGGGTTCGTCGACCGCTCGGGCAAGGTCGTGCGGGTGGCCCTGGCCGGCGCCGGCGAGGCGGACGCGGCCGATCACCTGACCGGCCTCGAGAAAGCGGGTGCGGCCATCGCGGCAAAGTATCTGTGTTCGGGGGAAAGCGCGCTCGTGCTCGATCTTTCGGGTTCGGGCCTCAATGCCGCGCAGGCTGCCGCCGTATTGCTCGGCCTGCGTCTGCGCAGCTGGCGGCACGATGCTTACCGCACGCGCATCAAGGACGAGCAGAAGAAGACGCTCGCTGCCGTGACCGTTGTCGGCGCGCCCGAGGGTGCCGAGGCTGCCTGGACGGGGGAAGCCGCCCTTTGCGACGGGATCGAGTTCGCGCGCGACCTCGTCGCCGAGCCCGCGAACATCCTCTATCCCGTCGAATTCGTCGCACGCTGCGAAAAGGCGCTGGCGGGGACGGGGATCGAGATCGTCGTGCTCGACGATGCCGACATGGAAAAGCTCGGCATGGGTTCGCTGCTGGGCGTCGGCCTCGGGTCCGAGCGTGAATCACGGCTTTTGTGCATGAAGTGGATGGGCGGCAACCCGGGTGACCGGCCGACCGCCTTCGTCGGCAAGGGGGTCACCTTCGACACCGGCGGAATCAGCCTGAAGCCGGGGCCGGGCATGGAGGACATGAAGTGGGACATGGGCGGCGCCGGGGCTGTCGCCGGAGCCATGGTGGCGCTGGCGAAGCGCAAGGCCAGGGCCAATGTCATCGGCGTGTGCGGGCTGGTCGAGAACATGCCCGACGGACGGGCGCAGCGCCCGGGCGACATCGTCACTTCGATGTCGGGGCAGACCATCGAAGTGCTCAATACCGATGCCGAAGGGCGGCTGGTGCTGTGCGATGCGCTGACCTGGACGCAGCAGCAGTTCGATCCTGTCGCCGTCGTCGATTTCGCTACTCTGACCGGCGCCATGATCATCTCGCTGGGCAACGAGCACGGCGGGCTCTTCTCGAACGACGATACGCTAGCCGAAAAGCTGCTGGCGGCAGGCAAGGCGACCGGCGACAAGCTTTGGCGTTTCCCGCTCTCGCCGGCCTACGACAAGCTGCTCGACAGCCCGATCGCCGACATGAAGAACATCGGGCCGCGCGGGGCGGGCTCCATCACGGCGGCGCAGTTTCTCCAGCGCTTCATCGACAAGGATCGGCCGTGGGCGCACTGCGACATCGCCGGCATGGTCTGGGCCGATAAGCCCGGCCAGACCTGGGACAAGGGCGCAACCGGATACGGCGTGCGGATCATGGACCAGTACGTCCGCGACGTTCTGGAGGGGTGAGCAGCCCGGATGGGTAGGATGCGCAAGAAGTCGGACTTGCCGACGAAGACCTGCGCGTCCTGCGGCCTGCCCTTCACCTGGCGCAAGAAATGGGAGCGGGACTGGGACAATGTGAAATATTGTTCCGACCGCTGCCGGCGCGATGCAAAGGCGCCGTCATGAAAGTCGACTTCTGGCAGCTCTCGCGTGATCCGGCGGAAAAGGTGGTCGCGATGATCGCTGCGCGCGTGCTGGGCGAGGGCGAGCGGCTGCTGGTCGTGGCCGCCGATGAGGAGCAACGCGCTATGATCTCGCGCGCCTTGTGGGAGGCGAAACCCGAGACCTTCCTTGCCAACGGCGATGCCAGTGAACCTCATGCAGATCGCCAGCCCATCCTCCTGTCGGATGCCTGCGAGCCGGTCAACGGCGCCAGCCACGTGATCTTTGCCGACGGCCAATGGCGCGCGGCGGATGGCTTCGCCCGCGCCTTCCTGCTGTTCGACGATGCCACGGTGGACGCTGCGCGCGGTGTCTGGCGTTCGCTCGATGGCAATGAGGGGCTGGAACGCGCCTTCTTCCGGCAGGACGATGGCAAATGGGTCAAAGTCGCCTGACCAGCCACAGCTTGGCTGCTGTGCCGACGCGAATGGCATGAGTGCGCGGCTTTGACTTGCCCGCCGCGCACGGCGGCGCTAAGGGCGCGCGCAACATTCTTGCCCCCCTTACATCAAAGGAAATTCCCATGGCGGTTACCCGCACCTTTTCGATCATCAAGCCGGATGCCACCAAGCGCAACCTTACCGGCGCCGTCACCAAGATGCTGGAAGAAGCCGGCCTGCGCGTCGTTGCCAGTAAGCGCATCCGCATGACCCGCGAACAGGCCGAAGGCTTCTACGCGGTTCATAGCGAACGCCCCTTCTTCGGTGAACTCGTCGACTTCATGATGAGCGAGCCGGTGGTGGTGCAGGTGCTCGAAGGCGAAGACGCCGTCGCCCGCAACCGCGACATTATGGGCGCGACCAACCCGGCCGATGCCGCACCGGGCACGATCCGCAAGGAACTGGCGCTGTCGATTGGCGAAAACACCGTCCATGGTTCGGACAGCGAAGAGAACGCGAAGATCGAGATCGACTACTTCTTCAAGCCGGAAGAGATCGTCGGCTGACGGTCAGCTTCGATCGATGCAGACCAAAGGCCGTCTTGCAAAAGGCGGCCTTTTTGTTTGCGACCACAAAGCTGAATGCGTTTGTCGCATTTCTACAAGTAACTGATATCTATTGACTTTATGGTGAGCGGCGAGTAACTGCGCCGCGTGCTTACCCGATCGCGCCTTCGCACCGTCGAGACATTCATCGCCTGCCTGAACAGCGGCGATATCGATGGCTTGGCGCGGGTGTGCGATGCCAATGTGCAGTTTATCGACAGCCTGTCGGAAACGGTCGCGGGCCGCGACAATATCATCGGACTCATGGCATCGTTCGGCGATGCCGCTCTCGGGCTGAAGGTCGATCCGTCATCGATCCTGACGCATCGCGAACTGGTGTTGGTACGTGCCGAAATGCGATCGAGCGATCCCAGATTTGCCGGGCCGGTCTATCTGACTTTCCTTGTTGCGGGCGGCAAGATCGTAAGCATCCAGTCGAGCCGGGGCGCAGACGCCGCCTCGATCATTCGCGCCTATCGCCAACCGCCCCCGCGGCTGCAGGCCTAGAATTCGTCGGCTGCGTCCAGCAGCCCGGTCAACCGCTTGGGGGCCATGCTGCGCCAGCTCCGCTCCAGCCAGTAATCGACCTGCGACCAGTCGCAGCCTGGGCGATTAAGGATCACCCCGACCCATCCGCTGGCACCGTAATAGGCGGGCTTGTAGAAGGCCTCCGGATCGCGCTCGACCAGTTCGGCCAGCTCGTCCGGCCCGCTGGTCTTGACCAGCAGCGCGACGTGCTCTTCGCCGTGGTGCTGGTCGCTGAAATAGGCGAAATACCTGCCGCTCTTTCCGCCGGTACGCCAGCCGGGGGCACCGTGGCTGGGGCGTTCTTCCGCCTCGGGCAGGGCCAAGGCGCGTTGGCGGACCTGCTCCAGCAGCCAGTCGCGGTTGTAGGGGCGCGAGACGAAATCGGCGAGCACGCGGGGGTAGAGCTGGTGTTCGGCCAGTTTCACCCGGTAGGCCAGCGTCTCCTCGGTGTCGCCGTCGATGATAGCGACCTTGATCTGGCCGAGGACTTCGCCGCCGTCCAGCTCGCTGGTGACGAGATGGACCGAGCTGCCGCCGAACTCGTCGTCCGCCTCCAGCGCGCGGCGATGGGTGTGGAGCCCCTTGTACTTCGGCAGCAGGGCGGGGTGGATATTGAGCATCCGGCCTTCCCACTTCGTTACCATCTCATCCGACAGGATGCGCATGTAGCCCGCCAGAGCCACGAACTCCGCCCCCGTCTTGCGGATCGCTGCATCCATCGCGCGGTCGTGTTCCTCGCGGGAAAGCCCAGCGTGACTGAGAGCAAAGGTCGGGATCCCTTCCGCCTCGGCCACGGTCAGCCCGCCGGCATCGGGATCGTTGCTGGCGACCAGCACTATGTCGTAGGGGCTGTCGGGCAGGCGGCTGGCATAGAGTAGCGCGGCCATGTTGGTGCCGCTGCCGGAAATGAGGACGGCAACCTTGGCGAGTCCGGCGTCAGCCAAGGTGCACTGCCTCCCAGTCCTCCTTGGCGGACCATGTCCCGGCCGACCCGCGCACGGTGCAGCCTTTCTCCCCGGACTCGATCCTGCCGATCCGGAGCACGGTTTCGCCTGCGTCGATCAGTGCCTGTGTGACGGTATCGACCTTGTCCGGCGCGACCGCCAGCACCATGCCGACACCGCAGTTGAAGGTGCGGGCCATCTCGCCCGGCTCGATCCCGCCCTGCGCCTGCAGGAACGCCATCAGGCGTGGCTGTTCCCATGCATCGGCGTCGATGACCGCGTGCGCGCCATGCGGCAGGACGCGGGGAATATTCTCGAGCAGGCCGCCGCCGGTGATATGCGCCAGCGCGTCGATATGGCCTGCCCGCACGACCGGCAGAAGGCTGGCGACGTAGATGCGGGTGGGTTCGATGAGGTGTTCGACCAGCAGGCGCTCGTTGTCGAACACCGCAGGGCGATCGAGCTTCCAGCCCTTGTCCGACGCCAGTCGCCGCACGAGCGAATAGCCGTTGGAATGCACGCCGGACGAAGCGAGGCCGAGCAGCACATGGCCGGGCGCAACCTTCTCGCCCGTCAACTGCTCGCCGCGCTCGACAGCGCCGACGCAGAAACCGGCGAGGTCGTAGTCGCCGGCCGCATACATGCCCGGCATCTCCGCAGTCTCGCCGCCGATCAGCGCGCAGCCGGCGATCTTGCAGCCTTCGGCGATGCCCGCGATGACCCGTTCGGCCACGCCGTTCTCCAGCTTGCCGGTCGCGAAATAGTCGAGGAAGAACAGTGGCTCGGCGCCCTGTACGATCAGGTCGTTGACGCACATGGCGACAAGGTCGATCCCGACGGTATCGTGCCGCCCGGTGTCGATCGCCAGCTTGAGCTTGGTTCCGACCCCGTCATTGCCCGCCACCAGCAGCGGATCCTTGTAACCCGCCGCCCTCGGATCGAAGAAACCCCCGAAACCGCCGATTTCGCCATCCGCGCCCGGGCGCATGGTGGCTTTCACCAGCGGCCCGATCGCCTTGACGAGGGCATTGCCGGCGTCGATCGAGACGCCCGCATCGGCATAGGTGTAGCCGGTTTTTTCAGAACTATCCGCAGACATGGCAGGCCCTTTACCTATTCGCGCTTGGAATCACACCATGCTTTGGGCAAAAGGCGCGGGATTTTCCCCGATGGCACCGATTGCAATCCCGTCCCGCCCGCAAGGCCTGCTCTCTCTCCTGCCGGTGCGGCTGGGGCTCGCGGCGCTTGCGCTTGCCGTTGCGGCAGGGATTGTCGCGGCATTCGCCCAGGTTGACGGGGAACGTGGCATCCCCGTAATTTCCGCGTCCAGCGACATCGAGGTTTCGGGCATTGCCGTAGATGTTACGGCGTCGAGCGACCAGGAAGCACGCAGCAAGGGCTGGGAAGAGGCCGTGCGCAAGGGCTGGGCCAAGCTTGGCGGGCCGGCCCTGCCGGACGGACAATTGCTTTCGCTGGTCTCGGCGGTCGTGATCGAGCGCGAGCAGCTGGGCGGCAACCGCTACATTGCCTCGCTCGGCATCACCTTCGACCGACCGCGCGCCGGTGCCTATCTGCGCGGCGAAACCCAGGTCGCGCGGTCCGGCCCCATGCTTCTGGTTCCCGTCACGCTGTCGGGCGGGGCGGCCACAGTGTTCGAGCAGCGCAATCCGTGGCAGCGCGCGTGGGCCGAGTACCAGCCGGGTGCCAGCCGGATCGACTATGTCCGCCCGACGGGTGCCGGCAGCGATTCGTTGCTTGTGACCTACGGCCAGACCGGCCGGCCCAGTCGTGCCTGGTGGAATACCGTCCTCGACCAGTTCGGAGCTTCCGACGTCCTGATCCCTGTCGCGCGCCTCGACTACCAGTATCCCGGCGGACCCGTGCGTGGCACGTTCACGGCGCGATACGGCCCGGACAATACCTATCTCGACAGTTTCACGATGACCGCCAAATCGCCCGACGCTTTGCCGCAGATGCTGAAAGAGGCTGTCTTGCGGTTCGACCGGATCTTCACCGCTGCGCTACAGGAAGGCAAGTTGCGACCCGACCCGACCCTCAGTCGCGGCGGCGGATCGGTCGATCCCATCGTCCAGCGACTGATCGACGCGGCCCGCGCCGCCGAGGCGGCTGAACGGAGTGCGAGCAGCAACGCCGCCGATGCTGCGGACGACGCGGACACGGCTCCCGACCCCAGCACGAGCGTGGTGACGGAAAGCGGGACCTATATCGTCCAGTTCGTCACGCCCGACGGCGGCGCCTTCGATGCGACGATTTCGGGTGTCCGGGCAACGCCGGGCGTTCGCGGGGTCGGCGTGTCCAGCACCGCGATCGGCGGAACGTCGGTCATGCAGGTGTCCTTCAGCGGCTCGCTCGACCAGCTTGCCGCAGCGCTGCGGGCGCGCGGCTTCACGGTGACGCAGGGCAGCAACGCGCTCCGCATCAGTCGCTAAGGCAGCTCCCGTGGCCGAGGCTTCGCAGATCGCATTGCCATTGTCGCAGGCGCTCCCGCCCGATCCTTTGCGGATTGTGGTAGGCAACGCCAATGCCCGCATCATCGAAATCCTTGCCGAACCTTCGGCCTGGCCCTTCGGCACCGCCATCCTCATGGGGCCGCCGCGCTCGGGCAAGTCGCTGCTGGCGCGCTGGTTTGCCGGCAAGGGGCTGGGGACGGTGGTCGAGGGTGCCGACCGGCACGACGAGACGGAGCTGTTCCATCGCTGGAACCGGGCGCAGGAAAGCGGCGAGAAACTGTTGCTGGTCGCCGATGGCGAAGGGTGGGACATTGCCTTGCCCGATCTCCGCTCCCGCCTTGGCGCTGCCCAGCATCTCGCCATCGGCACGCCCGACGACGCCATGGTTGCCGACCTCATGGTCAGCCATGCCGCGCGGCTCGGCCTTGTGCTGGGCGAGGATGCGCTTACCTATCTGGTACCCAGGACGACACGCAGCTTTGCGGGTATCGAGAAACTGGTTGCGACAATCGACCGGCTGAGCCTCGAAAGGAAGCTGCCGCCGACCCTCGGGATCTGGCGCGATGCGCTGGAAGCCGTTCATGGCCCGGAGCAGGCGCGCTTGCTCTAAGGGAAGAAAAGTGGGACACTCCCGCCGATGCTGAAAAGCCTGATCGACTACCTCGACTCCATCCAGCAGCGCGATCCTGCACCGCGGACCCGAGGGGAAGTGTTGCTGTATCCCGGTGTGCTGGCGCTCGGCCTGCACCGTGTGGCGCACTGGCTGTTCGAAGCCCGGCTGTTTTTCCTCGCCCGCTTCGTAAACCATTTCAGCCGTTTCCTGACCGCGATCGACATCCATCCGGGCGCGAAGATCGGGCGCAACTTCTTTATCGACCATGGCTTCACCGTGATCGGCGAAACCGCCGAGATCGGCGATAATGTGACGATCTACCAGTGTGTCACGTTGGGCGGGACCAATCCGACCAATGGCATCGGCGGCAAGCGGCATCCGACCATTGCCGACAATGTCATTATCGGCTCCGGCGCGCAGGTGATCGGCCCGATCACTGTCGGCAAGCGCGCGCGGATCGGCGCCAATGCCGTGGTGATGGACGATGTGCCCGAAGGCGCGACCATGATCGGGGTCAAGGCCCGGTCGACCTTGATCCCGGCCGAGGAATGGGCGCGTGAATTCATCCCCTACGGGACCCCGTGCGAAGATGCCGAGGGCAACCGGGTCGACTGTTTCGAGAAGCTCGAGACCGAGCTGAAGGACCTGCGCAACGAGATCGCGGCACTGCGAGCCGAGCGCGAGACTGCAGAGCCCAAGGAAGTGGCGCGCCGCAGCGGGACCGATAGCTGATGAAGTCCGGCTTCGGCGACACCGTCGTCGCGTTCCCGGGCAGGCAGCCAAACCAGGTCGGCTTCGCGCGCGAGGAACTCCAGCGCATCCTCGATCTCTATGGCCGCATGGTGGCCGCTGGCGAATGGCGCGACTACGCGATGGACTTCACCCGTGACGTCGCGGTGTTCGCTGCCTTCCGCCGCGCCGCCGAGCGCCCGCAGGCCCGGGTCGAGAAGCGCCCGGCACTGCGCAACAAGCAGGGCATGTGGACGCTGTTCGGCGAACACGGGCAGGTGCTGAAGCGCGGCCATGATCTTGCCGGCGTGCTCGCCCCGATGGAGCGGCGTCTGGTCAAGGCGGTGGGCGACTAGCGCTCAGGCACGCCGGTAAAGGAAGGCGGTCGTCACGATCGAGGGCATGATCAGGCCCTTGAGGTAGGAAAGCGGATGGCGCCCGATGGTGAAGTCGGCCTCCACCATACCGAAATGGGCCCAGTAGTGGGTCGCAATGAGTCCGAGGATGCTGAACCACATCGTCCAGAGCGCAAATCGTTTCCCGAAAACAACAAGGGTGAGGCTGGCGATGATTCCCACGCGCAATGCTGCCTGCACACCGTTGTAGAGCCCGTCGCCGGTTAGATTTCGCCCCTGCACGAAGTCGGACAGCATCGTGACGTGGTAGAAAATGAACAGGCTTGCCAGCGCGCAGATGAGGATGCTCTGGAACAGGCGCAACGGGCCCTCGCGCGAGGCGGTCAAGACATTCACCGAGCGTGCCGTTCCCTTGCCATTGCTCAGGCAGCGACCGGCAGGCGTGATTGCACCCCACCGGGCAGGCCGCCGACGATGGCCTGCCGGATCGGGGTCCAGAACGCACTTAGCGAGAGCAGCGCGGACCCGATCACAAGCGCCGTCAGCGCCACGTTGAGCTCCACCGCGCCGAACCTATCGAACAGAAAGGTCAGCGCCGCCAGCACATAGGCGAGGGCGGACACCAACAGCGCGCGCCGATCGATAGCGAGCGCGACGAGGCCGAACAGCACATAGACCGCCAGCACGCCGACCGCAGCACCGACACCGATGGCGTCGCCGCGCGTCACGCCGAGCGCGTAGAAGATCGGATGCGCGATCATCGGCGCGGCCAGCAGGTGGAGCCAGAAGGCGACATCGCTGCGGCGGGTCTTGCGCTCGCGGTCGCTGACATCCCAGCGCATGGCGAAGGCGAAGATCGCGAGGCCCGCAAGGAACACCAGCCCGAGGACGATGTTCTCGCCATTGTCGAGATTGTTCGGCCCGATGATGGCGAAGATCAGGGCGATGGCGGTGACAGCCGCCGCGCCTGCTCCGGCAGCGACAGTGATGGGCACCATAAAGCGGCGCCAGTGAAACCATGCAGCCCCAGCTGCAATGACGCCGGACAAGGCAAGCATCACAGCGCCGATACGGCCCATTTCCTCGTTCTTGCCGAGGAGGCCGATGGATCCGCCAGCGACCGCCGCGAAGACAGCGACAACAAATGCAATCAGCAGGATAATGCTGGGAAGGGCCATTCTCCGCTTGCGTGTGAAAAATTCCGCCAATGGCCATGCGGTTGCGGCGATGAGCACCCCGGCGAGCATCATCTGCATCGTCTGTCTGACGAATTGGGCCTTGCTGTACTCGGTGAAGTCGGCCTGGGTCGCCGTTTCCCAATTGAAGTTGGCCGGTAGCGGGAAGATATTGCCCGCAATCGCCTGCCCGATGGCCCCGGCAGCAACCAGCATGATCACCACGCCGATTGCGACGAAAATGTCGTTGAAGCTGGTGACGAGGCGGAACTGTTCTTCGTCGGTAACCGGGCTCTGCCGCATTGCCGCGACATGCGCCCGCAGCGCATCGGCTGCCTCCTGCTTCAAGGCCCCGGCAGCTACCGCCGAATTGATCTCGTCCTGCGAATACACCGGGCTCTCCCCTCCCTGTTGAGGGGTAGAGGATAGGCCCGGTGTATTATGCTGTCAATACAGTTGGCGGATCAGCCGCGCGTGCTGGTCGGCACGCCCGCGCCGAGGACCTTTTGCATGGCCTTCAGGATATTGCCCGACTGCTCGCTGCCGCTCTGCGGGGCGGTCAGGTTGGAGAAGTCGCTGATCTTGTCCCAGTTGGCGGCGAAGCCTTCGACCGTGCGGTCTTCCTCGCGCAGCCAGACCGCGTCGTTCATGACGGTCCAGGCCGAGTGATAGCCGCCGGCGCCAGCGCCGACGATGGCGTTGGTCGGCGCATCCTCGCTGACGAGGAACAGCGCGGCCGGGACTACATTGACCGGGTCGAACAGCTTGAAGGCTTCTTCGGGGAAGAGGTCTTCGGTCATGCGGGTGCCGGCGACCGGGCTCAGCGTGTTGACCTTGATGTTGTACTTCGCGCCTTCGAGCTGGAGCGTCTTGGTCAGGCCGGCGAGGCCAAGCTTGGCCGCGCCGTAGTTGGCCTGGCCGAAGTTGCCGAACAGGCCGGTGCTGCTGGCGGTCATCAGGATGCGGCCATAGGCCTGTTCGCGGAAGGTTTCCCAGCAAGCCTTGGTGACCATGGCTGAGCCGGTCAGGTGCACCTTCAGGACGAATTCGAAGTCTTCCGGGGTCATCTTGGCGAAGGTCTTGTCGCGCAGCACGCCGGCGTTGTTGATGAGGACGTGCACGCCGCCCCACTTCTGCTTGGCGTCGGCGACCATCTTTTCCATCTGCTCGAATTCGGTGACCGACCCGCCGTTCGACATAGCTTCGCCGCCCATGGCCTCGATCTCCTCGACCACCTTCAGCGCCATGTCCGAATGACCAGTGCCGTCGCGCGAACCGCCGAGGTCGTTGACCACGACCTTGGCCCCGCGGCGGGCGAGCTCGAGCGCATACTCGCGGCCAAGGCCGCCGCCTGCGCCGGTGACGATGGCTACCTTGTCCTTGAACGAAATGGTCATGGCGATGTCCTCCTGAAAGACGTTGAAAGGGGGCTTGCGGACTTTACGTGTCCGTCAATCTGGCGGCTGGGTGGCACTTTCGCAGGTGCGTTGCAACACGCAATTCGGTTAGGCCCGATGCCGTAGGGGCAGGGCGATTTGACGCTGTTACAATCGTTCGAGCGCGGGCAACAATTGGTCGAATCGTTCGATAACCGCGTCCCCGCCGAGCTCGTGCGGAACCATGTCGCAATAGCCGTAGGCGGCCACCACCACCGGCACGTCCGCCCCCCTGGCAGCAGCCACATCGTAGCTGGAGTCTCCGACGAAGGCGAAGCTGCCCCCGCCACAGCGCCGGCGCGCCTCAATGACGGGATCGGGCTTTGGCTTGGCGTTTCCCTTGCCCATGGTGTCGCCGCCGATGATGGTCACGAAGCGGTCGGCGAGGCCCAGCGTGGTGAGAATGCCGCGGGCGAATTCCTCGAACTTGTTGGTCACCACCGCCATCTGCACGCCCCTGGCGGCGAGTTCGTCGAGCGCCTGCTCCACGCCCGGATAGGGCCGCGAATGGACCGCATTGTTGGCAGCGTAGTATCTGAGCATTTCCTTGTAGAGCGGCTTGAACTCGGCTTCCGGCAAGCCGCCCTGCTGTTCCACCGCGCGCGCCAGCATGATCTTGGCCCCGCCGCCGATGAGGTCCTTGGAGCTGTCGACCGGCACCGGCGCGAACCCGCCCAATTGCAGCGCATGGTTCACTGCCATGCCGAGGTCGCGGAAGGTGTCGAGCAATGTGCCGTCGAGATCGAACCCCACGGCGCTGAAGCGGAAATCTGCCATGCGACGGGCGATGCCGGGATGCTATGGAAACTGCAACACATTGCTGGCAAAGGGCCAAGCCATGAACCAGACACGCGAATTCGCCGCCGTCATCCTTGCCGCGGGCAAGGGCACCCGCATGAAAAGCGACCTGCACAAGGTCTTGCACCCGATCGCCGGGCGGGCGATGCTCGATCACCTGATGGACAGCCTCGAGGCGCTGCACCCCTCGCACACCGTTGTCATCGCCGGCGACCGGCACGAGCAATTGCGCGACGCGGTGGCCGGCCGCAACGTCACCGTAGCGCTGCAGGAGCCGCAGCTCGGTACGGCCCATGCAGCCTTGCAGGCCGAGGAAGCTCTCAAGGGCTTCAACGGTCTCGTCATGATCTGTTTTGGCGATACGCCGATGGTGAAGGCACAGACGGTCCAGCGGATGATCGATGCGCTGGACGATGCGACCAAGGTGGCGGTGCTCGGCTTCCGCCCCGTCGACACGCTGACATACGGCCGGATCATCACCGCCGAGGATGGCAGCGTGCTCAAGATGGTCGAATACAAGGACGCCAACAATCGCGAGCTCGAGTGCGACCTGTGCAATTCGGGCGTGCTGATCGCGCATAGCGACGATTTGTGGCGACTGCTCAAGTCGGTCGGCAACGACAACGCGCAGGGAGAATACTATCTGCCCGATGTCGCCACCAACGCCATCGCCGAGGGTTTGCGGGTGATGTCGGTCGAGACCGATCCGGCAGAAGTCGCGGGCATCAACAGCCGCGCCGAACTCGCCGCTGCCGAAGCGCAATGGCAACAGTTCAAGCGCGAAGAGGCGATGGCCGAAGGGGCGAGTCTCAAGGCGCCCGAAACTGTGTTCTTCAGCTGGGATACCGAGCTGGGCCGCGATGTCGTGGTTGAACCGAATGTGGTCTTCGGACCCGGGGTAAAAATCGCCGACGGTGCGATAATCCGCGCTTTCAGCCACCTGGAAGGAGCGACCGTCGGGGAGGGCTGCGAAGTCGGCCCCTATGCCCGCCTGCGTCCCGGTGCGGTACTGATGAAGGGCAGCAAGGTCGGCAACTTCGTCGAGATGAAGAAGGCGACGCTGGGAGAAGGGGCCAAGGCCAACCACCTGACCTATCTCGGCGATGCCACCATCGGCGCGGGCGCGAACATCGGCGCAGGCACCATAACCTGCAACTATGACGGCTACTTCAAATACCAGACCGTGATCGGTGAACGCGCCTTCATCGGCTCGAACAGCGCGCTGGTCGCCCCGGTCACCATCGGCCGCGATGCCATCGTCGCGGCGGGAAGCACCGTCACCCGCGACGTCGCCGACGGCGAACTGCGCATGGAACGCGCCGAACAATCGGTGAAACCCGGCTGGGCCGACCGCTTCCACGACACGATGAAAAGGAAGAAGGCGGCGGAGAAGAAGGGCTGAGCGGGGATCAGTCCATTTGCTGGCTTTGTCAGCGTCCGTTCGAAACGCTGATCCAGTGGCATCACACCGTGCCCAAGGCGAAGAAGGGTCGGGACACGGTGCCGGTTCACCCGATCTGCCACAAGGCGATCCACGCCTGCTACACCAATGCGGAACTCAAACGGTTCGGCACCGATCGCGAGCTGCTGCTGGAAAGCGAGCAACTGGCGCGGTTCGTGTCGTGGATCCGCAAAAAACCAGCCGATTTCAATGCCCCCTATCGGCGCTAGCGACCGGGGCGGCATGGGTGGATGTTTTACAAGCTTTTAAGCATTGCAGAGTATGACTTAACGCAATTGTCCGAGGGTTCCTTCCGGTCGCACGGAACTGAAGCAGGTAGCCAGACGGATTATGGAACGACGCACGCATCCCCGCATCACGGTCTTTTCCAAGGCCGGTCTTCGCGATGGCCAGTGTCCGCAGGATATCCTCCTGCTGGATATGTCGCGCACCGGAGCACGCATATTGTTGGCCGAAGGGCATGCGCTTGCCATGGGCCAGTTGATTGCTATCAAGCTTGGCGTGCTGCCCACATTCGTCGGCCGCGTGACGCGGACGGAAGGGCGGGTGTTCGGCATCGCCCTGGTCGACAAACTCCATCCTTCCGTGGTCGAGAGCGCACACCAGTATTGTCGCGGTGGCGACCTTGGCGAGCTTGCCCGCAAGGCATCCTAGCATCGACGAGCCGCCCGCCTTCGGTCGCGGTCTCGAACAGGGGATGCGAGACCTCGACCTCAACGAGCGGCTTGCCGGGTACCGGGCCGGATTGCCCGGAGTAGATCATTCAACCGGGTTCGTATTCGCGTGACCGCTCGGCAGGCGCACTTTGCGCGCCGTCGACCTTGCGCTCCCAGGTTTCGAACTCGCGCCGGCTTAGCAAGTAGCGCCAGCGGGCTTCGTCGAAGGTGATCAGCTTGTCGCGCACCGCCTGGACGACCTCGCGCTTGCGGCTTTCCGACCAGTGGATGTCGTGGCTCTCGGGGAGGCCTGCACGCTTGATGCGCGAGGCGATCGTTTCGTGCGGGGGATAGGGCATGTGACTTCTCCTGCGTTGGCCCCCTGTGAAGCCAATCTTGCGGAGTGCACTTAATTCCGGATTGTCGAAGATGGTTGTCGCAAGGTTAAGCACCCGAATGGTGCATGGGGCGCGACGAAGCGTTTCCACGCATCCCTGACCGACTGTCAGGCGTCGATGGAATCGCTGCGGCGGACCGCCTGCAGCTTCACTGTCGCAAGTGCCGCGAGGAGTATGGCGGTGATGAACAGCGGAGCGGTAAAGAAATAGGTGCCGTCGAACGCCGAGGTCATAGCAAGCGCGAAAAGCCCGCCGAACGCCGGGACCGCCACGCCGGGCTCCGTGCGCAATCTTCGCGGCATGGACAGGGCGAACGGTACCAGCATGATCACCAGCCCCGCCGTCGCAAATATGCCCCAGTCGAATACGAACTGGATCGCCGCATTGTGCGGGTGCCGGATGAGCGGCAGCATGTTCCGGTCAGGCACCCGGTCGAGCACCAGATCGAACTGGAACTGGCCATGTCCCGCCACCGGGCGTTCGCGGATCATTTCGAAACCCGCTTCCCACAGGATGCCGCGGCCGGAGGAATAGCCTGCGGCATTGACCCCGCTGCCGTAGCTGTTGTCGGCCAGACGGTCGGAGGAGGACCCGAAGCCGTAGATGGGCCGATCGGGCGCGGTCAGCAGGGTCGCGGGGTAGGCTAGTGTTGCACAGGCGAGACAGGCCGGCAGCACGCGCTTCCAGCCGGGCCGATGTAGCAGGACGAAAAATGCCGGGAACATGATCGCAACGCCGAGCGCATTGCGGCCGCCTGACCATGCCAGCAGGTGATAGGCGAGGAACAGGCAAACGAGTGCCAGGGTCATCTGCCTCCTGGTATTGGCCAGGGCAAGCCAGCCGACCGCCAGGCCGAGCAGGGGCGCGCCATAGAAAACGTAGTGGCGCGGATTGGCGACTGCGACGCTGAAGGCTTCCCACGGCAGGCTGTCGTCACCGCCGTATACGGCAGCAACGGCATAGACCACGGCCGAGAGGGCCAGCAGGCCGAGCGTGAGGCTGATGAGCCATGCCGGTCGGGCGCTCCGCCAAGGGCCGGAAAGGCGCGACCACAAGGCGATGGCGAAAGTCCCATGCAGCAGCCAGATTCCCTGCATCAACCACGAGTCGTCGGGGCGAACGGCGTAAATGCTCGATACGGTGGCGCCGGCCAGCCACACCGCGATCCCCAGCCGAACCGGGCGCGGCATCTCCCGAAGCGAGGCCACCGGGTTCCAGCGTGCCAGAAGGCACATCACCACCACCAGGAATTCTATTGCCAGCAGGGGCGTTGCAAACCAGCGGTCGACTGGCACGCGAACCCCGCCGTCATAGGTGGAGACGGCGTAGAACGGCAGCGCCAGTCCAACCATCACGACCGCGCATACTCCCGCCAGCGCGGCCAAGCCCGGTTCAGCAATGGTTTCCTTAGCGGTCGGATGGCCCATGGGGCCGACGGTATGGTTCGAAAGGTGGCAAGGCGACCCCGAAGGGCCGCCCGTCCACAATTCTTATTCCCCCGAACCGCTGCCCGGCTCGCTCCGCCCGTCCATCAGCTGCTGCATGAGATAGACCCACTGCATTGCCTGCAGCATGGCACGCTGTTCGTTGTCAACGCCGCCCGAATGGCCACCCTTGGTTTCCTCGAAATAGAGGTAGGGTTGGCCGTTTGCCGCCATCCGTGCCGCCGCCTTGCGGCCGTGGCTGGGGTGAGTGCGGTCGTCGGCGGTGGAGGTGACATACATGATGCGCGGGAAGGTCTTGTCCGCGGTCAGCTTTTGATAGGGCGAGTAGCCGTCGATCCAGGCCTTTTGCTCGGGGATGCGCGGGTCGCCATATTCGCCGATCCACGAGGCGCCGCGCCCGATCAGGTGATAGCGCAGCATGTCGAACAGCGGGATCTGGACGATGGCGGCGTTGAACAGGTCGGGCCGCTGGGTGAAGGCAGTGCCGACCAGCAGGCCGCCCTGCGATCCGCCCTGGATGCCGAGATGCTTCGGCGAGGTGAAGCCGCGCGCGACCAAGTCATCGCCGATGGCGATGAAATCGTCCCACGTGCGCTGCTTGTTCTCGCGAATGGCGGTCTGGTGCCATTCCGGCCCAAACTCGCCGCCGCCGCGCATGTTGCCCAGCACATAGGCGCCGCCGCGCTCCAGCCAGAGCTTGCCGGTCGAGCCGAGATAGCCCGGCAGGCGCGGCACCTGGAAGCCGCCATAGCCGGTCAGCAGGGTGGCGGTGGTGCCGTCCATCACCATGCCCTTTGGCTTGACGATGAAATAGGGAATCGTCGTCCCGTCCTTGCTGACCGCCTCGTACTGCTCGATTTCCATGCCGGTGGCATCGAAGCGGCTGGGGCTTTCCTTGACCACTTCCAACGTCACGCCGTCCTTGGCGTAATACCAGGTGCCGGGCGCTAGGAAATCGGTCGAGGTGAACATGATCTCGTCGGTTTCGTCCGACGAGGTGGCGATGCCGACGGTCGAATTGTCGGGCAGGGCGATCTGCTGGCTGCTCCAGGATCCGTCGGCGAAGTCGAACTTCAGCACCTTGCCGCGGACGTTGTCGAGCAGGCTGACATAGAGGCTCGACTTGGTTGAAGTCGCACCGCTCTTGGTCTGGCGCTCGCCCGGGGCCCAGACAAGCGTCATCGGCACACCGTTGGGATCGGCCTTCCACGCTTCGAGATCGGCCGAGACGATCGAGTCCGCCGGGAACGTCACGCCGCCCCGCGCCCAGTCGACGTCGGTCGAAAACAGGATCTGCCCGTCGATGATGCCATAGGGCCCGGCCTTGGTCGGCAGGTCGAGCTGCAGCCACTGGCCATCTTTCTCGTAGAAATAGAGCCGCTCGTGGAACGAGATGCCACGATAGGCCATCCGCCCGTGGATGGTGGCTTCGCCGTCGCGTAGCAGGTAGGCCCCGGCGGAAACGTCGGTCTTGTCGCCGCGGAAGATTTCCGGGGCATCCTTGATCGAAGTGCCGCGCTTCCACAGGCGGGTGGTGAAGGGGTAGAAGCTCTCGGTCACGGTGTCCGGGCCGAAATTGCGGCTGACGAGCAGGGTGTCCTGGTCGACCCAGCTCGCACCGCCCTGGCTCTCGACGAGCTCGAAACCGCCTTCGACGAAGCTCAGCGTTTCGAGATCGAATTCGCGGGCAACGCTCGCGTCCTTGCCGCCGTCCGACAGCGAGACCATGCAGCGGGTACCATCGGGGGGCAGGCAGGACATGCCGCCATAGACCCATTCCTTGCCTTCTGCGGCGGCGAGCGCATCGACATCGAGGATGGTTTCCCATTGCGGCGTGGCGGTGCGCCAGCTTTCCATGGTGGTGCGCCGGACGATGCCCTTGGGATTCTTGGCGTCCTGCCAGAAATTGATCAGGCCGTAATGGGTGAAGGCGACGCCCGGCACGCGGTCGTCGGCGTTGAAAATCGCCAGCGCTTCGGCCTTCAACTGCTCGAAGCGCGGGTCGTTCTGCAGGGCGGCGATGGTTTTCTCGTTCTCCTTCGCCACCCAGTCGAGCGCGCGGTCGCTGCGGGTTTCCTCCAGCCAGATGAATGGATCGTTGGCGGATTCCCATTCGGTATCGGTCACGGTGTTACCATCCTGTGCGGCGAGCGGCGCAGCCGCGAGAGTGGCGAGCGCCAGGCCGGTAGCCAGCGCGCGGGCGGAGACGAGTTTCATGGTTGCAGCCCCTTTGCATTGCAATCGCGGCAGTCTGGCGGCTTGGGCAGCGAAGGCAAGGCGCTTTGCAGGGTGAAAAGCGCCGTTCGTCGATACGAAAAAGGGCGGCCCTGGCAGACCGCCCGTTTCGTTTCCGGCGTGCGCCTTTGCTTACTCCTCGACGTGCTCCGCAAGGACCGTCAGGCCGTTTTCGCCCACTTCTGCGAAGCCGCCTCGGACTTCGATAAGTTCGGGCTGCGCGTTTTCGGTCTTGTAGACCTGAACCGCGCCGTCGCGGATCGTCGACATGAAGGGCGCATGGCCCTCCAGCACGCCGAACTCGCCTTCCGTGCCGGGGACGACCACCATGTGGACGTCCTCGGAGCGGACCTGACGCTCTGGCGTGACGAGTTCGAAGTGGAGTGCCATCGCGATCAGGCTTCCTCGGCCAGCTTCTTGGCCTTCTCGACCGCCTGGTCGATGCCGCCGACCATGTAGAAGGCGGCTTCCGGCAGGTGGTCGTATTCGCCGTCGACGACAGCCTTGAACGACTTCACCGTGTCTTCGAGCTGGACGAACTGGCCCGGGATGTTGGTGAAGACTTCGGCGACGTGGAACGGCTGCGACAGGAAGCGCTGGATCTTGCGCGCACGGGCGACGGTCAGCTTATCCTCTTCGCTCAGTTCGTCCATGCCGAGAATGGCGATGATGTCCTGCAGCGACTTGTACTTCTGCAGCGTTTCCTGAACCTTGCGGGCGGTTTCGTAGTGTTCCTGGCCGACGACGCGCGGTTCGAGGACGCGGCTGGTCGAGTCCAGCGGGTCCACCGCCGGGTAGATGCCCAGTTCCGAGATCGCGCGGCTCAGCGTGGTCGTCGCGTCAAGGTGTGCGAACGAGGTTGCAGGCGCCGGGTCGGTAAGGTCGTCCGCAGGGACGTAGATCGCCTGCACCGAGGTGATCGAACCCTTGGTGGTCGAGGTGATGCGTTCCTGCAGGTTACCCATGTCGGTCGACAGGGTCGGCTGGTAGCCCACCGCCGAAGGAATACGGCCGAGCAGCGCCGACACTTCCGAACCGGCCTGGGTGAAGCGGAAGATGTTGTCGACGAAGAACAGCACGTCCTGGCCTTCCTGGTCGCGGAAGTATTCGGCCATGGTCAGGCCTGACAGGGCGACGCGGGCACGGGCACCCGGAGGCTCGTTCATCTGGCCGAACACGAGGGCAACCTTGCTGCCTTCGCTGGTGGCGTTGCCTTCGGCGTCCTTGGCGATAACGCCCGCGTCGAGGAATTCGTGGTAGAGGTCGTTACCTTCGCGGGTACGCTCACCGACGCCCGCGAAGACGGACACGCCGCCGTGGCCCTTGGCGATGTTGTTGATCAGTTCCTGGATCAGCACGGTCTTGCCCACGCCCGCGCCGCCGAACAGGCCGATCTTGCCGCCCTTGGCGTAAGGCGCGAGCAGGTCGATGACCTTGATGCCGGTGACGAGAATGGCGGCTTCCGTCGACTGGTCGATGAAGGCCGGAGCCTCGGCGTGGATCGGGGCGGTCATTTCCGCGCCGATCGGGCCGCGCTCGTCGATCGCCTGGCCGACGACGTTCATGATGCGGCCGAGGGTCTTGGGACCGACCGGAACCGAGATCTGCGCACCGGTGTTGACCACTTCCTGGCCACGGGTGAGGCCTTCGGTGGCGTCCATGGCGATAGTGCGGACGGTGTTTTCGCCGAGGTGCTGGGCAACTTCCAGAACCAGCGTGTTGTCGCCGTTCTTGGTTTCCAGCGCGGTCAGGATCGCGGGCAGCTCGCCCGGGAACTGCACGTCGACGACGGCGCCGATGACCTGGCTGATGGTGCCATTGGTGGTCTGGTTGAGGGCAGGTGCGGTAGCCATGTTGGTTTCCTTGAGCCTAGCTTAGAGCGCTTCCGCGCCCGCAATGATTTCGATAAGTTCGGTGGTGATCGCGGCCTGGCGGCTGCGGTTGTACTGGATGGTCAGCTTGTTGATCAGGTCGCCGGCGTTGCGCGTGGCGTTGTCCATCGCGGTCATCGACGCGCCCTGTTCAGAAGCTTCCCGTTCGAGCAGCGCGCCGAATACCCGCGTCTTGACGTAGCGCGGCAGCAGCGCTTCGAGGATTTCCTCTTCGCCCGGTTCGTATTCGACCACTGCGTCGCCGCCGGTCGCACCTTCGGGCGAGGGGACTGGGATCAGCTGGACCGTGGTCGGGTCCTGCGCCAGCGCGCTCTTGAAGGTCGGGTAGATCAGATGCGCGACGTCGAACCTGCCCGCTTCGAACATCTCGACCAGCTCGGCAGTGATGGCTTCGGCCTCGGCATAGCCCGGGGTACGGACCGTCGAGGTATCGAACCCGTCGGCGACCTGCTTCTCGAAGTCGCGCTTGATCGGTGCGCGGCCCTTCTTGCCGACGAGGTAGAAAGTCACGTCCTTGCCTTCGGCGATCAGCTTACGCGCCTGCAGCTTGGCTTCCTTGACGATGTTCGAGTTGAGACCGCCGCACAGGCCCTTGTCGGTGTTGACCACCACCAGCAGGTGCTTCTGGTTCGAACCGGTGCCTGCTAGCAGCTTCGGCGCGCTGTCGCCCGATACCTTGCCCGCGAGCGAGGCCATGACTTCGGCCAGCCGCGCCGCATAGGGGCGCGCAGCTTCGGCCGAGGCCTGGGCACGGCGCAGCTTGGCCGCGGCGACCATCTGCTTGGCCTTGGTGATCTTCTGGGTCGACTTGACCGAGTTGATCCGACCTTTGAGTTCTTTCAACGAGGCCATGATGGCTCCCTAGGTGGTCTCTTCAGGCTCAGGCGAACTGCTTGGCGAAAGCGTCGAGCGCGGCCTTGGTCTTGTCGGCCACTTCGCCTTCGAACTTGCCGCTGTCACGGATGCCGGCGAGCACGTCGGCGTGTTCCGAACGCATGAAGCTCAGCATCTGGGCTTCGTATTCGGTGACACGGTCGGTCGGGATGGCGTCGAGATAACCGTTGGTGCCGGCATAAATCGACACGGTCTGCTCTTCGAACGGCAGCGGGCTGAACTGCGGCTGCTTGAGCAGCTCGGTCAGGCGGGCACCGCGGTTGAGCAGCTTCTGCGTCGAGGCGTCGAGGTCCGAACCGAACTGGGCGAAGGCCGCCATTTCGCGGTACTGCGCCAGCTCCAGCTTGATCGAGCCCGAAACCTTCTTCATCGCCTTGGTCTGGGCCGCACCGCCCACGCGCGACACCGACAGGCCGACGTTGATGGCCGGACGGATGCCCTGGTAGAACAAGTTGGTTTCGAGGAAGATCTGGCCGTCGGTGATCGAGATCACGTTGGTCGGGATATAGGCCGACACGTCACCGGCCTGGGTTTCAATGATCGGCAGCGCGGTCAGCGAACCGCCGCCCTGGCTGTCGTTCATCTTGGCCGCACGCTCGAGCAGGCGGCTGTGGAGATAGAACACGTCGCCCGGATAGGCTTCGCGGCCCGGCGGGCGGCGCAGCAGCAGCGACATCTGGCGATAGGCGACGGCCTGCTTGGAAAGGTCGTCGTAAACGATCACGGCGTGCATGCCGTTGTCGCGGAAGAATTCGCCCATCGCGCAACCGGTGTAGGGCGCGAGGTACTGGAGCGGAGCGGGCTCCGAAGCGGTCGCGGCAACGACGATGGAATATTCCATCGCGCCGTTTTCTTCGAGCTGCTTGACGATCTGCGCCACGGTCGAGCGCTTCTGGCCGACGGCGACGTAGATGCAATAGAGCTTCTTCGATTCGTCTCCGCTCGCGTTGACTTCCTTCTGGTTGATGAAGGTGTCGATGGCGACGGCGGTCTTGCCGGTCTGGCGGTCGCCGATGATCAGCTCGCGCTGGCCGCGGCCGACGGGGACGAGGGCGTCGATGGCCTTGAGGCCGGTCTGCACCGGTTCCGAAACCGACTGGCGCGGGATGATGCCCGGTGCCTTCACTTCGACGCGGCGGCGCTCGGCGCCTTCGATCGGGCCCTTGCCGTCGATCGGGTTGCCCAGCGCATCGACGACGCGGCCGAGCAGGCCCTTGCCGACGGGAACGTCCACGATGGTCTCGGTCCGCTTGACGCTGTCGCCTTCCTTGATCTCGGCGTCCGAGCCGAAGATCACGACGCCGACATTGTCGGCTTCGAGGTTCAGGGCCATGCCCTGCACGCCGTTGGCGAATTCGACCATTTCACCGGCCTGGACATTGTCGAGGCCGTGGATGCGGGCGATACCGTCACCCACCGAAAGAACGGAACCGACTTCGCTGACCTGCGCTTCGGTGCCGAAACTGGCGATCTGGTCCTTGATGACCTTGGAGATTTCTGCGGCGCGGATATCCATGGAACTAGCCCTTCATGGCTTGAGCAAGAGTGTTGAGACGGGTGCGGATCGAACCGTCGATGCGCTTCGAACCGATGGTGACGACGAGGCCACCCAAGAGGTCCGGATCGACGGTCGAGGAAACTTTCACGGTGCGGCCTTCGCGCGCGGTCAGCTTGGCGCGGAGCGTTTCGAGCTGGTCGTCCTTGAGTGGATGGGCGCTGACGACTTCGGCGGTCACTTCGCCGCGCTGCGCCGCCGCGATGGTGCGGAAGGCGCGGATCATGTCGGGCAGTTGCGACAGCCGGCGATTGTCCGCCAGCACGCCGAGGAAGTTGGCAGTGAGCGGAGCAAGACCCAGCACCTTGGCCACGCCGGCAACGGCGGCGCCCTGGTCCTTGCGGCTGACCTGCGGGTTGGTGGTGACAGCGGCAAGGTCGCTCGATTCGGCGAGCGCAGCGCTCAGCTTCTCGAGGTCGCCTTCGACTGCGCTGACCCCTCCTGATTTGGGGCCTGCCTCTGCGGCAAGCTCGAACAGAGCCGAGGCATAACGCCCTGCCAGGCTAGCCTGAATACCGGCGGAAATATCCACGCGCTTGAGGTCCTCTTCGGGTCCGGGAATAACGATGCATCGCTTGGGCCGAATGGGGCGCACGAATGGCACCCCGGCAAAGCTGGCGCGCGCCTAGCATCGGCCCTTGCGAAGTGCAACCCGAGTCGGGTGCAGATTTTGCAGCATGTGTTTCCGCTTTGCCCGATCTCCCGGTCCGCAATATAACAATGGGCGAGAGGGAGAGGACAAATGCGCATCACACCCATGGCCGTCAAATGCGGGGTCGAAATCAGCGGTATCAGTCTGGCCGACGCCGACGGTGCAGCGATGGAGGCGATCAAGCAGGCGATCTACGACCACGGCGTCGCGGTGTTTCGCGAGCAGCACGATTTCACGCCCGAGGCGCATATCCGCTTCGCCCAGCGCTGGGGCGGGATCGACATCAACAATTACTTCCCGCTGACCGAAGAGCATCCGGAAATTGCCATCGTCCGCAAGCGCGAGGACCAGACCACCAATATCGGCGGCGGCTGGCACACCGACCATTCCTACGACCAGATCCCGGCGATGGGCTCGGTGCTGGTCGCGCGCCACCTCCCGCCCAGCGGCGGCGACACCATGTGGGCGCATATGGGCGAGGCCTACGACGCGCTGCCCGATGACCTCAAGGCCGAGATCGAGGGGCTCGAGGCGTTCCACACCGCCGACCATATTTACGAGGAGGGCGGTCTATACGCCCGGACCGACATGGGCGATGATCTGCGCGGGCAGGGGCTCAAGACCGGCGCGGTCCACCCGGTCGTGATCCGCCACCCGCACACCGGGCGCAAGCTGCTCTATGTCAACAGCGCCTTTACCGTAAACATCGTCGGCCGCACGCGCGAGGTAAGCATGCCCTTGCTCCAGCGGCTCTATGATGCGGCAACGGCGGCGGACAACACGTGCCGGTTGCAGTGGGAACCGGGCACGGTGGCGATCTGGGACAATCGCACGACCTGGCACTACGCGCTCAACGACTACCAGGGCTACGCCCGCGAGATGCACCGGATCACGCTGAGCGGCGAGGCGCTGGCGGCTTAGCTCACCCTGAGCAACTTCCGCCACGACCGGTCATCGCGATAGTCTCGCCATTTCTGATCCTGCCTGCGGCATCTGCGACAGCTGCGTCTCCCGCCTCGAAGGCAGCTGCGGTGGCTTCATCGCCGCTGCTCCCAAACTCCGCGATGGTTGAGTCATATGCCGTGTGCCATGCTTCTTCTATCGCGGCGGCCTCTTGGGTAGTGCAGATGCCCGGAATCCCGAATCCCGTGGAAATGCAGACTTCACCCTGATCTGTAGCGATACAATCAACCTCCGAAGACACTGGCATGCAAGCGGAAGCCATATTGGAGACCTTGAACCTCGAAATCGCCGCTTTGTAGTCGGCCCAACAGGCATTTTCCCCTGATTCTCCAGCTTCGCCGGCACATCGACAACTGCTGACGGCCAACTTCTGGAGCTGCTTCTCATTAACCATTGAGGCAGGAGTATTGGGATCGAACCCATCAAGGGGATACTCTGTATCGATTGCGTTCGGTAACGCCGACTTAGAAGTATGGAAGTGGCCGATAGTCCATGTGCCTGTTACCAGTGCTACTGCGGCCGTTACCATCATGAGCAACTGTGTCCGGCTCATTTCTTCACCTCACACTTATACACCAACCGCTCGTTCGGCTGCTCGGGCAGCTTGCTCGTAACTGCGTTTTGCAGGTCGCCCAGCTTGGCGGCGGCGTCTTCGGTCTTGCAGGTCGGGGTCGAATAGGCCTCGCGCGCCTTGCGCGCCTCGGCCATGGCGCTGGCGGTGAGGAGGTAGCGGTCGGTGCGGTAGGTGCGGGTTTCGGGATCGTAGCGCGCGACCGAGACGGCGGCTTCGTCGTTCGGCACGAACACCCGGCTCCATTCGCCCGACTTGAAACCGTACTGCGTGCGCCCGTTGACGCAGCCTCCGGCGGTCCAGTCGAACTCGACGGTCGGTGCAGGATCGCCGGTGATGCGGCTGCGCTCCGGAACCAGGGTGCACGCGAGTTTCGCATCCGACGAAGTAGCGCTTGACGGTTCGGACCCGTTTGCATCTGCGTCCTCTTCGGTCATGGTCTCGGCCACGCGGCGGTCGATCTCGTCGAGACCGGGACGGGTGAACCACAGCGCCAGCGCGGCGACCAGGGCCACGCCAGCGACGCCTGCGGCAATGCGGGCGTGCCGTTCCCGGCCCGGTGAATTCCGCAACTGGCTGAACGCGAAGCCGGACCCCGCTGCAACGAGTAGCAGCACCAGCGCCATGGCCATGCGGTTCTCGCGCTCTGCCTGTACGGCCATGCCGGCCTCCAGCTCGGCCCGGGCGCGTTTTTCCCGCTGGCTTTCGCTCCGGGCGGCAAGGTCGGCGCGGGCCTGCTCCTGCTCCGCGCGCAAGCGGGCCTGCTCTTCAGCATCGAGTTCCGCCAGCGAACGGCAGGGCCCGTTGCTCACCCGCGCCGCCACCCCGTTGTCGCGCAGGAATGGGACGAGTTCGCGGTTGGAAACGGCGAAATAGAATTCCGCGTCGGCCCCGTCGCTTTCGGCCCCGAAGCTGTTGACTCCCAGCACCCGCCCGCACTGGTCGAGCAGCGGCCCACCGGAATTGCCACGCGCGATCGGCGCGGTGTGAAGGATGGAATCGAATTGTCGGCTCGGCCGCTGGCCGCTGACGAAGCCGCGGCTGTTGACCGTCGGTTGCGGCCTGAAGATATCGCCGATCTCCAGCCCCTGCGCCCGATCGACGTTCATCGGATAGCCGACGGAGACGACTTCGGCCCCTTCGCTTTCGCGTGTGCCTGCCAGGGTCAGCGGCGGCAGGCGCAGGCTGCCCGTGATCTCCAGCAGCGCGAGGTCGCGTGCTGCATCGACCATGACGATCCGGGCATAGCTCGCATCATCGCCGTCGCTCGGCACGATGCCTATACGCAGTTCCTCGTCCATTGCCGCGTCGCGCACGACATGGGCGTTGGTAACGATTCTCGTCGGGCTGACAGCGAATCCGGTCCCGTGGCTGAGCGGGAAGACTTCCCCGCCTTCACTGCCGATGATGACCACGCGGACGACTCCGCGGGCGGCCGCCTGGATGTCGGCAGGATCGGCCGAAAGGGGTGCCGGCGTGCCCAGCGACAGGCCAAGGAGAACGGCGAACAGGGCTAGGAGGCGCAACATCCCGCGGTGTTTGGCGGGCAAAGGCTTTGACCGCAAGCTTCGGGACGCATCGGGCTGTCCCCCCGTGCATATCGCGCGCTCACCGACTAGGAAGGAACCGATGACCATGGACGATACAGCCTGCTGGGATGCCGTGATGCGCCGCGACCGAAGGTTCGACGGGCGCTTTGTCACCGGCGTGCTGACGACCGGCATCTATTGCCGCCCTAGCTGCGCCGCGCGCCATCCGCACAGGGACAATGTCAGATTTTTCACGAACGGTGCCGAGGCGCGCGCGGCGGGCCTGCGCGCCTGCAAGCGCTGCCTGCCCGACGAGGTAGGGCGCGACGAGGCGGCGGTGCTGGCGGCGATCGACGAGATCAAGTCCAGCGGCGGCGCGCCGACGCTCGACGAACTGGCCCAGCTGACCGGCTATTCGCCCACTCACTTCCAGCGCGTCTTCACCCGCGCCACCGGCCTTTCGCCCGCCGCCTATGCCCGCGCCTTGCGCGAGGAACGGGCGAGGGAGGCGCTGGTCGGTGCGGACAAGGTCACCGATGCGATCTACGATGCCGGATACGAGGCGCCGAGCCGCTTCTACGATGCGATGCAGGGGAAACTGGGCATGAGCGCCAGCGACTGGAAGAACGGCGGCGCGGGCCGCACCATCCACTACGCGATCGTCGAGACCACCATCGCCCCGATGCTGGTCGCCGCGACCGAAAAGGGCGTGTGTTGCCTCAGCTTCAACGCCAAGGGAAGGGGGGGCGAGGAGGACCTGCGCGCCCGTTTCCCCAAGGCCAAGCTGGTCCAGGGCGGCGCGGCGTTCAGCGAACTGTTCGAGCGCGTCGTCGCAGCGGTCGAGCAACCCGGGACGGGCGCCGACATCCCGCTCGACGTCAAGGGAACCGCCTTCCAGCAACGCTGCTGGCAGGCTTTGCGCGAAATTCCGCCGGGCGAAACCCGCAGCTATGGCGAACAGGCCGCCGCGATCGGCAATCCCAAGGCCAGCCGCGCGGTCGGCAGCGCCAATGGCGCGAACCATGTCGCGGTGCTGATCCCGTGCCACCGCGTCATCGCGGCCGACGGCACGCTGGGCGGATACGCCTACGGCCTCGAAATCAAATCCGAACTTCTGAAGAGAGAAGCGAAGTGAGCAAGTACGATACCTTTGCCGCGCTGCACGTGCCGGGCGACCCGCTGATCATCTTCAATATCTGGGATGCAGGCAGTGCCAATACTGTAGCGGCCGCGGGCGCGAAGGCGATCGCCACCGGCAGCTACGGCGTGGCCGAGGCGCATGGCTACAAGGACGGCGAGACCTTTCCCTTCGATCTAGCACTGGCCAATTGCCGCCAGGTCGTGGGCGTGACCGAGCTGCCGGTGAGCGTGGACATGGAGGCAGGCTATGGCGACACGCCCGAAGAAGTCGCCCGCTCGGCCGCTGCCGTGGCCGAGGCGGGGGCGGTCGGCGTTAACCTCGAAGACCGCGCCCCGGGTCAGACCGTGCTGCTGCCGATCGCCGAAGCCGCCGCGCGGGTCGCCGCCGTCGCCAGTGCCGGCCTGTGGGTCAACGCCCGCACCGACGTCTATCTCGGCAAAAAGCTGGAAGACTACACCCCCGCGCTGGTGGACGACGTCATCGCCCGCGCCGAGGCCTTTGCAGAAGCGGGCGCGAACAGCCTGTTCGTCCCCTTCCTCGGCGACCATCCGACCATCGCCGCCATCTGCGAACGCTCGCCCCTGCCGGTCAACGTCCTGTGGGCACCGGGACGCGGGACCAGGGCCGAACTCGCAGCGCTCGGCGTGGCCCGGATCAGTTACGGCCACGGACCGTGGGCTGCCGCCATGGCATGGCTGTCCGAACAGGCGAAGGCGGTCTTTGCAGGCGATATCGCGCCCTATGGCAGGGACCGGCCGGCCTAGAACTTGTCGGGTCGCAGCACCTCGGCCGAGGAACGCAGCACGACCAGCCCGTGGCTTTCCAGCAAGGGCTCCAGCATCTCGAGGAACCGGTCGGCCTTCTCCCGGTTCGCCACGGCGAGGAAGATATACTTCGCCGTGGCGCCGCTGATCAGATCTTCCGACCAGGCGCCATGGGCCCCGCGCCCGCTTTCGGTGCGGATCAGCGTGTGCCCGGATATGCCGGCATCGGCTGCCAGGCGCGCAAGGCGCGGGGTCAACGGGGCGTCGACGAGAACCTCGATACGATCGCGCGGGGTAGTATGCATCACGACAAAGCTCCGAAAGTCTCGGCCATCCACCGGAACAGCGGGATGCCCAGCACGATATTGAACGGGAAGGTCACGCCAAGCGACATGGCCAGATAGAGCCCGGCATCGGCCTGCGGCAAGGACAGGCGCATGGCGGCAGGAACCGCGATGTAGGACGCGCTGGCGGCAAGGACGCCGAGCGCAGCGGCAGACGCCATGTCGAGACCGATCGCGGTGCCCAGCATGACACCCACCGTCCCGTTGACGATCGGGAAGGCGATCGCCAGCGCGGCCAGCCGCAGGGTCAGCGCCCGGGTCTGCAGGATACGCCGCATCGCGATCAGCCCCATATCCAGCAGGAAAAGGCACAGCACCCCGGTGAAACCGGCCTTGAAGAGCGGGGAAATGGGTTCGTAGCCGTCCTTTCCGATCAGGATGCCGATGATGAAACTGCCGATCAGCAGGACGACCGAGCCGTTGAAGAACACCTCGCGCAGCAGGCCCGGCGAAAACTCCATACCGCCCTGCCGCCGGGCGATGAACAGGCCGGAGAGGATCGCCGGCGTCTCCATCATCGCCAGCACGGCCACCATGAAGCCGGCAATGGCGAAACCGTCGTTGCCGTAGACCTGGCTGGCGGTGACGAAGGTCACGACGCTGACGGAGCCATAATGCGCCGCGACGGCCCCCGCATTGGTACGGTCGAGCTTGCCGAAGCCGGTGAGCACCGGCGCGACGACGAAGGGGATGAGGGCGCTCAGCAGCACGCCGACGCCCATCGCCTTGAGCAGGTCGGATCCGATGCCCGCCGTGGCGACCTCGACGCCGCCTTTGAGGCCGATGGCGGCCATGAGGTAGAGCGACATGCCCTTGGCGATGGTTTCCGGTACCGCCAAGTCCGATCTGGCAGCAGCTGCGAGAGCGCCGAGCACGAAGAAGAGCACCGGTGCCGATAGCAGTGTTGCAGAAAGCTGATCCAAGATAAGATCCCCTGCCGCAGGCCCGCCCCGCGTTCCTTCAACGCGCGTCGACGCAGCCCTTCATTGGTCGCGGGCCAATGCCGACGCGCATCCTGATAATCAAATAACATGGATTGCGAAAAATATATAAGCAAGTCTAATGACACGATGGTCACGCTGCGTCAGTTCGAAATCTTTGCCCGGATCGCGGAGACGGGGAACATGAGCGATGCGGCGACGCAGCTGGGGCTGACGCAGCCGGCGCTGAGCCAGCAGTTGCGCTTACTGGAGGACCGCCTGGGGATGCGTCTGTTCGAACGGGTGCCGAGGGGGCTCCAGCTCACTCCGTCAGGCCGCCAACTGCTGCAACCCGCGCGCCAAATCCTCGGCGCGGTGCGCGACTTCGGGGAAGCTGCCGACCGGCTGGCGGCCCGGCCGGCGGCAACGATCCGCTTCGGTGTCACTCCGACCATCGGGCCCTATCTGATGCCGCAGGTGATCCGCGAACTCCATCGCAGGTATCCAGACCTCAGGCTCTACATCCGCGAAGGCATCCCGGCGGAGCAGCAAGCCGAGCTGGCGGCAGGCGAACTCGACATGGTCCTGTCGCCATTGCCCATCGCACCGCGCGGCCTACAGGTCGAACCCCTGTTCCGCGAACGGCTGCGCATCGTCGCTCCGCCGGACGATGCGCTGGCCTCGGCGGGACGGCTGCCGGCAGGCGCGTTCGCCGGGCGCACCTTCCTGACGCTCGACCATCGGCATCATTACCACCGCCAGATCGAAGCCGTCTGCGCCAGGCTCGGTGCCAGCATCCTGGCCGACTATAGGGGGACCAGTCTCGAGGCCCTGCGGCAGATGGCGGCATCGGGCGTGGGACTTGCGCTCCTGCCCGAGCTCTACATTGCCTCGGATGCCAGCGGGCTCGATGGTGTCGTCCTGACAGAGCCGGAGGGGTGGGACGAGTATCGCAGCGTAGGTGCGGCCTGGCGCGCATCGGCGGCCTTCGCCCATCTCTATGCGGAAGTCGCCGAAACCATCGGCCAGCAGGCCCGGCTCCGTCTCGGGCTCTCGTTAACTTCTGGCCCCTAAGGGAGCCGCGAAACGGGACAGGCCCGGCATCCGCCGGTCCGCGCCATTGACACGGCAGGCACAATGTCGTCCCCGTCGGCAAACGCTTGCAACAGGCGAAAGAGAACGTCGCATGACCACGCTGACCCAATCGACTCCGCAACCGCTTTGGCGCCGGGTCGTCGATTTCCCGCTCGTCACGATGGCGATTGCCGGTGCCCTGATCCTGGGGACCAGCGCCGCACTCGGCTTCGTGGTCGCGCGCCTGCTCGACAAGTTTGCCATGGGCGAAAGTACCGCAGGCGTCATCATCGGGGTGGTGCTGCACACGCTGGTTTTGTTCGGCCTCTACAAGATCGTCATCCGCAACCTCGGTGCGCGCAAGCATGACGATCTTGCCATCGAGCACGCGTTCCGCGACCTCGGTCTTGGCACTGCGGGTGCCTTCGGGATCATGACGCTGATCGTGGGACTCGCTGCGATCCTCGGGGTGTACTGGATCGTAGGCCGGGGCGGGATGCAGAGCTGGGTCTGGCTGCTGTTCATTGCCGGGATCAACGCGGCTTTTTTCGAGGAACTGCTGTTCCGCGGCGTATTGTTCCGCTGGACGGAAGAGTTCGCCGGGAGCTGGGCCGCGCTGCTGGTCAGTTCCGCGCTGTTCGGCCTGCTGCACCTGTGGAACGCCAATGCCACCTGGTTCAGCAGCTTCGCCATTGCGATGGAAGCGGGGATCCTGCTGGGCGGGGCCTATATGCTGACCCGTTCTCTGTGGGCACCCATCGGGCTTCACTTCGGCTGGAACGTGACGCAGGGGCTGGTCTGGGACGTGCCGGTTTCGGGCTACGATGTGGACGGTATGGTCACCGCGCAGCTGGGCGGCAACCCGATACTGTCGGGCGCGCCCTTCGGGCTGGAAGCCTCGCTCATCGCGCTTATCGTGGCGACCACTTTCGGACTCTGGCTGGTCAAGCTGGCGATGGACCGGGGCCAGATCATGCGCCCGTGGTGGTCGCGGGAGGATTGAGCTAGCGCGCCCAGCCTTCGCGGGCGGGCTCGAGCGAGGCGAGGAAGACATCGGCGCTGTCCAGGTACTCTCGCTGTTTCGCCTCGCCCATCCGGTCCCATGTGGCGTAGATGCGCGCGATGCGCGGGTTCTGCTCCAGCCGGTCGCGGTGGCGGGCCATGAAGTGCCAGTAGAGCGGGTTGAAGGGGCAGGCGCCTTCGCCGGTCTTCTTGGCTGGCGAGTAGGAACAGCCTGAGCAATAATTGCTCATCTTGTTGATGTAATTGCCCGAGGCGGCATAGGGCTTCGAGGCCAGCACGCCGCCGTCGGCATAGAGCACCATGGCGCTGACATTGGGCAGCTCGACCCATTCGTAGGCGTCGGCATAGACGGCCAGGTACCAGTCCTGCACCGCCTTCGGCTCGATCCCGGCGATCAAGGCGAAGTTGCCCAGCACCATCAACCGCTGGATGTGATGGGCATGGGCGTTGGAGCGGGTCGAGCGGACGCAGTCGGCGAGGCAGCGCATATCGGTCTCGCCGGTCCAGTAGAATTCGGGCAGCGGCCGCGTTGCCTCGAGTTCGTTCGCTTCGGCGAGGCCCGGCATCCTGTACCAGTAGAAGCCGCGGACATATTCGCGCCAGCCGATGATCTGGCGGATGAATCCCTCGACCGCATTGAGCGGCGCGCGCCCCTCGCGGTACTCCTCTTCCGCCCGGCGGCATAGTTCGACCGGATCGAGCAGCCCGAGGTTGATGCTGGTCGAGAGCATGGAATGGAACAGGTCGTTCTCGCCATGCACCATGGCGTCCTGGTAGTCGCCGAACTTCGCCAGCCGTTCGGCAAGGAAGGCATCGGCAGCTTGCTCAGCCTCATTGCGGGTGACGGGCCACCGGAAGGGCTCGAGATCGCCGAAGTGCTCGCCGAACCGATCCGCCACCAGCTCGAGCACTTCGCGGGTGATCGCGTCCGGCTCGAACAGCGGGCGCTGCGGGGCGGAGAGGCCCTCCCTGGGCGGCTTGCGGTTCTCGCTGTCGTAGTTCCACTGGCCGCCTTCCGGCTCGCCCCCGTCCATCAGCAGGCCGGTCTTGCGGCGCATTTCGCGGTAGAAGAATTCCATCCGCAATGTCTTGCGCCCCTCGGCCCAGTCGGCGAATCCGGCCTTGGAGCACAGGAAGCGGTCGTCCGGCAGGATCGTGACGGGGCAGGGGAACTTGTCGGCCCATTCATCCATCGCCTGCTGCACCCGCCATTCGCCCGCCTCGACGACGCGCACCTCGCGCGGGCCATGGCGTTCGATGGCGCGGGCGACTTCGCCTGTGAAGCTGCCCGCGTTGTCCTCGTCGGTCAGCCTGACGTAGTCGACAGTCCAGCCGGCATCTTCGAGTTCGGCCGCGAAATGCCGCATGGCGGAGAAGATCAGGGCGATCTTCTGCTGGTGGTGTTTGACGTAGGTCGCCTCGTCCCACACCTCCATCATGAGGATGACGGTATCGTCCTTTGCCCGCCCCCGCAGCGAGGCGAGCGTGCGGGTAAGCTGGTCGCCGAGGATGGGAACGAGGATCGGACTGTCGGTAGGCATACCAAGCCCAATGCGCGAGCCTGCAAAGCGTTGCCAAGCTGCCCCTTGGGGCAGGGCGCGCTAGAACCCCTAGTCGAGCTTGGGCGGCATCCCCGGCTCGGCCTTGGCCATCGCCGCCTGGTAGGCTGGACGCTCTCCGATGCGCTTGAGATAGGCCTGCAGGTTGGGCATGCCGTCAATCCCCATGCCGCTCATCGCGCGGCTGGTGGTGAGCTGGAAGCCCATCATGATGTCTGCCGTTGTCAGTTGCGAGCCGCCGAAATAGTCGGCCTCGCCCAGCCGCTTTTCGACAATGGCCCAGCCCTTGGCGTTGCGGTCGGCGACGAAGGGCGGGATCTGCCCGCCTTCCACCATGCGGCCGGCGACCAGCGCCATCATGCCGTTGGTCATGAAGGTCGCATTGGCCCAGTGATAATAGAACAGGTGGTCGGCGAAATCGGGGTGGTCCTTCGTCGGCACGAGCCCGCGGTCCCCGTATTGCGCGATGATCCAGTCCATGATCGCGCCGCTTTCGCCCAGCACGAAGTCGCCGTCGGTGATGACCGGCGCGATGCCCATCGGATGCAGCGCCTTGTATTCGTCGGGCGCGAGGTTGTTGTCGGTCCGCCGGGTGTAGAGCCTGACCTCGTAATCGATCCCCAGCTCCTCGCACAGCCACACGATGCGTTCGGATTGCGACAGGCGCAGGTGGTGGACGGTGAGCATCGGGCAGGTTCCTCTCAGACGAAGCTATAGGGATCGATATCGACCGATACGCGCACTCCGCGCGGCAAGTCCAGCGGCGCGAGCCAGTCGCGGATCGCGTCCTGCACGCGGGCCGAGCGGCGGGCGTTGATCAGCAGGCGGTAGCGATAGCGGCCGCGCAGCAACGCCATCGGGGCCGGGGCGGGGCCGAGGATGGCGATGTCCTCGATCCTTGGGCGTGTATCGCCGATCCGGCGGGCAGCATCGCGCGCTTCGGCCTCGTCCTCGCTCGACACGATGATCGCGGCCCAGCGGCCGAAGGGCGGGGCGCCGGCATGGCGGCGGGCCTCGGTTTCGGTAGCATAGAAGGCGTCGCGGTCGCCGCTGGCGAGGGCCGCGATCACCGGTGCGTCGGGATGACGCGTCTGGATCAGCACCTCGCCCGGTTTCGATCCGCGACCGGCACGTCCGGCGACCTGCGCCACCTGCTGGTAGGTACGTTCTGCCGCACGCAAATCCCCGCCTTCGAGGCCTAGGTCGGCATCGACCACACCGACCAGCGTCAATTCGGGGAAATGGAATCCCTTGGTCACCAGCTGCGTGCCGACAATCACGTCGATTGCTCCCGTCTCGGCCATGGCGACGAACTCGGCGGCCTTGTCCGGCGTGCCGAGCGTGTCGGACGTCGCCACCGCCACGCGTGCTTCCGGAATGATCTCGGCCACCTCGTCGGCGATCCGTTCGACTCCCGGGCCGCAGGCAACGAGACAATCGGGTTCGCCGCATTCCGGGCAGCGCGGCGGCTGGGGTTCCTCGTGCCCGCAGTGGTGGCAGGCGAGCTTGCGGCTGAAGCGATGTTCGACCAGCCAGGCGCTGCAATTGGCGCACTGGAAACGGTGGCCGCAATTGCGGCACAGCGTCAGCGGGGCGTAGCCCCGCCGGTTGAGGAACAGCAGCGACTGCTCGCCGCGCTCCATCCGGGCAAAGAGTTCGCGGGCGAGGCGCGGGGCCAGCCAGCGACCGCGCTCGGGCTTTTCCTCGGTCAGGTCGATCAGTGAAATGGCGGGCAGTTGCGCTGCGCCGAAGCGGCTCGGCAGGTCGAGTTTGCGATAGACTCCGCTCTCGGCCATTTGCAGGCTTTCGAGCGCTGGGGTGGCGCTGGCCAGCACCACCGGCAGCGCTTCGAAATGGCCGCGCATCACCGCTACGTCGCGGGCGTTGTAGCGCACGCCGTCATCCTGCTTGAAGCTGACTTCGTGCGCCTCGTCGACCACGATCAGCCCGAGGTTCGCGTAGGGCAGGAAAAGCGCCGAACGCGCGCCCACCACCACTTGCGCCTCGCCGGTCGAGATGGCCCGCCATGCCCGCCGCCGCTCGGTCGATTTCTGGCTCGAATGCCAGACGACGGGCGCCGCGCCGAAACGGTCTGCGAACCGGCGCAGGAAAGCCTCGGTCAGCGCGATTTCCGGCAGCAGGACCAGCACCTGACGGTTCATGCTCAGGGCTGCGGCAATGGCCTCGCAATAGACTTCGGTCTTGCCTGATCCGGTGACCCCGTCGAGCAGGATGGGTGAGAATTTGCGCGCCTCCACCGCTGCCACCAATTCGCCGGCCACCGTGTGCTGGTCGGGCGAAAGTTCCGGGGTCGCGAAATCGGGCAGGGCACGGGGGTAGGGCCGGTCGATATCGACAACGACCGGCTCCAGCACTCCTTGGCCGACAAGGCCGCGCAGCACGCCTTCGGACACATCGGCGAGGTCCGCCAACTCGCGGATCGTCGCCTGTTCGCCCTCCAGCCGCTCCATCGCCTTCTCGCGCTGCGGTGTCATGCGTTCGGGCATCCCTCCAGTGAGCCGGTATTCGGTCACGGTCGAGGGGCCGCGCATCGCACCGCCGCTCGCCAGCACCATGCGCGCCACCGCGCCCATCGGCGCGCAATAATAATCCGCCGTCCATTCGATCAGTCGCCGGAGTTCGGCCCGCAACGGCCGAATCGGGACGATGTCGCGCAAGGGACGCAGTTTTTCCTCGGGCACCGATTGGCCCGGAAGGCGTTCCTCCTCCCACACCACGCCGAGGATTTCGCGCGGGCCGAGGGGGGCGATCACAACGCTGCCGGGCACAACCGTCATCCCTTCCGGCACCCGGTAGTCGAGCACCGGCAGGGCGGCGTTGAGTGTGAGGAGGCGCGCGCGGTTCATCTTGCCATCATATGGAGACTGGCAGGTGAGCGCGACAAGCCAAGGAGGCGAAGAAATGACTGAGATTATCACCCGCCGTTCGATGCTGGCCGGGACTGCCGCGACCGCGCTGCTGGCGCTGCCGGCCTGCACCACCATGGGCGGCGGCTTCAGCCTGACCGAAGCCGTCCGGCGCCTGCTGCTGCTGTCGAGCGAGCGGGCATTTGCACGGCTTGCCGCGGACGGCGGCTTCTGGGACGAACAGGTGGCCCGGATCGGGCTGGGCCAGTTGCTGGGCGCGCGCGGGGATGTGCTGTCCAACATCCTCACTTCTGCGCTGTTCAAGGACCGGCTGGAAGGAGTGTTCGCCGATTTCGCCATCGACGCGAGCTACCGGGCGGCCCCCATCGTGACCGACGCGGTGCGGGTCATCGGGTTGCAGAATGCCGTCGACCTTGTCCGTGGCGGGCCGAGCGCTGCGACCGATTATCTGCGGCAGGACATCGGCCTCGCGCTGCTCGACGCCATGGTCCCCGGCCTGACCGATGCCATCCGGCTGGCCGACGATCCGCTGGTCGGGCAGGCAATCAACGCACTGACCGGCGTGGACGTGCGCGGGGTTGCGAGCCGGCTGGGCAACCGGGTCAACGATACGATCTGGAACGAGCTCGGCCGCGAGGAGGCCGCGATCCGCGCCGATCCGCGCAGCACCCGCGATCCGTTGCTGATCGGCGTGTTCGGCGCGGCCTCGCGGTTCTAGCTCAAACGCGACCATTGGCGGGGCTAGCCCCCATGCGCGCGCTTCGGTAGGGAGACCGGGAATCACCCTTGCCGGAGCGCGCCGACCCATGAAATTCTTCGCCGACACCGCCGAAATCGACGCAATCCGGGAACTGGCCGCCACCGGCCTGCTCGACGGCGTCACCACCAACCCCAGCCTGATCGCCAAGTCGGGGCGGGATTTCATGGAAGTGACGAGGGAAATCTGCGGCATCACCGATGGCCCGGTCAGCGCCGAAGTGGTCGCGCTCGATCACGCGACGATGATGAAAGAGGCCGAGGTACTTCGCAAGATCGCCGACAATGTCTGCATCAAGGTGCCGCTGACCATCGACGGGCTCAAGACCTGCAAGGCGCTGACGGGCGATGGCACCATGGTCAATGTGACCCTGTGCTTCAGCGGCAACCAGGCGCTGCTCGCGGCCAAGGCGGGGGCGACCTTCGTTTCGCCTTTCGTCGGGCGACATGACGACAACGGCATGGACGGGATGGACCTCATCCGCGATATCCGGCTGATCTACGACAATTACGATTTCGGCACCGAGATCCTCGTCGCCAGCGTACGCCACACCACTCATGTGCTCGAAAGCGCCCGCATCGGTGCGGACGTCATGACCGCACCGCCCAAGGTGATCATGGACCTCGCCAGGCATGTGCTGACCGACAAGGGTATCGAAGGCTTCCTCAAGGACTGGGCCTCGACCGGGCAGAGTATCCTCTAAAGGCAGGCGGCGTTGAGCGACGAAAGCCCCCTCGACCAGTTCAAGCGCGCCCTGACCGGCACGGCGCGCGCGCTCGCGCATGAGCCCGAGGTCGAAGTGGCTTGGAGCGCCGACAGCCCCAGTGCGCAGGGCAAGAACTTCCGCGTTCCCTTGCCCGGCCGCAATGTCCCGCGCGAACAGGCCGCCGAAGCGCGCGGCTTTGCCGACAGTTTCGCGCTCAAGCTGCGCCATCACAACCAGGCGCTGCACGATCGGGGGGCGCCGTCCGAACCGATTGCCCGCGCCTGTTACGACATGGTCGAACAGGTCCGCTACGAGGCGATTGGTTCGAACAACTATTCCGGTATCTCGGGCAATCTTGATGCGGCGGTGGAACTGCGCACCGCCACCGATCCCATCGCCCGCGCCCAGAACGAGAGCGAGGTCCCGCTCCAGACCGCGCTCGGCCTGATGCTGCGCGAGGCGCTGACCGGCAAGCCGATCCCGCCCCGCGCCAAGGCGGGCGTCGAGATGGTCCGCGAATTCATCGAGGCCCGCACCGGCGACGACTTCGAAGCGCTGGCCGGTTCGCTTGGTGACCAGAAGGCGTTCCAGTCGCTCGCGCTCGACATGCTTCAGCATCTCGAGCTGACCCAGCCGACCGACGCGCCTGACGATGCGGGCGAGAACGGCGAGGACGACCAGCAGGGCGAGGAAGAACAGGACGAGGGCGACGAGGACGAAGCCGCCGGCGACCAGCAGCCGCAGCCCGCCGAAATGGCCGGCGAGCAGCAGGAAGGCGAGGCCGACGGCGAAAGCGAGGTCGAAGCCTCCGACGAAATGGCCGATGGCGAGGCCGGCGACGAGGGCGAGGAAGGCATGATGCCGGTCCGCCCCAACCGTCCGTGGACCGACATTCCCGAAAGCTTCGACTACAAGCCCTTTACTGAGGCTTTCGACGAAGTCGTCGAGGCTCCCGAGCTGTGCGATGCCGAGGAACTCGACCGGCTGCGCGCCTATCTCGACAGCCAGCTGACCGGCCTGCAGGGCGTAGTCACAAGGCTCGCCAACCGGCTCCAGCGCCGCCTGATGGCGCAGCAGAACCGCAGCTGGGATTTCGACCAGGAGGAAGGGCTGCTCGATGCCGCAAGGCTCGCCCGCGTGGTCATCAGCCCGGGCCATTCGCTCAGCTACAAGATCGAGCGCGACACCGAATTCAAGGACACCATCGTCACCCTGCTGATCGACAATTCCGGCAGCATGCGCGGACGCCCGATTAGCATCGCCGCGATCAGCGCCGATATCCTAGCCCGCACTCTCGAACGCTGCGGGGTCAAGACCGAGATCCTCGGCTTCACCACCCGCGCTTGGAAGGGCGGGCAGTCCAGAGAGAAATGGCTCGCCGACGGCAAGCCGGCGCAGCCCGGCCGCCTCAACGATCTGCGCCACATCCTCTACAAGAAGGCCGACGAACCCTGGCGCCGCGCCCGCCGCAACCTCGGCCTGATGATGCGCGAGGGGCTGCTGAAGGAAAACATCGACGGCGAGGCGCTGCTATGGGCGCACAACCGCCTGATCGCCCGACCCGAGGATCGCCGCATCCTGATGGTCATCAGCGACGGCGCCCCGGTCGACGACAGCACACTCAGCGTCAACAGCGCGGGCTACCTCGAAAGCCATTTGCGCAAGGTGATCGACTGGATCGAGAAGCAGAGCCCCGTGCAGCTCGTCGCCATCGGCATCGGGCACGACGTGACCCGATACTACAAGCGCGCGGTGACGATCATGGATGTGGAGCAACTCGGCGGGACGATCATCGAGCAGCTGGCCGATTTGTTCGAGGTGGAGTGATGGGCGAAGAGGTGGTCGAGTACGTCCATCTGCCCGCAGGGAGCGACCTGCCCCACATCACTCGTCAACCTCGCCGCATGATGGTCCTTGTCGGGCAGGATTGCGAAGCCGATTGGCAGGAGAGAGTTAGCGACTGGATTGTCGAATCAGGCTGTCTCTACATGATGGCCTGGGGTCGCGACTGTACGTCGTGGGATGATAGCGTCGATCACGCGATGCACAGGAAGGCTGGATACGCTGACGTTTCAGACGACAATTTCGTGATGACAACCTGGCACGACGGTGAGCCCCTGCATGAGGTGTTCTTCTTCGCTCGCATGTGTGCTTTTCATCCCGAAATTGCCCTTCCCACTCTGACGATTGTCGATATCCGTGCAGAGGCGAGAAAAGCGGCGGTTCTGGCTTTGCATGAAGCGGAAAGCGCTGGCCTGCTCGAGGATGCGTTCGAGAACCCACGCAACCGATCGCTGGTTGACCGGCTGAAGATTCTGATGAGGACCAGATGAACGTCACCGAAGCCGTCCAGACCCGCCGCTCCGTGCGCGCTTTCCTCGACAAACCTGTCGAGCAGGCCACGCTCACCCGCATCCTCGAAACGGCGCAGCGCAGCCCTTCCGGGGGCAACACCCAGCCGTGGCATGGCATCATCCTCACCGGCGCGCCGATGCAGACGCTGTTCGCGCGCATCGCGCAGGACCTGCCCAAGGGGCGCGAGGCCTTCGCGCCTGAATACCACGTCTATCCGCCCGAGCTCGACGGCGCGTATGAGCTGCGCCGCCGCGGGGTGGGCGAGGACATGTATGGCGCGCTCGCAATCGCCAAGGAGGACAAGGGGCAGCGGCTGATGTGGTTCGCCAACAACTTCCGCGCTTTCGGGGCACCGGTACTAATGCTGGTCCACACCCCCCGCTACATGGGCCCGCCGCAGTGGAGCGATATCGGCATGTGGCTCCAGACCATCGGCCTGCTGTGCCGCGAAGAGGGCCTCGACACCTGTTTCCAGGAGGCGTGGGCGGTCTACACCCCGCAGATCCGCGAGATGGTAGATATCCCCGATGACCACATCTTCTTCTGCGGCGTCGCAATCGGCTATCGCGACCCCGATGCGCCGGTGAACAACTTCCCCGTCGCCCGTGCGCCGATTGACGAGAGCGTGCGCTGGGAAGGTTGGGATTGACCTTGCGGGCGGTGCCTAGCAAAGCGCCGCCACCATGACCGACACCCCCCTCAAGCTGTTCAAC
The DNA here is from genome assembly GCF_045291475.1 of Parerythrobacter aurantius. NCBI lineage: Bacteria > Pseudomonadati > Pseudomonadota > Alphaproteobacteria > Sphingomonadales > Erythrobacteraceae > Parerythrobacter > Parerythrobacter aurantius. The sequence goes on from NZ_CP147985.1 coordinate 1,934,195, forward strand.
AGCCTGACCCGCCAGCTGGAGGAGTTCCAGCCCGTCCACACCGGCGTTGTTGGTGATCCGGCTCAACCGCCGGAGGCGCGGGTCTATTCCTGCGGGCCGACGGTCTACAACTACCAGCACATCGGCAACATGCGCGCTTACGTGTTTGCGGACACGCTGGGGCGGACGTTGCAGTGGAAGGGCTACAAGCTCACCCACGTCATCAACATCACCGATGTCGGCCACCTCACTTCCGACGCCGACGAGGGCGAGGACAAGATGGAGAAGATGGCCGCGCGCGAGGGCAAGAGCGCGTGGGATATCGCGAAATTCTACCAGGAGGATTTCGAGCGCGATCTGGCCCGGCTCAACGTGCAGCCCAAGCAACACCCGCGCGCGACCGAATATGTCGCGGCGATGATCGAGTGGGGCAAGCGGATCGCGCCCGAGCATTGCTATGAACTCGACAGCGGGCTCTATTTCGATGTCTCGACCGTGGCCGACTATGGCCGGCTGGCGCGTGCCGTCACAGAGGACGGCGAAGGCCGGATCGAGAGCGTCGAAGGCAAGCGCAACGCCGCCGATTTCGCTATCTGGCGCAAGACCCCGCCGGGCGAGACGCGGCAGATGGAATGGGATTCGCCTTGGGGCAAGGGCGCGCCGGGCTGGCATCTCGAATGCTCCGTGATGGGCGAGGCGCTATTGGGCTTTCCCTTCGACATCCACACCGGCGGGATCGACCACCGCGAGATCCACCACCCGAACGAGATCGCGCAGAACCAGGCCTATTGCTGCAACGCCAAGGACTCTGGGGGCCTCGACGACGCGCGCAATTCCGGCGCGACAATCTGGATGCACAACAACTTCCTGGTCGAACGGTCGGGGAAGATGTCCAAGTCCTCGGGCGAGTTTCTGCGGTTGCAACTGCTGGTCGACAAGGGTTTCCACCCGCTCGCCTACCGCATGATGTGCCTGCAGGCGCATTACCGTAGCGAGCTGGAGTTCAGCTGGGAGGGGCTGGAAGCGGCGCTTGTGCGGCTGAAGCGGATGGTGATGGCGGTCGAGCGGCTGGCCGATGCGGCGGCCGGCGGCACCACTGATCATCCCAAGTTTGCGCCCGCGCTGGCCAAGTTCGACGAGGCGATGGCCGACGATCTCAATACTGCCGTCGCCGTCACCGCGCTCGAAGATGCGCTGGCGACCAAGAAGGTCGATGACGGCATCAAGCGAGCTGTGATCGAGCGGATGGATGCCGTGCTCGGCCTAAACCTTTTCGGGCTTACCCGCGCCGACCTGCGCATCCGACCCAAGGAGGCGCAGATCACCGAAGCCGAGATCGAAGCCGCGCTGGCCGAGCGCAAGGAGGCCCGCGCCGCCAAGGACTTCGCCCGCTCCGACGCGCTGCGCGACGAACTCGCGGCCAAGGGCGTCGAAGTGATGGACGGCGACCCGCTCGGCTGGGAGTGGAAGCTCTCTTGAAGCTCTGGCGGCTCACCCGCGCGCCTTACCTGGCGCTCGACGGGTCGGGACCGGAGAAGCATGGCGCGCGGTGGGTCTCGGCGGGGCGGCCGGTGGTGAACTTCGCTTCCGAGTCCGGCCTCGCGGTGCTGGTGGTGCTGCGCTACCTGCCGCGCGACCTTGCCGGCATCGACGACGACTACCTGCTCGGCTGGACCGAGATCGATGCTGTCCCCGAACGCCTGCCCTTTGCCCACGACCAGGCGGAGAAGCGCCGCATCGGCGACGACTGGCTCGCCTCGGGCCGCTCGCTGCTGGCGGCGGTGCAATCCGCCGTCCTGCCCGAAGCCGACGTTGTGATGATGAACCCGGCGCATCCCGATGCGGCGCGGGTTCCGTCGCTGGTGTCGCGCCCGTTCGACTTTCGAACCACGCTGAGCCTGCCGCCCGGCGCCTAGCGCGCCCGCAGCAGCCAGCAGTTGATCGAGAAGCGCGCGTCCTCCCACGCGTCGCCGGGCACGCGGATCGGCTCGACCTCGTGACGCGCGAAGGAGGGGAAGGCGACCAGGCGGTTGTGCCGCGGCGCGATCCGCGCTTCGCCTGCGTTGCCGACGAACGGTTTCAGTACCAGATCGCCGCCGGTGAACGCGGCGCGCGGGCGGTGCAGGTAGCAGACCAGGCTGATGATACGGTCGCCAGGCTGGGTCTCGCGGTTCTCGGCCGTCATGGTGTCGATGTGTTCGCGAAAGAAGCCGCCGTCGCGGTGCGCGGCCATCTCCACGTCCCACGCCATAATGGGGAAGGGGGCGAGGCCGAGCGCGGCGCACAGCGGTTCGAAATGCGCTTCGACCGCGGCGATGAAGCGGCTGCCAGCGGGTCCGAGGTGGGACGTCGAGCAAGCCTGGCGGTGTTCCGCCGATACAAGGTAGGATCCGCGGTCCGTTACCACGGCCGGTTCGAACAGCCCCTGCCCGCCCAGCGCATGATCAAGCAGCTGCTGTGCCACCGCCTGCTCGAGGAAATCGTCGATCACCGCGTGGCGCGGCAGGCCGGCTGCGTTCATCGCCGGTTGCCCGCAAGCCCGTTCGCGCTAGGACAGGCCCGCCGAAGATAATGCCAGAGGTGCCGCATGCCCGTTGCCGTCCTGTCCGCTCTCGTCCGTCCCTTGGTCGAACCGCATCTGCCGCCCGGCATTGAAGCGAAGTTCTTCACCTCTGTCGAGGAATTGCTGGCGTTCGCTCCCGAGGCCGAGATCGGCTGGTTCGATCTCGACGACAAGGCGACGATGGTCGAGGCCGTCACGAGGGCGGAGAAGCTCAGGTGGTTCAGCTCGATCTACGCCGGGCTCGACTTCCTGCCGCAGCAACTGATGCTGGAACGGGGGGTTACGGTCACCAACGGCGTCGGCATCAACGCCATCACCATCGCCGAATATGTCGTGATGGGGATGCTGGTCCACGCCAAGGGCTACCGCGAAGTGGTCCGCGCGCAGGACCGGCACGAATGGCTGGCGGATTCGCCGGGCAAGATCGAACTGGCCGGATCGAAAGCGCTGCTGCTCGGCTACGGGGCGATCGGACAACTGATCAAGCCGCGGCTGGAGGCCTTCGATGTCGCGGTGACGGTGGTCCGGCGCTCCGCCAAAGGAAACGGAGACGAAGGCGTGCTGACGCCCGACCAGTGGCGCAGCAAGCTGGGCGAGTTCGACTGGGTCATCCTCGCCGTGCCCGCCACGCCGGAAACCAGCGGCATGATCGGTGCCGCGGAACTGGCGGCGATGAAATCGAGCGCCGTGCTGGTCAATATCGCGCGCGGCGAGGTCGTCGACCAGTCCGCGCTGGTGGCCGCGCTCGAGGCCAAGGCCATCGGCGGGGCGTTCCTCGACGTTACGACGCCCGAACCGCTCCCCGCCGACGATCCGCTATGGTCGCTGGGCAACGCCCATGTCACCATGCATTTGTCCGGCCGGGCGCAGACGAAGATGTTCCAGCGCTCGGCGGAAAGGTTCGTGGCGAACTGCCACCGCTATGTCGCGGGCGAGCCGGTCGAGCCGCGGTTCGACCTGACTTTGGGCTATTGAGCGCCCGCGACGGCAGCGGAAGGTCACACTAAGTTCACACCTTAACCCAACAATCATCACGCTGCTGCGCCTAGGCATCCTCCAGCAGCAACAGCTCGCACTCCACCACCATGCGCGGTGTGGGGAGCAGGGTGTTTTCCACCCCGCATACTGTCGCATCGGCGACTAGCTGGCGCGGGATGGCAAACTCATGTTCGGGCAGGGCGGCGACCAGGTCCTCCCCTGCCTCGACAGCCGCTTCGCCTTCGAAGGCGATCCGCAACCGATGCCGCGTCCCGGCAAAGGTGATGCTGGCCCAGGCGGTTTCGGCATGGAGCAGGAACTCGCCATGTCCTCCGGCCAAGGCCAGCATTGCGCCGCGCAGACGTTCCCCCGTGGAGCGACGCGCGGGTCGCGGGGCGGGCGAAAGAGCGATCGGATCAGCCCGCATGACGCATCTCCCCGTAGCTGCGCATAAAGCCGTCGACGCGCCGTTCCATATCGGTGCGCGGCATCCGGCCGTTACGAAGGTCGAGCACGAAACGCGGGTCATGCGTCGCCAGCCGGCCGAATTTCGTGGCCGGCATATCGTGTTCGCGCAGGAATTTTTCGATCCGTCTGATGAGCATTTGACCCTTTGAACCTCCAAGCCGATTCGCCGTCCGTTCCATGATTCGTGCGTGGCCAAATCCTACTTGTCTAGGAAAAATCTTTCGTCTATGTAGGAAGAATGACGGACAGTAGCGATACGGCACGGGACCCCGTTGGCGTGGATGTGCGCGAGCGATTGCTGGCGCTTTCGGACAATTCGGGCATCAGCCTGTCCCGGCTTTCTGCCTTGATCGGGCGGAATTCCAGCTATCTGCAGCAATTCATTCGCAAGGGCAGTCCGCGCAAGCTGGAAGAGGGCGACCGCCGCACGCTGGCCGGATTCTTCGGGATCAGCGAGTCCGAGCTCGGCGCTTCCGAGGAAAAATCCTACAATACCGCCCGGTCCGTGCGGGGCGAGGACTTCGTCGCCGTCCCGCGCCTTGCCATCGCAGTCTCGGCGGGGCCCGGCCAGTTCGCGGGCGGGGAGACGCCGTTCGACAATTTCGGTTTCTCGGGCCGCTGGCTGCGCGACAACGGGCTCGACCCGAAGATGCTCAGTGCAGTGACGGTGGAGGGCGATTCGATGGAGCCGCTATTGCGCCATGGCGACGAAGTCCTGATCGACCGCACCCCCGGCCCCTGGCGCGACGGCATCCACGTGGTCCGCGTGGGCGATGCGCTCAGCGTCAAGCGCCTCGCACGGGCAGGCCAGGACCGGGTCAGCCTGCTGAGCCAGAACCTGTCCTATCCGCCGCTCGAACTGCCGTTGGACGAGGTCGACGTGATCGGCCGGGTGGTGTGGAAGAGCGGGCGGGTGTGACCCTTGCGCTTCGCGGCCAGCCGAGCCACATCCCCGGCATGACCGAAACCACCACCCAGCCGCCGATGAAGGCGGGGATCATTCCCGTCACGCCCCTCCAGCAGAACTGCTCGCTGATATGGTGCACCAAGACCAACAAGGCGGCGCTGATCGATCCGGGCGGCGATCTCGACCGGCTCAAGCTGGGGCTGGAGAAGACCGGGGTCGAGCTCGAAAAGATCCTCATCACCCACGGCCATATCGACCATTGCGGCGAGGCAGGCGTGCTGGCGAAGGAGCTGGGCGTGCCGATCGAGGGTCCGCACGAGGCCGACCGGTTCTGGATCAGCCGGCTGGACGAGGATGGCGCGAAATACGGCATCCGGGGTGAGGTGTTCGAACCCGATCGCTGGCTCGAGGATGGCGACAAGGTCACGGTTGGCGAGTTGGAACTCGACGTCATCCACTGCCCCGGCCACACCCCCGGCCATGTGGTCTTCTACCACGCGCCGAGCCGCTTTGCCGTGGTCGGCGATGTGCTGTTCCAGGGCAGCATTGGCCGCACTGATTTCCCGATGGGCAACCATCAGGACCTGATCGACGCGATCACCCAGAAGCTGTGGCCGCTGGGCAATGACGTGACCTTCATTCCCGGCCACGGCCCGACGAGCACCTTCGGCCAGGAACGCAAGACCAACCAGTTCGTCAGCGATTATATGCTGGGATAATTCCTCCCCATTCTGGGGAGGACTACATCACCCCCAGCACGATCAGCACCGCTACTACGGCGAGGCCGAGCTGGGTGAGCATCGTGATCAGCGTGCCCACCATGCGCCCCTTGCCGAAAGCGCCGCCGTCCATGCCAAGGCCATGGGCCACGCGACCGAGCATGTAGATCGCCGCGACCCAGGCCAGCCAGGGCTCGCCGCGCCCGGCCAGTTCGATGGCGGCGATCAGCACCAGCACGAAGACGGTGTTCTCGACGAAATTGAGCTGCGCGCGCATCCGCGCGGTGAGCGGGCCGCCGGCATCGTCGCCGATCGAGACCTTCAGCTTGCCGCGCAACTGCCCGACGCGGATGCCGAGCCAGATATTGATGATCGCGGCCGCGGCTGCGGCGCACAGGGTGACAGGCAGGACGGCGGTGACGCTTAGCATGACGGAACTCTCCCTTTCCGCTTCGGTTTCGGTTCGCTACCCCTTGCCGCGACCCTTCGCAATCGCGCGACGCGAAAGGTCCGGTGATGGCTTGCAAGTCGGCAGGATTCGGCTATAGGGCGCGTCTTCCCGTCAGGGTCGGCCCTCCGGTACCGGCGCACTTGTGCGCTGCGGTGGCTTCGCCTAGTGCGGCTTTGACTTAGACAATTTGAACGAATTCAAGGAACAGGTGCCGCCATGGCTGTCCCTAAGAGAAAAGTATCGCCGCATCGCCGTGGCAACCGCCGTTCGCACGATTCGCTGAAGGTCGAAGCCTTCCACGAATGCAGCAACTGCGGCGAACTCAAGCGTCCGCACAACCTGTGCGGTCACTGCGGCTTCTACAACGGCCGCGAAGTCCTCGCCCCGAGCCTTTAATCCACTTTAGCTGGAGAGCGCCATGAGCCTGCCGCGTATCGCCATCGATGCGATGGGCGGTGATGAAGGCGTGCGCGTGATGATCGACGGTGCGGCCGAGGCCCGCCGTCGGCACGACCGGTTCAAGTTCCTGCTGGTCGGCGACCAGGAGCGCATCGAGCGCGGCCTGGCGACGCATCCCAACTTGCGGGCGGCCTCCGAAATCCTCCATTGCGACGATGTCGTGGGCGGCGACGAGATCCCGACGCAGGCGCTGCGCCGGGCCAAGACCACCAGCATGGGCCTCGCGGTAAACGCGGTGAAGGTCGGCGATGCGGGTGCCGCGGTCAGCGCCGGGAACACCGGCGCGCTGATGGCGATGAGCAAGCTGGCGCTACGCACCATGCCCGGGATCGACCGGCCCGCGCTCGCCGGGATCATGCCGACACTGGGCGACAACGACGTCATCATGCTCGACCTCGGCGCCAATACCGAGGCGGACGCGCGCAACCTCGTCCAGTTCGCGATCATGGGCGCGGCCTATTCGCGCATCCTGACCGGGCGCGAGAAGCCGCGCGTGCGGCTGCTCAACATCGGCACGGAAGAGATCAAAGGCTTCGACCGCCTGCGCGAAGCCGCCGCGCAGCTGCAGGAGGCCACCGGTCTCGACATGCAGTTCGACGGCTTCATCGAATCGGACAAGATCAACCGCGGCGAGGTCGATGTCGTCATTACCGACGGCTTTTCCGGCAATATCGCGTTGAAGGCGATCGAGGGAACGGCGCGTTTCGTCACCGACCTGCTGCGCCGCGCCTTCACCAGTTCGGTCCGGTCGAAATTCGGTTTCCTCGTCTCGCGTCCGGCGACCGAGCTGCTGCGCCATCATCTTGATCCCAACAACCACAACGGCGCGGTCTTCCTCGGCCTCAACGGCGTGGTAGTGAAGAGCCACGGCAGTGCGAACGCCTCCGGTGTCGCCAATGCCGTCGCCGTCGCGGCGCGGCTGCTGGAGGACAATTTGACCAAGCGCATCGCCTCCGACCTCGCCGAACTTGGCGACCGAATGTGGCATGCGACCGGCAACGGCAGCACGACCGGAGACGCGGGCAAGTGATCCGCTCCGTCATCCGTGGCAGCGGTTCCGCCCTGCCGCGGCGGGTCGTCACCAATGCCGAACTGGCGGCGCAGGTCGATACCAGCGACGAATGGATCGTCGAGCGGACCGGCATCCGCCAGCGCTATATCGCCGGCGAGGGCGAGACGACCTCGACGCTCGCCATCGATGCGGCCCGCGAGGCACTCGATGCTGCCGGAATCGACGGCAGGGATATCGGTCTGATCGTGCTCGCCACGGCCACGCCCGACAACACCTTCCCCGCGACCGCCACGAAGGTGCAGCACGCGCTCGGCGCGCATGGCTGCATCGCGTTCGACGTGCAGGCGGTGTGTTCGGGCTTCCTCTATGCGTTGACGACCGCCGATGCGCTGCTACGTACCGGCGCGGCGAAGACGGCGCTGGTGATCGGGGCGGAAACCTTCAGCCGCATCCTCGACTGGGACGACCGCACCACCTGCGTGCTGTTCGGCGACGGAGCCGGGGCAGTGGTGCTGGAAGCTGTCGAGGGTACTGCTGACGGCCCGGGGATCATTGCTACCCGGCTGCATGCCGACGGGGCGCAGCACGATCTGCTCTATGTCGATGGCGGGCCGTCGACCACGCAGACGGTCGGCCATCTCAGGATGAAGGGCCGCGAGGTGTTTCGCCACGCGGTGGTCAACCTCGCCGATGTGCTCAACGAGGTGCTGGACGAGGCGGGTGTGACGGCCGACAACATCGACTGGGTCGTGCCCCACCAGGCAAATGCCCGTATCCTCGATGCGACGGCTCGCAAGCTGGGCTTGCCGATGGAAAAGGTGGTGGTGACGGTCGATCGCCATGCCAACACCTCGGCGGCTTCGGTGCCGCTGGCGTTCGACACGGCGGTGCGCGACGGGCGCATCCAACCCGGCGATCTGGTAATGTTCGAAGCCATGGGAGGCGGATTTACCTGGGGTGCGTGCCTCGCGCGGATGTAAATCAGGCCCAGGTCGGATGGCGGCAGTGCGGGCTAAATCAGTGCCCGCAAAGGATTTCTTTCGTTCATGCGTTGCGGAATCGGGTGGGCTTCTGTAGTTTCCCAGCATTACGAATGCCTGGGTCGCGCCACGAAAGGGATCGATAGGGAGACAAGCACATGTCGCGATCGGTGGGAACGCTGACAAGGGCAGATCTGGCGGAAGCCATCAACAGGAAAATGGGGTTCAGCCGGGCGGAATCGCTCGACATGGTCGAATCCATCCTGGGCCATATGACCGACGCCCTCAAACGCGGGGAAAACGTCAAGATTTCGGGCTTCGGCAGCTTCGTGCTGCGCGACAAGAAGGAACGCATCGGCCGCAACCCGAAGACGGGTGTCGAAGTGCCGATAACTCCGCGCCGGGTCATGACTTTCCGCGCCAGCCAGCTATTACGGGAACGTATCGCCAAAGGAGGCTGACCGTGACCGCATTCGACGATGGCAAGGAAGACGGCGCGCTGCGCACCATCGGCGAACTGGGGCAGGCCCTCGGCCTCAAGGCCCATGTCCTGCGGTACTGGGAAGACCAGTTCCCCATGCTGCAGCCGCTGAAGCGCAGCGGCGGCCGGCGCTATTACCGGCCCGAAGACGTTGCGCTGGTCGAGACGATCGACCGGCTGGTAAATCGTGAAGGCTACACGCTGAAAGGGGCGCGGCAGGCGATCGCGGAAGGCAAGACGGCCAGCGGCGCCACGGTCCAGCCGGCGCCAGCGCCAAGCGCGACCGCACCTGAGACTGGCCCTGTCGGCACGGCGCCTGCGGCATCGGCTGCTCCTGAAATCATCACGGAACTCAACGATATCCGGGCGCGGCTCGCCGCGGCGGTCGGCGCCTGACGCGCCTGCCGCTTATTCCGCCGCCATCAGTTCGGCTTCCTGCAGGTCCACGCTGACGAGGCGGCTGATGCCGCGTTCGACCATGGTGACGCCGAACAGCCGGTGCATGCGGCTCATGGTCACGGCGTTGTGCGTGACGATGAGGTAGCGGGTGTCGGTTTCCTGCACCATCGAATCGAGCAGGTCGCAGAAGCGGTCGATATTGGCATCGTCCAATGGCGCATCGACTTCGTCGAGCACGCAGATCGGCGCCGGGTTGGTCAGGAACAGGGCGAAGATCAGCGCGGTGGCGGTCAGCGCCTGTTCGCCGCCCGACAGCAGGGTGAGCGATTGCAGCCTCTTGCCCGGTGGCTGGGCGTAGATTTCGAGGCCAGCCTCCAATGGATCGTCGCTGTCGATCAGCGCCAGATGGGCATGGCCGCCCTGGAACAGCTTGGCGAAGAGCACCTGGAAGTGTTCGTTGACCTGTTCGAAGGCGACCCGCAGCCGCTCGCGCCCTTCGCGGTTCAAGTTGCCGATACTGCCGCGCAGGCGGTGAACGGCCTCGACCAGTTCGGCCTGTTCGGCGGCGCTGGCGCCGTGCTCCTGCTCGATCCGCGCCAGTTCGTCGGCGGCGACCAGGTTGACCGGGCCGATCCGCTCGCGGCTGGCGACCAGCCGGTCCATTTCCTCGGCCTCGGCTTCCTTGGACTGGACCCGCTCGGCCTCGAAGGCGAATTTCTCCGCCAGCAGCGGCGGCGGACACTGGAAGCGCTCGCCCGAAATGCGCGCCATTTCGGCGCGGCGCGATTCCTCGTTCTCGGCCCGCGCGACCAGGGTAGCGCGGGTTTCGCGGGTGGTGGCCAGGCGCTCGGTCGTATCAGTCAGTTCGCGGTCGGCGGAATTGGCGAGGCCTTGCGCTTCCTCGACCGCGGCATTGGCGGCGGCCAGTTCCTCGCCCAGCCGGTTGCGGACAATATCGCCCTGCTCGATCTCGCGCATCAGCCCTTCGGGCTTGGCGGCGGTCACGGCGCGTTCGGCCTCGATCTCGTCGAAACGCGCTTCCATCCCTGCCAGCCGCTGCGCTGCCTCCCCTGAACGGACCTGCCAGCTCGACCGTTCGGCCCGCTGCGAGGCTGTGCGTTCGCGCGCGACGGCAAGGCCCTGGTCGTGCGCGGCGAGTTCGGCGGTGGAGGCCTGCATGGCGGAACGGGCGGCATCGTTCTTGGCCTGTGCTGCTTCGAGCTGGGCACGACCGGCGGCCGGGTCGGGCAGGGCAGCGCGCTTGTCCTGTGCGGCGGCAAGCTCGGCCTCGGCCTGTTTGCGCTGATCGGCAAGGTCGGCTTCGCTTTCCTTGACTTCTTCCAGCCGCGCCGCGACGCGTTCGCGCGCCGCCTCGGCCTGGTCGAGCGCGCGGAGCGCCTGCCGCTCGCGCTCGGCGGCTTCGCCGACACCGCGTTCGGCCGCAACCAGAGCGCGCTGGAGTTCGGTCAACTCGTCCTGCGCCCTGGCCTGCGCCGCCTGCGCGTCTTCGCGGGCAGCCCGCTTGGCCGGGAGCGCTGCCTCCAGTTCGGCCAGCCGGTTTGCCGCTTCGAGCCGCGCCGCTTCCGCCGCTCCTTGCCCTCGCGCCACCAGCCCGTCCCAGCGGCGCAGCGCGCCGCCCTTGGTCACCAGCCATTCGCCCGGATTGAGCACCCGGCCGTCGTCGCTATCCACGACATGGACCAGCGCCAGCCGCGCGGCGAGCTGCGGCGGGCAGTCGAGCACATGCGCGGCGAGGCTATCGGATACCTGCTTCGGTGCCTCGCGGCCGGTCCAGAAGCTGCCCTCGGGATCGCCTTGCGGCCTGCCCAGCGGGGCCTTGCCGTCGCGCCCCAGCACTGCGGCAACTGCGCGTTCGTATCCTGGTGCGGCGCGGATCCTGTCGAGGGCGGCGGGCAGTCCCTGTCGCCCCGCGGCCTGCTTCTCGCGCGCCTGCCGGTCACGGTCGAGCGCGGCAAATTCGCGCTCCAGACCCGCAAGTTCGGCCTGAGCGGCGGAGAGAGCATCGGCGGCGGCGTCGCGCGCCTGTTGCAGCGCTTCCTTGCGGCTCCGCTGCGCCTCCAGCTCGTCGCGAAGGCGCGCGAGTTCGCGGGTAGCAGCCTCTGCCGCAGCCTTGGCCTGCTCGACCGCAACCTCCGGATCGCCGCCTTCGGCCAGCGCCGCCCGCGTCTGCGCTTGTCGCTCGGCATCGCGGTCGAGCCGGGCCAGCCGCGCCTCGGCCTGTTCGATCGCGGCACCCGCGACGCGCCATTCGGCCTCGACCCCGGCGTGGTCGGCAGTCGCCTTGGCCAGCGCCAGTTCGGCACCGCGGCTGGCGCGTTCCGAGTCTTCCAGCCTGGCGGCGAGGGCGGGGCGGCGTGCCTCGTCCTCGGCCAGCAAGGCTTCGCCCGCCAGCAGGTCTTGCTCCAGCCGCTTGAGAGCATCGGCGGCGTCGCGGGTCATCCGGTCAGCTTCGACCCGGTCTTCCTCCAGCCGCGCCTTTTGCCGGTCGAGATCGGCGAGCCGCTGTTCGGCGGCGTCCAGCTGGCTGGTCAGCGCCGCCATGCGGTGTCCGTGCGCACTGGCATCGTCGCGCCGGTCGGCCTGTTCCTCGCGGGCTTCGGCGAGCTTTTCGGCGGCTTCGCGCTGCGCCTTCTGCGCCGCTTCCACCGCCGCCTGCGCGGCCGCCACGCGTTCGTCCGAAGCCTTGGCCTCGGCCTGCGCCGCTTCCGCCGCCGCCGCCGCATCGCGCCAGCGGGCGAACACCAGCCGCGCTTCGGCAAGCGAGATCTCGTCGGTCAGCTTGGTGTAGCGTTCGGCCTGCTTTGCCTGCCGCCGCAGCGAAGAAATCTGGCTGTCGAGCCCGGCCATCAGGTCTTCGAGCCGTTCGAGGTTCTTCTCGGTCGAGCGCAGCTTGCTCTCGGCATCGCGCTTGCGCACGTGCAGGCCCGCGATACCGGCGGCTTCTTCCAGCATCATCCGCCGTTCGACCGGCTTGGCGGAGATGACCTGCGCGATCTTGCCCTGGCTCACCAGCGCCGGGCTGTGCGCCCCGGTGGCGGCATCGGCGAAGGTGAGCGCCACGTCCTTGGCGCGGACATCGCGACCGTTGACGCGGTAGGCGCTGCCTGCGCCGCGCTCGATCCGGCGGGTGACTTCCAGCTCCTCGCCGTCGCTGTCGGTTCCCTGGAGGACGACCTCTGCGAAATCGCGCTGTGGGCGGGTTTCGGTGCCGGCGAAGATGACATCGTCCATCTCGCCCGAGCGCATCGACTTGGCCGAGGTTTCCCCCATGACCCAGCGGATCGCTTCGAGCAGATTGGACTTGCCGCATCCGTTGGGGCCGACAACGCCGGTCAGCCCCGGCTCGATCCGCAGTTCGGCAGGCTCAACGAAGCTTTTGAAACCGCTAAGCTTGAGCCGCCGGATCTGCATCTGGTCGCCTTACCGGGCCCCGGCGCGCTGGAGGATGGGTTCCAGCTTGGCCCAGCTGTTTTCTTCCACCTTGCGGCCGTTCACGAAGAAGGTCGGCGTACCGGTGACGTCGAATTCCTGGCTCTGCTTGTCGGACCGGTCGGCAATCGCCTTGACCGCATCGACATCGGCAAGGCAGGTCTTGGCCTGGTCGCGGCTGAGCCCGCGGGCGGCGAAGAAGTCGAGCAGGCCGGCAGCCTCGGCCGCAGCGGCGAAACGCTGGCTTTCGGGCAGCGCCATGGCCTGTTCGAGCCCGGCCTGGTTCTGCTGCGCGCCGCCCAGCACGGTTTCGAGGTTCATCCACACCTGTTCCGACAGCGGCACCATGGCTTCCGGTCCGCTGCAGCGGACGAGCCGCGCGAGGATCAGGTCGATGCCGTTGTGGACCTGGTTGCGCACCTCGAAACTGACCTTGCCGGTATCGATGTATTTTTCGCGTAGCTGTTCGAAGCCGGTCTGGGTGAAGTTGGCGCAGGCGCCGCAGGTGAGCGAGCCGTATTCGACCAGCTTGATCGGCGCGTCCGGATTGCCGATCTGGTAACCGTCGTACTGCGTCACCGTGGTGACTTCCGACCACTGCTTGCCGGCCGGGGGCGCGACAGCGGCGACGGGTTCGCCTTCCAGCGAAGCCTCGGTCCCGGCGTCGGAGCCGCAAGCCGCAAGCGCGAGGGCAAGCGGCGCAGCCAAGGTTGCGATCAGAGAGCGGCGCAGGATCGTCATGGTAGCAGGGTCCTTTGTCGAATGGGGGAGGCTAGACGCGAGAATCGCGGGGTGGAAAGGGCGGGGGCGGCAAACAGGATTAGTATCCACAGGGCTTCCCACAGGCGCGCATCACTGCGGGCCGTAGAGTGGCGAGGGGACACCCGCCAGCACCGGAGCCAGCGAGGACCAGTCGTGCACCTTTGGCAGGGTCTTGCCGTCGAGCGCGAAGCTGGGCGTGCTGTTGATCCCGTATTTCGCCATGTCGGCGGTGGAGGTGGCGGATAGCTTCGCTGCGAACCGGTCGTCGGCCATGCAGGCATCGAGATCGCCGCGGCTGATCCCGCGCGGCTCCAGCAACTGGTAGATGTCGAGATCCCACATGATGGCGCGCCGCTTGGCCGGGCCCGGACCGGTAAACCACCGCGTCTGCTGTTGTGCCGTCGGCTTTTGCGCCTTGGGCAGCCACTGCGGCTGCGACCACATGATCGCGGTGTGGTTGCCCTTGAACTTGTCCTTCCCGCCGCACCACGCCGCCATGGTCATGGCGATATCGATTTCGTTGCGCTGGATGTAGCGGACCTCGAACCTGACCTTGCCCGGCGCGACATAGCCCAGCTTCACCACCTCTTCGCCCGTGCGCGAGAAATTGGCACAGGCCGGGCAGGTGTAGCTGACGAATTCGGTCAGCAGCCGCGGCGCGGCCGGATCGCCGATCACGTGCGAGGCCTCGCCGCGTTCGACGGTATTGACCCAGTTCTGCGTCTGGGCCGACAAGGCCACCCCGGCGAAGATCGCCAGCCCGGCACCGGTCGCGCGAAGCGCAAGCTGCCGCAGTGTCATTGCTCTCGTTCCTCCTGTTGCCCCAGGCTGCGCGCCAGCCCTTCGAGCACGGCGCGCATTTCCGGGTCGCCGATATCGCGCAGGGATTCGCCCAGTTCCATCGGGATGGGTTTCAGCGACGGCGGCGCCACCGGGCGGCTATCAGCATCGTTCGCCTTAACCGCGCCTTGCCGCAGCTTCACCCGCGCCACCGCATTATAGCCGAAGAACCGGTTAACCCGCTCGACGATTTCAGGGATGACGTGCTGGATGATCGGGGCATGGGCCGGCAGTACGACCAGTTGCAGGATGCCGTCGGCCTTTTCGCCGGGGGGGAAGCGGATCGCCTCGGGCGCGCACACCTTGGCGTGCCGCTCGCCGACGATTTCCGGCCAGCGGGTAACCACCGAGCTTTGCACGAAGCCGAACCGGCGGAAAGCCGTGCGCCCGATCTGCGGCATCAGGTCGCCCACGGCCTTGGCCATGCCGCCGCGCGGACGCGTATATTCTCGGCCTACCGCCTTGCTGCCCGAGGCCTTCGGGGCATTGGTCTTCTTGCCACGTTCCATCGCGGATGCGCCCATGCCATAGGCGGCGCGTGACTGCCAGCGACAACGCCATCGAGCCGACTATCTCCGGCGCGCTCCTGCGCTGGTACGACCGCCATGCGCGCGATTTGCCGTGGCGGGCGGGGCCGGGCGAGCCTGCGCCCGACCCCTACCGCGTCTGGCTGAGCGAGATCATGCTGCAGCAGACGACGGTTGCGGCGGTGAAGCCCTATTTCGACAGGTTCACCGCGACCTGGCCCACCGTCGAGGCGCTTGCCAACGCGCCAGAGGGGGACGTCATGGCGGCCTGGGCGGGGCTGGGGTATTATTCGCGGGCACGCAACCTGCTGAAGGCCGCGCGGGCCGTGGCCGAGCGCGGCGGCTTTCCCGACAGCGAGGCCGGACTGCGCCTGCTTCCAGGGGTGGGCGACTATACCGCCGCGGCCATCGCCGCGATCGCCTTCGGTCGGCGGGCGGTGGTGGTCGATGCCAATGTCGAGCGGGTCGTGTCGCGCTTGTTCGCGATCGACACGCCGCTGCCGCAGGGGCGCAGGGCGATCCGCGCCGCCACCGATTCGATCACGCCGGAAGAGCGCGCGGGCGATTTCGCGCAGGCGATGATGGACCTTGGCTCGCAGGTCTGCACCGTGCGCCAGCCGCAATGCCTGTTGTGCCCGCTCGCCGCGCATTGCACGGCGCGCACGATCGAGCCCGAACGCTTTCCCGTAAAGCCGGCGAAGAAGGCCAAGCCGCTGCGGCAGGGGCGCGCCTTCTGGATCGAGCGCGAGCGCCATGTCTGGCTGGTCCGCCGCGAAGGCACCGGCATGCTGGGCGGGATGCGCGCGCTGCCCGATGACGGGTGGAGTGCGAAGAGCGACGGCGACGGCGCGGCGCCGGTCGAGGGCGAGCGCAAATCGCACGGCATCGTGCGGCACGGCTTCACCCATTTCGAGCTGGAACTCGAAGTCCTCGCTGTCACCGGTCCCTCGGCAAAACCGCCCGGCGAGGGCGAGTGGTGGCCGCTCGAACGGATCGAAGAGGCCGGCCTGCCGACCCTGTTTGCCAAGGCGGCAAGGTGCGTGCTGGCGGGCTAGACGATCCCGCCGCCGATGCTGAGGCGCACGACGGCAATCAGCCCGACGATCAGGCAGAAATTGCGCCCGCCGTTGCTCGACGACAGCGCGCCCAGCACTACGCCGATCACGATCAGCGGCAGGGCCAGCCAGTTGGCCCAGCCCAGCAGGGGAATGGTGGCCGGGATCACGATCACGAGCGAGACGAGGCCGACGATATACGCAAGGATGTTGAGCATGTGTGTTATATGTGTAGCACGGTCGCCCATTGCAAGCCCGCGTTCAGGCGCAAACCCCGATTGACGCGATTTCGCGCTTCGCCCAAGGAAGCGCAAACAGTTTCGATCGAGGACTTTCCCCCATGGCCTATCGCGATTTTGCCGCCGACCAGCTTTCCCGCCGCGCGCTGCTGCGGGGCGGGGCGTATCTTTCCGCCGCCGGGGCGCTAGCGCAGGTGCCGTTCAGCCGCGCGCTGGCGAGCAACGCGGCGATGTGGCCGTCCGTCACTGCCACGGTCGAGGATTATGTCGCCAAGGGCAAGGTCGCCAACATGATCGCGACCTTCGGCTGGGGGCAGCAGGCGCCGACGGTGATCGCCCGCGGCACGCTCGAACTCGACGGTGCGGCGAAAGCCGACATGGACAGCCTCTATCGCATCTATTCGATGACCAAGCCCGTCACCGGCATCGCCGCAATGATGCTGATCGACGACGGCAAGCTTGGTCTCGACCAGCCTATCGCGGAAATCCTGCCGGCCTTTGCCGACATGAAGGTGCAGAAGATTTACGACGGCGCCATTACCGAGGACAATCTGGAGCCCGCCGTGCGGCCGATCACGGTGCGTCACCTGCTCACCCACACGGCTGGCCTAGGCTATACGATCATCCAGAAGGGCCCGATCAAGACCGCGATGGAAGACGCCGGGATCATCGCCGGACAGGTCAGCCGTATCCCGATCCCCGGTCTCAGCCGCGGCAAGCCGGTGCGCAGTCTCGAAGCCTTTGCCGACGGTCTCGCCAAATTGCCGCTGGTGCGCCAGCCCGGCACGCGCTGGGGTTATTCGGTGGGGCTCGACCTCCTGGGCCGGGTTATCGAAGTCGCCGAGGGCAAGCCTTTCGCCGATGTGCTGAAGGACCGCATCTTCGACCCCTGTGGCATGGACAGCACCTGGTTCTCGGTCCCGCAGAGCGAGATCGGCCGCTTCACCACCAATTACGGCATCCTCGGCGGCATCCCGCTGCCGATGGACCCTGCCGCCAGCTCGATCTATCTCGACGAACCGCCGTTCGCCATGGGCGGGGCCGGCCTCGTCTCCAGCCCGCGCGATTACGACCGCTTCCTCGCCATGCTGCTCGGCTACGGCATGATCGACGGCAAGCGGGTGATGAGCGAGGCTGCGGTTCGCGTGGCGACCGGAAACCTGCTTCCCGCAACCGCAACTGTCGAGGGTACCTGGATGGCCGGGCAAGGCTTCGGTGCCGGCGGCCGCGTGATGGACGACGCCTTCGGCTGGGGCGGGGCGGCGGGCACCGCGGCCTTCGTCAAGTTCGGCAATGGGGGCCTGCGCGCGCAATTGTTCACCCAGTACATGCCGAGCGAGGCCTACACGATCCAGAACAAGTTCCCCGAACTGGTGGCGGCCGATCTTGCCGCCATGGCGGGCCAGTAGGCTTGGCCCCGCCGGTAGCTTTCGGCGGCTCGCCGCTCGACCGGGCGGACCATGTCCGTGCCGATCCGGATCGGCTGGCGGGATACATGAACTGGAAGGCGCGGCTGCTGGCGCTCGATGCGCTGATGCCCTCGCTCGACGATTACGGACGGCTCGCCTGGGGCAGCCTGGCCGATGCGGCGGAGGATGCCGAGCTGGTGTTCCTCGGCCTCGACCGGTCCGACGGCGGGGAGCGTGCGTGCTTTGCCGCCGTGCCTCCGCAGGGCGATGCCAGCCCGCGCATGGCCAATCCGCAGCTTTGGGCGCTGATGGCGAGCCTCGAGCCGGGCGACCTCGCGCTCTATGGCGGGGCGCGCAGCCTGGTCGACTGGCACGCGCGGCACCGCTTCTGCGCGCAATGCGGCAACGGCACGAAGCCCGCCAAGGGCGGCTGGCAACGGAGCTGTGACGCCTGCGGCGCGCAGCATTTCCCGCGCACCGATCCGGTCACGATCATGCTGGCCGAACACGATGGCCGCCTGATGCTGGGGCGCGGCAAGGGCTGGCCCGAGGGACGCTTCTCGGCGCTGGCCGGCTTCGTCGAGCCGGGCGAGACGATCGAGGAAGCCGTTGCCCGCGAGGTGTTCGAGGAAGCGGGCGTCCGCGTCCGCGACGTGACCTATATCGC
Source organism: Parerythrobacter aurantius (assembly GCF_045291475.1). Classification (NCBI taxonomy): domain Bacteria; kingdom Pseudomonadati; phylum Pseudomonadota; class Alphaproteobacteria; order Sphingomonadales; family Erythrobacteraceae; genus Parerythrobacter; species Parerythrobacter aurantius. The sequence goes on from NZ_CP147985.1 coordinate 1,952,540, forward strand.
CAGCCAGCCCTGGCCTTTCCCCAGCCAGCTGATGATCGGCTGCCACAGCCACGCGCTCAGCGACGCGCTCGAGATCGACACGACCGAAATGGCCGAGGTGCGCTTCTTCACCCGCGAGGAAGTGGCGGCTTCCATGGCGGGCGACGGCCCCTTCGTCACGCCGCCGCGCCATGCGATTGCCCATACGCTGATAGAATGGTGGCTCGCCCAATGACGCAAACCGCACCCCGCACCTTGCAGATCGATATCTGGTCCGACGTGATGTGCCCCTGGTGCGCGATCGGCTACGGCCAGCTCCGGAAAGCGCTGGGCCAGCTCGAGGGCGAGATCGATGCGCAGATCCGCTGGCACGCCTTCGAACTCAACCCCGACATGCCCGAGGCGGGCGAGGATCAGGCGGCGCATATCCAGCGCAAATACGGCCGCACGCCCGAAGAAGGCGCGGCGGTGCGCGGGCAGATGCGGAGCATCGCCGAAGGGGCCGGTGTCTCGCTCGATTACCAGGGAGAAGGAGAGGCACCGCCCGCGATGATGTGGAACACCTTCGCCGCGCACTGCCTGCTGACCTGGGCGCTCGATACCGCCGGTGCGGAGAAGCAGACCGAGCTCAAGCTCGCGCTGTTCCGCGCGCATTTCAACGAGCGCCGCAATATCGGCGCGCGGGACGTGCTGCTCGATGTGGCCGAGAGCGTCGGCCTCGAGCGCGCCGGGGCGCTCGAGGCCCTGACCGACCCCGACATCGCCGCCCGCGTCCGCGCCGAGGAACGGCAGGCATGGGACATGAACATCACCGGCGTCCCCGCCATGGTGATCGAAGGCAAGTTCCTCATCCCCGGCGCGCAGATGCCCGAGGCCTATGTCACTGCGCTCAGGCGGGTGGCGGAGAAGGTGGCCGCGGGCTGAGCGGGGAGGTCAGATAGCGACCCCATTGCGGTCATTCGGGAGTGCCGGTATTTTCAGGAAATGCGCACTGTCATCATACTCGCGCCGCTGTTGATGCTGATTGGCTGCGACCTGACCGGTGAAGTCAGTCGAGATCCGGTCGCCGCTGTCACGTCGCCTGATGGTGCAACTCGTGCAGTTTTGTTCGAGACAAACGGTGGCGCAACTACGTCGTATGGCTACGAAATTGAACTCGAGCCTGCGTCGCAAGACGGTGAGGTGGCCGCTGCCGGTCAGCTTCTTGGAGCCGCTCGGAGCCAATGTAGCTGGGGCGTCAATCTCCGCTGGCTGTCCCCAACGGAGTTGGCCATCGATTTCAAAGAGGCTGAGCGAACAGAAATACCGAAGAGGGTTGAGGTTGGCGCGAAATCTGTGACGATTACAGAGCGTTCCGGTATTTCTGATAAGGCCGCGCCTTGCGGAGGCATGCTCGCAAACCTTGGCTAGTCGCAAAGTCTGCTTTCCACCCAAAATCTGACCTATACCCCAACTCAGATCAGCCCCAGCTTCTCCAGCTTGCCCGCCAGCCGGCCTGGGATCGCGTCGCCGATGTCCTCGCCCTCGGCCAGGTCGCGGGGGACGTCGCCCTTGAGGTAGCGCCAGCCCTGGTGGGCGCGCTTGGGGCGGGGGGCGACGCGGATCAGGCGCGGTTCGAGGTCGATCGACCAGCGGCCGTCCTTCGTCTCGCTGAAACCGAGGATGGTGCTGCGCGCGACGATGCTGTGCTGGTGGATCCAGAACAGCGAGCCGCCGATGCATTCCTGCCAGCGCGTCGGGCGGTAGCGGGTGGTGAGATGCGGGCTGCGCCGCTGCGCATACCAGCTCTCGATATCCCCGTAGCTTTGCGCGCCGAAGGCGATCTTGGTCAGGTGCAGCGGCATGGGATCAGCCCACGATACCGCTGAGCACCGCAAGGCCGAGGAAGGCGAGGAAGCCCATCGAATCGGTGATCATGGTCACGAACACGCTGCTCGCCACTGCCGGGTCCTGGTCGAGCCGGTCGAAGGCTACCGGCACCAACACGCCGGCAAGGCCCGCGATGCAGATGTTGACGATCATCGCCATGGCAATGACCACCCCCAGTTGCGGGGTGAAAATCAGCGCAGTCGCCGCGCCGATCAGCAGGGCGATGGTCCCGCCGTTGAGCAGTGCCACGCGCGCCTCGCGCCACAGGATGCGGCCGGTGTTGGAGCGGGTCAGCTGGTTGGTGGCGATGGCGCGGACGGTGACGGCCATGGTCTGCGTCCCGGCATTGCCGCCGATGCTGGCGACGATCGGCATGAGGACGGCGAGCGCCACCAGCTGCTCGATCGCGGCGCCGAAGAACCAGATGATCCCGCTGGCGACGAGCGCGGTGCCGAGATTGGCGACCAGCCAGCGCACACGCGCGGAATAGGCATCGCGGATCGGCTCGTTGATGTCGCCGTCGCCCGCGCCGGACATCAGCAGCGCGTCCTCGCCCGCCTCTTCGGAGATGATGTGGACGATATCGTCGACCGTCATCTGGCCGACCAGCCGCCCGTCCTCGTCCACGACAGCGGCGCTGATGAGGCCGTATTTCTGGAACATCAGCGCGACCTCCTCCTGGTCGAGCGTGACGGGGATCAGCGTCTGGTCGCGCTTCATCACGTCGCCCAGCGCGACCTGGCGCGGGGTGGTGAGGATCCAGCTAAGCGCGCAGGTGCCGACCGGGTGGTGGCGCATGTCGACCACGAAGATCTCGAAGAATTCGGTCGGCAGATCCTCGTCGGTGCGCAGGTAATCGATCAGGTCGCCGACGGTCATGTGCTCGGGCACCGCGACGAGCTCGCGGCTCATCAGGCGGCCGGCGGTCTCCTCCGGATAGGCCAGAGCGCTTTCGATCGCGGCGCGGTCTTCCGCCTCGACCTCCGCGAGCACCGCCTGCTGGTCTTCCTCGTCGAGATCTTCGATCAGCTGGACGGCGTCGTCGGTGTCGAGCTGTTCGATGATGGTCGCGACCGCCTCGGGCGCGAGGCCTTCCATCATGTCCTCGCGGACGTAATCGTTGAGCTCGGCGATCACGTCGCTGCTCATCAGGTCGCTGATGGCGGCAGCGAGCGGGCTGCGTTCGTCCTTGTCGCACAGTTCGAACAGGTCGGCGATGTCGGCGGGGTGGAGCGGTTCGACCAGGTCGTAGACCCGCTCGTTCTCCCCAGCTTCCAGCGCCTCGCGCACGGCGCGGACATATTCCGGCTTGAGGATGTTTTCTTCGTCGAGCCGCTCGTCGTCCATCCGGTCGTCGGGGGCGGGGGCATCGTGGCGCGCTTCGGCGCCCGCATCGGCTGCGGTCATCAGCTCTTCGTCGAGGCGATCTTCGCTGGACATGCGGGCGGGTCTAGGCGGGTCGCACGGGAATGCAAGACAGAGGGTGGAATAGCTGCCGGACAGTCTCTAAGGGGCGCACAACCATACACAGGAGAACTCCATGGCCGATACGCTGACCCTTACACTCGATACCGGCAACGGCACCGGCGGCGACGTCGTCATCAAGCTGCGGCCCGACCTCGCGCCGGGCCATGTCGCGCGCATCACCGAGCTGGCGCAGGAAGGCTTCTACGACGGCGTCAAGTTCCACCGCGTCATCCCCGGTTTCATGGCGCAGGGCGGCTGCCCCAACGGCACCGGCATGGGCGGCAGCAGCAAGCCCGACCTCAAGGCCGAATTCAACGCCGAACCGCATGTCCGCGGCGTCTGCTCGATGGCCCGCACCGCCGTGCCCGACAGCGCCAACAGCCAGTTCTTCATCTGCTTCGACGATGCGACCTTTCTCGATCGCCAGTACACGGTTTGGGGCCAGGTCGAGAGCGGCATGGAACACGTCGATGCGCTGCCCGTCGGCGAGCCTCCGCGCGAACCGGGCAAGATCGTGAAGGCGACCGTTTCCTGACGATGATCCTCGGGCGTGAGCTCGAGGAAACGCTGGCCGCGCTTTCGGCTGTCATGGCCTCCGCGCAGGAGGACTGGTGGCTGATCGGCAGCGCGGCGGTGGCGCTGCACGGCGCCGATCCGGGCAAGATCGCCGATGTCGACGTGGTCCTGTCCGAAGCGGATGCGTGGGTGATCCTGCCGCAACTGGGATTGCCGGTGCAGGGCGGGCCGGGCCATCACCAGTTCGCCTCGCATATCTTCGCCACCTGGCGGGCCGCGCCGCTGCCGGTCGAGCTGATGGCGGGCCTGCGGCAGTGCATCGACGGGGCCTGGCATGCCGTCCAGCCGCAAACGCGCGTCGGGAAATGGGGTGAGGGCTGGCAGGTGTTCGTGCCGGAACGCGAGGAGCTTGCAGCTATCCTGCGCAGCTTCGGCCGGCCCAAGGACCTCGCGCGGCTGGCGGCGCTTACAGCCCTGCCTTGACCAGCCAGTCGTGGAACAGGCGAACGGGGCGGCTTTCGAGCGCAGTCGGCTTGCACACGAACCAGTAGCTGTAGGGGCTGTCGACCTCGATCCCGAACAGTTCGGTCAGGCGCGGATCGTCCGCCCGCCGCAAATGGTCGTCATGCATGATGGCGATGCCAAGGCCCTGCGCGGCCGCCTCGAGGATGATCTGCCCCGAATCGAAATGGTCGATCGCCATGGGGTCGAGATCGCGCATGCCCAGCGCATCCTTCCACGCCATGAAGCTTTCGGGCAGCTCGTTATGGATCAGGAACGTCTGGCGGGCGAGGATCGCCTCTTCCGGGTTCTTGCCGATCCGTGCGGCCAGCTCCTTGCTGCAGATCGCGTGGACCTTGTTCTCGTCGAGCCGCACGGCATGCAGGCCCCGCTCCGGCCCCCGGCTGAGGATGATCGCAGCATCCAGCGTGTCGCCTACCCGTTGTTCGAGATGCGGCCCGGTATCGATGTCGATATGCAGCAGCGGGTGCAGCTTGCGCAGTTCCGAAATGCGCGGAAACAGCCGCTGCGTGCCGAACAGCGGCAGCACGCCCAGCCTGAGCCGCAGGAGGGAGAGATTGTCCGACTGTCCCTCGACCGCGCGGGCCAGCGCTTCGAAATGCGGGTTCACTGCCTCGTAGAAGTGATGCCCTTCGTCGGTCAGCGCCATCGCCTGTCGCGCGCGCGTGAACAGTTTCTTCCCGACAAATTCCTCGAGGTTCGCAATGCGGCGGCTCAGTGCACTTGGGCTCAGGTTAAGCTCTTCGGCCGCGGCCCGGGCGGACCCGAGGCGGACCGTGCGCATGAAGGCTTCGAGCGCTCGCAGCGGAGGAAGACGACGGGAGACCATAGCGCTGCAATGGAGTGCAAAAACTGCAATGTCGAGGCGAGATTTGGACTGTAGTTTGCAGTTTTCGCCGCAATAACGCGGTTAAAGGTCGGCTTCGTGCACTTCCCGGGGCGGGGCGTGGAGGCGCAGGCGGGTGACATGAGTCTCGTCACCGGCGGTCACCTCGATCTTCCACCCGCTCGGATGTTCGACGATCTCGCCGACCTTGGGCACGCGCTCCGCCAGCACGAAGGCCAGCCCGCCCAGCGTATCGACCGCTTCCTCGACTTCGCCGAGGCGCGGGTCGATCTGCTGCGCCACGTCGTCCAGTTCGGCGCGTGCGTCGCAATCCCACATGCCTTCCCCAATGTCAGCGATCCAGACCTCCGGCGCATCGTCGTGCTCGTCCTCGATCTCGCCGACGATCTCCTCGACCAGATCCTCGATGGTGATCAGACCGTCGGTGCCGGAAAACTCGTCGAGCACGATGGCAAGGTGGGTCCGGTTGCTGCGCATGTCGGCCAGCACGTCGAGCGCGCCGCGCGTCTGCGGAACGTAGAGCGGCTGGCGCATCAGCACCGTCCAGTCCTCGGGCGGATCTTTCCCTCCGACCAGGAAGGGAAAGACGTCCTTGATGTGGATCATGCCGATCACATCGTCGAGCTGGTCGCGATACACTGGCAGGCGCGAATGGCCGTGCTCGGCCAGGGCATCGAGCAGTTCCTGCCATGTCGATTTGGCATCCACGGCGATGATCTCGCCGCGTGGTACGGCGACATCGTCGGCATCGTGTTCGCTGAAATGCAGCAGGTTACGCAGCATCTGCCGCTCGATCTGCGACAGGTCGCCATTGGCCGCCGGCTCGCCGTCGGCGACCCCGTCGTCCTCGTGCTCGTCGATGGCTTCCTCGAGCGCGGCGCGCAGGGAACGGTCGCCGCCTTGCGGATCGAACAGCCTGCGCAACGCAAGCATCAATCCGCCTCTACTCTCCGCGTCTCCCGCGGATTGCTCACTGTCGGGCATGGCCCTCGTCGTGCTCCTCATCTCCGGAGGTCATCGCCTCGCGGTCCCCATATGGGTCCGCGATGCCCAGTTTGGCAAGCGCCGCAATTTCCAGCGCTTCCATTTCTTCTGCCTCCGCTTCGGACCCGACATGGTCGTGCCCGGCAAGATGCAGGAGCCCGTGCACGATAAGATGCGTGGCGTGGTCTGCCAGCGAGATACCCTTTTCGCCCGCCTCGCGCAGGCAGGTCTCGCGCGCCAGCGCTATGTCCCCCAGCAGCTCGGGCGGGCCTTCCTGCGGCAGGCCCATCAAGTCCTCGCGGTCGAGCATGGGAAAGGACAGGACGTTGGTCGGCTTGTCGCGCTGCCGCCATTCGCGATTGAGACGGTGGACTTCGGCATCGCTGGTGAAGAGGATACTGGCCTCGAGGCGGTCCGCCGCCAGCAGGGGCTCGGCCGTCGCCGTCGCCATCGCCGCGCGCGCGGCCAGCGCGGCCCAGTCGCCGTCCGGCCAATGTTCGATATCGACTTCAAGCTTCATGGCGGTGCCCTAGCTTCATCGGGGGCGTTTGGGAAACCCGGACCTTCCCCGACCGATAGGCTGCGTGCCTGCCGCATTTCGGCTCATCGCGCGGGGGCAACCGGTCACCCGCCCGGCGCAATTTGCGGCAGGGGCCGTTCATGGAGTAGCAAGGCGCCGGGCAACAGGCCCGTTCACCGGGGCGCTTGCATACGGGACTGACCGTGGGACAAGGCAGCAATCATACAGGGGACAGAAACTTCACCGGCCGCACCGGCATGGGGCGTCCGGCGGGCGGCGTGGCGTGACCATCGCTTCGGCCGCTTCAATCCAACAAGGAGTCGTAACCATGCGTATCACTTCCAACGGGACCAAGGCCTTGCTGGCTGCGGCAGCCCTGACCCTGCCGATCACGGCAGGCCTTTCCGCCCAGCAGGCCGGCTACCCCGTCGACGGGGACCAGATCACCGTGACCGGCATGGTCCCGGCCGACCTCGAAGGCATGCCCGAAGGCCCGGAAATCGAAGGCTTCATCTCCGCGCGCAAGGGCGAACAGATGCAGGTCACCACGGCTGAAGGCACCAGCACCGTCGTTGCCATCAGTTCGGCCAGCGAAATCCGTTCGGCCGGCGGCTTCCTCGGCCTCGGCCGCGACAAGCTGGGTCAGGATGCGCTGCTCAACGGGCTGCCCGTCACCGTTAAGACCGTCCAGTGGGGCAACGGCCTCATCGCCAGCAAGGTGGCGCTGAAGACCCGCGACCTCAAGACCGCGCGCATGATCCGTACCGGTACGGCGCAGGGTTTTGCCGAGCAGACCGCGGCCACCGACGCGCTCCGCAGCCGCGTGGCCGATATCGACCAGTACAACGTCAAGGGCACCACCAACGTGTACTTCGACACCGGCAAGCACAACCTGACGCCCGAAGCGCAGGCCGATCTGTGCGAAGCAGCATCGCAGGCCAACAGCATGGACAATGCCATGCTGCTCGTGGTCGGCTACACCGATTCGACGGGTGATTACGACTTCAACCAGACGCTGAGCGAAAAGCGCGCGGCGCGGGTGGTCAACTACCTGCAGCAGCAGTGCGGCTGGAAGCCGTATCGCATGCTGACGCCGACGGGCATGGCCGAGGCCGACCCGGCAGCGGACAACAACACCGACTACGGCAAGCAGCAGAACCGCCGCGTCGCCGTCAACATCCTAGTGAGCAAGGGCCTCGACGGTCTTTGACCAATGCGAGGGGGCGGGAGACTATTCCCCCGTCCCCTCGTAAGCCTCGACGATCCGGCCGACGATCGGGTGGCGGACGACGTCCGCCGCGGTGAAGCGGATCGTGCCAAAGCCCTCGACACCTTCCAGCTTGTCGACCGCATCGGCGAGGCCGCTCATGCGGTCGCCGCCGGGGATGTCGACCTGGCGCGGGTCGCCGCACACGACCATGCGGCTGTTCTGGCCGAAGCGGGTGAGGAACATCTTCATCTGCTCGCGCGTGGTGTTCTGCGCTTCGTCGAGGATGATGAAGCTGTCCGCCAGCGTGCGCCCGCGCATGAAGGCGATGGGTGCGATCTCGATCTCGCCCGATGCCAGCCGCCGCTCGACCTGTTCGGGCGGCATGGTGTCATAGAGCGCGTCGTATAGCGGGCGCAGGTAGGGATCGACCTTGTCCTTCATGTCGCCGGGCAGGAAGCCCAGCTTCTCGCCCGCTTCCACCGCCGGGCGGCTCAGGATCAGCCGCTGCACGCTGCCGTTGATGAGCTGCGCCACAGCCTGCGCCACGGCGAGGTAGGTCTTGCCGGTGCCCGCAGGCCCGAGCGCGAAGATGATGTCGTCGCGCGCTAGGCTGCGCATGTAGACCGCCTGCGTCGCGCTCCGCGGCACGATGGTCTTGCGCCGCGTGCGGATCATGATCGGCGGGCCGCCGTTGTCGCCTTCCATGATGCCCGCCAGCGTCGGCTCGTTCGACATGGCGATCATTGCTTCGATCGCGCCGGCATCGAGTTCCTGCCCTTGCGCCAGACGATCGTACATCGATTGCAGCGTGTCGCGTGCGCGGGCGACATTGTCTTCCGGTCCCTCGATCTGCACATGATCCCCGCGGGCCGAGATGAACACGCCGAGCCGGTTCTCGACCTGGACCAGATTGGCATCGAACTGCCCGAACAGCGGGACCAGCAGCGACTGGTTGTCGAATTGCATGTCCGCCCTGGCGCGGCGGATTTCACGAAGCGGGACCGGATCGGGCGAGAATGCCGAATGTCCGGTGCGGGATGGTTTGCGGCCCATGCGGCTCCTTTTGCTTGCGACTCGAAGTCTAGGACAGAACGCACGAGACGCAAGAACGCCCGCTGAACGCGGCTGGGGAAAGTCATGGCCTTGTCACCAAGGGGACTGCCCGTTACGCTCGCGCAACCACGCGGTGGACCGGGGAGGCGGATAGTGAAATGGCTCGCGATTGCCGGATCGGCACTGTGTCTGGTGGCTTGTTCGGACGCAGGTACCGCGACCGATGCAGCGGTGGACGAGGCCAAGGCAACTGCCACGTCGCCGTCGCCTGCCGACCGGGAAGAGGACATACGCCATTTCCTGTTGCAGGAATATCCCGAGGCAGCGCCGATGCGCTATGCCCTGGCCTTCACCGATCTCGATTCCGACGGCGCGGACGAGGCGATCGTCTATCTCGTCACCCCCTATTTCTGCGGCACGGGCGGCTGCAACACGATCATCCTGACACCCGCCGGGCCGATGTGGCGCAAGGTGGCCGAAATCAGCGTTTCGCGCCCGCCGGTCACGGTCATGGACAGCACCACCAACGGGTGGAAGGATATCACTGTCGCGATTTCTGGCGGAGGCACGGCTGCGGGCAATGCGCTGCTCAGGTTCGACGGCACTGCCTATCCCGGCAATCCCACCGTTCCGCCGGCTGAACCCGTTGCCGGGACGGGCACGGAAGTGATCGGCGCCGAGCCGGCGTTCGAATTGCTCGCCGCGGAAAAGGGATCAGGCAGCTAGCGTCGCGGATCCGAGCAACCGGCCGGAAAGGGAATTGGGCCCCGCCTCGACCAGCTCGACCTGGACGAGGTCGCCGAATTCAGCCTCTCCTTCGAACCAGACGCTTTGCAGCCAGGGCGACTTGCCGAGCCATTGGCCGGGCAGCTTGCCCCTTCGCTCTACCAGCACTTCGCAGCGCTTGCCGACGCTCGCCTCGTTGAACGCCAGCTGGTCGCGGCCCAGTGCGGCCTGCAGGCGGGCGAGGCGGTCTTCCATCACTTCGCGCGCGATCTGGCCGTCCATGTTCGCGGCCGGGGTGCCGGGGCGGGGGGAATACTTGAAGCTGAAGGCCTGCGCATAGCGGACCTCGTCCACGATCCGCAGCGTGTCCTCGAACTCGGCCTCGGTCTCGCCGGGGAAGCCGACGATGAAATCGCCGCTCAGTGCGATGTCGGGCCGCGCCGCGCGGAAGCGTTCGAGCAGACGGAGGTAGCTTTCCGCCGTATGGCTGCGGTTCATCGCCCTGAGCACGCGGTCGTTGCCCGACTGCACCGGCAGGTGGAGATAGGGCATCAGCTTGTCGACCTCGCCGTGCGCGGCGATCATGGCGTCATCCATGTCGGCCGGGTGGCTGGTGGTGTAGCGGATGCGGGCGAGGCCGTCGATCCCGGCGAGCGCCCTGATCAGGCCCGCGAGGCCCTGCGCCCGGCCCTTGTCGTCCTCGCCATGCCAAGCGTTGACGTTCTGGCCCAGTAGAGTGATCTCTTTCGCCCCTGCCTCGACCAGTTTCTGCGCTTCGCTGACGAGGTCTCTGTAAGGCCGCGAGATTTCCGCGCCGCGGGTATAGGGCACGACGCAATAGGTGCAGAACTTGTCGCAGCCTTCCTGCACGGTGAGGAAGGCGGTCGGGCCGATCTTGCGGCGTGCGGGCAGGGCATCGAACTTGGCGATCGGAGGCATGTCGGTGTCGGTCGCGCGCTCGCCCTTGACGGCCTTGTCGAGCATTTCGGGCAGGCGGTGATAGGCCTGCGGGCCGACCACCATGCTCACCGCCGGGGCGCGGGCCATGATCTCCTCGCCTTCGGCCTGCGCAACGCAGCCGGCGACCGCGATCAGTGGTTCCTTCCCCGCTGCCTTGCCTGCCTTCACCAGGCGGCCGATGTCGGAATAGACCTTCTCTGCCGCTTTCTCGCGAATGTGGCAGGTGTTGAGCACCACCAGATCCGCTTCCTCGCCTTCGGGCGCGGGCATGATGCCCTTTTCAGCCAGTAGCTCGGCCATGCGCTCGCCGTCATAGACGTTCATCTGGCAGCCGAAGCTCTTGACCCGGTAGGTGCGCGGGTTCCTTGGGGAGGCGTCAGTGGGTTTCATGAGCGCGCGCCTTTAGGGCATGGGCGCGGCAGTGCCAAGTGGGCGCTATTCGATCGGCACTGCGGGCGCGCTGTAGCGCACAGGCGGCACATCGTGCACGAAGGGGCGGACCGGATGGCCGAGGCATTCCTCCAGCTTTGCCTCGATCTCCTCGCGCGCCTTCGCGGCGATGGCCTTGCGGCCGCGATATTCTTCGGGGCTGAAGGGTTCGAGGAAATGGATGCCGAGCCGGAAGCTGCCCTTGCGGCTGAGCACGCGGCGGAAATTGTTGACCCCGCTCTCGTTGCCGACCCAGCCGATCCATTCCGCAACCGGCCCGTAGTCGAGCACGATGGGTTGAACCAGCACGCCGGGGGGTGGCGGTTCCAGCACGCTCAGCATGCTGCTCTTGAACGGCAACAGCGAATGGCCATCGGTGGTGGTGCCTTCGGGGAAAACCGTGACCGACCAGTTGTCCATCAAGGCTTCGCGCAGGGCGTTGATCTGTTCGGCGACGCCGAGCCGGTTCTCGCGCTTGACGAAGACGGTGCGGTTGAGCCCGCATAGCCAGCCGACCACCGGCGCCTCGGCCAGCTCGGCCTTGGCGACGAAGGCGGTGCCGCTCGCACCGGCAATGGTCAGGATATCGACCCAGCTGACGTGGTTGGAGATGAAGAACACATCGCGGCGCAGCGGGGTGCCGTAACGATCGACCCTTGCGCCGACGATCCAGCCGGTCACGCCGAGGAACCACATCGGGAAAGGCGAACCGTAGGAGATGATGCGGTAAAGATAGTGCAGCGGGACGAACACCAGCAGCGCCAGCGCGATCAGCGCGGTGCGACCGATGAAGCGCAGGTTTCCGGCCAGGGTAAGCGGTGTGGTTTCGCCCAGCGCGGCGGCCTGGCGCAGCTTCCACTCGTGCGATTCAGGGTCCTGCCAGGGCCGGTCAGTCGTCACGGCCGATGCGGACCCCGTACAGTTCCATCCGGTGGTCGACGAGGCGATAGCCGAGCTTCTCGGCGATCTGTTTTTGCAGCGCCTCGAGTTCCGGGTCCACGAATTCGACGACCTTGCCGGTCTCGACATCGATCAGGTGATCATGATGCGCCTCGGGCGCGGGTTCGTAGCGGGCGCGGCCGTCGCCGAAATCGTGCCGGTCGAGAATCCCGGCCTCTTCGAACAGGCGCACGGTGCGATAGACCGTGGCGATGGAGATCTTGGGATCGATCGCGGAGGCGCGCTGGTGCAGCAGCTCGACGTCGGGATGGTCCTGGCTGTCCGAAAGCACGCGGGCGATGACCTTGCGCTGCTCGGTGATGCGCAGGCCCTTGTCGGCGCACAGCTGTTCGAGATCGATCCGCTCGGGCAAACCCAAAGTCTCCGCAAAATGAAACGCCCCGCACCCTTAGAGGGGCGGGGCGCTGCACTCAAGCGAGGGTTATCCCCCGCGATCCCGAAAGGCGCGATCAGGCGGTCTTCTTCTTGCGGCCGCGCTTCTGGCCCGGCTGGCGGCCGAGGCCGATCTTCTTGGCGAGATCGCGCCGCGTTTCCGCATAATCGGGGGCAACGACCGGATAGTCACCGCCCAGGCCCCAGCGGGCGCGGTATTCGTCGACGGTCAGGCCGTGCTCGGTCGAAAGATGGCGTTTCAGCATCTTCATCTTCTTGCCGCAGTCCAGGCAGACGATGTGATCCTTTTTCACCGAAGAGCGGATCGGCACCGCCGGGTCCGGCCGGACTTCCGGTGCTGCGGTCTTCTGGCCCAGTCCTGCCAGAGCGCCATAAACGCTAGTAATGAGCGAAGGCACGTCTGCGACATCGACATTGTTGTTGCTGACATGCGCGGCCACGATGTCGGACGTGAGCGTGATCAACGTTTCCGACATATCGGTTCCGATTTCTTCCATGGGTTCCTCAACTTTTTTGCGATCGATATTTGCGGAGTCCCACCCGCAAGATCAATTTTCGTGGTGCGACCCGTCCGTGAGCATGGAACAATTTGTACGATTATTCAATACTGCCGCCAATTTAGAGGCAATTGCCTGCTGCGGGATACGCCGTGGCGCAGATTTACAACATCTTTACGAAGGTGATTGCGTCCAGCCGGTTTCCGCCCGCCGTGGTGTAATAGCCCTTGCGGCGGCCGATGGGGGTAAAACCGGCGCGCGAATAAAGGGCGGCGGCCGGGTTGTTCTCGCGCATTTCGAGGAACAGCCGGTCGGCGCCGCGCCCGCGTGCGTCATCCGCCAGCAGGTCGATCATCCTCGCGCCGAGGCCTCGACCGCGCCATTGCGGGGCCGTGGCGATCAGCAGCAGTTCCTCCTCCCCAGGCGCGGCACGCACCATGGCAAAGGCGGCGGTGGGTTTGTCATCCAGCGGCGGATCGCCATCGGCATCGATCAGCCGGTAATGCGTGCTCGCCATCATCAGCGAACCTTCGACCTGTCGCCGCGTCCAGGCCTCTCCCCATTGCGGGTCGAACGAGGCTTCCATCACCGCCATGATGCGGTCTATGTCGTCCATCATCCGGCGAGCTCGGACGCGAGCCTGGCGTCGGGCGCACGGCCATAAATCGGCTGTATCTGCGGTGACAGCAGGGCTTCGGGCAAGGCAAGCACGTGGCGCGCATCCGGCAGTATGTCGAGCACGGTCCGGCCGGGGCCTTCTTGGGCGGCCCTCTCGCGGGCCTTGCTTCCGGCAAATATAGTGCCGGTTCCATATCCCGACGCCTTGTCGGGCGTCAGGGACCGGAGCGACTGGCTGGGGAGGCCGTCCTCGCCGAAATCCTGGATGAACCACTCGCCGTGCCCGCCGGTCATGCAGACCGTGACCGGCTGGCCCGGATGCTCGGCCCGCGCCATCGCCGCGACCAGCGCCAGCGTGGGATAGCCCAGCACCTCGGCCCGCCACACCAGCGCGAGGGCGCGGGCGGTCGCGATCCCGATGCGGATGCCGGTGAAACTGCCGGGACCGAGGGCCACCAGGATGCGTCCCGCCCGCCCCTTGTCAGGCAAGCCCTGTATCATCGGCACCAGGTGTTCGGCGTGGCCGCGCCCGAGGATACGGTGGTCGTGCGCGATCAACCGTCCGCCATCGAACAGGGCGACCGAGCAGGCTTCGGTCGAACAGTCGATGCCGAGCGTCCGCATTCCCCCGGCCCGCCCGTCAGGCTATGGTGTTGAAGCGGTCGAACTCCGGCCGCGGGCTGCGATCGAAAATCGTGCTCTTGTCGCCGTAGCCGATGGAGCAGATCCAGTCGGCACGATAGCTAGGCTGATCCGCGAAAAAGTCTTTGGTAGCGGCTTCCCGGTCGAACCCCGACATCGGCCCGCAGTCGAGGCCCATGGCCCGCGCCGCCAGCATCAGATAGGCCCCCTGCAGGGCGCTGTTGCGGAACGCGCCTTCCTTGCGGCCTTCGCGGTCGCCATCGAACCAGCTCTTGGCATCGGTGTGCGGGAACAGCCAGGGCAGCTCTTCGTGAAAATCGATGTCGTAGCCGATGATGACGCAGACCGGTGCGGTCAGGATCTTCTTCTTGTTGGCCTCCATCGCGGTATCGGCCAGCTTCTGCTTGGCTTCCTCGCTACGGCACCAGACGAACCGGCCCGGCTGCATGTTGGCGGAGGTCGGCCCCATTTTCAGGAGGTCGTAAATGCCGCGGATCTGCGCATCGCTGACAGGTTTGTCGAGCCAGCCGTTGTAGCTGCGCGCCTCGTTGAACAGCTGGTCGAGCGCGGCGTCCGACAAGACGGTATCGTGGAACTGCTTGGTCATGGGGGTCCTTCCGTTACGGTGGCGGGCTCAGGCCGCCCGGACTTCAACCACTTCCGGCACGTAATGTTTCAGCAGTCCTTCGATCCCCTGCTTCAGCGTCGCGGTCGAGGACGGGCAGCCTGAACAGGCGCCCTGCAAGGTCAGGTAGACGACCCCGTCCTTGAACCCGCGATAGGCGATGTCGCCGCCGTCGCCGGCCACGGCGGGGCGGACCCGGGTCTCCAGCAATTCGGTGATCTGTTCGACGATATCGGCATCCTCCGGGTTTTCCTCGAACAGCAGCGCGTCTTCGGCAGGGACCGAAATGCCCGCAGCGCTGCCGCCTGCGAACAGCGGCGCTTGACTGACGAAATGGTCGAGCAGGATCGAGACGACCTGCGGCTTCAGGCTCGGCCACTCGGCCCCGGGGGCCTTGGAGACGGATACGAAATCGCTACCGAAAAACACGTTGGTGACTTCGCCGGTATCGAACAGCGCCTGCGCCAGCGGGCTTGCCTCGGCTTCTTCGGGGCCGGCGAATTCGCGCGTACCGGTCGGCATCACCTGCCGCCCGGGCAGGAACTTGAGCGTCGCGGGGTTTGGCGTGGTTTCGGTTTCGATGAACATGGCCGCGATGTAGGGATGCGCCGCCATTGCGGCAAGCTATTCACTGTCCCTTCACTTCCTTCGCATCTATACGGGTGGATATGACCATGACCCCCCGTGTCGTGCGCCCGGTGGCGCTGCTGCTTTCGATCGCCTTTGCGGCATCATCCCTGACCGCGCAGGACAACGCGCAGCGGCAGCCGCCGGCGGCCTCGCAGACGAGGGTGCCTCCGGTAGCGCCAGCGCCCCCGCAGACGATCAAGCCGGTGCCCGTACCGCAATCGCTGCAAGGCGACGACGAGGTGCCGTGGCTCTACGAAGGCAGCAACGTGCCGGTCGATCGCGAATGGAAATTCGGCGAGCTCGACAATGGCCTGCGCTATGCCGTGCGGCGCAACGGCGTCCCGCCGGAACAGGTGTCGATCCGGATCCGTATCGATGCCGGATCGCTGCACGAACGCGACGAGGAACGCGGCTTCGCCCACCTTCTCGAACATTTGCTCTTCCGCGAAAGCAAGTATCTGGGGCAGGCCCAGGCCATCCCCACCTGGCAGCGCCTGGGCGCCAGCTTCGGGAACGATACCAACGCCGTCACCAGCCCGACCAGCACGGTCTACCAGCTCGACCTGCCCGGCGCGACGCCGGCCAAGCTCGACGAAAGCTTCCGCCTGCTCTCCGGCATGGTCCGCGAACCGGTGCTGAGCGATGCCAATGTCCGCACCGAAGTGCCCATCGTGCTGGCCGAGAAGCGCGAATCGGGCGGCGCGGCGGAACGCGTAGCCGATGCCACCCGGTCGACCCTGTTCGCCGGGCAAAGGCTGGCCGACCGCTCGCCGATCGGGACCGAGGCGACGCTCAATGCGGCGACCGGGGCAGCACTCGCCGATTTCCACCGTCGCTGGTACCGGCCGGAAAAGACCGTCATCGCCATCGCCGGCGATGCCGACCCCCTGGTGCTGGCAGGTCTCGTCGAGAAGTATTTCGGCGACTGGAAGGGCAAGGGCAAGGGCGATAGCGAGCCACCCTTCGGCGATCCCGTCGCGCCTGCCGGGGCGACCGGAGATCCGGCCATCGGCGAGACCGCGGTGCTGGTCGAACCCGACCTGCCGCGCACCTTCCGCTATGCCGTGATGCGTCCGTGGCGCCCGGTCGAGGATACCATCGTCTATAACGAAGGCCTGTTGATGGACGGGCTGGCGATATCGCTCATCAACCGCCGCCTCGAATCGCGCGCAAGGGCGGGGGGCAGCTATCTCTACGCCCAGGTCGAACAGGAGGATGTCAGCCGGTCATCCGATGTCACTTTCGTGGGCTTTGCGCCGCTGACCGAGGACTGGCGCAGCGCCTTGCGCGATGTGCGCGGAGTCATCGCCGACGCGCTTGCCAATCCGCCGACCACTGAGGAACTCGAGCGCGAGATCGCCGAGTTCGACGTCGCTTTCGTGGCATCGGTGCAGGAAGCGCCGGTCGCACCCGGCGGGCAGCTGGCGGACAATATCGTCAATGCGGTGGACATCCGCGAGACGACAGCCTCGCCGCAGGTCGTGCTGGACGTGTTCCGCGGGATGCGCGCCAAGGTGACGCCGGACGCAATCCTCGCGCGCACCAGGGCCCTGTTCGAAGGCGATGTCGTTCGCTCGGTCTACCTGACGCCCGCGACGGGAGAAGCCGACATCGCCGCGATCGGCGCGGCACTGGCCGAACCTGCCGTGGCCGACGGCAGTGCCCGGCTCGCGGCAAGGGCCGTCTCGTTCGAGGAACAGCCGGCGATCGGCACCCCCGGACGGGTGGTCGCCGAAGGCTCGCTCGGGCTGCTCGGGATCGAGGCTATTGCGCTCGACAACGGTGTCCGGGTCCAGCTCTGGCCGAACGATGCCGAACCGGGGCGGGTTGCCGTCAAGGTCCGGTTCGGCAGCGGCTGGCGGGCCTTCACGCCGGAAACGGCGGTCTATGCCACCCTTGGCCAGAGCGCCCTGATCGGGTCGGGCCTCGGCGACCTCGACCAGGAAGAACTCGACCGCATCGCGACCGGACGCAAGCTCGGTTTCGATTTCGGCATCCAGGACACGGTATTCACCTTCGATGCCCAGACCCGCGGCGAGGATCTGGCCGACCAGCTCTACCTGTTCGCTGCGAAGCTGGGGATGCCGCGCTGGGATCCGAACCCGGTTATCCGCGCGCAGGCTGCGGCGCGGCTGGCCTACGAGGCCTATTCGACCAGTCCGGGCGGCCTGCTGGAACGGGACCTCAAGTTCCTGATGGCCGACAAGGATCCGCGCTTCGCCACGCCTGATCCGGCAGCGGTCTCTGCGGCGACCCCGGATGGCTTCCGTGCGGTGTGGGAACCGCTGTTGCAGCAGGGCCCGATCGAAGTGATGATATACGGCGAATTCGACCGGGCTCAGGCGATCGAGGCGCTGAAGAAAACCTTCGGCGCCCTGCCTGCGCGCCAGCCGATACCTCCGGCTGCCGCGACGCTGGCCACCGGTTTCCCGGCACCGGGAGAGACGACCGTCCTTGCCCACAGGGGTGATGCCAACCAGGCCGCAGCGGTTATCGCATGGCCCACCGGGGGCGGCGTCGAGGACATCCGCACCTCGCGCCAGCTCGAAATCCTCTCGCGCCTGTTCAGCAACCGGCTGTTCGATTCCCTGCGCGAAAAGGCGGGGGCGAGCTATGCGCCCTATGTCACCAACGAATGGCCGCTCGACATGGCGCAGGGCGGCAAGATCACCGCGCTGGCGCAGGTCAGCCCCGATGTCGTGCCGACCTTCTTTGCCGAGGCAGAGGCCATTGCCGCCGATCTTGCGGCAACTCCGCCCAGCGCTGACGAACTGGCGCGCACGATCGAACCGCTGCGGCAATTGCTCAACCGTGCCTCCACCGGCAACGGCTTCTGGATGTACCAGCTGGAAGGCGCGACCTACGATCCGCGCCGGGTCGCCGTGATCCGCAGCCTCCTGGCCGACTATACCGAAGCGACGCCGGCGGATATCCAGGCACTGGCCAAGCGATTCCTCGCGGCGCGGCCCGGCTATCGGCTGGCGGTCATTCCCGAAGGGCAGGAACTCGCCCGCGGCGGCGTGCCGGCGGCGCAGGGGATGGAAGCGAGCGCCGGTCGCTAGGCCCGGCCAGAGACGGACCTTGGGCGCGGCCAAGCTTAAATGTGCTTGGCACCGCGACCGGTGAGGCCGTAACGGGGCTGCCGTGATGGCAAACGACGTAGGAAGCATGGCGCGCAACTGGACACCCGATAGCTGGAAAGGCTTCGAGGCACGGCACCTGCCGGCCTATGAAGACGCCGCCGCGCTGGCCGCGGCCGAGAGAACGCTGTCCAACTACCCGCCGCTGGTCTTTGCGGGCGAGGCCCGTGCGCTCAAGCGCGACCTGGCCGAAGTGGCGGAGGGACGCGCCTTCCTTCTCCAAGGCGGCGACTGCGCGGAAAGCTTCGCCGAATTCCACCCCAACAACATCCGCGACACCTTCCGCGTCATCCTCCAGATGGCGGTGGTGCTGACCTTCGCCGGCAAGCTGCCGGTGGTGAAGGTCGGGCGCATGGCGGGCCAGTTCGCCAAGCCGCGCAGTTCGGACACCGAAACTCAGGACGGGGTGACCCTGCCGAGTTACTTCGGCGACAACGTCAACGGCATCGAGTTTGACCCGGCGATGCGCCGCAACGATCCCGAACGGATGGTGAAGGCCTATTCGCAGGCCGCCGCGACGCTCAACCTGCTGCGCGCCTTCGCCGGGGGCGGCTACGCCAACCTGCGGCAGGTCCACCAGTGGACGCTCGACTTCATGGGCCGCAGCCCCTGGGCCGACAAGTTTGCGGCGCTCAGCGACCGGATCAGCGAAGCGCTCGATTTCATGGAAGCCTGCGGGGTCGATCCCGCCACCGTGCCGCAACTGCAGGGCACCAGCTTCTACACCAGCCACGAAGGCCTGCTGTTGCCGTACGAGCAGGCGCTGACGCGGCAGGATTCGCTCACCGGCGACTGGGTCGACACCAGCGGCCACATGATCTGGATCGGCGACCGCACCCGCTTCGAAGGCAGTGCGCATGTCGAATTCGCCCGCGGCATCATCAACCCGCTGGGGGTCAAGTGCGGCCCGAGCCTCGAGCCCGACGTGCTGTTGAAGCTGCTCGACGACCTGAACCCGGCGCGCGAGGCGGGGCGGATCACGCTCATCGCCCGATTCGGGCACGACAAGGTCGAGGCCGGCCTGCCGCGCCTGCTGCGCGCGGTGACCCGCGAAGGGCACCCGGTGGTGTGGAGCTGCGACCCGATGCACGGCAACGTGATCAAGGCGGACAGCGGCTACAAGACCCGCCCCTATGACCGGATCAAGGCCGAAGTGCGCAGCTTCTTCGACGTCCACCGCGCGGAAGGCACCCATGCGGGAGGCATCCACCTGGAGATGACGGGGCAGGACGTGACTGAATGCGTCGGCGGCGCGGTGGCGATTGCCGACGAAGATCTCGGTGACCGTTATCACACGCACTGCGACCCACGTCTCAATGCGGCGCAATCGATCGAGCTGGCCTTTGCGATCGCGGAAATGCTGCAGCTGGCGGCCAAGGGCAAGCAGGCCGACGCGGCCTGAGCCGGAACCAATTCGACCCTAAGCCTTTCTTATGTAACCGTTCGGGCGCATCATGCGGATTGGACGGGACTGGGGGGAGGCTCGCTTGGCTCCGCAAACGGCACAGCAACAGCATGAACCGGGCGAGACTCTCGCAGCGCGGTTCCGTGCTGCGAGGGCGCTGACCGAAGCGCTCGCCGCGCCGCTGAGCGAGGCCGACGCGACCATCCAGTCGATGGACGATGCCTCGCCCGCCAAATGGCATCTCGCCCATGTCACCTGGTTCTGGGAAACCTTCCTGTTGCGCGACCATGCGCCGGGCTATCGCCTGTTCGACGAAGGCTATCCCTTCCTGTTCAACAGCTATTACGAGGCCGAGGGGAAACGGCACGCCCGCGCCCGCCGGGGCATGATCACCCGGCCGTCGCTGGGCGAAGTGCTGGCGTATCGCGCGCATGTGACCGAGGCGATGGAAGCGCTGCTCGGGCGTGCGGATTTGCACGGGCTGATCGAACTGGGCATCGCGCACGAGCAGCAGCACCAGGAATTGTTGCTGACCGACATCAAGCACGCGCTTTTCCAGAACCCGCTCGGCCCGGCGATGTGGGACGGCAGCCCCGCGCCAGCTTCGGAGCGGATCCGCGAATGGCTGGCGCATCCCGGCGGCATCGCCATGATCGGCCACGACGAAACGGATGACAGTGCCGGTTTCGCCTTCGACAACGAAGGTCCCCGGCATCGGGTTTTGCTCGAACCGTTCGCACTCGCCGGCACGCTGGTAAGCAACGCCGAGTGGCAGGCCTTCATCGACGATGGCGGCTATCGCACCGCGTCGCTGTGGCTGTCGGACGGCTGGGCGTGGGTGCAGGCGAACGGTATCGCCGCACCCGATTACTGGCGCGAGGACGAGCATTTCACCCTGCAGGGCTGGAAGCCGCGCGACCCCGACGCGCCCGTGACGCATATCTCGTTCTACGAGGCCGATGCCTTTGCCAGCTGGGCCGGCGCGCGCCTTCCGACCGAATTCGAGTGGGAAGCCATCGCCCGGTCGCATGACCCCGCCGGAGGCAACCAGCTCGATGCCGCCGGTCCCGCCGCGCCGATCGGCTCTGCCAGCCTGTACGGCGACTGCTGGCAATTCACCCGCAGCGCCTATCTTCCCTATCCGCGCTATACCCCGCCGCCGGGCGCGGTGGGGGAATACAACGGCAAGTTCATGAGCGGCCAGGTGGTCCTGCGCGGGGCGAGCTGCGCCACGCCGCGCGGCCATTCGCGCGCCAGCTATCGCAATTTCTTCTACCCCCACCAGCGTTGGCAATTCACCGGCCTGCGCCTTGCAAAGGATCAGTGATGGCAACGCGCAACCAGCTGCGGCTCGTGGAACTGGACGATGAAGGCGTGAACAAGGCATTCCGGCTCGATGTCCTGGCGGGCCTTGCCGAGCCGCAAAAGGCGATCCCCGCGCGCTGGCTCTACGACGATGCCGGTTCGCAGCTCTTCGAGGACATTACCGGGCTGGAGGAATATTACCCGACCCGGGCGGAGACCGAGATCCTCAAGTCGCATGGTGCCGACTTCGCGCGGACGATCGGGGCCGGCCGTGCGGTGGTCGAATTCGGTAGCGGCTCGTCCGTCAAGACGCCGCTGCTGCTCAGCCAGATCGATCCGGCCGCCTATGTCCCGCTCGATATTGCGGGCGATTTCCTGCGCGCCTCGGCCGAGGAACTGAGCGCGGGCTTCCCCGGCCTGCCGGTCTATCCGGTCGAAGCGGATTTCATGCGCCGGGTCGAGCTGCCCGCCGAAGTCGGCGGCCTGCCCAAGCTGGGGTTCTTCCCGGGCTCGACGATCGGCAACATGGTGCCGCGGACGGCGGTCGACCTGCTGCGCTCGATGCGCGAGACGCTCGGCGACGATGCCCTGCTGCTGATCGGGATGGACCTGGTGAAGGACCGGGACGTGCTGGTCGCGGCCTATGACGATGCCCGGGGCGTGACGGCCGAGTTCAACCGCAACCTCGTCCGCCGGGTCAATCGCGAGCTTGGCGGCACCATCCCGGTCGACAACCTCCGCCACGAAGCGCGCTGGGACGACGATTTCGCCCGCATCGAAATGCACCTTGTGGCACAAAGCGACATCGCGTTCGAAGTCGCGGGGCGGCCCTTCGCCATGCGGGCCGGCGAATCGATCCATACGGAAAACAGCCACAAGTTCACGCGGCGCAGTGCCAACATGCTGCTCAACGCCGGCGGCTGGACCCCGGTCGAACGCTGGCTCGACAGCAGGGGCTTGTTCAGCCTGATCCTGGCGCGCGCGGCCCGGCAACGCAGCGCACCCTGACCTTCGGGCGTTCATGGAATTGCCAAGGGCGATGTCCTATATAGGGCCCGTGAACACCGACACTGTCATCGCCGCCTTTGCCGAAATCGTCGCTACGACGCCGCGAAGCACCTTGCTGATTGCCGCGCTGGCCGCTCTCGTGGTCGGCTGGGTCGGCAGCATGATGATCCGCCAGCGGATCCCGCTCGGCGGCCTGGTGCGCGGCCTCAGCACTCTTGCCCTTGTCGGTGTGCTGAGCACCGTTGTGCTGCAGTTTGCCCGCTTCGACCCGCGGTTCGACGTCGCGATGGCCGACATGGGCCTGCCGGAACAGGTGGTCGAAGGCCGCGAGACCCGCGTGCCGCTGTCGCCCGACGGGCATTACTGGCTGCGTGCCAGCGTCAACGGCACCGAAGCGCGTTTCATGGTCGACACGGGCGCAACGCTCACCACCATATCCACGGCCACCGCCCAGCGGGCCGGCGTGCTGCCGCGCGAAGGCCATCCGCCGATCCAGCTCAACACCGCCAACGGCACGATCGAGGCGCCGCTGGCCGTGATCGACGAACTGCGCTTCGGCAACGTCGCGGCGCGCGGGCTCGACACGGTGATCGCGCCCAACATCGGCGACATGAACGTGATCGGGATGAACCTGCTCAGCCGCCTGGCCGAATGGAAGGTGCAGCAAGGGGTGCTGGTGCTGGTGCCGAACAACCCGCAGCCAGAGACGACGTTCGCGGAATAGGGCTGGCCAGGAAAACTGGCTGGGGTGGCAGGATTCGAACCTGCGCATGGCGGTACCAAAAACCGCTGCCTTACCGCTTGGCTACACCCCAGCAAGGTGGCGCGCTCTATAGCGCGCCGCACCCCGTGGGCAAGGGCAAAGGTTCAAATATCCTTGCCCTCGAAGTCGCTGGCCGAATGGCGTTCGGGCAGCTTCCTGTTGTCGTCGCCCATGGCCCGGTTGACGATCTGTCCGCGGCGCACGCCGGGTCGCTGGGCGATCTCGTTCACCCAGCGCGCGACGTGGGTGTATTCGTCGATCGAGAGGAAGGTCCTGGCGTCGTTATAGGCGAGCCCCTTCACGAACAGCGCGAACCACGGGTAGGTGGCGATATCGGCGATCGTGTAGTCGTCGCCGCCCAGGTAGCGGCTTTCCGCCAGCCGCTTGTCGGCGACGTCGAACAGGCGCTTGGTTTCCATCGAATAGCGGTCGATGGCGTATTCGATCTTGATCGGGGCGTAGGCGTAGAAGTGGCCGAAGCCGCCGCCGATGAAGGGGGCGCTGCCGACCTGCCAGAACAGCCAGCTAAGCACCTCGGCGCGCGCCGCCGCGTCGGTCGGCAGGAAGGCGCCGAACTTTTCCGCCAGGTGCATCAGGATCGCGCCCGATTCGAAGATGCGGAACGGCGTCGGCCCGCTGCGATCCTCGAGCGCCGGGATCTTGGAGTTGGGATTGAGGCCGACGAAGCCGCTGCCGAACTGGTCGCCTTCGCCGATGTTGATCAGCCAAGCATCGTATTCCGCGTCGCTGTGGCCGAGTTCGAGCAGTTCTTCGAACATGATCGTCGCCTTCACCCCGTTGGGCGTGCCGAGCGAATAGAGCTGGAAGGGATGCTCGCCCACCGGCAACGGCCTGTCCGACTGCGCACCTGCGGTCGGCCGGTTGATGGCGGCGAAGCGCCCGCCCGATTCCTTGTTCCAGCTCCAGACGGCGGGCGGGGTGTATTCGGTATCGGACATGCGCAGCGGCTCCTCTGTTGTCAGGCGTCCAGTTGGGCAGATTGTCGCCCTGCGGCAAGGCGCGTGGCAGGCAGCTTTGCTTTCAGGTCTAGTCAGCCATCTTGACCGCCAATCGCAAGCTGCGCCGGAACCGGCAGCCGACATCGGTGGTTGGCGGAATATGGCAACGCAACCCTCGCACCTCATCTATGTCGACGACAGCCTTCCGGGCATAACCCGCAAGCGCGCGGGCAAGGGCTGGTCCTATTACGATCCGAAGGGCAAGCTCATTGCTGATCGGGCCGAGCGGGCCCGGCTCAACGCCATCGCCCTGCCGCCGGCCTATCGCGATGCGTGGTTCTGCCCGGCGGACAACGGCCATATCCTTGCCACCGGTTATGACGACAAGAGGCGCAAGCAGTACCGCTATCACCCCGATTTCCGCAACGCGCGCGAAAGCGAGAAGTTCGACGGCTGCCTCGCCTTCGGCAATCTGTTGCCGCTGGTTCGCAAGCGGGTCGAGGAGGACCTCGCCGAACGCAAGCTGACGCGCGAACGCGCCATTGCCAGCGTGGTACGCCTGCTGGATCTGGGCGCGGTGCGCGTCGGCAACGAAGGCTATGCGCAGGCGAACGAGAGCTTCGGTGCGACCACGCTGCGCCAGCGCCATGCCGAGGTCACGGGGCACACGCTGCGCCTGCGCTACAAGGGCAAGGCGGGCAAGCTGCAGGAAGTGACGGTGACCGATGCCAGCCTCGCCCGGGTGGTACGGCGGATGCAGGACCTGCCCGGACAGCACGTGTTCCAGTATCTCGATGCCGCGGGCGAATTGCAGGCGGTCGGATCGAGCGACGTCAACGAGTACCTCCGCGAGACGATGGGCGAGGATTTCACTGCCAAGAATTTCCGCACTTGGCATGCGAGCGTCATGGGACTGACCTGCCTGCATGAGGCGGAGGACAAGGTGCCGCTGAAATACATGCTGGAATGCGTCTCGCAGAAGCTCGGCAACACGCCGGCGATTGCGCGCAAAAGCTATATCCACCCCGCCGTGATTGCCCTGGTCGAGGATCAGGCAAACTGGCGGGAAAACACCACTCTGCCGCGCGCCACCCGCTGGCTGACGCGCGAGGAACGTGCGCTGCTGGACTTGCTGGAGGAGGCCCCGGCGGCGCAAGAACTGCTTGCAGCCTAGTATCCTTTAAGGATACCAAGGCTCATGCATAAAGCCGGCCAGAAAATCCGCGCGTGGCGCGAAGCCCATGATCCGCCCCTTTCCGCCGAGGAATTCGGCGAACGGTACGGCGCGCCCGAGCCGTGGGCCAGCCGGACGGTCTACGGATGGGAGGCGAAGGGCAAGATCGCCCGTCCGCCGGTGCAGAAACGTTTGGCAGAGATGGGTATCTGCGAACCGGCCGACTGGGTCGAGCCGGTGCGGGATACCGGGGATACCGGCAAGACGACGGACTCCGCGCAAGGGTTCTACGACATGCACCGCCATGGCTTCGTCCGGGTGGCGACCAGCACGCCGCAACTGCGCACGGCCGATGTCGCCTTCAACCTCGAAGGCACGCTGGCCGAAGCACGCAAGGCGCATGGCAGCCACGTCGACTTGCTGCTCTATCCCGAACTCGGCCTCAGCGCCTACGCCATCGACGATCTGCACTTGCAGCAGGCGCTGCTCGATGCGGTCGAGCGGGCGGTGGGCGCGCTGGTGGAGGCGAGCCGCGATCTGACACCGGTGCTGGTGGTCGGCGCGCCGCTGCGCCGCAATGGCAAGCTCTACAATTGCGCGCTGGCGATTGCAGGCGGGCGACTGCTGGGGGTGGTGCCCAAGAGTTTCCTTCCCAATTACCGCGAATATTACGAGAAGCGCTGGTTCGCCCATGGCCGCGGCTGCACGGGGCTGGAGATCGAGGTTGCGGGCGACACAGTCCCCTTCGGCACCGACCTCGTCTTTGCCGCCGACAACCTGAAGGGCTTCACCTTCGGGATCGAGATCTGCGAGGATTACTGGTCGCCGCACCCGCCCGGCATCATGGCTGCGCTCGCCGGGGCGACGATCGTGCTCAACCTAAGCGCCTCGAACATCGCCGTCGGCAAGTCGGACGAGCGGCACCTGCTCGCCCGTGCCTCCTCCGCGCGCGGCATTTGCGCCTATGCCTACTCGGCCAGCGGGCACGGCGAAAGCACGACCGACCTCGCGTGGGACGGGCAGGGCATGATCTACGAGGTGGGCGATTTGCTGGTCGAAAGCGCCCGCTTCGATCTGGAAGCCGAACTCTGCATCAGCGATATCGATACCCAGCGTATCCTTGCAGAGCGCATCCGCAACGGCACCTTCGCCGATGCGGCCGAGCATGAGGGGCGACCCGAGAACAGCTACCGCAGCGTCCGTTTCACCCATTCAGTCGCCGCCGGCGACATCGGCCTTGTCCGCCCGGTCGCGCGCTTCCCCTTCGTCCCCAACCGCCAGCACCGGCTGGACGAGGATTGCTACGAGGCGTTCAACATCCAGGTCGATGCGCTGATGCGTCGGATCGAGGCGACGAAACCGCAGAGCCTCGTCATCGGCATTTCGGGCGGGCTCGACAGCACTCACGCGCTGATCGTCGCGGCCAAGGCGTGCGACCGGCTTGGGATGCCGCGCACGGCCATTCGCGGCTACACCATGCCCGGCTTTGCGACCTCCGAGGGCACCAAGTCCAACGCGTGGAAGCTGATGCGTGCGATGGAGATCACAGGCGAAGAAATCGACATCCGCCCGACCGCGAGGACTATGCTGGAAAACATCGGCCACGCCTTCGCGGACGGAGAGCCGGTTTACGACACGACCTTCGAAAACGTGCAGGCGGGCCTCAGGACCGACTACCTCTTCCGCCTCGCGGGGCAGCACAAGGGGTGGGTCGTCGGCACCGGCGACATGTCCGAACTGGCGCTTGGCTGGTGCACCTATGGCGTGGGCGACCACATGAGCCACTACGGCGTCAACAGCGGGGTGCCCAAGACGCTGATCCAGTACCTCATCCGCTGGGCCGTCCAGACCGGGCAGTTCTCCGACGAGGCGGGCGCTGTCTTGAGTGCCATCCTCGACCAGGAAATCTCGCCCGAACTGGTCCCGCCCGGGGCCGACGGCGCGATTCAGAGCACCGAGAGCATCATCGGGCCTTACGAGCTCAACGACTTCTTCCTCCACCATATCATCCGCTACGGCCAGTCGCCCAGCAAGGTCGCGTTCCTCGCATGGCATGCGTGGAAGGATGCTGAGGCCGGGCTGTGGCCGGCGGGGTTTCCGGAAGAGGCGAAGGGGCACTACACGCTCGCCACCATCCGCCACTGGCTGGAGAAGTTCCTGTGGCGCTTCTTCCAGTTCAGCCAGTTCAAGCGCAGCGCGCTGCCCAACGGACCCAAGGTCAGCGCCGGCGGCGCGCTCAGCCCCCGCGGCGACTGGCGCGCACCCAGCGACGCTGTCGCCGAACTGTGGCTGGCGGAACTGCGCGAAAACGTGCCGGAAGTGTAATGTCAGCCGCCCGTGGCCTGTTCAAGCCAAGGCTTCGGAGCGGCAGATGGAACCCAGCACGGCTCCAGGCTCGAAGCGAAAGCGGCTGCCCACCCCCCGGCGTTTTCCGGCTTGATCTGGCCGTAATAACGGGTGTGAGCAAGGTACTCGCTGCGGTAGTCGAAAGTGATCTTGTCGGCATGCAGCACGAGAGACAGCTCGCCCACGGCTGGATCGTTGAAGAAGGAGACATTCTTCCGCGCGAGATGATCGAGAGCACTCCGGCATGCGCCGATATCGGCTTCCAGCCATTCCAATCCATAGCCGTCGAGCGCGGCAACCAGCTGGTCGTCATCGGTCGGATTCTGCTTGGCCAATGCCGCGAACAGCTTCGCTCCGCGCCAGCGTGGCCGCTCCGTCTCACCATCTCCAGGAGAACGGACCATGCGGGCGACCATACGCTTGCCACATGTCTTGCGAGCGTCCCCCGTATCTCTGCTCGTGCAACCCTTGCGCACTGCGATAGAGTAGACCGGGTACCCGTAGTCGTCGCCGGAATAGATGATAGACATATAAGGGGGCTGGGCCGATCCACCATCGAAAAACCGTCCTGGGTCGAAGGCGATTTGTCGGGTTCGTTCACGGTAGTCGTAGGCGACGGCCGGTTCTTCCGCCGACAGGCTTCCGGCTGAAGCAATGGCTACTACGACCAGAACTGCACTGGTAGTAATCGCGACCCGCATGACCTTGCTCCCTTTTTCGCAGCTGTCCGGATAACGCGTGCAAATGAACCAATTATGGCAACAGGGCCGCGAGGGATGGTTTCTTCCTGAAGACAGGTTACGCGGAGAGGGAAAAGCCAGATGAACCCCGCCAGTTTCGCGATCATCATGGCCTGCAATGTCGTTTGGGCGCTGAATGTCGTCGTCAGCAAGTGGGCGGTGGACGATTACGGCGTCCCGCCGCTGTTCTATGCCGCGCTGAGGTCGGTCATGGTCGCGGCGGCGCTGGTACCGTTCCTGCGGCGGGTGCCGGGCGATATCGTGCGCGTGCTGCTGGTGGGCCTCGCCATCAGCGGCGGATCGTTCGGGCTGATGTTCGTCGGCTTGCAAAGCGCCAGCCCGTCGGCGGCGGGCGTCGTCAACCTCACCGGGGCGCCGCTGACCGTGCTGTTCGCGATCCTGATCCTCAAGGAAGAGGTCCGCTGGCGGCGGATGCTGGGGATGGCGCTGGCCTTCGGCGGAGTGCTGTTCGCCATGGCCTCGCCGGCCGGGATGGAGAGTGGCATCGGCCTGCTCTACCTGTTCGGCGAGGTCGTGGTCGGTGCGTTGGGCGCGGTGTTCTTCAAGCGGATCGAGATCGGCGCGGTGGAGATGCAGGCGTGGGCGGGCCTCGCCTCGATCGCTTTCCTGTTCCCGCTCTCGTTCGGACTGGAAAGCGGGCAGTTCGCCGCAGTGGCCGCCGCGCCATGGGAGGTGCTGGCCTGCGTTGCCTTTGCCGGCCTCGTGGTATCGGTCGGGGCACACTCGGCCTATTACCACCTGCTGCAGCGGCACGATGCCAATCTGCTGGTGCCGCTGACGCTGATGACGCCCTTGCTCACCATCGGCTTCGGCGCGTGGCTGACGGGTGACACGATCGGCCCGCGCCTGTTGATCGGGGCGGCGCTGGCGATCGCGGGGGTCGCGATTATCCTCCTCCGCCCGAGCCGGTCGCTGTTCAAGCCCTTGCTGGTGCGGGTGCGGTTCTGAGCCGCTTCAGTTGCAATTCAGCTTCTCCGTACGAATGACCTGCGAGGGAGAAAGTCGATGCGGGCAAGCGCAAGTGCAATCGTAATGGTGATGGCGGCATTGGCAGGTTGTGCCAGCTCGCCGGATGTCGGCATCTATGCATCAACTGCATTCAGCGCCGAAAGGCTAGAAGTTGCCCGGCAGGAACGGCAGTTGAAAGAGCAGATTTCCAGCGGGCGGGAGGCCGGTACGCTTTCCCGGAGCGAGGCCCGGGGCCTGAAGCGACAGGTCAGGTTGCTCGGCAACCTGGCGGACCGGTTCGACGAAGACGGGCTCTCGGACAGCGAGGCGAGCGAACTGGAAACCTTCAGCCGTGCCTTGCAGAGCCAGATCGATCTTGCCCGCTTCACCCGCAAGCCGGAGGCGAACGGCGGTCCGCAATAGCGGCGACCGATCACCTCCGGCATTTCTTCTGCGCCCGCACAAAGGGCGGTGCCGTTACGCGGCCAGACGCTCGACCTGTTCGTGGGCCGCGGCGATCTTCTCCTCCCCACCTTCGCCCATTATGCCGTCGGCATAGACCGTCTCGACGTCGTGGATGCCGAGGAAGCCGAGGAAGAAGGTCAGCCACGGGGTCATGAAGTCGGCCGCGCCGCCGACCGGCGTGCCGCCGCTGGCGATGGCGAGATAGGCCTTCTTGCCTTCGAGCAGGCCCTTGGGGCCTTCTGCCGTGTAAGCGAAGGTGGTGCCGGCACGGGCGACAAGGTCGGCCCAAGCCTTGACCGTGGCGGGCACCGAGAAATTGTAGATCGGCACGCCGAACACGATCACGTCGGCCGCCTTGAGTTCCTCGATCAGCGTGTCGCCGATCTTCGCGAGGCCGTGCTGTTCGTCGGTGCGGTCGGCATAGGGCGCGAGGTTCGCGGCGAAGCGGTCGGCATCGATGAAGGGCAGGTCGTTCTGCGCGAGATCGCGGACGGTGACGGTCGCGCCGTCGGCGGCGAGCCTTTCCACCAGCCTGTTCGACAGGCTGCGGGTTACGGACTGGTCGTCGCTGCGGATGCTGGCGGTGATGTGGAGGATATGGGTCATCGGAAGTCTCCTTGAAGGGATCGGGTGGCCCTGCCCCGCCGGGGGAGGGAGGGGGAGGATAAGCGGGGCAGGGCCGGGTGCAGCGCCGGGCGGCAGATCATGCCGCGTCGACGAGCACCAGTTCGCTGTCTTCGAGCGCCGTGATGGTGACGCTCGCCTGCCGGGTGATGGCGACCCCGTCGCGCGCCTTTGCCTCGACGTCTTCCACCTTCACGCGGCCTGTCGCCGGGACAAGGTAAAGATGCCGCGAGGGATCGGCCGGGGTGTAGGTCACGCTCTCGCCCGCCTTGACCGTCGCGCCGAGCACGCGGGCATCGGTGCGGATGCGGAGCGCGTCATCGTCATTGGCCGCGCCGCTGGCGAGGGCCACGAACTGCCCGCTGCGCTCGTCCTTGGGGAACTTGCGCGCGCCCCAGCTCGGTTCGCCGCCGCGCTCGGACGGGATGATCCACAGCTGAAACAGCGTGGTTTCCTCATCCTCGGCGTTCCATTCGGAGTGGCGCACGCCGTTGCCTGCGCTCATCACCTGCACGTCACCCGCTTCGGTGCGGCCTTCGTTGCCCATGCTGTCGCGGTGGGTGATGGCCCCGGTGCGGACATAGGTAATGATCTCCATGTCGTTGTGCGGGTGCGGCGGGAAGCCGGTGTTCGGCGCGATGGTGTCGTCGTTCCAGACGCGCAAGGCACCCCAGTTGACCCGTGCCGGATCGTGGTAGCCCGCAAACGAAAAGTGGTGGTGCGCATCGAGCCAGCCGTGGTTGGCAGCGCCGAGGCTTTCGAAGGGCCTGAGTTCGATCATTTCGTGTCTCCTCTGTTGAGGGTTCATTCCATTGACGCGGAGATAGGCCTTGGCGTTCCAATGGATAAGTGCGATAAATCACGGCAAGATGTTCAGGAAATCCGAACGATGAAAATCGGTGAGCCCAGCCTCGACCAGCTTCGCATCTTCCTCGCCGTGGCGGAGGAGGGCAGCTTCGGCGGCGCGGCGCGGCGGATGGGGCGGGCAATCTCCGCCATCAGCTACGGCGTGGCGCAGATGGAGGCGCAACTGGGGGTGACGCTCTTCGCCCGCGAAGGCTCGCGCAAGCCCGAGCTGACCGAGGCCGGGCTCGGGTTGCTGCCCGAAGCGCGAGCAATCGCCGACCGCAGCGACGCCCTGCTCGCCAAGACCCGCAGCCTGCATGCCGGGCTGGAAAGCGACGTCGGCCTGGTGGTCGACATCATGGTCCCGGGTGACGCGACCGCGCGGGTGCTGCGCGACTTCCGCCAGATGTTCCCGACCGTCGCTCTCGAACTGCAGGTCGAGGGGCTCGGGGCGGTCGCCGCCTGCCTGCTGGAGAACGAGGCGCAACTCGCCATCGGCGGCCCGGTGATCGGCGAGCACCCGCTGATCGAGCGGCAGGCCATCGGCGAGGTCGAACTGGTCCCTGTCGCCGCGCCCGATCATCCGCTGGCGCGACCAGGCGTAAAGCCGGGCGAGAGCCGCGAGCATCTGCAGCTGATCCTGACCGACCGTTCCTCGCTGACCGAGGGGCGCGATTTCTCCGTCCTCAGCCCCTTGCGCTGGAAGACCGGCGATATCGGGGCCAAGCACGCGCTGCTGCGCGAAGGGATCGGCTGGGGCAACATGCCCCGCCATATGGTGCGCGGTGATCTTGCGAGCGGCGCACTGGTGGAGCTCGACCTGCCGGAAAAGCCCGGCGCGCAATACACTCTCAGCGCAATGTGGCGGCGCGATGCGCGGCCCGGCCCGGCGACCAGCTGGCTGATCGATGCGTTTCGGGACCGGCTTGGGGAGTGCCCGGCTTAGCCGCGCCAGACGACCGGGGCATCCCCCGGCTTCCAAGGCGTGAACTTGTCCATAACGCCGAGGAACAGGTCCGAGTCGAGGTGGCCGTCGAGCCAGCGCTGCAGGTCCGGGATGGGCTGCGCATCGAACCAGTCGCGGTCGGTATTGGCGAACTGTCGGACGAAGGGGAACAGCGCGATATCGGCAAGGGTGCGCGCCTTGCCCATCAGCTGGTGGCGGCCCGCGAGGCGAAAGCTCAGGTCGCTCAGGATGGCGAGGCCTTCGCCGCGATGATCGGTGCGAGCATGGCCCGGCTCATCGGAATAGCGATCCGGGTATTTGTAGCGGTCGAGATGGTATTTGAAGGGTCCGTCGCACAGGCTGATGAGGGCGGGATCGTCGCCCCCGAGCCAGCCTTCCGGATCGTTTCGGTCCAGCGCCCAGCGCGTGATGGCGAGGCTTTCCTCGATCACTTCTCCGCCGGGGAGGAGCAGTACCGGCACGGTCCCCTTGGGCGAGGCGGCGAGCATCGCCTCTGGCTTGTCGGCCAGCTTGACCTCGCGCAGCTCGCAGCGTGTGCCGCTTATCCGCAGCGCCATCCGCGCGCGCATGGCATAGGGGCAGCGGCGGAAGCTGTAGAGGACCGGCAGGCCGGTCACGCGTCCCCGTCCCCCGCTGGAAACTCCGCACCCACATGGCTCTTGCCGCGCTGCCGGGCGAGTTCTTCCTGCCGCTGGCGCTCGGTGTAGCGGGCGCGCTGGGCCTCGTCGCGCTCGTCGATGCAGGCGGGGCAGCTGACGCCTTCCACATAGTCTGGCGATTGCTGCGCCTCGGGGCTGACCGGGCGGCGGCAGGCGCGGCACATCGCGTGGGTGCCCACTTCAAGCCCGTGTTTCACTGTCACCCGCTCGTCGAAGACGAAGCATTCGCCGTCCCACAGCGTCTGCTCCTCGGGCACCTCCTCGAGATATTTCAGGATGCCGCCCTTGAGGTGATAGACCTCCTCGATACCTTCGGAGCGCAGGAAGCTGGTCGATTTCTCGCAGCGGATACCGCCGGTGCAGAACATGGCGATCTTCTTGCCTTCCAGTTCCTCGCGGTGGGCGCGGAACCATTCGGGAAATTCGCGGAAGCTCTTCGTTTGCGGATCGAGCGCGCCGCGGAAGGTTCCGGCGGCGACCTCGTAATCGTTGCGGGTGTCGATGACGACGGTGTCAGGGTCGCTGATCAGCGCGTTCCAGTCATGCGGATCGACATAGTGGCCGACACTGAGCGTGGGGTCGATATCGGGCTCGCCCATGGTGACGATCTCGGCCTTCAGCCGCACCTTCATGCGATGGAAGGGCGGAGCTTCCGCATGGCTGAATTTGACTTCCAGCCCGGCGCATCCGGGCAGCTTGCGGATATGGCCGAGCACTGCGCCGATGCCATTGTGCGATCCCGCGATAGTCCCGTTGATCCCCTCGCGCGCGAGCAGCAGCGTGCCCTTGATCCCGGCCTCCTCGCACGCGGCCAGCAGCGGCCCCCGCAGCGCCGCCGGGTCCTCGAACCGCGTGAAGTGATAAAGCGCGGCGACGGTGATGGGGTGGTCAGTCGGCGACGCAGACATAGACTTCGCTCAGAACTAAACGCCGAGCTTTGCCTTCTGCGCCGTTTTCATCAAGTTCGAGGGTTCCCTCGGAAACGGGTCTGCCTATCTTGCGACATGCCTTCTTTGCCAGTTGCATAAGCCGCATTTGTGCGTTGGCATGGTCGATGGGACTGTCTGGGTTCCTGATTTCCGCAGAGACTTTGACCCGGCTTTCATCCAACCAGATGATGGGTTCCATTGCCGCAACTTGCCCGACGAGAAAGGCGAGCGGGATCAGGCTTGCAGTTGCTATCATACCTTCATCACCCAGCCATGCGTATCCGAAACCGTGCCGGTCTGGATACCGACCAGCTTTTCGCGCAGCTTGGCGGTGGTCTGGCCGATGCCGCCGGCGCCGATGGTGAACTCGCCGTCGGGCCCGGCGACCTTGCCGACCGCCGTCACCACCGCTGCGGTCCCGCAGGCCATGACTTCGACCAGCCGGCCGCTTTCCGCATCGGCGCGCCACTGGTCGATGGAATACATTTCCTCCGAGACGTTCAGCCCTTCCTCGCGCAGCAGGGTAATCAGGCTGTTGCGGGTGATCCCGGGCAGGATCGTGCCGGTAAGCGGCGGGGTGATGACGCGGCCGTCGTCGAACACGAAGAACAGGTTCATGCCGCCCAATTCCTCGACCCACTTGCGCTCCACCGCATCGAGGAACAGCACCTGGTCATGCCCCTTGGCAAAGGCCTGACCGGTGGGGACGAGGCTGGCGGCATAATTGCCGCCACACTTGGCCGCCCCGGTGCCGCCGGGCGCGGCGCGGGTGTAGTCCGAAATCCAGATGCTGACCGCCTTGGCGCCCGACTTGAAGTAATTGCCCGCCGGCGAAGCGATGACGATGAACTTGTACTTTTTCGCCGGGCGCACGCCGAGGAAAGCCTCGGTCGCGATCATGAAAGGCCGGAGATACAGCGAGCCGCCTTCGACGGTCGGGAACCAGTCCTTGTCGACTGCGAGCAATTGCCGGATCGCTTCGATGAACAGCTTTTCCGGCAGGTGCGGCATGGCCAGCCGGTCGGCGCTGGCGTTGAAACGAGCCGCATTGGCCTCGGGCCGGAACAGCGCGACACCGCCACCGGGCTGCTTGTAGGCCTTCAGCCCTTCGAAGATTTCCTGCGCATAGTGCAGCACCGCCGCTGCCGGATCGAGCGCGATCGGCCCGCGCGGGCCGACGACGCCATCCTGCCAGCCGCCCGCATCCTCGTCATAGTCGATGGTGACCATGTGATCGGAAAACAGCGTGCCGAAACCAGGGTCGGCCAGCCGCGCATCGCGCTCGTCTGCGGGCATCGGGGCAGGGTGGGGAAGCGTCGTAAAGTGCATCTGCGGGCGGATAGTATCCGGCAAGTTGCAGGGCAAGAGATGAAAGCTTGGGAGCTATGCACGGCGAACTAACGCGAATGCCGCCCCGATCGGCACCGGTGGAGGTGCCGCAAGGCCGGAAGCGAAGTCGAAGACGCAGCTGGCCAAAGGCCATCTGCAAGGCCGCCCGCAGCGGCCCGTAGCGAAGCGAAGGAATAGCCGCGAGGATGCACCTGCAGAGGCAGGTGCGTAACCCAACAAATGAGAAGGGCAGCGCCACCCTCGGGTGTGCTGCCCTTCGCATGGTCAGCGGCGGGAAGTGCCGCTCACGAAGCCTCTAAAGGTATTCTGCGATTACCTATAGTGCTCCGCGCGGAAACTTGCCGACCTCTCTGCTGAACCATGAGACATCGGATCACCTCCTTTCGCGCTTGTGAGCCAGACCCGCCGTTTCACCGGGGGCCGAGAACCGCGTGTGCCGCTGGCCTCGAGTGCAATTTGAGTCATGCACTCGTCGAAAACAAGCCTTGAAAAAAAGTTTTCCAGCGTCAGAATAGGTCGCCTTGGCCCGGTCGATCCGACCGGGCTTTTTCGTGCCTAGCGGCAATCCTCGATCACCCGCGTTACCTCGGCCCAGGCCGGCACGTAGAGCGTCGGCAGGCCCGCGGTTTCGACGGCGAACCGTCCCCGGGTCAGCGCCATGGCGTCGAGCAGGGGATCCGTTGCCCGCAGGGGTGCGATCAGCCAGTCGCTCCGGTCGGCGGCGGGCGATGCCGTGACGAGCCGTTCCGCCGTCTCGGTCAGCACGCGCATCGGCACGCCCTGGGTGGCGCTGCCCGGCCGGGCCAGCTGCACCTCGCGGCGCGACAGATTGCAGGCCAGCGCCAGCAGCGGCTGGCCGGCACCTGCGGCGAACTGCGCCACGCTCCCGGTCGAGGTCGCCTGGTAGCTCCAGTCGCCGGCGGTTTGCGGGGCGTCGATCCATTTGCCCGGATCGGCCGGCGGCGCCAGCGGCGCGGGGGCAGGGGCAGGGGCCGGTCGCTGGACCGGCGGCGGCAGGGGCTGCGGCGGCGGCGGGGAACAGCAGGCGAGAGCGAACGCGCCGGACAGGGCTAGAGCACGGGTAAAGGAAGGCCTTGGCATGGCCCCACCATGGCGGCTAACCGCCTGACAGTCCATGGCCAAGAAACTCCGCATCGATCAATTGCTCGTCGCCCGCAGCCTTGCGGAAAGCCGCACGCGCGCGCAGGCGCTGGTGATGGCGGGGATCGTCTATTCGGGCGGGACCCGGATCGCCAAGCCGGGCCAGCAGGTGGCGGAGGACGCACCGCTGGAGGTGCGCGGGCGCGACCATCCGTGGGTCAGCCGCGGCGGGTTGAAGCTCGCCCATGCGCTCGACCATTTCGGGCTCGACCCTGCGGGCGTGACGGCAATGGATGTCGGCAGCTCGACCGGCGGCTTCACCGATGTGCTGCTGGCCAGGGGCGCAGGCCATGTCATCGCGGTCGACAGCGGCACCAACCAGCTGGCCTGGAAACTGCGGCAGGACCCGCGCGTCACGGTGATGGAGCAGACCAGCGCGCGGGTGCTGACGCCGGAGATGATCCCGCAGCCCTATGGCTGGGTGGTGTGCGACGCCTCGTTCATCAGCCTCGCCAAGGTGCTGGAAGTGCCGCTCAGGCTTGCCGCGCCGGCGTGCCGCCTCGTCGCGCTTATCAAGCCGCAGTTCGAGGTCGGGCGCGAGGAAGTGGGCAAGGGCGGGGTGGTCCGCGATCCGGCGCTCCATGCCCGCGTGTGCGACGAGGTCCGCACCTGGCTGGAGCAGGATGGCTGGGATGTGCAGGGCATCGCCACCAGCCCGATCACCGGGCCGGAAGGCAATGTCGAGTTTCTCATTTCGGCACAGCGGGGCGCGTGATGCGGGCAAACGGGCCTTGGTCCGCTTGCTAACGCGGGCAACCCTCGGCAAACAACCGGCCGACGACCCTAGCGAGGATTCGCGCAGACGAGAGGGAAGATGAGCACGCTGGCTTCCAAGGCGCAGTTGCGCGCGAGTTTCCTGCGCTGGGCCCTGTTCGCGGTGCCGGCGGTCCTGCTGATATCGTTTCTCGTCCAGACCTTCACCCCGGGCGGCCCCGGCAGCGCATGGTATGATGCGCTGGTCACGCCTTCGTTCAATCCACCGCCCTATCTGTTCGGGATCGTCTGGCCGATCCTCTACGTCCTGATGGGGCTCGCCTTGGCGCTGGTGCTGTCGGCCTGGGGCGCGCGCGGCAGGACAGCTGCGATTGCTGCCTTCGCGCTGCAATTCGTCCTCAACCTCGCATGGAGCCCGGTGTTCTTCGCGTTCCGCCAGATCGACTGGGCGCTCTATGTCATCATCGCGCTCGATGTGCTGGTGGTGGTGACCATCGTTTTGTTCTGGCGGGTGAGGATTCTGGCCGGGCTGCTGCTGTTGCCCTACCTTGCGTGGATCCTGTTCGCGACGGCGCTCAATTTCGAATTCCTGCGCCTCAATCCCGATGCCAGCGGCAAGGCGAGCGACGAGGCGGCGCAAACCATCGAATTCTAGGAGGCTTGCGTTCCGCCCCCTGCGGGACCACATACGCGCCATGCAGAGCCAGAACCCGCTGATCGCCGATTTCGTCAAAATGGTGAACGGAGCCGCCGGCACCTTCGCCGGCATGGGCCGCGAGGCGCGCGAAAGCGCCCGCGAGCGGGTCCGCGAAGCGATGGGCGGGATCGACTTCGTAAGCCGCGAGGAATTCGATACGGTCAAGGCCATGGCCGCCAAGGCCCGCGACGAGAACGAAGCGCTGATGAAGCGCATCGAAGCGCTGGAAGCGAAGCTCAAAGCCTGACACAACCCCGCGCGGCATGAACCTGCGCGCCCCAGCCATCCTTCTCGCTGCCCGTCCGCATGGCGAGACGGCAGTGATTGCGCGCCTTCTGACCGAAGAGTTCGGGCTGGTCGCGGGCTACGTCGCGGGCGGGCGTGGACGGAATTTGCGCCCGGTGGTGATCCCCGGAAACCTCGTCGAGCTGGAACTGAGGGCTAGATCCGATAGCCAGCTTGCTTTCGCGAAGCTTGAACTCGTCGAGAGCCGCGGGCCGTGGCTGGGCGAACCTCTTCCCGCCGCGGCAATCCAGTGGGCGACCGCGCTGACTGCCAGCGCGCTACCTGAACGCAATCCCTATCCCAGCCTTTTCAGTGCTCTGGAAGCACTTCTTCATGCCGTATGTCAGGCACCCTCTGCGCGCGGTTGGGCTCCGGCCATGCTCGCCTACGAGGCACTGCTGCTGCGCGAACTGGGCTATGGCGGGGCCAAGCCCGACGCGGGCGAGTTACCCGAGGTTTTGTCGGCCATGGAAAAACTGGCTGACCCGCTACAGCGCTATTTGCTAGCCGACCGGCGCGGCGACACGCTCGCGGCGCGGGCGCTGTTGATCGAGCGTTTGCGCAAGATGGTCTGAAGGAACGGCATTACCCCCATGAGAATAGCGGTTTTTCCCGGCGACGGCATTGGCCCCGAAGTGACGACGCAAGCTGT
Organism: Parerythrobacter aurantius; assembly: GCF_045291475.1. Taxonomy (NCBI): domain Bacteria; kingdom Pseudomonadati; phylum Pseudomonadota; class Alphaproteobacteria; order Sphingomonadales; family Erythrobacteraceae; genus Parerythrobacter; species Parerythrobacter aurantius. Next base: position 1,991,145 of record NZ_CP147985.1, read on the forward strand.
GCGCGTGCTCGAGGCGCTGGGCCTGCCGGGAATGGTGCTGTTCGAAGGCGATGTCGGGGCGAGCGCATATCGCCGCCACGGCCACCCGCTGCCGCCCGAAACCCTGGCCATGGCCCGCGAGGCCGATGCGGTGCTGTTCGGCGCGGTCGGCGATCCTGCCTGCGACCACCTCGAACGTGCGCTGCGGCCGGAACAGGCGGTGCTGGGCCTGCGCGCCGAGCTGGGGCTTTTCGCCAATTTGCGCCCGGCGACGCTGTTTCCGGGGCTGGAGGAACATTCCGCACTCCGCCCCGAAGTCGCCCGCCAGATCGACCTGCTGATCGTGCGCGAACTCAATGGCGACGTCTATTTCGGCGACAAGGGCCAGCGCTCCACCGCCAGCGGAGAGCGCGAGGGATGGGACATGATGTCCTACACCGAAAGCGAAGTGCGCCGCATCGCCCACACCGCCTTCCGCGCCGCCCAGGGCCGCAAGGGCAAGCTGACCAGCGTCGACAAGGCCAATGTGCTGGAAACCAGCCAGCTGTGGCGCGACGTGGTGATCGAGGTGGCGTCGGATTACCCGGATGTCACACTCGACCACCTTTACGTCGACAACGCCGCAATGCAGCTGGTGCGCGCGCCCGGACAGTTCGACGTGATCGTCACCGGCAATTTGTTCGGTGACATATTGTCCGACCAGGCGAGCATGTGCGTCGGCTCGATCGGGCTGCTGCCGTCCGCCTCGCTGGGCGAGCGGCAGACCGCGCATGGCACCTTCGGCCTCTACGAACCTATCCACGGCAGCGCGCCCGACATTGCCGGGCAGGGCAAGGCCAACCCGCTGGCGGCGATCCTGTCAGCCGCCATGATGCTGCGCCACAGCTTCGGGCTCGAGGAGGCCGCCGCCCGCATCGAGGCCGCCGTCGGCGCGACTGTCCGCGACGCCATACTCGGCGGTGATCTGGGAGGGACTGCCAGCACCAAGGAAGTGGGTGACGCGGTGCTCGCCCGCCTTTAGAGGCGCGGGCACATGCTCGACCTCGCCATCATCCTGCCGACGCTGAACGAGCGCGACAATATCGCGCCGCTTGTCGAACGGCTCCACGCGGCGCTCACCGGCCTCGAATGGGAAGCGATTTTCGTCGATGACGACAGCGCCGACGGCACCGCCGATGCCGCGCGCGCACTGGCGCTGGCTGATCCGCGCATCAGGGTGATCCAGCGCATCGGGCGGCGCGGACTCGCCAGCGCGGTGATCGAAGGCGCCTGCGCGACCGCCGCGCCCGTGATCGCGGTCATGGACGCCGACCACCAGCACGACCCCGCGCTCTTGCCGCAGATGCTGGAGAGGCTGCGCAGCGGCGAGGCCGAGCTAATCGTCGCCAGCCGCTTCGCCGAAGGGGGCAGCGCTGCCGGGCTGGCCGATGCGCGGCGCGAGCGTGGATCGCAGTTCGCCAACCGATTGGCGCGCAGGCTGACCGGGATCGAGCTCAGCGATCCGATGAGCGGCTATTTCATGCTCGAGACCGCGCGGGTTCGCGCGCTCGCCCCCAGGCTCGCCGGGATCGGCTTCAAGATCCTGCTCGATATCCTCGCCGCCTCGCCCGAGCCCCTCAGGGTGGCCGAGGTTCCGCTACGCTTCGCCGAGCGGCGTGCGGGGACAAGCAAGCTCGACCGCGCGGTGGCGTTCGAATTCCTCGTCGGGCTGTACGAACGCTATCTCGGCCAGATCATCCCCACCCGCTTCGCCCTGTTCGCCACCGTCGGCGGGCTCGGCGTGATGGTGCATATGCTGGTGCTGGCGCTGCTCTATCCCGGCGTCACCACGACCTTCTGGAAAGCGCAGGCCATCGCCACCTTCGCCGCCATGAGCTTCAACTTCTGGCTCAACAACTGGCTGACCTATCGCGACCAGCGGCTGGAAGGCGCGGGCAGGGTGCTCGCCGGCTGGGCCGGGTTCTGCCTTACCTGCGCGATCGGCGCGATCGCCAATGTCGCGCTGGCGACGTGGCTGCAGGGCATCGGCGTGTCCTGGGCGCTCGCGGCTCTGGCCGGGATCGTCGTGGGGGCGGTATGGAACTACGCGCTGTCGAGCCGCTTTGTCTGGGGGCGTTTCTGATCCTTCCCGATGGGAGGTCAGCGCCAGCCTTCCAGCCAGGCCCAGGTGATGAAACTCCCCGATGCGGTCAGCTTCATGGCGGTCAGGACGGGGAAGAAAAAGGCGAAGAACCCGGCGCTTGCCGCAAGGACCGCGTGCGACAACCACGGCAATCCCCTCAGCCGCAGATCGTCCAGCGCCAGCGCGAGGGCGGCAAGCAGGAAACAACTCGGCAGGAAATAGTGGTAGTAGAACTGGATCGGCTTGGCGGCGACGATCCAGAAACCGAAACTGACCGCGTAGAGGACCGCGACCGCCAGCGCATCCTTGCGTTGCTGCGCCAGTGCTGCCCAGGCGCACCATGCCAGCGCGGGCAGGCCGGCAAGCATGGTGAACGGATTGCCGATCAGCAGGACACCGCGATACGCCCCGTCCACGTCCTCGTAGAGATACCAGATCCCGCGCAGGTTGAGGATCCATTGCTGCCAGGTGCTCTGGTAATGATGCGGCTGCTTCACGCTCTGCTGCATCTCCAGCATCATCTGCTGGATGCCGATCAGCCCGCGGTCACCGAATGGCGACTGGTCCACCAGCAGCAGGGGGGCAAAGGACAGGGCATAGACAGCCAGCGGCAGCGCGCCGAGCCACAGCGTCGCCTCCGCCAGCGAGACACCGGGGACCGGCGGCCCGCGCCGGCTGAGGAACAGCCGCCTGCGTCCGGCGCCCAGTCGTGCGGCGAGGAAGGCCAGTCCCGGCAGGATGGCGAGCGGAACCGCGTTCCACTTGCTGGCCATGGCGGCGCCCATGGCCAGTCCCGCCGCGATCAGGCGCTTCCTGCCTTCTTCGGGCGCGCGCACCGCCCGCGCGCATTGCCACAGCGCGAGGGCGACGAACGCCACCTGGAACACATCGAGCATGGCGATGCGACCATGGACGATCAGGAAGAACCCCGTGCCCAGCAGCCAGCAATAGGCGAGCGAGGCATAGCGGCTGCGGCTCGCCTCCCATAGCGCGCGCGAGAAAGCATACAGGGCGAGCGTTCCGAAAATCGCCGGGAAGATGCGCCAGCCGAACGGGTTATCGCCGAACAGCGCGATGCCGGCGGCGAGGATGATCTTCCCGAGCGGAGGATGCTCGGCATTGAGCCACTCGCGCCCTTCGAGCAACGCGCGTGCCGCAGGCAGGTAATGCACCTCGTCGAAATAGGCGATCGAGGGGACCGAAACCTGCCACAGGCACAGCGCAAGGAAGACCCAGCACAGCGCCAGCGTCGCCAGCTTGGGATCGGTCGATCGGTCGGGCGGAACTGGCATTGTGATCCGCGATACGGGACGGATGGCCCGGATTCAAGGCTGCGCCCAGTCACTTGCCCCGTCGGGGCCCGACATCCCGTCGCATCTCCGGCTCGCGCAATCGTTGGCCGGTCGGCGGCCGGGGAACCTTTCGGTCAAGTCAGCGGTTCGCAGCCGGAAACGAACTCCCAATTCCTGTCGGAGCCTAACAATGGATATTCTCAAGCGTATCGGGATGGCTGCCGCAGCCACCGCCGTTGCCACCATGCCGATCGCCGCCTATGCCGCCCAGCGCGCGCCCGCCCTCGACGGTAGAGCGAGCGAGCTCGGCGGCGAGGGCGTGGGCAATGCCTTTATCGTGATCGCCATCGCCGGCGCGGGCATGGCCGTGTTACTGCTCACCGACGACGACGAAGAGCCGGTCAGCCGCTGACGTCAATTCCGGGCGCTGGCGCCGGGGTCGCTCGCCTGCCCTTCCAGCCAATAGAGGCGGGCCGCCATGGCCAGCAGCCCGATCGAAGCCGTCAGGCCCACGAAGAGGATCCACGGCAGCAGATTCATTCCCGCAGCCCGCGCGCGCGGCACGATAAACGACAGCGCGATGCAGACGGCGAACAGCAGGTCGTACCATACCTGCACGCCCCATAAGTTGGCTGTGTGATTGGGCAGGAAGCCGAGCGGGCCTTCGCTCCAGATCGTAACTGCCGTCAGCCCGGCAAAGCCCGCGCCGAAGGCCGCGGTTGCTGCTGCATGGCCGCCCTTCTCCTTGCGAATCCCGAGGAATACCAAGGCGAACAGGACGGCAATGGCACCTGCCAGGAACAGGATGACGTGCGGAGTAAGGTCGGAAAAGGTCATGGGCGGGTTTCTTCTGCGCAGTTCGTGGTTCGCTCCCCTAACAGCAGGACGAGCGTGCGGCAGCAAGAATGCGCGTCCGCCCGTACACGGAAAATCGGTGAGTCGCAGGGGCCACGGAGACCGGGTTTGCCGGTTTCACTCGCCGTGCGCATGAGTGGATCGCCCTGAAAACTGTCTGTCGCGTTTGTACAACGGTTCGTCGCTGCGAGGCCCGATAATGTCGTTCCGATACAATGCGTCACGAGACTGTAAGCGTTATCGGCCAAAGAGAGGCAGAGGAAGCGCGGCGTTCATTCGTGGGCGGCGCGTAATTGGGTAGGTAACGGCGCGAGCCGCAATTCACTGGAGAATATATAATGAAGCTCAAGTCCCTTGCACTCGGCGCCGCTGCCATGGCTGCAGTCGTCGCTCCGATCGGTGCTTCGGCCATCGCGGCTGAGCGCGTTTCGGCACCGGTCGGTGCTGCGAACGAACTCGAAGGCAGCAACGGCATCATCATCGGTGTCGTGGCTGCTGCTGCGATCATCGCTGGCATCATCATCATCGCCGACGACGATGACGAGCCCGTGAGCCGCTAAGCACCAGCGGATCCAAGTGCATAAAGATCGGGCGGTTTCCTTCGGGAAGCCGCCCTTTTTCTTGTCCGGCGGCATTTTGCGCGATCGCCGCTCTTGGCGCGGCGGCGTGCAAGCGCTTGCTCCCGGGCCGCGCGCTCCGTAAGCGGGCGGTCGATGAAAAAGACCACCGGAATGGACCGCGCGACGACGCGCAACTGGCGACCCGCGACCCAGGCCGTGCGCGGGGGTACCTGGCGTAGCGCCCACGGCGAAACCAGCGAGGCGCTGTTCCTCAGTTCCGGCTTTACCTACGACGACGCGCAGACCGTGGCCGACCGCTTCGCGGGCGAGGCCGACGGCATGACCTATTCGCGGCTCCAGAACCCGACCGTTGCCATGCTGGAAGAACGCATCGCGCTGATGGAAGGCGCCGAGGCGTGCCGGGCGCAGGCGAGCGGGATGGCGGCGATGACGGCCGCGCTGCTGTGCCAGCTTTCGGCCGGCGATCACGTGGTCGGAGCGCGCGCAGCCTTCGGTTCGTGCCGCTGGCTGCTCGACCATCTGTGCCCCCGTTTCGGCATCGAGGTGAGCGTCATCGACAGCACCGACAACGCCGCGTGGGAGGCCGCAATCCGGCCCAACACCAGGGTGTTCTTCTTCGAGACGCCGGCCAACCCGACGCTCGATGTGGTCGACCTCCGCTTCGTCTGCGACCTCGCCCGCGCGCACGGCATCACCACCGTGGTCGACAACGCCTTTGCCACCAGCGCGCTGCAGCGCCCGCTCGATTTCGGGGCGGATGTCGTCGCCTATAGCGCGACCAAGCTGATGGACGGCCAGGGCCGCGTCCTCGCCGGCGCGGTTTGCGGCAGCGAGCAGTGGATCAACGAGGTGCTGTTGCCGTTCCAGCGCAACACCGGGCCTAATATCTCGCCCTTCAATGCCTGGGTCGTGCTGAAGGGGCTGGAAACACTGGACCTGCGTGCGATGCGCCAGAGCGAGAACGCCGTCGCGCTCGGCCGCTTCATCGAACAGCGCGTCCCGAAGATGCTGCACCCCGGCCTGCCGAGCCACCCCCGCCATGCCATGGCCACCGCGCAGATGAAGGCGACCGGCCCGATCTTCGCCTTCGATGTGGGCGACCGCGCCACCGCCTTTGCGGTGCTCGATGCACTGCAACTGGTCGATATCTCCAACAACATCGGCGATGCGCGCAGCCTGATGTGCCATCCGGCCAGCACCACCCACGCCGGCATGACGCAGGAGGGGCGCGACGAAATGGGCGTGACCGAAGGCCTGCTGCGAATCAATGTCGGCCTGGAGGATATCGAGGACGTGAAGGAAGACCTCGACCATGCGCTGAGGGCTGCGGGGCTTTAGCGGCTATTGTAAGGCTCGCAGGCAATACCGTCGTTGTCGCGATCCAGCTCGGGCCGGTAGCCGGGCTGCCCGCGACGGATGTTCTGATAACCTGCGGCTCTGGCGTCGGCGCATCTTGCAAAGAACAAATCCCGGCGCACTTCCGCTGCGAAAGCCTCTTTCGGTTCGGGATCGGGAGGCGGCAGGCCGCGCCTGTTTTCGTGGCAATGGTATTCCCGGGTTGAACGATCGGTGTGACAACCCTGCTTGTCCAATTCACCCGGATGCGCGCCAGCAGGCACGGCTATGCCGGAGAGAAGCCATCCGCCAAGGGCAAATGAAATGACAGGTCGCATGTTTCCTTATACCAGCAGAATGTACGAAGGCTAAGCGCGACTTATGAACCCCATCGTCGAATTCATCTTCGATGTCGTCAGCCCAAATGGCTATCTGGCCTGGTATCCCCTGCGCGATATCGTGGCGCGGCATGGCGCGAAGCTGAAGGTGACGCCCGTTTTCCTCGGCGGGATGCACAAGCTCACCGGCAATGCGCCGCCGATGATCCGCGATGCCGATGTGAAGGGCAAGGTCGAGTATTCGATGCTGGAAATGCGCCGCTTCATCGCCTGGCATGGCTTCACCAAGTTCCGCCTGCACCCGCAATTCCCGTTCAATTCGGTGACCTTCCAGCGGATGCTGCTGGCGGTCGAGGGCGAGGATCGCCTGCGCCTGGTCGAGGCCTTGCTTCCCGCGATCTGGGAAGAGGGCATGGCGGTCGACGATGCCGATGCGATCGCAGCGATGCTCCGGGCCGCAGGGTTCGATCCGCAGGCCTTGCTGGCCGCAACGAAGGACGCAGGCATCAAGCAGCAATTGATCGACAACACCGAGGCAGCCGTCGCTCGCGGCGCTTTCGGCATTCCCACCTTCTATGTCGATACCGGGGCGGGGCCGGAGATGTTCTTCGGCAAGGAACGGCTGGGCCAGATCGAGGACATGCTGGCGGCAGGCCGGGCCTGATCGCCTCGCGCGAGCCCGGCTGCCGCGCGCCCTTGCCGGTCAGTTGGGCAGGTACACCGTCTTCGCTTCCGTGATCGTCACGGGGAAGCTGATAACCGGATAGCTCGCCTCGGTTGTGTAGCTGGCGGTCACCCGGGCCGTGCGCGCGCCGTTGGCCGTCCCGCGCAGGAAGGCGAGATTGCTCAGCCGCTCGGCTTTCAGCGAGGGCAGTTGTTCGCGGACCTTGGCGAGCACCATGGTCTCGGTCGCCGCAGGATTGACCTTCGCCAGCCGGACGCCTTCGCCCACCGCATGGCGCAACGATCCGCGCGCGTGGAGGATCTGCCCCGCCTGCAGCGTGGCGATCATCATCAGCACCAGCACGGGCAGGGCGAAAGCGAAGTCGACGGTGCTGGAACCCGACCGGTCCCGGCGCAGGGCGGCGAGCAGGATGGCGGGCGCGCTCACTGGAACCGCACCACGCTGTCACCGGCCACGACAACCGTGGCGGCAAAGGCCTGGAACCCCAGCAGCGACGCCAGCCCGGCCCAGTTGAATTCCGTTTCCACCGGCGCCGCGATGACGACATTGACGTAGCGGGCGGTGATCTGGCCGGATTCGCAGGCGCCATCGAAGCTTCCGGCACGCACACCGTTGCAGGTGCGGTAGATGTCGACCGTGACCTGGCTGGCCGTGACCCCGGCTGCCGCCGCCGCCTCGGTCTGAAGGTAGCTGCCATTGGCCGAGTTCGGTCGCCGCGCCAGCGCGAAATCGGTGGTGCGCTGGGCGGCCTGTTCGTAATCGATCTTGGTCCCGATCAGCATCGATGCGTCGATCATGCCGAGGCCGAGGAGGAACAGGAAGGGCGATGCCAGCGCCAGTTCCATCGCGCCGAAGCCGGATTTGTCGCGCCACAGGCGGCTGAAGAAGAAGCAGATCATGGGCCTTACTCCACCACCCGGACGATCCGGGCGGACGTGTCGAGGGTGTCGATGTGGCTTTCGCAGTCGTTGCCGAGCCCGCTGTTGCCGGTGAAGCGCACGACCTCTGCAATCAGCAGCAGGCATTCCGCCGCCTGGGTGCTGCCGCCGGAGAAGGAGATATCCCCTGTCGGCATGTAGATGATGCCTTCGAAATCGAGATCGGCACCGCCATTGATGGTGTGCGTCGCATCGCCGCGCGGGTCCTGGTAGAACAGGATGCCGGCCCAAGTCGGGTCCTGCGTGTCGTCGGGCGCGCTCAGTTCGACATCGGCCCCGCCGTTGATCGAGACCGTGGCGATCGAATTGGCGTTGTTGCCCGTCAGCACGAAGGTCACGCCTTCGCCGCGCACGACTGCACCCGCATTGATCGCCAGCGAATTGCCGTCGATGATATAGACGCCGGGGTTGAGGGTGACGGTGCCCTTGAGGTCCATGCCGCTGCAGAAACGCCCGGGGTTGAGTGTCACGTTGTCCGACGGCTGCACCCGGCCGCTCTGCGAGGTGCAGTTGGCAGGCGATGTCGGGACACTGAGGCCGCGGCTGGCCAGCGGGTCCGTGACCGGCAGGCCATAGGGCAGCATGGTGGTTCCGTTGGCGATGTTGCGGGCGGCATAGTCGATGCCGCCGACGGCGCTGATCGGGTTCGATCCGAGGAAGCTCGATCCCGACAGGTCCACCGCAATGCCGTCGGGCGAATTGGCGGAGGTTCCGCAGCCGAGGTTCACTTGCGCGCTGCCCTGGACCTCGACCCCCGTGCCGCTCTGGGCAAGGCTGATGACGCAGAATTCGCCGTCGGCCACGGAGGTCGCGACGGAACGGACTTGGATCGTCGGCGGGGCGCTGAGGAACAGGCTGGAGAAGGGCAGGCGCTGGCTGGTGGTGGCAATGATCTCCACCGCGCCGGTATTGCCGGCATAGGCCCCGGTGGTGGGCGGATTGCGCAGCGCGGTGATCGTGTAGCTGCCGGTGTAGTTGCGACCGACCTCGTCGCGGCTCGGCTGTTGCCAGCTGTTGCGCTGGAACAGCGAAAGCGCGCCCGCCATCGCGCCCGAATCTGCCGCCTGCTGCAACTGGCGCTTCCACAGGTACCATTGCACCGTATCGACACCGACGCCCGCCGCACCCACCAGCGAGGTGGTACCGATGGCGACGATGACGAGGACATTGCCGCGACGATCGCCGCGCAGCGCCTGCAACCGTTCGGCTAGTTTCGCGAATTTTCCAGCGATCGACCACATGACGGGTGCATGTCCCCCTTGGTTTATTTGGGGTGAATCCGCCGGAAAAAGCTTAAGATGGATTAAGAAAAGGCGGTTTACCCGAATGAAACCATCTAACCCATTGGCATGGCGAGGATCGTGCCGGGCCTGTCGGGCTGGGCATCCGCGGCAGGCGCGACTGGTGCATCGCTGCATCGCTGTTGCTTGCAAGTGGATAACCGCCCTTGGTCCCCCTTGCGACGGGCGGATGGGGGTATAAGTTCCGCAGTGTCATGAAAGAACTGTTCCAGCACGCCGCCACCACCGAAGGGATCACCGTCCGCGTCGCGGTCAACTTCCTGCCGGAGCAGAGCCGACCGTCGCAGGGCAAGTGGTTCTGGGTTTATCATATCCGGCTGGAGAACCACTCGCACGAGCAAGTGAAGCTGATCAGCCGGCACTGGCGGATTACCGACGGGCACAACATGGTCAGCCATGTCGACGGCGAAGGCGTGGTCGGCGAACAGCCGGTGCTCGCCCCGGGCCGCAGCCACGACTACGTCAGCGGCTGCCCGCTCGGCACCCCGTTCGGATCGATGGAAGGGTTCTACACCTTCCACCGCGATGACGGCTCGCCGTTGGAAGTTCGCATCCCCTTCTTCCCGCTGTCCGCCCCGGCCACTGCCGACCGCTGAATGGTCTTGTTCGCGCTCCCGTGTCGCTGCTTTAGCGCGGGATTCTTCGCAGTTGCGGCAAACACAACTCGTCTCTAAATCCCGCCGCACGATGAAGCGGACCCATCTCCCCCTCAACGCCCTGCGCGTCTATGACGCGGCGGCGCGGCACCTCAGCTTTACCCGCGCGGCGGACGAGCTGGCGGTGACCCCGGCCGCCGTCGGCCAGCAGATCCGCGCGCTCGAGGATCACCTGGGCACCGTGCTCTTCCGCCGCACCAGCAAGGGGCTAGAACTGACCGAGGAAGGCGCCGCCGGGCTCGAGCCCTTGCGCGAAGGCTTCCTCAAGTTCGAGGAATCGGTCCAGAACATGCAGGCCGGTCAGGCCAGCGACCGCTACACCATCGCCGCCCCGCGCGAATTCTATGCCCAGTGGCTGGCCCCGCGCCTTGCCGCCTATCGCGACGCCAACCCCGGTATCCGCTACGCACTGGTCGAGAACGAGCACGCCGATTTCACCGAGGCCAATCTCGACGTCGCCATCAGGCTGGTCGACGGCCCGGGCGAGCTGGAGGGCGTCGAGCTCGCCCCCGCGCGCCGCGTGGTCATCGCCGCCCCAGGCTATGCGGGCGAGGAATGGATCGACTGGCCGGGCGCCCCGCTACCCGAAGGGGCCGAGCCGACCGTTGCCGTCAGCAACGCCGGGCAGGCGCTTTCCAGCGCCGTCGCCGGGCTGGGCAAGGCCGTGCTGCCGTGGCTGCTGGTCGAAGACAGCGTCACCGCCGGGAAGGCCACGGTGCTGGAAGGCCCGGACGAGGGCCGCCGCGCCTACTGGCTCGTCGCCCCGCTGCCGCAATGGCGGCAGAAGAAGGTCAAGGCGCTAGTCGCTTTCCTCACGGCCTGAGGGCGCTTCGGCCAGCAGTGCCTCGTTGGCGAGACGGCGCTGGCGCATATCCTCGATGAAGGCGTCGAGGCTGGCCAGCACCTCGTCCTCGCCCTGCTCCTGCTCGCGCTCCCACGCCGCCACTGCCTCGCGGGCGATGGCATCATAGACCGGGTGGCCGGGCTTGAGGTTCCGGAGGCCATATTTCTCCGGCAGCCGATGCTGGAGGAGGAAGCGCAGCAGGTTGTTGTCCGGCTTGTCCCAATGGCCGAGGATTTCGCCGCCGCTGACGATCGGGGTGGGCGTGCCCTTGAGCGCGCGCTCCATCGCGCAATCCTCCAGCCGCTGCACCCCGCGCTCGAGCGCCGCGTCCCAGGCCGCCGCAAACCCCTCCGCCCCGGGCCGCGCCCGCAACTTGTAGAGCGCCTCCATCGACTTGCCGATACTGCGCGCCGCCTGGGTGACGATGCCGGTGGCGGCCAGCGTGGCGACAAAGCGCCGCTGCCGCTCCGGCGTGATCGCATTGCTGCGCGGCTGGGCGTGGACGTAGGGCGCAAAGGCAAGGAGCGGATCGTCCGCCTCGGGCTCCGGCGCGACATAGGCCACGGCGGAGGTGGCCTGGCGCGGGGTCTGGCGGAGGCAGAGGGGTTTGGCGTCGTCGGGCATGGCCCGCGGGGAGATTGCAGATTTTTGGGGTGTAGGAAAATGGATTAGGCGTATTCGACCTCGGATGTGGATCGCACATTGGATATGTAGCCATTCAGGACAGATTTCGTGGCTTCTGCGATTCTTCTCGCCAATTCGCATGGAACCGCATTGCCGATTTGAGCATAGATTGATGACTTCCGGCCCGAAAACTCAAAATCTTCGGGAAAAGTCTGTATAGCTGCAGCCTCGTCCAGCGTAAGCCGGCGCAAGCGATTAGGTGCTTCGTTCTCTGGCCAGACTTTGCCCGTCTCAATCAATTGCTTATGGTAGTCTTCAACCCAGGGGGAAAGACCGCCGTAAAGTTGTTCTTCATCAATGATTGGGGTGCGGTTGCCTCCCATCGAGGCAGGAAGTGTGGAGGCATATCCATTGAGGTCGAGTGGCCTTCCTTGTCCGTTAAACAACATACCCGCATAGGGAGACGATCTCAGGACCGGGCACTTCGCAATCGTGACTTTTGCTTTGCAGATTCGAGGGTTGGTTGGAGAACCGGCACGTCCGAACTTCTGGATCGTTTCGCGAAGAGGTTTGGCTCGCTCCTTTTGCATCTCAAGCGCTGCCTTGAAGTCGCTCACTCTATGATTTTTGAAGCCCACCAAGATCATTCGCTCTCTCGCTTGAGAAACTCCAAAATCGGAAGATTTCACAATAAAGATTTCCGCATCGTAGCCGGCATCGTTCGCTTCCCTCCGCAATCGATCGCGAATAGGTTTGAATTTGGCCAGAACGGCCAATGCTTTCACGTTTTCAAGGATGAAGGCACTTGGCCGCACCGCCCGAAGAACATCCATGTATCTGAATACCAGCTCTGACCTTGGATCATCCAAGTTCATATAGCCGGCTACGCTGAACCCTTGGCAGGGAGGACCGCCAATTAGGACATCGATATCCCAACTCTGATTGAACTCAGGTATGTATTTCGTGATTGATCCGCGATTGATTAGACCTTTGCCAAATCTGGCACCAAAAGTTTCACAAGCGTCCTCATTTATGTCATTTGCCCAGACAGTTTGGAAATCTGCCTGATGGAAGCCCTCGTCGAAGCCACCTGCACCGGAGAATAGCGACACTGTCTTTAGTTTTGGCAAGAGATCGGCCCCTTTCGTTCTCACTTTGTGCTCAACCTGTGAGTTACGATCAAGCCATTTCGCACATGACATCCACAGAGCAGTGTGGTTCTGAATGTGCGACAAAGATAACGGACGGAATTTTAAGGTGAAACCAGCTCAGCGAGATGCCTTCATTTCGGACCAATTAGAGCGACTGATCGCTCGGGTGCGGGCCGGTGAGGCCCCAGCGAAGGACCGATATCGAAATGAAAGGGATGTGCTTGAAAGGCTCATTCCTATTGAGACCGACGGCTTTCGTGGGATCACACTTACAGCAATATTGGGGAAGTTCGTTCGGGAAGATATCGACACTTCGAATGAGTTCGGATCGATCAATCCGCGCCCGATTTTTGAGAATGGTATCCGTCCAGTCTTAAAGCGGCACAGAGTGCCGACTGGGCAAAGCGCTCCACTCAACGTCGCAAAGAACGTTCAGGTGATTGACGAGAAATGGGCGGAAGGGCGCAAGCCGGAAGCTGCTGCGCTTGCCGCAGTTGACTACATCAGACGAATCAATCGACATTGGTCGAATGAGCAACTCCGCGATGCGCTGATTCTCATGTTCATTGAAAGGCTACTGGAATACGCGGATGAAGTCGCGTTGCTGACGGTTGAACTCGCGCCGTTGGATCACGTTGCTCCTGTCCAGTTAGGGCTTCAGCTCGCGCGCTATGCTATGAAAAACCAAGAAGGTGGAGCGACTCCTCAGCTGCTCTTTGGCCTCGTTTTGGAGCAGTTGCGAGATAGTGATAGCCGGTATTCGAAAGTCGTTGGGGTTAATTCGAGCGTTTTCGGTACTAACACGACTTCGAACAAGCCAGCTGATGTTTGGGAATTGTTGCACACTGGCGTCCCTGGCAATTTGTTTGAGGTAACCTGCAAAACGGTTGATCTTGATCGGCTTGATGCTGCCGTTGACTCATTTGCGTTGCAGAAACTGCCCAATGCACCAATTTCGTTCGTATGCAGAATTCCAAGAGACGTGATCACCTTGGCCCTCGTTGATTCTCAGATCGTCCATCGCGGGGTGACATTCCAGTTCCTCGATTTCGAGCAGGTCATCCATATTGTCTTTTCGTTTTTGCCAGTAAGCAGCAGGCAAAAGGTGGTCGACGGTATGGTTTCGTTCGTTGGGGAACCAAGTCGTAGCCAAAAAGCAAAAATGGCTTGGGCTGATGCGTTCGGCTTGGCGTAATCACAAGTCGAATTCTCCCTCACACCCCAAACACATCCCTCAACCCCTCCGGCTCGCATTCCTCCCGCAGCCGCCGCAGCGCTTCCTCCACCTCCAGCGTGAAGCTCCGCGTCAGGCCGTCGCCGCCGGTGGGGCGGGCGCCTAGCCCCTGCGCGAAGGCGATGGCGGTGCGGTTTTCGCTCAGCGTGTCGACGTGGAACTCGGTGATGCCCTCGGCGCGGGCCTCCAGCAGCAGGGTGGCGGTGAGCAGGCGGCCGAGGCCTTTATGGTGCCAGGCGTCGAGCACGGCGACGGAGAACTCCGCGCAGTCGGGGTCGTCCTCGCTGCGGAAGGCGTGGACCGCGCCGATGGCCTGCCCCTCGCACCGCCGTTTCTCGCCCGCCGCATGGGTGCTGGCGATGGCGCCCCAGGCCAGGTGGCGGTCGCCGTCGACATCGAGCAGCCGCTCGATCACCCAGTCGGGCGGGGTCTTCATGCCCGAGAAAAACCGCAAATAACGCGACTTGGGCGACATCTGCGCGATGCCGGCGCGCATCAGCGCCCCGTCCTCCGGCGTGATCCGGCGCAGGCACACCGGCTGCCCGTCCGCCAGTGCGGTGTGGATGACGGAGGGGAGGGGTGTGTGGGTGGCGATCATGCTGTGGGGCCCTTGGTAGCACGAAACGGGGCAGGGCGGGGGATGGTTTCCGCGCGTTTTTTGTTTCCGCACCCCGTCCGGGGTGCGATGTCCTCGCTCAAGGGGCCTGCGGCCCAATCGCTGCGGGCGGGCGGTAGCCCTTGCGGTCGGCTGGTCGCCGACCGTTTTGGTGCGATTGACCAAGTGGGGCCCTGTAGGATTGCTTGACCGTGGGGCGATTCACCACTAGGGGCGCGGCCATCCGAGGCGGGACTCGCATTCGCGTCGGTCAATAGAGCTGAACATTGCCGGTCAGTCCCGGGGGCCAGTCGCAGCAGCGGCGTGGCTCTTTTCTATTGGAGCGTTGGTGCAATCCACCGCCCGGGGTAGCCGTCAAAGTAACCCGGTGGCCGTGTGGCGATTGGGTGGAGTGTTTCAGTCTCGCACCACCGCGCGTGCCCGCCCGTCCATGCTTCGACGGGCTCAGCACGAACGGGTGTCGTGCGGGCCGCTGTCCTCTCCACCGCATCGCCGCTAGTCGCCGCCACAACACGGTGAAGAGAGAACTCATGCCGACGATCAACCAGCTGGTCCGCAAGGGCCGCGTTCCGCAGAAGGCCAAGTCCAAGGTCCCTGCGATGGAGCAGAACCCGCAGAAGCGCGGCGTCTGCACCCGCGTCTACACCACGACGCCGAAGAAGCCGAACTCCGCCCTGCGCAAGGTCGCCAAGGTCCGCCTGACCAACCAGCGCGAAGTCATCTCCTACATCCCGGGCGAAGGCCACAACCTGCAGGAACACAGCGTCGTGCTGATCCGCGGCGGCCGTGTGCGCGACTTGCCGGGCGTGCGTTACCATGTCCTGCGCGGCGTGCTCGACACCCAGGGCGTCAAGGACCGCAAGCAGAGCCGCTCGAAGTACGGCGCCAAGCGTCCGAAGTAAGGGATCAACGCGGGTCTGGACCGTTCCCCCACCCTTCTACCCCTAAGGATTACAATCCGGGTGGAAGGGTGGGGGAGCGGGCCGGAGCCGCAGGGCGCTCACGGAGGTGAGCGACCACTCCGAAGGAGTAAGAAAACATGTCACGTCGTCGTCGTCCCGAGAAGCGGGAAATCCTGCCTGACCCGAAGTTCGGTGATCAGGTCCTGTCGAAGTTCATGAACAACCTCATGCTCGACGGCAAGAAGGCCGTCGCCGAAGGTATCGTCTACACCGCGCTCGACACCGTCGAAGCCAAGGCCAAGGCGAACCCGATCGAGCTGTTCCACACCGCGCTCGACAACATCAAGCCGCATGTCGAAGTGCGCAGCCGCCGCGTTGGCGGTGCGACCTACCAGGTGCCGGTCGAAGTCCGTCCGGAACGCGCCCAGGCGCTGGCCATCCGCTGGATGATTACCGCCGCCCGCGCCCGTTCGGAAACCACCATGGCGGCGCGCCTTTCGGGCGAGCTGATGGATGCGGCCAACAACCGCGGCAATGCGGTCAAGAAGCGCGAAGACACGCACCGGATGGCCGAAGCCAACCGCGCCTTCTCGCATTATCGCTGGTAATACCTACATGGGGGGTGCGCCGCCCGGCGGCCGCCCCCCGCACGCTTAAGGAAACCCATCATGGCCCGCGAATATCCGCTGGAGCGTTACCGCAATATCGGCATCATGGCCCACATCGATGCCGGCAAGACCACCACGACCGAACGCATCCTCTACTACACCGGCAAGTCCTACAAGATCGGCGAAGTCCACGACGGCGCCGCGACCATGGACTGGATGGAGCAGGAGCAGGAGCGCGGCATCACCATCACGTCGGCTGCGACCACGACCTTCTGGACCGCCGAGGATCCGACCATGGATCCCCGCTCGGCCCCGGAAGACCTGCGCGCGAACCAGCCCAAGCACCGCATCAACATCATCGACACCCCCGGCCACGTCGACTTCACCATCGAAGTCGAACGCTCGCTGCGCGTGCTCGACGGTGCCGTGGCGGTCTTTGACGGCGTTGCCGGCGTCGAACCGCAGTCCGAAACCGTGTGGCGCCAGGCCGACAAGTACGGCGTCCCGCGGATGTGCTTCATCAACAAGCTCGACCGCACCGGCGCCGACTTCTACTACTGCGTCCAGTCGATCATCGACCGCCTCGGCGCCGTGCCGCTGGTCCTGTATCTCCCGATCGGCGCGGAAAGCGACCTCAAGGGCGTGGTCGACCTCGTCAACATGCGCGGCATCGTGTGGCAGGCTGAAGACCTCGGCGCGAAGTACGAGTTCATCGACATCCCCGCCGACATGGCCGACAAGGCTGCCGAATATCGCGAAAAGCTGGTCGAGACTGCCGTCGAGCAGGACGATGACGCGATGGAAGCCTATCTCGAAACCGGTGAGGCACCCGACGCGGCGACGCTCAAGAAGCTGATCCGCAAGGGCACCATGGCGCGTGACTTCGTGCCGGTGGTGTGCGGTTCGGCGTTCAAGAACAAGGGTGTCCAGCCCCTGCTCGACGCCGTTGTCGACTACATGCCGAGCCCGCTCGACGTTCCGGCGATCAAGGGTGTGCTGCCCGACAGCGACCAGGAAGACGAGCGTCCTTCGAGCGACGATGCACCGTTTGCGGCGCTGGCGTTCAAGATCATGAACGATCCCTTCGTGGGCTCGCTCACCTTCACCCGCATCTATTCGGGCAAGCTCACCAAGGGCCAGGTCCTGAACTCGGTGAAGGACAAGAAGGAAAAAATCGGTCGCATGCTGCTGATGCACTCGAACAACCGCGAGGACATCGAAGAAGCATTCGCCGGCGACATCGTCGCTCTGGCGGGCATGAAGGACACCACTACCGGTGACACGCTGTGCGATCCGGCCAAGCCGATCATTCTCGAGCGGATGGAATTCCCCGAGCCGGTGATCGAACTGTCGGTGGAACCGAAGACCAAGGCCGACCAGGAAAAGATGGGCGTCGCGCTCAACCGCCTGGCTGCCGAGGATCCCTCGTTCCGCGTCTCGACCGACCACGAAAGCGGCCAGACGATCATCAAGGGCATGGGCGAGCTTCACCTCGACATCCTGGTCGATCGCATGAAGCGCGAGTTCAAGGTCGAAGCCAACGTCGGTGCGCCGCAGGTGGCCTACCGCGAATATCTCGCACGGGCTGTCGACGTCGACTATACCCACAAGAAGCAGTCGGGCGGCTCGGGTCAGTTCGGCCGCGTCAAGGTCAAGGTCGCCCCGGGCGAGCGTGGCCAGGGTTTCGTCTTCGAAGACAACATCAAGGGCGGCAACATCCCGAAGGAGTACATTCCGGCGATCGAAAAGGGTTTCCGCGAGCAGGCCGAAAGCGGCTATCTCGTCGGCTTCCCGATCATCGACTTCACCGTGGAACTCTATGACGGTGCCTACCACGACGTCGACTCGAGCGCGATTGCGTTCGAAATCGCCGGTCGCGGTGCGATGCGCGAAGTGGCCGAGAAGTCGGGCATCAAGCTGCTCGAACCGATCATGAAGGTCGAGGTGGTGACGCCGGAAGACTTCATGGGCGACGTCATCGGCGACCTCAACAGCCGTCGCGGGCAGATCCAGGGCACCGACAGCCGGGGCAATGCCCAGGTCGTGGAGGCCAATGTGCCGCTCGCGAACATGTTCGGCTACGTCAACGAACTGCGCTCGTTCACCCAGGGTCGCGCCCAGTACACGATGCAGTTCAGCCACTACGACGAGGTTCCGGCCAACGTCGCAGCCGAAGTCAAGGAGAAGCTTGCCTAAGGCGAGTGATACGGCTAGGGGCGGCGCCTGTTTCGGCGGGTGCCGCACCTCTCCCGCACAGATTCAATTTCAAGCAGAGGTTATTTGAAAAATGGCTAAGGAAAAATTCGAGCGGAACAAGCCGCACTGCAACGTCGGCACCATCGGTCACGTCGACCACGGCAAGACCACGCTGACCGCGGCGATCACCAAGGTGATGGCTGAAACCTACGGCGGTTCGGCTGTCGACTTCGCCAACATCGACAAGGCTCCGGAAGAGCGCGAGCGCGGCATCACCATCTCGACCGCACACGTCGAGTACGAGACCGAAGCCCGTCACTATGCGCACGTCGACTGCCCGGGCCACGCCGACTACGTGAAGAACATGATCACCGGTGCTGCCCAGATGGACGGCGCGATCCTGGTCGTGAACGCTGCCGACGGCCCCATGCCGCAGACGCGCGAGCACATCCTGCTGTCGCGCCAGGTCGGCGTTCCTGCTCTGGTCGTCTACCTCAACAAGGTCGACCAGGTTGACGACGAAGAGCTGCTCGAGCTGGTCGAACTGGAAGTTCGCGAACTGCTCAGCGAATACGACTTCGACGGCGACAACATCGCCATCGTCAAGGGTTCGGCCCTGGCCGCCCTCGAAGGCCGCGACGACAACATCGGCAAGGAATCGATCCTCGCGCTGATGAAGGCCGTCGACGAGCACATCCCGCAGCCGGAACGTCCGGTCGACAAGCCCTTCCTGATGCCGATCGAAGACGTGTTCTCGATTTCGGGCCGCGGCACCGTCGTCACCGGCCGTGTCGAATCGGGCATCGTCAACGTTGGCGACGAAGTTGAAATCGTCGGCATCAAGGACACCCAGAAGACCACTGTCACCGGCGTGGAAATGTTCCGCAAGCTGCTCGACCGTGGTGAGGCAGGCGACAACATCGGCGCGCTGATCCGCGGCGTTGCCCGTGAAGCCGTCGAGCGTGGCCAGGTCCTTTGCAAGCCGGGTTCGGTCAAGCCGCACACCGAGTTCAGCGCCGAAGTCTACGTGCTGTCGAAGGACGAAGGTGGCCGTCACACGCCGTTCTTCGCCAACTACCGCCCGCAGTTCTACTTCCGCACCACCGACGTGACCGGCGAAGTGATCCTTCCCGAAGGCACCGAAATGGTGATGCCGGGCGACAACGTGACCATCGGTGTGAAGCTGATTGCTCCGATCGCCATGGACGAAGGCCTCCGCTTCGCTATCCGCGAAGGCGGCCGCACCGTCGGCTCGGGCGTTGTTGCCAAGATCACCGTGTGATTTGACGCGCAAGCGCTAGCATAACGGAAACGCCCTCTTCCCACCGGGAAGGGGGTGTTTTCGTATCGGGTGATGGGCAATTCCTGCTGACGCAAAAATGTAGGAAATGGGGCTTGCCCAGAATCGGTTGTCACCGTATAGGCGCGCCCAAGCCCGCTTCCGAGCGGGCAAAATTTTTTCCAATCCGTCGGTTCGGTTTGGCCCCTCGGCAAGAGATCAGGTCAGGCGGAAGCTATGGAACGGGTAAGGTAATTGAAACCGTCGGAACGGCAGGGCAACCTGGCGTGCCGGTGATTTTTGGCTCTTTCGCATCGGTGTAGGTAATGGAAGCTCAGAATATCCGCATTCGCCTCAAGGCGTTCGACCACCGCGTTCTCGACCAGGCCACTGGTGAGATCGCTGACACGGCCCGCCGGACCGGCGCGCTTATTCGCGGCCCCATTCCCATGCCGACGCGCATCGAGAAGTTCACCGTGAACCGGGGCCCGCACATCGACAAGAAGTCGCGCGAGCAGTTCGAGGTGCGTACCTACAAGCGGCTGCTCGACATCGTGCAGCCCAACGCCCAGACCGTCGACGCGCTGATGAAGCTCGATCTGGCTGCTGGCGTGAACGTCGAGATTAAGCTCGCTTAGTGCCGACACGGTCCTCCCGACGGACTTGAAACGTCGCGGAAATTTTCAGGGGCGCCAACGGCCCCGCTGATCCAAGCGGATCGGCAAGACATTGGGATACCGCCGGACTTGTCCGGGTCTGCGTCCCCCGTCTCGCTCAACCGGCCCGGTGGCCGCGCGAGCACTCAGCCCGGACGGGGCGATGCATAAAAATCGGGTTGAATGGATCGGTCCCCATTGGGTCGGTCCGCAAGCACCAGGGGATGGGCCTCTGGTGCCTCTGTTAGGAGTTTGACGATGCGCACTGGCGTGATCGCAAAGAAAGTCGGGATGACCCGCCTGTTCCAGGAGGATGGACGTCACGTTCCGGTGACCGTCCTGGCCCTGGAAGATTGCCAGGTCGTGTCCCACCGCACTGCTGACCGTGACGGTTACGTCGCGCTGCAGGTCGGTTCGGGCGTGGCCAAGCAGAAGAATGTCAACAAGCCGCAGCGCGAGCACTTTGCCAAGGCCGAAGTCGGTCTGAAGCAGAAGGTTGCCGAGTTCCGGCTTGAGAGCGAAGACGCGCTGCTGCCGGTCGGTTCGACCATAAGTGCCGAGCACTTCGTTGCCGGCCAGATGGTCGATGTGACCGGACACACGCAGGGCAAGGGCTTTGCCGGCGCCATGAAGCGCTGGGGCTTCGGCGGTATGCGCGCGACGCACGGCGTCTCGATCAGCCACCGTGCTCACGGTTCGACCGGTAACCGCCAGGATCCGGGCCGCGTGTTCAAGGGCAAGAAGATGGCCGGCCACATGGGCGACCGTCAGCGCACCCAGCAAAACCTCGAAATCGTCCGTACCGATGCCGAGCGTGGCCTGCTGTTCGTCAAGGGCTCGGTCCCGGGCGCGAAGAACAGCTGGATGCTGGTCCGCGACGCAGTGAAACTGCCGCTTCCCGCAGACGTTCCGTTCCCGGGTGTCGTGCTCGACAAGAACGCTCCGAAGCCTGAGGCCGACGAGCCGAAGCTCGCCGACCAGGTCGAAGCAGCGGATACCGTCGCTGAAGAAACCGCTGCTGCCGAGGCCGAAGCGCCCGCCAGCGATGAAAACAAGGAGGGCTGATCCGTGAAGGTGAAGGTCCAAAAAATCGACGGCAAGGCTGCCGGTGACGTCGAGCTCAACGATGCCGTGTTCGGTGTCGAGCCGCGTGCCGACATCCTCCACCGCGTCGTGACGTGGCAGCTCGAAAATCGCCGCGGCACCGCCCGCCCGACGCGCGAGCGTGCAGACGTCGCCCGCACCGGCAAGAAGTTCGGTCGCCAGAAGGGCGGCGGTACGGCTCGTCACGGCGACCGTGCAGCCCCGATCTTCATCGGCGGCGGCAAGGCCCACGGTGCGCGCAAGCGCGACTTCAACCCGTCGCTCAACAAGAAGATCCGTGCCCTCGGTCTCAAGATGGCGCTCAGCACCAAGGCGAAGGCCGGTCTGGTCGTCGTCGACAGTCTCGAGCTCAAGGATGCCAAGACCAAGGCGCTTGTCGAAACCTTCGGCAAGAACGGCTGGAACGGCAAGGTCCTGGTGATCGACGGCGAAACCGTGAACGAAGGCTTCCGCATGGCGGCCGGCAACATCCCGGGCGTGAACGTGCTCCCGGCGATGGGTGCCAATGTTTACGACATCCTGAAGCACGACACGCTGGTCCTGACCAAGGACGCGGTCGCCAAGCTGGAGGCCCGTTTCAATGGCTAAGTCGAAGCAGATCGATGCCCGTCATTACGACGTGATCGTTGCCCCGCACATCACCGAGAAGTCGACGCTGCTCTCCGAGCACAACGCGACCGTCTTCAAGGTGGCTGGCGATGCGACCAAGTCGCAGATCAAGGAGGCCATCGAGGCCATCTACGATCGCAAGGTCGCGGGCGTGAACACCATCGTCGTCAAGGGCAAGACCAAGCGCTGGAAGGGCAAGCCCTACAAGCGCACCGACATGAAGAAGGCGATCGTGACGCTGGCCGACGGCCAGGATCCGATCGACTTCACCAGCGCGATCTGAGGGCAGGAACCATGGCACTCAAGAACTACAACCCGACCAGCCCGGCACGCCGCGGCCTGATCCTCGTCGACAAGTCGGCGCTCTACAAGGGCAAGCCGGTCAAGGCGCTGACCGAAGGCAAGCGCAAGACGGGCGGCCGCAACAACAAGGGCCACGTGACCTCGCGCGGCATCGCCGGCGGTCACAAGCAGAAGTACCGCTTCATCGACTTCAAGCGTCGCAAGTGGGACGTCGAAGGCACCGTCGAGCGGATCGAATACGATCCCAACCGCACCGCCTTCATCGCGCTCATCAAGTACGCCGACGATGAACTGGCCTACATCATCGCTCCGCAGCGCCTCGCTGTCGGCGACAAGGTGATCGCAGGCGAGAAGACCGACACCAAGCCGGGCAACGCCATGTTGCTGGGCCAGATGCCGGTCGGCACGATCTGCCACAACGTCGAAATGAAGCCGGGCAAGGGTGGCCAGATCGCCCGTTCGGCCGGCGCCTATGTCCAGCTCGTCGGTCGTGACCGCGGCATGGTCATCGTCCGCCTCAACAGCGGCGAACAGCGTTACCTGCGTGCCGATTGCATGGGTACGGTTGGCGCGGTCTCGAACCCCGACAACCAGAACCAGAACTTCGGCAAGGCCGGTCGCACCCGCTGGAAGGGCCGTCGCCCGCTGACCCGCGGCGTCGCCAAGAACCCAGTCGACCACCCGCACGGCGGTGGTGAAGGCCGCACCTCGGGTGGCCGTCATCCGGTCACTCCGTGGGGCAAGCCGACCAAGGGCGCCCGGACCCGCAACAACAAGGCGACGGACAAGATGATCATCCGCTCGCGCCACGCGAAGAAGAAGAGGTAATCCGACATGGCTCGTTCCGTCTGGAAAGGTCCCTTCGTCGAACTCAGCCTTCTCAAGAAGGCCGAGACGGCACAGGAAAGCGGTGGCCGTGCTCCGATCAAGACCTGGTCGCGTCGCAGCACGATCCTGCCGCAGTTCGTTGGCCTGACGTTCAACGTCTACAACGGCCACAAGTTCATCCCCGTCTCCGTTTCGGAAGAAATGGTCGGCCACAAGCTCGGCGAGTTCGCACCTACGCGCACTTTCCCGGGTCACGCTGCCGACAAGAAGGGCAAGCGCTAATGGGCAAGGCAAAAGCACCCCGCCGCGTAGGCGATAACGAGGCTCTGGCCGTCGGCACCACGATCCGTGGTTCGGCGCAGAAGCTGAACCTCGTTGCCGCGCTGATCCGTGGCAAGAAGGCCGAAGAAGCGATGAACATCCTCGCTTTCTCGAAGCGGGCGATGGCACGCGATGCGAGCAAGGTGCTCGCCTCGGCAATCGCCAATGCCGAAAACAACCATGATCTCGACGTCGACGCGCTCGTCGTCGCCGAGGCTTCGGTCGGCAAGTCGATCACCATGAAGCGGTTCCACACCCGTGGCCGCGGCAAGAGCACCCGCATCCTGAAGCCGTTCAGCCGGCTGCGGATCGTCGTGCGCGAAGTCGAAGAGGCGTAAGATGGGCCAGAAGAGCAATCCGATCGGTCTGCGCCTGCAGATCAACCGCACCTGGGACAGCCGCTGGTACGCCGAAGGGCGCGACTATGCGCAGCTGCTCAAGGAAGACATCCAGATCCGCAACTACATCATGGAAAACCTGCCCCAGGCAGCCATTTCCAAGGTTGTGATCGAACGCCCGGCCAAGCTGTGCCGCGTGTCCATCTATGCCGCACGCCCCGGCGTGATCATCGGCAAGAAGGGCGCCGACATCGAGAAGCTGCGTTCGAAGCTGGCCACGATGACGCCGAGCGAAGTGAAGCTGAACATCGTGGAAATCCGCAAGCCGGAAATCGATGCCAAGCTCGTCGCCCAGGGCATCGCCGACCAGCTGATCCGCCGTGTCGCCTTCCGCCGCGCCATGAAGCGCGCCGTGCAGTCGGCACTCCGCCTTGGTGCGGAAGGCATCAAGATCGTCTGCGGCGGCCGTCTCGGCGGCGCTGAAATCGCCCGCGTCGAATGGTACCGCGAAGGCCGCGTGCCGCTGCACACCCTGCGCGCCAACGTCGACTACGCAGAAGCCGAGGCTCTGACCGCTTACGGCATCATCGGCATCAAGTGCTGGATCTTCAAGGGCGAGATCCTTGCCCACGATCCGACCGCACAGGACCGCCTGATGATGGAAGCGCAGACTTCCGGCGTGCGTCCGGCTCGCTGATTGCAGGATTAGGAAAGAACCATGCTGCAACCGAAGAAAACCAAGTTCCGCAAGGCGTTCAAGGGCAAGATCCATGGCAACGCCAAGGGCGGCACGACGCTCAACTTTGGGTCTTACGGCCTGAAGGCGATGGAACCGGAGCGTCTGACCGCACGTCAGATCGAAGCGGCCCGTCGTGCCATCACCCGCGCCATCAAGCGCCAGGGTCGCCTCTGGATCCGCGTCTTCCCGGACCTGCCGGTCTCGAAGAAGCCGGCCGAAGTGCGCCAGGGTAAGGGCAAGGGCTCGATCGAATACTGGGCTGCCCGCGTGAAGCCGGGCCGCATCCTGTTCGAACTCGACGGCGTCCCCGGTCCGATCGCCGCGACCGCGTTCGAACGCGCCGCGATGAAGCTGCCGATCAAGACCAAGGTCGTTGCCCGTCTCGGCGACACCTCGCACCTGGGAGGCGAATAATGGCTAAAGTCGAAGACCTGCGCCAGAAGAGCGACGACCAGCTCGCCGAAGAGCTTGTCGAGCTGAAGCGCGAGCAGTTCAACCTGCGCTTCCAGGCGGCAACCAACCAGCTGGAGAAGCCGGCTCGCATCCGCGAAGTCCGCCGCTCCATCGCCACCATCAAGACGCTGCAGGGCGAACGCGCCCGCGCCGCGAAGGCTTGAGGAGTCAGACAATGCCGAAGCGTATCCTGATCGGGACTGTCACCTCCGACAAGACCGACAAGACCGTGACCGTGCTGGTCGAACGCAAGGTGAAGCACCCGCTCTACGGGAAGATCATCCGCCGTTCGAAGAAGTACCACGCGCACGACGAGAACAACGAATACACCCTGGGCGATGTCGTCCGCATCGAAGAGACCAAGCCGATCTCGAAGACCAAGACCTGGCTCGTCAAGGACCGCGTGACCGCGGGCGGCGTGCAGGCGGTCGAGGCCGATCTCGATGTGGCCGAAGCCACCCCGGGCAACTGATTTAGACGTAAGGAACTGCCGGGCCCCAGTCGGTTTGGGTGTCTCGGCAAGCCAGTGAGAAGGAACCGGATCGATGATCCAGATGCAATCCAATCTCGACGTCGCGGACAACAGCGGCGCCAAGCGCGTCCAGTGCATCAAGGTACTGGGCGGGTCGAAGCGTCGCACCGCGAGCGTCGGTGACGTGATCGTGGTTTCCGTCAAGGAAGCCCAGCCGCGCACCAAGGTGAAGAAGGGCGATGTCCATCGCGCCGTCATCGTGCGCACGAAGAAGGACGTCCGCCGCCCCGATGGCAGCGTGATCCGCTTCGACAGCAATGCCGCCGTGCTCGTCAACAAGAACGAGGAGCCGATCGGCACCCGTATCTTCGGCCCGGTGGTACGCGAACTGCGCGGCCGCGGGTTCATGAAGATCATCTCGCTCGCTCCGGAGGTGCTGTAATGGCTGCCGCGAAGATCAAGAAGGGTGACAGGGTCGTCGTCCTGTCCGGCAAGGACAAGGGCAAGACCGGCACCGTCGCGAAGGTCATGCCGAAAGAAGGCAAGGTCGTCGTCGAAGGCGTCAATGTGATCGCCCGTCACCGTAAGCCGAGCCAGGCCAACCCGCAGGGTGGCATCGACCGCTTCGAAGCGCCGATGCACATCGCCAAGGTTGCCGTGGCCGATCCGAAGACCGGCAAGCCGACCCGCGTCCGCTTCCAGGAGAAGGACGGCAAGAAGGTCCGCGTGGCCGTGAAGAGTGGGGAGACCATCGATGGCTGACACCGCACCCCGCATGCGCGCCAAGTATGACGAGCAGATCGTCAAGGCGATGACCGAGAAGTTCGGTTACAAGAACCGCATGGAAGTGCCGAAACTGGAAAAGATCACGCTCAACATGGGCGTGGGCGAAGCCAGCCAGGACAAGAAGAAGGTCCAGACGGCCGCAGAGGAAATGGCCCTGATTGCCGGTCAGAAGCCGGTCATCACCAAGGCCAAGAAGTCGATCGCGCAGTTCAAGCTGCGTGAAGGCATGCCGATCGGTTGCAAGGTCACCCTGCGCCGCGAACGCATGTACGAATTCCTCGATCGCCTGGTGACCATCGCGATGCCGCGTATCCGCGACTTCCGTGGTCTCAACCCCAAGTCGTTCGACGGCCGTGGCAACTACGCCATGGGCCTGAAGGAACAGATCATCTTCCCGGAAATCTCGTACGACCAGATCGAGAAGGTACGGGGCATGGATATCATCGTGACGACGACCGCCAAGACGGACGAAGAAGCGCGCGAACTGCTGCGCCTGTTCGGTTTCCCGTTCCCGGCCGAAGCGTCTGAAGAGAAGGAAGCGGCGTGAGCCGCTAACAGAGGAACTTAAGTCCAATGGCGAAACTGAGTTCGATCAATAAGAACGAAAAGCGCAAGAAGCTCGTCGCGCAGTACGCTGCCAAGTACGAGAAGCTGAAGGCGATCGCGAATGACAAGTCGCTCGACGAAACCGAGCGTCTCATTGCGCGCCTGAAGATGGCGGAACTCCCGCGCAACGCGAACAAGACCCGCGTGCGCAACCGCTGCGCCACCACCGGCCGCCCGCGCGGCTATTATCGCAAGTTCGGCATCAACCGTATCGAACTGCGTAATCTCGGCAACAAGGGCCTCGTACCGGGCCTGACCAAGTCGAGCTGGTGAGGAATCGATAGATGGCAATGACCGATCCCCTGGGTGATATGCTCACCCGCATCCGCAACGGCCAGCGTGCGAAGAAGGACAGCGTCCTTTCGCCCGCGTCGAAGCTGCGTGCGAACGTCCTCGAAGTGCTCCAGCGCGAAGGCTACATCCGTGGCTTCAGTGATGATGCTTCGGGCAAGCACCCGCAGCTGCGCATCGAGCTGAAGTATTTCGAAGGCGAGCCGGCGATCAAGCACGTCGCTCGCGTCTCCAAGCCGGGCCGCCGCGTCTACTCGGGTTCCAAGGAACTCCCGGTGGTGCGCAACGGCCTCGGCATCACCATCGTCTCGACGCCGAAGGGCGTGCTTTCCGACGCGGAAGCCCGTTCGCAGAACGTCGGCGGCGAAGTGCTGGCGGAGGTGTTCTGATGAGCCGCATCGGCAAGAAGCCGGTCGCGATCCCGAGCGGGGTCGAGGCCAAGATCGAAGGTGACACGCTGACGGTCAAGGGTCCCAAGGGCACGCTCGCCATGGGCCTGACCGACCTCATCGAGTACAAGCTCGAAGACGGTGAAATCAGCGTCAAGCCGGCGAACGACACGCGCGCCGCGCGCAATCACTGGGGCATGCAGCGCACGCTGGTGTCGAACCTGGTCGAAGGCGTCACCGACGGCTTCACCAAGGTCCTCGTCATCAAGGGCGTCGGCTACCGCGCCAATGCTCAGGGCAAGAATCTCAAGCTGCAGCTGGGCTACAGCCACGACGTCGATCTGGCCGTGCCGGAAGGTCTCGAAGTGAAGACCCCGGACCAGACCACGATCGAGATTTCGGGCATCGACAAGCAGGCCGTCGGCCAGTTTGCCGCCGAAGTCCGTCGCTGGCGCAAGCCGGAGCCGTACAAGGGCAAGGGTATCGCCTATCGCGGCGAATACATCTTCCGCAAGGAAGGGAAGAAGAAGTAAGATGGCAAAGCTTTCTCTCTTTGAACGCCGCCGTCGCCGGGTCCGTACCGCGCTGCGCAAGCGTGCGGGCGGCAAGCTGCGGCTGTCGGTCCACCGCACCGGCAAGCACATCTATGCCCAGGTCATCGATGATGCCGACGGCAAGACCGTTGCCGCTGCCTCGACCCTCGGTTCGAAGGCTTCGGGTGCGAACGTCACTGCCGCCGCGCAGGTGGGCAAGGACATCGCCGCCGCCGCCAAGAAGGCCGGCGTCACGACTGTCGTGTTCGATCGCGGCGGGTTCCTGTTCCATGGCCGCGTCAAGGCGCTGGCCGACGCCGCCCGCGAAGGCGGGCTGGAGTTCTGATTATGGCTGACGAAAACAACAACGCCGAAGCGCAGGTCGAAGAGACTGCCGTCGCTGCAACCCCGGTCGAGGAAACCGCAGGTGGCGAAGAAGGCGGCGAGCGTCGCGGCCGTGGCCGTGGCCGTGGCGGCGAACGTGGCGAAGGCCGCGGTCGCGGTCGTCGTGACGAGCGCAACAAGCGCGAG
This sequence comes from Parerythrobacter aurantius, assembly GCF_045291475.1. NCBI lineage: Bacteria > Pseudomonadati > Pseudomonadota > Alphaproteobacteria > Sphingomonadales > Erythrobacteraceae > Parerythrobacter > Parerythrobacter aurantius. The sequence goes on from NZ_CP147985.1 coordinate 2,019,640, forward strand.
GAAGAAGACGACGGCATCATCGAGAAGCTCGTCCACATCAACCGCGTTTCGAAGACGGTGAAGGGCGGCAAGCGCTTCGGCTTCGCGGCGCTGGTCGTCGTGGGTGACGGTTCGGGCCGCGTCGGCTTCGGTCACGGCAAGGCCCGCGAAGTGCCGGAAGCCATTACCAAGGCAACTGCCTCTGCGCGCAAGAAGATGATCCGCGTGCCGCTCAAGGAAGGCCGCACGCTGCATCACGACGGCAACGGCCGTTTCGGTGCCGGCAAGGTGACCGTCCGTACGGCTCCTCCGGGGACCGGCATCATTGCCGGCGGTCCGATGCGCGCCGTGTTCGAGAGCCTCGGCGTGGCCGATGTGGTGACCAAGTCGGTCGGCACCTCGAACCCCTACAACATGATCCGCGCCACTTTCGACGCGCTGACCAACCAGACTTCGCCGAAGTCGGTGGCCCAGCGTCGCGGCAAGAAGGTCGCCGACCTTCTTGGCCGTGGTGGTGCCAGTGCAGCCGAGGCGGAAGCCGACGCTGCTGCTATGGCTGAATAAGGGGGCGGAGTAAGAAAGATGGCTACCATCAAGATCAAGCAGATCGGCTCGCCGATCCGTCGCCCCGAAAGCCAGCGCAAGATCCTCATCGGTCTTGGCCTGAACAAGATGCACAAGGTGGTCGAGCGCCAGGACACCCCCGAGGTGCGCGGTGCGATCGCCAAAATCCCGCATCTGGTGACGATCGTCGACTGACATTCATGGGCCCCGCTGCGGCGGGGTCCATCATTTTAAGCGCGAACAAAGCGAAAGCGAGTGCAAGACTATGAAACTCAACGACATCCGTGACAACGCCGGCGCCCGCAAGGGCCGCATGCGTGTCGGCCGGGGCATCGGCTCGGGCAAGGGCAAGACCTCGGCACGCGGCCAGAAGGGCCAGAAGAGCCGCTCGGGCGTGGCCATCAAGGGCTTCGAAGGCGGCCAGATGCCGCTGCACATGCGCCTGCCGAAGCGCGGGTTCAACAACCCGTTCGGCAAGGACTATGCCGAAGTGAACATCGGCATGGTGCAGAAGTTCATCGACGCCAAGAAGCTCGATGCCAAGACTGACGTGACCGAAGACGCGCTGCGCGCGGCCGGTCTGGCTCGCGGCGGCAAGGACGGTATCCGCCTGCTCGGCAAGGGCGAAATCAGCGCCAAGGTGAAGTTCGTCGTGACCGGCGCGACCAAGGGCGCCATCGCGGCGGTCGAAAAGGCCGGCGGTTCGGTCGAAGTGGCCGCTCCGGCCCAGCCCGAGCACGAAAAGAAGGCGGCCCGCGCCGCCGCGAACAAGGCCGCCAAGGCCAAGTAAGCGAAGAAATCGGGGCGCGGGGGTTCGACATCGGACTTGCCGCGCCCTATCTATCCGGTCTGAGCCGGGACGGGCTGGCTCCAACCCAGGATTGACAGCGTATCATGGCTTCACGCGCCGATAATATTGCGAGCAACCTTAGCCTCGCAAACTTCTCCAAGGCCACCGAGCTGCAGAACCGTATCTGGTTCACCATCGGTGCCCTGATCGTGTTCCGTTTCCTCAGCTTCGTGCCGCTGCCCGGGATCAATCCCAAGGCGCTGGCCGCGTTCAACGAACGCACGCAGGGCACGCTGATCGATATCTTCAACACCTTCACCGGCGGCGCCCTGGCCAACATGAGCCTGATTGCGCTCGGCGTGATGCCCTACATCACGGCGTCGATCGTCGTTCAGATGGCAGCCTCGCTTCATCCGGCGCTGATGGCATTGAAGAAGGAAGGTGCCAGCGGACGGCAGAAGCTGAACCAGTACACGCGCTACGGCACGGTGTTCCTGTGCGCGCTGCAGGGATACTTCATCGCCCAGAACGGCATCGCCCAGAACCTCGTGGTAATTCCCGAAAACCTGTTCATGGTCAGCACGATCATCAGCCTTGTCGGGGGAACCATGTTCCTGCTGTGGCTGGGCGAACAGATCACCAGCCGCGGGATCGGCAACGGTGTGTCGCTGATCATCATGGCCGGGATCGTGGCCCAGTTTCCGGGCTTTGCGGTCAACATGTTCGAAGGCGGCCGCACCGGTTCCATCAGTGCCGGGCTGATCATCGGTTTCCTGCTGATGATCGTCGTCCTGATCCTCTTCATCTGCTATTTCGAGCGCGCGCAGCGGCGGTTGCTGATCCAGTATCCCAAGCGCGCGACCCAGCGCGGCATGATGCAGGCCGACCGGTCGCACCTGCCGCTGAAGCTCAACACAGCCGGCGTCATCCCGCCGATCTTCGCGAGCTCCCTGCTGCTGCTGCCGCTGACGATCACCCAGTTTGCCGGCACCAACGTCGATACGACGACCCAGTCGGGCCAAATTCTGCAAATGGTGCTGCAGAATCTCCAGCACGGCCAGCCGATCTACATGGCGTTCTATGCTACGCTGATCGTGTTCTTCTGCTTCTTCTACACCGCCGTCGTCTTCAATCCGGAGGAAACGGCCGAGAACCTGAAGCGCAACGGGGGCTTCATCCCGGGTATCCGTCCGGGCAAGCGCACGGCCGACTATCTCGACTACGTTCTCACCCGTATCACCGTGGTTGGCGCCATCTACCTCACCATCGTGTGCGTCGTGCCCGAATATGTGATCGCGCAGACCGGCATCCCGCTGTTCCTCGGCGGCACCAGCCTGCTGATCGTGGTCAACGTGACGGTGGACACTATCACCCAGATCCAGTCCCACCTGCTTGCGCACCAGTATGGCGACCTTATCAAGAAGGCGAAGCTCAAGGGCCGCATGCGCTGATAGGCGCGTTACGGCTTGGACGGGGGTAAGCGGCACGTGAACATCATTCTTCTCGGACCTCCGGGCGCGGGGAAGGGCACTCAGGCCCAGTTGCTGGTGGAACACCACGGGATGCGCCAGCTTTCGACCGGCGACATGCTGCGCGCGGCGGTCAAGAACGAGACGCCGACCGGCCTCAAGGTCAAGGCGATCATGGAAGCCGGCGAGCTGGTCAGCGACGAAATCGTCTCGGCACTGATTTCCGACGAGCTGGCGGCCATGGGGCCCGAATCCGGGGCCATTTTCGACGGCTATCCGCGCACCGCGGCCCAGGCCCATGCGCTCGACGAAATTCTCGCCGCGCATGGTCGTACGCTCGACCGCGTCATCGAGCTCGAAGTGGACGAGGATGCACTGGTGGATCGCATCACCGGACGCTTTACCTGCGCCACCTGCGGCACCGGCTATCACGACCGCTACAAGCTGCCCGAAACCACCGGCGTGTGCGACACCTGCGGGGGCACGGAGTTCAAGCGACGTCCCGACGATAACGAAGAAACCGTGCGGACAAGGATGCAGGAATACCGTTCGAAGACCGCACCTATCCTGCCGCTCTACGAGGCACGCGGAATCGTTGCCCGCGTAGACGGGATGGCCAGCATGGACGAGGTGCAGTCGGCAATTGCGGCCCTGATCGATTGACCCCTTTCCCTTGCGAACGGTCCGTGGGATAGCGCGGCCAGTTTGGAGGGATCCCGATGAAACGCTATTTCGCAGCCGCCATGGCCTTTGCCGCCCTGGCCGCAAGTCCCGCCCGCGCCGAGATCGTGGAAGTGGCCGACCGCGGCTTCGTCACCCGAACCACGGCGACAGTCTCCGCCAATCCGCAACAGGTCTGGCTCGAGCTGATTGCCCCCGGCGGCTGGTGGAGCGACACGCACACATGGTCGGGCGATGCAGCCAACCTGTCCATCGTTCCGCAGGGCGGCGGCTGCTTCTGCGAGAGGATCCCGGCGACCGAAAAGGACGGGGCCGTCGGCCTCGACGGGAGTGTGCAGCACATGGTGGTCGTGCAGGCCAGCCCGCGCAAGGTCCTGCGCATGAAAGGGGCTCTCGGGCCATTGCAGAGCGAGCCGGTCGAGGGCGTGCTGACGATCACGCTAAAGCCGATGGAGAAGGGCACCCGGATCCTGTGGGAATACGCTGTCGGCGGCTACATGCGGTACAAGCCAGACGTGATCGCCAAGAGCGTGGACGACGTGCTAACGGCGCAGCTGGGCGCGCTGGCGAGCAAGCTGGGCCGCGTGCCCGATCCGGAAGCGAAGGTGGTCGCCCCTGCCAAGCCGGAGGCCGCCGCCGCCCCGGCTTCAAAGACGGATGATGCTGCCGCAAAGGCGCCTCCTGCGGCAAAGGGCCAAGCGATCGGCAAGGATTTCCTGAAGGGCGAGACAGCCCCTGCCGCCAAGGCCGACGGGCCACCGCCGAAAAGCTGAAGGTCGATCGGCACCCGGTTTTGACAGCCACCTGCCTCCGCGCTAGACCTCTTGATATCGGACGCGCGGTGCCCATTTCGGCACGAGCGTCGTTTTGTGCGCCTTGCGGTTGACGGCTGGCCCGAATCGCCCTAAGCGCGCCGTTCATTCGACAGTCTCGGACGAGTCCGGCAGGCGGCAGCCTTCAGCGCGCGCCAACCGGGCTTTTTGCCGTGAGGCCAAGGCCGGGCAAAGTTTCGACCTGCCGAATGAAATTGAGCGATGAGATAGGGGCCGCGTGGCGACACGTGATACCCTGTGGAGCATGGAGAAGTAAGTGGCTCGTATTGCCGGGGTCAATATCCCCACCAACAAGCGCGTGATCATCGCGCTCACCTACATCCACGGGATCGGTCGCACGACCGCCGTGGAAATCGCCAACAAGCTGGGCATCGACCATGCTCGCCGCGTGCAGGACCTCAACGACGAGGAAGTGCTTCGCCTGCGCGAGACGATCGACGCCGATTACACCGTGGAAGGCGACCTGCGTCGCAACACCGCGATGAACATCAAGCGGCTGATGGACCTCAAGTCCTATCGCGGCCTGCGCCATCGCGCCGGCCTTCCCGTCCGTGGCCAGCGCACGCACACCAATGCGCGCACCCGCAAGGGCAAGGCGAAGCCGATCGCCGGCAAGAAGAAGTAAGCAGCGGTTTTCCGCTTCTGCTTCCTGATCTGATTTAGGGGAATACCACCATGGCACGCGAACCAGGCCGCATCCGGCGCCGCGAGCGCAAGAACATCACCAGCGGTGTTGCGCACATCAACGCCAGCTTCAACAACACCATGATCACCATCACCGACGCACAGGGCAATGCCATCAGCTGGTCCAGTGCCGGCATGATGGGCTTCAAGGGCAGCCGCAAGTCGACTCCCTATGCCGCCCAGGTCGCTGCCGATGATGCCGGTCGCAAGGCTGCCGAACATGGCGTCCGCACCCTCGAAGTCGAAGTGAAGGGCCCGGGCTCGGGCCGCGAGAGCGCCCTGCGCGGTCTTGCCGCCGTCGGCTTCACCATTACTTCGATCCGCGACGTCACGCCGATCCCGCACAACGGGGTCCGGCCGTCCAAGCGGCGCAGGGTCTGACATAAGCGTCTGATCCGAACCTGCCCGGTGGCCCTCGGGTCGCCGATACCTCTCTCGGACCGGACGCGCTCTCAAAGGCGCTGCCGGTCCTGCCCGCATCCGAACCCCAGGGGAAATCCATGTCCGTGAACACCAAGAACTGGCAGGAACTCAAGAAACCCACTCAGCTCGAACTGAAGGACAGCAACGACAAGGCCCGCAAGGCGACCTTCGTTGCCGAACCGCTCGAGCGCGGCTTCGGCCTCACCCTCGGCAACGCGCTGCGCCGCGTGCTCCTCTCGTCGCTCCAGGGTGCGGCGATCACCTCGATCAAGATTGAGAACGTCTTGCACGAATTCAGCTCGCTTGCCGGCGTGCGTGAAGACGTGACCGACATCGTCCTCAACGTGAAGCAGATCGCGCTGAAGATGGAAGGCGAAGGCCCCAAGCGGCTCCAGCTTTCCGCCACCGGCCCTGCTGAAGTGAAGGCCGGCGACATCGCCGTGTCGGGCGACATCGAAGTGATGAACAAGGATCTGGTGATCTGTCATCTCGACGAAGGCGCGACGCTCAACATGGAACTGACCGCCGACACCGGCAAGGGCTACGTTCCGGCGGTGCAGAACCGCCCGATCGACGCGCCGATCGGCCTGATCCCGGTCGACTCGCTCTACTCGCCGATCCGCCAGGTCAGCTACAAGGTCGAAAACGCCCGCGTCGGCCAGGAGCTCGACTACGACAAGCTGAGCCTGACCGTCGAAACCGATGGCACCGTCACTCCTGAAGACGCCGTGGCCTATGCCGCGCGCATCCTGCAGGACCAGCTGACGCTGTTCGTCCACTTCGAAGACGGTATCCCGCAGCCGCAGAGCGCCATGATCGGCGTCGCCGCTGAGCCGCAGGAATCGGACGCCAACCAGCTCAACCGCTACCTCCTCAAGAAGGTCGACGAGCTGGAATTGTCGGTCCGTTCGGCCAACTGCCTCAAGAACGACAACATCATCTACATCGGCGACCTGGTCCAGAAGACCGAAGCCGAGATGCTGCGCACGCCGAACTTCGGCCGCAAGTCGCTCAATGAGATTAAGGAAGTGCTCAGCTCGATGGGTCTGCGCCTCGGCATGGATATCCCGGGCTGGCCGCCAGAGAACATCGAGGAAATGGCCAAGAAGCTCGAACAGGAACTTCTCGGCTGATCAGGGTAACGGCGGCGCACCCCCCATTCGGGAAAGCGCCGCCAGCACTGGGCTACCTCACACGGGCCCTTTTCGAACGAAGGAAGAATTGAAATGCGTCACAAGATTTCCGGCCGCAAGCTGCAGCGCAAGACCGGCCACCGCAAGGCCCTGTTCCGCAACATGGCAGCGGCGCTCATCAAGCACGAGCAGATCGTCACCACCGCCGCCAAGGCGAAGGAACTGCGTCCCTACGTCGAAAAGCTGGTTACGCTGGCGAAGCGTGGCGGCCTTTCGAACCGCCGCCTCGCGCGGGCCCGCCTGCTCGACGAAACCCAGCTCAAGAAGCTGTTCGACGTCCTGGCCGAGCGTTATGCCGACCGTGACGGTGGTTACACCCGCGTGATCAAGGCCGGCATCCGCGCCGGCGACGCCGCCCCGATGGCCGTCATCGAATTCGTCGACCGCGACGAAGACGCCAAAGGTCAGGACAGCGGCCCGGTGATGACCGAGGACGACCTCGAAGACGCGTAAGCATTTTCGTAGTCAGCGAGATCGAGGGCCGCGCGGAGCAATCCGGCGGCCCTTTTCTTTTGCCCGGTGAAGCCTAGGATGCGGACATGATCCGCACCGCCCTCGCAGCCCCGTTGTTTGTCGGCGCGCTGCTGCTCGCCGCCCCTTCCGCAGCCCAGACCCAGCAAGAGCAACTCGATGCGCGCTACGACCGCGCCCTCGCTGCGGGCTACAAGGCGCTGATGCTGTGCGGCGGCCTTGCGCATTCCTACCGGGAAGGGTTTCCCCGCACTGCGGACCATATCGAGCAGTGGGAACTGGCGGGTATTCAGTCGCCACTGGACGGCGTCGTGGCTTCGCTCCTTTATAGCGTGAAGCGTTTCGACGGACCGGACTCGCAAATTGCCGCGGTCGAGGTGGCGTGGGCCGACGATATGCCGCCCCGCGTGGCCATCTACGCCGCCAAGTCGGGCTGTTCGTTGCAGCCGATCGGGGCACCGGTGCAGCCGCCCAACCGGGCAGACGACGAGCCGCCGGCTGCGATGGTATCGGTGGAAAAGGCCGTCGGCGACACCGGTGCGGCCGCTGCAATCGTTTCTGCTTTGTCCGGCGCGTATGGCCAGGGCTCGCGCACGACTGCGGTCATCGTGCGCAGGGGCGACAGTCTGATCGAGCAGGGTTTTGCGACTGGGTTCGGCCCGGCCGTACCGCAACGGACCTGGTCGGTCGCCAAGAGCATCGCGTCGACACTGGTCGGAGCCGCCGTCCAGCGCGGAAAGACTAGGGTGTCCGATTCCGCAGCCATCGCAACAGGCGCTATCGACCCGCGTGCCGCGATCACCATCGACCATCTGTTGCGGATGGCATCTGGGCGCTACTCGGACACCCCCGGGAACCGTACCGACCCGCTTTACTACGGTGGAGCGACCGTTGCGGAAACCGCAGCCCACTGGCCCGTTCTGCACCCGCCGGGTCGGGTGTTCCGCTATGCCAACAACGATACCTTGATGGCTGTCGAAGCGATCGAGGGGACGTTCGCCGCGCATCCCCCGCCGGAGTTCTTCAGCCGTGTCGGGATGCGGGATACGGTTGCGGAAACCGATTGGCAGGGGAGTTACATCCTCTCAAGCCAGGTCTGGTCGTCCGCGCGCGACCTGGCGCGCTTCGGCCAGCTCTATCTCGACGACGGCAAGCTGCCCGATGGCACCCGCATCCTTCCCGAAGGCTGGGTGCAATACGTCTCCAGTCCGTCCGGCCCGCAGCCTGAAGGCGAATTCGGCTATGGCGCGGGGTTCTGGCTGCTCAACAAGTCGGAGGGCGTACCGCCCGACACCTTCGCCGCCTTCGGCAATCGCGGGCAATATGTCGTCATCGTGCCGAGCCGCGATGTCGTGATCGTGCGTCGGGGCGAGGATCCTGTCGGCAGCCGTTTCGATATCGCCGCATTCACCCGCGACGTGCTGGCCGCGCTGGAGGATTGAAACGACCGCCGCGCGCGCTAGACCATTGTTACACATACTCCACCGAGAGGTTGTCCCACCATGCTTCGCAAGATCCTGCTCGCCGGCGCTGCTGCCGTGCTCGTTGCCACGCTCAACCCCGCTCCCGGATACGCCCAGGACATGACTGCCCCCGACTATCCCGAAACCCGCGCCACCGAAGTCGCTGACGAGCAGTTCGGCGTAACCGTGGCGGATCCCTACCGCTGGCTTGAGAACGACGTCCGCGTCGATCCGGAAGTCGCCAAGTGGGTGGCCGAGCAGAACGCCGTCACCGACGCCTTCCTCGCCAGGATTCCGGGGCGCGAGGCCCTCAAGGCGCGCATCACCGAGCTGACCGATTACGAACGCTTCGGCATTCCCGAGGAGGCTGGCGGGCGCTACTTCTACACCCGCAACGACGGGCTGCAGAACCAGTCGGTGCTCTATGTCCGCGACGGTCTGGACGGCGAGCCGCGCATGCTGATTGATCCCAACGCCTGGGCCAAGGACGGGGCGACTGCGCTGGCCGAATGGGTACCGAGCAAGGACGGCACCAGGCTGCTCTACGGCATCCAGGACGGCGGCAGCGACTGGCGCACCGTCAGGGTAATGGATGTCGCCACCGGCGAGACGCTGGCTGACAAGGTCGAGTGGGTGAAGTTCTCGGACCTCAGCTGGGCCAAGGACGGCAGCGGGTTCTACTACAGCCGCTTCCCCTCGACGGGCGAGGGCGAGACCTTCCAGGCGCTCAACACTAACCATGCCGTGTATTTCCACGATATCGGTTCGCCGCAGAGCACTGACCGGCTGGTTTACGCCACACCCGACAAGCCCGAACTCAACCATGTCGCGCAGGTAAGCGACGATGGCCGCTGGGTCGTCGTGACAAGCTCGAGCGGGACCGACGACCGCTATGAGGTGACGCTGATCGACCGGACTCGCCCCGATGCCCCTCCGCGGGTGATCGTGCCGGGGTTCGAGAATAATTACTCCTATGTCGGCAACGTCGGCCCCACATTCTTCTTCACCACCAATGACGGTGCGCCACTGCAGAAGGTGGTCAAGGTCGCGGTGACCGACGCACCCGAACTGGTGTGGACGACCGTGATTTCCGAAGCGAAAGAGAAGCTGGAGGCCGCGTCGCTGGTGGGCGGGCGGCTGGTCGCGAGCTATCTGGTCGATGCGAAAAGCCGGGTCGTTATCTACGGACAGGATGGCAAGCCGTCGGGAGAGGTGACGCTCCCTGGAATCGGCACCGCCGGTGGCTTTGCCGGTTCGCCGGACCGGGCGGAGACGTTCTACTACTTCTCCAGCTTCAACCGGGCCGCGACGATCTATCGCTACGACGTCGCAACCGGCGAGAGCAGCGTCTGGGCGGCGCCTGAAGTTGCGTTCAACCCCGACGATTTCGTCGTCGAACAGAAGTTCTATGCTTCGAAAGACGGCACCAAAGTGCCGATGTTCATCGTCCGCAGCAAGGCGGTGGCCGCAAGCGGCAAGGCGGTGCCGACGCTGCTCTACGGCTATGGCGGGTTCAACATTCCGCTCACACCCGGGTTCAGCCCCTCGCGTCTCGCCTGGGTGGAGGCAGGCGGGGCTTATGTCGTCGCGAATATCCGCGGCGGGGGCGAGTACGGCAAGGCGTGGCACGACGGCGGACGCCTGCTCAACAAGCAGAACGTGTTCGACGATTTCATCGCCGCCGGTGAATTCCTGATCGCCGAGGGCATCACCTCGAAGGACGGGCTTGCCATCAATGGCGGCTCCAATGGTGGGCTCCTCGTCGGCGCGGTCGTGAACCAGCGGCCCGACCTGTTCGCCGCGGCCAGCCCCGCCGTCGGCGTGATGGACATGCTGCGCTTCGATCGCTTCACCGCCGGGCGCTACTGGGTCGATGACTATGGCTATCCGGACAAGGAGGAGGAGTTCCGCAACCTCCTGGCGTATTCGCCGTATCACACGGTCAAGGACGGCGTTGGCTATCCCGCAATCCTCGTCACCACGGCCGACACGGACGACCGCGTGGTGCCCGGACACAGCTTCAAATATACCGCCGCCTTGCAAGCGGCCGATCTCGGCGACAGGCCCCGATTGATCCGCATCGAAACGCGCGCCGGCCACGGTTCGGGCAAGCCGACCGACAAGGCGATCGAGGAAGCAGCCGACGTGTTGGGCTTCTTGGCCCATTTCACGGGACTGGAGATTGGCGAATAGGTCACGCCAATCGGTTCAGGAAAGTAACCCAATAGCTGAACGATTGCTGTAACGCCAGTTCAGCGAGACATCACCCCCGAATCGATACTCCTCGTGTGTCGAAGGCAATCGTGCCCCACGACACATGAGGATCAGTGACCATGAATACCGTTTCCAAAGCCCTGATCGGAACCGTCGCCGCAGGTGCGATGGCGGTTTCGGCTGCCACGCCCGCCATGGCCCGCGATTACGACCGCGACGGCATCAACGCAGGCGACATCATCGCCGGTGCTGTTATCCTCGGCGGCATCGCCGCAGTAGCGGGAGCCATCGGCAACGACCGCGGCGATTATCGCTACCGCGACGGTTACCGTTACCGCGATGACTATCGCTATCGCGATGGCTATCGCGGCGACCGCTGGTACGGCCGGGGAAATCCCCGTTCCGCCGTGGAGCGCTGCATCGCCGCTGCCGAGCGTGACGCCCGCCGGTCCGGCTACCGCTTTGCCGACGTCACCGAGATCCGCGATGTCGACGATACCCGCTACGGCTGGCGCGTCAGGGGCAACCTGGTCGTCAATGGCGACCGCGACCGTTGGGACGACCGGCGCGGCTGGGACGACCGTCGCGGCTGGGGTGGACGCGACCGCGATCGCGGCAGCTTCACCTGCCATATCGAACGTGGCCGGGTAAGCTATATCGATTACGACAATATCCGGGGCCTCGGCTGAGGGATATCGTCGGGACGGGCGGTTCAGGCTTGCGACAGCCTGGGCCGCCTAGCCCGTGGCAAGGTGGGGTTTCTGCTGTCTCGGACAGGGGGTCAGAACTATGAAGGGCTTTCGTAACCTAGCCGCCGGCCTGGCGGTTTTTTCCGTCTTGGCGACACCGGCCACAGCCGGCGAATGGGGCGCCTCGACCGGCCGCAGCGCTTACGCGCAGTCCGCCTATGACACAGCTCAGGACAAGGCCGAAGGCCACCGGCGCTGGCGCTACCGCGACCGGGTCGATGCCGGTGACGTTATCGCGGGGATCGCGATCCTCGGCGGCATCGCGGCTATCGCAAGCGCGGTTGACCGCGACGGTGGACGCGATCGATACGAGGATCGCCGCTATGACCGCCGATACGACGAGCGACGCTACCGCACCGACACGCTGGACCGCGCGGTGAACGCCTGCACGCGAGAAATCGAACGGGATATCAGGGTCGATGGTGTGGATAGCGTCAACCGCCTGGGCGAGGGTTGGGAAGTCCGCGGGCGCCTCTACAACGGCGGTGGCTTCACCTGCCTCGTCAGCGGCGAGGGCCGGATCGACCGGATCGATTACGGCCGGGATTTCCAGGGCTCGGCTGCGCCTTACGATGGCGCCGCTGCGACCGCTCCGGGCCAGTGGGCGGACGATACCTATGCCGCTGCACGCGCCGGCCGGGACAGCGCCTATGGCTCGCCTGCCGAGCCCGACGCCCAGTCCGACAGCGCCCAGCCGGCCTACCCCGGCGGCCCGCTTCCCGGCGAAGAGATCGACGGCGATATCGGGGTCTAGGCGCCGTCGCGCTTGCCATAGGCCGGCAAGGCAAGGTTGAACCGGATTGCGGCGCTGCGCAGGGCCAGGCCTGCCAGCGCCGCACCTGTCCACACCACTAGCTGCGGGCCTTGCAACCAGGTACCCAGCACGCACAGGCCCGCCGAAAGCGCTGCCGCCGTCACATACAGTTCGGGGCGCATCAGGATCGATGGCCGGTTGGCGATCACGTCCCGGATGATCCCGCCGACAGTGCCGGTAACGATACCCATCAGCACCGCCGGAACCGGTGCAACGCCGTAACTCAGCGCCTTGGCACTGCCTAGCACGGCGTAGGCGGCCAGGCCGATGCCATCGGCATAGTCCAGCAGCTTGCCGTCCCACCAGTGCACCGGCGTCCACCAGACCAGCAAGGCCGTCGCCAAGCAGACCGCAGCGACCCAGGGATCGGTGATCCAGAACACCGGCGCACCGATCAGCAGGTCGCGCACAGTGCCGCCACCGACCCCGGTGATGAGCGCAAAGAATGCCAGCGTGACGAAGGTCTGTTCTTCCTTCGCGGCAAGCAGGGCGCCGGACAAGGCGAAGACCGCGACGCCGACCAGGTCGAGCCAGTCGAGCAGGGGCGTCAGGATGACCGTTGCGGGCTCCACGTCAGGCGGTGACCTTGGCCTTGCGCCGACGGAACATCAGGATGCAGCCCAGCACCGCGCCTGCGATCGCCAGCCCGGAAAACACCAGGATCCAGGGGTTGGGCCCGGGTTCGCGGGTTTCGAGATCCATGACATGGAGGCCGAACAGCACATCGAAGAACCTCCACCAGCGCGTGCGTACGGCCTCGATCGTGCCATTCCGGCGATTGACATAGACCTGCGTGCCGTTGGCGAGGGAAACCTGCCAGACGTCGACGGGACGACGGAAATCGAACGGTACCTGCTCGGCATCGAATGCCCTGGCTACGACAATGGTCTCGCCGCCGCGAATGCCCTGCGCGACGATTTGGCGCGCTTCGACATCGGAAACCGGCGGAACCGGCCTGCCCGCCGCGTCATAGTGTTCGCTCGTGTCGTCGAGGTAAGTGATGGTCGTGACGACCCTGCCACGCTCCATCGCCGTCGTAACCGACCTGACCGCCCGTGCAGGATCGCCGGGCAGGGCGACGGCGATCTCGGTATCGGGCGGCAGGGCGGCTGCAGCCTGCTCGATCCGCAGGTGATTGCCGCGCACTTCGTCGATGGGCGTCACGACCATCAACAGGCCCGTTACCAGCCACATGACCATGGGAACACCGACCAGCCAGCCGAGCCAGATATGCCATCTGGCAAAGCGCCGCATCCAAATGCCATTGGCCATTATCGATCCCGTCAACCGTGGAGCAGTTGCCCTATGGCCCCGGCGGCGGCGATGCAATCATAGTCGCCCCAGCGAGGGCCTATCACCTGCATCCCGCACGGCAGGTTGCCGGTGCTGCCGATCGGAACGACGGTCGAGGGCAGGTTGGGAAAGGTCGCGATCCCTGCCCATGCCAGCGTATCGGCAAAGGCGCTGTCCTTGCCGTTGATGGTGATCCGCCGCTCCGCAATCGGGGTTGCATCGTGCGGATAGGCCAGCATCGCCAGCGGCGGGGCGAGGACGAAGTCATAATGATCGAACAATGCCCCCCAGGCATATTCGTTGCGTGCCTGCACATCGAGCAGCTGGTAGTAGTCCGCCAGAGCCATGGTCTTTCCATCCGCAGATGGCCGTCCGCGCGCCATCGCAATGTTCAGAAGGCGCAGGTAGTCGGCGTGCTGCCCGGCCAGATCGGGCAGTAGGTCGCTGTTGCGGTCGACGGTCACCCCCGCAGCGGACAACGCTGCCAAGGCCGCTTCGATCGGGCTGCGTACGCTGGCGTCGACGTCGCTCACCGGGTGTTCCAGCACTGCCAGCATACGGCAGTCCTGCAGTGCCTTGCCTTTGCTTCGAAGCGGGAATGTCGCCGTTAGCTCCAGCAGCAGGGCGATGTCCTCTGCGGTGCGCGCCAGCGGGCCGACGACCGAGAGCGGCCCATCATGGATATCAAGCTCACCGGCGGCGGGATGGGTATGCCCGCGCCGACTGACCAGGCCAAAGCTGGTCTTATGGCCATAGATACCGTTGAAATGGGCGGGATTGCGGATCGAGCTGCCGATGTCGCTACCGTATTCGAGCGGTACCATGCCGCTCGCCACGGCCACCGCCCCGCCGCCGGACGAACCGCCGGCAACCCGGGAATTGTCATGCGGATTGTTGGTCCGGCCGTAGACCGGGTTGTTGCTCTGCAAATCGGCGAGGTCGGGCGGGACATTGGTCTTGCCGAGGATGATAGCGCCAGCGGCCTTGAGCCGCCTGACCACCTCGGAATCGTGGGTGGCGATGTGGTCCTTGTATTCGAGATGGCCGAAGGTTGTCGGAAGGCCGGCAACGTTGAAGCTTTCCTTGACCGTCATGGGAACGCCGAACAGCGGCTGGCTGTCCTTGATGTCGAGCCCGTCCATCGCTTGCGCGGTATCGCGGGCCCGTTCGAAATCGCGCACCACAACCGCGTTGAGCGGGCCGTCGAGCGCTTCTATCCGGGCAATCGCCGCATCGACTGCCTCAAGAGGCGACAGCGCGCCCTCGCGGACTTGCGCGGCGAGCGCAACGCCGCCCAGCTCCTGCGTCAATTGCGGATATGCCATGGTTTCCTCTCCCTCGCCCGCTTCCTGCCACGGGCAAGGGGAGGGCGCAATTATTCGCGCGGGGCGGGCATTTCCATACCGTTCTGGAGCAGGACCAGCCCGGTGATCGTTCCTTCGGGACTGCGTTCGAAGCGGATCCTGGCATCGACGACTTTCAGGAAGAACATGTCATCGCTTTCCTTGAACAAGGGGAAGGCGGGCTGGTTGGTCGCCTGCGCGACAAGGCCGTTGTCATCGCGGGTGATCGTGATCTTGAACGTCGGGGCGAGGGCATAGGTGCCGAGGTATTCATCGATCGCTGTACCATCGGTCGGAATTTCGACCCGTTCGCTGGCAAGCTGGATCGTCCCGCCGCGGGCGAGCGTCATCAGCTCGCCGCCGATCTTCGTCGCCGATCCGCCGTTGAGATTGGCCAGCACTGCGACAGTGATCTTGTGGTCGGGATCGTAGCCCAGCCACGAGTTGAAGCCCTCGATCCCGCCCGAATGCGAGTACAGTGTATTGTCCGCATCGCGCGACACCACCACACCGAGCGCATATTTCTGGCCGCCGCCGCCCATCTCGAGATCGACTGGGGTAATATAGGCCTTCAGGGTTTCGGGCTTGAGCAGCTTGCCCCCGAACAGCCCCTGCTGCCATTTCAGCAGGTCGCCGGTGGTCGAATACATGGCACCGGCCCCGCGCGGGATACCCATGAAGACATAATCGGCATTGGCGACACCGTTCTCGGCCGGGGAATAGCCCGCCGCCCGCTTGGGCAGGATTGCCGCGCTGCTGTCGATCCCCGTATTTGCCATGCCGAGCGGGTTGAGGATGCGTGCGCGCAGGACACTCTCGTAGTCCTGCCCGCTGGCCGCTTCGACCACTTCGGTGAGGAGGAGGTAGCCCGAATTGGAGTAGTCCCACTTCGAGCCCGGTTCGAATTCGAGCGGCTCGCCGGCGAAGCGTGCGATCATTTCCTCATGCGTCTTGGGCAGGTACTTCTGCGTCCGGAAATCCTCGAAATCGGTGACGTTGGGCACGCCCGAGGTATGGTGCAGCAGCTGGCGCACAGTGACGGTGTCCCAGCTTGCCGGACTGTCGGGCCAGTATGTCTTGATGGGGGCGTCGAGATCGACCTTGCCTTCCTCGGCCAGCATAAGGACCAGCACGGCAGTGAACTGCTTGGTGACCGAGCCGATGCGGAACTTCGTATCGGCGGTGTTGTCGATGTCCCACTCGATATTCGCGTCGCCCACCGCCTTGTCGAGGATGATCTTGCCATCCTGCGCGACCAGCACCGTGCCCATGAACTTGCCGGCCTCGGCATCGATGACCTGCTCCATCCGGGCGGTATCTTGTGCGTGGAGCGCGGGAGCGGCGAGCGACAGGCCAGCGACAATCAGAAGACGGGTCAGCAAGAATTCTCTCCCAAGGTGAATTAGGCGGACAATACACCAAGCGGGAGGGGCGACAAGCTACTTTGCGAAGAGGTTCGCCGGGTTCGCCATGGCCTTTATCTCCAGCGCATTGCCGCTGGGATCGCGGAAGAACATCGTCGCCTGCTCGCCCGGTTCCCCGGCGAAGCGGATGGTCGGTTCGATCACGAAATCGACGCCTGCCGCTGTCAGCCGTTCGGCCGTGGCGCGCCAGTCGTCCATCCCCAGCACCAGTCCGAAATGGGGCACCGGCACGCCATGCCCGTCGACATGGTTGCTCGCCGCGTCGCTGCTGCGCGAGGGAGCGAGATGGGCGACGATCTGGTGGCCATGGAAGTCGAAGTCGATCCATTCGTCCGAGGACCGTCCCTCCGGGCAACCCATCAGACCGCCATAGAACTGGCGGGCGGCGGCAAGGTCGTGGACGGGGAACGCGAGGTGGAACGGCGGGATGCTCATGCGTCGGTTCTTTCGATCAGGCCGAGGGCGAAGCCATAGCCGAGAATGGGCGCCGCGCCATAGCCGATCAGCACGCTGGGATAGTTCGACACGATCGCCATCATAGAGAAGCCGAACAGCGATCCTGCCAGCGCGAAGCGGGCATGGCGATCGAGCGGTACCGCGCGCAGTATCAAGGCGAAGCCGCCGGCCAGGCCAGCGAACAGGGCCAGTGCCAGCAGCGGACTGGCAATCGCTACGTCCACCAGCACGCGCTCGACGAACGGCTGGGCGGGGAGCTGGCCGCGCAGGGCCATGATGATGCTCGCGAGGAAACCGACGATGACGACCCCGCCCACCTGCCAGTCGCGCATGGTGTCATGCAGTCCGACCGCCGCGAACACCACGGCAAAGCCCAGCGCCGCATCGGGCTGGAACGAGGCTGCAAGCAAGGCCGCCAGCAAGGCTGGCGCGGCGTAATCCGGTTCGCGCACGGCGAGGACCGACAGGGCGGGAAGGGCGAGCGCCCCGGCATGAAGTGTGAACGTTCCGGCCGGTACCCACCGCGCAATGCCGTTGAGATGCGGGCCGGTCAGCAACGGCGCGAAGAGCAGGAGAATGAGGGCGACCATCAGGATGCGGCGCAATCCGGTCTCGCGTGGCGACCGACCCGCTGCGATCCACAGCGACGCGAGGGCAAGCGCCCCGGCATTGACGGCGAGGTAGCTGAGCGGCGCGCCCATCGCCGCCATGCAGGCCAGCCCGGCCAGAACCGGCAGGGCAAGCGCCAGCAACGCGGGGAGGCGGTCTTTCAGCGATGCCCCCCTCGCGTTCATCCGGGATCAGATGTGGATCGGCTTGCCCATGATGCCCATCGCCGCTTCCTTGATGGCTTCGGCATGGGTCGGGTGGGCGTGGCAGGTGTAGGCGATATCCTCGCTCGTCGCGCCGAATTCCATCGCCACGGCGGCCTCCGCGATCATCGTTCCGGCAACGCTGGCGATGGCCCAGACGCCCAGAACACGGTCTGTTTCAGCGTCGGCGATAACCTTCACGAAACCGTCAGGCTCGTGGTTGGTCTTGGCCCGGCTGTTGGCAGCCATGGGGAACTTGCTGGTCTTGACCTTCGCCTTGTCGCCGCCGGCCTTCTCGATCGCCTGCTCGGTGGTGAGGCCGACCCCTGCGATTTCGGGCAGGGTGTAGACAACGCTCGGGATGATGTCGTGGTTCACGATGCCGGTCTGCCCGGCGATGTTCTCCGCGACAGCAATGCCTTCGTCCTCAGCCTTGTGCGCCAGCATCGGGCCAGGGATCACGTCGCCGATAGCCCAGACGCCGGGCACCGTGGTGCGGAAGTCGTGGTCGGTTTCGATCTGGCCGCGCTGGTTGGTGGCGAGGCCGATATTCTCGAGGCCCAGGCCGTCGGTGTTGGGACGCCGCCCGATGGAAACCAGCACGCAATCGGCTTCCAGCGTTTCCGCCGCGCCGCCTGCTGCCGGTTCGAGAGTCAGCGTCGCCGTCTTGCCCTTGACCGTCACGCCGGTGACCTTGGTCGAAAGCCTGAACTCGATGCCCTGCTTCTTGAAGATGCGATTGGCTTCCTTGCGCACATCGCCGTCCATTCCGGGCAGGATCTGGTCGAGGAATTCGACGCAGATGACATGCGCACCAAGCCGCCGCCAGACCGAGCCGAGTTCGAGCCCGATAACGCCGCCGCCGATCACGACCATGGTCTTGGGCACCGCCTTGAGTTCGAGCGCGCCAGTGGAATCGACCACTACACCGGCCGCATTGTCGACCTCGACCCCGGGCAGCGGCGTGACCGAGGAACCGGTCGCGATGACGATATCCTTGGCGGTGACCGTCTCCTCGCCGACCTTGACGGTGTGCGCATCGACGAAGCTGGCGTAACCCTTCTTCCAGTCCACCTTGTTCTTCTTGAACAGGAACTCGATGCCCTTGGTAAGGCCATCGACCGCGTCGAGCCGCTGGCCGTGCATCTTGTCCAGGTTGAGCCTGGGGGTGACTTCGATGCCCATGCTCTCCATTGCGCCATTGGCTGCCGCGTCGAAGTATTCCGAGGCGTGAAGCATCGCCTTCGACGGGATGCAGCCGACGTTGAGGCAGGTCCCTCCGAGCGTTGCGCGGCCTTCGGCACAAGCGGTCTTCAGCCCCAGTTGCGCCGCGCGGATGGCGGCGACATAGCCGCCGGGGCCAGCACCGATGACAAGGACGTCGTAATCGAATTCAGACATGGTCTACTCCGTACCGGCTTGCGGGCCAGGATGGATAATGCGGTTCCGGCGCTACTGGCCGACACCGTCAGGATCGGTTTCGGCAACGCAGGTATCGATGATGCCCTGCAATCTTTCGCGGCTTAGATCTGCCGGGCTGAGATCGGTGTCCGACTTCAGCTTGTCGGCGCTGCACTGGCACACAGCCGACAGGCGACTCGCAGCGATGCCGGCACCCGATGCCAGCTCCTCGCATTGCGCCACCACTGCGCCGCGCACACCGCTTTCCAGCGTATCGCCTGCGATTTCCGTCGCGGCGTCACAGGCACCCAGTACGGCTGCCAGGGGGAGCAGGAGCAATGCTGTGCGGTTCATGGCGGGGTCCCTTGCCAGCGTCATCACAGGTCGATCAGCATCCGAGTCGGATCCTCGATCGCTTCCTTGATGATCTTGAGCGCCGTGACGGCTTCGCGGCCGTCGATCAGGCGGTGGTCGTAGCTCAGCGCGATATACATCATCGGGCGGATGACGACCTGGCCGTTGACGGCGACCGGGCGGTCCTCGATGCGGTGGAGGCCCAGCACCGCGCTTTGCGGCGGGTTGATGATCGGGGTCGACATCAAGCTGCCGAAGACGCCGCCGTTGGAGATGGTGAAGGTGCCGCCCTTCATGTCGTCCATGGTCAGCGTGCCTTCCTTGGCGCGCTTGCCGAAGTCGGCGATATCCTTTTCGATCTGCGCAAAGCCCTTGGCCTGCGCATCGCGGATCACCGGCACGACCAGCCCGTTGGGGGCCGAGACCGCGACCGAGATATCGACGTAGTCGTGATAGACGATCTCGTCGCCCTCGATATAGGCGTTGACCGCCGGGACATCCTTCAGCGCCAGGCAGGCGGCCTTGGCGAAGAAGCCCATAAAGCCGAGGCGAACGTCGTGCTTCTTGGCGAACAGGTCCTTGTACTTGTCGCGCGCTGCCATGACGGCCGACATGTCGACATCGTTGAAGGTGGTCAGTAGCGCGGCGTTTTCCTGCGCGCCCTTCAAACGCTTGGCGATGGTCTGGCGCATGCGAGTCATCTTGACCCGCTCTTCGTTTCTGGCCTCGCGGCGTTCCCCGGTGGCTGCGGCAGGCGCGGGCGACGGGGCGGGGGCGCTGGCCGCAGGGGTCGGGGTCGACGTCTTGGCCTTGGCTGCTGCCAGCACGTCTTCCTTGGTCAGGCGGCCGTCCTTGCCAGTGCCCTTGATGGTGGTCGGATCGACGCCGTGTTCGAGCACCGCCCGGCGCACGGCGGGCGAGAGCGTGGTGGCATCGCCGCCTTCATCGTCCGATGCAGCGGGAGCCGGGGCAGCGGCCACTGCCGGAGCGGGTGCAGGCGAGCTCTCGGTCTTCGCAGCCGCGGCGCCGCCTTCTTCGACGGTCGCAATCACTGCGCCTACTTCGACCGTGTCGCCGACAGCGGCCTTGAGTTCACCGATGATGCCGGCAACGGGCGAGGGAACCTCTACCGCAACCTTGTCGGTTTCAAGGCTGGCAATGGGCTCGTCCACCGCCACGGCATCGCCGGGCTGCTTCAGCCATTCGCCGATGGTGCCTTCGGTGACCGATTCACCGAGCTGGGGGACCTTGATTTCGGTTGCCATGGATCAGGCCTTCTTCTTTGCGGAACTGGTAGGGGTTGCGAGGCCCAGCGCGTCGGCGACCAGCGCGTCCTGCTGTTCCTGGTGCTTTTTGGCGAAACCCGTCGCGGGCGAAGCCGAGGCGTCGCGTCCGGCATAGCGCGGCCGCATCCCTGCATGCCCGGCATTGCCCAGCGCGCGCTCGATATGTTCCTCGACGAAGAACCAGCTGCCGTTGTTGCGCGGCTCTTCCTGGCACCAGACGACCTGTTCGAGGTTCGTCATGCGCTCGAGCCGGGCGGTCAGCGGCTCGCCGGGGAAGGGGTAAAGCTGTTCGACGCGGACGACCGAAACGTCCTCCAGCCCGGCCTCGTCGCGCTTCTGCATCAGGTCGTATGCGACCTTGCCGCTGCACAGCACCAGGCGCTTCACCTTGGCATCGTCGATCGGCTTGAGATCGGACTTGATGCGCATGAAGTGATGTTCGCCCATGAATTCGGCTGCGCTGCTCTTGGCCAGCGGATGGCGCAGCAGGCTCTTGGGCGTCATGATGACCAGCGGTTTGCGGAAGCTGCGCAACATCTGGCGGCGCAGCAGGTGGAAGTAATTCGCCGGCGTCGTGATGTTGCAGACGCACATGTTGTCATTGGCGCACAGTTGCAGGAAGCGTTCGAGCCGGGCCGAACTATGCTCCGGACCCTGACCCTCGTAGCCATGCGGCAGCAGTAGCACGAGACCGTTGGCGCGCAGCCACTTGGCCTCGCCCGCCGCGATGAACTGGTCGATCATGATCTGCGCACCGTTGGCGAAATCGCCGAATTGCGCTTCCCACAGCACCAGGGTCTTGGGATCGGCCATGGCAAAACCGTATTCGAAGCCGAGCACGCCGTATTCCGACAGCGGGCTGTCATAGACCTCGAACTTGCCGTGGGGCAGTGTGGTGAGCGGGATGTACTTGCGCTCGGTGTTCTGGTCGACCCAGACCGCGTGCCGCTGGCTGAAGGTGCCGCGACCGGAATCCTGGCCGGACAGGCGGACGCCGTATCCTTCGGTCACCAGGCTACCGAAGGCGAGCGCTTCTGCGGTCGCCCAGTCGAACCCTTCCCCGCTGGTGAACATCTCGCGCTTGGCGTCGATTACGCGGCCGAGAGTCTTGTGGATCATCACATCGTCGGGAACGGTCGTGAGCGTCTTGCCGAGGCTGTCGAACAGTTTCTTCTCGATCGCGCTTTCGACATTGCGGCGCGCGGTTTCGGGATCGGCCGGCTTGTTGAGGCCCGACCAGCGACCGCCGAACCAGTCCGCTTCGTTGGGCTTGTAGCTCTTCGCGGCCTCGAACTCCTCGTCGAGCTGGGCGATGAATTCGTCACGCAGCGTGGCTGCGGTATTGGCCTCGATCACGCCCTGGCCGACGAGTTCGGCGGCATAAAGCTCGCTCACGCGCGTGTGCTGGCGGATGGCGTTGTACATCAGCGGCTGGGTGAAGCCGGGCTCGTCACCCTCGTTATGGCCGAACCGGCGATAACACCACATGTCGATCACGATGTCGCGCTTGAACCGCTGGCGGTATTCGATCGCCAGCTTGCACGCGAAAGTCACCGCCTCGGGATCGTCGCCGTTGACATGCAGGATGGGGGCTTGGACACCCTTGGCCACATCGCTGGGATAAGGTGACGATCTGGCAAATTTAGGACTGGTCGTAAAACCGATCTGGTTATTGATGACGAAGTGGATGCAGCCGCCGGTGTTGTATCCGTTGACCCCGGAGAAGCCGAGACACTCCCAGACGATGCCTTGTCCGGCAAAGGCCGCGTCGCCATGCAGCAGCACCGGCAGCACCTGCTCGTGCGCGGCGAGATCCTCGCGGATCGCCTGCTGCGCCCGGACCTTGCCGAGCACTACCGGGTTGACCGCTTCGAGGTGCGAGGGGTTGGGAACCAGCGACATATGCACCTTGATCCCGTCGAACTCGCGGTCGGTGCTGGTGCCGAGGTGATACTTCACGTCGCCCGATCCGCCGACATCGTCCGGGTTGGCGCTGCCGCCGGAGAATTCGTGGAAGATCACGCGGTAGGGCTTGGCCATCACGTTGGCGAGCACGTTGAGGCGGCCGCGGTGGGCCATGCCGTAGACGATTTCGCGCACGCCCAGAGCGCCGCCGTACTTTATCACCGCTTCCAGCGCCGGGATCATCGCTTCGCCGCCGTCGAGGCCGAAACGCTTGGTGCCGACGTATTTCTTGGCGAGGTACTTCTCGTATTCCTCGCCCCGGATCACCGCCTGCAGGATGGCGCGCTTGCCTTCCGGGGTGAACTGGATGGTGCTTTCCGGCTTTTCGAACTTGTCCTGCAGGAAGCGGCGTTCCTCGGTGTCCGAGATATGCATGTATTCGAGGCCGACATGGCCGCAGTAGGTTTCACGCAGAACGCGGTACAGCGTGCCGATCTTCACCCACTCGAAGCCGAATACGCCGCCGACGAAGACTTCGTCCTCTTCGCGCCCGTCGAGTCCGTGCCAGGCCAGCGACAGATCCTCGGGCTCGTCGCGATGCGACAGGCCGAGCGGGTCGAGATTGGCCGCCAGGTGCCCGCGCACGCGGTAGAGCCGCACCAGCAGCATGGCGCAGATGGAATCGCTCGCCGCCTTCTCGATCGCCTTCGGATCGACCGGCTTGCCGGCCTTCTCCGCCGCCGCCGCGACCGCCAGCTTCATCTGCGTGGGGTCGAGCGCGACAGTCAGGTCGGCGCCGGATTCGACGACCTCGGCCAGCCAGCGCGGGTTGCCCCAGCTCGGGCCGGGTTGCGGGCCTTCCTGGTCGCCCAGTTCGGGCAGAAACATGTGGCTCTCGTTACCCATCTCGGGTCACCTTTCGCACCGGCACCTGTGCCGGTTACCTGTTTCACCAAAGCGTGACGGTGCGGAAAGCTCCCGGGGAGGAGTCGGCTTCCCGCGTGTCTCCGTCAGGCGATTTCCTTCAGCAGCGCATCGAGCGTCGTGCCCAGTTCGCTGGGCGAGGGGCTGACGCGGATGCCGGCTTTCTCCATTGCGGCGATCTTGTCCTCGGCGCCGCCCTGGCCGCCCGAAACGATGGCACCTGCGTGGCCCATGCGGCGGCCCGGAGGGGCGGTGCGACCGGCGATGAAGCCGACCATCGGCTTGCTGATGCCCTGCTTCGCCTTGTGGGCGATGAATTCGGCGGCTTCTTCCTCGGCGCTGCCGCCGATCTCGCCGATCATGATGATCGACCTGGTCTCGTCGTCCGCGAGGAACAGCTCGAGCACGTCGATGAAGTTGGTCCCGTTGACCGGGTCGCCGCCGATCCCGACCGCAGTGGTCTGGCCGAGGCCGACCATGGTCGTCTGGTGGACGGCTTCATAGGTCAGCGTGCCCGACCGCGAGACGACGCCGACGCTGCCCTTCTTGAAGATGCTGCCCGGCATGATGCCGATCTTGCATTCGCCGGGGGTCAGCACGCCGGGGCAGTTCGGGCCGATCAGGCGGCTCTTGCTGCCGCTCAGCGCGCGCTTCACGCGGACCATGTCGAGCACCGGGATGCCTTCGGTGATGCAGACGATCAGCTCCATCTCCGCATCGATCGCCTCGAGGATCGAATCCGCAGCGAAGGGCGGCGGAACATAGATGCACGATGCGGTCGCGCCGGTGGCGTGCCTGGCTTCCGCGACAGTGTCGTAAACCGGCAGGTCGATATGCTTGGTGCCGCCCTTCCCGGGGGTCACGCCGGCGACCATCTGCGTGCCGTAAGCGAGCGCCTGCTGCGTGTGGAAGGTGCCGGTATCACCCGTCATCCCCTGGGTGATGACCTTGGTGTCTTTGTTTACGAGGATGCTCATTCGACGTTCTCGCTTTCGAGGTTGGGCTGGCCCGCCTTGGGCCGAAATGTAACAACAAGCGCCGACAGCATGAGTGCAACCAAGATTGCAGCCCAGGCTGCCAGCCCCAGCAGGTAGTAACCGATCATGACCTGGCCATCGCCGCGATAGTGACCAACGAGGGAAAACCACGATTCGGCGGTATAGCCGATGGCCCCGGCCAGGCCGAACAGGCCGAGGCCGGCGATGAACCAGCTGGGCCCTTCATACCGCCACATCCGGACCAGTCCGGCGAGGACGACCGCGAGGCCGGCAAGGGCGACGGCGAGGACTTCCATCAGGCCAGCGAAGGCTCCAGCCCTTTGCAGGCCACGAGCAATTCCTCGACTGCATCGACCGATACCTTCAGGTTACTTGCCTCCTCATCGGTCAGCGAGATTTCGATCACTTCTTCGACGCCGTCCTTGCCGATCACGCAGGGCACGCCGACGTAGAGGCCGTCCACGCCATATTTGCCGGTTACATGGGCGGCGCAGGGGAGGATGCGCTTCTGGTCACCGAGATAGGCTTCGGCCATGGCGATCGCGCTGGTGGCGGGAGCGTAATAGGCGCTGCCGGTCTTGAGCAGGGCCACGATTTCGCCGCCGCCGCCGCGGGTGCGCTTGACGATCTCGTCGAGCCGCGCGCCGTCGACGCCCTTGATCTTGGCGAGGTCGTGGACCGGGATGCCGCTGATGGTGGAGTAGCTCAGGACCGGCACCATGGTATCGCCGTGGCCGCCGAGCACGAAGGCGTTCACGTCCTTGACGGAGACGCCGAATTCCCAGGCGAGGAAGGTCGCGAAGCGCGCGGAGTCGAGCACGCCCGCCATGCCGACCACGCGGTTGTGCGGCAGGCCGGAGAACTCGCGCAGTGCCCACACCATCGCGTCGAGAGGGTTGGTGATGCAGATGACGAAGGCATCGGGGCAGTTGTTCTTGATGCCTTCGCCGACCGCCTTCATCACCTTCAAATTGATGCCGAGCAGGTCATCGCGGCTCATGCCGGGCTTGCGCGCGACGCCCGCGGTGACGATTACGACGTCGGCGCCGGCGATGTCCTTGTAGTCGTTCGAGCCGGTGATCCGCGCGTCGAAACCTTCGACCGGGCCGCACTGCGACAGATCGAGGGCCTTGCCCTGCGGCACGCCTTCGACGACGTCGAACAGCACGATATCGCCAAGGCCCTTGAGCGCAGCGAGGTGAGCGAGCGTGCCGCCGATGTTGCCGGCGCCCACGAGGGCGATCTTCTTGCGGGCCATAGGGGATGAGATCCTTCAAAACGCGCGGGACCGCAAAAGCCAGATCCGAATGGCGCACGCCCGCGTCCCGCGAGGAAGCCGCGCCCGGAAACTCGGATTTCGCCTAGGCTTGTGATGGGGGTAATGCAACCGGCAAAAGCAGGAGCGAGACAACTATTTTTGCGAATAGTTCGCAATTGCAATAAGCGTGACTTTGTGCGGGATGCCGTTCACCGGCCATTCGCGCCCGCGATGCTGTTGGTTACCGAATTGGGAGCAGCGCGCAACCGGGCGCGCTGCGATCAGCCGACCTTGCGCAGCGCTTCGTCGCTTTCGCGTTCCTGTGCCAGCAGCATGGCGGCAAGGTAATCGGGGACGGCGCGGCTGAAGTAATACCCTTGGCCGAGCGTACAGCCGGCATCGCGCACGGCCTGCACCTGCTCGATCGTCTCGAGCCCTTCGGCAACGATCGACATCTCGAGCTGCGCGCCCATTTCGGCGACGGCCCGGATGATCGCTTCGGTCTTCTTGCCGACGTCCGGCCCGGACACGAAGCTGCGGTCCACCTTGATCTTGGAGAAGGGGTATTTGTTGATGTAGCCGAGCGAGGAATAGCCGGTGCCGAAATCGTCGAGCGCGAAGCGCACGCCCTTGGTGGCAAGCTCGCTGATGAAAGCTTCGGTGGCCTCGCTGTCTTCGAGGAACAGGCTTTCGGTAACCTCGAGTTCCAGTCGCTCCGGCGCGAGGCGGGCTTCGCGCAGCGCGTTGACAATGCCGAGGGACGCCCCCGGCGCCTTGATCTGGAGCGGCGACAGGTTGACCGCCACGGTAACGTCGTCGGGCCACTGGGCCGCTGCCTTGGCGG
This sequence comes from Parerythrobacter aurantius, assembly GCF_045291475.1. Lineage (NCBI taxonomy): Bacteria > Pseudomonadati > Pseudomonadota > Alphaproteobacteria > Sphingomonadales > Erythrobacteraceae > Parerythrobacter > Parerythrobacter aurantius. Next base: position 2,046,265 of record NZ_CP147985.1, read on the forward strand.
CCTGGACGGTGATCCAGTTGCCGAGCGTGACGATCAGCCCGCTGTCTTCGGCGACCGGGATGAATTCGTCGGGGCGCAGTTCGCCCTTTTCCGGGTGGAACCAACGCACCAGCGCCTCGAACGTACGGATCCGGCCGGTTTCCAGGTCGACGATCGGCTGGAAGAAGATCGACAGTTCGTCCTTCTGGATGGCCGCTCGCAGCTCGGCCTCGATCTCGCGCTTGCGGGCGAGATTGCGGCTCATGGAGCTGTCGTAGAAGCGCGTCTGTTTCCGGCCGTTGACCTTCGCATGATAGAGCGCCAGGTCCGCATTCTGCATCAGCGTTTCGGCGTCGGAGCCGTCCTCGGGCAGCAGGGCCACGCCGATCGATGCGGCGATCTCCAGCCGGTCCCCCTCGATCCGGACGGGGCGCATGATTTCGGCATGGAGCTCGCTCGCGATGCGCTCTGCGGTGCGACGGTCCTCGACCTGGCAGACGATGGTGAATTCATCGCCGCCGAACCGGGCTACGATCGATCCCTCGGGCGAGACGGCATTGAGCCTTGCCGCCATCTCCATGAGGACACGGTCGCCCGTCTGGTGGCCCAGCAGGTCGTTCACTTCCTTGAAGCGATCAAGATCGATCCACAGCATCGCCAGCATCCGGTCGTCCGGCACGGCGATCAGGGCTTCGACGAGGTGGTGGTTGAGACCTGCCCGGTTGGTGAGGCCGGTGACCACATCGGTATGCGCGAGAACTTCCATCTTGCGGGCCAGGCGGTCGCTCTTTTCCGCGGCCGCGATGGATTCGCGCAGCACCTGGTGCACGTTGTGCGTGATCGACGCCATGGCGGGGAAGACCAGGATCATGGTCACACCCAGCACCAGCAGCGGGAGCGAGCCCAACGCTAGGCACGCCATCAGGACAGGCAGGAAGGTAAGCGCGAGTTGCCCGTTGGCAATCAGGGGCGATCCCGCGTTCCGAGCGCTGACGCCGATCCCGTAGCACAGCGCATTGGCGACGATCAGGATCTGGATTTCCGCCGCCGGCTTGAACAGCAGGGTCAGCGCGGCGACAGCACCATAGAGGAAGGCATAGGTGAAGGCGCCGGCCTCATAGAGATTTTCGAGCTTGCGGGTGGTGTTGGCGACATTGTCCGGTGACAGCTTCGACGCCATCACGAAGCGGCAGATGCCGACCAGGCCGAACACGACTGTCACGGTGGTGAAGACCGGGTCGGCGATCATCCAGGCCGCGATCGAGGTCGAAACGATGCCGTTGAGCGCCCCGATGGCAAGGCTGGTTGGCTGGGTGTAGAGCGTGCGGACAAGGGTGCGACGGACGCGATCGCTGATCGCGTCCCGACCGCTCGCGCGGTCCAGCCGGCGCCGTAGCGTGCTGAACATGGTTTTGCCCGACATATCCCGTCCGGCCTAGGCCCAATTGGTCACAATCCGGTTAACGCCGGGGTTACCATGTCTACGGGGCGAGCGGATGCACCGCCCTCTGCGAGAGGGTCCGGTGCGCGTGATGCTGGCCGCGTCAGCCGTGCTGGCGGCGGGCCAGTTCCTCGGCCATGCGCCGGTCGAGGGTGCGACAGATGCCGAGCCACCAGTCGTAGGATGTCCGGTCGCCGGCGAAGAATGCCTGCTCGGCCTGGACCTGTGCTTCGCGCGCCGCGCCCATGCCATAGGCGGCGAAATGGCGCAGGGCCGCGCGCAGCAGGCGGTCGTTGCGCTCGGCAGTCGCCAAATCCACATTGTCGTTCGCCGCACCATCGACCCGGCGTCGCACGAAAGCCCGGGCCAGCGGGGAGAGCGAGACGGATCGCGCGGGGGCGAAGCGGAGGGTCATCGGGGGGTATTCCTTATCGGCACGGCGACTGTTCTTGTTGCAACAGCTTGTAACGCAGACCTCTCAAGGCTTTGCTGCTGCACAGGGTTTCGGGCGTGTTAAGTTTTTGCCGCTGGCGACAGGGTCAGGGCTGTTCTTTCCATTTGCCCGCATTGGCGAATTCCTCGCGCACCGTGCCCGATTGCGGCAGCTTCTCAGCCCGGAACTGGGCATCGCCGCCGCGTTCCTCGATCTCCTGGGTATAGCGCGGGGCGGGACCGGGGGCTGCGGCCCGGCCGGGACTGGCTCCGCTGGCACGGCTATCGGCTTCGGCCTTCTTGCGTGCGTCCTCGTAGGCCCGGGCGAGGGCGACCGGATCGAGCGGATCGCTCTCGGGCTGCGCCAGCGATGTCTGCGGCTTGGGCCGGGGCAGCGGCTCGCCGCCGATATAGACCGTGCGGAAGGCCGAGGGCTGGCCCGCCGCGCCCCGCCAGCGATAGAAGCGGTGCGCGCCGATGACGCCGATGAAGTCGAGGCTGGGCGCCCAGTACGGGCTGATCCAGATCGTGTGGTAATGCGTGGCGAGGCCGACCGGCTCGTAGACGTCGCCGGCCAGCGCCTCGCGCGCGACACGCAGCGCCGTCGTCCAGCCGCGTGCGGAAGGCGTCCGGCGCAGGCTGCCGTCGCAGGTAAAGCTGAACTGGCACCCGGTCTTGCGCTCGCTGCCCTGGTAGACAACGCCGCAGACGCTGTTGGGATAGGTCGGGTGAGCGACGCGGTTGAGCACCACCTGCGCCACGGCCTTCTGCCCGCCGATGCTTTCGCTGGCCGCTTCGTAATAGACGGCGGTGGCGAGGCACTGGGTCGCGCGGGCCATGTCGAGGCCGCTCCCGCCGCCGCGGAAGGCGCGGGCCGAGGGGCCGGCATCGTGGGTTTCGACGGCTTGGGATGGGTCTCCGGCAAGCACGGTCAGCGGGTCGAAATAGCGCCCGTTGCCGGCCGTGGTATCGAGAACGCCATTGACGCCCTGTGCCATCTCTGCGCTGGCATCGACATAGTAGAAGGCGGAGCCCGGGAAGCTGCCGCCCGGTTGCTCGAACGCCATGGGCACGACTTCCGGCGTGAGGTCGGCTTGTTCCCGGCCGATGCCGAAGGCACCCCATTCGGACGGCGCGGCCATCGCGGGGACCGTTACCGCGGCGAACAGCGCCAGCAATGCCTTGCCGCGCTTGCCGCCAAGCCGGTCGCCCCAGCTGCGTCGCCGCTGGAAGGCGAAGCGCGGGGCATCGGGGGCATCGGGTCGGGTCAAGCGGGGTGCCTTGCAGCTGTGTGTCCGGGCAGTATCGCCCTTATCCGCGCATGCCGCAGCAGGCGACGCGGGAATTGGCGTCGTCCTATGGCGGCACAGGCTGCAAGACGGGGTTAAGCCGCGTGGTCAACGCGGGGTTACCGGGCGACTGTGCCGACCGTAAACGCTTGCCAGCCTGCCGGACCGGGCCTATCCGGCCCGCGACGTCATGGGTTGTCCGAGCGATCGGACCTAAGAGGGAAGGATGTGCGATGCATCCGCTGCCCCCGCAACTGTGACCGGGGAGCGATCCCGCCATGTGCCACTGGCTTTGTGCCGGGAAGGCGGCGGGCAAGCGACGATCCGGGAGCCAGGAGACCTGCCGGTGACGGTCGTTCGAGCTGCCGGGCGGGGTGTACCGATGGCAAGGCGAAAGGGCTCTCGCACTCCCGCGAAGCTCCGTCATGAGCGACGTTTGCTTGTGATGGAGGAAGTGTGCGTAAATTTCTGTTCTTGTTGAGTTGTGCGGTGGTTTCGGTGCCGTTGGCGGCGCAGGAGGAGGTTGCTGGCGACTTTCCCGAAGGTTGGGGCGGTGGGTGCTGCCAATTGGCAGCTCAGCGTAACGACCCGACTACCATCACCGTCACCGGCACGCCGATAGAGCCAGAGGACACCGGCCAGCCGGTCAGCATCATCGCCCGCGACGAGATCGAGCGGGTGCAGGGCGAGGATATCGTCCGCATCCTCCAGCGCGTTCCCGGTGTCACCTATAGCCGCAACGGGGGCGTCGGCAGCTTCACCGGCGTGCGTGTGCGCGGGGCGGAGGCCGAGCAATTGCTGGTGCTTGTCGACGGCGTGCGGGTCAATGATCCGTCCTCACCGGCCGGCGGCTTCGATTTCGGCAACCTGCTTCCGGGCACGATCGCCCAGATCGACCTGCTGCGCAGTTCCAATTCGACCGTCTGGGGCAGCGATGCCATCGGCGGAGTCCTTGCCGCGCGCACGCGGTCGGACAGCGGGATCGAGGGCGGCGCTGAGTACGGATCGCGCGACACCTTCAGCGGCAATCTGTCGGGCAGCGTGGAGAGCGACTTCGGCTTCCTGAGCCTCGCCGGCGGATATTACTCGAGCGACGGTTTCTCCTCGGCGGCGAGCGGCACCGAAAGCGACGGCTTCGAGCAGTATGCGCTGGGCGCTCGCGGGCGCGTGTTTCTCTCCTCGACCACCGAACTGTTCGCCAATGGGCGGTATGCCGAAGGCCGGCTGGAGATCGACGGCTTTCCGTTTCCGACCTTCACCTTGTCCGACACAGATGAATACCAGGATACGACCCAGTATTCCGGCGCAGTGGGCCTGCTGCACGACAATGGTCCGCTGTTCGTCCAGGCGGCTTACAGCTTCGCCGATACCGAGCGGGCGAATTATGACCCTGCCTTCGGCAACGACCCGGGCTTCACCAGTGACGGTCATTCGGACCGGGTCGAGGTGAAGGGCGAATACCGCCTGATCGGGCCCCTGCTGGTCAATTTCGGCGCAGACGGCGAATGGACCAGCTACGAAACCAACTTCTCGGCGCGCGAAGATACACGGATCATCGGCGGCTATGTGCAGGCGGGGATCGAGTTCGCCGGACTGTCGGGCCATGTCGGGCTGCGCCATGACGACCATGCGCGGTTCGGCGGGGCGACCAGCTTCGGCGCGGATGTCAGCTACGAAGTCGCGCCGCAGCTGAGGCTGAAGGCGAGCGTCGGCGAGGGCTTCAAGGCGCCGAGCCTGTTCCAGCTGTTCAGCGACTTCGGAAACCAGTCGCTGGTGCCGGAAAAGAGCACCAGCTTCGACCTCGGCCTCGCCTATCGCGACCGCAACGCCCCCTTCTATGCCGCCGCAACCGTGTTCCGCCGCGACAGCGAGGACCTGATCCAGTTCGTCAGTTGCTTCGGCGTGACCGGCGGCATCTGCACCGGCCGCCCCTTCGGGACCTACGACAATGTCGCACGGGCGAGGGCGCAGGGGCTCGAGCTGGAGGCGGGCGCAATGCTGGGCAGCACCTTGCGCACGCGCCTGGTCTACAGCCTGATCGACAGCGAGGACCGGCAAACGGGCAAGGCGCTCGCCCGGCGTCCGCGCCATTCGGTCAATCTTGCACTCGACTGGGACAGTGCGGCCGGCAGCGGTGCGATGTTCCGGCCCGTGCTCGGCGCGGATGTGCGGCTGGTCTCGGACTCGTTCGACAATGCGGCCAACACCGTCACGCTCGACGGTTACGCGCTCGTTGACCTGCGCGCCGAATTGCCGGTGGCGCAACGGGACGGGGACAGACCGCTGGTTCTGTTCGCCCGCGTCGAGAACCTGTTCGACGAGGGATACCAGACCGCCGCAGGTTACGGTCAGGCCGGGCGCGGCGTGTTCGGCGGGGTGAGGTTCGGCTTTTGAGGGCCTGCGCGGGCCTCATCGCCTGCGCGGCACTGGCGGGTTGCGGATCGCCGCAGCCCATCGGTGCGCCGACCGGACACCCCACCGTCGTCAGCCTCAATCCCTGCGCCGATGCCATCCTCGCCGAGGTCGTCGCACCGGGGCAGTTGCTGGCGATCAGCCATTACAGCCAGGATCTGGCAGCAACCTCGATGGACCTCGCCAAGGCCCGCAGCTTTCCCGCGACCGGCGGGACGGTCGAGGAAGTGCTCGCGCTCGATCCCGATATAGTGGTCGGTTCGACCTTCATGGACCCGGCGACGGTCAAGGCGTTCGAGCGGCTGGGTGTGCAGGTCGAGATGCTGGGAATCGCCTCGACGGTGACCGACAGCAAGGCACAGGTTGAACAGCTTGCCGCCGTGGCGGGGGAGCCGGGCAAGGGCAGGGCGCTGGTCGGACGGATCGACGCGGCACTGGCGGCAACCGCCCATGGCGGCCCATCGGTTTCGACCGTGCTGTGGCAGGATGGCGGGATCGTCCCCGGCGAGGGTACGCTCGTTTCCGAGCTGATGGCGCATACCGGCCTTGCCAGCCACAGTGCCGCGCGCGGGATGCAGCAGGCGGATTACCTCTCGCTCGAGCGACTTCTGTCCGATCCTCCGGAGCTGCTGCTGGTGGCCGGAAACGAACGGGCGCAATTGCACCCGGCGCTGGCCCGGTTGACCGGCATGCGGACCGAACGCTTCGCCTCAAACCTGCTCTATTGCGGCGGGCCGAGTATCATCCGCGCGGTCGAACGGCTGGCAGCGGTGCGCGGATGACCCGGGCCACGCTCGTCCTTCTCGTTCTTCTTGCGGTCGCCCTCCCGCTGTCGCTGCTGGCCGGGCGCGTGTGGATCGACCCCGCGACGACGCCCAATGCCGCCGTGATCCTGATGGAACTCCGCCTGCCCCGCGCCATGCTGGCGATCACCATCGGCGCCGGGCTTGGTGCGGCGGGGGCGGCGATGCAGGGATATCTGCGCAACCCACTGGCCGATCCGGGGCTGTTCGGCATCGCACCCGGCGCGGCGCTGGGCGCGGTGGCGAGCTTCTGGTTCGGCTATGCCGCCTCGGCCTACCTGCTGCCGCTGTTCGCGCTGGCCGGCGCAGGCGGGGCGATGGCTTTGCTGGCCCTCATCGCCGGGCGCACAGGCGGCATCGCCCTGTTCACGCTGGCGGGCCTCATGATCGCCAGCCTCGCCGGGGCGCTGACCAGCCTTGCCATCAGCCTTGCCCCCAACGCCTTTGCCATGAGCCAGATCGTCACCTGGCTGATGGGCGCGCTGACCGACCGGAGCTGGCAGGATGTGTATCTCGCCGCGCCGCTGACCGCGCTCGGCATAGGCTGCCTGTGGCGAACCGCCCGGGGGCTCGATGCGCTGACTTTGGGCGAGGCCGCCGCGCGCTCGCTCGGTGTCGAGCCGGGCCGGCTGCTGGCATGGCTCATCCTCGGCATTGGACTGACCGTGGGAAGCGGGGTAGCGGTCGCCGGCATCATCGGCTTCGTCGGGCTGGTCGTGCCGCATCTGGTTCGCCCGCTGACCGATCGCAGACCGTCGAGCCTGCTGCTGCCAAGCGCGCTGGCCGGGGCGCTACTGGTGCTTGTGGCCGACAGCATCGTCCGCGTGCTGCCGCTGGTGACCGAACTGCGGCTCGGTATCGGGCTCAGCCTCATCGGCGCGCCGTTCTTCCTGTGGCTGCTCCTGCGTATGCGGAGGGGACTGGCATGACGCTCGCCGCCCGCAATCTCACCTTGGCCGGGCGCCTGGCCGACGTCAGCTGCACGCTCCAACCGGGCACGATCACCGCCATCTGCGGCCCCAACGGTGCGGGCAAGTCGAGCCTTTTGTCGGCACTTGCCGGCCTGCTGGCGGTCGATGGCGGCGAAGCGGCACTCGATGGCCAGCCGCTCGCCGCCATGCCGCCGCGCGAGCGCGCCAAGGCCATCGGCTACCTGCCGCAGGATGGCGAGGTCGCTTGGGACGTGGCCGTGCGCAGCCTGGTTGCGCTGGGCCGCTTGCCGCACCGGGATGCAGGGGAGGAAGCGGTCGCGCGGGCGATCGCCGCGCTCGACCTCGCCCATCTGGCCGATCGTCCGGTGAGCCGGTTGTCGGGCGGCGAGAAAGCCCGTGCGCTGCTGGCCCGGGTGCTGGCAGGCCAGCCCCGCTGGATCCTCGCGGACGAACCGCTTGCCGCGCTCGACCTTTCCCACCGCTTTGCTTTGCTCGAGCATCTGCGCGGCGCGGCGATGCAAGGGGCAGGGGTGGTTCTCGTGCTGCACGACCTGGCGCTGGCCATGAACCATGCCGACCATGTGCTGGTTCTCGACAAGGGCATGCTCGCGGCCAGTGGCCCCCCTGACGAGGCGCTGGCGCCCGACGTCATTGCCCGCGTCTTCGGCGTCGAAGCCAGTTGGGTCGGCCCGGCGGGCGCGCTGGCGCTTTCCTGCTGTCCTACAGGGGGCAGCCCGCAATAAGAATCGCTCCGGATGCAAGTTCCATCCCCCCAATGGAAGGATATGCCGGATGCAGAGCGAATTCGTCGGCGACCCGTCGCCCCTGACCGATGCAGATTTCGAGCGCGCCGCGCGGCGTTTGCGAACCAGCGTGGCGGCGGTGCGCGCCATCGCCGAGGTTGAAAGCCTCGATGGCGGCTACCTGCCGGACGGGCGGCCCAAGATCCTGTTCGAACGGCACTGGTTCCACCGCCTGACGGAGGGCGCATGGACCGCCTCCCACCCGCGGATATCATCACCGGTGCCCGGCGGCTACAGCGGCGGAGCGCGCGAATACGCCCGGCTGGAAGAGGCCGTGGCGCTCGACCGGGCGGCGGCGCTACGCTCCGCCAGCTGGGGTGCCTTCCAGATCATGGGCTTCAACCATCGCCTCGCGGGGTATGACGATATCGAAGACTTCGTCGGGGCGATGGTGGCGGGTGCCGACCGGCAGCTCGATGCCTTCATCGCCTTTATAGAGGCAAGCGGCCTCGGCGACGAATTGCGACGGCAGGACTGGGCCGGCTTCGCGCGCGGCTACAATGGCCGGAACTACCGCCTCAACCGGTATGACGAGAAGCTTGCCGCCGCGCATGACCGGTTTGTCGCTGCCGGATTTGGTGAGGCAGCCGCGCGCCGGGTGCTGCGCAAGGGTGCTCGCGGGCGGGATGTGGCGTTCCTGCAGGAACGGCTCGGGATCCCGGCCGACGGAATTTTCGGGCCGGTGACGCTGGCGCAGGTGCGGCGGTTCCAGCAATCGCGGCGGCTGCCGGCCGACGGGGTGGTGGGTCGGCGGACCTGGGCTGCGCTGCTCGCCGACTGATGGCGGACTTGCGCAGGTGGCGCTTTCGGCTAGTCCCGTCATCCATGCCCGACGCTGCCGAAATCGCTGCCGATCCCGCCTGGTTGCCGCACCGGATCGACGTGCCGGCAAGGCAGGTCGAATTCATCCGCGTGCCGCGTGCGACGCTGGCCGAGCGAGGCTTCCTCGCCGACCGTGAGCCGGCGCCGGGCGACAGGACAACGTTTGGCTGGGACGACGTAGCCGCGATGCAGCCGGACGAGGGCGCCTTGCATTTCGTCTTCCATACCGCCTTCTGCCGGTCGACCCTGCTGGTCCGCGCGCTCGATGCGCCGGGGGTGGTGGCGGGCCTCAACGAACCGGGCATCATCGCCAGCCTGGTCAATGCGGGCGAAGCGGCGGCGCCCTTGCTCGGCCCCGTCCTCGCCCTGCTGGCCCGACCCCATGTGCCGGGGGAGACGGTGGTGGTGAAGCCCACCAACCATGCCAACATGCTGATGCCCGCATTGCTCAGGGTGCGGCCCGGGGCGCGCGCGGTGCTGATGACGAACGACCTGCCGGTGTTCCTGCATTCCGTCGCCCGCAAGGGCCTGATGGGGCGCCACTGGGGCCGCAAGCTGTTCCTCGAACTGCAGGGCTATGCCGGGATGGATTTCGGGATGGACGGTCGGGAAACCTTCGCCATGACCGACATGCAGGCGGCTGGCCTCGCCTGGCTGCTGAACCAGCGGTATCTCGCCCTGCATCTCGGCGGGCACATGGCCGGCATCGACCCGCAAAGACTGCGCCTGCTCGACGGCGACCGGTTCGATGCCGCGCGCGAGAACACGCTGGCGGCGGTCTTCGCGCATTTTGGCCTCGGCGCGGAGCCTGGGCTTGCCGCAACGCTCGCTTCGGGCGCGGTGTTCGCGCAGCATGCCAAGCTCGGTGGGGCTTTTGCCGGCGACGAGGCGGCCGGCAACGACCCGAGGCTCGAAGAGGAGATCGCGCAGGTCGGCCAGTGGGTCGCGCTGATCGCGCGGCAGGCCGGTCTCGACCTGCCGCTCGTCCAGACGCTGGCCTGACGGCGAGCGCTTACTCGGGCTTGCCCGTCAGCCCGCGCGCTTCGAGCATCGGGGTCACATCGGGATCGCGCCCGGCGAAGGTGCGGAACATCTCGAAATAATCCATCGTCCCGCCGCGGCTCAGCACCGTCTTGCGATAATGGTCGCCGTTGGCCCGCGTGAGCCCGCCATTGTCGCGGAACCACTTGCGGCTGTCGCGGTCCAGCATCTCGGTCCACAAGTAGCTGTAATAGCCGGCCGAATAGCCTTCCGGATCGCTGAAGATGTGGTTGAAATAGGTGCTGCGGTAACGCGGCGGGACCAGCCCGATTTCGAGGCCGAGATCCTGCAGCGACTTGCGCTCGAAGGCATCGACCTCTTCCGGCGTGTCGATCGCGGCTGCTTCGGCGGGCGACAGCGCGGCCCACTTCATGTCGAGCAGCGCGGCTTCCACCACTTCGCCGAAATCGTAGCCCTGGTTGAACTTGCTCGCCGCCTCGATCTTGTCGATCATCTCCTGCGGGATCGTCTCGCCGGTCTTGTAGTGCTTGGCGTAGTTCTGCAGCACCGAGGGCCAGGTCGCCCACATCTCGTGCACCTGGCTGGGATATTCGACGAAGTCGCGCGCCGTCGCCGTGCCCGAGAGGCTTTCGTATTTCTGGTCGGCGAAGAAGCCGTGCAGCGCATGGCCGAATTCGTGGAAGGTGGTGTTGACGTTGTCGTAACTCACCAGCTGCGGCTGGCCCGCCGGGGCCTTGGGGATGTTGAGCACGTTGTAGATCACCGGCTTGGTGCCCCACAGGTAGCTCTGGTCGACGAAGTTCGACATCCACGCCCCGCCGCGCTTGCCGTCGCGCTGGAAGGGATCGAAATAGAACAGGCCGAGTTCGCTGCCGTCGGCATCGTACACGGTGTAGACGCTGACGTCGGGGTGATAGACCGGCAGGTCGCTGCGCTTCTTGAAGGTCAGCCCGTAGAGCTTTTCCGCCATGTAGAAGACCCCGTCCTCGAGCACGCGGTCGAGCACGAAATATTCCGACATTTTCTCTTCATCGAGCTGGTACTGTTCCGCCTTGATCTTGTTCGCGTAGCGGTACCAGTCCCACGGCTGGACGGTGTAGTCGCCGCCGTCGGCCTTGATCGCGGCATTGAGCATCTGCGCCTCGCGGCGCTGGGTGGCGGCGAGGGCCGGCACCATGTCGGTCATGAACTTGAGCGCGGTCGCGGGCTTTTGCGCCATGCGGTCGTACATGGCGTAGCTGGCCCAGTCCTCCTCGCCGAACAGCGCCGCCTTGTCGGCCCGCAGCTTGGCGATCCGCGCCAGCAGCACGCGGGTGTCATGCGCCGGATTGGTCCCGTCGGCGCGGTGGTAGCTGGCCTTGAACAGCTTCTCGCGCGTGGCGCGGTTGGTGAGCGCGGGGATCAGCGGCTGCTGCGTCGTGTTCTGCAACGCGATCGCATATTTGCCGGGGAAGCCCTTGTCGGCCGCCAGCTTGGCCGCGGCGGCGATATCGCTCTCGCTCAGCCCGGCCAGCTCCGCCTTGGTGTCGACGACCAGCGGCTGGTCGTTGGTGGCGGCGCGGACCTTCTGGCTGAACTGGGTGGTGAGGGTCGAAAGCTCGGTGTTGATCGCCTTGACCTGTTCGCGCTGGGCATCGGTCAAGAGGGCGCCGGCATGGACCATGCCCTTGTAGGTTTCTTCGAGCAGCCGCGCGTCCTCGACCGTCATGCTCATGCTGGCGCGCTGGTCGTAGACCGCCTTGACCCGGGCGAACAAGGCCGGGTCGAGCGTGATGGAATCGCTATGGGCCGACAGCTTGGGCCCCATTTCCGTCTCGATCGCATCGAGGCCGGGGGTGGTCGCGGCCCCGGTCAGGGCGAAGAACACGCGGCCGACCCGGCCCAGCATGCGGCCCGATTTCTCCAGTGCGACGATGGTATTCTCGAACGTGGGCGCGGCCGGGTTGGCGACGATCGCCTGCACTTCGGCTTTCTGGATCGCCATGCCCTGTTCGAAGGCGGGGATATAGTCGGCTTCCGAAATCTTGCCGAAATCCGGGGCGAGGAAGGGCAGCGTGCTGTCGGAAGCGAAATAGCCCGTTCCCTGCGGAATGGCCGGCGCGGCACTGGCCGGCGCGGCGGCGCCTTCGCCGCCGGGGGCGGTCTGGCAGCCGGTGAGCGAGCCCAGTGCCAGCGATGCAAGGGCGGTGGTGGCCAGGATATGGGCCTTCATCTGGATCTCCAATCATGCCGCGTCCCGGCAGGCCGCCGGACGCGAGGTGAGGCTGGAGGAGCAGCAAGATACGATCCCGCGCTGCCCCCACAGCAGGGTGTCTGACTGGCGCCGGTTGAACCGGAGATTGCCGGGCAATGCAAGCCTGCGACAGCTTCGCCCGCGTTGCCGGTCGAACCGGGCTGCGGGTTTGTCGAACAGCGGGCCGGTGCCGGGGCTGCCCCGCAAACCGCTTCAGCGGGCGCAGTACTCGCGGTGGCCGGATCGGCACATTTTGACCGCGTAGCGCCACTCGGCCATGTCGCGCTCGTACCGCTCCATATCGCGGCGATACTGCTCCATGTCCTTTTCGTGCTGGCGTGTCGCCTCCCAGCCCTTGGCATATTCGGCATCGCGCCGGCGCACATAGTCCAGCTGTTCCTGGTTGAGCCGACGGATGATCTGGCGGTCGCGCTCGCGCGCCTCCTTCGTCTGCATCGTCGGATCGCGCGGATCGTCGGCCGAAGCGGTTGCGGGGATGAAAGCAATGGCTCCAAGCAGCGCGAACGCGCCGAGGCGAGCGGTAATAGGCATGTGGTGCGACCCTCCGTTTTTCCCGTGCCGCGCGACATGGACCATGCAGCCTTAACGCAGCCAGTACGGACGGCGGTCACGGTGCAAGTTGCGCTGCCTTCGCGTTCGGGTAGTATACGGCCCGGTGTCGCGCCCGGGGATCTGAGGTAGCGAAACCCGTGCGCGTCGGCGGAATGCGAGCGGGGATGGGCGAACAGCGCAGCGAATATCGGTACAAGGCCTTCATCAGCTACAGCTGGGCCGATGCCGCGTGGGGCAAGTGGGCCCACCATGCGCTGGAAACCTATCGCACCCCGGCTGCGCTGGTAGGCAAGGAAGGCGCGCTCGGCCCGGTTCCGGCGCGGCTGCAACCCATCTTCAAGGACCGCGAGGAGGAAGCCGCCGGCGCCAGCATCGGCGCGGCGGTCGAAACCGCGCTGGAGAATTCCGAATTCCTGGTCGTGATCTGCTCGCCCAATTCGGCGAGGTCGAAATGGGTCGACCGCGAGATCGCCTTCTTCAAGACCCGGCGCGACCCGGCCAAGGTGCTGGCCCTGATCGTCGATGGCGAGCCGGGCGATCAGGAACGCGAATGTTTCCCCCGCGCGCTGACGCATGGGGTGGGCGAGGATATGGCGGTGGGCGCGCCGCTGGCTGATGCGCCGCTGGCGGCCGATGCCCGCATCACCGGCGACGGCAAGCGCCGCGCGCGGCTCAAGCTCGCCGCCGCCATGCTCGGCGTCGGGCTGGACGAGCTCGTCAACCGCGACGACCGTCGCCGCGCCATCCGCGCACGCATCGTCGTCGCCGCATCGGTCACGCTGGCGCTGGTGATGAGCGCGCTGACGCTGGTCGCGGTGCGCGCCCGCAACGAGGCCGAACGCCAGCGGGCCGAGGCCGACGGGCTGATCGAATTCATGCTGACCGATTTGCGCGACAAGCTGGAGCCGGTCGGGCGGCTGGATGCGCTCGATGCGGTCGGCGAACGTGCGCTCGATTATTACGCCCGCCAGAAACTAGCGAGCCTCGACCCGGACTCGCTCGGCCGCCGCAGCCGCGCGCTGCACCTGGTGGGCGAGGTGCGCAACATCCGCGGCGACAGCGAGTCGGGACTGAAGGCTTTCCGGCAGGCGGCGCGCACCACGGGCGAGCTGCTGGCGCGTAATCCCGACGATGCGCAGCGCATCTTCGACCACGCGCAGAGCGTGTTCTGGGTCGCCTACATCGCCTACGAGCGGGGCGAGAACAGGGAAGCCGAGGCGCAGTTCCGCGAATACAAGCGGCTCGCCGACCAACTGGTGGCGCTCGATCCGAAGAAGCCGGAATGGCGGCTGGAAAGCAGCTACGCCGAAACCAACCTCGGCGTCATGTACGACAAGCTTGGCCGGTATCCGGAGGCAGACAAAGCCTTCGCCCACGGGCTCGAGCAGATCGAGGCCGTCGTCGCGACCGAGCCGTGGAATGCCGACCGGCAGATCGAAATGGGGTCGATGGTCAACTGGCTCGGCGCGACGCGCAAGAACCTGTTGAGGCCCGCCGAGGCGATCGGGCTGCACGAGCGGGAGATCGCGATCTACGAGGCGGTTCTCCGCCGCGAGCCGGGAAATGCCACGGCGCGCAACCGGCTGGCCATCGCCTGGAACTACATGATCGTGGCGAAAATCGATGCCGGCGACCTAGAGGGTTCGATCGAGGCTGGCGAAACCGCCCTGCGGATGATCGGGGAGCTTCGCGGGCTGGAGCCGAGCAATACCGAATGGCAACATACGGATGTGGGGACGCTCTATCTCCAGGCGGAGAACGCCATCTACGACCGGCGCTTCGGCTATGCTCGTCAGTTGCTGACAAGTGCCGATGCGCTCGCCGCGAAACTTGCACGGAAGGATCCAACCAACCAGACATGGACCCAGGATTTTCCGGCGCGGTCGTTGAAGGTACGCCTTCAGCTCGGTCTGGCGTCGAGTGACCTCTCGCTGGCCGAAATGGCCGCGAGGCAAGTCAAGCAACCGGCCGGCAGCTCGCTGGCCGGAGTAGGCGAAGGATACGTCGGCGGTCTTTATCGCCTGGCCGGCGATGTGGAAGCGCGCCTTGGCCGACGTGCCGAGGCAGCAAAGCTGTGGCAGACCGCCATGGACAGGTTGTCAGGAACTCAGTGGGCGCTCAGCGAGAAGTACGTCGTCCTCAAACGGCTTGGACGCCTCGAAGAGGCGGGCAAGGTGGCGAGGGAGCTCGACAGGCGGGGTTACAGGCACCCCGCCTATCTCGCCGAACGATAGCGCTATTCCTTCAGCATGAAGGTCGGCGGGTTGCCGCCGCCCCCACTCTTGCCGGTTACGATCGGATCGATGGTCATGTAGTAATTGCCGTACTGCGGCAGCACGAGGCCGAGGCAATAGCCGTAGGGCGTATTGGACGAACCCGGCGTATCGTCATCGACAAATATCTGCGTGTCGCTGGTCCGCGACGGCGTCATGTTCGGAACATTGATCGGGGTGGTGTCATATTGCCCCTGCGAAACATTCGTGACGTTGCAGAACCAGCAAAATCCCGTCACCGGCCCGGTGCCGCTGTATTCGGTGGCAAGGGCCCAGCGGCCCTGGACCGGGTTGATGCCGCTGGCGTCCTTCATCTGGCTGGTGTCGAGCACGAAGGTGATATCCACCCGGCCGCTGTAGCTCTGCGGGGACGGCAGCGGATTCAGGATGATGTCCCCGTCGGCATGGACGCGCCCGGTCATGTCGGGCATGGACGCAGTGAGGGAAAAGGTCCGGGTCGCCTCGATGTCGTAGGGCGGGGTGCTCTTCTTCCACACCAGCGTCGGCGTGACGGTGATGGTCATCGTCCGGTCGGGCTTGCTGCCCTGCACATTGCTGGTCTGCGTGTAGGTCTGCTGTTCCATTGCGGTCCTCCCGTCCCTCTGGATCGATGCAGGGCACACGTACTGCGAGGGACTGGCAGTTGCAGTGTGCCGACAATGCGATCCGACGGTCCGGTGGCCCGGCGCTTTGTGAAGGAGCGCCTTTCAGGCCGGCCCTTCGCGCCATGTCCCCGGCCAGGCGCATCCTGCGATGCTGCGTCCGGCCCCGGTGGAGTGCAAGCTGCGCCCAAACCTCGCCAATGTAAAGTGACGTCATGGCTTCATCGCTCGCACTACGGGGACGTGCATCGGGGTGCGCCGGGCGCAAGTGCCCCGCCGGGCTTGACCGACAGGGCGAGCGATGCGAACATATGTGGAACGTAGAGGCTTTGGCTCACCCTTCGGGTCATGGGCCAAAGCCCCGCTGGACTCTGATCGCAACACACCCCACTTGGACCGCCTATGGCTCTCACCAAAATATCCGTTCGCGGCGCCCGCGAGCATAACCTCAAGGGCATCGATATCGACCTGCCGCGCGATGCGCTGATCGTGATCACGGGCCTTTCCGGCTCGGGCAAGTCGTCGCTCGCCTTCGATACGATCTATGCCGAGGGGCAGCGCCGCTATGTCGAGAGCCTTTCGGCCTATGCGCGCCAGTTCCTCGAGATGATGCAGAAGCCCGATGTCGAGCATATCGACGGGCTTTCCCCGGCGATCTCGATCGAGCAGAAGACCACCAGCCGCAACCCGCGCTCGACCGTGGCGACGGTGACCGAGATTTACGACTACATGCGCCTGCTGTGGGCGCGGGTGGGCGTGCCGTACTCGCCCGCCACCGGCCTGCCGATCGAGGCGCAGACGGTCAGCAACATGGTCGACCGGGTGATGGCGCTGCCGGAAGGCACGCGGCTCTACCTGCTCGCTCCGGTGGTGCGCGGGCGCAAGGGCGAATACCGCAAGGAACTGGCCGAATGGCAGAAGGCCGGCTTCACCCGCGTCCGGATCGACGGCGAAATGGTCGCGATCGAAGACGCGCCTGCGCTCGACAAGAAGTTCAAGCACGACATCGAGGTGGTGGTCGATCGGATCGCGGTGAAGCCGGGGATCGAGACGCGGCTGGCCGACAGCTTCGAACAGGCGCTGAAGCTGGCCGAGGGGCTGGCCTATGTCGACCTGGCCGATGGCGTGGTGCCGGGGCGCGAGGGCGAGGACGATTCAGGCGGCGCGATGAAGGGCGCAGGGCTGCCGCCCAACCGCATCGTGTTCAGCGAGAAATTCGCCTGCCCGGTGAGCGGCTTCACCATCGAGGAGATCGAGCCGCGGCTGTTCTCCTTCAACGCGCCGCAGGGTGCCTGCGCTACCTGCGACGGGCTGGGCGAAAAGATGCTGTTCGATCCGCAGCTGGTGGTCCCCAACGAAGGCCTCAGCCTCAAGCAGGGCGCGGTCGTGCCCTGGGCCAAGTCCAACCCGCCGAGCCCCTATTACATGCAGGTGCTGCAAAGCCTCGCCAAGGCCTACAAGTTCGACCTCACCACCCCGTGGAACGAGCTCGAGCGCGACCAGCGTGACATCATCCTGCACGGCACCGGCGGCTATGCCGTGCCGCTGACCTTCAAGGACGGGCGCAAGGAATACACCGTCAACAAGGCGTTCGAGGGGGTGATCGGCAACCTCAACCGCCGCCTGCGGCAGACCGACAGCGCGTGGATGCGCGAGGAGCTGGCCAAGTTCCAGACCGCGCAGCCGTGCGAGACCTGCGGCGGCAAGCGCCTCAACGAGAAGGCGCTCAGCGTGAAGGTCGCCGGCACCGACATCGCTACTTCGGTCAAGATGAGCGTCGCCGATGCCAAGGCGTGGTTCCTCGGCCTAGAGGCGCAGCTGACCGACACCCAGCAGCAGATCGCCCGCGCCATCCTCAAGGAAATCAACGAGCGGCTGGGCTTCCTCGACAATGTCGGGCTCGATTACCTCAACCTCGACCGCACCAGCGGCACGCTGAGCGGCGGGGAGAGCCAGCGCATCCGCCTCGCCAGCCAGATCGGCTCCGGCCTCAGCGGCGTGCTCTACGTGCTCGACGAGCCATCCATCGGCCTCCACCAGAAGGACAACGACCGGCTGCTCGAAACGCTCAAGCGCCTGCGCGACCTCGGCAACACGGTGATCGTGGTCGAGCATGACGAGGACGCGATCCGCACCGCCGACCATATCGTCGATCTCGGCCCCGGCGCCGGGGTGCACGGCGGCGAGGTGGTGGCGCAGGGCACGCTCAAGCAGATCGAGAAGGCCAAGAACTCGCTCACCGCCGATTACCTCACCGGGCGGCGCGCGATCGAGGTGCCCGCGAAACGCCGCAAGGGCAACGGCCACCAGCTCACCGTCCACGGCGCGCGGGCCAACAACCTCAAGGATGTGACCGCCTCCATCCCGCTCGGCACCTTCGCCTGCATCACGGGGGTTTCGGGCAGCGGCAAGTCCAGCTTCACCATCGACACGCTCTACGCCTCGGCCGCGCGCACGCTCAACGGCGCGCGGGTGATCGCGGGCGCGCATGACAAGGTCACCGGCCTCGAATTCTGCGACAAGGTGATCGAGATCGACCAGTCGCCGATCGGCCGCACCCCGCGCTCCAACCCCGCCACCTACACCGGCGCCTTCACCCAGATCCGCGACTGGTTCGCCGGCCTGCCGGAATCGCAGGCGCGCGGGTACAAGCCGGGCCGCTTCAGCTTCAACGTCAAGGGCGGCCGGTGCGAGGCGTGCCAGGGCGACGGGCTGATCAAGATCGAGATGCACTTCCTGCCCGACGTCTATGTGACGTGCGAGGAATGCCACGGCCGCCGCTACAACCGCGAAACGCTGGAGGTGAAGTTCAAGGGCCACAGCATCGCCGACGTGCTCGACATGACGATCGAGGATGCGGAGGAGTTCTTCAAGGCCGTCCCCCCGATCCGCGACAAGATGCATATGCTGAACGAAGTCGGCCTCGGCTATGTCAAGGTCGGCCAGCAGGCGACGACGCTGAGCGGCGGCGAGGCGCAGCGGGTCAAGCTGGCCAAGGAACTGGCCCGCCGCAGCACCGGGCAGACACTCTATATCCTCGACGAGCCGACCACCGGCCTGCACTTCGAGGACGTGCGCAAACTGTTGGAAGTGCTGCACCGGCTGGTAGAGCAGGGGAATTCCGTGGTGGTGATCGAGCACAATCTGGATGTGATCAAGACGGCGGACTTTATCCTCGACCTGGGGCCGGAAGGTGGGGTGCGCGGGGGCGAGGTTGTCGCGTCAGGGACGCCGGAGGACGTCGTGCGGGAGCCGCGGAGCTTTACGGGGCAGTATCTGAAGCCGTTGCTGGAGCGGGTTAGCGAGGCGGCGGAGTAAAAATCCGAAAATTTATGGAGGGCCGATGTACCTAGAGGCATTCACTGCCGACGAGATCCGCGCAGTCAAAATCGATGACCTAATTGACGAAAAGATGTGTGTCGACGTGGAAGCGTTTGACAGCAAATTGCGCGAAGCAGCCAATGAGGCTGATAAGGCTGGTGACGGAAGTCGCGCAAAAGTTTTAAGACTTTTTGCCGCGATTTGCAGTTTTCATTTCAAGCCTCACGACCGTGCAGAACCGTTCTCCAATATATTGAGTTGGACGGATGGATCTCGATCAATGATCGGCTCTGATATGGAGCAAGCTGCAATCGATCAGCTTGATGAAATACGAGAAGAGATTGAGACTCTTTCTCTTCGAACACGAGTTTCTGATTTAGTATGGACCCGCGATAAGAGGCGATACCAAAGCGGCATAGATGCCATCAACGGCTATGTTACAATGCTCAGGCGATTGATCGATGGGACCGGCTCCCTTCGTTTCGAGAGTCTGGGTGCTCTCAGTGTATCTAGCCAGAATTTTCTCGCAAGGGCTCTCGTCATCGCTCGTGCACTAGGCTGGGAGCGCAAGGACAATGACGCTCTTAAAGAGACCGGTCGAAGGCTGGTAGAGCTCGCCATTGAGGAAGGAGGTATGACCATTGCACGCTTTGGCAATCTGGCGTTCGAAGCTGGTCTTGATGTCCGTGACGTACTTAAGCCACTGCCCGAAAAAGTCGAGGCGGCACTTCAGCGCGAGGATTTCTCAGTGGCGGAGGAACTGCAGAAATTGCAAATTCGCGTGGAGACGACGAGGTCGGAAAATCGAGAAGTACCAACTAAGGCAGCACTTAAACTCGCTGAGATACATGAAACCCGTGCTGATAAGTCTGACGCGGCATTCCTGAAAACCCATGCTCTCCAAGAGGCCATTGACAGTCTCCATGGTATTCGCGGTGTTAAAGAAAAAAGGCAAAGCCTTCACGAGAAACTGCGGGAAGCGCAGTTGCATATGTCGGACGAATTCACGCCGATTTCTCACTCAACTGACATCAGCGCGGAGGTGACAAGAATTGTTGGCGCCTACGATGGTTTAGACCTTTTGGACTCAATCCGACAACTTGCGCATGCGGAATTGCCGAAGGATCCTGAGCACCTTCGTGAGAACGCGCGCTCAGAGGCAGAAAGGTTTCCGCTGTCCTCTCTTTTCTCCACCGCAATTTTGGACAATGAGGGGCGGACTACCGCAAGGACAGGCGGAGGAATTGAGAGCGAGGACACACTTCGCCACAAGATCATTCAGCACCAACAAATTCACATGGGATTGGCGGTGGCGGCAGCAATCTCGCCCGTCCGACAAAAAATCATCAATGAATTCAGAGTTGATGAAAATCTTTTGTTTGAAATTTGTCGCATATCTCCCTTTGTACCAAGCGGTGCCGAACACATTATGGCGAAGGGGTTGCAAGCTTTTCTGTATGGCGATGAAATTGTCGCATCGGCTTGTCTAATTCCTTACTTGGAGTCGGGACTTCGCGCGATGGTCGTCGGAGCGGGGCGCTTGGATACTACAATATCTACGGGAGGAATCGAGCAAACGATTGGACTAGGGCCGCTTTTAAGCGACCACCGTGATGCGCTTGAACGGGTTTTCGGGACGAACATCGTTTTTGCGATCGAAAATCTTTTCGTACATCCACTCGGACCCAAAATACGGCACAATTTTTGCCATGGGCTTAGTTCCGATAGCTCATTTTATTCGTCGTCCTACATCTATGCCTGCAAGCTGTTGTTTTCTCTGGTCGTCCTTCCTTTGAGCGGCGCAAAATGGGAGCAAGTGAAGAATCATCTACAGTCGCGCCTTTGAGTAGCCTGACAAGTAGCGCATCTGGTCAGCGGTACTGAGTACGGTCAACAAGCTGCTGTCCTACACTCCAATCCCCGCATAAATAATCCGGTTCACTCCACTCCATGAGGTGAACCATGAACGCCCTTATCACCCTTCCGACCGACACCCACACCATCTTCACCCCGCGCGCGCAGGGGGAGTTTCTCGAGAGCCTCCAGCTCAACGGCAATGTCCGGCTCGCGTGCCGCGTGGCGCGGGTTTCGGTGCAGACGGTCTAGCGCGCGCGGCGGCCGAGTGTGTTTGCGCAGCGCGCAAAGTCAAGTCGGTGCTGTCCTACAGGCCCCCATGTCGCATACATGACTCGGTCCTGCACTTTTTAACGGCGCACCCGGTGCGCTGACTGGGTGCTTCCCAGCCAAGGACCGATCCCATGAATCTTTCCTGCTTCGTCCCTCAAACGCCGGGCGCGGGCCGTCCGGCTCGCTTGGTTCCCTCGCAAAGGCGCGGGCGCGCTTGCAGGTGGCCTTTGGCCAGCTGCGTCTTCGACTTTGCTTCCGCGGTTGTCCCGGCCTTGCCGTTTCAGCTTTGCTTCGCGGTCGGCTGGTCGCCGACCGTGTCCTTGCCCTCCGCCAATGTGGGAGACGCCGCATGAACGCGCCCGACAAGTTCACTTTGCCGGGGGACATTCCCGGCACGCCGTCGGAGAGCTGGCAGGCGCGGGGGTTGGCGCATCCGGCGGGGCGGGGGTGGGAGCCGATCGGGGTTGGGCAGGCCCACCCCGCTGCGACTAGCCTCGCCTGCGGCTCGGAAAGTCTCGCTCCCCTCCCGCAAGCGGGAGGGGCTGGGGGTGGGCACGAGCAGCCCGAAGATCCCCACACCCTCTTCACCCGCGATCGGCAGGTCGCCTTCCTCGCCGCGCTGGCCGGGTGCGGCGCGGTGCGGCGGGCTGCGGTGGCGGCGGGGGTCAGCCACCAGACCGCCTATCGCCTGCGCCGGGCCAGCGCGGAGTTCCGGCTCGCCTGGGATGCGGCGCTGCTCGCCGCGCGGGCGGTGGCGGAGGATGTGCTCGCCTGCCGCGCGCTCGAGGGGGTGGAGGAACAGGTGTTCTATCACGGCGAGGCGGTCGCCACCCGCACCCGCTATTCCGACCGGCTGCTGCTGGCGCACCTGGCGCGGCTCGACCGGCTGGTCGGCGACGAACGGGTCAACGCCTTTGCCGGGGATTTCGACGAAGCGCTCGCCCGCTTCGAACGCGGCGAGGAACAGCCGGTGGTGGAGGCGGGGGTTGATCCCGTGGATCAGCTTCGCTTCCGACAAGCTCAGCCCGAACGGGTTTCAGTTGCCGGGGCTGGCGCAAAAAATTCTTCCCCTGGACAGTGTAACAACCGGTCCACGCGCCTTCGCGACGAGGCGCTGCGGGCGATCCCCTGCGATTGCCCGGGCGCGCGCCTCGGCACCGATGGCGGGGCGCTGCACTGGCACATGACGGGCGACGGGCCGGAGTCGGTCTGCAATGCCGGCGGCGGGGCGGGGCCGTGCTGCGATGCGCCCACCTGGCCCGCCTGCCGCGACTGCCCGCACTATCCGCCGGTCAGCCGCCTGCTCGACGAGATGGACGAGGCGCGGCCCGCCGATGCGCCCGCGCCCGGCCTGCTCGGCCCGGTGGAGGAGGTGGAGGAATGCCAGATCGACGCCTTCCTCGCCGGCGATCCCGAATGGTGGCGCGTGGGGGCGATGGACCAGCGCTTTGCCCGCGCGCCCGGGGGCGGCTGGGTCGCCGCGGATCTGATGGCGGGGGATGCATCAGTGGAGGCCGGGGATGACCCTGGCGCGGAGTCTTCTGCGGATGGTTAATGCGGCCGCAGCCTTGTGCCGACCGCGCCCGGGCAGGGAGGGTGAACGGGCAGGGTTAATGCCGGGTTGGCGATGGCGCATTCGTCCAATCGGGCGGAATTGTCCTCGCCTATCAGCCGCTTGCAAGGGACGTATTCAACGGAGGGGACCCAGCGTGACTGCCACGACAAGCCTGCCATGCCCGCTATGCCGGACGCCGATCGCGATCGATCCGGTCTCGCTGCTGGCGGGGGAGAAGGCGGATTGTGCCGGCTGCGGTTCGGCCCTGCGGCTGGAGCCGGGGGAGACCATGCGCTCCACCATCGAACGCTTCGATGCCGCGCGGGCGGAGGTCAAGCAGGTGATCGGCGGGCGCGCGCGCAAGACCGGGCGAAAGGGGTAAACCGGGGGCATCCGCTTGCGAAGGCGGCGGGCTTGCGGCACAGCGGCGGGCGTATCAAGCCTGCGAGGAACCGCCCGACGATGGCTACTGCCAAGACCGCCCGCCCGTTCGACGTGAAGCCGCTGTTCGCCGAACCCTACTTCGTGATGAACATCGCCGATGCGATCGCGCCGAAGCAGGTGAAGTTCATCCAGTCGCTCAGGATGAACACCAACCAGGTCAACCAGATCTCGGACGAGCTCTACCTCTTTGCCCGGCCCGAGATGAAGAGCATCGCCGAAGCGGTGCAGCAGGGGCTCGACACCTACACCGCCGAGGTGATGGGCATTCCGCAGCGGCTGGAAGTGACGCAGAGCTGGGCGCTGATGAACCCGCCCGGCGTGGGGATGCACGGGCACACGCATTCGAACTCGATGATCTCGGGCTCGCTCTACTACACCGACATGCCCGACCCGCCGGGCAACATGATCTTCGAACGCTTCAACGGCTACCGCCAGATCGAGCTGGCGATCGACGGGCGCAAGCAGAACATCTACAACGCACCGCGCAACGCGATCGTCCCGAAGAAGGGCGACCTGGTGCTCTTCTCCAGCGCGCTGCAGCATTATGTGGAGGTGAACAACTCGAGCGCGAACCGCTACTCGATCGCCTTCAACACCTTCGTGCGCGGGACGATCGGTTCGTTCAGGGATGTGAGCGAGCTGAAGCTCTAGCCCGCGGTCAGCTCTCGACGATCTCGATCTCGACCGTGCCGTGGCCTGCGGCAACGATGCCGACCTGCTCGGCCGCCGCGCGCGACAGGTCGATGGTGCGGCCCTTGGTGAACGGCCCGCGGTCGTTGATGCGCACGATGACCGAAGCACCGGTGCGCGGGTTCGTCACCCTCACCAGCGTGCCGAAGGGCAGGCTGCGGTGGGCGGCCGTCATGGCGCCGTTGTCGAAGCGCTCGCCGCTGGCCGTACGGCGACCGTGGAACTTGGCAGCGTAATAGGATGCGATGCCCATGCCGAGCGAGCGGGTTTCCGGCTCTGCCTCCACCGGAGGTTCGAAACTCTGCATGTCGACCGCATCGCCCTGCGGCTGCGGCGGAAGTGGGAGCGCCTCGAAGCTCTCGAAGGATGCGGCGAATTCGGAGGTGGCGGCAGCGGCGACGGGCGTCGAAGCCTGCGCCGGAAGGGCCAGAAGCACTGCCATGGCAGTGGCCGAGATGGCGCGCCAGGGATTCAAGACAGACCGTTCGATCATGGCGGCGCGCATACGCCGTCAAATCATAAAGAAGGAGTCACCTGCCATGATTTGGCCGCGATTCAGGCTCGGTTCACCTCGGAACGCACCGTCAATACGACGAATTGAGCGCTTATCCTTCGCTCATTCCACTCAAAACGACCTTGGCTCGGCTTGGTTCCGCATCGGCGCGGAGATGGCCGAATCGGCGCTGTCGCCAATGCAAATGGGGCCGGCATTGCTGCCGACCCCACTCTCACCAGCGCGTGGTCTTCCTTCTGCTTTCCGCCCGAGAGCGGTCCGTTTTCGGAAGCGCTTGGCGCCCGATGTCTTTCCGCGTGCCCGGAGGCCCGCGTTCTGTCACCGGCGCTCGCACCGGCATCCGGTTCCATCGTTGGAAGGCCTGCTATCCCGGGCCG
The DNA here is from genome assembly GCF_045291475.1 of Parerythrobacter aurantius. NCBI lineage: Bacteria > Pseudomonadati > Pseudomonadota > Alphaproteobacteria > Sphingomonadales > Erythrobacteraceae > Parerythrobacter > Parerythrobacter aurantius. The sequence continues at coordinate 2,070,889 of NZ_CP147985.1, forward strand.
AAACCCGTTCCTGCCAACCTTGGCTCCATCGATTTCCCCGCAGCCGTTCGATCCCTTGGTGGCCGTTCTTTCCGGTTCCCATCGGCCGAAGCCTCCGTTTCCCTTCATTCCCGACCGGTCTCTCCCGGCCGTGTCAGCGAACTTCCGCATCCTGGTCATAAGGTGGGCTTGCCTCTGGCCGAAGCCTTCTGCAAGCAACCCTCGCAAGTCGCGGGGACAGCCGCTGTCACATCGGTTGTTCTGGAATTTCTCTGGTTTTTCAATCCTTTCGGATGAGAAACCTGAAACCTTCCGTCGCTCTCGATGACTTGAAGGTGCGCCCGAAGACCGATTCTGGCAACTGTCACAAGAGTGACTTTTCCACTTTTCCCCGATTCACCTGTGGACGACGGTGGATAACTCAACCACTCGTCGATTCATCGCGAAAGTTTCGCGTCCACACGGCAAATAATCGCGAATGTTGCGCTGCAGCATCCGGATACCGAACCTAACCGTCTCAGCGATCCCGCTTGCCGAGCAGCTTCAGCCGCAGGGCATTAAGCCGGATGAAGCCCTCGGCATCCTTCTGGTCGTAGGCGCCGGCATCGTCCTCGAAGGTGACATGGGCTTCGGAATAGAGCGAATTGGGGCTCTTGCGGCCCACGACGCTCGCCACACCCTTGTAGAGCTTGAGCCGTACGGTCCCGCTGACCTTTTCCTGGCTGAGATCGATTGCCGCCTGCAGCATCTCGCGTTCCGGGCTGAACCAGAAGCCGTTGTAGATCAGCTCGGCATATTTCGGCATCAACTCGTCCTTCAGATGCGCCGCGCCGCGGTCGAGCGTGATCTGCTCGATCCCGCGATGCGCCCGGGCATAGATCTCGCCGCCCGGGGTCTCGTACATGCCGCGGCTCTTCATGCCGACGAAGCGGTTCTCGACCAGGTCGAGCCGCCCGATGCCGTGCTTGCGGCCGAGATCGTTGAGCGCGGCGAGCAGGGTCGCCGGGCTCATCGCTTCGCCATTCAGCGCCACGCCGTCGCCCTTTTCGATGTCGATGGTAATGTATTCGGGCGTGTCGGGCGCATCTTCCGGGTTCACCGTGCGCGAATAGACGTAGTCCGGCGTTTCTTCCCACGGGTCCTCCAGCACCTTGCCCTCGGACGAGGTGTGCAGGAGGTTTGCGTCGGTCGAGAACGGGCTCTCGCCGCGTTTGTCCTTGGGCACCTGGATCTGGTGCTGCTCGGCCCAGGCGATGAGCGCGGTGCGGCTGGCGAGGTCCCATTCGCGCCATGGCGCGATGACCTTGATGTCGGGATCGAGCGCATAGGCGCTGAGCTCGAAGCGGACCTGGTCGTTCCCCTTGCCGGTTGCACCGTGCGCAATTGCATCGGCACCGGTCTCGTGCGCGATCTCGACCAGCCGTTTGGAGATCAGCGGGCGGGCGATGCTGGTGCCGAGCAAATAGTCGCCTTCATAGCGGGCATTGGCGCGCATCATCGGGAAGACGAAGTCGCGCACGAATTCCTCGCGCAGGTCCTCGATGAAGATGTGCTTGTCGGGAATGCCCATCGCCCGCGCCTTGGCCCGCGCCGGTTCCAGCTCCTCGCCCTGGCCGAGATCGGCGGTGAAGGTCACCACCTCGAGCCCGCGCTCGACCTCGAGCCACTTGGCGATGACGGAGGTATCGAGTCCGCCGGAATAGGCGAGGACGACACGCTTGATATCGGACATTCGAGGCACTCCTTGATTGGCGGCGCGCCTAGCAATGGGGCGGAGGAGGGGCAATCAAGAATGGATTGGGGAGAAAGAAGGTCCGAGAGCTAGTCATTCGGTCAGCCAATATGCCGCGATTTCGCCCTTTTGGCCTTCCGGCGCGAGCGCGGCGCGCAGCGCTTCGAGCAGCGGGGGCAGCGCCTGCGTGAACGCATAGGGCGGATTGACGATGAACAGCCCCGCGCCGTTGAAGGCGCCGGGCTGGTCGGCATCGTAGAGCCAGTGCTCGATGCCCATGAATTTCGGCAGGTTCAGGCGGCGCAGCTTGTCCTTCCACCGCTGGTGCTCGGCGCGATCCTTGAGCGGGTACCAGATCGCCGTCACCCCGTGCGCCCATTTGCGATGCGCGGCGGCGAGGGTGGCGGTGATCCGCGCGCGCTCGTCGGTCTGTTCATAGGGTGGATCGACTACCACGACGCCGCGCGGGGTCTTGGTCGGAAGCATCGCCAGCCAAAGTTCGTAGGCATCGCGTTCGTGCACCGCGGCCGGCGTGCCGCGCATCGCGAGGCGCAGGGAGCGGGCGTCCTCCGGATGTTTCTCATTGAGGATCAGCACGTCCTGCGGCCGCAGCAGCTGCGCCAGAATGCGCGGGCTGCCGGGGTAGAGGCCGGGGCCTCCTGACGCATTCTCTGCATCATTTACGGCTCGCACGGCGGCGCGATACTCGTCGAGCTCGGGGGCCGCATCGGCAAAGACCCGCAGCACACCGTGCGCGGCCTCGCCAGTGCGCCGCGCCTCGTCGCTGCCGAGGTCGTATAGCCCGCAACCGGCATGGGTATCGATCAGGGTCAGCGCGGAGGGTTTCTGTTGCAAGGCCCGCACGAGCGCGATCAGCACGGCGTGCTTGACGACATCGGCATTGTTACCGGCGTGGAACGAGTGGCGGTAATTCATACGGACAGTTCCGCGAATTCGCCCGGTGCGATGCCGGAAACCGTCCAGTCGCCGATCGACCAGCGGACCAGCCTCAGCGTAGGCAGGCCAACCGCTGCCGTCATCCGCCTCACCTGCCGGTTGCGCCCTTCACGAATGGTGATTTCGAGCCAGCTGTCGGGGATGGACTTGCGAGCGCGGATAGGCGGATTGCGCCGCCACAGGTCAGGCGGGTCGATGCGGCGCGCTTCGGCCGGGAGGGTCATTCCGTCCTTCAGGCGGACACCCTGCCGCAAGGGCTCCAGGTCCTGCTCGACCGGATCGCCTTCGACCTGCACGAGGTAGGTCTTGGGCAGTTTGAAACGGGGATCGGCGACCCGCGCCTGCAGCCGCCCGTCATCGGTAAGCAGCAGCAGGCCCTCGCTATCCCGGTCGAGCCTGCCGGCGGGATAGACACCTTTCACGGCAATGAAATCCGACAGTGTTGCGCGCGCCGTCGGCGATCCGCGATCGGTGAATTGCGACAGGACGCCGAAGGGTTTGTTGAACAGCAGTAGCCGGGCCATGGCGGCGCCATATCGCCGGATAGTGTCGCTGTCTCCTGCCCCATGAAGTCCGGCAGGGGGGCAGTCCTGCCGCTATCCGGGTGCCAGCGACAAAGGCGCACCGGGGCGCGAGCGAATTCCCTAGGGCCGGACCGCGATTTCGCGCACCAGAGTGAGCATTTCTTCCTGCTGCGCGATGATCCTCTCGTGCTGTTCGCCGCGCAACTTGTCGAGTTTCTGCTGCATGGCCATGATCTCGATCTCGGACCGCAAGTTGACCTCATAATCATGTGCAGCGGCGATGCGGTCTTTCTCGGCCTGGCGGTTCTGGCTCATCATGATGACCGGCGCCTGGATGGCGGCGAGCATCGACAGGACGAGGTTGAGGAAGATGTAGGGATATGGGTCAAATGCCTCGCTGCGGGTAAGGACGAAGGTGTTGAGCCCGGTCCAGCCGACAAGGAAGAGGAAAAAGAGGCCGATAAAGAGCCATGAACCGCCTACCCGGGCGACAGAATCGGCGAGCCGGTCGCCGAAGATGTCCTCGCGCTCGGCAAGTTCGTGCGTGTCCTGGCTGATTGGCTGATGATCCTCGATCCCTTCCATGACCCGCCTGTGCCCGGCATCGCTGGGCCGTTCACCGAGATATTCGCGGGCGAGTTCGAGTGTGAGATGTTTCCTCGCTGGCATCGGGCAAACTCCATGAGCAGGTATTTGCGCCTTCTTGCAGCAGGGTCTGGAACAGGCTCAAGGGGAATTTTGCTGCACCAAGGCGTGTTCGCTTGCGAACAGATAATCGCGGGTAAGCGGCAGGGCGCGTCGCGTGCGGGCGTACTGGATCTGGTAGTTGCAGAGGCCGCCATGCTCGAACGCGGCAGTCGCTCCGGCCAGGTAGAAGGTCCACATGCGGAAAAAGCGCTCGTCATGCAGCGCAACGATGGCGTCGCGATGATCGAGGCAACGTTGATACCACGCGCGCAAGGTGTAGGCATAATGCAGCCGCAAGGTCTCGATATCGGTAGCGATGAGGCGGACCTTCTCGCTCGCGGCGAGGGTTTCGCTCAGGGCCGGGATATAGCCGCCCGGGAAAATGTACTTGCGGGTGAAAGCGTCCGTGGTGCCGGGCGCTCCCATCCGCCCGATGGTGTGGAGAAGCATCACTCCGTCCTCCGCCAGCATGGTCGCGCAGGCCTCGAAGAAGGTTTCGAACTGGGGCCTGCCCACATGCTCGAACATGCCGACCGAGACGATCCGATCGAATTGCGTGCCGGTGGCGGCGAAGTCGCGATAATCGGCCAGCTCGATCGCTACCCGGTCGGCCAGCCCTGCTGTGGCGACACGCTGGCGGGCGAGGGTGGCCTGCTCTTGCGAAAGCGTGATGCCGGTAACCCGGACATCGAAATGCCTTGCCAGATAAATTGCCATCCCGCCCCAACCGCAGCCGATGTCGACAATGGTGTTTCCCGGGTCGATGGCGAGCTTGGCGGCGATATGGGCAAGCTTTGCCTCCTGCGCCCGGCCCAGCGAGATATCTAGGGAAGGCCAATAGGCGCAGCTGTATTGCATGTGCTCGTGATCGAGCATCAGTCGGTAGAGATCGTTGCCGATGTCGTAGTGATGGGCCACGTTGCTCCTGGAACCGACGCGGGTGTTGAATTGCTCCAGCGCGAAGGCCGCCTTGTTGCGGAGCCGCTTTATCCTGCCGGGCCTGCCGAAATTGCCGCCCTTGTCCCATGCTGCATTGGCGCGAAGCAGTTCGACCAGTTCCATGATGCCGCCCGCCTCGACCAGAAGCCGCCCGTCCATGAAGGCCTCCGCGGCGCCGAGACGCGGGTCGAGGACGATGTCGCGCGGTACCCGGTTGTCGGTGAAACGAACCACGACGTCCGGGAAGCCTTCGGCGGGCGATCCGTAGGTGCTGGCGGAGCCGTCGGCAAAGACGACGCCGAGCCGACCGTGCTTCACCCCTGCGGTCAGAAACCGATCGAGAAGGGTCTTGTTCATGCCTGTCTTCCCAGTTGCCTGATCATTCCCCGCGCGGTCGCTTGGTGGCCCGGGCGTTTTCGGCTATCGAGGCTTCATGGCCGAAGCCAAGACCCGGATCACCGCTGTCGACCCCGCCGCGTTCATTGCCGGTGTCGAGCCCGAGCGGCGCCGCGAAGAGGCCGAATGCCTCGATGCGCTGTTCCGCCGGGTGACTGGCGAGCAACCGCTTATGTGGGGCCCGACGATCATCGGCTATGGCCAGTATCGTACCACTTATGCCACGGGGCGCGAAGTGCACTGGATGCGAACCGGATTCAGTCCGCGCAAGGCGAAGCTGTCGCTCTACCTCATGGGCGGCTATTGCGACGAAATCGTGGGCAAGCATCGCGACGCGCTCCTTGCCAGGCTCGGGAAGCATTCGACCGGCGCAAGTTGCCTCTACATCAACAAGCTGGCCGACGTTGATCTCGTCGTGCTGGAAGATATGGTCGCCGCCGACTGGGCGGCGATGAAGCGCATTTTTCCGGAAGACTAGATTCCCGCGTACCACTGGTAACCGGCGCGGTCTTCCCAATACCCGCCCTTGCCTTTGCCGATGTTGCCGAGGCTGGCGACAGCCTCGATTGCGGTCAGGTACTTGGCCTGCTTGTAGCCCAGTTGCCGTTCGATCCGCATCCGCAGCGGCGCGCCGTTCTTCACTTCGAGCGCATTTCCATTGAGCATGTGAGCAACGATCGTCTGCGGGTGGAACGCGTCGATCATGTCGATGCTTTCGTAGTAATCCCCGCCGTTCAGCGTGTCGGCGCAGCGGAACACGATGTAGCGGGCCTGGTCCTTCACGCCTGCGGCCTCGAGCAGCGTGGCAAGCTGCGGCCCGGTCCACTCTCCGATCGCGCTCCAGCCTTCGACGCAATCGTGGCGGGTGATCTGGGTTCGCTGCGGGAGGCGGCGTATGTTCTCGAGCGACAATGAAAGCGGCGTCTCGACCAGGCCGCGCACCTCCAGCCGCCAATTCGCGAAGCCTTCGGCGAGGGCGGCATTGTAAGCCGGCTTGTCGGGGTTCACCGTGCCGTTTCCGCGAAATACCGGCGAGATATCGGCCTTGGTGTACTCTCTTGCGAGCCCGGTACGTCCGCCCAGCAGACGCTGTGCGCCCATGTGCAGGCCTTCTGCCCCCTTTACGAGCGAACGCCCGGCGTCCGACTGGATGATCCTGTCGCAGCCAGCGAGGAACAGCCCGCCGATCCCGGCAAGCACGCCGCGACGCTTGAGGTCGAGTGTCATGCTTTGCCTCCCGTGATCATGTCGCGCAGCTGCTGCAGCGGCTTGTGCACAATTACCAGCAGCACGTGGACTAAGAAGAAGCCTGCAATCGCAAAAGCGAAGATGAAGTGCAGGCTGCGCGCGCTCTGGCGCCCGCCGACGAGTTCGATGAACCAGCCCCAGCTGGGCGACATCCCGGGGCTGATCGCCATGCCGGTGAAGACCATCATCGGCAGGAACACGCCGAGCACGACCCCGTAGCTCAGTTTCTGCAGGAAGTTGAACTTGCCGCCCTCATGCTCGAAGTTGAACTTCGCGTGCTGCACGATGTCGTGCCAGACCGCCGCCGGCTTCCATTCCCTTCTGGTGGTCACGAGGTCGCGTTTGAAATGGCCGTTTGCCAGCATCGCCAGCCACATCACCAGCAGCATCACGGCAAAGGGCCACGCCATCAGGATGTGCCAGTCTCGTGCCCCGGCAAGGTCATAGCGCCCGGGGAGCGTCATCCAATAAGGGAACTTGGGTACCAGCAACCAGGCGTCTTCGGCAGCGAAACCCCAGTCGCCCCAGTAAAGCCGGGGGTGGGCGTTGGAAATGCCAAGGCCGCTCATGAAGAGCACGACGACACAGACGAGGTTTGTCCAGTGCCACAGGCGGGTGGTGAGGGCGTGCTTTTTCATGAGCCGAGCCCTTCGCGCGCGAGATAGATGACATCGCGATCCTGGTCGAGCAGGTGCTGCCCGCTGTCGACGAACAGGGTCGTGCCGCTTGCGAGGCTTCCGGCAGACAGAAACAGTGCCGCCTCGGCAATTTCGCTTGCGCCGGTCTTCCGGCCCAGCAGGTTCAGCACGTGTGAGCGTTCGACTTCCTCTTCCGCCTGGTCGTGGCTGGCAAGGATCGCACCCGGCGCCAAACCATAGATGCGGTCGCGAGGGTCGGTCGGTGCCATGGCCATCATGCGGATTGCGCCATCGACTGCATGCTTGCTCATCGTATAGCTGAAGAAATCCGGATTGGTGTTGGCCAGTTTCTGGTCCGTCAATTGGATCACGCGTTTGCCTCCCCCGGCCCGGGCCATGCGCAGGAATGCCAGCGCCATTGCGGCGGGGCTGTGCGCATTGACCGTCATCGCGCGGCTATACGTGGCGGGGTCCATCCCGGTTACAGTGTCGTATTCGAATACCGACGCATTGTTGACCAGGACCCGCCAGTCGGCAAGCCGAGGGGCCAGCGTCTCGACCAGCGCGACGGCAGCTTGCGGGTCCGCCAGGTCGGCCTCCACGGTTTCTGCGGAGGGAAGGCTTGCTGCGAGCGTATCGGCGTCTGCTGCACTCCCGTGGTAATGCAGCACAACATGCCAGCCTGCCCGGCCGAACGCGGCTGCGATGGCAGCGCCTATGCGCCTGGCCGCGCCGGTAACCAGTACCGCCGGGCGCGTCATGGCAAGTCCCTGGAAGGTTCACCGTCGTTCGGCAACGGCCCGGCCAATCGTACGATCCTGATCATGCATGCAATGAAGCACGCCAGCGGACGGCTGGGAAGAGCTTGCCCTATGAAAAAGGCGCGCCGCTGCCCGAAGGAAGCGACGCGCCCGGGTACCCTCTCCAGGGTGAATCGGTCAGCGGCAGCGAAGCGAGCCGCGGTCTATCTCGCGGCCAAGAATGCCGCCGATGGCACCGCCGAGAAGCGCGCCAAGAGTACGGTCGCCTCGCCCGGCGAGCTCGTGACCGGCAAGAGCACCCACACCGGCGCCGATGATCAGCCCGGTCGTACCGTTATCGCGCTTGCAGTAGTAGCGTCCGTCATCGCCGCGCCACACGTAATCGCTGCGCGTAATCCTGCGCGGCTCGTAATACCGACCGCGATCGTCGTAGATGCGGTCTTTCGCGCGCTTGCCCCAAGCGGGTGCGTGCGAAGGCGGATCGGCCAGAGCCGGGGCAGCGACAGGCAGCGTCATGGCTGCTGCGGCGATGCTGAGTGCGAATTTTTTCATCGGGCTGGGTCCCTTTGTTGCGTTGTATGATCCTGTAACGCAATACCTCGTTCATCGGTCCCCAACCTCAGATGAACGAACATTGGGACCTCGCAGCCGCAGGACGAAATGTTGCGCGCGAACGACAGATCGTTTGGCTAGGAAGAGATACGCTTGCGGATATCGCGGACGAGGCGGTCCGAAACCCGTTCCAGGGACGAGAGCTCTTCTAGTTCCTCGTTCGTGCCGCGTACGCCCCCGTAGGTGGCGAGGAAGGCGCGAGCCGCCGGCCAGGCCGGATTGACGCGCTCTACAAGATCCAGCGGCATCCCGGCTTCAGCTTCGCCGGGTTCAATGACCCGGTAGAACCATCCACTGCGGGCCGATGCGACAATCGCCTTCACAATGCCTCGGACGCCGAGATGCTGCTCGATCGTCGCACAGGGCTGGCGGGGCTGGGTGACCTCGATCAGCGCGCTGCCCAGCCGGAATCGGTCGCCGATGCAGACATCATGCTCGGTCAGGCCGGTAGTTGAGATGTTCTCGCCCATACTTCCGGGCTCGCAAAGGCGGGGCAGGGGACCAAAGTGCTGCGATAGCCAAGCATAATTCTCCGCCGGGTAATGGTGGAGCGCCATCGGCGGGTAGCCGTGATATTCGCGGTTGACCTGCACGTCGCCGGCAATGCCGCGCTCGCCGATGGAAACTGCGCCTGCTAGCGCCGCCTTCTCGATCCCACTGCGCTTGCCCGAGGGCAAGTCCCGCGCGGCGCCGGCGCAGAGAGCCGAAACGATCACGGTCATTCTGCTACTCTCCGCATTGTCAGGGCGATCCAGTCGCGCATGGTGCCGTCGGCTCCTTTTCCGGGAAACACCTCGACATCCGCCAGCGCGAAGCCTGCATCGCAGTAGGCGTCCTCGATCCATCTCCTGTCGGGAAAATTGTGCAGCCGGCCCAGCAGGTCCCGCCCTTCGCCGGTGCCGAGCTTGTAGCTGGCATAATGCCACCCGCCCGGCCTCAGCGCGCAATGGACGGCGGGGAGGATGGAGCCCAGCTCCGCGCGCGAAGCGTGAAGCAGGCAGGCATGGGCCCATATCGCGTCGTATTCCTCTATCGCGTCGAGCTGATCGAAAGTCATCAGCCGCGCGCCGATATCGAAGCGTTCATTGGCCTTGCGGACCATCGCCTGCGTGCCGTCGGTCGCATCGAGATCGAAGCCGCGCTCGACGATGCGCGCGGAATCGCGTCCACCACCGCAGCCCAGTTCGAGCACCCGAGCACCCGGTTTCAGTCGGTCGAGAAAGCCGTCGAGGTGGCGGCTGGGTGCCTGCCCGAAGCTCAAGGTATAACGCGGGGCGTTGTCTTCGTAATAGGCGATGGTCGCCGGGTCGCTCATTCCGCAGCGGCAGCGGCGGCAGCCTCGCGGTCGCGCTCGGCCCGGGACTTCTTCTCGGCGGCGGTCTTGAGCTGGCCGCATGCGGCGTCGATATCGCGTCCGCGCGGAGTGCGGACCGGGGCGCTGATGCCGCCGTCGAAAACGATCTCGGCGAAGCGCTTGACCCGTTCCGGCGTCGAGCATTCGTACGGCGCGCCGGGCCAGGGGTTGAAGGGGATCAGGTTGACCTTGGCCGGCAGCTTGTACTCGCGGATCAGGCGGACGAGTTCGCGGGCGTTCTCGTCGCTGTCGTTCTTGTCCTTGAGCATGATGTATTCGAAGGTGATGCGGCGGGCGTTGCTGGCACCGGGATAGTCGGCGCAGGCCTGCAGCAATTCCTCGATGCCGTACTTCCTGTTGATCGGCACGATCTCGTCGCGGATTTCCTTGGTCACCGCGTGGAGCGAGACGGCTAGATTGACCCCGATCTCCTCGCCGCACTTCGCCATCATCGGCACGACGCCGCTGGTGGACAGCGTGATCCGCCGCTTCGACAGGGCGAGGCCATCGCCGTCCATGACCAGCCGCAGCGCGTCACGGACATTGTCGAAATTATAAAGCGGCTCGCCCATGCCCATCATGACGATGTTGGTCAGCAGGCGACCGTCGGCGGTGTAATGGCCCGCATCTTCGGCATCGTCGAGGCCCGCCATCGACCCCTTGGGCCACTCGCCCAACGCGTCGCGCGCGAGCATCACCTGGCCGACGATTTCGCCAGGTGTCAGGTTGCGCACCAGCTTCATCGTCCCGGTGTGGCAGAACCGGCAGTTGAGCGTGCAGCCGACTTGCGAGCTGACGCACAGCGTACCCCGGTCGGCGTCGGGGATGAACACCATCTCGAATTCGTGGCCATCATCGGTCTGCAGCAGCCACTTGCGCGTGCCGTCGACCGAATGCTGCGCCTCGACCACATCGGGCCGGCCGATTACGAAGCGTTCCGCCAGCCAAGGGCGCATGGTCTTGGCGATGTCGGTCATCGCCTCGAAATCGGTCACCCCGCGATGGTAGATCCAGTGGTAGACCTGCTTGCTGCGCAGCTTGGCCTGCTTGGCGTCGAGGCCCGCTTCTTCCATCAGCTCGGCAATGCGCGCCTTGGGCAGGCCCATGAGGTCGACACGGCCATCGGCGCGCGGCGTGATGTCGCGCGCAACGGGAACGGGATCCACCTGTCCGGGGATCGGCATGAGCTGGGTATCGGCCATGAGACGCGCGCATATAAGGGCAGGGCGGGGTGAAATCCAGCATCCTTCCTGCACCGCACGTGCGCGTCACGCGCGTATAGGCCAACGAGCCCGCAGTTCCCGAGACTCATCGTGCGAGGCTAACGGATCAGCGCAACAATGTTACTCAAATGCAACATATTCCTGTTGTGTGAGGTTCATGAAACTTCGCAGGCGGTCGGCCATTCTACCGGTCTAGCGCAGGCAAGGGCCTGCAGGACGAATGGAGTACCAACAATGAAAAAGTCAGTCGCAATCCTTCTCGCCGGCGCCGCCATGGCCGCCGCCGCCCCGGCCGCTGCCCAGTCGGTCGACGATTCGCCGTTCACCGGTTTCCGCGCCCAAGGCGTGGTCGGCTACGACACAACCAAGGCCGGCAGCAGCGTCGACGACGATGCCAATGTCGATAACGACCAGTCGGCCGAAGGTGTCGTCTATGGTGCCGCCGTCGGCTACGACATCGATCTCGGCGGTGTGGTGATCGGCCCCGAAGCCGAATACACCTGGTCGAGTGCCAGCACCGAGTTCGAAAACGGCGACTTCGAAGGCTTCGGCTTCGGCAATGTTTCGGCCGACCGCGACCTGTATGTCGGTGCACGCATCGGTACCCGCATCGGCGACGAAGCCCTCGCATATGTGAAGGGCGGCTACACCAACGCCAAGTACAACATCCGTTCGAGCGACGGCACGACCACCTTCGACGAAGACTACGATGTCGACGGCTGGCGTCTGGGTGCAGGCGTGGAATATGCCATCAACCAGAACATGTTCGTCAGCGGCGAATATCGCTATTCGAACTATTCGGAAGCTGAAGTCGACTTCGACGGCACCCTACCGGACAGCGAGCGCTTCAACGTCGACCTCGACCGTCACCAGCTCATGGTCGGTCTCGGCGTGCGCTTCTGACCGCGTTGCCCGAAACGGGAAAAGGGACGGCCGGGCATCGACCCGGCCGTTCTCATGTCACGTGCGCGCGCAGGATACCGTGGCTGCATCCATGGCCGTCGCGGCTCCGACGAGATTGTACGTGTTGGAAAAGCGTCGCCCGGAGGTGTCGGTCGCACTGACGGTCATCTGGCCCGCAGACCGCATGGCCGCGACGATCGCCGCATCCATCGCCCGGTCCTTGGCCCAGGCATCTCCACCGCCGCCGCTCAACCCGAACCGCTGCCCGCCGATGATCAGTGTGATCGGGCGATCGGGCTGCAACTGGCGCGAAAGCCTGAAATGCACTTGCCCGCGTACCTTCCGACGCGGCCAGGTGCCGATAGTTGCATAGGGATCGTAATCGCGCGCCAAATTGCTCGGGGCCGCCTTGGCGATGGCATAGCAGCGCGGTGCTGCCGGATCGCGGAAAGCCCCCCATTCACCGAATATGCCAAGCGATTGCCTTGCCGCTGCCGGAGCGACGATCACGAGCAAGGCGAGCGACGCAAGCGCGGCTTTGAATTGAAGCGATCTAGACATACCGTATGGCGATCACTTCCCACTCTTTCTCGCCAGTGGGAAGCCGGACACTGCGCAAATCCCCCACCGTCGCGCCCTTCAGCGCCCGCGCCATCGGGCTGGACCAGCCGATCCGCCCCGCCGAGGCATCCTGTTCGTCATCGCCTACCAGTGTGACGGTACGATGCCGATCGTCCTCGTCCGCCAGAGTGACGGTCGCCCCGAAAAAAGCGCGGTCCTTGTCGGGCTGCCCGGCCGGATCGATCACCCTCGCGTGTTTCATCCGGCGCGAGAGGTGCGCCAGTTCGCGATCGATCTCCCGCATCCGCTTGCGGCCGTACAGATAATCGCCGTTTTCGCTCCGGTCGCCATTTCCTGCCGCCCAGCTCACGATCTCGACAATCTCCGGGCGTTCCGTGCCCAGCAGGTGATCGTAACGGGCCTTGAGCGCGGCGAAGCCGGCGGGCGTGATCGGGTAGGAAGGTGATTTCACGATGCGGCTGCTAGCGCAGGAAATCCCCGGCCATGCGCGGGCGACCGCCGGTCGCATTCTCGGGATAGAGCTGTTCATACACGGCAGCATTCTCGATCACGCGCTGTACGTAGTTCTTCGTCTCGAAGATCGGGATCTTCTCGATCCAGGTCACCCAGTCGATCCCGCCGCTGCGCGGATCGCCATTGGCCCGCAGCCACTTGTTCACATTGCCGGGCCCTGCATTGTAGGCGGCAACGGCCAGCGGATAGCTGCCGCCGTAATAGTCGAGCATCCGCCGGAAATAGCCGTCACCGAGTTGCACATTGTAGCTGGGGCTGTCGATCAGGTCCGCACTCAGATACTGGAGCCCGAGCTTGCCAGCCTGTTCGCGGGCGGTCCCCGGCATCAGCTGCATCAGCCCTCGCGCACCGGCGTGACTGATCGCATTCTGGGCGAACTGGCTTTCCTGGCGGGTGATCGCGTGGACGAAGGTGAAGTCCACGCCGGGCGGCAATTGCAATCTGGGAAAACCCTGAGCGACGAACTGGCTGTGCCCGTCCGCCCCGGCCGCTTCGGCGACATTCACCGCCAGGTCCCGCCGCCCGATTTCGCGGGCGAGATCCACCCGCAGGAGATGCTCCTCCGGCGTATCGGCGGCATTGGCTATCTCGCGGTAGAACTGGATACCGGTCCGCCACGGCGCATCCCGCGCCACTTCGCGCACCGCCTTGGTCAGGGTCGCCTGGTTGAAAGCTGCCCGCTGTTCGAAGGTCGGCTCGCCGACGGTGCGGCCCGCAAGGGATGGCATGGGGCGCCCCAGCTTGGCGAGGGCCAATTGCCCGTAAAAACGGTCGGCGTACTCGGCCGCTTCACTGTAATACCGCTGCGCCGCCGCCCTGTCGCCTGCGCGTTCTGCGGCAAGACCGGCCCAGTAAAAGCCTTTCGACCGGGTTTGCGGCGTCTGCGCAGCCGCCCCGTAACGGTAGAACAGGGGCGCAGCCCTGCCACCATCGCCGAGGTTCCAAAGCGCATTGGTGCCGCCGAGCCACATGAGCGAAGTGTAATCGTCGCGCGTGCGGTAGCTTTCCTTGCGGATGTCGGTTCCGGGCGCGAAAACGTCGTCGACCGAGCCGGCAATCCGGACCGAAGGCTCCGACCCGGCGCCGCGGGCGACGCGCAGCATTTCCCCGACCATGGCTTCCGCATCGAAGGCCGGGCCATCGAAACGCGGGCGATTGGCAAGCACGTCGATGGCCATCGGCATATTGCTGCCCGAGCGGTAAAAACGGGCCAGGTTGTATGTGTAACCGGCATCGCGGCGCGCTTCTCCAGGCACGGCGAGGCCATTGCTCTGCGGCAGGGAGCCCTGCACGATGGCCAGCCGCGCCATGAACAGCTCGCGCTTGGCGCCCGAGACATAGTTCATCGAGCGCGCGGCGCCCTCGGCATCGCGTTGCCACAACAGCGCGTCCATCCGGGCATCGTGGTCGTCCTGCGTGAACCGTGCGCCAAACTGGCCTAGCAGGTACACTTCCGACGCGCTGCTCATGGTGCCGCCACGCCACGCACCGCGAGCCGCAGCGAAGGCATCGTCACGACCGAGCGATGCCAGCGCAAGCGCGTATCGCGCCCGGGCCGGATTTGTCAGCGGGGGATGACGGTCGAAGAAAGCCACCAGCCGTTCGGCTCCGATAGCCTGTTCGCCGAGTGATTTCTCTGCCCGTTCGCGCAGCTTTTCCGACTGTGGGAAATCGGGATAGGCCAACAGGAAGCCGGCATAATCCTCGAACGGCAGGCCTTCGCGCCCGATGAGGTATTCCCAGCGGGCGATGACACTCGCCATCTGGCTCGGCTGCTGCGCCACGAGATCCGCGCGGGCGCGATCCCAGCTGGCCGGGTCTGCAGCCATCAGGGGCGGGACGATGGAGGTGAGGGCAATGAGCGAAACGGCGAGAAACGGCTTGCGGGTCATGCTGGACATCCTGTCCCATGTCTCCTTATCAGGCACTGAACGGATCAGCCGCGCATACATGCGGTGAAGTTACGTGATTCCCTTCGGTCAAGAAAGGACCATTCACAATGTTTTCGGGCTCGATTCCCGCTCTGGTGACTCCTTTTCGCGACGGGACGTTCGACGAAGCGGCTTTCCGGCGGCTCGTGGACTGGCAGATCGACAACGGGTCCAGCGCGCTGGTGCCTTGCGGAACCACCGGCGAAGCCTCGACGCTCAGCAATGCCGAGCATCACCGCGTGATCGAGGTATGCATCGAACAGGCGGCGGGCAGGGTGCCGGTAATTGCCGGTTGCGGCAGCAACGACACCCGCAACGCGCTGCTGCATATGAATTTTTCCAAGAAAGCCGGGGCCAAGGCCGGTCTGTGCGTTGCGCCCTACTATAATCGGCCGAGCCAGGCGGGGCTGATCGCGCACTTCAGCTTCCTCGCCGAAAACAGCGATCTTCCCATCGTGCTTTACAACGTGCCTGCGCGGACCGTGACCGACCTCGAGGACGAGACGGTCGTGGCATTGGTCAACAAATATCCCGACCGGATTGTCGCCATCAAGGATGCGAGCGGCGACCTGTCGCGGGTGGCCGATCACCGCATGGGAATCGGGCGCGAGTTCTGCCAGCTGTCGGGCAATGACGAGTTGTGGTTGCCGCACTCTGCCGCTGGCGGGCGGGGATGCATCTCGGTCACCGCCAATGTCGCGCCCGCCCTGTGTGCGGAATTCCAGGATGCCATTGCCGCCAACGAGCTGAAAAAGGCCCGTGAACTGAACGACCGGCTGTTTCCGCTGCATTACGCCATGTTCAGCGACGCCAGCCCCGCGCCGGTGAAATACGCGCTCAGCCGGGTCCACGACTGGTTGCGGCCGGAAGTTCGCCTGCCGCTCGTCGAAGCGAGCGAGGCCTCGCGGCGGGCAGTCGACGAGGCGCTGGAGATCGCGGGACTGGTCTAGCGAAGGGCGGGATAAGCTCTTTCCCTGCAGCCTGTCAGTCCCTACATGCGCCATCCTTATGGCACGCCCCAAGCCCGAGACGTTCGACAAACAGAAAACCGTTGCCGAGAACCGGCGGGCGCGGTTCGATTATGCTGTGGAAGACAAGTTCGAGGCCGGCCTTGCCTTGCAGGGCACCGAGGTCAAGGCCCTGCGCGCTGGCGAGGCTACCATCGCTGACAGCTATGCCGAAATCCGCGACGGCCAGGCTTGGCTGATCAATGCCAACATCCCTGAATACAGCCATGGAAACCGGCTCAACCACGAGCCCAAGCGTCCGCGCAAGCTCTTGCTCCATGCGCGCGAGATCGAGCGTCTGCTGGGCGCTGTCGAGCGCAAGGGCATGACCCTGATCCCGCTCAGCATCTATTTCAACAAGACCGGCCGGGCCAAGGTCGAGCTCGGTTTGGCCAAGGGGCGGCAGGCGCAGGACAAGCGCGAATACATCAAGGATCGCGACTGGAAACGCGACAAGGCCCGCATCATGCGTGAAAAAGGCTGACGTCGCCGATTGCGGCACTGGCGAATGCGGTCGGCCCCCCCATATCGACGCGGATACACGGTTGGCGGGAAATCGCGGCAGTAGCGCTTGCGATTGCCGTGGCGTCAGCCCATGGGCAGCGTGGACATTATGAGCGGCAACAAGACTTTCCTGGCGGACCTGATCCGGCGTTACCTGCCGCCGATGCCGACGCGCGAGGAGATGGCGGGTAACAAGTATCTCGCCCCGATCGCCCACCGCTTCCTCAGCCCTGAGTTATGGCGCTTTACCCGCCGCTCAGTGCCGCGAGGCGTCGCGCTGGGGCTGTTCTGCGGCTTCATCATCCCTATCGGGCAGATTTTCCTGGCAGCATTTCTTGCCCTGCCGGCGCGGGCCAATGTCCCGCTGGCGGCCTTGGTCACTTTCGTGACCAATCCCTTCACGCTGCCGTTCTGGTTGGTGGTGGCCAAGGGGACGGGTGAACTCGTCCTCAATACCAAGGTCGCCATGGGTATCGACACTGTCCAGCATCTGGCCGAAGACGGCGGTTGGCTGGCACTCGGCTTCGAGCTGGCCGGAGTTACGGCCTTCGGCTTCGTGGTGCTCGCCATCGTCACTGCCGCAGCGGGCTATGTCGTCTCCGGACTGATGTGGCGCTTTATCATTCACCGGCGCCGGGCGCGGAGGCTACGACAGATGGAGCGGCGTCTCGACCGGCGACTGGAGACCGAACAGCAATGAACCTGGCGGGGGCGAACGAACCGGGCGCCGGCAAGCCTACGGCGTGGTTGTGGCTGGCGGGGGCTCTGGCCATCAGCGTGGCGGCAACCTGGCTGGCGAGCGGCATGCCCCTGCTGGCAGTGGCGTATGCCGGCGGGCTTGCGACGCTGCTGGCGCTGGGTTTTGCACTCAACAAGGTGCGACCGCCTGCCCGCGCAGACATTCTCGCACCGCCGGACTGGTCGGTAACCGTGGCGGCGATCGAGCGTCCCGACATGGCTGTGGCAATCACGGACCGGGCCAACCGGCTCGTCTGCGCCAGCGGGCTATTCGCCGACCAGTTCGGCACCTCGAAGGCCCCGCCCAACCTGCAGGTGGACGGCCCGTCGCTGGAGACGTTGACGAGGATCGCCCGCGAAGCCTGGCGGGACGGCGGCGCCATGGCCGAGCGTATCCGCAGCGGCGACGGGCAGCGCGCCTGGCGTGTCGAAGCCGAACGGGCCGGTCGGGGAGACGACTATCTTGTCTGGCGATTGCAGTCGCTGGCAATGGAAGATGCGGCGGAAGGCTATGCACGGCAGATCGCTGGCGACCTTGGCGCGGTCCTGTCGCGGGCCGGGATCGAGGCGGCGATCGTCGGACCGGACGGGATCATCCGTGCGGCGGCTCCGGGCTTCGCCGAGCGCGCCTCCGGGGATCGCAAGGCGACGCTGGCAGGGCAGGAGTTCGCCGCGCAGCTCCGCAGCGACGAGTACGATCGCATCTATTTCGCCCGCGAAGGCAAGCGTGGCGCCCCGCATGGCTTGGTCCATGTCCCGCTCAATGATCCTGCCGAGGAAAAGGGCGCTGCCGCCGACGAGGCACTGTCCCTGATGTTGCTGCTGGAACCCGGTACTGCCCTTGGCGGTCAGGACGATGCTGCGGCGGTGAAGGGCAACGCGACGCTCCAGCTGGAAGCGCTGGTCGGGGCATTGCCGCTGGGGCTGGCGATGACCGACCGCGACGGGCGCTTCCTCTTCGCCAACAAGGCCTTTCTCCGGGCCGTCGGCCGGGAAGGGCAGGGGCTGCCGCAATACCCGAGCGATCTTGCGGTCAAGGACGACAAGGGGGCTCTGGCCGACGCTGTCAGGCGTTACGCGAAGGGGCCGGTGACGAGCGGCGACATGGCGGTGCGGTTCCGTGCCAGCCCGGAAGAACCGGTCTCGCTCGGTCTTGCAGGCGTTCGCGGCCTTGGCGATGCGGCGGTACTGCTTAGCCTTGCCGACAGCACGGAAGAAACACGGCTAAAGCGGCAGGTTGCGCAAGCGACGAAGATGCAGGCCGTCGGCCAGCTCGCCGGCGGGGTCGCACACGACTTCAACAACGTCCTCACCGCGATCATCGGCTATTGCGACCTCATGTTGCTGCGGCATACGCCCGGCGACAGCGATTACGACGACATCCAGCAGATCCTTGCCAATTCCAATCGCGCCGCAAGCCTCACGCGCCAGCTGCTCGCCTTCAGCCGCCAGCAGACCCTGCGGCCGGAAGTGCTTCAATTGCCCGACGTGGTGAGCGAAGTGCACCAGTTGCTGAAGCGGCTGGTCGGCGAGAAGATCGAATTTACCGTGCGTCACGATCGCGACCTGGGCGCGGTCAGGGCGGATCCGCGGCAGCTGGAACAGGTCATCGTGAACCTTGTCGTCAATGCCCGCGATGCGATCCAGGCATCCGGCAAGGGCAAGGGCAAGCTGTCGATGGCGACCCGGCGGGTGGCCGCGCGCGACGTCCGCTCGATGGGGTCCGATATCCTTCCGGCAGGGGACTATACCGCGCTGATCGTGCAGGATACCGGCGGGGGAATCCCCGACGACGTGCTGCCCAAGATCTTCGAGCCGTTCTTTACGACAAAGGAGCAGGGCAAGGGCACCGGGCTGGGCCTTTCCACCGTATACGGTATCGTCAAGCAGTCGGGCGGTTTCATCTTCGCCGACAATATCGCCGGAACCGACGGGCGCACTACAGGTGCGCGGTTCACCATCTATCTTCCCGTCCACCACGGCGAGGTCGTTGCCGAGGCGAGGAAGCAGGACAACCAGACGCCGTCGCGAAGCTGGTCGGGCGGGGGACGCGTGCTGCTGGTCGAGGATGAGGATATGGTCCGGGCGGTCGCGGAACGCGCACTGGCGCGTGCGGGCTACACTGTCACCGCCTGTGCGGACGGAGAGGAAGGATTGGCCGCCATCGCCAATGGAGGGACCTTCGACCTCGTCGTTTCGGATGTCGTGATGCCCGGAATGGACGGGCCTGCCATGGCGCGTGCCATCCGCTCTGTCGCACCGGAAATGCCGTTCCTCTTCATGTCCGGCTATGCCGAAGAGCAGTTACGCAAGGATATCGACATGGAAAACATGCATTTCCTTGCCAAACCTTTCAGCGTGCAACAGATTTCGGAAAAGGTCGGCGAGGTCATGGCGCAGGCACGATAACAGAATGATACACAGTCTCATTCACTCGCGGTAAATCCGCAAGGTTGGACAGGCGATGGTCTTGAAGGGGAGGGCCCGATGAAATTTCCGCTCAGCTTGACCGGTGCCGCCGTACTGGCGCTCGCCTCGGCCGCAGTTGCCCAGTCGTCCACCGAGGAGACTGCACAAGGCGATGTCGCCGTCACCATTTACAACAACGATATCGCCCTGGTGCAGGACGTGCGTCCGCTGCCGATCGGATCGGGGCGAAGCAGGATAGAGTTCCCCGATGTCTCGGCCCGTATCCGGCCCGAAACGCTCAGCTTCAATGCAGCCGATACCACCATCATAGAGCAGAACTTCGACTTCGACCTGTTGACCCCGCAGAAGATGATGGAGAAGGCCGTCGGGCAGACCGTAACACTCGTTCGCACCAATCCGGCGACGGGCGCGGAAACGCGCGAGCGGGCGGAAGTCTTGTCCACGACGGGCGGCGTGGTGATCAGGATCGGCGACAGGATAGAGGTGTTGCGCGATGACGGGCTACCTGTCCGTGTCGTGTTCGACCGTGTGCCACCCAATCTGCGGGCGCGCCCGACATTGTCGGTCAATGTCGATTCCACCCGCGGCGGTACGCGGCCCGCACAGATACGTTATCTCACGGCCGGCCTGGGCTGGAGCGCCGACTACGTTGCGCTTTACGACGAAGGGCGGGGCACTATCGACATGCAGGGCTGGGTCACGCTGACCAATTCCACCGGTACGACCTTCACTCAGGCGGACACCTTGCTGGTAGCGGGCAGCCCAGGGCAAGGCGGATACTCCAGCCGTGCTTTCGCGCCCGGCATGACCAGGGCCGGAACCGAAGCCGCCGACCGGGAGCAGCTCGGCGATTTTTACCTTTATCCGATCGCCGGGCGGACGACGATCGCGAACAACCAGACAAAGCAGGTGAGTTTCCTCGACGTGCAGGCGGTACGCGCGCGCAAGATTTACGCGCGCACGGTCAACTGGATGCAGACCGACCAGTCGCCGGTCAACGTTTCCACCGCGATCTCATTTTCGTCGAGCCGCGAAGGGGGACTGGGTGACGCGCTCCCCGCAGGCACGGTGCGGTTTTACCAGCGCGACAGCCAGGGTTCGCCCCAGTTCATCGGCGAGAACTACATCGGCCACACGCCGATGGGCAGCGAGCTGACGCTTTCCACCGGCGATGCATTCGACATCTTCGTTAAGGCCGAGGTCGAGAAGCGCGAGGAGATAACCTCGACCGAATGGGAAAAGACCGAGCGGTACCGCGTCATCAGGAAAGGCGAGGTGCAGGAAGTGGTCGATGTCGAGCGGCCCAAGCGGTTCTACCGCACAACGATGCGCTATACGCTGACCAACGCGAAGGCCAGCGCGGTAGAGGTGGACCTGACCGCCACCAACCTCATGCGCGGCTGGTGGAGCGACGATTACCGCATCGTCAGCGAAGATATTCCCGGCCAGCAGCTCAACTGGGATAGCAGGAAGTGGGTAGTACCCGTCCCGGCCGAAGGCGAGCGGGTCATCCGGGTCACTTACGAAACACGGTACTGAAGAGAGAGGTGATGCGGGGCATCGCCATCCTTTTGCTTTCCGGTGCAGTATCGCTCCCGTCGGCCCCGCTTGCCGCGCGGGACGTTGTCGAAGCTTCGGTGGCACAACGCGTCGCCGTGACGGTCTATCGCGACCCCAACCGGGGCGAGGGCGATCCGATGCAGACCCAGTTTCCGCAAGGTTTCGCGATGATAAGCGAAACCCGCGAGGTGCAGCTGCCCCCGGGCGAATCGACGATCCGTTTTACCGGCGTTGCCGAGGGCATGGTCGCCGTGACCGCAATCGTGACCGGGCTTCCAGGTGGAACGATCGAAAAAAACCGCAATGCCGATCTCCTGAGCCCCGCAGCACTGGTGGACGGAACGCTCGGCAACCGGGTCAAGATCACGCGGCTGAACCCGGGGTCGGGCGAAGCGAAGACCGAGGAAGCTGTCGTTCGCACCCGGGCCGATGGCGGTCTCGTGCTCCAAACGAGCGGCGGGTTCGAGGCGGTGCGGTGCTCCGGCCTGCCGGAAAAGCTGACTTTCTCCTCGATTCCCGGCGGATTGAGCGCGCAACCGGTGTTCTCGCTCGACACCAACAGCCCCCAGGGCGGTACCTACACGGTAACTCTGACCTACCTTGCCTCCGGGTTCGACTGGCAGGCGCATTACGTCGGCACATTCCTGGAAGAGCAGGCCCGGGGAAAGGTGAAATTCGGGCTGTTGAGCTGGCTTACCCTCCTCAACGACAACGGACAGAGCTTTGCCGACGCCGAGCTTATGGCAGTGGCCGGCCGACTGAGCGTGGTCAGCGATTTCGACGCCATGTCGGAACCGCCGCAGGGAAAGCCTCTCCGGCTTGCCTGCTTTCCTTTCGGCAGCACGGCCGCCGGTTCGCCTGTCCCGTACTACCCACCAACCGAACTCTATGGCTACGACATCGAGATGATGAAGGCCATGGAAGACGGGGCCATCGTCGTGACCGGATCCCGCGTTGCAGCTTTGGCGCCCGCTCCGCCGCCGCCTCCACCGGCCGTCATGGAAGCCCGCGAAGAACAGCTCGGCGACTTGAAGCTTTACCGTGTGCCCGCGCCCGTGACAGTCAACGCAAAGGGGCTGAAGCAGGTTGCTTTCCTCAACAAGGACTCGGTCGAGGGCACCTTGCTCTATGCGGCATATTGTCTCGCAGAACACAGCGACATGCTGTCGCTGGCGCAGCCGGATTGGCTTTTGTCGCCCACCGGTATGATCCTCGAAACGAAAAATGACGAAAAACACGGCCTTGGAGTGGCATTGCCGACCGGGGGCATTTCGGTATTCGAGCCCTCCGCGCGTGGCGACTTGCTGCTCGCCGAAGACTGGTTGCGGGATTACGCCAAGGGACAGGATGTCGAGATTGACCTCGGCAAGAGCGAGCTGGTTCGGGCCGCGTGCGGGCGCGAGATTTCGGGCTCGGCGGCGAAACCGGGCGTGTGGCGAACGCTGGGCGCACGGCTGGCCAATGCGCGCAGCAACCCGGTCATGGTGCGGGTCTATCTCGGAGCAGAGGCGACAGAGCAAATCCGCGGAACGCGTTCGGTCCCCAAGGTCAAGGACGGCAGCTACTACATCGACGTCGAGGTACTGCCCGGATCGACGCAGGAAATCCGCTGGCAGAGGCGCGCCCGCGGGTGACGCCAGCATCCTGAGAAAAAACTTCTTGTTCCTCACTTGTTCTCTTGGAACAAATGCGGTACACGCTTCAACAGTTGAAAGGCAGATCGGTGCCGGTGGCAACTGACGGAGGTGTGTGACATGGCGGCGGAACTCAAACTGGTAGACAAGGAATCCAACGTGGACCGTCAGAAGGCGCTTGACGCAGCACTCGCCCAGATCGACCGCGCTTTCGGCAAGGGGTCGGCGATGAAGCTGGGCTCCAAGGAAGCGATGAATGTCGAGGCGATTTCCACGGGCTCATTGGGGCTCGACATCGCTCTCGGCATCGGTGGCTTGCCCAAAGGCCGCGTGATCGAGGTCTATGGGCCGGAAAGCTCGGGCAAGACCACGCTGGCACTGCATGTGATTGCCGAAGCGCAGAGGAATGGGGGCACTGCGGCATTCGTGGATGCCGAACATGCTCTCGATCCTGTCTATGCCAAGAGGCTCGGCGTCGACATCGACGAGCTGATCGTGTCGCAGCCGGATACCGGCGAACAGGCGCTCGAGATTACCGATACGCTTGTCCGTTCCAACGCGATCGACGTGCTGGTGGTCGACTCCGTGGCGGCACTGGTGCCGCGTGCGGAAATCGAGGGCGAGATGGGCGACAGCCATGTCGGACTTCAGGCTCGCCTGATGAGCCAGTCGTTGCGCAAGCTGACCGGCTCGATCAACCGTTCGAAGTGCATGGTGATCTTCATCAACCAGCTGCGCATGAAGATCGGAGTGATGTACGGCAATCCGGAGACCACGACCGGCGGCAATGCGCTCAAGTTCTACGCGTCGGTCCGGCTCGACATCCGCCGCACCGGCCAGATCAAGGACCGTGACGAGGTGGTCGGTAACACCACCCGCGTGAAAGTGGTCAAGAACAAGGTCGCTCCGCCGTTCAAGCAGGTCGAATTCGACATCATGTATGGCGAAGGCATCTCGAAGATCGGTGAAATCCTCGATCTGGGCGTCAAGGCCGGCGTGGTCGAAAAGTCCGGTAGCTGGTTCAGCTACGACAGCATCAGGATTGGCCAGGGCCGCGAGAACGCCAAGCAGTTCCTGAAGGACAATCCCGAAATTTGCGACAAGCTCGAAGCCGCCATTCGCGGCAAAACCGAGGAGGTCGCCGGGGGGATGATGGCCGGTCCTGACGCGGAGGACTGAGACTCGCCTCTCAAGGGGTGCCGCTGCTTCGTACGCACCCGCCCACATGGAAAGCCGGCACGGATAGACCCTTATCCGTGCCGGCTTTTCCGCGTATTGCCTCCTTCGCTATCTTGCAGCCGGCGGGTACAGCGCTAACCCGGTGCCTGAGGAGTGAGCTCGAGCATGACCGACAAGGCAGCATGGCAGGGACAGGTAGGCGATACCTGGGCCAGCGAATGGATCCGGACCGACCGCAGCTTCGCCGCACTGACCGAAAGGCTCCTCGCCATAGCGGGTGCTGCGCCGATAGGGCGCGCGCTCGACGTGGGGTGTGGCGCCGGCGAACTATCGTTGGCGCTCGCACGCGGCAATCCGTCGGCCGAAATCATCGGGCTCGATGTCAGCGAGGCTCTTGTCGAGAGAGCAAGGCAACGCGGCGCCCAGCTCCCCAACGTAGCCTTCGAATGCGGGGATGCGGCCACTTGGGACCGCGCCGGTTGGCACGCCGATCTCGTGATTTCGCGACATGGTGTGATGTTTTTCGACCAACCCGCGGCTGCCTTTGCGCATTTGGCGCAGGTCGGTGGCCCGGGATGCCGACTGGTGTTCTCGTGTTTCCGCAGCCCCGCCGAGAACCCATGGGCGAGTGATGTTGTCGCTTTGCTCCCCGGCGGCGCGCCCATTGCCGCCGGCGACCCCGCTGTACCAGGACCCTTCGCCTTTGCCGATGCCGTCCGCGTGCAGCAATTGCTGGCAGAGGCCGGCTGGGGCGCCATTTGCATCGATCCGGTCGATTTCGCATTCGTTGTGGGTTCCGGACCCGATCCCGTCGCTGACGCGATGGGGTATTTTGCGCGCATCGGCCCCGCCGCTCGCGCTGCGGCGGCGCTCGGGGACGCGGAACGTTCCCTCTTCGACCAACGCCTGCGGCGCTACCTGGAACGGCACGTCAGCGGCTCGATCGTCGCGCTGTCGGCGGCCGCCTGGATTGTGACCGCAAGGATATAGCCTGCCGTCCGTCGCAAGCCGCGACCGATTCCCCGCTTGTCGCGCAGGCCGCAAGTCCCTAACTCGCGCGCATGCACTCGACGAACGACATCCGCCGCAGTTTTCTCGACTATTTCGCCGTCACCGGCCACGCCGAGATCGCGTCCGCGCCGCTGGTTCCCTACAACGATCCGACCTTGATGTTCGTCAACGCGGGGATGGTTCCGTTCAAGAATGTCTTTACGGGCCTTGAATCCCGTCCTTCACCGACCGCCACGAGTTCGCAAAAGTGCGTGCGGGCCGGTGGCAAGCATAACGATCTCGACAATGTCGGCTACACCGCACGCCATCACACCTTCTTCGAGATGCTGGGTAATTTCAGCTTTGGCGACTATTTCAAGGAACAGGCAATCCTTCATGCCTGGACCTTGCTGACCAAGGAATGGGGGCTCGATCCGGATCGCTTGACGGCGACGGTCTATCACACGGACGACGAGGCTTTCGCCCTGTGGCAGAAGATTGCCGGGCTGCCGGACCATCGTATCATCCGCATCCCGACCAAGGACAATTTCTGGGCCATGGGCGATGACGGCCCCTGCGGGCCTTGTTCGGAGATTTTCTTCGACCATGGCGAGCATATCGCCGGAGGTCCGCCGGGATCGCCCGATGAGGACGGCGACCGTTTCGTGGAGGTCTGGAACCTTGTGTTCATGCAGCACGAGCAGGCCGGGGGCGAGATTATCGGCGATTTGCCCAACAAGAACATCGATACCGGCATGGGCCTCGAGCGTATCGCCGCGGTCATGCAAGGCGTGCATGACAATTACGACACCGATACCTTCCGCTCGCTGATCGGGGCTTCGGAAAGCCTGACCGCAGTTCGGGCGGAGGGCGAACACAGGGCCAGCCACCGGGTAATCGCGGATCACCTGCGCTCGACCAGCTTCCTTATTGCCGACGGTGTGCTGCCGTCTAACGAGGGCCGCGGCTACGTGCTGCGCCGGATCATGCGGCGGGCCATGCGCCACGCCCACTTGCTGGGCGCCAAGGAACCGCTGATGCACCGGCTCGTGCCCGCGCTCGTGACCGAGATGGGGCAGGCCTATCCCGAACTGGTGCGCGGCCAGCCCTTGATCACCGAAACGCTGGAACGGGAAGAAACGCGTTTCCGCCAGACGTTGGAGAAGGGCCTTCGCCTGCTGGATGATGCGACAGGCAGTATGGGCGAGGGCGATACGCTTGACGGCGAGACGGCGTTCAAGCTCTACGACACCTACGGTTTCCCCTACGATCTTACCGAAGATGCCCTGCGCTCGCGGGGCATTGCGGTCGACGATGCGGGCTTTGCTGCCGCCATGGAACGGCAGAAGGCAGCGGCGCGCGCGGCCTGGAAAGGGTCGGGCCAGGCCGCCGACAGCGAAGTGTGGTTCGATATTGCGGAGCGTGAAGGCGCAACCGAGTTCACCGGCTACACCTCGACCAGCGGCGAGGGCCGCGTCGTCGCACTAGTCAAGGATGGCGCCGAAGTCGAAACCGCAAGTGCAGGCGATACCGTCATCGTGCTCACGAACCAGACGCCGTTCTACGGCGAAAGCGGTGGGCAGACCGGTGATACCGGGACGATGGCTTCGCCGGCCGGCCTGCGGGTCCGCGTGACCGACACCGGCAAGCCGCTCGGCCGATTGCACACGCATTCGGCAGTGATCGAGGCAGGGGAAGTGCGCAAGGGCGATACGCTCCACCTCGAGGTGGACGTGGCCCGGCGCGATCGTGTGCGTGCCAACCATTCCGCGACCCACCTCGTCCACGCCGCCTTGCGCAATCGTCTGGGCGGGCATGTGACCCAGAAGGGCTCGCTTGTTGCGGAGGACAAGCTGCGGTTCGATTTCTCGCATCCCAAGCCCCTGACCGACGAAGACATTGTCGCCATCGAGGCAGAGGTGAATGCCGAAATCCGCGCCAATGAAGCGGTCAGCACCCGGCTGATGCCCCCGGACGATGCCGTCGCCGCCGGCGCGCTGGCCCTGTTCGGCGAAAAATATGGCGACGAAGTGCGCGTGCTCAGCATGGGCAGCAAGGCGGATGGCGGCCGCAACTATTCGGTGGAATTGTGCGGCGGTACCCATGTCAGGGCCACCGGCGACATCCAGCTTTTCCGCATCGTTTCCGAAAGCGCAGTGAGCTCTGGTGTACGCCGCATCGAGGCGCTGACCGGTGATGCCGCCCGCCAATGGCTCGTCGCCCGGGAAGAGGCGCTCAAGGCCGCAGCCGGTGCGCTGCGGACCAATCCCGAGGACGTGGCCGATCGCATCGCCGCACTGCTTGACGAGCGCAAGCTGCTCGAACGCGAACTGGCGGAGGCCAAGAAGCAGCTTGCGCTGGGCGGGGGCGGTTGTGCCACCGGTCCTCAGGACGAGACCATCGGCGACGTCACTTTCAGCGGACAGGTCTTGCACGGTCTTGACCCGAAAGACCTGCGTGGCCTGCTTGACGAGGCCAAGAAGCGGATGGGCAGCGGCATTGCCGCGATTTGCGCGGTCAACGATGGCAAGGCAGCCTTCGCTGCGGCGGTGACGGACGATCTCACCGGCCGCTTCAATGCCGTCGAGATTGTTCGTGCCGGGGTCGAAGCCCTGGGCGGCAAGGGCGGGGGCGGGCGACCCGACATGGCGCAAGGCGGCGGCCCGGACGGCGCGAGGGCCGGTGAAGCGATCGAAGCGGTTCGCAGATTGCTGGCGGCAGTTCCCGCCTAGGCTGCGGCGCTATCCCTGGATAGTGCTGGTCCGCAACTTGGGCTTGTGCGCCAGACCCGCATCTTCCTGGATCTGGTCGCGAAACTCGTCGCGCTTGGCGTGGATCGACGCGATCACGGGACCCATCGGCACACCGATATCTGCGAGCACGGCTTCAGAAAGTTGCAGCGAACTTTCTAGGGTTTCCGGCACGGCATGGCTCGCCCCGGCACGATACAGGTCGGCCGCATGCTGGCTGTCGCGGGCACGGACCACGATAAGCAGGTCGGGGTGATCCTTGCGCAGCTTGGCGGTCAGCCGTTCGGCAAGCACCGGTTCGTCCATGGTGAGGACGACGGCAGGTGCACGGTCCAGCCCCAGACGCCCGAGCGCTTCGCCCCGCGCGGCATCGGCGAAAACCGCGCGGTAACCCTGCCGCCGCGCTTCCACGATCAGGTCGGCATCGCTGTCCACCGCCAGGTAGGCGCGGCCATGCGCTTTGAGCATGTCGGCCACAAGCATTCCGACGCGCCCGATCCCGACAATGATGACCCGTGGCTCGTCGATTCCCAGCTCCTCGTCGCTGGCAGGCATGGGCTCCACCCGTCGCCCAATCGCGCGACCAAGTTTGGCAAGCAGGGGGGTGATGGTGAGGCCGATGGCTGTGACGATCTGCCAGAACTGCAACGTGCCGGGCTGGATCAGCAGGGCGGAGCCGGCTGCGGACAGGATGATCAGCGTGGTTTCCGAAGGGCTGGCCATCAGTATGCCCGTCTCTGCAGCAGTCGAGCGGCGTGCGCCCATCAATCGCAGCAACAGGCCTGTCACCAGCGCCTTGAACGTCAGGACGAGGACGACTGCTGTCACGATCGGCCAGAAATTCGCCCAGATACTGGTGAGATCGATGCTCATTCCCACGGTGATGAGGAACACGCCGAGTGCGAGCCCCTTGAACGGATCCATGATCTGCTCGACTTCCGTGTGGTAGTCGGTCTCAGCGATCAGCAATCCGGCGATCAATGCGCCGACGATTGGGGAAAGGCCGGTCGCGCCCGTGGCAAGGCTCGCCCCGATCACGACCAGCATCGAGACGGCCAGGAAAAGCTCCGGGCTCTTTGTACGGGCGGCCTGGGCGAAAAGCGGCGGGAGGGCGATCCGGCCCAGAACCAGCAGCACCGCTATGACCAAACCTCCTTGCCACAGGGTCTGCAACATCCCGCCCCATCCTTCGCTTTCGGCATAGGGCGCGAGCGCACCGAGGATGAAAATGATCGGCACGATCATGATGTCCTCGAACAGCAGCATGGAGAGAGCCGCCCGTCCGACAGGAGAGCGCGTTCCGGATATAGGCAGCACGATCGCGGTCGACGAAAAGGCGAGGGCAAAGCCCAAGGCCAGGGCTCCGGTCCAGAACTGTCCCATCATGGCAAGGACAGCGGCGATGCAGCTGCCGATGACCAACACCTCCATGGCACCGAGGCCGAACACAAGCCGTCGCAGGGTCCAGAGGCGTTTGAACGAAAGCTCCAGACCAATCGTGAACAGCAACAGGATTATGCCGAAGTCGGCGAAGGGTGTTAGTCCCTCAGGGTCGGATATGGTGAAATAGCTGAGCCATTCGTACTGGAACACCAGCCCGCCCAAGCCGAATGGTCCGACGAGAACGCCGATAAGAATGAAGCCGATGACCGGTGTTATGCGGAAGCGGGCGAAAGTGGGGATGACGATACCCGCCGCGCCAAGGATAACCAGCGCGTCGGACAGCATCGGGGACATGGTGACTTCGCCGGCCATGGCTCTCCTATAGCGACCGTTCCGGCAAGGTCACCTCCCGCGCGCATGTTTCGCCGTTGCTATCCGCCCCTTCCGGCATGCGGGCCCATGTTCGGCGCGTCGCTTTCCTCCCCTATCCGCGGCGAGACCTGGCCGACCCGCTTGTCCCATTCGATGCGATAAAGGTCGAACCTGCGGTCGGCGAGGTTCTGGACCGTACCTTCGGCGCGCGCCCAGCTCAGATCGGCAAGATTGACGTCGCTGATGGTCAGCGTCTCGACGTTCTCGCTCGCCTCGGCGGCTATCCCGTCGCGCGCGAACGGGAAATCGCAGGGCGTCAGGATGCAGCTTTGTGCATACTGGATGTCCATGTTGGCGACATTGGGAAGATTGCCGACATTGCCGCTCATCACGACATAGCACTGGTTCTCGATGGCCCGGGCCTGGGCGCAGTAGCGTACCCGCATGTAGCCTTGGCGGCTATCCGTGCAGAACGGCACGAAGATGATGCGCGCGCCTTCGTCGACCAGACGCCGCGCCAATTCCGGAAACTCGGAATCGTAGCAGATCAGCACGCCGATCGGACCGCAATCGGTCTGGATTGCGTCGATGCTGTCGCCGCCCTTGATGCTCCACCAATAGGCCTCGTTGGGGGTCGGGTGGATTTTTTCCTGCGCATGGACCGAACCGTCGCGCAGGCAGACGTAAGCGACATTGTGGATGTCGCCATCTTCCATCCGTGTCGGGTGGCTGCCGCCGATGATGTTGATGTTGAACTGCAGCGCCATCTCGGACAACCGCTTGCGGATGCGAGGCGTATAACGGCTGAGCGCTTCGATGGCCTCGACGCTGCTCAACTCCTTTTCCTCTGCCGAGAGCAGCATCAGCGTGAACAGTTCGGGAAAGACGATGAAGTCTGCCTCGTAATCCGCTGCGACATCGACGAAATATTCGACCTGCCGCATGAATTCGTCGAAGTCCTTCACCGCGCGAGCCTGCAGCTGGCAGGTGGCGATGCGGACGCTTTCGACTCCGCGCGGCAGGCGATGCTTGGGCGGTGCGTCGCTGTCGACATAGGGGTTGCGCCAGACCATCTTGACGGCGTTGGTCTTCGACGGGCGATCTTCGGGGAGGTAGCCCTTGAGGATGCCCATCGGTTCGAAGCCGTTGGCGAGCTGGAAGCGCAGCACCGGGTCGTGGATCTTCCCGTCGATTACCAGTTGCAAGTATTCTTCCGGGCTTTCGGCACGGTTCCGTTTGCGCCGCTGCGCCTTGGCAAAGCCGGGCATTCGGCCGCCGAAGACGATCCCGGTGAGGTCCAGTCGCTCGGCAAGCGCGCGGCGTTCCTCGTAAAGCCGCCGCCCGATGCGGGTTCCGCGCACATTGGGATCGACGCACATCTCGTAGCCGTAAAGCCAGTCGCCGGTCGGATCGTGACGGCTGCCGAAGCCGTTTCCGGTCACTTCTTCCCAAGTGAGATCGGCCAGCGCAACGCGCTCGTCGAGGCGCATGGTGGCGCAATAGCCGACGACTTTCCCGTCGAGCTTGGCGATGAAACACCCGTCGGGATAGTTGTTCAACTGGCCGCGGATTTCGCCGTGGGTGTAGGCGGGCAATTCGTCATAGGCGCGTCGAACAAGGTCGGCGATGGCTCGCACATCCTTGTCTTTGGCGGGTCTGATTTCCAGGCGGGCCTTGCTGCGGGTGTCGGTCATGTTGTGAAGGTAGCCCCCTGAATCGAAAAGGGCGACCCATCGTCGAGATGGGTCGCCCTTGATTACGCCAAACGGAAAGGCAGGTTCCGGGTCCTTAGGCCCAGTTCGCCATTTCCTTTTCGAGATTCTGGACGATCGTTTCGAAGAACTGCTCGGTCGTTTGCCAGTTCTGGTTCGGGCCGATGAGCAGAGCGAGATCCTTGGTCATGTAGCCTGCCTCGACGGTCTGGATGCACACGCGCTCCAACGTTTCGGCAAACTTCACCACATCGGGCGTTCCGTCAAACTTGCCGCGATACATCAGTCCGCGGGTCCATGCGAAGATGCTGGCGATGGGGTTGGTCGAGGTCGCCTTGCCCTGCTGGTGCTGGCGGTAGTGGCGGGTCACGGTGCCGTGCGCAGCCTCGGCTTCGACGGTCTTGCCATCGGGGCTGAGCAGCACGCTGGTCATCAGGCCGAGCGAACCGAAGCCCTGAGCCACCACGTCGGACTGTACGTCGCCGTCGTAGTTCTTGCAGGCCCAGACGAACTTGCCGCTCCACTTGAGCGCGCTGGCGACCATGTCGTCGATCAGGCGGTGTTCGTAATGGATGCCCAGTTCCTTGAACTTCTCGGCGAAGCCTTCGGTGTCAAACACCTCCTGGAACAGGTCCTTGAAGCGCCCGTCATAGGCCTTCATGATCGTGTTCTTGGTGCTGAGGTACACCGGCCAGCCGAGGTTGAGGCCGTAATTGAAGCTGGCGCGGGCGAAATCGCGGATCGAATCGTCGAGGTTGTACATCGCCATGGCGACGCCCGCGCTGGGGAAGTCGAATACGTCGAGATCGAGCTTGGTGCCGTCTTCGCCGTCGAATACCAGCCGCAACTTGCCGGGGCCCGGGATCAGCGTGTCGGTGGCGCGGTACTGGTCGCCGAAGGCGTGGCGACCGACGACGATGGGATCGGTCCAGCCCGGCACCAGGCGCGGCACGTTGTCGATCACGATCGGCTCGCGGAAGACGACGCCGCCCAGGATGTTGCGGATTGTGCCGTTGGGCGACTTCCACATCTTCTTGAGGCTGAATTCCTCGACGCGCTGTTCGTCGGGGGTAATCGTCGCACACTTCACGCCGACGCCGTACTGCTTGATGGCGTTGGCGGAATCGATGGTTACCTGGTCATCGGTTTCGTCGCGATGCTCGATCGACAGGTCGTAGTACTTAAGGTCGATATCGAGATAGGGCAGGATCAGCCGCTCGCGGATCCACTGCCAGATGATGCGGGTCATTTCGTCGCCATCGAGCTCGACGACCGGGTTCTTGACCTGGATTTTCTGCATGTTTGCCTGTTGCCTCACTTGGGGAGAAAGTCTGTCCGCCCGGGCCATAGCAGAGGGCGGCGGCGGTGCAAGGTGGCGCCGGATACGAACCGGAAACGAAAAAGCCCGCCTTGCAGGCGGGCTTTCAAGCGATGGTGGGCGTAGCAAGGATTGAACTTGCGACCCCTACGATGTCAACATAGTGCTCTACCACTGAGCTATACGCCCGCACCATCACGTGCCGTTACCGGCAGGAGCGGCCCATTAGCGAAGGCGCCAGCGCCGCGCAAGAGCCGAAATGGCTATTTGGCCGCCAGTGCCCCGCGTTCCTCGAACACGCGCTCCACCTCAAGCACCAGGTCGCGCAGGTGGAACGGCTTCGACAGGACCTTGGCCTGCGGCTGGTCGCGGCTGGCCTTGAGCGACACCGCGGCAAAGCCTGTAATGAACATGACTTTCGTGTGCGGACTGATCTCGCTGCAACGCTGTGCCAGCTCGATCCCGTCCATTTCCGGCATCACGATATCCGACAGCAGCAGGTCGAACCGTCGCGATTCCAGCAGCGGCAATGCGGCAGTGCCGCGATCGACCGCCACGACTTCATATCCGGCATTTTCAAGGGCGCGGGAGAGGTAGGTGCGCATTGCCTCCTCGTCCTCTGCCAACAATATGCGACGCGAAGGTGCGTTGGTTTCCATGGCTCTTCCTATAGTCGCAATCGTTTAAGAATTCTTTGGCCGAATTGGTCCTGCCCAACTTTGACACGGACAGCGATCCGGTCCACCAATGGGGGTAATTGTGAACACTGATAATGAACAAGGTGACGAGGCAAGCTTCGGCGGTTCGATACCCGGTGCCGCCGAGGCTGCCTTCAGGGTCGAAGGGGCGACCCGGCCTGCATTGCCGGTCCTGATCGCGGTGCCTCATGCCGGCCGCTGCTATCCGCAGGCGCTGCTGCAGCGGATGCGGGACCCCGATTATACGGTGCTTCGTCTGGAGGACCGTCTGGTCGATCTTCTCGCGAAGGAAATTGCCCGCGAGACCGGTGCCCCGCTGATCGTCGCGCATGCCCCGCGCGCCATGATCGACCTCAATCGCGCCGACGACGACATGGACTGGAACATGGTGCTCGACGCCCCCGGTGCGCGCGCGAACCATTCCCGGGCGAACCGCCGCGCCCGCAGCGGCCTCGGGCTCATCCCGCGGCGACTGACAGGCCTCGGCGAAATCTGGCGCGACCGGCACAGCAATGCAGATGTCGCCGAGCGCATCGCTTCCGTGCATGAACCCTATCATCGCGCGGTGTCGGAAACTCTATCCGCTATCAGGCGCGTCTGGGGCGCAGCCCTGTTGCTCGACCTGCATTCGATGCCGCCGCTGCGCAAGCGCCATGCCGACGATCGTCCGGCAGAATTCGTGATCGGCGACCGGTTCGGCGCTTCCAGCGACGGGATGCTGTCCGCCGCAGCGCTTTCCTATCTTGCCCGCCAGGGTCGGTCGGCGGCGCATAACAGGCCCTATGCCGGCGGTTATGTCCTCGATCGGCATGGGAAGCCTTCGCTGGCAATCCATGCCATGCAGCTCGAGGTCTGCCGGTCGCTCTATCTCGATGCGCGGCACGAGCAGGTGACCCGGCGGATGCCGGCGCTGGCCCGATTGTTGTCGGGACTGGTCCGCGAACTGGCCGCGGAGGTTGTGCCCCCTGCGCGCGAGCGCAACCTGCCCCTCGCCGCCGAATAAAAAACCACCCCGCAGGCAATGCTTGCGAGGTGGTCAAGGTTCAGGGAGGGATGCACCTGAGTGCATCATCCCGGCAGGCGATGAGGGGGATCCTGCCAGGACACTCCGAATCTGGGAGCGATCGGGCAGGATTCAAGTGTCTGAAGGCCTGCCCGGATCGAAATTTGGTCTCAGTTGACGGCGTCCACCGGTTCGGGGACAAGCCCGGCATTGACCTGCCGCGCGAAGATGTTCCGCATCAGGTCGAGCGAGAACATATGCGCGTAGATCAGCGGCAGCAGGCCGTTCTTGGCCCATTCGTCGAGCTTTTCCGTCGGCACTGCGTTCAGCTTTTCCTGGTTGACCATCTGGAACCCGCGATAGACGTAAGGCTTGCCCGGGAAATCGGCCCGCTCGATGGCGATCTCGCCCGCCATCAGCAGGTCGTGGGCCTGCAGCTGGTCGATAAAGGCCTTCGTCCGCATCCCGGCTTCTTCGAACTTTTCGCAAAAATCGAGGATGCGCTTGGTCGCTTCGGTCGTAGCACCGGTTTCATCGAACAGCGGTTCGCCGTCGGCAAATTCGCCGACCGAGTCGGACGTCGGATCGAAGCAGAGGGACAGGTCTTCGGTTTCCGGCTGCAGCTTCGCCAGCAGGAAGGGATAGCGGCGGATGTAGGCCGGGAGGTAAACCGGCTCGTTAATCTTGCCTTCGGCGTCGATGAAGGTGTTAACCCCTTCGTTCAGACCCATCAGCGCCAGCGGCAGGGGGCTGTCGCCCGACGAGAACACGATCGGGAAGTTGCGCTGCGCCTGGACGAATTCCTCGACGGTCAGCGGAATGGCGTGCTGGGTCGACAGGAACTTAGCCGTCTCCATCGGCCGGGTCGTGAACTTGCTGTGATCGCGCGTGTTGAGCGGCATCAGATCGTTGTAAAGCAGGGGCAGGCTGGGCTGCGGCGCGCTGGCCATGGGAAATCTCCGGAAACTCGTGGCTGGTCATGGCGGCAGCGACCCCCGCTGCCGCGCTTGATGGCCGCGGGCTTTAGGGGGTCGCGCGCGCGGGCGCAAGGGGAAGCGGACAGGGGGCCGCGCGCCCGCGACGGTCAGGGTACGAGCTTGCCCGGATTCATGATGCCGAGTGGATCGATCGCTTTCTTCACGGCGCGCATCAGGGCGAGGTCGGCGCCGCCCGCGAGCCGGCCAAGCTCGCTTCGCTTCATCTGGCCGATGCCGTGTTCGGCACTGATCGAACCGCCCCATTCGGTCACGAGATCGTGTACGACAGCACTGATTTCCTTGCCTTCACTTTCTTCCCACGTCCCCCTCTCGGCCGAAAGCGGAGCGATGACATGGAAATGCACATTGCCGTCGCCAAGGTGACCGAAAGCGACTGCGCGGGTGCCGGGAAACCTCGATTCCATGGCCGGTATGGCCATCTGGATGAAATCGGGCATGCGTTCGACCGGGACCGAGATATCGTGTTGCATGGCCGGGCCGATCGCACGCTCCGCCGGCGAGATGGCATCGCGCAGCAGCCAGAACGCCTCCGCCTGCGCTTCGCTCGAAGCCACCGTGGCATCCTCGATAATCCCTTGCCGCAAGGCCCCTTCGAGAATGGCTTCGGCCAGCTCGGGCAGGTGCTCCGCCGTATTTTCGCCGCCCACAAGCTCGATTAATGCATACCAGGCTTGCGGAGTGGCGAGCGGATCGCGCGCGCCGGGAAGGTGGGCCAGCACCGCCTCGAGCGAATGACGGGGCATGACCTCGAAGCCTTCCAGCGCATCGTTTGCCAGCGACTCCGCATGGAGAAGGAGGCGGCGGGCATCGTGGATACTCGATAGCCCCACCCAGAGAACCCTCCGCTCGGCAACGGCCGGTAGCAGCCTGAGAGTCGCCGCCGTGACGATGCCGAGCGTTCCTTCCGATCCGATCAGCATCTGCTTGAGGTCGAACCCGCGATTGTCTTTCTTGAGGGGGGTAAGCCGGTCCAGTATCGAGCCGTCCGGCAGGACCGCCTCCAGTCCGAGGACCTGCGCCCGCATGGTGCCGTGACGCAGCACCTGCGTGCCGCCGGCGTTGGTCGAAACGAGGCCGCCGATCGTGGCCGATCCCTTCCCGCCGAGCGTCAGCGGGAAACGCAGGCCGTGTCGAGCCACGGCTTCGTGTAGTGTCTGGAGGATGACGCCAGCCTCGCAGGTGACCTGCCGCGCATCGGCATCGATACGGCGAATGGCGTCCATCCGCCGAAGCGAGAGGAGCACTGCGTTTCCCTGCCCATCCGGTGTGGCGCCGCCGCACATCCCGCTGTTGCCGCCTTGCGGGACGATCGGGACCCGGTGCCGGCTGCACAGCGTCACCAGCCCGGCGACTTCCTGTGTCGTCGCCGGTGAAGCCAAGGCGATCGCCCGCCCGGTGTAGCGACCGCGCCAGTCGGTCAGCCAGGGGGCCATGCGCTCGTCATCCTGCGTCAGACCCTTGGGGCCCAGCAGGCGGGCCGCATCGGCCAGGAATTGGTCCAGCTCGTCCATCGGGCCGCTATGCCACAGAGGAACTGGGCGCCGCCAGCACTTGCGCAATCCGTGCGAACAATTAAGCCGCCATTCAAACCTTTGCTGTAATTCCCTTGCAGTCGCACCATCGTGAGCCGGGCGTTGCCGGTCAAGTTTGGGGAGGCTTCTCGACTTTCAGGTCATGTTGAACTGGGCAGCCCTTGTTGCGCCGATCGCCCTGCTGTTGCCTGTCGTGATGACAGGCGACGACGGGGAAGGGCATGGTGTCGGCGCGGGCAAGCTGCCCGTCGAGGCGCGTCCGTTCGAGGCGGATAAGGGCTTGCAAGGCCTTGACCCCTGGACCGGCGAGCGGCTCCCGCACCAGGTTCGTATCGAGCAACGCGTCGTGATCCGGATTTCGCCTGCTCGACCACGCTCCTCAGCCGGCGATATCCAGCCCGTCGCCATCGGGGCGAAGATGAAGGAACGGGGCATGGGCAAATGTATCGGCCTGAAGGATGTCGTCGCCGTGCAGACCGGCAGTGCCAACAAGCTCATCCTGTTCATGCGCAATCGGCAGATGATCAGCGCCAAGCTCGAAAAGGCCTGCCTGGCACGCGATTTCTATTCCGGTTTTTACGTCGAGCCGAGTAGGGACGGCAATCTCTGCATCGACCGCGACCAGTTGCAATCGCGGAGCGGTACCAAGTGCGAGGTGTCGAAGTTCTACCGGCTGGAACAGCAGAGGGACTGACGGCGATCCCCACCGAGGGGATTTCTTGACATTTCGGTGCAATTTGGCGATGGGCGCGCCAGCGCAGGATGCCCTGCGCTTCATCTGCCTTGTCCCGACAGGACCGGGCTAGCAAACCCGGACATCTGAATGACCTTTGCCGATCTCGGCCTCTCTCCCGAATTGCTGAAGGCGGTCGAAGCGGCCGGTTACAGCGAACCCACCGCCATCCAGGCGCAGGCGATCCCGCCGGTGTTGATGATGAAGGACATCATCGGCATCGCCCAGACCGGCACGGGCAAGACCGCAAGCTTCGTGCTGCCGATGATCGACATCATGGCCAACGGCCGCCGCCGCGCGCTGATGCCGCGTTCTCTGATCCTCGAGCCGACCCGCGAACTTGCGGCGCAGGTCGCCGAGAACTTCGAGAAATACGGCGTCAACCACGATCTCAAGATGGCGCTGCTGATCGGCGGGGTGCAGATGGGTGACCAGCTCAAGGCCTTGAACGAAGGCGTCGATGTTCTGATCGCCACGCCGGGCCGGTTGATGGACCTGTTCGAACGCGGCAAGATCATGCTCAACGGCTGCGAACTGCTGGTGATCGACGAGGCCGACCGGATGCTCGACATGGGGTTCATCCCCGATATCGAGTTCATCTGCTCGAAACTGCCCGAAACGCGCCAGACCATGCTGTTCAGCGCCACCATGCCGCCGCCGATCGAGAAGCTGGCGAAGAAGTTCCTGAGCAATCCCAAGCGGATCGAGACTGCACGGGCAGCAACCACCAACAAGGACATCACCGCTTTCCGCGTCAATGTCCCGACCCGCCAGAAGCGCGAGACGCTGCGCTGGCTGCTGCGCAACGACCTGGTCGAGACCGCCATCATCTTCGCCAACCGCAAGACCACCGTGCGCGAGATCAACAAGAGCCTGCAAAGTCACGGCTTCTCCTCGAGCGAGATCCATGGTGACATGGACCAGTCGAGCCGGATCAAGGAACTCGAACGGTTCAAGAGCGGGGATGTGACCATTCTGGTGGCATCCGACGTTGCCGCGCGCGGGCTGGATATCAAGGGCGTCAGCCACGTGTTCAACTTCGACACGCCTTGGCATCCCGATGACTATGTCCACCGCATCGGCCGCACCGGCCGCGCCGGGGCCAAGGGCCGCGCCTTTACCTTTGTCGCACCGGAAGATGCCGAGGCGATCGACAATGTCGAGAAGCTGACGGGCGCCAAAATCCCGGTCTTCGGCAAGGCCGACGTGCGCGTCGAACTGAAGCCGGCGCCCGAACCCGAGCCGCGTGACGAAGAGCCGCGCCGCGCCCGGCAGGACCGCGAACCGAGCGAAGAACGCGTTCGCAAACCGCGCCGTCCGGAACGGGAAGAACGACCGCGTGAAGAACGTCCGCGCGATGAGCGGCGGGCAGAGCCCCGGGCAGAGCGGGCACCGCGACGCGGTGAACCGCAGGATCCGCCGACCAAACCCGGCGAATGGAACGGGCCGCGCCCCGGCTTCCTGGATGTCACTCTCGGGCGCTGATCGGGCCGGTCTTTAACACTTCGCTTACCCTGAATGGCGCATGGAAGGCGCCATGGATACACTTGCAGCCACTCTGGGTAAAACGACGTGGGACTTGCTGCCCATGCTCGCGCCCCCCGCGCTGGCATTCGGCATACTCGCGCTTGTCCTGAAGCGGGGAAGGGTGGCAGCCACCATCCGGCGGACGGGCCGCGAAACGCGGACCAACCTCGCGCTCGTGGGGATCAACTACGTCCTACTTGCCAGCGTTCTCGCGGGTATTGCAGCGATGTGGGAAAAGGGCCTTGCGGCAATCGCTGTGGGCGGCCCCTTCTGGCACGATGCCAGCCCCGTGCTGGTTCTGGCCGTCACCATGCTGGTCGGCGAATTCGTCGTCTATTGGCGGCACCGGATCGAGCACCACCCACTGCTGTGGCCGGTGCATGCCGTCCACCACTCCGATGAGGCCATGACCTGGCTGGCGCTCCTGCGCAAACATCCGCTGGCCTATGTGCTGGCGATGTTCGTCGATACGGTCCTGCTGCTGCTTCTCGGGCTGCCGCTTTGGGCTATCGCCGCCTGTGCTGCGGTAAGGAGCGGGTGGGGATACTTCATCCACGCCGACCTGCCGTGGACATTCGGGCCGCTGGGCCGCTGGCTGATTTCGCCCGCTGCGCACAGGCTGCACCATATCGACGATCTCGAACTTTGCGGCAGCAATTACGGCGGCGTCCTGACCCTGTGGGACAGGGTGTTTGGAACCTATATCGACCCGGCACCCTTCGTCGATTGTCGGACCGGTGTGGACGGGGGCTCGCGCGGCTTCCTCGGCGAGTTGGCGCGTCCATTCGCGGCCTGGGCAGGCAGCCGACGGGTCGATGCACCGCGGGAAATCGCCGAAGCCTGATCGCGCCCGGGCAGAGGGTGACACGAAGGTTCCCCGCAGGTGATGGATTCGTCCCTATCGAGATGGTATGATCGTGGCAGGGTCGCGATTGCCTTTCGAGGGGAAACGCGATGCAAGGTCCGACCGCTTTCGTCTTGGCTATGCTGGCCGGGCTCCTGCCGGGAAGCACGACGGACGATGCCGCGCGAGCGGTGCGCAACGACGCTCCTGCAGCGTTCGATCCTACGCTCGCGGCGCGCAGTGCCTGCCGGGATGCGACAGGATCGAAGCGGGTCCTCGCCGCGCGCCTGGCCTTGGCAAGCCAGGTGGCGAGGGAACAGGGGCTGGGGACGGGGCCGGCCGTGCTCTATTCCGGCATAACCCCGTCCGACCTGCCGCTGGACAGGATGGATCCTGAGGCGCGGCGCTATTTCGACCAGGGCCTGGCTTTCGCATATGGGTTCAACCATGTGGCGGCCATTCGCTCTTTCAGGCGCGCGCAGGAAATCGATCCGGGCTGTGTCGAGTGCTGGTGGGGCGAGGCAATGGCGAACGGTCCCAACATCAATGCTGCGATGGACGACGCGCAGAACCGGTCGGCCTTGCGGGCACTGGCCGAGGCCACAAGGCTGGCAAGGGGCGCATCGCCGTTCACGCAGGCGCTGATTGCGGCGCAGCAGGCACGCTATTCGGATGCTGCCGATGCCGATCGCTCCGCACTTGATCGCAGCTATGCCCAGGCGATGCTGGAATTGTCAGCGCGTTACCCTGACAGCGACGATCTGGCGGTACTCGCGGCCGAAGCTGCCATGAACACCAGCCCGTGGAACTACTGGACGGATGAAGGGCAGCCTGTGGCGTTTATTGCCGAGGGGGTGGCGCGGATCGAAAAGGTCATGCGGCGTAACCCCCGTCATCCCCAGGCGGCCCATCTCTACATCCACTTGCTGGAATTGCCCCAACCGGCCAAGGCCGAGGCTGCTGCGGACCTTTTGCGCCAGCATGCCCCCAAGGCACTTGGGCACCTCGTGCACATGCCGGCGCACGTTTACTACCGGCTAGGCCGCTACCAAGATTCTATCGAGGCGAACATGAAGGCGGTGGAGGCCGACGAGGCCTATCTGCGCGAGGTGGGTGACGACGGTCTTGTCCGGTTCGGGTACTATCCGCACAACGTGCATTTCCTGCTGACGTCGGCGCAGGCGATGGGCGATCTTGCGACAGTGGTGCAGCAGGCCGCCAAGCTTGAAAGCATTATCGATACCGAAACAGGCAGCAAGCTTGCCTGGGTGCAGGCGATCTATGCCGCCCCATTCTTCGCCTATGCGCAATATTCCTCGCCGGAAACCATCCTGGCGCGGACTGCCACGGCGCATCCGCTGGAGTATGTCGAGGCGATGCGGCATTATTCGCGTGCGGTGGCGCTGGCCCTCAAGCCGAAGCTGGGGAATTTCGATGCCGAGATTTCCGCCATGGAACGGCTCGCGAAATCTGCCAGTGTCGAGCGGATGG
This sequence comes from Parerythrobacter aurantius, assembly GCF_045291475.1. Lineage (NCBI taxonomy): Bacteria > Pseudomonadati > Pseudomonadota > Alphaproteobacteria > Sphingomonadales > Erythrobacteraceae > Parerythrobacter > Parerythrobacter aurantius. Next base: position 2,112,271 of record NZ_CP147985.1, read on the forward strand.
ACGCGAACGGCTTCCCGGCCCCGCTGATCATTTCGCTGGCTGTGGAAGTCGCCAAGGGTCGCAAGGCCATGGCACAATCCCGGCCGGGGCAGGCGATCGGCCATTTCGCTGCGGCTGCCGAAATGCAGAAGAAGATACCCTACAACGAACCTCCGTTCTGGTATTATCCGGTGCAGCAGTCGCTGGGCGCAGCCTATTACAAGACCGGCCGCTACGAGGACGCCAAGCAGGCGTTTAAGGCTGCTCTTTTCGATGCCCCGAACAGCGCACTTGCGCTTTATGGCCTGGCCCAGGCGGAAGCTAAACTAGGGAACAGGCTGGAGAGGCGGAGCGCCGAAAAAGCGTTCAGGGCAGTCTGGCGGGGCGGGTCGCGCAAGCCCCGGATGGACCGGATCTAGCCTGGCAACAACCTACCCCGCCACGGTCACGAAGCTGTCGATCACCCGCTTGGTCCCGGCCTTCTCAAACTCGATTTCGAGCTTGTTGCCTTCCTGGTCGGTGACCACGCCATAGCCGAACTTGTCGTGAAATACGCGCGCGCCGACGGCGATGTCGGTGCGGGGTTTGGCGGCGAAGCTGGCGGCGCTGCGCTGGCTTTCCTTAACCACCGCCTGCTTGGTGTCGTAGCCGCTGGTGAGCGCGCGCTGCCAGCCGGGGCCGCGCTGCTGCGAGCGTTCGGGGCGGTCGCGCACGACATGGGCGAAGGGGTCGTCCTGTTCGGAAAGGCCCGCGCGCCAGAGCGAAGCACCGCCGGTGAGGGTGGTTTCCTGCTCCACCTGATCGGCCGGCAGTTCCTCGATGAAGCGGCTGGGGATGCTGCTGGTCCACTGGCCGTAGATACGGCGGTTGGCGGCGTGGAGGATAGTGCAGCGCCGCCGGGCGCGGGTGATCGCCACATAAGCCAGGCGGCGTTCTTCCTCCAGCGATGCGAGCCCGCCTTCGTCGAGCGCGCGCTGGCTGGGGAACACGCCTTCTTCCCATCCGGGCAGGAAGACGTGGTTGAACTCCAGCCCCTTCGCCGCGTGCATGGTCATGATGGTGACCTTTTCCTCGTCCGGGCCGGCGTCGTTGTCCATCACCAGGCTGACGTGTTCGAGGAAATCGCCGAGCGTCTCGTATTCCTCCATCGCGCGGGCGAGTTCGGACAGGTTCTCCAGCCGCCCCTTGGCCTCGGCGGTCTTCTCCGCCTCCAGCATGGCGGTGTAGCCGGTCTCGTCCATGACTTCGCGCAGCAGGTCCGACGGGGCAATCTGTTCGGCCCGCGATTGCCAGTGCAGGAACTGCCGCATCAGGCCGCCGATGGTGCCGGCCGCGCGGGCGGGAAGCTCGTCGCTGTCGGCCAGTTGCAGCGAGGCGGCGGCCAGCGGCAAGCCGGTGCGCCGCGCATGCTGGTGCATCTTTTCCAGCGTCTTCGCGCCGAGGCCCCGCTTGGGTTGATTGTAGATGCGCTCGAAGGCGAGGTCGTCCTGCGGCTGCGCGATGACGCGCAGGTACGCCAGCGCATCGCGGATCTCGGCCCGCTCGTAGAAACGGAAACCGCCAATGATCCGGTAGTTCAGCCCGATCTGGATGAAGCGGTCCTCGAATTCGCGGGTCTGGTACTGCGCGCGCACGAGGATGGCGATCTCGTCCAGCGGCACGCCTTCGCGCTCGACCCGTTCGATCTCCTCCCCCACGCGGCGGGCTTCTTCCGGACCGTCCCACACGCCGATCACGCGGACCTTTTCGCCCGCGTTGACTTCGGTCCACAGCGTCTTGCCGAGCCGCTGGCTGTTGCTGGCGATCAGGCCCGATGCGGCGGCGAGGATGTGCGGAGTGGAGCGATAGTTCTGCTCCAGCTTGATCACCTTCGCGCCGGGAAAGTCCCGCTCGAAGCGCAGGATGTTGGCCACTTCCGCGCCGCGCCAGGAATAGATCGACTGGTCGTCGTCGCCCACCACGCAGATGTTCTTGCGCGCCTGCGCCAGCAGCCGCAGCCACAGGTACTGGACGGCGTTGGTGTCCTGGTATTCGTCGACCAGGATATATTTGAAGCGCTGCTGGTACTGCTCCAGCACCTCGCGATTGCGGCGGAAGATGTTGAGCATGTGCAGCAGCAGGTCGCCGAAATCGCAGGCGTTGAGTGCCTTCAGCCGGTCCTGGTAGAGCTGGTAGAACTGCTGCCCCTTGCCGTTGGCATAGGACTCATTGTCCACCGCATCGAGATCGCCGGGGTTTAGGCCGCGATTCTTCCACCCGTCGATCAGCCCGGCCAGCTGGCGCGCGGGCCAGCGCTTCTCGTCGAGGTCGTTCTGCTGGATCAGTGCCTTGAGCAGCCGCAACTGGTCGTCGGTGTCGATGATGGTGTAGTTGGGTTGCAGCCCCACCAGCTCGGCATGGCGGCGCAACATCTTGGCACAGATCGAATGGAATGTGCCGAGCCATGGCATCCCTTCCACCGCATCGCCGATATGCTGGGCGACGCGGTGGCGCATCTCGCGCGCGGCCTTGTTGGTGAAGGTGACGCAGAGGATCTCGCTCGGCCACGCCTTGCGCATCGCGATCAGATGCGCGAGCCGCGCGGTCAGCGCCGCCGTCTTGCCCGTTCCTGCACCCGCCAGCATCAGCACCGGGCCTTCGCTCGTCAGCACCGCCTCGCGCTGGGGCAGGTTGAGCCGTTCCGCGTAAGGCGGCAAGCCGTTGTCGCCGGCGGCGATGGCGAGGGGGTAGAGGGTGGCGCTGTCGGTCATCTTGCGTCGGTCATGCTGCTGGCGAACAGTTAGGGAACATGGGGCAGGGGGGCAAGCCTTGCCCGTTCATTCCTTGCGGAACCGCATGCGCCCTTCGTCATTATGGGGGCAAGGACGGTGACGACCGCACAGGATTGAAGGGAAAAGGATATGAAGACCTTCGTTGCAGGAACGCTCGGCGTATTGAGCATGGCCAGTTTCGCCGCCGCTGCGGCAACGGCCCAGCCCGCCGAACCCGCCGCACCGACTGTAAAAGTCAAGGCCGAGGTGGTGGAGCGCAATGCGCGCGGCCAGGCGACCAAGGTCCGGATCGGCGATACTGTGGTAGAGGTCTGCCTCAACGAAAGCATGACCGACGGATGCATCAATCCGCGCGAGGCCGGTCTCAACTGGGGCAATCGGCCCGCAGCGACCTATCGCCCCGACGCGAACTGATCGGCGGATCCTCGCGCGGCAGGCTGCAGGAGCCACCCGACAGCTTCCGCCGCGCAGGACGGGCGGGTGTGCCATGGCACATCCGCCCTTTTTTGCGCCAGCGACGAACCGCTGGCCGCGTTTCCGGCACCGAAGCGGGCGGGGCGATGGGCAGGCGGGACGAACGTCGCGGCCCGCGGTTGAAGCGTAACGAAGACAATGGAATAGCGGTCGGGCTTCCAAAAGGAAGCGGGTCGCGTTCGTCGCGCACGGGAACAACCAAAGGAGTATCCCATGCGTAAATCGTCCCTCGTCGTCCTGGCCACCGGTATGCTGGCTGTACCCGCTTTGGCGGACACCGTACCGCAGGACATGCCGCAACATCATTCGGCGAAACCCGCGCAGGTTCCGCCCGATACCCCTGCACCCGATACCCCTGCGCCCGATACCGGCACGCCGGAGGCTCCCCCGGTCAACACCGCTCCCCCAGTCGGGGACGCGCCCGCCGCTGCGGAGGAAAACGGCGCCGCCGTCACCCCGCAGCAGCGCCAGGCCGCGATGGCCTCGTGGCCGGCGAATGTGCAGGCCTATTACCGCTCGCTACCCCCGCCGCGCCAGGAAACCTTCTGGCTGCTGACCGATGCATACAAGGTGCAGCTTGCCGGGCTGGACGAGACGCAGCGCGCAGCGGCGTGGGAAGCGATCGAGCAGGAATTGCAGAACCGGGCTCAGGCTCGCCCGCCGCAGGACCGCTAGACCGGATACGAACCGTAACAGCGGCGCATCAGGGGGTGGGAAGGCGAAGGATGGTCAGCTTCGCCTTCCCTACCTTGCGCTCGGACTCGATTTCGAGGCCCTTGATGTCGACCATTTCCCTGGCCGAAGTTTCCAGCGCGATCCACGTCGCCGGGCCGATCCAGCCGAGCCGCAACAGCTTGTCGAGCGCGACTTCGCCCGCGCCGGTCGCATAAGGAGGGTCAGCGAGGATCAGGTCGGCGGGACCGCGGGCAGGGCCGAGGGTCATGACGGACCCGGCCATAACAGTCGTTCGCTCGCGCGCGCCGAGGCTGGCGATATTGGCGCGGATCGAATCGAGCGCGGACTTGTCCTGCTCGACGAACTGGCACTGGGCCGCGCCGCGCGACAGCGCCTCCAGCCCCAGCGCGCCGGAGCCTGCGAACAGGTCGAGCACCGACAGCCCCTCGAAACTGCCGAGCCGGCTGGCGAGCATCGAGAACAGCGTCTCGCGCGTGCGGTCGGCCGTCGGCCTGGTACCGTCGCCCTTGGGCGCGACGAGCTTGCGCCCGCGCCATTCGCCGGCGATGATTCTCATGATTTCTTGAGCGTCCCGAGGAACCTGGCGAGGTCGCCCTTGTGGATTTCGGCGGCCTGCCCGCGCGGCAGGTCGGCCAGTTCGAACGGTCCGTAGGACGTTCGCATCAGGCGGCTGACCTCCAGCCCGAAATGTTCGAGCACGCGGCGGATTTCGCGGTTCTTGCCTTCGGTAATGGTCATTTCGATCCACTGGTTGCGCCCGGTCCGGCGTTCCATGTTGGCGTCGATCCGGCCGTAGCGCATGCCGTCGATCTCGATTCCTTCGATCAGGCTTTCGAGCTGTTCCTGGGTAATCTCGCCGAAGGCGCGGGCGCGGTAGGTGCGCGGGATGCCGCTCGATGGCAGCTCCATCCGCCGCTTAAGTTCGCCGTCGTTGGTCAGCAGCAGCAGCCCTTCGGTGTTATAGTCGAGCCGGCCGATCGGCATCACCCGCCCGGCATCCTTCGGCAGGGCGTTTCGCAGCGCGTCGTAGATCGTCGGGCGGCCCTTGGGATCGTATTCGGCCGTCAGCAGTCCGGCGGGCTTGTGGAACACGAACAGCCGCGTTTCCTCCGCCGTGCCGACCGGCTTGCCGTCCACCGTCACCCCATTGAGGCTTTCGAGAAAGGTTGCAGGGGTATCGATGACCTTGCCGCCCACCGCCACGCGCCCTTCGCCGATCATCCGCTCGATCTCGCGGCGGCTGGCGACACCGGCGCGGGCGAGCAGCTTGGCGATACGGTCGCCGTCAGGCCGGTCGGCGGCCCGTTCAGCTTTTGGCTTGGGTTGCTGTGGTTTGCCGGGAGGGTTGTAAGCACGGGTCATGCCCGCGCCCCTACACGCCAACACGATGCGGTGGAAGCGCGTTGGGGCAGGGCTTCCCTTGGCGCCGCGCCGCGCTAGGGAAGGGACAAGAGGGAGTATCTCGATGAGCGAAACGGCGGCAGTGACGAAGAAGCCCGGCTGGCGGGTGGCGATCCGGGCGCTGGGCCAGCGCAAGACCGGCTTCATGCTGCTGTTCGGCTTCGCCAGCGGCCTGCCCTTCGCGCTGTTCCTCGGCACGCTCTATGCATGGCTGTCCGAAGCCGAGGTCGAACTCGAGACGATGGGCGTCTTCTCGCTGATCGGGCTCGCCTATGCCTTCCAGTTCCTGTGGTCGCCGCTGATCGACAAGGTCAACATCCCCGGCTTCGCGCGGCTGGGCAAGCGCAAGCAGTGGATCGTTCCGGCGCAGATCCTGCTCGGCGCGATCCTGATCGCGCTCAGCCTGACCCAGCCGAGCAACAGCACCATGGGCTGGTTCTCGCTGCTGGCCGGGATCGGCGCGCTCGCCAGCGCGACGCAGGACATCGCCATCAACGCCTGGCGCATCGACGTCGCGGACGAGAAGGCGACGCTCGATATCCTCTCCACCATCTACCAGATGGGCTACCGCCTCGCGGCGCTGGTCGGCGGCGCACTGGGCCTGATCATCGCCGCGCGCATCGGCTGGCCGCAGACGTATCTGATGATGGGCGCGATCCTCGTCGCCATCGGCATCGCCGGGCTGTTCGCCCCCGATTCCGCCACCGGCGAGGCGGCGGTGAACCAGGCCGAGGACGAACTTCTCCGCTCGCTGCGCCAGCAGGGCGAGCTGCAACCACAGGTCCGCGCGCGGGCGCTGGCGGCGGTCGGCACGCTGTGGGCAGTCGCCATCGTCGGGGTGGTGACCTTCATGTACATGTCGATGGCCTATGCGCCCGAAGACCGCCCGGACCCGACCGCTTTCACCATCACATGGGGGCCGTGGATCATCGTCGCGACGGTAGTCATCCCTGCGCTGATCGCGGGCTGGCTCGCCTCGCAGAAGGCCAAGGGGGAGGGCGTGCTGGCCGAAGACCTGCCACCCGCCAGCGGCAAGGGCGCGACGCTCGACCACCTCTACCGCGCGCTGGTGATGCCGCTGGTCGAATTCGTCGGCAGGATGGGCTGGTCGCTGGTGCTGATCCTGACGGTGGTGCTGACCTACCGTATCTGCGATTCGATCTGGGGCACCTTCGCCTATCCGTTCTACCTCGGCGAGCTGAAGTACACCAACGACGAGGTCGCCTTCGCCTCCAAGTTCTTCGGCGTCGGCGCGGTTATCGCGGGCCTGGCGCTGGGCGGTTTCCTGCTGACGGTCATCGGCCGCATGGCGACGCTGGTGCTGGGCGGCATCGCCGCCGCGCTGACCAACCTGCTCTATGCCGACATGGCCGTGGGCGGGGCGCGGATGCAGGCGGCGAGCGATGCGATCGGTTTTTCCCGCCTGATCGAGACCATCGCCCCCTTCGGTTCCGACGCGCTGGCGCGACTGACCTTCACCGTGATGTGGGAAAACCTCGCCATCGGCGTCGCCGGTGCGGCCTATGTCGCCTGGCTGAGTTCGATCGTGAACAAGAAATACGCCGCGGTGCAATATGCGCTGTTGTCGTCGCTGACGATGCTGGTCGGCACGCTGGGGCGCGGGGCGCTGGGCCAGATGATCGAGCAGCAGGGCTATTACCCGGTCTTCGTGCTGACGACCTGGATCGGGCTAGGCGCGGTGGTGCTGTGCGTGGCCGAATGGGTGCGGCAGGCGAAGATGGGCCAGCGCGCGGGGGTGGTGGCGCCGGAGGCCGTGGCGGCGGGGTGAACCGTTCCCTCTCCCGCAGGGGGAGAGGGGTTCAGTCCGGCACTTCGTCGTTAAGCCGCAGCACCTCGCCCGCGAGGTAGAGCGAGCCAGCGATCAATACCGGCAGCCCGTCGTCGGGCAGGGCGGCGAGGGCGGCCGGAACGTCCCGCGCGGCCTGCGCATCCGGCCCGAAAGCGTCTGCCGCGAAATGCTCATGCGTCGGCACGGGAACGACCGTGATGCCGGCGATCATCGGCGCGAGCGGGCCGGTAAGCGCAGCCGGATCCTTGCCTGCGATCATGCCGATGACGAGGTGCAGCCGCTGCCCTGCGAAATGCCGCGCCAGCGCCGCACCGGCCGAGGGATTGTGCCCGCCGTCCAGCCAGACCTCGCGCGAACCGGCGAGCGGGCCGGGCGACAGGCGCTGGAGCCGGGCGGGCCAGCGGGCGCTGGTGAACCCCTGCGCGATCGCTTGGTCGCTGACGGGCAGGCGCGACTGGCAGCGCAGCATGGCCGCGGCAAGTCCCGCATTAAGGCGCTGGTGCGCCCCGCCGAGAGCCACCTGCTCGCCGGCCGCCGCCTCGGCCAGGACGAGCGGCGCGCCCGCCCTCTCCGCCGCAGCGGCGATGGTGGCCATCTCGAGCGGCGGCTGCGGGATCGTCACCAGCGGCACGCCCTTCTTGGCAATCCCCGCCTTCTCGAAGGCGATCCGCGCCATCGGTTCGGTCGGCACGCCGTCCTCCGGCGCGAGCAGGAAGCGTTCGTGGTCGATCCCAAGCGCGGCGATGCCGCAGGCGGCGAGGACTTTCGGCCCCAGCACATTGGTCGCATCGAACCGCCCGCCGAGCCCGACCTCGACCACACAGGCATCGGCTGGTTCGCGGCTGAAGGCGAGAAAGGCAGCAGCTATGGTGACTTCGAAGAAGCTGGGATTAAGCCTTTCGATCTGTTCGAGAACTTCCTTCAGGAGAGCGGCGAGGTGATCGTCCTCGATCAGCTTCCCGGCGAGGCGGATGCGCTCGTTGTATCGCACCAGGTGCGGGCTGGTGGTGACGTGGACGCGGTAACCCTCGGCCTCCAGCATCGCCCGCAGGAAGGCGCAGGTCGAGCCCTTGCCGTTGGTGCCGGCGACATGGAAGACCGGCGGCAGGCGGGTGTGCGGGTCGCCCAGCCGGGCGAGCAACTGTCGGATCGTCTCCAACCCCAGCCGCCCGTCGGGCACGCTGAGCGCCGCCAGCCGGTCAAGCTGGTCCTGGACGCCGGGATGCGAGGATTTGGCGAAGTCCATCAGTTTCCCCTCCCGCTTGCGGGAGGGGTTAGGGGTGGGTGAGTCGCGCCGTGCAGCATAGGTGGCGCTTTGCCCACCCCCGGCCCGTCCCGCAAGCGGGAGGGGCGTGTTAGGCCGCCGCCTTCGGTGCCAGGTAATCCAGCAGCGTCGCAAGTTCCTCGCGCAGCTGATGCCGGTGGACCACGCGGTCGACCATGCCATGCTTGTGCAAATACTCGGCCCGCTGGAAGCCTTCGGGCAATTGCTCGCGGATCGTGTCCTGGATCACGCGCTGGCCGGCGAAGCCGATCAGCGCGCCCGGTTCGGCGATATGGATGTCGCCCAACATGGCATAGCTGGCGGTGACGCCGCCGGTGGTGGGATCGGTCAGCACAACGATATAGGGCAGCCCGGCTTCGCGCAGACGGCGGGTCATCACGGTCGCCTTGGGCATCTGCATCAGGCTGAGGATGCCTTCCTGCATCCGCGCGCCGCCGGCAGCGGTGACGACGACATAGGCGCATCTGCGGGCCAGTGCCCGCTCCGCCCCGGCGCAGAAGGCGGTGCCCACGGCCATGCCCATCGATCCGCCCATGAAGCCGAAGTCCTGCACGCCGACCACCGCCGCGCGCCCGTCGATCGCGCCCGAACCGACCGTGAAGGCATCGGCATAGGGGTTCTTGGCCCGCGCGTCCTTCAGGCGGTCAGGATATTTCTTGGTGTCGCGAAACTTGAGCGGGTCCTCGGTAACCTGCGGCTGGGGCAGCACCTCGTAGCCGGCGTCGAGCAATTGCCGCAGCCGCTCGTCCGCGCCGATGCGGCTATGGTGGTCGCAGCGCGGACAGACCATCTGGTTGTCCTCGTACTCCTTAACGAAGAGCATCTCCGCACAGGAGGGACACTTGATCCAGAGATCCTTGTCGGTGGTGCGCTTGTCCGGGCCGAAGCCGAGCGAGTTTCTGACGCGTGTGAACCAGTTCATGCAGGTGCCTTAATCGCCATTCGCGGCCAAAAAAAGCCCTAGCGGGCCGCGTGCACAGCCGCCGCGAGCGAGGCCGTGTAATCGCGCAGTTTCACAGGTGCATCCGCGCCATGTTCGCCGACCAGCTCGACCAATGCGCTGCCGACGACAACGCCGTCCGCCACCTTGGCGATGGCCCCGGCCTGCTCGGGCGTGCGCACGCCGAAGCCGACCGCGACGGGGATGTCGGTCGCGGCCTTGAGCCGCGCCACGGCATCCTCGATGCTGGCCTGCGCCGCCTGCTGCTTGCCGGTGATCCCGGCGACTGAGACATAGTAGAGGAACCCGGCCGAACCCTCGAGCACCTGCGGCAGGCGCGCGGCATCGGTGGTGGGCGTGGCGAGGCGGATCGGGGCGATCCCGGCGGCGCGCAGCGCGGGGCCGAGGGCATCGTCTTCCTCGGGCGGGATATCGACGCAGATCACGCCGTCGACGCCGCAGCCCTGGCACTCGCCCGCGAACCATTCCGGCCCGCGCCGCACCATCGGATTGGCATAGCCCATCAGCACCAGCGGCACGTCCGGCTGCCGCTCGCGAAACTCGTTGGCGATCATGAAGACATCGCGCGTGGTCGTGCCTGCACCGAGGCTGCGCAAATTCGCGGCCTGGATCGCGGGGCCATCGGCCATGGGATCGGTGAAGGGCATCCCCAGCTCGATCACATCCGCGCCGCCCTCGACCAGCGCGTCGAGATTGGCCGCGGTGTCGCCATCGCCTGCCGTGATAAAGCAGACGAGCGCGGGGTGGGGTTTGGCGAAGGCGGTGGAAAGGCGGGTCACGAAGCCCTCTCCCCTTCAGGGGAGAGGGTTGGGAGAGGGGAACATAATTCGTCCACCACCAAGCCCAATGCCTCAAGCACCCCTTCCAGATTCCCGATCACTTCGGAGTTCGCAAACCTGATCACCCTGTATCCTTGCTTTTCCAGAAATTTCGTCCGCTCGGCGTCATAGCGTTCTTGTCCGGCATGGGTATCGCCATCAAGCTCGATCACCAGTTTCGGCTCGTTGGCTGCAAAATCGGCAACGAACGATCCTATCACCTTCTGTCTGCGAAACTTGATCCCTCGAAACCGGCTGGCGCGTAATTCGAGCCAAAGGCGCATTTCCGGCTCGGGCAAGTCCTTGCGCATTGCCTGGGCGCGTTTGAGCAAGTCTGCGTTTCTCATTCCCCTCTCCCAACCCTCTCCCCTGAAGGGGAGAGGGCTAGATTTCCACTCCCAGCTTCTCCGCCACGGTGAAGATGTCCTTGTCCCCGCGGCCACAGAGGTTGGCGAGGATGATCTGGTCGCGGTCCATCGCCTTCGCAACCTTGGCCACCGCCGCGATGGCGTGGCTGGGTTCCAGCGCGGGGATGATGCCCTCAGTCCGGCACAGCAGCTGGAAGGCGTCGAGCGCTTCCTGGTCGGTCACGGCAGTGTACTCAACCCGGCCCATGTCCTTGAGCCAGGCGTGTTCCGGCCCGATGCCGGGATAGTCCAGCCCCGCGCTGATCGAGTGGCCCTCGGTGATCTGGCCGTCCTCGTCCTGCAGCAAATAGGTCTTGTTGCCGTGGAGCACGCCGGGGAAGCCGCCGAGCAGGCTGGCCGCGTGCTGGTCGCCGTCGAGGCCGTAACCCGCCGCTTCGACCCCGAGCATCTTCACGTCGGGATCGTCGAGGAAGGGGTGGAACAGCCCGAGCGCATTGGAGCCGCCGCCAATCGCCGCCACCAGCAGATCGGGCAGGCGGCCGGTGCGGGCGAGCATCTGCGCGCGCGCCTCCTTGCCGATCACGCTCTGGAAATCGCGCACCAGCTCCGGATAGGGATGCGGGCCGGCGGCGGTGCCGATGATGTAGAAGGTGTCATGGACGTTCGCGACCCAGTCGCGCAGCCCCTCGTTCATCGCATCTTTGAGCGTCGCCGCGCCGCTGGTGACGGGCACTACTTCCGCGCCGAGCAGCTTCATGCGGAACACGTTGGGCGACTGCCGCTTCACGTCCTCCGCGCCCATGTAGATGACACAGGGCAGGCCGAAGCGCGCGCAGACCGTGGCGGTGGCAACGCCGTGCTGGCCCGCGCCGGTCTCGGCGATGATGCGGGTCTTGCCCATTCGCATGGCGAGCAGGATCTGGCCGATGCAATTGTTGATCTTGTGTGCGCCGGTGTGGTTGAGCTCGTCGCGCTTGAACCACACCTGCGCCCCGCCGAGCGCCTCGGTCAGCCGTTCTGCATAGTAGAGCGGGCTAGGGCGACCAACGTAATGTTCGAGCAAGTCGTCGAACTGCGCCTGGAACGCCGGATCGGCCTGTGCGGCGCGATATTCGCGCTCCAGGTCGAGCACCAGCGGCATCAGCGTCTCGGCGACATAGCGCCCGCCATAGTCGCCGAAGTGCCCCCGTTCGTCGGGCATGTTGCGGAAGGTATTGGGGGTGTTCATAGCGTGCGCTCCATGCCGCCGTGCGGGCGCGAAGTCGAGACGCTAGTTGGCATCACGGCCTTTGTGCCGTGCGCACCGCCGCGCCGAACGCTGCGATCTTGGCAACATCCTTCACGCCCGGCGCGCTTTCGATCCCGCTCGAGGCATCGACGAGCGGAGCGCCCGTGCGAGCGATGGCATCCGCGACATTGCCGGGGTTAAGCCCGCCAGCAAGGCCCCAGGCGGTCGGGCCGCGATAGGCGGCGAGCAGTGACCAGTCGAACCGCAGGCCCATCCCGCCGGGCAGCACGCCCTTGGGCGTCTTGGCATCGAACAGCAGGAAATCCGCCGCGCCGTGATAGGCCTTGGCCCGCGCCACATCGCTTTCGCTGGCCACGGGGAGGACCTTCCACACTTCGATCCCGAACCGAGCCTTGACCTCCGCCACCCGGCCTGCGCTTTCCTCGCCATGCAGCTGGATCGCGTCGAGCCCGGTGGCGACACCTTCGGCCAGTGTCGCATCGTCAGGGTCGACGAACAGTCCCACCCGCTCGATCCGCCCCTTGGCCTGCGAGGCCAGTGCGGCCGCCTCGGCCCTTTTCAGGAAGCGGGGCGAGGGCGGGTAGAACACCAGCCCGACATGGCTCGCCCGCGCCGCAATCGCCGCCTCGAGCGCTTCGGCCCGGTCGATACCGCAGATCTTAATGCCGGTCATGGCGGCGCTATTGCTGGAGTTTTTCCGCCAGTTCAAGCGAGTGCTGGATCGCCCTGCGCCCCTCGGCCGGAGAATGGCTCATCACGATCAGGCCGGCATCGGGAAAGGCCGTGCCGAAGTTGCGCACCGACTGCGCGTAGGCGGCGGTGTCGGCATCGCCGAGATTGCCCAGTGTGGACGAATCGCTGCCCTTGATCATGCAGCCGCCGAAGGCGAGGCCGCGTTCCGGCAGGCCGACAACGATGTTGTCGCGCGTATGCGCCCCGCCCGGGAAATAGACCTTGAGCGGAGCCAGCACCGCCGCACCCGCGCCCGTCGCCCAGCCCTGGGCATCGAAGGCCAGCGTATCGCTTGTGGGGAGCAGGCCCTCTTCGGGCGCAAGCCGGTTGCTGAGCGGGTTGGCCCAGCTCTGGATACCGGCAGCATCCAGCGCGCCGATGCCGCCCATCTTGTCCTGGTGGGCATGGGTCACGACCGCCGCGCGTACCGGCTTGCCCAGTACCTCGGCGGCCCAGCGCAGGATCTGCGCGGTCTGGGCATCGGTCCAGGCGGTATCGACCAGCAGGGTGGCGTCACCGTCCACCACCAGCAGACCGTTGGAGGGGACAGGCCCGAAACCCATCAGGTCGAGATAGGTCGTATGCTGCCACACGCCGGGGGCCAGCTCGGTGAAAGAGACCTCGCCGAACCGCACCACATCGCGGCCGGCCTCCTGCTGCGCCACCGGGGCGCGGATTTCCGCCGGCACGCAGGCTGCAAGCAGTAGGGTGGCGATGGCGATAGCCGCGCGCATCACATTTCCCAGCGGTTGCCGGTGAGCGTGTTGAAGTTGAGCCAGTTGAAGGTCCATTGGCCGTCCTGTCGTTCAAGGACGATGTCCCACTTGACGATGCAATCGCCCATGCGGGTAACATAGGTCTGTTCGAGGACCATCGATCCGAAGGGCTGTTCGCGGATCAGCTCGGTCTCGGAAATGGGGCCGCAACTCGTGTCGAAGGTCCGATAGACCTGCTGGAGCGACATGCCTTCGGCCTCCTTGGAATTGGGAAACCGGGCTGCCATGGTCTTTTCGACGCCAAGCTGGTTGATCGACGCGAACAGGTCTTGCACCAGCGCGACGGCTTCCTCGCTTTGCGACGCAGGGAGGGACTCGAAGCGCTTGATGCCGTTGGCCGTCGCGGGAGACCCGGCCGATGCCAGCATGGCGAGCACAACTGCATATTTCATCGCCGAGTGTTCTCCGTCAGGATTAGCGCTTCAATCATTCTGGATCAGCCGCAACAACGTACCATCCGGGTCCACCAGATAGGCGATCGTCAATCCGCTCGCCTCGCGTCTCGGGCCATGAAGGCGGGGCCAGCCGACAGTTTTCTCCTCGATCCCGGCGGCCCGACAGGCGGCAACCATCGAGTCTAGGTCGTCGAGGCGCAGGCAGCAGCTGAAGGAACTCGTCGCAGGGTCCAGGTCGGGGTAGGGGAAGAATTCGAGCTGCACGCGGCCCCGCCTCAGGATCATCCATCCCCCGTCCTTCCACCCGGTCGAAAAACCGAGGGCGGCATAGAACGCCTCGGCGGCATCGAAATCGCGCGCGGGCAGGTTGGGTGTGGCGTGGTCGGCCATGGCTATTGTGGTGCCAGCTCGAACATCATTCCGATGCTGCCGTTAATGGCAAGTTCGCCGGTGGCGACGGGTGTCGTCACATCCATGGTATCGAGCGAAGCGAACTCCATCAGGCCGTAGCTCCTGCCGCTCGACGAGAGGCCCGATGTCCGGCCTTCGTCGATCATGATGATGCGCACGATCCTGAGGCCCGCCGCTGCGGCATAGAACTCGGCGCGCTTGCGGGCGTCGAGGATCGCCGCCCGGCGCGCTTCCTCTTCCGCTGCGACAGAATCTTCGAGGATAAAGGTCGGCCCGTCCACCGTATTGGCGCCTGCCTTGACGAGGCCATCGATGAGCGATCCGAACTGGCCCGGCCGCCGCAGCTTGAGGACGGCAGAATTGGCTGCGCGGTAACCGACGATCTTGGGCGCTTCGGGCGCAGCCACGGGTTCTTCCATCGCCTTCGCAGCCGCCATGGCGGCATCGGCCGCCGCGCTTGCCGCATCGGCGATTGCCAGAGGATCGAACGCCAGCGCGCCGAATTCGTCCTCCATCACCGGCACGACCGACACCTGGCTGGTCTGCATGTCCACGTCGGCAATTCCCAGTCTGCGAGCGGCAGCAAGGACGCTTTGCATCTGCGCGGAATTGGCGCGGAGGGCCTCTTCCGCCGTCGCCCCGGTGGTCGTCACGCCCGCGCTCAGGATTGCCACGTCGGCCTGCCGCTTGACCACGCTCTTGCCGGTCATCGTCAGGACGGTGTTCCCCTCGTTCACCGGATCCAGCGCCAGGATGCCCATGCCCTGGATATTCTGTGCCTGCGCGGGCACGCCCATGCCGACGGCCGCGACGGCCAGTGCGAACGCGTATTTCCTCATGTTCCGACCCTCTCCCAAATCAAGATTGCTATAGTGTTGCCTCGATCTGCCGCGCCGCAGCCAGCGGATCGTCGGCCCTGCTGATCGGGCGGCCGATGACGAGCACGCTCGCTCCGTCGTCGCGAGCCTGGCGCGGGGTGACGACGCGCTTCTGGTCGCCGGTCGCGCTGCCTGCCGGGCGGAGGCCTGGGACCACGAAGAAGCCCTTCTTCCACTGCTTGTGGACCGCGCCTACTTCCTGGCCGGAGCACACGATGCCGTCCAGGCCCGAGGCTTCGGCTAGTTCGGCCAGGCGGAGTACCTGGTCATGTGCGCTGCCGTTGATGCCGGTGCGTTGCAGGTCGCGCTCGTCGAGACTCGTCAGCATGGTGACGGCGACGACCTTCGTCTTGTCGCCCGCTGCAGCCTTCGCGTCCTCCATCATCGCGCGACCGCCCGAGGCGTGGACCGTGACGATGGCGGGCTCGAGCACATGGATCGACTGCATCGCGGCAGCGACGGTGTTGGGTATGTCGTGCAGCTTCAGGTCGAGGAAGATCGGGAGGCCGACGTGGGCGATTTCGTGCACCCCGTGGTGGCCATGGGCGTAAAAGAACTCCATGCCGAGCTTGATGCCGCCAATGTGCGACTTGACGCGGGTGGCCAGGGCCTTGGCCGCTTCGAGCCGGGGCAGGTCGAGCGCAAGGTAGACCGGGTTCGACATCAGGGCCTGCCCTCCGCCGTGCCGGTCGCGCCGGGCCCGTCGGCGTCCTCGGTGCCGGGTCGCGCCACCATCGAGGCGCGGGCCGCATTTTCGAGGCTGACGACCTTGCGCTGCAGGCTCCAGCGGACGCCGCGATGATAGAACCACATTGGAAGGAAACCCAGCAGGAAGAAAATCGGAGCGATGAACCCGACGGGCCATTCGAACAGCAGGCCCTGGTCGAACGGCCAGATCCGCACCGGCACCCGCTCGCGCCAGTTCATCGCGATAAAAACCAGGGCGAACAGCCCGATGATCGCCAGCAGCAAGCTTCGGATTATGCGCATCTTCCCCACCATCTCCCTTCGCAGACGATGCTAGGGCGGGCGCGGCCAAACGTCTAGCCGAATACCCGAGCGAAAATCGTATCGACGTGCTTGAAGTGGTATTCGAGATCGAACTTCTCGTCGAGCTGGTCCGGCGACAGTGCAGCGGTGACTTCAGGGTCGGACTTGAGCAGGTCGAGCAGCATCAGCCGTCCGTCCGATTCCCACACCTTCATCGCATTGCGCTGGACCAGGCGGTAGGCATCCTCGCGGCTGACGCCTGCCTGCGTCAGTGCCAGCAGCACCCGCTGCGAATGGATGAGGCCGCCCATGCGGTCCATGTTGGCCTGCATCCGTTCGGGATAGACCAGCAGCTTGTCGACCACACCCGTCAGGCGGGCGAGCGCGAAATCGAGCGTGATGGTGGCGTCCGGGCCGATGAACCGTTCGACCGAGCTGTGGGAGATGTCGCGCTCGTGCCACAGCGCGACGTTCTCCAGCGCGGGCAGGGCATAGGCGCGGATCATGCGCGCTTGGCCGGTCAGGTTCTCGGTCAGGATCGGGTTGCGCTTGTGCGGCATGGCGCTCGAGCCCTTCTGACCGGGCGAGAAATACTCCTCGGCCTCGAGCACCTCGGTGCGCTGCAAATGGCGAATTTCGACCGCAAGCCGCTCGATGCTGCCTGCAATCACCGCGAGCGTCGCGAAGAACATTGCGTGCCGGTCGCGCGGGATCACCTGGGTGCTGACCGGCTCCACGGCGAGGCCCAGCTTGTCGGCGACATATTCCTCCACCTGCGGATCGACATTGGCAAAGGTACCGACCGCGCCGCTTATGGCGCAAGTGGCGATCTCGGCGCGTGCGGCCAAGAGCCGCGTCTTGCAGCGGTCGAATTCGGCATAGGCTTGTGCCAGCTTGAGCCCGAAGGTCACCGGCTCGGCATGGATGCCGTGGCTGCGGCCGATGGTGGGCGTGTATTTGTGCTCCTCCGCGCGGCGTTTTATTGCTGCCAGCAGATCGTCGAGATCAGCCAGCAAAATGTCGCTCGCCCGTGCCAGCTGCACCGCCAGCGTGGTGTCGAGCACATCGCTGCTGGTCATGCCCTGGTGCATGAAGCGCGCCTCGTCACCGACATTCTCCGCCACCCAGGTAAGGAAGGCGATGACGTCGTGCTTGGTCACGGCCTCGATGGCGTCGATGGCTTCGACGTCGATCCTAGGGTTCGTCGCCCACCAGTCCCACAGCGCCTTGGCCGCGCTGGCGGGCACCACGCCCAATTCGCCCAGTTTCTCGGTCGCATGGGCCTCGATCTCGAACCAGATGCGATAGCGGGCCTCCGGCTCCCAGATGGCGGTCATTTCGGGGCGGGCGTAACGGGGGACCATGGGTCGACTCCGGGCAAAGGGTGTTGAACTCTCGCGCGGCGGCTAGGGCGCAGATCATCCCATGGCAAGCACGCGGACGATTTTTTGCCTGCAGCCAGATGCGGGTCCGAAAACATGGTGGCGGAGATTGCAAAGCAATGTCGGGCCTTTATGACTTCACTGCTTGAATGAATACCCGGGGGCCGACCGCATGAACCGTTTCCATTATTTCATCGCACCTGTCGCAATCGTCGCGCAGCCAGTCGTCGCCGGTGACGAGGTGCTGTTCGCCGAGCCGCCGGCGTGGGTGGAGGCGGCCGACATCGAAGCGGCAATTGCCAGCGGGGAAGAGGTAGTGCTCTTCGACAGGCAGGTCCGCCTCGATGGCGGCATCGTCACCCGCTACATCGACATCGCTTATGACGTGAGGACGACGGAAGCGCTCCAGAAATTCGGGACGCAGCAGTTCAGCTGGTTTCCCGACAAGGGCGACCTGGTGGTCCACCGGCTCCAACTGATCCGCGATGGCAAGGTCATCGATCTCGTCAAGCAGGGCCTCAGGCCGGAAATCCTTCGGCGCGAACGCGAACTGGAAAAGCGTTCGGTCGATGGCGCGCTGACCGCCGCCTTCGCCATTCCAGGCATGCAAGTCGGCGATGTGTTGCGCGTTACGACGTCGACGACCTTGCGCGACCAGGCGCTCAATGACGAAATGCAGGCGACCGAGAGGCTGATCGCTGAACCGACCAAGCTCGGATTCGGGCGGCTGCGCGTGTCGTGGCCCAAGGACGCGCCGATCGGCTGGAAAGCCATTGGCCAGATCGAGGCACCGCAGGTTCAGACCGCCGGCAAGGACAGCTTCGTAGAGGTCGCCTTGCCGATTGCCGAACTAAAGGAAATGCCGGAGGATTCGCCACGCCGTTTCCAGGTCGCGCCGCAGCTGCAGTTCGGAACGTTCGCCGATTGGTTGGAAGTCAGCGCCGTGATGGCGCCGCATTTCTCGACCGATTCGGCGATCGCTGCTGACAGCGCGATCGCAGCCGAGGTCGCGCGGATCATGGCCCAAACCGCGTCACCCGAAGAACGCGCAGCCTTGGCACTGCGGCTGGTCCAGGACGAGATCAGCTATCTCGCCAATGGCATGAACGGCGGCAACTACCTGCCGCAAAAGCCACAGGAAACATGGGACCTCAAATTCGGCGACTGCAAGGCCAAGAGCATGCTGCTGCTGGCCATGCTGCAGCAGATGGGGATCGAATCGAACGTCGTGCTGGTCGACAGCGAATGGGGCGATGCGGTGAGCATTTCGCAGCCGCTACCGGGCGCCTTCGACCACATGATCGTGCACGCGCGCATCGACGGGCTGGATTACTGGCTCGACGGCACCAGCGCCGGTGCGCGGATCGATACCATGTATGAAGTGCCCGATTTCGTCTGGGCACTGCCCATCGTGCCCGGTGGCGCTGCACCGATGAAGCTGGAGCAGCGCTGGCCCAAGGTGGCGGACGAAGTGATGACAGTGAACTTCGATTTTTCCGCCGGGATAGACCTGCCCGGGCTTTACGAGGCGACGATCGTCTCGCGCGGGGTCATGGGTGCGCGGATGCGCGCATCGGCGAGCGAAACCGACCCGAAGCAGATCCTTGCTGCCGCGAACAAGAAGATCGGCGATGCCATCGAAGGCATCGTTTACGATGCGGATGTCAGCTACGACGCCGAGACGGGCGTCGCCACGATGACCGCCAAGGGTCTCGTGTGGGAAGGCTTCGCGATCGAGCGTGATACCGCCACGTACAACGTCGATTCCGCCACGACGAACTGGGAGTTCAAACCCAATCGAGCACCATCCGACTGGCGCGAAATCCCCTATCTGGTGGGCGGACCCTATACCTATGGCCGCGAACTTTCGGTGCTGCTGCCCGATAGTGGGGCGGGGGCCAGGTTGCTGGGTACAGCCGATCTGGAGGAAGTGGCGGCCGGCACCAGGATCCAGCGCACCACTCGCCTCGACGGGGGCCGGCTGCAGGTCAGCGATCTGACATCCTATGTCCCGGCAGAGCTCGATGCCGCGGCAATTTCCGAAGCCAAGTCGGCCATACGCCGCATCGCCAGCGGTGATCCCAAGGTCAAGATCGATGGCCCGACCCGTTTCTGGGAACTGGACGACAAGGAAATCGCCCGCCGCATGGCGCCCACCGTTGCCGCGGTTGATCAGCTTGCCGACGAGTTCGACGATGTCGCGCAGATGGTGCTGCTGCGCGGCCTGGTGCACGTTCTGGCGCGTAATTTCGACGAGGCGCGGGCGGACTTCACCAAGGCTATCGAACTCGAGGCAAGTCCCGAGGCCTATACCTCGCTTGCACAGGCGCAGGCAGTGCTGGGCGATGTCGAGGGCGCGGTTGAAAGTGCCGAACGGGCCTTCGAATTGCAGGGGGACTTCGCGACTGCCGCCGAATATGCGCTGCAACTGGCCCGCGCAGAACGGGCGGACGAAGGTCTCGATCTGCTCGACAGTCTTGGCCTTGCCGGCGACGATGCGGTTGCCGTCATGACTCAATGGTCCGAACTGTCGGGCTATGCCAAGCGCGAAGAGGAGGCTTGGGACCGGCTTGGCGAGATGATCGATGAGAGGCCGGAGGAAGTGACCTTGCTGAACGGCAAATGCTGGCTGGCCGGAACCTGGAACTACAATGTCGAGGATGCGCTCGACTATTGCGAGGAAGCGGTGAAGCTGTCCGGGCAGCAAGCCTGGGTAATCGACAGCCGTGCCATGGTGAAATACCGCCAGGGCAAGCTCGACGATGCGCTGGCCGATGTCGAAACGGTGCTGGCGAAGGAACCGGGCCTTGCCAGCAGCCGCTATTTGCGAGGACTGATCCGGTTGAAGCAGGGAGATGCGAAGGGGCGCGAGGACCTGTTGCAGGCAGAACGGATCGATCCGATGATCGACGTGCGGTTCGCCGCTTTTGGGCTCAAGCCCTGAGCGCGCGCTAGATCAGTCCCTTTGCCCGAAGGCTGACATGGCCTTGCCGTCCTACGATGACGTGATCGTGGACGGTGATGCCGAGCAGTCGCCCCGCCTCGGCGATGCGGTTGGTGATCTGGATATCCGCCCGGCTGGGTTCGGGATTGCCGCTCGGATGGTTGTGGACTAGGATCAGCGCGGTCGCGCCCAGATCGAGCCCGCGGCGGATCACCTCGCGCGGGTGGATGGCAGCCTCGTCGATCGAACCGTCGCCGACGTGATGGTCCTGGATCAGACGGTTCTGCGTGTTGAGATAGAGCACGCGGACGCGTTCGACCGTAAGGTGGGCCATGTCGACCGTAAGGTAGTCGATCAGGGCCTGCCAGCTGCCCAGCAAAGGGCGATCTTCCACTTCGTTGCGCGCCATGCGGCGGGCGGCGACGGCGACCGCCCGAAGTGCAGCGGCGCTCGACAATCCCATGCCCTTGACCTCGGCCAGCGCTCCGGGATCGGCGTTGAGGACGCCTGCGAGCGAGCCGAAGCGTGCCAGCAGCGCCTTGGCGACCGGCTTGGTATCGCCTTGGCGGATCGCGGCGAACAGGAGGTATTCGAGCACCTCATAGTCGGCCAACGCCTCGGGTCCGCCCTTGAGCAGTCGTTCGCGCAAGCGTTCCCGGTGACCGGCACCGGCGTGCGGCGCAGGCGCGACCGGACGTCCTGCCGGAGCATCGCGATTTTGGTACTGGGACAAGCAACCCTCGTGCGGTTCAAGCGTTGGAGAAACATTGCCTTTCGAGGCGTGCGCGCGCAAGTGGGGTCCAATGGAATCGGGCGAAGAGGTAACGGTCGAACCTGCCCGCACCAGTCGTGCGTCTTTTCGCATTGCCCGCAACGCAAGTCTTGCCTTGCTTACTTTGATCGTGGCGGGGCTGCTGGTCGGCTGGCTCACCCGCGAGCGGATTGCCGACAACATCATCGCGGACCAGTTGCGCAAGTATGGCTTGCCCGGCAGCTACGAAATCGAATCGATAGGCCCGACGCGGCAGGCGGTGCGGAACATTGTTATCGGCGATCCGGACGATCCCGACCTGACCGTCGAGCGTGTGGTCATCAACCTGCGCTACCGATTCGGCTATCCTGCGATAGGCAGGATCGAGGTGACCCGCCCGCGCCTGTACGGATCGGTCGACGCTGACGGTAGGCTCACCTTCGGAACGCTCGACAAGGTGCTGTTCGCGGAAAGCGACGAACCACCGGGATTGCCCGATCTCGACGTCAAACTGGTCGACGGGCGCGCGCGGATCGACACGACATGGGGCAATGTCGGCCTGAAGGCAGAGGGCGAGGGCGAACTCGACGACGGATTTCGCGGTTCGCTCGCCGCTATCGCCCCTTCCATCGCCTATGAGGATTGCACGGTCGAGCGGCTGACAGTGTTCGGCGAGGTCACGGTCGATGCCGGACGACCGGCGATAGCCGGTCCTCTACGAGCGGGGCGGTCGGCCTGCACGAGACAGGGAATTTCGCTCGCCAAGGCCGAATTCAACCTCGGTCTTACCGGCGACAGTACGCTCGATGGGGCCGACCTTCGGCTCGAAGGTGAAACCGGCCGCTTGGCCTTCCGAGGCGGTTCGATGGCAGGAGCAAGCCTCGGTACCCAGTCCAGTTTCCGCAAGGGGAGGCTTGTCGCTCGCTTCGACACGACCATCGACGACCCGGAAGCGCAAGGTGTGCGCTTCGATTCGCTGGCCATGGCCGGCGGTTTGCGCGGGGACACGGGGTTCAAATCGGTGCAGCTTGATGCCGAGATCGACGGCGACAGGCTGTCTTTCGATCGCTCGGTCCTCGCCGGTCTTCGCGCAGGCATCGCCGCGACCGAGGCCACGCTCGCGGCGCCGCTTCTAGCCAAGTTCAATCGGGCGCTCGAACGCGAAGCGGCCGGATCGGCTTTCTCGTCGGAAGTGACGCTCCGGGCCGACGCGGACGGGGTGAGACTATCTGCACCGCGGACAAGCCTTCGCAGTCGCAGCGGCGAAACCATTGCCACAATTACGCGGTTCCAGTTGCGCACAGCGGGGCAGAATGTTCCGCTCCTGAGCGGAAATCTGGCGATGTCGGGCGCTGGTCTGCCGCAACTGCGCGGGCGAATGGAACGGGATGGGCGGGGGGCAGTATTCCGCTTGCAGATGGCCCCTTACGAGGCTGAAGGAAGCCGGCTGGCCGTGCCGGACATGGAAGTCAGGCAGGCGCGCAATGGTAACATTGCCATCTCGGGAGCGGTCGAGGCCGACGGGCCGCTTCCCAACGGGCTGGTGCGAGGCTTGCGTATTCCCGTGGCCGGTCGGATCGGGTCCGACGGAAGTATCCGCATGTGGGACAGCTGTACGCCCGTGCGGTTCGAGAGGCTGGCCCTCTTCAACCTTGCGCTCGACAGCCGGCAGTTGACCCTCTGTCCGCCTCGCGGCCAGCCCATCCTGCGTTATGACAGCCGCGGGATTGCCGTTGCTGCAGGTGCGGCAAACCTCGATTTGCGTGGCCGGCTGGGCGGATCACCCATACGGATCGCAAGCCGTGCTGTCGGATTGGCCTGGCCGGGCACGCTATCGATGCGGGATACGCGACTGGTCATCGGCGAAGAAGGTGCTGCCGCTCGATTCGTGGTCCCGGAACTCAAAGGCCAGCTTGGGCGCGATCTGCGTGGGTCCTTCGCTCGGGCCGACATGGGCCTCGATGCGGTGCCGCTCGATATCTTCGATGCTGCCGGTGAATGGAGCTATTCGGGCGGGACTCTGGCCATAGACGGCGCGAATTTCCGGATCGAGGACCGCAAGGATGCGGCTTCCTTCAACCCGCTCTATGCGCGCGACGCTGCAGTCCGGCTGGCAGGCGGACGCCTCACAGCCCGGGCAGACCTGCGCGAGCCGTCCAGCGATCGGGTCGTGACGGCCGTCGATATCGCGCATGACCTCGCAACTGGAACCGGCTCCGCCGACCTGCGCGTCGCCGGTCTGACCTTCGACGAAGGGCTGCAGCCTGTCACCCTGACCGAACTGGCGCGCGGGATCGTCGCCCTGGTGGAAGGTACGGTCACCGGAACGGGCCGGATTGCGTGGGACAGCGGCGGCGTGACCAGCCGCGGCAGCTTCAGCACCGATTCGCTCGATCTGGCCGCCCCGTTCGGCCCGGTGAAGGGCGCGTCCGGGACCGTGGTGTTCACCGATCTGCTGGGGCTGACGACGGCACCGGGGCAGCGCCTGCGTATCGAATCGCTCAATCCCGGGATCGAGATCGACGACGGCTACGTCGATTTCCAGTTGCGCGAGGGCACCCTGCTGGCCGTCGAAGGCGGACGCTGGCCGTGGCTGGGCGGCACCTTGTCGATGCGGCCCGTCGCGCTCGATTTCTCGCGCCCTGAAACGCGGCGATACATCTTCGATGTCCAAGGGCTGGATGCCGCGTTGTTCGTCCAGCGGCTCGAGCTCGGCAATATTTCCGTCACCGGAACCTTCGACGGAACAGTGGGCGTGGTCTTCGACGAGTTCGGCAACGGCTTCATCGAAGACAGCGTGCTGGTGGCCCGCCCGCCGGGCGGCAATGTATCCTACGTCGGCGACCTCACCTACGAGGACCTGGGGGCGATCGCGAATTTCGCCTTCCGCTCGCTCAAGTCGCTCGATTTCGAGCAGATGCGTGTCGGGATCGAAGGTCCGCTGGCGGGCGAGGTGCTGACCGCCATCACCTTCGACGGGGTAACCCAGGGGGAAGGCGCCGATACCAATTTCATCACCCGCCGCATCGGGCAGCTGCCGATCCGTTTCAACGTCAACGTGCGCGCGCCGTTCTACCAGTTGCTCAACAACATGCGCTCGCTCTACGACCCGGAATATATCCGCGATCCGCGCAGCATCGAAGGACTTATGGGGCCGACGCCCGACCCCGTTCTCAGCCGCGACCCGCCGCCTGCCGTCCGGCCCGACGGGCCGCCCGGACCCCGGCCCCGTCCGCCACAAGAGCTTGCACCGGCAAAACCGCCTATTCAGGACCCCGAAAGCGAGGAAGACCTATGACAGCCCCACATTTGACTGCCCCAAGGCCAGGTGCGACAACATCGGGCATGAAACGGGGGCCGGTGGTCTTGTCGGCAGCGTTGGCGATCCCGGCGGCGCTGGCCGGGTGCGTGAACATCAACGCGCCGGCCGAGCCCATCGTGATAGAGCTCAACATCAACATCCGGCAGGAAGTAATCTATCGTCTCGCGGAAGACGTCGATGAGAACATCGAGGAAAACGCGGACATTTTTTGAAGGCAAGGACAATGGTGAAATCTTCGATCGGCAAGCTGGCGGTGACGGCTCTCCTGGGTATCGCCCTTGCGGCCCCGGCGATGGCCTATTTCCAGCGCTCTCCCGCCTATTCGGCGGCACGCTCCGCTGGGCAGGTAGGCGAGCGGCCGGACGGCTACCTCGGCGTCGTCGGCAACCAGCCACAGGCGATCCGCGACCTCGTCGACGAGATCAACATCAAGCGGCGCGCCAATTACACCGAACGGGCGCAGGAGCAGCGCGTGACATTGCAGGAATACGCGTTTGCCCAGGGCTGCGAACTGATCGAGCGGACCGAACCCGGAGAGAAGTACCAGACGCCGGCAGGCGTGTGGGAGACACGCGGCGCCGCTGCGCCAACGCGCGACCCGCGCTGCCCGTAGCGCCTGCGCAACGGCAGTTGCAGAAATATCGTCAACCGGACG
Source organism: Parerythrobacter aurantius (assembly GCF_045291475.1). Taxonomy (NCBI): domain Bacteria; kingdom Pseudomonadati; phylum Pseudomonadota; class Alphaproteobacteria; order Sphingomonadales; family Erythrobacteraceae; genus Parerythrobacter; species Parerythrobacter aurantius. The sequence continues at coordinate 2,137,319 of NZ_CP147985.1, forward strand.
GTGCCATGGGGGTGCTGTCCGGTTGACTTGTTTTGGACCCCCTTCTAAGGGGGCGGCGCCCTCGGCGGGCAGCTCTTGCCCGTGCCGCGCAAGCCTTCAATCAGGGAGCATGGCATGAGCGACGAAAAGTCCGCCCGGGAACCCATTGCCGAAGATGCGCGGATCGACGCGCTCGAAGCGCGGCTGAAGGCCGCACGCGAGCGGGAAGAGCAGCGCAACCGGCCGCAGGGCACCGGCGCCGACGCGAACTATCGCAGCGGCAACCGGGTGCTGGCGGACCTCCTCGGCGGGCTTCTCGGCGGCACGGTGATCGGATGGGCCGTCGATGCCTTGTTCGGTACCGGGCCATGGGGTCTGTTGGTGGGGCTGTTCCTCGGGATAGTCGTCGCCTTCAGGAATGTGTTCCGGATGGCGAACACGCCTCCCGATGATGGCCCCGACGGGGACTGAACGGGATGCGGGTTCGCCCAGTCGTGTAAGGATTTCGCGTGGCCGCCGAACAAGGCAAAGTCGACCCGATGCACCAGTTCACTGTGGAGCCGTTGTTCGGCACGCAAGGCTGGGAGCTTGCCGGCTACAACATCATGTTCACCAACAGCGCCGCCTGGATGCTGGTGACCGTCGTCGCGCTGACCATCTTCATGGTCGGCGGGATGAAGCGCCAGCTGGTCCCGGGCCGCTGGCAGATGGCGGTGGAAAGCTTCACCGGCTTCATCGACAACATGCTGGAAGCCAACGTCGGCAAGGAAGGGCGCAAGTACGTGCCCTACATCTTCAGCCTGTTCATGTTCATCCTGTTCGGCAATTTGCTCGGCCTGCTGCCCTTGGGCGTGCTGGGCATCCACCCGTTCACCTTCACCAGCCATTTCACGATCACCGGTGTGCTGGCGATCATCAGCTTCTCGATTGTCCTGATCGTCGGCTTCTGGAATCACGGGCTGCACTTCTTCAGCCTGTTCGTGCCGCATGGCACCCCGCTGCCGATGGTCCCCGCGATCGCCCTGATCGAGTTCTTCTCGTTCCTCATCCGCCCCTTCAGCCTCGGCCTGCGACTGTTCGTCGCCATGATGGCCGGCCACGTGCTGCTGAAGGTGCTGTCGAGCTTCGTCATCAACGGCATCAATGCCGGTGCCGGGATCGGCCTGCTCGTCAGCGTGCCCAGCTTCGCACTGATGGTGGCGATCAGCGCGCTGGAAATCCTGGTTGCCGGCATCCAGGCCTATGTTTTCGCACTGCTCACGTCGCTGTACATCAACGACGCCGAGCATCTGCACTGAGTTTCCCAATCAACCCATCCAGATTTTTCCAAGGAGTTATTACAATGGAAGCAGAAGCAGCAAAGCTCGTCGGTGCGGGTCTCGCAGCCATCGGTGCCGGCATGGCCGCCATCGGCGTGGGTAACGTGTTCGGCTCGTTCCTCGAATCGGCTCTCCGCAACCCGGGTGCCGCTGACGGCCAGCAGGGCCGCCTGTTCATCGGTTTCGCCGCTGCCGAACTTCTCGGCCTGCTGGCGTTCGTCGTCGCGATGATCCTGATCTTCGTCGCCTAAGACACCGATTGATGCGACGGGGCCGGGGCACGTGCCTTTGCTCCGTCGTTTTCCTTTTGTTTGACTGACTTTCCGGGACCGCTTCCATGCCCCAGATTGCCCAGCTCGCGGAAACCTACTCCAGCCAGATATTCTGGTTGCTGGTGTTCTTCGGGTTCACCTTCTTCGTCATCGGCCGCGGAATGGTGCCCAAGGTCCTGGAGACTGTGGGGCAACGCGACCAGCAGATCGCCAGCGACCTTGCCGCCGCGCAGGCCGCCCGCGACAAGGCTGACGCCGAGGAAGAAGCCTGGCGCGTTCGCGAGAACGAGAACCGCGCTGCCGCGCAGAAGCTCGTTGCCGAAGCCAAGGCCGAAGCCGCGAAGAAGTCCGAAAAGACCATCGCTGCCGCGCAGAAGCGGCTCGACACCAAGCTGGCCGAGGCGGAGGAGCGCATCGCCGCTGCCCGTACCGAAGCCATGGCCGAAGTCGAGACTGTCGCTGTAGAGGCTGCGCAGGACATCGTCTCGCGTCTCGCCGGCGTGAAGGTGACCAAGCCTGCCGCCGCCAAAGCTGTGAAGGAGGCGCTCGATGCTTGATCTTCTCCTCCTCGCTGCCGAGGAAGGCGCGCATTCCGATCCGACTGCCTTCGGCCTCGAACCCTACCAGTGGGTTTCGGTGGCCATGGTCGTGCTGCTCGCCATCTTCCTGTGGAAGAAGGTACCCGGCGTGATAACCGGCGGGCTCGACAGCAAGATTGCCGAGATCAAGGCCCAGCTGGATGAGGCCAAAACCCTGCGCGCCGAGGCTGAAAAACTCCGCGACGAATACAGCGCCAAGATTGCCGGTGCCGAAAAGGATGCCGAAGCGATGATGGCGAATGCCCGCCATGAGGCGGACGCGATCGTCGCCAAGGCCGAAGCGGACAGCAAGGCGCTGGTCGAACGCCGCAAGAAGATGGCCGAAGACAAGATTGCCGCCGCCGAGCGTGAAGCCATCGACGAAGTGCGCGCCACCGCCGCTGCCGCCGCGACAAAGGCGAGCCGCAAGCTGATCGCCGAAAAGCACGACGCCGATGCCGACAAGGCACTGGCCGACCAGGTGATCTCGGCGCTCTAAGCGGCTGTAACGTGAAAAGGGAAGGGCGGTCCTGCGGGGCCGCTCTTTTCGTTTCTAGGGTTCCAGCACCACTTTCCCGACCAGATCGCCCGCGGCCATGGCGTCGAACGCCTCGCGCCATTGGTCGAGGGGCAGGGTTCGGTCGATATGCGGCTGGATGGCGTCGCTGCTGGCGAGCCGCGCGATTTCTTCCATGATGCGGGCACCGCGCTCGGGAAAGCGCCGCGAGTATTCCCCTGCGCGCACGCCGACGACCGAGAAGCCCTTGATCAGCGGGATATTGACCGAAATCTCGGGAATGCGCCCCGCGACGAAACCGACCACCAGCAGCTTGCCGCCAAAGGTGACGCAGCGGGTGCTTTCGTCGAACACGTCGCCGCCGACGGGGTCGAACACGAGGTCGCAAAGGCGGCCGTCGGTGAGCGCAATGATGTCCTCGCGGAAACGCCCGCTGTTGACGATCGCATGGTCAACCCCGCGCGCTCCTTTGAGCGCGTCCAGCTTGGCGGGATTGTGGGTGGCGGCGATCACCCTTGCGCCCAATGCCTTTGCCAGGTCGCAGGCGGCGAGACCGACGCCCCCGGTCGCCCCGTGCACCAGTACGGTCTGCCCGGCCTCCAACCCGCCGAGTTCGACCAAGGCGACATAGGCTGTCAAATACGCAGCCCCCATGGCCGATGCGACAGGGAAGGCAACGCCCTCCGGCACCTTACGTAGCGACCGGGCCGGGATGGATGCATATTCGGCAAAGCCGCCAGTCTTGGCGCCCCCCATAACACGGTCGCCCGGCACAAAGCCGCTCTCGCCATCCGCCTCGACAACTTCGCCCGCCAGCTCCATGCCGCTGGTGAAGGGCGGTTCGGGTTTGAACTGGTACTCGCCCCGCGTCATCAGCAGGTCGGGGTAATTCAGCGAGGCGGCGCGGATGCGCACCAGCACTTCGCCCGGCCCGCGTTCGGGCATGGGCAGGTCCACCAGCTCGACGCCCGAAAGGTCGCCGGACAGTTGGTGGACGCGCAGTCCCCTCATGGAACTAGAAATTGTCTTTGGCGGCGCGCAAGGCAGCAAAGGTTTCGGCCGGGGTCGACCCGCCCCACCTTGCCGCAAGCACCGGATCGTCAGCGCGCAGGAAGGGATTGGTCGCGAGTTCCTTGCCCAGTTCCGTCGGCACGGTCGGTTCGCCGGTCTTGCGCATTGCGACCACCCACGCCGCATAGGCTCGGAGCTGCTCGTTGTCGGGATCGGCGTGGACCGCGAAACTCGCATTGGCTTGGGTATATTCATGGGCGCAATACAGCATGGTCTCGGGAGGCAGCGCCTTGATCCGGCTGAGGCTGTTCCAGAACTGCTGCGGTTCGCCTTCGAACATCCGCCCGCAGCCCAAGGCAAAGACGCTGTCGCCGACAAAGGCCACGCCTGCCTTCGGCAGGTGATAGGCGATGTGGCCGTTGGTGTGACCCGACACGTCGATCACGGCGGCGGTGAAGCCGCCCAGCGAAACCGTATCGCCATGCGCCACCACGCGGTCGATGGTGGAGATTCTCTCGACTTCCTGCGGCGCGATGATCGTCGCGCCGGTGGCTTCGACGATGGCCGTGTTGCCGCCGGCATGGTCGGGATGCCAGTGGGTGTTCCAGATCTGTGTGATGGTCCAGCCCTTGTCTTCGGCTTGGCGCAGGTATTCCGCACCGTCGGGCGTATCGATCGCCGCAGTCTCGCCGCTGGCAGGATCGTGGACGAGGTATCCGTAATTGTCGGACAGGCACGGGAACTGGTGGATCTTGATCATGCCGCCTATCCTATGCCAGCGTTCGGGATGTGAAAAGGCCCGCCGCTCCGGGTGGAGGGGCGGGCCTTTCATGTTCCGCTCGGCGGAGAAGAGGACTTAGTCCTTCTTCTTCAGCGCTTCGCCGAGGATGTCGCCGAGCGATGCGCCCGAGTCGGCCGAACCGAACTGGGCCACGGCTTCCTTCTCTTCGGCGATCTGCAGCGCCTTGATCGAGAAGTTCGGCTTCTTCGAACGGTCGAAGCCGATGACCATCGCATCGACCTTGGCACCGGGCTGGAAGCGGTCAGTGCGCTGCTCGTCGCGGTCGCGGCCGAGGTCCGAACGCTTGATGAAGCCGGTTGCGCCGTCTTCGCCGACCTGCACTTCGAGACCGCCATCGCGGACTTCGAGGACGGTGACGGTGACGGTTTCGTTCTTGCGCAGCGAGCTCGAATCCGCACCCGCGGCCGACGGAGCACCCTTTTCGAGCTGCTTCATGCCGAGGCTGATGCGCTCCTTCTCGATGTCGACGTCGAGCACGACGGCCTTGACCATCTCGCCCTTGCGATGCAGCGCCAGCGCGTCTTCGCCCGAGATGCCCCAGGCGATATCCGACATGTGCACCATGCCATCGACATCGCCGTCGAGACCGATGAACAGGCCGAATTCGGTGGCGTTCTTGACTTCGCCTTCGACTTCGGTGCCGACCGGGTGCTTGTCCGCGAACTCTTCCCACGGATTGCCCTGGGCCTGCTTGAGGCCGAGGCTGATGCGGCGCTTGTCGCTGTCGACTTCCAGCACCATCACATCGACTTCCTGCGAGGTCGAGACGATCTTGCCCGGGTGGACGTTCTTCTTGGTCCAGCTCATTTCCGAAACGTGCACCAGGCCTTCGATGCCCGGCTCGATTTCGACGAAGGCGCCGTATTCGGTGATGTTGGTGACGGTGCCCGACAGCTTCATGCCGACCGGATACTTCGCCGCCACGCCATCCCACGGATCGCTTTCAAGCTGCTTCATGCCGAGGCTGATGCGCTGGGTATCCTGGTTGATGCGGACGATCTGCACGGTCACGGTCTGGCCGATCTCGATCACTTCGCTCGGGTGGTTGACGCGCTTGTAGCTCATGTCGGTGACATGCAGCAGGCCGTCGATGCCGCCGAGGTCGACGAAGGCACCGTAGTCGGTGATGTTCTTCACGACGCCGTCGATGATCTGGCCTTCGGCGAGATCGTTGATGAGCTCGCTGCGCTGTTCGGCGCGGGTTTCTTCCAGCACCGCACGGCGGCTGACGACAATGTTGCCGCGGCGGCGGTCCATCTTCAGGATCTGGAACGGCTGCGGCATGTCCATCAGCGGGCCGACGTCGCGGACCGGGCGGATGTCGACCTGGCTACCGGGCAGGAAGGCCACGGCGCCGTCGAGGTCGACGGTGAAGCCGCCCTTGACGCGGCCGAAGATGCGGCCTTCGACGCGGACGCCTTCGCCGAATTCGCTTTCCAGCTTGTCCCAGGCGGCTTCGCGGCGGGCGCGGTCGCGGCTGAGCATGGCTTCGCCGTCGGCATTCTCGACGCGGTCGACGAAGACTTCGACTTCATCGCCCACCTTCGGGGCCTCGTCGCCTTCGCCGCGGGTGAATTCCTTGAGATCGATGCGGCCTTCGCTCTTGAGGCCGACGTCAACGATCGCGAAACCGCTTTCGATGGCGGTCACGGTGCCCTTGACGACGCGGCCTTCGAAACCGTCTTCGCCGGCGCCGCCGAGCTGTTCGTTGAGAAGCGCTTCGAAATCGTCGCGCGTGGGGGTGGCAGAAGTCGCCATAATTGCGTGTCCTAGTCGTTTGCTACCGGCCACCGGTTTTTCCGGGGTCTTTCACCGTCTGTCCGCACCATTGCGAACCGTACGGGGCAAGAGGGCCGTGTTCTCCGCGAGGCCGGATGCCGCCGCGAAGGTTCCGTCGATCCAGGGATGCTCGAGAACGGCCGCGCGCCTAGGGCAAAGGCGGCGGGATTGCAAGAGAAATGGGGCGGCGCGTGTCACGCCAAAGCGGCAATCGAAAACCGTGACCTTCCGGTGTGACGCGGCAGTTTCCGGGAGATTCCTGCGGTTTTCGGCCGGCTTGCGAAAAGTGCCGGTGTGACTTTCGGCAAGCTGCATGGAACAAGGCGCGTCGGGCATGAACCGTCATATGACCCGCTTCAGCGATGTAGGACAGGCCGCAATCCGCCCCCGGCGTAGCGCATCGCCACGTTGCAGCGCTCGTAGCAGCTTCCGTAACCGGCCATGATCCCGGCATCGTGGACGAAGCCGAGTTTCTCGTAGAGGTGGATCGCCGCCTCGCTCTTGCGGTTGGTGAGGAGGTAGAGCGGATCTGCGCCCAGTTCCTGCGCCCGCGCGATCATCGCCTTCAGCAGGAACTCGCCGGCCTTCAGCCCGCGCGCGGACGACCGCACGCCCATCTTGGTCAGTTCGAAGCCAGTCTGCCCGCTCTTGCGCAAGGCGCAGGCACCGACGATCCCGAGCCCGGCGGCCTCGACGAACAGGATGTCGCCGCCCGGTTCGATGATCGTCTCGCGCGGGTTCTCGAGCACCTCGCGATCGGTCGGCTCGAGGGTGTACATGTCCTCGATCCATTCCGCATTGATGTCGCGGAAATGATGGGCGAGCGTGTCGTCGTAGCGGACGATGCGCAGCGGTTCCGGTTTCAGGCCGGCAGCGCGGTCGGCGATCGAGGCCCTTGCCAGTTCCTCCTCGATAACTGCCAGTTGCGCGAGAAAGTCGCCATCGACCCGTTCGAGCACCTGCGCCGCCGCAGTGCCGACGCGCGGCCAAACATCGGTGGTCAGCCTGTGCAGGGCCGCCTTGCCCGTGACGGTGAGTTCGACGCAGCGACTGCGCTGGTCGGTGCAATCGGCATCGGCGATCATGCCCAGCTTGTCGAGCTGGCCAAGGGCGCGCGTAATGCCCGGCTGGCTGGTCCCGCATAGCTCGGCAAGCTGGCCGACGGTCCTCGATCCGGTTCTCAGCGCGGCGAGGATTGCCATGTGCCCGGGTTGCAGCGGCAGGCCGGCGTCGGTGATCACATTGGCAGCGCTTGCCTGCATCCGTTCACCCAGCCTTTTGAGCCTGCTGCCAAGAAAAGACGGCCCCATTTGCGCCATGACATCCGCCATCCAAAGTCTCCATAACACGATATATAACGTGATATATATCGTGTTATGGACGGTCAGCGCAAGCGAGATCCCGCGTTGGTCAGGACAGCGCCGCCTCGACTGCCGCGATCGCTTCGGCAATTGCCTGGTCGCGGGTAAAATGGGTGGTGTCGAATACCAGCGCATCGGGTGCGGCGCGCAGAGGCGCATCGGTGCGGCCGATATCGCGAGCGTCGCGCGCGGCGATATCCTGCTCGATGGCATCGAGGCTGATCTCGTTTTCGCGACCCATGCCCTTGGCCGTCATCTCCAGCCAGCGGCGCCGCGCGCGCTGGTGGACGCTGGCAGTAACGAACAGCTTTACGTCGGCGTCAGGCGCGATGACCGTGCCGATATCGCGCCCATCGAGCACCGCGCCGCCCGGCTGCAGTGCGAAGGCGCGCTGCCGCTCGAACAGGGCCTGCCGGACCTGCGGGTGCACCGATACCCGGCTGGCGAGGCCGCCGACTTCCTCGGATCGCAGGAACGGATCCTCCAGCAATGCATCGGGAAAATCGCAGGCCGCCAGTGCGTGATCGGGATTGTCCGGGTCCGCGCCGTCGAGGGTCACCTGTCGTCCGACGGCACGATAAAGCAGGCCGGTGTCGAGATGGGGCAGGCCGAAATGCGCCGCGAGCGCCTTGGCAATAGTGCCCTTGCCCGATGCGGTGGGGCCATCGACGGCGATGATCATGACGCGCCCGACTTCGATCTGGCCGCTTTCACCAGCCCGGTGATGGCGATGGCCGCCCAGAAGCCTTCAAGCACCAGCGACGGCCAGTTGGTGTGAACGAGGAGCGAAACCGTCAGCAGCGCCGCCCCGGCGAGGTTGGTGCTGTGAAGCAGCCACGGGTTGGGTGCCTCTTTCAAGGTCAGATAGGCATAGGCACCGATGATGCAGGCCGTGCCGAGGAAGCCGACCATGCTGGCCCAGTCGAGAGTGATCATGCCAGCCGGATAGGGCGCTGCAATGGCGCCTGCAAGCGCCTGCTCCGGCAGGGTGTCGTTTCAGGGCCAGATGATCGCGGACACCTTGGGTGCGATGTCCAGCAGGTTGATCAGGATGACCTTGAGATTGCCCATGTTCTGGCCGCCGTCGAGCATGGTGTAGTGCGTGACGAACAAAGTGTCCGTCCCGCTTTCGTTCAAGCCGCGTGACACCTTGGCCGCGGAATAGCTGAGGTTCGCGGTGTTGATATTGTCGGCAGTGATGCGGTCGTCGCCGTCGTATCGCACCTGGAAATCGACGCCCAGGCAACCGGGGCCGTAATCGGGCAGGTCGCAAACCGTGCCGATGATGACATAGACCAGCCCGTCGGATGTGCGGGCAATGACCGATACATCGCCCAGTTCGCCTTCGCTTTCCAGAGTGTCGCCATTGGCGCGGACGATCGCGGAAAGGTCCTGCTGGAAGGCGCGCGTCATCACCCTGTTTTCGCTGTAGGTCCCGGCAGCGCTCGTCCCCTGCGATGCCCCGACCTGCGCCCACGAAGGCGCTGCCCACGCCATCGCTGCGGCGAGGATGAAATACGAAACGGCTGAGATCTTGCGCATCAGGCCCCCCTTGGTCTTTGCCCCATGCGGGTTGTGCCTTCACGCACCGGGGATGAAAAGCGCAAATTCGCGCCACGCCGCGGATCAGGACGCGGCGCTCTCCAGCAATGGCATGAAATCGGGAAAACTCGTGGCAATGGGCCGTGTGTCGTCCACTTCCACGCCTTCGCGGCTGGCGAGGCCCGCGACCGCCATGCTCATGGCGATGCGGTGGTCGAGCAGCGTCTTGGCGCGGCTGTTGGCGCTGCCGCGCAAAGGCGCGCCGCCGGTGCCGTGGATGACGAGGCCGTCCTCGTGCTCCTCGATCTGCGCGCCGGCGCCGGCAAGGGCAGCAGCCATGGCGGAGAGGCGGTCGCTTTCCTTGATCCGCAATTCCTCGAGCCCGCTGGTGGTGGTGGTGCCTTCCGCCAGGGCAGCCGCCACGAACAGCACGGGGAATTCGTCGATCATGCTCGGCGCGATGGCGGGATCGACGTCGATGCCGGTGAGGGCGGAGTGCCGCACCCGCAAATCCGCCACCGGCTCGCCGCCGACTTCGCGCGGGTTCAGTTCCTCGATGCTGCCGCCCATCTGGCGCAGCACTTCGAACAGGCCGGCGCGGGTCGGGTTGAGGCCGACGTTCTCGATGACGAGGTCGCTGCCTTCGACCAGCAATGCGGCGACAACGAAGAAAGCGGCGGAGGAGGGATCGCCCGGCACTTCAATGGTCTGGGGCTTGAGGTCCGCCTCGCCATGGACGCGGATGATACGCTCACTGCCAGCATCTTCGATCTCGACCTGCGCGCCGAACCCGCGCAGCATCCGTTCGGAATGGTCGCGGGTCGGGACCGGCTCGATCACCGTGGTGATGCCCGGCGTATTGAGCCCGGCGAGCATGACCGCGCTCTTCACCTGCGCGGATGCGACTGGCAGCCGGTAGGTAGTCGGCACCGCGGGGCAGAGGCCCTCCATGGTCAGCGGCAGTGTACCTCCCGGCGCGCCGTGGAATTGCGCGCCCATCTTGCTCAATGGTTCGATCACCCGGCCCATCGGGCGCCGGGACAGGCTCGCATCGCCGGTGAAGGTCGCGGTGATGCCGTGGCTGGCGACGAGGCCCATCAGCAGGCGGGTCGACGTGCCGCTGTTGCCCATCTCCAGCGCCTGGCGGGGTTGCAGCAGCCCGCCGACACCGACGCCGTGAACGCGCCATTCCTCGCCGATCTTTTCGACATGGGCGCCCATGGCCCGCATCGCGGCGGCGGTGGCCATCACGTCCTCGCCCTCGAGCAGGCCCGTCACCCGCGTCTCGCCTACCGCCAGCGCGCCGAGCATGATCGAGCGGTGGCTGATCGACTTGTCGCCCGGCACGCGGATACGCCCCGTCAGCGGTCCGGTGGCGGTGAAGCGGTGCGGGGCGGGCTGGTCTGCGGAATGGCCGGTCATGCGGCGCGGTCTTTGACAGGGGGGTGCCCCTATGGCAAGGCGCGCGGCGCTCTTGATTCGGGGCCTTTTGCTACCCATCAAGATAGAGATTTTTTCGCGGGGTCCGACAAGCGGACGCCCGACCAAAGGAACAGTGAGACATGGCCAAGCCAGAATGGGGCACCAAGCGTAGCTGCCCCAAATGCGGGACCCGCTTCTACGACCTGGGCAAGGAAGATCCGGTCACCTGCATCGAATGCGGCGAGGAATGGCATCCCGAGCCCGTGCTCAAGACCAAGCAGCCGATCCCGTTCGAGGAAGAGAAGAAGAAGGACGTCGAGCCCGACACCGATCTGGGTGACGACGATCTGGACATCGACGTCGACGAGGACGAGGACTCGCCCGACAACGAAGTCGACCTCGGCGGCGACGACGATCTCGGCGTCACCACCGGCGGCGACGACGACGACGTCGACGACAGCTGATTTAGCTGTTGCAATACCGGGGCGGCCTTTATAAAGGGCCGCTTCCGCCGCTCCCGAGGGGCGGATCAAACAAGTGATTGGGGCCTTAGCTCAGCTGGGAGAGCGCCTGCATGGCATGCAGGAGGTCAGCGGTTCGATCCCGCTAGGCTCCACCACTTGACTGATATTCGTGGTGAAAACCGCACGCTGGCCGATGAGTTCTCATCCGCCGGCGTTTTTCGCGTTTGGCGGTTTTTGGCCGCCGCTTGAGTCTGGAGTTGCGATGTTCGACGCCCTGTCCGATCGCCTTGGTGCCACCTTCGACCGCCTGCGCGGCCGCGGGGCGCTGCGCGAACAGGACGTGCGCGATGCGATGCGCGAAGTCCGGATCGCGCTGCTCGAAGCCGACGTGGCGTTGCCCGTCGCGCGCAGCTTCATCGACAAGGTCACCGAAAAAGCCGTCGGCGAAAGCGTGCTCAAGTCAGTCACGCCGGGCCAGCAGGTCATCAAGATCGTCAATGACGAGCTGGTAGCGATGCTCGGCGGCGAAGGAGAGGCAGGCCACGCGCCGCTTGTGCTCGAAGCCAAGCCGCCGGTCGTGATCATGATGGTCGGCCTGCAGGGTTCGGGCAAGACCACCACCACCGCCAAGCTGGCCAAGTTCATCCGCGAGAAGCACGGCAAGAAGGCCATGATGGCCTCGCTCGACGTCAACCGCCCGGCTGCGCAGGAACAGTTGGCGGTGCTGGGCGAGCAGACCGAGGTCGCGACCCTGCCGATCGTGCAGGGCCAGCAGCCGGTCGATATCGCCCGCCGCGCGATGGAAGCCGCGCGCCTGCAGAACTTCGACGTGCTGCTGCTCGACACCGCCGGCCGCCTGCATGTCGACGAAGCGCTGATGGCCGAGATGAAGGCGGTTGCTTCCGTCTCGGCGCCGACCGAGGTGCTGCTGGTGGTCGACAGCCTGACCGGCCAGGACGCGGTCAATGTGGCGCAGAATTTCTCCGAAGAGGTCCCGCTCACCGGCGTGATCCTGACCCGCATGGATGGTGATGCCCGCGGCGGTGCGGCGCTTTCCATGCGCGCCGTCACCGGCAAGCCGATCAAGTTCGCCGGCACGGGCGAGAAGCTCGATGCGCTGGAGGCTTTCCACCCGGCGCGCGTGGCCGACCGGATCCTCGGCATGGGCGACATCGTCAGCCTGGTCGAAAAGGCTGCCGAGACCATCAAGGTCGAGGAAGCCGAAGCGCTCGCCAAGCGCATGGAGAAGGGCAAGTTCGATCTCAACGACCTGCGTATGCAGCTTCGCCAGATGCAGAACATGGGCGGGATCGGCGCGCTCGCAGGCATGATGCCGGGCATGAAGAAGGCCAAGGCGGCGATGGCGGCCAGCGGCATGGACGACAAGGTGCTGGTCCACATGGACGCGATCATCGGTTCGATGACGCCCAAGGAACGCGCCCGTCCCGAACTGATGAACGCCAAGCGCAAGAAGCGCGTCGCGGCCGGATCGGGCACTTCGGTGCAGGAGATCAACAAGGTGCTGAAGATGCACCAGGAAATGGGCCGCGCGATGAAGCAGATCAAGAAGATGGGCGGGCTCAAGGGCCTTGCGTCCATGTTCGGCGGGGGCGGCTTGCCCGGCATGGGCGGCGGAGGAATGGGCGGTCTTGGAGGCCTTCCCGGACTGGGCGGAATGGGCGGCTCGGGGGGCAAGGGCCCCGGCGTCGACATGGACACGTTGCCGCCCGAACTACGCGATATGTTGAACAAGAAAAATTAAATTAATCAGTGATTTGAATTGGAAAGGTAGAATACAATGGCAGTTGCAATCCGTCTCTCGCGCGGTGGTGCGAAGAAGCGTCCCTATTACCGCATCGTCGTTGCCGACTCGCGCGCCGCGCGTGACGGCAAGTATCTCGAGCAGATCGGCACCTACAACCCGATGCTGCCGAAGGATTCGGGCGAGCGCGTGAAGCTCAACGAAGACCGCGCCCGGCACTGGCTGAGCGTCGGTGCGACCCCGTCGGACCGCGTCCACCGCTTCCTCGATGCCGCCGGCATCCTCGAGCGCGCGCCGAAGAACAACCCGAAGAAGGGCGAACCGGGCGACGCCGCAAAGGAACGCGCTGAAGAAAAGGCCGCCAAGGTTGCCGAAGCCGAGGAAGCCGCCAAGGCTGCTGCCGAAGCTCCGGCTGAAGAAGCACCGGCCGAAGAAGCCGCTGCCGAAGAAGCTGCCGCTGAAGAAGCGCCCGCCGCTGAAGAAGCTCCGGCTGCTGAAGAGGCCCCTGCCGAAGAAGCTCCGGCCGAGGAAGCTCCCGCCGAGGAAGCCGCCGAAGAAAAGTCGGAAGGCTGATGCTCCTTCTCCCCTCCCGCTTGCGGGAGGGGCCGGGGGTGGGCGCGTAACGCTATGACGCGCCCGGCCAGGCCCACCCCTAACCCCTCCCGCAAGCGGGAGGGGAATGAACGCGACACGCCCGTCACGCTGGCCGCCGTCACCGGTGCGCACGGCGTGGCGGGCGAAGTCCGCCTGAAGCTGCTGGGCGAGGGCTTCGAGGCCCTGAAAGCCCACAAGAGCTTCAATCAGGGCGCGCTGACCCTGTCCAAACTCCGCAGCGACAACAAGGGCGGCGCGATCGCCCGCTTCGCCGAAGTGCAGGGCCGCGAGCAGGCCGAGGCACTGCGCGGCACCACGCTCACCGTTTCACGCAACGCGCTCCCGCCGCTGACCGAGGGCGAGTATTACCACGCCGACCTGATCGGCCTGGCGGTCGTCACCGATGCGGGCGAAGCGGTCGGCATCGTGCTCGACGTCCAAAACTTCGGCGCGACCGATATTGTCGAGATCGAGAAACAGCCCGCGCCCGAGAAGGGCATGAAGACCTTCATGGTCCCCATGACCCCGCAGGCGGTGCTGGAGTGGGACGACACAAAACTGGTGATCGCGGAGGAATTTCGCGATATATAGAACATAGTGTCCGCCGTTTCGACAGACCTCTGGCAGCGACTCGCCGCCTACGAAATCGGTCCCTCCGATGCCTCGTTGAGCTTTCATCGCCGCCTCGCCCGCGAAAACCGCTGGAGCGAGGATTTCACCCGGCGCGTGCTGCGCGAATACAAGCGCTTCTGTTATCTTGCAGTCGCCACAGGGCATGAAGTCACCCCGTCCGATGCCGTCGACCAGGCCTGGCACCTGCATCTGACTTACAGCCGCGACTACTGGGAGCGGTTCTGCCCGCAGGTGCTGGGCACGCCATTGCACCACGGACCCACTGCCGGAGGCACGGCCGAACGCGACCGGTATTATCGCCAGTACGCCGATACGCTGAAAGCTTATGAGGATGCGTTCGAGCAGGCACCGCCGGGGGATATCTGGCCCGATGCAAGGCGCCGGTTCAAGATCGACCCGCTGGCGTACCGGGTCAATCCGCGCGATGCCATGGTGGTCTCGCGCGGGCGCGTAATCCTGCCGGTGATCGGGGTAGGGCTGACGCTGGTCCTGGCGGCAGTGTTCCTGGGAGGAAGCTGATGGAATTCTTCGGCGCATATAGCGGTTCGGATTTCTTGGTGTTTTACGGCGGCTTGCTGGTGGCGGCTGTCGCGGCCGGATTGTGGATCCCTGCCTTCCTGAGAGCTGAAGGCCGCTTGGCCACCCTTGCCGATGCCGACGAAGCGGCAGTGCTGGCGGGCGGCCCCGGCCGGATGACGATCGCGGTGCTGACCGGGCTTTACGCGGACGGTGCCCTGCAGAGTTTCGGGAAGGACAAGATGCTGGTCGGTCGCGGGCATGAGGCCCCGACCCCTGCCGGAAGAGCGATCCTGCGAACCAGCGGCAGTTTCTCGCTGCCGCAAGCGCACAGGGCCTTGAAAGACCATGCAAGCAGGGTGGAGCAGCGGCTGATCGACAAGGGGCTGCTGATCGACAAGCCTGCGCGCTGGCAGATGCGCCTGCTGGCCATACTGCCCTACCTCGCAGTGCTGGCGCTCGGCTGGTATCGCCAGCGAGCGGGCGACGCCTTGGGCGAACCGACCGCCTTCCTCGTGGCGCTGATGGTGCTGACGGCAGTGCTAGCCATCTGGCGCCTGTCGTCGATCAACCCGCGCACGCGGGGCGGGGAAAATCTGCTCTCGTCCGAGCGCGACCGCTCGGCCCGGCTGCGCAGCGCGCCAACCGCGCCCGAGGCCGGTTTTGCGGTCGCTTTGTTCGGTACCGGTGTGCTCGTCGGCACTCCGTTCGAGCCGGTCCATGCCATGCGGCAGCAGGCCGGCAGCGACAGTGGGTCCGGCGGCGGCGATAGCAGTGGTGACAGCGGCTGCGGAGGTGGCGGCTGCGGCGGCTGCGGCGGTTAGCGCCGGATCGGGCGCTCCTCGGCCAGCGTATTCCGGATGTCGGTCGCGGCGATCCCTGCGCCGCCGATCGCGTGGCCGATCTGATCGAGGCCCTTGATCACGTCGCCGACGGCATAAAGACCGGGCACGCTGGTACGCATGTGGTCGTCGACGATGACGCCGCCGTTCTCGCCGCATTTCGCGCCGATGGACTGGGCCAGTTCGGAGCGGATATCGCTTCCCAGTGCAGGATAGACGCTGTCGAATTCCAGCCAGCCCTTGGCCGTTTCGACCGCCAGACGTTCGCCGCGGATTTCATAGCGTCCGCATGGGCCTTGCGCTCGACCGATGCCAGCCTCGTCCAGCTTCAACCGGCAGTCGGCGGACAGGTCGTGCTCCCCATCGGGCGCGATCAGCGTGATGTCGCGGGTGAAGCCGCGCAGGAACAGCGCCTCCGCCGTACCGTGTTCACCCGTGCCGATGATGCCGACGCGCTTGTCGGTGACTTCGTAACCGTCGCACACCGGGCAATAGCGCAGCAGGCATTTGGCCAGCACCTCGTCGTGGAAGTCGTCCCTCATGCCCGGCGGGTGGCGATTGAACACGCCGGTCGCCAGCAGCACGCTACGGGCGGAAAACGTGCCTTCGTCAGTGCCGATGATGAAGCGGTCCGCCGCCTTGGCGAGATGGATGACCTTCTTCTCTTCGCGCATCACGCCGTGCTTCTCGGCCTGCGCCAGCATCCTGCCGACCAGTTCCTTGCCCGGAATGCCATCGGGATAGCCGGCGTGGTTGTTGGTGCGCGGGATCAGCGAGGCACGGCTGGTGCCGCAATCGAACAGCCTGATCGAAAGGTGATACCGCGCGAGATAGATCGCCGCCGTCAGGCCGCCGGGCCCGCCGCCGACGATGATGCAGTCGTCGATGTGATCCTCGTCCATGCAGCCGCAACGCACGGGATGGCAAAGCGCTCCCCGGCAAGCTAGGGCGCGGGCATGACCACTCTCCCCAATACGCTGGCCGTCGCCATCTGCCAGGCCGCGCCGATCCCCCTCGCCATCGGGGACGGGATCGACAAGGCCGTGCGGCTGGCGCGCGAGGCAGTCGAAGGCGGGGCGCAGCTGGTGGCGTTCGGCGAGACCTTCCTCGGCGGTTATCCGCTGTGGCTCGACGAGGCGCCCGGCGCAGCGCTGTGGGACCACCCCGGCAACAAGGCGCTGCACCGCATCCTGCTGGAACAGGCAGTGGTGCCGGGGGACGAGCGGTTGCTGCCTTTGCAGGAGCTGTGCGACGCCAGCGGCGCGGTGATCAGCATCGGCGCGCATGAGCGGGTGCGGAGCAGCCTCTACAACAACCAGCTGACCTTCCGCCCGGGCGAGGCACCGCTCGATCACCGCAAGCTCGTCCCCACCCATGGCGAGCGGCTGGTATGGATGCGCGGGGACGGCTCGACGATTGGCGTGCATCAGGCCGAATGGGGCCGCGTTGGCAGTCTGATCTGCTGGGAACACTGGATGCCGCTCGCCCGCGCAGCGATGCACAACCTTGGCGAGCATGTACATGTCGCCGCCTGGCCGACCGTGCGCGAACAATACGCCATTGCCAGCCGCCACTACGCGATGGAGGGGCGGTGCTTCGTGCTGGCCGCGGGGCTGGTGCAGCACAAGGACGATCTGTTCGACGGACTGGAGCGTGTGGGTGGCAATGCAGCAGGCAAGGAACTGATCGAAGCGATCCCGGTCGATGTGCTCAACAAGGGCGGCAGCCTGATCGCCGCGCCCGATGCCAGCGTGATCGCGCAAGCGGGCGAGGGCGAGGAAACGCTGTTCGCAGAGCTGGACCTCGCGGCAATTGCCGAGGGGCTGGCGAGCCTCGACACCGACGGGCATTATTCGCGGCCGGATGTGTTTGATTTGACGGTGGATACTAGGTCGAAGGAGGGTGTTTCATGGAACTGAAGCTGACAAAGCCGCGCGAGAAGTGGTTTTTCCTTATCGCGTTGCCCCTCACAATCGCGATAGAATGGGCCTTTGCTCGCACGCTCGATTGGACGGCCTATCCCCGCAGCGAGTGGGTGGCGCTGTTCGATCTGTGCGTCTTCATGCCGCTGGTTTATCTCGCAGCATTCAGCAGCGAATTGACGCGGAAGGCTCGCGTGCTTCGCTGCTTGGGCATCGCCGGGATCGGGCTGTTTGCTTCTAGCTTCATCGTGCCCGAAGCCAACCAGTTCATCATCGGTGAGCTCTCGACGCTTCGGGCAATCGCGATGGTTGGCATTGTCGCCTTTGAGGGCTGGATCATGTGGAAGGTGATCGGCGCGGTCTATCGCCACAATGCCGACGCCAGGACGCTCGAACGCGAGTTTGCGATGCCGGAATGGATCGCAAAGCTGATGGTGCTCGAAGCGAGGTTCTGGAAAGCCGTCTGGGCATTCCTGCGCCGCAGATGACCTTCGCCGCCACCATCCTCACGCTCTACCCGGAGATGTTTCCAGGGCCGCTCGGCGTGTCGCTCGCGGGCAAGGCGCTCGAACGGGGGGACTGGTCGTGCGAGACCGTCCAGATCCGCGATTTCGCCGCCGACCGGCACCGCACCGTGGACGACACGCCTGCTGGCGGTGGGGCGGGGATGGTGCTCAAGGCAGATGTGCTCGCCAGCGCCATCGACAGCGTGGCCGACACGCGCCCCATCCTCGCCATGACGCCGCGTGGCAGGCCCATCACCCAGGCGCGGATTCGCGAGCTGGCGGAGGGCCCCGGGGTCGTCATCCTGTGCGGCCGGTTCGAGGGTTTCGACGAGCGGATTTTCGAGGCGCGCGGGATCGAGGAAGTGTCGCTCGCCGACATCGTCCTGTCCGGCGGAGAGACTGCGGCGCTGGCCATACTCGACGCTTGCATTCGCCTGCTTCCCGGAGTAATGGGCGCGCCTTCCAGCGGGCATGAGGAATCCTTCGAAGACGGATTGCTCGAATACCCGCACTACACCCGACCTGTTGAATGGGAAGGGCGCACGATCCCTGAAGTGCTGCGATCGGGGGATCATGCGAAGATAGACGCTTGGCGTAAAGCGCAGGCGGAAGAGATCACACGGCTACGCAGGCCGGACCTTTGGGAGCGTTACAGTGACGCTCGGGTCAAGCCTGCCTCTGGTGCGCGGCGAAAGAAGAAGGACTTGGACCAGTGAACCTGATCCAGCAGATCGAAGCGGAAGAAATTGCCAAGGCTGGCAAGGAAATTCCGGAATTCCGTGCCGGCGACACCGTTCGCGTCGGCGTGAAGGTTATCGAAGGCACGCGCGAGCGTGTGCAGATGTTCGAAGGCGTCGTGATCGCCCGCTCGAACCGTTCGATCAACAGCAATTTCACCGTGCGCAAGATGAGCTTCGGCGAAGGCGTGGAACGCGTGTTCCCGCTCTACTCGCCGATCGTCGACAGCATCACCGTGGTCCGCCGCGGCGTGGTGCGTCGTGCGAAGCTCTACTACCTGCGTGGCCGCACCGGTAAGTCGGCCCGTATCGCCGAGCGTCGCGACAACCGTCCGGCCAAGGGCGAATAAGCGCACCGACCCAAAGGGTTTGACGAAAGGGCGTCCTGGCTTACATGCCGGGGCGCCATTTCTCTTTGGAGTTCCAGCTTGTTGCCATGCGTCTGCTCCTTGCTGCCACCGCTTCGCTTTTCATTGCAACCCCCGTCCTTGCCGGGGACGATCCGGTGAGCGGCGAGCCGCAGGACCTCACCTTCGAGCGCGTATTCGCCTCGCCCTCACTCAACGGGCCGGCCCCGCGGCAGGCCAGGCTGTCGCCCGACGGGCGCTATCTTACTCTGCTCAGGAACCGGGACGACGACCGCGAGCGCTATGACCTGTGGGCCTATGACCGCGAGACCGCCAAGTGGTCGATGCTGGTCGACAGCGAGAAGCTGGGCAGCGGGCGCGAGCTTTCCGAAGACGAGAAGATGCAGCGCGAACGGGCGCGAATCGGCAGCCTCAAGGGCATCGTCTCCTACCAGTGGAACGCCGACGGGTCCGGTCTGTTGGTGCCGCTGGATGGCGATCTCTACCTCGCGAAGCTCGACGGAAACGTCCAGCGGCTGACCGATACCGAGGAAAGCGAGCTCAACCCCTCGCTCAGCAAGACCGGCAAATATGTCTCCTTCGTCCGCGACCGCCAACTGTGGGTCGGGGAAACCGGCGGCGAGGCCGCGCCGATCACGCCCAAGGAAGCCGACACCATCCGCTGGGGCGAGGCCGAGTTCGTCGCGCAGGAGGAAATGTCGCGCCTCGCTGGCTACTGGTGGTCGCCCGACGACACGCGCATCGTCGTCCAGCGCACAGACGAGAGCCCGGTCGGCATCGTCACCCGCGCGGCCATCGGCGCGACCGGGACAAAGGTGTTCGACCAGCGCTATCCCGTGGCGGGCAGCGACAATGCCATCGTCGAGCTGTTCGTGATGGACCCGGACGGCGGGAACAGGGTCAAGATCGACCTCGGGCCGGACACCGACATCTACGTCGCCCGCATCGACTGGGCGCCCGACGGCAGCGCGGTCTATGTCCAGCGCCAGAACCGCCAACAGACGAAGCTCGACATGCTGCGCGTCGATCCGACGACCGGGGCACAGAGTACGGTCTTCGTCGAAGAAGCCGCAGACGCCGAATACTGGATCAATCTATCCGATAACTACCGTTGGCTCGATAATGGGTCGCTCATTTGGTGGTCGGAACGGGATGGATACGGCCATCTCTATCAGCTGCATGAAGGTGCAACTCCGATGGGCGGCATGATCGAGTCCGGTATGTCGAGCTGGGCGCAGTTCACAGCGGGTGAGTTCGTCGTCACCAAGCTCGTCGGTGTCGATCAATCAGAGCGACGAGCCTTCTTTGTTGCGACCAGCGAGGAAAATCCGCTCGAGCAGCATGTGTATTCGAAGACCTTCGATGGTCCCGGTCCTCATACTACGAAGCGCCTGACCGAACCCGGCTTCACCTATAGCGCCAGCATGGACGACAAGGGCCAGACGCTGCTGGTCACCCGCTCCAGCGACGACAGCCCGCCGCAGACCTATCTCGCGGACCGCGACGGCAAGCTGCTGACCTGGATCGAGGAAAACGCGCTGGACGCGGACCATCCCTACACGCCCTTCCTCGCCAGCCATCGCCCGACCACCTACGGTACCATCAAGGCCGAGGACGGCACGGAGCTATACTGGGAAATGATCACGCCCGAGATGGAGCCGGGCAAGCGCTATCCGGTGTTCTACAGCCACTACGGCGGGCCGGGGCCGCAGACCGTCGCCAACGGCTGGGCCGGCGCGCTGCGGCAGGCGATCGTCGACAAGGGCTATATCTGGTTCCAGCTCGACAACCGCGGCAGCGCCAATCGCGGTGTCGCCTTCGAACAGCCGATCTACCGCGCCATGGGCGGGGTCGAGGTGCGCGACCAGAAGGCCGGGGCGGAATATCTCAAGACGCTCGACTTCGTCGATCCGGACAAGATCGCGATCTACGGCTGGTCCTACGGCGGATACATGACATTGAAGCAATTGCAGGCCGATCCCGGGCTCTATGCGGCCGGGATTTCGGGCGCACCGGTGACCAGATGGGAGCTGTACGACACCCATTACACCGAACGCTTCATGGGCGATCCGCGCGAAGTGCCCGAGGCCTATGCCAAGGCCAGCGCCATTCCCGATGCGACCAGGATGACCGATCCGCTGCTGCTGATCCACGGCATGGCCGACGACAATGTGGTATTCGAGAACTCGTCGGAGCTGATCTCGGTGCTGCAGGAAGCCAACCGCCCGTTCGAGATGATGCTCTATCCCGGCTATACCCACAGCGTCGGCGGCGAGCAGATTTCGCCGCACCTTTGGAACAGCATCTTCCGCTTCCTCGAAGCGCACGGGGTGGTGCCGCCGGAGTAGCACTTTTGCCGGGTGAAGCGGTTGTGTTTTGCACCGCAGCAATATGGCTGTATGGCCGCGCGCCGTAGCATTTGGAGATTGCTTGAATGGGCTATCGCGTAGCCGTCGTCGGAGCGACCGGGAATGTCGGTCGTGAAATGATGCAGATCCTCGCCGAGCGGGAATTCCCGTGCGACGAACTTGCCGCCGTTGCATCGTCGCGCTCGGTCGGCACCGAGGTCGAGTTTGGCGACACCGGCCGCATGCTCAAGTGCAAGAACATCGAGCATTTCGACTTCACCGGCTGGGACATTGCCTTGTTCGCGGCTGGCGGTGGCCCGGCCAAGGAATACGCGCCCAAGGCCGGCGCGGCCGGCTGCGTCGTGATCGACAACAGCTCGCATTTCCGCATGGACCCCGACGTGCCGTTGATTGTGCCCGAGGTGAATCCGGAAGCGATCGACGGCTATGCGAAGAAGAACATCATCGCCAATCCCAACTGCTCGACCGCGCAGCTGGTCGTGGCGCTGAAGCCGTTGCACGATGCGGCGACGATCAAGCGCGTGGTGGTGAGCACCTATCAGTCTGTGTCCGGCGCGGGCAAGGCGGGCATGGACGAGCTGTTCGAACAGAGCCGTGCGATCTTCGTCGGCGACCCGCTCGAACAGAAGAAGTTCACCAAGCAGATCGCCTTCAACGTCATTCCGCATATCGACGTCTTCATGGACGACGGCTCGACCAAGGAAGAGTGGAAGATGGTGGTCGAGACCAAGAAGATCCTCGACCCGAAGATCAAGCTGAACGCCACCTGCGTGCGCGTGCCGGTGTTCGTCGGCCACTCGGAAGCGGTCAACATCGAGTTCGAGAACGAAATCAGCGCGAGCCAAGCGATGGACATCCTGCGCGAGGCGCCGGGCGTGATGCTCGTCGACAAGCGCGAGGACGGCGGATACGTCACCCCGGTCGAAGCGGCCGGCGACGGCGCGACCTACGTCAGCCGCGTGCGCGAGGATCCGACGGTAGACAACGGCCTGACCCTGTGGTGCGTGAGCGACAACCTGCGCAAGGGCGCTGCGCTCAACGCGGTCCAGATCGCGGAATTGCTGGGTCGCCGGCACCTGAAGAAGGGCTGAGGCCATGCGTCGGTCCGACTGGCTCCTGCCTGTGCTGCTGCTGGTCCTGCCTGCCTGCGATGACGGCCTCACCCCGGGCGGGAAGGATCCCGTACCGAGTACGCTCGTGTTGAGCGGCGGCGGGTTCGAGGCCGGCGGGTCGGACATTCCCTTCTCGGCCGACCGCGCGCAGGCCGAAAAGGCACTCGCTACGGTCCTCGGCGAGCCTGAGGGTCGCGACGAAAACGCCGAATGCGGCGCTGGGCCGATGCAGTTCACGCGCTACGCCGGCGGCTTTACAGCCAACTTCCAGGACGGGCGGCTGGTCGGCTGGTTCTTCGATGCGGCCAACCCCAAGGTTGCGATCGAGAACGGCGTGACTGTCGGCACGCCGCGCGACCGGGTCGCGGGATCGCCGCAATTTGCGCCGATCGAAGGCAGCACCCTCGGCGACGAATTCGCGCTGGGCGATGCGGTCGGCGGCTTCATGGCCGATGGCAAGGTTGCCAGCCTCTATGCCGGGGTCAATTGCTTCTTCCGCTGATCCGCGCGACAAGGCGGGCATGACCCTGCAAGCCGATCTCTTCTTCAGTTTCCGTTCGCCCTACAGCTATCTCGCGATCGGGCGGTATCGCGAACTGGCCGAAACCCACACCGTCGATATCGCGCTGCGGCCGGTCTATCCGCTGGCGGTACGGCAGCCCGATTTCTTCGATCGCAACCATCCCAACTGGCTCGGCTACACTTTTCGCGACATGTTCCGCGTGGCGCAGTTCCACGGCATCCCCTTCGGCCCGCCTCGGCCCGATCCGATCATCCAGAACGTGCAGACCCGCGAAATCGCCGCTGACCAGCCCTATATCCGCCGGGTCACGCGGCTCGGGCAGGCGGCTGCCCGACGCGGAAAGGGGCTTGCCTTCGCCGCCGAGGCCGGGCGACTGATCTGGGGCGGGGCGGAGAACTGGCACGTGGGCGAGCACCTTGCCGGGGCCGCCGAACGCGCCGGGCTCGACTTTGCCGAGCTGGATGCGGAGGTCGCGGCCGAAGCGGAAGCGCTCGACGCCGAGATCGCCGCCAATCAGGATGCGCTCGAAGCCGCCGGCCACTGGGGCGTACCGACGCTGGTGATCGACGGCGAACCGTTCTTCGGCCAGGACCGGATCGAAATGGCCAAATGGCGGATGGAGCAGAAGGGGCTTGTGCAGCGATGAAGGGCGAACTGACGGGCGGGTGCTTGTGCGGGGCGGTGCGCTATATTCTCCGCGCCGGATTCCGCCTCAATCCCTATGCCTGCCACTGCACCGATTGCCAGAGCAGGACGGGCTCTGCCTTTAGCGAGCACATGCTGTTTGCGCTTGGCGATCTCGCCATCGAAGGCGAACTCGACACAGGCGAATATGTGCAGCCCAGCGGTGCCCATGCGACCATCTATGGCTGCGCGACGTGCAAGGCGCGGATCTATGCCGTGAACAGCACCCGCGCCGGCATGGCTAGCCTGCGCTGCGGCACGCTCGACAACAGCCCGCGGCTCGATATTCGCCACCATGTCTGGGTTTCGAGCAAGCAGCCGTGGATCAGCCTGCCCGCCGATGCCGCGATAATGGACGAGCAGCCGCGCAGCGCGCAGGAATGGGTCGAATTTGCAGGTATGGTAAGTTGAAGACCGAACGTTTCGCATCCTTCGATGGCGTCGAACTCGCGATCCACCGGGAAGGCACAGGCATGCCTTTCGTCCTGCTGCATGGGCTGTTCTCGAACTCGGACATGAACTGGATCCGCTGGGGTCATGCAAAAACGATCGCGGCGGCGGGTTTCGAGGTCGTCATGCTCGATTTCCGGGTCCACGGGCAAAGCGACGCCCCCCACGATCCGGCCAGATATCCCGAAAACGTACTGGTCCGCGATGTCGCGGCGCTGGTCGATCACCTGCAACTGGAGGACTATGCGCTCGGCGGTTTCTCCCTCGGGGCACGCACGTCGCTGCATGCCGTTGCGCAGGGCGTGCTGGCGCCGCAGCGGCTGGTGATCGGCGGGATGGGAACGGCGGGACTGGGCGAATGGAGCAGGCGGGCCCGGCATTTCCTGCGCGTGATCGACGAGTTCGACACCATCACCCGCGACGATCCGGCCTATCTGTCGCGGCAGTTCTTGAAAAGCCAGGGCACGGACCGGATTGCCGCCCGGCTCCTCCTGCAAACGCTGCCCGATATGGATCTCGCCGCTCTGGCCAATGTAACCATGCCGACCCTGGTGGTGTGCGGACGCGACGACCGCGACAATGGCTCGGCGCCCGAACTTGCCGCGTTGTTGCCGGATGCGTCCTATGCCGAGGTGCCCGGCACGCATATGTCCAGTGTGACCATGCCGGAAATGGGCCAGGCAATCGCGTCCTGGCTCCGGCAAGCGGGATAATGGGCTGATGGTTACAAAGAGACGCTTCATCATGGTGTGGGTCGGCGGGCTGGTCGCGTTCGCGGTGACCGTCTGGCTGCACCTGCCGCTCGTGCTGGAGACGGTGCCCGGCGGGATACTCGATCACCAGCGGGCCGGCACGGCCGAACGGGTTGACGTCATCCAGCGCGAATGGGCTGCTGCAGGCGTTTACCGGTCCGCCCTGACCGCGATGCTGAGCGATGTCGGGTTCATCCTGCTGTATGGCACCGGCAGCCTGCTCGGCGGGCTGTATTTCATGCGACGGTCGCGTCCGCTTGTGCGCAGGCTCGGCGCCGTGCTGGCCCTTTCTGCCGGACTTTTCATTGCTGCCGACCTGCTCGAAACCGGGCTCCAGCTATCGCAGCTTGTGGCGGCGAAGGGGGACGATGTGTCAGCAGGTCTGGCGGCAGCCATGGCCTATCCGAAGCTGGTCGGCTGGACCTTGTGTTTCCTGCTCCCGCTGGTCGGCCTGGTGCTCGACGGCAAGGCGGCAGTGAGCCGCTAGTCGCCCGCCGAAGCCCGCTTGAATTTGGCGCGCCGGCAGTCCAAACCGGTCACATCGGAAACCGGTTCGCCCGAGAGGAAATTGCCCCAATGAAGTTTGTCGCCCCTGCGCTGACCGCGCTCGCCCTGGCCTTGGCCGCGCCCGCCCAGGCCGAGCACCACGAACCCGCCGCCGAGGCGACTGCTGAATTCCCGCTGACCCCGCAGGGCGCGGCCGACTGGGTCGCCATGGTGGAAAAGGACCTGTTCGATTTCTCGGTCGAAGCGAGCAAGGTGTACTGGATCAACGCGACCTACATAACCGAAGATACCGATGCGCTGGCGGCAAAGGTCGGGGCCGAAGGCACCGAGAAGTCGGTCAAATATGCCCTCGAGGCGGCCCGCTATGCGAAGGTCGAGGGGCTCGATCCCGAAGTCGCCCGCAAGCTCGACAAGCTGCGCACGGGGATTGTCCTTCCCGCACCGACGACGGCCGGTGCGGCTGCGGAACTGGCCACCATCGCCACCAGCCTCGGCAGCCAGTATGGCAAGGGCAAGGGCACGCTCGACGGCAAGCCCGTCAGCGGCAGCGATATCGAGGCCGAGATGGGCAATCTCGAGCTGACACCGGCGCAATATGCGGAGATGTGGACCAGCTGGCACGACAATGTCGGCGGCCCGATGAAGGGCGAATATGTCCGCATGGTCGAGATCGCCAACCAGGGGGCCAGGGAACTCGGCTTCGCCGACGTCGGTGCGATGTGGCGGTCCAACTACGACATGAGCCCCGAGGAATTCGCCGCCGCCAAGGAACAGCTGTGGGAAGACGTGAAGCCGCTCTACATGGCGCTCCACACCTATGTGCGATGGAAGCTCAACGAGAAATACGGCGACGCCGTGCAGCCCAAGACCGGCCCGATCAGCGCCGATCTTCTCGGCAACATGTGGGCGCAGGAATGGGGCAACATCTACCCGCTCGTCGCGCCTGCAGGCGCCGGCGACATCGGCTATGACCTGACCGCGCTGATCGAAGCCAAGGGCCTGAGCGAGAAGGACATGGTCAAGGTCGGGGAGGGTTTCTTCTCCTCGCTCGGCTTCGATCCGCTTCCCGAAACCTTCTGGACCCGCAGCCAGTTCGTGAAACCGGCCGATCGCGAGGTCGTGTGCCATGCCAGCGCGTGGGATCTCGACAACAAGGACGATATCCGGATCAAGATGTGCATCAAGCGTAACGGCGATGATTTCGTCGTGATCCATCACGAACTCGGCCACAACTATTACCAGCGCGCTTACCAGGCGCAGGATTACCTGCACCTGGAAGGCGCCAACGACGGCTTCCACGAGGCCATCGGCGACATGATCGCGCTGTCGATCACCCCGGAATACCTCGTCCAGATCGGCATGCTGGCGCGCGAGGACGTGCCGGGTGCCGACAAGGATATCGGCCTGCTGTTGCGGCAAGCGATGGACAAGGTCGCTTTCCTGCCGTTCTCCCACCTAGTCGACAAATGGCGCTGGGGCGTGTTCGACGGCTCGATTGCTCCCGCCGAATACAACACCGCATGGACGGACCTTCGCACGCAGTACCAGGGTATCATCCCCCCGGTTGCAAGGCCGGCCGACGCGTTCGACCCGGGTGCCAAGTACCACATCCCGGGCAACACCCCTTACACGCGCTATTTCCTCGCCCGCATCCTGCAGTTCCAGTTCTACAAGGCGGCGTGCGATGCGGCCGGATGGAAAGGCCCGCTGCACCGTTGCAGTTTCTACGGCAACAAGGATGTCGGCGCGAAGCTCAACGCCATGCTGGAGATGGGCGCGTCGAAGCCCTGGCCCGATGCGCTCGAGGCCTTCACCGGCAGCAGGGAAATGAGCGGGGAAGCGATGATCGAATATTTCGCACCGCTGATGAAATGGCTCGAAGAGCAGAACAAGGGCAAGCCCCAGGGGTGGTGAGGCCGCTCGCCTTCGCCGGGCTTTCGGCCCTGGCCCTGGCCGCGTGCGGGCCGGTGCAGGACGAAGCGTCCTTCGCATCGGCATCGCCGCCTGCCGGTGCGCGCGGCGCGCTGTTCGTGGCGGGCAAGTTTGCCAACACCCTGTCCAAGGTCGACCTCGTGACAGGCGCTGAAGTGCAACAGGTGGCAAGCTGCGCCAATCCGCACGAGCTCGCTACCTCGCCAGACGATCGGCACGTGGCGCTTGCCTGCTACGGCGGCACGACGATCGACATCTTCCGTACGACCGACCTGGCAAAGGTTGCCAGCATCGATCTCGGCGACAAGGCGCGTCCACACGGCATCGTGTGGCATCCCGACGGCAGCATCTACGCAACCGCCGAAGGCCGCCAGTCGATCTTCCGCGTGTCGAAACCGCTCGGCAAGGCAAAGGCTACCGAGTTCCCGAGCGGCCAGCGCGGCACCCACATGCTGGCGGTCGCGCCCGACGGCAGCCGTGCGTGGACGACCGACCTCGGTTCGCGCACGGTCACCCTGATCGATCTTCGGGGCGGCGAAGCGCCGCGTTCGGTCGAGGTGGGCGAGGAGCCGGAAGGTATCGCGCTCTCGCCCGACGGCAGGACGCTGTGGGTATCGGCGCGCGGCTCCGACAAGGCCTTCGCGCTCGATCCTGCCACGCTGGCGGTCCGCTCGGGAATCGCCACAGGCGATTTTCCCTTGCGGATCGTAATGCGTCCGCAGGGCGATTTCGCTGTCACAAGCGACCTTGCCGATGGCGGATTGACCGTCATCGATACGGCGACGGGCAAGGCGGTGCGGAGTATTGCCGTCTCGAGCCGGGGCGAAGCGGAGGCGAAGACGCAGGTGACCTTGCTGTTCTCGCCCGATGGATCGCGTATCTATGTCGCCGAAACGACGGCCAACACGGTCGCGGAAGTCGATTTCGCCAGCGGAAAGGTGCTGCGCCGCCTTCCGGGAAGCGGCGGTGGTGACGGTATGGCGATCATCGATTGAGCGGCGCGCGCGTTCCCCTGGGCACGGTCGGCTGGCGCGAACTTGTCAGCCTGCCGAAGCTGACCGATGCCCGCATCCCGGCCAAGATCGACACCGGCGCGCGGACGTCGAGCCTGCACGCGGTTGCGATCGAACGGTTCAGTCGCGACGGGCAGCGCTGGGTGCGGTTCCTGCTCGACCTCGGGCAGTTCCGGGTCCAACCCGTCACCATCGAACTGCCGAGGGCCGACCGCCGCGTCATCACCAGTTCGAACGGCGAGGGCGAGGAACGCTTCATCATCAAGACCACGCTGCAACTGGGCGACCTGTCGTTCCCTGCCGAATTCAGCCTGGCCGACCGCAGTGACATGAAATTTCCAATTCTGATCGGCAGGACGGCCCTCAGGCGCCGGTTCGTGGTCGATTCGGGCCGCAGTTACCTCCAGTCGAGCGCCTCCGAGCGCAGGCGGATATTGAGACAGAAATGAGAGTTCCCCGATGAAGATCGCCATGCTGGCGCGCAATCCCGACCTTTATTCGCACCAACGCCTCAAGCAGGCGGCGGAAGAGCGTGGGCACACGCTCGATATCCTCAATACGCTGCGCTGCACGGTGAACATTGCCAGCCATCGCCCGACCCTGACCTACAATGGCGAGATGGTGGCCAAGTACGATGCGGTCATCCCGCGCATCGGCGCATCGGTGACGCAATATGGCCTCGCCGTGCTGCGGCAGTTCGAAATGAAGGGCGTATGGCCGCTCAACGAAAGCGTTGCCATCGGCCGCAGCCGCGACAAGCTGCGCAGCCTGCAGATCCTCGCCAAGCATGGCCTCGGCCTGCCGCTGACGGCTTACGCCAACGATCCGAAGCAGGCCGAGGAGATCATCAAGGCGGTGAAGGGACCGCCGGTGGTGATCAAGCTGCTGGAAGGCACGCAGGGTATCGGTGTTGTCCTTGCCGAGACGATGAGCAGCGCCAAGTCCGTGATCGAGGCCTTCCGCGGGGCCAACGTCAACATCCTGGTGCAGGAATTCATCAAGGAAGCCGGCGGGACCGATATCCGCGCGCTGGTGGTGGGCGGCAAGGTCGTCGCGGCGATGAAGCGCACCGGCGCGGCGGACGAATTCCGCAGCAACCTCCACCGCGGCGGCAGCGCCGAGCTGGCCAAGATCACCCCCGCCGAACGCGCCACCGCCGTCAGCGCGGCCAAGCGCATGGGCCTCAACGTCTGCGGCGTCGACATGCTGCGCAGCAATCACGGGCCGGTGATCATGGAGGTCAACTCCTCGCCCGGGCTGGAAGGGATCGAAAGCGCAACCGGCAAGGACATTGCCGGGATGATCATCGATTTTATCGCGGCCAATGCGAAGGACGGGAAGACGAGTACGAAGGGGAAGGGGTAGGAGCGAACGCTTGATATTTTCTTTCCACTCCCGACTGCGCTAAGCGCCGGTTTCGGGAGGGATTTGCGGCATGAAACGGCTTCTGATCGGTACCTTGCTGGCCGTGCTGCTGGGCTTGGCGGGCGCGTTCTATTGGCTTTTTTACGACAATCGCCCTCCTGCCGAGGGAACCTTCCCGCTCGATATCGCTGCCCTGCGCAAGGAAGCCGCGCGCCTACCCGGCACCGCGCCGGTCAGTATTGAGGTCGAGACGCTCTATTGGGTTGTCGTTCCGCGCATCGCGTTGGTCACGGGCACGGACTGGAGCGATATGAGCTTTGTCCGCAACAGTTACCGGGTGGTCTGGCCCGATACCTCGCTGATCATCGACACCGGCAGCGATGAGTCCACCGCGCAACATGACCCGCGCCTCACGCGCTATGATCAGGCAGCCTGGGCGCGCGTGCAGAAGGGCCTGTCGGCGGCGAGCACCATCGTGGTGACGCACGAGCACTGCGATCACATCGGCGGCTTGCTGCAAAGTCCCAACCTCTCCGACCTGCTACCCAAAGCGATCCTGAACGATGCGCAGTTCAGCAATATCCCGGAATGCACCGTCTGGCCTGAAGGCTCGCGCCAGGGTTATGTCCCGCTGAAATATGACGGCATCCGCGCGATCGCGCCGGGCGTGGTGCTGATCCGCGCGCCCGGTCATACGGCGGGCTCGCATATGGTCTATGTGCGCCAGGCCGACGGCCGCGAGTTTCTGTTCGCGGGCGATACCGCCTCCTCGCTCGATAATGTGCGACTGATCCGCCCGCGCTCGCGCTATGTCATGGAGTTTGGCGGGCATGAGGACGACCGCGAAGAGGTGTTCCGCCAGACGATCGCGATCAAAAGGCTGATGGACGAGAACCCGGCTCTCGCGCTGGTTCCCGGGCATGATGAAGCGGCCCTGCTGAACCTAGAGAAGCAGGGCCTGCTGAAGCGCGGATTTTCTTTGCCTTAGGCTAGGCATTCCGCGCCATCAGTCCGCCATCGACGGGGATCACCGCGCCGGTGATATAGCTGGCCGCCGGGAGCACCAGTGACAGCGTCATATGCGCCACTTCCTCCGGGTCGCCGTAGCGTTTGAGGGCGGTGCGGCGCTTGGCGAAGATAGTCTTGTGTTCGTCGGGCACCTTGTCGGTCATCGCGGTAAGTATCGGGCCGGGGCAGATGCAGTTGCAGGTAATGCCTTCGGGGCCGAGATCGACCGCGAGGCCGCGCGTCAGGCCCGTCACGCCGGTTTTGGCCGCGACATAGGGCGTGTCGCCGGGCGTTGCGCCGAGGCCTTCTGTGCTGGCGATATTGACGATCCTTGGCGCGTCGCTGCGGCGCAGGTGGGGCAGGGCGGCGCGGACCATGCGCTGGTGCGCAGTCAGCATGACAGCGAGGGCGCGGGCAAAGGTCTCGTCATAGGCATCGTCGTCGAGGGCGCAGAAGCTCGACACCCCGGCATTGTTGACGAGGATATCGATCCCGCCGAAGTCCGCTGCGATCTGTGCCACCACCCGTACGATCGCATCCTTGTCCGCCACGTCGAGCGCATAGGCACGGGCGCCCGCGCCGCATTCCGCCGCCACCGCCTCGCAGGCTGCAAGGTCGAGATCGGTCACCGCCACCTTGGCTCCCTCGGCGGCAAAGAGCTCCGCAGTTGCTCGCCCCATGCCGCTCGCAGCCCCGGTGACGATGGCGACCCGTCCGGCGATGGAACGGGCGCGGTTGGGTGTGGTCATGTGGTCTCCTCCCCGCGAAGGAAGCTAGCCGGATGCGCGCGCCGTGTCATCCCGCAGGGTAGCGGGTGAGTGAAGGGCTAGCGCCGTCGCACGTCCACCCGCTCGCTCGACTTCGCCCCGTCGAAGCGCTTGCCCGCCGCTTCGTCGCCAAGCATCCGGCTGAGGAGGAAGTCCATCGCCAGCGGCGCGACCTCGTCCATTCCGGCCTCCGCGCCGCCGATGAAGCCGTGCGTGGCATCCTTGACGACGAAGGCCGTGTGGTCCCCTTCCGGCAGGCGGTCGAGATAGACCAGGTGTAGCGCGGGGTCGGGCACGAATCCGGGCACGGTATCCGCAGTCCCGGTGATCAGCAGCGTGGGTTCGGTGACGCCGGTAAACGCTGTCGGCATGTCCATCAGCCCGGGAATGGGACCGGGCGAGGAGAACATGACCACCGCGTCGACGCCTTCGATCTCGCCCGGGATGACCGGCGACAGCGCGCCCGCCCCCATGATGGCGGCGAGCGAACCATAGCTGTAGCCGACGAGCCCGAGCGGCAGGCCGGGAAAGCGCTGGGCGACATAGCCGCCGACCGTGCGCATGTCGCCCGCGCGCGTGCCGAGGGCTGCCTGCAGGCTCGTGCGGCGTTCCTCCGGCATCTTGAGAGAGTCGGTATGAAGCGGCGCCAGCACGGCGAAGCCCTGCTGCGCGAGATGGGCGTAGAGGAGCTGCGTCGCCTGGGGCGAACTGCCGCCGCCGTGGGAGAAGACGATCACCCCGCGCGGCGAGGCGGGCAGGGTTATGAAAACGTCGAGCTGGCGGCCGTCGGGCGTCGTCAGCGTCGCTTTCTCGTTTCCGGGAACAGCGGGGGCTACTGTTTCCGCCGGCGCACCGGCGACCGGCGCGGCTTGGACTGTAGCAGCGGACAGGGCAAGGCACGAGGCCCCGATAGCGAACGCGCGACTCAAGACCATTCGAATTTCCCCCCTCAAGACTTTGAAAGATATTACCTAAACGGCGGCTCGTTGAAAGCGCGCAGTTTGCGGCTGTGCAGGCGGTCGCCTTCGGCGCGCAGGCGCTTGCAGGCTTCGATGCCCATCTGCAGGTGGGCGGCGATGGCTTCCTCGTAGAACTGGTTGGCCTGCCCCGGCAGCTTGATCTCGCCGTGAAGAGGCTTGTCGCTGACGCACAGCAGCGTGCCGTAGGGAACGCGGAAGCGATAGCCCTGGGCGGCGATGGTGGCGCTTTCCATCTCGATGGCGATGGCGCGGCTTTGCGAGAAGCGCTTGGCGCTGGAGCTGTAGAGCAGTTCCCAGTTGCGATCGTCGGTGGTGACGACAGTACCGGTGCGCATCCGTTGCTTGAGGTTGGAGCCCTGTTCGCCCGAGACATGCTCGGCCGCGCCCGCCAGCGCCTGCTGCACTTCGGCGATCGGCGGGATCGGGATCTCTGGCGGCAGCACCGCGTCGAGCACATGGTCGTCGCGCAGGTAAGCATGGGCGAGGACGAAATCGCCGATCTTCTGGCTGGAGCGCAGCCCGCCGCAGTGGCCGATCATCAGCCAGCTGTGCGGGCGCAGCACGGCGAGGTGGTCGCAGATGGTCTTGGCGTTGGAGGGGCCGACACCGATGTTCACCAGCGTGATCCCGCTCTTGTCATCCCGCATCAGGTGATAGGCCGGCATCTGGTGCTTGCGCCAGGCGGTGTCGGAGAGCTGGTTGCGTGCGGTATCGGTCGTGGCGCGGATGTCGAGCCCGCCCGCACCCGTCAGCCCGGTGTAGCCCTCGCTGCCTATCTGGCGCGCGGCCCAGTCAACGAATTCATCGACATAGCGATGGTAGTTCGTAAACAGGATATAGTGCTGGAAATCCTCGGTCCGCGTGCCGGTGTAGTGCGCCAGCCGCGCGAGCGAATAGTCGGTGCGTAGTCCGTCGAACAGCGAGAGCGGCATGGGCGCGCCGAATTCGCCCAGCTCGTGCCCGTCGGCCAGTTCGTCGCCGATCAGGGCAAGGTCGGTCGAGGGAAAATACTTAGCGATGGTCTGCGGCGAGATGCCGGCCATCAATGCCCCGGCGTCTCCGTCGAGCACATAGGGGAAGGCGATTTCCTGGCGCGAGGGGCCGACGTCCATCTCCACATCATAATCGGAGGCGATCAGTTCGAGCTGCTCGGCCAGATAGTCCGCGAAAAGCGCCGGCCGGGTAATGGTGGCAGCATAGGTCCCCGCCTGTTCCAGCCGCCCGAAGGCGCGGCTGCGGTCGGTCGGGTTGCCGTCACCTTTGAAGTGGATGCGTAGCTCGGGATAGGCATAGGTGCCGTCGGTGCGCCGGCCCGGTGTCGGCAGGGTTCCTTCGGCCGCGAAGGCGAGGATATCGGCCCGCAGGGTCGCGGTCGCCCGGTTGTAGATGGCGTGAAGCTGTTCGATGATGTCGGAAATGGTTGGCATGACCAGCCATTACCGCCATTCCGTGACAATTCAAGGCAGCGCACGAATGGGAGGATGCCGATGCGGCCAGCGCGATTTTCCGGGGTTGCCGCTGCGATCCTCGGCTGGGCTCTTGCGGTGCCGGCACTCGCGCAGGGCGATGCGGGTGCCGACGATGCCTTGGCGCAAACTGCCCCGAAGATCGAGGAGCTGTTCGAAAGGACGCTGACCGAGGCCCATGTCCCGGCGTTGGTTTACGGCATCGTAAGGGACGGAAAGCTGGTGGTGTTCGCAGCCATGGGAGACCGCGATGTGGGCACGGCCGGGATCGAGCCGGTCGATGCGGACACGCGGTTTCGCATTGCGTCCATGTCCAAGGCCTTTACTGCCGCAGCCATCCTGAAACTGCGGGACGAGGGCTGGTTGTCGCTCGAGGACCCGGCAGCGAAATACGTGCCGCAGATGCGCCAGTGGCGACAGGCGACGCCGGATGCGCCGGCAATCACGATCGGAGACCTGCTGCGCCACACCGGCGGTTTCGTCGAGGACAACCCTTGGGGCGACCGGCAGCAGGTCCTGTCCGAAGACGCCTTCACGCAGTTGATCGCCGGCGGGATGGACTTCGCGACCACGCCCGGGACGGCGTATGAATATTCCAATTACGGCTACGCCCTGCTGGGGCGGATCGTTACCAATGTCTCCGGGCGGCGGTACCAGGATTACATCCGTCAGGAGATCATGCTGCCGCTGGGGATGACCAGCACCGGCTACGATGTGCTGGCGAGTCCGCCGGAAAGCCGTGCGATCGGCTATCGGTGGGAGAAGGGCGCCTACCGCCGCGAGCCGGACATGGCGGACGGGGCCTTCGGAGCGATGGGCGGGGTCGAGACCACCGCCAACGACTATGCGAAGTGGATGATCTTCCTCCTGTCTGCGTGGCCGCCGTCGAATGCGCCCGACACGGGACCCTTGCGGCGCGCTTCGGTGCGCGAGATGGTCAAGTGGGTTACC
The DNA here is from genome assembly GCF_045291475.1 of Parerythrobacter aurantius. NCBI lineage: Bacteria > Pseudomonadati > Pseudomonadota > Alphaproteobacteria > Sphingomonadales > Erythrobacteraceae > Parerythrobacter > Parerythrobacter aurantius. The sequence continues at coordinate 2,172,124 of NZ_CP147985.1, forward strand.
CCGCGCGAAGGTATCGAGCGGCCCGCGGATCTTGGGCCGCCCTGCCGCGTCGGCGTCGGCTATGGCATGGGGCTGGTGGTCTACGACGACTGCCAGCTCGGCCGGATCGTCCAGCACAACGGCGGCTATCCGGGCTACGGCTCGACCATGCAGCTTCTGCCCGAGGCAGGGGTGGGGATGTTCAGTTTCAACGCCCGGACATACTTCAGCAATGCTGCGGGCGTTCGTAAGGCGCTCCACATGCTGCGCGATGCGGGCGCAGCGCCGGACCGGGCGCTGCCCGTCGCGGCCGGGCTTGCCGAGGCCTATGCGCTGGCAGTCAAGGCGTGGGACAGCGGCGATCCCCTTGCGGCGCCGCTTGCCGTCAATGTCGCGCTCGACCGCGACATCGCGGATCGCAAGGCGGACATCGCCGCGCTCAAGCAGGAGGTCGGGCCGTGCGACACGGGGGCCGCCATCGCGCCGATTTCGGCGATGGAAGGCACGTTCGAATGGTCTTGCGAGAAGGGCGCGGTGCGGGGCCGCATCCAGCGCGCGCCGACGGTGACCATCGAGTTGCAGGTGCTGGACTTCGCGCGCAAGCCGTGACCGCGCCGGACAGACAAAGGGCGCGAACCTTGCGGCCGCGCCCTTCATCCGTGTCTTGCGAGTGGCAGCGAAGCTCAGGCTTCGTCGTCGCCGCCTTCCAGCAGCTCGGCGGGGATTTCGCCCGGTTCGAGCATCGCCGGGATCGCGGTCGCCGCAGCGGCTTCCTCGATCTCGCGCTGTTCGTCGGCGAACATCTGCGCCAGCACATCGACGCCTTGGCTCTGCAGCTCGGCCTCGTCATCGGAACGGGCGACGTTCGCCTTGACCGTGACGTGGACTTCCGGGTGCAGCGCGATGGTGACATCGTGCATGCCGATGGTCTTGATGGGGCTACCCATCACGACCATGCGCTTGTCGACCTGGTGGCCCTTGTCTGCCAGGCCCTGGACGATATCGCGGACGCTGACCGAACCGTAGAGCTGGCCGGCGTTGGACGACGCGCGGATCAGCACCACTTCGGCGCCGGCAACCTTTTCGCCGTGCTTCTCGGCTTCCGAACGGCGCTCGGCGTTGTCCTTTTCGAGACGGTCGCGGTTCGCTTCGAAGACCTTCTTGTTGGCTTCGTTGGCGCGCAGCGCCTTCTTCTGCGGCAGCAGGAAGTTGCGGGCGTAGCCGTCCTTCACGGTGACGACGTCACCGATGTTGCCGAGATTGCCGATACGTTCGAGGAGAATGATATCCATGGTCTCTCTCCTACTTCACGATGTACGGCAGCAGGCCGATCTGGCGGGCGCGCTTGATCGCCTGGGCGAGTTCACGCTGCTTCTTCGCGCTGACGGCGGTGATGCGGCTGGGGACGATCTTGCCACGCTCGGACATGAAGCCCTGCAGCAGGCGGACGTCCTTGTAGTCGATCTTCGGCGCATTCTTGGCCGAGAACGGGCAGGTCTTGCGACGGCGGAAAAACGGACGGGCCATTAGTCTTCTCCCCGCTCGCGACGCTTACGATCGCGGTCGTTCTTGCGCATCATCACGCTCGGGCCGGCTTCGTGTTCGTCGACGCGGATGGTCAGGTAGCGGATGATGTCTTCGTTGATGCGGGTCTGGCGCTCGAGCTCCGCGACGACGTCACCGGGTGCCTCGATGTTGAGCAGCACGTAGTGAGCCTTGCGGTTGCGGTCGATCTTGTAGGCCAGGTTCTTGAGGCCCCAGGTTTCGGTCTTGGTGACCTTGCCCTTGCCGGCCTCGACGATTTCGGTTGCTTGCGCAGCCAGCGCGTCGACCTGAGCCTGGCTCAGATCCTGACGCGCGAGAAAGATATGCTCGTACAGAGCCATCTCGCGTCCTTTCACTTCCTGCCGATCGCTGGCTGATCCGCACCATTGCGGGGCCCCTCCGGCTTTCTTCTTTTCCGGGCCCTCGGGACGCGGAAGCGGCGCACATAGCGGCATTGGCGCATATTGCAAGCGCGAAGAGGCGTGCCTCGGGGCTTGCCAGCCGGGGTGCTTCATCGCAAGGCGGCGTCAAGCGCACATACCAAGGAGTTGCCCATGCCCGGTGGCCTTACCGCCCTGCTCGACGATATCTCGGTCATCGCCCGCATGGCTGCCGCCAGCATCGACGATGTCGGCGTCGCGGTCGGCAAGGCCGGGTCCAAGGCGGCGGGCGTCGTGATCGACGATGCGGCAGTGACGCCGGGCTATGTCACCGGGCTTTCCCCTGCGCGCGAACTGCCGATCATCTGGAACATCGCCAAGGGCAGCCTCAAGAACAAGCTGCTGTTCCTGCTTCCCGGGGCACTGCTGCTCAGCTGGTTGTTGCCGCAGGCCATCATCTACCTGCTCATGCTGGGCGGCGCCTTTCTCTGTTACGAAGGCGCGGAAAAGGTGATGGAAAAGCTCGGCGCGGAAAAGCACGGCAAGACGCTGGAGGATCCGATCGAGGATCTCGAGCAGTTCGAAAAGGACCGCACCAATGGCGCGATCCGCACCGACCTCATCCTGTCGGCCGAGATTATGGCGATCTCGCTCAACGAGGTCGCCGCCATGAGCGACAGTTTCTGGCTGCGCGCCGTGGCGCTGGCAGCGGTCGGGATCGCCATCACCGTGATCGTCTATGGCGCGGTGGCGCTGATCGTGAAGATGGACGATGTCGGGCTTCACCTGGCAGAACGGAAGGACAGGGCCTCGCAATCTCTGGGAAAGGCGCTGCTCCATGCCATGCCCCGGCTGCTGGTATTCCTTTCGGTCGTCGGCACGCTGGCGATGCTGTGGGTCGGGGGCGGCATCATCGTCCATGGCACGCACGAGGTCGGCTTCCATGCCATCTACGACCTGTTCCACGGGGCGGAATATGCCGTGAAGAACGCGACCGGCGCGCTCGGCGGGGTGTTCGGCTGGCTGACCTACGCGGGCCTTTCCGCCGTGCTCGGGCTGGTGCTGGGCGCGATCATCGCTTTCGTGGTGCATAAGGTGTTCAAGATCGGGGCGCACTGAGGTGTCGGCGCGTCCGACGCTCTACACCTGCGCCGGATCGCGCGGGCTGCGCTGCACCTGGGCGGCGGAGGAGGCGGGGATCCGGCTTGATCTCAAGCTGCTGCCGTTCCCGCCGCGCTTTGCCGCGCCTGAGTATCTCGAGGTCAATCCTCTCGGTACGGTGCCGCTGCTGGTCGATGGCGAAACCAAAATGACCGAGAGCTGCGCCATCGCGCATTATCTCGCGACGAAGGACGGCACGACCGATTTGGCTATTGCGCCCGGCGAGCGCGACTATGCGGCATACCTCGACTTCACCTATCACGCCGATGCGACGATCACCTTCCCGCAGACGGTCTACATGCGCTTCGCCCTGTTCGAGAAGGACAAGGGCTGGGCCGAGGCAGGCGAGGCTTATGCTAAGTGGTTCTGGAAACGGCTGGTCAAGGTCGAGCAGCGGCTGGAAGGTCGCAAATACCTCTGTGCCGACCGCTTCACCGTGGCCGACATCTGCGTCGGTTATGCTCTGATCCTGGCCGAGCGGGTCGGGCTGGACGAGGGCGTGCCGGAGAGGCTGAAGGAATATCGCTCGCGGCTCAAGACGCGCGATGGTTATCGCCGGGCGGTCGAACGCGAAAAGGCGGGGCCGCGGGCGATCTAGCCGAGCCGCGCCAGGATCGAAGCCGCAAACTCGCTCAGCGTATCATCCCGCGCGCCCATGACTACGATCCGGTCCCCCGGCCGCGCATTGGCGACAAGGAAGTCGCCGCATCCCTGGCGGGTGTTGATGTGGAGCGCTTTTCCGCCGGCTTTGGCAATGAGATCGACAATTCGCTCGCTGCCTTCGCGACGGTCGACCGTGCCGCCGAAATAGACCGGGTCGCACAGCAATGTCAGGTCGTCGGGGCCGAGTTCATGCGCGAAGGTCTCCGCCAGTTCCGCCCCCATCTGCCGCAAGGGGCCGTAGCCGTGCGGCTGGAAGAAGGCGAGCACACGGCCCGGGTGTGCCTTCAACGTCCGCAGGGTCGCGGCGCATTTTTCGGGGTTATGGCCGAAATCGTCGATCACCGTGATGCCCGACGGGCTGGTCCCGACGATATCGAACCGTCGTGCCAGCCCGCGATAGCCCGCCAGCGCGGCCACCGCCTCTGCCACCGGAACGCCGGCTGCCTTGGCCCCGGCAATGGCGGCGAGGGCGTTGGAAAGATTGTGTCGGCCCGGCACGTCCAGCACCAGCGGATGCTCGCTGCGGTCGCTGCGGTCGATGACTGTCGCTGCCTGCCTGGTGGGCCCGTCGGCGCGGCTGCCGGGGACGACGGAGATGGTCGCGCCCTTGTCGTCGATGGCGAAAGTGATCGCGTGCTGCGCCCGCCCTACCAGTGCCAGCGCCTCGTCATCGTCGGCATTGATCACCGCGGTCTGCGATGCGGCGACATAATCGCCGAACAGCACCCGCAATTCGTCCATGCTCTTGTGGTCGAGGCTGACGTTGAGCAGCACCCCGACAGCGGGCCGGTAGAGGGCGATGGAGCCATCGCTCTCGTCGACTTCGGAAACGTAGAGGTCGCTGCTGCCCACCACCGAGCTGGCGAAGGGGCGATCGGGCGAGACGAAGTTCTTCATCACCGCGCCGTTCATGATCGTCGGTGCGCGCTCTGCATGGTGGAGGATCCATCCCAGCATCCCGGTGACGGTCGACTTGCCGCTGGTCCCGGCGATTGCGACGCCCGTTTCCGCCGCATTGAACAGCGCCGCGTTGAGATCGGCGCGGGTCAGGCGCGGCAGGCCCAGTTCCTTCGCACGGGCAATCTCGGGCACGGTGTCCTCGATCGCGGCGCTGGCTACCAGCACCTGTTCGGGACGGGTAATGCCGCTGCCGTCCTGCGGAAACAGAAGGAAGCCCTGCCGCTCCAGCGCGGCGAATTTCTCCGGCGTGCGGCCCTGGTCGCGGCTGCGGTCGGACCCGGCGACTTCCGCCCCGCGCCCTTTCAGTATCGCCGCCAGCGGCTGCATCCCGGACCCGCCGATGCCGCAGAAGAACCACGGGCGTGCTGTCAGGTCGGCGGTCGGATCGGGCAGTTCACTCATGGGGATGCGGTTAAGCGGGGACTCGCACTTTGTGAAGCGAATGCTAGACCCTTATCCATGACCCGTATCGCCATCTGCGCCCCAGCGACTGCCATTACCCGCGAACAGGCCGACGCCGCGCAGGCGCTGGTGGCGGCCGAATGTCCGCAGCACGAACTATGGTTTCACGACCAGTGCTTCGTCAGCGAAGGGCATTTCGCGGGCAACGACCTGACCCGTCTTTCGGCGCTGGTTGAATGCGCCAACCACCCGGATTACGACGCCGTCTGGTTCGCCAAGGGCGGCTATGGCTCTGGGCGCATCGCCGAAGCGGCGATTGCCCGGATGAACGATGCCGCGCGCGAGAAGACCTATGTCGGCTTTTCCGACATGGGCTACCTGCTCGCCGCGCTCTATCGTTCGGGCATCGGGCAGGCGGTGCATGGCTCCATGCCGGTCAGCGCCCGCAGCGAGACGGGGAAGGGCGCGCTGCGCCGGGTGCTCAACTGGTTTTCGGGCGATGCCAGCGGGGTCGAACCCTCGATCGACGGCAAGACGCCGACGGTCGCCTTCAACCTCATCACCCTGGCGATGATGGTCCGCACCCCGCTGCTGCCGGACCTCTCCGGCCATGTCGTGATGGTCGAGGAAGTGAGCGAGCATCTCTACTCGGTCGACCGGCTGTTCTTCAGCCTCGCCAACACCTTGCCCCGGATTGCCGGCTTGCGGCTCGGCGCGGTGACCGACGTGCCGGAGAACGACCGCGAATTCGGCCAGACGGCGGAGGAAATCGCCAGGTTCTGGTGCGACCGGGCGGGGATACCCTACCTTGGCCGCGCGCGGATCGGCCATACCGGCGACAACCATGTGGTGCCCTTCGGGGTTGCGAGTCCGCCCCGCGCCTCGTAACCGGCTCTCCAAGACAGGAGATTACCAATGCGCGCATTTATCTTTCCCGGGCAGGGCAGCCAGAAGGTGGGCATGGGGGCGGAACTTGCCGCCGCCAGCGCCGCCGCGCGCGAGGTGTTCGAGGAAGTCGACGAGGCGCTCAGCCAGACGCTGAGCGACATCATGCGCGAGGGGCCGGAAGCGGACCTGACGCTGACCGAGAACGCCCAGCCGGCGATCATGGCCAATGCCATCGCCACGCTGCGGGTGCTGGAGCGGGAATTCGGCGTGAAGCTGGCAGAGAAAGCCGCCTGCGTCGCAGGGCACTCGCTGGGCGAGTACACCGCGCTCTGTGCGGTCGAGGCGTTCTCGCTGGCCGACACGGCGCGGCTGCTCAAGCTGCGCGGGCAGGCGATGCAGGCCGCCGTGCCGGTGGGCGAAGGCGCGATGGCGGCGCTGCTGGGGGCCGATATCGAGAAAGCCACCGCGCTTGCCGCCGCAGCCGCCGAAGGCGAAGTCTGCGAGGTTGCCAACGACAACGACCCGACGCAGGTCGTGATCTCCGGCCAGCGCAGCGCGATCGAACGCGCCGTCGCCATGGTAAAGGATTTCGAGATCAAGCGCGGCGTCCTGCTGCCGGTCTCGGCCCCGTTCCACTGCTCGCTGATGCAGCCAGCCGCCGATGCCATGGCCGAAGCGCTGGAATCGACCCCGCCGCAGAGTTTTATCCTGCCGGTCTATGCCAATGTCACCGCCGCGCAGGTCACCGATGCCGAGGAAGAGCGGGCCCTGCTGGTCCAGCAGGTGACCGGCCGCGTCCGCTGGCGCGAGAGCGTGTCCGCGATGCGCGCGGCGGGCGTGGAGCATTTCGTCGAGCTCGGCGGCAAGGTACTTGGTCCGATGGTGGGTCGGATCGAACAGGGGGTGGCCGTAACCAGCGCGGTTACCATGGAAGACCTCGAAGCGCTGGCGAAGGAACTTTGATGAAGCGTTTGCCCACTTTTGCCGCATTCGTGCTGGCGTTTTCGACCCCCGCAGCGGCGCAGGCCAACGACGGCATCGCCTGCATGGATCGCGACTATACCGCCGAAGAGCAGGTCGTGATCGACGGCTTCCTCGCCTCGGCCGACGTTATGGCGGAAAGCTTCGAGGCCCAGTCGCTCGAACTGGTCGTCCCGCTGGCGATGCGGATCAATGCCTGTACCGAGCAGCAGGGCTGGAACGAGCAGCAGGGCGATCAGGCGTTCCTCTACAAGTTTGCCGGCCTGATGATGGAAGCGCAGGGTCTCCGCAACCCGAAGATCGTCGAACTCGACCGCCGCATCCGTGAAGACGTGCCTGCGGCCGACCGCGACAGGCTGTATCGCATCATGCGGGAAACCTCCTTCGGGGAGATGACCGGCGAGCCAACCCGCCAGCCGACCAGGGTGGAACTCGCCTTCCTCGATGCCGTGCTGGCCTCGCCTGCTGTGGGTGCCAATGGCGAGGAAGCCGAACTGCTGGGCGGATATATCGCGGCCCGCATGGTGTCGGACGACGCAGGCGCAGCCTTCGCCGCGGCTGGCGCAGGAGAATAGGCATGACCGGATGTCCGGGACACATCACAGCGAGGAATAGCCATGTTCAGTCTTGAGGGAATGACTGCCCTTGTCACCGGCGCCAGCGGGGGGATCGGGTCCTCCATCGCGCGCTCGCTCGCGCGGCAGGGAGCGCGGCTGGCGTTGTCGGGTTCCAACCCGGCCAAGTTGCGTGCCTTTCGCGACGAGCTCAACAGCGAGTTCGGGCATGACCATGTCGAGATCACCTGCAACCTTTCCGACACCACGCAGGTCGAGGAACTGGTGCCCGCCACGGTGGATACGCTCGGCAGGATCGACATCCTCGTCAACAACGCCGGCATCACGCGCGACAATCTCGCCATGCGGATGAAGGACGAGGAATGGGACGAGGTGATGAAGATCAACCTCGAAAGCTCGTTCCGCCTGATGCGCGCCGCTGCCCGGCCGATGATGAAGGCACGGTTCGGCCGCATGATCTCGATCACCAGCGTCGTCGGCGCCACGGGCAATCCGGGCCAGATGAACTATGTCGCTGCCAAGGCGGGCCTGACCGGCATGTCGAAAGCGCTGGCGCAGGAGCTCGCCAGCCGCGGCATTACCGTCAATTGCGTCGCCCCCGGCTTCATCCGCACCGCGATGACCGACCAGCTGACCGACGACCAGAAGGGCGCGATCAACGCCCGCATCCCGATGGCGCGCATGGGCGAGGGCGAGGATATCGGGGCCGCCGTCGCCTATCTCGCGAGCCGCGAGGCGGGTTACGTCACCGGCCAGACGCTGCATGTGAACGGCGGCATGGCGATGGTGAGCGCCTAGGGGAAACGTAATGCGCCACGTCGTCCTTTGTGGAGATTCGATCTTCGACAATGCAGCCTATGTCGAAGGCGGGCCAGACGTGGCGCAGCAATTGCGCGGCACACTCGACTCGGGCGACAAGGTTACCCTTCTGGCAGTCGACGGCAGCATCAGCAGCCAGGTCGTCGGGCAATTTGAAAAGCTGCCGGTCGATGCCACCCATTTGGTGGTTTCGACGGGTGGCAATGACATCCTGCACTATGCCGCAATGCTTGAACAGAACGTCCACACAGTGGCAGCGGCCATGGCAATGCTGGCTGCCGCCAAGGCAGAATTCGCACCGCATCACATGGCAGCCGTCAATGCCGCCTACAATGTCGGGCTGCCGACCGCCTTCTGCACGATTTACGATGCCAATATGGGGCCCGCGATCACTACGGCCCTAGGGGTCTTCAACGATGCCATCACACGGCACCTTCACCAATTTGGGCTGGATTTGATCGACCTGCGCCTGGTCTGTACTAAATCGGCCGACTACGCCAACCCGATCGAGCCATCCGTGGCGGGAGGAGCGAAGATCGCAGCTGCCGTGGCACGATATGCCCAAGCTGTCACCAAACGCAGCGAAGCGACCCGAGTTTTCCGATAGCGGCGCCGCTTGCGCTACTTATCCCCAAGGAATCCCGCCCCTTGGGCCTTCCTCCTTGCGAGGGTTCGCAGGTGCGCTAGGGTTTGAGGGCATATTTCCCGGCGCCCGGGGCGATTCCGGTGGGGAATTCGCATCTCTGGGCGCACCAGAAACGAGAGAAGGACCGATGAAGGCCACCATCGAACGCGCGACGCTGATCCGTTGCCTGTCCCACGTGCAGTCGGTCGTCGAACGGCGCAACACCATCCCGATCCTGTCGAACATCCTGATCGAGGCGAGCGCCGGCGGCGCGGTCAAGGTCATGGCGACCGACCTGGACCTGCAGGTTGTCGAAACCATGCCGGCGGCGAGCGTGGAAAGCCCCGGTTCGACCACGGTTTCGGCTCACCTGCTGTTCGATATCGCCCGCAAGCTGCCCGATGGCAGCCAGGTCAGCCTAGAAGTCGCCGACAACCGCATGACGGTGAAGGCCGGCCGCAGCCGCTTCCAGCTGCCGACGCTGCCCAAGGACGATTTCCCCGTCATCGTCGAGGGCGATTTGCCGACCAGCTTCGAAGTGCCCGCCAAGGTGCTGGCCGAACTGATTGACCGCACCCGCTTCGCCATCAGCACCGAAGAAACCCGCTACTACCTCAACGGCATCTTCCTGCACGTTTCGGACGAGGATACGCCGGTGCTCAAGGCGGCGGCGACCGACGGTCACCGCCTCGCCCGCTACACCATTGCCCGCCCCGACGGGGCCGATGGCATGCCCGACGTAATCGTGCCCCGGAAAGCCGTGGCCGAGCTGCGCAAGCTGCTGGAAGAGGCGATGGACGGCAATGTCCAGGTTGACCTGTCGGCCAGCAAGATCCGCTTCACCTTGGGCGGGGAGGGCGGCACGGTGCTGACCTCCAAGCTGATCGACGGAACCTTCCCCGATTACAGCCGCGTCATCCCGACCGGCAACGACAAGCTGCTGCGGGTCGATCCCAAGGCGTTTTTCTCGGGCGTGGACCGCGTCGCGACCATCGCCACGGAGAAGACCCGCGCGGTCAAGATGGGGCTCGATGCCGACAAGGTGACGCTCTCTGTCACCTCGCCCGACAACGGCACCGCGACCGAGGAACTCGCCGCCGAATACAGCAGCGACGGCTTCGAGATCGGCTTCAACGCGGGTTACCTCAAGGACATCCTCAGCCAGATCGAGAGCGACACGGTCGAACTGCACCTGGCCGATGCCGGCGCGCCGACGCTGATCCGCAAGGATGAGAATTCGCCGGCGCTCTATGTGCTGATGCCGATGCGAGTCTGACGGCGGAATCAGCGCTCGCCAGTGCGAGCTGGTTTGGCTAGGCTTCTCTCAATTCGAGAGGAGACCGCATGACCAGCCAAGTTCGCGTCAGGAAAGACGAGCTGACCACCACGCAGATCGTCGATGTGGCCAATACGCCACTGGCCGAAGGCGCGGTCCGGCTCGCAATCGAGAGCTTTTCGGTCACCGCCAACAACGTCACCTATGCAGTGATCGGCGACATGTTCGGGTACTGGAACTTCTTCCCCCCCAAGGGAGAGGGCGCGGACGGCATGGGCATCGTCCCGATGTGGGGGCATGCTCGGGTGGTGGAGAGCAATTGTCCCGATATTGCCGTGGGCGAGCGCGTTTATGGCTACCTGCCGATGGCCGATACGCTCGACGTGATTCCGGGCAATGTCTCCAAGGGCAGCTTCATCGACGCGACGGATTATCGCCAGCCGATGGCCCCGATCTACAACCAGTACGCCCGCCTCGCCGCCGATCCGGAGCATGACCCTGCGCGCGAGGGCGAGCGGATGATCTTCGGCCCGCTGTTCAAGACAGGCTTCCTGATCGAATACCTGATGCGCAAGGAAAGCTGGTTCGGGGCCGGGCAAGTGGTGCTGACCAGCGCCTCGTCCAAGACCGCGATGGCCCTCGCCGCCGTGGCGAAGCAGAACTCGCCGCAGGTGAAGCGGATCGGGCTGACTTCTGCGGGAAATGTCGGCTTTGTCGAAAGCACGGGGCTCTACGACGCGGTGCTGGCCTATGACGATATCGGGTCGCTGGAGGTGGTGCCTACGGTGTCGGTCGATTTCGCCGGGAATGCGAAGGTGCTGGCCAACCTGCACCACCACTTCGCGGACGCGCTGAAATACTCGTGCATGGTCGGCGTAACCCATGTTGGCGAGCGCGGCGGGATGGACGATCCCGGCCTGCCGGGTGCCAAGCCGACGCTGTTCTTCGCCCCCGACCATGCGCAGGCGCTGTTCAAGGAACTAGGTCCGCAAGGCGCGGGCGCGGCGATCGGCGCGAGCTGGGGCCAGTTCCTCGGCGCGGTCGATGGCGCGATCACCATCGACCGCCGCAAGGGGCTGGAGGCCGCGCGGGATGCCTACCTCGCCACGCTGGCGGGCAAGGCCGACCCGGCGGTGGGGATCGTTATCGAGCCTTAGATTCCAGCATCGCGGTCGTAGCTTCGTCGCAGCATCCATCCCGTCGCCAGCAGCGCAGGGGCGGCTAGCCAGATGACCGACTGAGCCGAGAATCCTGCGGCGATCAATGCGGCGGCGAAAAGGCTCGCCGTGACCGACCCTAGGTCCCAGCCGCCCTCAGTCGCCATGTTGAACCGCAATGTGCATCCTGAGTCCTGGGCGAGATTGTACAGCCGCGCCATAACCACCGGTACTTGCACCGCGGCCACCATGGCGGCGACCGCCGTCATGGTCATCGCCATCCAGGGTGTACCGACTGCAAGCGTCTTGCCGAGCACGACCAAGGTTGCGGCGCCATATGCGAGGACCGCCACTCTGCCTCCGTGGCCGATATCTATCATGCGCCCTACGCAAAGGCTCACGGCAGCCCCGGCGATGCCTGCAAGGACCATGGTGCCGCCATAAGTCGAAAACTCTTCGCCCAAGGTCACGAACAAGGCAATCGACCAGAGGTAGTATCCGAGCGCAACTGCCCAGCCATCGACAAAAAAGAAGAGTGTCCCTTCGCGCAAGATGCGCGGTTCCGGCTTGGCATCCTCGATCGGGCGGGCGGGAAGACCGACCAGAGGCAATGCCGCTGCCATCTGGACCAGAGCCACTGTCATGAAGGCAAGTTTGGGTCCCGAGAAGACCAGCAGAAGTGTCATCATGGCCGGCGCGATCACACTCACCAGTCCGGCCAGTGCCTCGATTACGCTGGCTTGCGATCCTCTTGCTTCGTTGTTTCCGGTGCTTGCCACATAGGCGTGGTAGCTGGTCCAGTAGGTAACGCTGCCGACTGCCCCGACCACGATCCAGACGTACAGCAACCAATCCAGATCATCGACGCATGGCACCAGCCAATAGCTGCCCGAATCCAGCAAGGTTCCACAAACCAAGGTATTGCGAAGGCCGATTCTGCGTGCCAGCGGCAGGACAAGGGGTCTCAGCAGATAACGGCCGAAGTTCACTGCCGCCAAGGAGCAAAGGACATATGGCAGGGGGACCCCTGCCTTCAGCAGAAAGACGAGCAAGAATGCGCCGCCGCTGGTTTCGGCGAAGGTCTGGATGGCACTGTGAAGATAGACGCGGTTGAGCGCCTTGTTGGAGAACCAAGTCATACGAGGGATCCGAATTCTGGATGTGCAGAAATGCGCGCGCAACAGCGCGGCGCGTTCAACGATGAACGGGCGGATCAGCCCCGAAGTTTATTGGTGCACATCCTGACAATGAAGCACGGTTGCGCGTCCCGCGCAAGCGGGAGCGCGATACCTAGATATCCACGCAGATCTTGCCGAAGTGCCTGTTCGCCGCCTGGTGGCGGAAGGCATCGGCGAGGTCGGCCAGCGCGAAGTGGTCCGAGATTTCGGGCACGATTCCATTGGCCTCGATCGCCGCGATCATGTCGAGCTGCTGCTTGCGGCTGCCCACGGTAAGGCCCTGGACGCGCAGGTTCTTGGCCATCAGCAGCGCGGTCTGGACCGGCCCGGCAAAGCCCGCCAGCACGCCGATCAGCGCGACATGCCCACCGACGCGGGTGGCGATCATCGACTGGTCGAGCGTGCCCGCGCCGCCGATTTCGACCACGCAATCGACACCCTTGCCGCCGGTGATGCCCAGCACCGCAGCACCCCAAGCCTCGACTTCCTTGTAGTTGATCAAGTGGTCCGCGCCGAGCGCCTTCAATCGCTCCAGCTTCTCGCCGCTCGAGCTCGTGGCGATGACCTGCGCGCCCGCCATCTTAGCGAATTGCAGCGCGAAGATCGAAACCCCGCCGCTGCCTTGCACCAGCACGGTGTCGCCGGGCTTGATCGCGTTGTCGACAAACAGCGCCCGCCATGCGGTGAGGCCGGCGCAAGTCAGCGTTGCCGCCTGCGCCGCATTGTACCCTTTGGGCACGCGGGTGAACCAGTGTGTGGGTGCCGTGATGCTTTCACGGGCGTAGCCGTCAATCCCGTCACCCGGCACTCGGGTGAAGGCGGTGGCCGGCGGGGTGCCGTCGAGCCAGTCGGGGAAAAAGGTCGAGACGACAAGGTCGCCCACGGCATAGTCGGTCACACCTTCGCCCACGGCGGTGACTTCACCCGCGCCATCGGACATCGGGATGCGTCCCGCTGCCGCGGGGATCATCCCGGCGACCACGGCGAAGTCGTGGTAGTTGAGCGAGCTGGCCCGCACCCGCACGCTGATCTCGCCCGGTCCGGGGGCGGGGGCCTCAGCGATGTCGACATATTCGAGCGTATCGAGGGTGGACGGCTGGCCGCCGGTACGGATCGCCTTCATTCGGCTGCCTCCAGCATCTCGACCCGTTGCGGACCGCGGATCAGGCTGCCAGGGGCTTCTCCGGTCCATTGGCCTTCGCGGAAAGTGACCACGCCGTTCTTGATGGTGCAAACATAGCCATCGGCCTTTTGCAGCAGACGCTTGCCGCCCGCCGGAAGGTCGAACGCCAGCCATGGCTTGCCCAGCTTGAGCCGGTCCATGTCGATCACGTTGAGGTCAGCCAGATAGCCCGGCGCGAGTACGCCGCGATCCTCCAGGCCGTAGAGCCGCGCGGTGTCGTTGCATTGGCGCTTGATCGCATTCTCCAGCGTGATGGTCCCGCGCGCGCGGTCGCGCACCCAGTGCTGCAGCATGAAGGTGGGCGAGGCCGCGTCGCAGATGGTGCCGCAATGCGCGCCGCCATCGCTGAGCGAGTTCACCGTGTCGTCCGACTGCTGCAGGTCCATCAGGAAGTCGAGATTGCCGTCGGCATAGTTGAGGATCGGCAGGTAGATGAAGCCCTTGCCGTTATCGCGGCACAGCAGGTCATAGGCGTATTCGTCGCCCGAGACGCCCGCGGCCTTTGCCCGTTCGAGGATGCTTTCCGCCGCGGTCGGTTCGTAGTTGAATTCCGGGTCCATCTCGAACTGCATGTTCCAGCCGCCGCACACTACCATGATGAGGCCGATGATGTCCTGGTTGACCTCGGAAAAATCGTGCTGCTCGGCCAGCATCCGCGCCTTGAATTCGGGATCGAGCAGTTTTGCCCGCTGTTCCTCCCACGGCAGCCCTTCGACTTCCTTCCAGCTCGGCTTGAGGCGGAACGGGTGGACGGTGCCCTGCCAGGCCATGACGATGCCGTTGCCGCGCAGCGCAATCTGGGCGACGATGTTCGCACCATTGTCGTTCTCTGCCCGCATCGAGGAAATCTGTTCCTCCAGCGGCAGTTCTTTCGCGATGGACTGGAGCGCGGCGAAGGTGACGGGCAGGCCGGTCTCGCGGCTCATCTGGCCCATCCAGCCGAATTCGTCCCATTCGCGCATCATGTCGCTGGCCATTTCGAACACGCCGTGGCCGACTCGGCCCATGGCGCGGCCGATTTCGACCAGTTCTTCCGCCGTGGCAGTGGTGCCGGGGACGACCTCACCGTCGATATCGCGGTGCAGCACGGTGCGGCTGGTCGAGAAGCCGAGCGCGCCTGCGCGGACGCCTTCCTCGACGATCGCCGCCATCCTGGCGATATCGTCCTCGGTCGGGATCGCGCCCGGCCGCTCGCGGTCACCCAGCACGTAGGCGCGGACCGCGCCGTGGGGCACATGAGTGCCGACATCGACCGTGCGCGGCAGTTCCTCCAGCGCGTCGAGATATTCGGGGAAGGTTTCCCAGTTCCACTTTAGCCCTTCGGCAAGCGCGGTGCCGGGAATGTCCTCGACGCCTTCCATCAGGCCGATCAGCCATTCATGCTTGTCGGGCGCGGCAGGCGCAAAGCCGACGCCGCAGTTCCCCATCACCACGGTGGTAACGCCGTGCCAGCTGGACGGGGCCATCTCTTGGTCCCAGGTCGCCTGCCCGTCGTAATGGGTGTGGACGTCGACGAAGCCGGGGGTGACGATCTTGCCGCTGGCGTCAATTTCCTCGGCGCCGCTGCCGGTGACTTCACCGACCTTGGCGATGAGCCCGTCCAGAATCGCGACATCGCCGATAAATCGCGCCGCGCCGGTGCCGTCGACGATTGTTCCGCCGCGAATGACGAGATCGTATTGTGCCATGGTTCTCTCCTCTCCCATTTCACTTTGCAACCGACGTAGCACACGCGGGCGCGGGGTGATAAGCCCTGAATCATGGCGGATATGATGACACGGCAGGCAAGCTGGTCGCCCGATGCGGCGAGCGGGATAACCATCGAGTGGGTCGAGGCGAACGGACTGACCTTCGAGGTGGCGCAGGCAGGGGCCAAAGAGGGGGAAAACGATCACCTTGCCCTGTGCGTCCACGGTTTCCCGGAACTGCATTTCAGCTGGCGCGCCCAGATGCAGCATCTCGCCAAGATGGGCTACCGCGTCTGGGCACCGAACCTGCGCGGCTATGGCGGCACCACGCGGCCCGAGGGCGTGCGCAATTACGCGCTGGATCACCTGACGCAGGATATCGCCGCGCTGATCGATGCCAGCGGGGCCAGGAAAGTGACGCTGATCGCGCATGACTGGGGCGCGGTGATCGCCTGGTCTTTCGCCATCCTCAGGCTGCGTCCGCTCGAACGGCTGGTGATCATGAACGTCCCGCACCCGATGGTCGGCAGACGCGAGATCCGCCACTGGCGGCAGATGAAGAGGAGCTGGTATATCTTCTTCTTCCAGTTGCCCTGGCTGCCCGAGAAGCTGCTCGGGCGTGGCGGCGGTAAGGCCATCGGCAAGATCTTCGAGCGGACCAGTTGCAACCCGCAGCGGTTTGGGCCGGATGTGCAGGCGGTCTACAACGCTGCCTCCAGCCGCCCCGGGGCCTACACCGCCATGGTGAATTATTACCGCGCGCTGCTGCGCCATGGCGACAGCGTCGATCTGGGCGACCATCGCATCGAGGTTCCGACGCTGCTGGTGTGGGGCGAAGAGGATGTCGCGCTCAATATCCACTGCACCGAAGGAACGGAGGAGTGGGTGCCGAACATCACCGTACGCCGCCTGCCAGGCGTATCACACTGGGTGCAGCAGGATGCGCCGGGCGAAGTGAACGCGATCCTCAGCGACTGGCTGCCTAGCTACGCTCCGGCATCCTGACCGAGAACAGCACCGCGAGGCCGATCAGGAACAGCACCGAGATCGAGGCCATGCCGATCCGCTGGCTTGTGAACCACAGGGTGAAATATTCGACCAGCAGCGGGCCCATCCACACGGTGATAGTTCCGGCGATGGCATAGAGCCCGAAGAATTCGCCGCTGCGACCCGGCGGAGCGAGCGTGACGAGCATGGCGCGGCTCGACGAAATGCTGGCGGTGGCGGTGACGCCGACGACCGCGATCAGGGCAAGATAGGTCAGGTCCGACAGCGATTGGAATACCAGACCGTCCCACACCTGGTAGTTCTGGATCAGCCCGAAACCCAAACTTTCCTGCGTAATCGAAAGCTGCGTGATCAGTGTCACGACCATGACGATGATCTCGATGATGAGGGCATTCTTCACCCCCACCTTGCCGTCGAGCCAGCCGCCGAACAGCCCGCCGAGGAAAGCCCAGGCCGAGGCGTAGATGGCGTAGCACAGCATTTCGAGGAAACCCCATTCGAGCAGCAGCGCAACATAGACCGCGCCCAGCGCCAGCAGTGCGGCCATGGCATCGGCATAGAACATGCGGGCGATGAGGTACTTCATCAGTTCCTTGTATTTCGCCGCCTCGCGCAGCGTTCGTAGGACGCTTTGCGCGCCGCTAACGACCGCCTTGGACCAGCTCGCGCCGCGAACGCCGGGGTCCTTGGCGTTGAGGAAGAACGGGATCGAGAACGCCGCCAGCCAGACGGCGCAGATCGGCCCGGCAAGGCGCGCGTGTTCGAAGCGCGAAAGGTCGACCCCGAACTGCGGCTCGGCGAATGGCCACTGGACCGCCCCCGGAAGGATGAAGAGGAAGACCATCGCGATGAAGATCAGCACCGCAGCCAAATTGCCGAGACCCAGCCCGAGGCCCGATATCATCGACAGCCGGGACGGCTCCCCCGCGACGCTCAGCATCGCGTTGTGGGTCACTTCGGAATAGGTGTAGCTGACATAGGCGATCACCAGCAGCGCCATTATCGCGCCGACCGGCAATCCCTCTCCGCCCGGCATGGCGAACCAAAGCAGGCTGGAGCACGCGACAATCGAGCCCAGGAAAATGGCGAGGATCGGCTTGAGCCTGCCGCCGCGATCCAGCGCTGCGCCAAGGAAGGGGGCCGACAGCGCCGCAATCAGCCCGGCCCATTTCGTCACCGACGCGATGGTTGCCTGCCCCTGCGCATTGGCCGCAGCCTTCGCCGCAGCGGGGTCCATCCCGGCAAGTTCGCCGCTCGCCAGCAGATCCGCGCCGATGATGTCGCGGGCGAAATAAGGCGCAAAAATGTAGATGACGATCAGGATGTAATAGGGGTTGCGGGCCCATTCGAACACCGCCCAGGCAAAGCCGGTCTTGTCCATCGCGCCGCCGGTGCCGTGCGTGGGACGGGCGAGCTGTTCGGGATGATTTATGTCGACATAGTTGTCGTCATGATGTGCGGGTGTAGTGACCGTCACAGGCGTCGCGTGCTCCCGTTTGCGAGCGCGCGGCTGCGGCTTCGTGCCGTCCGTGCCGGTGCTCCTCTCCGGAAACGAGGGGTGTCACATGCGCGGGGGGCTGTCTAGCGAATAGCTGGGCGCCTGTTGCCGCGTTTCGACCGGCGACATGGCGTCAGGCCGCCGCGGATTCCTCTATTTCCACCTCGTCGAGGAAGGAGCG
Organism: Parerythrobacter aurantius; assembly: GCF_045291475.1. Taxonomy (NCBI): domain Bacteria; kingdom Pseudomonadati; phylum Pseudomonadota; class Alphaproteobacteria; order Sphingomonadales; family Erythrobacteraceae; genus Parerythrobacter; species Parerythrobacter aurantius. The sequence continues at coordinate 2,190,271 of NZ_CP147985.1, forward strand.
CAGTTCGGCTATGCTTTCGTCGGCGTGGGTCAGCAGGAACAGATGTCCGCCGCCCTCGACGGTGTAGAGCCGGCTGTTGGGGATCAGCGTGTTGAGGAACTTGCCGTTGATCGGCACCACGATCTGGTCGTCGCTGCCCATCATGATCAGCGTTTCCTTGGTCAGGAAGGGCAGGGCAGGCGCGCTGGTCCAGCCGAGCATGCACAGCAGCTGGTAGAAATAGCCGCGCGGGCTGGGGGCCTTGAGGCGGCCGATATGGCTCGACTTCTCGGACGATTTTTCCAGCTCGCCGCCGTAGAGCGTCTGGAAGTGCTTGGCCATGAATTCCGCATCGACATAGCGGCGCGGGTCGACCATTTTCGACAGCGAGGCCGGATTGCCCGGGACCATCAGCATCCCCATGGTGGTGGCGATCAGCACCAGCTTGCGCACGCGCCCGCCGTGCTGGAGGGTGAAGTGCTGCGCCATCGCGCCGCCCCAGCTGATGCCGATGACGTCGACCGTCTCCAGCCCGAACCTGTCGAGCAGCCTGGCTGTCGTCCAGCTCATGGTGAAGGGGTTGTAGGGCACGACCGGATCGGGCGATTCCCCGACGCCGGGCATGTCGAACATGATGAAACCGCGATCGCTCAGCGCCTCGGCCAGTGGCGCAACAGCTTCGATATTGGCCCCGATGCCGTTGAAGAACAGCACCGGCGGATGGTCCGATGGCTCATCCAGCCGCCAGGTTGCCACCCGCAGCGTGCGCCCGCCGACCTCTTCCATGGAGATTTCGGCGGTAAGTTGCTGATTTTTCGCCAAGTGCGATCCCTTCATCGGCGCGCGGCGAAAAACGCCGGCTCAGACCTGTTCCACTACGTAGAGACCGGGGGCCGGGTCCAGCGGTTTGTAGTCCGCATTCCCCAGTTCCTTGGGCGCCGCGTGCTGCTTGCCGCTGCGCTTCTGCATCCAGTCCATCCAGTAGGGCCACCAGCTGCCGGCCACTTCCTCGGCGCCCGCCTGCCATTCGTCGGCCGTCTCGGGCAGCTTCTTGCCCTTGTTGAGGTAGTATTTGGCCTTGGGATTGCCTGGCGGGTTGAGGATCGCCTGCATGTGGCCCGAATGGCTCAGGACGTAGGTCACGTCTTTGGAGCCAAACAACCTGGTCGAGCGATAGGTCGCCTTCCACGGGGTGATGTGGTCAGTCACCCCGCCGAGGATGAACAGGTCGCTGGTAACCTTGCTGAGGTCGATCTTGTGATCGACCATCTCGACTTCGCCCTTTTTCGTAAAGGCCAGCGTTTCGAAGATCGTCAGGAAGTCGCCCATCAGCGCGGCCGAAAGGTTGGTCGCATCGGCGTTCCAGAACAGCACGTCGAAGGCCGGCGGATCGTCGCCCAGCAGGTAGTTGTTGATGACGTAGTTCCAGATCAGGTCGTTGGGTCGCAGCCAGGCGAAACCGCGCGACAGGTCGTCGCCCTTGATGATGCCCTTCTTCGCCGCGCGCTGGCGGGCGAGGGCAAGCCCGTGTTCGCTGATCAGCGAGCCGGCCTCGATATCGTTCTGCTTGGGATGCAGCACGCACACCATCAGCGTCAGCGAACCGAGCAGGTCATCCTTGTCGGACGCCATCTTGCTCGCCAGCATCGCCGCCGTCTGCCCGCCCGAGCAACCGGCCGAGACATTGACCTTCTTCGATCCGGTGATGGCGCTGACCGCCTCCATCGCCTCGCGGCAGGAACGGACATAGTCGGCCATGTCCCAGTGGCCCTGTTCCTTCGACGGATTGCGCCAGCTGATGACGAAGGTTTGGATGCCGTTGTCGAGCTGGTACTTCACCACCGACTTCTCGGGCGAGAGGTCGTTGATGTACATCTTGTTGATCTGCGGCGGGATCGTCAGCTGCGGAATCTCGTACACTTCGTCGGTGGTCGGGGCGTAGTGGACCAGCTCCATCATTTCCGTGCGCAGGACGACCGAGCCGGGCGAAGTGGCGATGTTCTCCCCGATCTTGAACGGGCGCTTGTCGACCTGGCTGACCATGCCCTTGTTCTGGGTCATGTCGGTATAGGCGTTCTTGAGCCCCTTGATGAGGCTCAGCCCGCCGCTGTCGATGAGCCGTTTCTGCGCGGTCGGGTTGCCGATCAGCGTATTGGTGGGGGCAAGTCCGTCGATGATGATGTTGGAGATGAAGCGGGCGCGATCCTTCTCCAGCTCGTCCAGTTCCAGCTCGTCGAGCCAGTTGGCCATGCCCTTCTGCACGGCGAGGTAATACTGCATCCCGGCGCGCATGAAGGGGTTGTAGCGCCAGGCCGGGTCCATGAAGCGCTTGTCCTTGGGACTGGGGGCAAGCTCGCTCTGGCCGGTCATGATTTTGATCATGTCGCTGCCCATTTCCTGCGAATGGCGCATCATCCGCTGCGGATCGGAGGCTGTTTCGCGCAGCAGCACCGCGACCGCGCCGAAGATATCCTCGCGCGTGAGGCCGACCAGCGGGCCGAGCGCGGTGGTGTACTGGGCGGCTTCGTCTTCGAACTCTACGGCCATTTGCTTGGCTCTCCCTTGTTCTGCCTGTCTGCACGCCGCTTCGCCAGCGGCCTTGCGATACCTTTATCCCCTGGCCGCTATCATGGAAGCGATATCGACGAATTTTTCGCGCGGCGCGCCGTCGCGGGCGGCGGCCTGCTCTGCCTCTTCAATCTTCTGCCAGTCGCGGAAGGTCACGATATCGAGGCCCCGCTCGGCCGCATAGTCGTCGAACGCCTTGCGACCCTGCTTGCCGCCGGTACCCAGCGCGCCGCTGGCGATGTCCTCGGCAATTCGCTCGACCACGGAAAAGCCGTCGGGCCGGTTGGTGCCGATGGTGCCGGACGGCCCGCGCTTGGCCCAGCCGACGCAGTAGAGGCCGTTGAGGATGCGGCCGTCGTCGTTGGCGAAGCGGCCGGCCCGTTCGTCGAACGGGACATCGGGGATGGGGGAGGTGCGGTATCCGATGCAGCTGACGACGAGGTCGGCCCTGATGCGATAGGTCCTGCCCGTGCCGATCGCCCGCCCGGCTTCGACCCGCGTCTCCTCGATCTCGATTTCGCGCACGGCGCCATCGCCATGGAAGGCGACGGGCGAGGCAAACATGTCGAATTCGATCGTTATCGGGGTCTCGCCGTGGATGCCGGCCGGGATGGCGGCGAAATCCCGCAGCAGGCGCACTGACTTGCGCAAGCCGGGTTCGAGCAGCGTGTCGTCCGCTTCCTCCGGCAGGTCGGCCGGATCGACCATGGGGCTAGCCCGCTCGAGATGCATAAGCTCGCCCAGTTCCTTGGGCGTCATCATGATCTGGTGCGGTCCGCGCCGGCCGACGATCGTGATCGTGTCGATCTTGCTCCGCTCCAGCGCCTCGAGCGCGTGTTGCACGATATCGGCACCTTCGAACTCGCGGCGGGTCTTGGCGAGGATGCGGGCAACGTCGAGCGCGACATTGCCCATGCCGATGACGACGGCATGGCGCCCGGAAAGGTCGGGGGCCAGGCCGGAAAAATCCGGGTGCCCGTTATACCAGCCGACAAAGGCCGCGCTGCCGAAGATGTTGCCGAGCTCTTCCCCCGGCAATCCCAGGCGGCGATCGCTAGGCGCCCCCGTAGCCAGCACGACCGCGTCGTACATGGCCTGCAAGCCGCCGATGGAGATGTCGCGGCCCACGGTGACATTGCCGACGAAACGGACATTGTCCGAAAGGTTGGTTTTCTCGAACCGCTTGGCGACACCCTTGATCGACTGATGGTCGGGCGCGACGCCGGTGCGGATCAGCCCGTAAGGCACGGGCAAGGTGTCGAATATGTCGACCCGAACGTCCTCGCCCCAGTGCTTCTGGGCGGCTTCGGCGGTGTAGTATCCGGCCGGACCCGAGCCGATTATGGCGATATGTCGCAAGGATTCTCCCCCCTTCCGAAGATCGCCACGATGCACCCATCGCCTGACCGTGGCAAGTGGCGAGGATCGGGCCATTTTCGCGCCACGCAGGTGCCTCGCCGCCTGCACCGTTAAGCATCTTCGGTCAGCAAGCGCTTTAGCCTTTATAAACCGGTTGCGCGGCATAGAGCAGGACATGGGCGGACAGCAGGCAGCACATCGGATTCCTGATGGGGGACGTCGCGCGCCCGCGGCGGGCGGGCCGGCCGCGGTCGCCGCCGGATCCGAGGTGGCGGGTCAAACCCCGGCACAGCGCACGCGAGACGACCGCCGCGATCCCGGTTCGGCCCGGGGGGCCTCACGCAGTCGCGGAGGGAAAGCCCGGGTCAAGCCGCCGCTGATACCTGCCCCATGGCATTTGCTCGCCGCAAGTCCGCTCGTTTGCCTGGTGGCCAGCTTCGGCCTGTATGGCGGGCTGCCATCGTCACTGTCCGTCGCCTTCTTCGTACTCAGCTTCATCGGTCTGGCAGCAGGGAAGAAAGCGCGAGAATGGGAACGCGCCTTTCCTCGCGACGAAACCCACGTCCTTATCGTTGCGGGGGCCGTCAGCATTTTGCCGATCGTCCTGCTGGGCTTCGGCCTGACGAGCTGGATCGACCTCGGTGCGACAGCTGCCGCACTTGCCGTGGGCGCGACTGTCAGCGGCAACGCCGTCATCGCCACCTTCCTCGCCGGTCGGCCGCAGTTCATGTATGCCTGCATCGTTGCCTCATGGGCGCCGTTTGCCTTTGACTCGGGAAAACCTGCGTTCATCGGGATCCTCGTTGCCTTCGCCGCGGGGATGGCAGCCCTGGCGCGTCACCATGCCCGCCTCGACCGGCAGCGTGACGAACGCAGGCAGGCCGACGAGCGCGTCCTGTACCGTGCCATCGATGTGTTGCGCGACTATGAGGAAACCGGCAACGGCTGGTTCTGGGAGACCGACCGGCGGGGCTTGCTGACCTACATCTCCGCGCCTGTCGCCAAGCGCCTGGGCGCGAAGCCGGGCGTCCTGATCGGCCGGCCGATCACGGACCTGTTCGACCTTTCCCACGACAACCGCGAAGGCGAGCGAACGATCGCTTTCCACCTGTCCGCCCGCTCCGCCTTCCACGAACTGCCCGTGAAGGCGGCCGGGTCTGGCGAGGAACGCTGGTGGGCTATTTCCGGCCGGCCGATTTTCGACAGTTTCCATAACTTCTGCGGTTTTCGCGGCTCCGGCACCGACCTTACCGAAAAGCGGCGAAGCCAGCAGCATGCCTCGCGCCTCGCCCATTTCGATTCCCTGACCGGTCTCGCCAACCGTCACCAGATGTCGCAGACGCTGGAGAAAATCCTCGCGACACCCAACCCCGCCCATCGGGAATGCACGGTCTTCCTGCTCGATCTCGACCGGTTCAAGCATGTGAACGACACGCTCGGCCACCCGGCGGGCGATGCGTTGCTCAAGCAGGTGGCCCAGCGTCTCGAAGCGACCGTGGGCGAGGCCGGACGCGTCGGCCGGCTCGGCGGGGACGAATTCGAGGTCGTCCTGCCGGGTCGGGTGCCGTCCGAAAGGTCGGAGGCGCTTGCCGAACAGATCATCCGGTCGCTATCGCAACCCTATTCGATCGAAGGGCAGCGCGTCATCATCGGCGCGTCTGTCGGTATCGCCATCTCACCGGCCCATGGCGAAACCAGCGAAGACCTGATCCGCAACGCCGACCTTGCCCTCTATGCCGCCAAGGACGGCGGGCGCGGGCGGAGCCATGTCTATTCCAACGACCTGCACTCGGCCGCCGAAACGCGGGCCCAAATGGAACAGGACCTGCGCGATGCGATCGACGATGGTTCGCTCGAGCTGCATTACCAGCCGGTCGTTCAGACGTCGACGGAACGCATTGTCGGCTTCGAGGCATTGATGCGGTGGAACCACGGCGAACATGGCTACATCAGCCCGGACCGCTTCATACCAATCGCCGAGGATACGGGCCTCATCCATGAAATGGGCGAATGGGCGATCCGGATCGCTTGCATGGACCTCGCCTCCTGGCCCGAGGAAGTCCTTTGCGCCGTCAACGTCTCTCCCCTCCAGTTCGCCAATCCGCAGCTGCCGCTAATCATTACCAGCGCGATTGCCGACGCCGGGATTGCACCCTCGCGGCTCGAGCTGGAAATCACGGAAAACGTATTCCTCAGCGATGACGACAATACCGACGCGATGTTCGCCGCGCTCTCCGCCATCGGGGTGAGGCTCGCGCTCGACGATTTCGGTACGGGATACTCCTCGCTCGGCTATCTCAGGACCGCACCGTTCAGCAAGATCAAGATCGACCAGAGCTTCGTCCGCGGCGCGACGTTACCCGGCAGCCGCAACGGGGCCATCATTGCTTCGATTACCAGCCTGGCCCAGGAGCTTGGCATGGACACGACGGCCGAAGGCGTCGAGACGATGGACGAACTCGACCTCGTGCGAATGCACGGGTGTAGCCATGTCCAAGGCTATATCTACGAAAAGCCGCTGCAACGTGCCGAGGCGAGCGAGCGCCTGCGCACCGGGTTGACGGCCATTGCAAGGGGCCATCAGTCTGCGCGGCTTCCGCGCCAGAGCATGCTGCGCAAGATCATCCTCGAGCACAACAATCAGCATTATCACGGCACCATCCGCAATATATCGCCCAACGGCGCCTTGATCGAAGGTCTGTGGAATGTTCCACCGGGCACGATTTTCCGCATCGCGGTAACCGAAAAGATCATCGTCACCGGGACTACGCGATGGAGCAAGGACGACCGGATGGGTGTCGAGTTCGCCACCCCGCTGCCGCAGGCGGACACGGGCAAGATCGACCTGCACATCAGCGACACGACATTTGCCCTGCGCAAGGCAGGATAAGGTTAACCGGATGGTAAATCCGTGCCGCTATTCCGGCCTGACAACGGATGAACGCTGCACTTAACGGCACCGGAAAAGAAAGGTCTATCGGGTCAGGCAAGCTGGAATGGCATTGGGAAGTTTCTTTTCGAAACGCTCGGGAGACAGGGCGGGGTCCGGCGAGGCCTACGGCGCAATCGGCAAGGCCGACCCGCGCCGTCTGGCGCTGCTCGACGATTTCGAAAGTGCCAATCTCGGCTGGTTCTGGGCGACCGATGCCGAATGCCGCCTGATCTATCTTTCGGCCAATGCCGCAGCCCAGATCCTCGGCGAAACCGACGAAGTGCTGGGCAAGGAACTATCGGAAATATTCGTCCCCGACCGTGACGAGAACGATCACGAAGGGAGAAGCCAGCGCCCGCTTCCCTTCCTGCTGCGCGCCCGCAACACCATCACCGCTCTCGAAGTTCGTATTGCGGTTCCGAACAAGTCCATCTGGTGGTCGATCTCCGGCAAGCCGCAATTCGACGACCGGGGAGAATTCGTCGGCTATCGCGGCAGCGCCCGCGACATCACCGCCGTGCGCGAACAGGAACGCGAGACCGGCCGATTGGCCCAGTTCGATTCCCTGACCGGCCTGTCCAACCGTCACCGCATGTCGAAACGGCTGGAATCGATCTTGGCCGCCTTCAAGGTCGCAAAACGATCCTGCGCCCTGATGATGCTGGACCTCGACCGGTTCAAGCAGGTCAACGACACGCTCGGCCACCCGGCGGGCGACGAGCTGTTGAAGCAGGTTGCGCAGCGACTCCAGCGGATCATCGGCGGCAATGGTGAAATCGGCCGCCTCGGTGGTGACGAATTCCAGGTTATCCTGCCCGATATCGAAGATCGCGGTCGGCTCGGCGAACTCGCTGCGCGCGTCATCCAGATGGTGTCGCAGCCCTATTCCATTGATGGGTCCCGGGCCATCATCGGCACGTCCGTCGGCATCGCCGTGGCGCCGTTCGACGGGATCGAGGCCGAGGAAATCGTCAGCGCCGCCGACCTCGCGCTCTATGCCGCAAAGGGCGGCGGGCGTGGCCAGTACCGCTTCTATTCGAGCGAACTTAAAGACGGGGCCAAGCTGCGTCGCCAGATCGAGGAAGACCTGCGCGATGCGCTCCAGCATGAACAGCTTGAGCTGCATTACCAGCCTTTGATCGATGCGAAGACCCATGAGGTGCGCAGCTTCGAATGCCTCGTACGGTGGAACCATCCCGACCGGGGCTGGATAAGCCCGGCGGAATTCATCCCGATTGCGGAAGATGCGAACCTTATCGGCGATCTCGGCAGCTGGGTCCTGCGCCAGGCGTGCAAGGATGCCGCGGCCTGGCCGGTCGACCTCGGCGTTGCCGTCAATGTCTCGGCCGTGCAGTTCGGCCATCCCGACCTGCCCCTGGTAGTGAAAAACGCCTTGCAGGCATCGCAGCTGGCGCCGCATCGCCTCGAGCTTGAGTTGACCGAGAGCGTCTTCATCGGCGATCCGGCGACGACGCAGGAGATGTTCGAGAGCTTGAAGCGGATCGGCGTCCGGCTGGCGCTCGACGATTTCGGTACGGGCTATTCTTCGCTCGGCTATCTGCGCAATGCCCCGTTCGACAAGATCAAGATCGACCAGAGCTTCGTGCGCGGCGCGACCGAGCCCGACAACAACAACGCCGCCATCATTACCGCCATTGTCAGCCTGGCCAACGCGCTGGGCATGACGACGGTCGCGGAAGGCGTGGAGGCGATGGACGAACTGCAGCTTGTCGGCGAACGGGGCGCGAAGTTGATCCAGGGGTGGATTTTCTCGAAGGCCATGCCCCAGGCCGAGATCGTCGAACGGCTTTCAAGCGGCAAGCTGAAGTACGATCCAGTCGGCCCGGCCAAGCACCGGGCAGAGCGGCTTTCGATGTTCCGGCGCATCGGCGTCATCCACGAAGACCACCGCTACGAAGCGGTCATGCGGAACCTGTCGAAAACCGGGGCGCGGATCGAGGGATTGCTCGACGTGCCGCTCGGGACCGACCTGGTGCTGGATCTCGGCGGAGGCCAGCTGGCGATCTGCAAGGTCCGGCGGTCCGAAGACGCGGAGCAGGGCGTGGAATTCGAAGTGCCGCTGATCAGCGACGGGGCGGATGGCCTGTGCACCCGCCACCGGGTGTCGCCATACATGCTCGCCGCTGCCGGCATGCCGCTGGCCGCGCTGCCGCCCGGGCATTACCAGATGCCGGACACCGGCCGGCCGAAGTCCCGGCCGAAGTTCCTGCAGGTCGATCTCAGTTCCGAAAGGGCGCGCAAGCAGCGCTGATGGAGACGCCAGACGGGCAATAGTCCCTGCTGACAAGCCTTGCAGGCATCGCTATTGGCGCGGGCGATGACTGACCTTTCCAAGATCCGCAATTTCTCGATCATTGCCCATATCGACCATGGCAAGTCGACCCTCGCCGACCGGCTGATCCAGGCCACCGGGGGCCTGACCGAGCGTGAGATGTCCGAGCAAGTCCTTGATAACATGGACATCGAGAAGGAGCGCGGGATCACCATCAAGGCCCAGACCGTGCGCCTCAGCTATACCGCGAAGGATGGCGAGACCTACGAGCTCAACCTGATGGACACCCCCGGCCACGTCGACTTCGCCTACGAGGTCAGCCGCAGCCTCGCCGCCTGCGAGGGCGCGCTCCTCGTCGTCGACGCCGCGCAGGGGGTCGAGGCGCAGACGCTCGCCAATGTCTACCAGTCGATCGAGCACGACCACGAGATCGTCCCCGTCATCAACAAGATCGACCTGCCAGCCGCCGAACCGGAAATGGTCCGCAAGGAGATCGAGGACATCATCGGCATCGACGCTTCCGAAGCCGTCCTCACCAGCGCCAAGTCCGGCATCGGGATCGAGGACGTGCTCGAAGCCGTCGTCGCCAAGATCCCCCCGCCCAAGGGCGACCGCGACGCCCCGCTCAAGGCCAGCCTGGTCGACAGCTGGTACGATCCCTACCTCGGCGTGGTCATCCTCGTCCGCGTCATCGACGGCGTCCTCAAGAAGGGCCTCAACGTCAGGTTTATGCAGGGCGGCACGCAGCATCTGGTCGACCGGGTCGGCTGCTTCACCCCCAAGCGCACCGATCTGCCCGAAATCGGCCCGGGCGAGATCGGCTTCATCACCGCGCAGATCAAGGAGGTCGAACAGGCCCGCGTCGGTGACACCATCACCACGGTCAAGAACGGCGCCACCCAGGCGCTGCCCGGCTACAAGGAAGTGCAGCCGGTGGTGTTCTGCGGCCTCTTCCCGGTCGACGCGGCGGACTTCGAGAAGCTGCGCGAGAGCATCGGCAAGCTGCGCCTCAACGATGCTTCCTTCTCCTACGAGATGGAAAGCAGCGCCGCGCTGGGCTTCGGCTTCCGCTGCGGCTTCCTCGGCCTGCTGCACCTCGAGATCATCCAGGAACGGCTCTCCAGAGAATACGATCTCGACCTCATCACCACCGCGCCATCGGTGGTCTACCGCGTGCACCTCGGCCATACCAAGAACGAGGATGCGAAGGTGATCGACATCCACAATCCGGCCGACTGGCCCGACGTCAACCGGATCGACACGATCGAGGAGCCGTGGATCAAGGCCACGATCTACACCCCCGACGAATATCTCGGCTCCATCCTGAAACTGTGCCAGGACCGGCGCGGCATCCAGACCAACCTCACCTATGTCGGCGGGCGCGCGCAGGTGACCTACGAGCTGCCGCTGAACGAAGTGGTGTTCGACTTCTATGACCGGCTGAAGAGCATCAGCCGCGGCTATGCCAGCTTCGACTACGAACAGATCGGCACCCGCGAGGGCGACCTCGTCAAGATGAACATCATGGTCAATGCCGAGCCGGTCGACGCGCTGAGCCTGATCGTCCACCGTAGCGTGGCGGAGGAACGCGGCCGCGGCATGTGCGAGCGGCTGAAAGACCTCATCCCGCGCCACCTGTTCAAGATCCCGATCCAGGCCGCGATCGGCGGCAAGATCATCGCCCGCGAAACCATCGCCGCGCTGCGCAAGGACGTGACGGCGAAGTGCTACGGCGGGGATATCTCGCGCAAGAAGAAGCTGCTGGAGAAGCAGAAGAAGGGCAAGGCGCGAATGCGGGAGTATGGGAATGTGAGCATTCCGCAGGAGGCGTTTATTGCGGCGCTAAGGATGGGGGAGGAGTAGTTCCTCCCCGAAACGGTGGGGGGGGACCATCCTGAGCTTGTCGAAGGATGGTGGAGGGCACCTCCGACTTTCTCCCCCTATTTATCGCGCACCAGGACACTAAGACACAAAGGACGCGCGAGGGCCCGCAAGGCGGCCGGTCTGCGTGCACGCAGGGAGCAGCAAACGCATCCTCCGATAAGCCATTTGCTTACGTGTGCATGGCAAAACAAAAGCGATGTCTGTTACGCTTCCGATCACAGAAGCGCTTTGACAAAGCAGCAAGCGGTTTTCCTCCGCCTCCGCACTGTAATCCAAATTAGTTCGTTTCCATAATCTGCGACAGCGCCGTTTCGAGAGCGCGCATATCGTATGGTTTCGTCAGAACCGGCCGATCTTTGAATTCGGCGAGCAGCGCAGATGCCTCTCCATAGCCTGTCGCAAAGGTGAAAGGTATCCTGCGTGCTGCCAGTTCAGCAGCTACAGGCAGGCTGGTCTCGTTCCCAAGGTTGAGGTCCAGAACCGCATAATCGATCTTCTCTTCGGCGAGCACTTCCATTGCCCGCCGAGCGGTTGAGGCTACATGGACCCTGTTCGCGCCCAATTGGCCGAGGAACTGCTCGCCATCGAGCGCAATGATGAGATTGTCTTCAACCAGCAGCGCAGTGCCAGGGAAGCTGGCATTTGCCAAAGGGGGAGGGGTCGGGTCATCGGCGGCGGGGGCGCTGCCAGCTGGGCTGCCACCGCGCTCGACGAAGGAAGCGACGAAACGCTCGGGAATAAAGAAGCGAGCTTTCACGCCCGTTACCGGATAGGTAATCTCCGCCTCGCCGCCGAGCTCAAAGGGAATCGAGCGTTCGATCACTGTCGATCCGAAACCGCGCCGCAACGGTGGCTTTACCACCGGACCGCCGCTTTCCACCCACCGGATAGTGACGCCGCCATCCTCGTGTTGTTCTGTCGCGATGTCGATGCGCCCGGTGGAATCGCTGAGGGCACCGTACTTCGCCGAGTTCGTGGTAAGCTCGTGGAACACCAGAGCGAGGTTCGATAAGGCATCGGGGTGGATGATGGGGTCGAAATCAGGCAGTTTCACGCGTCCCTGCTTTGCGCCGAGATAGGCTGCGACCTCGGTTTGGATCATGCCGCTCAGCGAAGCCGGTTCCCAGGTTGTGCTCGTGATAAGGTCGTGCGCCCGGGCAAGCGCGTGGATGCGATCGCCGACGACTTGGGTAAAATCCGCGACCGACATCGTCTCGGACTTGCCCTGCGCGATCAGCCCTTTGATGAGATTGAGGATATTGCGCACCCGGTGGTTGAGCTCCGCCACCAACAGTTCCTGCTTCTCCTGCGCGCGCTTGCGATCCGCGTTTGCCGCATCGGAAATGCGCAGCACCACTTCGAGCAGGGTGACCCGAATCGCCTCGGCGGCATGGCGTTCGGCCACTGTCCAGGGCTCGCTGAAGCCGGCAACTTTCTCGGTCCACGCCTCAAAGCTCTTGCGCGGGGTCAGTCGCACACCATTGGGCCCAAGCTCGACCGGTTTCTGCGGGTTCCCAGCCCAAGTCACATTGCGCGCTGCCTCGCGCCGGAATAGCACGACATAATCGCGGGGGCTGCGCGAAACCGGCAGCGCCATCAATCCTGCCGCTCGCGCGACGAAATCGGCGCCAGGAGGATAGACCTGCCGGATCGAGTCGGTGGCATAGATTGCGCCGGTCGGCGTCGTGTTGAGGAACCGGAGCAGCGGCAGCGTCTCCTCCTTCGTCGGCGTGAACCCCTGGTGGCAGAAATGGCCGTCGATCCAGCCAATTGCTCCGTCGAACTGGATGAGCGTCGACAGTTCTTCCACTACGACGCTAAAATCTTCGACCAGCGATTTGCCTTCGGCCAGCCGGCGCATCAATGCATTGTGCGAACCACGAGCGCCTTCGAGATGTTGAAATGCCTCGCGCGTCATGATCTGGGATAGCAGAAAGCCGAACATCTGGCCGAACAGGTCGCAGGCGGAGCGTATGGCGTAGTTGAGTCGGCGCGGCGATTGGTGGTGGCAAGCGAAAAGGCCCCACAGCCGGTCGCCATCCATAATACTGACGGACATCGATGCGGCGACGTTCATGTTTCGCAGGTATTCGATATGGATAGGCGACACTGCACGGCAGGTGCTCAGCGAGAGATCGATCGGCTGGCCGTCACTGCCATGTTCGGGCACGATGGGCGAAAGCTCGTCATCGACATTGGAAATGATGCGGATTGGCGATCGCTTGTAGAGCGCGCGCGCCTGGCGGGGGATGTCGCTTGCCGGATATCGCAGACCAAGGAACGGTTCCATTTGTGGCCCGACCGCCTCGGAAATTACTTCACCCGTCTCATCTTCGGCGAACCGGTACACCATGACGCGGTCGAAGCCGTTGAGAACTTTCATGAACCGAGCAGCTTCATGGCACAGATTGGCCACGTCACTGCTGTTTTTAAGGCGCTCGATCATTCCACGCACCTGGGGCAGCAAATCGCGCCGTCGCCCGCTTTCGACAACAGGTTCCAGTTCGATGATAGTCGACTGGCCCGACCGGTGAACCGCGAGATCGAACAGCCGCTCGCTCTGCGGTAAAGCTTGCAGGTCGTACCAGCGCCCGACCGAATCGGGCGACGACAAGGTTTGCACCTGGGTGCGGATTTCGTGCATCGCACCTTCGGAGAGAAAAGCGCGCAGCGGGAGCCCGATCATGTTCTGCGGTGCCAGGCCCAGGTGCTCTTCCACATTGGTGGAGGCGTGCAGGACAAGCCAGTCCGGGGACAGCACGATCAGGCAGCCAAAGCTTTGGATATGGCCTAGCTGGTGGATGGGCTCGCGATCACAGTTGGTCAGGTCGACTTCCATCATTCGAACTCACTTTCCATAAACGCCCGCTGCGCAGCCACTTCTTGTTCAAACACTCCAAATACCTTGCACGCATCGTCCACCACGCGCTCGGCTTCCTCTTCTGTCAGAGAACATTCATCGAGTTCTCGGCAGAGACGATGCCAATGTGCAATGGTCGCACGATCGGAGAAGTAGGCTCTAACCTGTGGGTCCCACTCCTTGCCGAGCCGATCGAGACGTCTGGTCATGACCGAGGCACCGAGGCGCGAGCCGAAGACCACATAAGCGACCGAGCGTGGATCGAAGTCGGCCGACTCGTTCGTCAAATGCTGCGGCCTTTTCTCTGCCACGGCTTCCAGAGACGACTTGGCTAAAGAGGCTAGTCGCGCAATTTCGTCGCGGATTTCAGGACTGTCGAATAAAGCAGGGATCAGTCGCGCTAACGAATTGGCATGAGCTGCCAAGGTAGCCGCCATACCAGCATCTGTGGAGAGATCGAAGTGTTCGAATGCCCGTTCAACAGCCTCATGGCTGTTCCTTGTATCGGTGGAAAGTCGACTGCGCAGCGTCATTCGGGCGATCTTCGTTGTCTTGCTTTGTCCACGTGAGCGCGTAGCGGTCAGCAACAGAGAATCCTGTCGCCCACAACCGCAAAGCTGCAACCAGAGCCTATCCAAACGATTTTTACATGAACTGCAAGTGCTTAGCTGGTCTATTTCAACCACTGTCAAGAACGGCGCCATCCAGGCACTGCCGGGCTATAAGGAAGTCCAGTCGGTCGTGTACGCCTCAGCCGCGAATACAATCTCGACCTCATCATCACCGCGCCCGGCGAGATCTTCAACGCCACCCCCATCCCGCAACGTCCGCACCCTCGGCCCTGGCTCCGTCTCCTCATCCCCGGCACCCTCCGGCTCCGGCAGCGCCAAAATCTCGCCTGCGTCCTCCTCCGCCTCCGCTAGTCCGCCGCCCGCGCCCCCGTTCCGCTCGATGTAGAATTCATGCTCCGGGTCGGCACAGGGGTCATAGCCTTCGGCCTCGTCCAGTGCCTCCAGCCGCAGATATTCGGCATAGGCGGCGCGGGTGCGGGGGCTCATGTGGGCGCGGTGGCGATCGGCCATGGTTTGTAGCTGCCCGTCGAGTTCCTCCAGCTCGGTGGCCGCTTCCGCCTCCTCGCGCGCGGCCCGCTCGTCCTCCCACTGCTTGCGCCATTTCTTCTTCAGCCGCCGCTTCTCCATCTTGCCCACCGCGTTGAGGCCCTTCAGAGAGCCGCCGCCCACGCTGGCCCCGAACCGTTCGGGCGCGCGGTTGCGCAGCATTAACATCAGCAGCCGGTCGTTGTACTTGGTGCGCGTGCCGATCAGCTTGCCATAGGAATAGAGCGGCTCCGCCACCCCGTTGAGCGCGCGGTCCATGGCGACGTCCTCGATCCGCTGCACGCCAAGGTCGAGCGCGGCCTGCCACGCGGCGCGGAAACTCTCCGCCCCCGGCTGGCGGCGCAGGTGATAGGCACCGGGCTGGCTCATATCGACGGCCTTGCAGGCGGCGTGGACCGAGCCGGTATCGGCCAGCGCCTCGATGAAGCGCGCTTGCCGCTCGGGCGTCCAGCCGTCATGCCGCTGGCACGTGCGCGGGACGGGAGTGAAGGGCGGCAGCTCGCTCGCGGGGACGAGCGCGCGGGTGGTGCGGGGGTCTGATCTTCTCGTCATTTGCGAGCGTGAAGCAGAAAACCCGCGTGTAGGAAAATTATCCGCGCACCTGCCCGGTCCCGTGCACCAGGTACTTGAAGCTGCATAGCTGCTCCAGCCCGACAGGGCCGCGGGCGTGCATCTTGCCGGTGGCGATGCCGATCTCGGCGCCCATGCCGAACTCGCCGCCGTCGGCGAACTGGGTGGAGGCGTTGTGCATCACGATGGCGCTGTCGACCCCGGCCATGAAGCGGCGGGCGGCCCCGGCGTCCTCGGCCAGGATGGTTTCGGTGTGGTGGCTGCCGTGGGTCTCGATCCAGTCGATCGCCTCGTCCACGCCGCCGACGATCTTCACGCTGAGGATCGCGGCGAGATATTCGGTATCCCAGTCGGCGTCGGTGGCGGGGGCGAGGCGCGGGTCGAGCGCGCAGGCCTCAGCTTCGCCGCGCAGCTCGCACCCGGCGGCGATGGCATCGGCGAGGGCGGGGACGAAGGCGGGGGCGATGGCGCGGTCGACCACCAGGCTTTCGAGCGCGCCGCAAATGCCGGTGCGCCGCAGCTTGGCATTGCGGATGACTTCGAGCGCCTTGGCGATATCGGCGCTGGCGTGGACATAGGCGTGGCAATTGCCGTCGAGGTGCAGCAGCGTCGGCACCGCCGCCTCGTTCTGGACCAGCTCGGTCAGGCCGCGCCCGCCGCGGGGGATGACGAGGTCGATCAGCCCGACGCCCTTGAGCAGCGCGCTCACCGCCTCGCGGCTGGTGGTCTGGACGGTCTGCACCGCCTCGGCCGGGAGCCCCGCCGCGCCGAGCCCGGCCTGCATGGCGCGGACGATCTCGCGGGTCGAATGGCGGCTCTCGCTTCCCCCGCGCAGGATCACCGCATTGCCGCTCTTGAGGCACAGCCCGCTGGCATCGGCGCCGACATTGGGCCGGCTTTCGTAGACCATGCCGATGACACCGATGGGTACGGCAACGCGCTCGATGACGAGGCCGTTGGGCCGCTCGAACGTCGCCAGCACCCGGCCGACCGGATCGGGCAGGGCGGCAATATCCTCCAGCGCGGCGGCCATGCCCTCCACGCGATCCTCGGTGAGGCGCAGGCGGTCGATGAAGGCCGCGTCCTTCGTGCCCTCGACGCTGGCGACGTCTAGCGCATTGGCCTCGAGCAGCGCCGGGGTAGAGTTACGCAGCGCCTTCGCAGCCTCCAGCAAGGCGGCGTTTTTGGCCTCGGTCGAAGTGCTGGCCAGCACCCGCGCCGCCCCGCGCGCAGAAGTGGCGAGCTGGCGGATATGGATGGCGGGGTCGAGCGCTTGGTCGGTCATGGCGGGTGCGGATATGCGCCGCATGGGCCGGTCGGGCAAGCGAGTGCGGCTTGACGCCAGCCTAGCGAGGCTTTCCGTGCGAGTTTCCCCGGTCGGGCGCCAACTTCACTTGGCGTTCAGCGGGGGCACGGTTATAGCGCCTGCCATGTTCGCCAAGACCCCTGCCGCAACGCTGCGCCGCTTCGCCGTTCCCGTCCTTCTCGCTGCCGCCCTTGCCGGCTGTGGCGGCGGAGCCAACGATGCCGTGGACACCGCCTATGTCGCCCGCGATGTGGAATCGCTCTACGCCTCGGCCAAGACCCGGCTCGACCAGGGCAATGCGAAACTCGCTGCCGCGCTGTTCGACGAGGTCGAGCGCCAGCACCCCTATTCGCCCTGGGCCCGCCGCGCCCAGTTGATGAGCGCCTTCAGCTATTACGTCGCCCGCGACTACACCAAGTCGATCCAGGCATCGCAGCGCTTCCTCCAGATCCACCCGGGCAACAAGGATGCGCCATACGCCTATTACCTGATCGCGCTCAGCTATTACGAACAGATCAGCGATGTGCAGCGCGACCAGAAGGTCACCGAGCAGGCGCTGATCGCCCTGCGTGAAGTGGATCGCCGCTTCCCGACCACCGAATATGCTGCCGACGCCCGGCTCAAGATCGACCTCGTCAACGATCACCTCGCCGGCAAGGAGATGGAGATCGGCCGGTTCTACCAGAAGACCGCCAAATGGTCGTCGGCGATGATCCGGTTCCAGAACGTGGTGGATACCTACCAGACCACCAGCCACACGCCGGAAGCGCTCTATCGCCTGGTCGAATGCTCGCTGGCGCTGGGCATCCCGGTCGAAGCGCAGAAATACGCTGCCGTGCTCGGTGCCAACTACCCCGGCAACGAATGGTACGAAAAGGCCTACGGGCTGATCCAGGACAAGGCGCCCGCGCTGGCGGCGCGCTGAGCGTCCCTTCGTCCCGGACCGCCTTTCTTCCCGAATTGGCGAACGGGAAAAACACGGTTAACGGAATATTGTAGGTCGCATGCGAGAAACCCCTGATGCACAGGGGTGTTCTCGGATGGTCGCTCGGCCTCTTGGCGGGGCTTGTCTGCGCCATAGCGGTGGCCGTGTGGCTGAAACCCTTCGCCGGACCGGGCGACGCGGCCCATGCGGCTGCACCGGCCGTCAAGCTCTCGGGCCGGCTGGATGGCAGCCGCGATGCTATCGCCATGGCGCCGCTGCGCCTTGCCATCAACGGCGCGCCGGTCGACCTGGCAGACGATGGCCGGTTCAGCGCCGTGGTGCCGTTATCGACCTATTACCGCATCGATATCGCCGGCGAGACGATTTTCCCTACGGTCCAGACTTTCGGCAATGCCGAACTGCGCAACCCGGGCTGCGATTGCCTCGCGATACCCGCGATCGAACTGGTGGCGAAGAAGCCCGGCCGGATCGAGCTGTTCTTCGGCGGCGACAGCATGGCCGGACGCCGCTATTTCCACATGGGCCTGCGCGACAGGCCGGTGCTGAACCACGATACCATCGATGCCGATCTCGACCGGCTGCTCGATCCGATGCAGCCCTATTTCGAACCGAGCGACTTCACCTCGCTCAACCTGGAATCGGTGATCGCCCGGGCTACCCCCGGGGAGCCGGCGCCCAAGCGCTACAAGTTCTTCTCGCCGCCGGAACTCGCCAGCGCGATGAAACGCGCGGGGATCGACCACCTGTCGCTGGGCAACAACCACGTCGCCGACTACCGGGACATCGGCCTGCGCACCACGCTCGAGGCGATCGAACAGGCGCGGCTGCTGACGTCGGGTGCGGGCATGGATATCGGCGAGGCGGAACGGGCAGTGCGGGTCGATGTCCGCGGAACCAAGCTGGCGCTGTACGGCTTCGTCGGCTGGCGCGGCGACTGGACGCCGAACCAGACGGCGACCGAGACCAAGGCTGGGGCGGCCTGGGGCACGCGCGACGTGGTGGAGCGCGTCACGCGGCGCGAGGTCGCGGCCGGTTATGTCCCGGTGATGGAATACCACGGCAACATGGAATACATGGACCGGCCGTCGAAGATGTCCTTGCCGCGCTTCCGGCTGGCCGCCGATCTCGGCAGCCCGCTGGTGATCGGCCATCATCCGCATGTCACGCAGGGTCTCGAACTCTACAACGGATCGCTGATCGCCCATTCGCTCGGCAATTTCCTGTTCGACCAGGACCACCCGCATACCCATTCGACCTACGCACTGAAGGTCTGGCTGGAAAACGGCAAGTTCCTGCGGGCGGAAGTGCTACCGATCCAGATGCTGGATTACCGACCCGTGCCGGCGGTCGGGGGGATGCGCGAATCCGTCCTGCGCCGGGTCTTCTGGCTGTCGGAGGAAATGGGCACCAATCTGGCGCTGACCGGCGGGCATGCCGCGGTATGGCGCGACAACCGTCCCCAACCGGGCACCCAGTGCCGCCAGCCCGGCGGCTTCACGCTTGCGAGCCTCGGCCCTTCGTGCGGCGACGCTGCGAGCGAATACGGACGCAACATCATCCCGCGCGGCGATTTCGCCAATGTGGTCTTCGGCGACGCGCAGGACCGTTACTGGAAGGCGCTCAATGCTCGCATCGCCTTTCCCCGGGACGAGGCGAGCGACGGTTATCTCGAACTGGCCCCTCTGGCGGCCCACAAGAGCTTCTACCTCCATGCCGCGTCCTACATTCGCGACGTCTATGCCACCCGTTTCACCATGAAGGCCCGGGTGCGGTTGCCGCATGATGCCGAAGTGGAACTGATCGTGCGCGACAAGCCGCCCGAAGGGGCCAGGCCGACCGTCGGCATCCAGGGCGAACCCATCGAAACGAAGCTCCTCGCCGCGAGCGAGCTATGGCAGGAAGTCGCTTTCGATTTCTGGTTGCCTTCCGCAAAGGGCCTGCGGCTGCCGCCCGGTCCCGAGCGGGCCGCCACACCCTTCCGGCCGATCCTGCGGATCAAGTACCTTGGCGCGCGGCGCGGCGATGACGATCGCGCGCTGTTCGACGATATCCGGCTGATCGAATGGCCGCCGGACTATGCCCAGCGCGAACCGGCGCGCGCATGGTGGTTCACCGACCGCCGGCCGAAGCCGGTCGCGCGTTCCGCTGCCCCCTGACATGCGCTGCCGCTGCGGCGGCACCGAATTCCACACCGGCACGCGACTGGGGCGGTGACGCGCGCCTCGGCATGGGCTAGGGCGGGGGCGAGATGCTGACCCGGCTTTCCATCCGCAACATCGTGCTGATCGAAGCGCTCGACCTGGAATTCGGACGCGGACTGGGCGTGCTCACGGGCGAGACCGGGGCGGGCAAGTCGATCCTGCTCGACGCGCTGGGCCTGGTGCTGGGCGATCGTGCCGACAGCGGGCTGGTGCGGGGCGGAGAGGACAAGGCCAGCGTCACCGCCAGTTTCGAATTCGCGCGGCTTCCCAAGGTCATCGCGGACGCGCTGGACGAGGCCGATATCGAGATCGATCAGTGGGAACCGCTGCTCATACGCCGCCAATTGAAGGCCGACGGTGGCAGCAAGGGGTTCATCAACGACCAGCCCGTCGGCGTCGCCCTGCTGCGCGAGATCGGCGGCGCGCTGGTCGAGCTGCACGGCCAGCACGACGATCGCGGGCTGGTGAACCCGCGCGGGCATCGCGCGCTGCTCGATCGCTATGCCGGCGGCGAAGGTGACGCCGTGGCGACCGCCTGGACAGCATGGCAGCGCAGCCGCACCGCGCTGGCGCGCGCGCGCGAGGAAATCGAGACTGCCAAGGCCGAGCAGGACCTGCTTATCGCGCATCTTGCCGAACTCACCGCGCTCGAACCCGTCGCGGGCGAGGAGGAGCGGCTGGCCAATGCCCGGGCCGACATGCAGAAAGGCGAGCGGCTGGCGGGCGATCTCGAGGAATTGCGCCACGTCTGGGACGGCAGCGATGCGCCGCTCGCCCGGTTGCGCAGCGCCGCGCGGCGGCTCGACCGGATCGCTGGCGAACACCCGTTGCTCGCCGATGCCCTCGCGGCGCTGGACCGCGCCGTCATCGAAGCTGGCGAGGCCGAGGAAAAGCTGGCCAAGGCGGCCGAGGCGCTGACCCACGACCCGGCGGCGCTGGAGGCTGCGGAGACCCGGCTGTTCGACCTGCGTGCCATCGCCCGCAAGCACCGCTGCGAAGTGGACGAACTGCCTGAGAAGATGCGCGCTTTCCGAGCCGCGCTCGATGCCATTGAAGGCGGCGAGGCGCAGCTCGATGCGCTCGAAGCGGCGGAGCGGGAGACGGGCGAGGCATACGTCCGCGCGGCCCGTGCGCTGCACGAGGCAAGGGTCGCGGGCGCGGCGCGGCTCGATGCGGCGGTGGCGGCGGAGCTCGCGCCCTTGAAGCTCGATGCGGCGCGGTTCCGGACCAGCGTCACCGAATTGCCCGAGGACAAATGGGGCCCGGCCGGGATCGACGCGGTCGAATTCCTGATCGAGACCAACCCCGGCGCAGGCTTCGCCCCGCTGATGAAGATCGCCAGCGGCGGCGAATTGTCGCGCTTCATCCTCGCGCTGAAGGTCGCGCTGGCGGAGCAGGGCGGGGCGGCGACGGTGATCTTCGACGAGATCGACCGCGGCGTCGGCGGCGCGGTGGCGAGCGCCATCGGCGAGCGGCTGGCGCGGCTGGCTCGCGACGGGCAATTGCTGGCCGTCACCCACTCGCCCCAGGTCGCGGCACGCGGCGGCACGCATTATCGCATCGCCAAGAGCAGCGAAGGCACGGTGACCCGCACCTCGGTCGAGCGGCTGGATGAAGCCGGGCGGCAGGAAGAAATCGCGCGCATGCTCAGCGGCGCGGAAATCACGGACGAAGCGAGGGCGCAGGCAGACCGGTTGCTGGAGGGGGTGTGATGTTTGTCTCACGCCGCTCTTTCACCGGTAGCGTGGCCTTGGCCTTTCTCGCCGCATGTCAGCCGAAAAACGGAGCAGTAATTGCCATGGACGAAGTTCAATTCGAAGGCATCTACGGGCTGATCGGAGAGATCAAGGCCGTACCAGGCAAGGGCGCGAAGCTGGCAGCGATCCTTCAGGAGAGTTCCGGGAGCGGGATGCCGGGCAACCTTGCCTATATCGTCTCGCAGGGCGTTGAGGATCCCGACTCCATCTGGGTCAGCGAAGTCTGGGCCAGCAAGCAAGCGCATGATGACAGTATCAAGCTTCCGGCGGTGCAGGCGGCGATTGCCAAAGGCCGCGCAATGATCGCTGGCTTCGGCACGCGGATCGAGACGCGTCCTTTGGGCTTTGGCGGCTGAGGTGCATTGGTGCTAGGACGGCAAGCATTCGCAATGTTGGCATTGCTTGCCGCAGCTTGTGTGCACGGGGGCGAACCTATGATCGACCATGTGCTTAGCGCAGGCGGGGCGGCCTGGGGGACCGATGCGAATCTCGCGTCCTCGCGGGCCGATGCGGTGCTGCGTTTTGGCGACAAGCCACGCGACTATGCCGAATTGCGCTTGCCCGACGGCAAGGGCCCGTTCCCGCTGGCGGTGATATGGCATGGCGGCTGCTGGAAGCAGGGCGTGGCCGACACCGCCTATATGGCGGCGCTGGCGACGCGGTGGCAGCAGCAGGGGGTAGCGACGCTCAATGTCGATTATCGCGAGGTCGGCGATGGCGGCGGGTGGCCCGGCAGTTTCGAGGACTGGCAGGCAGCGAGCGCGCTGATCGACCGGGTGGCCAAGAACTATCGGGTAGACCGCGAGCGGGTGACGCTGGTCGGTCATTCGGCAGGGGCCCTGCCGGCGCTGTGGCTGGCGGCAGGGCGCGGGGCCGATAGCCCGGTCGGCGCACTGCCCCCGGTCAGGGCGCGCGCCGCGATCGTGCTCGACGGGCCGGGCGATGTCGGGACTGAGCGCACCGCTTTCGATGCGCTGTGCCAGTTCTCGTCGGTCGATCCCTTCATGGGCGGCACGCCGGATGAGGCCGCGTCGCGCTATGCCGCGATCTCGCCGCGCACCCATGCGCCGCAACTGGCCGAGGTGCTATTCTTGCAGGCCAAGCTGCCAATCCCCTCCGACGAAACATTGGCCGCCATCGCGGCCGCCGGAGCCAGGGTCGCGACCATCGCCAACCCCGATGCCAGCCATTTCGACATCATCACCCCCGGCCACCCGGTCTACGAGCGCAACGAGGCGGCGATGCTGGCGGTGCTGAAGGGTCTCTAGGCTGTGGACGTCGATGCCACGCTCGATCGGCAGGTGTGGAACATGCTCCACGGCCGGTTGGCGCACCTCGCACAGGGGACCGACGCGGCCAAGCGAATCGATCCGCGCTATGGCCCTTTCGCGGCTGCACGCGATCGTGGCGAGGAAGCGCAGGCGGCGCTCGTGGCCCTGCTCGATGGTCCCGATGACCGGCTGTGGCTGGTCGAGCCGGAGAGTGCGCCGTGTCCCCCCGGTGCGCAGATCGTGCGCACGGCAGAGCTGGTGCAAATGGTCGCCGACGGCGAGCCGCCCGATAACGAAGCGCCAGACCCTGCGATCATGACGCTAGGCGAAGAGGACGCTGCCGAGATGGCCGAAATCGCGCTTGCCACCGAACCGGGGCCATGGGGCGCGCTGACCCATCGGTACGGCCAGTTCTACGGCATCCGCATCGACGGGCGATTGGCAGCGATGGCGGGCGAACGGATGCTGCCTGCGCCGGGCCTGGCCGAAGTCAGCGGCGTGTGCACCTGGCCCGAATATCGCGGGCAGGGGCTTGCCCGGCGGCTGATCAAGCGGGTGATGGCCGGACAGCGCGCGCGGGGCGATGTGCCCTATCTGCACTCCTACGCTCACAACGCCGGGGCCATCGGGCTGTACCAATCGCTCGGATTCAGGCCTCGCCGAACGATGTGGGTGACGGTATTGGCCAAGGCTGATGACTGATATTTCGACCCTCACCGAAGCAGAAGCCGCCAACGAACTGATGCGGCTGGCCAGGCAGATTGCCTACCACAACCGGCGCTATCATGCCGAGGACGACCCGGAGATTACCGACCAGGAGTTCGACGCGCTGGTGAGGCGAAACGAGGCCATCGAGGCGGCGTTCCCGCACTTGGTGCGCGAGGATTCGCCCTCGAAGGGCGTGGGCCATGCGGTCGCCTCCTCGCCGCTTTCCAAGGTCACGCACGAGGTTCGCATGATGAGCCTCGACAACGCTTTTTCCGACGACGAGGTGGCCGAATTCGTCGCCCGCGTGCGGCGCTATCTCAACCTCGCCGAGAACGAGCCGCTGGCCTTTACCGCAGAGGACAAGATCGACGGGCTCTCGTGCTCTCTGCGCTACGAGAACGGCACGCTGGTCCGCGCGGCGACGAGGGGCGACGGACAGGTGGGCGAGGACGTGACCGCCAATGTCGCGCATATTTCCGACATTCCGCAGCAACTGACCGGCGAGGCGCCTGCCGTGTTCGAAATTCGCGGCGAAGTCTATATGGCGAAGCGGGACTTTTCCGCCCTCAATGCGGCGCAGGAAGCCGCAGGCGGAAAGCTGTTCGCGAACCCCCGCAATGCCGCCGCCGGATCACTGCGGCAGAAGGATGCCGGCGTCACGGCGAAGCGCCCGCTGCGGTTCTGGGCGCACGGCTGGGGTGCGGCCAGCGACGTGCCGGGCGCGACCCAGTCGCAGGTCGTGCAGCAGTTGGCCGCATGGGGATTCCCGGTGTCGCCCGAGTTCCGTCGGTGCGAGACGCTGGACGACATGCTCGCCGCCTACGAAGCGATCGGCACGGGCCGCGCCGCGCTGCCCTACGAAATCGACGGGGTGGTCTACAAGGTCGACAGCCTTGCCTACCAGCAGCGGCTGGGGTTCGTCGCCAAGGCACCGCGCTGGGCCATCGCCCGCAAGTTCCCGGCCGAACAGGCCGAGACCACGCTGGAAAGCATCGATATCCAGGTCGGCCGGACCGGCAAGCTGACGCCTGTGGGGCGCCTCGCCCCGGTGCTGGTCGGCGGGGTGACGGTAACCAATGTCACGCTCCACAACCGCGACGAGATCGCCCGGCTCGGCGTGCGCCCGGGCGACCGTGTGCTGGTCCAGCGCGCCGGCGATGTGATCCCGCAAGTGGTAAAGAACCTGACGCCCGATGTGGCACGCGAACCCTTCGTCTTCCCCGATCATTGCCCCGAATGCGGCAGCGAAGCCGTCAACGAGGAGGGCGAAGTCGATGTCCGCTGCACCGGCGGGCTGATCTGCCCGGCCCAGCGGACCGAGCGGCTCAAGCATTTCGTCAGCCGAGCCGCGCTCGATATTGAGGGACTGGGCGAGAAGACCATCGACCAGTTTTTCGCCCGCGGCTGGCTGGAAAGCCCGGCCGATATCTTCCGCCTGCGTCAGCGCCGCGACGAGATTCTCGCGCTGGAGGGGTGGAAGGACAAGTCTGTCGATAACCTGTTGGCATCTGTGGAAAACAAGCGCCAGCCCGACGCGGCGCGGCTGCTGTTCGGGCTCGGCATCCGCCATGTCGGCGCCGTGACCGCGCGCGACCTGATGAAAAATTTCCACGAGCTGCCCGCGCTGCGCGCCGCGGCTGAACGCGCCCATTCGGGTGATGAGGAGGCTCTCGCAACCCTGACCAGTATCGATGGCATCGGCGGCGCGGTGGTCGAGGCGCTCGGCGATTTCTTCCACGAGGAACACAACCGCGCGGTGTGGGACGACATCCTCTCCAAAGTCAGCCCGCCGCCCTACATCGTCGAAACGCGCGACAGCCCCGTGGCGGGCAAGACCGTGGTGTTCACCGGCAAGCTCGAAACCATGAGCCGCGACGAGGCCAAGGCGCAGGCCGAACGGCTGGGCGCCAAGGCAGCCGGATCGGTCAGCGCCAAGACAGACCTGCTGGTCGCCGGGCCGGGCGCGGGGAGCAAGCTCAAGAAAGCCGCCGAGCTCGGCATCGAAGTGATCGACGAGGCGGGTTGGGCTGCGATCGTTGCCGCCGCAGGCTAGCGGGCGGGGATAAGTGCGGGCACCAGGTTCAAGGGTGCGCCCAAGTGCGTTCCGGACAGTCTATAACCCCATGATGCGCCTGCCCACGATATTCGCGATTCTCGCCTGTTGCTCGCTCATCGCCTGTAGCGAGGCCGAAGGCGGCGCGGACGGCGCGGAAAGCTTCCGCGACCGGATCGGGGCAGGGGCGGAACCGGCGCAGGCCGCTGGCCCCGCGGCGGAGGAAACCGCGCTCGAGGACCAGTTGTTTTCGCTGCTGAATGGTTTCGACGGCTTTGTCGGGGCGGCGGTGCATGACATCGAGCGCGGGCGCACCGTCGATTTCAATGGCGGCGAACTGTTTCCCCAACAGAGCGTGAGCAAGCTCTGGGTCGCGCTTGCGGCGCTGCGGATGGTCGATCGGGGCGAGCTCGACCTCGCCGAACCGGCCCTGATCGGATATCGCGACCTGACGCTGTTCCACCAGCCGGTCCGCCAGTTCGTGGTCGCCCGCGGCCTTTACCGGACGAACTATGCGGACCTGATGGCCCGCGCCATCACGCAGAGCGACAATACGGCCAATGACGTCTTGCTGAAGCGGGTCGGCGGCCCGTCGGCGGTGCGCGCGGCGATCGATCAGGCCGGGCTGGGGACGATCCGTTTCGGCCCAGGCGAACGCGAAATGCAGAGCGCCATTGCCGGGCTCGAATGGCGCCAGTCCTTCGCGGTTGGGCGGACATTCTACCAGGCCAGGGCGCAAGTGCCGGACTTGCAGCGGCGCATCGCTTTCGACGCCTACGTCACCGATCCGGTCGACGGGGCGAGCCCGCGGGCCATCGCGGTGGCGCTGGGCCGGATCGCACGCGGGGAAGTGCTGCAGTCGGCCACCGCCAATCACCTGCTCGCCCTGCTCGCGCAGACGAAGAGCGGGCCGCGTCGCCTCAAGGGCGGCGTGCCGCAAGGCTGGAGCATCGGCCACAAGACCGGCACGGGGCAGGAACTGCGGCACGAACAGGCCGGCTACAACGATGTCGGGATCCTTACCGCGCCCGACGGGCGGCGCTATGCCGTGGCGGTGATGATCGGGCGGACGGCGGTGCCGGTGCCGCAGCGGATGGAGATGATGCATGGCGTGGTCCGCGCCGTAGTCGCCTATCACTATGCGGCGCTTGGCCAGCCGGTGCCTGCCGGCATGCTGCCGGAGCCGCTTCCCGCCACACCTGCCGGACCGTCCTGATGCTGGCCGAAATTCACCCGCAGGCGCTTCGCATTGCCGGACTTTTGAGGAACCGGGGCGAGACGATCGCGGTGGCCGATGGCGCGACCGGCGGGATGGTCGCGGCGAGCCTGCTGACCGTTCCCGGCGCGCTCGACTTTTTCGTCGGCGGCGGCGTGGTCTATTCCCTCCGCGCCCGCGACGTCCTGTTCGCCCTGCCACGCGAGGCATATGCCGGGATGCGCGGGGCGAGCGAGGACTATGCGCTGCTCCAGGCCCGCGCCATCCGCGACAATTTCAGTGCCGACTGGGGCATTGCCGAAAGCGGTTCTGTCGGCGGATCGAGCCACCCGAGCGGTGCGCCTGCGGGCAGGAGCTGCGTCGCGGTTGTCGGCCCGGTCGGCGAATTCGTGCATGTCACCGAAACCGGCAGCGACGATCGGATCGCTAATATGGAGGCGTTCACCCGCGCTGCGCTGGCATTTCTCGAGGAGGTCCTCGGCAGCTATTCGGAGTTGTAGTTCGGGCGCCGCTTTTCGAGGAACGCGGCCATGCCTTCGCGGAAATTGGCGCTGCCGCTGGTCATGATCTGGTTGCGGTTCTCGATCGCCATCGCGGCCTCGAGGCTGCCCGCGTCGGTGGCGATCTGGAGCCCTTCCTTGGTCATGCGCAGCCCCATGGGGGAGGCGGCAAGCAACTCCTCGGCCCAGCGCGTCCCCGCCGCTTCCAGTTCGGCATCGGGCACGATCTCGCTGACGAGATTGGCTGCCAGCGCCCGCCCGGCATGGATGAAGCGGCCCGTCAGCATCAGCTCGCTCGCCAGCGAATGGCCGACGAGGCGGGGGAGGAAATAGCTCACCCCCATGTCGCAGGACGACAGGCCAAGGCGGATGAAGGCGGCGTTCATCCGCGCGCTTTCCCCGGCGATGCGGATATCGCTGGCGAGCGCGAAGGCGAAGCCGCCGCCGCAGGCGGGGCCGTGGACCAGCGAGACGATCACCTGCGGGCAGCGGCGCATCTTCACATAGACATCGGCAAGATAGCCCTGGAAACCGAAGCCCCCGCCGAAGGGGATTTCGGCGCCGTTGTCCCCGGCGCGCTCCTTGATGTCGAGCCCGGCGCAGAACGCCGTGCCAGCGCCGCGCATCACCACCACGCGCACGCTGCCGTCGTTATAGAGCCCGCCGAAATAGTCGTTGAGCTCGGCCACCATTTGCAGGGTGATGGCGTTCATGGCTTGCGGCCGGTTGAGCGTGAGCCAGTCGACCTCGCCGCGTTTCTCGACGGTGATGGTGGTGTAGGTCATCGTTCTCTCCCCCGATGAAACGTGCTCAGGCCATCCGCCGCTTGCGTAGCCACAGGATCGACCAGTCGCCATTGACCAGCCGCCGCGCCAGCCGGAACCCCGCCTTGCGACAGGCGCGCCGGACGTTTGCTTCCTGCGTTTCCAGCAGCCCAGCCAGCAGCATGTGGCCGCCGGGCGGGACATGGTCGGCGAAATCGGCGGCGAGGCCGATCAGCGGCCCGGCAAGGATGTTGGCGATCAGCAGGTCGTAGGGCCCGCGCGCATGGATCAGCGGATCGTCCATCCCGTCAGCAATGATCATGGTGACTTCGCCCGCGCCACCGCCCATGGCGATGCCGTTGCTGGCGGCGTTGTCCTCGATCACCGGCACGCAGACCGCGTCGATATCGGTCGCGGTGGCGTAGGCGCGGGGCCACAGCGCCAATGCGGCGAAGGCGAGCAGGCCGGTGCCGGTGCCGATATCGGCCACGTTGCGCGCGACCACGCCCTCGCGCTTCATCAGGTCGAGCATGGCGAGACACCCGGCGGTGGTGGCGTGCTGCCCTGTGCCAAAGGCCTGGCTGGCAGGAATGGCGAAGTTGACGGTTCCGGGCGTTGGGTCTGGCGGGAAATCCGGCGTATGGACATGGAACCGCGCCGCGCGGATCGGCTGCGCGCCTTGCTGGCTCAGCGTGACCCAGTCCTCTTCGGGCAGTTTCTCGACGAAGAGTTCGGGCGCGCCATCGGCGAACAGGGCGGCGAGGGCGGCCTTGTCCGCCTTGCTCGGCCTGCGCGGATACCAGCCTTCCAGCACCCACTCATCGGGTCGGTCCTTGTCGACCTCGCGGCCCGAGACGATCACCTCCCAGTCCCAGTCGTCGATCTCGTCATGCGCCAACAGCGCCGCCTGCACGACAGGCTTGGGCGCGTGGGCAGCGATCTTCCAGCTGGTCACTTGGCGTCGGCTTCCTTGGCGAGACGGTCTGCGAGCCGCATGCTTCCGCGTGCCGAATAGGCGACGCATGCGTTCGGCTCGGCCAAGGGCGACGTGCCAGACAGGCGCGCAAGCAGGTCGCTCTGTCCGGGGTGCGGCGTGAGCATCAGATCGCACGGAAGCCGTTCGATGATCCGCAGCCCCTCGCGCGCCGCTTCGACACGTTCGGGGTGATCGCTGAAATGGTAGTCGTCGGCGGAGATCGTGCTGTTGGAATCGGCCAGCGCAATGGTCAGGCATTTTGCGCCCTCGCAGCTGCGCCAGCTCCAGCTGGTCGAGCCCGGCGAGTGGGTCGGATTGGCATGGAGCGTGAAACGGGTATCGCCGACCGCCAAGACCTTGCCGTGACCGAGGACGCGGCTGACCCTGACCGGCTCCATCGGTTCGGCGGCGAGAACTTCGGCCTGCGGGTCGTCCGCCGCGGGTTTGCCGGAGCGCATGACCTCGGCCGCGCCGGTGCCGGTAAGGAGCCTAGCGCCCGTTGCACGCAGGATTGCCGCCATGCCGCCGACATGGTCGAAATGTTCGTGCGTCATCAGCACCCACTTCACCTGTCGGGGATCGAAGCCGAGCGCCTTGATATTTGCCAGCACATGCGGCGCGGCCTCTGCCGGCCCGGTGTCGATGAGGACCAGCCCGGCCGAGGTTTCGACCAGCACGACCGTGATACCGCAGGTGCCGACATACCAGCTCCGTCCATGGATTTGGGCGGGCGGTGCCGGGTCCGACCAGCCGTCGCGTTCGCCGCAAGCCCCGGCGATGTCCTTGCTCGCCGCAGAGCGCTCTGCCGGTGCGGGGGGTGCGGCGCCGAGCAGGGACATGGCAATCAGGGCCGCGAATGCTTTACCGAACATAACTGGCTCCATTGGCATCGAGGGTCGCACCGGTCAGGCTTGGCGGGGCCTCTAGTGCCAGCCAGGCGGCGATATTGGCGATCTCCTCCGGCTCGGCGAC
The DNA here is from genome assembly GCF_045291475.1 of Parerythrobacter aurantius. Taxonomy (NCBI): domain Bacteria; kingdom Pseudomonadati; phylum Pseudomonadota; class Alphaproteobacteria; order Sphingomonadales; family Erythrobacteraceae; genus Parerythrobacter; species Parerythrobacter aurantius. The sequence goes on from NZ_CP147985.1 coordinate 2,220,504, forward strand.
GCGGCCCAGCGGGATATCGGCCAGCAGGGCCGGCCCGCCGCGGCTCTCGAGATAGTCGCCCGCCATCGCCGTGTCGGTGAAACCGGGGGTGACGGCAAAGCTGAGGATCCCGTGCGCGGCGTATTGCCGGGCGATGGTCTTGTGCATCGCCAGCATCCCGCCCTTGGCCGCGGCATAGTGCCAGTGGGCGGGGCTGTCGCCGCGATGCCCGGCGCGGCTGGCGATGTGGACGATGCGGCCCTCGACACCGCGCTCCAGCCAATGCTGCACCGCGAAGCGGCTCAGCAGCGCAGCGCTGGTCAGGTTGATCCGCAGTGTGTCTTCCCAATTGTCGAGCCAGGCGATGTCCGACCCGTCGAGCGGGTTGGCGGCGAACAGCCCGGCGTTGTTGATCAGAACGTCGATGCTTCCCCCGGCGAGGTCGAGCGCTTCCTCCCACAACTGCGCCAGTCCGCCCGGGTCGCTGAAATCGGCGGCGATCTCGCTCTCGCCGTCGCCGCGGGTCGAATGGCCGATCACGGTCGCGCCGCGCGCTTCGAGCAATTCGCGGGTGGCCGCGCCGATACCCCGGCTGGAACCGGTGAGGAGGATGGTGGTCATGGACGCGGTCTAGTCCCGCCCTTGCATGGATGTCGAGCGACCTCGGCGCACAAATGCGCAGAGCCGTTGCAGAATATCGACTTCGCGTGGCGGCCGGCGCCGACTAGGCTCTCGCCGTCGATGTCCTGCCATGCCGCAACAGTGCACCGCCCTAAGCCCGTCCTTGCACCACCGGCTCGTTTCGGTAAGGGAGGGCGCGATTCACCGATCCGGCCCGTAGCGATACGATCAATGTCGAAGGCAGATATTATGGCTAACCGCCCGCTCTCACCCCATCTTTCGATCTGGAAATGGGGCCCGCACATGGCCGTTTCCATCCTCCACCGCATCACCGGCGACGGCATGGCGCTCGTCGGCCTCGCCGTAGGACTGTGGTGGCTGGGTGCACTGGCGAGCGGGCCGGAAGCCTACGGACTGTTCCAGGCCGTGGCCTCGTCCGTCCCGGGCCAGATCGTGCTGGTCGGGCTGACCTGGGCCTTCTTCACCCACCTCATGAGCGGCCTACGCCACTTCGTGCTCGATATCGGCGCGGGCTACGAACTCGACACCAACCGGATGTGGTCGATCGCCGCACCGGTCATCGCCATCGTCCTGACTGCGGCCTTCTGGGCCTTTCTCTACCTGAAGTGAGATCCTGACCCATGGGTAACGGAACCTCCATCGGCCGCGTGCGCGGCCTCGGCTCGGCCCACGCGGGGGCGCATCACTGGTTGGTGCAGCGCTTCACCGCGATCGGGAACCTGATCCTGATGCTGTGGCTGATCGTCAGCTTCGCGTTGCTGCCGGGCTTCGATTACGCGACGATCAAGGGCTGGCTGTCGCAGCCGGTACCGGCAGCCGCCATGGTTCTGCTGATCGTCAGCACCTTCTGGCACGCCCGCCTCGGCCTGCAAGTGCTGGTCGAAGACTACGTCCACGAAGCCGGGACCAAGTTCGGCGTGCTCGCGCTGCTCAACCTTGCGACCATCGGCGGCGGCGTGTTCGGCGTGTTCTGCGTCGCCCGCCTGGCGCTTGCCGCTGCCGCCCCCGAAGCCGCTGCCGCCCTTCCTGCCGGAGCTCCGATGTAATGGCTACTGAATCCAAAGCCGCCCCCGCTTACACCATCATCGACCACACTTACGACGTCGTCGTCGTGGGTGCGGGCGGATCGGGCCTGCGCGCCACCATGGGCGCCGCCGAGGCAGGGCTGAAGACCGCCAACATCACCAAGGTCTTCCCCACGCGTTCGCACACTGTCGCGGCACAGGGCGGGATTGCCGCGTCGCTCGGCAACAACAGCCCCGATCACTGGACCTGGCACATGTACGACACCGTCAAGGGGTCGGACTGGCTGGGCGACCAGGACGCGATCGAATACCTTGCTCGCGAAGCCCCGGCGGCCGTGTACGAGCTGGAGCACGCCGGCGTGCCCTTCAGCCGCAATGACGACGGCACGATCTACCAGCGCCCGTTCGGCGGCCACATGCAGAACATGGGCGAAGGCCCGCCGGTGCAGCGCACCTGCGCCGCCGCCGACCGCACGGGCCACGCCATGCTCCACGCGCTCTACCAGCAGAGCCTGAAGTACGACGCGGACTTCTTCATCGAATATTTCGCGCTCGATCTCATCATGAAGGATGGCAAATGCGTCGGCGTGATGGCGATGTGCCTCGACGACGGCACCATCCACCGCTTCAAGGCGCATGCCGTGGTGCTGGCGACCGGCGGCTATGGCCGGTGCTACTACACCGCGACCAGCGCCCACACCTGCACCGGCGACGGCGGCGGCATGGTGTTGCGCGCCGGGCTCCCGTTGCAGGACATGGAATTTGTCCAGTTCCACCCGACCGGCATCTACGGCGCAGGTGTGCTCATCACCGAAGGCGCGCGCGGCGAGGGCGGGTACCTGACCAACTCGGAAGGCGAGCGGTTCATGGAACGCTATGCCCCATCGGCTAAGGACCTCGCCAGCCGTGACGTCGTCAGCCGCTCGATGGCGCTGGAAATGCGCGAGGGGCGCGGCGTGGGGCCGGATGGCGACCACATCTACCTGCACCTCGACCACATCCCTGCCGAAACGCTGGCACAGCGCCTGCCGGGGATTACCGAGAGCGGCAAGATCTTCGCCGGCGTCGACCTGACCCGCCAGCCGCTGCCCGTCACCCCGACGGTGCATTACAACATGGGCGGCATCCCCTGTAACTATCACGGGCAGGTGGTCACCATCGGCGCGGACGGGAACCCGGATACGGTGGTGCCCGGGCTCTATGCCGTGGGCGAAGCGGCCTGCGTGAGCGTCCATGGCGCGAACCGCCTGGGTTCGAACTCGCTGATCGACCTCGTCGTGTTCGGCCGCGCGACCGGCCTTCACCTCAAGGAAAACCTCAAGGCCGGAACGGCGCATGACCCGCTGCCCGCCGACAGTGCCGAACTGGCGCTGGCCCGCGTCGACCACTTCCGCCACGCCAAGGGCGGAAGCCCCACGGCGCGCATCCGCGAGGAAATGCAGAAGGGCATGCAGAAGCACGCCGCCGTGTTCCGCGACAGCAAGCTGCTGGCCGAAGGCGTCGAACTGCTGGCCAACGTCAACAAGCGGATGGAGGACGTCCACGTCTCCGACCGCTCGTTGATCTGGAACAGCGACCTCATCGAAACGCTCGAGCTCGACAATTTGATGAGCCAGGCCAACGTCACCATCGCCAGCGCCGAGAACCGAAAGGAATCCCGCGGCGCCCACGCGCACGAGGACTTCCCCGAGCGTGACGACAAGGAGTGGATGAAGCACACCGTCGCCTGGTTCGACGGCTGGGGCGGCAAGGGCGGCGCGATGAAGATCGACTACCGCCCGGTCCACGAATACACGCTGACGGACGATATCGAGTACATCAAGCCGAAGAAGCGGGTGTATTGAGATAACTCGTCGCTTGAAGTGCGATAATTTTCCTACATCTCTTCACCCTGCTACCCCCGCGACGGTCTTTCTCATCGTCCGTCGCGGCGAAGCGTAGTCGCAAGAACACGCAGAGCTTTTCCGGCCCTTTCGGCCAGCGCAGCTTGTTGGGTTTTGGTGTGACTTTAGTGTGACCTTCCATGCGGAGAAGGACCGCTTCGGCCCGACATGGCAGGGGCCGGAAGCGACAGCCACCGGCCCCCTTGGATTTCGATCGCCGCGCCGGACATCGGTGGTCCGGCGCGGGGCGGCCAGGTCTACTGACCGCCGTACCACTGGCCAGTGCCGCGCGAATTGCTATCGGAATACCATTCCATCGTCATTGACCCGCGGCGATTGGCGAATTGGCCTTCCTTGCCCTCGATCCCGCCGACGCAGCCGAGCGGCGTGTCAGGCCCTGGCTTGCCGAGGAAATTGCAACCCCATACCACCGACGCAGACCCGGCTGCCTCGCTCGAAGTGCAGGCCATGTGAATGGCAAAGATGCCGCCATCGGGCTGGTCCATTCCCACGCAGCGAACCTTGCCCGTGGTCTTGGTCCCGTCGGCATAGACTGCGGTGTAGGTGCCGTTGACGGTGCCGCCACCATATTGCGGGCCATCGGGTCCGGTCATACCGCCGATGTTCTCGACAGGCTGCCAGACGACATCGAAGGTGAAGCTTTGCGCGATTGCTGCGCCCGGGATGATGCAGGCAGCGGCGGCGAATGCGAAGATGGCTTTCCTGACCATGTTCGTCTCCCTGAAGAGACCGGCGGCCTTTGGAACTGGACGTGGCCGTCCGGTCGTGGAAGCGGCCCTGGGCTGAGAATACCACGGGTTTGGCGTTAAACCTAACGCTCGCCACGGCAGGGGGGGCGAAGGCAATGTTGTGTTGCGAAAACAAGGCTTCATGCCGTTGGTCGACCTGCGGAAGCGGTTGGTGGAGGCATCGCATTTACATTCGTAATCACATCGGTTACAGACGTAGTCGATGCATTGTGGAGGAGCTGCCAGTGCTTGAGTCGCGTCCGGAACCCCCGCAGATCAGCGAAGCCGAATATGCGGTTATGGAAGCCCTGTGGGCACAAAGCCCGCTTACGGCCACGGAAGTGTGCGATGCGGTGTGTGAGACCCGCGACTGGACGCTTGCGACGGTAAAGACGCTGCTGTCGCGCCTTGCGGCGAAGGCGGCGGTGCTGACCGAGCCGGATGGGCGCCGGTTCCTTTATTCGCCTGCCATTGCCCGCGAGGATTACGTCGGGGTCGAAAGCCGTCGTCTGGTCGACCGGCTGTTCGGCGGCCGTGCAGCCTCGCTGGTCGCGCACTTGGCAGAGCAGGAAGCGCTGAGCGAGACCGACATCAGCGAGATCGAGGCCTTGCTGAGGGAGCTCAAGTCATGACCCAGTGGCTGCTCGACACCCTCCTGTGGACCGGCGCGCTGCTCGCCCTCGTCCTCGTCCTGCGCCGGCCGGTGGCGCGAACCTTCGGGCCGCAGGCGGCCTACGCGCTGTGGGTCCTGCCGTTTGCCCGGCTGTTGCTGCCCACCCTTACCCTGCCGGCGTGGATGAACCCGTCGCCGGCAAGCGACACGCCGCTTCCTGCCATCGAGGTAACGGCGTGGACGAGCCCGGCCCTCGATCCGGCGCTCGTCACCGGACCCGCGCCGGCATCTGCCTGGGCGGTCGATCCCGTGGCGGTCGGCATAGCGGCCTGGCTGGCCGGGGCAGCCGTGTTCCTTGTCGTGCGCTTCCGGTCCTACTTCGAACTTCGCCGCGAGCTGCTGGCGGAGGCGCGTGAGGTGGGACGGATCGCCGATGGCAGGCTGGGGGTCATTCGCCTGGTCGAGACCCCGGCCACCGGCACGCCGCTTGCCTTCGGCGTGCTGGACCGGGTTGTCGCCCTGCCGCCGCGATTCCTTGCCCTGGCCGAGCGGCCGATGCGCGACCTCGCGCTGGCGCATGAGCTGGCGCACCATCGCGGGGGGGACCTGATTGCGAATTTCGCCGTGCAGCCGCTGTTCGCGCTGCACTGGTTCAACCCGCTCGGCTGGGTTGGCTGGCGTGCCATGCGGCGCGACCAGGAGGCGGCGTGCGATGCGCGCGTCGTGCGGACTGCGGATGCCGGGCTGCGCGCTACCTACGCGCAGACCATTGCCAGCTTCGCGGCAGGTCCGCCCATGGTCTCGGGACTGGCGCTCGCCGCCCCGATGGCCTGCCCGGTGCTTGGCGACAAGTCGATCATCCATCGTTTGAGGAGCCTCACCATGTCCGATATCTCCGCCCGCCGCCGCTGGGCCGGCCGCTCGCTCTTGCTTGCCGGTGCGCTGGCCCTGCCGCTGACCGCTTCCGTGACCTACGCCGAGGATGCCGACCTCGCTCCCGAGGCACCGGAAGCGCCCGAAGCGCCGCTCGCGCCGTCGGCCCCTGCCGCGCCCGAGGCCCCGGAGGCACCAGAGCCGCCCGAGGCGCCGGAATGGATGCCGGAAGAGGACGGTTCGGTCGTCTACACGACCACGGATGACGATGGTCGCACCGTGGAACGGCGCATCGTCCTGCGGCAGGATACCGCCGGCACGGGCGGCCGCAAGCTTACCGTCCGCACGGTCGACAAGGACGGCAATGTCACTCTCGAGGAACGTATCGTCCCGACATTCTCCTTCGTCGACGAAAGCGGCAGGCGCGTGTCCGAAGCCGAATTCGAACGGCATATGGAAGAGATGATGCGCGCCAAGGAAGCGGAGCTGGAAGCCCTCGGCGAACGGATCGAAAAGGAAATGGAGATGCGTTTCGGCAATCTCGGCGAGAACATTCCCGTGTCCTTCGCCTGCGAAGGCGGGAAGGGCGCGAAGTCGCTCTCGTCGCGCGCCGCGGCCATGGCCGCCTGTGCCGACGCCATGGCGAGCGACGCCCGCAACGTGGCGATCCGGTCGCTCGGCGCGGCGCGCAAGGCGGTGGAGGTCGACCGCAACCTCAGCCCTTCCGAATGCAAGGAAGCGCTCGAGGCGATCGATGCCGAAATCGCCCGGCTGACGGTGGAAATCTGAGCGAAGGGGCGGCCCTGCGCCGCCCCTAGCCTTGCTGGAAATAGCGGTCGCAGACGGTGTCGTCGCCGCTTTGCACTCCGTCGCGCAGGGCCTTCATCCGCTGCTCGCTGGTGCCGTGGGTGAAGGCTTCGGGGTTCACGCGCTGACCGGCGTTGCGCATCAGTGTGTCGTCGCCGATCGAGCTGGCCGCTTTCATCCCTTCCTCGAGGTCGCCCGGTTCGATGAGGTTGCGGTTCTTGCCGGCCCACACGCCGGCATAGCAGTCGGCCTGAAGTTCCATCAGTACCTGCAGCTGGTTGGCCTGGCGCGGGTTCTGCTGCTGCGCGCTGCGCACCTGGTCGGAAATGCCGGTGAGGGTCTGGATGTGGTGCCCGTATTCGTGGGCGATGACATAGAGCCGCGCGAAATCGCCGCCGGTGCCGGACATCTGCGCCAGCTGGTCGTAGAAGCTGGTGTCGATATAGATCGTCTGGTCGGCAGGGCAGTAGAAGGGCCCCGAGGCCGATGTGGCGCCGCCGCATCCGCCGGTCTGGACACGCCCGTCGCGGAACAGGTCGAGCTGCGGATCGCGGAAGGCAACCCCGGCGCGCGCGAAGACCGGTTCCCAGGTCTGGTTGAGCGACGCCAGGGCACCGCAGGCTTCCTGTGCGTATTCGCTGCTCTGGCAGATCTGCTCTTCCGACAGGTCGCCCTGTTGCTGGGTAGCCGGCGCTCCGCCCTGCATTCCGCCGACGACGCCGATCATCTGGCCCGGATCGACCCCGAACACCAGTGCGCCGATGGCAACGATCAGCAGGCCGCCGCAGCCCAGCCCTCCGGCCCCGCCAGGAAAGCCGCCGCCGCCACCGCCGCTCGAACGGACCCTGATGTCAGACGTATTGAACGGATTGAGCCGCATCCCTGATCCCCGATAGCTGCGCTTCTGTGCTTGTGCGTTGTTTGCGCTGGACAGCGACCACTTTGCCCGCAAAACGGCGCATTCGTCCACCGCTTTAACGAAAGGGTCTTGAGCATGTTCCTCGACGGCAAGCGCGCTCTCGTCACCGGCTCGACGTCGGGTATCGGCCTCGCCATAGCCCGCGCGCTGTATGCCGAAGGTGCGGCCGTGATCCTCAACGGGTTCGGCGAGGCTGGCGATATCGCCGCCTTGCAGGACGAGTTGGGCGGCGCTCTGCATTTCGGCACCGACCTGACCGATGTGGCAGCGGTGGAAGAAATGATGGCCCAAGCGGGCCCGATCGATATCCTCGTCAACAATGCCGGCATGCAGCACGTCAGCCCGGTAGAGGAGTTCCCGGTCGACAAGTGGGATCTCATCCTCGCGCTCAATCTCAGCGCGGCATTCCATTGCACCCGGCTGGCAGTGCCGGGCATGAAGGCGAAGGGGTGGGGCCGGATCATCAGCACCGCCAGCGCGCATTCGAAAGTCGCGAGCCCCTTCAAGAGCGCCTACAACGCGGCCAAGCATGGGCTCGACGGCTTTACCAAGACCATCGCGCTCGAACTTGCCGGGCATGGAATCACCGCCAACTGCATCAGTCCGGGCTATGTCTGGACGCCCCTGGTCGAGAACCAGATCCCCGATACGATGAAGGCGCGCGGCCTTACCCGCCAGCAGGTAATCGACGATGTGCTGCTGGTGAAGCAGGCCACCCGCAAGTTCGTCCAGCCCGATGAAATCGCGGCGATCACAGTGTTCCTGTGCCGCGACGAGGCGCAGAACGTGAACGGGGCGAACTGGAGCGTGGATGGCGGCTGGACCGCGGAATAGGAATGGCACCGGGGGCATGAAGGGCATCAGGAACATTGCAGGTGCGTTGATCGCGGGGCTGATCCTGTCGGCCTGTGCCACCGTGCCGGGAGGCCCCCGCGACTACCGGGCCGCGAAGAGCGCCTTGTCGGAACATATCCGCGTGCTGGCAAGCGAAGACTATGGCGGCCGTATGCCGGGGACAGAGGGCGGCGCCAGGACTGAGCAATATCTCGTCGATACCCTCCAGCGCGCCGGGTTCGAGCCCGGGGCGCGAGGGGGAGAATGGCGCCAGCCGGTGGTCCTCGCCCGCTACAGTCCGGGCTCGGCCAGTCTCGGCGTGTTGCGCGACCGGACCAGGGTGGCGCTTACGGGCGACCAGCTGGTCGCTACCGGGCGCGAGGCTTCGTGGAAGGACCTCCCGGCGGAATATGTCCACTTCGGGGAAGGAAACCTACCGGAAGGCGCGCTCAAGGGCAGGGCGGCGGTCATTCCGGCGGCGCGTGTGCGCGAGGCCTTCGGTGCGCTGAGCGGTGCCGCACCCGACGCGATCATCGTGCTCGCAGCCACCCAGGAGGAATTCGACGGGCTCAAACCCGCGCTCGAACGGGGCCGCTGGCAGTTGCGCGACAGCGGCGAGGAAGCGACGCGCCCTGCCTTCGTGCTGGTTGCGCCCGGCGGCTCGGCGCAACTGGCCGAGCTCTGGAAGATTGGGCAGGACAGCGAGGGGCCGATGCGCGTGTCGCAACTTCCGGGCGAGCTTTCCCTCTCGGTGTCTCCGAAAGCCGAGACCATCGAAACCCACAACGTCATCGGCAAGTTGCCGGGCAAGGTTCGCGACAGCGGCGCGGTGATGATCCTCGCCCATTGGGACCATCTCGGCACGTGCGGCCCGGCCGATGCGCCGGATCGCCTGTGCAACGGGGCGGTCGACAATGCCTCTGGAATCGGGGTCATGCTGGAAGTCGCGAAGCGCGTGGCTGCGCAGGGTGGGCTCGATCGCGACCTTTACGTCATGGGCACGACTGCAGAGGAATTGGGATTGCTGGGGGCGGAGGCGTTTGCCGCCGACCCGCCGTTCCCGCTGCCCACGATTGTCGCCGCCTTCAACATGGACACAGTCGCGATCGCTCCTGCCGGTTCGCCCGCAACCGTCGTCGGTTGGGGTCGGACGCCGCTCGATGCGCATATCCGTTCGGTGGTCGAGGCTGCAGGGACGAAGTTTACGGTTCTCGAATCGACGGAACAGTTCGTCCGACGCCAGGACGGTTGGGCCTTGCTCAGCCGGGATGTGCCCACGGTGCTCGTCAGTACCTCTTTCGGGGACGAGAAGGCCTTCAATGCTTTCCTGTCAGGCCCCTACCACGGTGCCGACGACGAATGGCGCGCCGACCTGGAACTGGGCGGGGCAACCGACGACATCTTCCTGCACGTGGCCCTGTTGAAGCACTTCGGCTCGGTCGCACGCTACCAGCCCGGCGCAACGCCTGCTGCCAAATCGGTACCCGGGGATCCCGAAGGGTGACGATCACCCCCTAGCTAAGCCCGGCGTTTCCGGTTACGGGGCGGCGCACGATTCTAGCCGCCTGTTGTGGCGGCCCAGCCGAAAGCCCGCTCGTGCCCATCAGAGACATTCCCCTAGGCCTTACCTTCGACGACGTGCTGCTGCGTCCTGCGGAAAGCGAAGTGCTGCCCTCCATGGCCGACACCCGCACCATGCTGACGCGCGGTATCGCGCTCAACATCCCGGTGATCTCCTCGGCGATGGATACGGTGACAGAGGCGGACATGGCCATCGCCATGGCCCAGCTTGGCGGCATCGGCGTGCTGCACCGTAATCTCGACGTCCCTGAACAGTGCGCCGCGGTGCGCGCGGTCAAGCGCTACGAAAGCGGCATGGTGGTCAACCCCATCACCATCTCGCCCGACGCCACCCTGGGCGAAGCGCAGGCGATCATGCAGCAGAACCGCATCAGCGGTATCCCGGTGACCGACCTCGCCGGCAAGCTGGTCGGTATCCTGACGAACCGCGATGTCCGGTTTGCCGAGAACCCGCTTCAGCCGGTGCGCGAGCTAATGACGACCGAGAACCTCGCCACCGTGCCGCTCGGCACCGGGCAGGACGAGGCGCGGCGGTTGCTCCATGCCCGCCGGATCGAGAAGCTGCTGGTGGTGGATGATGCCGGCAAGTGCGTCGGCCTGATCACGGTCAAGGACATCGAAAAGGCCGTGACCTACCCCGATGCGACCAAGGACGAGACCGGCCGTCTGCGCGTTGCCGCCGCGACGACCGTGGGCGACAAGGGCTTCGAGCGGACCGAGGCGCTGGTCGATGCCGAGGTCGATGTCATCATCATCGATACAGCGCACGGCCACAACAAGGATGTCGCCCGCGCGGTCGAGCGGGCCAAGAAGCTGAGCAACTCGGTCCAGATCGTCGCCGGAAACGTCGCGACGGCCGAGGCGACCCGCGCGCTGATCGATGCCGGGGCCGATGCGGTCAAGGTCGGCATCGGGCCGGGTTCGATCTGCACCACCCGCGTCGTCGCCGGCGTGGGCGTGCCCCAGCTGACCGCGATCATGGAAAGCGCCGAGGAAGCCGCCAAGTCCGGCGTCCCGGTCATCGGCGACGGCGGCCTGCGCACCAGCGGCGATGCGGCCAAGGCTCTGGCGGCAGGCGCGTCGACCGTGATGATCGGTTCGATGCTGGCAGGGACGGAGGAAGCGCCGGGCGAGACCTTCATCTACCAGGGCCGCAGCTACAAGAGCTATCGCGGCATGGGCAGCGTCGGCGCCATGGCGCGCGGCAGCGCCGACCGGTACTTCCAGCAGGATGTCTCGGCGCTGAAGCTGGTGCCCGAAGGGATCGAGGGCCAGGTGCCCTACAAGGGCCCGGCCAAGGACGTGATCCACCAGCTCGTCGGCGGCATCAAGGCGGCTATGGGCTATACCGGCAGCAAGACCATCGAAGATTTGCGCACCAATGCGCAGTTCGTGCGGATCACCGGTGCGGGGCTGGCGGAAAGCCACGTCCATGATGTCGCGATTACGCGAGAGGCACCGAACTATCCGACCCGCTAGATCATGACGCCCGCCGCGCGGGTGCAGGCCGCTATCGAAGTTCTCGACCGCGTGATCGAGGCCGCGCGCAGTGAAGGCGCGCCGGCTGACCGGATCATTGCCGATTGGGCCCGCAGCAATCGCTACGCCGGGAGCAAGGACCGCCGCGCGGTGCGCGAGCTGGTCTATGGAGCAGTCCGGGTATGCAGCGAAGTGCCCGCGAGCGGCCGGGCGGCCATGCTGCGGTTGGCCGATGGCGATGCCGCGCTGCGCGATTGTTTCGACGGGTCGCAATATGGTCCGGCTCTGTTGGCTCAGCATGAGCCGGTCGCTGCGGCAGGCGCGGTGCCGGAATGGCTGGCCGAGGCGCTCACCGCGTCGGAGCTGGCATCCGCCGAACAAGCGGCGCTGATGGGCCGTGCCCCGCTCGATGTGCGGGTGAACACGCTCAAGGCGGACCGCGCGACCATCGCCCTGCCGGAACCGGGTCAGGCGCTGGAGGCGCCACAGGCGATGCGTTTCACTTCGGGGACGGCGGTCGAGCAATGGCCTGCTTACAATGACGGGCTGATCGAGGTGCAGGATCACGGCAGCCAGCTCGCCTGCCTTGCTGCAGCTGTGCAGCCCGGTGAGACGGTCATCGACCTGTGCGCCGGGGCGGGCGGCAAAACGCTGGCACTGGCTGCAGCGATGGAAGGTCGCGGAACCCTGCTGGCCTGCGATACGGACAAGCGGCGCCTCGGCAATCTGCCACCGCGCAGCGCCCGGGCGGGGGCGGGCTTCGTTCAGACACTGCTGCTCGATCCGGGCCGCGAATTGGAGGTGTTGGATAGTTGGCGGGGCACTGCCGACTGCGTCTTCGTCGATGCACCCTGTTCCGGCACCGGCACCTTGCGGCGCCAGCCGGAAGGCAAGTGGCGGCTGACGCCCGAGCGTCTCGGCCGCTTTGCGGCGTTGCAGGATCACGTGCTCGACCTCGCGACCGGCCTGGTGAAGCCGGGTGGACGGCTGGTCTTCGTCACCTGTTCGCTGCTCGATACCGAAGGCGCGGACCGGTTCGCCGCTTTCCTTGTTCGTCATCCCGAATGGCGGTGCGATGATCCGGCGCTGCCGCTCGGCACGCCACGCGGGGGCGGTGTGCGGCTGACCCCCGCACACGACGCGACGGACGGCTTTTTCATCGCCCGCGCAATCTTGCCGTGCTAGACCGGCCCGGTATGGTTGCGTCACCACCGCCCGCCACATCTGCCCCTCGTCCCGGCTGGAAGGATCAAATTATGCGTTTCGCCCCCGTCGCTGCTGCCTTGACCATGTTGCTGGCCGTGCAGTCGAGTGTCGGGTCCGCGAAGGAACAGGCGCCCGATCCCCGCGCCGCACTGCTGATCGCCGATGGCCGTGCCGCGCTGTCCGACGGACAACCGCAAAAGGCGATCGACAGTTTCGAAGCGGCCTTGGCGCTCGATCCGGCATACACGCCTGTCTATCTCGAACTAGCCGAAGCCGCCCGCCGCGAAGGGCTGCAGGGCAAGGCGATCCGGTATTATCGTGAAACGCTCCGCCGCGACCCCGACAACTTCGTGGCGATTGCCGGCGAAGGTGCGGCCCTGGTGGAAAAGGGCGCGGTCGAGAAGGCCAAGATCAACCTGTCCCGGCTGGAATCGCTCTGCGGTTCGGATTGCAACGAAACGCGCCTGCTAGCCACTGCCATCGCGCGCGGTCCGCAACCCAAGGTGCTGCGCGCGGAAGCCGTGATGCCTGAAACCGTCGTATCGCAGAACTAGATGAGGGTGCGGAACGCCTCCAGCACCTTGCGGTAGACCATCCGTTTGAACGGGACGATCATGTCGGGCAGGTCCTCCGGCTCGGCCCATTTCCAGACCGAGAATTCCTGGTGGTCGTCCGCCGCGATGTCGATGGCGTCGTCATCGGCGGTAAGCCGGGCGAGGAACCAGACCTGCTGCTGCCCGCGATACTTGCCGCGCCAGATCTTGCCGACAAGCTCTTCTGGCAGGTCGTAGCGGACGGGTTCCTCCATCCGGCTAATGATGCTGACGTGTTCGGGCAGCAGGCCCGTTTCCTCGCGCAGTTCGCGTAGCGCGGCGTCGACCGGATCCTCGCCCTTGTCGATCCCGCCTTGCGGCATCTGCCAGGCGTCGCTGTCCGGATTGTCGATCCGCTGGCCGACGAAGACCTTGCCTTCGGTATTGACCAGCATCACGCCCACGCAGGGGCGGTATGGCAGATCGCTGTTCATGCCCCGCCATGCCTCGCCAGCAGGAGCTTCATCGCCGTGAAGACGTTCTCCAGGTCGGCCTGGTAGCTGGGTACTGCTGCACGCAGGTTGGTGAAGCTGTGGGTGCCGCCGTGCACTTCGATGAAGATATGATCGACGCCTGCAAGGCTCAGCGCTGCCCCATAATCGCGACCGGAATCGCGGATCGGGTCGAGGCTGGCGGTGACGAGCACGGTCGGCGGAGTGCCCTCGTGCACTGCGTGGATCGGCATGGCGCGCCAATCGCTCTTGTCGGGTTGGTAGGCGGCTTCGAAGAACTCCATCGCCTGCCGCGTCAGCACATAACCCTCGGCGAAATCGACCACGCTTTTCGACGTGGCCCAGTCGCTGGCGAGCGGGAAGATCGGCACCTGCAGCACCACCGGCACCGCCGCCGCCTCGCGCATCAGCGCCTGGGTCACGACGATGGCGGCATTGCCCCCGGCGCTGTCGCCGATGGGGATGAGCCCGGTTGCCCCGCGGCCCAATTCCGCCGGCGAACCGGCCACCCAGCGGGTTGCCGCCACGCAATCCTCGATCGCGGCGGGGAAGGGCGCCTCGGGCGCGCAGCGATAGTCGACCGCCACCACCGGCAAGTCCATCTGGAAGGCGATTTCGGTGCAGAGATTGTGGTGGGTATCGAGGTCCCCGATAACGAAGCCGCCGCCGTGGTAGAACACGATTACCGCCCCCAGATCGCGGCGCTCGCGCGCATCGTAGAGCCGCAGCGGTATATCGCCCGCCGGTCCGGGGAACGAGAGGTTGCGGATGACCGCCAGCTCGCGGGCCGGCCGGTCGGCCATGTCGTGGAGCGCCTGGTAGCCTGCCCGCGCGTCGGCCAGGGAAAGTTCAGTGATCGCCGGGCCGCCCGCAGCCGCCAGCAAGTCGAGAAATCCGCGCACATCCGGACGAACAAAAGGTGTGTGGTCGGTCAACACGATTCTCCCCTTGCCAGAGGGGATAGCGCGCAGGCCGGCGCTGTCCACTTTCCCGGTAGTAAGTGGCACAGAAAAACTTGATTGCGGCCCCTGATCGGCGCACCTAGTTCGCCAGCCTCACGAGACAGCGGCGAACCGGAAAAAGCGCCGAAAAGGAATCCATATGGCCACGCAGGCGGCGGATCGCCCCCAATCTTCCAAGACCCCCGAAGCAGTCGTCGTCCGGTTCGCCGGCGACAGCGGTGACGGGATGCAGCTGACCGGCGGGCAGTTTACCCTGTCGAGCGCGCTTTCGGGCAACGACTTCGCGACCTTCCCCGACTTCCCGGCGGAAATCCGCGCGCCGCAGGGCACGCTGTTCGGGGTCTCGGCCTTCCAGATCAATTTCGGCGCGACCGACATCGACACCGCAGGCGATGCGCCCGACGTGCTCGTCGCCATGAATCCGGCGGCGCTCAAGACCAACCTGCCGTCGCTCAAGCCGGGCGGGCTGGTGATCGTCGACGAGGGCGAATTCGGCAAGCGCAACCTCGAAAAGGCCAAGTACGAGAGCAACCCGCTCGATGACGATACGCTGGCCAAGTACGACGTGCTGCGGCTCGACATTTCGGCGCGCACGGTGGAGGCGGTGAAGCCCTTCGGCCTCGGCAACAAGGAAGCGCTGCGCTGCAAGAACATGTGGACGCTGGGCCTCGCCATGTGGATGTTCGACCGCGACCGCGCGCCGATCCACGATTGGCTCAAGGCCAAGTTCAAGTCGAAGCCCGAACTCGCCGACGCCAACATCGCCGCCCTCGATGCGGGCCATGCCTATGGCGAGACGGCGGAACTCGCCGGGCCGCTGCGGCAGGTCCATGTCGATCCCGTGCCGACCGCGCCGGGCCTCTATCGCACGCTGACGGGGGCGGAGGGCATTGCGCTAGGCCTCGTCGCGGGTGCGCGCCTGCTGCGCCTGCCGATGTTCTTCGGCGGCTATCCGATCACCCCGGCCTCGGCGATCCTGCACCACCTTGTGCGGATGAAGGAATTCAACGTCACCACGTTCCAGGCGGAAGACGAGATCGCCGCGATCTGCGCCGCCATCGGGGCGAGCTATGCCGGTTCGCTCGGTGTAACCTCGTCGTCCGGCCCGGGCATCGCGTTGAAGACCGAGGCCATTGGTCTCGGCATCATGACCGAGCTGCCGCTGGTGATTGTCAATTCGCAGCGCGGCGGCCCGTCCACCGGCCTGCCGACAAAGACCGAGCAGAGTGACCTCTACCAGGCGGTCTATGGCCGCAACGGCGATGCGCCGATGCCGGTGATCGCCGCGCGCAGCCCTGCCGACAGCTTTGAATGCGCGATCGAGGCCTGCCGCATCGCGGTGCAGTACATGACCCCGGTCATGCTGCTGACCGATGGCTACATCGCCAATGCGGCCGAGCCGTGGAAGGTGCCCGACCCCGAGGCGTTCGAGCGCTTCCCCGCGCAATTCCTCGAGGAAGCCAACGGTCCCGACGGGCAACTGCTGCCCTACAAGCGCGACGAGAAGGGCGCCCGCCCGTGGATCAAGCCCGGCACCCCCGGCCTGATGCACCGCATCGGCGGGATCGAGAAGGCGGTCGACACCGGCCACATCGACTATTCGCCCGCCAACCACCAGGCGATGACCGACGCGCGCAAGGCTAAGATCGAAGGCATCTGCGTGCGCGACCAGCAGGTCAGCGTCGGGACCAAGGGCGGCAAACTGGCGGTTGTCGGCTGGGGTTCGACCTATGGCCCGATCCACCAGGCGGTGAACCGCGCGCGGCGCAAGGGGCTGGACGCCAGCCATATCCACCTGCGCCACATCTGGCCGCTCCCCGCCAACCTCGGCGAGCTGCTCAAGAGCTATGACAAGGTTCTGGTGCCCGAAATGAACACCGGCCAATTGAAGACCCTGTTGCGCGACCAGTACCTGATCGACGCCCAGCCGTTGACGAAGACCAGCGGCCAGCCGTTCCAGATCGCCGAGCTGGAAGCGGCCATCGCAACCTATTTCGACGGCATTCCGGGGAATGCAGGCGGGACGGAACTGCCGCCCAACGAACAGCAACTGCCCAATCCGGTGGGAGTCGAGAAATGAACGAGATGACCACGATCACCACCACGCTCAAAGACTGGGAAACCGACCAGGAAGTCCGCTGGTGCCCTGGGTGCGGGGATTATGCGATCCTGAAAGCGGTGCAGCGCACGCTGCCGGCGCTGGGCGCGGACCCCAAGAACACCGTGTTCATCAGCGGCATCGGCTGTTCGAGCCGTTTTCCCTATTACGTCGAGAGCTACGGCTTCCACACCATCCACGGCCGCGCGCCGGCGGTGGCGACGGGGGTGAAGCTGGCCAATCCGGATCTCGACGTGTGGGTCGTCACCGGCGACGGCGACGGGATGAGCATCGGCGGCAACCACACGATGCACATCCTGCGGCGCAACCTGAACTGCCAGATCCTGCTGTTCAACAACGAGATCTACGGCCTGACCAAGGGCCAGGCCTCGCCCACCAGCCGCCTCGGCACGCGTTCGCCGACGACGCCGGCCGGCAGCTATGATCGCCCGGCCAAGGCCTGCGCCTTCGCCATCGGCGCAGGTGCGCGTTTCGTGGCGCGCGGGTTCGACGTGTCGAAGAAGCTGCCCGAAGTGCTCGAGGCCGCTTATCGCCACAAGGGTGCGGCTTTCGTCGAGATTTTCCAGAACTGCATCGTATACAACAAGGACGTGTTCGATGGCTTCGCCGCGCCCAAGGGGGCGGAGGACCACCAGCTATGGCTGGAGGACGGGCAGCCGATGCTGTTCGCCAACGGCACCAAGGGCATCACGCTCGATCACAACACGCTGCAACTGGCGATTGTCGACGTGGTGGATGGAGACTGGGAGGCGGCGGGCGTGATCGTCCACAACGTCAAGAACCGCTCGATTGCGCATATGCTCGTCGAAATCCCGTTCCCAGAGTTCCCCAAGGCGCTCGGCGTGCTCTACGACGACCCGCGTCCGAGCTTCGAAGGCGAAGTCATGGACGAAAAGGCGCGCATGAGCGAGGGCAAGGAACCCAATCTCGCCGCGCTGCTGGGCAAGGGGCAGAGCTGGACCGTTAACGACGAGGAAGGGCATCCGGCCTAGGTTGCGCCGCACGTGGACAACCTGACCCATAGCCTTGTCGGCGCGCTGATCGGGCAGGCGGGGCTCAAGCGAAAGACGGGGCTGGCCATGCCGGCGCTGATCATCGGGGCGAACCTGCCCGATGTCGATGCGGCGTGTTTCTTCTGGCTGGAGGGGCTGGAGCATCTCGGCTTCCGCCGCGGGATCACCCATGGCCCGCCCGCGCTGGTGCTGCTGCCCTTGGTGCTGGCGGGGCTGCTCTATGGCTTCGACCGCTGGCAGGCCAGGCGCGGGACGCGGCCGGAGGGGCGGCTGCCGGTCAGTTTCAAATGGCTGTTCCTGCTCAGCTTCATCGGCTGCCTGACCCACCCTGCGCTGGACTGGCTCAATGTCTACGGCATCCGCCTGCTGGAGCCGTTCTCGAGCCAGTGGTTCTATGGCGACACGCTGTTCATCATCGACGTGTGGCTATGGGCACTGATGGGCTTTGCGGTGTGGTTCTCGCTTCGCCGGGAGAAGCGGGGCGGGGAGTGGAAAAAGCCCGCGCGCTGGGCGATGGCAATGGCACTCGCCTACATCGGCGTGAACGCGGGTATTACCCACACTCATGAACGCATGACCGATCTCAACGCTGCCGGGTCGACCATCGCCAGTCCCGTTCCGCTCGCGTTCTGGAAGCGCGAGCTCATCATTCCGCTGGAGAACGGGGTCTACCGCGTGATCCCGAACTACGCCGGTCCGACCTCGGAACGCGTCGCGACGCAATTACTGGGCGATGCCGAGCTTTCCTATTTTTGCGATCTCGGCAGGCTTGCTGCGGTCAATTCGGAAGCAACGGCCTTCCTGTTCTGGTCGCGCACACCGTATCTGGAGCGGGCGGTCAACGGATCCGTGATTCTACGAGACGCACGTTTCACCGACCCACGGGTGGGCGACCGGTTCTCGCTCGCGCTGCCCGGTGTGCGATGCGGCCCGCAAGGCAGGTAAGCTAGTCGGCGGTGCTGTCCGCCGCCGCCTTGGCCGGGGCATAGAGCAGCGCGGCGGCAAGGAACGCCCAGCCTGCGCCGCCGAGCCAGCCTGCGATCACGTCGCTGGGGAAATGCACGCCCAGCAGCACCCGGCTCCAGGCGACCATGGCGCTCACCAGCATGGCTGCGAGGATGACCGTGTAGCGGACCGAATGCCTGCGGCTGAGCGCGGCGAAGGCGAGCGCGATGGCAATATAGACCACGGCCGAATTGAAGCTGTGGCCGCTCGGGAAGCTCTCGCCGCCGGCCTCCATCAGGTGCGGCACGATCTGCGGCCGCTCGCGCCCGACCAGGCTCTTGACCGCGGTGTTGACGATCCAGCCCAGCGATACCGTCAGGAACAGCAGCACCGCCTCGCGCCGCAGCTTGAGGAACAGGAGCGCGATCACGGCAGCGACGGCAAACAGGTTGCGCAGGAACACGCCCCCAAGCGCGGTCACATCGCGCACGATCTCCAGCATCAGCGCCGTCCCGGCAAATTCGCGCCCCTCGCCGGTGCGCGCGGCGAGCAGGCCCGGCTCGTCCAGCCAGCCTGCGCGGTCGGTCAGCACCAGCCACACCAAATTGCGAACCCGGCCCAGCAGGCCATCGCCACCGCCAATGCCTTGCGCCGGTCGATGCCGAAGCCCCGCCGGGGCAGGACCAGGGTCTCGCTGGCAATATGGTCGGTCGGGGTGGCAAGAGTGTCCATCGTGCTGGAACCCGCCGCGCGGCGCGGTGTTCCATGACCGAGGGGGTATCCGATGTCGAAACCGCAAATCGTCTGGCTGAGGCGCGACCTGCGCATGGAGGACAATCCGGCGCTCTACCACGCGGCGCAAGCGGGACCGGTGGTGGCGGTCTATGTCCTCGACGACGATCGCGCCAAGGGCCACGCTTACGGCGGGGCGTCGCGCTGGTGGCTGCACCATTCGCTGGAAAGCCTGAGCAAGAGCTTGGGCAAGCGCCACGCCCGTATCATCCTTCGGCGCGGCGATGCGGTGGAGGAGCTGTGCAAGGTAGCGCAGGAGGTCGGGTCGGAAACGGTCCACGCCAACCGCCACTTCGAGCCGTGGTGGCGCAAGGCCCAGAGCGAACTGAAGGACAGGCTCGACCTGCAGCTCTACGATGGCAACTACCTGCTCCCGCCCGGTGCAGTGACGACCGGGTCAGGCACGCCCTACAAGATCTACACGCCCTTCTCGAAAGCGACACTCGAACAGCTCCCGCCGCGCGACCAGCTGCCGGAGCCGGAGACGCTCTCCTCGCCCGGAAACTGGCCCGCCAGCGACGCCCTCGAGGATTGGAACCTGCTTCCGACCAGGCCCGACTGGGCAAGCGGAATGCGCGATTTCTGGACCGTGGGTGAGCACGCGGCACACGAACGCCTTGCCTGGTGGGCGGACCACGTCATTGGCTATGACGAGGGCCGGAATTTCCCCTCGGTCGACGAGACCAGCCAGCTTTCGCCGCACCTCCATTTCGGCGAGATTTCTCCGGTGCAGGTCTGGCATGCGCTCAAGGAAAAGCGCTCGGCCGGCTGGAAGACCTACGAGAAGGAACTGATCTGGCGCGACTTTGCCCAGAACGTGATCTGCCAGTTCCCTTCATATGCCACCGAAAGCTATCGCGGCGAATTTGACAAGCTCGCATGGCGCGACCACACGGGCGAGGCCGCCGCCGACCTCGAGGCATGGCAACAGGGGCGCACCGGCTACCCCATCGTCGACGCCGGAATGCGGCAGCTGTGGCAAACGGGCTGGATGCACAACCGTGTCCGGATGATCGCCGCGAGCTTCCTCATCAAGCACCTGCTGATCGACTGGCGGGTGGGCGAGAAGTGGTTCTGGGATACGCTGGTGGATGCCGACTACGCCAGCAACGCCACCAACTGGCAGTGGGTGGCGGGCAGCGGGGTCGACAGCAACATGTTCGTCCGCATCATGGCCCCGCTGACGCAGAGCGAGAAGTTCGACGCAGCGGGCTATATCCGCACCTATGTGCCGGAACTGAAGCACCTGCCCGACAGCGAAATCCACGATCCGCCGCAAGGGCGGCGCGGGCGCTATCCCGACATGATCGTTGGCCACAAGGAAGGCCGCGAGCGGGCGCTGGCGGCTTATCGGGCAGCCAAGTCCGGCTAGTCCCCGAGCCGCGATACCAGCAACCGGTCAGCCGCAATCTTGCCGACTATCGGCAGAATGATTGCACCGGCTACCATCCACCACGGGTGCGGAAACATCTGTGTGGTGTAGAGGCCCCCTAGTACCAGAACGCCGGTCACGACCCATCCCGGGCGGATACTCCGGCCGATCCAGGTCGCAACAACGTTTCCGGCAAGAGCGCCGACGAACCAGGCCAGCATGACCGAAATCTTGGCGCCCAGCGGGATGGCGGCCATCAGCCGCGCCTGGTCTTCCGGATTGGTGACGTCGATTCCGGCAGGCGGCGGAAACACCGCATGCCCGACCATCTCGACCACGCCGACAGCCAGCATCGCAACCAGCATTCCGGCCAGAGTTGCGGCAACGCCTCGCACAACAGGATTCTGCATCACCCCGTCCTCCCCTCGTCGACATACCATCGCCCTTGCCGCGGGTATAGTCGGACGGCCCGCTCTTGCCGCCACTCCCCCTGCGCGGCATAGCATGCGGGATGAATGCTGAAAGCGGCACGCGCGGGAGAGGATTGCTGGAGGGCGCGGCGCGGTTCGAACGTGCGCCGGGCCTGCTGGCACGGTGCCTCGCGCCCGGCTTTTCCAAGGTGCTCGACCAGATCGACCGGGGGCTGGTGCGAGGTTCCATCACCGGTCATCTGCCGGATGGCTCCGTCAGGCTGCTCGGCGGGCGGCAATCGGGCTTCGATGCCGTGATTCATCTGAAGAGCTGGCGCGCACTCTTGCGGCTGGCGACCAACGGCTCGGTCGGCTGGTACCAGGCCTGGGAAGCGGGCGAATGGGACAGTCCCGATCTCGTCAAGGTGTTTGCAGTGTTCGGCCAGAACGCGCAGGCGCTCGGCAGTGCCGGGCGCGCGAAGGGTTTCTGGCGATTTGCCCTCAAGCATGCGCATTGGCTCAACCGCAACACCAAGGCCGGTTCGCAGCGCAACATTCAGGCGCATTACGACCTCGGCAACGATTTTTACGCCGCCTGGCTCGGCAGGACCATGACCTACTCGAGCGCGATGTTCGGGCCCGACCCGGCCATGCCGCTAGACACGGCGCAGCGTGCCAAGATCGCCGCCTTGCTGGATCGCACCGGCATACGGGAAGGACAGAGGCTGCTGGAAATCGGTTGCGGCTGGGGCACGCTGGCAGAAGCGGCTGCGGAACGCGGGGCGCTGGTCGATGCAATCAGCCTTTCGGACCAGCAACTCGCATGGGCGCGCAAGCAGGCAAGCGAGCGCGTGCGGTTCCTCAAGCAGGATTATCGCGACACCGGGGTCGATCAGGGCGGCCAGTACGATGCCGTTGCCAGTTGCGAAATGGTCGAAGCGCTCGGGCGCGAATACTGGCCGACATTCATGGACTGCGTCGCCCGCAATCTGAAGCCGGGCGGGAAGGCAGCGATCCAGTATATCTCGATCCGCGACGAGTTGTTCGATGCCTATGCCGCCAGCGCTGATTTCATTCAGGCCTATATCTTCCCCGGCGGCTTGCTCATCCGGACATCGGAGTTCCGGCGATTGGCCGAGGAACGCGGCCTCGCATGGCGCGACCAGTTCGATTTCGGGGTCGACTATGCCGAAACGCTGAAGGCCTGGCGCGAGGAATTCGACAGGGCCGCGCACAGGGGCGAACTGCCGGCCGGCTTCGACGAACGTTTTCAGCGGCTATGGCGGTACTACCTGCAATATTGCGAGGGCGGCTTCCGCTGCGGCAGCATCGATGTGCACCAAGTCACGCTGGTGAAGGAATAGCACAAGGCGGGGAGGAGCTGGTGATGCTGAAATGGGTTCTGGGTGGCTTGGCGACAGTCGGTGTCGTGGCGGGAGTGGGCTATGCCTCGCTGGACAAGGATCAGCGCGCGCTGATTGCGGCCATGCCGACGGACCGCAACGTGCTGTTCTGGTCGGTGGATCAACGCGATGCCGCCTTCCGGGCCATGGATGCCCTGCCGATCCTCGCCGAAACGCGCACCATCGCGGCAGGCAACAAACCCTATCCGCTCCCGGCAGGCCTGCCATTGCAGATAGACATGGATGTTGCTGCCTACATGAAGGCGCAACGCACGTCGGCGCTGGTGATCGTGCTGGATGGCAAGGTAGTGCTTGAGGAATACGGGCTCGGCTTCGCCCCGGAAGGCAAATGGACCAGTTTCTCGGTCGCAAAAAGCCTCACCTCGACACTGGTCGGCGCGGCTATCCGGGACGGTGCGATCGAAAGCATCGACGATCCGGTGACTAAGTATATCGCCGGGCTGAAAGGCTCCGCCTACGACAATGTGTCGGTGGAGCAATTGCTCACCATGACTTCGGGCGTGAAATGGAACGAGGATTACACCGACCCCAACTCCGATGTCGCCCGGTTCAACGAGCATAAGGCCGAGGAAGGGCTGGATGTTACCGTCAGCTACATGCGCAAACTGCCACGCGAGGCACCGGCCGGCGAGAAATGGGTCTACAAGACCGGAGAGACCAACCTGATCGGAGTGCTGGTGAGCGAGGCCACCGGCAAGACGTTGTCGGAGTATCTGTCGGAGAAGATCTGGAAGCCCTTCGGCATGCAGCAGGATGCGACATGGCTATTGGGGTCGACCGGGCATGAAATCGCCGGTTGCTGCATCCAGGCGGCAACGCGCGACATGGCGCGGTTTGGCCTGTTCGTGATGGGCGGAGGCATGGCGGGCGGCGAGCAGGTGGTGCCCGATGACTGGTTTGGCGCCGCCACGGTCAGGCAGGCGGACATCGGGGCGCCGGGCAAGGGCTATGGCTACCAGTGGTGGACCTACGACAGCGGTGCCTTTGCCGCACAGGGCATTTTCGGCCAGGGAATCTTCATCGATCCGGCACGCAAGCTGGTGATCGCGTCCAATTCCAACTGGCCGACCGCGACAGGCGATGCGGTCGGGTCGCAGCGAGAGGAGTTCTACAGGGCCGTACAGGCAGCCGTGGACAAGCGCGGTCCGCCCATCATGACCTCGCCAGCCGCATCTGCGGGAAGCTAGCCCGCGCGGCGCGGGCCTCGTCAGCTCAGGCGAGGGGACGGTAGTACATCCCGCCGCGGCCCGTGTATCGGGTCAGGATGTCGTCATGCACGATCGGGCTGAGCAGGTCGGCAAAGGCGCATCCCACGATGCAATTGTCCCACCAGACGACGTGCGCCATCTGCGATTCGAGACCGGGGAGGGTCAGCCACACCACCTGGCCTTCGTGCATCCGGTTGATGGCGGCGGCACTGAACCCCGAAATCGAGAGGTCGTGCACCACCGTCTGGAAACGGCGGCCGCCCGAAGCCCGCATCTGCGCGGGTATCGAAAGCTTCGTGCGTGGTGCGCAGCGATCTTCCTGCGCGGCGAGGCTGTAACGATCTTCGATGGCATACATGGCGATCATTCTCGTTCTTGCCGCACGCCCCGGCGCGCGCGGTCCATACGGAATGCACCTCACTGTTTACCCGGAGGTAATAAACGAAAGTTAAGGCAAATTAACCAAGCCGGGCGCGGTGGCCGGTCTCGAACCCCTGTTCGAGCAGCGCGACAAGCGCTGCCGCCACGTCTTCGGGCGGTTTGACCGAACCGGGATCCTCGCCCGGATAGGCCTTGGCTCGCATCGCTGTGCGGGTTGCGCCGGGATCGATGACCGCCACCCGGACATTGCCGATCTTCTCGACCTCGCGCGCATAGCTTTCGAGCAGGTTCTCGAACGCCGCCTTGCTGGCGCCATAGGCCGACCAATAGGCCCGCGGCGTTGCGCCGACGCTGCTGGTCAGGCCGATCACCTTGCCCGCTTCGGCCCGCTTGAGCATGGAATCGAAATTGGCGAGCAGGGCCTGGGTGGCAAGAACATTGGTCGTCAGCGCCTGGTTGAACTGCTTGGGCTCAATCTGCGTAACCGGTGTCAGGGTCGGCAGGTAAGCTGCGGAAATAACGAGGAAATCGAGCGCGTCCCAGCGACTTCTCAGCGCTGTCGCGAGGCGGGCCACACCATCGGACTCCGTCAGGTCCACCGGCGCGATAGTGGATGTGCCGCCAGCCGCATGGATGGCATCCTCGACGTCCTCGAGGCCGCGCACGTCGCGCGCCGTCAGGACGACATGGGCGCCGGCCGCGGCAAGCGCCTTGGCTGTTGCGGCACCAATCCCCTTGGACGCGCCAGTGACCAGGGCAAGTCTGCCCAAAAATGGTTTGGTTTCAGACATTCAGGCGACTTTGTTGACAGGGAATGGCAATTGATCTGCGGTATCCCTGCGCTGTGCTAGGTCGGTCAGCGAGGTGGGATACTCGCCGGTGAAGCAGGCGTCGCAGAATTTGGGGCACTTGGCGTTGCGCGGTTTCTCGCCAACGGCGCGATACAGCCCGTCGATCGACACGAAGGCCAGGCTGTCGGCCTTGATGAAATCGCGCATGGGTTCAAGCTCCATGCGTGCGGCGAGCAGCTTGCTGCGCTCCGGCGTATCGACGCCATAGAAACAGCTGTGCGCGGTCGGCGGGCTGGCGACGCGGAAGTGGACTTCGCGCGCACCGGCGTCGCGCATCATCTCGACGATCTGCAGCGAAGTGGTTCCACGCACGATGCTGTCGTCGATGAGGACGATCCGCTTGCCTTCAACCATGGCGCGGTTGGCATTGTGCTTGCGCTTGACCCCGGCATGGCGGGCGCCATCGCTCGGCTGGATGAAGGTCCGGCCGACGTAATGCGACCGGATGATCCCCAGTTCGAAGGGAATGCCCGACTGCTGGGCATAGCCGATGGCGGCAGGAACGCCGCTGTCGGGCACGGGGACCACCAGATCGGCTTCGCACGGGCTTTCCAGCGCCAGTTCGCGCCCGATGGCCTTGCGCGCCTCGTAGATGCTGCGCCCGTCGAAGATCGAATCGGGGCGGCTGAAATAGACGTGTTCGAAGATGCAGGGCCGCGCGTCCGTCTTGCCGAAGGGATGGTAGCTCGAAATACGCCCGTCCTGCCGGACTTCGACGATTTCGCCGGGCTCGATCTCGCGTTCGAAGGTCGCGCCGACCACATCGAGGGCAACGGTCTCGCTGGCGAAAACGACGGCGTCGCCGATACGGCCCATCACCAGCGGCCGGATACCCAGCGGATCGCGGCAGGCGATCATGCGCTTGGGCGTCATGCAGATCAGCGAATAGGCACCTTCGACCAGCCGCAACGCGTCGACAAACCTGTCGAGAAGGGTGGGGTAGCGACTGGTAGCGATCAGGTGGATGATGACTTCCGTGTCCGAAGACGACTGGAAGATGGCGCCCTTTTCGACCAGTTCCTGGCGCAGGTGCATGGCGTTGGAGATGTTGCCGTTGTGCGCGACCGAGAAGCCGCCCCGGGCCAGGTCGGCAAACAGCGGCTGGACATTGCGCAATCCCGCTCCGCCGGTGGTGGAATAGCGCACATGGCCCGATGCCATGCGCCCCGGCAGTTCGTCGATCAGCGTGCGTTCGGAGAACACTTGCGCCACGTGGCCGAGGCCGCGGCGGGCGAAGAATTCGGCCCCGTCCCAGCTCACTATGCCGCAGGCCTCCTGCCCGCGATGCTGCAGCGCGTGCAGGCCCAGCGCGGTCATCGCCGCGGCTTCGGAAGTGCCGATAACGCCGAAAACGCCGCATTCTTCGCGCAGCTTGTCGCCGTTTTCGTCGTAGAAGGGATGGGTCGTGATCATAGAGTGGCGCCTGCTGCCTCCCCGCCGCGCGCCTCCAATGGCGATGTTACCGGCCGATTACAAGAGCGCGATTGACGCTCATCCATGAGACAGGTGCAACCGTGCCAAATCCATTGCGCAGCCGCCCTGGCGACTCTAGGAGGCTGGCACAGTCAATCGACCCGGAAACCCTCTTGCTCCTTAGCCCCTTCGAATGGACCATTGCCAAGCGCTACCTCCTGCCCGGCAGGGGCGAGGCGTTCATCGCGCTCGTCGCTGGAATCAGCGTCGGTGTGGTCATGCTCTCGGTAGCCTTGCTGGTTGTCGTGATGAGCGTCATGAACGGCTTTCGCGCCGAGCTGTTCGACAAGATCGTCGGCGTCAACGGGCACGCGATCGTGCAGATCTACGGCGAGGACTGGCGCGACGCGCTTGAGGTCGTCGAGCGGACGCCCGGAGTGACCGAGGCCAGCCCGCTGATCGAACAGCCGCTGCTTGCCACCTTCAATGGCCGGGTCGAGGCGATATTCGTGCGCGGCAATACCCAGGAAGACATTGCGAAGCTTGGTGACAAGGTCGTGCAGGGCGACCTTCGCCGCCTGCAACCAGATGCCGGTGTAGTGGCTATCGGCGCCCGGCTGGCCGAGAACATCGGCGTTCGGGTGGGCGATACCATCACCATCATCAATCCGGCCGGCCGCAGCACGCCTTTCGGCACTGTCCCCCGCCAGATCGGTTACGAGGTCGCGGCGATCTTCGAGGTCGGTCTGTACGATTACGACCAGGCTTTCGTCGTGATGCCGATCCCCGACGCGCAGACGCTGCTGCTGACGGGCGACACCATCGGCATGATCGAGGTGAAGACCGACGATCCCGACAATGTCGAGGAAATCATGCTGCCGGTCGCGAGGCAGCTTTCCGGCCGCGCGGATGTGCGCACCTGGCAACAGATCAACAGCGCCATCTTCGAAGCGCTGGAAGTCGAACGCGTCGCCATGTTCTTCGCGCTGAGCTTCATGGTGCTGGTGGCGGCTTTCAACATCCTGTCCAGCCTGGTGATGCTGGTCCGCGCCAAGACCCGTGACATCGCGATTATGCGAACCATGGGAGCGACGCGCAAGTCGCTGATGAAGATCTTCGTCACCACAGGCTTCACTGTCGGCGCACTCGGTACCATCGCCGGGCTCATCCTGGGGTCGATCATTCTCTATTTCCGCGAGCCGATCGTGCGCTTCATCTCGTTCGTCACCGGCCAGGACCTGTGGAACCCGCAGGTACGGTTCCTTTCGACCCTGCCGGCGCGCGCCGATCCGGTGGAGATCGTCGGCATCGTCGTCCTTGCCTTGGTGCTCAGTTTCCTGGCGACGCTGTATCCGGCGGCCAAGGCTTCCGGGACCGATCCGGTACAGGTGCTGCGTTATGAATAGGCAGTCGATGCAACCGGTCGTCGAATTGCGCGGCGTCACCCGCAGTTTCGAACAGGGGGGCGTGCGGATCGACGTGCTTCGCGGCGTTAACCTGGCGGTGCAGCCCGGCGAGATCGTCGCTTTGCTCGGCCCGTCGGGGTCGGGCAAGTCGACCATGCTGCAGGCGGTCGGCCTGCTCGAAGGCGGCTTCGGCGGCGAGATCATCATTGCCGGCACTGCTGCGGAAAAGTCCGACTCGGGTGCCCGAACGGCGCTGCGGCGCGACCACATCGGTTTCGTGTACCAGTTCCATCATCTCCTGCCCGACTTCAATGCGCTGGAAAACGTCGTGCTGCCGCAGATGATCGCGGGCAAGAGCCGCGAGGATGCGGAGGCGAGGGCGCAGGAATTGCTGACCACGCTCGGCCTCGGCGAGCGGCTCGACCATCGACCGAGCCAGCTTTCCGGCGGGGAACAGCAGCGCGTCGCCGTGGCCCGCGGGCTCGCGAACAAGCCCGACCTGGTGCTGGCGGACGAGCCGACCGGAAACCTTGACGAGCAAACCGCGGACCGCGTGCTCGATGCCTTCCTCAAACTGGTGAGGGGTGAGGGCAGCGCCGCCCTGATCGCGACCCATAACGAGCGATTGGCGGCCAAGATGGACCGGATCGTCCGCTTGCATGACGGCGTGCTGCAATAGCCGGACCCATCTCTCCCACCGCGCGTTGAGCGGGAAAAGGAGAGCATTATGTCCGACCATCCAACAGCCTTCGGCGACGCGCCGGCAACCTCCGATAGCATCGATTGGGATGACCGCGCCTCACTTCACCGGGCAGGTGACGATTCGGGACTGCTGGCCGGGGCGACCCCGCTGCGTCGCGGCACGTTTGGCGAACTGGCCAATGACCTGATGGCAATGCCCGAGGAAAAACGCCGGGAGTACGTTATCAGCAAGGCCGGGGATCGCAGCTATTCAGCCGGCGAGATCGCCGCCCTGATTGCCGACCGGCGATAATCGGCCCCGGGGGTCCGCGAGAGGCTCGACTATCAGGGACATTCGTGAAAGAGGGTCTCCTCGCCCATCGCAAGGACGCACCGCCATGACCACCATTGCCGACTTCACCGTCAACACCAATCGCGGCGAACCGCTCGACCTGTCGGAAAAGAAGGGCAAGGTCCTGCTGGTGGTCAACACCGCCAGCAAATGCGGTTTCACGCCGCAGTACGACGGGCTGGAGGCACTATACCAAAAGTTCAGGGACCGCGGCTTCGAGGTGCTGGGCTTCCCTTGCAACCAGTTCGGCGGTCAGGAACCGGGCAATGCCGAAGAAATCGAGCAATTCTGCAAGATCAATTTCGGCGTGACATTCCCGCTGATGGAAAAGGTCGACGTCAACGGCCCTGACGCTTCGCCTGTGTTTGACTGGATGAAGGGAGAGGCCAAGGGGCTGATGGGTTCGACCGGGATCAAGTGGAACTTCACCAAATTCCTGATCGACCGCGAAGGCAATGTGGTGAAGCGTTTCGCTCCGCAGGATTCGCCCGCCAGCCTCGAAAAGCACATCGAGAAGCTGCTGTAACCCCTTCGCGGCAAGGACCGAAAACCCAGCCATGCTAGCCGATCTCAATCAGTGGTTCCTGTCGCTCGGCGCCGAATATGGCGTGAACCCCTACGTCTTCGGTGCGATTTATGTCGGGGCGATACCGTTCTTCCTCGCCTCGATTGCGTGGCTGGTGCGTCGGGCCCGGGCTGGGCGCTCGACTGTGGTGCCGACCCTGTGCGCCGGGCTCTGCTTCGTCTCGGCCTATCTCTACCTCGCCGTGGCGGGGCGTAATATTCCGATCTGGGTGTGGATCTTCCTCGGAGTTCTGGTGGTCTACGGCGCGTGGTCGACCATTCGCGACACCCGCAAGAAGATCGCGGCGGCAAAGGCCGAGGAAGGCTTGCTGTAACGCCTTTCCCCTTTCTTATCCCCAAGCCGCAATTGCGAATCCGCCCGCGATACCCATAGTGCGGGCATGGCTTTCGCTCCCTTCGTCCCGCTGCGCGTGCTGTCGAGCTATTCGATGCTCGAAGGGGCGATCGACCCCAAGGCACTGGCAAAGCTGGCGAAGGAGCGCGGCTTTCCCGCCATCGCTATCTGCGATCGCAACGGGCTTTATGGCTCGGTCGCCTTCGCCGGGGCCTGCAAGGATGAGGGCATCCAGCCGATCATCGGCGCGCTGGTGGGCGTGGCCCGGCCCGCTTCGGACCAGATCGACAGCCTGCCGCTGTTTGCGCAGGATGAGGCCGGGTACCTCAACCTGTGCCATCTGGTCAGCAAGGCGCACCTCGATCGTCCGGTCGAGCTTCCACCGCATGTGCAGCTCGAGGATTTCGCCGGGCATACCGATGGCCTGATTGCGCTGACCGGCGCGAGCGAAGGCGGGCTCACGCGGCTGCTTGCCGATGGACAGCACGATCACGCCGTGCGCTATGCCGAGCGGCTTGAGGCTCTTTTCCCGGGCCGACTTTACGTCGAGCTGGCGCGGCGCGGCAACCAGGTCGAGGCCGATGCGGAAGAGGCGCTGATCGAGCTCGCCTATGCGCGCGACCTGCCTCTGGTGGCGACCAATCCGGCCAATTTCGCCGAGCCGCATTTCCACAAGGCGCATGACGCGATGCTGTGCATCGCCGGTGGCTACAAGCTTGACGAGGACCAGCGGCCACGCACTGACCGCGAGGCGTGGGTCAAGTCGGCGCGGATGATGGGGGAGATATTCTCCGACATCCCCGAGGCGACCGCCAATACGCTCGTCATCGCCCAGCGCTGCGCCTATGCGCCGCCCTATCGCAAGCCCATCCTGCCTAGCCTCGCGGGCGACCTCGAAGGCGAGGAGCGGATGCTGCGCGAACAGGCGACGGCGGGCCTGGCGAAGCGGCTGGAGCCCTGCGAGGACCTGGCTGAAGCTGATCGCGAGGCATATTTCCAGCGGCTCGACTACGAAATCGGCATCATCAACCGGATGGGTTTTCCCGGCTACTTCCTGATCGTGGCCGACTTTATCCAGTGGGCCAAGGACAACGGGATTCCGGTGGGGCCGGGGCGCGGTTCGGGTGCAGGATCGCTCGTCGCCTGGGCGCTGACCATCACCGATCTCGATCCGATCCGGCTGGGGCTGCTGTTCGAACGCTTCCTCAACCCCGAACGCGTGTCCATGCCGGACTTCGACATCGACTTCTGCGAAACTCGGCGCGGCGAAGTGATCCGCTACGTCCAGCAGCGCTATGGCCATGACAAGGTCGCGCAGATCATTACCTTCGGCAAGCTCAAGGCCCGTGCGGTGCTGCGCGATGTGGGCCGCATCGCCGACTATGGCTACAACCGCACCGACCGGCTCTGCAAGATGGTGCCCAACCACCCGACAGATCCCTGGACCCTGCCGCGCGCGCTCAACGGGTCTTCCGAGTTCAAGGCGGAGTACGACAACGACAACGATACCAGGGCGCTGATCGACCTCGCGATGCAACTCGAAGGGTTGCCGCGCAACAGCTCGACCCATGCTGCGGGTGTGGTGATCGGGGACCGGCCGCTGAGCGAGCTGGTCCCGCTCTACCGCGATCCCCGGTCCGACATGCCGGTGACCCAGTTCGACATGAAATACGTCGAAAGCTCGGGCCTGGTGAAATTCGACTTCCTCGGCCTGAAGACCCTGTCCGTGCTGCAGAAAGCCGTCGACCTGCTGGCCAGGCGTGGTATCCAGGTCGATCTAGGAGCGCTCGCCTGGGACGATCCGGCGGTCTACGAACTGCTCAAGTCGGGCAACACCGTGGGCGTGTTCCAGCTGGAATCGGAAGGCATGCGCCGCACGCTGACAGCGGTGAAGCCGACCAAGTTCGAAGACATCATCGCGCTTGTCTCGCTCTATCGGCCGGGCCCGATGGACAACATCCCGCTGTTCGGCAAGCGCAAGGCCGGTGTCGAACCGATCGTCTATCCGCACCCCAAGCTGGAGGAGATCCTCGCCGAAACCTACGGCATCTTCGTCTACCAGGAACAGGTGATGCAGGCGGCGCAGATCCTCGCCGGCTATTCGCTCGGCGATGCGGACCTGCTGCGCCGCGCCATGGGCAAAAAGAACCAGGCCGAGATGGACCAGCAGCGCGCCCGGTTCGTCGAAGGCTGCGGCACCGTGTCCGGCATCGACGCTGTGAAAGCGAGCGAGCTGTTCGACTTGATCGACAAGTTCGCCGGCTATGGCTTCAACAAGTCGCACGCCGCCGCCTATGCGCTGCTCGCCTATCAGACCGCATGGCTGAAGGCGCATTATCCGGAAGAATTCTACGCCGCGTCGATGTGCTTCGACATGCACCAGTCGGAAAAACTGAGCGTTTTCGTCGATGACGCGCGTCGCTATCCGCTGATTGAGGGTGGTGTCGTCGTCGCGCCGCCGGATATCAATTACTCGGAAGCCGAGTTCACCGTCGAACGGACCGAAGATGGCTATGCCGTGCGCTACGCGCTCGCCGGCATTCGCAATGTCGGCGAGAAGGCGATGGCGGCGATCGTGTCCGAACGCGAAGCGGCAGGCCCCTTCGCCAGCCTCGCCGACCTGTTCGAACGCTTGCCGCAAGGGGCAATGAATTCGCGCCAGCTCGAGGCGCTGATCGCAGCAGGCGCACTCGACAGTCTCGAGCCGAACCGCGGGCTTCTGGCTGCCAATGTCGATCTGCTGCTCGCCACCGCCGATGCGGCCCTGCGCGAGCGGACCAGCGGGCAGGAGGCACTGTTCGGGGCGGACGAGCTCGGCACGGGCGATACGCTGCGCCTGAAGGAAGCGGACGATTGGGACCGCGCCACCCGCATGGCCAAGGAGCGCGAGAATTTCGGCTTCTATTTCTCCGCCCATCCGGTCGAAAGCTATCGCGACGTTGCCAGCGCCAATGGCGCGCGGTCCTACGCCTCGGTGATGGAGAGCGGTGCGCCCGCCGGCGGGCGCGGCAAGGCGATAATGGCGGCGATGGTTGAGAAGGTGAACATCGGGACCACTCGGCGAGGGGCGCAGTTTGTGCGCGCCGACTTCTCCGACAGCTCGGGCCAGTTCAGCGCCGCCTGTTTCGAGGATTCGCTGGTCGAGAATTTCCGCAAATGGGCCGAGGCCGGCACCTGCGTTCTGCTGACCGTCGAACTCGACTCGCCGTCCGCCGACGAACCGCCGCGGATAACCGTGCGGGGCGCGAAACCGCTCGACGCCGTAGCGGGGAGCCAGCGGATGCTGCTGACGCTCGATGTCGAAAGCCAGCTGGCGCTGGGCGAGCTCGAACTCGCGCTCCAGCCCGGCGAGGTGGGGCACGGCGAAGTGCAGGTGCGGCTCAACCTGGGTGAGGGCGAGCATTGCCTGATGCGGTTGGGCCATGATTTCCGGCTCGACGGAAAGCTCGCCGAACAGTTGCAGTCGATCGAGGGCATCGGCAACGTCAACCTGATCCCGAAAACCGGTCCGCAGGGACGCCGTTTCAGCCGGGCGGCCTGACACGCACGATTCGGGCTTGCGAGGCACCGAATTCCCTCACATTCTCCGCTCAAACACAATTTCGAGAGGAGAGAGCATGCTCGGAGCCATGCAAGACTGGACCATGCGCGTCACCAATGTGATCGATCACGCGGCGCGCGAGGCGGGGACTCGCGAGATCGTCAGCCGCTGGGCCGACGGCAGTGAAACCCGCACCGATTGGGCGGGCATCCGCACCGATGCGCTGAAGATGGCGCAGGCTTTGCTCGCACTTGGCCTGAAAAAGGGCGACAAGGTCGCCAGCATGGCGATGAACCACTCGCGCCATCTGGTCAGCTGGTACGGCGTCGCCGGGATGGGCGGGGTGCTGCACACGGTCAATCCGCGCCTGTTTGACGACCAGCTCGAATACATCGTCAATCACGCCGAAGACCGGGTGATGATCTACGATGCGGCGTTCCAGCCGATCGTCGATCGGATGAAGGAGCGCTGGACCACGGTCGAGCACTACATCTGCTTCGATTCGGGTGGGCACGCACCGCATTTCGAAGACTGGATCGGAGCGCAGGACGGCGACTTCGAATGGGTCAGGGGCGACGAGCGCGACCCCTGCATGATCTGCTACACCAGCGGCACCACGGGCAACCCGAAGGGCGTGCAGTACGAACACCGCTCGACCCTGCTCCACGCCATGGCGGGCCTGCAGACGACGGCGTTCAACTTCGCCCCCTCCAGCGTGATGCTGCCGGTCGTGCCGATGTTCCATGCCGCGAGTTGGGGCCTGCCCTATTCGGGCGGCATGGCGGGCATCAAGTTCGTCTTCAGCGCGGTCAACGATCCGGCGGTGCTTCACGAACTGATGATGCGCGAAGGCGTGACGGACAGCGCCGGCGTGCCGACGGTGTGGCTGGCGCATTTCCAGTATTGCGACGCGCAGGGCATCGACCTGCCGCCACTGAAGGCCGCGACCATCGGCGGCTCGGCTGCGCCCAAGTTCATGATCGAGCGGCTGATGAAGAACGGCACCCGTGTCCAGCACGCTTGGGGCATGACTGAAACTTCGCCCATCGGCACCGTCGGCGGGCCGACTGCCGACTGGGACAGCCTCAGCTTCGAGGAAAAGGTCGCCAAGACGATGAAGCAGGGCCGCCCGATCTTCGGGGTGGAACTGCGCACCGTCAGCCTCGACGACATGATGACCGAACTTCCCCGCGACGGCGAGACTTCGGGTGCGCTGCAGATTCGCGGACCGTGGGTGCTGAAGCGCTATTTCAAGGCCGAACAGGACGCGACCAACAACGAAGGCTGGTTCGACACCGGCGATGTCGGCGTCATCCATCCCGATGGCACGCTGCAACTGACCGACCGGACCAAAGACGTGATCAAGTCCGGCGGCGAATGGATCAGCTCCGTCGAGCTGGAAAACGCCGCCGTCGGCCACCCGGCCGTGGCCGAGGCCGCCTGTGTCGGCATGCCGCACCCTAAGTGGGACGAGCGCCCCGTGTTGTTCGTGGTCAAGAAGCAGGGCACGGATTGCAGTGCCGATGACATTATCGACCATCTCAAGCCGCTGATCGCCAAGTGGTGGCTGCCCGATGCGGTCGAGTTCGTCGACGACATTCCGCACACCGCCACCGGCAAGATCAGCAAGAAGGACCTGCGGGACCGGTTTGCGGATTACACGCTTGGCTGAGCTGCACATCCGACCCGCGCGTCCCGATGATGCGCGGGTCGTCTGTGCCATCTACGATTACCACGTCGCCCACGGCACCGCGTCTTTCGACAGCGAAGGGCCGAGCGAGGCCGATTGGGCGACCAAGATTGCGGACATTGCCGGACACGGCTGGCCCTTCATCGTCGCAGAGCGTGAGGGCGACGTGCTGGCCTATGCCTATGCGACCCAGTTCCGTCCACGCGCGGCCTATGCGCGGACCTGCGAGAACAGCATCTACGTAGCCGACGCGGCACGTGGCAGCGGCGTGGGATCGCTACTGCTCGGGCAGCTCATCCATGATGCACGGACGGCCGGATTTGAACAGATGATCGCGGTGATCGGTGGCGGTGAACCGGCCTCGGTGGCGCTGCATGCCAAGCTCGGCTTCGTCCATGCGGGCCGGATGCGCAATGTCGGCTTCAAATTCGGGCGCAGGCTCGATACGGTGTATATGCAACGCAGCCTCATCGAAGGCGAACGCTACGAACACTTCAATCCGGACGCACAGACATGATGTTTTCTCCCCGCCTCGCCAGCGTGTTTGCCCCCATCGCCCTGATGGCCTGTGCTCAGGCCGTCTCAGCAAGCGTACTTGAAGTGGCCAAGACACCTTGGTGCGGGTGCTGCACGGCATGGATCGAACGAATGCAGCAGGCCGGCTTCACCATGAAGGTTCGCGAAGTGGAGGATACCAGCCCGGTTGCGGCGGCAGCGGGCGTGCCGGCCAATCTCCGCTCGTGCCACACCACCATGGTCGAAGGCTATGTCATCGAAGGCCATGTCCCGGCCGAGGATATCCGGCGCCTGCTGGCGGAGCGGCCCGATGCGGTGGGGCTTGCCGTTCCCGGGATGCCGCTGGGCTCCCCCGGCATGGAGGCAGGGGGCCGCAAGGATCGCTACCAGACGGTTCTCATCATGCGCGACGGCAGGCACAAGGTCTGGGCCACGCACGGACTGGCACCGGCCGGGCAAGAATGACGAACAGGGGAGGGGAAGCCATGGACGAGACCTATATCGACCCGAGCCCGGCCAATTTCGCCGCCTTCAAGGCACTGCCGCGCGACGAGCCGATCCACATGCTCAACCTGCTGCGCTATCGCGAACTGGCGGAATACCCCGAGGGGCACGAGCATCACGGAAACGGCTGGAGCGGCCGCCGCGCCTACGAGGAATACGGCAGGACCAGCGGCCCGATTTTTCGCCGTGTCGGCGGCAGCATCGTCTGGCGCGGTGCCTTCCAGACGATGGTGACTGGTCCGGAAGATATCCGCTGGGACGACGGGTTCGTAGCGCAATATCCGGGCAGCGGCGCGTTTTTCGAGATGATCAAGGACTCCGACTACCAGCTCGCCGTGGTCAACCGCACGGCTGCCTTGGCCGACAGCCGTCTGGTGCGGTTCAAGCCCGGAAGCACGGGCGAGGGGTTCTGAATTAGCTGATGCCGATTTCTAAGACCGGGATTCCGCCCGGAAACTCTGGAATGTTATAATCCGGGTGATAGCTAAGCAGTAGAAATGCCCGATCGATATTTTTTGCCTCGATCTGCAGACTTATGAACGCAGAGGACGCAATTTCCAAGGTAATCAAAGGCTCGTCGGTCGCGATGGCTAACATCATCTCATCATATTGATCTCGACAAGCTGCAAGTTTGGCATCTTTGTCCATAATCCGCTTTTTTAGGTCGTTCGCGAGCCGGGTAGAGTCCCAAGACGCCCACGGAACATGGCCACCTCCATTCGATTTGGCGTATCGCGCTCCTTCAGCGGTTTTCGCATCGACGAGTTCAGTCACCTCTATTCCGATCAGGCGCTGGTCCGCTAATCGCATTACAGCGTCAGGTGGATCACTCTCGACTGGGCTCAAATACTCAATCGCAGCATTTTCAGAGAAACTAAGGTATTTTGCTAGCGCTTCGGCTACTCCTAGTTCTTGCTGCTGTCTGTCGGGAGCCCATTCCCAATAGCTTGCATAACCTCGTGATCCTTCAATCGCTGCTTGCAGTTGGCGCGCCAAATCCTCGTCGTCATCCACGAATAGCTCTTCCATTTGTCAGAACGATTGTGTCTCTTACAGCAACCGCATCTGCCCTCCTACCTCGGGCTTCCGGAAGCGCGTCGTATCGAGTTCGAACTTCGCCTTGCCAATCCCCGCGCGTTTGCTGGCGAGGGCGAAGCGGGCGCGGAAGAGGTCGGCCCACACGCCGCTCGGGCGAAGGCGGGTGAAGAAATCCGGATCGTTGTCCTTGCCGCCGCGGATCGAGCGGACGATGCTCATCACCTTGCCGGCCCGGTCGGGGTAGTGCACCTGTAGCCATTCGCGGAACAGCGGGGCGACTTCGTGCGGCAGGCGCAGCGGGATCCAGCCGACGGAGCCAACACCGAGCGCGGCGGCGCGCTGGACGATTTCTTCCATGAATTCGTCGGTAATGGCCGGGATGATCGGCGCGACCGAACAATGCACCGGCACCCCCGCCTCGGCCAACTTGCCCAAGGCTGCCAACCGCTTGGCCGGGGCCGCCGCGCGCGGCTCGAGCTTGCCCGACAGCACGGGGTCGAGCGAGGTTACCGAAATCGCCACCGCCACCAGTCGCAGGCGCGCCAGTTCCTCGAGCAGGTCGAGATCGGCCAGCACCCGGTCCGACTTGGTGGTGATCGTCACCGGATGGCGCGCGTCGAGGCACACTTCAAGCACTTCCCGCGTAATACGATAGCGGCTCTCGATCGGCTGGTAGGGATCGGTATTGGTTCCCATGGCGATCGGCCTGGGCTTGTAGTTCGGCTTCGCCAGCGTCTTGCGCAGCAGCTCGGCGGCATCGGGCTTTGCGAACAGCTTTGTCTCGAAATCGAGCCCCGGCGACAGGTCGTGATAGGCGTGGGTCGGCCGGGCGAAACAATAGACACACCCGTGCTCGCATCCGCGATAGGCATTGATCGAGCGGTCGAAGAAGATGTCGGGCGACTGGTTGAAGCTGAGGATCGACTTCGGGTGTTCCTCGGTCACCTGGGTCCGCAGCTTGGGCGGGGTTCCGTCGAGCGCCAGCATATGGTCGCGCCAGTCGCCGTCGACCTCGCGCGTGGCAAGGCCGAAGCGGGTCGGTACATTGTCCGACTGCGCGCCGCGCCCGGCAACCGGCTTTTCGCGAGTCTGTTCCACCCGGCAAGGGTAGAACATAAATAGAACAAAGGAAAGGTCTCAGCGCTCCCGCAGGCGCGGCATCAGCTCGACGAAGTTGCAGGGCTTGTGCCGGCTGTCGAGTTGGTAGTGGAGAATTCCGTCCCAGCCATCCTTCACAGCTCCGTTCGATCCGGGCAGGGCGAATATGTAGGTTCCCCGCGCCACCACGGCACAGGCGCGCGACTGCAGGGCGCTGGTGCCGATCTTCTCGTAGCTGATCATCCGGAACAACTCGCCGAAGCCGGGAATGTCCTTGCTCTTGAGGCGGTCTAGCGCTTCCGGCGTGACATCGCGCCCCGTCAGCCCCGTGCCGCCGGTGGTGATGATGACGTCGATCAGCTCGTCCTCGATCCAGCGGTGGAGATGGGCGGCGATTTCCTCGACGCTGTCATGGCTGATCTCGCGGCTGACGAGTTCGTGGCCCTTGGCGAGGATCCGTTCCTGCAGGATGTCGCCCGAGGTGTCGTCCGCCAGCGAACGGGTATCGGAAATCGTCAGCAAGGCGATGCGGACCGGTTTGAAGGGCAGGCTTTCGTCGATACCCATCATTGCGCCCGCGCCACGAGCACACCGCTGCCGCCGGTGATGCCCGGGAATGTCGGCCATTTGCCTTCGGCCAGCGCCTTGCGACTGGAACTGTCGGCGTCGGCCTGGCGTTCGTACATCCAGTAGTTGCGCATGACGATCGCGACATAGCCGCGCGTTTCCCAGTACGGGATGCTTTCCATGTAGAGCAGCGCATCACCCTGGTCGTTCACTTCGCTGTTCCAGCGCGAGATCGGGCTGAGGCCCGCATTGTAGGCCGCCATGATCTTGGGCAGGAGCCCCTGCGTTGCCGCGCTGTCGCGCAGCATCTGCAGGTGGCGCTGACCGAA
Organism: Parerythrobacter aurantius; assembly: GCF_045291475.1. Classification (NCBI taxonomy): domain Bacteria; kingdom Pseudomonadati; phylum Pseudomonadota; class Alphaproteobacteria; order Sphingomonadales; family Erythrobacteraceae; genus Parerythrobacter; species Parerythrobacter aurantius. Next base: position 2,259,670 of record NZ_CP147985.1, read on the forward strand.
CGCGAGATTGACCTCGGGCTTGGCGAGGTCGCTGGCACTGCCCCTTACGCCGAGCCGGGCGGCATGGTCCTGCGCCGCGGCAGGCATGATCTGCATGAGGCCGCGGGCACCTGCCGGGCTGACCGCCTTGGTCTGGAAGACTGATTCCTGCAGCGTATGGGCATAGGCCAGGGCCGGATCGACCTGCCAGCCATCGATGGGTTTCCATTTCGGGGCAGGGAATCGCAGCGCGGGTTCCTGCTTGCCGCCGCGCGGTACGTTGTGCGCCATCCACAACTGCGTGGACGGCAGGCCAAGTTCGCGAGCCAGGCGCGAAAGCGCGTCGAATTCGCCGGGGTTGCCGATCCGCGCTTCGTGGCGGAGGATTTCGTCCGACAGGTCGTCACGGCCGATTTCGGCCAGGGCAACAGCGGCGCGGACATTGTCGTTGACGCGCAGGCGCTGCCAGTCATCGGGCGACAGGTCCGGTGTGCCGCCGCGGTCGGAAAGCTTCTGGCCGAGTTGTTCGCGCGCCAGCATCCCGTAAAGCGTCTCGTCCATGCGCGCGGCCCCGCGCAATTGTTCGGATGCCTTTTCGGGCTCGCGGCAGCGGACCAGCGCGCGACTGGCCCAATAGTGCGCGGCAGCCCCCAGTTCGGGGTTTGCGGCCAGCGATGCGGCGCGGCGGAAGCTGTCGGCGGCCTCGCGGCAATCGCCGAGGCGCCACGCGGCAAGGCCTGCGACCCATTCGCCTTCGGCGACCCAGCTACCGGAACCGCCTTCGCCGACCGTGCGCGCGATGCCGAGTGCGGCCGCGTCCTGGTTCTCGATATAGTAGCTCCAGGCGACCCGCTGGCGCCATTCGGCCCGTGCCTCGGAGCTGAGCGATGCGTCGATCCCGTCGAGCAGCAGCCGGGCCCCGTCGGGATCGTCGTTCTTGATCCGCTCGAGGATGGCGCTGCGGATGGAACCCGGCATGGTTCCGTCCTGGACGGTGCTGGGAGAGATACGCTTGGTAATATAGGGCTGGCGGACGAAGCCCTGTTCTTCGGGCAAATAGGGTGCGGCAAGAAGGCCGCGCTTCATGCCGAGGCTCGCGATCTGTTCCGCCATGGGAAGGCGGCTTCCCTGCGCCAGCCACGCTTGGATCTGCGGCAGTTCCACCTTCGGGCTGTTGGCATGCAGGTAGAATTCGGCCAGCGCGACCTGATGCAGCGGACCGTCGGGCCGGTCGCGCAGCAGCGTCCGCACGGCATCCCACCGTTCATCGTCGATCGCCCCGAACAGGTCGCGGTAATAGGCTTTGTCACCGTTGCTGAGCAGTTCTGGAATGTTGTTGCGTTCCGCCCGGGCACGGAAATACTCGGCGGCCGAGGAATTGGCGAGGACCGGGGCAGGGGCTGACAACCCCGCTGCGAGCAGAGCCATCGTCGAGATCGCGAAACTGCGGATCATGCGTTTCCCACCCATGCCAAATCTATCCGTCCGAAAATTCGAGCCACTGCTGCCAGAACCTGGCGCGAAACCCGCCGCGCCGCGCCAGGTTGGCCAGGCCCCGCGCGGGCAGCAACGGAATGTGTCCGCCCTCATGGTTAAATCTTCGTAAAAATGGATGCTCTTGCGCCGGTTCGTGCGGGAAAAGCGTCAGGATGTCCTGCCCGAACACAATCAGTCGCTGCGGGCGTGCGAGGCCGATATGATGGGCCAGCAAGGCGCCGTATCCGGCGGCGTCGACTTCAGCCCAGTCTGGCTGCAGCGTATGGCGCGGCAGGACGGAAGCGAAATAGGTTTCGCTCTCGGCCAGTCCGGCGGCTCGCAGGAAGCCTGCCAGCAATGCCCCATGCGGACCGGCCAGCAAGACATCGCCATCGCCTTCCTCGGGCTGGGCCACCACCACCATGAGTGCCGCACCGCCATGGCCGCGCGGCGGGACCCGGGGAAAGGCACCGGCAGGTGAAAAATTTTCTTCCTCCATCCACCATTGCCGGAAGACGGCCAGATCGGCAGGCCAGGACGTTGCATCTCCCGGCACCTTTGCCAGCCCTGCCAACGCGGTACCGGGCATTTGCGGTGGCGGTGCCGCGGGCTTTTGCGGCGGAGCGACAGCAGGCTTTGCCGTAGCGGCCGCGGGTTCCGGTTCCGGTGTCGACTGGTCCTGTTCGATGAACCAGCCGCTGGCCTCGTCCCGTGCATCGACCTCGACCCCAGCCAATCGCCACCAGTCGATGGCGCCGGCGATATCTTCAGCGGAAACGAGGGGAGATTGCGCGATCATGGCGTTCCGCAGGTCTTGACCTGCAAGGCCCCAGCAATCAAGGCTTCAGGCGCAATTTCTCCCGACCAAAGAGGGCCAGGACAAAGACCATGAGCGAACGTGAATCGATGCCGTGCGATGTTGTGATCGTTGGCGGAGGCCCGGCCGGCCTCGCCGCAGCGATCCGCCTGAAGCAGATCAACGACAGCCTCGAAGTCATTGTGCTCGAAAAAGGCTCGGAGATCGGGGCGCACATCCTCTCGGGCGCGGTGGTCGATCCCAAGGCCCTCGACGAACTACTCCCCGAATGGCGCGACACCTGCTCGCTTGCCAAGACACCGGTGACCGACAACTGGCACTGGGTGCTGAGCAAGGGCGGGAAGACCAGCCTGCCGCACATCATGATGCCGCCCTTTATGTCCAACAACGGCTGCTACACCGGTTCGCTCGGCAATCTCTGCCGCTGGCTAGCCGAACAGGCCGAGGCGCTGGGGGTAATGGTCTTCCCCGGCTTCCCCGCCGCCGAAGTGATCGTGGGCGATGACGGCGCGGTGAAGGGCGTCATCACGCAGGACATGGGCATAGCTGCCGACGGCAGCCACAAGGGCGATTACCAGCCGGGCATGGAAATCCACGCCAAGTACACCTTCTTCGCCGAGGGCGCGCGCGGCCATCTGACCAAGCAGATGAAGGCGAAGTACGACCTTGAGGCGAACTGCGAGCCGCAGGTCTATGGCCTCGGCATCAAGGAACTGTGGGACATCGATCCCGACAAGCACGTGCCGGGCCGCGTGATCCACACCCAGGGCTGGCCGCTGAGCGAGAGCAATAGCTGGGGCGGGGGCTTCCTCTACCACCAGGTCAATGGCCAGGTCGCATTGGGCTTCGTCACTGCGCTCGATTACGCCAACCCTTGGGTCAGCCCCTACCAGGAATTCCAGCGCTGGAAGCAGCACCCGGCGATCCGCGAATATCTCGAAGGCGGCAAGCGCGTGGCCTATGGCGCGCGCGCGATCAACGAAGGCGGGTGGCAGTCGGTGCCGAAACTTGCCTTTGCCGGCGGCGCGCTGATCGGCTGCGCCGCGGGCTTCGTCAACGTGCCCCGCATCAAGGGCAGCCACACCGCGATGAAGAGCGGCATGCTCGCAGCCGAAGCCGCCGCCGCCGCCATCGCGGCAAAGCGCGCCAATGACGAACTGGCCGATTACGAGGCGAACCTGCGCGAAAGCTGGATCGCAAAGGAATTGAAGCTGGTCCAGAACGCCCAGCCGGCGGTCGCCAAGTTCGGCGGCGATATTGGCACCGTGCTGGCCGGCATAGACATGTGGATGCGCACGCTCAGGATCGGCCTGCCGATCGCGATGAAGCACGAGCCGGACTACAGCTACACCGGCCGCGCCGACCTGTTCCGCAAGATCGACTATCCCAAGCCCGACGGCGAGATCACTTTCGACCGCCTGACCAACGTCGCCTACAGCTACACCAACCATGCCGAGGACCAGCCCGTCCATCTGCAGGTTGCGGACCTCGAATTGCAAAAGGTGAGCGAACTGGGCGTCTATGGCGGCCCCTCGGCGCGGTACTGCCCGGCAGGGGTCTACGAATGGCTGGTGGACGAAGCAACCGGAGCGCCGAAGTACCAGATCAACAGCCAGAACTGCGTCCACTGCAAGACCTGCGACATCAAGGACCCCAACCAGAACATCAACTGGGTGACTCCGGAAGGCGGCGGCGGGCCGAACTATCCGAATATGTGACGCCGCTCGGGCGAAACCTGAGGGTTGCAGTGCACGCTACCGCATATGCCAAGATCAACCTCGCGCTGCATGTTCGCAGGCGCCGCGAGGATGGGTATCACGAGCTTGAGACCCTGTTCGCCTTCGTCGATGCAGGCGATGTGCTGACGGCGGAGCCTGCCGCGCAAGACAGCGTCACCACGCTGGGCGAGTTTGCAGGCGTGCTCGACAATCCCTTCGACAACCTCCTCGCCCGCGCGCTGAATGCCCTGCCGCGACCGCAGGGCCTCGCCGTGACATTGGAAAAGAACCTCCCCGTGGCGGCTGGTCTCGGGGGCGGGTCGGCGGATGCGGGGGCGATGTTCCGGATCGTCGAGGTGCTTCACGGCTTGCCGGACGACTGGCAGGCGCGTGCCGCAAAGCTCGGCGCGGATGTGCCGGCCTGCGTCCTCAGCCGCACCCATATCGGCCTTGGCACCGGCACCGAGCAGCTTGCGGTCGAGGACGACCTCGCCGGAACGCCCGTCCTGCTGGTCAACCCGCGCGTGCCGCTTTCCACCGGCCCGGTGTTCAAGGCATGGGATGGCGAGGACAGGGGGGCGCTGCCGCAAGGCCCCGCGTCCAAAATCGCGAGGGAAGGGCGCAACGATCTCGAAGCCCCCGCCATTTCGCTCTGTCCAGTGATCGGCGATGTGCTGGCGGCACTCGAAGCCACCGCACCGTGGCTGGCACGCATGTCCGGCTCGGGCGCGACCTGCTTTGCGCTCTACGACACGCCCGAGGCTCGGGACGCGGCGGCGGCCGCGATGCCTGCCGGGTGGTGGACGATGGCGGGGCGGCTGCGGTGAGTTTCCAAAAACCCGTTCGTGCTGAGCTTGTCGAAGCATTGTCCTTCTTGCGATTGTGCGCTTGGCATCAAAACGAGTGCGGCCCTTCGACAAGCTCAGGGCGAACGGAGGTGGGGCATGAGTGAAGCCTACCGCCAGCTCGGCACGCCAACCCTTGGCGGGATCGTCTGCACCGCTGACCATGCCTCGAACCACGTGCCCGCCGATATTGATCTCGGCATCCCCGCGCACCTGCTCGGCGAACACATCGCTGTCGACATTGGCACCGAAGCCATCGCCGAACTGCTGGCACGTGAATACGCGATCCCCGCGCACATCGCCGCCGTCGGCCGCCTTGTGTGCGACCTGAACCGCGAGGAGACCGCCCCCGGCCTTGTCCCCGAAGCCAGCGACGGGCACCCGATCCCCGGCAATGTCGGCGCGGACAGGGAAGCGCGGCTGGCCCGCTTCCATCGCCCCTATCACACCGCGCTGGCCGCATGGTTGGCCGCAAGCGAACCGGCGCTGATCCTTTCGCTCCACAGCTTCACTCCGCGCCTCGAGACCTCCGACGCAACCCGCCCGTGGCAGGTGGGGGTGCTCTACAATACCGACGACCGCGCGGCGCAGATCGCCATTCAGCTGCTGGAGGCGGAGGGCCTGATGGTTGGCGACAACCTTCCCTATTCGGGCCGTGACCTCAATTACACGATGAACCGCCATGCCGAGGCCGAGGGGCGCGCCTATCTTGGGCTCGAAATCCGGCAGGATCTCATCGCCACCGATACGGCACAAGTCCACTGGGCGGGGCTGGTTGCCCGGCTCGTGCAGCGAACGGCGGCCTTGCTCAAGAGTGGCTAGGGCCGATTAAAGCCGGTGTGTGCTTGAAATCGCACCCCAAGACGGCGAAAGCTGCCGTCAACGGGAGGAATTCCAGGCGTGACCCATTCATTTGACAAGTCCAGGTTGCCAAGCCGCCACGTTTCGGTCGGTCCCGAGCGGGCGCCGCACCGGTCCTATTACTATGCCATGGGCCTGACCGAAGAAGAGATCGCCCGCCCCTTCGTCGGGGTCGTGAGCGCGGGCAACGATAGCGCGCCCTGCAACACCACGCTCGATGCCCAGGCCGATATCGCAAGGCGCGGGGTCGAGGAAGGCGGCGGCATGCCCCGGCGCTTCAACACCATCACCGTGACCGACGGTATCGCCATGGGCCACCAGGGCATGAAGAGCTCGCTCGTCAGCCGCGAGGTCATCGCGGACTCGATCGAACTATCGGTTCGCGGGCATTGCTACGACGCGCTGGTCGGGTTCGCCGGCTGCGACAAGAGCCTGCCGGGTATGATGATGGCCATGCTGCGCCTCAATATCCCCTCGATCTTCGTCTATGGCGGATCGATCCTGCCGGGTACCTTCCACGGGCGCGACGTGACTGTGGTCGACGTGTTCGAAGCTGTGGGCCAGCACGCGGCAGGCAATTGTCCGTTGCAGGAACTGATCGCGCTGGAAAAGGTCGCCTGCCCCGGCCACGGTGCGTGCGGCGGCCAGTTCACCGCCAATACCATGGCCTGCGTCGGCGAGGCCATCGGCCTGTCCCTGCCCAACAGCAACATGGCGCCCGCGCCCTACCGCTCGCGCGAGGAGATCGCCGTCGCGGCCGGGCGCCAGGTCATGACGCTGCTCGAGAGAAACCTGCGCCCGCGCGATATCTGTACCAAGGCCGCTTTCCAGAATGCGGCAAGGGTCGTCGCGGCAACAGGCGGCTCGACCAATGCCGCGTTGCACCTGCCTGCGATGGCCAACGAATGCGGGATCGATTTCGACCTGTTCGACGTCGCCGAAACCTTTAAGTCGACGCCCTATATCGCGGACCTCAAGCCGGGCGGGAAATATGTCGCCAAGGACATGCACGAGGCAGGCGGGGTGTATATGGCGATGAAGACGCTGCTGGACGGTGGCTTCCTCGACCCAGAGCCTCTGACCGTGACCGGCAAGTCGCTGGGCGAGAACATCGAGGAGATTACCTGGAACCCCGACCAGAAGGTATTCTACGACGTTGCCACCCCGATCACCCCGACGGGCGGCGTGGTTGGGCTCAAGGGCACGCTCGCCCCGCAGGGCGCGATCGTCAAGGTCGCGGGGATGGAACGGCTGCAATTCGCCGGACCGGCCCGTGTCTTCGATTGCGAGGAAGACGCGTTCCGCGCGGTCGAGGACCGCGATATTGCCGAAGGCTGCGTCATCGTGATCCGCTATGAAGGGCCCAAGGGCGGCCCCGGTATGCGCGAGATGCTGTCCACGACCGCGGCGCTTTACGGGCAGGGCATGGGCGAGAAGGTGGCACTCGTCACCGACGGGCGCTTCTCCGGCGCGACCCGCGGTTTCTGCATCGGGCATGTCGGTCCGGAGGCGGCCGATTGCGGGCCGATCGCCCTGGTCGAGAACGGCGACATCATTGCCATTGATGCCGTGGCGGGCACGATCGACTTGCAGGTTGCGCCCGAGGTCCTGACGCAGCGCCGCCTGGCGTGGCAGCCGCGCACCAATGACTACCAGGCGGGGGCGTTGTGGCGCTATGCGCAGAACGTCGGCCCCGCGGTCGGTGGCGCGGTGACCCACCCGGGCGCCAAGGCCGAGCGGCACGTCTATGCGGATATCTAGCGCCCCGGCTCTGGCGCTGTTCCTCGCTGCCTGCTCCGGCGGAGAAAACGAGACTGCGACAGCGGTCGAGGCGGGGGACCAGATGCTCGCCTGCGCGATCGGGCCCGGCAGCCAGTTCAGCGACAGTTGCACACTGCAGAAATTCGAACGCGACGGCGGGACAATCTACCGCGTCAACCAGCCCGGCGGCGGTTTTCGCCTGTTCACACTGGCCGAGGACGGCAGCGGCATGGTTCCGCATGACGGGGCCGAGACGGCCGTGAACCGCCTCGACGGCAACGTGCTGGAGGTCGTGGTCGGGCAGGATCGCTACCGCTTCCCGGCGAAAGCCAGTGCCGAATAGCGAGCGCCTGCGACAGGTGCTGACCGTCGCGCAGATGCAGGCGGCGGAACAGGCGCTCGTCGATGCCGGGACTTCGGTCGAGGAACTGATGCAGCGCGCCGGCAAGGGCGCGGCCGAGTGGGTGTGGCGCATCAGCGGGGGGCGGCCCGTGACCGTGCTGTGCGGCCCCGGCAACAACGGCGGCGACGGCTATGTCATTGCCGCCGAAATCGCCCGGCACGGAGGCACGGTGCGGGTCGTCGCGCCGCTCGCGCCAAAGACCGAAGCCGCGAAGAAAGCGGCCGAGGTTTTCCGCGGCAAGACCGTGTCCGAACCTGCAGGCACCGGCGGCGAAGTGCTGGTCGATTGCCTGTTCGGCAGCGGCCTTTCGCGACCGCTTTCGGCGGAACATCGCGCGCTGCTGCGCCGCTTGCGAATGGAGCACGCGCACAGTGTGGCGATCGATGTGCCGAGCGGGGTCGATGCCGACACCGGCGAATGGCCGGACGGCATGGCGGCGTGGGATTGCACGATCGTCCTTGGCGCTTGGAAGCGGGCGCACTGGACCGGTGAAGCTGCCGCAAATTGCGGGACGCTGCAGCTGGTCGACATCGGCATCGGCGATACGGGGACGGGCGAGCGCGTGTCGGGCAAGCCAAGCTTCGCCAGCCCCGCATGGGATGCCCACAAGTATCGGCGCGGCCTCGTCGGCGTGGTGCCAGGGGCCATGCCGGGCGCGAGCGTGCTAGCCGCGCGGGCGGCAATGGGTGCGGGCGCAGGCTATGTGAAGCTTCTTGCCGACGGGCCGACCGCCGCACCGCCAGCCGACCTGGTGGTGGAGACAGGCGACCTGGCGCGGCTGCTGGATGATGACCGGCTGGGGGCGGTGCTGATCGGCCCGGGGCTGGGGCGTGACGAAGCGGCACGCATCCGCCTTGCTGCGGTTCTTGGTTCCGGCAAGCGGCTGGTCGTCGATGCCGACGCCTTGCACTTGCTCGACGACGACCTGCTCGAAGGCGTGGAGACCTCGCGAGTTGTCGTAACGCCGCATGAAGGCGAACTCGCCAGGCTTTGCGACACCTTCGGTATCGACGCAAAGGGCAAGCGCGAATGCGCCGTCGCGCTCCAGCAGCGCACCGGCCTGACAGTGCTTGCCAAGGGCCCCGATACCCTGCTCGCCCATGCCGGAGGCGTTACCTATTTCCCGCAAGGGTCGAGCTGGCTGTCGGTCGCGGGGAGCGGGGATGTGCTCGCAGGTATTCTCGCCGCGCGGCTAGCGGGCGGTGCGGACCCGGCGACCGCAGCGAGCGAGGCCGTCCATCTGCACCACGAGGCGGCGCGGGCAGCAGGTGCGGCTTTCTCCGCGTCCACTCTGGCGCAAGCCGTTCCGAGCGCCTACGCGGCGCTGTTGTGAGCCTGCCGACCGAGATCGTTCGAATTGCTGCCAAGGGCGACGGTGTGACAGCCGACGGCCGTCACGTGCCCGGCGCGGTACCGGGCGACGCGGTCGGGGACGATGGCACGCTGTTTCCTGGACCGCACCACGTTACGCCGCCCTGCCGGCATTTCGGAGTGTGCGGCGGATGCCAGCTTCAGCACGCCGACGACGCCGCGCTTGCCCGCTTCGTGACTGAACGGGTGGTTCATGCGGCCGAAGGGCAGGGGATTGTCGCTGAAACGGTGGCTCCGGCCCACCTCTCGCCTCCGCACGCCCGCCGCCGGGCAACGCTCCATACCCAGCGGAGGGGCAACGCCGTCCTGCTCGGGTACCGCGAAGCCCGGTCGCACCAGATCGTCGACCTTGGCGAGTGCCCCGTCCTGCGACAGGAATTGTTCGCGCTGGTCGCGCCCTTGCGCACAATGCTGCGGCAGTGGGGCGGCAAGTTCGCTGCGGATATCGAACTTGCACTGGTCGACCAGGGTGTCGTCTGCGGCATCAGGGGCATCCGTGCGGAGGGGCTGGCGCAGACCGAAGCACTGCTCGATTTCGCCCGCGACAATGGGCTGGCCCGGCTGACCGTCGATGACGGTTATGGCCCCGAGACCGTTTGGGAGCCGGAACCGGCGACGATCACTCTGGGCGGCGTAGCGGTTGGTTTTCCGGCCGGCGCGTTCCTGCAGGCAACCGACGATGGCGAAGCGGCGCTGGTCGCTGCGGCGCAGGAATGGCTGTCCGGCATCACACCGGTTGCCGACCTGTTCTCCGGCCTCGGTACCTTTGCGCTGGCTCTTGCGAACCCGGAGAAAGTCTTGGCCGCCGAGGCTGCCCGCGATGCACATCTCGCCTGCCAGTTGGCGGCGCGCCAGTCGGGCAAGCCCGTCTTCGCCCAGCACCGCGACCTGTTCCGCAATCCCTTGCTGGCTGAGGAAGTCGCCAAGTTCGGCGCGATCCTGCTCGATCCTCCACGCGCCGGAGCGCGCGAACAGGTGGAGCAAATCGCGCAAAGCAGCGTGGCCCGCGTCGTCTATATCAGTTGCAACCCCGCGAGCTGGGCCAAGGATGCCAAGCGGCTGGTAGAAGCGGGTTTCACCCTGCAGGAAGTTCGTCCGGTCGGCCAGTTCCGCTGGTCGACGCATGTCGAACTGGCGAGCCTGTTTACCCGCTGATCAGGCGCGCAGGGCTTCCAGGATCTGCTTTTCGAGCCAGGCGCGCGCTTCGGGTTCGACCCAGGCGTGGCTCGCACTCTCGCAGCGCTGGACGCGCTGATCGTCGGCCGGCCAGACGCTGTCGAACACCTGCGCCGTGCGATCCGACAGGGCGAGAACGAACCTAATTTGCCCCTCGAAGTCCGCGATACCGGCTGCCATTCGCTCGGCGAGCCCGGTCGGGACAGGAGCTTCGGTCGTGGAAGCCTTCTTCAGGCCCCTGAACAACTTCACGATATTGACGCCACCGGTCAAAAGTCGCCTGATTTCCTTGGGATCCTTCAGCTTTTGCGCATAACGCGCCCGGACGGCCGCCGCTGGCGGGCTGTCGTCACTGTCGTCCTCAATCGTCCAGGGGTTCGACAGGATCAGGCCGTCGCAGCCGGCACCGCCGGCCAGCATCAGCGCGCTTGCCGCATCGCAATTGCCGAATGCGATCACGCGGACGACCGAGGGGGTCATCGCCTTGAAAGCTTCGACCGCGGCGCGGATATCGCTTTCGCTGCGCTCGAACCCGCGGTTCTCGCCTTCGCTGTCGCCGATCCCGCGCCGGTCGTAGCGGAACACAGGGAAGCCCGCGCGTGCGATCCGTTCGGCCATCGCAGCCTGCCCGCCGAAGGCACCCGAACGCAGCTCGTTGCCGCCGCTGACAATCAACAGGCCGGTGGTGGCAGGCGCGGTGTCGAGCGTGCCTGCCAGCAGGTGCTTGCGGCAGGGAAAGGTGAGGTGAAGGCGGCTCACTCGAACCCTCCCGTGCTATCGATCGCAATGGCGATGATGGCAGCGATCGCGTCAGCCTGTTCCGGATCCTCGTCGGGTTCGGCCCGCAGCCACAGGGGCTTGCCGCCGACGGTGGCCTGATCGATACGGCTGCGCAGCGGGCTCTCTGCCGGCTCGGCCGACTCCAGCTGGGTCACGAGTTCGGGCCCGAGCTTCCAGCCAGCCAGCTCAATCCCGACATTGCGGGCCATGGCCATGAGCTCGTCGCTCGTTTCCTCGCGGTCCGCCTCTTTTGAAGCGATGATGCGCGCCCGGACCATGCCGCGAAGCACCTGCTTGCCACCGAGCGGGGCATAGTCCCACCCGGGCAGGCCGATGGGCACCAGCAGGCAGCCCGCCCGCACGGCAAGGAACCGGGTAGGCTTGAAGTGCGCTACCGCTGCCCGAACGGCTTCGCGCCAGCTATCCATGCTTTGTGCTTCCAGTGCCGCGAGGCTTTCGTTCCAGCCGGGAAGGTCGGGCAGCACGCTGTCAATGCCCGACAGGTCGAGCCGGTGCATCACTTCGACCAGCTGGCGACGCAGCTTGTTGTGTTCGTCGAACAGCGGCGGGATCACCAGCAGGCGGTGCTTGCGGTCCTTGCCCGCGAAGACGCGCGCCATCTCGCCCCGGGAATCGCCGCCGGGCTGCGGGCAGGGCCACTCGGCGAACATGCTGGTGCCTAGCCCTCGATGACCTTGGCTTCGGCAAAGGCGAGCAGGCCGCCGTAGGTCTCCAGCATTTCGCCGTCGACGTCGTCGTCCTCGATCAGGATGTCGAGCCGGTCCTCGAGTTCGGTCAGGAGCCCTGCGACCGCCATCGAATCGAGTTCGGGCAAATGGCCGAACAGGCCCGTGTCGTTGTCGAATTCCTCGACATCCTCGGGATCGAGCCCCAGCACGTCGCTCAGGACCGATCGTAAGGTCGCGTCGATCTTCGCCCGGCTCGGGCCAAGCCGGTCCTTGTTCGCACCGGCGTCATCGTTGACGGGATCGGATGCCATGCTCTTTCCTGACTGCCCCTGTTCCTGGGCCAGCCCCTAGCTTTGCGACTTGCTGCGTGCAAGCCGGGTAAGGATTCGCTTGCTCAGCGCCGGCAAGGCCTTGGGCTGCACCGGGTCGAGGCAGTCGATCAGGTAGCGCGGGCGCACCTCCTCCATCCAGTCGGCCTTGTAGCGGTCGTTGCCCGTGCCGAAGTCCACCAGTTCGACCCTGTCGGTGTCGATCACATGCTCGAACAGCGCGGCGCTGAGCGTGGTTCCGGCGGAAAGGTGCTTCATTTCCTCGAGATGGGCGAGCTTGTGGATGTAGGCGGTGCCGTTCTCGACCGTCCAGAACTGCGCAGCGACCGGTCGCCCTGCGTGGCGAGCAATGGCGAGGCGGATGCGGCCCGCCTCACCCTCGGCCTCGGCAAAGCGGCGTAGGATTTCGGGCGTGTCCTCGGCCGGTTTCCAGCTCTGCGCGTAGATTTCCTCGTACGCGTCCCAGGCCTGCGCATCGAAGCGGGTCAAGAGCTCGACCTCGACCCTTTTCGCCTTTCGTTTCAGCGTGGTGCGCATCCGCCCGTCGCGGCTGGCCCAGTATTGTACGAAGCTGCGTCCCTTCACAGGCAGCACGTGGTTGAAGTCGCATTGTTCGCGGTGGACCAGCCAGCCGACCTCGCGGAATGCCTTTTCGAGCCGCGTGGCCGAACCGTCTTCGTCGGGCACGGGGGACAGCGTCACCCGATGCGACTGGCGGCGCAGGTCGCGCGCGATAGCGGCAAGCAACCGGTCGCCATCGGGCCCCTCGGGCGCGAGCTGGCGCCAGGTGAAACTGTACCAATGGCGCAACGGCTCGATCCGGCCGTTGGCCCGGGTCAGGGCGAGCGCAGCGCTCTGCTCGCCATCGCTGGCGAGCGCCACCAGCGGCGGCGAGCGTTCGGCGAGCAGGGCAAACCACTCCGGCCGGTCGAAGGGCGATGCGGCAAGAGCATTCGTCCCTTGCAAGACGTTAACCCTGTCGTGATAGCTGGCAGCAATCGCAGTCACGAAATTCCCTCGGAAAACTGATGTTCTCTACGCTTGATCCGACACCCAGGCCGCTCGATCACCTCGCCGAACGCGGCAAGGGCGATGCCCCGGCGCTGATCCTGCGCGGGGAAACCCTTAGCTATGAGAACTTAAGAACCCGTGTCGCTGTGCTGGCTTCATGGCTCAAGGCGCAAGTGCCCGAAAAGGGAGCCCGTGTCGCGAGCTGGGCGGCCAAGGGCGAGCTGACCTGCCTGTTGCCGATCGCCTGCGCCCGCGCCGGGCTGGTCCATGTACCGATCAATCCGCTGCTCAAGCGGGCACAGGTCGCGCATATCCTGGCCGACAGCGGTTCGGCGATGCTGCTGGGGACGGCGGCGCGCTTGAAGACGCTGGAACCTGGCGATGTACCGTCGGGGTGCGTTTCGTTCGAGGAAGGTGTTTGCCGGGAGGCTGTGGATGCACATGATGGCGCCCTTGGCCTATCCGATGCCGATCCGGATGACCTTGCAGCGATCCTCTACACCAGCGGTTCGACGGGGCGGCCCAAGGGGGTCATGCTGAGCCATGCCAACATGTGGCTCGGCGCCGTTTCCGTGAGCAATTACCTGGGGTTGGCAGCGGACGATGTGACGCTGGCGGTGCTTCCGCTCAGCTTCGACTATGGCCAGAACCAGTTGCTCTCGACCTGGTATGCGGGCGGCAGCGTGGTCCCGCTCGATTACCTGTTTCCGAAGGATGTAGTCAAAGCCTGCGCCACCCACGGCATCACGACTTTGGCCGCCGTTCCGCCGCTATGGGTCCAGCTCACCGAAACCGACTGGCCTGCCGAAGCCGTTGCCCCGCTGCGGCGACTGACCAATTCGGGCGGTGCGCTGACGGAGGAACTTGTGGCGGATCTGCAGGGCCTGTTCCCGCAGGCAAGGCTGTTTCCGATGTACGGGCTGACCGAGGCTTTCCGCTCGACCTATCTCGATCCTGCGTTGGTCGATAGCCACCCGACATCGATGGGCAAGGCCATTCCTTTCGCCGAAATCCTCGTCATCGACGATGCCGGGCAGGTGTCCGGCGCGGGCGAGGAGGGCGAACTGGTCCACTGCGGCCCGCTAGTGGCAAAGGGATACTGGAACGATCCGGAGCGAACCGCCGAGCGTTTCAAACCGGCACCCGCGGCCTCGGAATATGGCGGGATGGCGGTCTGGTCGGGCGACAGGGTCAGGCGCGACGCCGACGGCCTGCTCTATTTCGTCGGTCGGCGCGATGCGATGATCAAGAGCGCGGGCAACCGCATCAGCCCGCAGGAGATCGAAGACGCTGCGCGCGCCACCGGGCTGGTGGCCGAAGCGGTGGCGCTCGGGGTCAAGGACGAGCGGCTCGGCCATGCAGTGCATCTTGTCGTCCGGGCGATGCCGGGGGCGATCGATCCCAAGGATCACCTGCCCAAGGCGCTGGCCCGGGAACTGCCCAATTTCATGCAGCCCCATGTGATCCACTGGCGTCAGGTTCTGCCCCTCAATCCCAACGGCAAGCTTGACCGGACCGCGATTGCGCAGGAGATCGGGGCATGAGCAAGGCCGACAAGCTTCCCGGCAAGCCGCTGGGGCCGATCCCTGATGGCTATCAGGTAATCGAAGGCCAGCTCGCAATTGGCGGCAGGACGGCGACAGAACTGGTCGAGGAGGCAGGCGATACGCCGCTGTTCGTCTATTCGCGCGCCGTCATCGCGCAAACAATGGCGCGGCTGCGCGACGCCATGCCGGCCCGGCTGCACATCAATTACGCCATTAAGGCCAATTCGCATCCCGATGTGCTGGGCTTCATGACCGACCTCGTCGATGGCTACGATATCGCATCGGGCGGGGAACTGGAGAAGATCGTGGTCGCCGGGATCGATGCGTCGCGGGTCAGCTTCGCCGGGCCGGGCAAGCGGGATTGGGAGCTCGAAGCGGCGATTTCGGCTGGGGTCACGCTAAATCTCGAATCCGAAGGCGAGGCCGAGCGCGCGCTGGCGATCGGCGGGCGATTGGGGATTGCCCCGCGCCTTGCGATCCGCGTCAACCCGATCTTCGACATGAAGGGGTCGGGAATGAAGATGGGCGGCGGGGCCAAGCCCTTCGGCGTCGATGCGGAGAGGGTCCCGGCGCTTGCCAGGCAGCTCATCGATGCCGGGGCGGACTGGCGCGGCCTGCATATCTATACCGGCAGCCAGGCGCTGTCCGCCGATGCGGTCATCGAGACACAGGCCAACGTCCTCGATCTGGCAGACGGCATAGCGCGCGACATCGGCCGGCCGCTGCCGAAGCTCAACATGGGGGGCGGCTTCGGCATTCCTTATTTCCACGGCGACGAACCGCTCGACATCGCCGCCATCGGCGAGGCGCTGGAGAAGCGCTTTGCCGACCTGCCAGCAACGCTTCAGGATGCCCATCTGTGTATCGAGCTTGGCCGCTATCTCGTCGGCCTTGCGGGGGTTTACCTCTGCCGGATAGTCGATCGGAAAGTCAGCCATGACGAGATATTCCTCGTGACGGACGGCGGCCTCCACCACCAGCTCGCCGCCTCGGGCAATTTCGGCACCGTGGTCCGGCGCAACTACCCGGCGGCCATCGTCACCCGCTTCGGTGCGACCGCCGACGAGGTCCAGAACGTGGTCGGCTGCCTTTGCACGCCGCTGGACCGGCTGTCCGACAAGGCGTTCCTTCCCCGCGCCGACGTCGGCGACATCGTCGCCATCTTTTGCGCTGGGGCCTACGGCGCCAGCGCTTCGCCGGCGCAGTTCCTTGGGCAGGGGCCCGCGCGCGAAGTGCTGGTTTAAGCTAACGGCCGCTTAACCTTTACGGCGCCGGCGTCCCGTTTCGGGAACGCCCTCCACAAAGTGGCCAAGGCTAACAGGATATTCACCTTTTTTGGCGAGAAACGCAGCCAAATCGCAGCGACCCGTCCGTCCGTAGTCCGTCGGATGGCAGGGTTCCTGCACAAGGCCAAGGACGCGTTTCGATGTCTCACAACCGGTTTTCCATGCTTCTGGCAGGCAGCGCCATGGCGGCGCTCGCACTCGGCGGCTGCGTCGGCGGCGGCGGCGGCCAGGAACTGCCGTCGGCCAATTTCGTGGCGCTGCAGGAAGGCCCGAGCCAGGAATACGTGATCGGTCCGCTCGACGAATTGTCCGTCAACGTGTGGCGCAATCCCGAACTGAGCGCCGACAAGATCCAGGTGCGACCCGACGGGCGTATCTCGATCCCGCTGGTTACCGACATGCCTGCGGTCGGCAAGACCCCGGCGATGCTGCAGGAAGATATCCGCCTGCACCTGTCGCAGTATATCGAACAGCCGATCGTCTCGGTCATCGTCACCAAGTTTGCCGGAACCTTCAGCCAGCAGGTCCGCGTGATCGGTGCGACCGCGCAGCCGGCCTCGATCAATTACCGCGCCAACATGACCGTCCTCGACGCCATGATCGCTGTGGGCGGGCTCAGCGAATTCGCTGCCGGCAACCGGGCGAAACTAATCCGGCGCGATCCGAAAAGCGGCAAGCAGACGGAATATGCCCTGCGGCTGAGCGATCTGCTGCGCAAGGGCGACAGCAAGGCCAACGTCCTCCTCGCCCCGGGCGACGTCATCATCATCCCCGAAAGCACATTCTGAAGGCGGGCGCAGCAGCATGAACGAAGTCTTCGAAGAAGTGCGCGCGGCGCTGTATTCGGCATGGGCCCGCAAGTGGCTCGTGCTGGGCGTCGCCTGGGGCGTGTGCCTGACCGGCTGGCTGGTCGTCGCGATGATCCCCAACAGCTACGAATCCAAAGCCAAGATTTTCGTCCAGCTCGACGACATCCTGAGCAAGCAGACCGGGATCGCAGGCAGCGACAAGTCCGATATCCAGCGCGTCCGCCAGACGCTCGCCAGCGCGGAAACGCTGGAGAAGGTGATCCGCTCGACCAAGCTCGGTGAAGGCGTGACCACGCCGCAGCAGATGGAACGCGAGATCACCGGCCTCGCCGAGGCGGTTTCGGTCAAGAGCGAGGAAGACAACCTGTTCCTGATCAATGCAAAGATCGGCAAGGGACATTTCTCCGACGCCGAAAACGCCCGTCTTTCGCAGGAGGTGGTGCAGAAACTGCTCGACATCTTCCGCGAGGAAAACATCGCCGGCAACCGCGGGGAAGTTGCCGATGCGGTGGCGGTGCTGGACCAGCAGTTGCAGGACCGGGCCAAGGACCTCGAGGTCGCCGAAGCCAAGCTGACTGCCTTCGAAGCAGAGCATCCCGAACTGGCCGGCGGGACAGGGGCCATCTCCAACCGCTTGCAGGACACCCGCACCGAACTGCGCGGCGTCGAGGCCGATATCGCCGCGGCACAAAGCGCCCTTGCAGCCATCAACGGCCAGATCGCCGGCACCCCGGCGTCACTTCCGGGAGGGCCGGGCAATCCCAGTTCGTCCGCCAGCGCCTACAGCCAGGCCCAGAGCCAGGTGGCGCAGTTGCGCGCGCGCGGGCTGACCAACAACCATCCGGACATGCAGGCTGCGCTCAAGCAACTGGAACTGCTGCGCCAGGCCGCGTCGCGCGACGGTGGCAGCAGTGCCGGCAGCATCCCGAATCCCGCTTACAGCTCGCTGGTTTCCATCCGCGCCGAGCGTCAGGCGAACCTCCAGGCACTGCTGGCCCGCAAGGCCGCTTTGCAGGCCGACGTGTCTTTGAGCCTTGCCGACCAGGCAAGCTCGCCGACGCTAGCCGCCGAAGCCCAGCGGATCGGCCGCGACTACGAAGTGCTGAAAAAGAAGTACGACGAATTGCTGCAGGACCGCGAGGAACTGCAGCTGCGCTCCAACCTCGAGACCGAGCGCAGCTCGTTCCGTTTCGACATCATCGATGCACCCGCCTTGCCGTTGAAGCCGGCTGCGCCCAATCGCCCGCTGCTGCTGCTGGGCGTGCTGCTCGCAGGTCTCGCGGCTGGGTTCGGCACGGCGATCGCGCTGACCCAGCTCAAGTCGACCTTCGCCACGACATCGGGGTTGCAGCGCGCGCTCGGCCTTCCGGTGCTCGGCGCCATTTCTGTCAGCCTGACTCCGGACCAGCGGGCCTTCCAGGCCAAGCGCAACAAGATGTTTTTCGCCGGTAGCGCCGCT
Organism: Parerythrobacter aurantius; assembly: GCF_045291475.1. NCBI lineage: Bacteria > Pseudomonadati > Pseudomonadota > Alphaproteobacteria > Sphingomonadales > Erythrobacteraceae > Parerythrobacter > Parerythrobacter aurantius. The sequence continues at coordinate 2,277,987 of NZ_CP147985.1, forward strand.
CTCGTCGGTGTGCTCGCCATCCTGATGGTCATCGAGATGATCCAGGTCGGCAGCGTGGCCTGAGGAGAGGGAAATGACCGAACACAAGAAAATCCCGCTTCCCGGCGACAAGCCAGAGGAAAGTTCGCTGCTGGAACGCGCCAGCGGCGCTTTCGGGCTGGACAGCTTTGCGGCGCCTGCGGTGCCCAAGGGGCTGGCAGAACGTCCGATGAAGCGCGCCAAGAAAATTGCTCGCGTCGACGAAGGGCAGGGCGCTGGCGCAGCTACGCCTGCACCGGAAGTCGTCCCGCAATTCGTCGAACCCGCACCGGCAGCCGAGACGTTACCGGCCACCTTCGCCGCTACGGCGGCGGCGACGGCAGTTGTCGAAGCAGTGCCGGTGGCTCCGGCCCTTTCGGGTCCGAAGCACAAAATCGACCGGGCGCGCCTGCGCGAGCAGGGCCTGATCGACCCCGACGGCCACACCAGCGAGCTGCTCGAGGAATTTCGTATCGTGAAACGGCAGTTGCTGGGTTCAGCCAAGGAGCGCGGAACTGCCGCCTCGCGCCGGATCATGGTGTGTTCGCCGCATCCCGACGAGGGCAAAACCTTCTGTGCGGTCAATCTCGCCATCGCCATGGCGGCCGAACGCGAGATGGAAGTGCTGCTGGTCGATGCCGATGTGGCCAAACCGTCGGTGCTGGCGGCGCTGGGTCTGCCGAAAACCTCGGGCCTGATGGGTGCCCTGTCGAACCCCGACACGCCGGTGGAAGAACTGATCCAGGGAACGGACATTCCGAACCTGTGGGTTCTGCCGGCGGGCAGCACGACCAGGAAGGACGCGGAATACTTTGCCAGCGGGGCAGCCGCCGAGGTGCTCGACCGCCTCACCGTCGGCGCGCCCAATCGCATCGTCATCCTCGACACGCCGCCGGCACTCGCGGCCGCCCCGGCGGCGGAACTCGCCAAACACATGGGCCAGGTCGTGCTGGTCGCCCGGGCGGATGTGACCGGCCGGAGCGCGCTGGAGGATGCCTGCCAGCTCCTAAGCGCCTGCGACGATATCAAGCTGCTGCTCAACGCAGCGAACTTCAGTCCCAGCGGGCGCCGTTTCGGCACCTACGGATAAGGGGGGAGTACCGATGAAACGGCTCCGGATAGCAACTTCGATCGCGGCAGTGGCGCTGGCCCTGCCGGTTTCAGCACAGGCCCAGTCCTGGGGCGACGACGATTATGTCAGCGGCGGCCAGCCGTCGGCAGGTCGCGAGAGCCGCGACGGGCGCGACGGTCGCGGGGACCAGCCCCAGCGCCAGCGCCTCGACGTCCAGCCCTATATCGAGGTGAGCCAGGTGGCCCTGTTCGAGCTGGCCCCGGGCGACGATATCGTCACCTACACCCAGATCGCAGCGGGCATCGATGCGAGCGTGCAGGGGCGTAATAACGGCGGTTCCCTGTCGCTGCGATACGAACGCAATATCGGCTATGGCGATGCGGCTCTCGACAGCAACACCGTCACCGGCGTCGCTCGCGGCTACACGTCAGTCGTGCCGCAGGTCCTGACTTTCGAAGCCGGAGCCCTTGCTGCGCGCACCCAGGTCGACAACGGCGGCGGCACGCGTTTCAACGCGGTCGAAGGTGACGGAAGCGACAGCGAGAGCCGGATCTATTCCGCCTATGTCGGTCCGAATCTGTCGACCCGCGTCGGCGATGCGGATGTCAGCGCCAATTACCGGTTCGGCTACACCCGGGTCGAGGCGCCCGATGCCCTCGTCACAGTGCCCGGCGGCCAGCCGGTCGATGTCTTCGACGACAGCACCACCCACAGCGCCAATGCCCGGGTGGGCATTCGCCCCGATACGGTCCTGCCCGTCGGGGTCGGCATCGGCGGCGGGTTCTACCAGGAGGACATTTCCAACCTCGACCAGCGGGTACGCGACGCCTACGTCCGCGCCGATGTGACGCTGCCGGTCAGCCGTACCATGCAACTGGTCGGCGGGGTCGGTTACGAGGATGTCTCGGTCTCCAGCCGCGATGCGGTGATCGACCCGGTCACCGGCCAGCCCCGCATCGACAGCGACGGACGCTTCGTCACCGATACGAGCGGCCCGCGCCGCATCGCCTTCGAAACCGACGGGCTGATCTGGGATGTGGGCGTGGTCTGGCGCCCGTCCAGCCGGACCGCGCTCGAGGCGCACTATGGCCGCCGCTACGACAGCGACACCTATTACGGCAGCTTCGCCTATGCGCCGACGAGCCGCAGTTCGGTCAACGTATCGGTTTACGACGCGCTGTCGGGCTTCGGCGGTTCGGTCAACCAGGCGCTGGTCGCCTTGCCGACCAGTTTCGAGGCGAACCGCAATGCGGTGACCGGCGACATCAACGGCTGCGTCAGCAGCCTGCAGAGCGGCAGTTGCTTCGGCGGTGCGCTGGCATCGATCCGCAGCTCGGTTTTCCGTAGCCGCGGCGGTGTGCTCAGCTACGCCCAGCAGCTCGGCCGTTTCAGCACGGGCATCGGCATCGGTTACGATCGCCGTACCTTCGTGGCTGCGCCGGGCACGGTGCTGGCGGCCGCCGACGGGCTGACGGAGCAGAGCTACTATGCCAGCGGCTTTCTCTCGGGACAGGTCGGCGAGAACGGCGGGTTTACGCTGAACACCTACGCCAGCTACCTCGACAGCGACTTCACCGACAGCGCCGCCTGGGTGCTCGGCACGTCGGCGTCGTACAACCAGCGGCTCTACATGGGCCTCTCGGCGCGCGCAGCCGTTTCGCTCGACTACCTCGACAGCGAGGTTTCGGGTGAGGACTTCAAGACCGCATCGGCCCTTGTCGGCCTGCGATACGACTTCTGAGCCCGCGAAAGGACAATCGATGTTCGACGATTTCTATGGTCTTACGGGGCGACCGTTCCAGCTGACCCCTGATCCCGAATTCTATTTCGAGAGCGCGACCCATCGCAAGGCGCTGTCGTATCTCGGCTATGGACTGGCACAGGGCGAAGGCTTCATCGTCATCACTGGCGAGATCGGATCGGGCAAGTCGACGCTGGTCGCGCACCTGATGAAAAAGATCGACCCGGCCCAGATGACTGTCGGCCATGTGGTCACCAGCAATCTCGACGGGGCCGAACTGGTCCATGTCGTGGCCCAGAGCTTCGGCCTCGACATCGAGGGGCGCGACAAGGCCAGCGCCCTCGGGGCGATCGAGGATTTCCTGCATGAGGAGGCTCGCGCGGGCCGCCGCTGCCTGCTGGTGGTCGATGAATCGCAGAACCTCAGCGTCGAAGCGCTCGAAGAGCTGCGGATGATGTCGAACTTCCAGCTCGGCTCGCACCCGCTGCTGCAGCAATTGCTGCTCGGCCAGCCGGAATTCCGCGAAGTCCTCGCCAGTAGCGAAAGCCTCGAACAGCTTCGCCAGCGCGTGATCGCGGCGCACCACCTCGGGCCGATGGAGCCGGACGAACTGGAGCCCTACATTTCGCACCGCCTGCGGTGCGTCGGCTGGGAAGGCAATCCGGCCTGGGACCAGCGTGTTTTTGCCGAAATGTACCAGGCGACAGGCGGCATCCCGCGCCGCGTCAACCAGGTCGCCACGCGGCTGCTGCTGCTCGGCGCGGTCGAGCAGCGGACCCGTATCGATAGCGCGATGCTTTCGTCGGTGCTGCGCGAAATGGAAAGCGACAGCACCTTCCCGGCCGCTGCGCCGAAACCCATGGCGCGCCTGGAACGCGGCCCGGCACCCGGGCCGATCAAGCACGCTCTGGCCGAACCGGCAGAGCCGGTAACCGCGGCTGCGACCGGTGCGGACATAGAGCGGCAGCTGGCGGATCGCGATGCCCGGATCGAGGCGCTCGAACGCAAGCTTGCCGAACAGGAACAGAGCGTCCGGCAGGTCATCACCATGATGATCGAATGGATCGAAGGGCAGGGCCGCCGCGCCGCTTGAACTAGAGGAAAGGGGCGCGATGCACTCGCCCGTCACTACCGATGGCCGTATCACCAACGGGCTGTCCGTCGATGTCGAGGACTGGTTCCAGGTCGGCGCGTTCGAGAATGTAATCGAACGCGGCGATTGGGACGGCATGTCCTTGCGCGTCGAGGACAATGTCCTGCGCATTCTCGATCTGTTCGATGCCGCCGACGTCAAGGCGACCTTCTTCACGCTCGGTTGGGTGGCCAAGCGCAACGGCGCGCTGATGCGGCGGATCGTCGAGCGCGGGCACGAACTGGCCAGTCACGGCTACGACCATGCGCGTGTCTTCACCTTCGACCGCAAGCAATTCGCCGGCGACATCAAGCTGGCGCGGATGATCCTCGAGGATGCTGCAGGGGTGCCGATCACCGGGTATCGCGCGCCCAGTTTTTCCATCGATAGCCGCACGCCCTGGGCCTACATGGAACTTGCGGAGCAGGGCTATGCCTATTCCTCCAGCGTCGCGCCGATCGCGCATGATCACTACGGCTGGCCCGAAGCGCCGCGCTTCGCCTTCCGCCCGCTGCCATGGTCGGACCTGGTCGAGATACCCGTCGCCACCGCCATTCTCGGCGGCAAGCGAGTCGCCGCCGGCGGAGGCGGGTTCTTCCGCGTGCTGCCCTACGCCTTCAGCCGCTGGGCGATCCGGCAGGTCAACCGCACCGAGCAGCGCCCGGCGGTTTTCTATTTCCATCCGTGGGAGATCGACCCAGACCAGCCGCGGGTCGGCAATGCGCCCATGACCTCGAAGCTGCGGCACTACACCAACCTCGACAAGATGGCCGAGAAGCTGTCCGAACTGGTCCACGAGTTCGCCTGGGGGCGGATGGACGTGATCGCCGCGCGCGAAGCTGCGCGGGCAGGGGAACTGGCCGCGTGAACGCCCCGTTCGCCCTGTGTGAGGAAACGATCTCGCAGGCCGACCTGCACGATCCGGCCGAGGCTGCCCGGATCACGGATTTCGTTTATGTCGCCAATGGCTCGCCGTTCCACCTGCCGCGCTGGCTCTTGGCGGTGGAGCAGGGCACAGGCCAGCGTGCCACCGGGCTGGTGGCGGAAAAGGGCGGGCAGGTGACCGGCTGGCTGCCGCTGACCGTCGCGCATTCGCTGCTGTTTCCGCGCGCGCTCGTTTCGAGCGGCTTCGCGGTAGAGGGCGGGGCACTGGCCATCCACGACAAGATCGCAAGGCGCCTCTGCCGTGCGGCAACCGAGCTGGCTTTGCGCGAAAGCTGTGCCTCGGTGGAATTGCGCGGAGGGAGCGTGCCCGATGGATGGGACATCCAGTCGGACAGCCATTGTGGCTTTGCCGGGTCCCTCGCGGCAGACGACGAGGCCCAGCTGCTCGCGATACCGCGCAAGCAGCGGGCCGAGGTGCGCAAGGGGCTCGACAATGACCTGCGCGTGACTGTGGGCACCGCCGAAAGCGACCGCGCCGCGCATTACTGCTGCTATGCCGAAAGCGTGCGCAACCTCGGTACGCCGGTGTTCCCGCGCAGCCTGTTCGACAGCGTGCTCGATGCTTTCGGCGACGAGGCCGATATCCTGACGGTCTGGGCCAAGGAGAACGATAGCGAACGCCCCGTTGCGAGCGTCCTGTCGCTTTATCACATGGGCGCGGTCATGCCCTATTGGGGCGGCGGGGTGTGGGATGCGCGTCACCTGCGCGCCAACGAGCTGATGTATTACCGGCTGATGTGCCATGCCCGCACGAAGGGCTGCATCCGCTTCGACTTCGGCCGCTCGAAGACCGGCAGCGGGCCGTATAATTTCAAGAAGAACTGGGGCTTCGAGCCCACCCCGCTGACCTATGCCAGCTGGACCGCGCCGGGCGTGGCAAAGCGCGACGTCGACCCCACGAGCGATGCCTATCAGCGCAAGATCGCGCTGTGGAAGAAGCTGCCGCTGCGTCTGGCCAATGTCATCGGCCCGGCGATAGCCCGCGGGCTTGCTTGATGGGCGAGATCCTGTTCCTGTGCCATCGTATCCCGTTCCCGCCGGACCGGGGCGACAAGATCCGCTCGCATCATCTCCTCAGGGCGCTGACGCAGCTGGCACCGGTCCATGTCGGCACCTTCGGCGAGACCGAGGCCGATATGGCGGTCGAGGCCGAGCTGGCACAGCTTGCGGCAAGCCATTGCCTGGTCCGGCGAACCAAGCCCCTGCCGCTGGCGGGGCTGGAGGCGTTGGGCACGGGCAAGCCCGTCAGCCTGACGGCCTGGGACAGCGCCGCCCTGCGATCATGGGTGGCAAAAGCGCTGGCCGAGCGCCCGATCGACACGATCTTCGTCTTCAGTGGCCAAATGGGGCAATATGTGCCCGACAGGTTTGCGGGGCGAGTGGTCATCGACCTGTGCGATGTCGATAGCGCCAAGTTCGAAGCCTTTGGCCGCGACGGCAGCTTCCCGCGCTCCATTATCGATCGCCGCGAAGGGCGGGTTCTTGCGCGGGAAGAAGAACGCCTTGCCCACCGTGCCGACGTCACCCTGCTGATTAGCGACCACGAGGCGGGACTGTTCCGCTCACGGCTGAAGCGCATTCAGGGCACGGATATCCGCGCCATCCGCAACGGGATCGACACCGACTTGTTCGATCCCGCGGTGGTCCAGCCGCATCCGGCCCTGTCCGCTGGTGCCGGGCCGCAAATCGTCTTCACCGGGCAGATGGACTACCAGCCGAATGTGGCTGCGGCAGAGCGTGTCGTGCAGGCCATCCTGCCGGGGATTCGCGCGCGCTTTCCCGATGCCGCCTTCCATATTGTCGGACGCGCTCCCGTTGCGAGGCTGCTGGCATACGACGGCAAGGGCAACGTCCGGGTCTGGGGTGAGGTGCCCGACGTGAAGCCGTTCCTTGCTGCCGCCGATATCGTCGTCGCCCCGCTGACCATCGCGCGCGGGATCCAGAACAAGGTACTCGAAGCCATGGCAATGGCGCGGCCGGTGCTGCTCTCGCCCGAGGCCGCGACCGGGATCGATGCGGAAGACGGCAGGCATTTTGCCGTTGCCGGTGACGATGCGACGATGGTCGCCCGCGCGCTTGCTCTGCTCGGCGATCGCGGGCAGGCTGCCGCCATGGGCGGTGCGGCGCGCGCCTATGTGCGCCAGCACCAGAGCTGGCCGGCCATGCTGGCGCCGCTGGCGGATATCCTGCAAGCTTCCGGGAAGGCACGCGATGCGGCCTGACCTCGCCATCGGAAACGCGCGCCTCTCGTGGCGCGATCGTATCGCTGCGGATTGGCGCACGCCTTTGTTGCGACTGGCGCTGCTCTGGAGCCTCATCCTGCTCGTCACGATCCGCGACTGGCTGGCCATGGCGCACCAGTGGTGGAATATTTCGACCTACAACCACATGCTGCTGGTACCGGCGATCGTTGCCGGGCTGGTCTGGATCAGACGCGGCGAGCTGGCAAAGATCGCCCCGAAGCCCTGGTGGCCGGGCTTCATAGCATTGGGCGCAGCCGCAGGGTTGTGGCTGCTCGGCACATATCTCGAAATCAACACCATTAGCCAGCTCGGCGCTGTCGGAGCGCTACAGGCCTCGGTCGCTGCAGTCCTGGGACTGCGCGTCGCGCTCGGCTTGCTGTTTCCCCTGGCCTACATGGTGTTCCTGGTGCCCATCGGCGGCGAACTGGTCCCGGGCCTCCAGATGATTACGGCGGACATCGCCATAACCCTGACCCACTGGAGCGGCATACCGGCGGTGATCGACGGGGTCATGATCGACACCCCGGGCGGCCTGTTCGAAGTCGCCGAAGCCTGTGCCGGGGTCCAGTTCCTGATCGCCATGATCGCGCTGGGCGTGCTGGTCGCGCAAAGCTGTTTCCGCAGCTGGCCCAGGCGCGCGATTTTCCTCGCCGCCTGCATCGTCGTGCCGATTGTCGCCAACGGCATCCGGGCGTGGGGGACGATCTACATCGCCCAGTCGCAGGGTATCGCCTTTGCCGCCGGGTTCGATCACATCGTTTACGGCTGGGTGTTCTTCGCCTTGGTCATCGCCGTCCTGCTCGGCTCCGCATGGCGCTGGTTCGACCGCGCGCCGGAAGATCCCGGAATCGACGGCACGGCCCTGGCTCATATGCCGCTGACCACGGCCGCGATTGTCCGTTTCGTCCTCGGCCAGAGGATGGACCCTCCGGCACAAAGCAGCTAACGCCCGCCTCATGTGCGGCATCGCCGGTATCTTCCATTGCGGGACGCCCAAGCCGGTCGACCCGCGGCGCGTGGAGCGGATGACCGATGCGCTGCTCCATCGCGGCCCTGACGGCGGCGACGTCTGGACCGATCACGGCGTGGGGCTCGGCCACCGGCGGCTTTCGATCATCGATATCGCCGGATCGCCGCAGCCGATGCATTCGATGGACGGGCGCTGCGTCCTCGTCTTCAATGGCGAAATCTACAATTACCGCGAGCTGCGGCGCGAGTTGAAGGAGCTTGGCGCGCAGTTCCGCACCGATGGCGACAGCGAAGCCATCATTGCCGCTTGGCAGCAATGGGGGCCGGAGTGCCTGTCGCGCCTCGACGGCATGTTCGCCTTCGCGATCTATGACCGGGCGGAGCGGACACTGTTTCTCGCCCGCGACCGGTTCGGGGTGAAGCCGCTGTTCATGGCGCATCTGAGCGATGGCAGCATGGCCTTCGCTTCGGAGCTGAAGGGTCTGCTCGCGCACCCGCTGTTGCGGCGCGAAGTCGATCCGCTGGCGGTGGAGGACTACCTCGCTTGGGGCTATGTTCCCGACCACCGTTCGATCCTGAAGGGCGTCGAGAAGTTGCCCGCCGGGCATTATCGCCTGCTGCGGCACGACCAGCCGCCCGCTCCGCCGGTGCAGTGGTGGGACGTCGATTTCTCCCACCGGCACAAGGGCAGCACCGCCGATCTCTCGGCCCAACTGCTTCACCTGATGCGTGAAGGGGTCGAATCGCGTATGGTCGCCGACGTCCCGCTGGGCGCATTCCTTTCGGGCGGGGTGGACAGCTCCAGCGTCGTCGCGCTGATGGCTGAAGCGAGCCGGGAGCCGGTCAACACCTGCTCGATCGGCTTCGATGTCGCGGCGGTCGACGAGACCGCATACGCCCGCCGCATCGCGCAGCAGTTCGGCACCAATCACCGCGAACGGATCGTCGATCCCGACGATTTCGAGGCGGTGGACCTGCTGGCCGGCATGTTCGACGAGCCCTTCGCTGATGCTTCGGCCCTGCCGACCTGGCGGGTCTGCCAGCTGGCGCGGGAGAATGTCACCGTGGCGCTCTCGGGCGACGGGGCCGACGAGGCCTTTGCCGGCTACCGCCGCCAGGTGTTCCACGCGCGGGAGGAGCAGGTCCGTTCGATCTTTCCCCGCGCCTTGCGCCAGCCGGTGTTCGGCACGCTCGGGAAATTCTGGCCCAAGGCCGACTGGGCCCCGCAGGCGTTGCGCGCCAAGTCGACATTCCAGTCGCTCGGCGCCAGCGGCGAGGAAGGCTATGCCCGCGCGCTCAGCGTCACTCCGCCCGAATTGCGGTCTTTGCTCTATTCGGAGGCGATGCATCGCCAGCTTGGGGAATATCGGGCCGAACAGCCGCTGATCGCGATGATGCGCGGTGCACCGGCAAGATCCGGCCTCGACCGGGCGCAATATGTCGATCTCAAATTCTGGATGCCGGGAGACATTCTGACCAAAGTCGATCGCACCAGCATGGCCGTGAGCCTCGAGGCGCGCGAGCCCTTGCTCGATCACCGGCTGGTGGAATTTGCCGCCGGATTGCCCCACGCGGCACGGGTCAGGGGCCGGCAAGGCAAGTGGCTTTTGAAACACACTATGGAGCGTTTCCTGCCCCATGATGTGCTCTATCGGCCCAAACAGGGCTTCGTTACGCCCATCGCCCAGTGGCTGCGCGGGCCTTTGCAATCCGAGGCGAGGGCCGTCGCCACCAGCGGGATGCTGGCCGACACCGGCTGGCTCTCCGCGGAGCACGTGAAGTATCTGTCGCAACAGCATATTTCGGGGCGAAGCGACCATGGCAGGCTGCTTTGGCAGCTGATCATGCTGGACCGCTCGTTGCGGCGTCTCGGTGTGTCAGCCTGACGATATTGACCCTTTTCGGGACTCGGTTCGTCTGACTTTCCAAATATTCGTTTGCATCGACGAGTCCTGTTACTTTACATTCCTTGCAGGGACAGGAACTTGCGCTTCGGCGCGTTGAAAGTTTCGGGGGCCGGATGGACCGCATTGGTACCGAATTCGAGGACGGCGTAACTGGCGCGCAAGGGGGGTCGCAATCTCATGCCGCAGCAGATGGGGGCTATGGCATGACGGACGCGATACTCGGGCACACGGATATTCCGGCGCAGCTGTTGCAGTTGGACGAACTGGACGTGATGTACCAGCCGGATACGCAGGCGCTGTGGACGTTCATGCGCCCGGGCGGGCGACCGAGCTTCACGCCGCCGATGCTGGGCGATTTCGAAGACTGGCAACGGCTGATCTCCGACAGCTTCGGACCGGACCAGATACCGCTCAGATATCTGATCCTAGGCAGCCGCGCCCCTGGAGTGTTCTGCTATGGCGGCGACCTGGCGCTTTTCCGTCAACTGATTCTCGATCACAACCGCGACGGCCTGGTGCGTTACGGCCACCGCTGCTGCCAGATCCTCCACCGCAACATCAACACGCTGAACCTGCCGATCCTGACCATCGGCCTGGTCGAAGGCGCGGCGCTGGGTGGCGGATTCGAGGCGCTGCTGTCGTTCGACTACATCATCGCCGAGCGCAGCGCGACCTTCGGCCTGCCGGAAGTGATGTTCGGCCTGTTCCCGGGCATGGGCGCGCACGCACTGCTGAGCCGCAAGCTGGGCAGCGCCATGGCCGACAGGATCATCACGTCGAACCGCACCTACAGCGCGGCGGAGATGTTCGATCTCGGCATCGTGCACCAGCTGGCCGATGACGGCGAAGGGGTGGAGGCGACCCGCGATTTCATCCGCAAGAACGACCGGCGCCATTCCGGCCTCGTTGCGGCAAGGCGGGCGACCAAGGTGTCGTGGGCGCTCGAACTGTCCGAATTGACGCGCATTACCGAGATCTGGGCCGATGCCGCCCTGATGCTCGGCGAGCAGGACCTGCGGCTGATGGAGCGGCTGGCATCGGCCCAGCAGCGCGGGGCGCAAAAGGCCGCCTGACGCTAGCTCGCCGTGTCGGCAGCCCCGTGCCCTAGCGCCATGTATTCGGCGCTGCGCATTTCCATCAGGCGGCTGGCGGTCCGCTCGAATTCGAAGCTGCCGTCTCCCGAGGGATAGAGCGCCTCAGGCTCTGCCGCGGCGGTGGCGAACAGCTTGACCCGGTATTCATAGAGCGCGTCGATCAGCGTCATGAAGCGCGCCGCCTCGTTGCGGTTCTCCGGCCCCATGACCGGGATGCCGACCAGGATGACCGTGTGATAGGCGCGGGCGATGGCGAGGTAGTCGGTCGCGCCGCGCGCCTCGCCGCACAGCTTCCTGAAACTGAACACGCCCACGCCCTTCAGGCTCTTGGGCACATGCAATGTCCTGCCGCCGCCGACATCGAGCTCGGCGCTGGGCACGTTGGCGGCGTCTTCGGGCTTGTAGTCGGTGAGGCGGAAGAAGGCCTCGCGCACCTGCGCCGTCGCCTCATCGCCTAGCGGCGTGTGCCAGGTGCCCAGATCGCCCAGCCGGTCGAGCCGGTAGTCGGTCGGCCCGTTCAGTGGCAGCACGTCGAGTTTCTCCTCGATCAATGCGATGAAGGGCAGGAAATGCTCACGGTTGAGCCCGTCCTTGTAGAGATGGTGCGGAGGCCGGTTGCTGGTGGTGACGATGGTTACGCCATGATCCAGCATCAGCGCCCGGAACAGGCGCCCCATGATCGCGGCGTCAGGTGAATTATTGACGACCATCTCGTCGAAGGCGAGGCAGCGGACATCGGCGGCGATCTGCGCCGCAACTGGCGGGATGGGATCGCCGCTCTCGCTCTTGCGGGCCTGGTGCAGGCGGGCGTGGACCTCTTGCATGAAGGCATGGAAATGCACCCGCCGCTTGCGCGAAATGTCGAGCGTCGCATGGAACAGGTCCATCAGCATCGACTTGCCGCGCCCGACGCCGCCCCACATGTAGACGCCGCGGACAGCCTCGGGTTTGCCCTTGAGCGCACGCCAGATGATGGAGCCGCGTTTGGGGACCGCTTCCAGTTCCTGTTGCAGCCGGTCGAGCCGCTCGGCCACCGCCGCCTGTTCCGGATCGGCGCGCAATTCACCGGCTTCGACCAGCTCGCGATAGCGCTGCAGCATACCGCTCACGCGCCTTTCATCCTTCGGTCGGCCCCGAATTCAGCCCGGGAAGGTCGCGCAGCGGCAGCTTGCGGATGATGCCGGAATAGCTGGCGACGATATCCTCGTCCTGCACCACGGTCCCGCGCACGAACACCAGCTTGCCGGTCTCGCGCATGATCTCGGTCACGGCGTCGAGCGGCCGTGCGGGATCGCCGCCACCGACGAACTGGGTCGAGAGTTCCAGCGTTACCGAAGGCCCCGCATTGCCGCTGCCGACCACGTGCATGGTGGTGAACAAAGAGATGTCGATCAGCGCCAGCGTCACCGCGCCGTGGATGATGCCCTGCAGGTTCTCGTGCCGGCGCTCGGGAAACATCCGCAGGCGGCACTTGTCATCCTCACGCCGGGTGATGAGCTTGCCCATCACGGCGCCGTTGAACAGCGTGTCGTCCTTGAGATTCCAGTGCCGCCAGCCGGGATTGTGCGGGTCCGGCCCGTGTTCGAAAATCGTGTCGGACAGGGCCATCGGATCAGATGGCGCGTTCGGCCATCATCTTCTTGGTTTCGGCAATTGCCTTCGCCGGGCTCAGACCCTTGGGGCAGACATTCGCGCAGTTCATGATGGTGTGGCAGCGATAGAGCCGGAACGGGTCTTCGAGCTGGTCCAACCGCTCGCCGGTCATCTCGTCACGGCTGTCGGCCAGCCAGCGATAGGCCTGCAGCAGGATCGCCGGGCCGAGGAACTTGTCGCTGTTCCACCAATAGCTGGGGCACGATGTCGAGCAGCAGGCGCACAGGATGCATTCGTAGAGGCCGTCCAGCTTCTCGCGCTGTTCGGGCGATTGAAGGCGTTCCTTGCCAGACGGGGTCGGCGTGACGGTCTGTAGCCAGGGGCGGATACTGGCGTACTGGGCGTAGAAATGGGTGAAGTCGGGGACGAGGTCCTTGATCACTTCCATGTGCGGCAGCGGCGTGATGCGCACCTCGCCCTTGAGGTCCTCAATCGCGGTGGTGCAGGCGAGGCCGTTCTTGCCGTTCATGTTCATCGCGCAGGACCCGCAGATCCCCTCGCGGCACGAACGGCGGAAGGTCAGCGTCGGATCGACGTCGTTCTTGATCTTGAACAGCGCGTCGAGAACCATCGGGCCGCAATCATCGAGATCGACCTCGAAGGTGTCGTAACGCGGGTTTTCGCCGCTGTCGGGATCGTAGCGATAAATCTTGAACTTGCGGACCCGGCCTCCCGCTTCGACCTTGTGCTCGCGGCTCTTGCCCGTGATCTTGGAGTTCTTGGGAAGCGTGAAAGTGGCCATGGATATCGACGTCCTGCGTTCTAGCGTGCCGCCTATCTAGCGAAATCGCCCGGCTGCACAAGGTGGCCGAAAGGGCGGATTGTGGCCAATTTTGCAAGTGCTATTCGGGCGGGCGATGGATGAAGCGGCAGCACAGTTCCGGACGGCGGCGATCTTCGGCGCCAGCGGCGGCATCGGCGCGGCGCTGGTGCGAACGCTGGCAGGGCAAGGCCTCGGGCGCATCTTTGCCGGTTCCCGTAGCGGGAACGTGCCGGAAGGGCCGGGGATAGAGCCGTTCCGGTTCGACTACGACGATCCCGGCAGTATCGCCGACGCCGCCGGTCGCATGGCGGACCACCCGCCCGACCTGGTCATTGTCGCCACGGGTGTCCTGACGCTTCCGGACGGGACCGGGCCGGAACGAAGCTACCGCCAGATCGACGCCGATGCGATGGAACGGGTATTGCGGCTCAACACGATCGGCCCGGCGCTGGTGGCCAGGCACATGCTGCCGCTATTTCCGCGCGACCGGCGCTGCGTATTCGCGGTACTTTCGGCCCGGGTCGGGTCGATCGGCGACAACCGCATTGGAGGCTGGCACAGCTACCGCGCCTCCAAGGCTGCGCTCAACATGCTGGTACGCAACTTCGCCATCGAACTGGGACGAACGCACAGGCACTCGCTGGCGGTTTCATTGCATCCGGGCACGGTGGACACAGCCTTGTCCGAACCGTTCCAGGCCAATTTGCCCCAAGGCCAGCTGACCGGTCCGGACGCGGCCGCGCGCAAGCTATTCGGTGTGATCGACGGCCTGACCCCTGCCGACAGCGGTTTCCAGTTCGACTGGAAGGGCGAGCGCGTCCCAGACTAGCGAACGGACAGCCGGCCAGAAGCCCTGTGCCTGTAGCGTTTTCCTACATGGAAAACCGCTGCTAGCGACGCACCGGCTCTTTCGCCCGGTGGATTGTCCCGGGCAGATCCCGGCCTGTCGATCTGTTGGATTTTGGTGTGAACTTGGTGTGACCTTCCGATCAGGCCGGCCGTACTTCCTTGCGGCTCGGCAGGAGCGCTTCGCACACAGCGTAGGTCCGCTCGTTGTCGACATCGATGGCGAGCCCGCCGTCGGCAAAGAAGGTCGCTTCCATGGTGATGCCGAAGCGTTTGCCGACCCGGCGGATGGCGCTGGGTGCGGAAACCAGCTTCAGCCCCATCAGCAGGATGTTGAACAGGCCGAAGGCGCGGATCATGCGGTCGCGGTTCTTCTGGAACTGCCCGCCTTCGCGGAACGCCTCTGCCGCGACGAAGGCCTTGCGGTTGGCGAGGCCGTAGATGTTGCAATTGGCATAGCCGCCGTCGCGGAACTGGTAGAAATTGCGCTGGCCTTCGCTGTGCGCGGCGCGAACGTCGGCCTCGCGGGCGAGGGCGAGGGTCGCGTCGGTCCGCTTCAATGTGGCGCGAACCTGTTCGAAACCCTCTGCGCTCAGCAGCACGTTGTCGGCCGTGGTGATGATGAACGGCCCTTCGTCATTGCCCGCCGCCGCAGTGACGCTGTCGACGATGCCGGTGTGCGAATCGACGAAGCGGACAGGCACGCCGCGATCCGCGAACTGCCCTAGCAGTCGACCGACCTCCGCTTGCGCCTCAGGCTCGATCGAGATGCGGATTTCGGCGAGGTCCGGGCGGGCCGTAACCGTGTCGAGTACCCATTCGATCAGCGGCCGTCCGCAAATCGGGGCCAGGCATTTGTGCGAAACGCCGGCGCGTTCCGCCAGTGGGTTAACCACCCCGGCACGCTGGGCGCCGAGGATGATGACGATCGCCTTCGCAGCCAAGACCCTACTCCGTCAGTCCGTGGCGCCGCAGGCTTTCGGCCAGGATCGTCTCGATCAGCTGTTCCTGCGTCCAGCCGGCCAGCACCGCCGCCTTGCCGAACACCTTCTGCGACCACAGATTGCAGTTGAGGTTGAGTTCGAGGAACGTCACTTCGCCGGTTTCCTCGTTCACGCGGAATTCGAACCGGCCGTAATCGAACGGACGGTATTCGTCCCAGGCCTTGCGCGTGTAAGCGGCGATGACTTCGGTCATTCCGGGGTTCTCGAACGGATCGAGCGAGTACTTCTGGCTGCGGTCGACCAGGTCGCGCTTCTCCTGGTAGGTCCGCAGGTGCGACGGATCGGCCTGGCGGAAGATCATCATCGGCAGGATTTGCGGCTCGCCGTTGATGGTGATGACCGCCACCTCGACATCGCTGCCGTCGATGAAGGGTTCGACCAGGGCATCGTGGCCCAACGCGTGCACGCCGTCGATGGCGGCCTTGACGCTCGCCCAGTCGGTCGCGTCATGCACGCCCCAGCTGGCCGAGCTGTTGTTGGGCTTGACCACGAAACGCGCGCCTTCGGGGCACTTGGCGGGATCGATCGGTGCGCCGCGGCGATAAATCGCCCAGGGAGCGGTCGGCACGTCGGCTTCGCGGACTGCCATCTTGGCCAGGTGCTTGTCGTCCGACAGGCCGCGGACGATCGGGCTCGCGCCGAGGTAGGCGATCCCGGCGCGCTCGCACAGCAGGGGGCACAGCATCTCCGAATTGAAGAAACCGGCGCGGTTGAGCAGCGGGAAGACGAAATCGACATCCGGCTTGTCCCACAGCATGTCGAAATTGTCGGTGATCGTGAGGTTGAGGCCAAGGCCCGTCAGCACCTGCGACATCTCGCGATGGTAGAAGGCGTGGTTGCCGTCTTCCGGCTTGCCGGTGCCGTCCCAAAGGGCATTTTTGGCGAGGAACAGAATCCGCAGTCGCTCCTTGGCGGCAGGGTCGATGGTAAGGGGGGTGAGCTGTGACAATTCCGGAAGAACCCGCGATTATGGTGTGAAAGCGCCGCATAGGTCTGCTAGGCGGCGCTTCCAAGTCGAATTTGAAGAGCGTGATGGGCGTGACAGCAGATTTTCCCGATATCCAGCCCGCCTATCGCGGCAACCCCCACGCCGCCGAACTGATCGCCAAGCTGTCATCGGGCGGCGATGCCCGAATCACGCTTGATCCGGAGACGGGTTTGAACCGTTACCTGTCTGCCCCCTATCCGCGCCGGACGCTGGCTTTTGCCTCTTCGACCGCCAATGACATGTCGGCTCAGGCGTTCGACCATCTCCTTGCGCTGCAAGGGTCGGGGACGCCGGACTATGCCGAGCAATTGGCCGGGTTGGGGTGGCGGGTCCTGGCCACCTATGGCGTGACCAGTGCCGCCAATGTGGTCTTTGCGCCTTCCGGTACCGATCTCGAATTCGTGGCTCTGGCAGCGGTCGCCGGGCGAGGTGCGGCGGGTACGCACAATATCCTCCTCGGCGCAGACGAGGTCGGCAGCGGCTGTATCCATTCGGCGCAGGGACACTACTTTGCCGGGGAGACTGCGCTGGGCGTGGCGACCCGGCCCGGCGATCCGGTCGCGGGCCTCGGCCCGGTTTCGCTGGTCGACATTCCCGTCCGCAGCAGCGATGGCGAGGCCCTCGTAAGCGAAGATGTCGCCCGGCAAATTCGTGCCGAGCTTGTCATCGCCCGCGACCAGGATCGGCATGCGCTGCTGCACGTCGTGCATGGTTCCAAGACCGGGCTGATCTTGCCGAAGCTGCGTGAAATCGACCTTCTCAGGCAGGAATTCGGCGACGGCATGACCCTGGTCGTCGACGCATGCCAGGCGCGCATCACGTCGCAGGCGGTGCGCGACTATCTCGACCGCGATGCCATCGTTTTCGTTACCGGTTCGAAATTCATGGGCGGGCCGCCATTTTCCGGCATGGCGCTTGTCCCCGCCAGCGTGATTTCCCGTGCAGCGCCGTTGCCTGCCGGTTTTGCGACGCTGTTCCGCCGCGCCGAGTGGGGCGAGGGCTGGGACGGTCGCGAGCAGCTCGAAGACAGCGCCAACGCTGGTCTCGCGCTTCGTCTCGAGGCGTCGGTGTTCGAGCTCGAGCGGTTCCAGGCACTGGCCTTTGCGGAAGTCGAGCGGGTCATTCACGCCTTTCAGCGGGCCATTGTCGCGCAACTTGTGGAAGGTCAGGGCTTTTCCATGGTGCGGCCCTATCCGTCGGGCCGCGAAGCCCAGGCAACCGATTATCCGCTTGAAATGCAGACGCTGGCGACACTCGACATCAGCCGACACCCGCAGGCGCGTTCGTTCGACGAGGCGCAATCGCTTTACCGCTCGCTCGACAGGCTAGGCTTGCGGCTTGGCCAGCCGGTCAAATGCGTCCGCCTGCCCGAAGGGGGATGGGGCGGGACCTTGCGCGTCGGATTGTCCATGCCGCAGGTGACTGAGCTTGCCGCCCTGTCCGACGCAGAGCTGGCGGCGGTCATGGCCGAACGGATCGGCCGCTTCGCCGAGGCGCTGAGCGTTCCGGCCTAGCTAGCGGCCGGCCCGGCGCGCAGTGTCGAGGATCGCCCGGACGAACCCTTCGGGATCGTCCTCCTGGATGAAATGATGTCCCTTGAGCGTGCGGTGGAGATCGTTGCTGCGCGCGCCCGGTACCCGCTCACGAAACGCTGCGTCGCCGCCGCGCGTGATCGGATCCTGGTCGGAAAAGGCGCAGGTGAACGGCTTGTCGAAGGTCTCGAGCACTTCCCACGCGGCCAGTTGATCGGGCACGGCGACGTTGTCTCCCAAGGGCACCAACGAGGGGAAAATTCGCGCCCCGGCCTTGCTGGCGCGGTTGTGGAACGGCGCGTCGTAAGCGGCAACTTCGGCGTCGCTCAACGTCCGTGTGGTGGCGCGCTGGAGGATCTTGCCGATCGGGAAGACCGGGCTGTACCTGGAGAAGGCCCGCCACTTGGCAAAGGCCGGCGGCGGGTCCTGACCGGCCGGCAATCCGCCGTTCGAGAGCACTACGCCTGCGAAACGCTCCGGCATGGCTGCCACCAGTCGCAGTCCCACAAGAGAGCCCCAGTCCTGGCAGGCCAGGATGATGTTCTCGAGGTTCAGGGATTCGACCCAATTACGCATCCATGTGACATGAGCGGCGTAGCTGTAGTCGCTCCTGGAGCCGAGTTTGTCTGACTTCCCGAAGCCGACGAGATCGGGCGCAATGACGCGGTATCCGGACTCCACGACAGGCGGGATCATAAAGCGGTAGAGATAGCTCCAGCTCGGCTCGCCATGCATCATCAGGACTGGCGAGGCTTCACGCGATCCCTCGTCGACATAGTGCAGCCGAATATCGCCCGGCAGCATGTGGTAATGCGGCGCGAATGGATAGTCGGGCAGGTTGGCGAAGCGCTGCTCTGGCGTACGGACGATTGTGGGCATGCTATCCTCTCCCATTGGCCGGGAAACTCTGGCACATTGCCGGGCAACGGAGAAGGGAGAGACAATCATGGGCCTTGGCGACTGGTGGGACCGCCACGGCGTGCCGCGGGTGATCAGGTTCGCTTGCGGGATGCCGGCGATCATGAAACTCCGCAGCCAGGTGGTGCCGCTCGCCAGCGGGGACGTCTTCGAACTCGGCTGCGGCGGCGGGATCAACCAGCAGTTTTACAATGCCGCGGCGATTCCCCGCTACGCCGGGATCGATCCGGGAGGAAAACTGCTCGAATATGCCCGCGCCAAAGCCGTGAAGAAGGGTTGGCAGGCGGATATCCGTGACGGGATCGGGGAAGCAATTCCCTTCGAAGACAACAGCTTCGATACCGTTGTCTGCACCTACACCATGTGTTCCGTGCAGGACCAGGCGCAGGTCGTTCGCGAGATGCGCCGCATCCTCAAGCCCGGCGGGCGGCTGTTGTTTCTCGAGCACGGGCGCGCGCCCGATGCCGATGTGGCGCGCTTCCAGAATCGCTTGGAGCCGTGGTGGAAGCCCTTTGCCGGCGGCTGCCATCTGACCCGCCCCGTGACCGAGGCGGTCCGGGCAGGGGGCTTCGAAGTCGAACCGATGGGCGCACGCTATTTGCCCAAGACGCCCAGGTCGATCGGCTGGAACGAATGGGGCGTGGGAATCAAGGCCGGAGCCTGATCCCCACCCGACGGGCCTGACCCGACGTTATTCCCCGAAAGTGCGCTGCCACCAGCCACGGCGAGGCGTGCCGGTGTCTTCCGCCTTGGTTGAAGGCTCGGGGGTTGCGGGCTCTGCAGCCGGCGCTTCCCCGGACGATGGCTCCGCATCCTCGGCCTTCTTGCGCCGTGTCCGCTTGGGCTTGCTCGGAGCGTCCTCGGCTGGCGCATCCGCAGTTGCGGCCTGTTCCTCACTGACCGCTTCCGGCACCTTCTTGGCCCGACTCCGGCGCTTCGGCTTTTCTTCTGCAGGCGCTTCAGCAGCATCCGGTGCAGCGTCAGCCGTCTCGGTGACAGCATCGGCCTTCTTGCGGCGCACGCGCTTCGGCTTGGCAGGTGCCTCCTCCTCCGCGGGCTGGTCCGGAGCTACATCCGCCTCTTGGTCTTCAACCGAGGCACCCTGCTGGTCATCGCCAGCTTCCGCATCGCTGCCTTCCTCGCCGGACGATTCACTCTGGCCGCGACCGCGACGACGGCGACCGCCACGACGGCGACGCTTCTTCGGGCGGTCCTCGCCCGTTGCGTCGTCCGCTCCGTCCTCGCCGCTATTGCCATCCCGCGAACCGGTGGCTTCGCCTTCATCGCCGTCGTTCTCGGCAGACTGTTCGTCCTCGTCACGAACCTTGCTCCGTCCGCGACCGCCACGACGCCGGCGGCGGCGCTTATTGCCGCGATCGCCATCTTCGTCGTCGCCATCACGGTCTTGCCGCTGGCCGCGATCGTCCGCCTCGTCGTCCTCGTCCTCGTCCTCGGGCAGGTCATCATCGTCCTCGACGACAATCGGGTCGAAGCGCGGAGCCTGTGACGGACGCGGGCCCGAGCTGGCCACGCTCATCTTGGCGCCTTCGTCCTCGCCTTCGGGGATGACCTCGACGGTCACGCCGTAGCGGTCCTCGATTTCCTGCAGGTCAGCACGCTTTGCATTGAGCAGGTAGATCGATGCTTCCATGCTGGCCTTGAGCGTGATGATCGTCCCTCGGCCCTTGGCCGCCTCGTCCTCGATCAGGCGCAGCGCGGAAAGGCCGGCGCTCGACGCGGTGCGGACGAGGCCGGTGCCGTCGCAGTGCGGGCAATCGCGGGTGGTTGCCTCCAGCACGCCTGTGCGCAGGCGCTGGCGGCTCATTTCCATCAGGCCGAAGCTGGAGATCCTGCCGACCTGGATACGCGCGCGATCGTTCTTCAGCGCATCCTTCATGGCCCGCTCGACTTTGCGGATGTTCGAGCTGTATTCCATGTCGATGAAGTCGATCACGACCAGACCGGCCATGTCGCGCAGGCGCAGCTGGCGGGCGATTTCCTTGGCCGCTTCCAAATTGGTCGCGGTCGCCGTCGCTTCGATCCCGTGCTCCTTGGTCGATCGGCCCGAGTTGATGTCGATCGAGACCAGCGCTTCGGTCGGATTGATCACGAGATAGCCGCCGCTCTTGAGCTGGACCACCGGGTCATACATCGCCCTGAGCTGGTCTTCCGCGCCGTAGCGCTGGAACAGCGGCATGGGATCGGAATAGGGCTTAACCCGCCGCGCGTGGCTGGGCATCAGCAGCTTCATGAATTCCTTGGCAGCCTTGTAGCCACCTTCGCCCTCGACGACGACTTCCTCGATTTCCTTGTTGTAGATGTCGCGGATGGCGCGCTTGATGAGGTCGCTGTCCGAATGGATCAGCGCCGGCGCGCTCGAGCTCAGCGTCGTTTCGCGGATCCCGTCCCAGAGGCGGGCGAGGTAGTCGAAGTCGCGCTTGATTTCCGGCTTCGTGCGCTGGAGGCCGGCGGTGCGAACGATCAGCCCCATGCTCTTGGGCAGGCTAAGGTCGGAGACGATTTCCTTGAGCCGCTTGCGGTCGCCTGCGCTCGAAATCTTGCGGCTGATCCCGCCGCCATGCGACGAGTTGGGCATCAGCACGGTATAGCGGCCGGCGAGGCTGAGATAGGTCGTCAGGGCGGCGCCCTTGTTGCCGCGCTCTTCCTTGACGACCTGCACCAGCATCACCTGGCGGCGCTGGATGACGTCCTGGATCTTGTAGCGGCGGCGCAAGGCCTGCCGCTTGGCGCGAACCTCGTCGACTTCCTTGGCGCGGGCGCGACCGCCTTTGCCATTCTTGCCCTGCCGGCGACCGCGACCATTACGGCGATGGCGTGGCTGATCGCTGTCGTCATCGGACGATCCGGCTTCATCGTCATCTTCGTCGCCGTCTTCGTCCTCGGCATCGCCGCCATTTTCAAGCTGGCCTTCCTCGATGGTGGCAACATCGTCCTTCTCGGACGTGTCGATTTCCTCGAGGCCATCCTCGGCGAGGTCTTCGACCAGCGCTTCGGCCGACTGGCGATCTTCGGCGTCGTATTCGTCGCCGGGCATTTCGCCGCGCTCTTCCTCTTCGGCGCGCAGGCGGGCCTCTTCCTCGGCAGCCTCGGCCTCTTCGGCCAGCAAGGCTTCGCGGTCGGCTTGCGGGATCTGGTAATAGTCGGGATGGATTTCGCTGAAGGCGAGGAACCCGTGCCGGTTGCCGCCGAAGTCGACGAATGCTGCCTGCAGCGACGGTTCGACCCGTGTTACCTTCGCAAGATAGATATTGCCCTTGATCTGCTTGTGTTCGGCAGATTCGAAATCGAATTCCTCAATCCGGTTTCCTTGGAGCACCGCCACCCGGGTTTCTTCCTGGTGGCGCGCATCGATTAGCATGCGCGTTGCCATGTAATTCTCTCCATGCGCGCTTGCCTGCGGGTCCTGACAGGACCGCTGCGCGCAGATATGTGTTGGAACCGCCGGAGCGCATTGCGCCGGCGGAAGCGAGTGACCGGCCCGGACGCAAAAGAGGCGTCGGGGCACGGGATTCTGCGTCTACGCCGGAAAGCATGCGCTGCTGTCGCGCCCGTCCACGAAGGACGTTCCCCATGGCCACGGCATCGCAGGGAATTGCCTGCTCGCCGGGTTGCGGGAAAGGGATGCTCATCTGGTGTATCAACCTGTCTTTATTACCCATTCGCTTGGACACGAACGGACGCCTGAGTTGTATCGCCGCGCATAAGCGGGCGCCGTCGGGCTGCCCGGCGAAGCAAGCCTGCGGTTCCCGTCGTGCTAGCATCGCGGGACAACTCCGGCAACTATATTGCGCAGTTGGATAGCTTGGCCCTAACAGCAGGCCCTAATCATGTCGCTGCGCGCCCAACTCTGGATCGTGTTTCTGTTGCCGCTGCTGCTGGTGGCGGGACTGCTGGCCTTTGGCTTGACCATCCCCGTTCCGCATCTGGGGCGCGGCTATGTGATCACGGTCGACTTGCCTGACGGCGACCGGATGGCCGAGCTGCCGACGGTCTACGGGCCCCCGGACAGATCGCGTCCGCTGGTGGTTATCGATGCCGGCCACGGCGGCAAGGACCCCGGCGCGAGCGGCGCTTCGATCCGCGAAAAGAACCTCGTTCTTGGGCTCGCCCTCGCGCTCAAGGATGCGCTGCTCGAACAGGGTGGCGTGCGCGTGGCGCTGACGCGCGAGGATGACCGTTACCTGGTGCTGGAGGAACGTGCGGAAATCGCGCGCTTGCTGGAGGCCGATCTCTTCATTTCGATACATGCGGATTCCGCTGGCGAAGTGAGCGGCGTCAGCGGTGCCAGCATCTACACCCTGTCCGAGAAAGCATCGAGCGAGGCCGCCGCCCGCTTCGCCGAGCGCGAGAACAACGCCGACAAGGTGAACGGTGTCGAGGTTGCCGGACAAAGCGATGCGGTCAATGCGATCCTGGTCGAACTGGCCCAGCGCCGTGTGCAGGAGGAGTCGGCCGAGTTTGCGGGACTGGTCCTGCGCGAAGGTGCGGGACAGCTCAATTTCCATCCGCAGCCACGCCGTTCGGCTTCCCTTGCGGTCTTGCGGGCGCCCGATGTTCCTGCGGTCCTGTATGAATCGGGCTATATCACCAATCCGGCGGATGCGGCGCGACTGGCCTCAGCCGAAGGAAGGCAAGTGTTCGCCGACACGCTGGCACGCGCGATCCGTATCTATTTCGCACGCCAGACCCGCGAACAGGGCGGGTAGCAAGACCGATGAAAGCCGCAACAGGCCGTCACGCACCTGGACGTTGCGCGAAACCCTATGGCGCAGCGTCGAAACGCCGTGCTAGGGCACGAGGCAATCATGGTCGATAGTTCCTCCTTCCAGTCTTTTCATTATCGTATCCGGCGCGAAGCTTCGGGCCTCGCCAACTGGGTCCGTGGCAAGTGGGCCGATAGCCGCTGGTTCCGCCGTGGCGCGATACTTCTGGGCGTTCTCCTCGCCGGATGGCTGCTGCTATGGGCGGTCCTCGCCAAGGACTTGCCCGACGCGGAAACCCTGCTGGAATACGAGCCGCAACTGCCGACAGTGGTTCGCGGCGTGGACGGCGGCATCGTCCATTCCTATGCCCGCGAGCGGCGCGTGCAGCTTCAGTATGCAGACTTTCCGCGGCAGTTGATCGAGGCCTATCTGGCGGCCGAGGACAAGACGTTCTTCAGTCACGGCGGGATCGATGCCGGCGGTCTGTTGGGCGCTGTCGTCGATTATGTCAGCAAGCTGGGGTCGGGCGAACGAGCCGTCGGCGGTTCCACGATCACCCAGCAGGTCGCAAAGAACATCCTGCTCACCAACGAGTATTCGATCACCCGCAAGCTCAAGGAAATGCTGCTCGCCAGACGCATCGAAAGCGTGTTGACCAAGCAGGAGATCCTCGAACTCTATCTCAACGAAATTCCTCTCGGGCGGCGCAGTTTCGGCGTGCAGGCGGCGGCGCGTGCCTATTTCGACAAGGACGTCGGCGATCTCGACCTGCACGAGGCAGCGTTCCTCGCGATCCTGCCCAAGGCACCGGAAACCTACAGCCGCGCCAAGTTCGCCGATGTGGCAATGGAGCGGCGGAATTTCGTACTCGACCAGATGGTCGAAAACGATTTCGTCACCCAGGCCGAGGCCAGCGCCGCCAAGGCGAGGCCGCTGGGCCTGGTGACGCAGCGGCGCGAACGATCGGCTGATGCGGGCTACTTTCTCGAGGAAGTGCGCCGCCAGCTTATCGAACAATTCGGCGAAACCCCCGAAGACGGCGGCAACAGCGTCTATGGCGGGGGACTGTGGGTGCGCACCTCGCTCGACATGGACATGCAGGAGGCCTCCCGCGATGCCCTGCGCCAGGGGCTGATGAACTTTCACGGCGGGCGCGGCTGGCGCGGGCCGATTGCCACGATCGACCCCGATAACGGCGACCTTGCGAGCCAGTTGGCGAGCTCGAACCTGTCGATCAACTACCAGAACTGGCGCGTCGGCGTGGTCACGGAGCGTGCCGGCAATCGCGCGACAATCGCCTTTGGTGATGGCACCACGGCCCCGCTGACCGGCCTTCCCGATGCACTGAGGGTCGGGCATGTCACCGCCGCCTCGCCCGATGGCAACGGCTTCAGGGTGCGATCGCTTCCCGAGGTGTCGGGGGGTGTGGTCGTCCAGGATCCGATGACCGGCCGCGTCCTCGCCATGCAAGGCGGCTTCGACAGTCGCCTCGGCGATTTCAACCGGGCCACCCAGGCGCAGCGCCAGCCGGGCTCGACCATCAAGCCGTTCGTCTATGCCACCGGCCTCGACAACGGCTTCACTCCGTCGACCCAGGTCGAGAATTCGAGCTATTGCTACTACCAGGGATCGCAGCTGGGCGAGAAATGCTTCCGCGGCGGGCGGGGGGGCAAGTACCCGCTGCGCTACGGGCTGGAACAGTCGCAAAACATCATGACCGTCCAGATCGCAATGGAATCGGGCATGCCCAACGTCATCAACACCTTCAAAGCGCTAGAGATCGGAAGTTACGACCCCTATCCCGCCTTCGCCCTGGGCGCGGGCGAAACAACGGTGATGAAGATGGTCAACGCCTATTCCACGCTGGCCAACCATGGTCGTCTCAACACGCCTACCTTGATCGATTACGTTCAGGACCGCCGCGGCAAGGTGATCTGGCGCGCGGACAAGCGCGAGTGCACGCGCTGCAAGATGGACGAATGGGATGGGCGGCCGATGCCGCGACTGAAGCCGCTGGGCAAACAGGCGATGGACGCCCGGACGGCATTCCAGGTGATGCACATGCTGGAAGGCGTCGTCACCCGCGGGACCGGTCGTCGGCTGAAGGATCTCGGCCTGCCGCTCTTCGGCAAGACCGGCACGACCACCGGACCGACCGACGTGTGGTTCATCGGCGGAACACAGCAATACATCGTCGGCGCCTACGTCGGATACGACCAGCCGCGCAACCTCGGCGGTTACGAAGGCGCCTCGCTCGCAGCCCCTATCGTTAAGCGCGTGATCGCGGATACTCGCAAGCGCTGGCGGGAAGACCCGGCTATCGCCCCGGCTGGCGTCAGGATGGTGCGGGTCGATCGCCGCACCGGCAAGCAGGTCTACGAAGGCTGGCCGAACGACGGCGAGGATACTGCCGTCATCTGGGAGGCTTTCAAGCCGGACACCGAACCGCCACGCTCGACTGCCGCCGATGAAATCGAGGCGCGCCGGAAGGAAATCCTCGAGCTCATCCGGCGCGGCGCCACGGCGTCGCAGCAGCGTCCGCAGCGCGAAAGCGAAGAGGTGGAAGGGCTCGAAAGTTTCGTCGAGGAGCAGGGCGGCATTTATTAGCGGGTCGAGCTCCGCTAAGCCGCCCCGAAGTCGGGGCGCCTGTGCCCCGCCACCAGTGATCAGAAGGAATTTCCCATGCGTGCCGAAGGGCAGGCCCATATCGACCGTATCAACGCAGCACTCAGCCTCGTGCGCCAGTCGCTGGACTGGGAGCGGGCGCTGCGTCGGCTCGACGAACTCAATGCCCGCGTACAGGACCCCAAGCTGTGGGACAATCCGAAGGAAGCGCAGGCCATCAGCCGCGAGCAGAAGCAGCTCGAAACAGCGGTCGATACCGTCAAGCTGATCACACGGGAAATGGCCGATGCCATCGAGTTCGTCGAACTCGGCGAGGCCGAGGGAGATGACGACGTGATCGCCGAAGGGCTCGCCAGTCTTGCGGCCCTCGCCGAACGCGCGGATGCCGACAAGGTACAGGCTCTGCTTTCGGGAGAAGCCGACGCCAACGACACCTATATCGAAATCCATGCTGGGGCCGGAGGAACCGAGAGTCAGGACTGGGCCGAGATGCTCATGCGCATGTATGCTCGCTGGGCCGAAAAGCGCGGCTTCAAGGTCGAGACGGTCGAATACCAGGCCGGCGAGCAGGCGGGTATCAAGTCGGCGACGCTGCTGGTCAAGGGCGAGAACGCCTATGGTTACGCCAAGACCGAAAGCGGGGTGCACCGGCTGGTCCGGATCAGTCCCTACGACAGCTCTGCACGGCGGCACACCAGTTTCAGTTCTGTCTGGGTCTATCCGGTGATCGACGACGAGGTCGACATCCAGATCAACGAAAGCGAACTCAAGATCGACACCTACCGCGCCAGCGGGGCGGGCGGCCAACACGTCAACACCACCGATTCCGCAGTCCGCATCACGCACGTACCCACCGGCATCGTCGTCGCCAGCCAGAACGACCGCAGCCAGCACAAGAACCGCGCCACCGCGATGAACATGCTCAAGGCGCGGTTGTTCGAACGCGAGATGGCCGAGCGCGAAGCGGCGGCGAGCGGCGAGTATGCCGAGAAGACCGAAATCGGCTGGGGCCACCAGATCAGGAGCTACGTCCTGCAGCCCTACCAGATGGTCAAGGACCTGCGCACCGGCGTCACCTCAAGCGCGCCCGACGACGTCCTCGACGGTGCGCTCGACCCCTATATCTCCGCCGCGCTCGCCCAGCGGGTGACAGGCGAAAAGGTCGATATCGACGACGTAGAATAAGCCCTGCAAACCAGCAACATAGGTCCCGGAAAGGGACTGGATTCCTGTTGCTTCCCCGACCGATCGGCGTAACCTGCCCTTAAAACAAGGGAGGGGGCGCATGCATTTCCCGTTACGGTTCGCACTGGCTGTTGCGTTTGTGTCGGTTCTCGCGGCCCCGGCCGCAGCGACACCGGTGACCGGGGTGGTCATCCTCGATCCCAGCGAGATCGGCGCCATGCCGGTCGCGGTCGAAGCAATCGAGGTCTCGGAACCGGATGACGATCGCGCAGAGCGCGTGATCCTGCCCTATCAGGACCGCCGCTATCGTAGCTTTGCGACCGACCGGTTGGAAACATTCGCGTCCGAAGGCGAGTTCCGCAAGCTCTTGCGCGACGTCCAGCGGCTCCAGCGCCGGTCCGAGCGATACGGCTCCAGCAAGGGAAGCGGTCCCGGCCAGGAGGAAATCGTGGTCGCATTCATGCAGGACGAACAGGACCCCCTGTGCACCGTGCCGGAAGATTGCCCGGAAGACGGCGGAGAGGCCAATATCGTCGTGACCGGTACGCGGGTTTCGAGCAATGCGCTCAGCGTCGCCACCGCTGTCAACGTCACCAACACGCAGGTCGCCGCAGTCGATGAAGGCGACATCGTCAAGATGATCGGCGACTACCTGATCGTGTTGCAGGACGGCCGGCTGTTCGCGATCCATTATCCCACGATGAAGTTGACCGACCGGGTCGATGTCTACCGCAAGGACAGCGACGGCGACCCGATCGGCGCGGACTGGTACGACGAGATGCTGGTGCAAGGCGACCAGGTCATCGTCACGGCCTACAGCTATTCCGACAGTGCCAGTGAGATAACGGTCCTGCGGCTCGACCGAGAGACGGGCAAGATCGCACCGCGGGGCGTGTTCCTGATTTCGTCGGAAGATTATTACGACGTCGACAATTACGCGACCCGGATAGTGGGCGACCGGTTGGTCATCTACACGCCGTATGAAGCCGAGCGGATGGCCAGCCGCAGGGATCGGCCGGCGATCCGCCGCTGGCAACCGGACGAGGATTTCGAAGAAGCCAGGGCACGCGGCAGGCCGCTGCTGGATGTGCAGGACATCTACAAGCCGATCTTCGGCCTGGCCGAACCGTGGATTCATACAGTTTCCATCTGTCCGCTCGCGCCGGTCGAGACCAAGGGGCTTGAATGCGCGTCCACGGCTTTCATGGGTACGGACGCGGCAGAGATGTATGTATCGGGCGAGGCGGTCTACCTCTGGACCACTGCTGTCGGGTACGATGACCGTGCCTGGCGGGATTGCGACGCTGGTGCCGGCCGCCCGCAATTCGGCGGCGTCGCACCCGGGGCCGTGTTCCGTATTCCGGTGCTGGGAGGCAAGCCCGGTGTCCTCGGCGTGCGCGGGGCGCCGTTCGACCAGTTCGGGATGGATTCCGACGGGGACCGTTTCCGGTCGCTGGCAAGCTGGAGCGCGGCGAATTGTGACAACTGGTATGCCCCGAACGAAGTCGCCCTTTTCGAAGCCTCGGAAAGCCGATTCGGCGATCGCTATGTCGCGGCGCGTCCATCCGATTTCGTGGCGCTTCCATCAGTACCACGCGGCAAGGTCGAAAACCGGTTCGCCGGGGACTGGCTCGTTTATGGCAGCCGCGACCGATGGGCCCGGTACGCGCCCGACGACGAGGATGAAATCGACAAGGCTCGGCGAACCGTCGTGCAGGCTGTGCCGCTGGCTGACCCCGGCGCGCCGCGCGCAGTTTCGATCGGGCATAGTCTCATCAGGCTCGAACGGATCGGCCCGACGGACGTGGTCGCCAATGGGTATGCCGACGAGTCCGGCCTGCGTGTCAGCTATCTCGGCCTGGAAGGGGCGACGGGCGTCAGGAGTTCCGCTTTCCTTCCCGGGCGATACGAAAGCGAAAGCCGTAGCCATGCATTCAACGCCACGGTCGATGCTGCGGGAGAAGGTATGCTCGGCATCCCGACGGTGACCCGCAAGCAGCAGGCTGGCGGCTGGTGGTGGTATTCCGACACCTCGGACCTTTCTTTCCTAGGCTTCAACGATGCGGGAAGGCTGAACGATGCGGGCCAGCTGCTGGCAACGCCCGAAAACGAGGTCCGGACCGGCGAGGAATATTCGTGCGAAGTGTCCTGCATCGACTGGTACGGCAATGCCCGCCCCATCTTCCTGAAGGGCAAGGTCTACGGCCTGATGGCAACCGAATTGGTGGAAGCAGAAGTCGTCGGCGGCACAGTGACCGAACGCCGCCGGGTGGACCTGACGGGCGCAGTCCAGCCCTGACGCATTCGCCTTTTGCGTCGGCGTGGTGGAGCGGCTAGAGCCAGCGGCGATGACACCTGTTCGATCCCTTGTTTTCGCGGCGATGCTGGCCGCCACGACTGCTTGCAATCCGCTGGCCGATACAACGGCGAGCGAACGCCCGGAAAGCTCGCGCGAGTTCCCCCAACCAGACCGTCCGGTATCCGATCTCGGCTCGAACGAATTCAGCACGGAAACCGCCCGCGACAAGGTCGACGAGGCCCGCAAGGTGATGGACTTCGCCGCGATAGAGCCGGGCATGACGGTGGCCGATATCGGCGCGGGCGAAGGATACTATACCGTCCGCCTGGCCGAGCGGGTCGGGGAAACCGGGCGTGTCCTGGCCCAGGATATCGACGGCGATGTCCTGCAACGGCTGGGCAATCGCGTCGAGAAGGAGCGGCTCGACAATGTCTCGATCAAGCTGGGTGGGATCGACGATCCGCGCCTGCCCGAAAACAGTTTCGACCGCGTGTTCATGGTGCACATGTACCATGAAGTCGGCGAACCCTATGCCTTCCTGTGGCGCTTGTGGCCGTCACTGAAGGCGGGCGGCAAGGCGATCGTGGTCGATGTCGACCGGCCAACGGACCAGCATGGCATCCATCCGTTTCTGCTCAAGTGCGAATTCGAGCAGGTCGGGTTCGAACTGGAAACCTTCCGCGATTCCCCGGAACTCGCGGGGTACTATGCAGAGTTTCGCCGAGCCGCTACGAGGCCGGAACCGAAGGATATAAAGCCTTGCAAGGGGGCGCTCGCCAAGGCCGCGAAGGCGGGCGGGAACAGATAGCGCAGGAATTGGAATTTCGATGACATTCAAGGGTTTGCAGCCGATTCTCTACGGCGGGCGCGAGGTATGGCCGCTGGTTGAAGGCGGCAAGGGGGTTTCTGCCACCAACCACATGAGCTCTGGAGCCTGGGCTGCTGCAGGTGGCATCGGCACCGTCAGCGCGGTCAATGCCGACAGCTATGACGCGGACGGCAATGTTATCCCGCAAGTTTACCCGCAAGCGACCCGCAAGGAACGTTTCGAGCAACTCGTCCGCTACGCCATCGATGGTGCGACCGAGCAGGTCAATCGGGCCTACGAGATCGCCGACGGCAAGGGTGCGATCAACATCAACGTGCTGTGGGAACAGGGCGGCGCGCAGAAGGTGCTCGAGGGCGTTCTCGAGAATTGCGGCGACAAGATCACCGGCGTGACCTGCGGTGCGGGGATGCCTTACAAGCTGGCCGAGATCGCGCAGCGTTTCAACGTCCACTATCTGCCGATCGTCAGCTCGGCCCGCGCTTTCCGCGCGTTGTGGAAGCGCAGCTATTCCAAGGTGCCCGATCTGCTGGCCGCGGTGGTCTACGAAGACCCGTGGCTCGCCGGCGGGCATAACGGCCTTTCCAATGCCGAAGATCCGACCAAGCCGGAGGATCCCTATCCCCGCGTAAAGGCACTCCGCGAAACCATGCGCGCCGAGGGCGTTTCCGAAGACACCGCCATCGTCATGGCCGGCGGGGTGTGGTTCCTGCGCGAATGGAACGACTGGATCGACAATCCGGAACTCGGCAAGATCGCTTTCCAGTTCGGCACGCGGCCGCTGCTGACGCAGGAAAGCCCGATCCCGCAGGTGTGGAAGGACATGCTGCGAACGGTCGAGCCGGGCGACGTGCTGCTGCACAAGTTCAGCCCTACCGGCTTCTATTCCAGCGCGGTAAAGACGCCGTTCCTCTACGACCTGATGCACCGCTCAGATCGGCAGATCCCGATCTTCAAGCGCGACGAGGAAGAGGGCACCGTGCCGCTGAGCGATCACGGCAAGGCCAAGTATTTCTGGGTCCATCCGGGCGACCAGCGCAAGGCGCAGGCGTGGATGCACGAAGGGTTCACCGAACCGCTCAAGACGCCGGACAACACCGTGGTCTTCGTCACCCCCGACAGCGCCGAGCAGATCCGCGCCGACCAGCAGGGGTGCATGGGCTGCCTCAGCCACTGCCAGTTCTCGAGCTGGAAGGACCATGACGACCACACCACCGGTCGCCTCGCCGATCCGCGCAGCTTCTGCATCCAGAAGACGCTCCAAGACATCGCCCACGGCGGCGATCCCGACGACAATCTCGCCTTCGCCGGCCACGCGGCCTACCGTTTCAAACAGGACCCGTTCTATTCGAACAACTTCACCCCGACGGTGAAGCAACTGGTCGAGCGGATTTTGACGGGGGATTGATCCCCCGGTGGACAAGCCGCCGCCTCTTTGGCGCTGGGCCAGCGAACTGGTGGCAGTGCCGAAAGTACTGGCCGCGCCTTTGCGGCGGCCGCATAAGATCGAATCGTTCGGCGAGGGGAGGCCTGTGCTTGTCATCCCTGGTATGCTTTCGGGCGACAAGTCCACTGCGCTTTTGCGCGGGACTTTGCGCGAGGCTGGCTTCGATCCACATGGATGGGGCGAGGGCTTCAATGTTCGGGTGACGGCGGAGACGATTGCCCGGCTGGAGCGGCGTTTGGCAGCCATTACTGCTAGTAGCGGACGCAAGGTTATAGTGATCGGCTGGAGCCTGGGCGGGATGTATGCGCGGCTGCTTGCGCATCGCCGACCTGAACTGGTGGAACTGGTGATGACACTTGGGTCGCCCTTCTCGGGCAACCGACGCGCCAACAATGCTTGGCGGCTCTACGAACTGCTCAACGACCACACTGTCGATGCGCCACCGTTCTCGGAAGACATTTCGGTCAAACCGCCCGTGAAGACCATCGCGATGTGGTCCAGCGATGACGGCATTGTCTCGGCACCTTGCGCGTTGGGGCGGCCCGACGAATCTGATTGCCAAGTGGAATTGCCGTTTCGCCACTTCGAACTCGGCTGTTCTCGTCCCGCGATTGCGAAGGTTCTTGCAACACTTGCCTGCGCCATGCGCGAGTCCTGCTAGACGAGTGCGTCGAGCACCTGATCGGGCGGACGGTGGCCGTCCGCCCAGAAGCGGATGTTGGCGATGACCTTCTCGCCCGAGGCCTCGCGGCCTTCGGCGGTGGCGCTGCCGATATGGGGAAGGGTCATGACGTTGGGGTGGGCAAGCAGGCGCGGATCCACGCGCGGCTCGTCGGGGTAGACATCCAGCCCGGCGCCTACGAGCTTGCCGGCCTGCAGTGCTTCGACCAGCGCTTCGTAATCGACCAGGTCGCCGCGCGCCGTGTTGATGAGCGCGGCGCCCGGCTTCATCAGCGCGATCCTTCGCGCGTCGATCATGTGGTGAGTGTCGCTCCCGGCAGGGCAATGAAGCGAGAGGATGTCGGCCTCCGCCAACAGTTCGTCGAGCGTTTGAACGTAGCGCGCACCGAACATGCTCTCGACCGCACGCGGCAGCGGCTTGCGGTTGTGATAGGCGATGTTCAGCCCGAAGGCTTTGGCGCGGTGGGCAACGGCCTGCCCGATACGGCCCATGCCGACGATGCCCAGCACCTTGCCGCCGATCTGCCTTCCGAGCAGCGCCGAGGGGGCCCAGCCGGTCCACTCGCCTCGGCGGATCAGCGCCACACCGTCACGGATACGGCGCGGCACGCCGATGATCATGGTCATGGCAAGGTCGGCCGTATCGTCGGTAAAGACGCCGGGCGTGTTGGTCACCATGATCTTGCGCCGGGCCGCAGCGGCAAGATCGATATGCTCGGTCCCGGCGCCGAAATTGGCAATCAGCCTGAGCCGCTCGCCCGCGCCTTCGATCAGCTCCGCATCGATCCGGTCGGTGACAGTGGGCACCAGCACATCGCAATCGGTCATGGCGGCGGCCAGCTGCGCGCGCGTCAGCGGCACGTCGCCCGGGTTCAGCGTCGCATCGAAAAGCTCGGCCATGCGCGCTTCGACCGAAGGCATGAGGTGGCGCGTCACGACGACTTTGGGCTTGCCCTCGACGCGGCGGGTGGTGGCGGGGTGCGTATCGCTCATCTGTGCCGTGATTGGACATTGACGCGAATACGGTCAAGGCGGCAGCTACAAACTCTTGCGGGGAAGGGAGCCTTTACCATAAGCACCGGTGCCATGTTGCGAACCTTGCCCGCCTTGTTCCTGTCCGTTGCGCTGAGCGCCTGCGGTTCTGCCAGTGCGCAGCAGCGCGATGTGCCTTATTGGGCGAGCGTCGATACCACCAAGCTCAACCTGAGGGTGGGCCCCAGCAAGGAATACAAGATCGACTGGGTCTACCAGCGCGAAGGGCTGCCGGTGAAGGTGCTGCGGGTCAAGGACGATGGCTGGCGGTTTGTCGAGGATCACGAGGGGACCAAGGGCTGGGTCGCCTCGACGATGCTCAGTGCCGACCGCACGGTCATGGTCATCGGGCCCGGACCTGTGGCCATGCGCTCCGACCCTGCCGACAATGCCGCGGTGAAGTGGCAGCTCGAGCCGGGCGTCATCGGCCGGCTGGGAGATTGCGAGGCAGGCTGGTGCGAGATGGAGGTCGATCGCCGCGACGGCTTCGTTCGCGCCGACCGGCTGTGGGGAGCCGGCGCGCTTTAAAGCCGATTGACCCGGTCGGGGGGGGGGGACTAGACCAGCTCTACCGCCACCGCCGTCGCTTCCCCTCCGCCGATGCAGAGTGACGCCACACCGCGAGTCTTGCCCCGGGTCTTGAGCGCATTTAGCAGGGTTACGATGATCCTCGTCCCGCTCGCGCCGATCGGGTGGCCGAGTGCGGTCGCGCCGCCATTGACGTTCACCTTGTCGTGCGGGATGCCGATATCGCGCATGGCGAACATGGCGACGCAGGCGAAGGCTTCGTTCACCTCCCACAGATCGACGTCGTCGACCGTCCAGCCGGCGCGGTCGAGCACCTTCTTGATCGCGCCAACCGGGGCGGTGGTGAAATCCTTGGGTTCCTGCGCATGCGCGGCGAGAGCGACGATGCGTGCCACCGGCGTCTGGCCGTTGGCGCTGGCGAGGCTCTCGCGGGTCAGGACCACGGCGGCGGCGCCGTCGGAAATCGAGCTCGAGGTGGCGGCGGTAATGGTCCCGTCCTTGGCAAAGGCCGGGCGCAGCTGCGGAATCTTGTCGGGCTTGCCCTTGCCGGGCTGCTCGTCGGTATCGATCGTCAGCTCGCCCGCGCGGGTGGCGAAGGTGACGGGCACGACTTCGCCCGAAAACGCGCCGCTGGAAATGGCGTCGTTGGCGCGCCGCAGCGACTCGATCGAATAGCTGTCCTGGTCCTCGCGGGTGAGTTGGTATTCGTTGGCTGTGTCCTGCGCGAAAGTGCCCATGGCGCGGCCTTCCTCGTAGGCGTCTTCCAGTCCGTCGAGGAACATGTGGTCGTAGGCGGTGTCATGGCCGATGCGCGCGCCGCTGCGGTGCTTCTTGAGCAGGTAGGGCGCGTTGGTCATGCTCTCCATGCCTCCGGCAATGACGTAGTCGACCGAGCCGCTGGCGAGCGCTTCGGCGCCCATGATCACGGTCTGCATGCCGCTGCCGCAGACCTTGTTGACCGTGGTGGCCTGCACCGACTTGGGTAGGCCGGCCTTCAATGCGGCCTGGCGGGCCGGGGCCTGGCCGAGGCCGGCCGGAAGGACGCAGCCCATGTAGGCGCGGTCGAACTTCTCGCCCGGAACGCCGGAGCGCTCGACCGCGGCCCTTACTGCCGTGGCACCGAGATCGGTCGCCGAAACATCGGCCAGGGCGCCCTGCATCCCGCCCATCGGCGTACGCGCATAGGAAAGGATGACGACCGGATCGGATGCGGAGAACTGTGCCATGGCATGGGCCTCTTGATTGCGGGACGAGTATCGGTGCCGTACCTAGTCACGGCTCAGCAGAATGGCAAACGGGATACGTTTGCAGGCGCCATGGCGGAACTCAACGGAGCGCTTGTCTTTGTAGGGCCGATGGGGAACAACAGTCCCAAAGCGAAACCCGATCAGGAGCGACCCGATGGCAGACGACAAGAAGGCCGAAATGGAAGCCATTCTGCGCAAGCAGCGCACGGCGTTCACCGCCGCCCGGCCCGAGCCCATGAGCGCCCGCCGCGACCGGATCCAGCGCGCCATCGCACTGCTGGTCGATCACGGCGAAGAACTGGCCCGCGCGATGAGTGCCGATTTCGGCAATCGCAGCCACGAAGCCTCCATGATTACCGATATCACCGGCACCATCGGTTTCGGCAAATATTGCCTCAAGAACCTCGATAAATGGGCGAGGCCGGAGAAGCGCTCGGTCCGGTTCCCGCTCGGCCTGCTCGGGGCCAAGGCGGAGTTGCGCTACGAACCCAAGGGTGTAGTCGGCATTCTCAGCCCGTGGAACTTCCCGGTCAACCTTTCCATCGGCCCGCTGATGCAGGTGCTCGCCGCGGGCAACCGGGCGATGATCAAGCCGAGCGAATTCACCGAGCGGACCAGCGAGCTTACTGCCGAACTGGTGGCCCGGTATTTCGCCGAGGAAGAGGTCGCGGTCGTGACGGGCAGCCCTGAAGTGGCCGCCGCCTTCTCCGCGCTCCAGTTCGACCACATCATCTTCACCGGTTCGACCGCCACCGGCAGGCGGGTGATGGAAGCAGCCGGGCGCAACCTGGTGCCGGTGACGCTCGAACTGGGCGGCAAGTCGCCGGTGTTCCTGGGACGCAGTGCCAATTTTGAACAGGCGGGCGAGCGTATCGCCATGGGCAAGATGCTCAACGCCGGGCAGATATGCCTCGCTCCCGATTACATGTACGTGCCCGAGGACAAGGAACTCGATGCCGTCAACTCCGTCCGCCAGGCGGCGCACAACATGTATCCGACCCTGCTGAACAATGACGACTATACGTCGGTCGTCACCGACCGCCATTTCGACCGTCTGCAGACGATGGTGGCTGATGCGCGCGACAAGGGGGCGGATGTCATCGAGGTCAATCCGGCCAACGAGGATTTTTCTTCCACCAATTCCCGCAAGATGCCCCTGACGATCCTGCGGAACGTCAGCGACGACATGATGGCAATGCAGGAAGAGATTTTCGGGCCGGTGCTGCCGGTCAAGACCTACAAGCATATCGAGGAAGCCATCGACTATGTGAACGACAAGGACCGCCCGCTCGGCCTCTACTACTTCGGGACCGATGCGGGCGAGCGCGAGCAGGTCCTGACCCGGACGATATCGGGCGGTGTCACCGTCAACGATGTCATCATGCATGTGTCGATGGACGAGTTGCCCTTCGGCGGAGTGGGGCCGAGCGGCATCGGTTCCTATCACGGGCCCGAAGGCTTCAGGGAATTCAGCCATGCCCGCAGCGTCTATACGCAGCCAAAGGCCGACATCGCCAAGCTGGCCGGCCTCAAGCCGCCCTATGGTGCCACCACCCGCAAGACCATCGCCCGCGAACTGAAGAAATAGGCGGCGGGGGCGCGCAGGCCCCGGCAGGTGGCTTGCGCGCAAATTGCACGGCTTGATGCGGGATTTGCGGGGTTCGCGGCCTTGCGCCGCGCGCTTCACGGGCCTAGGGGCTGGCGCAACTTCGCCCCCAAAGGGAATCGTTCGTGGTCGATCTGTCGCAATACCTGCCGATCCTCATTTTCCTGATCGTCGCAGTCGGGATTTCATCGCTGTTCGTGTTCCTGCCGATGGGCGTTTCGCGCCTGACGGGAAGCCACAAGCCCAATGCCGAGAAATTGAGCGAGTACGAGTGCGGCTTTCCTGCATTCGAAGATCCGCGCAGCCAGTTCGATGTGCGCTTCTACCTCGTTGCAATTCTTTTTATCATCTTCGATCTCGAAGTGGCCTTCCTGTTCCCATGGGCAGTCAGTCTCGACCTGACGGGGTGGGCGGGGTGGTTCACCATGATGATCTTCCTTGCCGAACTGGCCATCGGCCTCGCCTACGCATGGAAAAAAGGCGCGCTGGAGTGGGAATGACATGAGCACCGCAAACACCACACTTGCCGGCCTTACCCCCGCCAACCTCGGCCAGATGCCGACTGCGCGCCCGGGCGAGGTACGACAACCAGACGCAGCCTATTTCCATGCGCTGCAGACCGAGGTGAACGACAAGGGTTTCCTTGTCACGAGCACCGAAGATTTGTTTCACTGGGCTCGGACCGGCTCGCTCTGGTGGATGACTTTCGGCCTTGCCTGCTGCGCGGTCGAGATGATCCACGTCAACATGCCGCGTTACGACATGGAACGCTTCGGCGTCGCCCCGCGCGCCAGCCCGCGCCAGTCGGACGTGATGATCGTCGCAGGCACGCTCTGCAACAAGATGGCCCCGGCGCTGCGCAAGGTCTACGACCAGATGTCGGAGCCGAAGTACGTCATCAGCATGGGTAGCTGCGCCAACGGCGGCGGCTATTATCACTATAGCTATAGCGTCGTCCGCGGCTGCGACCGGATCGTGCCGGTCGATATCTACGTGCCGGGTTGCCCGCCCACGGCCGAGGCGCTGCTTTACGGCGTCATGCAGCTTCAGCGCAAAATCCGCCGCGAAGGGACGATCGAGCGATGAGCGCGGTGCACTCTGCCCCCCGCATCGCCTCGAACGAAGGCGTTCGCGATACGCTTGTCCGTGCGCTCGGCGACATGATCGTGGCGTCGAAGGAGGAATTCGGCGAAATCGTCGTGACGGTCGCGCGCGACCGGATCGAGGATGCGCTGCGCGAACTGCGGGACAACCATGCCTACCAGCAGTTGGTCGAGATCGCAGGGGTCGATTATCCCGATCGGGCCGAGCGGTTCGAAGTCGTCTACATGTTGCTCAGCCTGACGAAGAACCATCGCGTGATGGTCAAGGTGAGCGCGAGCGAGGCCACGCCGGTGCCGACGGTGACGACGCTGTGGCCCAATGCCGGCTGGCTCGAACGCGAGGTGTTCGACATGTACGGCGTGCTGTTCGCCGGCAATCCGGACCTGCGCCGCATCCTGACCGACTACGGCTTCGAGGGTCATCCCTTCCGCAAGGATTTCCCGCTGACCGGCTACACCGAGCTGCGCTATTCCGAAGAGGAAAAGCGCGTTGTTTACGAACCCGTCAAGCTGGCGCAGGATTTCCGCCAGTTCGACTTCCTCAGTCCCTGGGAAGGCGCCGACTACGTCCTGCCTGGCGATGAGAAGGCGAAGGAACCGCCGCCGGCGCCTCCCGCTCCCCCGGTCGAAAAGCCCAAGGCAACCGAAAGCCCGGCCCAGACCGGTGCCGGTGCAAAGGCGAATGCCAAGGCGGCGGAGAAAACCGAAGCCAATCCGCCTGCCATGGATGCCAAGCCGAAGACCAAGCGGTCGTCCGCGCGCACTGCGAAAGCCAAGGCACCGGCCAAGGCCGCCGCCAAGCCCCGGGCGAAGCCGGGATCGCGCAAACCGAAAGGCGAAGCATGAGGCGCGGGTTCGCACTGACCTTTGCGGCACCGACCCTGTTTCTTCTCGCCTGCTCGCCGCAGGGGCAGGAAGAGAATGCGGACGATTTTGCCAGCCGTATCGGGGCAACCGGTGACGCTCCTGTGCCCTCGCAGCAGGATGTCGCCGCCGAAGCCGCGCAGCCGAATGCCGCGGCAGCGCAACTGCCGGCGGGCGTCGATGCAAAGTATCTCGAGCGGCTGGGTGACATCGCAATGGTCGATCTGGGGCCGCGCACCGGCGGCTGCACCTTCCAGGAAGTCGGGCGCGAAGTGTTCTACGTCTCCGGTCATTCGCAGGGCGGCAAGGGTGTCATCCGCGTCGGCGGACAGCTGGTAACGGTCGATGCCAAGGGCGGCCTCGCCGATATTCGTGGCGGGACGACCTATTCGGCGTCAGGCGTCAGCATCAGCGTCGCCCCGGCAGCCGGCAATCAGGCCCGGCGTCCGGCCAACATGGTCGTGACAGATGCCAAGGGCGAAA
Source organism: Parerythrobacter aurantius (assembly GCF_045291475.1). Taxonomy (NCBI): domain Bacteria; kingdom Pseudomonadati; phylum Pseudomonadota; class Alphaproteobacteria; order Sphingomonadales; family Erythrobacteraceae; genus Parerythrobacter; species Parerythrobacter aurantius. The sequence continues at coordinate 2,317,462 of NZ_CP147985.1, forward strand.
CCCAGAGCTACAGCGGCGATTGGATCTGCGGATGAGCGTGCAACTCGAACAGTCCCCGACCACCGGCGACGAAGTCATCAGCAACTACACCATCAACTTCGGGCCGCAGCACCCGGCGGCGCACGGCGTGCTGCGCATGGTGATGGAGCTCGACGGCGAAATCATCGAACGGATCGACCCGCATGTCGGTCTGCTGCATCGCGGCACCGAAAAGCTGATCGAGCACAAGACCTACCTGCAGGCGCTGCCGTATTTCGACCGGCTCGATTACTGCAGCCCGCTGTGCATGGAGCACAGCTACGTTCTCGCGATCGAGAAGCTGCTCAACCTCGAAGTGCCGATCCGCGCGCAATACCTGCGCGTTCTGTTCGCCGAGCTGACCCGCATCTGCAACCACATGCTCAACATCGGTGCGCATGTGATGGACGTCGGCGCGATGACGCCGAACCTGTGGGTGTTCGAGCTTCGCGAAGACTGCATGAACTTTTTCGAACGGGCGAGCGGCGCGCGGATGCATAGCGCCTGGTTCCGCCCCGGCGGCGTGCACCAGGACGTGCCGGAAAAGCTGCTCGTCGATATCGGCGACTGGCTCGACACGCGGCTGCCCGAACTGTTCGGCGATGCGATGAGCCTCGTGATCGACAACCGCATCTTCAAGCAGCGCAACGTCGATATCGCCGTGGTCAGCCGCGACGATGCGGTCGCCTGGGGCTTCAGCGGCCCGATGATCCGCGCCGCAGGCATCCCGTGGGATATTCGCAAGAGCCAGCCCTACGAAGTCTACGACCGGATGGAGTTCGACATTCCCGTCGGCACCAATTCGGACTGCTACGACCGCTTCATGGTGCGCGTGAAGGAAGTTTACGAGAGCGCCAAGATCATCAAGCAGTGCATCGCGCAGATGCCTAGCGGTCCGGTCGCCAGCACCGACGGCAAGGTCTCGCCCCCCAAGCGGGCAGAGATGAAGCAGTCGATGGAAAGCCTGATCCATCACTTCAAGCTCTACACCGAAGGCTTCAAGGTTCCGGCTGGCGAAGTCTATGTCGCGACCGAAAGCCCCAAGGGCGAATTCGGCGTCTATCTCGTCAGCGACGGCACTAACAAGCCGTACCGGTGCAAGATCCGCCCAACCGCCTTCAGTCATTTGCAGGCGATGGACTTCATGTCCAAGGGCCATATGCTGCCCGACGCGACCGCCATCCTCGGCGCTATCGACGTGGTGTTCGGGGAGTGTGACCGGTGAGACGGGAGCTCGCCATCTTTGCTCTGTGCCTTGCTGTGCCGGCTTCCGCCGTTGCACAAGATGCTTATGTGCCAGTCGGCGAAACTCACGTTCGCGATGCAATCAAGCGCATTGCAATAGATCAGTCGGCGATCAGTCCGACTGAGCGCGCGCAGGCGCAGTTTGCCGCTCAGAACTGCGACATGGATAGTTACAGCATCCAGAACCGCGTTGGAAAATCTCACGTGCAGGTCAATCTTGACTGCGCTGAGAAAGGCAAATTCGGATTCTATTTGACCTTCAAGGATGGCCTCATGGAAGGCGCAGAAGCTGTTCCCGGCGGCGTCGAGCTGATTATCCCGCCAGCTCCGCCGAAGCGTGAGGGCGCAAGCCAGTGATTCTTCGCGAACTCCTCATCTTTGTCGCTGCATTCGCGGCCTTCGCTTCGGCGGTTGCAGCCTATCTCGCCGTGTTTCATGGGGCATCGAGCCTCAAGGAAATCTTCTCGACGGCGGGTGCCGCCGTTATCGGCCTCTATGCGGGCCGCTATCTGCAACACAGGTTGAACCATGGCTGATCGTCATCTCGCCCCCGATACCCCCGAACTGCGCGCGCGTTGGGGCGGCTTCGAGTTCACGCCCGAGGTCAAGGCCAAGGCCGACTGGCACATCGCCAAGTACCCCGAGGGGCGCCAGCGTTCGGCGGTGATGCCGCTGCTCGACCTCGCCCAGCGGCAGGTTGGCGAGGAAACCGGGACGCAGGGCTGGCTGCCGCTGCCGGTGATGGAATACGTCGCCAAGTATCTCGACATGCCGGTGATCCGCGTGGTCGAGGTCGCGACCTTCTATTTCATGTACAACCTTGTTCCGGTTGGAAAATATCACGTCCAGGTGTGCGGCACGACGCCCTGCATGCTGCGCGGCAGCGACGAAATCATCGCCGCCTGCAAGAAGCGCGGAATGGTGAAGGGCGGGGTGTCCGAAGACGCTCTGTGGACCCTGACCGAAGTCGAATGCATGGGCAATTGCGCCACCGCGCCGATGGTCCAGATCAACGACGACAATTACGAGGATCTGACGGTCGAGCGGCTCGACGCCGTGCTCGATGCGCTGGCCAAGGGCGAGACTCCCAAGGCCGGGACGCAGGAACCGGGCAAGCACACCAGCGAGCCTTCAGGCGGGCCGACCACGCTGAAGGAAATGGTCGATGCCAATCACGATTACCGGAAGGAATGGTGATGGATATCGTCACCATCCTCGTCGCCCTCGCGCTGCTGTTCGTCGCGTGGAAGGTCATCACCGGGATCATCAAGTTCGGCGTCATGGCGCTGATCGTGATCGTCGCGGGCTACATGCTTTATAGCGGAGGCTTCTTCTGATGCTCGCCGGGACCAACAAAGGGACGCTCGCAAATGCTCGCTGACCGGGATCGCATCTTCACCAACCTCTATGGCTTCCAGGACTGGGGCCTGAAGGCGGCGCAGCAGCGCGGGGACTGGGATGATACCAAGGCCCTGATCGCGCGCGGGCAGGATGCCATTATCCGGGAGGTCAAGGACTCCGGCCTGCGCGGGCGCGGCGGGGCAGGCTTCCCGACCGGCCTCAAATGGTCGTTCATGCCCAAGGAAAGCCGCGACGGGCGTCCCAGCTTCCTCGTCATCAACGCCGACGAATCCGAACCCGGCAGTTGCAAGGACCGCGAGATCATCCGCCACGATCCGCACAAGCTGATCGAAGGCGCGCTGGTCGCCGGTTTCGCCATGCGCGCGCGGGCGGCCTACATCTACATCCGCGGCGAATATATCCGCGAGGCCGAGACGCTGCAGAAGGCGATCGACGAAGCCTATGCCGCTGGCCTGCTGGGCAAGAACGCGGCAAAGAGCGGCTACGACTTCGACGTTTTCATGCACCGCGGTGCCGGGGCCTATATCTGCGGCGAAGAAACCGCGATGATTGAAAGCCTCGAAGGCAAGAAGGGCCAGCCACGGCTCAAGCCGCCGTTCCCGGCGGGTGCGGGCCTCTATGGTTGTCCGACTACGGTCAATAATGTCGAGAGCATCGCGGTGGTGCCCACGATCCTGCGGCGCGGGGCCTCGTGGTTCAGCAGCTTCGGGCGCGAGAACAACAAGGGCACCAAGCTGTTCCAGATCAGCGGGCATGTGAACACACCCTGCGTGGTCGAGGAAGCGCTCAGCATCCCGTTCAGCGAACTGATCGAGAAGCATTGCGGCGGCATTCGCGGCGGCAAGGACAACCTGCTGGCCGTGATCCCCGGTGGCTCGTCGGTCCCGCTGGTCCCGGCCGAGCAGATCTGGGATGCGCCGATGGATTTCGACGGGCTCAAGGACCTGGGCTCGGGCCTCGGCACCGCTGGCGTCATCGTGATGGACAGGTCGACCGACATCGTCCGCGCGATCAGCCGCATCAGCTATTTTTACAAGCACGAGAGCTGCGGCCAGTGCACTCCCTGCCGCGAGGGCACCGGCTGGATGTGGCGCATGATGGAACGCCTGCGCACCGGCGATGCGGCAATCGAGGAAATCGACATGCTGCAGCAGGTCACCAAGCAGGTCGAAGGCCACACCATCTGCGCGCTGGGCGATGCTGCGGCGTGGCCGATCCAGGGCCTGATCCGCCATTTCCGGCCGGAGCTGGAGCGCAGGATTGAAGAGCACAACGCGAAATTTGCGGAGGCGGCGGAATGACTTTGATCCTCGCCGCCATTCTCGCGCTCACACAACAGTCGATGGCTCCAGATCGGCCTCCGTTTATCGGGACGGAAGCCGAACTGAATGACAAGGCCATCGGAGAGGAAATTGCTCGAACCGAGCAAACGCGCCAGTTCTCGCCCAGCGCAATCGAGGAAGAATTGTCCCGCCAAGCGACGTGCCTGAGCGAAAAACGGACTGAGAAAGTAGACCGGCTTCTGGATTCTGCGGCATCGGCCCCGGGTTTCGACAAGCCTGCCAGACAACTTTTCAACGATGAGGTCTGCACCCGAACGGATTTCAGGCTGCAATATGACGCGCTGACATTCCGACATGCACTTGCTGCGTCCCGCTACAACGCGCTCTACCCATCACCGAGCGGAACTGAGGTGGATGCCGAACGCCTTCGGTGGGCCGCCTCGTCTGATCAGTCACTTGGCGGTGAAGGCAGTGAAATAGTGCTTCGCAAGCTCGGCCTCTGCGTGCTCCAGTACGGACCCGACAAGGCCCATGCTCTTGTGGTTTCGCCATTGCGAAGTGTCGAAGAAAAGAGTGCCATGGCTGAATTACTTCCATCTCTCGGCAGATGTATGCCGCCTGGTGAGCAAATGGGGATGAATCGGACGTCTCTACGCGGCATGCTGGCCGATGCACTTCGGTCCTATCGGCTCGCTGAAATGGGCGTATCTATTTCGAATGGGGCGAAGTAATGCCTAAAGTCACCGTAGACGGTCAGGAAATCGAGGTTCCGGACGGCGCGACCGTCCTGCAGGCGTGCGAGCTGGCGGGGAAGGAAATCCCGCGCTTCTGCTATCACGAACGGCTGAGCATCGCCGGCAATTGCCGCATGTGCCTGGTCGAAGTGAAGCCGGGACCGCCCAAGCCGCAGGCGAGCTGCGCTCTGCCGGCCACCGAAGGGCAGGAAATCCGCACCGACACGCCGATGGTCCGCACCGCGCGCGAAGGGGTGATGGAGTTCCTCCTCATCAACCACCCGCTCGATTGCCCGATTTGCGACCAGGGCGGCGAGTGCGACCTGCAGGACCAGGCGGTGGCCTATGGCCGTGGCGGCAGCCGTTACGACATGAACAAGCGGGCGGTGACCGAGAAGTACATGGGTCCGCTGATCAAGACGGTGATGACCCGCTGCATCCACTGCACCCGCTGCGTGCGCTTCTCCGAAGAGATCGCCGGCGTGGACGAAATCGGCGCGCTGTATCGCGGCGAGGACATGCAGATCACCACCTATCTCGAGCAGGCGGCGGCACATGAGCTTTCGGCCAATGTGATCGACCTGTGCCCGGTCGGCGCGCTGACCAGCCGCCCCTATGCCTTCGAGGCACGTCCGTGGGAACTGAAGCGCACGCTCAGCATCGACGTGTCGGACGCCGTGGGCGCGAACATCTCGCTCCATTCCAAGGGCCGCGAAGTCATGCGCGCGCTGCCGCGCATCAATGACGACGTCAACGAGGAGTGGCTGAGCGACAAGGGCCGCTTCATGGTCGACGGGCTGACCAGGCGCCGGCTCGACAAGGTTTTCATGCGTACCCGCGGCAAGCTGCAGCCCGCCGGTTGGGACGAGGCCTTCAAGGCCATCGCCAAGCAATTGAAGGGCGATCTGTCCAGCATCGCTGCCGTCGCCGGCGACATGGTCGATTGCGAGACCATGTTTGCGGCAAAGTCGCTGCTCAAGGCCTGCGGTTCTTTGCTCGTCGAAGGCCGCCAGACCGGCATGGACTACGACGTGTCGAACCTCGCTGCGGTCAATTTCAACAGCACACTGGCCGGGATAGAAACCGCCGATGCGATCCTGATCGTCGGCAGTCACGTCCGCTGGGAAGCGCCGCTGGTCAATGTGCGCATCCGCAAGGCCATAAAGCGCGGGGCCAAGGTCCACATTATCGGCCCGGAATGGGATCCGACCTATCCGGCGACCTTCCTCGGCAGCGACCTCTCGCTGCTGTCGAAGCTGCCCAAGGATCTGACCGACGCCTTCATGGCGGCCGAGCGGCCCGCCATCATTATGGGCGGTGCGGCATTGGCCAAGGGCGCCCTCCACGCGGGCCTCGCCGCCGCACAGGCGCTCGGCGTGGTCAAGGATGGCTGGAACGGCTTCAACGTGCTGCACTTCTCGGCTGCGCGCATGGGCGGGCTGATGCTCGGCTTCGCGCAGAAGGGCGGCATGGCGGACATCGTCGCGGCCAAGCCCAAGGTGGTGCTGAGCCTCGGCGCGGATGAGATGAACTTCGAATCCTTCGCCGATGCACTCAAGGTCTATATCGGCCATCACGGCGACAAGGGCGCGCATGCGGCGGACATCGTCCTGCCGGCGGCGAGCTATGCCGAGAAGGACGGCACCTACGTCAACACCGAGGGCCGGGTGCAATATGCCGAGAAGGCCGTCTTCGCACCGGGTGATGCCCGCGAGGACTGGACCATTCTGCGCGCGCTGGCCGATGCACTGGGCGTGGGCGTCGGCTTCGACAGCTATGCCGAACTGCAGGCCAGAATGATCGCCGAAGTGCCCGCGCTGGGCGTCGAAGGCCTCGCCGATTACGGCGCGCTGCCCAAGGCGGACGCCAAGGCCAAGGCGGAAGGTATAATCGACGCCTATCCGATCAAGGACTTCTACCTCACCAACCCCATCGCCCGCGCCAGCACGGTGATGCAGCAATGCTCGGCCGAGCTGTTGCACGGGGCCGATATGGCGGAGGCTGCGGAATGACCGAATTCTTCCAATCCCTCGGCCTCACCTATGAAGCCGCCTGGTTCACGGCGACCATCTCGGGCATTTTGCTGATCGCGCTACCGGTCATGCTCGCCGTCGCGATGATCATCTATGTCGACCGCAAGATCTGGGCCGCGATCAACCTGCGGCGCGGGCCCAATGTGGTCGGCCCCTTCGGCCTGCTGCAAAGCTTTGCCGACGCTCTGAAGGTGATGCTGCAGGAAACGATCATCCCCAGCGCCGCCAACAAGGGCATCTTCATCCTCGCCCCGATCGTCACCTTCACCGTGGCGCTGATGGCATGGGCGGTGATCCCGTTCGATGCCGGCGTAGTGCTGGCGGACATCAACGTCGGCCTTCTCTACGTCCTCGCGATCAGCTCGCTTGGCGTTTACGGCATCGTGATGGCGGGCTGGGCGAGTAACTCCAAATACCCGTTCTTCTCGGCCATGCGCGCCGCTGCGCAGATGATTTCCTACGAAGTCTCGATCGGCTTCATCCTGATCTGCGTGGTGCTGTTCGCCGGCAGTTTCAACCTAACCGAGATCGTCAACGCGCAGCAGGGCCACGGTCTTGGCATCGTCAACGGGTTCGTCCTCAATCCGCTGCTGTTCCCGATGTGGGTGGTGTTCTTCATCTCGTGCCTGGCCGAAACCCAGCGCGTGCCGTTCGACCTGACCGAAGCGGAATCAGAACTCGTCGCCGGATACCAGACCGAATACAGCTCCATGGCTTTCGCCATGTTCTGGCTGGGCGAATACACCAACATCCTGCTGATGTGCTCGCTCAACACGCTGCTGTTCTGGGGCGGGTGGCTGCCGCCGCTTAACATCGACCTGATCCCCGGCTTCGACGTGCCGGGCATCGTGTGGTTCCTGCTGAAGACTTTCTTCTTCTTCTTCCTCTTCAGCTGGGTCATGGCGACCGTCCCGCGCTACCGCTACGACCAGCTGATGCGGCTGGGCTGGAAGGTTTTCCTGCCGATGAGCCTGATTTTCGTTTTCCTGACCAGCGGGTATCTCATGCTTACCCGTTTCGGAGTGCCAGCATGAGCACCGTCGCCCACCTCATAAAGTCGTTCACCCTGTGGGAATTCGTCAAGGCGCACGCCCTGACGCTGAAGTATTTCTTCAAGCCCAAGGTGACGATCAACTACCCGTTCGAGAAGAACCCGCTCAGCCCGCGCTTTCGCGGGGAGCATGCGCTGCGTCGCTATCCCAACGGCGAGGAACGCTGCATCGCCTGCAAGCTGTGTGAGGCGATCTGCCCGGCGCAGGCCATCACCATCGAAGCCGAACCGCGCGAGGACGGCAGCCGCCGCACCACCCGGTATGACATCGACATGACCAAGTGCATCTATTGCGGTTTCTGCCAGGAGGCCTGCCCGGTCGATGCCATCGTCGAGGGGCCGAACTTCGAATATGCAACCGAAACCCGCGAGGAGCTGCTCTATGACAAGGCAAAGCTGCTCGCCAATGGTGACAAGTGGGAGCGGGCGATCGCCGCAAACCTTGAAGCCGATGCGCCGTATCGCTAACCGCGCGCCTAATTCCGCAGGGGCCCAATGATTCAAGCCATCGCCTTCTACATGTTCGCCGCGCTGCTGGTCGCCAGCGGCGTGCTGACGATCATGAGCCGCAACCCGGTGCATTCGGTGCTGTGGCTGATCCTCGCCTTCTTCAACGCGGCGGGGCTGATGGTCATCATCGGCGCCGAGTTCATCGCCATGCTGCTGGTGATCGTCTATGTCGGCGCGGTCGCGGTGCTGTTCCTGTTCGTGGTCATGATGCTCGACATCGACTTCGCCGAGCTGCGCGCAGGTTTCATCAGCAATTTCCCTATCGGTATCGCGGTGGCAGGCATCCTGCTCGGCGAACTGGTGCTCGGCATCGGCGCCTATCGCGCCGGGACGCTGCGGCTCGGCACGCCCGACGGCAGCGCCGCCCCGATTGCCGGCGAAAGCAATATCGAAAGCCTCGGCGCGTTGCTCTATTCCGATTATCTCTTCCTGTTCGAAACCGCCGGGATCATCCTGCTGGTGGCTATGGTCGGCGCGATCGTGCTGACCCACCGGGACCTCAAGACCACCCGCGGCCACCAGAACATCTCCAAGCAGGTCCGTCGCCGGCCCGAGGATGCCACCGTCATGAAGCAGCCCACCGTGGGGCAGGGGGTCGAGCTGTGATCGGGATCGAACACTATATCGTCGTCAGCGCGATCCTGTTCGTGCTCGGCGTTCTCGGGATTTTCCTCAACCGGAAGAACATCATCGTCATCCTGATGGCGATCGAGCTGATCCTGCTGAGCGTTAACATCAACCTCGTCGCCTTCAGCGCCTTCCTCGGTGACCTCACGGGCCAGGTCTTCGCGATGTTCGTGCTGACCGTCGCCGCTGCCGAGGCGGCGATCGGGCTTGCAATCCTGGTGATCTATTTCCGTGGCCGCGGCACGATCTCGGTCGACGATGTCGACAGGCTGAAGGGGTAAGCACCGGTGTCCTCCATCCTGATCATCGTTTTCGGGCCATTGCTGGCCTCGATCGTCGCCGGGCTGACCAACAAGTCGGCACCCAGCGTCTTCGCCAAGGGCGTGACGACCGGCGCGTTGTTTCTTTCGGCGGCGCTCAGCTGGCCGATCTTCATCGGTTTCCTGACGGGCGCGAACGAGGCGACCGTGGTGCCGGTGCTGCAATGGGTCCAGTCCGGCTCGCTTAGCTTCGACTGGGCGCTGCGGGTCGATACGCTGACCGCCGTGATGCTGGTGGTGATCACCACCGTCTCTGCGCTCGTCCACCTCTACAGCTGGGGCTACATGGACGAGGATCCGGACCAGCCGCGCTTCTTTGCCTATCTGTCGCTCTTCACCTTCGCCATGCTCATGCTGGTGACGGCCGATAACCTGGTGCAGATGTTCTTCGGCTGGGAAGGGGTGGGCCTCGCCAGTTACCTGCTGATCGGCTTCTGGTTCAAGAAGCCGAGCGCCAATGCCGCCGCGATTAAGGCCTTTGTGGTCAACCGCGTCGGCGATCTCGGCTTCATGCTCGGTATTTTCGGCACCTTCCTGGTGTTCGGCACCGTGTCGATCCCGGCCATCCTCGAGGCTGCGCCGGGCATGAGCGGGGCGACCATCGGGGCCTTCGGCTACCGCTTCCACACCATGGACATCCTGTGCATCCTGCTGTTCATCGGCGCGATGGGCAAGTCGGCGCAGCTGGGGCTGCACACCTGGCTCCCCGACGCGATGGAAGGCCCGACGCCGGTGTCCGCGCTGATCCACGCCGCAACCATGGTCACTGCAGGCGTGTTCATGGTCTGCCGCCTCTCGCCGATGTTCGAGACTGCGCCCGTCGCGCTGGGCATCGTAACCTTCATCGGCGCCGCCACCTGCATCTTCGCCGCTACCGTCGGCACGACGCAGTGGGACATCAAGCGCGTCATCGCCTATTCGACCTGTTCGCAGCTGGGCTACATGTTCTTCGCCGCCGGCGTCGGTGCCTATGGCGCTGCCATGTTCCACCTGTTCACCCACGCCTTCTTCAAGGCGCTGCTGTTCCTGGGGGCCGGTTCGGTCATCCACGCGATGCACCACGAGCAGGACATGCGGTATTACGGGGCCTTGCGTAAGCACATCCCGCTGACCTTCTGGGCGATGATGATGGGCACGCTGGCGATCACCGGGGTTGGCATTTACGACCTGCATCTGGGCTTTGCCGGGTTCTGGTCGAAGGATGCAATCATCGAAGTCGCCTTCGCGCGCGGTACCGATGTAGCCCAGTTCGCCTTCTGGATGGGCGTCTTCGCGGCGCTGCTGACCAGCTTCTACAGCTGGCGCCTCGTCTTCCTGACTTTCTTCGGCAAGCCGCGCTGGATCGAGAGCGAGCACATCCAGCACAGCGTCCACAAGACGCCGGAGCAAGCGGGCGAGGACACGACCGGCGGCTACCACCCGCACGAAAGCCCGCTATCCATGCTGGTCCCGCTCGGCATCCTGTCGGTCGGCGCTATTGCCGCAGGTCAGGTCTTTGCGCCCTATTTCCTCGACAGCGCCGATTTCTGGGGCAGCTCGATCTTCTACAACGAGCCGCTGATCCACGCGATGCACGCTGTGCCGACGCTGGTGAAGTATGCTGCCTTTATCGTCATGGTGCTGGGACTGCTGATCGCCTGGTACGGCTACATCCGCAATACCTCGTTCCCGGCCAAGGTCGCCGAGCAATTGGGGCCGGTCTACAAGTTCCTCTACAACAAGTGGTACTTCGACGAGCTCTACAATGTGCTGTTCGTGAAGCCGGCCTTCTGGCTGGGCCGCAAGTTCTGGAAGATCGTCGACATCGGCGTGATCGACCGGTTCGGCCCCGACGGCGCGGCCTGGGTCGTCATGCAGGGCTCGGGTGCGGCCAGGCGCTTCCAGTCCGGATATCTCTATAGCTACGCGCTGGTCATGCTGCTCGGCCTGATCGCGGCGGTGACCTGGGTGCTGATGTAATGGAAGGCTTCCCGATCCTTACCCTCATGCTCCTCGTTCCGCTGGCAGCGGCGGCGGTGTGCTTCTTCGTCAATGCGCAGACCGCGCGGATGCTCGCGCTGGGTGCGACCTTGATCGACCTTGCGCTCGGCATCGTGCTGTGGGCAAATTACGACATCGGCGGCGCGCAGTGGCAGTTTACCGAACAGGCGAACCTGTTTGCGGGCTTCGAGTACCGCCTCGGCATCGACGGCATCGCGCTGATGCTGATCATGCTGAGCGTGTTCCTGATGCCGATCTGCATTCTTGCCAGCTGGGAAGCGATCGAGAAGCGCGTCGGCGAATACATGGCCGCCTTCCTGATCATGGAAACGCTGATGATCGGCGTTTTCGCGGCGCAGGACCTGTTCCTGTTCTACATCTTCTTCGAAGCCGGCCTGATCCCGATGTATCTCATCATCGGCATCTGGGGCGGGGCGGACCGGATCTACGCCAGCTTCAAGTTCTTCCTCTACACCCTGGTTGGCTCGGTCCTGATGCTGATCGCCATGCTGTGGATGGTGAACCAGGCAGGCACTTCGTACATCCCCACGCTGATGCAATACGACTTCCCGGCGCAGGCGCAGACGTGGCTGTGGCTCGCTTTCTTTGCCAGCTTCGCGGTGAAGGTGCCGATGTTCCCGTTCCACACCTGGCTCCCGGCGGCGCACGTGCAGGCGCCAACTGCTGGCTCGGTGATCCTCGCGGGCGTTTTGCTCAAGCTCGGCGGCTACGGCTTCATCCGGTTCAGCCTGCCGATGTTCCCCGAAGCCAGCGCGCAGTTCACGCCATTAGTCTTCGCGCTCAGCATGGTTGCGGTGATCTACACCTCGCTTGTCGCGCTGGTGCAGGAAGACATGAAGAAGCTGATCGCCTACAGCTCGGTGGCGCACATGGCCATCGTCACCGCGGGCCTGTTCGCTTTCAACGTCCAAGGCCTTGAAGGGGCGATGATCGTAATGCTCAGCCACGGCCTCGTCTCGGGCGCGCTCTTCCTGTGCGTCGGTGTGATCTACGACCGGCTCCACACGCGCGAGATCAGCCGTTACGGCGGGCTTGCAATCAACATGCCGAAGTATGCGCTGTTCTTCCTGCTCTTCACCATGGCCAGCATCGGCCTGCCCGGCACCAGCGGCTTCGTCGCCGAGTTCCTGAGCCTAGCCGGGGTTTACCAGGTGTCGAGCACGGTGACGTTGTTCCTCACCACCGGGATCATCCTCGGTGCCGGCTACATGCTCTATCTCTATCGCCGGGTCGTGTTCGGCGCTCAGGTTAACGACGACGCAGCTGCAATGACCGATCTCGATGCGCGCGAATGGGCGATCCTGGCACCGATCGCTGCGGCCGTGCTGTGGATGGGCGTCTATCCTGAAAGCTTCCTTGCCCCGATGCGCGCCGACATCGCCGCGCTCGAGGCCCGGGTCGCTCGTGCTGAGCCAGAAGGCGATGCCAAGCTCGTCGCAGGCGAGCCGCGCGCGCACAATGCCAACCATATCGAACACGAGGAAGGCTCCGCAAAGCCCGAGGGCGCGGAGGGAGCACACTGATGGACCTCACCGCTTCCCTCGCGCTCGTCGTGCCCGAGATCCTGCTCAGCCTGTCGGGGCTGGCGCTGCTGCTGGTCGCGGCATGGATGGGCGACAAATCCTCGCGCCTCGTCAGCATACTCGCTGCGACCGCCGTCGGTGCCGCAGCCGTATTGACTGTACCTGCCCTTGTCAGCGGAGCTGCCGGGCAAGGCGTTGCGGCCTTCGGCGGGCAGCTCTTTGCCGACAGCTACGCCGCGTTTGCCAAGCTTCTCATCTATATCGCCGCCATTGGCGCACTGACGGTCGCACCGACCTTCTTCGACCGTCTGGGGGCGATGAAGCCGGAATACCCGGTGCTGGTACTGTTCGCGACCCTCGGCATGGGCGTAATGGTTTCGGCGGGCGATTTCATCACGCTGTACATCGGGCTCGAACTCAACAGCCTTGCCGCCTACGTGCTCGCGAGCTTCCTGCGCAACGACACGCGTTCGGCAGAAGCAGGCCTCAAGTACTTCGTGCTGGGCGCTCTGGCGTCGGGTATCCTGCTCTACGGCATGAGCCTCGTCTACGGGTTCACCGGAACCACCAGTTTCGAAGGGGTCCGCAACGCGCTGACTGGTGAGATGTCGATGGGCGCGCTGTTCGGCGTGATCTTCGTGCTGGCGGGCCTCGCCTTCAAGATTGCCGCCGTTCCGTTCCACATGTGGACGCCCGACGTATACGAAGGCGCGCCTACGCCGGTGACCACCTTCTTCGCCACTGCCCCCAAGGTCGCCGCGGTCGCCTTGACGGGGCGGGTGGCCCTCGATGCGTTCGGTGACCAGACGGAGGCGTGGCGCCAGATCGTGATCTTCGCGGCGCTGGCTTCAATCGTGGTCGGGGCGCTGGGAGCGATCGGCCAGAACAACTTGAAGCGGCTGCTGGCCTATTCCTCGATCAACAATGTCGGCTTCATCCTAATCGGCCTCGCTGCCGCATCGGTCGCGGGCCTCAGCGCCATGCTGACCTACCTGGCGATCTACGTCGTGATGTCCCTCGGCAGCTTCGCAGCGCTACTGATGCTGCGGGCCGAAGACGGCACTCCGCTCGAAACCTTCGACGATATCGCCGGCCTTTCCACCACTCGCCCGGCGCTGGCGTGGTGCCTGCTGGCACTGATGTTCAGCCTTGCAGGCATTCCGCCGCTGCTCGGCTTCTGGGGCAAGTTCGTCGTGTTCCAGGCCGCGGTCGAGGCTGACCTGGTGCTTCTCGCCGCGCTCGGTATCGCCGCCAGCGTGATCGGGGCGTTCTATTACATCAAGTTCGTCAAGGTGATGTTCTTCGATGAACCCGCCGACCGTATCAAGGGCGCCGGCGACACTGCACTCTGGGCAATCCTGGCCGTTGCTACCGTGCTGATCTCGCCGCTCGGCTACTTCCTCACAAAGTGGCTCGGCACGCTGACCGATAGCGCGGCGGCCGCGCTGTTCCTCGCCGCTTGATCAGGACAGTCGCCGACACCGGCTCCACCAATGCCGACCTGATTGCCCGCCTTGCCGGCGGTGACCGTGTGCCCGAGGGCGAGTGGCTGGTCGCCGACCGCCAGACCGCCGGTCGCGGGCGGCAGGGGCGGACCTGGTTCGACGGACACGGGAACTTCATGGGCTCGACCGTGGTCCACTTGGCGGCTGGAGACCCGCCGGCCCACACGCTTGCGCTGGTGACAGGGCTGGCGGTTTACGAGACCGTCCAGCCCTATTGCCCCAATCCTTCGGCCTTGATGCTGAAATGGCCCAACGATCTCTTGCTTGGCGGTGCGAAGCTGTGCGGCATCCTGCTTGAGCGGGCGGGCGACTCGGTTGTCATCGGTATCGGCGTCAACCTTGCGGCTGCACCCGATCTGGCGGATCGCAAGACGGTCGCATTGTCCATGCTCGGTCCCGCGCCTGACCGGGACGCGTTCGCGACTGCCCTGGCGGCTTCGCTCGACCGCGAACTCGATCGCTGGCGAACCTTCGGCCTGGCGCCCATGATCCGTCGCTGGCTGGCTGTAGGCACGCCAGTCGATACGCCGCTCTCGGTCCATGAGCCCGACGGGAATATGGTACAAGCCCGGTTTGCGGGCCTGGACGAGCAAGGAACCCTGCGGCTGCGCTTGGAAGACGGCGCGGTCCGTGCCATTCACGCCGGCGACGTGATGCTCGCCTGAAGGATTTGCCGACCATGCTGCTCGCCATCGACGCCGGGAACACCAATGTCGTCTTCGCCTTGTTTGAGGGGCGGGATATCCGTGCCCGTTGGCGCATCGCAACTGACCCGCGCCGCACGGGCGACGAATATGCCGTCTGGCTTTTGCAGCTGCTCTCGATCGAGGGCGTCGCGAAGAGCGACATCACCAAGATCATCGTCGGCTCGGTGGTGCCGCGCGCCGTCCACAATCTCACCGTGCTGTGCGAGAAGTACTTCGGGGTCGAACCGCTGATCTCGGGGCAGGGCAAGGCCGAGTGGGGCATCGTCGTGGACGTCGACCAGCCCAACTCGCTTGGCGCCGACCGTGCCCTCAACACGATTGCCGCCCACGCCAAGTACGAAGGCGACCTGATCGTCATCGACTTCGGCACGGCCACGACCTTCGACGCGGTCGATTTCACCGGTGCCTACAAGGGCGGGATTATCGCGCCAGGGATCAACCTCTCGCTCGACGCCCTTGTCAGCAACACCGCCAAGCTTCCCCGTATCGCCATAGAAAGCCCGGAAAGCGACAGCGTGATCGGGCGCAATACCGAAAGCCAGATGCTGATCGGCGTGTTTTGGGGCTATGTCGCCATGATGGAAGGGCTCATCGCCCGGATGCGCAAGGAGATCGGCCGCCCGGCCAAGGTCATCGCCACCGGCGGGCTGGCGATCCTGTTCGACAAGCACACCGATATCTTCGATGCAGTCGATCCCGACCTCACTCTTGAAGGCCTCGCCATCCTCGCCGAGCGCGCGGCAAACTGAACGGACCCACGTGAAGAACGACTACACCCCCGAAGACGAACTGCTTTTCCTCGCCCTTGGCGGTTCCGCCGAGATCGGCATGAACGTCAATCTCTACGGCTGCCAGGGCAAATGGCTGATGGTCGACCTCGGCATGACCTTCGGCGCCAACGAATACCCGGGTACCGAACTGGTGTTCGCCGATCTCGATTTCATCGAGGAACGGTCCGACAACCTCGTCGGTGTAGTGCTGACCCATGCGCACGAGGACCACATCGGCGCGGTGCCCTATTTCGCCGCGGACCTCGGCGTGCCGCTCTATGCAACGCCCTTCACGGCCGAGCTGGTCCGGCGCAAGCTGGAGGAGGCCGGTTTGCTCGATGACGTCGAGGTTATCGTGATAGAGGAAGACCACGGCCAGATAGAGATTGGTCCGTTTACGATAACCTATCTGCCGCTCGCGCATTCGATCGCCGAGGGCAATGCGCTGCTGATCGACACGCCCCATGGCCGCGTGTTCCACACCGGCGACTGGAAGTTCGACGAGGATCCGATCATAGGCGAGCCGACCACCGAGGAGGAGCTGCGCGAGATCGGCGATGGCGGTGTACTGGCGCTGGTGTGCGACAGCACCAATGTCTTCAACCCGAACGCAAGCGGTTCCGAAGGCGCTGTCTTCAAGGGGCTGCTGGACGAAGTGGGCAAGT
Organism: Parerythrobacter aurantius; assembly: GCF_045291475.1. Lineage (NCBI taxonomy): Bacteria > Pseudomonadati > Pseudomonadota > Alphaproteobacteria > Sphingomonadales > Erythrobacteraceae > Parerythrobacter > Parerythrobacter aurantius. The sequence continues at coordinate 2,333,816 of NZ_CP147985.1, forward strand.
GGAGCGGGCGGCGCGTGCTGGTCACCACCTTCGCTTCCAACGTCGCGCGCCTGCAGACGCTGGGCGAGGTCGCGAAGGCGACAGGGCGCGAGCTTTGCGTGGCCGGGCGCTCGCTCGACCGCATCATCGAAGTGGCCAAGCAGTCCGGCTATCTGGAGGACTTCCCGCCGCTGGTCGACTGGGACACGGCGATGGGCCTGCCGCGCGGACAGGTGCTGATCCTCGCCACCGGGGGGCAGGGCGAACCGCGGGCGGCGCTGGCCCGCATTGCCGAGGAGAACCACCCGCTCGAACTGTCGAGCGGCGACGTTGTGCTGTTCTCCAGCCGCCAGATTCCCGGCAACGAGCTGAGCATCGGCGTGATCCAGAACCGGCTCGCCGCGCGCGGGATCGTGATGGTGACCGACCGGCAGAGCATGATCCACGTTTCGGGCCATCCGGGACGGCCGGAACTCGCCGCGCTGTACGAATGGCTGCGGCCCGAGATTCTCGTGCCGGTGCACGGCGAAATCCGCCATATGCAGGAACAGGCCCGCTTCGGGAAAGAGAACGGCATTCCGCACAACATCTTCCAGGCCAATGGCGATATTGTCCGCCTGGCGCCCGCAACGCCCGGCCGGGTTGCCCAGGTGCATACCGGCAGGCTCGTCCTCGATGGCGACATCATCGTCCCGGCCGATGGCGAGAGCATCGTCATGCGGCGGCGGCTGGCGCACAACGGGGTCGTAATGGTGCTGCTCGATGCGAAGGGTCGCCCGCAAGTGGAAGGTCTCGGCCTTCCGCTCGATGAGGACTACGCAGCTTTCGTCGAGGAAGCGCAGGCCGACATCGTCGATGCGCTGAAGAAACTGCGCGGCAAGGACGCCGGCAGCCGCGAGGCGATCATCGAAGCGGCGCGGCTCGCGGCGCGGCGTGCGGCGACCCGCTGGTCCGGCAAGAAGCCGCAGGTCAAGGTCATGCTGGCGGAGGCATAGGCGATGGCGTGGACATCCATTCTGGCGATCTACTTCCTGTTCTGGGTGCTGTGCGCCTTCATCCTGCTGCCGTTCGGCGTGAAGACAGCCGATGAACTGGGCGTCGAAAAGGTGCCGGGCCAGGCCGAGAGTGCCCCGGCGAATTTCCGTCCGGGGCGGGTAGCCCTGCGGGCTACGGTGGTCGCGGCGGTCCTGACGACGCTCTGGGTTCTCAACTGGGAATACCAATGGGTCGGCGTGGACCTGCTCGACGTGTTCGGTATGCTCGATCAGGAGCGCCGTTGAAGCTACTCCGTCCGCAGTCGCTCGATCGCCTGCGCCAGCGCCACGTAGAGCTTGCCCATGTCGCTGCTCAGCAGCGTCACCCCGATGGCATTGCCGTCGCGGGTCGAAAGCATGGTCCGCAGCATGGCTTCGAAATCGTGGATGTAGCGGCTGACATGGTCACGGAAATCGGTGTCCGCATCGTATAGTTCGGCGATCTCGCGTGCCTCGGTGTTCGACAGCAGGCTGACGGCGCGCCGGGTGAAGATCCCGCGATCGCCGCGCAGGTAGCTGGCCCAGGCGGTATCGGTGACGTCGGTGGAAAGCGACTTGGCGATATCAATGGCATTGGAATTGAGCGCTTCGGTGATGAGGGCCACGCGGCGCGCGAAATCGTTGTCGACCTGCTCCTGTGCCCTTTCGCGCGCACGCTGAACCCGGTTTTCGAGGTTCCCGGCCAGTTCGTTCACGAGCGCAAGCTGGTCGCGAAGCTGGATGGCAGCCTCGCGGGCGGCGCCGGTCGAGCGCGCCGTGGCGGCATCGAGCTCGGCCATGGCCCCTGTCGAGGATTCGCGAACCGCCCGATCGATCGATTCCGCCGCCCGGACCCCGATACCGTCGGCAATACGCTCGATCGTGCCGCTGCTTTCCTGTTCGGCGAGCGCGAGCGCGTCCCGCACTTTCCCTTCCAGCACGGCGATGGCGGCGCGGAGGTTTTCTTGCGATGCCGCGCTCACCCGCTGTCCGTCTTCCTCGAGAGTCCCCAGCGCCTGTCGCAGGCTGTCGATGCCGGCGCCGTATTCCTCGCCCAAGGCCCTGAGCTGTTGCAGCAGTTCCCCGTTCCGGCGCTGGAGGGTCTCGCCGCTTTCGTTCGCGGCAATGACATAGCCCGAAATCGCTTCCGACTGGCCGACACCCTCGGCCAGCATGAGCCCGAGGCTTTCGGTCGATCGGCGCGCCGCATCGAGCCGCTGTTCGGCGGCTCCGATGGCCGCCGGCAGGTCGGTCTTGCTGTGCTGGACGCTCGCCTGGATCAGTTCGAGCAGACGGACGCAGGCTTCGGTCATTTCGGCAACGACGCCCTGGGATGCAGCGATATCGGCCCGGCTCGTGGCGAGATCCTTCGCCATTGCCAGCGTGGTATCGAGCAAGCCTTGCTGCGCCGTGCGGCTCTCGGCGAGCAGGCTTTCGATCTGCCCGGTCAGCTCGCCGACCTGGCGCGAGACCTCCTGCGTCGCATCGCCGAGGCTGCGGGCCTGGGCAATCTGTTCGGCCCGGCGGTTGTCGAGCTCTGCGTCGATTGCCGCGAGTTGCTGGCGCAGCGCCTCGAGCGACTGTTCCTCGTCGGCGGCGAAGCGGGCGCGGCGTTCGTCCAGCTCGCTCTGGAACTGCTGGCTGCGGTCTGCGATCGATGCGGCAACCCGCGTCGCCTCCTCGTTGAGGACCTGCAGCTTGCGCCCGGCGTTGGCGATGGCCTGGTCGTCGATGGTCCGGATTTGTTCGACCGCTTCCCCGAGCCTCTGCCGCATCCCGTCGATCTGGGCCAGCCAGAGCGCCTTGGCTTCGTCCTCGCCTTCCCGGATGGCACGGGCAATGGTCTCGCTTTCGTTGCGAAGTGCGGAAAGCCGCGCCCGCATCGATTTGAGGGCTTCCTCCTCCTGCTCGTCCAGCGCGCCGCGGGTTTCCCCCAGCTCCTGCGCCAGCTGCTCGGCGCGTCGCCGCAGGGCGGCAAGGCTTTCGACCTCGCGGCTGTCCAGCTCGCCGCGAAATTCCTCGCTCCGTTCGCGCAGCAGAGCGAAGCGCCCCGCCGTGATCTCTTCCATTTTCGCCGCTTGGGCGTCGAAGGCTGCGAGCGTCGCTGCAACCTGGTCGCTGAGCGCGGTGACTTGCCGCTCGCTCGCAGCGCCGAACTCGTTGAGCCGACCGAAACCGCTGACCAGCCGTTCGATCTGGCCCTCCGCCACACCCCCGGCACTGCCGATCTGGTTGGCGACATCACGCGCGGAATTGGCAATGACAGGCAGGTCGCTGCGTAGCTTGTCCATGTTCTCCATGGCCGTCACGCTGACCGCCGCGATCTGCTCGACCTGGGCTGAATTGCCTCGCACCAGAGATTGCAGCCGGTCGGCATGTTCGCTCAACCTTTCGCTGGCGATGCGGCCGAGCGATTCCAGCTCCAGCCCCTGCGAAGCGAGGAATTCGCGCGCGAGGCTCAATTCGCGGTTCACTGTGACGAGCCGTTGTTCGAGCCGCCGGGACTCGGTGGAAAGTGCGGCGGCTGCTTCCGCATAGCGTCGCGCGGCCGCAGTGCTGTTGCGCTGCACGAGCAGCCAGATGCCGATCACCACCAGCACGGGCAGGGCCCAGCGACCTACCAGTTCGACGGCGCCCGTGGGGGTCGGCGGCAGTTGTCCTCCGCCGAAACTCGCCCAGAGGAAGAACGCGGACCAGGCTGCGATAAGGCCGAGCAACCCGGCCGGGACCAGCCAGCCGAAGTCGCGCCGCACCGGTTCGACATCCCAGTCCGCGTCCCAGGATTCCTCAAGCAGGAGGGCGTCATCGACCGGGCCGTCGGAGCCGGATCCGGGAACTCCGGCCTCTGTGGTGATGGTGCTGTCGCCACCCGAAGCGCCGACTGCTCTGATATGATGACCCCCGCTCATTCGTGGAATCTATCACTTTTCGCAGGCGATTAAACCCCGCTTTAACCGTATCGGGTCCAGTTGAGGCCTTATGGCGTTCGAATACGGTGCCTTTTCTGCAACACTGGCGGCAGCGGCGGGAGACGATCCTTCGCTGCGTGCCGAGTTGCGTCTCGCCTTTCGCGAAAGCCTTGCCCAGCAAGTCGATCTCCTGGCCCGCGCCCGTTGCGACGGTAACTGGCTGGTCGCGGCGCAGCGCCTCAAGGGGCTCGGTGCGAGCTTCCATGCAGAGCCGCTGATGGACCTGGCCGAAGAAGCCATATCGAGCGCACCGGGCGACCCGGTGGTGCTGCGCAAGCTCGGCAGTTTCGTCGCCAAGTTCGACGAATAGACTCGCGCACGGGGCGGGCAGTGAAGTCATCGCCCCGTGCCGCTTGGCAAGACCGGGGCGTCGCCCTATCGCCAGCCCCGCAATGGGATCAGATACCGCTCCAAGGACAGCTCTGCTCGCGCTCGGGCCAGCGACCGGAATGTGCGCCAGCCGCCGTGTCGTCGCCGGGGCTTCGGCCGTGGAGCGCCAGGTCGATGCCGCGCTGGCTTTGGGGTGCAGCAGGATATGGCTCTACACTGCCGAGCAGGATGGGCTCGCCCTGCGTGTGCAACGTCTCGCGGAAGATGGCGGCGCGCAGTTTCGCCTGATCCATCGCGGTAGGCAGATACTCGGCAGCCTGCGGCAGCAGGACGAGCTCGTGGTTTTCGGCGAAGGCGTCCTGCCTGGCGCTGGCGAGGCCCTCGAACACTTGCGGCACGGTCCGGCCGTTTTGACCGTTCAAGCCTCGACCGGTGTTCCGGCGGGGCTCGAGCGGCTCGACAGGGAATGGTGCTGGGCGGGTGCGTCGGTCTTGCCGGGACGGGTGATCGAGCGTCTCGACGCTCTCGACGACGATATCGAACCGGTTTCTGCCCTGCTGCGTGCAGCGCGCGCAGCGCGCGTGCCGGAGCGGGCGTTACCCGACGAGTGGCTGGCGAACGGGCTATGGTCCGTAGATGCTGCGCATCCGCCGGCAAGCGTAGCGGGACGAATTCCCGAAGACGCGACGCCGGTCGAGCGGGGCTTCGTATTTCCTGTCGCGCGGTTTATGGTCGGAAGGCCGGGCCTCGCCCTTGCGGCACTTACGGCCGGATTCCTGGCGCTGGCCGGAGGGCTGGCCGCCCTGGCGCTCGACCGGCCACCTGTCGCCTTGTTACTGGCCGCTGCGGCAAGCCTGATGGCAAGGCTGTGGCTGGCAGCCGATGCCCAATCCGACCCGCGCGTTTTCTCGCGCGCGCCGACAGGGCTAGGGAAAACCGCCTTGCCCCTGGCGGGGGATATCTTGGGAGGGCTGGCCCTGGTGCTGGGCCTTTTGCCGCAATTCGGCTGGGCGGTGACGCTGTACGTTGCCGGCATGACTGGCGCCACATGGGTTCTCGCTTCGCTGGGGCGTGGGCCCGCGACGCGGTTCTTCCGCGATCGGGAGTTGCTGTGGTGCGCAACGGGTATTGCAGGGCTGGCCGGTGCCTGGCTGGCCGGCCCGGCGGTGGCGGGGGGGCTGTCCCTCGGGGGAATTTTGCTTAACATGCGCAACCGGGCAGCAATAACGGGCGCTTAACTATAGCGCGTTATGGGTGGCCGATGATCGAGGCTGCAATGACCAACGCTGACACACCTGTCTCCGCCGAGGCGCCCGTCGAGGCCGTATTGCGCGATGAACTCGCGCGGGGTGATGTCGTGCTCGGGACAATCGGGCCGATTCTCGGCCATCTCATCGCCAATCACGACCATTCGCTGTTCAGCGACGAGATCGTCGCGCGTATCCGGGGCATGGTCAACGGCATTGCCCGCCAGATGCTGGAAATCCAGGCCGCGGCGCAGGACGAGGGCGACGTGCACGGCTTTGCCGAACGCAACAGCACAGAGCTCGCGGACATGATTGCGGGCCATCCGCAGTTCCTTACCCACTGCCACAGCCTGGCGCTCGAATGCCAGCTTGCGGAACGGCTGCGCTCGCGCAATGCGATCGATCCGGTTCTGTCGCCGCTGATGCAGTCGCTCGTCGCCTCCGACGATGCCACGACGGCCGCTCTGGCTATGCAGGCACTCGCCTCGCAGGCGCGTTTCATCCAGCGCCAGAAGCGGATGCAGTTGCCCCTGACCGAGTTGCCGGCGGACCTGTTCCACCATGCGCTGACCAGCTGGCGCAGCTACGCCGGAGGGCTCGACCCGTCGGTCATTTCGCGGGTGGAGACACGCTTCCGGCGCGATTTCGACGAGAGCGCCAGCCGGCTGGGCCTGCTGTCCCGGCTGGTGGAAGGTATGGGCGGCGCGGCGCGCGCGGCCCTGTCGGTATCGCACGCGGGCGTTGCGCTGTTCCTGACCGCGCTCGCTTCCGCCTCGCAACAGGATCGCGATGTCGTCGCCCTGGCGACCAACGACCGGCAGCTGGCACGGCTGGCGCTGGCCCTGCGCAGCTCCGGCCTCAATCCGCGCGAGGTGGAGGAGCAGTTTGTCTATCTCCATCCGGAGATTTCTCTACCCGAAGGATTCTCGCAGCTGCGAGCGGACCGCGCCCGCGACATGCTCGCGGCGGCAGGCGGGTTCCGATCGGCCTGATCCGTGAGCCGCGCCACCGACCCCCACGTCGCCAAAGCCCGGACCGACGCAGACGACCGGCTGGTCGAGGCGGACGATCCACTGGCGGCCCTGCAGCGCAAATGCGGCGGCACGTTGCCCGGGGCGATCGCGATCCACGAACTTCGCCAGCTGGTGCGCAAGTCGCGGACCATGAACCTGCGGCTCGCGCGGACCATTCGCGCCTTCGACGGGCACGACCGCATTACTGCATGGGTCGAAGTCGTGCCCTACGAAGGGCGCACCGAAAGCGGCTGCTCCATTACCGTGGCGACCTGGCAGGTCAGCGCCCCTGCACAAGCAGGCGAGGATGACGCTTCCGCCCGCCGCGACGCGATCGACAACGCCCTGGCGGAACTCCACGCCCGGCTCGACCCGCTGCAGCGCATCCTGACGGTCGATACCGAAGCGGAAGACCTCCAGCCCCTGATCCGGCGGATCGAGGCACAGCCCCTGCGGCCATGGACGGACTTCGTGGAACTGCCGGGCACGCTGCATGCGCAGCCTTTGCACTGGCGCCTGCTCGACCAGTCCCGTTGCACGGTCGAGGGCAGCCCGCGCCAGTGGACCGCGCGCCTCATTCCCATCGGCGAGCCGGTGCCGGGCAGCGAGGGGTTCGAGCTCTACCTCGTCGCCAACCGTGCCTGGGCCAAGCGCGGTGACCGGCGCAAGACCGAAAACCGGGAAGTGCAGGCGCGCCTAGGGCGCGACCTGTCGCCGGTCTTGCGGCAACCGATTTCGCGCATCATCGCCAATGCCGAAACCATCCGGACCAAGCTGGCCGGGCCGCTGGCCGACGAATACAGCGATTATGCGGCGGACATAGCGGCCGCCGGCCAGCATCTGCTGTCCCTGATCGACGACCTCGCCGACCTCGAAGTGATCGAGGCGGACGGATTTTCCACCGCACCCGACCGGATCGACCTCGCCGATGTCGTGCGCCAGGCAGCCGGCATTCTCGGCGTCACCGCGCAAGAAAAGCGGATCGTGATAGAAGTGCCCGGCAAGGACAGGACATGCCCTGCCATCGGCGAATTCCGCCGCGTCCTGCAGGTGCTGCTGAACCTCATCGGCAATGCCATCCGGTATTCGCCCGAAGGCTCGCGCATCCGGGTGGAACTGGCCCGCAACGGCAAGGTCGCCGGTGCGCGGGTCATCGACCAAGGGCCGGGCATCGACCCGACGCATCATGCGGCGATATTCGAGAAGTTCGAACGGCTCGGCCGTGGCGGGGACGGCGGATCGGGTCTTGGCCTCTATATCTCCCGCCGACTGGCCAAGGCGATGGGCGGCGACCTGAAGGTCAAGAGCGTGCCCGGCAAAGGCGCCGTTTTCACCCTGACGTTGCCGGTCGACGATACGAAATAGGGCCGGTTCGCTTGCGCGGTCCGGCCCCTTTCGATCTCAGCGCTGGCTGATGGGAACGTAATCCCGCTCGGTCGGGCCGGTGTAGAGCTGGCGCGGGCGGCCGATGACCTGGCCGGGGTCGCTGATCATTTCGTTCCACTGCGCCACCCAGCCCACGGTGCGAGCCAATGCGAACAGCGCGGTGAACATGGTGGTCGGGAAGCCGATCGCAGAAAGGATCACGCCCGAATAGAAATCGACGTTGGGGAACAGCTTCTTCTCGATGAAGTAGTCGTCCTTGAGCGCCAATTCCTCGAGACGCAGCGCGGTCTCGAACAGCGGGTCGTTGACATTGAGCGCCTCGAACACTTCGCGCACGGTCTTTTGCATCACCGTCGCGCGGGGATCGTAGTTCTTGTAGACGCGGTGCCCGAAGCCCATCAGTCGGAACGGATCGTTCTTGTCCTTCGCACGCTCGATATAATGCGGGATCTTGTCGGGCGTGCCGATCTCGCGAAGCATGTTGAGCGCTGCCTCGTTGGCACCGCCGTGCGCCGGACCCCACAGACAGGCAATGCCAGCCGCGATGCAGGCGAACGGGTTCGCACCCGACGACCCGGCGAGCCGTACCGTCGAGGTCGAGGCGTTCTGTTCGTGATCGGCATGGAGGATGAAGATCCGGTCCATTGCCTTCTCGACCGCCGGAATCACCTCGTACGGCTCGGCCGGGACGCCGAAGGTCATGCGCAGGAAATTGCCGGTGTAGGACAGCGAATTGTCGGGGTAGAGGAACGGCTGGCCGACCGAATACTTGTACGCCATCGCCGCAATCGTCGGCATCTTGGCGATGAGCCGGTGACTGGCGATCTTGCGCTGTTCGGGATCGGCGATGTCGGTGCTGTCGTGATAGAACGCGCTCAGCGCGCCGACGACACCGCACATGATGGCCATCGGGTGCGCGTCGCGGCGGAACCCGCGATAGAAGGTCGACAGCTGTTCGTGCAGCATCGTGTGCCGGCTGATGGTGTAGCTGAAGTCGTCGAGTTCTGCCTGGCTCGGCAATTCGCCGTTGAGCAGCAGGTAGCTGACTTCCATGAAGCTGGAATGTTCGGCCAGCTGGCCGATCGGATACCCGCGGTGCAGCAGGATGCCTTCGTCACCGTCGATATAGGTCAGCGCGCTTTCGCAGCTACCGGTGGACTTGTAGCCCGGATCGTAGGTGAAGGCCCCGGTCGCCCCGTAGAGCTTGCGGATATCGATCACGTCGGGACCGGTGCTGCCCTTCAGGACCGGGAATTCATGCGTCGTGCCGCCGAACTCGAGCTTCGCGGTTGTGTCTGCCACAGTGGTACTCCTTAACTTCAAATCCGGTCGTGAACTCAGCCGTTTGGCGTCGCCTGCGCGTCGATTCGCGCCAGGGACTCCTCTCTGCCAAGCAGGACGAGCACATCGAAAATCCCGGGGGACGTGGTGGTCCCCGTCAAAGCTGCACGCATGGGCTGCGCCAGCTTGCCCAGCCCCAGTTCAAGGCGCTCGGCGAGCGCCTTCGTAGTGGCTTCGAGGGCTTCGATTGTCCAGTTGTTTTCAGCATGCAACGCCGCTGATATCTTGCCCAAAATTGCGCGTCCCTCGGCATCGAGCAAGGCGGCGGCCTTCTCGGTCATGTCCAGCGGCCGCTTGGCGAATAGGAAGCGGGCCCCTTCGGCCAGTTCGTTGACATCCTTGGCGCGGACCTTGAGCTCGGGCATCGCCCTGGTCAGAAAGGCAACATCCGCATCCTCGCCGAGCTTTTCGGCAACCAGACCGGCAAGCCGGGCATTGTCGGCTTCGCGGATATAGTGCCCGTTTAGGTTGAGCAGCTTCTTGGTATCGAAGCGCGAAGGGCTCTTGCCGACGCCTTCAAGCGTGAACACCTCCGCGGCTTCTTCCTTCGTGAACTCCTCGCGATCGCCGTATCCCCAGCCAAGGCGGAGGAGATAGTTGAACAAAGCCTCGGGCAGCACACCCATCTCGTCGCGGTAGCTTTCGACGCCGACAGCGCCGTGGCGCTTCGACAGCTTCGCGCCATCGGGGCCGTGGATCAGCGGCACATGGGCGTAGACCGGGTCCGGCCACTTACCTTCAATCTGGTTCATCGCGCGAATGATCGGCAGCTGGCGGAAGGCGTTATTAAGGTGGTCGTCGCCGCGAATGATGTGGGTCACTCCCATGTCGTGGTCGTCCACCACCACGGCCAACATGTAGGTCGGCGTGCCATCGGCGCGTAACAACACGTAGTCGTCGATTTCCTCGTTGCGGACCGTAACTTTGCCCTGGACGGCATCGTCGATTACCGTCTCGCCTTCGTTGGGGGTCTTGAGCCGGATGACATAGGGCGCCCCGTCGGGCGCTTCGGAAGGATCGCGGTCGCGCCACCGGCCGTCATAGCGTTGTGGCAGCTTGCGGGTGCGCTGGTCCTCGCGCATCGCCTCCAGCTCCTCGGGCGTGGCGAAGCACTTGTAGGCATGTCCCGCAGCCAGCAACTGGCGCGCGACATCGGCGTGGCGCTCTGCGCGGTCGGACTGGAACAGCGGCGGCGCGTCGAAATCCAGCTCCAGCCAAGCAAGCCCCTCGATGATCTTGTCGATCGCGTCCTGGGTGCTTCGCTTGCGATCGGTATCCTCGATCCGCAACAGGACCTTGCCGCCATGATGGCGGGCGAACAGCCAGTTGAACAGCGCGGTACGCGCGCCGCCGAGGTGGAGATAGCCTGTCGGCGACGGCGCGAAGCGGGTAACTACCTGCGAAGCGCCAGTATTGCTTGCCATCTTGCGTGGCTTCCTTTCCTAGTCCTGCCATGGCGACCCGCATGACACCGGCAGTTCCGCTTGCGGGAGACACAACGGACGCACGTTCCCGGTCGGGCCATGTTGCATTGCAGCAGGGCCCTTGGCACCCGCGCTGGCGCTTGTCCAGCGGCGCGGCACGGCTCGAGCGCGCACTGGGGGACGCAGGCTTCGACCGGGCGCCTTGGATCGTCGTCGCAATGGCCGGGGGGATAGCGCTCTGGTTCCTCCTGCCCGGACCGTTCGCCTGGGTCGGGGCCATAGTTACAGGAGGTCTCGTCGCGCTGGCCGGGGCCCTGCTGCTCTGCGCAGACCTGCGGCCCAATCTCGCCCTGGCGCTGTTGGCGATCGGCCTGGCGACCGGATTCGGGACCGGCCTTGTCTGGGCCCGCTCGGCAATGGTCGGGGCGGAGCCCATCGCGGCGCCGACGGTGCAGTGGTACGAGGGCCGGGTGCTGGACCGGGAAGAACAGCCGGCGGAGGACCGCGTCAGGCTGGTCCTCGCCATACGCGATGCAGAGAGCGGACTGGCGCAGAAAGTGCGGGTCAACGTCGCTCTGGAGGAAGCGTCGCCAGAGCTGCGCGAAGGCGCAGTGGTGCGGCTGCGGGCACGTCTGATGCCGCCGGCCCCGCCGATGGTTCCAGGGGCTTACAATTTCGCCCGCAAGGCGTGGTTCGACGGCCTGGCGGCAACCGGCTCTGCAATCGGCGAGGTAGAGCTGGTTTCGGTCGCGCCGTCCGCGGCGGGCATGACCGCGGTCCAGCGGGCGCTGTCGGCGCATGTGCGCGAGCGGCTCGAAGGTTCGGCGGGGGCCATCGCAGCCGCCTTTGCCAGCGGCGACCGCGGTGCGATCGGCGAAGCGGACGAGGCGGCGATGCGCGATGCGGGGCTGACGCATCTCCTTTCGATCAGCGGGCTCCATGTCAGCGCGATCATTGCGGCGGCATATGTCCTGGCCATGCGGTTGCTGGCCCTGTGGCCGTGGCTAGCCTTGCGTGTCAGGCTGCCGCTAATGGCCGCGACGGTCGGCGCATTGGCGGGCGTCGGATACACGCTGCTGACCGGGGCCGAAGTTCCCACGGTACGGAGCTGCGCGGCCGCAGTGCTGGTTCTCATCGCACTGGCACTCGGGCGAGAGCCCCTGTCGCTGCGCATGGTGGCGGTGGCGGCCGGCTTCGTCCTGTTGCTGTGGCCCGAATCGCTCATTGGCCCGAGCTTCCAGATGTCGTTCTGCGCCGTGCTGGCGATCGTCGCCCTGCACAATGCCGCACCCGTCCAGCGTTTCCTTGCCGCGCGGGAAGAGGGCGTTTCCGCCCGCGTCGGGCGGCGATTTGCCATACTGCTGCTGACGGGGCTGGTGATCGAAATCGCGCTGATGCCGATCGTGCTGTTCCATTTCCACAGGGCAGGGATTTATGGCGCGCTCGCCAATGTGGTGGCGATCCCGCTTGTGACGTTCGCCTCGATGCCGTTGATTGCGCTGGCGCTCACGTTCGATCTCGTCGGGGCGGGCGCTCCGTTCTGGTGGCTGGCGGGGCAATCGCTCGACCTGCTGCTGGGTATCGCGCATCTCGTGTCAGAGCAGCCGGGCGCGGTTCGCTTGATGCCGCAAATGGGGGCGGGGACGCTGGCGCTGTTCGTTGCGGGCGGGCTGTGGCTGGCCCTGTGGCGCGGGCGAACGCGGCTGTGGGGCCTGCTTCCCGCTGCCTTAGGAGCAGTGATGCTGTCCTTGACCCCCACGCCGGACGTGCTGGTGTCGGGCGACGGTCGGCATGTCGGCATTGTCGAGGACGGCCGGTTGATCACCCTGCGCGAGGCGCGTTCGGACTATGCCAGGGACAACCTGCTGGAACTGGCCGGGATCAGGGGCGAGCCGGTCGCGATCGACGACTGGCCGGGCGCAGAGTGCAGTCGCGATTTCTGTGTCATTTCGCTCGAGCGGGCAGGGCGACAGCACCATGTCCTCATGGCGCGCAGCCGCGAGCGGATCGAGGAGCGGGCACTGGCGGCCGCATGCGAGCGGGCGGATATCGTGATTGCCGATCGTTGGCTGCCGCGATCGTGCCGGCCCGGCTGGCTCAAGGTTGATCGCAAGTTCCTCGGCCAGTCGGGCGGGCTAGCGCTGTTCCTGGAAGACGGGCGTTTTACGAGCGTGGCGCAGGCCGAGGGGCAACATGGCTGGTGGAAGCCGGAAGAGCCGCGTTCCTACAGGCGACGCGAACCTGAAGCAGTGCAGGAGAAAGTGGGGGAGCGGCGGTGAGGCGGGCGAGCCTCGCTGCGGGGACAGGACCGCTCCCCTCGGGGTAACTCAGAAACTCAATGATAGCGGCGCAGGAGCCCGGCGAGCTTGCCCTGCACCTCGACCTGGTGCGGCTCGTACACTTGCGGCGCGTATGCGCCATTGGCCGGATCGAGCACGATCTTGCCGTTCTCGCGGCGCAGGTATTTGAGCGTCGCTTCCTCATTGTTGACCAGCGCCACCACGATTTCGCCGTCCCGGGCGGTGCTGGTGCTGCGCACGAGGGCATAGTCGCCATCGAAAATCCCGGCCTCGATCATCGAGTCGCCGGACACTTCCAGGGCATAGTGATCGCCCGGGCCGAGCAGTGCGGCAGGCACCGGCATCGATGTCTGCCCCTCGAGCGCCTCGATCGGGACGCCGGCGGCGATCCTGCCGTGAAGCGGAATCTCGATGATATCGTTGGCGGGCTGCGGTGCGGCCTTTGGTGCGGCCATGCGGGTGACGACATCCTTGGCAGGCTTGCCGCCACCTACCGCATCCTCGGGTTGCTTGAGCACTTCCAGCGCGCGGGCGCGGTTGGGCAGGCGGCGGATGAAACCGCGTTCCTCGAGCGCGGAAATCAGCCGGTGGACACCCGACTTGCTCTTGAGGTCAAGCGCTTCCTTCATCTCCTCGAACGAGGGGGAAATTCCCGTTTCCTCCAGCTTCTGCTGGATGAAGCGGATCAGTTCGTGCTGCTTTGCGGTCAGCATGTCCTTTGGCTCCCTGTAGCCTGTTCCATTTCCGTGCGCCGATGCGAACGAATGCGGAACAATTAGGCAACGCGATTCGCCAAGTCAAGCAATTCAGGGATTTTCCAACAGGTAGCACGGAACAGGCGTTCCCGCTTTGGTCGGGGGAGTGTTCGCCGGGCGGTCGATCAGCACGTCCGATCGGGCGAGGGTGAGCAAAGCGCTGCTATCCCGCTGGAGAGCAGGGACGACGCCTGTCGCGTGGAGCGAACCACGCAGGAACTCACGTCGCGCGCCGCCTTCCGGGCAGTCCTCGGCAAGCGGGAGCATGATCGGTAGCGGCAGACAGTCATTCGCTCCGAGCAAACGCCGCAGGGCGGGCAGCATGAACAGGAAGCCTGTGACGAAGGCCGAGACGGGATTGCCTGGAAGGCCCAGGATCAGTTGCTGCCCCCACCGCGCCACCAACAGCGGCTTGCCCGGTCGCATGGCGACCTTCCAGAAGCCAATTTCGGCCCCGACCGCCTCTAGCGCAGGTTTGGCGAGGTCGTGGTCGCCAACCGAGGCACCGCCGGTCAGGATCAGCAAGTCGGCATCAGCATGGGCCTCCAGGGCAGCGATGATCGCATCCAGCCGGTCGGGCAGGGGAGCGCTTTGGGTGATGGAGCACGGCAAGCTCGCCGCAAGCGCTCCGAGCATCGCGCCATTGCTGGCAGGGATTTGGTGCAGCGCGCAAGTGGTTGGGTCGGTGGCTAACTCGTCACCGCTATCAAAGATGGCGACGCAGGGCTTGCGATGGACGGATATCTCGGCGTGTCCGGCAGAGCGGATAAGCGCCATTTGCGCGGGGCCAATGCGGGTTCCGGCAGGGAGGAGGTGGTCGCCCGGAGCGAACTCGAAACCCCTGCGTCGGATGTGCTTGCCGAGCGGTGGCTCCTCGGTCGCAGTGACCTGAACACCCACAACCTCGGCCTCCTCCTGAATCAGGATCCGGTCCGCGCCTTCGGGCAGGATCGCGCCAGTCGAGATCCGCACGCACTCGCCGGGCGCAATCGTGCCGCCGAAGGGCTCGCCGCAGCGGCTTTCGCCGAGCTTTTGCCACGGTCCCGGGCCGGCCACGGCATAGCCGTCCATCGCCGAAAGATCGGCCGGGGGCTGGGTCCGCCTGGCTTTCAGCGGTTGTGCCAGATAGCGACCGATAGCGTGCTCGACTGGCAGCTCTTCGACCGGCATCGGCGCGAGCAGCGCCAGCATCTGAAACTGCGCTTCCTCGACAGAGAGCATCGCCCGGATCATTCCGCCAGCCAGTGCCCCGATTTGCCGCCGCGCTTTTTCAGCAGGCGAACACCGTCGATGACCATGCCCTTGTCCAGCGCCTTGGCCATGTCATAGATCGTGAGGAGTGCCACGGAAGCCGCTGTCATTGCTTCCATTTCCACCCCGGTCTTGCCCGTCAGCGAGGCAGTCGCGCTGACTGCGATGCCGCCTTCGACATAGTCAAACGCCACTTCGACCGAGGTCAGTGCGAGAGGATGGCACAGCGGGATCAATTCGGCGGTCTTCTTGGCCGCCATGATTCCGGCAATGCGTGCGGCGGAGAGCACGTCACCCTTAGGCGCGTCCCCGGCCTTGATCGCGGCCAGTGCTTCGTTACTCATCCGGATCACTCCGCCCGCGCGGGCCATGCGCTGCGTTTCCGCCTTGCCGCCGACATCGACCATATGCGCTGCGCCGGCCTCGTCGAGATGGGTCAGTCGGGTCACTGAGAGCCCTCCGCTAACCCGTTGAAATACCGTCGCGTGTTACACATGTTACACTGTCCTGGAGCAAAAAAAGTCGCGGCCATCCGATTGCCTGGAAACAAGCGGCGCTACGGGGCGGGGCTGTTGCAGCATCATCCCCGCTTCTTGGCAGGTTCGGTCGCAGTAGGACAGTCCTTGTGGCCAGCCGTCCATAGCCCGGCGCGGTCCAACGGGCTGCAGGGCGCGCAAGGCCCCGCCTAGCCCTGCAACAGGGCCCGCGTCGCCGCCTCGACGTCATCCTGCCGCATCAGGCTTTCCCCGACGAGGAACGTCCGCACGCCCGCCGCGGCCAACCGCTGGCAGTCGGCATGGCTGTTGATGCCGCTTTCGCCCACCAGCAAGGTGCCCGCCGGTGCAAGCGGTGCGAGGCGTTCGGTGGTGGCGAGATCGGTGGTGAAGGTCCTGAGGTCGCGGTTGTTCACCCCGATCAGCCGCGATTGCAGCGCGTGGGCGCGTTCCATCTCGGCCTCGTCATGGACTTCGACCAGCACATCCATGCCGTATTCGCGCGCGGCGGCCTCGATCTCCTGCATCTGCGCGTCGGAGAGCGCGGCGACGATGATCAGGATCGCATCTGCACCCATGCTGCGCGCTTCGGCGCATTGCCACGGATCGACCATGAAATCCTTGCGCAAGACGGGCAGGGTGCAGGCCCCGCGTGCGGCGACCAGATAGTCGGCGTGGCCCTGGAACCAGTCCTCGTCTGTCAGGACAGAGAGGCAGGCCGCGCCGCCGGCCTCGTAGGCACGGGCGTGGTTGGAAGGTTGGAAGTCTTTCCGGATCAGACCCTTGGAAGGCGAAGCTTTCTTGATTTCCGCGATAAGGGCGAAGCCATCAGCCGCCTTTGCCCGCAGCGCCGCCTCGAACCCGCGCGGGGCTTTTTGGGCCGTAATACGGTCGGCGAGTTCGGCGGGCGGGAGCACCGCCTTGCGCGCAGTCACTTCCGCGTATTTCCCAGCGCAGATTTCTTCGAGCTTGTTCACTTCGCCATCTCGATCCAGCGCGCCAGCAGCGCCTTCGCCTTGCCATTGTCGAGCGCCTCGGCGGCCATCGCGGCGCCTTCGGCCCAGTCGGCAGTGCGCCCCGCAACCACCAGCGCCGCCGCCGTGTTGAACTTTACGGTCTCGCGATAGGCGCTGTGCTCGCCGTCCAGCAGCGCAGCCAAGGCCTTGGCATTATGCGCCGGATCGCCGCCGCGTATGGCTTCCAAAGGTGCGTGGTCCAGACCGGCAGTGGCAGCATCGACCCGGCGCATGGCGAACTCGTGCCCGGTAACGTCGGCCATTTCATTGCCGCCGGCGAGGCTGAGCTCGTCGAGCCCCTCGTCGCCAGAGACGATAAAGGTGCGGTCCGTCCCCAGCCGCGCCGCCGCATCGCCGTAGATCGAGACATAGCCGGGCCGGGCGATACCGATAAGCTGGCGCCTCACGCCGACCGGGTTGGAGAGCGGCCCCATCAGGTTGAAGATCGTGCGCCGGCCGAGCGCCTTGCGGATCGGCTGGATGCGGACCATCGCGGGGTGATGGTTGGGCGCGAAGAGGAAGCAGATGCCGATTTCGGCCAGCGTCTTTTCCGCCGTGCGCCCGGCCGCCGCCATGTCGAGCCCCAGCACTTCGAGCGTATCGGCCACGCCCGAGAGCGAGGAAATGGCGCGGTTGCCGTGGCGCGCGACCGGCACGCCGCAGGCGGCGACGACCAGCCCGACGGCGGTCGAGACATTGAGCGTGTGATGCCCGTCGCCCCCGGTGCCGCAGACGTCGATCGCGTCATCCGGTCCGGCCACGGGGATGTAGCGCGCGCGCAGGGCGCGGGCGGCCCCGGCAATCTCGTCCGCCGTTTCGCTGCGTTCGGTCATGGCGAGGAGGAAGCGGGCGATTTCCTCGTCACTCGCATCGCCGTCGAGGATCCAGCCGAAGACTTCTTCGGCCTCGGCCTCGCTCATATGCGGGACGGCGAGCGGGAGGTGCTTCATGCGGGCATCCCGTTCTTTGCGGGCACTTCGATCCCGCACAGGCGCAGGTAATTTGCGAGCAGGTCGTGCCCGTGCTCGGTCGCGATACTTTCGGGGTGGAACTGGACCCCGTGGATCGGCAGCTCGGTGTGGCGGAAGCCCTGGACGTGGCCGTCGTCGCTCGTCGCATTGACCGCGAGGCAATCAGGAATGCCCTCGACGATCAGCGAGTGATAGCGGGTGGCGGTGAAGGGGCTGGGCAGGCCGGCGAAGACGCCCGTGCCGTCATGCGTCACCGGCGATGTCTTGCCGTGCATCAGTCCGCCGCGCACCACCTTGCCGCCGAAAAACTGCCCGATCGCCTGGTGCCCGAGGCATACGCCGAGCAAAGGCAGCGCCTTGTCGGCACAGGCAGCGACCAGTTCGAGGCTGATCCCGGCCTCGTTCGGCGTGCAGGGGCCGGGCGAGATCAGGATGCCCTTCGCTCCGCTCGACACCGCCTGCCCGGCACTGATGGCATCGTTGCGCTCGACACGCACATCCGCGCCCAGTTCCATCAAATAGTGGACCAGGTTGAAGGTGAAACTGTCGTAATTGTCGATGACGAGGATCATGCGGTGTTCCCGGCAAACGCGTCCGTCGCCCGTACCAGCCCGTCGGTGATACCCGGTTCCGTGAACAGATGACCTCCGTCGGGGACAATCTGGAGGTCCACGTCGGGCCAGGCTTTCTTTAGCGCCCAGGCGGCGGCGGGCGGGGTGCAGCAATCGTGGCGGCCCTGGACGATGACGCCCGGGATGCCCTTCAGGCGGTGCACATCGCGCAGCAACTGGCCCGGCTCGAGCCACGCGTAGTTGAGGAAGTAATGCGTCTCGATCCGGGCCGTGGCGACGGCGTTGTCGCCATCGGCCATGTGGTCGACCGTATCCTCCTGCGGCAGCAGTGTGCAGGTGACGCCTTCCCAGCGGTTCCAGGCGCTGGCGGCGGCGCGGCGCACTTCCGGATCGGCATCGTCGAGCAGGCGGCTGTAGATCGCGGTCATGTCGTCGCCCTCCAGCCCCGCGACATGGGCGGTGAAGCGGTCCCATTCTTCGGGGAAGAGTTCGCTGGCGCCATACTTGACCAGCCAGTCGAGTTCCGCTTGCTCGCACAGGAATATCCCGCGCAGGATTATCTCGCTGACGCGTTCGGGGTGGGTCTGCGAATAGGCGAGGGCGAGGGTCGAGCCCCAGCTGCCGCCGAACACTTGCCATTTTTCGAAGCCGCACATTTCGCGCAGGCGCTCCATGTCGGCAACGAGGTCCCAGGTGGTGTTGTTCTCGAGGCTGGCGAAGGGGGTCGAGCGGCCGCAGCCGCGCTGGTCGAACAGCAGCACGTCGTAGCGGGCCGGATCCCACTGCCGCCGGTGGTTGGGGTTGCAGCCCGCGCCGGGGCCGCCGTGCAGCATCACCGCCGGCTTGGTCCCCGGCGTGCCGACCCGTTCCCAGTAGATCGAATGCCCGTCGCCGACGTCGAGCATCCCGCTCGCATAGGGTTCGATCTCGGGATAGAGGGTGCGTTCGTAGGTCAGCGGCATCATTTTTTCTCCACGACGATCATCGGTCCTATGGGCGCACGGCTGTCCATCCGGTCGTTGGCAGGGTCCCACAGGCTCGATACCGACCCGTCGAGATAGAGCGCGTTGGGCGTATCGGCGACATCGCGGAAGAACCGCGCCAGCTTGCCGAAGCTGATCGCGCCTTCGCTGATGACGAAATGGGCACGGCCCTTGCGGTCGATCCCCACCCCGTTGCGGATCGTGCGCGAGGGACCGTCCTCGGTGATCTCGGGATGCAGCTTGCCGTCGATCAGCAGCATCGGGCCGCTCTGGGTGCCGAACTGTGGTCGGTCGCCGACGCTGGCGAGGAAGCTTTCGGCCGTGCGGATGCGCCATTCGCCGCCGCTGCCGTAGAATACGCCGTTGGGCTTGAGGTGGAAGTTGCCCGCGCCATCGGCCGTGTTGAGTTCCTTCAGTCGGTTGCTCTCTTCGACAAAATAGCCAATCGGTTTTCCTTCGCCGTCGAACATTCCGCCGTTCACGGCGAAGGCGACCTTGTCCTTGGCAATCGCTGCGGACAGGTTCGCGAACGAGCGATAGGCTGCGCCGCCTTCGGGCGACAGGACCATGCCGATGGTGTGGCTCGCCGGATCGGCAATGCAGTGGGTCAGGACGACATCCTCGAACTTGACCTTTTCGCACACGCTTTCCGCTGCGGCGGCCACCGGAGACTTCGTCGGCGCCGGGGCCGGTTGTCCGTCGCCGAATTCTATGACTGTCACGGGTTTCCCCTCCTGCGCTTGGCCGCAGGCGGCCAAGGCAAGGGAAAAGGCCAAGGCTGAGGCAATTCTGGTCTTCACTGGCCGAACCCCGCTTCGCTGGCGATACGGGCTGCCTCGCGCGCGGCGGCGATCAGAGCCCCGGCCTTGGCTTCGCATTCGCGTTGTTCATAGGCAGGATCGCTGTCGGCGACGATCCCCGCACCCGCCTGTACATGCATCGTGCCGTCCTTCACCACGGCCGTGCGCAGGACGATACAGCTGTCGAAGCTGCCGTCGGGCGCGAAATAGCCGACCCCGCCGGCGTAGGCCCCGCGCGTTTCCGGCTCGAGCTCGGCGATGATTTCGCAGGCGCGGATCTTCGGCGCCCCGCTGACAGTGCCCGCCGGGAAGCCTGCGAACAGCGCATCGAGCGCGTCCTTGGACGGGTCGAGCTGCCCCACCACATTGCTGACGATGTGCATCACGTGGCTGTACCGTTCGACGGTGAAGCTGGCGGTGACCTCCACCGTCCCTTTCGCCGCGACCCGGCCGACATCGTTGCGGCCGAGGTCGAGCAGCATCAGGTGTTCGGCAAGTTCCTTGGGGTCGGCAAGCAGGCTTTGCTCGGCCGCCCGGTCGAGTTCCGGCGTCGTGCCGCGCGGCCGGGTGCCGGCGATCGGGCGGATGGTCACTTCGCCGTCGCGCAGGCGGACGAGGATTTCCGGGCTTGACCCGACCACGGCGAAGCCCGGCAGGTCGAGGAAATAGAGGAAAGGCGACGGATTGACCCGCCTGAGTGCGCGGTACAGCGCCAGCGGCGGCAAGGGGAAGGGGCAGGTGAACCGCTGCGCCAGCACGACCTGGAAGATATCGCCGGCCGTGATGTAGTCCTTCGCCCGGGCGACCATGGCGGCATAGTCGCCATCGGCCAGCTTCGGCGTCAGCGCCATGTCGGGCAGATCGGTCGCGTTGTCGGCCACTGGCGTCGCTTGTGCCAGCCGCCGCAGGGTTTCGTCGATCCGTTCGCCGGCGCGCTCGATGGCATGGCCGGGATCGCCCGGCCCGGGCCAAAGGGGGGCGATGACGAACAGGCGGTCGGACAGCGAATCGAACACCAGCAGCAGCGTGGGCCGGGTGAACACCATGTCCGGCAAGTCGAGTTCGCTCTGCCGTGCACGCGGCAGGACCTCCACCTGGCCGATCGTTTCGTAGGCGAAGTATCCGACGAGGCAGGCAAGGGCAGGCGGCAGCCCTGCGGGCACATCGATCCGGCACTCGCCGATCAGGGCGCGCAAGGCATCGAGGCTGCGGCCCTCGACCGGAGCGAAGGCCGCGCGGTCGTGTCGCCACAGCCGGTTGATCTCGCCGTCTTCTCCGCGCGCCCGGAACACAAGGTCGGGGTCGAGGCCAAGCAGGCTGTAACGCCCGCGCACCTCGCCGCCTTCCACCGATTCCAGCAGGAAGTCGCCGCGGCCCGGCGAAATCAGCTTCAGCGCCGCGCCGACCGGGGTTTCGGTGTCGGCCACCACCTCGCGCCACACGAGCGCAGCCCGACCGGCCAGGAGGGCGGCCTGCGCATCGGCGCCATTCTTCAGGCCGGCTCCTGCCAATGCCGCAATCCCTATTGCTGCCCGTCGCCGGCCAGCGCCCGACGTACGGCAGCAATCGCCTCTTCATTGCGTTCGACTTCGATGTCGTCGCGAATGGCGTTCTGGAACTGGGCTACGTATTCGTCGACCAGTGTCTGGGCGAACTGACGCTTGGCCTGTCCAAACAGCGGGTCGTCCTTGCCGATGGTACCGGCCTCGATCCGGTCGAGATCGACCACGAACCAGCCGATGTTCCGCGGACCTTCCAGCTGCTTCTGGGTGCCCTGCGCCATGCTGAAGAACAGCGCCAGCGGCGCGGGAATGCGCTGGCCGGAGCGGATGATCTCTTCCCGCGTCGCATTGACCTGGTCGACCGGGCGAAGTGCCCGGTTTTCCGCAGCGACCGCAGCTGCCAGGGTCTGCCCGGCTTCCACGCGCTTGATCACGCGCTCCGCTGCGGCCTTGGCGAGCTTGGCCCCTTCGGCCCGGCGCCAGTCGGTCACGACCTGGTCGCGGATTTCGCGCAAGGGTGCGGCCGCGGACGGGGTGATGTCGGCCGCTTCGAAAACGAGGAAGGTTTCGCCGGGCACCGCCTCGGCCAGCTGCGGCTCTTCCTCTTCCATCTGGAAGACCGTGGAAAGCGCGGGGGCGAGGATCTGCGGAGCGGTTTCGCCCTCAGTACCGTACACGACCCCGGATGCGGTCAGCGGCCGCGTGGTTTCCACATCGACTTTGAGCCCCTTGACGACATCGGCAAGCGATTCGCCCCCGGCGAAACGGTCCTCGATGTCCGCTGCGAGCTCGTTGAAGGCGAGACGCCGCTTTTCCTCGGTGAGCTGCGCAGCGATCCCGGCGCGTGCCTGATCCAGCGTCTGGCCCGCCTTGCGATCGATGGCATCGACGCGAACGATGTGGAAGCCCAGCCCGCTGCGGGCGACCGCGGCCAGCTGGCCCTGGCCGGCGGCGAAGGCGGCATCTGCCACCGCAGCGGAGGACTGCCCCGAATAGGCACCCTTGGTGATCGGACCGATCTTCGCGGTACTCAGCCCTGCTTCGGCGGCGACGCTTTCGAGCGATGCGCCGCCGGTCACGCGCTGGCGCAGCGCATCTGCGGCGGCACGGGTCGGCACGACGAGCTGGGTCAGCGTGCGTTCCTCGCTGGCGGCATAGCGGCTGGCGTCCTGCCGGTAGCGCGCGGCGATCTGTGCCTCGGTCGGGGGCGGAATCGCCCCGACCGCTTCGGCCCCGAAGGTCGCATAGCGGACAGTCCGCCGTTCGGGCCGGATGTAGTCGCCGCGATTGGCATTGTAGTAGGTGGTGAGCTGGGCGTCGGTCGGGTTGCCGGCCGGCGCATAGGCGTCGCTGCCGAGCAAGGCGATGGCACCGGTGCGCCGTTCCTTGAACAGGGCGGCATAGCGGGCGGCAATCTTGTCCGGCATGACGGCGCCGAACCCGGTCGGCTGCACCACCTGCTGGGCGATCAGCCCGGCGCCGAGATCCTCGCGCACCTGGGCATCGGTCAGCCCTTGGCGTGCGATAGCAGCGCGATACAGCTCTTCGCTGAAATTCCCGTCGGGTCCGCGGAATGCCGGGATCAGCCGGATCTGGCTGTTGATCAGGTTGTCGCCAGCCCGGATCCCGTACTTGCGACCGAACTCGGCAATGGCGACGCGATCGAGCAGGGTATCCACGACCCGGTCGAGGCCGCCCTGCTCGATGAAAGCCGGCATGGACAGGGTGGGATTGTTCTGCCGCATCTGTTCCAGCGCATTCTGCGCCGCACGGGTCAGTTCCGCCGCTTCGACCTTTTCGTCGCCGACGACGGCCACGCGGTCGCCGCTGCTGATGCCGAGCGTGCCCGTGGTGGAAACATCGGCGCTCGCAAAGGCGACTGCGATCAGGCCGAGGAAGGCCAGCGTGACGCCGATGCCCAGCTTGGACTGGAAGAACTTGCGGAAGGTGCTGATCATAAAAAACGTATCCGGATTGCATTCGGGGCGCGCATCGGCGCAGAGCCGGGCGCGAAACGCAGGTGCTTTAGAGATGCTGCGACCCAGCCGCAACAGGTCGCAAAGGGTTTTGACTGAAAGCGATGCGTCCGCTAGCGGACCCGGCCCCCGACACGCTAACGGCCTACAAGCGCCGCGGCGTGAAGCTAATCAGGAACAATGCATGTCATCCCGACCCTACATCGTCGGCAACTGGAAAATGAACGGTACGCGCGCCATGCTCTCGGAAGCACGCGCGATCGACCGTGCTGCGCAGCGTTACATGAAGGTGGAGGTGGCCGTCGCCCCCCCGTTCACGCTGATTCACGCGGTCCATCGCGAGGCGGAGCAGATCGGGGTCGGCGCACAGGATTGTCATCCGGCTGCCGAAGGCGCGCACACTGGCGACGTATCGGCTTCCATGGTCGCTGATGCGGGCGCGAAATTCGTCATCCTGGGGCATTCGGAGCGCCGCGAGGGCCATGGCGAATCGAACGAACTCGTCCGCACAAAGATTGCAGCCGCGATTGCGGCAGGCCTCAAGATCATCCTGTGCTGCGGAGAAGCCGAAGCAATCCGCATCGACGGCACGCATGAGACCTTCGTGCTGGAGCAATTGCGGCAGTCGCTCCCGGATGGAATCGAAGATGCCGGCGACCGGTTGACCGTCGCCTACGAACCCATTTGGGCCATCGGTACCGGGCGAACCCCGACGCTGGGGGATATCGCCGCCATGCACAGGGCGATCCGCAGCTTCCTGGTCGAACGGTTCGGCGAAGCGCAGGGCAGCGTCATCCGCATCCTCTATGGCGGGTCGGTCAAGCCGGACAATGCCCGCGAAATTCTGGCCGTTGCCGATGTCGGCGGCGCGCTGGTCGGCGGCGCGAGCCTCACGGCGGAAAGTTTCATGAAGATCGCGCTCGCCGCGGGCGACGGCGAGGACGCGTAGGCCGGCTGGGCAAGTACTGCCATCCAGACCTTGTGCGCGGGGCCGGCAAGCCCTAAGTGCGCCCCGAAGCTTTTACCCCGGACAGGAACCATGTCGCTCTTCATCTTTCTCACGGTCGTGCAGGCCATCATCGCTGCCGCTCTGGTCGGCGTCGTCCTGATGCAGCGCAGCGAAGGCGGCGGCCTCGGTGTCGGCGGCAGCCCGAGCGGGATGATGAGCGCGCGCGGCGCGGCCGATTTCCTGACCCGGACGACCAAGTGGCTGGCGGTAGCCTTCGTAACCCTCTCGATCGTTTTGGCGGCGCTGGCGGTTCGCACCTCCGGTGGCTCGTCGATCGAATCGACCCTCGACCGCACCCCTGTCCAGAGCGAGCCCGATCCGCTGGCCGCTCCGGCGGTACCGCCGCAGCAGGCACCTGGCGGCGAGGCGGCTCCGGCATCGGCCCCCGCATCGGCCCCGGCTCCGGCACCCGCCCAGTAATCTTTCACGCCGCAGTGAAATGTGGATTGCGGGCTCATCCCCGCCCATTCCCCTTGCGCCGAATCCCAATCGCAGCTTAAGGCCCAACTCCCATGGCGCGGTATATTTTCATCACCGGCGGCGTGGTCTCCTCGCTCGGCAAAGGTCTCATGGCGGCATCGCTCGGCGCGTTGCTGCAGGCGCGCGGCTACAAGGTCCGCATCCGCAAGTTCGACCCCTATCTCAACGTCGATCCGGGCACGATGAGCCCATACCAGCATGGCGAGGTCTACGTGACCGACGACGGGGCCGAGACCGACCTCGACCTTGGTCACTACGAACGCTTCACCGGCGTCTCGGCGCACCAGGGCGACAATGTCACTTCGGGCCGGATCTACCAGCAGATCATCGCCAAGGAACGGCGGGGGGATTATCTGGGCGCGACGGTGCAGGTGGTTCCGCACGTGACCGACGCGATCAAGGAATTCGCGCTGGCCGACCAGGGCGACCATGATTTTATCCTGTGCGAGATCGGCGGCACGGTGGGCGACATCGAAAGCTTGCCGTTCATGGAGGCGATCCGCCAGCTCAGGAATGAAATGGAGCCGATGCAGTCGCTCAGCGTCCACGTGACGCTGGTGCCCTACATCAAGGCGGCGGGCGAATTGAAGACCAAGCCGACGCAGCATTCGGTGCGCGAACTCGCCAGCCTCGGCATCAAGCCCGACGTGCTGCTCTGCCGCTGCGAACACCCGCTACCCGAAAGCGACCGGCAAAAGATCGCCAACTTCTGCAATGTTCGCAAGGAAGCGGTCATTCCCGCGCTCGATGCCAAGTCGATTTATGCGGTGCCCTTGCAGTATCACGCCGAGGGACTCGATGCCGAGGTCCTGCGCGGTTTCGGCATCACCGATGCGCCCGCCCCGGACCTGTCTGCATGGGACGATGTGACCGACCGCTACTTCAACCCGGAAGGCGAGGTCACGATCGGCGTCGTGGGCAAGTATGTCGGCCTGCAGGACGCCTACAAGTCGCTGAACGAAGCTCTCGTGCACGGCGGCATGGCTAACCGGGTCAAGGTCAACATTCGCTGGATCGACGCGGAAGTGTTCGAAAAGGACGATGCGGAAATCGCGGCGCGGCTCGAGCCCTTGCACGGGATCCTGGTGCCCGGCGGTTTCGGCGAGCGGGGTAGCGAAGGCAAGATCGCCTCGGTCCGCTTCGCACGCGAGCGGGGCGTACCCTTCTTCGGCATTTGCCTGGGAATGCAGATGGCCTGCATCGAGGCGGCGCGCGCCGCGGGTCACAGCAAGGCGAGCTCGACCGAATTCGGCGCAACCGACGAACCGGTGGTGGGAATCATCACCGAATGGATGACCAAGGAAGGCCTCGAAACGCGCGAGGCGGGCGGCGACCTCGGCGGAACCATGCGTCTCGGTGCCTACGAGGCGAAGCTCGCCGGCAACAGCCATGTCAGTGCCATCTACGGCGGGGTCACGTCCATCTCGGAACGGCACCGCCATCGCTACGAGGTAAACGTCGCCTACCGCGAGGCGCTGGAGGGGCAGGGCCTGATCTTCTCCGGCATGTCGCCCGACGGGCTGCTGCCGGAAATTGTCGAGCGGCCCGACCATCCCTGGTTTGTCGGCGTGCAGTTCCATCCGGAGCTGAAATCGAAGCCGTTCGATCCGCACCCGCTGTTTTCGGGTTTCATCGAAGCTGCGGTGCACCAGAGCCGACTCGTCTGACGAACGCACCTGGCACTGTCGGCGTGCCCCGGCATCAAACATTCGCAAAAATGCGCAAGAATGTCGCATTCCTGCAATAATTCGCCCGCGCCGCATTCCATAGTAGGGCGTTAGTTACCAATCCTGCGCGCCGCCTCTTCACACATCGGCGCTAGGGTCGCATAGAGTCGCAAGCGGTGCGGGGCAGGCACCAAGGGGGCATGAAAGCTTCACCATATCGAGAGCTTGTCGCGGTCTTGATCGTCTTCTGCGACCCGGACGGTTAGGATCGGACGAGGCGGCGTCACCGTCGCGGGGCGGACTTTCAAGCGGGTCCGCCCCAAACTTTTTCCCGCATACGAAAAGGGCCCGCTCGATTCTCGGGCGGGCCCTTCGGGTTTCACGGAGAAACCGCGCGTCAGGCGGCGTCGGCGTCCTTCTTGTCGCCTTCGACGATCTCGAGCGGCTTCTGGCCGCCGACGAGGATCTTCTTGGGCTTCATTGCTTCGGGCACTTCGCGGACCAGGTCGATCACCAGCAGGCCGTCGGCGAGGTCGGCATTCTCGACCCGGACGTAGTCTGCCAATTCGAACCGGCGTTCGAACCCGCGGTTGGCGATGCCGACATGCAGCATTTCGCCATCGGTAGTTTCGTCGTGCTTGCGGCCAACTACCGTCAGCAGGTTCTGCTGGGCGGTGATATCGAGATCGCCCGGGCGGAAGCCGGCGACGGCCAGCGTGATGCGATAGTTGTCGTCACCGCGCTTTTCGATGTTGAAAGGGGGGTAATTGTCGCCGCTGTTCTGGCGCACCTGGCTCTCCAGCATATCGAACAGCCGGTCGAAGCCGACGGTGCTGCGGCGGTAGGGGGTGAAATCGAGACGTGACATATGCAAATCCTCCATCGAGCAATTTGGTGTGTACGGGACCCGATTGCACGGCGTCCCGATGGTTGTTGTGAATGGCCCATTGCGGCACCGCTTCACATCCCCGATATAGGTGGGAAGGTGGGCCGTTCAAGACCTGCGAAGAGACTGTAAAACAAGGACTATTGCGATGGCAGAGGTAACCGTCGACATCTACACGAAGTTCGGCTGCGGCTATTGTTTTCGTGCCAAGCGGTTGCTCGACGAGAAGGGCGTTGCCTACAACGAGTACGACATCACCATGGGCGGACCCAAGAGGGACGAGATGATGGAGCGTGCCCCGATGGCCCGGACGGTGCCGCAGATATTCATCGGCGGGGTTCACATCGGTGGTTCGGACGATCTCGCTTCGCTCGAGCGGGACGGCAAGCTCGATGCGATGCTAGCGGACTGATGGCGAAAATTGCCGTCCTCCAGATGACCACCGGCATAGAACCGGTGGCCAATGCCGATATCCTGGATACGGCCATCGCGGAGGCGGCGGCTGGCGGTGCAGAAATCATCTTTACACCGGAAATGACCGGCATGCTCGACCGCAACCGGCAGCGAGGCGCAGCGAAGATCCGCGCAGAGGACGACAATATCGTCCTTGCGCGCGCCCGGGCGGCAGCGGCCGGGCATGGCATATGGGTCGCGATCGGATCGCTGGCGGTGGATACCGCCGAGCAACGATGGGCCAATCGATCCTTCCTGATAGATAGCGCAGGCGATATCGCTGCCCGTTACGACAAGATGCACATGTTCGATGTGGATCTTGCGAACGGCGAAAGCTGGCGGGAATCGAACGCTTACCGTGCGGGCGACAAGGCGGTGACGGCGGCGACGCCGGTCGGCACGCTCGGCATGACGATCTGTTACGACCTGCGTTTTCCCGCCCTGTTCGAGGCGCTGGGCCAGCGGGCCTGCGACGTCATTGCTATCCCCGCTGCCTTCACTGTCCCGACCGGGAAGGCACACTGGCACGTCCTCCAGCGCGCCCGCGCTATCGAGGCGAGCGCCTTTGTCGTCGCGGCAGCACAGGTCGGCAAGCACGAGGATGGCCGCGAGACCTACGGCCACAGCCTGGTCGTCGACCCCTGGGGCGAGGTGCTGCTAGACATGGGAGGCGAGTCGCCGGGACTGGGTTTCTGCGACATCGACCTCGGTCGCATCGCCGAGGTCCGCGCGCAGGTGCCGAGCCTTGCCAACCGGCGTCCTGTCGCTACATCGCCCGCGTCATGATCGTGTTCGACCTCACCTGTTCCCAAAGCCACCGCTTCGAGGGCTGGTTTCGCTCGACGGCCGACTATGAGGAGCAGCTGGCGAATGGCCTGTTGCAATGCCCGCAATGTGGCTGCGAACAGGTTGCCAAAGCCCCGATGGCGCCTGCCGTGCCGGCCAAGGGCAATGCGCGCAACCAGCCCGCTGCCAAGCCGGAGCCGGGTGCCGTCAGCGGCGGCGGTAGCGGACAAGTGCTTCCCGCCAAACTGGTCGAGGCCATGAAGGCCCTCGCCAGGGTGCAGGCGGAGACGATCAAGGACAGCACCTGGGTCGGCGAGGAATTCGCGAAGCGATCGCGCGAGATGCACTATGGCGAGCGCGACGAGGCGCTGATCCACGGCAAGGCAACCGCTGACGAGGCGCGCGAACTGCTCGAGGAAGGCATTGCCGTCGCACCGCTACTGATACCGGTCGCGCCGCCCGATGAACTCAACTGATTGAAAGGCGCGTTGCTTCGCCCTAAGGCGGCTGCGGCGTCCCCGTAGCTCAGCAGGATAGAGCATCGGATTCCTAATCCGGGGGCCGGAGGTTCGAATCCTCTCGGGGACACCAGCACATTTCTCGGGGGGAGACCGCAGATCATGAACACCCATCCCTGGACGCATCGGATCAGCGGCCTTGCCTTCTGGGCCGCGCTTGCCGCCATCGCCATAGCCCTCATCGGCACGACGCTGGCGCGCTATGACGTCATCGGGAAGCTGCCGGGCTTCATGTCGTTCGTTTACATGAGCATGGCCTGCGGCGGTGTCGCGGTCATCGGGCTGGTGGCGCTGGTCATGAACTGGCGCACCGGATGGCCCGCCGGGCGCAAGGCAGTTGTCGGTTTCCTCCTGGGTGCGGCCGGTTTCAGTGCGTTGGTGATTCTGCGAAGCACGGCAGGCAATTTTCCCTTCATCCACGACGTGACGACCGATCTCGATAACCCTCCGACCTATTCGGCGCTGAGCATTCCTGCCGACAACCTGCGCGGGGTCGATACCGTCGAGAAATGGGAAGCCGAGCATCGTAAGGGCTATGGCGACCTGACGGGTATCACGCTCGACGGCACGCCGGCCGAGGTGATCGCCAAGGCCGAGGAACTGGCCAAGGCGCGCGGCTGGACTATCGCGGCTGCCGTGCCTGCGGAGGGGCGGCTCGAAGCTGTCGCTTATGCTTCGTGGCTGCGGTTCGAGGATATTGTCGTCGTGCGTGCCACCGCAACGGGCGACGGCAAGACCCGCGTCGACATGCGTTCGATCAGCCGGGTCGGGCAGAGCGATCTTGGCGAGAACGCCAAGCGGATCCGCGAATTCCTGGGCGCGCTTCAGGCTTCCTGACGGCTGAGGGCCATCCAGCTCAGGCCGACGATGCCGAGCGACATGGCGGCGCAGAACGCGGCGATCCCGCCCCAGCCGCTTATGTCGTAAGCGACCGGTGCGGCCCAGCTGGCCATGCCTGCGCCGATGAACATCAGGATGATGTAGCCGGTCATCAACCTCGTGCGGATTTCGGGGGCGAGGCTGAGGAACGTCATCCTGCCCGCGACATCGACACTGGGACCGACGATATTGGTCAGGACCAGCGGGATGAGCAGGAGCCACAGGCTCGACCCCGTCGGCCAGTAAAGCAACACGCCGACGAACTGGATCGTGCCGAACCTGAGCCTTGCGCGATAAGGGCCAACCTTGTCCGCCCACTTGCCGAGGCGCGGGGTAGCATAGACGCTGACCATCGCTACCGCGGCGAGATATCCCACGGTATCGGTGCCATAGCCCATAGCGGGGCTGGTGAGATGGAATGCGAGCCCCAGCCAGACGACCAGGAAGATCCCGAAATTGAGTGCCTGGATGACGCCGGAAAGCGCGATGTTGGGATGTTCTTTCAGCAGCGTGACGGTCGAGCCGACCAGTGCGACATAGCTTTGCCGGGCAGCCGGCGAAGCATCCTTGGCACGGCCCTCCATTATGAAGGGGATGGCGCAAGTGACCGCAGCCATCATTGCCGCTGCGATCCAGTACACCGCCCGCCAGTCGGTCTCGTGTGCAACCAGCCCCGCGCCGACGCGTGCCAGCAGGATGGCGACGATGATCCCCGCCGTCAGCAGGGAAGTGACCTTGCCGAGGTTTTCCGGCGGGACGCGCTTGGAGGCATAGGCCGGCAGGAGATAGGGCACGATCGTGACAAAGCCGAGCACGGTCGAGGCGGTCACGAACAGCCAGAAGGACTGCGCCAATGCCATCACCACCAGCATGGCGGTCTGGCAGGCGGCCAGCACCAGCGAAAGTGTGCGGTTGCTGATCCGGTCCCCCAGCGGCAACAGCAGGAATATACCCAATGCCAGCGCGATCTGGTTGAACGCCGGGACTAGCCCGATCTGTGTAGCCGATACGTCGAAGCTGCGCGCAATATCGGCGATGATCGGATGGATATAATAGGCATTGGCGACCGTGACCCCGGTCAGCAGGCTGAGGCCGAACTGGTCGGAACTTGTCAGGCCGGTGGTCGCACCGGGGGGAAGGTTTCGATCAGCCACCCATCGCGGCTAACAGCTTTTGGCATCGCTCCCAAGCGGAATGGCTTCCTTGAAGGTGTGGGTCACATAGGGGAACGGAATCTCGATCCCCGCATCGTCAAGCGCGCGCTTGATGGCGCGGATCACCTTGTCCTTGCTCTCCCACATGTCGCGAGGCTTGGATCCCGCCCACCAGCGCACCTTGAAGTCGACCGAACTGGCGTTGAATTCGACGGCAAAAACATCGATGCCCTTGCCGTTATCGACGTCATCGACACTTTCCACCGCCTTGCGGATCACCGATGCCGCTTTGTCGAGGTCGGTATCGTAGGACACGCCGGCAATCAGCTCGTGACGGCGCTGCGTTTCGTCGGTCAGGATCTCGACCGGATTCTTGAACAGCATGGAATTGGGCACCAGCGTGACTTCGCCGGAAAGCTTGCGGACATAGGTTTCGCGCAGCGTGATATGCTCGACCTTGCCGGAGATGCCGTCGCATTCGATGATGTCGCCGATGCGCATCTTCTTGCGCAGCATGATGAGGATGCCGGCGAGGAAGTTTTCGAAAATATCCTGGAAAGCGAAACCGATAGCGACCGCGCCGATGCCGAGGCCGGCGATCAGGCTTGCAGGGGTGAGGCCGGGCATGACCACCACGGCGGCAATCATTAGGCCGATGATCCAGATGCCGAGCTTCACCAATGTTCGTATCAGGTTCTCGAGTGCCGGCCTCAGCTCTGTCCGCTCGAGAACGCGGTTGGTGATCCGCATCGCGAGGCGGGCGACAACCCAGGTGAGGAAGAGAATGACAAGGGCAATGGCAAGGCCGGGCAGGGCACGGACGGCGGCATCGGCCATCAGGCCAAGCTGGTCATGGAGCGTGGCAATCGTGTCGATGGTCTGGCCCAGGCCTTCGTCGGCCCGGGTGTTGGCGGCAAGTATCATCATTTCCCCTTCGATCGTACCAATCGAACGGGCCGGGTTTGGCAGGGTTCCGAAATTGTGGCGGTGTCAGCCCTGGGCGTGTTCCGCGCGGGCAATTTCGTGCAGCCAGTCGGCGTGGCGTGGAGCCTTCTTTGTCTGGCTCCATTCGTCGAGCATCAGCGGGGCGACGCGCTTCAGTTCTGCATATTGTTCGTCGGTGCCGATATCCGTGGCGAGTTCCACCCGGTGGCCATTGGGGTCGAAGAAATAGATCGACTTGAAGATGCCGTGATGGGTGGGGCCGAGCACATCGATGCCCTGTGCCTCGATGTGCTCCTTGGCCTTTAGCAGCTCTTCTTCCGACGCGACCCGAAAGGCGAGGTGCTGGACCCATGCGGGCGTGTTCTCGTCACGTCCCATCTCGGGTTGGTGGGGTAACTCGAAAAACGCGAGAACGTTCCCGTTCCCTGCATCGAGAAAAACATGCATGTACGGATCGTAGGCGCCGGTCGAGGGAACATGGTCCTCGGCGAAGGCCGTGGTATAGTCCATGCCGAGCACGCGGCCGTACCATTCGACGGTTTCTTTCGCGTCCTTGCAGCGATAGGCGGTGTGGTGGATGCCGCCGAGCTTGACGGGATGGGCGCTCATTCTGCCGGCTCCTCGACCTTGAGCGCGCCGCGTTCGATCTGGTCACGCTCCATACTTTCGAACAGGGCCTTGAAATTTCCCTCTCCGAAGCCTTCGTCGCCCTTGCGCTGGATGAATTCGAAGAACACCGGCCCGACCTGCGCCTGCGCGAAGATCTGCAGCAACAGGCGCGGCTGGCCACCTTCCGTGGTCCCGTCGAGCAGGATGCCGCGCATCTTGAGCGCTTCGGCATCTTCACCGTGGCCCGGCAGGCGCTCGTCGAGCATCGCGTAGTAGGTGGCGGGCGGGGCAGTCATGAAGGGCACGCCGAGGCCCTGGAGGCGGTCCCAGCAGGCAACGAGATCATCGCAGATGAGGGCAATGTGCTGGATGCCTTCCCCGTTGAACTGGCGCAGGAATTCCTCGATCTGGCCTTTGCCGCCTTCGCCTTCCTCGTTGAGGGGGATGCGGATCTTGCCGTCGGGAGCTGTCAGCGCCTTGGAGGTGAGCCCGGTGTATTCGCCCTTGATGTCGAAGAAGCGGATTTCGCGGAAGTTGAAGAGCGTCTCGTAGTAGTCCGCCCAGTACTTCATGCGACCGCCGTAAACGTTGTGGGTCAGGTGATCGATCAGCTTGAAACCGGCGCCGACAGGGTGCTTCTCGACACCCGGCAGGTATTCGAAATCGATATCGTAGATCGACAGGCCGCGACCCTCCTCGTCGGCATAGCGATCGACCAGGTACAGAATGGCGCCGCCGATCCCGCGGATGGCCGGGATGTGCAGTTCCATCGGACCGGTCTGGACCTGGACGGGTTCGGCACCCTTGGCGAGCAGGTGGTCGTAGGCCTTGCGAGCATCGCGAACGCGGAAAGCCATGCCGCAGGCCGACGGGCCATGCTCGCGGGCGAAATACCACGCCGCGCTGCGTGGCTCGTAATTGGCGATCAGGTTGATGCCGCCCTGCCGCCACAGATGAACGTCTTTAGACCTGTGCGTTGCGACATGGGTGAACCCCATCGCCTGGAACACCGGTTCCAGCACGCCTTTTTCCGGGGCGCAGAATTCGACGAATTCGAAGCCGTCGAGCCCGGCGGGGTTTTCGAACAGGTCTGCCATGGGGGTCTCCTTGAGGGGATAATTGGTTTCAAAAGAAACTATATCGCATATCATATCGCTGTGCAAGGTTTCGCGCGTTTGCCTTTGCGTGGCTGGCGAATCGGCCCCGTCTAGGGCACGGTTCGACTCGCGCAGGAATCGTTTCGTCGCAAACACGAGGTGGCGGGTTGATGGACCCCGAAAAAGCTGATTCTATCGTTGTCATGCTACGTCAGGGACATCGTATCAGGCTGCCGCGCGAACAACTGACTCACGGGCTGGCGCTCGTGGCGCTGCTGTTGATGGCGGGCATGGCGCTTTTCGGGCCGAGCGGGTTGCTCGCCTGGGGTGAACAGGCCCAGCTGCTCGAACAACGCAAGGCGCAGATTGCGAAACTCGAGAAGGCCCGCGCGGAGATGCAGCAGAACGTCGACGCGCTCGATCCCGAAAACGTCGATCCGGATTTCGTGGCCACGCTGATCCGCGAACAGCATAACCTGGTTCGGCCGGACGAGTTCGTGCTCGAACTTGAACCCCAGGAGCCCGTTTCGGGCAATTAGCCTCTACGCATAGGTATTTCCGTAGCGTCCGGCGCCACTTGGCGTTGCACGCTGCGCGCGCTTGGTCTTATAGGCCGCGCAAGCCCCGCACGGCGATGTGGGGGAGACCCGTTACCGGAGGAATGCCCCCTTGGCCAAAGCCAGCACCCGCAACTCGCCCGCCGCAAAGGCAGGTCACGGCCCGCAGGACGATGATTTCATCCTCCACAGCCTTCAGGAAGCCTTCGAGAAGAACAAGCGCTACGACGCCAGCGTCGAGGAAATGCTCCAGTTCTACGAACAGATGCTGCTCATCCGGCGGTTCGAAGAGCGGGCAGGGCAACTCTACGGTCTCGGCCTCATCGGCGGCTTCTGCCACCTCTATATCGGGCAGGAGGCGGTCGCCATCGGTCTCCAGTCGGCGCTCGACGGCGACAAGGACAGCGTCATCACCGGGTATCGCGATCACGGCCACATGCTCGCTTACGATATCGATCCCAACATCATCATGGCCGAGCTGACCGGCCGCGAAGCGGGCATCTCCAAGGGCAAGGGCGGCTCGATGCACATGTTCAGCACCGAGCATAAATTCTATGGTGGCCACGGCATCGTCGGTGCGCAGGTCGCGCTCGGGGGCGGGCTCGCATTCGCGCACAAGTACAACAATGACGGCGGGCTGTGCCTCGCCTATTTCGGCGATGGGGCCGCGAACCAGGGCCAGGTCTACGAAACCTTCAACATGGCGGCGCTCTGGAACCTGCCCATCGTGTTCGTCGTCGAGGACAACCAGTACGCCATGGGCACCGCCTCGAAGCGCAGTTCGGCCGAAACCCGGTTCCATCGCCGCGGCACCGCCTTCCGCATTCCCGGGATGGAAGTGAACGGGATGGACGTGCTCGAAGTGCGCGCCGCCGCCGAAGTCGCATTCAAGCACGTGCGCGAGGGCAACGGGCCGGTGCTGATGGAGTGCAACACCTATCGTTATCGGGGGCATTCTATGTCCGACCCGGCCAAGTACCGCACCCGCGAGGAAGTGCAGGAACAGCGCGATCATCACGATCCGATCGAAGGTTTGAAGAAAGTGCTGCTGGACAAGGGCAAGAGCGAGGAGGACCTCAAGGCCATTGACAAGGCGATCCGCGCGCGCGTGGCCGAGAGCGCGGACTTCGCCGAGAACTCGCCGGAACCCGCGCCAAGCGAACTCTACACCGATGTGCTGGTGGGGGAGTACTGAGCCATGGCAATCGAACTCAAGATGCCCGCGCTGTCGCCGACGATGGAGGAAGGCACGCTCGCCAAGTGGCTCAAGCAGGAAGGCGACGAGATCGCCATCGGCGACATCATCGCCGAGATCGAGACCGACAAGGCGACCATGGAATTCGAGGCCGTGGACGATGGCGTGCTCGGCAAGATCCTGGTGCCCGAGGGGACCGAGAACGTGAAGGTCGGCACAGTGATCGCCATGCTGGGCGGGGAGGGCGAAGCTGCCGCTCCTGCTGCCCCCGTGGCCGAACATGCGCCAGCTCCGGCATCGGTTGAAGTCGCTGCTGCTCCGGAAAAGCCGGTCAGCAAGCCCCAAAACGACCCCGAGATTCCCGCCGGGACCAATATGGTTAAGGTCACTGTCCGCGAAGCGCTGCGCGATGCCATGGCCGAGGAAATGCGCCGCGACGAGCGGGTCTTCGTCATGGGCGAGGAAGTCGCCGAGTACCAGGGCGCCTACAAGGTCACCCAGGGCTTGCTCGACGAATTCGGGCCGAAGCGCGTGATCGACACGCCGATCACCGAATACGGCTTTGCCGGCATCGGTACGGGTGCGGCGATGGGCGGCCTGCGCCCGATCGTCGAGTTCATGACCTTCAATTTCGCCATGCAGGCGATTGACCACATCATCAATTCGGCGGCCAAGACCAACTACATGTCGGGCGGCCAGATGCGTTGCCCGATCGTGTTCCGCGGCCCCAATGGCGCGGCGTCACGCGTCGGCGCGCAGCACAGCCAGAACTACGGCCCGTGGTACGCTAGCGTGCCGGGCCTGATCGTGATCGCGCCCTATGATGCGGCGGATGCGAAAGGCCTGCTCAAGGCTGCGATCCGTTCGGACGACCCGGTGGTCTTCCTCGAGAACGAGCTGGTCTATGGCCGCACCTTCGAGCTGCCCGAACTCGACGACCACGTCCTGCCCATCGGCAAGGCGCGGATCATGCGCGAAGGCGCTGATGTGACCATCGTCAGCTATTCGATTGCGGTCGGTTGGGCGCTCGAAGCGGCAGACAAGCTGGCGGAGGAAGGCATCGATGCCGAAGTTATCGACCTGCGTACCCTGCGCCCGCTCGACAAGGAGACGATCCTTGCCTCGCTTGCCAAGACCAACCGCTTGATCGTGGCGGAGGAAGGTTGGCCGACCTGTTCGATTGCGTCCGAAGTGATGGCGATCTGCATGGAGGACGGCTTCGACCATCTCGATGCCCCGGTGCTGCGGGTGGCCAACGAGGATGTGCCGCTGCCCTATGCTGCGAACCTCGAGAAGCTGGCGCTGGTCGACACGGCCCGTATCGTCGAGGCGGCGAAAAAGGTCTGCTACCGGGGCTGACGCGTCCGGCCGGGGGGCCTTAGACCCCCGGGCCGCCTCCGGACGATGCGCCTCCGGACGAGGCACCCCCGGAAGAGGCGCCCCCGGAAGAGGCGCCCCCGGAAGAGGCGCCCCCGGAAGAGGCACCGCCGGACGAGCCGCCGCCGGAGCTGCTGCCCCCAGAGCTGCCACCCGAACTGCTGGTGCTGGTCGAGGACGTACTGGTCGAACCGCCTCCGCCCGACGGGGGCGTGTAGGTTCCGGCCGGCGCGACCACCGTGGTATTGCCGCTGAAGTCGCTGAACGTCGTGCAACCCGACACCGGGTCCGGGTTCGATACGTTGCGCTGGTAGATCTGCGCCAGGTCGCGCGTGTCACGAACATTGAACGCGGCATAGGACGTGATCAGCCGGTTGCTGACGAACATGCTGCCGAACAGGGGCTGGTAGTTGTATGCAACCTCGACGAACATGACAGCGTCATCCTCCAGCGCCGTCACCTTGTCGCCGGTCGGACCCATGCCGGTGAAGCTGGTGCCCGTCAGGCCGTCACCTTCATTGCCGTAATTGGACGCCCAGTTCAGCCGGCCCTTGCACCGCTGCCAGTGGATGTACTGGCGATCGGGGTCGCTGTCGGGCACGACTTCGAGGCTGCTGATGATGACCCGGCCATTGGCGAAGAAGTTCAGCGAGTCGGTTTCGAGATGGGCGCCGTAGAGCAGGTCGTTGACGTCGCTTTCGTAGATCTTGCGGGTTTCAAGCGCCGATATCTCGCCGATACGCGAGGCATCGTCGGCGATTTCCTGCGTCACCTGGTTAACCCGCATATGGGTGATCGTGAGCCACGCCGTTTCCGCGCCATACAGGCCCGCCAGCATCAGCAGCGGGGCAGCCAGCGCAAACTCCGTCATCGCCACGCCGCTCTGCGAAGGCCGCAGACGGCGGATCAGACAAGCCGCAGCGCTCACGTGCAGTTCCTCGTCGCGGGCGCTGCGCGATTGTCGGCAAACGGCTGGTTGCGCAGGAGCGTCGTAGCCGTCACCGAGAACTGGGGCGGCAGCCCGATCAGCGCCGGTGCCGGGAACAGGCGATTGTAGCGCATGGTGACCTTGTATTCGACCACGTCGCGCGCCCCGCCATTGCCCCCGCGGCCGCGGTCCGGATCCCACAGCCCGTTGCCGTTGGCGTCTTCGTAAGGCTCGCCGTTGTTGCAAGAGCCATCCGTATTGACGTCGCTGAAGTCCTCGGGCGTGCCGACCACCGAAAAGCTGTCGTAGCTCTTGCGTGCGTAGGTAAAGGCGGCAGAGGGCAGGACGCGGCGAACGCTTGCCGCGACCTCGGCATCGAGTGCGCCGCCATTGGCGGCCTCGATGGTGGCGCCGCGCGCAGCATCGGCAACAGCCCCGCGAAGCATGACGGACATATAGGCGTTGAAGCCTGCATCCAGCGCACCCATCAACGCGATCAGCAGGACCGGGGAAATCAGCGCAAATTCGACGAAGGTCACGCCATCGCGATCTGCCAGCAGGTTCGGCCGACGCGCCATCATCAGTTGGTGATCCGCAAGTCGCCCATGGACTTGGCAATGGCGACGAAGGCCTCGTTGAGCTGGCTGGCGTTGGCCGCTTCGAAATAGCGACCAGGCCCGGCGCAGTTCTGCATCGCCTGGTTAGCATAGGTGCCGAAGGCGATGACCCAAACGGTGGTGTTGTTCTTCTTCACCTCCGAACAAGCGAACTCGAAGCGCTTCTCGATCGTCTGGGCAAGGCTCAAAGACATGGAAGAATCCCACCGCCGATCGTCGATCGGTTCGACCCCATAGGCGCCATAGGCCAGGTCATAGGGCTCGGTCTGCCCGTCGGTGAGGAAGATCAGGTGGCGCGAGGTCGGCTTGGTCGCCGAAACATTCGCATTCTCGCTGGCGAACAGGCCGTTCTGCGACAGCAGCCGCCCGCCCCAAATCATGCCGATGTCGTGATAGGTCGCACCATAAGGCGTCAACGTATCGAGATAGCTGTTGAGGGCGGTCGCATTCATCTCGGCGAGCTTCGCGGCAGGGGCGGGGCAGTCGCTGAACCACCACAGCCCGGTCTGGGCGTACTCGTCTGTCGTGACCACCTGCGGCTTCCAGAATTCGCCGGAACCGTTGTTCATGATCTTGCGCGTGTAAATCGCTTCGGGATACCGCGGCCGCCACTGGGTGTCGCTGTTCGATGCGCTCGGAACGCGGTTGATGTCGAGGTCCATATTCTGGTTGAGGTTCACGCTGCTGAAATCGCTCAGCTTCGTCGACTTGCGTTCCTCGATGCAGCCTTCGGTTTCCGCGCGCCAGTTGCTGACATCGCGGGAAATGGCGCGATAGCGATACTGGATCTGGTCGACGGACGGGACGGTCGTGACCTCATCGAAGTCCTGGACGTAATTCGTCGATTCGAGGGACTCGATCCGGCAGGTGTTACCCGTAATCACGGTGCGGTAGCGGATCCCGTTTTCGGTCGCCCGCATCTTTTGCGTCGTAATGACCGCCGGCGGATTGATTTGCACCGTCGTTGTCGCCGTACCCACCGGGACGTGATCGAATACGAACGTGTCGGCAGGTTGGGTCCCGTTGCATGAATAGTAGCCGGACTGGTCGGGCGCAGGCGGCGGATTCCATGTTGCGGTATAGGTGCTCACCAGCGACCATCCGGTATTCCAATCGGGTCGGGTACCCGAAACATAGGTCCAGTTGGTCCACTCGGTTTTGCCGACCGCCGGAATTGTTACGCCCGTCTCTTCCCGGGATTGATAGGCCCAGTCATCCACCATCCACTCGTCACGCAGCAATGCGCCGACATTCACATTGGTCGCATAGGGCACGAAGCCGTAGCGGATGCGTGTGTCGGCGCCTTTCGCCCCTTCGAGCTGGGCGTGGAAGTTGCGGATGACGGCTTTCACTGAATCGAGGCGGGATAGGGTGTCGCCCGGATTGGTGTGGCGCATCGACCCGGTAACATCGATCGACATCATGATGTCGAGGTTCTGGAAGTTGAGGATGCTGGCGCAGTTGACCTGGATGGGCATTTCCGTCTGCCCGAACACCCGCATGACCGACATCGGCATGTCGATCGTGGCGACACCGCTGATGGAATAGTCCGCTTCGAGCGCCATCTGGAAGTTGCGGTCGTAGGTCGAATAGCTGCCGTTGCGGAAATTGAGGTTGAAAAACCGGTTGCCGGTCGCTGCGACTTCCGTCGGCACGACGCCGGTGGTCACGACTTCGGAACCTAGCCGCTTTCGGGCAGCCAGCACGGCGGAATCGCAGGCCTGCTGCAAGCGGGTCTGGACCACGTAAGCGCGGCCCATGTCGATGCCGCTGCCGACGATGGCCAGGAGGGGCAGCATGGCCGCCGCGATTAGCGCAAGCGTATTGCCCGCCCGGTCTTGGGCCAGGCTGGCAAGGAAGCCCCTGAAGGCACTGAGGGATGATGCTGTCCGCTCCATCGTGCCGTCCTCTCTAAGCGCTGCACGTAAGCACATCGCAAACGCCTATGGTTAATTTGGTAGGGATGGGGGCCCGCAGCGCCTCCGCGCCCGTCAATCGAGGACGAAGATCGGCCGGGTGTGGCTGATGGTGGGGCTTGCCCAATTGAAGAGCGGCAGCACCGAGGGCACGGTGTAAGTGATCACCATCGTTTTCTCGAGCGCGCCGGTCACGCGCTGCGTGGCCGCATCGGTCACCCGGACCGTGACGGTGTTCTTGAGGTTGAACGGCGAAGAGGTCGCGATCGACCGGGCCTGCGTTTCGATCGCGGCGTTGTTGGGCGTCAGGTCCTTCTGGTACTGGACGACCGCATAGCGCGCGGTCTCAGCGGCGATGCTGCGCAGGGAATTCTGGGCCTGCATCGCGATGCCGACCTGCAGCACGCCCAGCATAAGCCCGATCACGAGCGGTGCGAGAACGGCGAACTCGATAATCGCCGCGCCGCGACTGTCGCGCCGGAGGCGAGCAAGAAAAGCGCGTGCGCCGCTCACGACGTCTGCACCGTCTTGGTCACCGACAAGGATACCGGACTGCCGATACCGAAGCTGGTCCAGGCAGGCGTGTAGGTGTCGGTTATGGTAATCTGCAGATAGGTCGAAATCACCGCGTTCACGGTGCAACTGCCCTTCGAATCGACGAACGTGGCATCGTTGTTGCAGCGGAATTTCTGCGCCACGGTTACCTCGCTGTCGTCCGAACCGGTCGATGCCTCGACAATATCCTCGACCGCGTCGATCCGCGCCTGGCTGTCGGGCGGGCTGGCGACGGCAATGCTGCCGGCCTCGGCCAGCGCGGTGCGCAGCTCGGTGTTGCGCGAGACGATGCGGCTGGCCTCGAACCCGCCGAGGCACATGATGGCGAGGATAGGGGCGATGAACGCCGTCTCGATCGCCATCGTGCCGTCATCGGCCGCAGCAAGGCGGTGGAGGATACGCAAGGCCGTCATCCCACCAGCCTGACTTGCGACTTGCGGGTCGAGATGTTCGAACGCGGCACGACGTTGGCCGGGCACAGCGTCGCAAGGTTGGCATCGCCGCCAATGTCGAGCGTGCCGGCCGCCAACTCGAGACATGTGCTGGTGCCGCGCATGGACCCTGCAATCTTGAGTTCGCTTTCCGGCAGGTACACGATCCCATTCATCACCACGCCGGAATTGCCGGTGATGCTGTGGTTGTCGTTGCCCGGGCCCTCGGGGTCTTCGAAGATAAGCATGCCCTTCATCCGCTCGGCCTGGTCGGCGGCAACGCCGGCAGCCACGAGCTGTTCGACCGTCTGCATGGCGCTCAGGTTGATGGTCGCGCCACCGGCGATTTCCAGCCCGGCGCCGTTAAGCAGGACGAACATCACGCCCGTTCCGGTAAGGCTGTACTGCGCGTTCACCTTCAGGTTGCCGCCGTTGATGACGTAGATCCCGCCTGCCAGCGTCGTGTCGCAGGAAAGGGTGAAGTCGCTGTAGGTCCCAGGCTGCATCGCGGAATCGATGGGAGCGTAGTAGTTCTTGTCGGTGTAGGTGATGGTCGTCGTGCGCCGTTCGCGTTCGTACACGCGATCGTTCCCGCGGCCGGAAATTTCCGTGTAGGTATCCTCGACCAGCGGGTCGGGATTGGTCGGCTCTTGCGTGAAGCGAATGTCCTGTTCGGTAGTGGCCGGGTTGACGACCTCGGCCCTCGGGTTGGCCTGCGAGGTGTAAGCGACGTAATTGCCCTGCGACCTCGTCCAGTAGCTGTAAGTTTGGGTGATCTGCGTGTTCTTGTCCGCTGTCCAGTTCGACTCGTTGCTCGGGCAGGTCAGAGTGCGAGGAGTGGGGTTGTCCGGCGGGGTCAGCCCCTCGTGCGGATCGGCGAGGTCGCCCATGTTCTCCGCACGCGTGACCGAACCGGCCCGTCCATGGGGATCCGAAAAGCCGCCTGCGGTAATGACATATCCGAGATTGAACGTGCCGGAGTTGCCGATGATCGCAATGGAATCTGCCGCATCCGAAAGCGAGCCGACGCCGCACGCCGCATTCACGGTCGGTCCGCCGTTGAAGCGGACGGCCTGCGATTCGTCTTCGTCGAGCGCAAGCAGGCAGGGGTTCCAGGTGACTGCCGGTTCGTG
Source organism: Parerythrobacter aurantius (assembly GCF_045291475.1). Lineage (NCBI taxonomy): Bacteria > Pseudomonadati > Pseudomonadota > Alphaproteobacteria > Sphingomonadales > Erythrobacteraceae > Parerythrobacter > Parerythrobacter aurantius. The sequence continues at coordinate 2,376,330 of NZ_CP147985.1, forward strand.
GATCGCCAGCGCCGTGGCACGCACGGTCGTCGTGGTGCCCATGATGTAGGACGCAAACGGCAGGTTGCCGGTTGCCGTGGCCGTCACCCGGACGGAATTGTTCGTCCCGCCGTCGTAGTTTTCCAGCGACACCTGCGCGCCGCTGTCGAAATTGGTCACCAGGGCAATGTTCGCATCATACTCGCGCTGGGCACGGTCGACGTAGCCGTTTCCGGTCGCATTCTGCGCCTTCGCCCATGCGCCGGCAATCGCGGCCTGGTCCACGGCGTACTGCAGCTCACGCTTCCAGAGGTACCATTGCGCGGTGTCGACGGCATAGCCCGTGCCGCCTACCAGCACGGGGAGGCCAAGACCGACCAGCATGGCCGCATTGCCGCCCTGCGCCCGGCGCAGTCGCTCGAAGAATGCACGAATACCCATGGTGGGATACCTTCCACGAAAACTTTTCATCACAGCATGCCTGTAGCGCGACTAGGTAATCGAGTTGCGTAAGCAGATGGTTAAGACCGGCTTTCCCGGTTGACTTAACATGGCGTGCAGCAAGATGAGGGGCGCATGGCCTTGCTGGATCCCGAGACGCTTTCACCGCCCTATCGGCTGGCGCTGGCCTATGCCCCGGCACGGGCGCGAGACGCCTCTGCCGCGCTCCTTTGCCTAGACGAAAGGCTCGCCCGCATAGGCGATCGCCCGGTTGAGCCGATTGTGCACCAGATCAGGCTGGCGTGGTGGCGTGACCAGTTTTTACAACCTGCCGAACTATGGGCGAAAGGGGAGCCGCTGTTGGCCGCGCTCGGAGAGTGTGGCTTCCAAAGCGATGCCCTTGTGGCCTTGGTCGATGGTTGGGAGGCGATGCTGGTGGCGGAACCCATCGATGCGGCGGCTGTCGGCCAATTGGCCCGTGGCCGGGCGATGGTGTGGCAGTGCCTCGCCCGAAGCTTCGGAAAAGAGGGCTCCGACGGCGAAATACGCCAAGCCTGCAGCCGCTGGTCGGCGGCCGATGCCTGGGCCTGGGGCGGCAAGGAAACGGATTTGACCGTCGGCCCAGATCGACGGCTTCCGCGTGTTCTGAGGAGCCTGACGGTCATCGATGCGCTCGCCGGCCGATCCTTGCGGTTGCAGCGCCCCATGCTGGACGGCCCGGCGGCGATGGTGCTTGCTGTTCGCACTGGCATTTTCGGTCGCTGACAGTAGGCTGGAACCCAGGGACAGCGTTCTCCTTCGGGTGCGCGCATTATGAATCGCATGGTTTTGGGCGCAGTGCTCGCGCTTGTTCTCGCGGGCGTTGGCCTGTTCTGGTGGCAGGGCAGGGCGCAGGTGGAAGAGGGTGCGCCGCCGCCGCTCCCCGTTCCCGCGCCGACCGAGGAGGCACTGCCGGAAGCGGACATTGCCGGCCTGGTCGGGCCTGCACCCCCCGAGGCAACCGAGCTGACGCGCGAACAGCGCCGCTTCTTTCGCTACGACCGCGATCGCAACCTGAGCATCAGCCGGCGGGAAATGCTGTCCACCCGCACAGACGCGTTCCGCAAGCTGGACAGGGACGGCAACAACCTGCTCACCTTCGAGGAATGGGCGGTGGCAACGGTCGACAAGTTCGAATCCGCCGACAGGGACCTCGACAACGAACTCACGCCAGCCGAATTCGCCCGCACGGCGCCGAAGCGAACGGCGAAGAAGGCCGGGTGCAGTTGCTAGGTCACGCAGGAACGCGCTGCGCCGCTATCCATTCGGCGAGGTCGGATTTGGCGCGGCCGGTGTAAGCTTCCTTGCGGACTTTCTTGCCGACATCATGGAGCGGCGGGAACAGTCCGAAATTGATGTTCATGGGCTGGTAGGTCGCGGCCTCTGCATCGCCGGTGATGTGTGCCAGCAGTGCCCCCATGGCAGTGGTCCGGGGTGGCCCGTGCCATGCCTGCCCCGACAGTTCGGCCGCAGCCATCATACCGGCCATCAGCCCGACGGCGGAGCTTTCGACATAGCCTTCGCAGCCGGTTACCTGCCCGGCGAACCTGATATGCTCGGCGCCTTTGAGCCTGAGCTGGCGATCCAGCACCATGGGCGAATTGAGGAAGGTGTTGCGATGCAGCCCGCCGAGACGCGCGAACTCGGCGTTCTCCAGGCCCGGGATGGTGCGGAACAGCTCGACCTGCGCGGCGTATTTCAGCTTGGTCTGGAAACCGACCATGTTCCACAGCGTGCCGAGCTTGTTGTCCTGCCGCAATTGCACCACCGCGTAAGGCCAGCGTCCCTGGGGGAACTCCGGCGTGGTATCGCGGGGATTGTCCAGCCCGACCGGTTTCATCGGGCCGAACCGCAGCGTATCGACCCCGCGCTCGGCCATCACCTCGATCGGCATGCAGCCATCGAAATAGGGCGTGTCCTTCTCCCACTCGCGGAATTCGGTTTTCTCGCCCTCGATCAGGCCCCGATGGAAAGCGAGGTACTGCTCCTTCGTCATCGGGCAGTTGATATAATCGCCTTCCTCGTTCGAGGCTTCGGTGCGCTTGTTCCAGCGGCTCTGGATCCAGCAGACGTCCATGTCGATGCTGTCGCGGTGGACGATTGGCGCGATGGCATCGAAGAAGGCGAGCCGTTCCTGCCCGGTCGCCTGCACGATGCTCTCGGCCAGCGACTGCGCGGTGAGGGGCCCGGTCGCCACGATGGTCAGCCCGGCATCGGGCAGGGCATCAATGCGTTCGCGAACGACAGTCACCTTGGGATGTTCCACCAGGGCGCGTTGAACCTCGGCGGAGAACACATCGCGGTCGACCGCCATGGCGCTACCCGCCGGTACCCGTGCTTTCTCTCCTGCACGCATGATGAGGCTGTCGAGCGCGCGCATTTCGTGATGGAGCAGGCCGACCGCGTTCTTGTCGCTGTCGTCCGACCGGAAGCTGTTGGAGCAGACCAGTTCCGCCAGCCCGTCGGTCTGGTGGGCAGGGGTCATGTCCCCGGAACCGCGCATTTCCGACAAGCGGACCGAAAACCCGCGACGTGCAAGTTGCCATGCCGCCTCGCTCCCGGCGAGGCCGCCGCCGATAATGTGGACATCGTGGGTCATCGGCAGCGCAGTTAGGCTTGCGCGGCGGGGGCATCAAGTCCTAGCGGGGAGAGGAGGGGGGAGCGCGTCGTGTCGCACCATGCACTGATCGAGGAACGGCCGTGGCTGCTGGCAAGCATTGCTGCGGCGGTCGCGTTCTACTTCCTGCGGGACAATTCCCTCGGCGGAATTCAGCTCATGGCGCTGAAGGGCGCCGGCGTCGCCTTGCTGGCGGTCTATGCCTTCCGTCGCTCGGCCGGTCGGGACGGTCTCCTGCTGACGGCCTATCTCGCCCTTGGGGCCCTTGGCGATGCGCTGATGGAAATCGGCGCGCTTTATGGCGGTCCGGCGTTCTTCGCCGGCCATGTCGCGGCCATCGCGCTGTACCTCCGCAACAGGCGGCCTTCGTCCAGCGGCAGCCGCCGTGCGACGGGCGGCGCCCTGCTGCTGCTGACGCCCGTCGTAAGCTTCCTCCTGTCCGGGAGTTACGAGGTCGGAGTCTATGGCCTGGCCCTGGGCGGGATGGCGGCAGGGGCCTGGATGAGCCGGTTTTCGCGCTATCGCGTCGGGATGGGGGCTGTCCTGTTCGTCATGTCCGACCTGCTGATTTTCAGCGAGATGGGTAGTTTCGACCTTTCGCCGCTGCCGCATTATCTCATCTGGCCGCTCTATTATCTGGGCCAATTGCTGATAGCGGTAGGCGTGGTGCAGACCCTTTTGGCGGACCGGCTCGAGACGGCCTGGATGCGCTAGGCCGGCGCTGCAATCGTTGTGCGATGAAGGTAGCGGCGATGCCCTTCGTAGCCGCCTGTGGCCTTGTGCAGCACCGCCCGGTTGTCCCACAGCAGCACCATTCCGGGCTCCCACTTGTGACGGTACTGGAATTCCTCGCGAACTTGCCAGCGTGAGAGCTCGGTCATCAGCGCGAGCGCTTCGGCCAGCACCATGCCTTCGATCCCGACGATATATCCCATCGTCGAAAACAGCGCTTCCTCGCCGGTTTCCGGATGTCGGTTCACCAAGGGGTGGAAAAAGGTATCGTGGGCGCTTTGGTCGGTCCGGATAGCCATCGATCGGCCAAGGGCCCGGTCTCTCTCTCCGTAAGTCCCGTCGGGCGCATAGGCGAGGCCGGCACTGTGGACCGCGTTCAGCGTCCGGAGGTACTCCCGGCGTTCCTCGGGAAGGGCGGCAAAGGCCGCAACCTGGTCGGCAAACAGCGTGTCGCCGCCTGTGGGCGGGATATCGATCGCCATGAGGCAGGTGCCGGCCGGCGGACGGGGCAGGAAGCTCCAGTCGCTGTGCCAGCTTTCCGCGAAGATCGGCGCTTTCTCGTCCGCTTCCCGCAAGATTGCAGCGATATGTTCGCGCCCCGGGATAGGTTCGAAGAACGGATCCTCGCCGAAGCCGCCCATGGCGCGGGTGAAGCGTTCCAGCGCATCGTCGTCCATCTGCTGGTCGGCAAAGGCCAGGACCCGGTGTTCGAGCCACGCGGAACGGATGTCGGCCACGAGTTCCCCGTCGAGCGGGCCGGATAGATCGACCCCCCGCACGGTTGCACCGCAAGCCTGTCCACTCGGCTCAATGATCATGCCTATCCTAGCCTCCGGGTTCGCTTTCTATGTCGCGATCGGATCGAGGGGTGGTGTACGGAGCTGTCTCTTGTTCCGCACGGTCTGAAATTTCCTCGGCCACTGCGGCCTCGGCATCGTTCTCCGGTTCTTCCGTCTCGTCGATCAGCGCTGCGCCGACGACGTGTTCGTCTTCCGCGACGTTGAAAATGCGGACCCCGGCAGAATTGCGTCCGATGATGCGGAAGCCGCCCGGATCTTCGCCCTGAAGCATGTGCCTGAGGTCGATCGGCAAGCGGATCAGCTTGGCCTGGTCGGTGACCAGCATCAGCTGCGACCCGTGCCGGACCGGGAAGCTCGCCACGACGGGGCCATTGCGCTCCGGATTGCTTTCCGGGCTGCCGATATTGGTCAGCCCCTGTCCGCCGCGCCCGATGGTGCGATACTCGTAGGCCGAACTGATCTTGCCATAGCCGTTGGCGGTGATCGTGAGGATGAATTCTTCGGCCTCGGCCATCTCGGCAAGCTTTGCGGTATCGAGGGTGGGTTCGGCCTCGTTCTCCTTCCACGGCGCGGCCCTGAGATAGGCGTCGCGCGTGTCGGTGTTCCGCTCGCCTGCATTCAGGACCGCCAGCGACACGACCTTCTGACCGGCCTTGAGGGACATGCCGCGTACGCCGATGCCGGTACGGCTTTTCGTTTCGCGCGCGTCGGTGGCAGCGAAGCGGATCGCCTTGCCATTGTCCGAGGCGAGGAAGATTTCCTGCTCTTCGGTCAGCAGCTCGACCCCTATCAGCCGGTCGCCCGACCCCTCGACGAAACCCATGGCGTATTTGCCCGCCGTCGGCACATTGGCGAATGCGTCCATGGAGTTGCGGCGGACCATGCCCTGTTCGGTGGCGAAGACGATGTTGAGCTTGCCCCACTCGTTCTCGTCCTCGGGCAGGGGCAGGACGTTGGTGACGCGCTCCTCGTCGCCCAATGGCAGAAGGTTGACCATCGGGCGGCCCTTGGTCTGGGGGCCGCCTTCAGGCAACTTCCAGACCTTCATCCGGTAAACCCGGCCGAGGCTGGTGAAGAACAGCACCGGATTATGGGTGCTGGTGACGAACAGCTCGACGACCGCATCCTCGTCCTTGGTCGCCATGCCGCTGCGACCCTTGCCGCCGCGAGCCTGCGCGCGGAAGGTCGCGAGCGGGGTGCGCTTGATGTAGCCGCCGTGGGTGACGGTAACGACCATCTCCTCGCGCTCGATCAAGTCCTCGTCCTCGAGCCCGTCCCAGGCCGGTGCGATCTCGGAAACACGCGGCGTGGCGTAAGTGGCGCGGATTTCGGTCAACTCGTCCCGCATAACGCCGTAGAGCTTAACGCGGTCGGCGAGGATCGAGAGATACTCCTCGATCGCCAGCGAGAGTTCCTTGAGCTCGTCGCCGATCTCGTCCCGGCCCAACGCGGTCAGGCGATGCAGGCGCAGGTCGAGGATCGCCTTCACCTGCCGTTCGCTGAGGCGATAGGTACCGTCAGCCTGGTCGGATGTGGGTTCGATCGCTTCGACCAGCTTGATATACTGGGCGATGTCGCCGATCGGCCATTCCTTGGTCAGCAGCTTCTCGCGCGCCTGCGCCGGGTTCGACGAACCGCGGATCATGGCGACGACCTCGTCGAGGTTGGAGACCGCGACCACCAGGCCGAGCAAGATGTGCGCCCGGTCGCGCGCCTTGGCAAGTTCGAACTTTGTGCGGCGGGTAATGACCTCCTCGCGGAAGGCGATAAAGGCCTGCACGATGTCGCGCAGGGTCAAAACCTCGGGCCGGCCGCCCTTGATCGCGAGCATATTCGCCGGGAAGCTCGCCTGCGCCGGGCTGTAGCGCCAGATCTGGTTGAGCACGACTTCGGGCGAGGCATCGCGCTTCAGATCCACCACCACGCGCACGCCCAGACGACTCGATTCATCGCGGATGTCGGCAATGCCCTCGATCCGCTTGTCCTTGGCGGCCTCGGCGATCTTCTCGACCAGGCCCGACTTGCCGACCTGGTAGGGAATGCTCGTCAGCACGATCGAGGTGCGGTCGTTACGACCCTTTTCGATTTCGTGGCGCGCACGCATCAGGATCGAACCGCGCCCCGTCGTATAGGCCGCGCGCGCGCCCGACTGGCCGAGGATCAGTGGCGCCGTCGGGAAATCGGGGCCGGGGATAAACTGCATCAGCTCTTCGCTGGTGATGCCCGGGTTCTCGATAAAGGCGAGGCAGCCGTCGATCACTTCGCCAAGGTTGTGCGGCGGGACATTGGTCGCCATGCCGACCGCGATCCCGCCCGCGCCGTTGACCAGCAGGTTGGGGAAGCGGGCTGGGAGGACCGTCGGCTCCTTGCGCGAACCGTCGTAGTTTTCGGTGAAGTCGACCGTATCCTTGTCGAGATCGTCGAGCAGCGAGTTGGCGACACGCGCCAGCCGCGCTTCGGTATAGCGCATACTGGCCGGCGGATCGGGGTCCATCGAGCCGAAGTTCCCCTGGCCGTCGATGAGCGGCACCCTCAGCGACCAGTCCTGCGTCATGCGCGCCAGCGCGTCGTAGATCGCGCTGTCGCCATGCGGGTGATAATTGCCCATCACGTCGCCGACGATCTTGGCGCTCTTGCGATAGGGCCGCCCGGCGACGAAGCCGCCTTCCTGGCTGGCAAAGAGGATACGCCGGTGGACCGGCTTCAGCCCGTCGCGCACATCGGGCAGCGCACGGCTGACGATCACGCTCATCGCGTAGTCGAGATAGCTGGTCTTCATCTCATCGACGATGTCGATGCGCTCGTACTCACCCATGGGGCTGGGCGGGGAAAGGGTTTCTGTATCGTCGCTCAAGGTAATGCCATTCCGCGAATGATTGCGGCCAAATTCAAGTGGAGGGAAGGTAGGCTAACCGGCCCCAAAGGGCCACTCGCACAGTGCCTAGATGGGGCGATGTTGCGTTGTTTTCCACATTTACCTAGAGCCTTGCTCAATGAAGGCTGCACGCATCATTCAATCGCCATTCAGCGCCTGGCGGCTAGCACGCAAATCGTTCAGCGGTACAGCGTGCGGAGCTGCACGCATTGTCGAGGGCAGCCGCTGCCAGCAGATAGTTTCGGACCATTCGTTCACAGGAGCCATGTCCATGCGTTTCATCAATCTTTCGTCCGCCCGTCCGGGCGCCTCGCTCGCCATGGCGGCGGCGCTGCTGTGTGGAACCGCCCTTGGCGCGGTCGCGCTGGAAGCGCCGGCTGCCGCTCAGAAGGAAGAGAAGCAGGCGAAGCCCAAGTTCTCCAAGAATTTCGAGAAGGCCTACGCGCCCGTCGTCCCGCTCATCAATGCGCCGACCCCCGACGAAGCGGCAATCCGTGCCGCCCTGCCGGCAATGCTGGCAGCCGCCAGCACGGAAGACGACAAGAACACCGCCGGCAACATCCTGCTGAATGCGGGCGGCAAGTTCGACGACTATGCCATGCAGATCCAGGGCCTCGAGATGATGATCGCGAGCGGCAAGAACAACGACCGCCTCGGCCAGCTGCGCTATGCCGGCTTCCAGGTCTATTCGAACGCGGGCGATATGGCCAAGGCGCGCGAATGGCTGATCCAGGCATCCGACCTCGGCTATTCGTTCGAAGGCAAGCTGACCGACGGGACGTCGAAGACCGTGACGGCCGGCGACCTGCGCGTGATGGCCGCGGAAACCTATTTCGACGACGACCAGTACGAAGCCGGCCTTGCCGACCTTCTCGGCTGGCTCCGCGCACGCGACGCTGCCGGCCAGCCGATCGAAGAAAGCTGGGTCCGCAAGGGTTTCGCCACCGCGTTCAACAACCAGATGGGCCCGCAGGCGGCCGACTTCGGGGCGCTGTTCCTGAAGTACTACCCGTCCGCCAACGTCTGGGCCGATGCGATCACGGTGCAGAACGGCTTCTTCAACTACGATGCGCAGGAAACGCTCGATCTCATGCGTCTGGCGCGCCGCGCGGGTGTGCTGAACCCGACCCGGATCGATGCCATGCAGACCGACGAGGACCGCAAGCAGGCGATCCGTGCCAGCCTCGAACGCATGTATCTCGACTATGCCGAAGCCGCCGACTTCCGTCGCCTGCCGGGCGAAGTGAAGGCCGTGCTCGATGAAGGCATTGCCACGGGCGTCCTCCAGGCGAACGACGTGACTGTCGCCGACTGGCTGGGCGGCGCCAATGGTCGCATTTCGCAGGACAAGGCCGACCTTCCCGCGCTTGAGCGTGATGCCCGCAGCGGCTCGACCCTTTCGACGGTGCTCGCGGCCGGCGACGCCTTCCTCAGCTATGGCGATGCTGCCAAGGCGGAAGAGTTCTACACCAAGGCCCTGACCCTGCCCGGTGCCGATGCCGCGCGGATTCAGACCCGCCTGGGCATCGCCCAGGTCGACCAAGGCAAGTACGACGCGGCAGTGGCGACTTTCGCCAAGGTCGAAGGGAACCGTAAGCCGATCGCGAACCTGTGGTCGACCTTTGCTGCCCAGAAGGCTGCCGGTAAATAATCCGGCGGCAGGTTCGGATTCGAGCGGCGCGGCCCCGTGCGGGTCGCGCCGTTTCGATTCAAGTCTCGGTCTTCAGCGGAGCCGTTTGACGTAGAGCTGGCTGTCCTCGCCGCGCTTCAGTTCGAAGCGGTCGAGCGATTTGACAAGTTCGGATAACCGCTTGAAGCCATAGTTGCGAACATCGAAGCTGGATCGGTTGCCGGCTATCTGCCCGACTTCGTGCAAACGGGCGAACCCGTGCTCGTCGCGCCGCGCCGCTTTCCAGGCGTTGCCGAGCAGCGCAATCAGTTCGTCGTCCACCCTGTTGTCGGTGTCTGTGTCGGTGCTGGCTTGGCTGCCCTTGTCGGCTCCGTCGTCGCGGCCATCGTTCCCGATCAGCTTGTCGACATCGATGAAACGCGTGCAGGCGGTCTTGAGCGCCATCGGGGTTTTCGCATCGCCAAAGCAATAGACTGGCAGACCGTCCTGCCTCAGGCGGGTGACGAGCGGGGTGAAATCACTGTCGGAACTCATGATCCCGAAGCCGTCGACCTTGCCCTGGTACAACAGGTCCACCGCGTCGATGGACATCGCCATGTCCGTGGCGTTCTTCCCCCGTGTCAGGTCGAATTGCTGGTGTGGACGAATGCCGAAGCGGTTGGTGATGTCGCCCCACTTCTTCAGTGCATCCTTGGCCCAGTTGCCATAGGCGCGGCGGATATTGACCTGCCCCAGCTCGGCGAGAACGGTCAGGACCGGATCGATGCCGGCCGGGTTCACATTGTCTGCGTCGATCAGCAGGGCGATATTCTTGGCACCGATTTCGGACATGCGATCACTGTGGCGGTGCAGCGGGCTGCTCGCAAGCTATTCCACCGCGACGAATTCGTCTGCGTCAGGGTCAAGGTGATAGAGAACACCTTCGGAGATTGCGAAGAACGCACCCTGCAGCTTGAGAGAGCCGGCATCGACCTTCTCCTTGAGCCAAGGGAAGGTCAGCAAGTTGCGAATGCTCAAGCGTACGGCGGCGAGCTCCATCGCTCGCTCGGCCTCGCGCCCTTCGGTGCCGAATTGTTCTGCAACCGGTCCGCGCGCGTCGTCGAGCATGGCTATCCAGTCGGCGATAAAAGCCCCTTCGCCATGGCTGGCTCCATGGAAGCCTTCGTTGAGGGCCGCCTTGCAGCCGCCGCACATGCCATGGCCCATGACGACGATCTGCTTCACTTTCAGCATCTGGACCGCGAATTCGATCGCCGCCGAGACGCCGTGGTGGCCGGGCGTCGTCTCGTAGGGCGGAACCAATGCGGCAACGTTGCGCACGACGAAGATCTCGCCCGGATCGACATCGAATATCTGGGAAGGGTCCACCCTGCTGTCGCTGCAGGCGATGATCATCAGCTGCGGAGCCTGTCCTTCGGACGAGAGCTGGTCGAACCTCGCTCTCTGGCGCGGATAACCTTCTGCCCGGAACCTGCGGTAACCTTCGAGCAGATGGGCGAATTCGGGCATTGGGCGGCTTTCCTCCTATGCGCCTTGTCAGCGCAGCTTCCAATCGGCGCGGCCTAAAAGAGCATTCGTATTTGGGCAAGCGTGCCCATTGCGTGCAGTCGGCAGCGGGCCTAGAGGAGCGCCCATGAACGACCTGTCTTCCGCCCCCGTGCCCGACAGCGAGCGCCCCGCTCGCCAGCGCAAGCCCGACTGGATCCGGGTCAAGGCGCCGGTCAGCCAGGGCTATCATGAAACGCGCAAGCTGATGCGCGATCTCAACCTCAACACCGTATGCGAGGAAGCGGCCTGCCCGAATATCGGCGAGTGCTGGACCAAGAAGCACGCGACCGTCATGATTCTCGGCGACGTGTGCACGCGCGCCTGTGCCTTCTGCAACGTGAAGACCGGCATGCCGCGGATCGTCGATCCGATGGAGCCGGAAAACGTCGCCATTGCCGCGGGCAAGATGGGGTTGGAGCATATCGTCATCACCAGCGTCGACCGCGACGACCTGCCCGACGGCGGGGCTGGGCAGTTCGTCAAGGTGATCAAGGCGCTGCGCCGGGAAACACCGAACACTACGATCGAAATCCTGACCCCCGATTTTCGCGGCAAGATGCGCGCGGCGGTTGAGGCGATCTGCGAGGCGGGGCCGGACGTGTACAACCACAACCTCGAAACCGTGCCGCGGCTCTACCCGACGATCCGGCCCGGCGCGCGCTACTACGCTTCGCTGCGCCTGCTCGAGGAAGTCAAGGCGCACGATCCGCTGATCTTCACCAAGTCGGGCATCATGCTGGGCCTTGGCGAACAGCGGCTCGAAGTGCACCAGGTCATGGACGACATGCGCAGTGCTGACGTCGATTTCATCACCATGGGGCAGTATCTCCAGCCGACCCCGCGCCATGCCAATGTCGAGGAATTCGTCACGCCGAAAGCCTTTGCCGCCTATGGCGCTATCGCCCGGGCCAAGGGCTTCCTGCAGGTCGCGGCCAGTCCGCTGACCCGTTCCAGTTACCATGCCGGCGACGATTTCGCGCAGATGAAAGCTGCCCGGGAGGCCAAGCTGGCGAAGGCGAAAGCGAACGGCTGATGCCGGGCATTCGGGAAAGCCGGCAGATGCCCTACACGCCGGAACAAATGTACGACCTGGTGGCGGATGTCGGCCGCTACGCCGAATTCCTGCCCTGGGTCATTGCCACCCGCGTGCGCAGCGACAGCGAGACGGAAATGGTTGCCGACATGGTGGTCGGCTTCAAGAACCTGCGCGAACGTTTCACTTCGCGGGTCGAGAAGCAGCGGCCGGATTTCCTCCGGGTGCATTATGTCGACGGCCCTTTGCGCGATCTCGACAACCAGTGGCGCTTCTCGCCCTATGGCGAACAGAGCTGCACGGTCGATTTCTGTGTCGACTTCAGTTTCAAGAACCGGGTCTTCGAAGCGATCGCCGGCCAGTATTTCGACCGCGCTTTCCGCCGCATGGTGGAAGCCTTCGAAGCGCGAGCGGCCGTCCTTTACGGCAGCAGCAATTCCAGCGCGCAAAGCGTCGCCTGACGGCGAACCTCTGCCCGGCCGACATCGCCGAAGGATTTGAGCTCGCCGTCCGGCTGACTGCCCCGGCCGCGAACGATGCGGGCGAAGACAACCGTTCCGACGGGCTTGCTCGGCGTCCCGCCTCCCGGCCCGGCCACGCCGCTGATTGCCACCGCAATGTCGGCCCCGCTGTGCTTCAGCGCGCCCTGTGCCATCGCCCAGACACAGGCGATGGACACCGCGCCGAAGGTTTCGATGATGTCGCTCGGTACCCCCAGCAATTCCATTTTCGCTTCGTTCGAATAGGTCACGAAACCGCGATCGAGGACCGCCGACGAGCCCGCTATCTCGGTGATCGCGGCCGCTACCAGTCCGCCGGTGCAACTTTCCGCCACCGCAACCTTGCGCCCGGCGGCAATGTTTTCATCGACCACGCGCTGCGCCAGTGCGGCGATGTCGTCAGGCAGGAGGGAAGGGTGGTCCATTCCGGCCATTCTACGAGCGCAGGTAGAGCGCCGCAACCGCCTGCGCCGCGATACCCTCGCCGCGGCCGGTGAAGCCGAGGCGTTCGGTGGTGGTTGCCTTCACGCTGACCGCATCGCGCGGAATTCCCAGCAACTCCGCAATCCGGCTTTGCATGGCATCCCTGTGCGGGCCGATCTTCGGTGCCTCGCAGATGATGGTCAGGTCGATATTGCCTATGGCGTAACCGGCTTCAGAAACGAGGCTGCCGGCATGCTCGAGGAACGCGGACGAAGCGGCCCCTTTCCAGCGGTCGTCGCTGGGCGGGAAGTGTGCGCCGATATCGCCTGCGGCAATCGCCCCGAGCAGGGCGTCGACTATCGCATGGAGCGCGACATCCGCGTCCGAATGGCCGGACAGACCCTTGTCATGGGGAATGAGGATTCCTCCCAGCCACAAGTCCTCGCCAACCTCGAGGCGGTGTACGTCGTATCCCGTACCGACGCGGACGGGGGGCTTAAAGGTCATCGAAATCCTCCGCAAAGGTCAGTTTCTTGAGCCGCTCCGAACCTTCGACCAGGACGACCGTGCCGCCATGTGCTGCGAGCACCTGCGCATCGTCGCCCGCATGGGCAGGTCCGGACCAGTTGCGATGTGCGTCCAGGATGGCATCGAAGCCGAAAGCCTGGGGCGTCTGCACCCTGCGCAGCGTTTCGCGATCCGCCGAGCCCGCCATGCGGTCGCCGCTTGCCACCACCAGGCTGTCGACTACCGGCAGGACAGGAATGGCGCCCGGGCTGGAATCCAGCGCAGCGAGCAGGCGGCCGATGACTTCTGCCGGCAGGTCGGGCCTCGCCGCATCGTGGACCAGCACACGTGCCGGCCGGTCGGATGCCAGCGCCTCGAGCGCGGCTGCTACCGATTCCTGTCGGGTCGATCCACCCACGACAAAGCGCACGCCGGAGAACCCGGCGAGTGCCTCTGTCGCCCGGGCATGTTCGCCTTCGGGGATCGCGACCACAATGGGACTTGCGCCTGCGGCGGCGAGGGCGGCAACCGAGTGGCTCACCACCGGCCTGCCGCGCCACTCGGCAAACTGCTTCGGCACGTCCCGGCCGGCCCGGAGACCCTTGCCCGCAGCAACGACGATGGCGGCAAAGGGGGGGAAGGGCGGGGGCGGAACCATGCGCGACCCGCTACCGCCTTGCGCGGCTGGCCGCAATCCACTAGTGGCTGCCCAAATTTTAGGCATCGAACTATCCAATGAGCGACATCGCATCTCCTCCGCCTCTCCGTCCGATCATGGTCGGGCCGGTCTCGATCGAGACGCCGGTGGTGCTTGCACCCATGACAGGTGTGACCGACCTGCCGTTCCGCACACTCGTCCGCCGCTATGGATCGGGCCTCAACGTCACGGAAATGATCGCCAGCGAAGCGGCCATTCGCGAAACGCGCCAATCGGTCCAGAAGGCGGCGTGGGACAGCACCGAGGACCCGGTGTCGATGCAGCTCGTGGGCTGCGATCCGACCAGCATGGCCGAGGCCGCGAAGCTGCAGGAAGGCAATGGCGCGGCAATCATCGACATCAACTTCGGTTGCCCGGTGCGAAAGGTCGTCGGGCAGTTTGCAGGCAGCGCGCTGATGCGTGAAGTGCCTCTCGCTACCAGGCTGATGGAAGCGACGGTCAAGGCGGTGAAGGTGCCGGTGACCGTGAAGATGCGCATGGGCTGGGACCATGACAGCCTGAACGCGCCGGAACTCTCGCGCATTGCCGAAGATCTTGGCGTGAAAATGATTACCGTCCACGGCCGCACTCGCAACCAGATGTACAAGGGGCACGCGGACTGGTCGTTCGTGCGCAAGGTGAAGGAAGCCGTCGGCATTCCGGTCATCGTCAACGGCGACATCTGCACCATCGACGATGCGGCCAAGGCGCTCGAGCAATCGGGTGCCGACGGGCTGATGATCGGGCGCGGTGCCTATGGCCGTCCGTGGCTGCTGGCGCAGGTAATGCACTGGTGGCGTTCGGGAGAGGTCATGGGCACGCCTTCTTTCGCCGAACAATACGCGGTCCTTACCGAACACTACCAGCGCATGCTCGACCATTATGGCGAGGCCGTCGGCGTGAAGATCGCCCGCAAGCATCTGGGCTGGTACACCAAGGGGATGCATGGTTCGGCGGAGTTCCGGAACTTCGTGAACTTCATCGACAACCCGCGACAGGTGCTCGGTGAAATCGAGCGGTTCTACGAGCCGTTCCTCCACCGTCGCGCCGCGTGATCCCAGTGTCGTCGCGGCCGGATCCCCAGGCGCAGATCGGGGGTCTCGTCTTTGCCCTGTTGCTGATCGATCCCGATGGTCTGATCGCCGAAGCCAATCCCGCCGCAGAAGAGCTGCTGGGGCGGAGCGCGGCAAGGATGATCGGGCGGCGGTTCCTCGAACTGGTGGACATTGCGGACCGGCGCGTGGTGATCCGCCTCTACGATCCGGACGAACAGCTGACGGCACGCGGCCTGTCGGTCGCCACGGCAGCCGGGTCGCGCCACGTCAACCTGACGAAATCGCTGGTGCCGGGCAGCCCCGGCTGGCGGGTCATCACCCTGTCGGACGTGGGGCAGATGGATATGGAACGGAGCACGCAAGATGCCCTGCCGGCTGCCCCGTCGGTGCTGGCCCACGAAATCAAGAACCCTCTCGCTGCCATACGCGGCGCGGGGCAGTTGCTGATCCGCCGCCTGCCGGAAGCCGACCGGCCCTTCGCCAGGATGATAGGCGACGAAGTCGAGCGGATTGCCCGGCTGGTCGACCGGATGCAGGAACTCGGCAGCAGGACAAGCGAGCCGATGGAGCCGGTCAATTTGCACGCGACGATCCGATCGGCGCTGACCCTGGTGCGTTCCGCCGACGACCGGGGCATCGCCTATGTCGAGGAGTTCGATCCGTCGCTGCCGCCCGTCTGGGCCAGTCCCGACGCCTTGCAGCAGGTTCTCATCAACCTGCTGAGCAATGCGCGCGATGCCTGCGCCGGTGCGGAGGGCGGGGGGCGCATTGTTGTCCAGACCCGGTTCGTGAGCGGGCTGGTCATGAACGTGCTGCGCCCCGGCCGCTCGGTGCGCTTGCCGATCGAACTGACCGTCTGCGACAACGGTCCGGGTATCGACCCGGCTGTACGCGACCGCGTCTTCGAACCCTTCGTGACCTCGAAGAAGGGCGGGCAGGGCCTGGGCCTCGCGCTGGTCCGCAAGCTGGTCAGCGACATGGACGGACGCATAGTTCACGAGCGGGACGACCGGGCAGGACTGACCCGGTTCCGCATCAACCTCGCCCTTGCCCCGAAAGTCACGCCATGAACCGCCCGATCCTGCTGGTCGAAGACGACAACGCGATAGCCACGGTCATCGTGAGCGCGCTGGAAGGCGAAGGCTATGCCGTCGACCGCTGCGCCGCCATCGCCGTGCGGGACCGGCTGCTGCAGACGCAGCAATATGCCTGCATGCTCACCGACGTGATGCTCGAAGACGGCGATGGCATCGCCAGCCTGTCGAGCGTGCGGGAATCCCGTCCCGACATGCCGATCATCATCCTTTCGGCGCAGAACACGCTCGATACGGCTGTCCGTGCGAGCGAACATGACGCCTTCGAGTACTTTCCCAAGCCGTTCGATCTCGAGGAATTGATCCGTGCGGTCAGGCAGGCGGCCGGGGCGTCGCCGAGCTCTGCAGGCGAAGGGCAGGCCGATGCCGGCAACCTTCCGCTGGTCGGGCGCAGCCAGGCCATGCAGGGGGTGTTCCGCATGATCACGCGCGTCCTTCGCAACGATCTAACCGTGCTGGTGCTGGGCGAATCCGGCACGGGCAAGGAACTGGTGGCGGAGGCCATCCACCAGCTCGGCGCGCGCAAGACCGGACCGTTCGTGGCGGTCAATGCGGCTGCCATCCCGCGCGACCTGATCGAGAGCGAGTTGTTCGGTCACGAGAAGGGAGCTTTCACCGGAGCGGTCGGGCAGGCCATCGGCAAGTTCGAGCAGGCCAATGGCGGAACCCTGTTCCTCGACGAGATCGGCGACATGCCGCTCGAAGCGCAGACCAGGTTGCTGCGGGCGCTGCAATCGGGCCGCATCCGCCGGGTCGGCGGCAGGCAGGATGTTGCGGTGGATGTGCGGATCATTGCCGCGACCAATCGCGATCTCGCGCCGATGATCGCCAGCGGGCAGTTCCGGGAAGACCTGTTCTACCGCCTCAACGTGGTGCCCATCGAACTGCCCCCGCTCCGTGAACGCAGCGAGGACATAGGCGCGCTTGCGCGGCATTTCCTCGCCCTTGCCGAAGGGGAAGG
The DNA here is from genome assembly GCF_045291475.1 of Parerythrobacter aurantius. Lineage (NCBI taxonomy): Bacteria > Pseudomonadati > Pseudomonadota > Alphaproteobacteria > Sphingomonadales > Erythrobacteraceae > Parerythrobacter > Parerythrobacter aurantius. The sequence goes on from NZ_CP147985.1 coordinate 2,393,261, forward strand.
CTTGCCCCGCCGGCAGATCGACGATGCGGCGGTCGCCTTGCTCGAAAAGCAGTCGTGGCGCGGCAACGTGCGGGAACTGCGGAACCTGATGTACCGGCTTGCGCTCCTCTCGCGGAACGAGGTCATCGATGCCGAATTCGCGTGGGAAGTGCTGGGCAAGGACCGGCGGGCATCGGTCAGCGAACGATCCTCGACGATCGACCGCGCCATGCTCGACTGGATCGAGCAGCACAACCCTGCACCGGGCGCGCTTTACCGGTCGGCCTCGGCGGCGTTCGAGAAGCCGTTGTTCGAACACGCCCTGCGATCGACCGGCGGCAACCAGCTGCGGGCGGCAGACCTGCTCGGGATCAATCGCAACACGCTGCGCAAACGGCTTTCAGAGCTCGGCATCGTCGCGGAAAGCTTCGTCACGCGTGGCTAGTTGCCGATCTGCAACAGAAAATGCTTGCAAAGAGGCAACACCAGCGTTGTAGTCTGGCAACGATGGATAGCCGCGAGCGAAGCATGGAGCGCAGTCCGCGCTGGTGGCGAAGGTTCATCGTCGCTTCCCGCCGCGCCAATATCTATCGCTGGATAGAACTTGCCTGCGTCGGGGCGGTCGCCGGGATGATCTGGCTGACCTGGCTCACCTTCACCAGCGCGCCGCCGGACGGGCAGATGTTGCCCACCCGGCAGGTGACGAGCCTGCTGATGGGCACGCTGGTACCCTCCATTGCCCTGCTCGTCCTTATGGGACGCCGGCTCGCCTTGCGCAGAGCCTCCGGCAGCACCGCACGACTGCATGTGCGCCTTGTCTTCCTGTTTTCGCTGATCGCCGCCGTACCGACGCTCCTGGTCGCCGGATTCGCTGCCTTCCTGTTCCAGTCGGGAGTGGACTTTTGGTTCTCGGCCCAGTCGCGCGGGGTGATGGATAACGTCAACAAGCTGGCCCAGGGCTATTACGAACAGAACCAGCTTGGCGTCGCGCAGGAAACGCAGGCAATGGCCAGCGACATGCTGTACCTGTTGCAGGGTAAGGAGCCTGCCGACCTAGCGGATCAGGCTTTTCTGGAGGATTATACCTACCAGATGCAGGCGCGCGAGATCAACGAGAGCGCCATCATGCAGGTCTTCCCGGATGGCCGGATCAACACGGCCGTTGCGATTGGGCTGGTCGAAGGCAACGACCCGACCAAGGCCACCGCCGAGGCCATGGCGCTCTATCGCCGCGGAGAAACGCAGGTCGTCTTCGCCGGTCCGCAGCGGATGGAAGCGGTTGCGCCGGTGGACAGGCAGGCGGGGATCTATCTCTACACCGCGAGAACGGCCGAATCCCAATCCTTCAGCCTGTGGGATCAGGCCAATACCATCGTCACATCCTACAGCGCTCTCACGGCTCGGGCGCGTGCGTTGCAGCTCCGGTTCAATCTCGCCCTGTTCTTCGTCAGCCTGGCGCTGGTAGGCCTCGCGGTCTGGTTCGCCTTGCGCTTTGCCGACCGGCAGGTCGAACCGTTGACCGATCTCGTCGCCGCCGCGCGCAAGGTCGGGGCGGGCAATTTCGCGCTGCGGGTCGAAGGGCGCAAGGGCAGCGACGAGATCGGCATGCTCAACCGGGCCTTCAACCGCATGACGGCGCAGATCGAGAAGCAGACCGATGCGCTTGTCGGCGCCAATCACGAGCTGGGGGAACGCCGCCAGTTCATAGAAACCGTGCTGGAATCGGTCACCGCCGGCGTCATCTCGACCGATGCGGAAGGGCGCATCCTGCTCATGAACCGACCGGCCAAGGATATCCTGCTCGACGATCCCGAAGGCCTTCACCGCGGCGAGCCGCTCGAACGCTTCGCTCCGCAAATGGCGCAGCTGGTGCAGGCGCGCGTGGCACGGGGTATCGTGAACTTTTCCAAGAACGGGGAATTGCTGACCCTGGCGGTGAAGCTGACCCCCGCTTCGGGCGGCCATGTGATTACCTTCGAGGACATCACCCGCCAATTGCTCGACCAGCGGCAGGCGGCATGGTCCGACGTCGCGCGGCGCATTGCGCACGAGATCAAGAACCCGCTGACCCCCATCCAGCTCGCTACCGAGCGGCTCAAGCGGCGGTATCGCGGGCAGATCGAACGCGACGGCGAGCTGTTCGACGAGCTCACCATGACCATCGTGCGCCAGGTCGGCGCGCTTCGGACGATGGTGGACGAATTCTCGTCCTTCGCCCGCCTGCCGAAGCCGGTGTTCCGGCAGGAGGACGCGCTCGACCTGTTGAAACAGGCCCTGTTCCTGCAGGAAGTTGCGCATCCCTCGATCGATTTCGGGCTGACCCATGAAGAGGATGGCCCGCTGCGCATTTCCTGCGACCGACACCAGTTCGGCCAGGCGCTGACTAACGTCCTCAAGAACGCCGCGGAGGCCGTCGAGGCCAAGGCCCAGACCGCGGAGATCGATTTCCGCGGGCGTATCGCCGTATCGCTGCGCAGTACCGCGGACCTGATCGAGATCGCGGTCGAGGATAATGGCGTAGGCTTGCCGCAGGACCGGGAAAAGATCGTCGAACCCTATATGACCACGCGCGAGAAGGGAACCGGCCTCGGCCTCGCGATCGTCAACAAGATCGTCGAGGAACATGGCGGCGACATGAGCTTCTCGACCACGGCCAACGGCGGCACCTGCGTAACCCTGCGGTTTGCGCGCAATCCGTCGATCCCGGACCGCGAGGCTGCCGAATGAAACGGATTTACCAAAGGGAGAGGCCGAAATGGCGCTCGATATTCTCGTAGTCGACGACGAACGCGATATCCGCGAGCTTGTCTCCGGGGTCCTCAGCGACGAAGGCTACGAATGCCGCACGGCCGGCGACAGCAATTCCGCGCTCGCCATGTTCGACGAACGGCGCCCGAGCGTGGTGCTGCTCGATGTCTGGCTGCACGGCAGCGCCATGGATGGCCTCGAAGTGCTGGACGTAATCAAGGAACGCGAGCCGGACATCCCGGTGATCATTTTCTCCGGTCATGGCAACATCGATACCGCCGTGTCCGCGGTGAGCCGCGGCGCGATGGACTTTATCGAAAAACCGTTCGAAGCATCGCGGCTGCTGCATCTCGTTGCACGCGCAACCGAAACCCAGCGCTTGCGGCGCGAAAACGTGCGGTTGCGCCAGGGCTTCACCAGTGGCGAAGCGTTCACGGGCAACAGTTCCGCGATCAACCAAGTCCGCGCCACGCTGAAACGGGTCGCGAATACCGGCAGCCGGGTACTGATTTCCGGCCCGGCGGGGGCGGGCAAGGAAGTGGCGGCGCGCCTGCTCCACAGCTGGAGCCCCCGGGGCGACCATCCCTTCGTTTCGGTCAATTCCGCGCGGATCACGCCGGAAAGGTTCGAACAGGAACTCTTCGGCGAGGAAGCCGAGGGCAAACTGGTCAGGCCCGGCCTGCTCGAGGTTGCGGACGGGGGCACGCTGTATCTCGACGAAGTGGCCGACATGCCGCTTTCGACACAGGCACGGATCCTGCGTGTCCTGACCGAACAAAGCTTCGTGCGGGTCGGCGGCACCCGCCAGATCGGTGTGGACGTTCGCGTGGTATCGTCGACGGCCCGCGACCTGCAGGAAGAAATCGACGAGAAGAACTTTCGCGAAGACCTGTTCTATCGCCTCAACGTCGTGCCTGTCAGCATCCCCTCGCTGGCGGAACGGCGCGACGATATCCCGGCGCTGGCGGAGCATTTTTTCACCCGCTACGCCGCAGAACAGGGCATCCAGCCGCCCAATATCAGCCAGGAAGCCATGGCCGCATTGCAGGCCTACGATTGGCCCGGCAACGTGCGCCAGCTGCGCAACGTGGTCGAGCGGACAGTGATCCTGTCGCCGCGCGAACGGATGGTGGAGATTCAGCCCGACATGCTCCCGAACGAGGTGACCAGCGGCAAGCTGGGCGGCGGGACGGGCATCAGTAACCTGATGGGCGTGCCCTTGCGCGAGGCGCGCGAGAACTTCGAACGGGAATACCTTGGCGTGCAGATCAGGCGGTTTTCCGGCAATATCTCCAAGACCGCGAGCTTTATCGGCATGGAGCGGTCGGCCTTGCACCGGAAACTGAAAATCCTCGGCATGACCGACAGGCGCGAGGACGAATAGGTAACCTCGGCAAGCCTCCGGACGAATTAGCGGATTGAATCCCGGGCCCGAGAGAGCCATATTCCAACTCGAAAGCCGGCAGCGGATTGGTGGTCCGCCAGCCAGATTGCGCCCGAGTCATCGGGGGCCAATAAAATGGAGGCAGTTATGTCCACTGGTAAGACCCTATCTGCGCGTCCGCGTCCAGCGGAACCCGTCGGTCCCGAAACCCGTCAGACGGGCTTGCAGGACGCCTTTTTGAACCTGCTCCGCCGCAACAAGACGCCGGTCACCGTATTCCTGGTCAAAGGCGTGAAGCTGCAGGGCATCGTCACCTGGTTCGACAATTTCTCCATGCTCCTGCGGCGCGACGGCCAGTCGCAGCTTGTGTACAAGCATGCCATCAGCACCATCATGCCCGGTGCCCCCATCGATCCCGCGCAATTTGGCAGCCAGGACGGCAACAAGAAGCAGCGCCTCCTCCAAGACGTTTTCCTGGGCCGTGTTCGCGACGCCGGGGTGCAGGTCACCATGTTCCTCATCAACGGCGTCATGCTGCAGGGACGGATCGGGGCCTATGACCTGTTCTGCGTGCTGCTGGAACGCGATGGCTATGTCCAGCTCGCCTACAAGCACGCCGTTTCCACCGTGCAGCCTGCCAGTGCGGTCGACCTGACCGACTGGGAAGAGGACGAAGAAGACTGAGTTTAGACGACAACCTGATTGGCGAGGTCTCGCGCGGGGCGCGGGCCCTTGTCGTGTGCCCGGACATTAGGCGCGAACGCTACGATCTCGATCCCGAGGCGCGGCTGGAGGAGATCTGCGGCCTGACGATGGCCATCGGCATCATTATCGGTGAGAGCTACATCCTGCCGGTGCGCGATGTGCGGCCGAACACGCTGTTCGGTTCGGGCCAGGTCGAGCGCATCGCCGCCGATTGCGAATTGCACGAGATCGAGCTGGTGGTGGTCGATGGGGCGCTCAGCCCGATCCAGCAGCGCAATCTCGAGGAAAAGCTCAAGCGCAAGGTCATCGACCGGACCGGACTGATCCTCGAGATCTTCGGGGAGCGCGCGGCGACGGCGGAAGGGCGGTTGCAGGTCGAGCTGGCGCATCTCGACTACCAGCAGAGCCGCCTGGTGCGCAGCTGGACCCACCTCGAGCGCCAGCGGGGCGGCTTCGGCTTCCTCGGCGGGCCGGGGGAAACCCAGATCGAGGCCGACCGCCGGATGATCCGCCAGCGGATGGGCCGCCTGCGCAAGGAACTGGAACAGGTGCGCAAGACGCGCGGCCTTCACCGCGAGCGGCGAGGGCGCGCACCTTGGCCCGTGATTGCGCTGGTGGGTTACACCAACGCCGGGAAATCGACGCTTTTCAACCGCTTGACCGGGGCTGATGTCATGGCGGAAGACCTGTTGTTCGCAACGCTTGACCCCACGATGCGCGCGATCGCGCTGCCGGGGGTGGAGAAGGCGATCCTGTCTGACACGGTGGGATTCATTTCCGACCTGCCGACTCAGCTTGTGGCCGCATTCCGTGCCACGCTGGAGGAAGTGACCGGGGCCGACATCATCCTGCACGTGCGCGACATCGCCAACCCGTCGACCGCAGCACAAAAGACGCAGGTGCTGGAGGTCTTGCGCGACCTCGGCGTGATTGACGGCGAGGACGGGGCAACTTCAATCCCGATCCTCGAGGTTTGGAACAAATGGGACTTGCTCGACCAAGAGCAGGTGGAAGAGCTCTCCGGGATCGCCGCCGGGGACGACAGTGTTATTCCACTTTCGGCAGCAAGTGGCTGGAATATTGGCGCTTTGCAGGAACGGCTAGGCGAAGTCCTGACCACCAAAGCACAATTGCGGGAATTCGTCCTGCCAGTGGGGGAGGGGCGCAAGATCGCCTGGCTCCACGCCCACGGCGATGTGCTCGAAGATGAGGATGCAGGCGAGGGCGAGGCTGGGCCGCAGCGGCGCCTGCTGGTCCGGCTCAACCCCAAGGAATTGGGCCAGTTCGCAACGCTTTAGCGACTATTCCTCAGACTTGACCTGCTGCCAGAGCTCTTCCTGCTCCTCGAGCGAAAGGGTGGGGAAAGTGTCACCGGCGAGGGCTTCCATGCCCCGGAAGCGCCGTTCGAACTTGCTGTTGCAGGCACGAAGCGCGGCTTCCGGGTCGATACCATAGTAGCGGACTACATTGACCGCTGCGAAGAGGACATCGCCGGCTTCGAGCATCCGCTCTTCCTCCGTCCCGGCTTCGGCGAGTTCGTCCAGTTCCTCATGCAGCTTGGCGATCGGGCCGGCGAGATCCGGCCACTCGAAGCCAACCCGCGCGGCGCGCTTCTGAAGCTTCTCGGCGCGGAGCAGGGCAGGGAGAGCGCGAGCAACCCCGTCCATCGCGCTCGTCGCGCCCTTGGCATCGCGCTCCGAAGCCTTCAATTCTTCCCAACGCCGTTCCGACATCTGGCCATCTGCATCGCCGAAGATATGCGGGTGGCGGGCCTCCATCTTGTCGGAAATGGCACGGACGACGTCTTCGAAAGCGAAGTGGCCGGCTTCTTCGGCCATGCGGGCGTGGAAGACCACTTGAAGCAGCAGGTCGCCCAGTTCCTCGCGCAGTTCGTCCATCGCGCCGCGCTCGATGGCGTCGGCAACCTCGTAGGCTTCCTCGATGGTGTAGGGGGCGATGGTGCCGAAATCCTGCGCCAGGTCCCATTCGCAGCCGCGCTCGGGGTCGCGCAGGGTGGACATGATGGTGAGGAGGCGGTCGAACTGGTCGGTCATGCCAGCTCCCGTGCCAGATTCGCCATGAAACGGGCACCCCTTTCGAGCTGTTCGATGGCGATCCATTCGTCCGGCTGGTGGGCCTGCTCGATCGATCCTGGGCCGCAGACGATGGCGCTGAACCCGGCACGCTGGAATTGTCCGGCCTCGGCGGCATATGGCACGTTGGTTGCCGGGCCATTGTCGCCGGTCAGCTTGCGCACGAAGCGCACGGCGTCTTCGCTTTCCGCCGGGACGAGGGCGGGGATGGCGCTGCGGCGCTCCACCGCGACGCCGCATTCAGGAAAAAGCGCCGCAATCTCACCATGCTTTGCGGTGCACAGGGCGAGGAAGGGGGCGACGATCATGTCGGGATCCTCGCCCGGAGGACACCGCAGGTCGAAGGTGAAGGTGGCCTCGCGGGCGAGGATGTTGGCAGCCGTCCCGCCGCGCATGATGCCGATGGTAAGCGTGGGTTCCGGCGGATCGAAGCCGCTGTCGCTGTTCGCGCCAGCCTTCAGGCGACGCGCAAGGGCAGCGAGTTCGGCCATGAGATCGATTGCAACCATGTTGGCCGAGACACCGTGGTTGACCAGCGAACTGTGCGCTTCGTGGCCGGTGACGGTGACGTTCCACGTCGAGCTGCCCTTGTGGCCGATGACCGGGCGCATGCTGGTCGGCTCGCCAATGATGGCGAGGCGCGGTTCCGGCAGTTCCGCGCGCATGGCGTCGATCATCGAGGGCGCGCCGAGACAGCCGATTTCCTCGTCATAGCTGAAGGCCAGGTGCACCGGTACGCGCCCGCGCACGAAGACCGGCACATGGGCCAGCGCCAGTGCGAGGAACCCCTTCATGTCCGTCACGCCGCGACCGAGCAGCCTGTCGTCACGCTGCTCGACCTTCCAGGGATCGCTGGTCCAAGGCTGGCCATCCACCGGGACGACATCGGTGTGACCCGAAAGGACGACGCCGTCAGGCGCCATCGGGCCGACCGTAGCGTAGAGGTTGGCTTTGCTGCCGTCGACATTGGTCACCCGCTTCGAGGTCACGCCGTGGCCGGCGAGATAATCCTCGACCCAACCGATCAGTTCGAGATTGCTGTTGCGCGAGGTCGTATCGAAGCCGACCAGCGCTTCGAGGATCGGGCGATATGGCAGCGGTTCGCTCATGCGCATCTCCTGCCGTGCTTTGGGTGGGAGGGGAAGTCCGCTGCACCGCCACGCTCACCGTTGTATTGGAATGATAATATATATTATGTTAAATGAAGCGGGTGGCCGGAGGGGAGCGAAGGGCCCTCCCGGCTGTTCAAGCGAGTCTCAGCCAGCTGATAGCCAGCGCAAGCCCCGTGAACAGGCAGCCCCAGATGAGCGCCTGCTTGATCCCGGTCCTCCAGTCGAGCTTGTAGGACGCCAGCGAACTGGCTGCCAGGATCAGGAATGCCAGCAGCGAAATCAGCTGGACCCAGTCGTATTCGTTCATACCGATACCTCGAGCCCGTCATAGCCGACGATTACATCCGCCGGTACTTCGGCGCACAGGCTGCGATAATCCATGCTCTTGTCGAGATGCGTCAGGACCATCTTGCGCGCACGGGTACGCTGCTTGAGCTCGAGCGCCATGCCCAGATGCGCATGGGTCGGATGCGGCTCGCGGCGCAGGCAATCGCAGACCAAGATATCGACCTGGTCGAACAGGTCGACCATTTCATCGGTAATCTCGCTGAAGTCCGTTGCATAACCGATTGTCTTGCCTTCGCTTTCGAAGAGAAAAGCGGTCGTGGTCGTCGGCCCGTGCGGCATTTCGCACCAGTCGAGCCCGAAGCCGGCATGCATCCGCTGCCGTTCGAGTTCCTGCAGGGCGACGATCGTCGGATAGCCATGCTCTCCGGCGAAGACATAGCTGAAGCGGCTGCGCAGGCGCCGGCAGGTGCTGGCGCTGGCAAAGCCGGCGATCGGTGCCGCGCGGCCGTAGCGCATGGACCGAAGATCATCGATGCCGTGACAGTGATCGGCATGGTCGTGCGTCCAGAACACACCGTCGATGCTCTCTATCCCGTTGGCAAGAAACTGGGCGCGCATATCGGTCGAGGTATCGACCAGAAGTCTTTGACCTGTCCCGTTTTCGACCAGGATCGAAACGCGCGTGCGGCGGTTCCTCGGCTCGTTCGGATCGCAATCGCCCCAGTCGCCGTTGATGCGCGGTACCCCGGTCGAGGTGCCGGTTCCGAGCATCAGGACTTTCATGCCGCAGCCCGCGTGAACAGTGCGTGGAAATTGCGGGTGGTGTTGGCGGCGAGGTCCTTAAGACTTTCGCCACGCAGATCGGCAAGGAATTGCGCCGTGTTGCGCACAAAGGCGGGCTCGCACGGCTTGCCGCGATGCGGGACGGGGGCAAGGAAGGGGCTGTCGGTTTCGACCAGCAGCCGGTCGGCCGGCACGTCCTTTGCCACGGCCTGTAGTTCCGCCGCGTTCTTGAAGGTCACGATGCCCGAGATCGAGATCGAGAGGCCCAGGTCGAGCACCTTGCGCCCGAACTCCGCCGAGGCGGTGAAACAGTGGATCAGCGCCGGGAAGGTCCCCTGCTCCATCTCCTCGGCCAGGATCTGCGCCGTATCGTCCTCGGCATCGCGGGTGTGGATGATGACGGGCAGCTGCACCTCGCGCGCCACGCCGATGTGCATCCGGAACAGCGCCTTCTGCACCTCGCGGTCGGACTTGTCGTAATAGTAATCGAGCCCCGTCTCGCCGATGCCGATGACCTTGTCCTGCCGCGTCGCTGCGAGGAGCTTTTCGCGGCCCAGGTCCTCGTGCGCATCGGCCTCGTGCGGATGGACGCCGACACTGGCCCAGACATCCGGCTCGCGCTGCGCGGTCCCGACGACGGCGTCCCACTCGCTGGTCTTGGTCGAGATATTGAGGAAGCCCCGCACTCCCGCCGCGCGGGCGCGCTCCAGCACGCCCTGCTGGTCATCGACCAGTCCGCGATATTGCAGGTGGCAGTGGCTGTCGATCAGCATCAGGCCGCTTCGTCCCCAGTGTCTTCGTCGGCCAGTTCCAGGCGCGGGAACAGCGGGGTCGGTGCACCGATGCGGAAATCGCTCTCGGCCAGCGGCGAATACCAGTGGCCGCCGATCGCATCGTAGCTGCGCAGGCTTTCGTCCACGCCCATGGTGTCGAGCAGCCTGGCGGCGCTCGACGGGATGACCGGGGCAATCGCGACCGCCAACTGGGCGATGCAGATGTAGAGCGTGGCAAGCACGGTCTCCATCCGCTCGGGATCGGTCTTGCGCAGGGTCCACGGTGCCTGCGCATCGATATAGGCGTTGCAGGCGAAGCAGGCCTGGAGCCATGCCTCGACGCCTTGCTGCAGGGCCAGTGCCTCGAACGCCTCCGGGATGTCGCTCCGCACCGCCTTGTCGATCGTCTCAAACAGTTCCGCATCTGCGGGATCGTGTCCGTTGATGGCCGGCAGCGCGCCGTCGAGGTTCTTGGCGATGAAGCCCAGCGTTCGCTGCGCCAGATTGCCGAAGGCATTGCCCAGTTCGCCATTGGCGCGCTGCACGATGGCTTCCGCCGAGTAGCTGCCGTCCTGCCCGAAGGCGATTTCGCGAATGAAGAAATAGCGCAGCGGATCGATCCCGAACCGTTCGGCCAGATCCATCGGATCAACGACATTTCCAGCGCTCTTGCTCATCTTCTCGCCGCCACGGGCGAGCAGGAAGCCGTGGGCAAAGACCTGCTTGGGCAGCGGCAGCCCTGCGCTCATCAGGAAGGCCGGCCAATAGACAGTGTGGAACCGGACGATGTCCTTGCCGATCATGTGGATGTCGGCGGGCCAGTACCTGCTGAACATTGCGCCCTCAGTATCGGGAAAGCCGACCCCGGTCATGTAGGTCGTCAGCGCATCGACCCAGACATACATCACGTGGCCGTCGCTACCCGGCACCGGCACGCCCCAGTCGAAGCTGGTGCGGCTGACGGAGAGATCCTTCAGCCCGCCTTCGACGAAACGCAGCACCTCGTTGCGACGGCTGTCCGGGCGAATGAAGTCGGGCTGTTCGGCATAGAGCGCCAGCAACCTGTCCTGATACCTCGAGAGGCGGAAGAACCACGTTTCCTCGACCGTCCATTCGACCGGTGTGCCCTGCGGAGAGAGCCTGATGCCCCCTTCCCCCTCGGTCAGTTCGCTCTCGTCGTAGAACGCCTCGTCGCGGACAGAGTACCAGCCCTCGTAGCGGTCGAGATAGAGGTCGCCATTGGCCTCCATCCGCTTCCACAGCTCGGTACTGGCGGCGTGATGGCGCGGCTCGGTGGTGCGGACGAACTCGTCATAGGCGATATCGAGTTTGGCGCACATGTCCTTGAAGTGGCCGGACATTTCTGTCGCAAGGTCGATGGTCGCCATGCCCAGCTTGCGCGCCGTCTGGTCCATCTTGAGCCCATGCTCGTCGGTGCCGGTAACCAGCCGCACATCGCGCCCCCGCATCCGCTGGAAGCGGGCGACGACATCGGTCGCGATCCCCTCGTAAGCATGGCCGATGTGCGGGCGGCCGTTGGGGTAGTTGATGGCGGTTGTGATGTAGAAAGGTTCGGGGGTGTCAGACATAGGCGCGCTCCTTATTGGGAGCAGCCGATGCGAGCAAGCTGCCGATTTCCATCGCGAGGAAGCCGGGATCGAAATTGTAGGTCGGTGCCTGGCCTGCCAGCGCGACCATGTCGGCGTGGGCATCGGCCAGACGGGCCAGTTGCGCAGTCGGTGCCAGCGGCATCTGTTCGGCCAGAATGGCCCGCGCCAGGTCGAAGGTCGCCTGCATTCGCTCGCGGTCGGGCTTCCCGCCGATGGCCGCAGACAATTGACCTCGCAGGGCGAAGTCGCCGTCGCCGGTGGCAAGGATCGAGCGCATCAGCGATGCGATGGGGGCAAGGTCCTGCTCGACGAATTCGAGTGCCGCGCCGGGCGATCCGCCTGCGGCCGCTATCGCTGCAGCACGGGTCTCGGCGCTCGCGGCAGGAGCATTTTCGGAGATGAGACGGGCAATTTCGGCCTCGCCGAGAGGAGCGAACCGCACCACCCGGCAGCGCGACCGGATCGTCGGCAACAGGCGCGCAGGACGGTGGACAACAAGCAGGAAAAAAGTGCCTTCGGGCGGTTCCTCGAGGCTTTTCAGCAATGCGTTCGATGCACCCTTCTCCAGATCGTCCGCCGCATCGACAATGATCGCACGGCGCTCGCCCAGGGTCGGCCGGGTCGTGAGGCGCCGCTGCATCGCGCGGATCTGGTCGACGGTTATGTTGCGCTTGCGCTCGAAGTCCTGCCCTTCGGCACGTTTGCGTTCTTCCTTGTCGTCCTTGGGCGGGCGAGAGAGGACGATGATATCCGGATGCTCCTCGGGTGCCGGCCCTCCCCCCACCAGCTTGTGGGCGGCGGCGAGGGCAAAGTCGCGCTTGCCCAGCCCCTGCCGCCCGGCCAGCATCCAGCCGTGATGCATGCGCGGACCTGCCAAGGCCGCATCCCATTCGCGCCAGGGCTCTTCATGGCCGGGCAGCACTAGCTGGCACCCTCGATCAGCGGTGCGACAGCGGCCAGCACCCGGCTATGCACTTCTTCGATCGAACCGGTGCCATCGACAATCGCGAAATCGGCAGGGTCATCCTCGGCTAGGCGACGGAATGCTGCGCCGACGGCGGCATGATAGGCTTCGCCGCGGCCACCGATAGCATCGGTGTTGTCCCCGTCACGCAATGCCAGCCGCTCGGCAACCAGCACCGGATCGACGTCGACCAGAACGGCGAGATCGGGGCGCAGGCCCCCGCTGCCCACGGCATGGAGCGACCTTACCGCGTCGTCCCCTATCCCGCCTGCCCCGCCCTGGTAGGCGCGGCTCGAGTCGACGAAGCGATCGCACACCACCCAGGCACCGCGTGCCAGGGCCGGGCGGATCAGCTTTTCGACATGGTCGGACCGGGCAGCGGCAAACAGCAGCGCCTCGGCCCGGGCACCCCAGCCTTCGCCGGGTGGGTCGAGAAGGAGCGAGCGAATGGCTTCGGCTCCCGGCGTTCCGCCCGGCTCGCGCGTCGCGATAACTTCAAACCCGCGCTCAGAAAGCGCTTCGGCCAGCAGGCGGGCCTGGGTCGATTTGCCCGTCCCTTCCCCGCCTTCGAGGGCTATGAAGCGGCCGCTGCTCATTCTACCAGCCCGCGTAGACCGTTGGCGATCCTGCGCAGGAAGCCTGCCTTGGCCACGGACTCCGCAGCCACCAGGGGGACCCGCGACGGGGGCATGCCTGCGGCGGAAATGACAAGTTCCGCCACTGTCTCGCCTTTGGCCACCGGAGCCCGCAGGGGCCCATCGTAGACGACCGAGAGAGACACCTTTCCGGCCGTGCCGACAGGGACGGAAAAGCGCACAGCTTGCGGCGTGGCGAGAGCGACCTCCGCAGCTTCGCCATCCTGCACGCGAGCTGCCGCGACGCGTTCGCCGGCGGCGAACAGCGCGGCGCTGCGGAAGCCGGAAAAGCCCCACTCCATCAGTGCCCTCGCGGTTTCGTCGCGCAGCGATTCCTCCGGGGCACCGGCCACCACCATTACCAGCCGGCGGTCGCCCCGTATGGCGCTGCCGAGGAAGCCGAACCCGGCCTGCGCGGTAAAGCCGGTCTTGATACCGTCGGCCCCGTCGACCACGCCGCTGAGGGGATCGTGGTTGTCCTGCGCAAACCCGTTCGTCCTCAGGCCGCGATGGCCGAAATAGCGGCGATAGAGCGGCGCGTGTTCCGTCGTCAGCGCGCGTCCCAATGTCACGAGGTCGCGCGCTGTGGTGAAGGTCCTAGCGCCGTCCGGGAAACCGTTGGGATTGCCGAAGTGGGTCTGGGTCATGCCGAGGGCGCGGGCCTTGCCGTTCATGACCGCGACCCAGCCCTCCAGCGAGCCCGCGACGCCTTCGCCAAGCACCACCGAACCGTCATTGGCGGATACGGTGGTGATACCCATCAAGAGTTCGTGCACCGAAACCGCCTGGCCCGGTTCGAGAAACATGGTCGATCCGGTGCGCCGCCAGTCCCTCGCCGTCGTTTCGCTGAAGGTGAAGACCTGCTCCGGCTTGAGCTTGCCTCTTTCCATCAGGTCGAACGCGGCATAGACCGTCATCGCCTTGGCGATCGAGGCCGGAACGAACCGCCGGTCGGCATTGCGCGCAAACAGCACCTGGCCGCTCGACAGGTCGACCAGCATGGCAATCGGGATCGCGTCCGGTACAGGCGCAGGCGCTGGCGCGGCATTCCCTGGCGAAGCGGACGCCAGGATTGCCAGCAATGTTACGACGAAACGCTGCACTTTCACTCCCGCGCACCGGCGGGATCCGGTGGCCTAACCTGCTGAAACGACCTTCGCGTCGCTATAACCGGCTGCCCGCACCTTGGCGAGCGCAGCCTCCGCCTGTCCACGGGTAGCGTACGGCCCGACCCTGACGCGATAGAAATTGCCGGATTGCGTGACGAAGGCCCCTTCCAGCTTGCGCGCAAGGTTGTCGGCATTGGCCCGGCTCGAAAAGGCCGCGGCCTGAACGGCGAATTTGCCCTTGGGATCGGGCACCTGCGCCTTTGGCACCGGTGACCCGTCCGCAGCGTCGGCCTTGGCTGTCGCAACAGGGACCGGCCGCGCCGGTTTGGCAGTTGCCGGTGCGGTTGCCGGCTTGGTGACCGGCGCCGGCGCTGCCGTGGAGGGCGCGACGTCTGCTCTGGCAACGGCCGTCGGCGCCGCCGGGCGCGCCGGGAGGGCGAGGCTGACCGCATCGCCTGCCGTCGGCAGCTTTTTCCTCAGCACGGCGAGAAGCGAATCGGGCGTGGCGAGCCGCTCGGCAACCTGGTTGCCAGCCCGCAGTTCGGCACGTTCGGCCTCCGGCGCATTGACGCGGCGTACCCGAACAGGCTCGCCTTCGGCCAGGCCAAGCTGGGCGGCCGCGGCGGGCGACAGGGCGACAAGGCGCTGCGCGGTCATGGGGCCCCGTCGCTCCACCCGGGCAAGGATTGTCTTGCCCGACGTGAGCGAGGTAACCTCGACATAGCTCGGGAGAGGCAGCGTCTTGTGGGCGACCGATACCCCGCCCGCTCCCTCGGCTTCGAGCGCGGCGTAGCCGACGGCATCGTAGCTGTAGATATCCTCGGGCGTATAGGTCTGCCCGTCGACGACGAACGGTTCGCCCAGGACCTGCGGGTAATCGGCTTCGGGCCCGAAGCGGGCGATCGCATCGCCGGCCGGAGTATCTATCGAGGCCAGCGGCTGCTGGGCCGAAGCCGAGCCGCAGGCGGCCAGCGGCAAACTCAGGCCAAGGGCGAAGACAAGCTTCCCGGCATCATCGCGCAATCTCATCAGCAAGCAGCCCCACACTCATCGCATAGTAATTGGAGCAATTGTATTCGAGGATGACCCGATAATTTGAGGTTAAGAGCCAGGCGCGGGTGCCGGGACCGTCCGGCTGGAACAGCGACGCGAGCGTCGCGTCCGGGAGGAAAACCTGTGGCTGCACGCCCAGTTGGCGCCACTCCCCTACCGTTTTCCACTGGCTGTGCCGCTCGTGCACTCTGGAGCAGACCGGCGAGACCAGCTCGGTCCGGTAGGCGTCGGGGTTGAAGCCGGCCGGCAATGAAGCCTGGACGCCCCAGGGCTGCCCGCTGCGCCAGCCGGCATCCTGGAAATAGCGCGCAATCGAGGCAAGCGTGTCGGCACGGTTGTCGAAGATGTTGGCCCTTCCGTCGCCGTCGCCATCGGCGGCAAGGCGCAGGTACACGCTAGGCAGGAACTGGGGATAGCCGAAAGCCCCCGCCCAGCTGCCGACCAGCTGCGAGCGGGAATAGCCCTTGTCCGCGACCTTCATGAGCGCGACCCATTCGGCCGCGAAAAGCTCGCGCCTCCGCCCTTCCCAGGCCAGCGTGGCGAGCGACCGCGAGAGATCGAAATCCCCGGTGTAGCTGCCGTAGTTCGTCTCGTGCCCCCAGATGGCGAGCAGGATCGGTGCCGGGACGCCATAGCGCGCCTCGATCTGGCCATGCAGGTAACGGGTGGCGTCGAACATGCGCTTGCCACCGTTGATGCGCGCGGTGTCGACATGGGTGTTGAGATAGGGCTGCAGCTTGGGAAAACCGGTGCTGCTGGGTGTGCCGGGCTGCGACCGGTCGAGTTCGATAACGCGCTGGTTCGGGGTCAGGCCGGAGGTCATGCGAGCCAGCGTGCCCTCGCTGACGCCTTCGGCCCTGGCGCGCGCGATAAGCAACTGCAGGTAGGAATCGAAGGACATGTCCTGTGCCGTGGCTGGCGCAGTTAGCAAAAGAGCACCCAGTACGAGAAGCAAGCGTTTGATCGGCATAGCTTCCCTTGTGTCATTTCGAAGCTGAAAGGCCAATGACCCAATGACATCTTTTCGACGAGCGGTTCGTCGCGCCGACCTGCCGTGGAAAATGCCTATGCAGATAGGGCGAATTGCCTCAGGAACTCGTAATCGGCGAGGCATTGGTCGGCTACCCGCCGGTAGGCGACGGGCAGATCGGGCAGCGGCCCCGGGGGATCGCCGAAGCCGGTCGAGGCGTTGACTGCGTCATACCAGTGGGATCCCCACACGCCGTCTTGAGGATGGGGCCCCTTGTCCCAGCGTAACATGGCCGTGTCCCATGCAATATCAAGGGCTTGGCAAAGCTTTTTGAGGACGTTTTCGGGATCGGCGAGAACGTCGGCACTGTCGATGACGGGCGGAGCGCAGCCCTGCTGGTCCGCGATCATGTCGAAATATTGCCGTTGGCGGGTGATCCCGAGGTGATCGGCGTTGATGTCGCTCCGCTTGTTGGCGTAGCTCGCCGCCACCCGCGCCGGATGCCGGATGAGCAAGGCGTGGCGCATCCCCGGGAAGTCCCTGATATCGACCGGCCCTTCCATATGATGGGGCATATGCTTCTGGTACCAGATAGGGCTGCCGTCCGGCACCGGACCGCGCATCGCCCGCGCAACCGATTGCCAGTCGCAATCCATGCTGGCGATGACTTCGGCCGCCATCGGTTGCGGGTCACTGGTTTGCTTCAGATAGGCGCCGTAGAAGGGCTCGTCGCTGACGAAGGTATCGGCCCGGCTAGAGAAGCTGCGCATCATCGCTGTCGACAGGTTTCGCGGCCCGCTCCACATGGCGATACGAACGGAATCAGTGGCTTGCGGTGACGTCACGCCGCCACATCCCGTTCGATGAGCGCCTTGTAGAGACCCTGCAACCGTTCGACCATCGGCCCGCGTCCATCGGTCAAATGCCGCCCGTCGACCTCGGTGACGGGCACCACGCCCGCGAATGTCCCGGTCACGAAAGCCTCGTCGGCGCCATAGACATCGGTGAGCGAGAAGTTCTTCTCGAACACCGGGATGCCTTCCTCGCGGCACAGGCGGATGACATTGGCGCGGGTAATGCCGCCGAGGCAGTAATCCCCGCTGCTGGTCCAGACTTCGCCTTTGCGGACGATGAAGAAATGGGTCGAATTGCAGGTTGCGACGAAGCCGTGCGGATCGAGCATCAGCGCCTCGTCTGCACCGGCCTGCGTCGCCTGGATGCAGGCGGTGATGCAGTTGAGCTTGGAATGCGAATTGAGCTTCTGGTCCTGTACGGCCGGATCGCCGCGGCGGACATGGACCGTAAACAGGCGGATGCCCTTCTCGACCGTTGCGGGCAGCGGAGCCTTGTATTCGGCGATGATGACGACCGTTGCCGGTGAGATCACTACCCGCGGATCCTGGTAAGGCGTGGACCGGATACCTCGCGTCACCATCAGGCGGATATGCACACCCGGCTGGTCACGCATCCCGTTGCCGTCGATGGTCTCGTAGAGGCGTGACGTCAGTTCGTCGCGCGTCAGGCCGATATCCATCGCGATCGCCTTGGCGCCTTCGTAGAGCCGGTCGAGATGCACATCGAGGAAAGCGATCCTCCCCCTGTGGACCCGCAGCCCTTCCCACACCCCGTCACCCAGCATGAAACCGCTGTCGAACACCGAGACGGTCGCCTGGGCACGTGGGACCAGCGCGCCGTTCACGTTGATCAGTATGGTCTCGTTGCGCGGGTCCGGCGCGAAGTCGTGCGTGCCTTTTGCCATGCGAATTCCCTAGGTCGCTGAATGCTGGTGACAATGGCGTCTCGCCTCGCTAGCGAGCGGGCTCGACGGATGGGTGGCAGAGTGGTTGAATGCACCGGTCTTGAAAACCGGCGTGGGTGCAAGCTCACCGTGGGTTCGAATCCCACCCCATCCGCCAGCACCTGCCTTCACGCCAGCTCCCTGATCCGCCGGGCCACCAGCGGCAGCTGGTCGTTGCCGAAATAGATGTGCTCGCCTCCGACGAAAATCGTCGGCGAGCCGAAGGCGCCGCGCGCGATCGCCTCGTCGGTATTGGCACGCAGCCGGTCCTTGATCGCCTCGCTCGATGCCTGTTCTATCAGGGCAGCGCCGTCGATGCCGACCTTGTCCGCGACAGCGGCCAGCTCCGCAGGATCGTCGAGATCGCGCTGGTCGGCGAAGTACGCCTCGAACGCTGCTCCGGCGAAGCGCAGCAGTGCAGGCTGGTCATCCTCCAGCGCGCAACAGGCGCGCATGGCATGGACCGACTTGAGGGGATGGTGCGGAGAAGGGAAATTCATCGCCACCCCTGCCAAGGCCGCCCATTCCTTGAGCCATTCGAAGCTCCGAAGCATCCGCGACTGGTCGCCTTCGCGCGCCTCGTAAACCCGCGGGTTGACCGCGTTGAAGACCCCTCCGACGAGGAAAGGGCGCCAGCGGGTCTGCGTCAGTGCAAATTCCGGCAGGCGCCGGAAATTGTGGAACGCAAGTCGCGTCCAGGGCGACGAGAGATCGAAGAAGAAGTCCACCGGCACCATGGTCACAAATTCCCGAAACCGCGGCCCATGATCTGGTCCATCTGGTCGCGCAGCTTGGGGTCCCACTTGCTGCGCAGTTCGCGGACCTTGGCGATCAGTTCCTCGTTCTCGAAGGCGGGAACGTCCACCTTGTAGACATCCGCAATGGCGACCATCGAGCTCCGGTCCATCTCCTGAAACGCGTCCGCCATGGCCTGCGCCGCCTGCCGGTCATGGCCCAGCGCTTCGTAGGCGGAACGGCCCATACGGATCGACCCGTCATAGACCTCGCGGATAATGTCGCGGCAACCCAGCGCCCAGAGCTTGTAAACATGGTCGCGGTCGATGGCGCGGGCGATAACGTGAACGTCGGGATAGTTCTGCATCACGTGGGCTACGAGCCGATCGATCTGTTCCTTTTCGTCCAGCGCCACGATCAGCAGCCTGGCACGTGCGATCCCCGCGCTCGCCAGCAGGTCCGGCCGGGTCGCGTCGCCGAAATAAGCCTTGGTCCCGAATTTCTCGAGATTGCCGATGTGGCGCGAATCGTAGTCGATAACCGTCGCCTTGTATCCGGCGGCATCGAGCATCCGGTCGACTATGCCGCCGACCCTGCCCCTGCCGGCAAGGATGATCTCGTTGTCCTCCGTGATCTCGTCGGCCTCGCGCTCGTCGCCGCCGCGGCAGTACATCCGCATGATCACCTTGTCGTAGACGATGAACAGCATCGGCGTGACCAGCATGGAGCTCGCGATCACGAGCAGCAGCAGGCTGGCCAGCGACTGGTCGAACACGGCGCTGGCAAGGGCGACGGATACCAGCACGAAACCGAATTCGCCCGCCTGCGCCAGCCCGAGCGAGAACAGCCAGCGATCCTGCGCGCGCAGGTTGAATGCCTTGCCGATGGCGAACAGCACCGCCATCTTGGTGAGGATCACCACGCTGGTCCAGAAGACGACATCGCCCAGCTGATCGCCGAGCAGGTCGAAATCGATGCCGGCGCCGACGGTGATGAAGAACAGGCCTAGCAACAGGCTCTTGAACGGGTTGATGTCGGCTTCGAGCTCGTGCCGGTATTCGCTGTTGGCGAGGACTACCCCGGCCACGAAGGCCCCGAGCGCGGGCGAAAGTCCGACCAGTGTCATCAGCAGGGCGATGCCGACCACGAACATCAATGCCGCGGCGGTAAACAGCTCGCGCAGTTGCAGGTTGGCGATGGTGCGGAAAACCGGACGGGTAAGGTAGACCCCGATCAGGATGACGAGCCCGACCGCTGCCACCGTCACGATGGCGGCAAGCCAGCCTGGCAGGTTCTCGACCAGGTTCAGGCCGCCGTGCCCGTGCGCGCCTTCGGCCCCTTGAGCCGCCGTTGCCAGTTCCGGCATTGCCAGCAGGGGCAGCAGGGCCAGCATCGGGATGACGGCCACATCCTGCACCAGCAGGACGGAGAAGCTCGCCTCGCCGCCCTGCGTCTTGAGCAAGCCCTTCTCCTCTAGGGTCTGCAACACGATCGCTGTGGAGGAGAGGGCCAGGATCATGCCGATGGCGAGCGATGTCTGCCAGCGGTTGTCGCCTATGGAGAAGGCGATTGCTGCAAGAACGAGCGTGGTGAGCAACACCTGCCCGCCCCCGAAGGCAATCAGCCGCTTGCGCATCGCCCAAAGCCGCTTCGGTTCCAGTTCCAGCCCGATCACGAACAGCATCATCACCACGCCGAATTCGGCGAACTGCTGCATCTGTTCCACATCGACGCGCAGGACGCCCAGCAAGGGCGCGAGCGCCATGCCGGCCAGCAGGTAGCCGAGCACGGTGCCGAGACCGAAGCGGGTCGCCAGAGGCACGGCCACCACGCCTGCGACCAGCAGGCTGAAGGCAAGGATCAGGAAATCGCCCATCGATCGGCCCCGGCTTCCTGGCCTACTCGACCAGCACGCCGCCCTTCAGGACCGCGTCAACATCGGCAAGTTGCCCGACATCGGCCAGCGGATCGCCGTCAACGGCGACGATATCGGCCCAGGCGCCTGGCTTCAGCGTGCCCACCTGGCCCTTTTGCCCCAGCGCTTCGGCAGCATTGATAGTCGCCGCCTGGATCGCCTCCAGCGGGCTCATGCCCAGCCGTACCATGACCGCGAACTGGCCGCCGACCTGTTCGTGCGGCATAACCCCGGCATCGCTGCCGAAGACCATCCGCACCCCTGCCTTGTGCGCCTTGGTGAAATTGTCGCGCTGCGCCTTGGATACCAGCCGTTCCTTGGCCAGGTTTTCTTCCAGCACGCCGTTCTTTTCGCCTTCGGAAAGCGTGTAGTCGGTGTTGTAGATATCCATCGACAGGAAGGTGCCGCGCTCCTTCGCCAGCCGGATGCCCTCGTCGTCGATGAAGCTGGCGTGCTCGATCGTGTCGAAGCCGCCGCGGATCGCGGCCTTGATGCCTTCCGCGCCGTGCGCATGGGCGGCGGCCTTGAGCCCCCAGAAATGCGCTTCGTCGGCGATGGCGGTCAGTTCTTCCAAGCTGAGCTGCTGTATCCCCGGCGCGGTGTTGCGGCTGAAGACACCCCCGGTGGCGCAGGCCTTGATCACCTCCGCACCGTACTTGCGCTGCTCGCGCACCCGCTGGCGGAGCTCCTGCGGGCTGTCGCCGACGCCGGGGCTCTTGCGGTTGAAGCTGGGCGGCAGGAAGGTTTCGTCGCAGTGCCCGCCGGTCGCGCCGAGTGCGTAGTTGGCATTGACGATACGCGGGCCGACGACCCAGCCCTCGCCGATGGCCTGGTCTAGGCCGGAAATATTGTAGTCGGCATCGCCCACATTACGCACGGTGGTGAAACCGACCTTGAGCATTTTCTCCGCATTGGCCGCAGCGAGGAAGGTCCAGAACCGGTCGGTGAATTGCAGCCCGCTGTAGCCGCCGTATTCGGGCCGACCGTCGAGGTGGACGTGCATGTCGATCAGGCCCGGAAGGATGGTATGGCCGGTCAGGTCGATCACCTTCGCGCCAGCGGGAGCCGAACCGGTGCCTACCGAGACGATCTTGCCATCCTCGACTGCGATCACCGGATTGGCGATGTACTTGCCCGTCTCGATCTCCAGCATCCGGTCGGCCACGACATAGGTCGGCTCGGCCAATGCGGCGGTGGACGCTGAAAGAGCCGCCGCCATGAGAGTAAGACGTTTCAGCATGGCGTAACCCCTGTTTGAGCCGGTTTAGATATGAAGCGCCCGTCCATAGGCCGACAGCACGCTTTCATGCATCATTTCAGAAAGCGTCGGATGCGGGAAGACGGTTTGCATCAATTCCGCTTCGGTTGTCTCGAGCTGCTTGCCGACGGTGTAGCCCTGAATCAGTTCGGTCACTTCCGCGCCGATCATATGCGCGCCCAGCAGTTCACCGGTCTTGGCATCGAACACGGTCTTGATGAAGCCCTGGGCCTCGCCCAGTGCGATGGCCTTGCCGTTGCCGATGAAGGGGAAATTGCCGACCTTGACCTCGTGGCCGGCTTCCTTGGCCTTGGCCTCGGTCATGCCCACGCTGGCGACTTGCGGGTGGCAGTAGGTGCAGCCGGGAATGTTGTTGCGATCAAGCGGGTGAGGGTGCACGTCCTTGTTGCCCAGCTCCTGCGCGATGGCTTCGGCGGCGGTGACGCCTTCATGGCTCGCCTTGTGCGCCAGCCACGGCCCGGGGGTGCAGTCGCCGATGGCCCAAAGGCCCTTGCTCTTGGTACGGCCATAGGGATCGATCTGGATGAAGCCGCGGTCGAGGTCGACCAGCTTTTCCAGCCCGATGTTCTCGGTGTTGGGCACGATGCCGATGGCGACGATGCAGTGGGTGAACTCCTGCTCGGTGACCTTGCCGTCCTTGGCCTTGATTTTGGCCTTCACGCCCTTGGCATCCGCCTTGATATCCTCGACGCCCGCGCCGGTGAGGATGGTCATGCCCTGCTTGGTCAGGCTCTTCTCGAGGAAGGTCGAGACGTCCTTGTCCTCCACCGGTACGATCCGGTCGAGCATTTCGACCACTGTCACGTCCGCGCCCATGTCGTTGTAGAAGCTGGCGAATTCGATCCCGATCGCGCCGCTGCCGATCACCAGCAGCTTCTTCGGCATTTCGGGCGGGGTCATCGCGGTGCGATAGGTCCAGATGCGCTTGCCGTCGGCCGGGGCGAAGGGCAGGTCCCGCGCGCGGGCTCCGGTAGCGACGATGACGTGCTTGGCGGTGAGCTTTTCCTCGCCCTTGTCGGACTTTACCGTCAGCGAGGTCGGGCCGGTTAGCGTCCCCTCGCCCATATGCACGGCGATCTTGTTCTTCTTCATCAGGTGGGTGACGCCCTGGTTGAGCTGCTTCGCCACCCCGCGCGAGCGCTTCACGACCGCTTCGAGATTGGCTTCGATCCCCTGTGCCTTGAGGCCATAATCGCCCGCATGCTGCATATAGTGGAAGATCTCCGCCGAACGCAGCAGCGCCTTGGTCGGGATGCACCCCCAGTTAAGGCAGATGCCGCCGAGGTTCTCGCGCTCGACGATTGCGGTCTTCAGCCCCAGCTGCGCACAGCGGATCGCCGCGACATAGCCGCCGGGTCCGGAACCGAGAACGATAACGTCGTATTGGTCAGCCATTCATGTCTTCCTTGGGGAGAGAAGCAGCCGCAACCACACGCGGCCTGTTGTTGTCGTCGAGCAGGACGAATTTGAACGTGCCCTGCGCCACCTTGGTCTCGGCCTCGCCGTTGCGCTCGCGGGCGATGGCTTCGGCGGCGATGGTGAGCGAGGTGTTGCCGGTCGCCGCGATCTCGCAATAGACCGAGAGTTCGTCACCCACCTGCATCGCGCCGGGGAAGGCGAAATCAGTTGCCGAGACGACCACCGCCTTGCCCTTCCCTTCGCGGCTCGCAAGCGAGCCTGCGGCGAGCGCCATCTGGCTCATCAGCCAGCCGCCGAACACCCCGCCATAGGGGTTCATGTCGGTCGGCATGGCCGTGACGCGGATGAGGGGAGAGCGGCTCAGACAAATTTCCTAACAATGAAATACCCTACCGCTACTATCACTGGGATGCAGAGGTCCCATTGCGCGATGGTGGCGATCCAGCCCGATGTCATATTCACCACGACCAAACCGACCACGGCGACGCAAATGATAATGTTGCCACCCAACTGGTCGCTGGGAGTGGGAGAAAGTTTGACAAGAAGGCCGATCACCAAGGCCAGCGCGCCGCAGAGGTTAGCCGCGAGCTTCAGCGCGATCACACCACCAGCCCCATCGGGTTCTCCACCAGCTGCTGGAACGCCTGCATCAGTGCTGCGCCGTCCGCGCCATCTATGGCGCGGTGGTCGAAGCTGCCGGTGGCGCTCATCACGGTGGCGACGCCCAGCGCGCCGTCGATCACCCACGGGCGCTGCTCGCCCGCTCCGACAGCGAGGATCATTGCCTGCGGCGGGTTGATCACCGCGTCGAACTGCTTGGTGCCGAACATGCCGAGGTTGGAGAGCGAGGCGGTGCCGCCCTGGAACTCATGCGGCTGCAGCTTGCCGTCCTTGGCCTTGCCCGCCAGTTCCTTCATCTCGGTGCTGATCTGCGCGAGGCCCTTGCGGCCCGCGTCGCGGATGATCGGGGTGATGAGGCCCGAAGGCGCGGCCACCGCGACGGAGATATCCTGCCGCGAATATTCGAACAGCTCGTCGCCCTGGAAGCTGACATTGCACTTGGGCACACGCTGGAGCGCGCGGGCCAGCGCCTTGATCAGCAGGTCGTTGACGGAGAGTTTCACGCCATCCGCCTCGAGCGAGGCGTTGAGCTGGCCGCGCAGCGCCAGCAGTGCATCGAGCCGAACGTCGACGGTGAGGTAGATATGCGGGATGGTCTGCTTCGCCTCGGTCAGGCGGCGCGCGATGACCTTGCGGACATTGTTGAGCTTGAGCGCTTCGTATGGCGCGTCGAGGTCGCCGCCGAGGGTGGCGGGCTTCGCCGGAGCGGGTGCAGCTGCGGCCTGCGTCTTGGACGCGGCCGAGGCCGTAGCGCCTTCGAGATCGGCCTTGACGATCCGGCCATTGGGACCGCTGCCCTTCACATCAGCAAGGTCGATGCCCTTCTGCCCAGCAATGCGCTTGGCCAGCGGCGAGGCGACGATGCGATCCCCGGATGCCTTCGGCGCAGCAGCGGGTGCGTTGACGGGAGTTGGTGCGGGTGCCGGAGCCGGTTCTGCCTTTGGTGCAGCTGCTGCAGGGGCCGGAGCCAGAGCAGCAGGTGCACTCGCATCCTCGCCATCCATCGCCAGCATGGCAATGGCGGTGCCGACTTTCACATTCTCCGTCCCCTCGGCCACGAGGATCTCGGAAATCACGCCTTCATCGACCGCTTCGAATTCCATTGTCGCCTTGTCGGTTTCGATCTCGGCCATGATGTCGCCGGCGCTGACCGTGTCGCCGACCTTGACGAGCCATTTGGCGAGCGTGCCTTCCTCCATCGTGGGCGAAAGCGCGGGCATCTTGATCTGGGTCGGCATGGGCAGGCAGCGTTCCTCTGTGGCGGCCGGCATCGGGGCTGGCGCGGTTTCCCCTACGCTTTGGCCAATTTGGCGGCGCGCGGCAAGGCCATTGGGCGCGGATGCCCCGCCCCCTTGCCACGCATACGATTTCAGCGGATACGCGGGCGGGTGGAGGGGTTCAGATGCGCGCATTCCTAGTGATCGTCGACGAGACCGAAGAGGCGCACAAGGCGCTGCGCTGGGCCTCGCGCCGGGCGGTGGCGGTCGATGGCGCGGTGCATGTGCTGGCACTGGTCCAGCCGCAGAACTTCAGCGCCTTCGGCAGCGTTCAGGCGACCATCGAGCAGGAAGCGCGCGACCGGGCCGAGGCGGTTGCCTCCAGCGCGGCGGGCACGCTGCTGGCCGAAAGCGGCAAGATGCCGCAGATCACCGTCAAGGTCGGCGAAGGGCGCAAGGTCATCAAGGAGTACCTCGACGAACACCCCGAGGTGCACGCGCTGGTGCTGGCCGCCGGCGAGAGCAGCTCCGGCCCGCTGGTGATGCACTTCAGCGAGAATGCCGCGACCCTGCCCTGCCCGCTGTTCATCATCCCCGGGCACTTCACCAACGAAGATATCGACCGGGTGACCTGACGGCTATTTCCGCCGCTTGCCCTGGTGGCGGATATTGCCCGGACGGCCGCGTTTGCCCTGGGTGAAGCCGGACTTCTTGCGCGGTCCCTCGCGGTTGCCGCGCGGTTCGATCGGGTCGCCTTCGGCATCGGGCACTTCGAACTTGAGCGCACCGGTCAGCGGGTTCGCTTCCGCCAGTTTCAGTTCCAGCCGCTGGCCGACCTCGTAGCGCGTCCCGCTCTGTTCGCCGATCAGTGCCTGCGCCGCTTCGTCGTGGCGGAAATACTCGCGGCCCAGCGTCGAGACCGGCACCAGCCCGTCGCCGCCGAGATCCTGAATGGTGGCGAAGAAGCCGAACCCCTGCACCCCGGTGATGCGGGTCTGGAAGGCCTTGCCGACATGCTGCGCGAGGAACGATGCGACATACCGGTCGATGGTGTCGCGTTCCGCCTCCATCGCGCGCCGCTCGGTCGTGCTGATCGCGTCGGAAATCTGCTGCAGGTCCTTGCGATCGCGCTCGGCAAGGCCGGACGTTTCGGGCAGATCGCTCTTCGGCTTGGGCTGCTCCAAACCATAGGCATCGACCAGCGCGCGGTGCACCAGCAGGTCCGAATACCGCCGGATCGGCGAGGTGAAATGCGCATAGCTCGCCAGCGCCAGCCCGAAATGCCCGGCATTGGTTGGCCCGTAATAGGCCTGAGTCTGGCTGCGCAGCACCGCCTCCATCAGCAGCGCCCGCTCAGCCTCGTCGCTGACGTCCTTCAGGAAGCGGTTGAACAGCGTGGGGGTGATGATCTGCCCGAGCGCCAGCTTGCGGCCCATGGTGCCGAGATAGTCGCGCAGGGCGATGATCTTCTCGCGACTGGGCGGCTCGTGGATGCGATAGACCACCGGCGCGGTCTTGGCCTCCAGCGCCTTGGCCGCCGCGACATTGGCGGCGATCATGAAATCCTCGACCACGCGGTGCGCATCGAGCCGCTCGCGCACGGCAATGTCGGCAATGCGGCCCTTCTCGTCCAGCACCACGCGGCGTTCGGGGATTTCCAGTTCCAGCGGGTCGCGTGCGGCGCGGGCCGCGGCGAGCGCTTTCCATGCTTCCCACAGATGCTTGAGCTCGTCCGACGCCTCGCCGCTGTCGATCTGCACCTGCGCGTCCTCATAGGCGATATTGTGCGTCAGCCGGACGATAGCGCGGGTGAAGCGCCACGAGGTGACCTTGCCCTCGGCCGAGATGCGCATGTGGCAGGCCATAGCCGCGCGGTCCTGCCCCTGCTTCAATGAGCAGACATCGGCGCTCAGCACCTCGGGCAGCATGGGCACAACGCGGTCGGGGAAATAGACCGAATTCCCGCGCTTCCTCGCTTCGCGGTCGAGCGCGCCGCCGGGGCGGACGTAATGGGAAACATCGGCAATCGCGACGATCGCCTGCCAAGCGCCGGGATTGTCCGGATCGGGCTGCGCCCAGATCGCATCGTCATGATCGCGCGCATCGGCGGGGTCGATGGCGAGGATCGGGATATGCCGCAGGTCCTCGCGCTTGTCCTCGCTCAGCGGCAGCCTGGCGGCGAGTTCAGCTTCCTCGATGGCGGCTTCGGGGAAGATGTGCGGGATGCCGAACTTGGCGATGGCGATCAAGCTGAAGCTGCGCGGGGCGAGCGGGTCGCCATAGACCTCCACCACCTTCACGCCTGAGCGCGGCGACTTGCCGGCCTGTTCGGCCAGTACCAGTATCCCGGCCTCGGCCTGGCCGATGTCGGCGACGGGGACCGAGTTGCGCACTCGCTTGTCGACCGGGGCCAGCCAGGGCTTGCCGCTGCCGTCGAGCTCGATCACGCCCATCATGCCCTCGGTCCGGGCGGGCAGTTTTTTCATCGGGAAGGCGCGCCAGCCGCCGTCGGTTTCCTCCGTGCGGGCGAGCACACGGTCGCCGCGCTTGAGCGCGGGCATGCCCTTCGATTTCTTGTCCCGGCGCCCCTCGACCACGATCAGGCGAGGCGGCTTGGCTCCGTCATCGGGAGCCCAGTTGTCCGGTTCCGCCACCAGCTCGCCATCGTCGACATCGACGATCCGCAGCACGGTGACCTTGGGCACGCCGCCCATGCGGTGATAGGCGGTCTTCTTGCCGTCGATCAGCCCTTCTTCGGCCATGTCCTTGAGCAATTTTTTGAGCGCGATCTTCTCCTGCCCCTTGAGCCCGAAGGCCTTGGCGATCTCGCGCTTGCCGGCGGGGGTTTCGGAGCCTTGAATGAACTCGATCACCTGCTCGCGCGATGGCAGGCCCTCGGGGCGAGGGGCGCGACGCGGTGCAGGTTTCCGAGATGCGGGCTTGCGCTGTGACGGTTTGCGGGGCGGTTGGGCCATATTTCCGGCCTATGGGCGAGTGCCTACTTGCTGTCACCCTCTTCCTTGGCAATCGGTTCGAATGCTCCGGCGGGAACGGCGCTAGCGACCGGTGAACAGAAGGTTCGTTCGGGTGTCCACGCGCATGACTGGACGCCGAACAGCCAGTCATCGCCCCTGACAGGAGCGGTATAGCCGAACTCCGTTCCCGTTTCTGCCGCCTTGGCGTTCGCTTCAGCCGGCCCATCGAGGTACGAGATGGCAGTTTCGCCTTTCCTCCACATGGATTCATCGGTGCGCCGACGGGTGACGCCATAAGTGGTGGCACCGGGAACGGCCTTCCACGTTAAGCCGGTATCGACCCGAACGGCCGCATCGATGTTTACAATCGGCGGCATCGGTGTCTGTGCCAGCCGGTCGAGCGCCCGCACGTTGAGCTGCGTCACCTTGGCGAGATAGGCGAAATCCATCTCGTCCACAGTGTCGCCATAGGTCACGCCGTCCTCGACGCGCAGGTCCTGGTGCTGGTGGTCGTAATCCTCCACCGCGACGGAGAAGCGGATTGCGGGATAGCCTTTTTCGAGGAACGGGATCTGGTCCCCGCCCCGCCCCATGCGGTCGGTGCGCCAGATCTGGCGGACGTCCAGACCGTCGGGATACTCCTCTGCCAGCCCGTCGAGCCAGCGCGACAGGTTGCGGCTGGGGCTGTCGTTCTCGCCGCCCTCGCGCCGCTGCGCGGCGCGCAGGGCATCGGTCAGGTCGGCGCGTGGGCCTTCGGAGAAGACGCGCACCGCCTTGTCGTCGCAATAGCCGTCACTGCCGCAGCTGCCGCCGACGATATCGTTGTTGAGCACCGCCTTGACGGTGAAGCCCTGTTCCGTCGCCCAGTCGGCCAGCAGGCGGCCGCCGAACAGCCCCTGTTCCTCGCCCGACAGCAGCGCATAGATGATGGTAGTGGGGTATTTTTTGCCCGAGAGCACGCGCGCCGCCTCGATCGTCAGCGCGGTGCCCGAGGCATCGTCATTCGCGCCCGGCGCATCGCTCTGCCAGTCGAGCGGATCGCTCACGCGGCTGTCGATATGGCCCTGGACGATGACGACTTCCTTGGGCCGCTCGGTCCCCCACTGGATCGCCACCGCATTGCGCAGCCTGACAGGCTCGGGAATACGCGCGCCCTGCACCATCCGTTCTGGGAGGACTACTTCGAGGCAGCCACCGCATTTCTCCGAGATGGCACTGAACCGATCCGCCCCCCAATCGACCGCCGCGCCGATCCCGCGCTCCGGATTGTCCTGTTCCGATAACGTGTGCCGCGTGCCGAAGGCTACCAGCCGCTCGACATCGGCCTTGAGCCGGTCTGCGGAAACGGAATCGGCGGGATGGTCCTGTGCGGCAAGCGGTGCGGCGAGGAAAACGGTGGCGAGAAGGATTTGGCGCATGGCCGCTGTTTGAGCGGTCCATGCGCGCCGGGTCAATACGCCTTTGCGACGTAGATCCGCTCGACAGCCGGTTCGCCGGTGAAGATACAGGTTCCGGTCGGACGTTCCGTGTCCATCGGCACATTGCGGATGGTCAGCTTGAGCGCCTTCAGCTGCTCGACCACGCCGTCCAGCGCACTTCCGGTCGGCTTGGACCACTCCACCTCGACCCAGCCTGGGAACTGGCGGTCCTCCGCGAAATGCGCGCGTAGCCCGTCCATCGAAGTCACGTCGCGCACGATGTTGGCATCGCGTCGCTCGCGCGCTTCGCCCAGCAGCCCGTCTTGGATTTCCTTCAAGACGCCAGCGACGGTTTCGGCAAGTTTTTCTCGGCTCGGCGCCTCGAACGCGACCTTGCCTGTTGCCGTGTCCCAAAGACGGTCGCGGCGCAGCAGGCTGACGACGCCGCCATCCATGTCGCGTCCGCCGACTTCGACGATCAGCGGCGCACCCTTGCGGACCCAGTCCCAGCGCTTGGCGGTGGCCTTGCCCGCCTTGTCGTCGAGCAGCACGCGGACCGGCTCGCCCAGCGCCCATTGTTTGGCCAGCATGGCGCGCAGTTCCTCGCAATAGGCGAGCAGCGCCGCGTCCTCGGGCTTTTCGCGCAGCATCGGCAGGATGACGACCTGCCACGGCGCAATCCGCGGCGGCACGCGCAGGCCGTCGTCGTCGCCGTGCGTCATGATGACGCCGCCGATCATGCGGGTCGACACGCCCCAGCTGGTGGTGTGGCAATATTTCTCGCCGCCTTCGCTGGCCTGATATTTGATGCCCGAAGCCTCGGCGAAATTGGTCCCGAGATAATGGCTGGTGCCGGCCTGCAATGCCTTGCCGTCCTGCATCATGGCCTCGATCGACCAGGTTTCGACCGCACCAGGGAAGCGCTCGTTTTCCGGCTTCTCGCCCGCGATCACCGGCAGCGACAGGTCTTCTTCCGCGCAGGCGCGATAGACCTCGAGCATACGCAGCGTGTGCTCCTTGGCCTCTTCGGCGGTGGCATGGGCGGTATGCCCTTCCTGCCACAGAAACTCGCTGGTGCGCAGGAACATGCGGGTGCGCATCTCCCAGCGCATCACATTCGCCCACTGGTTGAGCTTCAAGGGCAAGTCGCGCCAGCTGCGGACCCAGCGCGCCATGGCATCGCCGATGATGGTTTCGGACGTCGGACGGATCACCAGCGGCTCTTCGAGCTTCGCTTCCGGATCGGGAATCAGCCCGCCATCGGGCCCGGCGATCAGCCGGTGGTGCGTGACGACCGCCATTTCCTTGGCGAAGCCATCGACATGCTCGGCCTCGCGCTCGAAATTCGACAGGGGGATCAGCAACGGAAAATAGGCGTTGTCGTGCCCGGTCGCCTTGATCCGGTCGTCGAGCAGACGCTGGATACGTTCCCAGATGCCGTAGCCCCACGGCTTGATCACCATGCAACCGCGCACGCCCGATTCCTCGGCCAGCTGCGCTTCGGCAATGACGGCCTGGTACCAGGCGGCGAAGTCGTCCTCGCGCTTCACGGAGAGGGCGTGGCGGATCTCGGTCACAGCAATGTTCCTGCGAATGGCGTTTTAAGGTCGGGCCGGCGCTTGAAGCTACTTGCCCAGTTCGTCCAGCTTCTTCTGCATGGCGGCCATCTGCTCCTTCAGGGCGGCCAGCTCGTCATCCTTCGATGGCTTGCTTGGCTCGGACTTCCTGCCGCCCGGCAGGCCGGCCGGAATGAACGCTTCGCCCATGGCCTTCATCATCGCCATATTGGTTTCGTGCAGCTTGGCGAGCGGATTGGCCGCGAGGCCTTCGCGGAACGCCTCCTGCAGCTTCTCACGATTCTGGCGGAAGTTCGCCATGGTGGCCTCGAGATAGCTCGGCATCATCGCCTGCATCGAATTGCCGTACATCGAGATGATGTCGCGCAGGAAGCTGACCGGCAGCATCTGCTTGCCGCTGGTCTCTTCTTCCATGATAATCTGGGTCAGAATGGTGTGGGTGATGTCATCGCCCGTCTTGGCATCCAGCACCTGGAAATCGACCCCGTCGCGGGTCATGCCCGCCAAATCGTCGAGCGTGATGTAGCTCGAGCTCTGGGTGTTGTAGAGCCGCCGGTTGGCGTATTTCTTGATGACGACGGTGTCGCCTTCGGCGGTGTTCTTGCGGGCCATGGCTGGAGTGGATCTTCCGGAATTGCTGCGCACAATGCTGCGGTGCACAGGGCCTTAGCACCTGCAATATGTGCAATGCAACGTGGTGCGATGTTAACCTTTCAGGCGGCGTCCCAGTATCGTCAGCAGCTCGTATTGCGAGAGGCCGGTGACCTTCGAAGCCGCAGGCAGACTGTAGGGCACATCGAGCCAGTCGCCGACAGCCAGGTCAGGTGCGGCGGCCAGGCCGATCACGATCATGTCCATCGATACCTTGCCCAGGATTGGCAATCTGCGGCCTTCGCTTTCGAGCGCCACGCCCTTGCCGCCCCAGCTCCGGAGGAAGCCGTCTGCATAGCCGAGCGAGACAGTACCGACCCGCATGTTTGCAGGCGCCGTGAATTCGCCATTGTAGCCTACGCTCTCCCCGGCGCGCAGGTCCGCGACCTGGATCAGCGCGGCTTCGAGGTAAGCGACTTGCCGGATATCGCCTGCCAGTTCGGGCCGCGGGACACCACCGTAAAGGGCAAGCCCGGGGCGTGTCAGGTCGAAGGCATAGTCGTGACCGAGCCCGATGCCGGCGCTGTTGGCGAGGCTGAGCTCGCGAGCATCCACCACTTGTCGCAGTGCGCCGAGGGCGGCGAGCTGGGCATGGTTGGCCTGGCTGTCCTCGTCAGCCGATGCGAGGTGCGACATCAACACCCCGATATCCAGCGCCGCGATCGCCGGGTCGGTCGCCTGCTCGGGGCGGATTCCCAAGCGGTGGATGCCGGTGTCGATCATCAGGTGGCACAGGCCCCCGCCCGCCTCGCTCCACACCCGCGCCTGGTGCAGCGAGTTGATGACCGGGCGCACGCCCGTGGCCGTCGCATATGCCGCCTCTTCAGCCGAATTGGCACCGTGGAGGACCGCAACCTGCCCGGCCGGGACATGCTCGAGCACTGCGGCGACCTCGCTCCAGTGCGCGACGAAGAAGTCGCGCGCGCCGGCGTCGCGCAGCACGGGGAGGCAGCGGGCTACACCCAGTCCGTAGCAATCGGCCTTCACCGCCGCCCCGGCCCGGGCAGTGCCCGACAGCCGGTCGAGCGTGCGCCAGTTGGCAGCGAGCGCCTCGCTGTCGATAACGAGGCGCAGTGTCGGGGGCGGCGGGACAATCATGGAAGGCGGGTCAATCCTCGAAATCGCGGGGTGGCCCGCCGGGTATGCCCCACCACGCCACCACCAGCCCGAAGGCCATGACGACCCAGCAGTACCACAGGCCCGCATAGGCATTGCCCGTGCTGGCCACGATATATCCCGCGATGAGCGGCAGGAACCCGCCCAGGTAGCCCGCACCGATGTGGTAGGGAATGGACATGGAACTGTACCTGATGCGGGCCGGGAACATCTCCGCCAGCAAGGCGGCGACCGAGCCGTAGGTCAATGCCGAGAGCATGCCGAGCGCGCAAAGCAGGGCGATAATGCCGACAATGTTCGGCAGAGGCGGCGACTGCTTCGACAAATCGTAGCCTTTCGCTTCGAAGGCAGCCTGCAGTTCGGCCTTGCGGCTGGCATCGTCCGTCAGGTCTGCCGCGATGGCGTCGCCGCCCACGGTGATGCGCGGATCACCGGTCGAGGCGGTCAGGTCGTAGCTGACCCCGAGCGACGTCAGGTCGGCCAGCACCCGGCCGCAGGGCGTGGCCTGCTTGCTCGCGAAGGGATCGAAATCGCACTGCGCACCCGACACCAAGACAGGTGCCTCGCGCACGCTCTGCGCAAGGCCGGGATTGCTGAGCGCGCCGAGTCCCCAGAAGATCGGAAACAGGAACACAAGGGTCGCTATCGCCCCGATGATGATCGGCTTCTTGCGCCCGACCCGGTCCGACCATTTGCCGACCATGACGTAGAAGCTCATCGAAACGAGGCCGGCGACCAGCATAATGATCTCCGTCAGGCCCTCGTCTACCCGCATCGGACCGCGCAGGAACGAGAGGCCGTAGAAGAAGGCCGTGTACCAGATCACTGTCAGGACACCCGCCACGCCGAACAGGGCAACGAAAATGCGCTTCTTGTTGCCCGGATAGGTAAAGCTTTCGACGAAGGGATTGCCGGCGGTCTCGCCAGCTTCCTTCATCGCCTGGAACACCGGGCTTTCAGACAGCTTGAGCCGCATCCACAACGAAATGAGGAGCAAGATGATCGACAGCAGGAAGGGAATCCGCCAGCCCCATGCGGCGAAGTCGTCGGCCGGAATGAAGGCGCGGCACAGGAGAACGACCAGGATCGACAGAACGAAGCCGCCGACGACGCTGGCCTGGATGAAGCTGGTGTAGAAGCCGCGCTTCTCGGGCGGGGCATGTTCGGCAACATAGATGGCAGCCCCGCCGTACTCCCCGCCGAGGGCGAGGCCCTGCAGGATGCGCAGCACGAGCACGATCAGCGGCGCGGCGATACCGATACTGGCGGCCCCGGGGACAAGACCCACGCCGGCGGTCGCGATGCCCATCAGGGTAACCGTCACCAGGAAAGTGTACTTGCGTCCAAGCCGGTCGCCGAGAAAACCGAAGAGAACCGCCCCGAGTGGCCGGAAACCGAAACCGACCGCGAAGCCGGCCCACACGAGCAGGATTTCCAGCGTCTCGTTATCGCTGGGAAAGAACGCCGCGCCGATAAGTGCGGCCAGTGTGCCGTAGATGAAGAAGTCGTACCACTCGAAGATGGTCCCCGCCGAGGATGCGGCAATCACGAGCCGGATTTCCTTGTCGGTCGGTTCGCGCCCCTTGAGGGCTGCTGCCTCGCTCATATTGCTTCGCTCTCCCTGATGCGATGGCGATTTCCCTAGCTGCCGTGCGGGTCGTTGGAAAGCGCCGCAATGCCGGCCTTCCACGGCAGCAGGATTGCCCCGTGCCGCGCGGGAAATGCGCGCGCCGGTTCGAGCATTGCGAGGTCCGGCCATGTCGGCAAAGGTCCGTCATCGCCGAGCCAGGCCTCTATCCCTGCCAGCTGTCCGGCAATTTCCGCAAGGCCGCGCCCGATGGCGTGGCGGGCGAAGATGGCAGCGCTCGCCTGCCCGACCGCGCAGGCCGATACCCGCAGCCCGATGCCGGACAGTTGCCCCTGCCCGTCGAGCGCGGCCGACAACTCGAGCAAGCTTCCGCAGCTACGGGAACGCGCTGACCCGCTTAAAGGCATTGCCGGATCGTAAGGCACCTTGGCCAGTTCGACAGCCAGTGCCAGTATCTCGCGGGTATAGAGCGGGGCTGCCGCAGCGCGTGCCATCACAGGCCGAGCAGTTCGTCCTGCCTCTTCTTCTCGGCGTTGAGCACGGCACGGCGTTCCCGGATAATCGGGACGAGGTCTTCGGATGCGGCATTGATTACCGGATAGGTGCGTGCGGTCGCGATCCAGGTCGGCCGGCCCTGGTAACCCCAGATCTCGTCGTAGCCGAGCACGAGCACCGAAAATGCGAACACGGCGACGATGGCGCCCTTGATCGCGCCGAAGCCGAAGCCGAGGACGCGGTCGATCGGGCCGAGCAGCGATGCCTTCACCCCGTCTCCCGCGCGTCCGGCGATCAGTTTCATCCCCGCGTAAGGAATCAGCAACAGCAAGACGAAGGCGATGATGGCGGCGCCCGTCTGGGTTGGAACATAGGGTTCGATCGCCGTGTAGAGCGGCGTATGCAGGTTGCGGATCGCGAACAGCGCGAGAATCCAGGTCGCCAGCGAAAGGACTTCCTGCACGAAACCGCGCATGAACCCGCCGATGGCCGCGACGCCTACGATAGCGAAAACAATGATATCGAAACCGGTCATTCCGGTTCGAATACCTAGTTTGTGGTTATCACCCGGTCAACGAGCTTGGCCAGGCGATCAACGGGAGAGAAACGCATGCCCTCCACCCGGTCCCCGCCGCTTTGCGGCCCGCAGCCGCTTGCAAAGCCGAGCTTCGCCGCTTCGCGCAGACGCAGGCTCGCATGTGCGACCGGCCGGACCTCGCCGGCAAGCGAAACCTCCCCGAACCAGACCGAACGGTCCGGCAGCGGCTTGTCGGTCAGGGCGGAAACAAGGGCGGCGGCGACTGCAAGATCGGCCGCCGGATCGGACAGCCGGTACCCTCCGGCAACGTTGAGATAGACCTCCGCCGCGCTGAAATTGAGGCCGCAGCGCGATTCGAGGACTGCCAGCAACATGGCAAGTCGACCGCTGTCCCAGCCGACGACCGCGCGCCGCGGCGTGGCCCCTGACTGCAAGCGTACGATGAGGGCCTGCACTTCGATGAGCACCGGGCGAGTGCCTTCGAGCGCCGGGAAGACGGCGCTGCCGGCCAAAGGCTCCTCACGCCCGGAAAGGAACAGCATCGACGGGTTGGCGACTTCCTCCAGCCCCTTCCCCGCCATGGCAAACACCCCGATTTCGTCGACCGCGCCGAACCGGTTCTTGAGCGCGCGGAGGATCCGGTACTGGTGGCTCCGCTCGCCCTCGAAACTCATCACCACATCGACCATGTGTTCGAGCACGCGGGGGCCGGCAATCGTGCCGTCCTTGGTCACGTGGCCGACCAGCACCAGTGCGGTCCCGGTTTCCTTGGCATAGCGGATCAGCTCGAACGCGCATCCGCGTACCTGGCTGACGGTACCGGGAGCGCCCTCGATAGTATCGGAATGCATGGTCTGGATGGAATCGATCACCAGCATTGCCGGCGCTTCCATGTTGCCGAGCGTGGTCAGTATGTCGCGGACGGATGTGCTCGAGGCGAGCTTGAGCGGTGCATCGGCGACCCCTAGCCGCGCCGCGCGCATCCTCACCTGTCCCGCCGCTTCCTCACCGCTGACGTAGACGACCTGTTGCCCGCGCTTGGCGATGTTGGCGGCCGCCTGCAGCAACAGGGTCGACTTGCCTATCCCCGGGTCGCCTCCCATCAGGATTGCGCATCCCGGCACCAGCCCGCCACCCAGGGCCCTGTCGAATTCCGCCATGCCCGTACCTCGCCGGACGAGCTCGTCTCCCGGCTGGTTGAGGTCAACAAACTCTATCGCCCGACCTCCGCTCGACAGGTCATGCTTCAGCGAAAACACTGTCGCCGGCGCATCTTCGACCAGGGAATTCCATTCCGCACAGTCGGCGCATTGGCCCTGCCAGCGATGCGCCACCGCCCCGCAAGCCTGGCACACGTATTTCTTCTTCGTCTTCGCCATTGCGGA
Organism: Parerythrobacter aurantius; assembly: GCF_045291475.1. Classification (NCBI taxonomy): domain Bacteria; kingdom Pseudomonadati; phylum Pseudomonadota; class Alphaproteobacteria; order Sphingomonadales; family Erythrobacteraceae; genus Parerythrobacter; species Parerythrobacter aurantius. Next base: position 2,430,194 of record NZ_CP147985.1, read on the forward strand.
CAGTTAGACGGAACATTTGCAGAACGCAATTGCCATTGCGGGCATTTGCCCGCACAACCGGCGGATGCGGCAGAAGGAACTACGCATAGCGCTGGTATGCTACGGCGGTGTGAGCCTTGCAGTGTACATGCATGGCGTAACCAAGGAGCTCTGGCATCTCGTAAGGGCAAGCAGAACGTTTCATGGCGGTGAGCCGCCGCTATCTGGCAGTGCGGGCGTTTATCAGGCCGTGCTGGACGCCGTCGAAAGGCACACTGACGTGCGGCTTCGGGTCCTTACCGACATCCTTAGCGGTGCAAGCGCCGGTGGCATCAACGCGGTCTTCCTGGCGCAGGCGATCCACTCTGGCGCTTCGCTCGAACCATTGACCGACCTGTGGCTCGACAATGCCGATGTCGAGCATCTGCTCGACCCCGACGCCCGCCCGCTCTGGCGGTTTGCCAAGTTTTGGGCCCAGCCCATTGCATGGTGGCTCCTGCGCCGGCCCGGCAATGCGGTAAGTGAAAGCGTCGCGCCCGAGACGCGCAAGGAAGTCCGGCGCAAGGTATCCCGCTTCATCCGCGGGCGATGGTTCCAGCCGCCGTTTTCCGGCATCGGCATGTCCGCCCTCATCTTCGATGCTTTGCAGACGATGCAGGACAGCGGAGAGGGACCCCCCCTGTTGCCGCCCGGGCATCCAATCGACCTGTATGTTACGACGACCGACTTTCGCGGGTACCTCGAGATGCTGCGGCTCAACAGCCCGCCGGTGGTCGAAGAGAGCGAGCATCGCCTGCCCCTGTCGTTTCGCAACGTCGCGCCGGTGCAAGGCGGCAGCGATCTGGCTGACCCGCTCGAATTGACGCTTGCGGCGCGCGCCACTTCAAGTTTTCCAGGGGCATTTCCGCCGCTCACGCTGGCTGAAATCGACACGCTGGCGGCCCGTACCGGCATCCGTTGGCGCGAGCGAAAGGCCTTCCTCGAGCGGGTCATGCCGGTCCATATTGCCGAAGACAGCCTCGATTCCGTCGCGCTCATCGACGGGTCGGTGCTGATCAACCGACCCTTCGCCGGGGCCATCGAAGCCTTGCGGGGACGCCCCGCCCACCGCGAGGTCGACCGACGCTTCGTCTATATCGATCCGCGTCCGGACCGCCTGGGGACCATGCGTGAAGCGCACGACCGACCGGTGGGTTTCTTTTCCGCGATCTTCGGTTCGCTTTCGACAATCCCTCGCGAGCAGCCCATCCGCGACAACCTGGAAGCCCTGAAAGAGCAGTCGCGCGAGGCGCGCCGCTTGCAGCGCATCGTCGCCGCCATGCGCCCCGGGATCGACGACGCGATCGAGCGCCTGTTCGGCCGTACCTTCTTCCTCGACAGCCCTAACCCGCGCAGGCTCGCCAATTGGCGCAACAAGGCACAGCAGGCTGCGGCCGAGCGGGCAGGATATGCCTTCCATTCCTACGCCCAGACGAAGTTCAGCGGCATCGTCGAGCAATTGGCCGCGCTGGTACACGATGCCGCGCCGCAGCTGAAGCTGCCCGATACCCTGCCGATTGTGGGCGTGCTGACTGAAGAACTGGAGAGGCGCGGGCTTTCGGCATTGAGTGTGCCCACCGGCGGCGCCACGCCGGAGGCGATCGATTTTTTCCGTGCCCATGACCTCGGGTTTCGCATACGCCGACTAAGGCTGCTCGCACGCCGCCTGTCGCGCGATTGGGATGCGGATCCGGAGATCGATGATACCGCCCTCGATCGGGGACGCGAGGCGATCTACGGAATCCTCTCGCTATATCTCGATCGATCGGGGATCGATCACCTCGGGCCGCGGTTCAGGGTCCTCGCAGGCAAGGTGTTCGAAGATCCTGGTGCCGTGATCGATGCCTTTGCAACCCATCACCTGCTCCCCGCCACGGATATCGAGGCCGAAGAGCGGCTGGCCGCCGCGCTCCAGCAGATGCCCTCCAACCTGAAGCGGCGGATGCTGCTGACCTATCTCGGTTTTCCCTTCTACGATGTCGCAACCCTGCCATTGGTAGGGTCGAACGGCTATACGGAGTTCGATCCAGTCAAGGTCGATCGGATCAGCCCCGACGATGCCCGCTCGATACGCGAGGGCGGAACCCGGGCCACGCTGAAGGGGACCGAGTTCTACAATTTCGGCGCCTTCTTCAGCCGTGCCTATCGCGAGAACGACTATGTCTGGGGGCGCTTGCACGGTGCAGAGCGGATGATCGACCTTGTCTGCTCGACCGTCGATCGGCGGTTCGACGAGGAAACGTGCCGCACTTTCAAGCGCGATGCCTTTCTCGCCATACTGGACGAGGAAGCCGCCGCCGGTCGTTGTGCCGCAGGGCTGATTGAAAGCTTGCGACGGGAGGTCGGGGAGCGGCTCGGCTAGGGCCCTATTCCATGCTTTTCCAGATCGCGGTCACAAAACCGTCGGCGCTGATGAAGCCCTCGCCGCGGTTGAAGCCAGCAAGCGGCTTTGCCGCTATCGTTTCTTCAAGGTTCTTGCCCTCAGTTTTCAGGGCCTGCACCCGTGCCACCGCATCGCCGATCATCGCGCGATAGGCAACCAGTTCGGCCTTGTTCGACAGCGGGCCATGCCCGGGAATGACCTTCGTCCGGTCGTCAATCATGCGGATGACGGCATCGAGCGAATTCATCGCGTTGAAGACATTGCCGCCTGAGCCCACATCGATGAACGGATAGCCGGGGATCTTGAAATAGAGATCGCCCATGTGGACGACGTTGGCGCCGCGCCAGAAGATAACGCTGTCGCCGTCGGTATGGCCGCCCCCGAGAAACATGACATCGACGGTGTCGCCGTTGAGGTTGAGGCGCAGGCCTTGGTCATAGGTGACGACAGGCAGTGCTTCCTTGGCTGCAGGTGCGATCGGGTTCTCGCCCTCTCGACCGGCCTTGAGGCGGACACGGACGTTCTCCTGCGCGAATATCAGCGCCCCTTTCCTGCCGAAGTTCTCATTGCCGCCCGTATGGTCGCCATGGAAATGCGTGTTGATGAGGAATTCGACCGGGGTCGCTCCCAGTTTTTCGACGGCAGCCTCGATCTTGGCCGTAAGCGGGGCGAACTGGTCGTCGATCAGGATCGTCCCGTCCTCGCCGTAGCTGACGCCTATGTTCCCGCCTGAACCGTAGAGCACGGCGATCCCCGGGGCGACTTGCTCGGCTGTCACTTCGACGTCGTCGAAATTGCGTTGGGCGCTGGCGGAGACGCCGAGAAGCAGGAACAGGCTGGCGAATGTTGCGGCATGTTTCATGGCAATCCCCTTGTGCAGTGCCCTTTCAGGATACTGTGCAGGGGTTCCAGCCGCTAGGCAAGCGCGGAAGGCTAGCCGCCGAAGGCTTCCTTGATCTTGTCGAAGAACCCTCGGCTCTGCGGGCATTCGTCACCGGTCTCCGTTTCCCGGAATTGTTCCAGCAGTGCCTTCTGCTCTTTCGACAATTTTGTCGGCGTTTCCACGATGACCTCGACGATGAGATCACCGCGCCCCCGGCCTTGCAGCACCGGCATGCCTGACCCGCGCTTGCGCAATTGCCTGCCCGACTGGATTCCTGCAGGGATATCGATGGTGTTCGTCGACCCGTCGAGATCGGGAATTTCCACGCAGCCGCCGAGCGCGGCCTTAGTAAAGCTGATCGGTACGCGGGTGACCAGCGAGGTTCCGTCGCGCTCGAACACGTCGTGCGGCTTCAAATGGAGGAAGATGTACAGATCGCCGGGAGGAGCCCCACGCGGCCCGGCCTCACCCTTGCCGCTGAGGCGGATACGCGTGCCGGTATCGACGCCAGGCGGTATTTCGACCTTCAGTGCCTGCGCCTTGTCCACCCTGCCCTCGCCGCGGCAGGTATGGCAGGGATCTTCCAGGACCTCGCCGCGCCCCTGGCAATTGGGACATGCACGCTCCACCATGAAAAAGCCTTGCTGCGCGCGGACCTTGCCATAGCCCTTGCACAGGTTGCAGCCACGTGTGCCGGTGCCGGGCTCTGCACCCGAGCCGCTGCAGGTATCGCAAGCGACAGACACCTCGATCTCGATTTCGGTGTCCTTGCCGTGGAACGCTTCGTCGAGCGTGATATCCATGTCGTACCGCAAGTCGGCACCGCGCTGCGGGCGCTGGCGACTGCCGCCTCCGAAGGCGCTGCCGAAAATCGTCTCGAAGATATCGCCGATATCGCCGAAATCGGGCTGTGGTCCGCGACCCCCGCCCCCGTTCTGGAACGCTGCGTGCCCGAAGCGGTCGTAGGCGGCCCGTTTCTGCGGGTCCTTCAGGACATCGTACGCAGCGCTGATGCCCTTGAAGCGCGCTTCCGCATCGGCATCGCCCGGATTGCGGTCCGGGTGCCACTTCATCGCCAGTTTGCGATAGGCGGATTTGATGGTCGCATCGTCGGCACCGCGATCGACACCCAGCAAATCATAAAGGTCTGTTTCGGCTGACATTTTTCACCCCGTCCCAAAACTCAGGCCGCCACCGATGCGACAGCACCAGCAGCGGCCCGGTTTTCCATCAGGACATCAGCCCTTGTTGTCTTCGTCGACTTCCGAGAATTCGGCATCGACGACGTCGTCTTCCTTCTTGGGCGCATCCGCTTCGGCGCCGGCAGAGGCGTTGGCCTGTTCGCGTTCGTAGATCGACTGGCCCATCTTCATCGCGACCTGGGTCAGTGCCTGTGCCTTGGTGTTAATGGCGTCGACATCGTCGCCTTCGAGCGCAGTCTTGGCTTCCGCGACAGCGGCTTCGACTTCACCCTTCAGGGCAGCGTCGATCTTGTCGCCGTGCTCTTCCAGCTGCTTCTCGGTCGCGTGCACGAGGCTGTCGGCCTGGTTGCGAGCCTCGGCCGCTTCCTTGCGCTTCTTGTCTTCCTCGGCGAACTTCTCGGCGTCCTTGACCATCTGGTCGATGTCGGCTTCCGACAGTCCACCGCTGGCCTGGATGCGGATCTGCTGTTCCTTGCCGGTGCCCTTGTCCTTGGCACTGACATTGACGATGCCGTTGGCGTCGATGTCGAAGGTGACTTCGATCTGCGGCACACCGCGCGGCGCCGGCGGGATGCCGACGAGGTCGAACTGGCCCAGCAGCTTGTTGTCCGCCGCCATCTCGCGCTCGCCCTGAGAGACCTTGATCGTCACCGCGTTCTGGTTGTCCTCTGCGGTCGAGTAGGTCTGGGTCTTCTTGGTCGGGATGGTGGTGTTGCGATCGATCATGCGGGTGAACACGCCGCCCAGCGTCTCGATGCCGAGCGACAGCGGGGTTACGTCGAGCAGAAGCACGTCCTTGACATCGCCCTGCAGCACGCCGGCCTGGATCGCCGCACCCATGGCGACGACTTCGTCCGGGTTGACGCCGGTGTGAGGTTCCTTGCCGAAGAACTCCTTCACGACTTCGCGAACCTTCGGCATGCGGGTCATACCGCCGACCAGGATCACTTCATCGACGCCGCTCTTGTCGATGCCGGCATCGGCCAGCGCCTTCTTGCACGGTTCGATGGTGCGCTTGATCAGATCACCGACGAGCTGCTCGAGCTTCGAACGGGTGATCGTCTCCACCAGATGCAGCGGCGTCGAGCTGCCGCCTTCCATGCGAGCGGTGATGAAGGGCAGGTTGACTTCGGTCTGGGCCGAGCTCGAAAGTTCGATCTTGGCCTTTTCCGCGGCTTCCTTCAGGCGCTGCAGCGCGAGCTTGTCGGCGCGCAGATCCATGTTTTCCTTCTTCTTGAACTCGTCGGCGAGGTACTCGACGATCGCATTGTCGAAGTCTTCACCGCCGAGGAAGGTGTCACCGTTGGTCGACTTCACTTCGAACACGCCGTCGCCGATCTCGAGGATCGAGACGTCGAAGGTGCCGCCGCCGAGGTCATAGACCGCGATGGTCTTGCCGTCGTCCTTGTCCATGCCATAGGCCAGCGCGGCCGCGGTCGGCTCGTTGATGATGCGCAGGACTTCAAGGCCGGCAATCTGCCCGGCGTCCTTGGTCGCCTGACGCTGCGCGTCGTTGAAATACGCAGGCACGGTGATGACCGCCTGGGTAACGGTTTCGCCGAGATAGCTCTCGGCGGTTTCTTTCATCTTCTGCAGGATGAAGGCGGAGATCTGGCTGGGGCTGTAATCTTCACCGCCGGCATTGACCCAGGCATCGCCGTTCTTGCCCTTGACGATGTTGTAGGGGACGAGCTCCATGTCCTTTTTGGTCATCGGATCGTCGAAGCGGCGGCCGATCAGGCGCTTGATCGCGAACAGCGTATTGTCGGGGTTGGTCACCGCTTGGCGCTTGGCCGGCTGGCCGATAAGGCGTTCGCCATCCTTGGTGAAGGCGACGATCGACGGAGTGGTGCGCGCGCCTTCCGAATTCTCGATGACTTTGGGCTTTCCGCCGTCCATGACGGAAACGCAGCTGTTGGTGGTGCCGAGGTCGATCCCGATAACTTTGCTCATTACTACCCCATTCGGTTCGTTTGTTGGACGCCGCACATCTGGTCCCCCGCTGGGCGGCAAGACCGGTCGGCAGCTCGGTTTACCCGGCGGATATAGGTGGCCTTTGGGTCGGGACAAGGGTTGGCAATTATCGGTCCGGATACTAGTTGCGGGAATGGTTTGACCCGGAGTTCCTCTTTCATGAACCGCACTTTGACCGCACTGGCGATGGGCCTTGCATCTCTTTCGATAGCGGGCTGCAACCAACCCTCGCACGAGCCGGAACAGCAAGAGGCTGCCAAGCCCGCAGAGACCGGGATCGAAGGGCTTTTCGTTGCGAAAGCTCATCTGACGATGCCGACGGTGGCCGGCAATCCGGCAGGTCTGTTTTTCGACCTTTCTTACGAGGGGGCGAGCGAATTGGTCCTCGAGAGTGCCGCAGTCGCGCAGTCGGAAAGTGCGATGGTCCACGACGTTGTCGAGAAGAACGGCATGACGCAAATGGTCCCGCTGGAGAAACTCACGATCAAAGCCGGTGACCAGGTTTCTTTTGCGCCGGGCGGAAAACACGTGATGACGATGAAGCTGGACGAAACGGTTGCTCCTGGCGGCAAGGTCGATGTCACTCTCGCCTTCACTGGCGGGAAGATCGCCAAATTCACCGCCGATGTGCTGCCTGCGGGCGAAATGAAGATGGAGCACTAGGTTTGGCCGACGGTCTCGGTCACTCTCACGCAGGGGACACCTTGTCCTGCCCCGTCGGCGGGGAGCGAGGACTGACGGAGGCCGAGGTTGCGATTGCCCGGAGCGTGTTCGGCGATGCCATCCGCTATGACAAGGTAACCTTGCGACGGCGGAAATTCTTTCCCTTCCAGCCGCGCAAGATCACTATGGCTCCACGCGGACACGTCCATTTCCACCCCCAGGGCGATGCTTATTGCGACGATTTCGGTCTCGCCGATTTCCGCAAGCGCGGCCTTTTCATCCACGAGATGACCCATGTCTGGCAGACGCAGCAGAAAGGCGACTGGTACCTGCCGCTGCACCGCCATCCCTTTTGCCGCTATGCCTACAGCCTCAAACCGGGCTGGACGCTGGAGCAATACGGGATCGAACAGCAGGCCGAAATCGTCAAGCACGCCTACTGGCTGCGCAGCGGTATCCGCATAGGAGGTGTCGGAGATCCGGCCGCCTACGATCTGCTGGTGAATTTTCCCGGCGCAAGCTGACCGGATAATGGGGGAGGAATAGAACCGATGACCGAGACCCGCGATTTTTTCCGTCCGTCGCTCGGGCGCTGGCTCGTCGGTACCTCTGCCGGGCTGGCGACATTGGTACTGGGCCTTGCCGGCTTTGCCGTCACCGTCGGTGCAGCAGGCGACTGGGGTGCATGGCCCCTGTTGTTGACCCTGTTTGCGGCGCTCATCATCGGCTGGAAATGGTTGCAAGTGCTGAGCGAGGCATTCGAAATCAGCCGCGACCGGGTTGTCGTCCGCCGCGGTATCATCATGAAGAGTGTCGATGAAGTCGAACTCTACCGTGTCAAGGATGTGCGGCTCGACTTCAGCCTGTTGAACCAGGTGGCCGGTATCGGGACCATCACGATCACGTCCAGCGATGAGACCACCCGCAACAGCCGCTTGGTCATGCCACATGTCGCCGATGCCCAGGCCCGGCGTGAGGAACTGCGCCGCCTGGTGGACATCGCCCGGCGGGAGCGCGGTGTGCGTGAATTCGACATGACCCACGAACATATCTGATACTGTTGGGATCCGTTCCATTATACCGCCTTTTTGACGTATCCGCCTTGAGCAATCCGGTTGCAGTTGTTACCGGATTGCTCACGGGCGGCCCAACCCGCGCCCGGCCCAAGAGTCTCGACAATGGAGCTTCAGGACTACGGCTTGAGCCGCGAGCGCGGCTATCTTTCGCATTACGAGATCGACGAGATCACCCTCCCCAGCCAGTTTGCCGATGTGTTCAAGGCCGCGGGAAACCTCTCTGGCCTGATGTCGACCGGGCGCGTGCGCCACTGGCTCGACAAGCTGCCCGATCCCGGCCTCGAGGACTGGGCCCGCGAAGCGCCCGAGGAAGAGGTCCGCACCGCGATGGTGCATTATTCCTTCCTCGTGCAGGCCTACGTCTGGGGCGAGCCGAAGCCGCCCGCGCATCTTCCCGCCAACCTCGCCCGGCCTATGGTGGCCGTATCCGACCGGCTGGGACAGGCGCCTCTGCTACCCTATTCGGGCTATGTGCTCGACAACTGGGCGCGGCTCGACAAGACAGGCCCGATCACGCTCGACAATATCTATATGCACCAGAACTTCCTCGGCGGTGACGACGAAAACTGGTTCGTGATGATCCATGTCGCGATCGAGGCCGAGGCCGGGGTGCTGCTCGACAATGCCGCCAGACTTGTCGGCATCGCGGATGAAACCGAGGCCGAGCGCCTGCTGTTGGAAATGAACGAGGCGTGGGAGCGCATCTATGGCCATTTCGCCCGTATGCCCGAGCGTTGCGATCCCTACATCTACTTCCATCGCGTGCGCCCCTACATCCACGGCTGGGCCAACAACCCGGCGCTTGAGCACGGCGGACTGGTATATGACGGCGTGGAGAAGCTGGGCGGCAAGCCACAGGCCTTGCGCGGGCAGACCGGCAGCCAGTCGAGCATTGTCCCGGCGATGGATGCGCTGTTCCAGGTGGGCCATAGCGACGATCCGCTACGCCAGTTTCTCGACGAGCTGCACAGCTACCGCCCGGTGCCGCATCGCCGCTTCATCGAGGATCTCGCCGCCCAATCGACACTGCGCGATTTCGTGAGTGCCTCGGGCAGACAGAGCCTGAAGGATGCGTTCAACGCCTGCCTCAATCAGTCGGCCCGCTTCCGCACCCGCCACCTCGAATATGCGGCGAGCTACATCAACAAGCAGGCGGGCAGTATTGCCGGTAATGACCCCGATGTAGGCACCGGAGGGACGCCCTTCATGAAATATCTGAAGAAGCACCGGGACGAAAACGCGTCGCAGCTCGTCTGATCGGGTGCGCCCGGAGAGAGGGGTTAGTATTTCACCCCGTCCAGCCCCTGCCCACCATCGGTAATGAAGGCGTCGATGCGCTCCTCCAGTACTGGCAGAGGTACCGAGCCCAGCGACAGGACGACATCGTGGAACTTGCGGATGTCGAACTTGTCGCCGAGTTCTGCCTCCGCCTTCCCGCGTACCCGGCGCATGGTCATCTCGCCGAGCTTGTAGGCCAGTGCCTGGCCGGGCCAGCTGATGTAACGATCCACTTCGGTATTGACCTCATGGGTCGATAGGGCGGTGCGGGTGGCGAGATAGTCGACCGCCTGCTCGCGGCTCCAGCCATAGTGGTGGATGCCGGTATCGATCACCAGCCGCACTGCCCGCCACATCTCGTAGCTGAGCTGGCCGAACCTCTCGTATGGCGTGCGATAAATGCCCATCTCGTTGCCGAGATATTCGACATACAGCCCCCAGCCTTCGCCGAAGCCGCTGAAATAGGTCCGGCGGCGGAATTCGGCGGCGGCGGGCTGCTCGTTGGCGACTGCGGCTTGGAAGCTGTGGCCCGGCGCGCATTCGTGCAGGGTCAGCGCGGGAATATTGTACAGCGGCCTTGAGGGCAGGTCGTAGGTATTCATCTGGCAGGCGACGTAGCCGCCCCGACCGGCGGTGTAGAACGGCGCTATCGCCGGATCGACCTCGACGATGGAGAAGCGGTGGCGCGGCAGGAAGCCGAAGTACTGCGCCAGCTTGCCGTCGACCCGTTTTGCTGCGTAGGAAGCGACGCCCATCAGTTCGTCAGGCGTGCGGGCGACGAATTGCGGGTCCGAGCGGAGGAACTGGACAAACTCGGCCAGCGAGCCGTCGAAGCCCGCCTCCGTTTTCACCTTTTCCATTTCGGCGGTAATGCGCGCCACTTCCGCGAGGCCGATTTCGTGGATCTGTTCTGCAGAAAGATCGAGCGTCGTGTACTGCCGGATCTGCTGGGCGTAGTAGTCCGCGCCGTCAGGCATCACGCTTGCGGCCAGAGTCTCTCGAGCGCGGGGACGATATTCCTCGCGAAAGAATGCGAGCAGTCTTGTGTAGGCTGGAGTGACCGCATTTTCGATGGCGGCCTTGCCGGCAGCTTTCAACCGGTTTGCCTCTGAAGGCGGGATCGCAGCGGGCATCCGGGCGAACGGAACCCAGAACGGGCTATCCTCTGCGGACTCGGTCACATAGGCCGCGAGCGATACATCGCGACCTGCCAGCGTAACCTGCGGGACAGAAAATCCGCGAGCGAGGCCGCTACGAGCGTTGGCGATGTTCTCGTCGAAATATCGCGGCACATCGTTGAGCCGGGCGAGATAGCTTTCGTACTCGGCAATGGTCGTCAGCGCGCCGCGAGGGGCCAGATAGCTCCAGAAGTTGTTGTCGCTGTCGAAAGGCATCTCCCATTCGCGGAACCGGGCATTTCCGATTTCTTCCTGCAGCAATGTGCGCAACACGGCTGCATCGATCTTTGCCTTTGCCGACAGCTCCTCCGGTGCCACTGCTTCCAGCTGCCTCAGCAGCTCTGCGGATCGCTCCGCATTCGCCTGCATCGCTGCCGGAGTAACGTCGGGCAGCTTTCCCGAGTACACCAATGAGCCGCCTTCCCCGATCGCGGCCCCTTCGCGGAGCGCACTGTTCTTGCGATACTGCTCCGCCAGGGCTTGGAGGACCTGGTCGGCGCTATCCTGGGCGAGGAGGGGCTGAGGAAAAGCGGCCAGCCCCAACACCAATGCGCCTAGGATACGCCGCATCATTCGGGCTTCTTGGCAACGCCGACCATGGCCGGGCGCAACAGTCGGTCCTTGATCATATAGCCGGCCTGCATCTCCTGAACGATGGTGCCCGGTTCGGCATCGGTCGTGGGGATTTCCATCATCGCCTGGTGCTGGTTGGGATCGAGCGGCAGGCCCATGGCAGCGATACGGGTCACGCCATGTTGGCCGAACACCTTGTCGATTTCGCGCTGGGTCGCTTCGATCCCGGCGACGAGACCCTTGAACTTCTCGTCGTCGCGCAATTCCTGCGGGATCGAGTCGATCGCACGGCCGAGATTGTCGGCCACCGACAAAATGTCGCGGGCGAAACCGGTTGCGGCATAGGCGCGCGCGTCCTGGATGTCCTTCTCCATCCGACGGCGCACGTTCTGCGTGTCGGCCTTGGCGTAGAGAACTTCCTGTTTTGCCGCTTCGAGGTCGCTCTTGAGCTGGGCGATGGCGTCCGACAGGCTTTCGCCCTCATCTTCGCTGCCACCCTCGCGAAGATGCTCGGGCACGCCCTCCAGTTCGCGTTCAACTTCTGCGTCAGCCGCAGTGTCCTGCTTCTTGGTATCTTCGATCATTGTTCTGAGATTTTTCCGGTTAACCGATGAGTTTGCCCAGCGAACGGGCCGTGAAATCCACCATGGGGACAACGCGCGCGTAATTCAACCGAGTCGGGCCGATCACCCCCAGCACGCCGACAACCCTGCCCTCGCGGTCGCGATAGGGCGAGGCGATCACGGAGGAGCCCGACAAGGCGAAGAGCCGGTTCTCGCTGCCGATAAAGATACGGGTCGCCTGTGCCTCTCGCGCGGTTTCCAGAAGTTCGGCCACTGACTGCTTGTTTTCGAGATCGTCGAGCAGCGAGCGGACCCGTTCCATATCCTCCAGCGCGCTGGTGTCGAGCAGGTTCGCCTGCCCGCGCACGATCAATAACGGACGCTTGGCTGTGTCTTCGGTCCAGACCGCAAGACCCCGTTCGACGAGGTCCTGGCTGGCTTTGTCGAGCGCCGATTTGCCCGCCGCGATCTCCTGCCGCATCGCCGCGCTGGCCTCGGCAAGGGTGCGGCCCATTAGCCGAGCGGTGATGTAGTTGCTGACCTGCTCCAGCAGGTGCGCGGGCGTATCCCCGACCTCGATCACGCGGTTCTCGACCCCGCCGTCCTCACCCACCAATACCGCCAGCGCCCTGCCCTGCCCCAAGGGAACCAGCGTGATCTGCGCCAGCCGCGGCTCGCGGCTCGGCACCATCACCATGCCGGCCGCTCCGCTGAGATCGGAGAGCATGGCACTGGTGGCCTCCAGCGCCTGTTCGATCGGGCCGGACTTCTCCAGCCGCGCCTCGATTGCTTCGCGCTCGGCGCGCGTAGGTTCTGCGACCTGCATCATGCCGTCGACGAAGAGCCTGAGGCCTGTCTCGGTTGGCAAACGGCCCGCGCTGGTATGTGGCGCGGCGAGCAGTCCGACCGCCTCCAGGTCCGCCAGCACCGACCGGATCGATGCAGGGGACAGGTTGAGCGACTGGTCCTGCGCCAGCGTCTTCGACCCGACCGGCTGCCCGCTTTCCAGATATCCCTCTACAACGAGCTGGAAAATCGCTCGGGCGCGGTCGGTCAATTCGGTGACGGGCGGTGTGGCCATGACCATCTATCTAGCGCCTGCCCTTGCAGCCTCAAGGTCTCTCGGCCAAACGGCCATCCAGCGACTCCATGAAAGGACTTCCATGCGACCTTCCGGACGCGCGCCCGACGAGATGCGCGCTATCACTATCGAGACCGGCTTTACCAAACATGCCGAGGGTTCCTGCCTTATCAGTTTTGGCGATACCCGCGTGCTGTGCACCGCCAGTATCGAAGAACGCCTGCCGCCATGGCTGCGCGGCAAGGGTCAGGGCTGGGTTACCGGCGAATACTCGATGCTCCCGCGCGCCACGCACACCCGCGGTGACCGCGAAGCGGCGCGCGGCAAGCAGTCGGGCCGGACGCAGGAAATCCAGCGGCTGATCGGTCGCAGTTTGCGCGCCGTGGTCGACATGAAGAAGCTAGGAGAGCGGCAGATCACGCTCGATTGCGACGTGATCCAGGCTGATGGCGGGACGCGTACGGCATCGATCAGCGGCGCGTGGGTGGCGCTGCGGCTCGCGGTCAACAAGCTGATGGCCGAAGGCGCGATCAAGGATGATCCGATCTCCGCCAAGATCGCCGCGATCAGCTGTGGCATCTATTCGGGGACACCCGTCCTCGATCTCGATTACGCGGAGGATTCGAATGCCGACGCGGATGCCAATTTCGTCCTGATCGAAGGCGGCCAGATCGCCGAGGCACAGGCCACGGCCGAAGGTGCGACCTATGACGAGGAAGGCCTGCTGCGCCTGCTTCGCTTGGCCCAGATCGGCTGCGCGCAGATCTTCAAGGCCCAGGATTCCGCCACAAAATGACCCGCCGTCTCGGTTCCGGCTCGCTTGTGATCGCCACGCACAATGCGGGCAAGCTGAAGGAAATCTCGGCGCTTCTCGAGCCTTACGGGGTCAAGTGCATCAGCGCCGGATCGCTCGGACTGCCGGAGCCGGCCGAGACCGGGACGACCTTCGCCCAGAACGCGCTGATCAAGGCACGGGCAGCGGCCGAAGCATCGGGTCTGACGGCGCTCGCCGACGATAGCGGCCTGTCCGTCGAGGCGCTGGGCGGACGACCAGGGGTCTACACCGCCGACTGGGCCGAGCGCCAGTGGTTTGAAGGCAATCCGGGCCGTGACTGGTATATGGCGATGGGCAAGGTCGAAGGGATGCTGCAACAGCTCGGCGCCGAGACTGATCGCAAGGCAGCGTTTCACTGCGTGCTGGCGATCGCCTGGCCCGATGGCGAGCACGCCATTTACGAAGGGACCTGCACGGGATCGCTCACCTGGCCCCCGCGTGGGACATTGGGTTTCGGCTACGATCCGGTGTTCGTGCCCAATAACAGCGAACTGACCTTCGCCGAGATCGACCCTGAGCAGAAGCATGCCATCAGCCACCGCGCCGATGCTTTTGCGAAGCTGGTCGCGGAGCAGTTCGGCGGCTAAGGTCCCCGCCCATGGCCCGCGCGCTCTACATCCACTGGCCGTTCTGCACCCGCAAATGCCCTTATTGCGACTTCAATAGCCATGTCCGCGCCAGCGTGGATCATGCACTGTGGGAGCGCGCCTTGCTGGCGGACATGCGCCACGAGGCCGCGCTGGCAGGCGGCGAGGCGCTCCATTCGATCTTCTTTGGCGGCGGCACGCCTTCGCTGATGCCCCCTGCCCTCGTGGCGTCATTGCTGCGCGAGGCCGAACGCCTGTGGGGCTTCTCGCCCGATATCGAGATCACGCTCGAAGCGAACCCGTCGTCGGTGGAAGCAGCGAATTTCGCCGATCTGGCGGCCGCCGGTGTCAATCGCGTTTCGCTCGGCGTGCAGGCGCTGAATGACGAAATGCTGAGGTTTCTCGGCCGTCTTCACGGGGCTGGCGAGGCTCTGGCGGCGCTCGAAACCGCCCAGCAGGCGTTCCGCCGTGTCAGCTTCGACCTGATCTACGCGCGGCCCGGCCAGACAGTGGCGCAGTGGCAGGAGGAACTCGACCGGGCCCTAAGCTTCGGCACCTCGCATCTGTCGCTTTACCAGCTGACGATCGAGGCCGGGACCCGCTTCGCCACCGACGTGCGGCAAGGTACCTTCGTTCCTCTAGACGACGATCCGGCGGTCGACCTTTTCGCTCTCACGCAGGAAATGACTGCCGCAGCCGGGCTTTCCGCCTACGAGGTCAGCAATCATGCGCGCTCAGGCGAGGAAAGTCGCCACAATCTGACGTACTGGCGGTACGAAGATTACTGCGGCATCGGCCCGGGTGCACATGGCAGGCGTGGCGGCATTGCCACCACCCGCCACAAGAAGCCCGAGAATTGGCTGGCAGCGGTCGATGTGCAGCGCCATGGTGCGCAGGAAGAACGCACCTTGTCCGTCAGCGAGCAAGCCTCTGAAGCGCTCATGATGGGGCTGCGTCTGGCGGAAGGCGTTGACCTCGCGCTGATGTCGCAACGCTTTGCCTTGGCGGAATCCGCGCTCATCGATTTTGAGCGGGTGGAGTTCTACGAGCGCCTCGGGATGGTACGTAGAAACACGTCGCACCTCACGGTCACCGCGCGCGGCATGCCGCTTCTGGACGGCTTGTTGGCCGAACTGGTCGCGTCGGAGCTCGTGCTGGCATGAGCAGCACCCTGTTGCTCGACCAATGGCAGAAATATCTTGCCGACGAGCGGCGACGTTCTCCGCACACGGTACGGGCCTACCATCGGGCCGCTGAACGGCTGCTCCTGGCGCGAAATCTTGCAAATTGGCTGGAGGTGGCCAGCCTTGATGCGGGAACGCTTCGCCGACATCTCGCCCATCGCCGGTCAGAGGGCCTTGGCAACGCATCGGCAGCGCGTGAACTCTCGGCGCTGAAGGCTTTCATCGGCTATGCGCGCCTTCAGGCAGGCCGGCAGGACCTCGCCCCGCCACGCTTGCGCGGACCACGTGTCAAGAAAGGCCTGCCCCGACCCGTGACTCCCGACGAAGCGGTCAATCTGGCCGATCTTGTCGCCGCCAATGCTTCGGAGGATTGGATCGGGAAGCGAGATCGCGCGGTGCTGCTGCTGCTTTACGGCGCAGGATTGCGCATCGCAGAGGCACTGTCGCTTGAGGGTTCCGCATTCCCGCTTGGCGATCGGCTGGTGGTGACCGGCAAAGGCGGCAAGCAGCGCGTCGTGCCGATCCTGCCGATTATCCGCGACGCCGTGGCGGATTATGTATCCGCCTGTCCCTGGCCGCTCCATGGTACGCGACCGCTCTTCATGGGCGCAAAGGGCGGGCGTTTGTCGGCCGGGCTCGTCCAGAAGGCGACGGCGCACGCGCGCCGGGCCCTGGGTTTGCCGGAAACTGCAACGCCCCATGCGCTGCGCCACAGTTTCGCGACGCATCTGCTGGGCGCTGGAGCCGACCTCAGGAGTCTTCAGGAATTGCTCGGCCACGCGAGCCTTGGCTCGACGCAGATTTATACGAAGGTTGACGCGGCGACGCTGCTCGACAGCTATCGCGACGCCCATCCCCGGGAGCGAGGCTAGCGATCCGAACGCGGTTTCCAAGTTGCGACACGCCAGACGTAGGCCAGGACCGCGACGATCGTAAGTGCGATGATGATCCAGCCGAGTACATCCTGTGACTGTTCCAGCCAGCGTGAGAGCAGTTGTCCCCCTGCGATCAAAGCTGCATTCCATATCAGCGATCCGGCAAAGGTGAAAAACAGGAAGCGCGACAGGCGCATGTGAGCAAGGCCCGCAGGGAGCGAGATGATCGTTCGAAGCAGGGGCGAGAATCGCAACAGGAATATCACCCAGTCACCCCACTTGTTGAAGAAGAGGATCGCCCGCTCGATGTCCTCCCATTCCAGGGTGAGCCAGCGGCCCCAGCGATCCACGAAAGGTTGCAGCCGGCGGTATCCGAAGCGATTGCCGAGCCAATACCAGAAATAGTTGCCGGCCGTGGTGCCGACGGTGGCAATCAAGAGAAGGGGCCAGAACTGCATCTCGCCGCGCGCAACCAGAATGCCGCCGATCCCCATGATGACTTCGGAAGGGACGGGCGGAAAAATGTTCTCCAGCGCCATCAGCACGAAGATGCCCAGATAGCCTCCCCGCGCAATTGTCTCGACGATCAGGTCACCCATCGATCGATTGTCCGGCGTTCAGGAACGCATGGCGGCATGGCGAGACTCGAATGCGTCCCATAGCCGTGCCGGAGTATCCGTGCCGTTGAAACGATCGATTGCCACAATCCCGGTCGGCGAGGTCACGTTGATTTCGGTGAGGTACCTGCCGCCGATCACATCGATGCCGACAAAGACAAGCCCGCGACGCTTGAGCTCCGGACCCATTGCCGCGCAAATCGCTTCCTCGTGTGCGGACAGGTCTGCCGCTTCGGCATAGCCGCCTTGCGCAAGATTGGACCGAAACTCGCCTTCGCCCGGTTTGCGGTTGATTGCCCCGGCGAACTCGCCATCGACCAGCACGATGCGCTTGTCGCCTTCTGCCACCTCGGGAAGGAAGGGCTGTACCATGTGCGGTTCGGGCCAGGTCTGGTTGAAAACCTCGCTCAGCGCCGACAGGTTGCCGCCATCTTCTTCGACCTTGAAAATCGCCTTCCCGCCATTGCCGTGCAAAGGCTTGACGACCACGGCGCCGTGCTTGCGCTGGAAATCACGAATATCCTCGAGGTCGCGCGCAATCAGCGTGGGCGGCATGAAACGGGCGAAGTCGAGAACGAACATCTTTTCCGGCGCGTTCACGACTTCCCGCGGGTCGTTCATCACCAGGGTGACGCCGTTGAGGCGGTCCAGCAGGAGTGCCGACGAAATGTAACCGAGGTGAAACGGCGGATCCTGCCGCATCAGCACGATGTCGATATCCTTGCCGAGATCGATCCGGCGCCTTTCGCCCATGCTGAAATGATCGCCTTCCACCCGCTGGACGCGAACCGGTGCGGCGTGGGCGGTGATGCGCCCGTCTTCGTAGGCAAGCGACGCTACGTCATAATGCCAGACGGCATGCCCCCGCGCCTGCGCAGCGAGCATCAGGGCGAAGCTCGAATCCCCGGCGATATTGATGCTTTCGAGCGGATCCATCTGGACCGCGACGCGCAACGACATGTCAGCTCCTATGGTTGCCAGGCGTTGGCGATGTGGCGCGGGAAGCAGCCCGGCGCAAGAAGGATGACATCGATACGGATATCTTCCCCATTCGTTGCAAAGTCATGGGCAACGGCCTGCGTTGCTGCGGCAACGCGTGACAGGCGCCGCTCGTCTATGGCGTGATCCAGTTCCGACCGGTCCTTTCGCCATTTGACCTCGATGAAGGAAACAAGCTTTCCGCGCCTTGCGATGAGGTCAATTTCGCCCAGCGGGGTCTTCAAGCGTTCCGCGAGAATGGACCAGCCCTTGGCTCTGAGCCAGAGCGCGGCAAGTCTTTCACCTTCGCGGCCGCTGCGTTCGGCCCGCTGTCGCTTCACGGCTTCAGTTCCATTGCCTTGACGTAGAGTGCCTTCCTGTCGAGCCCCGTTTCCCTGGCGACAAGGGCGGCGGCTTGCGACGGTTTCATCGTCGAAAGCGCCTCCCGCAAGAGAACGTCCGGGTCCCTGCGCGGTTCTGGCGCGGCAGGTGGACCGACCATCAGGACGATTTCGCCCTTCGGAGGATTGGCATCGTACCAGGCCATCAGCCCCGCCCCCAAACCGCGGCGGCATTCTTCGTGCAGCTTCGTGATTTCGCGCGCTACGGCGATCTCGCGATGGGGAAGGATGTCGTCGATGGCAGCCAGGCTTTTCACAAGTCTCGGCCCGGTCTCGTAGAAAATGAGACTCGAACGAACGTCGGCCAGTTCCAGCAACACATCGCGGCGAGCTTTGTCCTTGGCGGGAAGGAAGCCGGCGAACAGGAACCGGTCGTTCGGCAGGCCAGACAGGGTAAGGCCGGCGATCGCTGCACAGGCGCCGGGGACGGTTGTCACCGCATAGCCCAGATCCCTTACCTCGCGCACCAGGCGATAGCCGGGATCCGAAACGAGCGGTGTACCCGCATCGCTGACAAGGGCGATGGCTTTGGTACCGCACTGTTGCGCCATGTGCGCGCTTGCCGCCGCCTCGCCGTGATCGTCGTAACGCCACAGCTGCTTGCTGATCCCGAGATGTTTCAGAAGCTTTCCCGTAACGCGGGTGTCCTCGCACGCGACGGCATCGCAACGGCTGAGCGTATCGATGGCCCGGAGTGTTACATCGCCAAGATTGCCAATGGGCGTGGCGACTATATAGAGGCCGGGACCGAGGCGTTCGCCCTTCGGCGCGGTGGACGGATCGCTTTGCACGCGGCAAGGCATGGACAGAAGTTACGGGAGTCGCAAGCATGATGGGCTGGAAATCCGGTTGGCGCTGGCTGACATTGATGGCTGCAGGCCTGCTCGTCGCGGGGTGCCAGGTCGTCCCGAAGGCACCGGATGTTACCACTGACCCGGTCATAACCCGGCCCGACGAGACACCGGTCGATACGGCCCTGCCGACGGACGGAGAGCGCCACCGCATTGCCTTGCTGGTTCCCCTGACCGGCGAGAATGGAAGGGTGGGCCAGTCCATCGCGAATGCCACCACCATGGCGCTGCTGGACACCAACGCCTCCAACCTGCGGATCACGACTTACGACACGGCCGGGGATGCGCGCGCTGCCGCCCGCCAGGCCGTGGCCGACGGGAACAAGCTGATCCTGGGGCCCCTGCTGGCGGAAACCGTGCCCGCGGTCCTTGCCGAAGCACGGCCTGCACGGGTGCCCGTGATTTCATACTCAAATGACGAGAGCGTCGCATCGCCCGATGCCTTGGTCATGGGGCACCTCCCGGCCCAGTCGATTGCGCGCTCGATCGCATTTGCCAAGTCACGCGGCGCAAAGAGCGTTGCTGCCATCGTACCGGACGGCGAATACGGCCGTCGCGCCGAACTGGCTTTCACGACCGCGCTTCGCGACAGCGGGCTTGCGCTGTCCGGTATCGAACGGTTCGACCGCGGCAACACCTCGATCGTCAGCGCCAGCGAGCGGTTGCGCCAGCGTGGCGGATTCGACACCGTGCTGGTCGCCGACGGAGCGCGTCTGTTCATCCAGTCTGCGAATGTCCTGCGCCCCGGTGGCAGGGGTACGACCCAGCTGCTGGGAACGGAACTGCTGAGCGGTGAAGGCTCGATCACGCAGGCTGCATCCGCCCGCGGTGCCTTGTTCGCGGCGGTTTCCGATGCGCGCTTCAAGCGCTTCGCCGATAGCTACAACACCCGCTTCGGAAGCCAGCCGTTCCGCATTGCCACCTTGGGCTACGACAGTGTCCTGCTCGCGCTTCGCGTCGCCCGCGACTGGAAGATCGGCAGCAGTTTCCCGACGGGCAAGCTTTTCGCTGACGACGGTTTCCTGGGGCTGGACGGTGCCTTCCGGTTCAAGCCGAACGGTGTGGTGGACCGGGCGATGGAGGTGCGCGAGGTCCGCAGCGGCGAGGTAGTGATCCTCGATCCCGCGCCGGCGAAGTTCGTCGAATAGGCCTGCAAGCGGACGCACTGCGCAAAACGCTCGCGCCCCGCTTGTGAGCGGCATCCCGCCCCTCCTATAGCCGGACCATGTCAGACGATCTGTTCGAAAACACCCCCGCCTCGAGCGGCGATTACGATAGTTCCTCGATCGAGGTCCTCGAAGGGCTCGAGCCGGTGCGCCGTCGCCCAGGCATGTATATCGGGGGGACGGACGACCGGGCGCTGCATCACCTCGTCGCCGAGGTACTCGACAATGCCATGGATGAGGCAGTCGCCGGCCATGCGACGCGCATCGAACTGCGGCTGGACGAAGGCAATACCGTCTCCGTCACCGACAACGGGCGCGGCATCCCGGTCGACGAGCATCCCAAGTTCCCCGGCAAGTCCACGCTGGAAGTGATCCTTTCCACCCTGCATTCGGGCGGCAAGTTCTCGGGCAAGGCCTACGCCACTTCCGGCGGGCTCCACGGCGTCGGCGTGAGCGTCGTCAACGCCCTATCGAGCCACACCCGAGTGGAGGTCGCGCGCGACCGGCAGCTTTACGCGCAGGAATTCTCGAGGGGGGTCACGCAGGGGAAGATCCAGCAGCTCGGACCGACCCCGAACCGCCGCGGGACGACGGTCACCTTCACGCCCGATACGGAAATCTTCGGCGAGCGGGATTTCAAGCCGGCGAGGCTGTTCAAGCTGGCACGCTCGAAAGCCTACCTCTTTGCGGGGGTGGAAATCCGCTGGAGATGTGCTCCTTCGCTCGCCAGCGAGGACGTGCCCGAGGAAGCGGTCTTCAAGTTCCCCGGCGGCCTTGCCGACCATCTGCGCGAACAGGTCGGCGCGCGCGAATGTGTGACGGCCGATCCCTTCACCGGGCGGCAGGATTTCCCTGACGAACAGGGCCGCGTCGAATGGGCCATCGCCTGGCCGCTGTGGTCCGACGGGTCGACCAGCTGGTACTGCAATACCGTGCCGACGCCCGATGGCGGAACGCACGAGCAGGGCCTGCGCACCGCCCTCACCCGCGCGCTGCGGGCCTTCGGCGAGCTTACCGGCCAGAAGAAAGCCAAGGATCTTTCCGCTGACGACGTGATGACGGGCGCCGAGATCATGCTCAGCGTCTTCATCCGCGATCCGCAGTTCCAGAGCCAGACCAAGGACCGGCTGACCAGCCCCGAGGCCGCCCGACTGGTCGAGAACGCGGTGCGCGACCATTTCGATCACTTCCTGTCGGACAACATGGACCGCGGCCGCGCCCTGCTCGCCAGCGTCATGGAGCGGATGGACGAGCGCCTGCGCCGCAAGGCCGAGCGCGAGGTCAAGCGCAAGACCGCCACCAACGCCAAGAAGCTGCGCCTGCCCGGCAAGCTCACCGATTGCAGCGGCGAAGGCGACGGCGAGACCGAACTGTTCATCGTCGAAGGCGACAGCGCCGGCGGCAGCGCCAAGCAGGCGCGGAACCGCAAGACGCAGGCGATCCTGCCGATCCGCGGCAAGATCCTGAACGTCGCCAGCGCCACCGCCGACAAGATCCGCGCCAACCAGGAAATCGCCGACTTGGCGCTCGCCCTCGGTTGCGGGATGCGCAAGGACTGCGACCCGGAGAATCTGCGCTACGACCGCATCATCATCATGACCGACGCGGACGTGGACGGCGCGCATATCGCGACGTTGCTGATGACGTTCTTCTTCCAGGAAATGCCCGAGATCGTCCGCAACGGGCATCTCTACCTCGCCCAGCCTCCGCTCTACCGGCTCACCGCCGGCAAGGAGAGCGCCTACGCCCGCGACGATGCACACCGGGCGGAGCTGGAGGCGAAGCAGTTCAAGGGCAAGAAGGTCGAGGTCGCCCGCTTCAAGGGCCTCGGCGAAATGAACCCGCAGCAACTGCGCGAAACCACCATGGCGCCCGAAAGCCGCTCGCTTATCCGTATCACCCTGCCGCACGAACACGAACAGCGCCACGCGATCAAGGAACTGGTCGACCGCCTGATGGGCCGCAACCCGGAACACCGGTTCAACTTCATCCAGAACCGTGCCGGCGAAGTCGATCGAGACCTGATCGACGCCTGAGGCAGACAAGCAAAGGGCCGGACCGCAATGCGATCCGGCCCTTCAATTTTTTCGGGGTGGTATCAGGCCTTATTGTCGGCCAGATCCTCCAGGTGATCCTTGACCTCTGCCGGCGTCTGTTCAGCCGGCCACTGCGGCTCCGGCTCGCCGCGGGTCTTCCACAGCGAGTAGAAGACTCCGGCGGCGATCAGGGCGGCCGTGACGCCGAGGCTGAGCAGCGGCGGGAACTTGGCGCCGCCCATGACGAAATCGGCCACGAAGATCTTCGAACCGATGAAGATCAGTACCGCTGCCAAGGCATACTTCAGGTAATGGAAGCGGTGGACCATGGCCGCCAACGCGAAATAGAGTGCCCGCAAGCCCAGGATGGCCATGATGTTGCTTGTGTAGACGATGAAAGTGTCCGTGGTGATGGCGAAGATCGCAGGGACGCTATCGACCGCGAAGACGAGGTCGGCGAGGTTGATCACGACCAGGGCTAGGAACAGCGGTGTGGCCGCTGTCACCAGCTTGCCGGTCTTGCTATCGGTCACCTTCACGAAGAACTTCTGGTCGTGCAGTTCCGGCGTCACCCGCATGTGGGTCGAAATCCAGCGGATGACCGGGTTTTTCGCGATGTCCATCGGTTCGTCGCCGGCGAAGAACATCTTGATGCCGGTGAAAATCAGGAAAGCGGCGAAAATGTAGAGCACCCAGTAGGCCTGGCTGACGAGAGCGGCGCCCCCGGCGATCATCAGGCCGCGCAGCACGATCACGGCAAGAATACCCCAGAGCAGGGCCCGGTACTGGTATTTCGGCGGGATGGCGAAATAGGTGAAGATCAGGCTGATCACGAAGACGTTGTCGATCGACAGCGCCTTTTCGATGAAGAAGCCGGTGTAGTATTGCATCCCGAGCTCGGCGCCGCGTTCGAACCAGATCCAGGCCCCGAACAGCAGCGCGACGCTGATGTAGAACGCGCTGAGCTTGAGCGATTCACCGATCCCCATCTCGCGGTCCTCGGTGTGCAGGACCCCGAGATCGAACGCTGTCAGGGCGGCTACCAGCCCGAGAAAGACCAGCCAGAACCAGGCCGGCGTGCCGAGCCAGTCGACGAATAGGAATTCCATGTTCTTTTTCCCTGTTCAAACAAGAAGCGCGACCGGGCACAGCCCGGCCGCGCAGGTTTATTCAAACCGACCGCTACATCAGCGCGCCGGTCGCATTCTGGTTCCGCGTTTTCCATAGCGACCAGCCAATTCCGGCCGCCAGGATTGCGAAGGTGATGCCCAGCGATACGGGCGGCGGTATCTTGCCGATGCCGAGAAGGTCCGCGACGAAGATCTTGGAGCCGATGAAGACCAGCAGCACGGCAAGCGCGTACTTCAGGTACTTGAACCGGTGCACCAGGGCGGCAAGCGCGAAGTAGAGCGCCCGCAAGCCGAGGATGGCAAAGATGTTCGAGGTATAGACGATAAACGGATCCGTGGTGATGGCGAAGATCGCCGGAACACTGTCGACTGCGAAAACGAGGTCGACGATCTCGATCATGATCAGCGCCAGGAACAGCGGCGTCATGAACCATGCCGGCTTGCCGTCCTTGGGATGCGGCTGCCTGACCCAGAACTTTTCGCCGTGCAGCTGGTCGGTCACGTTGAACCGGCGCCGCACCCATTTGAGTACCGGATTGGCCGCAACGTCATACTCCTTGTCGGCATTGCGCCACATCTGGATGCCGGTGAAGATCAGGAAGACAGCGAAGATATAGAGAACCCAGCCATATTGGCTGACGATGGTGGCGCCGAGGCCGATCATGATCGCGCGCAGGACGATCACGCCAAGTATGCCCCAGAACAGCACCCTGTGCTGGTACAAGCGCGGGACCGAGAAGTAGGTGAATATCATCGCGATGACGAAGACATTGTCCATCGCCAGGCTCTTCTCGATAACGAAGCCCGTTATGTATTCTATGCCCGAGGCTTCGCCCATGTACCACCAGACCCAGCCACCGAACGCGAGGCCGAGCGCGATGTAAACGGCGGAGAGAGTGAGCGATTCAGCAACGCCGATTTCCCGCTGTTCCTTGTGCAGGACGCCGAGATCGAGCACGAGTAGCGTAATGACAATGCCGAGGAAGGCCAGCCACATCCAGACCGGCTTGGTCAGCCATTCCACGAAGAGGAACTCCATTGTCTTTATCCCTGTTGCAGGCCCGCGGGCCCTGCAGGATGGTGAATCCGGCAGGGCCAGCGCAGGTCGTTAGCGTCGTCCGCGAATGCGGAGTTGGACAAGGCGGTCCTTGATCGCGAGCTTGAGTTTCTTGAGGCGGCTGATTTCGCCACCGTCGGGCTGCGGTCGAAGCTGCGCCAACCGAAGAAGTTCATCGAGGCGCTGGTGACGCTCCAGCAGGCGGAATTCCCGGTACGACATTCAATTGCTCCCTTCGAAACGGTTCTACGTTCGATCGGAAGCACCCCGCAGGGGCCGTCAGATGGGATTGGATGGAGAATATACTCCGGACCCATGCATCGGTGCTATCCGATGCGGTCCGACATCACGAGGCGCAATCCGGCAAATGCCGTCCTGTCGCCGCGCCAGAGGGGCCCGGTCCGCAGCGATGCTAATAAGAGAGGATCGGTCCGATTTCAAGGGGCTTGTATGGGCAGTAACGGTCAGACCGAGCGAACCGGCCCGGTTGCCCGGTTCCACGGGTCCGATACCACGGGTGCACAGGTGACCTTGTTCGCTATGAGATCCTCTGCCTGGAAGACCACCCAATCGGGGTCGGAATTCTTCGTGCAATAGAGATCGACCCGGGAATTGTCGGCGACATGGCGATCGTTTGGCGCCGACCTTGCAGTCAGCATGATGATGGGCAGCAGGCAGTATCGGTCCTTGGCCCTGAGCCGTCGCAGCACCTCTATACCGGTCACGCCCGGCATGAGGCAGTCAAGCACCAGGCAGTCGATCGGATAGACCTTGAGCGCAGGGAGGACGTCGATCCCGTCATTGACCACGTAAACCGAATGACCGGCCCGCTTGAAGGCTCCGCCGAAAATTGCCGCAGCCAGAGGATCGTCATCAGCGATAAGGATGGTAGACATGGCGCACTCCGTACCGGTCAAATCCGGTGTACCATCGCAATAATGAAGCTTCGGCGGAAACGGGATAAGGGTTAGCGCCTAGGGGACCGCTTCAGCACGGGTTCGCCAACACCAGCAGGTCGCGGGCCAGGGCCTTCATCTGGACCGGCGGGGCCTCGTGCCGAAGGGCAGCTTCCAGAGCGGCGGCGCGCGTGCCGAATTCCGCCTCGCCGAACTGTGCGGCGGTTCCGGTTATACTGTGCATGACCCGCTCCAGTTCGCGCCGGGCCGCGAGGCTGCAATCGCCGGCAAGGTAGCGTTCGACGCGTGCGATCGCCTGGGCGCGGTTGTCCAGCCACATGGCCATCAGCCGGTCGTCGTTCTGCACGGTCAAACGCGTCGGCGGCCTGGTTGCGCCGCCGGGGGGTGCGCGCAAGGCCCATCGGCTTGCGACCTGACGCAGGTCTTCGAACGACACCGGCTTGCCCAGGTGGTCCTGCATGCCTGCATCCACCGCTGCCCTTATGTCCTCCGGGAAGGTCGTCGCGCTAAGGGCCACTATGGGCACTTGCGCCGCGCCCACGCCTGCCGCGCGAATGGACCGCGCGGCCTCGCATCCGTCGCACTCCGGCATCTGGAGGTCCATCAGGACGAGATTGAACGGCTGACCGTTGTTAGTCGCCGCAAGGACAGTCGCAACAGCCTCGTTCCCATCTTCCGCGAGGACAACATCGTAGTCCAGTGCACTGAGCATCTCGAAGACAAGTTCACGGTTGATCGGGTTGTCATCAGCCACAAGGATCCGTTCGCGATTACGGGCCGCTCCATGCCGGCCGATCGCGGTACGGCCGGCAACCGCCCGGCGCCGTTCATGCTGCTTCACCAGCGGCAGGTCGAGAATGAATGTAGAGCCCGTGCCCGGCACTGACCGCACTGTAAGGGTTCCCCCCATCAGCCGCGCAAGATTGGCGCTGATCGAAAGCCCGAGGCCGGTACCGCCATATTTTTGCGTCGTATCTTCATTGCCCTGTTCGAAGGGCTCGAAAATCGCCTGCGCGTATTCCGGATCGATCCCGATGCCGGTGTCGGATACGGAAATCTGCATACGCTCTCCCTCGTTTGTCGCCTTGACCGTGATATGTCCCCGGGGCGTGAACTTGATGGCATTGCCGATGAGGTTGAGGAGAACCTGCCGAATCCGGTTCTGGTCGCCCAGGACCAGCAGGGGCAAGGAAAGGTCGACATCGCACCTGATCCGCAATCCCTTCTGCTCGGCAAGAGCCCGGTTTATGCTGACGCAGCTGCCCAGCAGGGAGGTCAGTTCCATCGGCTCCTTGCTCACGGCAAAAGTCCCGGACTCGATCTTCGACAGATCCAGGATGTCGTTGAGGATACGCATCATCGATCGACCGGACTCGACGATCAGTTCCATCTTGCGGTGCTGGTCGGGTTTTAGCGGGCTGTGCAGCAGCAGTTCCGCAAAGCCCAGGACCCCGTTCATGGGAGTGCGGATTTCATGGCTCATGTTGGCGAGGAAGCGGCCTTTGGCGGCAAGGGCATGCTCCGCCCGTCGAACGGCTTCGCTACGATCCTGCTCGAGCCGGACGAGTTCGGTGACGTCTCGCACATTTGCCACTACGGTCCCTGCAAAGGCAGAACTGCCTTCAGCAGTCTCGATGCATTTGCAGCGCGCCGAAAGGTACATGTCGGCGGCAGAAGTCGATCCCACCGGGCGGGGCGGGCGAGCAAAAGTGAGAGCGCTTATGTCACGCTCGCGCAGGAGACGGCGAACCATGGTGCGGGCCGCTGGCCGGTCGTCCCGCCCTACCAGTTGCAGGTAGGGAAGCCCCACCAGTTCTTCCCTCGACCTCGCAAAGAGGTTTTCCGCTGCGGCAGAGGCAAAGCTGCAGCGACCGCGCCGATCGAACGCCATTACGGCATCGGACGCATTGTCGGTCAGCATCGCCAACTGTGCTTCGCGCTCTGTCAGGTCGTGCAACGCCTTGCGTTTTTCGTTGAGCAAGGCGGCGACGGGAACTCCCATAAGAAGCACTGTCAGCAGGAATATTTCGAGCACGAGAATCTTGTGCCAGTCCCCCGCGACCAACGCCGCGATCGGGCCGAGGTCCTGTACTGTCGCGACGATTGCGATGATGGCAATTTTCGTCGTCGATACAGCCGCGCCCAAGGCGCCGTGGCGGAAGACATGCATGAGCACGATCGGCCCTGTCAGGAATAGCAGGGGATAGCGGGTCTGGACGAAAACCGCAGCGACGACGACTGTGCCGACTATCGTCGATATAGCCCAGTCTCGCAATTCGTGGCGCCGCGGAATGCGGAAATCCTTGCTCGCGTCGGCCAGTATCAGGAGGCTTGTTCCCGCAAGCATCATGCCCACTGCATCGGCAAGATACCAGCGCACGACCGTTTGCTGCCACGATGCGCTGTTGCTGCCGATCTCGACGATCCCGGCGATCGTCGCAGAGGCAATGGGAGCTATCAGGCCGGCAAAGAGAAGAAAGACAAGAATATCGGAGAACCGCTTGGGGTCGAAGCGTTGCGGGAAGGTTTTTCGGATGAGCGCGGTCGCGACGGCAATCTCGACGGCATTCGCCATGGAGAGGCCCATTGCCCGCAACACGCTGTCGCCGAGGCAGAAATCGACGAGCAGGTTGGCGGAAAAGATGCCGATAAGTGTCTGGGCGATGGGCAGATCCCGTCGCATGACCAGTGCGACAACAACTATCGCATTCGGCACCCAGATGGCGGCGATCCGCCCGTCGAGCTTGCTGAAATGAATACCGGCCGCTGCCGCCAGCGCGAAAATCGCAGTCAGCAAGGCGATCGCCAGCCAGCGTTCGCGCATCCCCGCCCTGCCGGTCGGGTCGATGCCGGCCGGAGCAGGCAGGAAGGTCGTATCCAGGAGCCGGTGTGGTCGCATTCCGGCACATTGGGCCGACATTCGTATCGGGGTCTTTGTCGCTGCCCTCTGTGATACCCCGTAATCGCGACAGGCCACCCGGGTGCTGTCAGTTTCGCCCTTGCCCCGCCCTCGCCGCTTCCCTAACGCTCACGTAAAGCAAGTTGCATAGGGAAACCCATGGCCGACACTCCGAAGCGCTTCGAAGGCACCAGCTCCTATATCGCCACCGATGACCTCAAGGTCGCCGTGGATGCGGCAGTGACGCTGCGCCGCCCGCTGCTGGTCAAGGGGGAGCCGGGTACCGGCAAGACCGTGCTGGCCCACGAAATCGCCAAGGCTATCAATGCCCCCTTGATTGAATGGGGCATCAAGTCGACCACCAAGGCCCAGCAGGGCCTCTATGAATACGATGCGGTCGCCCGCCTGCGCGACGGCCAGCTCGGCGACGAGCGCGTCCATGACATTTCGAATTACATCAAGAAGGGCAAGCTGTGGGAGGCTTTCACCTCTCCCCAGCTCCCCGTCCTGCTGATCGACGAGATCGACAAGGCCGATATCGAGTTTCCGAACGACCTGTTGCAGGAACTCGATCGCATGTCGTTCTATGTGTACGAAACGCATGAAACGATCACGGCAGTCGAGCGCCCGATCGTCGTGATCACCTCGAACAACGAAAAGGAACTGCCCGACGCCTTCCTGCGCCGCTGCTTCTTCCACTACATCAAATTTCCCGATCGCGAGACGATGCAGGACATCATCGACGTGCATTTCCCCGGCATCCAGAAGATGCTGGTGAAGAAGGCGATGGATGTCTTCTACGAAATTCGCGAAGTGCCGGGCCTGAAGAAGAAGCCTTCGACCAGCGAATTGCTCGACTGGCTCAAGTTGCTGCTGAACGAGGATATGCCGCTCGAGGTGTTGCAGGATGCCAATCCGAACAGTGCGATCCCGCCGCTGCATGGCGCGCTGCTCAAGAACGAACAGGACGTAATGCTGTTCGAACGTCTTGCCTTCATGGCGCGGCGGCAGAGCTAGGTCAGCTCACTGCGAAGCAGGCGATCCCTGCCTGTTTCATCGCCGTGCATCTTGCGTGCGCATCTGCGGAATAGGCGCGCAAGCGATAGAAGCCCTGTCCGCCGACCACTGCGTGTTCGATCGCGCGTCGCATCTCGCCGATCTCGGGGCGCTGCCTCACGAGCGATTCCCAGAGCGAAGATGCCTCTGCCGACGATAACGCGGCAGCTAGCTGGATGCCCTGTTCGCCCTCTCGGGGCGTTCCAGTCCTGCCGGGATCGGGTGGCCGTGCCTTTGCGAGCCGGGCACCTTCGGCAAGCCTGATCGCCTCCGCCCATTTGGGATCGAGCACAGCCGGGTCGATGGGAATTGTCCCGCCGGTGGTTCTGGCGAGCCGAAGCGCTTCCTGCCCCGTGCCCACCGGTTCATCGGTGACGATCACCCCGGTCGTGGTGAACCCGGTCAGGTCGAACAGCTCCTTCGCAAAATCGGCCGGCAACCGGATGCAACCGTGCGAAGCAGGGTAACCGGGTACATGCCCGGCATGGATGGCAATGCCGTCCCACGTCAGTCGCTGCATGAAGGGCATCGGCGCATTGCTGTAGACGTTGGAGCGGTGGAAGGTCTTTTTCTGCAGTATTGCGAAGACACCGGATGGCGTCTCCTTGCCCTTCTTGCCGGTCGAAACCGGACTGCTGCGCCAAAGTGCGCCATTGGCAAAGACATGCATCTGCTGAGATGGCTTGCTGACGATTACGACGACGCCGGTCTGCAACGCGTCGGCAAAAGTTTTTTCCGGCGGCGGTTCAGGCGTGGCAGCCGCCACGGGTTTGGGCGGAACTGGCCTTGGAGGTATCTCTTGAGCAGGAACGATCAGGCTCGACAGCATGATCCATACTGTTACCCAGCCTGCCGTCCTCCCGATATTCTGCACCGCCCCCTCCGTTAGTCCGCTCGGCTAACAGGTTAGGTGCTCGCCCCTATGGCATCAAGTGCGGCTTTTCTACGATGCCCCGCTCGGGAACAGCTTGGCGCTTGGCTCAGAAAGCGTAGGCGAGCTCGGAATCGCCCCACCGACGTCCGTTGATCACTAGCGGCACGTAGACGTTGCGGACAACTTCGTAGCGTTTCCCATCGCCTTCCTGGCGATAGACCGCCATCATGAAGGGATCGGTGCTCTGTTTGGCTTTGAGGTCGATGGCACCGAAGAGAATGCGCCCGTTGCGGCAGTACTTGGTGTCATGCGCCAAGTCGCCAGTGGGACGGCGCGATCGCTCGGAAATGTGGGTGGGCAGGAAGCCGTTCATGTCTGCCGGGGAGGCGATCTTCACGGCCCCCGCTTCTGCCACCATGGCATCGAGAATGGGGCGCCAATTGCGATCAGCCCAGTCGCTCAGACGTGTTCTGTAAAGTTCCGGATTGCTGCCCGGGACCAGCTGGTAATCCTGATCGAAAAGGTCGTCCATCCGGAGTGCCCCGGAAGCTATTGCCTCTTCGGCGATGGACGCGAGACGTTCGGCATGGGCCTGCGCCTTCGCAACCATTTCGCTGTCGCGCGGCGACAGCCCGGCCTTTACGATACTGTCGAACATCTCGCTGGCGGTAAGTTCGAGGTCTTCCATCCGCTCGTGCGCGCTTTGCAGTTTGCGTTCATTGGCCAGCGCCGCCGTATCGAAGCTGACCAGCACATCCTGAACCTTGGTAACATGACTGCTGATGGTGCCGGTTGCGCGAGCGATCTGATCGTTCTGGCGGTCGACTTCCTCGACCAGTTCGGACACGCCCGAAAGCGTGTCCTCAATCTTCGCGACCGATTCCTTCGCCTCGGAGGAAGCCGCAGCGCCGCCTTCGATCTGTCCGATGACGGCCCTCGCCTCACCCTCGAGGGTTTCGATGGTGCGCGAAATCTCCTCGGTCGCCTTGCGGGTGGCGCCGGCCAGGCTCTTCACTTCCTCTGCTACAACGGCGAATGCACGGCCGGCTTCGCCTGCACGCATGGCTTCGATTGTCGCATTAAGGGCCAGGATATTGGTCGTCTCGGCAATATCCTCGATCCGCTGCGAACTGCGCTTCACTTGCTCCATCGCGGATGCAAAGCCGGTGACATGACGCGTCAGCGTCTCGACAAGGTCGAGCAAGTTGGTGATCTGGGATAGAGACGAACGGATCAGCGCATTCCCGTCGCCCAGGCGCGCAATCGCCCTTTCCGACAGCAGCCTGGCCTCGTCGCTCGCTTCGCTGACGCGGGCCTGATCTGCTTCCAGCGCGGCTATGGTCCCGTGCAGTGCCGTGTGCTCCTCGCGCAGCTTTTCCGACGACTGGATGACGGCTTCGACCACCCCGGCGACATCGGTGCAGCCGACGGTCACGTCGCCGCACTTGGCCGGAATCAGGTCCAGCGCGCTCTGGTCAGCGGAGACAATCTTGCTAAGTTCCATGCGATCCCTCAAAGCTTGTTCTGCTCGCCTAGAGGCACATGGTTACCATGACGTAAAACAGGCTGGAAAAGGCTGCCGGGATGTTCTTCAATTTCATCGACGAGCTGCGCGAGGCCGGGATCGGGGCCAGCTTTAAGGAACATCTCGTCCTGCTGGAAGCGCTCGACAGGGATGTCATCGAGCAGACGCCCGAGGCGTTCTACTATCTGTCCCGCGCCACCTTCGTGAAGGACGAAGGCATGCTCGACCGGTTCGATCAGGTCTTCAACAAGGTCTTCAAGGGGCTGCTGACGGACTACGGCCAGAACCCGGTCGACATTCCCGAGGACTGGCTCAAGGCGGTGGCAGAGAAGTTCCTGACCGAAGAGGAAATGGCCGCGATCGAGAAGCTCGGTAGCTGGGACGAGATCATGGAGACGCTGAAGAAGCGGCTCGAGGAGCAGGAAAAGCGCCACCAGGGCGGCAACAAGTGGATCGGCACCGGCGGCACATCGCCCTTCGGCAATTCCGGCTACAATCCGGAAGGGGTGCGGATCGGCGGTGAGAGCAAGCACAAACGCGCCGTAAAGGTCTGGGAAAAGCGCGAATTCAAGAATCTCGACAACACCAAGGAACTGGGCACGCGCAATATCAAGATGGCGCTGCGCCGCCTGCGCCGCTTCGCCCGCGAAGGAGCGCAGGACCAGCTGGATATCGACGCGACGATCGAAGGCACCGCCAAGCAAGGGTGGCTAGACATCCACATGCGCGCCGAGCGCAGGAATGCGGTCAAGCTGCTGCTATTTCTCGATGTCGGCGGGTCGATGGACCCCTTCATCAAGCTGTGCGAGGAACTCTTCAGCGCGGCGACGACCGAGTTCAAGAACCTGGAGTTCTTCTACTTCCACAACTGTCTCTACGAAGGCGTGTGGAAGGACAACAAGCGTCGCTGGCAGGAACGCACCAAGACATGGGACGTGCTGCATAAATACGGCCACGATTACAAGATCGTATTCGTCGGCGACGCGGCGATGAGCCCATACGAGATTACCCACCCCGGCGGCAGTGTCGAGCATATGAACGAGGAAGCGGGCGCGGTGTGGATGCAGCGCGTGACCAACACCTATCCGGCGACGGTATGGCTCAATCCGGTGCCGGAAAAGCAGTGGGGAT
Source organism: Parerythrobacter aurantius (assembly GCF_045291475.1). NCBI lineage: Bacteria > Pseudomonadati > Pseudomonadota > Alphaproteobacteria > Sphingomonadales > Erythrobacteraceae > Parerythrobacter > Parerythrobacter aurantius. The sequence goes on from NZ_CP147985.1 coordinate 2,463,185, forward strand.
ACTCACAGAGCACCAAGATCATCAAGCAGCTGGTGGGCGACCGGATGTATCCGCTGACACTTGACGGTCTCGACGATGCAATGCGAGAATTGAGCCGCAAACACGGACAATAATCAGGGAGATCTTCCATGTGCCGGATCGCCTACATTTCCGCCGCTCTGGCCCTTGCGGGTGCTACCGATCTGGAGAATGGCACGGTTGTGGCTCCGTCCTTCGATAATCCTGCTTACGTCACACCCAACGGCCCATGGAAAGAGGTGCCGGCAACCGATTTCGATGAGGCCAAGAAATGCGCCGACACAATCCGCGAAGCAAGGGACAGTGCAGGCCTGCCTGCGCTCGACAGGCGTACGGCTGCGCCTGATAAGCCAGAATTGATCTGGGCGGTCGATCATCGGCGCGACGGATGCGGCGTGCTCGTAATGCGTGGTGACCCGCAAGATATTCGCCCCATCCCCGAACCTGCTGATGACGCAACCATCATTCCTGCCGGGTCGGGCGAACAGTATTGATGATACACACGAAGTTCTTGCAGCCGCAGTGACTCTTGCGGTCTTTGCGTCCGTCAACCTTTCCGATCGAGTTCGGCGTTTAGCCTGAGGCTTGCGCGCCAGAAGAAGAATGCCGGGATAAACCCGAGCCATGCGGCGCCGAAAAGAACCCAGCGGACGCTTTCGGTGCCAGCCATGGGCTGGAGCCAGTCCGACAGCGCGCCGAACACGAATGGGCCGAGCCCGAGGCCGATCAGGTTCTGCCCGAACAGCATTACCGAGGCGGCAACGGCGCGCAGTTCCTTGCGCACCAGCCCCTGTACGCAGGCGTAGGCTGGCCCGTAGTAGGCCGCGTTCAGGATTGTCGGAACGAGGATCAGCAGCCCTGCCACCCACCAGACGGGCGCGCCATATCCGAAGAACTGGATTGGCGCGGCGATGGCCATGCCCACGGCAGGAAGCGTCAAGATATGACGACGGTTCGTCTGGCCGAAGCGATCCGCCGCCCATCCTCCCAACCAGGTTCCGAACACGCCCGCAATGCCCAGTGTGACCGAGCCGATCAGCCCCACTTCGGTGGTGGTCATGCCGTGGCTGCGGATGAACAGCGACAGGGTCCAGAGGCCCTTGCCGTAGCTGAGGAAGGCCGCGAAGGAGGCGGCGAAGAGCAGCAGTACATAGGCTCGCGAGGTGAAGACCTCGGCGATCGCCTCGCGGACCGGCATAGGCGGTGGACCGACCGGCACGGCATCACCCTTGACCAGTCCCAGGCGGCGTGGCTCGCGTAGCAGCAAGGGCAGCAGCAGCGCGAGCAGGATGCCGGGAGCGCCGACAAGCATCAGCGCCGCACGCCAGCCCCAGATGTCGTTCACTACCCCGCCAATGACGAGACCCAGGAGAGTTCCGATCGGTACGCCCATGCCATAGAAGGCGATGGCGGACGCCCGCTTCTCCGGCGCAACCGCATCGCTGATCAGGCTGTGCGCGGCTGGCGTGCATCCAGCCTCGCCGACGCCGACACCGATCCTCGCCAAGGCCATCTGCCAGAAATTCTGGGCGAAGCCGCAGATCACCGTCATCCCTGACCAGACCACAAGCGATACCGAAATCAGTGAAATCCGGTTGGTGCCGGAGCGATCGGCATACCGCGCGATGGGAATTCCAAGAACGGCATAGAACACGGCGAAAGCGGGGCCAGCGAGGAGCCCCAGCTGGGTATCGCTGAGCCCCAACTCGCCCTTGATCGGCTCGGCCAGGATGTTGAGGATCTGGCGATCGAGGAAGTTGAGGATGTAGACCAACAACAGGACCCACAGGGTCAGGCGAACCGAGGGTGCGGTATCGGCTGTGCGCGTCGCTGCGGTCATATTGCGGGGTCTCTCCTCATGCGCGGATGTATCCGTCGCGAAAAGAGAAGGTTGCCGACGCTGGCAGCTTCGTCAACACTCAAGCGCCCGGTCAATAGAGCAAATGCTCCCGCACCCCGGCGATCCATGCCGCTTCGTCGACCGTTGCAAGCGCGTCGAGATCGTGCGGAGTGGAGGCTTGATCGTCGACCCATTCGCGAAGGGCCGGACCACCATTGATAACATCGATTGCCAAAACACCCTCGGTGTATTCGTACTTGAAGTCGGTGCCGCGCCAGATCGGGTAATCGGGATACAGGTTGCGGATCGCCTTGAAGGCAAGCGCCTGCAGTCGCCATGGACGGAACGCATCGTGCCGGTAATGCGGGCCTTCGGCATGGATCATGAGGGCCTGGCAGAGGCTTCCCCGGTGTTTGTGGAAGGTCGGCTCGAACCAGCATTCGCGGATCGCGCAGCCGGCAAGCCAGTCGGGTGCCAATTTCGCCATCTGCGCGTGCACTGCGCGCGCGTCGATATCGGGCGCGCCGAACAGGACCTCAAGGGGGCGGGTTGTCCCCCTGCCCTCGCTCAACGTCGCGCCCTCGATCATCACGGTGCCGGCGTAGGCGCGGGCCATGTTCAGGCTGGCGGCGTTGGGCGACGGGTTGATCCAGATGCGGCTGTCCGGCCAGCCGAAACCGGGGGCGGATTCCGGCAGCCAGTAATGCATGTCAATGACCCGGTAATCGATATCGAGCCCGAAATGCCGGATGAACCAATGGCCCATTTCGCCCATGGTCAATCCGTGCCGCATCGGCATCGGCGCCGCCCCGACAAAACTTTCGTGGCCCGGCACCAGCAACGTTCCTTCGACGGGGCGACCGGCAGGGTTTGGCCGGTCGAGGACCCAGACGGTCTTTCCGTGCTTCGCAGCCTCCTCGAGAAGGTAGAGCAGCGTGGTGACGAATGTGTAGATGCGGCAGCCCAGGTCCTGCAGGTCGAACAGGAAAACGTCGGCTGTGGACATCATCTGCCCGGTGGGACGGCGCACTTCGCCGTACAGGCTGAACACCGGAATGCCGTAAACGGGATCCGTTTCGTCGGCCGTTTCGACCATGTTGTCCTGCTTGTCGCCCTTGAGCCCGTGTTGCGGGCCGAAAGCGCTGGTGACGTTGACGCCGGCGGCAATCAGCGCATCGAGACTGTGCGTCAGATCGGCCGTCACGGATGCCGGATGAGCCACCAGCGCCACGCGTTTTCCTTCGAGCGGCTTGCGCAGTTCGGGCTCGCCAAGAAGGCGGTCGATGCCGAACTTCATCGGTCCTGCTCCAGAGTGAGCGCCCGGCAGACCGTGCTGTGGAACTCCGGCTTGCCGTCTTCGAATGCGAGCGCCCAGAACTGGATGTTGCCGTGCCTGTCCTCGACGATGGCGTTAAGGGCAACAGCGGCGGGAAGAGGCAACTCGCTAGCGATGTCGGCCGCCAGATGCAGTTCGTGATTGTTGGCCGAGAGCGCAATCGCGATGGCGCCAACCGGCGCATCGCGGCTGTTGAGCCGGAAATCGTCGAAGTCATAGCACGCCCAGCGTGATGACGGGCTGAGATTGAACTCGCGATAATAGGTGTCGCCGGCCGGTTGCCAGAATATCTCGAAGCAGGTCGTCTTCCAGAGATAGTCGGTTCGCAGGGATTGCGCCGGCTCCGGGACCTTGATGGCCGTTATGTCGCCCTCGAACCGGAAATCGGCCCGGCACCCCTGCGATGTTGCAAGGATGGTGGCGGAAACGCGCTTTATCGGCCCCGGCGTGCAATCGGGGTGAAGGACCAGTTCATGCATGGCTTTCGTATTGCCTGCGCCCCGCCCTCCCCGCAAGTGACTTGGACGGGCTTCTCCCCCCTGCTAGGGCCCGCCCACCATGCAGACCTTCGAATCCGATCTTCTTCGCCTCCTCGACGAGCGGGGCTACATCCACCAGCAAACCGATGCGGCCGGCCTGGACGCTCTGGCCGCGCGCCAGGTGGTGCCGGGCTACATCGGGTTCGACGCGACCGCGCCTTCGCTCCATGTCGGCAACCTCGTGTCCATCATGCTGCTCCGCCGGCTCCAGCAGGCCGGTCACAAGCCGGTAGTAGTCATGGGCGGAGGCACCACCCGCATCGGGGATCCCACCGGCAAGGATGAAGTCCGCAAGATGCTGACTGACGAGGCGATCGAAGCGAACATCGCCTCGATCCGGACTGCGTTCGAGCGGTTCCTGACGTTCGGCGACGGTCCGACCGATGCGGTGATGGTCAATAACCACGACTGGCTCGGCCAGCTGGGTTACATCGAGATGCTGCAAAAGGTCGGCACCCATTTCACCGTCAACCGCATGCTGTCGTTCGATTCGGTAAAGCTCCGGCTCGAGCGCGAGCAGCCGATGACTTTCCTCGAATTCAACTACATGATCCTGCAAGGCTACGATTTCCGTCATCTCTGCCAGACCATGGGCGTGCGGCTGCAAATGGGTGGCAGCGACCAGTGGGGGAACATCGTCAACGGAGTCGAGCTCAGCCGCAGGATGGACGGGGTGGAAGTCTTCGGCCTGACGACGCCGCTCATCACCAAGGCTGACGGCAGCAAGATGGGCAAGTCCGTTTCGGGGGCCGTGTGGCTGAACGAGGCGCAGTTGCCGAGCTACGACTACTGGCAGTTCTGGCGCAATACCGACGATCGCGACGTAGGCAAGTTCCTGCGCCTGTTTACCGACTTGCCGATTGAAGAAATCAGTCGCCTCGAATCCTTGCAGGGCAGTGCTATCAACGATGCCAAGATCGCACTGGCCAATGCCGCCACTGCGCTGTGCCGGGGCGAGGAAGCGGCCCGTTCGGCTGCGGCGACCGCACTGGCGACCTTTGCCGGGGGCGGTGCCGGCGGCGACCTGCCCGGCCTTGCCGTCGGACCGGCGGGAATGGCGCTGACCGCGGTGCTGACGGGCCTCGGGTTCACGGCATCGAACGGCGAGGCCAAGCGGAAAATCTCCGAAGGAGCGATCAGGCTGGACGGGGAAACCGTATCGGACCCGGTATTCATCGTGACAGTGCCTGAAGGCGAAGAGCGCAAACTCAGCCTCGGCAAGAAAAGACACGCAATTCTTACCCGGTAACCCCGCAAGCGCCGCAGAAATCAGCCGAAATGTGCCAAATCAGGACATGCGCGCTTAACCGAAAATTGGCGATTTTTCATTATTTCGAAACTCCGAACCAAAGCTACGGAGGGTCGTCCAAACATGGCAAACGGAGCTCAGCTCTCGGTAACCGATCAGCGCCGCGCGACGCGGCACCCGGTCGATTTCCCGGTCATTGCCGAACATCATTCGCACGGCGACCTGAAGATGCACATCAGCAATCTTTCAGCGCATGGCTACATGATCGACAACGCCCAGGGCCTGTCCCGGGGGGATCGCGTGATTGTTCGTCTGCCCGTTATCGGCCGTATCGAGGCCTATTGCATCTGGGTGCGCGAAAACCGCGCCGGATTCCAGTTCGAGCGGATTATCCGGCTGGACGATTTCGTGAGCATCATCGACGAACTTCAGCCGAACCCGCGCCTTCGCCGTCCGCGCTAGGCCGGTCACCGCCTAAAGAACAACTTGCTTCCCTCGCACCGGCGCGCCTGCCAAGGCTGCGCCGGTGAACGAGTCGACCGCCCAGGCGTCCCACCCCTTCAAGGTCGCGGATTTTCGCGCCTACTGGCTGGCGCGTCTCGCAATGACGCTCGGCCAGTATGCCATGATGCTGGTGATCTCGTGGCAGACCTACGACATTTCGCGAACTGCAGGAATGAGCGTCCAGGGCGCTGCCGGCCAGCTCGCATTGATCGGCCTGCTCCAGTTCGTACCCCTATTCCTGCTGACGCCCTTCACGGGCCTTGCCGCCGACCGTTTCGATCGCCGACGACTGGCGCAGGCGACGATCATGCTGCAGTTCGTTTGTGCCATCACCTTGGCCTGGCTGACATGGAACGGGGCGATTACGGTCCCATGGCTGTTCGCCATCGCGGTCGTGCTGGGGGTCGTCCGGGCGTTCAACGGACCCGCGCTGTCGGCCCTGTCGCCCAATCTCGTTCCCAAGGCCATCCTGCCCACCGCGATCGCGCTGAGTTCGATTTCGTGGCAGGTCGGGATGATTGTCGGACCCGCGCTCGGGGGATACCTCCATGCGATCGTGCCGGCCCTCCCCTACGGGATTGCGGCCACCCTGTTTGCGCTCGCCTTCCTTGCCCTGGGCACGATCAGGAAGGTGCCGCAGGCCAATATCGTCGGTGTTGCGCATCCCGTTCGCCAGATGGTCGACGGCTTGCAATATGTGGTCAGGAACAAGATGGTCCTCGGTTCGATCACGCTCGACCTCTTCGCGGTTTTCCTGGCGGGCGCGACCGCCCTGTTCCCGGTCTATGCGCGCGACATATTGAACGTCGGCGAAGAAGGGCTGGCGCAGCTCGCCATGGCGCCTGCCATCGGGGCGACACTTACCGGCCTGTTCTTCTCCTTCCGTCCGCTCGCCAATAACGTCGGGCCGGCCATGCTCATCGCCGTGGCCGTATTTGGCGTTGCCACCATCGTGTTCGGGCTTTCGACCTCGATGCCGCTCAGCCTTGCAGCCCTGTTCGTCGTGGGATCGGCCGACATGTTCAGCGTGTACATCCGGCAGTCGCTTGTCCAGCTGCACACGCCGGACGACAAGCGTGGCCGGGTATCGTCCGTCAGCCATCTTACGATCAGCGCCTCAAACGAGTTCGGCGATTTCTTCTCCGGGACGCTCGCCTGGCTCATCGGCCCGGTGAGTGCGGTCGTGCTAGGCGGGGCGGGCGCAATAGCCACCGTCGCTATCTGGAGCCGGATCTTTCCCGTGCTCCGCACCACACGCACTTTCGACCCCCCTGTCGAATTGCTAGATACCATTCCAGAAAACACACCGAGGAGCCTGCCATGAAAGCCGACACCATCCTTCAGACCATCGGCGGAACACCGCATGTTCGCCTCAGTCGGCTCTTCCCCGATCATGAAGTCTGGGTGAAGTCCGAACGCAGCAATCCCGGCGGTTCGATCAAGGACCGCATTGCGCTCGCGATGATAGAGGATGCTGAGGCCTCCGGCGCGCTCAAGCCCGGCGGTACGATCATTGAGCCGACCAGCGGCAACACCGGCATCGGGCTGGCGATGGTCGCTGCGGTCAAGGGCTACAAGCTGATCCTGGTCATGCCCGACAGCATGAGCATTGAGCGGCGCCGTCTCATGCTGGCTTATGGTGCCAGTTTCGACCTGACCGATCGGGCCAAGGGAATGAAAGGCGCCATCGAACGCGCGACCGAACTGGTCGAGCAGACCGACGATGCGTGGATGCCGAGCCAGTTCGACAACGAAAGCAACTGGAAGGTCCACGTCCGCACCACTGCGCAGGAAATCCTCGCCGACTTCCGGAACACGCCCATCGATGTGATGATCACCGGCGTCGGCACCGGCGGCCACCTGACCGGTTGCGCCGAGGAATTGAAGCGGCACTGGAGCGGGATGAAAGCCTACGGCGTCGAGCCCGAGCTTTCGCCGGTCATCAATGGCGGCCAGCCCGGACCGCACCCGATCCAGGGCATCGGTGCAGGCTTTATCCCGGCCAACCTCCACACCCAGTCCATCGACGGGGCGATCCCTGTCGATGCCGAAGCGGCCAAGGAAATGGCGCGCCGCTGCGCGCGCGAAGAAGGTATCCTCGTGGGAATTTCCAGCGGCGCGACGCTGGCGGCGATCGCCAAGAAGCTGCCCGAGCTTCCGGCGGGCGCGCGCGTGCTCGGCTTCAACTACGACACTGGCGAGCGCTACCTGTCGGTGCCGGAATTCCTTCCGGAGGAGTAAGATTCTAGCCAATTGTACATACCGAAGGCGGGTTGCCGCTGATCGGTAGAGACGGGCGGCCACGAAAACGCTGTCTGATCGAGCTCTGTCATGACCCGCCTTTGTCCCGCTAGAGCAGGCGGAAGGTCAGGCTGCGCGCGGAAGACCATTCGCTGTGGAACTGTCCGTCCCCCTTCGCGCGGAGGTCGTAGATGCCGAATGGTGTGACCAGGCCTGCGCGCGAAAGGCCACCGTCGAAGCCGAGACCGATAATCCTCATCGTCTTGCTTGTCGGTTGAGGGCCGCGATCGAAATAGGATCCCAGAGCGCCGCCAATTTCAAGCTCGCCCTGGCAGATGCCATTGACCATTTGAAAGCGCGCCGAACCGCCAACCGCCTCTCCCCCCAGCGTGCCTGTGAACTGTTTCGACAGCACCGGGCAAGCGGCAGGAACCAGGCCTTGCGGTACATCGCGAAACGGTGCCGCCAGCATCTGGCTTGTCGAGTCTATCGACGATGTCCACGATGCGTTGGACAGTATGGCTGCGGCGGTATTTTCCTCGCGCCACAGCACCAGCGAGGAGCGTGCGCCGATTGCGGTGCCGTTGTGGAAGGTGATGGGATGCCCGTCGCCATCCTTGGCAATGCGCCAGCCGAAGCCGACCTCATATTCACTTTCCCCTGCAGTTTTGCCTGATGCCATGACAAAAGGTTTCGTCATGTCGTCGAAGGTCTCTTTGCCGACGATCCTGTCCTGAAGCATCGCCCCACCGAACCGGACGAGCCCTTCGACGCTGGCCATGAGGCCGCCGCCGCCCCAGGTGTAGCTGTAGTCATGCGACGAAGCAGGCTGGGGCTCGCTGCCGACAAACTCGTACGCCCTCGTCGCCCGGGGATCGCCGGTATCGGTCGTGTCCAGACCGATATCGAGACCGGGTGTGATCGCGGAGGCGAGGTAGTCTTCGAACGCTTGGCCCGATACCTCCTCCACCAATGCGCCCAGCAGCGTGTAGCCCCAAGAGGAATAGCTGTATCGCGTACCGGGTTCGGACAAGAGGGGTCGGTCCGAGAAGAGCGCAACTGCCGCGCGGCCCGTGGGGTAGCGGACGGCTCCGCGGCCCGCGTCGATGTCCTGGTAGTGCGGCAGGCCGGAGGTGTGGGCGGCAAGTTGCCTTGCGGTGATCGCAGGCCAATCGTTTGCCAGCCATGGCAGGATCGACGAGACGGGGGCGTTCAGATCGATCTTCCTGTCTTCCGCAAGTTTCGCAAGGGCCGTCACGGTCACCAGCTTGGACACGGAAGCAAGCCGGAAGCGGGTGTCCCGTCGGACAGGCTCGCCTTGCTCGAGGTTGCTTGAGCCGGCCGTCCCGCTCCAGACGATTGACCCGTCGCGCCAGACCGCGGCGGACATACCGGGTACGCCGCTGACTTCCTGCACCGCGTCGAGCATCGCTTGCGAGATGGCAGCGGCTTCGGCCGGCCTGGCAGGCTCGGCGCGAACATGGCCAGTCCATAGAATTGAGAGGGCACCAAAGGCGGCAAGTCTCGGAATCATCATCGCTTGTCCCCGAACAGCAAAAGGCGCCCCCGGACTAGACCGGGGGCGCCTCGTTTCCAGCCTCACTGTGTGACGGCTTGTCGCCGCGTGTATCAGGCCGCTGTTGCGAAGGCTTCCGCGCCCAGTGCCATCATGCTGTCCGCGCCGGTTTCCAGCTTGCGGCGCAGCGCACCGGCGTCGGGGAGGAAACGGTCCATGTAGTAGCGGGCGGTCGCAATCTTGGCTTCGTAGAACGCTTTGTCGTCGCTGCCGGCAGCGAGCGCCGCTTGCGCCACTTTCGCCATCCGCAACCACATCCAGCCCAGCGTCACGATGCCCATGATTGTCATGTAGTGATGCGCGCCCGCGCCCAGGTGGTTGGGGTTGGTCATGGCATTCTGCATGAACCACATGGTCGCCGCCTGCTGCTGGCCGAGCGCCTTTTCGAGATCTTCCGCCAGCGGGCCGAGCTCGGCGTCACCCTTCGCCGCAGCGATATCGTCGCCAACGGCCTTGAAGAAGGCCTGGATTGCCGCGCCGCCGCCCTGGGCGAGCTTGCGCCCGCATAGGTCCATCGCCTGCACGCCGTTGGTGCCTTCGTAGATCATGGCGATGCGGGCATCGCGCACGAACTGGCTCATGCCCCATTCTTCGATATAGCCGTGGCCGCCGAAGACCTGCTGCATGTTGGTGGCGACGTCATAACCCTTGTCGGTGCCGTAGCCCTTGATGACTGGGGTCAGCAGGCCGATCATCGCGTCCGCTTCGGCACGCTCTTCCTCGGTCGGGGCCTTGTGGCTGAGGTCGACCAGCAGGGCGCCCCAGAGGCACAGGGCGCGCATGCCTTCGGTGAAGGCCTTTGCGTCCATAAGCATACGGCGGACGTCGGGGTGCACGAAGATCGGGTCGGCCTGCGCGGTGGGATCGGCCGGGCCGGTCAGCGCGCGACCCTGGCGACGATCGAGCGCATAGGCGACCGCATTCTGGTAGGCGGCTTCGGCCTGCGACAAGCCCTGGATACCGACACCGAGACGCGCAGCGTTCATCATGATGAACATGGCGGCAAGGCCCTTGTTCTCCTCGCCGACGAGCCAGCCCTTGGCGCCATCGTAGTTGAGGACGCAGGTCGAGTTGGCGTGGATGCCCATCTTGTGTTCGATCGAACCGCACATCACGCCGTTGCGCTCACCAAGCGATCCGTCGTCATTGACGAGGAACTTGGGCACCACGAACAGCGAGATGCCCTTGGTGCTGTCGGGCGCGCCCGGCGTCTTGGCAAGGACGAGGTGGATGATGTTCTCGGCCATGTCGTGCTCGCCGGCCGAGATGAAAATCTTGGTGCCGGTGATCGCATAGCTGCCGTCGGCCTGCGGTTCGGCCTTGGTTCTGATCATGCCGAGGTCCGTGCCGCAATGCGGCTCGGTCAGGTTCATGGTGCCGGTCCACTCGTTGGAGATCATCTTGGGGAGATATTTCTCCTTCTGCTCCTGCGAACCCTTGGCGATCAGGGCAGAGACTGCGCCGTTGGTGAGACCCGGATACATGCCGAACGCCTGGTTCGAGCCCGAGATGAACTCCTCCATCACCATGCCGAGGACGTGCGGCATACCCTGCCCGCCGAATTCCTCGGGGGCCGACAGCGTGCCCCATCCCGCGGCGCGGAACTGGTCGAAAGCTTCCTTGAAGCCCTTGGGCGTGGTCACCGAACCGTCGGAATGACGGGTGCAGCCTTCCTGGTCGCCGGACTGGTTGATCGGGGCGAGCACTTCGGAACAGAAGCGGCCACCTTCGTTGATTACCGCGTCGGTGACATCGGGAGTGGCCATCTCGAAGCCAGGCAGGTTGCCGTAGCTGGCGAGATCGAGGACTTCATTGACGATGAAACGGGTGTCGCGAGTAGGAGCGGTATAGACAGGCATCGGGTGGTCCTTGCAGCGTGGGTGCGAAAGAGATTTCAGGAAAGGTCGAGGTTTTCGATCAGGTTTACGAAATCCGTAAGTTCCTTGATCGAGGAATCGATGTCGGCGCGCTGGCGCTTGAGCTTGGCGATGTGGTTGCGGCACTTTTCGACCGTGACCCGGCGCTGTTCGACACGGCCGTCGCCCAGGTCATAGAGATCGATCATCTCCTTGATTTCGCCCAGGCTGAATCCGACGTTCTTGGCCCGCATGATCCAGGCCAGGCGAGCCCTGTCGCGCTTCGAATAAACCCTGGTCAGGCCGACGCGGGATGGGTTGATGAGCCCTTCGTCCTCGTAGAAGCGAAGCGCGCGGGCCGTGCACTCGAACTCCGTCGTCAGGTCGGAGATCGTGAAATGTTCGCGGTCGAGCTTATCCGGCCGGTCGAGATGCGCCCCTGCGTGGGGCTGCTGGTCATTGGTTGCAACATGCGCCATGACCAGCGCCTTATCTAACCTTTACGTAAAGGTCAAGTGTTGACGGGAGCGAGAGACTCCTTGCCCAACGCTCGGTAGAAGCAACTCTGTGCGCCCGTGTGGCATGTAGGCCCAGCCGGCAGTGCTCGAACCAGCAAGGCGTCCTGGTCGCAGTCGACCCTGATCTCGACCACTTCCAGCACGTTTCCCGACGATTCGCCCTTTTTCCAGAGCCTGCCGCGCGAGCGTGAATGGAAGTGGGCAAAGCCGGTCGCACGGGTAGCGGAGATGGCCTCGGCGTCCATGAAGGCGACCATCAGGACTGCCCCGGTTTCGGCATGCTGGACGACAGCCACCAGCAGGCCGTTGGAATCGAACTTGGGCAGGAATTCGACGCCCTGTTCGCGCAACTCCTTGCCTGTCGTGTCGGTCACTGCTGGAATCTCCGGTCGTCATTTGCATCATTGCGACAGATTTGTTGCAATTTCAGCACAGCCCGGTGCCAAAACGGAACGGGTGTGGCAATGCCCCTTTTCTGTCGCTCCGATGAATGGAAGACATCGGCACACGGCCACTCCAGCCGTCCACCGGAATTCCGGCCCGCAAGAGGTCAGGTTCAGGGGGTTGGCCGGGAACGATCGCATCATGGGGGTGATGCTGTTCCCGGAACAAAGACGATGAGGGAGTGGACCCTCGTGCGGCCATCGGGGGACGGCCGCCGGGTCCCACGAATTTCGTCACGAGGCGCCCGAGGTCCCAGTGGCCTCGGGCGTTTTGATTCCAGCCGTGCGAGCAGTCCGAGGCAAGCCTTCCTCCAGCACCCTGGCAAAACAGGCGATGCGCACGCTCGATGCGCCGTCGCGCAGCAGCACGCGAGTGCAGGCGGCGGTTGTTGCGCCGCTTGTGAGCACGTCGTCTACGAGAATGACCGGACGCCTTGCGATGAGCTCGCGTCGTCGCGGGTTGACAGTGACCGCCCCCGCAAGCGCCTTCTGCCGGGCCTTCCGGCCGAGGCCACCGAGGGCCGGCGTCGGCTTTATTCTCAGGAGCGCGTCGACGCATGTCTCGCGATCGGTAAGCCGCGCAATCTCGTGCGCCAGCAGCGCTGCCTGATTGTATCCCCGCCGCCACAGCCGCCAGCGATGCAGCGGCACGGGAACCAGAAGGGCGTCGACCGGAACCGGCCCGAGTTGCGCGACCATCTGGCGCGCCATGACCGTTGCGAGCGAGATGCGGCCGCCATGCTTGAATCGGAGGACCAATTGGCGCGAAGTGTCGTTGTAGATCGTCGCTGCGGCGATGCCGGAATGTTTCGGTGGTGTTGCCAGGCAGGAAGCGCACAGCGCATCCGCAAGCGGGCCTGTCGCGATAGGACGCTGGCACTGCGCACAGCAGGGTTCCGACGGAACCAGCAGCCCGTGCCAGCATGCTGTGCAGAGACCGGTTTGTGCCTCGATACCGTCACCGCACAGCGGACAGCGCGGCGGATATAGCAAGTCCGTGATCGGCCGGAGCGCACTGGAAAGTTGCTTGAGCAAGTTCATGGCAATCCGCCCGGCGCCGGCCTTGCCAGAACCCGCCGCGTGCGGCAGGGCGCGGCCATGCCGTCCGCGCGCATCCCCAACATCTTCTCGCGCCAGCGCACTCTGGCCAAGCTGGCCCGTGCAGTGACCCGGCAAAGGCGACCCGGCGCGGCGACATATGTCGCTGACGCGATTGCGGAGGACATCATCGAACGCCTCGAATTCATGCGCGCGGAGCCGAGAAACGCGCTGGTAATCGGGGATACGACCGGCAAGCTGGAGCAATGGCTAGTCGAGCAAGGCGGGGTAGGAAAGGCCTTTGATCTCGGCAGCTTCGACGAGGCACAGCCCTGGCCGGAAGGCGGATTCGATCTTGTTGTTCACCTGATGGGGCTCGGGCATGTCAACGACCTGCCGGGTGCCTTGCTCCATGCCAGGGGTGCCCTTGCAGCGAATGGCATTCTGATGGCGGCTTTCCCGGGGGCGGGTTCCCTGCCGGCCTTGCGCCGGATCATGCTGCAAGCCGACGGCGATCGGCCCGCTGCGCGGATGTATCCCCTCGTCGACAACCAAGCCGGCGCCGCCTTGATGCAGAGGGCGGGGTTCAAGCGACAGGTGGTCGACAGCTATCCCCTTAACGTGCGCTTCGGCTCATTCCAGCGGATGGTGAGCGACCTGCGCGACCAGGGACTTACCTCGGCGCTCGCGATCGATCCTGCCCCTTTCAACAAGGCAGCCTTCGGGCGAGCGACGGAAGCCTTCGATGCCCTCCGCGACGAGACCGGCAAGGTCCGCGAAACCGTCGAGATATTGACCCTGACCGGCTGGCGTTAGGTCACTTCCTCCGCAGCGAAGCCTGCGCCGCCGCCAGCCGCGCGATGGGAACGCGGTAGGGCGAGGCGCTGACGTAGTCGAGCCCGATCTCCTCGCAGAAGGCGATGCTCGCCGGGTCGCCGCCATGTTCGCCGCAGATACCGAGCTTGAGGTCGGGCCGCGCTTCGCGGCCGCGTTCAGCGCCCATCCGGACGAGCTGCCCCACGCCTTCGACGTCGAGGCTGACGAAGGGATCGCGGGCGTAGATGCCCTTGTCCACATAGGGCGTCAGGAACCGGCCGGCATCGTCTCGGCTGACACCGAGTGTGGTCTGGGTCAGGTCATTCGTGCCGAAGCTGAAGAAGAGTGCCTCCTCCGCGATTTCGGCTGCCATCAGCGCGGCGCGCGGCAGTTCGATCATGGTGCCGACGAGATAATCAACCTGCTGGCCCTTCTCGGCAAAGACTTCCTCCGCCACCCGGTCGACGAGTGCCCGCAGGATCTCGAGCTCGCGCCTGGTGCCGACCAGCGGGATCATGACTTCCGGCACCGGTGCCTCGCCCGATTCTGATGCGACCTCGCAAGCCGCCTCGAAGATGGCGCGGGCCTGCATCTCGTAGATCTCTGGATAGGTGATGCCCAGGCGGCAACCACGGTGGCCCAGCATCGGATTGAATTCGTGCAGCTCGTCAGCGCGGCGGCGCAGGTGTTCGACGGGGTGGCCGGTCGCATTTGCCAGGTCCGCGAACTCGGCATCGCCATGCGGCAGGAACTCGTGCAGCGGCGGGTCGAGCAGGCGGATCGTGCACGGCAGGCCGGCCATGACCTCGAAGATCGCCTTGAAGTCGCCGCGCTGTTCCGGGAGCAGCTTGGCCAGCGCCTCGCGCCGTCCGGCCTCGTTGTCGGCCAGGATCATCTGGCGGACCGCGCTGATGCGGGCGGCGTCGAAGAACATATGCTCGGTGCGGCACAGGCCGATGCCTCCCGCCCCGAACTGGCGCGCCATGCGGCAGTCGGCGGGCGTTTCGGCATTAGTGCGCACGCCCATGCGGCGGTGGCGGTCGGCCCATTCCATGAGCGTGCCGAAGTCGCCCGCAAGCTCGGGCTCGATGGTCGGCACTTCGCCCGCCATGACCTGCCCGTTGGAGCCGTCGATGGTAATGACGTCACCTTCGCTGAGATCGCGGTTACCGATCTTCAGCGTGCGGCCCTCACGAGCAATCATCACGCCCGACGCGCCGGAGACGCAGGGGCGGCCCATACCGCGGGCCACCACGGCGGCGTGTGACGTCATGCCGCCACGCGCAGTGAGGATCCCCTTGGCCGCGTGCATGCCGTGGATGTCTTCGGGGCTGGTCTCGACGCGGACGAGGATGACGCTCTCGCCCCGCCCGGCCCAGAGCTCGGCGGTGTCGGAATCGAGCGCGATCTTGCCGCTGGCCGCACCCGGCGACGCGGGAAGCCCGGTGGTGAGCACGTCGCGCGGCGCCTCCGGGTCGAGCGTGGGGTGCAGCAACTGGTCAAGCGCCATCGGATCGACCCGCAGGATCGCCGCATCCTCGCTGATCAGGCCCTCGCCGACCATGTCGACCGCCATCTTGAGCGCGGCCTTGGCGGTGCGCTTGCCGCTCCGGGTCTGGAGCATCCACAGCGTGCCGCGTTCGACGGTGAATTCGATGTCCTGCATGTCGCGGTAGTGCCGCTCGAGCAGGTCGAACACGCGGGCGAGCTCGGTGAAGGCCTCAGGCATGGCTTCTTCCATGCTGGCCTTGTCCGCCCCGGCATTCTCGCGCGCAGCCTTGGTGAGGTATTGCGGCGTGCGGATGCCCGCCACCACGTCCTCGCCCTGGGCGTTGATCAGGAACTCGCCATAATAGGCCTTCTCGCCCGTCGCCGGATCGCGAGTGAAGGCGACGCCGGTAGCCGAGGTGTCGCCCATATTGCCGAACACCATCGCCTGGACGTTCACCGCCGTGCCCATGTCGTGCGGTATGTCATTGAGACGGCGGTAAACCTTCGCCCGCTCGCTGTCCCAGCTGTCAAACACGGCGCGGATCGCGCCCCACAGCTGTTCGGTCACATCCTGCGGGAAGGGTTTGCCGTCGCGCTCGTCTTCGGCGATCTGCTTGTACTCGGCGACGAGGGCCTTCCAGTCTTCAGCCGACATCTCGGTATCGGCGTAAAAACCCTTGTCTTCCTTGGCGATCTCAAGCGCTTCCTCGAACAGGCCGTGGTCGAGCCCGAGGACCACGTCGGAATACATCTGGATGAAGCGGCGGTAACTGTCCCAGGCGAAGCGCTCGTCGCCGCTGACCCGCGCCAGCCCCTCGACAGTCTCGTCGTTGAGGCCGAGGTTGAGGACCGTGTCCATCATCCCGGGCATCGACTGCGCCGCACCGGATCGGACCGAGACAAGCAGCGGATTTTCCTTGTCGCCCAGACGCTTGCCGACGGTTGCTTCGATATGGCCAAGCGCTTCGGTGACATCGGCGCGCAGCTTTTCGGAGAAGTCAGCGCCCTTGCGCAGATACTCCAGGCATTCCTCGGTGCTGATGGTGAAGCCCGGGGGGACCGGCAGGCCGATCGAGGCCATTTCGGCGAGGTTTGCACCCTTGCCGCCGACAACGGTCTTGTCCTTCTGGCGCGGGTCCGAATGGTCGGCTGACCCGCCGAAAGTGTAGACCGTCTGCTGTGCCATGTCGGCTCCTGTCAGGGTTACGAAGGTTACAGCGCGTAACCTTCAAGTCTGTCGCTCATCAATCTCAAAAGTAACGCGAATATCTGGTCCAGAGCAAGCGGCGGACAGCTCGTCGGGCAGTCATCCTTCGATCCGGCTGAAATCGGCGACCCGGTGCACCGCGTCGCGGAAGCGCGCCAGCAGGCCCAGCCGCGCGGTGCGCTTCGTCTCTTCCTCGGCGTTGACAATCACATCTTCAAAGAACCGGTCGATCGGCGCGCGCAGGCTTGCCAGCGCAGACATGGCGGCGGCGAAGTCCTCCGCCGCAATCGCCGCGGCAGCGCGCGGTTCAGCCGCATCGAGCGCATCGATAAGCGCCTTTTCTGCCGGTTCGGGGGTGTAGGAAAGCGATTTCGCATGACGCTCGGCCATCTTCGCGTCGATCACCGCCTTCATGTCGGGATTGTCAACCAGCGCCAGCGGGTCTTCCTCGCCGGTGCGGCTGATCTCGCCCTCGATGCCGTGCCAGTCCTCCTTCTTGAGGATATTGGCCGCGCGCTTGTAGCCGGCAAGGAGGTTGGCACCGTCCTCGGTGGCCATGAAGGCCTGCAGCGCATGGACGCGGGCGAGCAGGCGGACGAGATCGTCCTCGCCGCCGAGTGCGAAGACAGCGTCGATCAGGTCGTGACGGACCCCGGCTTCACGCTGCTGGACCTTGAGGCGGTCAATCAAAATTGCGCTCAGTCCCTCAACAACTTTCGGCTCGGGCACGATATTCGCGACAACTCCAGGAGTAACGCTTCCCGAGGCCGAAATAAGTTTGGTACCTATGTGAATTTTGAAGTTTTTCGAATCTTTAAATTCGAAAACGACATCATCGCGACTTCGGACTAGCTCCAACCAGTATTCGTGCCGAGGCGCGTCTTTGAAGAACTGACCGCCGATGACGTTGAGTTGAGTAATCCAAGCCAGTGGTCGAAACGCTGCCACAAACATTGATACGAAAGAACCCCGAACAGCTGACGATCGAATCAGAGAAACAACGCCTAGAATGGCTCGACGGAGAGCGAAGGGGTCCTTCGAACCACTCGGTCTCTCATCGATTGCGAAGAACCCGACCAGCGTATCCAGCTTATCCGCCAAGCTCACCGCCACCGTAACCGGCGCGGTCGGTACGTCATCGCCCTGCCCGACCGGCTTGTAGTGGTCGCGGATGGCGTCGGCGACGGCGTCCGGCAGGCCCTCGGCGCGGGCGTAGTAGCCGCCCATCAGGCCTTGGAGCTCGGGGAACTCGCCGACCATCTCGGTGACGAGATCGGCCTTGGCGAGCCGCGCGGCCTGTTCGGCTCGGTCCGGGTCGGCGCCCTTGACCACACCCTCCTCGACCAGCCAGCGGGCCAGCTTCGCCACCCGCTCGACCTTGTCGGCCACGGTGCCGAGCTTCTCGTGGAAGGTGATCCGCTCCAGCTTTTTGGCGTGCTCGGCCAGCGGGGTCTTGCGGTCCTGCTCCCAGAAGAAGCGCGCATCCGACAGCCGCGCGGCGAGGACCTTGCGATTGCCATCCACGATCGCCGCCCCGCCGTCCGCCGCCGCGATATTGGCGGTGCAGACGAAGGCGTTGGCGAGTTTTCCGGCGCTATCTTCGCAGACGAAATACTTCTGGTTCACCCGCGCAGTCAGCTGGATGACCTCGGGCGGAACGTCGAGATAGGCCTCGTCGAAGCGCCCAAGCAGTGGCACAGGCCACTCGGTAAGGCCCGCGTTCTCGATAACCAGGCCTTCGTCCTCGACCAGTGTCAGGCCCGCATCGGCAGCAACTTTGGCAGCGCCGGTGCGGATGATGTCCTGTCGCTCGGCATGATCGACGATGACATGGCAGGCCCGCAGCTTTTCGGCATAGTCATGCGCGCCGCCGATGGTGATTTCGCCCGAATGGTGGAAGCGGTGGGCCATGGTGGCGTAGCCCGAACGGATGCCGTCAACCTCGCACTCGACCAGCTCTTCGCCAAGGATGGCGACGATGCCCGAAAGCGGGCGGACCCAGCGCAAGGACTCGGTGCTGAGCGAGGCCGCGCCCCAGCGCATCGACTTGGGCCAGCTGAAGGTGCGGATGATCGCGGGTATGGCGTCGGCGAGGACGTCCTTCACCGCGCGGCCCGGCTTCTCGATCACGGCGAACCATGTGCCCCTGCCTTTCACATCGCGCAGGGTCAGCTGGTCGCGCGTCACGCCGTTCTTGCGGCAGAAGCCGTCGATGGCGGCATCGGGCGCGCCTTCGGGCGGGCCCTTGGCTTCCTCGCTGACGGCCTCGGTCGCCTGCGGCAGGTCAAGCGCGATCAGCGCGAGGCGGCGCGGCGTCGACCAGACAGTGAGATCGCCGACGGAAACACCTGCAGCCTCCATCTCGCGACGGAACAGGCGGGCAAGCTCGTCGCGCGCCCCGGCCTGCATCCGGGCGGGGATTTCTTCGGAGCGGAGTTCGAGGAGGAAGTCGCTCATTTCGACCACTCCGGATACTTCTCGGCCCAACCGGCGGCTTCCTTCGCCATATGCGCTTCGCAGCTGCCGCGAGCGAGGTCGCGCACCCGGCCCATGTAGCTGGCGCGTTCCTGCACGCTGATCACGCCGCGCGCTTGCAACAGGTTGAAGATGTGGCTCGCCTCGACCGCCTGTTCATACGCCGCGATGGGGACCTCTGCGGCGAGAGCATTGCGGCACTCGGCCTCGGCCTTGTTGAACAGGTCGAACAGGGCATCGGTGTCAGCGACCTCGAAGTTCCACTTCGACATCTGCTTCTCGTTCTCGAGAAACACCTCCCCGTATGTGACCCCGCGCCCGTTGAAATCGAGATCGTACACGTTGTCGACGCCCTGGATATACATCGCGAGGCGTTCAAGGCCGTAGGTCAGCTCGCCTGCCACGGGCTTGCAGTCGAAACCGCCCATCTGCTGGAAATAGGTGAACTGGGTCACTTCCATCCCGTCGCACCAGACCTCCCAGCCGAGGCCCCAGGCGCCCAGCGTCGGGCTTTCCCAGTCATCCTCGACGAAGCGGATATCGTGCTTGAGCGGGTCGATCCCGATCACCCGGAGGCTTTCGAGATAGAGTTCCTGGATGTCGGGCGGGCTCGGCTTGAGGATCACCTGGTACTGGTAATAGTGCTGCAACCGGTTCGGGTTCTCGCCATAGCGCCCGTCGGTTGGGCGGCGACAGGGCTGGACGAAGGCGGCGTTCCACGGCTCCGGCCCCAACGCGCGCAGGGTGGTGGCGGTGTGGAAGGTGCCCGCGCCCATGCGCATGTCGTAGGGCTGCAGGATGAGGCAGCCGTTCGCGCTCCAGAAATCGTGGAGCGCGAGGATTATGTCCTGAAACGACTTTTGCGGATTCCGGTCCATGGCGCGCGCTTTGGCGGAGCGGCGAAAACGCGTCAATGCCGCAGTGCAGCAACCGCAGCTGTGGGCTTGCCTTGGCGCCAATGCGCGTTACGACTGCGGAATGCTTGGAATCCTGCGGTCGCTCGCCCTTCCCGCCCTTATCCTGTTCGCGTCGCAACCGGCGCTGGCCGACGCGCCGGACACACGCGAGAAGAACCTGCCGGCCGAGGCCTGGCAGCCACCCGAAAAGCCTGCGCCGCCGGTCATCGTCCAGGACTACGAGCCCGATCCCGCCATGTGGCGCCTGGCGGACGAGGATACCACGCTGTATTTCTTCGGCACCTATCACGTCCTGCCCGAAGGCTTCCGCTGGCGCAGCGCCTTGCTGGAGAAGGTCATTGGCGAAGCGGACGAAGTGGTGTTCGAATCCCGCAGCGACGACGAAGAGGAGATCGATTTCGAGGCGATCTTCGGCGGGTCGGCGGAAAGCATATTCGCGCGCGAGCCGGTTTCGGCCAGCCTGTCGGAAGAAAACCAGCAGAAGTGGCGCAAGCTCGCCTCCGACATGGAGATGCCCTTCTTCATTTTCGATCGCATCCCGCCGGTCCTGACGATGCTGTTCGTCGGGGTCTCGATTTCCGAGATGGAAGGTTCGCAAAGCGAACTGGGCGTCGAGACGATCCTGGAGAACGAGTTCAGGACTGCAGGCAAGCCGATATCCGCGATCGAGGACCCCGAGCAGGTCATGCGCAATGTGCTGGCCATCGACGAGCAATCGGCCATCGCCCTGCTGGAACAGACGCTGACGGAATGGGACGGGGAATCGCTGCGCGCCTTCACCGGCGACGAAGCGGCGGAACAATGGGCGATGGAGCACAGCTGGGCGCGCGGGAGGCTGGAAGACGAAGGCTTCGAGGATTGGGGCGAGGATCCCTTCTCCCGCACGCTCTACCAGGTGTTGCTGGTGGACCGGAACCGCGAATGGGCGGGCTGGATCGAGGAACGGATGAAACGCCCGGGCACAGTCCTCGTAGCAGTCGGCGGCGGGCACTTCGTGGGGCCGGATTCGGTCCAGGCCATGCTCGAGGCGCGCGGGATGGAGGTCGAGCGGCTGAACCCTGCCCCCGCCGTGCCCGAAATCGAGATCGTGCCCGTCGCTCCCGACGCGGGTTAGGCGCTACTCGGCGGCTTCGCTGGCGGCAGCGGGCTCCACCGACACAGGAGTTCCGTTAAGCACGGCATTACCGGTCAGCCTGTCGTAGCGATCGGGGTCCGTCAGGTCGTTGAGCGATACACCGGCATGAGCGGCGGCGGTCTGCCAGCTCACCCCTTCTCGGTGGTGGCCCCAGCCATGCGGCAGGCTGACGACGCCGGGCATGATGTCGTCGGTCACCTCGACGGCGACTTCGACCGCGCCGACGCGGCTTGCCACGGTAGCGAGTTCTCCGTTCTCCAGTCCCCGCGTGGCCGCATCGCTCGGGTGGATCATCAGCGTGCAGCGGTCCGGCCCCTTCACCAGCCTTTGCGCATTGTGCAGCCAGCTGTTGTTGGAGCGGACATGGCGGCGGCCGATCAGGCTCAGCTCGCCCTCGCCGCGTTCGCCGAGGCGGGTGCGGAACCGTTCGATCTCTTCGGCTAAATCGTCGGAAAGGACGTTGATCTTGCGGTTGTCGGTCAGTAGCCGGTGCTTGAGGCAGGGCTGCAGCGGGCCGAGATCGACCCCGTTGGGCTGCGCCTCGACCTCGGCCAGCGACATGCCGGCAGGCGAGGCGCGCAGCATGGCGTCGAGCCGTTCGCGCGGGGTCTCGAAATTGGGCACTGCCTTGCCGCGTTCGGAGAAGATCGCCTGCGCCAGTTCGCCTGCAATCTGCCAGTCGGCCTTGGCGCCTTCCTCCATCGGCAGGGTGGCGGGCGAATAGGCCCCGAAATTGCGCACCGCGAGCGGGCCGAAGAAGAAGGTGAAGTGATCTTTCTCCAGCGGCCCGCAAGGCGGTAGGATGTAGTGCGCGTGGCGGCTCGTCTCGGTGACCTGCATGTCGATACTGACCATCAGGTCGAGATTGGCCAACGCCTGCTCGGTGCGTCGGCCGTCGGGCGCGGAAAGCACAGGGTTGCCCGCAACGACGAACAATGTGCGGATGCGCTGGTCGTCCTCGCGGCTGAGTTCGTCGGCGAAGGCGATGGTCGGGATCTCGCCCATCACCGACGGCAGCGGGCCGCGCGCGGTCTCCACGGTCTTGACCCCTCCACGCCCGACCTGCCCCACGAGGTCGAGCAGCGGCTGCGGAAACATCGTCCCGCCCTCGCGGTCGAGATTGCCGGTGGCGAGGTTGACCAGCTGGATGAGCCACTGGTTGAGCGCGCCGAACTCGCAGACGGAAACGCCCATGCGGCCATAGAGCGCGGCAGGCTGGCCATTCGCAAGCTCGCCCGCGAGCCGGCGGATGGTGTCGGCAGGGATGCCGCAATGGGCGGAAAGCGCATCCAGGTCGAAGCTGTCGACCAGCGGCTTGATCCGCCCCCAGCTGTCGTCGACCAGCTCGGCAAGACCCGGTCGCAGCGTGTCGCCATCCGCCAGCACGCATTGCAGCAGCCCGATCAGCAGTGCGGTGTCGGTGCCGGGAACGACTGGATGCCATTCGTCCGCCACCCGCGCGGTTTCGGTCTTGCGCGGGTCGATGACGACGAGCCGGCCGCCGCGAGCCTGCATCTCCTTTACGCGGTTGCGAAAGTCGGGGACGGTCCACAGGCTGCCATTCGACGCCATCGGATTGCCGCCGACGATGACGATCAGTTGCGAGCGATCGATATCGGGCACCGCCGCCAGGCTGACATGGCCATAGAGCTGGTATTGCGCGTAATGATGCGGGATCTGGTCGAGCGTCGAGGCCGAGAACGTCCCTCTCGCCCCTGCAGCGCGCTGCAAATAGCCCGACTGGGTCGAGAGCGCATAATCATGCGCCCCCGGATTGCCGCGGTAGAACGCGGCCCGTGCACCTTCGTTTTGCAGCGCCACGACCTTCTGCGCGATTTCCCGGAAGGCTGTGTCCCAGCCGATTTCCTGCCAGCCATCGGCGGTTCGCCTGACGGGCCGGCGCAGGCGGTCGGGATCGTCCTGAAGATCGGCGATTGCGGTCGCCTTGGGGCAGATATGCCCGCGGCTGAGCACATGGTCGGGATTGCCCCTGATCGAGACGACCCTGCGCCCGTCGAGCTCCACCAGCACTCCGCAATTGGCTTCGCAGATGTGACAGGTGCGATGATGGACGATGGTCATGGCGGGCTCTCCTCAAGGCGGCGATACCAGAGCCCTGGCCGCAGCGCCACACGACAATAAGTCAGCTCGATGCGACTTTTTGTCAGGTAGTGTTGACATGGTCAGCGAATCGCGACATATAGTCAGGACAACCTGACAAAAAGGAAGGTTGACGCAACCACTGGACCCAATATCCATCTGGAGAACCGACATGAACAAGCCTGCCATTCTGATCGCCGCTGCCTTGGCCGTTTTTACGGTTCCCGCCGTGGCTGGAGAGGCCACGACGATTACGGTCAGAACGGGCGATCTCGATCTCAACAAGGCTTCCGATCTCGATAGGCTCGACCTCCGGATCAACCGCGCCATTCGCAGCGCCTGCGGCACGGGCAGCAGGAGGGTCGAGGATATTCGGGCCGAGCAAGCCTGCCGCGCGACGCTGCGCAACGCCGCCGAGGTCGAGGTCCGCCTTGCCGTGTCCGCCGCGCGCGAGCAGCGCCTGGCAGTGCTTTCCGTTTCGAACCAGGGCTGACTTGCTTCACCCATCCCGCGCCGGGACTTCACATCCCGGTCGGGAGCGAAAGCGAGCATCAATTACCGATCTGCAAGGACACGTTTCGATGACCAAAATTCCGCTGACCCTTCGCGAAAAGCGGGTGCGCCGACACAACTGGGCAACCGGGATCGCCTTGCTGTCCCTGACGGCGTTCGGGGTGCTCGCGGCAGCGCAGGTGGGCGGCGGTTTCCGCGGATTTGCGCTGGTCCTTCTTTTCCCCTCGGTCGTCATCATGTTTCTGACCCGCGATGCCGACGAATATATCGCTGCAATCTGGCAGTATGGCACGAGCGTCGCGTTTGTGGTGACGGTAGGCGCGATGCTATTCGTGCCTGCAATCGAAGGCTTTCTGGACGGCCTGTTCGAAGGCTTCACCGAACGCCCGACAGAGCAGGACATCGACATAATCGGGCTGACGCCCGTGATAGGCGTGGCCTCGTTTTTCCTCGCGAGCGCATGGGCGCGTATCCGCGGAACAGCGTGACCGTTTGACACTGGTGAACCACGGTCTTTCGGTCGCGCATCTCTAGGAAGCATTCTCATGCCTTATGATCCCAACCCCAAAGTAGATAAAGCTAGTCTCGATGCCCAGCAGCGTGTCCGGGTTTACTGGATGACGCTGGTGAGCGGCGCTGCCAATGTGCTCGCCCTGGTGCTGCACCTGCAGTCGATCGATGACTTCGCCCTTCGCGGTCCCCTGGTTGGCGCGGTAGCGGGTGCGATCATCCTGGCGGGGATCAGGGGCAACACCGACGGCTATTACCAGCAACTCGTCAATATCGGTGTCCGGTGGACCATGATCGCACTCGGCATCGCCGTGCTGGTCCTGTGGGCGCATCGCGAGACTTCGCTGGTCGGCCGGCTCCTGCCCGGAATCGAGCGACTGGCTGCAGACCCCTACCTGCTAGCGCTGCTGCTGGGTGTCATCTTCCACGCAGGTTACGCCTTTGCGTATGTGCGCGACCTCGCATCGGACGCAGGTGATTCATGAACAACCGCCTCAAGGTCCTGCGCGCGGAGCGCAACTGGAGCCAGGCCGAACTCGCCGGGCATCTGGATGTTTCGCGCCAGGCGGTCAACGCCATCGAGACCGGCAAGCACGACCCGTCCCTGCCGCTCGCCTTCCGCATTGCCCGCCTCTTCAACATGCCGATCGAGGAGATCTTCCAATGCGGCGAGTGAATGGGGGCGGGACTCGCCATATCGCGCCGCCTCCGATTGTTATCCCTTCCCCCACCAACCCCTGACGAGTAGGAATTCTGCCATGATCTTTCGCAAGTTGACCTTTGCCGCAGCCGCCTCTTGCTTCGCGCTGGCACTGTCTTCGCCTGTGTCGGCCGAGACAGTGGAGACACCCGCAGCCCCCGGCCCTGCCCTGTGGAAACTCGCCGACGAGGACACGACCATCTATCTGTTCGGGACGGTCCATATCCTGCCCAAGGACAAGGTGTGGTTCGGTCCGGTGATCGATCAGGCGCTCGACAGTTCCGACGTGCTGGTCACTGAAATCCCGTCGGGGCCGGAAACCGACGCGAAGGCCGCAGCTCTGATTGCCGAGAAGGGTACCCTGCCCGCCGGCACCACCGTGCGCAGCCTGCTCGATCCCGAGCAACTGGCCACTTACGAGGCAGCCATGAGCAAACTCGGCATTCCGGCCGAGTCGTTCGACAGCTTCGAACCCTGGATGGGAGCGCTCAACTTCAGCCTGCTTCCTTCGATGATGGCGGGGTATTCGCCCGAAGTCGGCGTGGAAACGGTGCTGGAGCGCGAGGCCGCCCCGACTGTCGGACGCGGAGCTCTCGAAACGCTCGAATTCCAGTTCTCCGTGTTCGACGAACTGCCGATGGAAAAGCAGGTCACCTACATGATCACCGCTGCCGAAATGGTGGACGAGATGGCACCTTTCCTCGATTCCATGGTCGCCGAATGGATTGCCGGGGATGCAGAAGGGCTGGCCGAACTGATGAACGAAGGCATGGACGACGACCCCGTCATTGCCGAGCGATTGCTGTTCAGCCGCAATGCGAACTGGGCCGAGTGGATCGACCAGCGGATGGACCAGCCAGGGACCGTGTTCATCGCGGTCGGTGCCGGCCATCTCGCGGGCGAGCGCA
Source organism: Parerythrobacter aurantius (assembly GCF_045291475.1). Lineage (NCBI taxonomy): Bacteria > Pseudomonadati > Pseudomonadota > Alphaproteobacteria > Sphingomonadales > Erythrobacteraceae > Parerythrobacter > Parerythrobacter aurantius. The sequence continues at coordinate 2,489,115 of NZ_CP147985.1, forward strand.
GCGTGCAGGACCTGCTCGAACAGCGCGGCTTCACAATCGACCGGGTGCAATGATCGCCCACCGTTTGCAGGCAGCACTTGCAGCCATGCTGCTGGCTGCCTGCAGCGGTGACCCCGCGCCCCCGCCCGCGCCAACGGCAGATAATCCGCTGCTGTGGGAAATTGCCGGTGCCGACGGCCGGGTCGAGGGTTGGTTGTTCGGCACCATTCATGCCCTTCCAGACGGCACCGAATGGCATAGCGGGGCCGTTGCCGAGGTAACAGGCAAGGCGGATTACCTGGTGCTCGAAGTTGCCGCTCTCGACGATAGCGACGCCATTCGCCGCAGCTTCATGGCGTTGGCGCAATCGCCCGGGCAGCCGCCCCTTGCCCTGCGCCTCGATCCCGGCAGGCGCCAGGCACTCGGCGACCTTATCGCCAGTACGAGCTATGACGCCGACGATTTCGAGACCATCGAAACCTGGGGCGCCGCCCTGATCATGGCGCAGGCGATAGCGTCGGATGCCAAGCCGGCAAATGGCGTCGACCGGGCCCTGCAGCGGCATTTCGCCGGTCGGCGGATCGAGGAATTCGAAGGGGCGTCGGCACAGTTCGCCATCTTCGATCGCCTGGCGGAGGAAGACCAGCGGGCGATGCTGGCAGCCGTCGTGGACGAAGCCGGCCTGAGCAAGGGGCGTCGTTCGCCGGCCCAGATCTGGCTGGCTGGCGATCTCGCCGCGCTGGAGAGGGAAACGACGTCGGGCATTCTCGCTGACCCCGAGGTGCGCGAGGCCCTGCTGGTCGAACGAAATGCCGCCTGGGTGCAGCGGACTGTGAACCTGCTGCGCGCTGGCGAGCAACCCTTGATCGCGGTCGGCGCGGCGCACCTGCCCGGTTCCGACGGGATGATCGCACTGCTGGCGGCAGAGGGGTACACGCTTCGCCGGATCGGACAGGGCCCTTAAGTCTTGCATCGCACAGCCCTTCCCTCTAAGGGCCCGCCCTTCGGACGCCATGGTCATCCCTGGAGGCGTGGCGGATCCGGATTGAACCAAGCAAAGCAATTCGAAAGGTATGTGACATGAGCGACGCTCTGACCCTGCCGGCCGAAGCGCGCGAACGGGCAGGCAAGGGAGCCTCCCGTGCACTGCGTCGCGACGGCCGTGTACCCGCTGTGATCTACGGCGGAAACGAACAACCGATGATGATCCACGTCGAAGCCAAGGAACTGGTCCGCCAGCTGGGCACCGGCCACTTCATGAACTCGATCGTCAACATCGAAGTGGGCGGCAAAACCATCCGCACGCTGCCCAAGGACGTCGCTGTCCATCCCGTATCCGATCGCCCCGAACACGCCGACTTCCTGCGCCTGTCGAAGGATTCGAAGGTCGAAGTGAACGTGCCGGTCGTCTTCATCAACGAAGAAAAGAGCCCCGGCCTGAAGAAGGGCGGCGTGCTCAACATCGTCCGCCACGAGCTCGACCTGTTCTGCGAGGCCGACAAGATCCCGAGCGAGATCGAGATCGACGTGACCGGCAAGGATGTGGGCGATGCCATCCACATCAGCGAAGTCACGCTCCCGGCCGGTTCGGCCAGCGCGATCACCGACCGCGACTTCACCATCGCCACGCTGGTCGCCCCGTCGGCGCTCAAGAAGGCCACCGGCGCTGCCGCTGCCGAAGGCGAAGCGGAAGAGGCCGGCGAAGAGTAAGCTCTTCCCCGTTCGAGAATGCATGCGCCGGGCTTCGCAGGAAGTCCGGCGTTTTGCTTTTCAGGGAGAGAGCATTAGGGGACCGTCATGCAAATCTGGGCAGGCCTTGGAAATCCCGGACCGGGATATGCGATGCACCGGCACAACGTCGGTTTCATGGCGTGCGACGTCATTGCCGAGATGCATGGCTTCGGTCCGGTGCAGAAGAAGTTCCAGGGCTGGGTCCAGGAAGGGCGGATCGGTACTGAGAAGATCCTGCTGCTCAAGCCGGCGACCTTCATGAACGAAAGCGGCCGCAGCGTCGGCGAAGCACTGCGCTTCTACAAGCTCGATGTGGACGCGCTGACGGTCTTCCACGACGAGCTCGACCTCGCTCCGTTCAAGGTCAAGGTAAAGCGCGGCGGCGGGACCGCCGGGCACAACGGCCTGCGCTCGATCGACAAGCATCTCGGCCCGGAATTCCGCCGAGTACGGATCGGCATCGGTCATCCCGGGCACAAGGAGCGTGTGCACGGCCACGTGCTCGGCAACTACGCCAAGGCGGAAATGGACAACCTTGTCGCCATGCTGGGCGCCATCGGCAGCGAGGCGGATTGGCTGGCCCGGGGCGACGATGCCCGCTTCATGAGCGAACTTGCGCTGCGACTGCAGGATTGACCGCCGCGCAACTGTCTGTATCACCGTATTGTATCGGTAATACGGAGTAGGCTTGGTATGAGTTACGTTCAAGGGATCATCACCGGCGCTGCGCTGGTCGGAATGGCAGTCGCATTGGTCGCTGCCGCAAAGCCCCGATCGGGCAAGACTATCGATGTAGAGCGCATCAATATCCGCGAGCCGGACGGAACCCTGCGCATGGTCATCTCCAACCGCGATGGTTTTCCGGGTTCCTTCTACAAGGGAAAAGAAATCGATCGGCCTGACCGAAGGCACGCAGCTGGACTGCTGTTCCTGAACGACGAGGGCACGGAGAATGGCGGACTGATCTGGGCTGGCAAGACCGTCGATGGCAAGCCCGATGCCGGTGCCAGCCTTACCTTCGACCGGTACGAGAACGATCAGACGATCCAGATCTTGCAACGCGATGGCGGTGATCGGGATCTCGCGGCGCTGATTTTCAGTGACCGGCCGGCGGAGCCCCTGTTCGAGATCAAGGATGGCAAGGCATCGGTTCGCGAATCCGCCGGCAAGGGCGCGCCCCGCATGTTCATCGGCAAGTCGATGGACCGTGCCTCGGTCGTGATGTTGCAGGATGGGAACGGAACCCCGCGGCTGATGCTCAAGGTCGACCCCGATGGAACCAGCTCGATCGAGTTCCTCGACGAGCAAGGCAAGGCAGTCAAAACCATCGGCCCGAACGACTGACGCATCGAGCTTGTCGCCCTTGGCTGCGCAGCGGTCTATGACGGGGCGTGCCCACGGACCGGAGCCACGCCGACCCATGCAACGTGTGATGATCATCGGCCCCTGCGGATCGGGCAAGAGCACGCTCGGGTTCGAGCTGGCGCGCCGGCTCGAGCTACCGCTGGTCCACATGGACAAGCTCAACTGGCAGCCCGGCTGGGTCGAAAGCCCGGACGACGTTCTCCTTACCCGAGTCCGCGAGGAAGCGGCGCGCGAGCGCTGGCTGATCGAGGGCAATTACGGCGGCACGATGGGCCCCCGGCTCGAGCGTGCCGACACGGTAATCTATCTCGATTACCCGGTGCCGCTGTGTTTCTGGCGGATGCTGCGCCGGGTATGGCATTATCGCGGCACGGTCCGGCCGGATATGACCGAAGGCTGTCCCGAACGCTTCGATCTCGAATTCATGTGGTACCTCGCCAACTGGAGCCGCGGGCCGCGCCAGCGGACTGAGGCCCGACTCGTGGGGCACGAGGACAAACTGGTCCGATTGCGCAGCCCCCAGGCGCTGGCACGGTGGCTGGACAGCTTGCCGCCTGATGCGGCATCCTAGGCTCCAAAAAGGAGACGCCTCATGCCAGCCATCGATCGCCGCACCCTTCTCGCAGGTGTAGCAGCCACTACCGCGCTTTCCGCCACCTCCCCTGCCCGCGCTGCCGCACAGGCATCGGGTGTCGATCCCGAGCTTTCCGGCAAGAGCATCCTCATCACCGGCTGTTCGTCGGGTTTCGGCCGGCTGGGGGCTGAACACTACGCACGCCTCGGCGCGCGGGTGTTCGCCACCATGCGCAATTTGCCCCGGCCCGAAGCGGATGAACTGGTGGCGCTGGCAAGGGATGCGAAGCTCGACCTCCATGTGCTGGAACTCGACATCACCAGCGACGAGCAGGTTCTTGCCGCGGTGGCGGAGGCGGAACGGATCAACGGCGGCGGGCTGGATGTGCTGGTCAACAACGCCGGGATCGGCATCTCCGGCCCGGTCGAGGTACAGGACATGGAGGCGACCAGACTCGCCTTCGACACCAATGTCTTCGGCTGCCACCGCATGGCCCGCGCGGTTCTTCCGGGCATGCGGGCGAAAAAGAGCGGGCAGATTTTCCAGATCTCGAGCCAGCTTGGCCGCGTCATCGTGCCCTACGGCGGGCATTATTCCGCCACCAAGTTCGCCCTCGAGGCGATGGGAGAGCAACTGGCTTACGAGCTTGTCCCGCACAATATCGAGGTCACCATCGTCGAGCCGGGCGGCTATCCGACCAAGGTGTGGGTCAACCGAAACGCCTACACCGGCGCGCTGCGCGACCGTGCGGAGGAGCGGCACACGGCCGGATACGAGCAGGTGGTCGCGCGCATGGGAACCGAGGACGGTTCCGGTCGCACCGCCGATCCGATGGATGTCCCGCGCGCTATCGCCGCGGCCATTGCCATGCCCGCGGGGACGAGGCCGCTTCGGCTGCCGGTCAGCGGCGGCACGATTCCCCAACTGCGCATCAACGAGGTGACTGCTGAAACCCAGGTTCAGTGGCTTGGCGGCAGCGGCCTCGGCCCGTTGATCAGGGCGGCGCACAACGTCTGACTGGCATTGGAGGTGAGGCACCGCTAAGGGCGCCCCATATTCATTTCCGGAGTTTCTCATGGGTTTCCGTTGCGGGATCGTCGGTCTGCCGAATGTCGGCAAGTCCACCCTGTTCAATGCACTGACCGAAACGCAGGCCGCGCAGGCCGCGAACTATCCGTTCTGCACCATCGAGCCCAATGTCGGGCAGGTGGCGGTCCCGGACGAGCGCTTGCAGAAAATTGCCGCGATTGCCGGCAGTGCCAAGATCATCGAAACCCAGTTGGGCTTCGTCGACATCGCCGGACTGGTGAAGGGCGCGAGCAAGGGAGAGGGACTCGGGAACCAGTTTCTCGGCAACATCCGCGAGGTCGACGCGATTGTACACGTGTTGCGCTGCTTCGAGGACGACGACATCCAGCATGTCGCCAACCGCGTCGACCCGCTGGCCGACGCGGAGGTGGTCGAGACCGAGCTGATGCTGTCGGATCTCGAAAGCCTGGAAAAGCGCGTCCCCGCCGCGGCAAAGCGCGCCACCGGCGGCGACAAGGAAGCCAAGCTCATGGCCTCTGTTCTCGGGCAGGCGCTGGAACTGCTGCGGGAAGGAAAGCCGGCGCGCCTGACCGAGCCCAAGGACGACGAGGAAGCACGTATTTTCCGGCAGGCCCAATTGCTGACGGCAAAGCCTGTCCTCTATGTCTGCAATGTTAGCGAAGAGGACGCGGCGAACGGCAATGCCCTGTCAGCGCAAGTGTTCGCCAAGGCAGCGGCCGAAGGGGCCGAGGCCGTTGTCGTTTCTGCCGCGATCGAGGCCGAACTGGTCGGGATGGAGGCCGGGGAACGCGCCGAATACCTCGAATCGCTAGGGCTCGAGGAAAGCGGACTGTCCCGCGTGATCCGCGCCGGCTACAAGCTGCTCGGGCTCAAGACGTTCTTCACCGCAGGACCGAAGGAGGCGCGCGCCTGGACCTTCCATGACGGCGCCCGGGCCCCGCAGGCGGCGGGTGAAATCCACACCGATTTCGAACGCGGCTTCATCCGTGCCGAAACCATCGCCTACGACGACTATGTGACGCTCGGCGGCGAGAGCGGGGCCAAAGAAGCGGGCAAGCTGCGCCAGGAAGGCAAGGAATATGTCGTGCAGGACGGCGACGTGATGCTGTTCAAGTTCAACGTCTGACCCCTCGCCCGATCCGCACCTCTCAACCGGATCGTTCCGGCGATCCGGAACGCTTTGCCCCGTTTTGCCGTTGGGCCTGAAAGCAACGGCATCGAGGCGCAGTAACATGGTCGACAAATCGGAAAAGTTCAGCTGGCTCGTACGGCTGGGATATGCTGCGCGCGGCGTCACCTATGTCCTGCTGGGCTATATCGCCCTCAGCACCGCCGGCGAGGTCCAGTCGGGCGCGGCGGCCGTTTACGACTATCTTCAGGAAGTGCCCTTCGGAACCCCGCTGTTGTGGCTGATGGCAATCGGCTTGCTCGCCTACGGCCTGTTCAAGCTCTTCTCGGCCATTTCCGACATCCAGAATCGCGGCGACGATGCGAAGGGGCTGCTGGTCCGTGTCGGTGACGGTGCCAGCGCGGTTGCGCACTTCTTCCTTGCCTTCGCCGCCTATCAGTTCGCCAACGGGACAAAAAATTCCGCAGCGGGCGAAGGCAGCGGCAGGGAAATGGCCGGCTCGGTGCTGTCGATGGAACTGGGGGCCATCGTCATCGGCATTATCGGGATCGGTTTCCTGGTCGGAGCGGTCATGCAGGCGAAGAAGGCATGGACCGGCAGCTTCATGCACCACATCAGCGGACGTGCACCCCAGGGGGTGCGCACGGCTGGCAAGATCGGCCATGCGGCGCGCGCAGTCGTGTTCCTGCTGATCGGCTTGTCAATGCTCGAAGGGGCATGGCTGTCCAGCGAAGGCAGGGTCAAGGGCCTCGGTGAAGCTATCGTGTCGTTGCGCGATACAGGCGCGCTCTACACCGCCGTGGCAGTCGGCCTTGTGATGTTCGGCGTCTTCAGCCTCGTCACCGCCCGCTACCGCATCATCCCGGATGTCGACCGCCAGTCGCTGAAGCCGAGCCTGCCCGGCTAGCGCCCTAGTGGCGACCGAACAGCTTCTCGACATCAGCCATGCTGAGCTTCACCCACGTCGGGCGACCATGATTGCACTGCCCCGAGCGCGGGGTGCGCTCCATCTCGCGAAGCAGCGCATTCATCTCGTCGACGCGCAACGGGCGACCTGCCCTGACCGACCCGTGGCAGGCCATGGTGGCGAGCACCAGGTCCAGCTTCTCCTCCAGCAGCAGCGCCTCGCCATGCTGGGCAAGATCGTCCGCAATGTCCTGCAGCAGCTTGTGCGGATCGCTGCCGGCCAGGGCGTGGGGGAGCGAGCGCACGAGCATCGCCGCCGGACCGAAGCGTTCGATCGAGAGCCCCAGACTGTCGAGCCGGGCGGCAGATAACTCCAGCCGGTCGCAGGCCGGCTCGTCCAGTTCGACCACTTCGGGTAGCAGCAGGGCCTGGCTGCGCGCGACAGCATCCCCGGCCCCTGCGGCCTTGAGCCTTTCCAGCACCAGCCGTTCGTGCGCAGCATGCTGGTCGACCAGCACCAGTCCGTCTTTCGCTTCGGCAACGATGTATGTGTTGGCGACCTGGCCCCGGGCGATGCCGAGCGGGAAATCCGTCACCTCGTCGGGGATCGTTCCGCTCTCGACCGCCCTGCCCTGCGGTGCGGCCATGACGCCGGCCTCGTATCCGCGCCATTCGCGTGCGGCATCGCGCACCGTGGCCGAAGGCGCCGACCAGTCGCGACCCTCGAAGATCGATCGTAACGCGGGCGCCGGCGCCTGCCCTTCCCACGCTCCTTTGTTCGCGGCGATGGGTTCCTGCTGCCACCTTGACATGGCCCCGGCATCGGGTGCCTGTGCACTGCGGCGATCGCCCGTCGATAGCGCCTGACGCAAACCAGAGACGATGAAGCCGCGTACGGCCGCCGCATCGCGGAACCGCACTTCGGTCTTTGCCGGATGGACATTCACGTCGACGTCGCCTGCGGGAATATGCAGGAACAGCGCCAGCACAGCATGGCGGTCGCGGGCCAGCATGTCGGCATAGGCCCCGCGGACAGCGCCGACGAGCAAGCGGTCCTTGACCGGGCGACCGTTGACGAAAAGATACTGGTGATCGGCCACGCCGCGATTGTAGGTCGGCAGCCCCGCGATCCCGGTCAATGCCATTTCGTCGCGTCGCATATCCAGCAGGACGCCGTTTTCCCTGAGTTCGCGGGCGACGATCCGGGCTACGCGGTCGGGCAGGTCCTCGTCCGGCTGGACCGCCAGCGTCCGACGTTCCTGCCCTTTTGCGCCATGATCGAGCGTGAAGCCGATGTCGGGCCGGGCCATGGCCAGCCGGCGCACGATATCGAGGCAGGCCGCATACTCGCTTCGCTCCGTACGCAGGAACTTGCGCCGCGCAGGCACCTTGGCGAAGACCTGCTCGATACGCGCCCGCGTGCCGGGCGGCAGGGCGGCAGGCCCTTCCTCTACCAGCACGCCATGATCGACCACGCGGCGCCATCCCTCGCCCGCATCGTGCGGACGGCTTTCCAGCGTGAAGCGCGAGACGCTGGCGATGGACGGCAGGGCCTCGCCGCGGAAGCCCAGGGTCGCCACCCGTTCGATCGCCTGCGCCTCGCCGATGAGGTCTTCGGGCAGCTTTGACGTTGCATGCCGTTCAAGCGCGAGGGCCATGGCGGCGGGATCCATCCCGCATCCGTCGTCGGTCACCTCGATACGGGTCAGCCCTCCATCGACCAGCCTGATCGCGATCCGCGAAGCGCCGGCGTCGATAGCATTTTCGACCAGTTCCTTCAGCGCGGCGGCAGGCCGTTCCACCACTTCGCCCGCGGCGATGCGGTTGACGAGTTCTTCCGGAAGTCGGCGGATCAGTGGCATCGCCCATGCCTAGCGGCGAGCGGACGGCATTTCGAGCCGAACGGCGGATTTTTACGCGCCCTTGGGGATAATTTTTTTCCCTTTTCGCGTGCGACTCGGTAAGGGGCGCGTTCCCTCACATCAGGGATTGCCTCCATCGCTGCTTTGCGCAGGCATATCCCGCCCAAGGCTACGGATTCCCGATCGCGATGAGCTTCTTTTCAAACCTGCTGAAATTCGGTTCCCAGAACATGGCCATCGACCTGGGTACCGCCAACACGCTGGTCTATGTGCAGGACCAGGGCATCATCCTCAACGAACCTTCCGTGGTCGCGATCGAGACCATCAACGGCCAGACGCGCGTCAAGGCCGTGGGCGACGATGCGAAGATGATGATGGGCAAGACGCCGGACAATATCCAGGCGATCCGCCCGCTGCGCGACGGTGTCATCGCCGACATCGAAATCGCGGAAGAGATGATCAAGCACTTCATCCGCAAGGTGCACGGCAAGAAGAGCCTGTTCCGCTATCCGGAAATCACCATTTGCGTGCCCTCGGGCTCGACGTCGGTCGAACGTCGCGCGATCCGCGATGCGGCCAGCAATGCCGGCGCGAGTGCGGTGTACCTGATCCTCGAACCGATGGCCGCCGCGATCGGTGCGGACATGCCGGTCACCGAACCTGTCGGCAGCATGGTGGTCGACATCGGCGGCGGGACGACCGAAGTCGCTGTCCTTTCGCTGCGCGGCCTGGCCTACACCACCTCGGTTCGCACCGGCGGCGACAAGATGGACGAATCGATCGTCTCCTACGTCCGCCGCCACCACAACCTCCTGATCGGGGAAGCGACTGCCGAGCGGATCAAGAAGGACTACGGCATTGCCGTCGCCCCGGCCGATGGCATCGGCGAGACGATCACCATCAAGGGCCGCGACCTCGTCAACGGCGTTCCCAAGGAAATCACCATCAACCAGGGGCACATCGCGGAAGCGCTGAGCGAACCGATCGGCGCCATCGTCGAAGGTGTCCGGATCGCGCTGGAGAACACCGCGCCCGAACTGGCCGCCGATATCGTCGACCAGGGCATCGTCCTGACCGGCGGAGGTGCGCTGATCAGTGGGCTCGACGAACATCTGCGCGAGGAAACCGGCCTTCCGGTCAGCATCGCCGAAGACCCGCTGTCGTGTGTCGCGGTCGGCACGGGACGGGCGATGGAGGATCCGATCTATCGCGGCGTCCTGATGACCGCCTGAACCGAGGGAGGAGCAGGACATGGCGCCGCCTTCCGCACGGCGCTCCGGGCATTCTCGCAGGGCGCAATACGGACAGTTTACCGGCTACGTTCTCGCCGCCATCGGTGCGGTCGTGGGCGCCATCCTGCTTGCCATCTCGCTGTTCAGCCCGGGGGCTTTTGCCGGCATGCGCGGCGCGGCGACGGAGACAGTCGCGCCGGCCGGACGCGGGGTGGCGGTGGCCCGCTCGGAAGGGCGCGGCCTGATCGACAGCATTGCCGGCTACTTGCGTGCCGGCAGTCAGAACGCCGCGCTGAAGCAGGAGGTCGAGATCGCCCGCATCCGCCTCGCCGAAGCGAAGGCGCTGCAGGAAGAGAATGCCCGCCTCAAATCCCTGCTGAGGCTCGAATCGGGCGATCCGGAGCCGATCGTCGCATCGCGCGTGGTCGGGGCAACCGCGGCCAGTTCCCGCCGTTATGCCTACCTTGGCGTCGGTTCGAGCGACGGGGTCCGGCCCGGGATGCCGGTGCGCAGCCCGCGCGGCTTCATCGGGCGCGTGCTCGAAGTCTCTCCCAACACGGCCCGCGTGCTGCTCTTCACCGATACCGAGAGCGTCGTCCCCGTGCGCCGCGCGGAAGACGACCTGGTGGCCTTCGCCGAGGGGCGTGGTGACGGGCGGATCAATATCCGCCTCATCAATCTCGGCATCAATCCGCTCAAGGTCGGCGACATATTCGTGACCAGCGGCGCGGGCGGTTTCTTCCGGCCCGGCGTGGCGGTCGCGATCCTGTCCGAGAAGACCGATGACGGCGGCATTGCCCGGATCATCAGCGACCCGGCGGCGACCGATTTCGTCGTGGTGGAACCGGTGTACGAGGCACGCGCGCTCAAGGCGGCGCAGACCCCGATCGAGCGCGATCTCGGCCCCACCGCGCCCGGGGCCGCCCCCGGATCAGCGCGCGTGCCGGCGGACCAGTAGGGCGGAGCGCGGCGATGGATCGGTACCAGCACGCCACTGCGCGACGCGACCAATACGGAAGCCGCATCAACCGCGAGCCTTCGCCGGTGCTGCTGGCGCTGGTGCCATGGGGCTCCATCATGCTCGCGGCGATCGCACCGTTCTTCTTCCTGACATCGGCCATACCGCTGGTGCCGCCGCTGGCGCTGCTGTTCCTGCTTGCCTGGCGACTGGTCCGCCCCGGCGTGATCCCCGTCTGGGCCGGTCTCCCGCTCGGTTTTTGGACCGACCTGTTCAGCGGCCAGCCAATAGGATTTTCGATCCTGGTGTTTTCGTTGTCGCTGCTAGCCATCGAGATCCTCGAAAGCCGTTTCCCGTGGCGCGATTTCTTGCAGGATTGGATGACGGCCACCCTGGCCATCGTTGCCTATGTATTCTTCGGCGTCATCTTCTCCGGCGCCAATGTGACGCCCGTCACGATTGCGGCGACGTCGCCGCAGGCCTTGCTCTCAATCCTCGCCTATCCCATTGTCGCGCGCATGGTCGCTGCACTGGATATCGTCCGCCTGCTGCGCGTGAAAGTGATCGACTGATGCCGCTTGGCAAGGGCAAGCTGCCGGTCAGTTCCACGACGCTGAGAAACCGGTTCGATCGTCGCAGCATGCTGCTCGGCGGTGTGGGCGCGGGCGTCGGCATGCTGCTGGCATCGCGCATGGCCTATCTCGCCATTGCCGAGAACGAGAAATACGCGACGGAAAGCGAAAGCAACCGGGTCAACCTCACCCTGATCCCGCCGCGCCGGGGCTGGATCCTCGACCGCGACGGCTCGCCGCTGGCTTCCAACCGGGCTGATTTCCGGGTCGACATCATACCGGAGCGCATTGCCGACCGCGAACGCACGCTGTCCACGCTCGCCTCCCTCCTGTCGCTGGAGCCCGACAAGCTGCGCGACCTGCGCAAGAAAATGGACGAATCGCGCGGATACGCGCCGATCGAAGTCGCCAGCGGCCTCGCCTATGACCAGTTCGCTGCGGTGTCGCTGCGCCTGCCGGAGCTGCCCGGTGTAGTCCCGCAACGCGGCTATTCGCGTTATTACCCGACCGGGCCGTCCGTCGGCCATCTGATCGGCTACGTCGGCGCTGCTTCGGCGGAGGAATACGAGAAGGAGCCAAACCCGCTGCTCATCACGCCCGGCTACAAGACTGGCAAGGACGGGATCGAGAAGCAGTTCGAGCTGGTCCTGCGCGGCGAGCCGGGGGCGCGGCGGGTCGAGGTTACGGCATCGGGCCGCATCGTGCGCGATCTCGAAAGCCGGGCCGACGTCCAGGGCAATCCGGTGCAACTCACCATCGACGGGCCGCTGCAGGACTATGCCGCGCGCCGTATCGGCCTCGAATCCGGATCGGTCGTGGTGATGGACTGCACCAATGGCGACGTCATGTGCATGGCGTCCATGCCCAGCTTCGACCCCAACAGCTTTTCCGACGGCATCGGCAGCGTCGAATACGCCATGCTGGGGGACGACGAGCGCGTGCCGCTGCGCAACAAGGTGCTCAAGGGCCTCTATCCGCCCGGTTCGACCGTCAAGCCCATGGTCTCCATGGCCTTCCTGAAGGCCGGGATCGACCCAGAAGAGACGGTTTTCTGCGGCGGTGGCCTCAGGGTCGGCAACCGCGTGTTTGGGTGCTGGAATCGCCGGGGGCATGGCGCGGTCAACATGGCGAAGGGCATCTACCAGTCCTGCGACGTCTATTTCTATGCGATGGCGCAGCGCATCGGCATGGATCCCATCGCCGACATGGCACGGCGATACGGCATGGGGCAGGAATTCGAGCTGCCCGTGATCAGCCAGTTCTATGGCACCGTCCCTGACCCCGCCTGGAAAATGAAGAAATTCGGCCAGCCCTGGGCTGCGTTCGACACCGTCAATGCGACCATCGGGCAAGGCTACATGCTCGCCAATCCGCTCCAGCTGGCGGTGATGGCGAGCAGGCTTGCCACCGGCAACTTCGTCACGCCGCGCCTGATCAAGTCCCGGAAGAATCCCGCATTCCGTTCGGAGGGGTTTCCGGAAGAGCAACTGACCTACATCCGCCAGGCCATGAGCGATGTGGTGAACGGCCCGGGCACGGCCGGTCGCGGGCGTTTGCCGCTCGAAAACGTCAAGATCGCCGGCAAGACGGGCACGGCACAGGTCGTCTCGCTGAGCATATCCGACGGCAAATCGGGCCCGTGGAAGTATCGCGACCACGGGCTGTTCATCTTTTTCGCCCCGTTCGACAAGCCGCGTTACGCCGGCGCCGTCGTGATCGAGCATGGCGGAGGGTCAGGTGCTGCCTATCCCATCGCGCGCGATGTCATGACCTACATGTTCGATCCGGCCAAGGGGCTGGAGGCGCTCAATGCGCTAGAGGCGCAATGGGGCGGCAACGCCCAGGAACGGCTCGCCAGGCGCTATGCGACCTACGCTGCCGCTGCGGGCGAAAGCGTGCCTGCGCCGCCGCGCCGGGACGAGGATATCTTCGCGCGCGTCGATGCCGAAGCCCGTGTAGCAGCGGCCCAGTCCGAAAAACTGGCCAAGACGGCAGGTGCGGTTCGGCCGGAGAATATCGTCGACGATGCCGCAGCCACGAACGGACCGGAGCCGCGATGAACTCCGTCATCCCGGCTCCGATCGCCCGCCAGCCCTGGGCCATGTTGATCCCGCTCCTGCTGCTCGTCGGTTTCGGCGCGCTGGTGCTGTTCTCGGCCGCCGGCGGCAATTTCCAGCCCTTCGCCTCGTCGCACTTGCTGCGGTTTGCCATCTTCATGGTCATGGCGATCGTCATCGCGCTTATGCCGCGCGATTTCATCCGCTGGGCGGCCTATCCCGCCTACGGGGTGGTGCTGCTGTTGCTGCTCGCGGTCGAGGTCGTCGGGGCGGTCGGCGGGGGTAGCCAGCGCTGGCTCGAAGCGGGGCCGATCCGCATTCAGCCGTCCGAGCTGATGAAACCCGCCGTCGTGCTGGCCATGGCGCGGTTTTACGAAACCCTGCCCGTCGGCATGATCGGCACCTGGCGCTCGCTCGTGCCGGCAGGACTGCTGATAGCGCTGCCGATCGGCCTCGTGTTGATGCAGCCGGACCTCGGCACGTCCGTCGCCATCGCCTTCGGCGGCGTCATCGTCATGTTTCTCGCGGGCCTTCCCCTGTGGTGGTTCCTATGCGCAGGGGGAGCGGCCGTGGCGGCAGCGCCGCTGATCTACTTCTTCGCCCTGCACGATTACCAGCGCGCCCGCGTCACGACCTTCCTCGATCCCGAGAGCGATCCGCTGGGTGCAGGCTATCACATCGCCCAGTCCAAAATCGCCATTGGATCGGGCGGTCTCACCGGCAAAGGGTTCAATGCCGGAACCCAGAGCCATCTCAACTACCTGCCCGAACCGCATACCGACTTCGTGTTCTCCACCATGGCGGAAGAGTGGGGCCTGCTCGGCGGGCTGTTCGTGCTGCTGATGTACGGCCTGATCCTGCGCTGGGGCATGGGAGTCGCTGCACGGTCGCAGGACCGGTTCGGATCGCTTCTGGCAGGAGGGGCGACCGCCACGATCTTCTTCTACATCGCCATCAACCTGCTGATGGTCATGGGCCTCGCTCCTGCCAAGGGCATCCCGCTGCCGTGGATGAGCCATGGCGGATCGTCGATGATGACGAACATGATCTGCATCGGCCTGCTGATGATGCTGTACCGCTGGCAGGCCGGTCGCGGCCGGAACTGACCGGGAAATTCTTCAGTCACGCGTTTCCGTGGCTAGATGTGGACGATGCCGAGTTTGAGCGCACGCACCACGGCACCGATGCGGTCGTGCACGCCCAGCTTCTGATGGATCCGCGCGCGATAGGTTTTGACCGTTTCCGGAGAGATATCGAGGATGGTGGCAATGTCGGCGATGGATTTGCCCCGCGCCATCCATTCGAGCACGGCCCCTTCCCGGTCCGACAGTTCGACAGCGGTGCGATCCTCGTCGATCAGCTTGCACAATCGCTGGTGCCCCATTTGGGCCATGGTGCGGACCTTTGCCAGCGTCTCCGGTGCGATTTCCCGCAGCGGTTCGCCGAAGTCCATCGATGCATAGGCTGTCCGACCGCGGGGACCGAATAGCGGCAGGCCAAAGCCGTGCTGCAGGCCCTCGGCCCGCATGGCGGCGAAATAGGCTTCCTCCTCCGGAGAGTTCTGCCAGCGCTCCATGGCATCCACCCAGGGTAGCAAGGTGCCGTGTTCAATCGTTCGTGCCGGTACCGGGTCGTGCTTGCGGAAATCCGCGCGCTCGTAAAGTGCCAGCCACTCGGCGGAAAAGCCATCGGCGTGCACCACTGTCCGCAGCGATGTGGGTTCGTCGAATATCGGGGAGAAATGGTAACTCTGACGGATGACCCCGAGCGCGCGGCACACATCGCGCGATTGTTCGAGGACCGATGTGAGGTCATTCAAACGGTCGTATCTGGCGATGGCGTCCCACATGATACATCGTTTTACCAGATGTCCCCCGGTTGGGCGACTGGAAGCATTGGCCCATCGCCAATATCTCGTCGCCGCTGCCCGGGTCGCAGGAGAGGTGTTCCTGCCGGAAACCGTCTCTCCGGGCGCAGAGTTTCGCCGTCGACCGGATTTCCCTCTTTCACCGGTCGTCGGCGACTTTGCCGGTTGATGGGGTGACGATCTTGGTCCTTTTCCGGAATAGCGCCTGGCGTCAGCTCGCGATGCGATTGACGGGGTTTTCCCGCGACCGGAACATTCCCGCCCGGCTCGGCAGCGAGGAAGTCTCGGTCTTGGTGGCGGTGTACCGGATGCAGTCGATGGGGCAACGCCCCTGTCTCGAAGACCTCCGGCGTGTCACGTCCATCGACGGGGAAGCCGTTTCGCAATTGGTGGCCGGTCTCGAGAAGCAGCAACTGCTGACGATCGACCGCTCTTCCGGAGACGGGAACGCTCTGCAAGTAGCGATAACCCATGGCGGTATCCGCAGCATCGACGGTCACTTGCCGGGCTAGATTTGCCCCTTTTCATTGCCGTCGGGGTCGCTATATGCAGCGCCTCGCGATTCGAACGGCACGGCCATTCCATCGCGCAGGCAGATTTGCCGGTGTGGACGCATAGCTCAGTTGGTAGAGCAGCTGACTCTTAATCAGCGGGTCCTAGGTTCGAGCCCTAGTGCGTCCACCACTCCTTTCCAACATCATAGGCTTGAAATTCCGCTTTTGCGATGTGGTGCCTCACATTATGATGTGATGAAGATCACTTGCCATCACATTATGATGTGATACACCTCTTGCATGAACATATCGACTATCGAAAAGGTGCGCCAGATCGTCGCGACCGGTGCCATGACCAAGGCGGGCCTTGCCCGCGCGGCAGGGCTTCACGCCAATACCTTGCGCGATTGCGGCGAAGCCGACTGGAACCCTACCGCCGAAACCCTCGCCAAGCTGGAGGCTCTGCTGCTGGACCAGGACGACCGGCCGGTGCTGGTCGGGGCCGAGGAGATCATCAACGAAGCGCGCAACGGTCGGATGTACATCCTCGTCGACGACGAGGACCGCGAGAACGAGGGCGACCTGATCATCCCCGGGCAGATGGCGACGCCGGATGCGATCAATTTCATGGCGACCCATGGCCGCGGGCTGATCTGCCTTGCGCTGGACAAGGCGCGCGTCGACGCTCTTGGCCTCCAGCCGATGAGCCGCAACAACAAGGAATCGATGCAAACCGCCTTCACGATCTCGATCGAGGCCAAGGAGGGCGTGACCACCGGTATTTCCGCCGCCGACCGGGCGCGGACCGTGTCGGTCGCGATCGATGCGAGCAAGGGGCCGGACGATATCGTGACGCCGGGCCACGTTTTTCCCCTCGCCGCGCGCGACGGCGGCGTGCTCGTTCGCGCCGGCCATACGGAGGCGGCCGTCGATATCTCGCGCTTGGCGGGACTCAATCCCTCGGGCGTGATCTGCGAGATCATGAACGAGGACGGCACCATGGCGCGGCTCGACGATCTCGTCCGTTTCGCTCGCAAGCACAGCCTCAAGATCGGGACCATCCGCGACCTGATCGAATACCGGATGCGTCACGACCATCTGGTCAAACGGGTCGACGATAGCGCCTTCGAATCCGATTACGGCGGTCAGTGGCGGATGCTGACCTATCGCAATACCGTAGATGGCGGCGAACACTACGTGCTGCAGAAGGGCCATGTCGTCTCCGGAACCCCGACCCTCACCCGGGTCCACCCGATTTCCATTTTCGACGACATCCTGGGCAAGCGCGGTCCGCGAAAGCGCACCTTGCAACGCGCGATGCTGGCGGTTGGCGAGCATGGTTCGGGCGTCATCGTGATCATCACCGGTCGCCGCGCCGCGGGATATGCGCCCGAAGACGAGGTTCGCAATGTCGGCATCGGCTCGCAGATCCTCGCCGATCTCGACGTGCACGAGATGATCCTTCTCAGCAACACGCAGCCAAACGTGGTGGCGATCGAAGGCTATGGCCTTGATATCGTCGGCCATATGCCCATCCCGGAGTAACCCATGGCCCGTTTCCTGATTGTCGAAGCCCGTTTCTACGACCACCTCAACGACATGCTGGTCGCCGGTGCCCGCACTGCGCTGGAGGCTGCGGGCCATGAGGTCGAGGTCGTGACCGTTCCAGGTGCGCTGGAAGTGCCCGGCACTATCGCCATGGCGGCCGAAAGCGACCGCTACGATGGTTTCGTCGCTTTGGGCGTGGTCATTCGCGGCGAGACCTATCATTTCGAGATTGTCGCCGGCGAGAGCGCGCGCGGAATCATGGCGCTGACCATGGACGGCATTGCCATCGGCAACGGCATCCTCACCACTGAGAACGAGGCGCAGGCGATCTACCGCGCCGATCCGAAGCAGGCCAACAAGGGTGCCGGTGCTGCCGAGGCGGCCATGGCGCTGCTGGCGATGCAGGAAAAGTTCGCATGAGCGGGCCCGATTTCATCGCCGGTATTCCACTGGTTCTCGGCGGGAATGTCTTTGGCTGGACCAGCAAAGGCGACGAGGCCCTCGCGCTGCTTGACGCCTTCTACGACGCGGGCGGGCGGATGATCGACACGGCCGATGTCTATTCGGCCTGGGTACCCGGGCACAAGGGCGGCGAATCCGAGTCCGTGCTGGGCGAATGGATGGCCAGCCGCGGGGTGCGGCCTGATATGCGCATTCACACCAAGACCGGAATGCTGGGCGGATCGGAGCTCTATGGTCCCGAGCGGATACTGCAATCGCTCGACGCCTCGCTCGAGCGGCTGCAATGCGAACACATCGATCTCTATTACGCGCACAAGGATTATCCCGATCTGGACATCGGCGCGATCGTCGATGCCTTCGATGGCGCGGTGCGGAGCGGGAAGGTCAAGGCGCTCGGGGCATCGAACTTCGATGCCGCGCGGCTTGGCGCCGCGCTCGATCATGCCGAAGCGACTTGCGCGAGGCCCTTCACCGCCTTGCAGAACGAATATAATCTCGTGGCTCGCAGCGCCTACGGCCCGGATTTGCAGGCGCTCGCCACGTCGAAGGGTATCGCCATGCTGCCCTTCTTCGGCCTCGCCTCGGGTTATCTGACCGGCAAGTATCGCACCGACGAGGATTTCGCCCAATCGATGCGCGGCGGCCGGGCCAAGGAACTGGCCGGGAGCAATGGTCCTCAGGTCCTTGCGGTGATGGACGAAATCGCTGCCGAAACGGGCGCGAGCCTGTCAGCTATCGCCCTCGCCTGGCTGGTGCGGCAGCCGGGCATTCCCGCCCCCATCGCCAGCGCGCGCACAGTGAAGCAGCTTCACGAGCTGCTTGAATTCACCCGGGTTGAGCTGAGCGAGGATCAGCTCGCTAGGCTCACCGCCGCAGCCTAGGCCGGGCCAGACAGTCCCTTTAGGCCCAGCGGCGCATAATCGCCGATTGCGAGTTGCTCGAACACGCCCATACCCACCTCGCCGCTGTCGCTGGTGACCCGGCACAGCATTTGCACGTGAAGGTGGTCGGGCCGCACGGGATCGCAGCTGCCGAGATCGATATCCTCGCGCTCGACCTCCAGCGTTCCGTGGTCGAGGCCGTGGTTCCACCTGGGAGAGGTGTAGCCCAGCCCGCGCATCTGGAACCTTCCGACCGGCTCGAAGGTGAAACTCTCTCCGCCCATCCTGAGCGTGCCGCCCGAAGGCCAGCGGGTGCCTGCCTCTAACGGAGTCACCATTTCCGGCTCGTGATGATCGGTAAAGGCTTCGGGCCCATTCCCATCGGGCGCCACCACCCCGCGCGTGTTCCAGGCCGTGCCGTCGGCGTGTGCATTGAGGTGGTAGTACAGGCTGCGACCCGGCAGGTTGACCGGGGTCCATTGCCAGAAGAACTGTGGCACAGCCGAGCCATTGCTGAATTGGGGATCGGACGCGCCGACTGGGCGCACGCCCCAGCTGCGGTCCCGCGTGCCGGCAGTTCCGGCGACCAACACCTTGCGCTTGCCGTCGACCTCGATCCAGCCTTCGTAATGGCCGTTCTGGGTCAGGCGGGTGTAATCCATCACTGTACGCGGGCCGACACGCCAGACGAAGCGCGGCTCCTCTATCGGGAACGCCCGACCGGTGAATGTGATGTCTGCCGCGAGCCCTTCACCTTCCACGACCACCCGCAGCTTGTGCAGCGGCTCGACGATCTCGATCCGCACCGGGCCACAGGCGAGGTCCATCCGCTCCATCCCCAACTTGCGACTGGCGTGGAGGCAGTGCTGCCTGCCGTTGCGCACGACGCAGAAATGCGCGTCGGCCACATCGAGATGCGGATAGACACCAAAGGCAACGGCGAAGAACTCTTCGCCAGCGGGCCCGTAGCCGTTGAAGAAATAGCGGTCGTAGAAATTGCGATCTGTGCCCGAATAGGCGACCGGCTCCGGTGTCTGGTGAATCGGATAATCGTCACCCTTGGTCAGGACCATCAATTCTCTCCCTTGAGCGCGCCGAGGCTGTCATGAGCGAGGGCCAGCGCGCAGGCACCCCGGGCCATGGACAGGAAATTGGCATCGCCCCGATCGGTCCGTTCGACGAAGGCCGCGCTGAAGACCGCCGTCGTCAGCCCGTGAAGCGCGCCGCGGCGGTAGTCGTCCCAGATCTCGCCACGGTTGAGCTTGACCCCGCGCGCCGCCATTTCGGACAGCCACAGGTCGATCAGCCGATCCTCGTGCTGGCTGCGCAGTTCGTCGCCGATGCCGCAGCCGAGGAAATAGCCGATGTCGGTCATCGGATTGCCGATGGTGACGGTCTGCCAGTCGAGCACCGCAATGGGTTCCGCACCGTCGTTGATGTCGAACAGCATGTTGTCCAGCCGGAAATCGCCATGCACCAGGCTGACAGGTGCGGGCGGCTCGGGGGTGAAAACGGTCGCGGTATGCTCCGCGACCGCCTCGCACAACTGCATGAATTCGGGCTCGAGCGTATCGGCATAGCGTTCGCGCCAGATCGCCTGCGCTTGCGGATAGAGCGTCCGGATCTGGGCGGAGACTTCGGGTTTGGTGACGAGCCAATCGGTGTCGAGTATCGCACGGTTGTGCCAGCTCGGTGCATGGATCGCCGCTGCCTGGCGGATCGCATGCTCGGCGTCGGCAAGGTCGCAGCCTGCGATCTGGTTGCCGCCACGACAGGGACCGAGATCCTCGAACAGCAAAACGAAGTCGCCGCCGTCGTCCGCCAGCCCGGAAAAATAGACATGGGGTACACGGACATCGAGGTGCGGTGCGATATCGCGATAGAAGGTCACTTCTTTCGCATAGAGCCCGAACATGGCCGCGGTGGAGCGGCTTGTCGGGTCGGCTGCTGGGAACTTCCCCGCCAGTGACGATAAAACCCTGTTTCCATCAGGGCAGGACAGGCGGAACCTTACGCTGTCGCCGACTTGCCCGGTGCCGATCGCTTCCCACGAGACGTCATATATCGGCCAGCCCGCGACCTTTGTCAGCCACTCGGGCGTAACGTCGGCCGGATGCGACGGAAAACGCTCCATGTCCCCTCCCTCTCTCGCGTGGGACTATGGCCTGCAGGGAAGGACCTGCCAAGATACCTCCGTATCCGAGGCATCGGCGCTCGCCAGCGGGGCCATCTCGCGCCATCGTCCTCCGTGGGACGCATGATCGCAAGTTGAGGACTGACGGAAATGGGTTTGATCGCACCCTCATCCGCCGTGCAATCGCACGCGGAAAAATTGCTGGCGCTTGCCGCCGTGCTCGAAGACGCGCTCGCATCGCTCGACCGGATGGGCGCACACATCGCGGCGGCGCATCTGGATGCGGCGATAGCCCGTATCAGGGCCGATGCAGCCTCGGGCTGAGGGTCAGCGCGCTAGCCGTCCGAAGCAAGCCGCACCGGCGTAATGCGCGCTGGCGCCCAGCTCTTCCTCGATACGGATAAGCTGGTTGTACTTGGCGAGCCGGTCCGAGCGGGCGAGCGAGCCGGTCTTGATCTGGCCGCAGTTGGTGGCGACGGCGAGATCGGCGATGGTCGCGTCTTCCGTCTCGCCCGAACGGTGGCTCATCACGCTGGTATAGCCGGCACGGTGGGCCATATCGACTGCCTCCAGCGTTTCGCTGAGCGTGCCGATCTGGTTGACCTTGACCAGCAGCGAGTTGGCGAGGCCTTTCTCGATCCCCATGCCGAGACGCGCGGGGTTGGTCACGAACAGGTCGTCGCCGACCAGCTGGACCTTGTTGCCGATCTTGTCGGTCACCGCCTTCCAGCCTTCGAAATCGTCCTCGCCCATGCCGTCCTCGATCGAAACGATCGGATAGTCGGCACACAGTGCGGCGAGGTAGTCGGCCATTTCCACCGGGCTGAGGGAGAGCCCTTCGCCGCTGATCTCGTACTTGCCGCCGTGGAAGAACTCGGTCGCGGCGCAGTCCAGCGCGAGCTGTATGTCGGTTCCCGCATTGAAGCCGGCCTTGCCGATCGATTCCATGATGAAATCGAGCGCCGCCCGGGTGCTGGAAAGGTTGGGCGCGAACCCACCCTCGTCGCCCACCGCCGTTGCCAGGCCCTTGTCGTGCAGGCCCTTCTTCAGTGTGTGGAAGACCTCCGAACCCCAGCGGACCGCCTCGGCCAGGGTCGGCGCGCCCACCGGCATGATCATGAATTCCTGGAAGTCGATCGGGTTGTCGGCATGTTCGCCGCCGTTGATGATGTTCATCATCGGCACCGGCAGGACATGCGCCGAAACCCCGCCGACATAGGCATACAGCGGCAGGCCGCGTGCCGCCGCAGCAGCCTTCGCCACGGCCAGCGAAGTGCCGAGCAGCGCATTCGCCCCGAGCTTCGCCTTGTTGTCCGTCCCGTCGAGGTCGATCAGCACGCCGTCGATATCCCGCTGATCCTCGGCATCGAGGCCCAGCAGCGTGTCGGCAATCGTGGTGTTGACCGCATCGACCGCCTTGAGCACGCCCTTGCCCAGGTAACGGCTCTTCTCGCCATCGCGCAATTCGACCGCTTCGTGCGCGCCGGTCGAGGCGCCCGAGGGGACAGCTGCGCGCCCGAAACTGCCATCCTCCAGCAACACGTCGACTTCCACCGTCGGGTTGCCTCGGCTGTCGAGGATTTCGCGGGCGTGAATGTCTATGATAGCGGTCATCGGGATTGGCTCCGGCGGACTGGTGTTGTATTATTCTAAGACACCACCATATGGTGGTGGTGCAGGTTGGCGGTGCTCTATGCGGCGGAACGGACCGGTGCAAGGCGCGTTCAAGACCTGCATGCGTATTCGCTTTGGCCCTGTCGGCGGATATGCTGAGCCAACGTGACAGCAAGGGATCGAATCATGGCCAAGACACCCACCGGCGGCGCCGTCGGCAAAACCCCCGCCGGCAAGACCCCCGCAAAGCCTTCCGCGGCGAAATCTGCCGTGAAGGCACCCCCCATCAAGCCCGTCCCGGCTAAGGAGCCTGAAGTGACCAACCGTGAAGAAGCGAAGTCCCGATTCAACGCCGCTTTGGAAGAGGCAAAAGCAGGTGCCGCTGCCCTGAAGGCTGAAGCCGGCCTAGTGGTCGGCGGATACCGCGACCAAGCCAAGGGCAAGAGCACGGATCTCGTGTCCGAAGCCCGCGTCTATGGCGACGAAGCCAAGGCGCGCGCGGGTGAGCTGGCCGTTGAAGGCAAGGCGAAGGCCAGCGACGCGCTCGCCGCTCTGGGCCAGCTGGTCGCCGACAATGCGGCCAAGATCGACGAGAACTTCGGCCCGCAATACGGCGACTATGCCCGTACGGCAGCCCGTAGCCTGCAGGAAAACGCAGCGAAGCTCGAAGCCAAGAGCCTCGAGGAACTCGGCGAGGATGCCAAGACTTTCGTGCGTGAAAAGCCGGCCACTGCCCTTGGTATCGCCGCCGTTGCAGGGTACCTCCTGTCGCGGATTTTCCGCCGTTAAGGATATGATCGGGGGGCTGCGCCAATGCTAGAGGATACACCCCGCACGGCGCAGTCCCCCGCCGATCTTGACGGACGTGATCCGTCCCACGTAGATGTGCCGGAGGGCAAGCCTTCGCTTGCCGACGATATCGGTGCCCTGGTCGAAGACGGGAAGACCTATCTCGCGGCCGAATTTGGATACCAGAAGACCCGGGCAGCCTATGCAGGGGAGCAGACCAAGCAGGCTGTCATCGCGGGATTGGCGGCGCTCGCCTTCCTTCATCTCGCGTTGATCGGGCTCGTCGTCGGACTGATTTTCTCGCTCGCTTCATGGTTGACGCCGCTCGGTTCGACTGCGCTTGTCGTCGGCCTGCTGCTGATCGGGGTGGCAATTTTCGGGCGGCAGGCGCTGCGCAGGGCCCGTGCGCTGGGCAAGGCTTTCGAAGAACACGAGCATGACGCGGCTTGAGGAACAATTGCGCGCCGACCGGCAGCTGCGCGACCAGGCGCGTTCGCTGGTCGAGGCTGATTTAGACCGGGTGCGCAGCGAGTGGAACGCACGGCCCCTCGGATCGCGCGCTTTCGACCGTATCAAGGACGGCGCTGCGGAACTGATCGAAACCGCGCACACCAAAACGGAAGGCAAGGCTGGCGTTGCAGCCCTTCTGTTCGGCGCGGTTGCGCTGTGGTTCGCGAGTAACCCCATTCGGGAAAGGTTCAGCCGCGATGGCCAGGATGAACCGACCCCTCCCCCATCCCCCGAAAGCGACGGAGACGCTACATGAGTGCCAGCGACAGCAGAGATGCCCTTCGAGCCAGGATCGAAGAGGGACAGGCGCGGTTGCAGCAACGCGATCTGGTCCGCGCCGCCGGCGATGCCGCCAAGAGTGCAGGTGATTTCGTGAAAGCCCATCCCGTTGCGTCGGTTGCTGGCGTCGCGGTTGTGGCCCTGCTCATCGGCGCAATGACCCGTCCCGGTCGCCGCTTCTCGAGCCGCGCCGCGGGTGTCGCGGGCTACGCGAAAGAGGCAGGCATCGCTTACGCCCTGGGCTTGCTCGATACTGTGGGCGATGCCGCCAGCGATGCGCGAAGGACCGGAGGCGACAGCCTGCAGGATGTGGGCGACCGGATCGACCGGACAGCGCGCAAGGCCCGGCGCGAGGGCCGCTACCTTGCGGCTACTGCGCGCGACGCAGTCCATTCCTTCGGGCGCACCGCCGGTCGCAAGGCAGGCCGTGCCATCCGCGACGGGCGGAGCGGGTTCAGCCGCTAGACTTCCTTATCCGATGGAATGGCGGCGCGACGGTATCTTTGCCTTCGCGCCGGGCTGGGCTATGGGCGCGCGCAGATTCCCTCCCCAGGAAAGACATTATGGAAGAAACCACTCCGAGCCAGAAGCTCCACCTCGTCATGGGCGGCCGCGTCAAGGATCCGCGTTCGCTTGAGTTCCAGGATCCGGAAAGCCTGCACGTTGTGGGCGTTTTTAGCAGCTACGATGCGGCGGTGGACGCCTGGAGGGCCCAGGCGCATCGTACGGTGGACGATGCGGAAATGAAATATGTCGTCGTCCATATCCATCGCCTGCTCACGCCGGACGACTGATCCGGCGATGACCTATGTGCTGCGTCCGTACCGCCACGCCGACGCGCACGCCCTCGCGGCGGTTACGCTGGCGGCGATCCGGCAGGTCGGGGCCGTTGCCTATACGCCCGAACAGGTCGCTGCCTGGGCGGCACGGCACCCGGGGCCCGGCAGGTTCGTGGAAAGGGTGGAGCGCGGCGCGACCATCCTCGTTGCAGCCGGAAAGAACGACATTCCCGTAGCCTATGCCCTGCTCGAGGTGGTAGATGGCCGCTCCGGCCATCTCGACATGCTTTATTGCGACCCAGGCCATACGCGCCAAGGGTTGGCCGACCGGTTGCTCGCAGCATCGGAGGAAGAGGCCCGTTCGCGTGAGCTGGTCAGGCTGTTCACCGAAGCGAGCGAGCTTGCCCGTCCGGCCTTTGCGCGCGCGGGCTATGCCGTCACCCACCGCCGCGATTTCGAGATCGACGGCGTGCCGATCCACAATTACGCGATGGAAAAGATGCTGGATTGAGCTAGCGCGACCGGAGCGCTGCGAAAACGCCGACAGCGGTCGCGATCACGATGGCACCTGCCAGCCTGCTGCGCCTGAAGCCCTTGCGGCGGTCCCAGGCCTGTTCGTCCAGGTACCAGCGGTCGCGACCGGCAGGACGGAGAACCTCGCTGCCTTTCAACCGGTCGAATGCGCGCCTTTCCGGCAGTCCGGCTGAGGCTTGATAGGGAATGGCGTCGGCCGCGCTGACCGCGCGGACGGACAGGAAATGCTCGACGATCCGGCGTTCCGCTTTCGCTTTAACCGGAACTGCCATTCCGCAAGCCCTTTCGGATCAGATGAATTCGATCTTGTCGACGAGGTAGAACTTGTCGCCCGACGGCACCGTCACCTCGATATCCTCGCCGACAGTCTTGCCGATCAACGCGCGGCCGATAGGCGAGTTATAGGAGATGCGTCCCTTGCTGGCATCGGCCTCGGTCTGGCCGACGATCTGGTAGCGGACCGGCTTGTCGTCTTCGTCGAGCAGGGTCACGGTGGCGCCGAAGACGATCCGGTCGCCAGAAAGGGTCGTCGGATCGATGATCTGCGCCCGGCTGACGCGGTCCTCGATGTCGGCGATCTGCGCCTCGATCTGGCCCTGGCGTTCCTTGGCCGCGTGATATTCGGCATTTTCCGACAGGTCGCCATGCGCCCGTGCTTCCTCGATCGCATCGACGATCTTGGGTCGTTCCGCCCGCAGCGCCTTGAGATCGGCGGTCAGCCGCTCGTAGCCTTCTGCCAGCATCGGCACCTTTTCCATTCCGGTCCCCGTTTCTTTCGTTGTTGGCCCTGCCCCACCACGGGCTACCGTCAATTCGACCCTTTGCCGCGCTTTGTTACGCGCGGACCAGCGAGCCGAACTGTGGGGGAGGAGCTTTGTTAGTCCGCGCTATAATAGTCTTGCAGCGAGCGTACTTCAAGCTTGCTCGCATTCGTGGTCGCAATCGCCTGCGCCACGGCGAGGCTGGCGGGCGCCGTGGTGTAGTACGGGAGCTTGGCTTCCAGTGCGCTGGCGCGGATCGACTTGCTGTCCGCGAGGCTCTGCCAGCCTTCGGTGGTGTTGAAGATCAGGTCCACCTCGCCATCGATGATGGCGTCGACGATATGCGGCTGGCCCTGCGCCACCTTGTTGACCCGCTCCACCGGGATGCCCTGCTCCGCGAGATAATCGTGCGTGCCGCCGGTGGCGATGATGCGGAAGCCCTGCTCGACCAGCGTCCTGACCGCCGGGACAATGACCGGCTTGTCGCTGTCCTTGACCGACACGAACAGCGTGCCGCTTTCGGGCAGCGCCATGCCGACGCCGAGCTGTGACTTGAGGAAAGCCTCGGGGAATGCCCTGTCGATGCCCATCACCTCGCCGGTCGATTTCATTTCCGGCGACAGCACGGGGTCGGCACCGGGGAAGCGCGCAAAGGGGAAAACCGCCTCCTTCACCGCCATGTGATCGGGGCGCAGGTTGAACGGCTCGAAATCGGCAAGCTTCTGCCCGGCCATGACGAGGCTGGCGATCTTCGCGATCGGTCGGCCGATTGCCTTGGCGACGAAGGGCACGGTGCGCGAGGCGCGCGGGTTGACCTCGATCAGGTAGACCGCACCGTCCTTGACCGCGAACTGCACGTTCATCAGGCCGACCACCTTGAGCGCGATGGCCAGTTCCTTCGCCTGCCGCTCCATTTCGGCAATGATGTCGTCCGGCAGGCTGTAGGGCGGCAGGGTGCAGGCGCTGTCGCCCGAGTGGACCCCGGCTTCCTCGATATGCTGCATCACGCCGGCAATGCGGACCTCCGCGCCATCGGAGACGACGTCCACGTCGCATTCGATTGCGTCGCGCAAGTACTGGTCGACCAGCACCGGGCTGTCGCCCGACACGTTGACGGCGGTCTTGATGTAGTCGTCGAGCTGCGCGAGGCTGTCCACGATCTCCATCGCCCGGCCACCGAGGACATAGGAAGGGCGCAGCAGCACCGGGTAGCCGATGCGCGCTGCCACGGCGGCTGCCTCGTCGCGGCTGTAGGCGATGCCGTTGTCGGGCTGCTTGAGCTTGAGCTTGTTGACCAGCTTGGCGAAACGCTCGCGGTCTTCGGCAAGGTCGATGGCGTCGGGTGAAGTGCCGAGGATCGGGATGCCGGCGTCTTCCAGCGCCTGCGCCAGCTTCAAGGGTGTCTGCCCGCCGAACTGGACGATCACGCCGACGAGCTCGCCCGATTGCTGCTCGACCCGCAGGATTTCCAGCACGTCCTCCGCCGTCAGCGGCTCGAAATAGAGCCGGTCGGAGGTGTCGTAATCGGTCGAGACAGTTTCCGGGTTGCAGTTGACCATGATCGTCTCGAACCCGGCCTCGCTCAGCGCGAAACAGGCGTGGACGCAGCAATAGTCGAACTCGATCCCCTGCCCGATCCGGTTGGGTCCGCCGCCGAGGATGACGATCTTGCGGCGGTCCGACGGCATGGCCTCGTTCTCGGGCTCGCCGAAGGTCGGGGCCTCGTAGGTCGAGTACATGTAGGGCGTGATCGCCTCGAACTCGGCGGCGCAGCTGTCGATGCGCTTGAAGACCGGGTGCACGCCCAGCTTGTGCCGCAGCTCGCACACTTCCTTCTGGCTGGTCGCCCCGGCCATGACCTTGAGCGCATCGTGCAGCAGGCCGCTGCGGCGCGCCTGCGTTTCGGCGAGGCCGCCTGCTACCCCGACCGATCGCACCGCCAGCGTTGCGAGCCGCTTGTCGGAAAAGCCCATCGCCTTCAGCCGCCGCAGCCCCGCCGCATCCTGCGGCAGGCCATTGGCGCCGATGTCCTTCTCGGCATCGATGATCGCCTCGATCTGGCGCAGGAACCACGGATCGTAGCTGGTGACCGCGTGCACTTCCTCGACGCTCAACCCTTCGCGGAAGGCCTGGGCGACCTTGAGCAACCGGTCGGGCGTCCGCTTGCTGAGCGAGGCGGTGATGGTGTCCTTGCCCACACCCTCCAGCTCGACCACGCGGTTGAAGCCGTCGAGATCGGTTTCCAGCCCGCGCAGCGCCTTCTGCATCGATTCCTGGAAATTGCGCCCGATCGCCATGACTTCGCCGACCGACTTCATCGCGGTGGCGAGGTTGTTTTCCGCGCCCTTGAACTTCTCGAAGGCGAAGCGCGGGATCTTTGTTACGACATAGTCGATGGTCGGCTCGAAGCTGGCAGGCGTCGCGCCGGTGATCTCGTTGGTGATCTCGTCGAGCGTGTAGCCGACCGCCAGCTTGGCCGCGACGCGGGCGATGGGGAAGCCGGTCGCCTTGGACGCCAGCGCGGAGGAGCGGCTGACGCGCGGGTTCATCTCGATCACGATCAGGCGGCCGTCCCTGGGGTTGACCGCGAACTGGACGTTGGAGCCGCCCGTCTCGACCCCGATCTCGCGCAGCACAGCGATGCTGGCGTTGCGCATGATCTGGTATTCCTTGTCGGTCAGCGTCAACGCCGGGGCGACAGTGATGCTGTCACCCGTATGGACGCCCATCGGATCGACGTTCTCGATGCTGCAGATGATGATCGCGTTGTCCTTGCGGTCGCGCACCACCTCCATCTCGAACTCTTTCCAGCCGAGCAGTGATTCCTCGATCAGCACTTCGGTGGTGGGCGAGGCGGCAAGCCCTTCGCGCACGATCCGCTCGAATTCGGCCTTGTTGTAGGCGATCCCGCCGCCAGTGCCGCCCAAGGTGAAGCTGGGGCGGATGATCGAGGGCAGGCCGGTGGTCTCCAGCACCGCGAACGCCTCTTCCACCGTATGCGCCACGCCGCTGCGCGCGCTTTCGAGGCCGATCTTGTCCATCGCCTCGCGGAAGCGCTGGCGGTTCTCGGCCTTGTCGATGGCGTCGGCCTTGGCCCCGATCATCTCGACCCCGTATTCGGCGAGCACGCCCATCTCGTCGAGCTTCAGCGCGCAGTTCAGCGCGGTCTGCCCGCCCATCGTCGGCAGCAGCGCGTCGGGGCGTTCCTTGGCGATGATCTTGGCGACGATTTCGGGCGTAATCGGCTCGATATAGGTCGCATCCGCCATCTCCGGATCGGTCATGATCGTGGCCGGGTTGGAGTTGACGAGGATGACCCGATAGCCCTCCTCGCGCAAAGCCTTGATCGCCTGCGTGCCGGAATAGTCGAACTCGCACGCCTGCCCGATGATGATCGGGCCGGCGCCGATAACGAGGATGGAGGAGATGTCAGTGCGTTTGGGCATTAATCAAGCCGCTTTCGGTCAGGATTATTCTCGAGATCTTCGAAATCTGATCGGTCGATTTTGCTCGTGTGGAGAGAGGGATCGTTTCCGGTACCCACGTTGAAATGCCTTGAGGTAGCTTTCAGGAAACACTCCACGACTGCGCGATCGTTCTGCGTCGAATGTGTTACAACGTGTGTGCTGTGCGACCAGACCGCGAGAAATTGCGGTTCAACAGCTCCACAACTTTCCAACAGGGCCGTTACCTCCCGCCGGGGACCAGATGATTCTGACGCCTCGCCCCGAAAGCGCCCGACGCCGCCTCGAACACCGTCTGGGAATTCGAAGATCAAATAACGCGTGGAATCACTCATTTTTTGCTTCGATGTCGTATCAGCAATTTCGTCACTTCCGCGTTTAATCGCCGGGCCATTTTCATCTTCTGACTGACTACAAGACAGAAGTGCACATGCCGCAATGATGGACAGAATATATTTCACCCCAACATCCCCACAAACTTCTCGAACAGGTAGAAGCTGTCCTGCGGCCCCGGGCTCGCCTCCGGGTGATACTGCACCCCGAAAGCTTTCTTGCCGGTGATGCTGATCCCGCAGTTGCTGCCGTCGAACAGCGAGACATGGGTCTGCTCCACACCCGCCGGCAGGGTGCCCGCATCGACCGCGAAGCCGTGGTTCATGCTGGTGATCTCGACAAGGCCGGAGGTCTCGCCCCAACCCTCGCCCACCCGCTGGACCGGGTGGTTCGCGCCGCGGTGGCCCTGGTGCATTTTGACCGTCTTCGCGCCCGCCGCCAGCGCCAGCATCTGGTGGCCGAGGCAGATGCCGAACAGCGGGATATCGCGATCGAGCAGCGCCTTGATCACCGGCACCGCATACTCACCCGTCGCCGCCGGATCGCCCGGCCCGTTGGAGAGGAACACGCCCGCCGGTTCCAGCGCGAGGATATCCTCGAGGCTGGTCCGCGCCGGGACCACCGTCACCTTGGCCCCCGCTTTCACCAGGTTGCGGAAGATATTGTCCTTTGCGCCGTAATCGATCGCCACGACATGCGGCTTGTCGTGCCAGTCGGCCCGGCCATAGCCGTGGCCCAAACGCCAGTAACCGCCGCCCCAGTTCTCCTGATGCTCGCGGCTGACCTTCTGGGCGAGGTCCATTCCCTCCAGCCCCGGCCAGTCCTGCGCCCGCTTGAGCAAGGCGGCGAGATCGAACTTGCCGTCCGCCGCATGGGCGATCACGGCGTTGGGCGCGCCGTTGAGGCGGATGAAGCGGGTCAGCGCACGGGTGTCGATCCCGGCAAGGCCGATCTTGCCGTTCGCCTCCATCCACCGGGTGAAATGTTCGGCACTGCGGAAATTGCTCGGCAGGGTCACATCCTCGCGCACCACGCAGCCGAGGGCACTCGCGACCTTGCTCTCGACATCCTCGGCATTGGTGCCGACATTGCCGATATGGGGGAAGGTGAAGGTCACCACCTGCCCGGCGTAGGAGGGATCGGTCATCACCTCCTGATAGCCGGTCATGCTGGTGTTGAAGCACACCTCGCCCACCGCGCTGCCTTCCGCGCCGAAGCCCTTGCCCCACAGGGCAGTGCCGTCGCTCAGGAGCAGGAGTCCCGTCGCACCTTTGGGTTGCGCAGGCGTAATGTCGGCGGTGGCCATGGGGCTCTCCGAGTCAGGGGTTTTCCGGCGATGTCGCTAAGCGTCGGTCGCTAGGGGCACCCTCCCCTTGCGTCAAGGGCCGTGCGGGGCCAATTGGGGGGCAATCCCGAAAACTCCGGAAAATCACAGGACGAACCATGTTGAGAGACGACATCAAGGCCGCCACCGTCACTGCCATGAAGGCTGGCGACAAGGACCGCACCGCCGCGCTGCGGCTGATCGGCGCCAAGATCAAGGACCGCGATATCGAGATGCGCACCTCGTCGAAGGAAATCGCCGACGACGACCTGGTGGTGGACGTGCTGCAGAAAATGGCCAAGCAGCGCCGCGAATCGATCCAGATGTTCGAGGACGGCGGTCGGCAGGAACTCGCCGACAAGGAAAAGGGCGAACTGGCCGTGATCGAGGAATTCCTCCCCGCGATGCTGAGCGAGGCGGACACATTGGCCGCGATCGAGGCGATCAAGACCGAGCTCGGCGCCTCGACGCCCAAGGACATGGGCCGCGTCATGGCCGAGCTGAAGGCCCGCCACGGTTCACAACTCGACATGAGCAAGGCGAGCGGGCTGGTGAAGGCGGCGCTTTCCTAATACGGTCGGGTGATGCTCTCACCCCAATGGCTTGACGAACTCCGCGCACGGGTGACGCTCTCCAGCGTCATCATGCGCACGGTCAAGCTGCAGCGGGCTGGCCGGGAATGGAAGGCGTGCTGCCCGTTCCACAACGAGAAAAGCCCGAGCTTCACGGTCAACGACGCCAAGGGGTTCTACCACTGTTTCGGGTGCGGCGCGCATGGCGACGTCATCCGCTGGATGACCGATCAGCGGGGCCTGCAGTTCATGGATGCGGTGAAGGAACTCGCGGCCGAGGCGGGGCTCGAAGTCCCCGCCGCCGATCCGCGTGCCGCGCAGCAGGCCAAGAAACGCGCCAGCCTGATCGACGTGACCGAAGCGGCGCAGCAGTGGTTCGTCCGCCAGCTGCAGGGCACCGAAGGAACGAGAGCGCGGGAATACCTCGCCTCGCGGGGGTTCTCGGACAGCGTCGTGCGCGAATTCGGGTTCGGCTATGCGCCTGAGGGGCGGCAGGCACTCAAAGGGGGGCTTGCGCAGTTCGACGAGGCAATGCTGGTCGAGGCCGGCATGCGGATCGAGACAGATCAGGGCGACCACTACGACCGATTCCGCGAACGGCTTATGCTGCCGATCCAGGACACGCGCGGGCGGGTGATCGCTTTCGGTGGGCGCATTCTCGACAAGCGGGACGGTGTCGCCAAGTACCTCAATTCGCCCGACACCCCGCTATTCGACAAGGGTCGCACGCTCTACAATTTGCACCGCGCGGGACCGGCCAGTCGCCAGAGCGGCCGGATGGTGGTGGTCGAGGGCTACATGGACGTGATCGCCCTCGCCAATGCGGGGATTGCCGATGCGGTCGCCCCGCTCGGTACTGCGCTGACCGAGCGGCAGATCGAGCTGCTGTGGCGCATGGTCGAACGGCCCATCCTGTGTTTCGACGGCGACGCTGCCGGCCAGCGCGCAGCCATGCGCGCGATCCAGCGCGCCCTGCCATTGCTCCGCCCGGCCCATTCGCTTGCTATCGTCAGCCTTCCCTCCGGTCTCGATCCGGACGACCTGTTGAAGCAGCGCGGTGCAAAGGCGATGGAGGAACTTCTCGCCAGCCCAGACAGCCTGCTCGAGACGCTGTGGCGGTTCGAGCGCGATGCGCAGCCGCTGGGCAGCCCCGAGGCCAAGGCAGGGCTCAAGGCACGGCTCAATGCGCATGTGGAAACCATTGCCGACCCCGACATCAAGGTACTTTACCGACGTGAATTGATGGACCGATTTTCCGCTTTCGCCTTTCCCCAGCGCGAACGCACGGCCTGGAAGCCGGGTGGTTTCCGCAAGGGGGCACCACACCCTCCCAAGGCTGATCCGGCCGCAATCCGCCGCCTCCAGAAACTCGCCAGCGGTGGCGGGCGCGACCGGCTCGCCAGCGCGGTTGTGGCCGGGCTGATCCGGTTTCCCGACCAGATCGACCGGCACGCCGATGCGCTGTCCGAAGCTGCCGAACGTGACGGGAAAGTCGCAAACCTCGTCAATCCGCTGCTCGACATGGCGGAAATGCTTGAACATGGCGGCGCATCGCCCATATCTGGCGACACAGGCCCCTCGGCCGCCCCGGATAAATCCCGTTTCGCCTTCCTGTCGGAAGCAACAGATCCGGAGGCTGCGCGCGAAGACCTGGCCGAAGCCGTATCGTTGCTGGTCGAAAGGCCTGCGCTGGAGGCTGCGCTTGCCGCAGCGACCGCGCGGTTCGAGATCGACCCCGAAGGCGCTTTCGCAGAGCAGCAACGGCTGCTCAAACGAAAGCTGGAATTCGAGGCGCGACTCGGCCAAATGGCGCAATTGAGGGCTGCACGCCGCACCAAGCGGACGCAGCCGGAAACGGGACATTCGCCGCAGCCGGAGCCGGCAGGCGACAAGGAAACGGACTGAAACGGAAATTATGGCGTCCGAAGCAAACAGCGCACAGAATGACGATGCACCGCTGATCGACCTCAACGAGGCTTCGATCAAGAAGCTGATCGCCAAGGCCAAGCGTCGCGGTTACATCACCTATGACGAACTGAACGAGGCACTGCCCTCGGGCGAAATGAGCCCCGACCAGATCGAGGACATCCAGACCGCCATCAGCGAGATGGGCGTGCAAATCGTCGAAAGCGACGAGGACGCCGAGGAAGGCGAACAGGACGAAAACGACGTCGACGAAATCGCCTCCGACGGGGACGATGACGACGAGGACGACGATAGCCCCAAGAAAGAGGCGCGGAAGGCGACCGCGGCCAAGAAGACCGCGACCGGCGACCGCACCGACGATCCGGTGCGGATGTACCTGCGCGAGATGGGCGCCGTCGAACTGCTCAGCCGCGAAGGCGAGATCGCCATCGCCAAGCGGATCGAGGCCGGCCGCGACACGATGATCATCGGGCTGTGTGAAAGCCCGATCACCTTCCACGCCATCATCCAGTGGTCGGAAGCGCTCAACAACGAGGAAATGCAGCTGCGCGAGATCCTCGATCTCGATGCCATGCTGTCCAAGGAGCCCCCCGTCGACAAGATGGAGGAAGGCGCCGAGGATGACGACGACGGCGAAATCTCCGAAGAGACCGCAGGTCCCACGATCCGCGACGACGACGAGATCGAGGAAGAGGAAGAAGAGGGCGCCGACGAGGACGAGGACGGCGAAGACGGCGAACGCAAGCGGCGCGACGACGACGATGAGGAAGACAACACCATGTCCCTCGCGCAGATGGAGGCCGCGCTCAAGCCCGAAGCCCTCGAACGGTTCGCACGCATTACCGACCTGTTCTCCAAGTTCGAAAAACTCCAGGCCGAGCGGGTCGAGACGCTTGCCGCCGGCAATGCCTTCCCCCCGGCCAAGGAAAAGAAATACGAACAGCTGCGCGAAGATCTCACCGCCGAGGTCGAAAGCGTCCAGTTCCACGCGACCAAGATCGAATTCCTGGTCGACAACCTCTACGCGTTCAACCGCCGCCTGACCGCGCTCGGCGGTCAGATGCTGCGCCTGGCCGAACGCCACAAGGTGAAGCGCGCCGACTTCCTCGGCAGCTACATCGGCAATGAGCTCGACGAAGACTTCTTCAAGGAAAAGGCCGCCAAGGACAAGAAATGGGCCGCCTTTGCCGAGAAGGAAGCCGACGCGATCGAGCGCATCCGCGTGGAAATCGCCGATATCGCCAGCCAGACCGGCATGTCGCTTCCCGAGTTCCGCCGCATCGTCAACATGGTCCAGAAGGGGGAGCGCGAGGCGCGCATCGCCAAGAAGGAAATGGTCGAGGCGAACCTGCGGCTCGTGATCTCGATCGCCAAGAAATACACCAACCGCGGCCTGCAATTCCTTGATCTCATTCAGGAAGGCAACATCGGCCTGATGAAGGCGGTCGACAAGTTCGAGTATCGCCGCGGCTACAAGTTCAGCACCTATGCCACCTGGTGGATCCGGCAGGCGATCACCCGCTCGATCGCCGACCAGGCGCGCACCATCCGCATCCCGGTCCACATGATCGAGACGATCAACAAGCTGGTCCGCACCAGCCGCCAGTTCCTCCACGAACAGGGCCGCGAACCGACGCCGGAGGAAATGGCCGAGCGTCTTTCCATGCCGCTCGAAAAGGTGCGCAAGGTGATGAAGATCGCCAAGGAGCCGATCAGCCTCGAAACGCCGATCGGCGACGAGGAAGATTCGCATCTGGGCGATTTCATCGAGGACAAGAACGCGATCATCCCGGTCGATGCCGCGATCCAGGCTAACCTCAAGGAAACCGTCACGCGCGTGCTGGCCTCGCTCACCCCGCGTGAGGAACGCGTGCTGCGTATGCGGTTCGGCATCGGCATGAACACCGATCACACGCTCGAAGAAGTCGGGCAGCAGTTCTCGGTCACCCGCGAACGCATCCGGCAGATCGAGGCGAAGGCGCTCCGCAAATTGAAGCACCCGAGCCGTAGCCGCAAGATGCGCTCGTTCCTCGATCAGTAGTCTGGGTTCAAAGCCTCGTCGTCCACCACTGCGATGCGACGGCGAGGCCAGCCTTTACCAGCACGGCATTTTTCAAATCGTCGGCCGCGGGGCTGACGACTATCAATTGCTCCCAGCCTGATTCCTCGGCCTTCTGCCTGATCGCGGCAAGAAGGGTTCTGCCGATATCATCCCACCGCGCGTCGTCCGCGACACCAAAATCGTCGAGTGTTCCCGTCTTGCCCGGCGCGTAGACCGGTGGTGCGGGTGTGTCGTATGCCAGAGCAAACCCGGCCACTTCATTGTGCACCTCGGCGACCAGAAAAATCGTCCCGTCCTTCTCGACCTGAGTTCCGAGAAAGAATGTCGACATCGTTGCAGCACCTGTCGCCGGTTGCCAGAATTGCGGTGACCAGCGGGCGAGCTTTTCCCGATATGCGCTCAGGATCGTGACGATTGCCGGAATGTCCGCCATTGTCGCCCGCCTGATAGTGGGGTTTGTCCCCGACGGCTTCGATGAAGGCATATTGCAGCTCCCGACCAAAATGCTTGCGCCAAGCAATGCAAGAACGTCGCGTCTCTGGCTGGAAACAAGCATCTCGATATCTTCCACAAGGTGCCCGGGAAGCGCCAGCCCAGCTTGATAAACTGGCAAATCCGGTCGATAGAAGTAGCCGGAGAGGCCATCTACGAATTTGCTGAGGGGTCTGTTTCCATGTCCGTCATCGCCATTATCAGCCAGAAGGGCGGGTCCGGCAAGACCACCCTCGCCCTGCACCTTGCCGCCAGCGCGACACAAGCAAAGCGGCCGGCCTGCATCGTCGATACCGATCCGCAGGCGACAGCGTCCGCTTGGGGCGACTGGCGCGGCGATTTCCTGCCAATCGTCGTCACCAGCCCGCCGGCGAGGCTCGCCAAAACCATCGAGCGAGCCCGCAGCCAGGACGATATCGAGGTCGTGATAATCGACACCCCGCCCCATGCCGAAGCGGCCATGCGCGAGGCGATCAAGGCGGCCGATCTGGTACTTATCCCGTCACGCCCGCGTGCTTTCGACCTCCATGCTCTGGAGGGTGTCGCCGACATG
The DNA here is from genome assembly GCF_045291475.1 of Parerythrobacter aurantius. Classification (NCBI taxonomy): domain Bacteria; kingdom Pseudomonadati; phylum Pseudomonadota; class Alphaproteobacteria; order Sphingomonadales; family Erythrobacteraceae; genus Parerythrobacter; species Parerythrobacter aurantius. The sequence goes on from NZ_CP147985.1 coordinate 2,525,908, forward strand.
CTAAGCAATGCCGCTACGCCCGCCTTCGTGGTGTTCAATGCGGTGCCCGGCGGGGCTACCCGGCAGGTGGCCGATGCGTCGGAGGCCGCGAAGGCGCACGGTCTCGAGGTATGTCCCGTAACTTTCGGGGAACGCGCCGATTTTCATAAATCCTCGGCCAAGGGCGAGGTGGCATCCGAGATTGATGCCGATGGCAAGGCGGCAAAGGAAGCGAAGAAATTGTGGAAGTGGGTGGCGAAACAGCTGGGCTGACGCTCAACCCGGCTTGAGCGGCTCGTACACCGCCACCGTGGGCGGAACGGGATCGAAACGCACATACAGCGCCACCACCACTGCGGCGAGCATCAGGGCTGCGGCAAGCCAGCGCCATTTCGGCACCCCCTGCCACAGGGGAAGCCACATCAGCATGGCCAGGGCCATAAGAACGGTTGTGACCCAGGGCATGCTCGGGCCGACACCCTGCATGGCGAAAAAGCCCAGCGCGAGCAGGTAACCGGTCACTACCGCAGCGATTGCCGCGCATGCGCCCTCGCCCGCGAGCTTGCTTCCCAAAGTCCGGATTGCTTCGCCCAGTCCTGCCAGCATTACGGGTATGACCAGGAAATACGCCGCTGTCGGGGCAAGCGCCTGCATGGCGACAGCCAGCAGGATGAGCGGGATTGCCGCTCCGACCCGGCTCGCAAATCCGCTTCGCCTTTGCCCGAAGATCGCGATCGCGATGCCCGTCAAGGCGAGCAGCACCATGGCGATGAGCTTGGGAATGGCGGCCAGACGGTCGTAATATCCCGCGCCTGTCCCCGCACCGGATATCCAGTTGAGGGCGAAGAGCGCGATCCCGCCCAGCAACAGCAACGCCGTCATCCTTGAAGCGCCGGCCACGACGCTTCCCGAACGCTGCTTCCGGCGGGTCCATGCCGCCGCATAGGCCGCCGCGCCGACCAGCAGCATGACCCACCCCCATCCCGGGGCATAGACCACGACGAATTCGCCGAAGACATCGAAGAACACGGCGTCATGCGACTGGGGGGGTAACGGCTTCGGCGAAACCATCGCGCTCGTCAGCTCGAAGACATTGCCGAGCATCTGGTGGATCGAGCCGCGATCGACATTTTCGGGGATCGACAGCGGCGAATGGTACAGGCCGGACCGGCCGATGAAGGCGATGTTGTAGGCGGCATAACCGCCGCGCTCCAGCGCCGGGGAGAGGTCGGTATCGTTGGGCAGGACGGAATAGACGAAGGCGGACAGCGACGAGGTTGAGGGATGGCTGACCTCGCGGGCATAGAGCCGGGCTATCCCGGCATTGCCCGGCGAAGTCTGGAACATGTTGGCGATGCCGCCACCCCCCCGGGCCTCGACGTTGATGATGGCCCCGATCCTTCCTGCCAGAGAGTGCTTTGCATAGAAATCGCGCGCACCGTTGAGCCCCAGTTCCTCGGCATCGGTCAGGATAACCACGATGTCGCGCGCTTGCGGTCCCCTTGCCGTGATTGCCCGGACCGTTTCCAGGATGACCGCCACCCCGGTCGCATCGTCCGCCGCGCCGGGCGAACCCCAGACGCTGTCGTAATGCGCCATGAGCGCCACGGCCGGGAGCTCGCGATCCTTGCCCGGCAATGTGGCGATGATGTTGACAAATTCGGTCAGTCCGGAGGATTTTTGGCCGTCCCAGTGATCGAGCTTGTCCTGCGCCCGCCGGTCGATCGTGCCCGTGGTCGTCTCCACCGTCAGCCCCATCTTCTCCAGCTCGGCAACGAGATAGGCGCGCACCCGTGCATTCGCCGCGCTGCCGGTCGGGTGCGGCTCCTTCGCGATCTCCTCGATATGGGCAAAGGCGCGGCTTGCCGACGGTTCGGCGGGATTGCCGCTGGGCGTGGCCGTCGGCTCCGGCGGTGTCGTCGCCATGATGGCCAGAACCAGCGCCGCCACCAATGCGCTGCCCAACCACAACCACCTTGCTGCCATTCGATGTCCCTTCCTTGTGGGCACATGGGACGCCAGCCTGCCCGTGCTGTCAATAACCGCTATCCCCCGCCCGTCGAAAAGCTTCGCCGCAGGGGTGGAGAGAATCGCCGCCCTCGCCTATGGGGCCGCCATGCGTATCGCTATCGCCTCGGACCATGCCGCCCTCGCCCTCAAGGCGGAGTTGCGTGAATGGTTGATCGAACAGGGCCACGAGGTCGCCGATCTCGGGCCGGACAGCCCCGACAGCGTCGATTATCCGGATTTCGGATACAAGCTGGCCAGCGTCGTCGCGGATGGTACTGCGACGCGCGGGATTGCCCTGTGCGGCAGCGGGATCGGTATTTCGATCTCGGTCAACCGCAATCCGGCCGTCCGCTGCGCGCTGGTGTCAGAGCCGCTCTCAGCCGCACTGGCCCGCGAGCACAATGACGCAAACGTCCTCGCCATGGGCGCACGCCTGACCGGCAGCGACATGGCCAAGGCTTGTGTCACGGCCTTTCTCGAAACCGACTTTGCCGGCGGCCGTCACCAGCGCCGCGTCGACAAGCTTTCCAATCCTGAGGTCTGATCCATGAATACCGCCGAACAGACAAGCGCCGATATCATGCACCGTTTCTGGCACGACGATCTGGCCACTGCCGATCCGGAAATCGCCGAGGCCTGCGCCAGGGAATTGAAGCGACAGCAGGACAAGATCGAACTGATCGCCAGCGAGAACATCGCCAGCAAGGCCGTGCTCGAAGCCGCCGGCAGCGTCTTCACCAACAAATACGCCGAAGGCTATCCGGGCAAGCGCTATTACGGCGGCTGCGACTATGCCGATGTGGTCGAGACGCTGGCGATCGAGCGGGCCAAGGAGCTGTTCGGCTGCAACTTCGCCAACGTCCAGCCCAACAGCGGCTCGCAGATGAACCAGGCGGTGTTCCTCGCGCTGCTCAATCCGGGCGACACCTTCATGGGGCTCGACCTCAATTCGGGCGGCCACCTGACCCACGGTTCGCCGGTCAACATGAGCGGCAAGTGGTTCAACCCGGTTGCCTATGGCGTGCGCAAGGACGACGAGCGGATCGACATGGACGCCGTCGCCGCTACTGCGCGCGAACACAAGCCCAAGCTGATCATCTGCGGCGGTACCGCCTATTCGCGCACCTGGGATTTCAAGCGTTTCCGCGAGATCGCGGACGAGGTCGGCGCTTACCTGCTCTGCGACATGAGCCATATCTCCGGCCTCGTTGCTGGCGGCGCGCACCCATCGCCCTTCCCCCATGCCCATGTCGTGACGACCACTACGCACAAGAGCCTGCGCGGCCCGCGCTCCGGCGTTATCCTGTGGAATGACGAGGAGCTGACCAAGCCGCTCAACATGGCCGTCTTCCCCGGCCTTCAGGGCGGCCCGTTGATGCACATCGTCGCCGCCAAGGCCGTTGCCTTCCGCGAAGCGCTGCGCCCCGAATTCAAGGCCTATGCCCGCGCCGTGGTTGAGAACGCTCGCGCGCTGGCCGCCAGCCTCGAGGAAAATGGCCTGCGGATCGTTTCCGGCGGCACAGACAATCACTCGATGCTGGTCGATCTCACCGCCAGGGATGTAACCGGCAAGGATGCGGAGAAGGGCCTGGATCGCGCCTGGCTGACCTGCAACAAGAACGGCATCCCCTACGACACCCGCAGCCCCTTCGTAACCAGCGGCATCCGCCTCGGTACGCCAGCTGGCACTACGCGCGGCTTCGGCCCGGCCGAGTTCCGCAAGGTCGGCGCACTTATAGCGGAGGTGGTCGACGGTTTGTCGAAGAATGGGCCCGAAGGCGATGCGCAGGTCGAGGAAAGTGTTCGGCGCCGCGTCAGCGAGCTATGCTCGCAGTTCCCGGTCTATCCCGGGAATTGAGGAGACTGCAGATGCAAGACGACGAACCCAGAGAACCCAGGCACCAGGACCACCAGTTGCTGCCCGACGCCAAGGCCGAGGTCCAGGCCATGATGAAGGACGGTATGCACCACCCCTCGACCAAGCCGGTCTTGACCGGTGCGGCAGTCGGCGCGGTGGCCGGTTTCGTACTGCCCGTCGTCGGCCCGATCATCGGCGGGGTCGTTGGTGCCGGCTTCATGCTTTACAAACGCCTGCGGCCATGACGGATCTGCCCTGAATGCGCTGCCCTTTTTGTGCGCATGACGACAGCCAGGTGAAGGATTCGCGCCCGGCCGAAGACGGCGGGGCGATCCGCCGTCGTCGCCAGTGCTCGAGCTGCGGCGCACGCTTCACGACCTTCGAGCGGACGCAATTGCGCGAAGTGACCGTCGTGAAAACCGGCGACCACCGCGAGGCATTCGACCGCTCCAAGATCGAACAATCGGTCGCCCTTGCCTGCCGCAAGCGTGGGGTGACGCAGGAACAGATCGACCAGCTCGTCAGCGGCATCCAGCGCCAGGTCGAAACGACCGGCGAGAGCGAGATACCGTCCTCGCGCATCGGCGAGCTGGTGATGGACGGCCTGCGCCTGATCGACAGTGTCGCCTATATCCGCTTTGCCAGCGTCTACCGCGACTTCAGCGAAGCCCGGGATTTCGAGGAATTTGCCAGCACAGTGCAGGATGCTGCCCAGAACGGGCACGGGCGCGACTGACATGGCCGCCAAGCCGATCATGGTTCTCGTGCGCCCGCAGTTGGGCGAGAATATCGGCAAGGCGGCCCGCGCGATGCGCAATTTCGGACTGACCGAAATGCGGCTCGTCGCTCCGCGCGATGGCTGGCCCAATCCGGCGGCGGGTCCTGCCGCGGCCGGCGCGGACGACGTGCTTGAACAGGCCAGGGTGTTCGAAACCGTTGCCGATGCCGTCGCCGATTGCGCCCATGTCTATGCCACGACCGTACGCAAGCGCGGGGTTACCAAGCCTGTCGTCACACCCGAGCAGGCAGCGCGCGCAATCCATTCCGGGCCCGGTCAGTCGGCGATCCTGTTCGGTCCGGAACGCTCGGGACTGGAGACCGAGGATGTCGCATTGGCCCGCGCGATACTGACGGTGCCCATCGATCCGGAGTTCGGCTCGCTTAATCTTGCCCAGGCCGTGATCCTGTGCGCCTACGAGTGGTCGAAGAATGCCGGGCTCGTCCAGCCCACGCGCGAGGACCTGCTCCCCCCTGCGCCGCAGGAAGATCTTGACGGGCTGGTCGCCCATATTGAGGGAATGCTGGAGCCAAAGGGCTATTTCATGCCCGCGTCACGCGCGGCGGCCACCCGCCTAACATTGCGCAATGTCCTGACCAAGCCGGGCTGGAACCATCTGGAAATCAGGACCTTGCGGGGCGTGCTGTCCTCGTTGCAGCGGCAAGACTGGGCCGAGCGCAATGGCGACAAGGAACCGCTCGACACTTGCCCGGTTCCTGAATAGCCTCTTTGCCACCCCCATTTCGCACAGGAACGATTCGATGCTCTCGACCGTGGTCGCCCTTTTTCTTGTCGCCCTCGAACCGGCCGATGCGCCTGCAAGCCAGCCGGCGGAAAAGCCCGCCCCTGCGGCCGGCGCCGAACAGGTCGAGGAGAAAGTCTGCCGCTATATCCGCAAGGATCCGAGCAGTCGTCGCAAGGACAAGGTCTGCCTCACCGCCGAACAATGGAAGCAGCAGAACCAGGGCGAATAGCCCCGGTCCCCATCAGGCGTCGCTGCGCACCCTGTCCCACTCGCCGAGTTCATAGGCGATGGATGCTTCGACGAGTGCCTCCCAAATGACGGCTATGTCCTCAGCCGGAAGGCCCCGTGCCATGGCATCGGAGCGTGCGGCCTCGATGACCTGCCGTTTGCGGGCTTCGTCGCGCACGGTGCTCCGGTCCGTCTTGATCCGCGCCGCTGCACGCATATAGCCGAAGCGGCGGTCCAGCAGCTCCATCAGGGCACGGTCGGTGGCATCGACGCCGGCTCGCACTTCGGGCATGGACTGGCAATCGTCGGGACGCTTGGGGTCGGTCATGCCCGGCCCTGTGGCTGGCATGAGCGCCTTTGTCGAGGGGGCAATAGAGCCACGTGCCGGCTTGACTTGCCCGCGGCAAACGCTAAGGCGCGCCCTTCACTTCGGCACCGCGTGTTCCGCACGCGTCCGATTGGCCCCGCATCCCGGTGAAGCGGTGGCCGCATCCGTCCCAGTGGCTGGTGGTGCGTACCGGGTTCAAAGGTTGCCATAGGGCCGACCTCGCAAATCGAAGGAAAGACTTATGTCGAAGCGCAAGAGCGCCAAGTACAAACTCGACCGCCGGATGGGCGAAAACATCTGGGGTCGTCCGAATTCGCCGGTCAACAAGCGTTCCTACGGCCCTGGCCAGCACGGTCAGCGCCGCAAGGGCAAGATGAGCGACTTCGGCCTCCAGCTGCGCGCCAAGCAGAAGCTCAAGGGCTACTACGGCGACGTCACCGAAAAGCAGTTCAAGCGCACCTATCAGGAAGCGTCGCGCATGAAGGGCGATACCAGCCAGAACCTGATCGGCCTGCTCGAACAGCGGCTCGACATGGTCGTGTATCGCGCTAAGTTCGCCCCGACCATCTTCGCTGCCCGCCAGCTCGTCAGCCATGGCCATATCCGCGTCAACGGCGTGAAGTGCAACATCGCCAGCCGCCGTATCGTGGTCGGCGACGTCGTCAGCCTGGGCGGCAAGGCCAAGGAAATGGCGCTGGTTATCGAAGCCCAGAGCCTGCCCGAGCGGGACATTCCCGACTACGTCGCTCCCGACGGTAACGACAAGGTGACCTTCACCCGCGTGCCGAAGCTCGACGAAGTGCCCTATCCGGTCACCATGGAACCGAACCTGGTCGTCGAATTCTATTCGCGCTAAGCGACTGGAAGCACCGAATTCAAAAGGGCGGTCCTGCGGGGCCGCCCTTTTTCGTTCCGTCAGGCTGCCCTGACCCAGGCCATGGCAGCATCGAGACAGCGGTCGGTTCCCGCCGCGATGTCGACTGCGGTTCGCGGCACGAACACGTCGGGGTCTACGCCCGCATCAGGGCGAGTCCCTTTGGGATAATAGCCGATCAGCGGCACGTCGAACTCGATGCCCGTTCCTGGTAGCTGGACGAAGAAGTAGGCTCCCCCGTTGATCCCGCGCAGGTTTCCGCCTGAGGTTTCGCCGAACAGCCGCACCAGGCCCGACTCTTTCGCTCGCCGCGCGAAGGAGAAAGTCGCCGAACTGCAAACCGGCGAAATAAGCGCCGCCACGGGCACCGTGATGCGCGGGGCCTGCGCCGGAATGAAGTCGGTCGGTTCGGTTTCCTCCGCCATGCCGTAGAATCCGCCCTCGACCTCAACCCCGCCTTCGCCAATCGTGCAGAAACTACGGTCCCAGGTGTCGAGATAGGGATCGAGCCATTCCGGCGTGCGGCGATAACGGACCAGCTGGCGATAACCCGGAAACCGCAAGTCGCGGTCGGTCAGGCGCGAGAGAATGGCATTGCCGCATTCGTTGCCGCCCTCATTATCGCGTAGATCGATCACCAGCCCGCGCGCACCGGAAAGACTGGCGAGCCGCTCGTCGAGCCAGCCCTGCCAATCCCATTTGGTGTTGTACATCACCCAGGTCGGCATGGTCAGCAGCGCCACATCGCCCCGCATTTCCCATGTCCAGAACGGCCCCGGGCCTGAACTGTCTGCTGCCGTGCGTAGGCTGGCCTGCCTTTGCGCGAAGGTCCATACCGGCAGTTCGGCGGTGAATTCGGTCCCGTCCGGACGCCGCCCGGTGATTCGGTGGCTCTCCCCTTCAGGGGGCAGCAGCAGGCCCTGATAGATATCGAAATAGTCGAGCCGGTCGGTGTTGCGCATCTCCAGCTGCACCCGCCGTTTCGCGTCATTATGCCCGTCGGCCCGGGTCAGGGGCAGCAGGCAGTTGAGCACGTCCGATGCCGGAAGCCCGTTGAGCGACTCGATCTGGGTGCCCGGCATCAGCTGGCCCGTGCCGCTCAGATCCTGCGTCACCACCATGTCATTACCCAGCCAGGCAAAGGCAAAGGGCAGACGCGTGGGACGATCGAACAGTTCGGAGACGATGGCATCCGACTGGTTGTAGAAATTGCACTGGGTATGCCCGCAGCGTACCGTCGAGAGGAACCGCTGCAAAGTGACGAAGCTTTCGGCCCGGCTTTCGCTGCGGCCGAGGGCGACTTCAAGGCAGGCCAACCTGTCCTCGATTTCCGCTGGCGTGTTGTAGCGATAGAGCCCCGGATGCAGCGCCAGCGCGCCGCGGATGATCGCCATGTCGTCCGGCGCCGCGCTGCCCTCGATCGCCGCTGCCAGCGCGCCCGGCGTTGCCGCCAAGGCCGCGCCGCCTGCCACCAATCGTCCCACCCCGCCAATGAACCGCCTTCTGCTCAGCATGCCAGTCTCCTTCCGGGAGAGTGCTTGCCAGCAACCGCATGCGGCTGCGCTGCAAAAGCTGAAAATATTCGCCTATTCCGTTTTTGAGACGTGCGCCTTGCGGTACTCCGACGGTGTTACCCCGTAGCAGGCGAGGAAAGCGCGGTTGAAGCTGGCCTTCGAACTGAACCCGGCCTCCAGCGCGAGGTCGAGCAGGTCGTCCGCCCGGTTAGTATCAATCGCAGCGGCCACATCTTCGCACCGCAGGCGGTTGACGAAGGTTGCGAAGTTCATGCCCAGCCCGTCATTGAGCGCGCGCGAGAGATAGGCGGTGTTGGTGCCGAGCCGCCGAGCGAGCAGCGACAGGCTAAGCTCGGGATCGGTGTGCCAGCCGTTCTGGCGCGTCGCCGCAGCCCATTGCTCGCCCAGTGCCCGCCAGTCGCGTGGCGGCAATTCGGCCGGTTGCGGCTCCCCCATCGGGAAATGCCTGTCGGCGTGGCGCAGGCCCTGTATGCCGAGGAACAGCGCGATGACGGCAATGGCGACATAAAGCCCCATCAGCCCCCGGTAGCCGAGCGGCGTGAGCATATCCCATGCGCCGTAGAGCGTCCACACTGCCAGGAGGACGAACAAGGCCGCCATGGCTTGGCTGAGCCAGCGGGCGGCATAGCGGTGCTCGTCGCTGACCTGTTCGGGCAATTGCTGGCGATATTTCAGGATCAAGGCACGCGCTCGCAGTCCATAGCCCAGCAGACCGGCAATCACGCCGATGCCGGTCACGAGGCCGTAAACCTCCGACTGGCGGCCCAGCCATTCGTTCTTGAACGGCTGTTGCAGCAAGGCAAAGCATATGGCGAGGTAGCCGAACTGTAGTAACGCCGGGACAAGATGCCACCCACCGCGCCGGGGCCAGTGCCCGCGCACCAGCGCATGGACATAGAGCCAGAACAGCGGCGCCACTGCGAGCGTGATCGAAACCGGCACGAAGCTCAGCCACTGCCAGCGGTCGTAGAAGCCCGCGAAGCCGATCATCCACGGCGCGATGATTCCCGCCAGCACCAGCAGCAGCAGCGCCAGCGTGCGGTTGGCTCGCCGGTTCTCCAGCACGCGCAGCACGGCCGCAGAGATCAGCAGAAGCTGGACAAAGGGCACCAGCAACACTGCCGTGCGCCAGCCGAAGGAGAGATCGCTCAGCAAGGGGGAGAATCTGACAGTGGCTGGAGCCGAGGAATCATCGCTTACTCATGCACGTTTCCTTATGCGCGGGAAACTGCTCGCTGACTGCCACGTCTAACCGCCGAGATTGGTCTCCAGAAACTCACCAATCCGCTTCAGCATGATGCCGCGCGCCTGGCTATGCAGGAGGCTGTGATCGAGTCCTTCGAATTCGAGATACTCGACCGATTTGCCTGCCGATTTCAGCCGATCCTCCATCAGTTTCGACTGTTGCACCGACACGTTCATGTCCATCGTGCCATGGACGAGAAGGACCGGTGCCGCGAATTTTTCCGGGTGACGCGCCGGAGAACCTGCCGCCACGTGCGGACCATTCCCGATCATCCGGTCGACGGCGGAAAAGCTGGTATATTTGCGGTTCTCCTCTCGCAGGGCTTCCAGGTCGGTAACGGGCGCTATTGCCACCACCGCCTTGAACAGGGCCGGATCAAGCACCTGCGTCTGCAAGGCAGCATATCCACCGTAAGACCAGCCCAGCGCTGCCATCCTGTCAGGGTCGGCAATCCCCTGGGCAACCAGCCAGCGGCCTGCGTCGTTAATGTCACCGATCGCCCGATCCCAGCTCTGGAAGGCATTGTCGCCGACCCACGCCTCACCGAAGCCGGTCGAACCGCGATAATTGGGTTGCAGCACGGCATAGCCGCGCGCGACGAGGAACTGGACCAGCCAATCGAAGCCCCAGACGTCGCGAGCTGTCGGACCGCCATGCGGCAGGACGATTGCCGGCAGCTTCTTGCCCTCGCTAGCCGGCGGTAGGGTCAGGTAGCCGGGGATCTGCGTGCCGTCGGCTGCCGGATAGGTGACGGGGGCCATCTTGCCCATTTCCCGCCCTTCGAGCGGGAGCCGGATGGACAGCAGTTCGCTCAGCGCCTTCGTGTCTTTCTCGTATAGATAGGCGCGGCCGGGGTCCGTATCGCTGGAGGCGATAAGCACGAGCTCGTTCTCGTCAGCACTCGCGTCAGCGATGGCGACCTGCGGCTTGCCCGGGAGCGCCTTGGAAAATGCCGTTGTAAGCTTGTCCAATTCCGGATCGAAATACCGGATGTAGTTCTTGTCGGTGGCGTAGACCGCACCCACCGGTCGTTGCTGTCGGCCGATCCGCGCCACGCCATCAACGTCCACGCTATCGTTGGCGTAGACCAGCGTCTTGGTCCCGGAACCGTCGAGCGCGTAGGAATACAATGCGTCGAAACCATTGGTCCGTTCGAGACCGTAAACCAGATCCTTGGCGCTATCGATCGCCAGCGGCAGGAACCCGTCAAGCAAGGGCTGGCCGGCATCGACGGAGGATAGCGGATACCACTTGTCGGTATCCTTGCGGCGGTAGAGGTAGCGATAATCACTGCCGTCGTAGCCGCTGGCCAGCGTGTCCGTGACCTGCATGATGCGCACTCGCCCGGCATCGTCCGCCATATAGGAGACTGCCTTCAGGGCGGCATCCTCGACCGGTTTGCCGTTCCCGGTAGTTACATCGACTGCGTCTACTCCCAGACCCTCCTTGTCATTGAAGAGGCGAGTATTGCGGCTGTCTTCCTTGATGTAGCGCTTGGTCATCAGGATCTTGCCGGGGTTTCCGGGAACATCGAGTGCCAGCACATCGCCGCCGTCCTGGAGGATCCCGCGAACCTTGAAGGTCTGCGTCGGGGTCAGCATTTCGGTTTCCGAACCGTCTGCCGAAACGGACATGATCCGGGTAAAACCGAGCAGGATGCCACCGGCATCTGCATAGCCGTAGATCTCGCAAACGATCCGCTGTTCGTTGGCCCAGCGGCACCAGTTCAGCCGCGCGGTCGCTTCGTTGAATGTGGCAATCGCGGTGGGCGAACCACCCTTCGCCAGATCGACGACATAGATCGTCTCGTCGGACTGGGCGCCGGGCTGAATATAGAGGATGCGGTCGCCCGAAGGTGAAATGGAAATCCAGTCGACCGATTCCCGTGCGCCGAACGCGGCAGCATCTTCAGCCAGCGTGCGCGCATAAATCGGCGCAGCAATACTGGCAGCACACAACGCCGCCAGCGAAACAATCATTCGCATGAACAACCCCCCTCAAATCAAGCCTGGCAAGAATAACCGACACCAAGAGATTGGAAAGAGGGTATTTTCGAAAATCATCCGCCTGCGAAATAATCACGGCGAAAAGCTTGTACGAAAGCCTTGAAGTTGCGCTCGGCAATGGCTGTTCGCATCCTTGCCATGAGTTGCTGGTAGAAACCGATATTGTGCTCGGTCATCAGCATGGCCCCGAGGATTTCCTGCGACTTGACCAGGTGGTGCAGGTAGGCCCGGCTATAGGTCGCGCAGGTCGGGCACGCGCATCGTTCGTCGAGCGGCCCCTCGTCCTCGGCGAAGCGGGCGTTGCGCAGGTTGAGCGGGCCGTTCCAGGTGAAAGCCTGCCCATTGCGGCCCGAACGGCTCGGCAGCACGCAGTCGAACATGTCGACCCCGCGCTCCACCGCGCCGACGAGGTCGTCCGGTTTGCCGACCCCCATCAGGTAGCGCGGGCGGTCCGCCGGGAGCTGTCCGGGCGCGAAGTCGAGCGTGGCGAACATCGCCTCCTGCCCTTCGCCCACCGCCAGTCCGCCGATGGCGTATCCGTCGAAGCCGATCTCGGTCAGTTTCTGGGCGCTGATCCGGCGCAGCTCCTCGTCGAGCGCACCCTGCTGGATGCCGAACAGGGCCGACCGCGCGGCATGTTCCTCGCCGCTGTCGAAGCCGTCGCGGCTGCGCTTCGCCCAGCGCATCGACATTTCCATGCTGGCGGCGATCACGTCGCGGGGCTGGTCGGCGCGAGGGCATTCGTCGAAAGCCATCACGATGTCGCTGCCGAGCAGACGCTGGATTTCCATGCTGCGTTCGGGTGTCAGCATATGCTTCGAACCGTCGAGATGGCTGCGGAATTCCACCCCTTCCTCGGTCAGCTTGCGCAGTTCGCTGAGGCTCATCACTTGGTAACCGCCGCTGTCCGTCAGGATCGGGCGCTGCCAGTTCATGAAGCTGTGCAGCCCGCCCAGCTTCGCTACCCGCTCCGCGCCCGGGCGCAGCATCAGGTGGTAGGTGTTGCCGAGGATGATGTCGGCCCCGCTTTCCCGAACGCTTTCGGGCTTCATCGCCTTGACCGTGGCAGCGGTGCCGACCGGCATGAAGGCGGGCGTGCGGATTTCGCCGCGGACCATGGTGATGGTGCCGGTACGGGCGAGACCGTCCGTGGCGTGGATATCGAAGGAAAATCGGGTGCTCATGTGCAGCGCCGCCTAGCGAGCCGGTCGTTCGCTGTCACGCAATCAAAGAGCCATGAAAAAAGCGGGGCCGGCACTGTGGCCGACCCCGCTCCGATCACAAAACCTGAAACCTTGCGGGCATCAGAACTTGAACAGGACACCGGCGGTCAGGCGGGTCGAGTCGAAAGCGATCGTATCGGCAGCAAGGCGCAGGCCGACGGGGGAATCGCCAAGAGCAATATCCGCGCCGACGCCGACGATGTAGTCGCCGTCGGAATCGTCGGTACCCGGAGGCGGGTTGCCGCCCAGCACCGAGACCAGGTCAAAGTCGACTTCCTGGTAACCGGCCTTGGCGTAGAGCTTGGTGCCACCGGCCAGCTTCACGCCGGCACGGGCGGCGATGCCGTACTCGTTGTCGATCACGCCGTCGCCGAGGTGATAGTTGCCCTCGGCACCCAGGAACAGCTTCCCGCCGACAGGGAAGTCGACGCCGGCAACCGCGCCGTAGATCATGCTGTCGTCACCATCGACGCCGACGCCGATGTCGTGATAGCCGACCGAAGCGCCGACATAAGTGTCGGCACCTGAAGCGTCCTGTGCCAAGGCTGGGGTCGCAAAGGCGAAGGCGGCAGCAACAGCCGCGCCGGCCGTTAAAATCTTGCTATTCATTTGTTTTCCTTGATTGTCTGCCCTGAATCGGACCCGAGCCATATGGCGGCTTGTAAATTTCCGTCAACTGAATGGCAGGGTCAGGAAAAAGACAATCGGATGAACCACCAACTGTCCTCGACCAAGGGCCTGTCAGGATCGTAGTCGCCAGCCGGTGCGGAATATCCACGCAATTACGGCAACACAAACGGCCAGGAAAAGCACGGTCAGGCCGAACGAGATCCTTATGTCGACATCCGCCGAGCCATAGAATGTCCAGCGCAGGCCACTGACGAGATAGACGATCGGATTGAAGAGCGCGATCGTGTCCCATGGTTCGGGGAGCATGTCGATCGAATAGAAGGTGCCGCCAAGGAACGTCAGCGGGGTGAGGAAAAGCATCGGGACGATGCCCAGTTTCTCGAAATTGTCCGCCCAGATGCCAAGAATGAACCCGAAGAGGCTGAACGCTGCTGCGACAAGCATGATATACCCGACTGCCAGCAGCGGATGGGCGATGGAGTAGTCGACGAAGAGCCGCGCGGTGACGAGGATGATCACAGCGAGGATGAGGCTCTTGGTCGCAGCCGCACCGACGAAGCCGATGAGTGTTTCGGCAACGCCCACGGGCGCCGACAGCAATTCGTAAATCGTCCCGGTGAACTTGGGCATGTAGATGCCGAAGCTGGAATTGCTGGTCGTTTCGCCGAGCAAGGTCAGCATCAGCAGGCCGGGAATGATGAAAGCGCCATAATCGACCCCGCCGAGGTCTGGCATCCGCCCGCCGATCGCCGCGCCGAAAACGATGAAATAGAGCGATGTCGTCAGCACTGGCGCCAGCACCGACTGGAAAGCCGTGCGCAGGAACCGCATCAGCTCGCGTATATAAATCGACCAGGCGGACCGCAGGTTGATCATGTTGCCGCCTCCTCGCCCAGGAGCGATACGAAGATGTCTTCCAGACTGCTCTCGTGCGTCTCGATACCGGTGTAATCGATGCCGGCTGCAACGAGCGCCTTGGTAAGCGCGGCGACCTCGGCCTTGCCCTGCCCGCTGCCGTCGCCGCCGCGATACACCAGCCGCGTGCGGCCCTCGTCGAGCTCGACCGGGAAATGGGCGATGGAAGGAGGAATTCCGGCGAGAGGATCGGCAAGGGTAATGTGCGCCTCGGTCCGGCCGAGGCGTCCCATCATCGCGGACTTGTCGTCGACCATCAGCAACCGGCCGCGATTGATGATGCCCACCCGGTCGGCCATCAGTTCCGCTTCCTCGATGTAATGGGTGGTGAGGATGATGGTCACGCCCCGCGTGCGCATTTCGCCGATGATCTGCCACATGCCCTTGCGCAATTCGACATCGACCCCGGCCGTCGGCTCGTCGAGGAACAGCAGGTCCGGTTCGTGCGCCAAGGCCTTGGCGATCAGGACGCGCCGCTTCATCCCTCCGGACAGGGCCCGGATCTGCACGTCTTTCTTGTCCCACAGCGAAAGCTGCCGCAGGATTTGCTCGATCCGGCCCTTGTCGGGGGAAATGCCGAAGAGGCCGCGTGAATAGCTGACCGCTCGCCACACGGTTTCGAACATGTCGGTCGCCATTTCCTGCGGCACGAGTCCGATCCTGCTTCGCGCGCGCCGCCAGTCATGCGCAAGGTCCAACCCGAAAGCCCTGATCGTCCCCGCGCTCGGGCGCACGAGCCCGCATACAGCCCCTATCAGCGTCGTCTTGCCCGCACCGTTCGGACCCAGAAGCGCAAAGATTTCGCCCCGGCGAATGGACAGGTCGACCCCGGCGAGGGCTGTCAGGCCACCGGGATAGGTCTTGGTCAGCCCTTCGATCTCGAGGATCGTGTCGTCCATCTGCGCCCGCCTGTTCAGTTGCAATTTGCTACGTAAGCTCTTCGCCCGGAATTAACAGCGAAGAATCGCCGTAGGAGTAGAACCGGTAGCCACCGGCGATGGCATGATCGTAGATTTCCAACACGCGATCCCGGCCCATCAGCGCACTCACCAACATGATCAGTGTCGATTTCGGCAGGTGGAAGTTGGTCATCAGCCCGTCAATCGCCCGAAATCGGTATCCCGGGGTGATGAAAATGTCGGTGTCGCCTGAAAACGGACGGATTACACCGTCCTCACCGGTCGCGCTTTCGAGCAACCTAAGGCTGGTGGTCCCTACCGCAATGATGCGTCCGCCGGCGGACCGGGCCGCGTTAAGGCGGTCGGCCAAGGAGGCATCGATGCGGCCCCATTCGGAATGCATCCTGTGATCGTCCGTGTCGTCGACCTTGACCGGGAGGAATGTTCCAGCCCCGACATGCAGGGTCAGCGTCTCGCGCCCGATCCCCGCTGCATCGAGAGCCTCGATCAGCCGCGGGGTAAAATGAAGCGCGGCCGTTGGCGCAGCGACCGCCCCCTCTTCCCGCGCGAAAAGTGTTTGGTAGTCCTCGCGATCGCGTTCGTCGGTAGGCCGCTTGCCCGCAATGTAGGGTGGCAGCGGCATGGTGCCGGCCCGGTGCAACAGCACCTCGACCAGCTCTTTGCCCTCGAAGGCCAGGACGAAGCTGCCGTCGGCCAGCCTCTCTTCTGCGACGGCCGTCACATCGTGGCCGAAATCGATACAATCGCCGGCGCGCAAGCGCTTGGCGTTGCGGACGAACGCCTGCCAGCGGCGCAGGTCGAGCCGCTTGTGCAGGGTTGCGCCAATGGTGGCCTCGCCGCGGATGCCGGTCAGCTGCGCGGGGATGACCTTGGTATCGTTGAACACCAGCACATCGCCACGCCGCAAGGATCCGGGGAGGTCGGATACGTTGCGATCGGTGATCTGGCCCGATTTGCCAGAGACCAGCATTCGCGCACTGTCGCGCGGGCTTGCCGGACGCAAGGCGATGAGATCGGGCGGCAGGTTGAAATCGAAAAGGTCGACCTTCATTCCGCCGCGTTAGCTTTCCGTGCCGGCGTCGTCACCCGCAAAGGCGCATTACTGGCCAATAGGCGCGTTGAGCTCTTCCAGCGTGATTTCCGGCTCGGCTGCAACCGGCGTCAGCACCGGTACGGGCCGGTTGTCCGAAGCGAGCGATGCCTGGACGATGCGTGTCGGATCCGCCGGCGGTTCGCCGCGCGTGATCGCATCGACGGCCGCCATATTCGCAATGACCCGGCCGAAGTTGGTGTATTTCTTGTCGAGGTTGAAGCGCGGGTAGAAAACGATGAAGAACTGGCTGTTGGCGCTGTCGTCGGATTGGGCACGCGCCATTGAAACCGTGCCGCGAACATGCGGCATCGGGTTGAATTCGGCCTTGAGGTCCGGAAGCGGCGAACCGCCCTGCCCCGTCCCGGTCGGATCGCCGGACTGCGCCATGAACCCTTCGATCACCCGGTGGAATACGATGCCGTCGTAGAAACCCTGACGGGTCAGCGTCTTGATCCGTTGCACATGTTCGGGCGCCCAGTCGGGCATCAGGCGGATGGCGACGCGCTGCCCGTTGGAAAGATCGAGCAGCCAGATATTCTCGCGGTCCTCGTTGAGGTTGTAATCGACCTTGGCGTACTGCATCGGTCCGCGAACCGTTGCGGGTACGGATTCTGCCGGCATGGTATCTTGCGCCGCGACGGGCGAAGCGACGGTGGAAAGGAGGGCAAGGGCTGCAAGCAGGCGTCTGGTCATGTCGGTCCTGGAACTTTTGGCGAGCGTCTGGCGGCGCAATACCGCCACGGCTCTGTCGCTGCAATGAATAGGGCTGGCGAGCTCAATAATCACCCCGGCGGCCGATTTCCTCCACCCTTGTTTCCACCAGCTTCCTTACCGGCGGGCTGACAAAGGGCGTGATATCGCCTCCATATAAGGCGATTTCCTTGACCAGTTTCGATGCGATTGGTTGCAACGAGACATCGGCCATGAGGAACACCGTCTCGATGCTGTGATCGAGCTGCTGGTTCATCCCCGCCATCTGGTATTCGTATTCGAAGTCGGCCACGGCGCGCAGGCCACGCACGATGACGCTGGCCCCTTGGGCCTTGGCAAACTTCATCAACAGCGCATCGAAGCCCACGACGCGGGTGTTGTCCAGGCCCATGTCGGCCAGCTCGTCGGTGACCATGCTGATCCGCTCGTCGGGTGTGAACATCGGGTTCTTGGACGGGTTGGTCGTGACACCCACGATCAGCGTGTCGACCAGCTTGGCGCCGCGCCGGATGATGTCGCGATGGCCGCGCGTGATCGGATCGAACGTGCCCGGATAAACCCCGATACGATGCGCCATCAGTGATCCCTTTCGACGATGTACCGCGCCAGGGCCCGCAGCACAGCCGCATCCTCGCCATATTGCGCGAGATGGCCGACGGCCTGCTCGACCAGGGCGCTGGCCTGTGCCCTAGCGCCGTCTATCCCCATGAGCGTGACGAAGGTCTGCTTGCCTTGCTCGTCATCCTTGCGCAGCGCCTTGCCGGCAAGCGCCTCGTCGCCTTCGGCGTCGAGAAGGTCGTCGGCTATCTGGAAGGCGAGGCCGATATCGCGGGCATAGGCGCGGAGCGACGACCTGCCCTCCGGCGGAAGCTTGCCCATGATCGCGCCCATTTCCACAGACGCTGCCAGCAGCGCACCGGTTTTCAGCTGCTGCAGCCGGGTAATGGTGCGCAGGTCGTACGCAGCGCTTTCGGCGGCCATATCCATCATCTGGCCGCCGGCCATTCCATCCATGCCGCTGGCCATGGCAAGGCAGCGGACGAGTTCCGCCTGCGTGAAGGGATCGGTCGACGTTTCCGCATCGGTCAGGATCTCGAACGCTAGGGCGTGTAGCGAATCGCCGGCAAGAACCGCCGTTGCCTCGTCGAACGCCCTGTGCGTCGTGGGCCTCCCGCGCCGCATATCGTCATCGTCCATGCACGGCAGGTCGTCGTGGATCAGCGAATAGACGTGGATCGATTCGACGGCGCAGGCCGCCCGGAGCGCCCGATCGCGGCCGACCCCCAGCATTTCCGCAACGGACACGAGCAGCAACGGCCGCACGCGCTTTCCGCCATCCATCGCGGCGTAGCGCATGGCTTCGATCAGCCGTGCCCTCGTATCGTCCGGAACGGGCAGCAATGCATCGAAGACCGCGTCGACATCCCGCGCAATCCTGTCCAGTGCATCGGCAAGCCTCGCTGCGTCGTTATCGACGATCTGCATGTCAGACATCGGAATCGAAGGGCCTTGTGCCACTGGCCTGCCCGCGGGAATCCTGGACGATCGCCTCGATCCGCGCTTGCGCCGCGTCGAGGCGAGCCTGGCAATGCTGGCGCAAAGCCTCGCCGCGTTCGTACAGCGAAATCGACTGGTCCAACGCGACATCCCCGCTTTCGAGCTGGCGGACGACCTGCTCCAGCGCGCGCAACGCGTCCTCGAAACTCAGTTCGGAAATTTTGCCCGCGACGGCGGTTTGTTCCTCATCCATAAGCAGCAGCATTGGCCTTGGCCCCGTCGCGGGTCAAGCCGTGTGCAGCAGCAGGGGAGAGAATATGAGCTGGATCATTGCGTACGCAGCCACAGCTGTCGTCTTCGGCGTGCTCGATGCCATCTGGCTCAGCTGGGCCGGAAATAATTTCTACCGCCCCGCCCTCGGCGACATTCTTGCCGACGAGTTTCGCATGGGGGCAGCAATCCCGTTCTACCTGTTCTACGTCGCCGGTATCGTCTGGTTTGCGGTGCGACCGGGGCTAGAGGGCGGTCTCGGCGCCGCTGCCCTCAATGGCGCGCTTCTCGGGGCGTTGTGTTACGCCACATTCGACCTTACCAACCAGGTCATCATGAAGACCTGGCCGACCTACGTTACGGTGACCGATATACTGTGGGGTGCGTTTGCAACCTGCGTCGCCGCCACGGCGGCGACCTGGGCGGTCGGACGTTTCGCCTGATGTTCATCGGGCATTGGGCTCCGGCTTTTCTCGCGGCGGCAGCGTCTCCCCGCGCCCCCAGACTGGGCACCCTTTTCGTTGCCGGGCAATTGGTCGATTGGGGGTTTTTCGGCCTTTCGATAGTCGGCGTCGAGAAAATGCGGATGGTGCCGGGCGCGACTTCCATGAACGCCATGGACCTGTACCATATGCCCTACACGCACAGCCTGCTCGGCAGCGCAGTCTGGGCGATAGCCTTTGCCGCCATACTGGTGCTCTGGCGGCGTGACCTTGTCGGAGCCCTGATTGGCGGTGCGGTCGTGTTATCGCACTGGCTGCTCGACCTGCTGGTGCACCGCCCCGACCTGACCCTTGCCGGTTCGCCGCCGAAGCTCGGGTTCGGCCTTTGGAATTACCCCTTCGTCGCGATACCGCTGGAACTCGGGCTGACGGGTGCATGTTTCTGGCTTTACCTGCGCAACACCAAGGGCCCGGTGGGGCCGCCGGTTGTCCTCTTCGCCCTGTTGCTCGCGCTGCAGGCCTTCAACTGGCTTGCGCCCGAGCCGGAGGCCTGGAGCATCGCCGTGCCGATCCTCGGCTTTTTCGGCTTCGGCCTGCCGACGCTGATTGCCGTGTGGGTCGGATCGACGCGTCGGCACCGACGCGCTGCATAAAAGCCCGGCACGGGCTGGCGATTGCAGGCCCGCTTCGCTAGGGGCGCTGCCATGCCCAGCACCAGCGAATCGATCACACCCGAAGTCGTCGAACAGCACGGCCTCAGCCCTGAAGAATACGAGCGCGTCCTGCATGCGCTGGGCCGCGAGCCGAACCTGGTAGAGCTCGGCATCTTCTCGGTCATGTGGTCGGAGCATTGCTCGTACAAGTCGAGCCGCCTGCACTTGAAGAAGCTGCCGACGGAAGCGTCGTGGGTCATCTGCGGTCCGGGCGAGAACGCAGGCGTGATCGACATCGGTGACGGGCAGGCGGCCATCTTCAAGATGGAGAGCCACAACCACCCGAGCTACATCGAGCCCTATCAAGGCGCGGCGACCGGCGTGGGCGGTATCCTGCGCGACGTCTTCACCATGGGTGCGCGGCCGGTGGCGAATGCCAACGCGCTGCGCTTCGGCCGGCCGGAACATCCCAAGATGCGGCATCTTGTCAAAGGCGTGGTCGCGGGGATCGGCGGCTACGGCAATTGCGTCGGCGTGCCGACCGTTGCGGGCGAGACGAATTTCCACCCTGCCTACGACGGCAACATCCTCGTCAACGCGATGACCGTGGGCGTGGCCGATGCCGACAAGATTTTCTATTCGGCGGCCACCGGCGTCGGCAATCCGATCGTTTATGTCGGTTCGAAGACCGGCCGCGACGGGATCCACGGCGCGACCATGGCCAGCGCGGATTTCGGCGAGGATGCCGAGGCCAAGCGCCCAACCGTGCAGGTCGGCGATCCCTTCACCGAGAAGCTGCTGATCGAGGCCTGCCTCGAACTGATGGCGACCGATGCCATCGTCGCGATCCAGGACATGGGCGCGGCGGGACTCACCTCTTCCTCCGTCGAAATGGCGACCAACGGCAAGGCCGGTATCCGGCTCGACATGAACAGGGTGCCCTGCCGCGAGGAAGGCATGACGCCCTACGAGATGATGCTGAGCGAGAGCCAGGAGCGCATGCTCATGGTGCTGAAGCCCGGCAAGGAGCCGATGGCCGAGGCGATCTTCCGCAAGTGGGAGCTCGACTTCGCGGTCATCGGCGAAGTTACCGATACGCGGCACATGGTGCTGGAGTGGAACGGCGAGGTGGTCTGCGACATCCCGCTGGGTCCGCTGGCGGCCGATGCACCCTTGTACGACCGGCCTTACCTGTCGAAGCAAGAGTACAAGGCCTGGGCCAAGGTCGCACCGCTGGGCGACGTCCCCGAAAGCACCGACATTTGCGCCGACTTGCTGAAGCTGATGGGCACCCCCGCCCTCGCCTCGCGCCGGTGGATTTCGGAGCAGTACGACAGCCAGGTCGGGGCCGACACGCTCCAGACCGGCGGCGATGCCGGCGTCGTGCGCGTGCACGGCACGAAGAAGGCGCTCGCGATCACCACGGACTGCACCCCGCGCTATGTCTATGCCGACCCGTACGAAGGCGGCAAGCAGGCGATTTCCGAGGCCTATCGCAATCTCTGCGCTGTCGGCGCGAAGCCGCTGGCCGTGACCAATTGCCTCAACTTCGCCAATCCGCAGCGGCCCGAGATCATGGCCCAGCTGGTCCATGCGCTCGAAGGCATGGGCGACGCCTGCCGCGCGCTCGACTTCCCGATCGTTAGCGGCAACGTCAGCCTCTACAACGAGAGCAAGGCGACTGGCGGCGGTTCCGCGATCCTGCCCACCCCGGCGATCGGCGGCGTCGGCATCATCGAGGATCATGCCACGATGATGACCATGGGTTTCAAGGCCGAGGGCGAAAATATCGCGGCGATCGGCGCACATTATCCGGAGATGGGCCAGTCGCTGTGGCTGCGCGAGATCCATGGTCTCGAAGCAGGCGATCCGCCCCGGGTGGATTTGCAGGACGAACGCCTGATGGGCGAAATCATCCGCAAACTTATCGCCGAGGGCAAGGTAACCGCCGTGCACGACATCAGCGACGGCGGCCTCGCCGTAGCTCTTGCCGAAATGGCGCTGGCGAGCGGGATCGGCGCGAAAGTGGATGCGATGACTGGTTCCTTCGCCTTCAACGAATGCCAGGCCCGCTACCTCGTCACCTATCGCAACGAAGTTGATCTCGACCGGGCCGAAGTGCCGTTCGAAAAGATCGGCACAACTGGCGGCGATGCCGTCTCGATCGGCAGCAGCCGCGTGTCGATTGCCGATTTGCGCGAAGCCCATGCCAGCTTCTTCCGCGACTGGATGGAAGCCTGAACCGGTGGCGTCGGGCTATTCCGGCACACCGCTCGCAAAGAAGCTTTCCCTGCGCGACGGGCAGCGGTGCTGGTTTCATGCCATGCCCGATCATGTGCAGGACGAGATCGACGAATATGCGCTGGAACTGACTTTCGTGGGCGATCCTGCCGAAGGGATCGACACTGCCCATATCTTCGTGACCGAACATGCGGAGCTGCAAGCTCTTCTCGCCATATTGCGCAACCAGATTGCCAGCGACGGTCAGATCTGGGTCAGCTGGCCCAAGAAGGCATCCGGCGTCGAGACCGATATCACCGAGGACACCATCCGCGAAATCTGCCTGCCGATAGGCCTCGTCGATACCAAGGTCTGCGCGATCGACGAGACCTGGTCCGGCCTCAAGCTCGTGATCCGCAAGGAACTGCGCTGACCCTCAGGCTGCCTTCGCCAGCCGTTCTTCCAGCGTTCCGTAGTGCGGGTTGATCTGCCGGAACATGTCGAAGCACCGGTAATAGGCATGAGGGGTGCCGATGTTGAGTTTACGGCGCACCGTGTCGATATCTTCGGGCATCATCGCGAGCAGATCAGCGTGGGCCAGCTTTCTTGCCTCCCGGCCCAGTCTGCGTCCTTCGCGGATTGCAGCGTCCACGGGTTCCGACAAGCCGCTTTCCTTCTTCGTCTGGCGTGCACCCATCAGCGTGATGAACAGGACGCCGGGCGAATGGTTCTGTTCGTAACTGAAGCCGAGCAAGCACAGTTCGCCCAGACCGTCGCGGCTGTATCCGGTCAACACGTGAAACAGGTCATGCGTATCGCGCAGCCGCTCGATATACCATTCGTAGAGGTCGGCATGCCGCTGCGACTTCGGTTTGAAGCGATAGCTTTCCTCGACCAGACCCTTCGCCGTCAATTGCTCGCGCTGCATGAACTGGACATACCGGCGCGCGAGCGAGTTGGGCGCGCAGCCCATCCAGCGGGCGTGGTCGTCGAGCAGGGCGGGGAGCTCTTCGTTACGCTCCAGCAGCGCCCGAGCCTCGTCTGTCGCGAGGAAGGCTTGCATCTGGCGCAGGTTTTTCCTCGATTTGAGCGCATCGATGATGTGAAATACCTGCTCGGTGTCTTCCTTGTCCTGCACCAGCTTGCCGAAATGCCTGAGCGCCTTGAACGGGCGGAAGCCGGTAATCTTGCGATCGGGATGGACGAGCGGGCGTTCCAGCAACGACATGGGCGATCTCCTCTGCCGGAAATCTGCGACTAACTTACATCACTGTCAATATTGCGCGGTCGCCACGGGCTTTCCCTTCCTGTTCAAAGGCGCGATACGGAAGTGATGAAACACCACGACACCCTGCCCTACACCCTGCCCGTCATGACCGACGACGAGCGCCTCGTTGCTGCCCGCTCCATGCGCGATACCCTGAACAGTCGCCGCAGCTGCCGGTATTTCAGCAATGTCCCGGTCCCGCGCGAGATCATCGAGCTAGCGGTTCTTGCAGCAGGCAGTGCGCCGAACGGTGCCAACCACCAGCCGTGGCATTTTGCGGTGATATCCTCGCCCGACAAGAAACGCGCCATCCGCGAAGCCGCTGAGGCGGAGGAACGCCGCTTCTATGGAGAGGATGGCGGCAAGGCAAAAGCGGGGGAGGAATGGCTCGATGCGCTCGGTCCGCTCGGCACCGATGCGGACAAGCCATTCCTGGAGACTGCGCCCTGGTTGATCGTGGTTTTCGCCCAGCGCAAGGGCGGGATCGAAGAGGATGGCTCGACGCAAAACTACTATGTCAACGAAAGCGTTGGCATCGCTTGCGGGATGTTGCTGACGACCCTTCATGCCGCCGGCCTGGCCACCCTTACCCACACGCCTTCACCGATGGGTTTCCTGCGCAGCCTGTGCGGCAGGCCCGAGCATGAAAAACCCGCGATGATCGTGGTCGTGGGGCACCCGGCTCCCGATGCAACCGTGCCGGCTCATGCGCTGCGCAAAAAGCCGTTGGAACAGATCGCCAGCTGGCTGTGAAACTCAGGCGGCGGTCGCCACGCTGGCCAGCAAGTTGTACGGGTCGATGCCGTGCTCGCGCCAGGTGCTGTGGCAGGCGTGGTACCGGTCGATCCGGCCGATCTTGAGCAGCGAGCGCGCATCACCAAGCGGCATCTTGAGAAGTTGCCTGACAGGCATTTCGGCGATGCACGGCGCCCCCGCCCCCATTCGGTGAGCCTGGCGGACCGCGCCAAGTACCGGGGCTGCGTTGCCTGCTCCGCGCTTCACGTTCAACGCGCCCAGGTAGGCGATGAACAGATGAGCGAGACCACCCGCCTGACCATAGGTAAAGGCCAGCACGCATTGTTCCCCGAGCGCGTCGCGACCGTAACCTGTCAGCACATGAAGCAGGTCATGCGTGTCGCGTCGACGGGCTGCATACCATTCGATGAGATCGCCGTACCTCGGCCTGTCGGGCCATGCCTTGGCGCCTTCCTCGACCAGCCCCGCGGCCGTCAGGCCTTCCTGTTCCATGAAATCGCAATAGGCGTGCGCAACGCTTCCTGCCGGCATGCGGCGAAGCGCGTCGTGGTCATCGAGGATATCGGGGAGGAATTTTTCGCTTTCGCGGACCCGCTGGCCTTCCCGGCTCAGCGTAAAGGCCCGCGCCATCGGCAGGAACCGGCCGGACGGCAGCGCCTCGAAAATCTTGAAAACGTGGCTCGTCTCTTCCTTGTCCTTCAGCAACTCGCGGAAATGATACAGTGCGGCGCGAAGATTGCGGCGGGGCGCCGGTCGCTCGGGATGCCGGAAGAGGGTTCCGTCGGGCGCGAGATCGACCAGGGTGCCGGGTGGAAAGGATCGAATCGTATCGTTCATGTCGCTTGCCTAAGGGGACAATGTGACTTTTCTATTTTCGGCTGAGCTACCTGGATAGGACCAATGCGGCATCAGGCACTAGGCGATCGTCCACTCTTCCCGGGGAATTCCGAGCAGGATGAGGATAGAGGTCAGATCGCCCCGGTCGATCCAGCAATGGGCCGCCGCTCGTGCTCCAGGTTTTGCATGGTAGGCAACACCGCAATGCGCCGCTTCCAGCATCGGGATGTCGTTGGCGCCGTCGCCCGCCGCCATGCCGACTGTCCCGGCACCACCTTCCCCTACCAGGCTCAGTAAAGAGGCTTTCTTTGTCGACGCGTCGACGACCGGCCCTGCCAGCGACCCGGTCAGTATGCCGTCGCGAACGTCCAGCCGGTTCGCAACCACGTGCTCGAAGCCCAGCAGGGATGCGACCGGATCGGCGAAATGATGGAACCCGCCCGTGACAAGGGCCGTCCGGCAACCGCGAGCCTTGAGCGTTCCGACAAGAATTTCCGCACCGGGATTGGGCCGCACGCGTTCCGCAAGGCAGCGATCGATGGCGGATTCCTCGAGCCCTGCCAGCAGGGCCACGCGTTCCCGCAACGCATTCTCGAAGTCGAGTTCGCCTTGCATGGCGCGCTCGGTGATTTCCGCGATCTGGGGCTTGATCCCGGCGTAATCGGCCAGTTCGTCGATGCACTCCTGGCCGATCATGGTCGAATCCATGTCGCTTACGAAAACTTGCGGCACGGCAATGGTCCCGTCGGCGATAAGCCCGTCGGTACCGGCAAACTGGCTGTCGAGGGCGGCGCGAAGAAGCCGCGTGCTGCCTGAAAACGTCTCGATCTCTACCAGCACGCCTTCGGGTATGGCTTCTGCCGTGACGGCCAGCGGCAAGCCTTCGGGTTCGAGCGCGTGCTTCAAGGCTTCGATACGGCTCAACAGTCCGTCAGGGTCTGCTATCAGGCGGGCGATGAGCACGCAGCTTTCTCCAGAATCGGGCAACGACCTGCCGCCGCTGGCGCTGATTGCAGGGCCGACCGCCAGCGGCAAGAGCGATGTCGCGGTGCGTCTGGCGCTTGCCTTGCGCGAACAGGGGCGCGAGGCGGTCGTGATCAACGCCGATAGCGCACAGGTCTATGCCGATCTGCGAGTATTGAGCGCCCGCCCCTCCGAAGACGACATGCATGGTGTGCCGCACCGTCTTTTCGGAGAATGGGACGGTGCGCAGGCCTGCTCGGGAGCCGATTGGGCCGGGCAGGCGAAACAGGAAATCGAGGCGGCCCAGACCGCAGGCATTGTGCCCATCCTTGTCGGCGGAACCGGTCTTTACATCCGTACGCTGCTGGACGGAATCGCTCCGATCCCGCCGATCGACCCGTATATCCGGCAGGCGGTGCGTGCACTTTCGCAGGCCGAGGCGCGGTCTGCGCTCGAAATGGAGGATGCGGCAGCTGCGGCACGGCTGGCTCCGGCAGATGCGGCGCGAACCGCGAGGGCGCTCGAAGTGGTGCGATCGACCGGCTGCACGCTCGACCGATGGCAAGAGCGCAAGGAAGGTGGGATCGGCGACCGGGTCCAGCTCTTTCCCTTGGTCCTTCTTCCGGATCGCGACTGGCTCTATGCCCGCTGCGACAGGCGCTATGCGATGATGCTGGAGTTGGGAGCCGTGGGTGAGGTCGAAGCGCTGCTTGCGCGCGGGCTGGACCCCGCCCTCCCCGTCATGCGCGCCATCGGCGTCGCGGAAATCGCGCCGATGCTGAAAGGCGAGCTTGACCGCGCACAATGCATCGCCGCTGGCCAGCAGGCGACGCGCAATTATGCCAAGCGGCAATACACCTGGTTCCGGCACCAACCGCCGGAAGGCTGGCCACGGATCAGCAGCATAGATTTCAATCTGGAAGAGGTTTTTGAAGGATTATTTCAAAATTAGCGTTTGACAGGACATAAACAGACTCGTACACGGGCCTTGGACAACCCCTGGGCCCGACGTTCTCTCAAGGAACGCCGGGCCCGGTTTTATCAGGAGACCGCAAATGCCTGCCCCCACCGAACGCAGCGGAGCGGCGATCCTCGTCGATTGCCTCGTGCGTGAGGGCGTCGAGGTAATCTTCGGCTATCCCGGCGGCGCGGTGCTGCCGATCTATGACGAGCTGTTCGGCAGCGAGCGTATCCGCCACATCCTCGTCCGCCACGAAGCTGGCGCGGCGCATGCGGCGGAAGGCTACGCCCGCTCGACCGGCAAGCCAGGCGTCGTGCTCGTCACCAGTGGCCCGGGCGCGACCAACGCCGTCACCGGCATTGCCGATGCATACATGGACTCGATCCCGATGGTGGTCATCACCGGGCAGGTGCCGAGCAGCCTGATCGGCAGCGACGCCTTCCAGGAGGCGGACACCGTCGGCATCACGCGCCACTGCACCAAGCACAACTACCTGGTGAAGAACCCCGACCAGCTGGCAGCGACGATCCACGAGGCGTTCCGCATTGCCACCTCGGGCCGTCCCGGCCCCGTCCTGATCGACATTCCCAAGGACGTGCAGATCGCGATGGGCGCGGTTGACGCCTCGGAGAAGGCCAAGCCGCTCGCCTCGGCCCGCTACCAGCCCCGTACGGTTGCCCACGCCGATGAGGTGCTGGAAGCGGTCGACATGATAGCGGCGGCCAAGTGCCCCGTCTTCTATACCGGCGGCGGGGTCATCAACTCCGGCCCGCAGGCCAGCGAAGCGCTGCGCCAGTTGCAATTGCTCACCAACGCGCCGCTCACCTCGACGCTGATGGGCCTCGGTGCGTTTCCTTCGGACCATCCCGACTGGCTCGGCATGCTGGGGATGCACGGCACCTTCGAAGCCAATATGGCGATGAACAAGGCCGATCTCATCATCGCCGTCGGCGCGCGCTTCGACGACCGGGTGACGGGCCGTCTCGATGCCTTTGCGCCGGATTCGAAGAAGATCCACATCGATATCGACCGTGCCAGCATCAACAAGATCGTGCCGGTCGACCTCGGGATCGTCGGCGATTGCGGCACGGTGCTTGAACAGGTCATCGCTGCCTGGGGGGATCGCCGCGCGCAGGACATGGGCGAATGGAAGGCCCGCATCGCCGGTTGGCGGGCTCGCGAATGCCTCGCCTATCCCGAAAAGGGTCCGGCTCTCATGCCCCAAAAGGCCGTCGAGCGACTCTATGCCTTGACCAGGGACCGCGAGCCGATCATCACCACCGAGGTCGGCCAGCACCAGATGTGGGCGGCGCAGTATTTCGGCTTCGACAAGCCCAACAAATGGCTCACCAGTGGCGGCCTCGGCACGATGGGATATGGCCTGCCCGCAGCGATCGGCGCGCAGCTGGGCAATCCCGATGCGCTGGTGATCGATATCGCCGGCGAAGCGTCGATCCAGATGAACATCCAGGAACTCGGTACGGCGAGCCAGTATCGCCTGCCGGTCAAGATCTTCATCCTCAACAACGAGTACATGGGCATGGTCCGCCAATGGCAGGAACTGACCTATGAAAGCCGCTATTCGAACAGCTACTCCGACAGCCTGCCCGATTTCGTCCGCCTTGCCGAAGCCTATGGCTGGAAGGGCATCCGCATCGAGGACGAGGCCGGGCTCGATGCCGGGATCGAAGCGATGCTGGCGCATGACGGGCCGGTGATCGTCGATTGCCTGGTATCAAAGGACGCCAACTGCTTCCCCATGATTCCGAGCGGCGCGGCGCACACCGACATGCTGCTGTATGGCGACCATGTCGAAGGCACGATGGACGATGAAGCCAAGGCGCTGGTGTGATGGGAACTTACACAATGAGAAAACCCTTATTCGGTATACTATTGTTGTCCCTGGCTGCGTGCAATCAGACACTTGATGTGGACGCCAAAGGCGATAGTCCAATTGAGTTCACAGATGTGCAAACTGTGGTCCCAGGAACCATTTTTGCGTCGATCAAGGCAGACGCATCTTACGAAGCAATTCAAACCGCATCCAAATCGGCGTGTGGTGACGAGGCCATTTGCAAGGTCATTGTATTTCCCGAAGGAACCGTTCTCCCAACGGCTTTTCCAATGACAGATCGAGAAGTTTCACAGTCCATTGGGAACTATACGCTCAACCGAAACTCTGGCGCAGATGAGCTTTT
This sequence comes from Parerythrobacter aurantius, assembly GCF_045291475.1. Classification (NCBI taxonomy): domain Bacteria; kingdom Pseudomonadati; phylum Pseudomonadota; class Alphaproteobacteria; order Sphingomonadales; family Erythrobacteraceae; genus Parerythrobacter; species Parerythrobacter aurantius. The sequence continues at coordinate 2,555,052 of NZ_CP147985.1, forward strand.
TGCGAAGTGTGCGGTAGTAGCTGACACTCCCCAAGAATTTTGCATGGCAACCGATTAAAATATGAAAATCACCGAAAAAGCCGCCGAACGTCACGTCCTTGCCGTGACCGTGGACAACGAGCCGGGTATCCTCGCCAAGATCACCGGGCTGTTCACCGCACGCGGTTACAACATCGACAGCCTGACCGTGGCCGACATCACCGAGGACCATGCGATCAGCCGGATCACCATCGTCACCAACGGCCCGCCCGAAGTGATCGACCAGATCCACGCTCAGCTCGAACGCCTGGTGCCCGTGCACAAGGTCACCGACCTGACCGAAGCCGGCCCGCATGTGGAACGCGAGCTGGCGCTGGTGAAGGTCGCGGGCACCGGCGAGAAGCGGGTCGAGGCACTGCGCCTCGCCGACATTTTTCGCGCCCGCCCGGTCGACACCACGACGGAGAGCTTCATCTTCGAGATCACCGGCCCGCCCGACAAGGTCGACAGCTTCATCACCCTGATGCGCGAGCTCGGCCTGGTCGAAGTCGGCCGTACCGGCATCGTTGGCATGATGCGCGGGCCGGAGGGGGTTTGACGTTACGATATGACACCAATCATCGTCATCCCGGGCCTGACCCGGGATCGCGCTTCTCTCTTGCACCATCGCAGGAAAAGCGGGACCCCGGCGCGAGGCCGGGGTGACGGCAGACATCAAAGCGAGGATATGACGTGAAAGTATACTACGACGCCGACGCCGACCTGGGCCTCATCACCGGCAAGAAGATCGCCATTGTCGGCTATGGCAGCCAGGGCCATGCCCATGCTCAGAACCTGCGGGACAGCGGTGTAAAGGACGTCGCCATCGCCCTTCGCGAAGGGTCGGCCACCGCCAAGAAGGCCGAAACCGCAGGCTTCAAGGTGCTGAGCAACAAGGACGCGGCCGCCTGGGCCGATATCCTGATGATCCTCGCGCCGGACGAGCACCAAGCGGCGATCTGGGAGAACGACCTCAAGGGCAATATGAAGCCCGGCAGCGCTCTTGCCTTCGCCCACGGCCTCAATGTCCACTTCGGCCTGATCGAAGCGCCATCGGATATCGACGTTATCATGATCGCGCCCAAGGGCCCCGGTCACACCGTGCGCAGCGAATACCAGAAAGGCGGCGGCGTGCCGTGCCTTATCGCCATCCACCAGGATGCCAGCGGCGCGGCGCATGATGTCGCCCTTGCCTATGCCAGCGGCGTTGGCGGTGGCCGTTCGGGCATTATCGAGACCAATTTCCGCGAGGAATGCGAAACCGACCTGTTCGGCGAGCAGGCTGTGCTGTGCGGCGGGATCACGCACCTGATCCAGGCCGGGTTCGAGACGCTCGTCGAGGCCGGCTACGCCCCCGAAATGGCCTATTTCGAGTGTCTCCACGAAACCAAGCTGATCGTCGACCTGCTCTATGAAGGCGGCATCGCCAACATGCGCTATTCGATCAGCAACACCGCCGAATATGGCGACATCACCACTGGCCCGCGCATTATCACCGCCGAGACCAAGGCCGAGATGAAGCGCGTGCTCGACGACATCCAGTCGGGCCGCTTCGTGAAGAACTTCGTGCTCGACAACCGCGCCGGCCAGCCCGAGCTCAAGGCCGCGCGCAAGCGTGCCGAGGCGCACCCCATCGAACAGACCGGCGCGAAACTGCGCGCCATGATGCCGTGGATCAGCGCCAACAAGCTGGTCGACAAGGACAAGAACTGACTTGGCAGCAAGGAACCGATGCCGCGGCCTCCGGTTGACGAGGCGACGGGAACATTCAGGAGGATCGCATGAAGAAAGGCCTTATTGCCCTCGCCCTGCTGGGCTCGTCCGCATTTGCCGTGACCTCGATCGCGGCGCAGGAGGCCGGAGTGCCCGGCGCCGCGCAGGTATCGCGGGTGACTGCCGGCACCTACATGGTGGATCCTTCGCACACGCAGGTCGGGTGGCGGGTAAGCCATTTCGGCTTCAACGATTACCTTGGTCTGTTTGGAGACGTGACCGGTACGATGGAACTGGATCCCGCCAACGTCGAGGCCGCCAAATTCGACCTCACCATTCCCATAAGCTCGCTGGCGGTTTCGAGCGCCGGACTGAAGGAACACCTTCTGCGGCCCGGCAAAGACGGCGCAGCGCCGGACTTTTTCGGGCCTGATCCGGCCGCTGCAAAGTTCGTTTCCACCGATGTCCGGCGGACCGGGGAGACAACCGCCCTCGTTACCGGCCAGTTGACCATGAACGGCAAGACCGGGCCGGTCGCGATCCTGGTGGAGTTGACGGGTGCCGGCACCAATCCCTTCAACAAGAAGGCAACCGTCGGGTTCGAAGGGCGGGCGGTAATCGACCGGACCCAATGGGGCATTGCCTATGCGGCACCGGCCATCGGTCGCGATGTAACGCTGGACATCAGCGTCGCCTTCGAAAAGCAATAAGCCGGTCGACATCCGGGCTGTGGCGCTTCACAGCCCGGCAGACATGCGTGCCGTCCGTTTCAATGCAGTGATTCTCGCACTGTGCGCGCTGGCATGGATTGCGATCGTAGTCCGGGGCACCATTCGCGCGCACGATAATCCCCATACCGGCCGTGATCCCGTCGCGAGCGACGAAGCCATTGTCGCTTTCGCCCGCACGTCACTGGACGGTATCCAGCGCCGGTCTTTCGCCGAGCGCAAGGAGTATTGCGGCCTCATTCTCGAAGACGACGCCGGACGGCTCGATATCTCCTTCGTGGTCGAAGGTCGGGAAAGCGAATGCGCACTTCCCTGGCTATCGCCGAAAGGGCAATATCCGGTGGCCACCTTCCACACCCACGGTGCCTACAATCCCTCGTTCGACAGCGAGGTGCCGTCCACGCTGGACATGGAGGCGGACATCCACGAACAGATCGATGGCTTCGTGGCCACTCCTGGCGGACGTCTCTGGAAAATCGATTGGCAGGACGAAGTGGCAGAGCAGGTCTGCGGCCAGGGCTGCCTGGCAGTCGATCCGAGGTATCGCGCGCGGCCCTATGACGATATTGCCGTGCGATATACGCTGCCCGAACTTGAGAGGCGTCAGCCATGATCGACACTTTACGCTTCGCCTGCGCCTGTGGCGCCGTGAGTGGCGAGATCGAGCGTGCGGATGCGGTCAGTGGCGATCATGTCGTCTGCTGCTGCTCCGATTGTCGCGACTTCGCCAGGTTGTTCGACAAGGAAGACCGCCTGCTTGAGCCTCATGGTGGTACGCCGCTCTATCAATCGCGTTGCGCGCGCGTGCGCATCGACACGGGAAAGGAGCAGCTGGCCTGTTTGCATATGACAGAGCGGGCAACTACGCGATGGTACGCCGCTTGCTGCGGCTCCCCCATGTTCAACAGCTACAAAAACGGGCGCATACCCTACATCACCACACTGCTCGGAAACTGCGACGCGGGTGATGTCGAGCGGCTGTTGGGTAAACCTGCCGGATACTTGTTCCTCAGTGAAGCGAAGGGGGACGTCAGCGACCTGCCTGCCATGTCAATGGGAAAGCTGATGCGGCGCTTCTTCAAACGCATGCTGGCCGACATCATCACCGGCGACCGTCGACGGTGCGAATTGTTCGTCAGCGGAACACTGCAACCAATCGTCCAGCCACGACGCCTGACGCTGCAGGAACGGCAGGCATTGGGCCGCGCATGAGGCTGTCCGACTGCCACAACATCGACGATTTTCGCAGGCTGGCAAAGGCACGCCTGCCCTGGCCGGTGTTCGACTATATCGACGGGGCGGCGGATGACGAGCGGACCAAGGCGCGCAACACGGCGGCGTTCGACGATGTCGACCTCGTGCCCGATGTGCTTGCCGGTGTCGCCGAGATAGACACCGGCTGCACCATCATGGGCCGCAAGAGCAATCTGCCGCTGCTCCTGAGCCCCACCGCCGTCCAGCGGGCCTTCCACTGGCAGGGCGAAACCGCGGTGGCGAAGGCGGCCGAGAAGTTCGGATTGTGGTTCGGCATCTCCAGTCTCGCCACGCGCAGCATCGAGGAGATTGCGGCGCTGACCGGTGGGCCGAAACTGTTCCAGCTCTATGTCCACAAGGACAAGGGCCTGAACGCCAGCATGATCGAGCGCTGCCAAGCCGCGCAGTTCGACGCGCTGGCGCTGACGGTCGACACGATAGTTTCCGGCAAGCGCGAGCGGTGCCTGCGATCCGGTTTCACCACCCCGCCCCGCTTTTCCCCTAGTGCCGTGTGGAGCTATGCCACTCGCCCCCGCTGGACACTCGATTACCTGCTGCGCGAGAAGTTTCGCCTGCCCAACCTCGATACCCATGTCAGCGAGGGCAGCGGCAAGGCAGTAAGCATCGCCGAATATTTCAACACCATGCTCGATACCTCGATGGACTGGGATACGGCCGCGCGGATCCGGCAGGACTGGGGTGGCACTTTCTGCCTCAAGGGCGTGATGAGCGCCGCCGATGCCCGCCGTGCGGTCGAGATCGGGGCGGATGCTATCATGATCTCCAACCATGGCGGCAGGCAACTCGACGGCAGCCGCGCACCCTTCGACCAGTTGCGGGAGATCGTCGATGCGGTGGGCGGCGAAATCGAAATCATCTGCGACGGCGGCGTGCGGCGCGGGACGCATGTGCTCAAGAGCCTCTGCGCCGGTGCAACGGCGGCGAGCGGCGGGAGGCTGTACCTCTACGCCCTCGCCGCAGCGGGCCAGGACGGGGTCGAACGCGCCATCGGCATCCTCAAGGACGAGATCGAGCGCGGGATGCGGTTGATGGGTGTCACCGGCGTCGACCAGCTTACTGCCGACCGGTTGCGCTGGCGCTAGACCATCTGCGAGAAACAGGCGCGCAACTCGCCCGCGAATAGCTCCGGCTGCTCCCAAGCGGCGAAGTGTCCGCCCTTCGGCAAGTCGTTCCAATACACGAGATTGGTGTAGCGCCGCTCGGCCCATTTGCGCGGGGCGGGAATGATTTCCTTGGGGAAGGCGCTTGCTCCCGCAGGAATGGCAACCTGACCCTCACCGAATTTCGCAAAGCTTTCCCAGTATAGCCGTGAGGCCGAGGCACCGGTCGCGGGCAGCCAATAGAGCATGATGTTGTCGAGGATCGCAACCTTGCTCAGCGCATCGAATGGCGAGCCCGCATTGTCGGTCCACGCATGCATCTTCTCGAAGATCCACCCGGCAAGGCCGACCGGGGAATCGACCAGCCCGTAGCCCACTGTTTGCGGGCGGGTGCTTTGCTGCTTGGAATAGCCGGAGTCCCATTCCTGATAGTATTGCAGAGCCTTGAGCGCTTTCAGCTCGTCTGGCGAAGGATTGGCCAGATCGTCCGGGCCGGGCCGACCGATGGGCATGTTGACATGGATACCGATGCAGCCCTGTGGAGCCTGCGCGCCGATGGCTGTAGTCACTGCCGAGCCCCAGTCGCCGCCCTGCGCGACCCAGCGGGTATAACCGAGCCGCTCCATCAGTTCGGCCCAGGCCCGTGCGATCTTCTCCACGCCCCAGCCCGTCACCGCCGGTTTGCCGGAAAAACCGAAACCGGGCAGCGACGGGATCACGAGGTGGAAGGCCTGTTCGCCCTCGCCCGGTTCGGTCAGCAGCGGGATGACCTCGAAGAATTCCCGGACCGAACCGGGCCAGCCATGCGTCATTATTAGCGGCAGCGCGTCGTCGCGCGACGAGCGGACGTGCAGGAAATGGATGTCGAGCCCGTCGATCTCCGTCACGAACTGCCCGAAACCGTTGAGTTTCTCCTCGCAGGTGCGCCAGTCGTAGCCGTCCCGCCAATAGCCGACGAGGTCCTGCAAGGCGGCGAGCGGCGTGCCCTGCGACCAGTCGCTTACCGGTTCGGACTCGGGCCACCGGGTGTCGTCGATCTTGCGATGCAGGCGATCGAGTTCCTCTTGCGGGACGTCGAGAACGAAGGGCCGTATCGCACTCATGCGGTTGCGGCCTCGGACGCGGCGAGCACCCGCGCCTTGTCCGCCAGCAGGATCGTGCTCGTCGCCTTTGCCAGGACAGTCCCGTCCGGCGATTTGAGATGCCCCTCGTAGAAGCCGGTCCGCTTGCCGTGCCGCTCGACCCAGCCTTCGGCGATGACCATTCCCGGGCGTGCGGGCGCGAAGAAGCTGACCTTCAGCTCGAGGCTCATCGGCACTATGTCCTGGCCGTTTAGCGCAATCGCCGCATGCGCCATCGCTGCGTCGATCCAGCCCGTGATGAAGCCGCCCTGCACCACCCCGCCCGAATGGCACATGCCGGGCCGCGCCTCGTATTCGAGCGTCGCCCTGCCCGCCGGGTCGAGTTCGACTACCCGCACGAAGCCCAGCGACTGCCCGAGTGCGTCCGATTGCACTGCCATAGCGATCCTTCCCCAAACGAAACAATGTTGCCGGCGATGCCCGTGCCGCTTTGCCTTTACAAGCCCCGCCGCAGTCCGCATAGGAGCGGCATGGTTACGAAGACCGGCCTGCTTATTCGACTTACACGCCCTTGGGCGTGACGACTGGCGTGCCGGCAGAGCGCGTCACGCGCTCAAGGGGCTAGCACGACCGACCCGACATTTCTCGAAAAGCCGAACCGATGACCAGCCAGCGTAACATGCTCACCGATCCCTCGACCAAGTATCGCGCCTTTGCCCAGGTGCCGCTGCCCGACCGGCAATGGCCGAGCCGCACCATCACCGCCCCGCCCCGCTGGCTCAGCACCGACCTGCGCGACGGCAACCAGTCGATCATCGACCCGATGGACGCGGTGAAAAAGAACCGCTTTTTCGACCTGCTGGTGGAAATCGGGGTGAAGGAAATCGAGGTCGGCTTCCCCAGCGCGGGCGCGACCGAATTCGACTTCATCCAGGGGCTGGTCCGCTCGGGTCGCATTCCCGACGATGTGACGGTGCAGGTGCTGACACAGAGCCGCGAGGAGCTGATCCGCACCAGCTTCGAAAGCCTCGACGGTGCGCGGGCGGCGATCGTCCATCTCTACAACGCGGTCAGCCCCGCCTGGCGCGAGATCGTGTTCGGGATGACGCGCGAGGAAGTTATCGGCGTGGCTGTTGCGGGCGCACGCGTCCTGGCCGACGAGGCCGGGAAGCGCCCCCATACCGAGTGGCATTTCGAGTATTCGCCAGAGACGTTCTCAACCGCCGAACTCGACTTCAGTATCGAGGTCTGCGCCGCGGTGATGGACGTCCTCCAGCCGACACCCGAAAGGCCGATCATCCTCAACCTGCCGGCCACGGTCGAGGCGGCGACCCCCAATATCTACGCCGACCAGATCGAGTATTTCTGCCGCCACCTGCCGAACCGCGAAAGCGCGGTGATCAGCCTGCATACCCACAACGATCGCGGCACCGGCGTCGCCGCGGCGGAGCTCGGCCTGATGGCGGGCGCGGACCGGGTCGAAGGCTGCCTGTTCGGCAATGGCGAGCGGACCGGCAACTGCTGCCTCGTGACCATGGCGCTCAACATGTACACGCAGGGGATCGATCCGGGCCTCGACTTCTCCGATATCGACCGCGTGATCGAGACGGTCGAGTACTGCAACCAGATCCCCGTCCACCAGCGCCACCCCTATGGCGGCGAGCTGGTCTACACCGCCTTTTCCGGCAGCCACCAGGATGCGATCAAGAAGGGCTTTGCCGCCCATGCGAAGCAGAACGACACGCTGTGGCGCGTGCCCTATTTGCCGATCGATCCGGCCGACCTCGGGCGCAATTACGAGGCGGTGATCCGCGTCAATTCGCAGAGTGGCAAGGGCGGCTTCGCCTGGGTGCTGGAGCAGGACAAGGGCCTCAAACTGCCCAAGAGGATGCAGGCCGACTTCAGCCCCCATGTCCAGCGCGTGGCGGACGAACTGGGCCGCGAACTCAATGCAGGCGACATCTGGGACGCTTTCCGCCACGCCTATTACGTCAAGATGGAGCCGCGCCGCTTCCGCCTCGTCGATTACGAGGAAAGCCGCGCCAGTGACGGCACGCGCCTGTTCGCCGGAACCATCGAGGTCGATGGCAAGGCGCAGAGCGTATCGGGACGCGGCAACGGCCTGATCTCCAGCGTCATGACGACCCTGCGCGAAGCCTTCGGTGTGGAGCTGGAAGTCGTGGACTATACCGAACATGCGCTCGGCGCCGGCACCAATGCCAATGCGGCGGCCTATCTCGAGTGCCGCACGCCCGATGGGCGCACGGTATGGGGCTGCGGGATCGACGAGGATGTTGCGACCGCATCGGTCAGAGCCGTGCTCAGCGCAGCCAATGGTGCGGAAGCTTAGGGACGAGTTCGAAAGGAGCCGAGAAGGATGCGGGGACTGGTCAGGATATTGCTGGCGCTGGCGGCCATCGCCGCTCCTGCCATGGTCCATGCAGCGCCGCGCATACCATTGTCGGATATCGAGCAAGCCTCGCCGCAGATGCCGCCCATCCTGCCGATGCGCGAACGGGCGGAACTGGTCGACCGGATCCTGGCCGAACGCCTCGATACCGTTATCCCTGCGATCATGCGCGAACAGGGCATTGACCTGTGGGTGCTGATGTCGCGCGAGTATTTCGAAGAGCCGGTGCTGGCCACCATGCTCGACGCCGAAAACATGCATGCGCGGCGACGGACGATCCTGATCTTCCATGATCCCGGCGACGGTCAGCCTGTCGAGCGATTGACGGTGAGCCGCTATGGCCTGGCCAACCTTTTCGGCTCGGCCTGGGACCCTGCCGAGCAGCCCGACCAATGGCAGGCAGTTGCCGCTATCATAGCCGAGCGCGACCCCCGCAAGATTGCCATCAATACCTCGGACATCACGGCATTCGGCGACGGCATGACCCTGAGCCAGTACCAGGCCATGACAGCGGCCCTGCCGGAGAGATACCGCCAGCGGATTGTCTCGGGCGAGACGCTATCGGTGCGCTGGTTGGAGAGCCGCACGCCGCTGGAGCTGGAAATCTATCCCGGCATCGTGCGGATGGCCCATGCGCTGATCGCCAGGGCGTTCTCGCGCGAGGTCATCACTCCGGGCAAGACGACCGCTGCCGACGTGCAATGGTGGTACCGCGAGACCCTGGCCGGATTGGGCCTCGAGCCATGGTTCCACCCCTCTGTCGGCATCCAGCGTCAGGGCGTCAAAGGTATGCTCGACGGTGACACGGTGATTCAGCCCGGCGATCTGCTGTGGACCGATTTCGGACTGACCTATCTGCGGCTCAACACGGACACACAGCATCTCGCTTACGTGTTGAGGCCGGGCGAAACTGCGGCGCCAGCCGGGCTGGTCAAAGGGTTGGAGGGAACCAACCGGGTGCAGGATATCCTGATCGCTTCGTTCCGCGCCGGGGCAAGCGGCAACGAGATCCTCGCTGTCGCGCGCCGCAAGGCTCTGGCGGAAGGTCTGGACCCGTCGATCTACAGCCACCCCATCGGCTTTCACGGCCACGGTGCCGGATCGGCTATCGGTTTCTGGGACAACCAGAACGCGGACCCGCGCGGCGAGTATCCGGTCCATGCCGGCACCACCTGGTCGATCGAGCTGACGAGCTATGCGGCCGTGCCCGAATGGGGCGGCCAGCGGGTCGATTTCCGTTCCGAAGAAGACGCCTGGTTCGACGGTGAGACGGTGAGGTACCTCGACGGCAGGCAGACCGTCCTGACCCTCATCCCTGCGGAATGATCCCGGCGGTGTGCGAGGCATTTCCTACAACGGCCAAAGCAGGCATTGTGGAGCGATGAACAGCATAGCCCCTCATCACTCGACGAAAGCGCCCGCCGAAAGAGGGTCTGTGAAAAGTCACACCGCCACTTGGCAAATGCACCGCAAGTCTATGACTTCCTTGGAGATTGGCGAAAGGTCACGGTTTCGATTTCCGCAATCGGGGTCAAGCTGTGACAGGGATGGAGAGAGCCTGACATGACGACCGAAGCGATTCTGGAACCCGATCTGCCGATCATCGATCCGCATCACCACCTGTGGGACCTTCGGGCAATGCTGCCGATGTTGCAGGAACCGCACCACGATTTCGTCGCCGCGCTCGTCGATGCGGCCTATTACACTTTCGACGAATTGCAGGCCGACACCAAGGGCGGGCTGCCGGGCGGCCACAACATCGTCGGCACCTGTTTCATGGAATGCGGCGCGTTCTACAATGCGGCCTATGGCGAGGCGAAGAAAGTCGTAGGCGAGGTCGAGTTCGTGAACGGCGTCGCGGCGCAGGCGGCGAGTGGGCTGTACGGCGACTACCGCCCCTGCCACGCGATCCTCGGCCATGCCGACCTGACATTGGGGGATGGCGCGCGGCCGGTGCTCGAGGCTCTGATGGCAGCGAGCCCGCGCTTCAGGGGCATCCGTCACCAAGGCGCATGGGACGCCGACCCGAGCGTACTCGGCGCACCGTTCCATGCGCCCGAAGGTCTCTATCGCGACAGCACCTTCCGCGAAGGCTTCCGGCACGTGGGCGAACTGGGCCTGACCTTCGACGCCTGGATACTCGAACCTCAGATCGGCGACGTCACCGATCTTGCCCGCGCCTTCCCCGACCAGCCGATCGTGCTCGACCATTGCGGAACACCGCTCAATATCGCCAGCTATCGCGGCAAGCTGCACGAGAACTTTGATCGCTGGCGGCGCAGCATCCACGAGCTGGCCGAGTGCCCCAATGTGAGCGTGAAGCTCGGCGGGCTGGCCATGGCTTTCTGCGGCCTGCCCGAGGACGGCCCGGCCAAAGGTTACGGCTCGGAGCACCTCGCAGCGCTCTGGCGACCCTATATCGAGACCTGCATCGAAGCCTTCGGGCCTGAACGCGGGATGTTCGAGAGCAACTATCCGGTCGACCGCTGGGGCGCGAGTTACGATGTGCTGTGGAACACGTTCAAGCTGCTGGCGCGCGGCCATTCCGAGGGCGAGAAGCGCGCACTCTTCGCCGGAACTGCGGCTCGGGTCTATGGCATCGAGGACCTGCTCGCCTAACCCACTCGACAAGACCTGCCCTGCCGCATAAGCGCAGGGTCGATTGCAAAGAACAACCGGAGTTCATGGATGCCGCTTCCCGCCCCGTTCGATCGCCTGCGCCTGCCCGTCATCGGTTCGCCGCTGTTCATCGTCTCCGGCCCGGAACTGGTAATAGCGCAGTGCAAGGCGGGGATCATCGGCAGCTTCCCCGCGCTCAACGCGCGCCCGCAGACCTTGCTCGACGAATGGCTGCACCAAATCACCGAGGAACTGGCGAAGCACAATCGCGAGAACCCCGATCGCCCGGCCGCCCCCTTCGCGGTCAACCAGATCGTCCACAAGTCCAACGACCGGCTCGAAGCCGACATGGCGACCTGCGAGAAATGGCAGGTGCCGATGGTCATCACCTCGCTCGGCGCGCGGGAGGACATTTTCGCCGCGGTGAAGAACTGGGGCGGGATCACCATGCATGACGTGATCAACAACCGCTTCGCCCACAAGGCGATCGAAAAGGGCGCGACGGGGCTGATCCCGGTCGCGGCGGGTGCCGGCGGCCACGCGGGGACGCTTTCGCCCTTCGCGCTGATGGCGGAGATCCGCGAGTGGTTCGACGGGCTGGTGGCGCTGTCCGGTTCGATCGCGCACGGCCGGTCAGTACTGGCGGCACAGGCGCTTTCCGCCAACTTCGCCTACATCGGCAGCGCCTGGATCGCGACGCATGAGGCGAATGCGGACCAGGGCTACAAGCAGGGCATCGTCGACGGCAGCGCCGAAGGGATTGTCTATACCAACCTCTTCACCGGGGTGCACGGCAACTACCTGCGTTCCTCGATCGAGAGCGCTGGGCTCGACCCGGACAACCTGCCGGTCAGCGATCCGTCGAAGATGAACTTCGGCAGCGGCGGCAACACCAAGGCCAAGGCATGGAAGGACATCTGGGGCTCCGGCCAGGGTGTCGGCGCGGTCAAGGCAGTTGAGTCGGTCGAAGAGCGCGTCGTGCGCATGGAGGCCGAATATCACGCCGCCAAGGCTGCGCTCGACCTGGCTACTGCGCCCTTTCACTGAGGTCCCCTAGCCTGCGAGAACCCTGACCAGCCGTCCGTCGGGCGTAGGCTGGAGGCTCAGGGGAAGTCCGGCGGTGGAAACCAGATGTTCGGGCTCAGCCAAGGTGCCGCGATACATCATTTGCTCGGCGATACGCAAAGCGAGCCTGTCTGTCTCCGCCCGGTCGCCAGCACAAACAGTACGATCGACCAGCAATTCCTGCCCCGTGAAATACGCGAGGCCGAAGGTCTCCGTCATACCGTCCGGGCTACTTCTCACTGATATGAAGAAACGCGCCGGGATCGGGCCACCTTCAGTCCAGCGTTGGATGGCATCGACGAACGCCGGCCGGTCGATCACCGCCCCCGAGGCGGTCCAGCAGACGCTGCGACATCCACGGAGCGTTCCGGCGAAATCGCTCGCCAATTGGGCGAGGCTACGAAAAATGGTAGGACTCGATTGTCCCCCACGCAAATGCGGGCCCAAGGTGAGGCCGATGCAGGGCATTCCTGCATCCGGCCGATCCGCGCCCTCGCCGAACCAGGTGGCATCGGAAGGCAACTCGTGCGCGCGTCCCGGCGCAAGTCCCGTGCAGTCGAAGGTCAGACCATCCCGGCACAGCTCGAGCCAGAGGATGTTGTTGCAACCTTCCGTGGAGATCGTGGGTAAAGCTGTCGTCCGGTCCAGCGTTACGGCCACGTCGGCCAGTTGATCCACCGCCCGGAGAAATGCGGCACCATCCGGCCGCTGGTCATGGTCGAATGCCAGCATCAGATCCGTGCGCGTGTGCGCCGGATGGTCCGTTCCCATTTGCGGTTCGATCGCCCGACCCTCCCTTAACCGGAACCCTCTATCTGGCGGAAAGCCGTTCGCTAGTCGAGGCCAACAGCTTGTAAAATCTCCGGAATGGACCAAGCAGTCAGAAGATACCCAGACGCAGCCCTTCAGCCATGGCGCTGCCGAGCGTGCGGCATCGGGCAAGATCCGGGGCCGCAACCTGTTTCGCGGCCAGTATGGCATCGGCATCCTGCGCCCCGGTGCAAATGATAAGCGGTTCGGCCACACGGCGGAGGCGCCAGCCTGTCGCGATCCGGTCGATTTGGCGCTGTGCACCCTCGCCGTCCGATCCGGCCGCTATCGCGGTCGCATAAGGCCGACCCTGGATACGGCCCAATACGGGGTAATAGCAGCGGTCGAACATTTCCTTCATCGCGCCGCTCATGCCGGCCAGGTTTTCCGGACAGGCGAAGATGTATCCGCCCGCTGCGACGAGATCTCCGGACTCTACAGCTTCGGCTGCCAGCAATTTTGCCACGGTGCCAGCCCCATCCGCCGCCGCAGCAGCCATAGCTCGGGCGGTCCCGGTGCGGCTGTGCCACACGATCAGCAGGTTCGGCTCGCGTGCCATGGACCATCGCTCGAGCCGCAAGGGGCAAAAGTCAATGGTACGCCATTTGCGCGGTGCCGCTGCTGGGGTACAACGCGCGCTATGGCATCGCGCACGCATTCCTGTGTCTTCGGGGTTTCGACGTCCCTTTCCGGCAAAACGTGGCAGTGGCGCGGCGGGAACATGGATCTCGGCGGAGGGGTTGCTGGGCTGGAGGATGACATCGTCACCCAGTTGCTGCTGTCGCGTGGTGTCGAGCGGGAAGAACTGGAGCTGCACCGGTCCCCCACACTGAGCGCCTTCCTCCCGGACCCGTCTTGTTTTCGCGACATGGATGTCGCGGCCGAGAGGATTGCGCAGGCGATACTCTCGCGCGAAGCGGTCACGATTTACGGCGATTACGATGTCGATGGCGCGACCAGTGCCGCCTTGCTTGTAAAGTTGTTTCGCCTGCTCGGGCACGATGCGCGATATTACATCCCGGACCGTCTGCTGGAAGGATATGGACCGGGCGGCGAAGCGCTGGTGCGGATCGGTCAGGGCGGATCGAGCCTCGTCGTCACGGTCGACTGCGGCGCAATGGCCCATGAGGCACTGACGATGGCGCGGGACGCCGGCGTGGATGTGATCGTGGTCGACCACCACAAGTGCCCGCCCGACCTGCCCCCTGCGATCGCGCTGGTGAACCCCAACCGCCTCGACGAAAGCGACTTGGCGGCATCGCATGGTCACCTTGCCGCCGTAGGGGTAGCGTTCATTCTCGCCATCGCAGTAGTGCGCACCTTGCGCAACTGCGGCTATTTCGCCGAGCGAGCCGAGCCGGATATCCGGGGGCTGCTCGATCTGGTGGCGCTGGGAACAGTCGCGGATGTCGCTGCGCTGCGCGGGCTGAACCGCGCTTTCGTCTCTCAGGGTCTCAAAGTCATGGCGCGGCGCAACAATATCGGGATGAGTGCGCTCATCGATGCCAGCCGGCTCAAGCGGGCGCCTGTATGCAGCGACCTCGGTTTCGCTCTCGGTCCCCGGATCAATGCAGGTGGACGGGTCGGGGAATCAACTCTCGGCGTGCGGTTGCTGACGACCGAGGATGCCGATGAAGCGCGGGAGATCGCAGCGCAGCTATCGGCGCTTAATGAAGAGCGTCGCGCGATCGAGGCTGAGGTGCAGGAGGCCGCCGAGCAGCAACTTGCAGCCCAGCACAATCGGTCGGTGCACATACTTGCCGGCGAGGCCTGGCATCCCGGGGTCATCGGCATCGTGGCCGGGCGGATCAAGGAAAAGACCGGGAAGCCGAGCATCGTCATCGCGCTCGACAAGACTACCGGTCAGGGCAAGGGGTCCGGCCGCTCGATCGCAGGCGTCGATCTCGGTGCTGCAATCATCGCTGCGCGGGAACAGGGCTTGCCCGTGGCCGGGGGCGGTCATGCCATGGCGGCAGGGCTGACTGTCGCGGCGGACGGCGTCGAGGCTCTTGCGGACTGGCTGGAAGAAAGGCTGGCTGCAACGGTTGCAGGCGCCATCGCCGGTCAAACGCTGGCGCTCGACCTCGCAGTGGCGCCTAAAGGGCTGACGCCCGACCTCGTCTCTTCGCTGGAACGGGCCGGCCCATACGGTATGGGCTGGCCCGGTCCGCGCGTTGCCGTAGGACCAGTGCAGCTTGTTAAGGCTGACACGGTCGGCAACGATCACCTGAGGCTGATAGCAGCAGGTCCCGACGGCGGCTCGATCAAGGCGATCGCGTTTCGGGCAGCCTCGACCGACTGGGGACAAGCGATTCTCCACAACGGGCGCGGCCGCAAGTTGTGGCTGGCAGGGCGCGCAAAGATTGACGATTGGGGCGCGCGCCCGGCCGCCGAACTGCACCTCGAAGACGCTGCCTGGGCAGACTGAGGAAGGCGAGTTTCGCGAAATGGAAAATGTGGGGTTGACCGGTCCGGTTCACATCCCTAGTAGCGCGGCTCGCCTCCGGGACCGGACCATTTGGCCCGTTCGTCTAGCGGTTAGGACGCGGCCCTTTCACGGCTGAAACACGGGTTCGATTCCCGTACGGGTCACCACCCGGAGGCGCATTTCCATTCGATCGAGCAACACGGCTGCGTCCGCATACCTATATTCGGTGCGCGGTTGTTGGCATTCGTCTGGCGTAGCTTCGACAGTCCTTCTAAGGCGCGGCGGTGATGGACGATTCTTCCTTCTCGTGGGGTGGTTTTGGGCTTGCAGCCGCCACTTCCGCTGTCCTGGTGTTTGCAGGTCTCCAGCCGCTTCTGGCGCTTCTGCTGCTGATCGTGTGGGCGGGAACGCTCTGGCTCGCCATGCCTGCCCCCAAGATCGCGCCGGCTCCCGTAGTGGACACCGCCTTTTCGCGCTCTGGGCTCGCGGACATGATCGAGCATTCCGGCACACCGCTGATGCTGAGCGAACGCAGCCGTGTCATCATCGCCAACAAGGCCGCGCGCGAGCTGCTCGGCAACCACATCCTCGGACAGGACGTCAAGGTTGCCCTTCGCCATCCGGATGCGATCGCGCTTACGGAAAAGGGTACAAGCGGCGAGGCGATCATTACCGGTCTCGTTCGGCCGAAGGATATCTGGCAGGTCAGCCGATACCAGATGGATGCCGGGCTCGCGGTCATGGAGCTCATCAACAAGACAGCCGAAGCCGACATCAGCCGGGCCCATACCGACTTCGTTGCCAATGCGAGCCACGAATTGCGCACCCCGCTCGCCTCCATCATCGGCTATGTCGAAACCCTGCTCGAAGATCCTGCTGGCATGCCGGTAGAAACACGGACGCGTTTCCTCGAAACGATCCTTCGCGAAGCAAGGCGGCTGCAAAGCCTTGTGGCGGATCTCATGTCGCTTTCACGTATCGAAGCGGAAAAGCACGAGCGGCCGCAAACACCGGTAGCTCTGGAAGCTGTCGTCGAGCACGCAGCCCGCGATGCCGCCGCGCATGATGGGCGGTTCGACCGGTTGGAACTGGACATCGATTGTACCGCGACCGTGGCGGGCGACGCGCAGCAACTGGAGCAGGTCGTCCGCAATCTGGTCGACAATGCGTTCAAGTATGGCAGCCAGTCCGAGCCGGTCACCGTCCGATTGGCAATCGTTCAGAACGGCGATGCGCAGATAGACGTTATCGACCGCGGTGTAGGTATTGCGCCGGAACATATACCGCACCTCACCCGGCGCTTCTACAGGACGGATCCGGGTCGTAGCCTTGCTTCGGGGGGTACCGGGTTGGGTCTCGCCATCGTCAAGCATATCGTCCAGCGCCATCGCGGCCGGCTCGATATCGCCAGCAAGGTCGGGGAAGGCACGCGGATATCCATTCGTCTCCCGGTGCTCGCGCTTTCCGACAATGGGGCCGTGCTGCGACCGCGCGACGTCGAACGGAGCCGCGGATGATGGCGGCCATAAATTGTCACGAATGTGCCATAAATCTCCCCCATCGCCGCGCTGAGCCTGCCGTTTTTTGCGGGCGAGAAGCACTCGTCCATCCCAGGGGCCAATCGGACCAATGTCTCCAGCATTCCTGATCCTGCTGGCCCTCGGGCTTGGTCTGCTCGGCTGGCTGGCCGGCCGGGCCCGGGCGTGGTCGTTCCTCAAGCAGCCCGCTGGTCCCCACGTCGTGTCGAGGCCGGGTTATCATGCCTGGTACGTCGCGCTCTGGGTGGCGGTGCCATTGCTGCTTTTCGCCCTCGTGTGGGGCCTGCTGTCGCCATATCTCGTGCTCCAGTCCGTGCTCGCCGATCCGGCGGCGGCCAACCTGCCGGCCTTTGGTCTCCAGCGTGAAACCATGCTGGCCGAGGCCCGGGCCGTGGCAACGGGGAATGCGACAGCCGTGTTCAACCAGGGCGCGCAAGGCCTGGTCGAGCCCTATCGCAGCGCGCTCTCTTTCTACGGGTTCGTCGGCGCGGCGCTTGCAGCGGCAATTGCGGTGGTCTGCGGTATATGGTCCTACACCCGGTTGAAACCCGCTTTCCATGCCCGCCACCGGGTGGAAGGCACGGTGATGGCAATCCTCCTGATCGCATCGCTGGTGGCCATCCTCACGACCTTTGGCATCCTCGCAAGCCTTGTCTTCGAGACCATCCGTTTCTTCGGGATGGTCTCGCCGGTCGATTTCCTATTCGGGACGACCTGGAACCCGGATCCGATGTCCAGTGCGACAGCCCCCCAAGGCGATCGCTATGGCGCTCTGCCGCTCTTCTGGGGGACGCTGTTCATCGGTGCGATCATCGCCATGATCGTGGCCATCCCGCTGGGCCTTATGAGCGCGATCTATTTGACGCAATATGCCCCCCCGGCGTGGCGGCGGTGGCTCAAGCCGGCGCTGGAGATCCTCGCCGGCGTACCGACGGTCGTCTATGGCTATTTCGCCGCGCTGACGGTGGCCCCGGCCATTCGCGAACTGGCGCAATCGGTGGGCATCGCTAATGCGTCGAGCGAGAGCGCGCTGGCTGCCGGGCTTGTCATGGGAGTGATGATCATTCCCTTCGTATCCTCGATGGCGGACGACAGCATCGCCGCCGTGCCGCAAGCCATGCGCGACGGCAGCCTGGCGATGGGGGCAACCAAGTCTGAAACGATCAAGCGGGTCCTGATCCCGGCGGCCCTGCCCGGTATCGTCGCGGGCATCATGCTGGCCATCAGCCGCGCGATCGGAGAGACCATGATCGTGGTCATGGCCGCTTCGACGGCCGCCAACCTTACGGCAAATCCGCTCGAAGCGATGACGACCGTCACTGTGCAGATCGTCGCCCTGCTGACGGGCGAAGGCAGTTTCGACCATCCCGCCACCCTGTCCGCCTTTGCCTTGGGCTTCGTCCTGTTCCTCGTCACCCTCGGCCTCAATTTCTTCGCTCTGAGCGTCGTCAAGCGGTTCCGCGAAGCTTATGACTGATCAAGCTGCCACTCCCTTAGGGCCAACCCGTACCCCGGCGTTCGAGCAGCGGCTGCGCAAGCGCTATGCCGCCGAGCGCCGCTTCAAATGGATCGGCTTCGGGGCCATCGGTTTTTCGATCGCGATCCTCGTTTTGCTGCTGGGCAATATGCTAGCCAATGGCATCGCCGGCTTCCAGCGCGACGAACTGAGGGTAACGATTGATTTTGCCTCGTCCGGCATTTCCGGCGATCCGTCGGTGCTGGCGTCCGATGGGGCAATCCAGACACTTCAGCTCCAGGGTTTGCCGCAGGTCGTCGAAGCTGCGGCTGTAACCGAACTCGGCGCCGCAGGGGCCGCAGAGCTGAGCGGCGAAGCTTGGCGCGAGGTGGCACAAGCCATCGTGGCCGACCCTGCGCTGCTCCAGAAGAGCACGACTTTCTGGTTGCCAAGTTCGGGCGATCTTTCACGCGGCATCGACGGCGAGGGCTCGCCCGAATTGCAGCAACTGGCGCGCCAACTGGTCGCAGACGGCAAGCTCGAATCGAATTTCGACAGCGGTTTCCTGGCGCGGTCGGATGCGACCGATCCCCAGATGGTGGGCATCTGGGGTGCGCTGAAGGGATCGATCCTCACTATGATCGTCACCTTGGCGTTCGCTTTCCCCATCGGGGTCATGGCGGCGGTCTATCTCGAGGAATACGCGCCGAAGAACCGCTGGACCGACATTATCGAGGTTTCCATCAACAACCTTGCCGCCGTGCCTTCGATCATCTTCGGCCTGCTGGGTCTGGCAGTGTTCCTCTGGATATTCCCGAACATGCGGTCCGCCCCGCTGATCGGCGGCCTCACCCTGGCGCTCATGACCATGCCGGTCATCGTCATTTCCGGCCGCAATGCGATCAAGGCGGTCCCGCCTTCCATCCGTGACGGGGCGCTCGCAATCGGTGCCTCGCCGGTGCAGGTCGTCTTCCACCATGTCCTTCCGCTCGCCCTGCCCGGGATCCTTACCGGTACGATCATCGGCATGGCACGGGCACTGGGGGAAACGGCGCCGCTGCTGATGATCGGGATGCGCGCCTTCGTCGCGACACCCCCGGACGGCTTCACCTCGCCGTCGACTGTGCTGCCGGTCCAGATCTTCCTGTGGTCGGATGAAATCGACACGGGGTTCATCGAGCGGACCAGTGCCGCCATCATCGTTCTTCTGCTGTTCCTCCTCGTGATGAACGGCCTCGCCATCTACCTCCGCAACAAGTTCGAGAAGACCTGGTGACCCGCATTCACAACATGGAACAACCGTCCAATCCCAAGATGAGGGCGACGGACGTCTCGGTCTATTATGGCGACAAGCGGGCGATCAACAACGTCTCGATCGCCATTCCGGCCCAGTATGTGACCGCCTTCATCGGGCCGTCGGGGTGCGGGAAATCCACCTTCCTGCGGGCGCTCAACCGGATGAACGACACCATCCCGTCGGCGCGTGTCGAAGGGCTGATCGAACTCGACGGGGAGGACATCCACGGCAATGCGATGGACGTGGTGCAGCTTCGCGCCCGCGTCGGCATGGTGTTCCAGAAGCCGAACCCGTTTCCCAAGTCGATCTACGACAACATCGCCTACGGTCCGACCATCCACGGTCTTGCCAACGACAAGAGCGAACTCGATGCGATCGTCGAACGGTCGCTGCAGAGGGCCGGCTTGTGGAACGAGGTGAAGGACCGGCTGCAGGAATCGGGTACCGCGCTTTCCGGCGGGCAGCAGCAGCGCCTATGCATCGCGCGTGCCATTGCCGTCGATCCCGAAGTGATCCTGATGGACGAGCCCTGCTCCGCTCTTGACCCGATCGCCACCGCCAAGATCGAGGAGCTGATCGACGAATTGCAGGGCAATTATGCCATCGTGATCGTCACCCACTCCATGCAGCAGGCCGCGCGCGTCTCGCAGCGCACCGCGTTCTTCCACCTCGGTGAAATGGTCGAGTACGGACCGACCGAAGAAATCTTCACCAATCCGCTCGAAGAGCGTACCAAAGACTACATCACCGGACGATACGGATAATGAACGACCATACTGTCAAAGCCTTCGACGAAGACATCACCCGGCTGCGCGGCCTGATCGCGGAGATGGGCGGTCTGGCCGAGATCGCACTCCAGGAATCACTCGCGGCGCTCGTCAGCGGCGATGTGGAACGCGGAACGAAAGTCGTGAAGAGCGACAAGGCGATCGATGCCATCGAGGCCGAGGTCGACAAGCTCGCCGTTCGGATTATCGCCCTTCGGGCCCCGATGGCGGACGACTTGCGTGAAGTCATCGCCGCCCTGAAGATCGCCGGCGTGATCGAACGGATCGGCGACTATTCGAAGAACATCGCGAAGCGCGTCGGCCGTATCGAAGGCCACGAGCGCTTCGAGCCGCTGACCTTGCTGCCCGCCATGGCCGACATCGCGGCTGAAATGGTCCACGATGTGCTGACGGCCTACTCCGCCCGCGATGCGGCGCTTGCGGTTGAGGTCATCGCGACCGACGAGAAGGTGGACGCATTCTACAACAGCATATTCCGCAATCTGGTCAGCTACATGGTCGAGAATCCCGCGACCATCTCTAGCGCGGCGCAGCTGCTTTTCATCGCGCGCAATATCGAGCGTATCGGCGACCATGCGACCAATGTGGCAGAAATGGTGCACTTTGCCGCGACCGGCGATTATCCGGCCGATAAGGACTGATCGCTGACGCGGAACTGTAACGGGTGCAATATTCCTGACGCCGGATTGCCATAAAGGCCATTCCCAAGCTAATTGTATGGGGTGGTACAGGTGCCGTCAGCGAAGCTCCTCCTGGTAGAGGACGATCCTGCTCTTTCGGAGCTGTTGGAATACCGTTTCAAAAACGAGGGGTACCACGTCCGGACCACGGCCGACGGCGACGAAGCGCTTTTGATGGCAAGTGAAGACGTCCCCGACCTGATCCTGCTCGACTGGATGATCGAGGGAACCAGCGGGATCGAGGTGTGTCGCCGCTTGCGCCGTGACAAGACGACAGCCCATGTGCCGATCATCATGCTGACCGCCCGGGAGGCGGAAGACGACAGGATCAGGGGGCTGGATACCGGCGCGGACGATTATGTCACCAAGCCGTTCAGCCCGCGCGAGCTTCTCGCCCGGGTCGCAGCGGTCATGCGCAGGATCCGACCCGCCCTCGCCGGCGAGTCGGTCCAGGTCGGCGATATCCACCTCGATCCGGTGGCGCACAAGGTGAAGCGGCGGGGCGAGGTTCTGCAACTGGGCCCCACGGAATACCGCCTGCTCAAGTTCTTCATGGAAAGCCCGGGGCGTGTCTTCAGTCGCAACCAGCTGCTCGACGGTGTGTGGGGCACCGGAAGCGATATCGAGCTGCGAACCGTCGACGTGCATATCCGGAGGCTGCGCAAGGCCATCGAACTGCCGGGTGCAGACGATCCCATCCGCACCGTCCGGTCGGCCGGCTACGCGCTCGAGTCGACCTGAGCGCCCACGGCGTTTTCAGCGGCAAACTGACGAGAAGCCCCAGGCCTTCTGGTCAAGATGGAAATGATCGGCGTGGGCGGTATTGTAATCCGGTGACAGGACAGTCCCGAACGCGTCGCATGCCGATGCGCGGACTTGCCTGAGAAATTTCGCCTCGGGTCCCGAGCCCGGCCAATCCGCCAGCACGGATATGCGCCTGCCGTCGGCCAGCACGAAGCCAGCGATGTCGATCGCGTTGCCGGTCGCATGTTCGCTCCAGGGGCCTTCGGATCCGCCATAAAGCCGTCGGCAGCTGTAGGAGCCGAAATGCTCGATCTGCGCGACCTCCTCTCCGAAAATGGTTCGGGCGGCCGGCTGCACCCCTCGATCAAGCCAGATTTGTAGTCCCGCGGCAACGGCGCACGTGGTCGGCGGCTCGGCGGGAGACAGCGGGTATTCCGTCAGTATCGTGCGGTCCGCCCGGCGGCACGGTCCGTCTCCTGCCGGCCCCAGCACTGTGAACGCGACGGTGCTGCGTTCGAGCACGGCGCGGCACAATGCCGCATCGTCGCGCAGGGCGACTAGCTTGCGCTGCGTTGCCCAGCCCGGTGGGTCGCGCAGGTCCAGCGGTGCCCAGGGATTGTGTCCGGGATTGTCCCTGATCCATTCGCGGGCTGCGAGGCCGAGCGCCACCAGCGCGGCCAGCACGAGCGCAATCCTTAAGAGGCGCAGCACGGGCGAGGGCTTGCTCAGTGGAAGTCTCGCGATCTTGGGATGATGCGCGCATTGCGGGGATGGCCGCGAGCCTCCGGCAACTGGTCGATCAGGTCGCGTGGCCGGAACTTGTCGGTTCCGGCCTCCTCCTGCCAGGGTTCGACCGGATTGTACGCGGACCCAGAAACGCCTTCCAACATACTGGAAGCTTTGTGTTTTTGTGGCAGAGGATTGTTGACATGGTCCGCCCTCGCAAGCGGCGCACGCAACATGTCTTCCGACAGCCGGGCAAGCTGGTGCGTCGCGTCCGTCATGTGCTGGGCGATGACATGGATCACTTCGTCGTCATACTCCACCCGGCCGCGGACCTCCATCAGGCGCGAACCCATGACCACACGGCGTTGTTTTTCCTTGAGATCGGGCCAGACGACCAGGTTCACAACCCCGGTCTCGTCCTCCAGCGTGATGAAGCATACACCCTTGGCGCTGCCGGGCCGCTGCCGGATCAGGACCACGCCGGCCACCTGCACCATGGAGCGGAACTTGCGCTCGCGCAGGTCGGCGGCGCGCACGAAGCCGCGCTCGGCCAGTTCGGGCCGCAGAAACGCCATCGGATGTGCTTTCAGGCTGAGCCGCGTCGTCTGGTAATCGGCGACGACCTCTTCGCTGAGCGGCATGGCGGGGAGCATGGTGGCTTTACGCTCGGCCCCCTCGTCGCGTTCCTGTGCGGCGCGGAACAGCGGCAGGTCGGGCGCGGCAACCAGGCTGCGCGCGTCCCACAAGGCCTGGCGCCGCGACAGTCCCATCGATCCGAAACAGTCCGCGCTGGCGAGCCGTTCGACATGCGCCGGGCCGATGCCTGCACGGTCCCGCAGCGTCATGACGTCATCGAAAAACCCCAGACTTTCGCGGTTTTCGACAAGCTTTGCGGCAACATGCTCGGGCAGGCCATCGATTTGCCGCAGGCCGAGGCGCAGGGCGATGTGGCGGTCGAAGCGACCCTCGCGTGCCTCCTTAACCTCTCCCACCTGCTCCAGCGTGCAGTCCCATTGCGACCGGTTGACGTCAGCCGGCAGCACCTTGACGCCATGTTCCGCCGCGTCGCGCACGATCTGTGCCGGGGCGTAGAAGCCCATCGGCTGCGAATTGAGCAGCGCGCAGGCAAACGCGGCGGGGAAATGGCATTTGAGCCAGCTCGAGACGTAGACCAGATGCGCGAAGCTTGCCGCATGGCTTTCCGGGAAGCCGTATTCGCCGAAACCGCGGATCTGGTTGAAGCAGCGCTCGGCAAAGTCGGGATCGTAGCCGCGCTGCACCATGCGGCCGACCATCATGTCCTGCAGTTCGTCGACCATGCCCCGGCTGCGAAAGGTGGCCATGGCCTTGCGCAGACGGTTGGCCTCAAGACTGGAGAACTTCGCTGCGTCGAGCGCGATCTTCATCGCCTGTTCCTGGAAGATCGGCACCCCCAGTGTGCGGCCGAGGATGCTGGAGAGCTCGTCAGGCGGGCCATGCTCTGGCGATGGCGCGGGGATCTGCACCTGCTCCGCCCCCCGGCGCCGCTTGAGATAAGGGTGGACCATGTCGCCCTGGATCGGCCCCGGGCGGACGATGGCGACCTGGATGACGAGGTCGTAGAACTCGCGCGGGCGCAGGCGCGGGAGCATGTTCATCTGCGCACGGCTTTCGACCTGGAACACACCCAAGGAATCCCCCTTGCGCAACATGGCATAGGTTTCGGGATCCTCGCGCGGGATGCTGGCCAGTTCGAGCCGTCTTTCGTGATGGTTTTCAAGCAGGTCGAGGCATTTCCTGATGCAGGTGAGCATACCCAGCGCGAGCACATCGACCTTAAGGATGCCGAGCGCCTCGATGTCGTCCTTGTCCCATTCGATGAAGCTGCGATCGGGCATGGCGCCGTTGCCGATCGGCACGGTTTCGGTCAGCGCCCCTTCGGTCAGGATGAAACCGCCGACATGCTGCGACAAATGGCGCGGCATTCCAATCATTTGACGGGTGAGATTCAGCACCCGCCTAAGCTGCGGATCGGTAACGTCCATGCCGGTTTCGCCGACATGCTTCTCGCCGATCTCACGCCCCCACCCGCCCCACACGGTGCGGGCAAGCGCGCTGGTGACATCCTCGCTCAGCCCCATTGCCTTGCCCACCTCGCGGATCGCCATGCGCGGGCGATAGTGGATCACCGTGGCGCACAGGCCCGCGCGGTGACGGCCGTACTTCTGGTAGATATGCTGGATAACCTCTTCTCGCCGCTCGTGTTCGAAGTCGACGTCGATGTCCGGCGGTTCCTTGCGTTCCTCCGAAATGAAGCGGTCGAACAACAACTGGTGCTTGGCCGGATCGACGCTGGTGATGCCGAGCACGAAGCACACGGCCGAATTGGCCGCGCTGCCCCGTCCCTGGCACAGGATCGGCGGGTCAACACCTTCGCGTGCAAAATCAACGATATCCTTGATGGTGAGGAAATAGCGCGCGAGGTCGAGCTTCTCGATCAGCGCCAGTTCGCGGTGCAGGGTCTCCCGCACAATATCGGGTAAACCATTGGGATAACGCGTTTTCGAGCCTTCCCACACCGAATGTTCGAGGAACTGCTGTGGCGTCATGCCGTCAGGGTAGATCTCCTGCGGATACTCATATCTCAGCTCTTCGAGATTGAAATTGCAGGCATCCGCCACTTCGCGCGCTGCGCGGATGGCATGCGGCCAGCGGGTGAAGAGGTGGCACATCGTCTCGGGCGGCTTGAGGTAGCGTTCGGCATTGCCGTGGAGCAGGTGCCCCGCCCTCGCTACGGTGGTCTTGTGCCGGATCGCGGTCATGACATCCTGCAAGGGACGCCGCTCAGGTGCATGATAATGCACGTCATTTGTTGCCAGCAGGGTAAGGCCATTGGCCTTCGCCAAGGCATCGATCCGGTCGATCCGCGCAACATCGTCGCCGCAGTACAGATAGCTGGCGGCCAAGTGGCGGAGGGTCGGCAACTGGCGGACAAGGTGGGGGAGAATATCCGGGAAGCTCCCTTCAAGCATCACTTTCGCGTCACCCCGGCCTCCGAGCCGGGGGCCCGCTTCCTCTTGCGGAGCACCCGAAGAAAAGCGGGACCCCGGGTCAAGCCCGGGGTGACGGAAGGGAATGATATTGCTCGGGACGGCAATGGTGAACTTGCCCTCCAGGTCATCGGGCGGCAGCAGGATCAGCTGTACCCCCTCGCCATGTTCGGCCAGCATGGCGAGCGAAATGTCGCATTGCCCCTTGGCCTGCCATTCGCCGTCGAGCGTCGCCATCCGTCCGGCGCTGATCAGGCGGCACAGCCGGCCGTAGGCGGCGCGGTCGCGGGGGTAGGCGAGGAATGCGAGCCCCTCGACCGTCTCGATCCGCGTGCCGATCACGGGGCGCAGTTTGAGCGTCTGGGCCTCGGTATGGATGCGCACCACGCCCGCCATGGTGTTGGTATCGGCGATCCCGATCGCGTCGTAGCCATGGCTGCGAGCGGTCATCACCAGGTCGACCGCATCGCTCGCCCCGCGCAGGAAGCTGAAGCAGCTGACCAGCCCCAGCTCGACGAAGGGCGCGCGGCTTGGCGGGTCTATCGCATCGGGACCGAGCTCGATCCGGCGCTTGTCAGGGGTGAGCGGTTGGTCGGGCATGTCACGCCGCCAGCTCCGCCAGGCGCGCCTTCACCGTCGCCAGATCGCGCGCGAACAGCGCCGCCTGCTCCTCCGCCGCTGCACCGTCGAGCCGCAGCAGGTAGGACGGGTGCGCCGTCACCCACAACTCGCTGCCATCCTCGAGAGCGATCGGCGCGCCGCGCACCTTGGCCATGCTGACCGTCTTGCCGAGCAGGCTGCGCGCCGCGCTCGCCCCCAGCGCCAGCACCAGTTTCGGCTGCACCAGCGCGCGTTCGCCCTCCACCCACCAGCGGCAGGTGTCGATCTCCTTCGCGGTCGGCGACTGGTGCAGGCGGCGCTTGCCGCGCATGACGAACTTGAAGTGCTTGACCGCATTGGTGAGATAGGCGCTGCGCCGGTCGATCCCGGCGCGTTCCAGATGACGGTCGAGCAATTGCCCCGCCGGCCCGACGAACGGCCTGCCCTGCTGGTCCTCCTGGTCCCCCGGCTGCTCGCCGACGATCATCAGGCTGGCCGTGGAAGGCCCCTCGCCCATCACCGCCTGGTTGGCGAGGCACCCGATCGCGCACTGGCGGCACTGATGGATGGCCCGCTCGATCGCTGCGAGGCTCTCGGGCCGATCCGCCAGCTCCCGCGCACCCGCCGCCACCATTGCCGCCTCGCGCGATTGCGCCCCGGCGATGAGTTCGGGAATGAGCGAGGCTTCGGGCAGGTTCTTCCAGTACTTCTTGGGCATTTCGGAGAGCATCGCCCCGACCTTCAGCCGCGCCGGATTGAAGATCGAGGCATAATAGGTCCGCCACAGATCCTCTGCCGGATCGCCCTGCGGTGCGTCGGACTTCTGCGCCGGCGGGCCTTCGCGCATCGTCTCGCCGTCCCAGTGCAGCGTCCCGCGCGGGGTCAGGATCGACCAGCGCATATTGGCGAAGCGACGTTTGAAGAAGCCCGCATTGGCGCGCAGGATGTGATGATCGGGCTCGAACCAGGCGACGTAATGCTCGCCGCCCTCATCGTCCTGCACCTGCCGGAAACGGACGAAGGCGTGCATCTTGTGGCTGTCGCGCCGCACCGCCTTGGCGAGATCCTCGATCCGGCGGACATCGGCATCGGCGCCGTCCTCCAGCAGGCGCGGGTTCGACTGCTGCCGCCAGACCAGGCGATAGAGCAACGCGAACCGTTCCGGATCGGAATGCAGCGCGGCGTTCTGGACCAGGCTGAGGAAGCGCTTGCTGACCCGGATCGGCCGCGCATCGGCAGGCGGCACCGGCAGGCGCGTATCACCTCCGAACAGATTGCCCGCCCCGCCCGGTTCGATCCACGCCACCCGGTCGGGGGGAACGTCGCATTGCACCAGCTGCCGCGCCCGCTCGCGCCAGAAAGCGAAATCGTCGGGCCGCGGCAGATTGACCGCGTAATAGGCACCGAGGCGGACGTTCTGCATCACGGTCATGCCGCCTCAAATCCCACCTCGTCATTGCGAGCGAAGCGAAGCAATCCAGAGCGTATCGCGCGACCACCTTGGATTGCCGCGTCGCTTCGCTCCTCGCAATGACGGCGAAGAATGAGGGTCATGCCGCAAACAGCTCCAGCTGTTCCTCCTTCGGGGCCAGCATCCGGCGCAGGTCCGCACGGTCGGTGAGGTAGGTCGGGCGCCAGTCGCAGGTGACGATGAACGGGCGCACCTTGGCCAGCGAGACCGTCAGCAAGGCGACATCGTCGAGCCGCAGCGTCCGGTGCCGCCGTGCGGCGAGGATGCGCCCCACCGCCCGCGTCCCCAGCCCCGGCACGCGCAAGAGCTGCTCTTTCGATGCGCGGTTGACGTCGACCGGGAAGTTCTCGCGGAACTTCAATGCCCAGGCCAGCTTGGGATCGATATCGAGCGGCAGGTTCCCGTCGGCCTCCGCCGCCTGCACGATCTCCCCCGGGCGGAAGCCGTAGAAGCGCATCAGCCAGTCCGACTGGTAGAGCCGGTGTTCGCGGATCAGGGGCGGTCGCCGCAGCGGCAGTACCGCGCTCGCATCGGGGATCGGGCTGAAGGCGCTGTAATAGACCCGCCGCAGCCCGAAAGCGCCGTAGAGCCTGCTCGCCTTGCCGACGATATCGGCATCGCTCGCCCCGTCGGCCCCGACGATCATCTGGGTGGATTGCCCGGCCGGGGCGAAACGCGGCGCATGGCGAAAGCGCTTCCTCGCATCCTTGGCCTCGACGATGGCCGCCTTCGTCCCGCCCATCGCACCTTCGATCTGCTTCGCGTCCTTGTCGGGCGCGAGCCGGGTCAGCCCGGCTTCGGTCGGCAGCTCGACATTGATGGAGAGGCGATCGGCATAGAGCCCGGCCTGGCGGATCAGTTCCGGGTCCGCCTCCGGGATCGACTTCAAATGGATGTAGCCGCGAAAGTCGTATTCCTCGCGCAGGATCCGCGCCGCTTCGACCAGCTGCTCCATCGTGTGGTTGGAGCTCTTGATGATGCCGGAGGAGAGAAACAGCCCCTCGATATAATTGCGCTTGTAGAAGCTGATGGTGAGGTCGGCGATTTCCTGCGGAGTGAAGCGCGCGCGGCGGACATTGCTGCTCTTGCGGTTGATGCAATAATGGCAGTCGAAGATGCAGTGGTTGGTCAGCAGCACCTTGAGCAGGCTGATGCAGCGACCGTCCGGTGCGTAGGCATGGCAGATGCCCATCCCCTCGGTCGAGCCGATACCCTTTCCGCCGAGCGAGTTTTTCCTGGCCGTGCCGGACGAGGCACAGGAGGCATCGTACTTGGCGGCATCGGCGAGGATTTCGAGCTTCTGGAGGATGGTTTGCGACGACATATGTTCCTTATATGTTCCATCTCCGCGTAAAGCCAGAACATATGTTGGATTTCAGGCCCCCAGCCCCTGCAGATACCAGTCCGGCAAGCCCCCGCGCCCGTCGCCGATCAGGCCGTGGCGATAGATCCAGTAGCGGCGGCCCTTGCTGTCCTCGATCCGGTAGTAATCGCGCAGGCGGACCGTCGAACGTTCGCGCCACCATTCGGGGGCGATCCGTTCCGGCCCCTCGACCCGCACCACTTCATGCACCTCGCCGCGCCAGCGGAAGCGCTGGGGATAGCCGTCGGGCGTGGCATAGAGCACCGCGATGGGTTCCGCCCGGTCGAGCAGCTTGAGCGGGCGCGTGTGGAAGCGCAGTTCCTCCTGCTCCGCCGGAGGAGGCGCGAGCGGCGGTTGCCAGCGTTGGGCGCGTTCGGGGATATGGCTGCCGAAGGGCACCGGGCGCTGCACCGCGCGTGGGCCTAGCCGTGTGGTCAGCCGGTCCACGAAAGCCGCCAGAGAGGTGCCGTGCTCCTCTGCGGCGGCTTCGATATCGCCCTGCGCCAACGCCAATGGCTCGGCCCAGCTGGCGCGCAGGCGGACGGTCTCGATCCCGAAGCCGGCATCGATGCCTTCGAGCTTTTCCGAGAACAGCCGGCAGATATGCGCCGCATCGCGGGTTGCGGCGGCGAGTTCGAGCCGCCTGACCACGACCTCGCCATCGACCCGCCACAGGCCGAGTTCGAGCCGCCGCGCGCCTTTGGCCTGCCCCTCCAGCTCGCGCGCCATGTCGGCGGCGAGGTCGGCCAGCACCTGGTCGAGCAGGTCGCGGTGGCGGATCGGTTCCATCAGGCGGCGCTGCACCAGCGGGTCGTGTTCCGAG
Organism: Parerythrobacter aurantius; assembly: GCF_045291475.1. Classification (NCBI taxonomy): domain Bacteria; kingdom Pseudomonadati; phylum Pseudomonadota; class Alphaproteobacteria; order Sphingomonadales; family Erythrobacteraceae; genus Parerythrobacter; species Parerythrobacter aurantius. Next base: position 2,584,815 of record NZ_CP147985.1, read on the forward strand.
ACGACCGGCAACAGCGGTTCCGGCACGCGGCCGAGCAACTGGTCCATGCGGATCAGCGGATTGGCGGCGGGCGAGCGGCGGTTGCGGAACCGGCGCATGATCGCGTCGCGGCCAACCGTTCCGAGCTCGCCCAGGCGTTTGAGGCCAAGGCGGCGCAGGATGGTGATGACATCGTCGTCGAGCCGCAGCGCCGCGACCGGTAGGTCCGAGAGCCGCGCCTCCACATCGTCGCCGGGCGCAAGGATGCTGCGCGGCGGGCCGTAGTGCGCCAGCGCCCAGGCCGCCCCGGCGGTGGGCGCGATGGCGAGCCGGGCGGCTATCCCGCGCTTCTCGAACAGCGCCTGCGCATCGGCCAGCAGCTTCGCCTCGCCGCCGAACAGGTGGGCGACGGCAGTGACATCGACGATCACCCCGTCAGGCGGGTCGAGCGCGCTCCACGGTCCCCAGCGCTGCGCCCACAGCGCGAGGCGTTCCAGCGCGTCGAGATCGCCGGCGGGATCGGCAGAGGCAACCTTGAGCGATGGACATAGGGTGCGCGCATCGGCCAGCATCATGCCCCGGCGCGCGCCCGCAGCCGCGCCGGCATCGTTGGTGGCGTCGATCCGGGGGCCGTGGGCGGTTTCGGTGATCAGTGCCAGCGGCTCGGCATCCGCGCCCTCGCGGCGGGCGCAGCCTTCAGCCAGCCGCCAGCGGTCGATCGCGAGACGCGCGCACCAGATGGAAAGGATTCGCCGCGGCGGCGCGCCCTTCCCCGCTGCCATGCGCACGCCCGGCGACAAGTCCTGTGCCGTCATCGTGCAATGTCCATTCGCCCGGCGCGTGGGAGCGCGCGCGGAACAGTTCGGCCTTCCAACTGGGTATGCCAGGTGCCTGCGGGTTCCATTCGGGTGCCGGCGACGGCGTGCTGTGCACCTCCCAGCGCAGCCTTGCCGAAGACAGCTCGCGCGCCGCGTCGAGCCGCACCAGCCACAGCGCCGAGCCGTGCTTTTCCGCGGCGAGGCTGAGGCGGCGCGAAGCGGTGAAATCGAACGCCTTGGGGTTTCCCGCCAGTTCCCCGATCACGCAGGCGATTTCGCGGCAGCGCAGCCCCTCCTCCAGCGCGAACAGCAGGTCCTGCGGCTTTTCCGCGAGGACATGGATCAGCCGGTGGTGCACCGCCTGCGGCAGGCCGGGGCGATAGGGCCGCCCGGTCAGCCGTGCCGCCGCCCGGTCCTGTACCCACAGGATGGTGCGGCGATCCTCCCTCTCCGCGCCCTCGCCCACTGCCTGCGAGCGCAATTCGTCGAGTGCCAGCGACAGGGCCAGCCCCGCCCCGCTGCCATCACGTCCGCTGGCGAAGACCTCGCTATTCCGCGCGAACTGGCCCTGCCCGGCGAGGCCTGGTCGCCAGCGATTGCTGCGCACGGCAGACAGTGCCGCCATATCGGCCGCAGTCATGCGGAAATGGCTGCGAGAAGCAGGAGGGGACATGGCGGAACGACTCATATGTTCCTTTTATGTTCCATATTGCCCGGCTTTGCAATTCATCGCGCTACGGCCCTCCGGTCAGGTCCGGAACAGTCGCCCGTGCCAAAGGTTGGTAAATAGCAAGAAGGAGAATCCCCGATGACCGAACAAGCAACCCCCGACGAACTGAAGCAGAAGTTCTGGCACGCCCTGGCAGACTCGCCGTTCCTGTTCCTCCAGCTCGATGGCCGATCCGACACTGCCGTTCCGATGTCGGCCCAGCTCGACAAGGACGCCGACAGCGCCATCTGGTTCTTCACGCAGAAGAACAGCAGCTTCGCCCAGCTCGGCCCTGTCACCGCGAGCTTCGCCGACAAGGGACACGACCTGTTCGCCCGCTTCAACGGCACGCTGGCGGTCGAAACCGACCAGGACCAGTTCGACAAGCTGTGGAACAACTTCGTCGCCGCGTGGTACGACGGCGGCAAGGACAATCCTGATATCCTGTTCCTGCGCATGGACCTGGGCAATGCCGAGATCTGGAACGGCGATCTCGGCCTCGTCACCACCGCCAAGATGGCGCTGGGCATGACGGTCCACGACGAAGCCGAAAAGCAGCACGTGGCCGCAGTCGCGCTCTAACATCACCTGCAACGAAAAAGGGCCGCTCCCCGGGGAGCGGCCCTTAGTGTTTATGCCCGAGGCGTTCAGGTCTTGGGATCGATAGGCAGCATGGTCTCCTCGCCAGCCACATCGTCCACCACCTCGACAATACCGCGTCCCAGATGGCTCCGGCTGCGACTGTAGCCGAAGTAGACAAGGCAACCGACAGCCGTCCAGATCGGCAACACCAGCATGGCATCCAGTGGCAGGTTCAGGAACAGGAACAGGCAGCCGGCGATGGTCAGCGGACCGATGATGGCAAGACCGGCAACCTTGAAGGGGCGTTCCCGGTCCGGCGCCTGCTTGCGCAGCAGCATGACCGCGATGGCCACCATGAAGAACGCATAGAGCGTCCCCGCATTGGCGATATCCGCCAGCGCGCCGACCGGCAGGAACGCCGCCGCTACGGCCACGACGAGCCCGGTGATGCCGGTGACGATATAGGGGGTCTTCCAGCGCGGATGAACTTCGGCCAGCTTTTCCGGCAGCAGGCCGTCGCGCGCCATCACGAAGAAGATGCGGGTCTGGCCGAACAGCAGGATCAGGATCACCGAAGGCAAGGCAAGGAAGGCAGCGATGCCGAGCATGTTGCCGATACCCGAGAACCCGATCTCGCGCAGGACGTGGGCAAGGGCCTCGTTCGAACAGACGAGCTGACTGGCATATTGCGGCAAGGCGCACTGGCGGGCAAGTTCTTCCGAACCGGCAGGGAACGGGATACCGTTCGGCCCCATGATCGGTTGACCGCCGATGGTGCCGACGGCACCGGCAGCGACGAGGATGTAGAAGATAGTGCAGATCAGCAGCGATCCGACCAGTCCGATCGGGACGTTGCGCTGCGGGTTCTTGGTTTCCTCGGCAGCGGTTGAGACCGCGTCAAAACCCACATAAGCGAAGAATATCGTCGCCGCCGCGCCGACCGCGCCGATGCCGGTACCGAAGCCGCCGAACACGCCGGCAGGGAGGAACGGGTTGAACTTGTCCGGGTCGAAATAGGCACTCGTCAGGGTAAGACCGATAAAGGCGGTAAGCGCCGTAATCTTGATCGCCACAAGCACGGCGTTCACGCGCGCGCTCTCGGTCGTCCCGATCATAAGCAGCCAGGTCACCAGCAGCGCGATGACGAGAGCCGGCAGGTTGATGAAACCACCTGCAGCACCGCCAAGTGCGAGCGGCCCGGCGCTGAGCCAGGCGGGCAATTCTATTCCCAGGAACTCGTTCAATATCGTCCCGGTAAAGTATCCGGACCACCCCACCGACACGGCCGAAGCGGCAATCGCGTATTCCAGCACGAGAGCCCAACCGACGGTCCAGGCGAGAAATTCGCCCATGGTGGCGTAGCTGTAAGTGTAGGCCGACCCGGCCACCGGGATCATTGCGGCGATTTCGGCATAGCACAGGGCAGCGACGATGCACACCGCCCCGGCGATGATGAAGGCAAGCATCAGACCCGGTCCGGCCTTCTGGGCCCCGGCCGATGTAAGAACGAAAATACCGGTGCCGATAATGCAGCCGATACCAAACAAGGTCAGCTGCAACGCGCCGAGCGAGCGGTGCAGCGACTTCTTCTGCGCTGTCGCCAGAATGGCGTCGAGCGGTTTGATCCTGTCTAGGAACATCCAGATTTCCCTCATTGTTGCGCACAGGCCCCCGCCTGCGCGTCGGATGGCGCTGCACGCTAGCGATTGGATTCGCGAGCACAAGGCGAAACTGCGGGGTTTCCCCGCTTTCGCTGGCGGTCTAATACCCGGCCATGTCGACGACATTCCAGCTCGATACGAGCACGAGCCGCGCGAACCCCACGCCCGCCCCCATGAAGCGACTGACCGTGCCCGGCGTGAGGGCGCGCAAGAAGGACGGGGTGACGGCCGAGCCGCTCGTCATGCTCACGGCCTATACGGCGCGCCAGGCGCAATTGCTCGATGCCCATTGCGATATCCTGCTGGTCGGGGATTCGCTCGGGCAGGTCATCTATGGCCTTCCCTCCACTATCCCCGTGACCTTGCGGATGATGGCCGATCATGCCGCAGCCGTCGTGCGGGGCAGCTATCACTCGGTGGTTGTGGTCGATATGCCCTTCGGGTCCTACGAAGCCTCGCCGCAGCAGGCGTTCGAGAGCGCCAGCTTCCTGCTCAAGGAAAGCGGTGCGGCAGCGGTCAAGCTGGAGGGCGGCGCGGCAATGGCGGAGACCGTTGCCTTCCTCAACCAGCGCGGGATACCCGTAATGGGGCACGTGGGACTGACCCCGCAAGCGGTTAATGTCCTCGGCGGATATGCCGCACGGGGGCGCAGCGACGCCGAAGCCGACAAGATCGTCAGCGATGCAAAGGCGCTCGACCAGGCCGGCGCCTTCGCCATCGTAGTGGAAGGGGTGGTCGAACCCATCGCGATTGCGGCCACAAACGCGGTATCGTGCCCCACCATCGGGATCGGTGCATCGGCCCGGTGCGACGGGCAGGTGCTGGTGACCGAAGACATGCTGGGAATGTTCGAGCGTGTTCCGCGGTTCGTGAAGAAGTACGGCGATATAGCCGGCGTCATCGAAGCGACCGCCAAGACCTATGCCGAGGAAGTCCGTTCCCGCCAGTTCCCCGGAGCCGAACAGACCTACCAGCCCAAGTAGTTGCCGTGAGCCCGACATTCGCCTAGCGGGCCGCGAACTGAATAACTCGGGGCACCCATGCAAACGCTATATCGCTACTACGGATTCTCGTTGGTCTTCACCATCGTCTGCCTCGGCCTCGGGCTGTGGTACGGTTGGGAAAGCACAGGCTCGGTCGCGGGCACGGCGAGCATGCTGTGGATCATCGTTGTCCTATCCGTGCTGGAGATATCGCTCAGCTTCGACAATGCGGTGGTAAACGCGTCCGTCCTGAAGGACATGGACGAGGTCTGGCAGAAACGCTTCCTGACCTGGGGCATTGCCTTCGCCGTCTTCGGCATGCGCATCGTGTTCCCGCTCGCCATCGTCGCCATTGCCGCAGGCATCGGCCCGCTCGAGGCAATCGACCTGTCCCTTAACCAGCCCCAGGAATACGAGCGCCTGGTAAACTCCGCCCATGTCGGGATTGCCGGCTTCGGCGGCGCCTTCCTCGCCATGGTCGGGCTCAAGTTCTTTTTCGATGCCGACAAGGAAGTGCACTGGATCGGTACGGTGGAACGCTTCCTCGCCCGCTTCGCCTCGCTCCCCGCGGCCGAGATCGCGATGCTGCTGCTGGCCATGTGGGGCATCTCCACCATGCTACCGGACGCCGATGCGCTGACCTTCCTTGTTTCAGGGTTGCTTGGTCTCGTCACATTCATCGCCGTAGAAGGCGTCAGCACGATGCTGGAAATGAAGGAAGAGGCAGCGCGGCTCCAGGGGGCGGTGGTCCGCAGCGGCTTTGGCGGCTTCCTCTACCTCAATATTCTCGACGCCAGTTTCAGCTTCGATGGCGTGATCGGCGCTTTCGCACTTTCGAACAACATGATCGTCATAGCGCTCGGCCTGTCGATCGGCGCCATGTTCGTGCGCTCGATGACGATCCACCTGGTCAAGCAGGGGACTCTTGCCAACTATCGCTACCTCGAACACGGCGCGTTCTGGGCGATCATCGTCCTCGGCGCGATTATGCTGCTGTCGGCACGCTGGCACATCCCCGAAACCATCACCGGCCTGATCGGCGCGATCCTTATCGGGCTCAGCCTCTGGTGGTCCGTGCGGCACAACAGGGCAAACGGGGCTAGCTAGTCCCTCCGCGCGCGAGGGACGCTGCCAGTGGTGCAGCCGCGACAAGCTGCAGCAGGTGATACAGCAGCAGAGGCGCCAGCACGAAGCCGGCTGCATTGGCCGGAAGCAGCAGGGCCGCCAGTGGGGCGCCCACCGCGACGCTTTTCTGGCTGGCGGAGAACAGGAATGCTATGCGGTCAGGCCGGAGGAAGCCCAGCGCCCCTCCGGCCAGCCACGCGCCTGCATGGGCGGCAACCAGGTAAAGCACCACCAGAGTGACGAGGCCAGCCCATGTGGAGGCGTCCATGGTGCTGGCAATGCCTTGTTCGACCGCTCCCGAAAGAGCGACATACACAGCGAGGCCGATCACGATCCGGTCAAGCCAGACCGTCTGCGACCGGTGCCTTTCGATCCATCCGCCGAACCATCCCTGCATCGCCTGGCCCAGGACAAAGGGAAGCAGCAGCAGGGCGGCAACGCGCAGTATCACGCCTGTATCGAAAGCGATATCGACGCCTCCGCCAAGAACGGCGAACAGCGGCGCGGAGATGACCACGCCCGCAATGTTGAGCAGCGCAGCCCCAATGACGGCGAGCGAAACATTGCCCCCTGCCATGACGGTATAGGACGTAGCGGACTGGACCGTGGACGGTAGCGCACCGAGAAAGAGGAAGCCGAGTGCGATCGACGCCGGTAGCCATTGCGCGGCCCAGTACGAAAAGCCGAGACCCAGCAATGCCATAATGCCGAAGACCCAGAGCGCCAGCGGCAGGAAGAAGCGCCAGTTGCGAAGGCCGGCTGCGATATCGCTCCTGCGTATGCGCAGTCCGTTCAGGTAGAACAGCAGGAAAATGCCGGCGCTCGATATCCAGCTGGCTGCTAGCTTGCCGGAACCGGTGGCGGGTATCGCCAGGGCACCAAATGTTGCCACGGCAAGGACCGCAATCATCGGATCGCGCAAAATGCCGAGCAAGCGAAGCATGGCCGTTCTGTGCCTAACGCCGGACCGCTTGTCGAGGACGCAGCGTTAGCGCATCGCGATGCGCGCGGTGCCGCCGGATTTGCCGAGTTTTGCCAGCAATGCTGTTTTGAGGCGGCCGTTGCCGACCAGCGCCATGGCCTGCACGCTGGCGGGATGGCCGGGCTGCAATGCCATAGCCCTTCTGGCCATGCTGTCCGCCACGTCCCGCTGGCGCATCCGCATTGCGACAACGGCTCGCAATGCGAGGATTTCGGGATCGCTGCCGGCTCCTGCAGCAAGGGCGTGATCAAGCAGTGCGGCCGATGCTGGCAGATTTCCGCGATCATGCTCCACGCGGGCCAGTACGACCGCCGCTTCGACGGCGCCGGGATGCCCTGCAAGGTAGTTGCGGAGGATGGCGATCGCCTCCTCCTTGCGGCCCACCGCCTGAAGCGCTGCAAAGCGCTTGCGCGCAAGCAGCCACGGTTGACGGATGGTTGCCGATTGGCGGTAATAACCCAGCGCGGCCCCGACATTTCTTGACGCCAGTTGCGCGTCGCCGGCCAAGGCGAGGGCGTCGGCAGAACCGGGAAAGCTAGCCAGAAAGCGGTTGGCTGCTTGCACCGCACCTGCCGGATTGCCGGAACTGATAAGCGATCGGACCGAGGTGAGTGCGTCGAGCGCATTTGCCGGATTTCCCGGCATGATGGTGGCGGTGTCCCGTTCGGGCGCCAGCGCAATCAAATTGCCTGTCTGCGGCCTGTTGGCCAGATCGAGCAGCGAAGCCGCTTCCTTGCGCTGCCCGAGCGCTTCGTGCGACCGCGCAACGAGTGTCCGGAAATAGGGCGATGCGCTTTCGAGCCGCGCCGCCTTGTCGAATCGGTGAACCAGCTCCCGATGGTTGCCCGCTGTCGCAAGGGCCCGGGCGAGCAAGTCGCGCACGCGGCGATTCTCAGGCTGTTGCCGGTGCAGACGGTCGAGTTCCTGCGCCGCGCTGGCAAAATTGCCGTTTTCCAGGTCCACGATACCGGCAAGCAGGCTGCCGGCCGCACTAGCTTTCACATCGCTGCCGGCGCGGGCCAGCAACCTTTCCGCCAGGGAAAAGTTGCCGGACCTCGCTGCCAGCACCGCCTGCAGGAAATAGGCGCGCTGGTATCCGGGATTGCGCTCGGTGATGGCGCGGAGCACCTCGAGCATCTTGGTAGCCTTGCCAGCCTCGCCGAGCGTTGCTGCATATTCCGCCTGTATGTCGAGATGGCCGGGCTGCGCTGCCATCGCTCTCTCGAACCACGGGAGGGCGGCATGGGCGCCTTGCGAATCCCGCGCGAGTTGCCCGCGGAAGAGAAGCGCATCGGGCTCTTCGGGACCCAGTGCAACGGCTTTGACCGCTGCATCGACTGCCATCGCCTGTTCGCCGCCGCGATATCTCAACCGACCGATATCGACCCATAGCCGCGCGCTTTCGGGCGCGAACTGCAAAGCGCGATCGAAGGCCTGACCGGCGGCCGGCAAATTGCCTTCGCGCATTTCGAGCCGTCCGAGAATGTGAAACCCACGGCCCGCATCGGCCGGCGAGAACTGTCCGCTACCAAGCCAGTGACGCGCTTCGACCAACTGCCCCTGCAACAGTTCGGCTTCGCCCATGAGTGCGGCGATTTCGACCTTCGGGGTTCCGGCATCCAGCATCTCGCGCAGTGCCAGCTCAGCGCCGAAGCCGTCGCCTGCTGCCAGCGCGGACTTCGCGCGATCGAGTGGCTGCTGCGGGGCCTCCGCCCGGTCGCAGCCGCCGCTCACAAGCAGTGCAAAGAGGACGAACCAATACCGCACGCGCGATCCTCAGGCCTGGAGATCGTATTGCTTGAGCAAGTCGTACAAGGTCGGACGACTGATGCCGAGCATCTTGGCCGTGCTCGAAATATTGCCTTCGCTGCGTGCCAGTGCATGACGGATGACACGGCGATCGGCCAGTTCGCGCGCGGCCTTGAGGTTCAGCACATTGCTGCCGTCGCCATTGTCCAGCGGCAGGTCGAGGTCGCTTGCGCTGACCAACCGGGCATCGGCCATGATGACGGCCCGCTTCACGCGATTTTCCAATTCGCGCACATTGCCCGGCCAACTCCAGCCGTCGATCGCGGCCAGCGCATCGGGCGCAAAACCTTTGACCTGCGGGTTCATGTCGCGCGCGAACCGGTTAAGGAACGCCTTCGCCAACAGAGTGGCGTCGCCCGGCCGGTCGGCCAGCGAGGGAACCTTGATGACGATCTCTGCCAGGCGATAGAACAGGTCTTCGCGAAACGTGGCGGCCGCGGTCATCGCTTCGAGATCCTGATGCGTCGCGCACACGATCCGGGTGTCGACAGCGATTTGCATGCGCCCCCCGACCCGTTCGATCGTCCGCTCCTGCAGGAACCGCAGCAGTTTGACCTGCAAGGGCAACGGGATGTCGCCGACCTCGTCAAGAAACAGGGTGCCGCCATGGGCTTGCTCGATCTTGCCCTCGGTCGTCTTGACCGCGCCGGTGAACGCCCCCTTTTCGTGCCCGAACAATTCGCTTTCGAGCAGGGTTTCGGGGATGGCGGCGCAGTTGATGGCAACGAAATTCGCATCGCGCCGGTTGCTGGCTTCGTGCAGGCCGCGCGCGAGAAGTTCCTTGCCGGTGCCGCTGGCGCCGAGCAAGACCACCGATACGTCGGTATCCGCAACCCGCTCGATCGTGCGGGCGACCTTGGCCATCTCCGGGGCGGCGGTGATCATGGTGCCCAGCACCTTGCGCTCTTCGCCGATCTTTTGTGACAGTCGCCGGTTCTCGCGCTCGATCGCATGCAGGGCAAAGGCACGGCGCACGATGAGCCCGAGCTGATCGATATCGACCGGCTTCTGGTAGAAATCATAAGCGCCGTGAGCGATGGCCTCGAGGGCGCTTTCCTTTGCGCCGTGCCCGGATGCAACGATGACCTTGGTATCGGGCTTCATCGCCATGATCGCATCGAGCACGGCAAAGCCCTCGCTGGTCCCGTCCGGATCGGGCGGCAAGCCCAAGTCGAGGGTCACAACTGCGGGTTCGTCTGCCCGCAAGGCCGCAAGGGCCTGCTCGCGCGTGCCGGCGATGACGACATCGAAATCTTCGTAAGCCCATTTGAGCTGGGCCTGGAGGCCGGGATCGTCCTCGACGACCAGCAGCTTGGGTTTGCTGTCTGTCATTGCTTAAGCGACCTCCTGCGATGGGCCGGTTTTCAGGAACCGCGCCGCCTGGGCGAGCGGGATGGAAATGGTGAAGCGCGTGCCGATTCCGGTGCGGGACTGGACATCGAGCCGCCCCCCCATCGCGCGCACGAGTTCGCGCGCTTCGAAGGCACCGATGCCGAAGCCGCCGTCTTTCGACGACACGAACGGCTTGAACAGCCGGGTACGGATGAATTCGGCATCCATCCCGCAACCGCTGTCGACAATCTCGATCCGTGCAATGAGACCGTCGGTCGACACGTCGATGCAGACCGGGATATCCGCGTTGCTGGCGTCGACCGCATTCTGCACGAGATGCACGATCGCCTGTTCGAGCGCGTCGGGATCCGCCAGGACGCAGCAGGGATCGAGCCTTGTCGCGGACACCTGGTGGACCCCTTGGAATCGCTCGGCAACCCGAACGGCCAAAACCCCGAGATCGGTTTCAACCAGTTCGGCAGGCTGCCCGGTCCCCGTACCGTAGCGGCCGAGGCGCGCGAGCAATTGCGTGAGCTTGTCGGATCCGCTCCGCAGTGTGATCAGCATATCCTTGCGAAATTCCGGATTCTCCGCGTGCCGCTCGGCGTTGCGGGCGAGCAGGGAAAGCTGGCTCGCGAGGTTCTTGATGTCATGCATGACGAACGCGATCCGCCGGTTGAAATCGTCGAATTTCGCCGACTCCATCAGTGCGCCGTGGCTTTCGTGTTCCGACAGATAGCTGGCCAACTGGCGACCGACGACCTTGAGGAGGTCGAAGTCCTCCCAATCGAGCGCGCGGTGGTGTGGGGAACGGGCAAGAAGCATTACCCCGCCGAGCCGGTCGAAGTGGATGAGGGGCACAACGACCCAGGCCTCGGCCAGGGCTTGTATCGTGTCGGGCAGGACCGGCATATCCTTGCCCGCAAGTTTCCCATGCGCGCCGATCTCGATCACAAAATCCTCGCGCTCGAGCCAGCTGGTAAAGTCGGCTGGCAGCGCCGGCAGTTCCCGGTCGGCAGTCGGCCAGTTCCAGTTTGCGGCTTCGCGAAACATGCCGTCTTCGCCCGGCAGGCACAGGATAGCCGCAGGACTGTCGACGATATCTGCCATAGCCTTGGCCGAGCGTTCGAACAGGCTCTGGCCGCCTCGGCCGTGATGGCTGATCGTACGGGTCAGCCGCATCCATTCCTCTCGGTAGTCGTACCGATGCTGGAACAGGTGCTTGAGGGCAGTCACCCGCAGCCATCCCCGCAGTCGCTTGGAGGGAAGCCACAAGAGCGTGACTGTCGCCGCAGTGAGCAGGAACGCCACTTGGGCCAGTCGTCCCAGGTCACCGCCGATCGTGGCCACCAGCTCGGCCGCGACGAACATGACAATGAGATAGACACCAATCACCAGGAGCGAGAGGCTCTGGAAGGCGACCGACTGGCTGGCGCGGAGCTTCCTGCCCGCCAGGCCGTTGCTGACGCCGAGAACCAGCGGAACCGCCATGAGGCCGGCGATTGCTCCGCGAACCGCGATGAATTGCGGGACAGCTGCGCCTGCCAGATAGGAGACGACGTAGTGGTTCAGTTCGAAGGCCCAGAAGCCTGCCAGTCCCGACGCGCTCCAGCGCACGGCATCGCGGGTATCGGCCGCCGCACCGACGTACAGGTTGTGCAGCAGCACAAGAGCGCCGACGGCGACGAGAATTTCGAACAGCGCGCTGATCTGCCGTGTTGTTTCGACGATTGCGGTGCTGAGCGGCCATTCTATGGACACGAACAGCAAGGCCGGCTGCATCATTTCCACAAAAGCAAGTGCCATGACCACCGGTCGCACCTCGGCCATGCTGAGGTCGCGACCGTCGTGTGCGAACAGGCGGTAAACCACGAGCAGCCAGGAGAGGTCCCGCGCTGTCTCAGCTAGCGAGGCCGAGGCGGACTCGGGGCCGTAGGCTGCGACCAGGGCTGCCCACACGCAGGTGAGCGCGAGCGCCATCATCGTCGGCCGCCGGTCGCTGCGCTTGGCATGGGGCCGGCGCACTAGCCATACCAGCGCGAGAATGCAGGCAGCCGCGCCGGCCAGATGCAGCGCCTGGGAGGCCAGTATCCAGATGCCGGGTACGCCCGTCATCGCGCCCCTTCCGACCAGAGGATGACGCGCAGCGTCTGCAAGAGGATCAACAGGTCAAGAAACGGCGTGTAGTTCTTGGCATAGTAAAGGTCGTATTCCAGCTTGTGACGCGCATCCTCGATGCTGGCGCCATAGGGGTAATTGATCTGCGCCCAGCCGGTTATGCCCGGTTTCACCATGTGACGTTCGGCATAGTACGGCAGTTGCTGTTCCAGCTCGTCGACGAACTTGGGCACCTCGGGCCGAGGACCGACGAAGCTCATTTCCCCTTTGAGCACGCTCCAGGTCTGGGGCAACTCGTCGATGCGGACCTTACGTATGAACCGACCGAGGCGGGTAATGCGCGGATCGTCTTTGCTGGCCCATTTGGCGCCATCTTTCTCGGCATCGGTCCGCATCGAGCGCAGCTTGATGACATCGAAAACCTGGCCGTAGAGGCCGATGCGCGGCTGCCGGAAGAACGCGGGTCCTTTGCTGTCGAGCTTAACGGCCAGGGCAAATATCGCGATGACCGGGAATGTCAGGGCCAGCAGCAGGCCGCTCGCAAGAATGTCGAATACACGCTTGGCAGCACTGGAAAGGGTTCTCCCGGCGCTGAAGCCGTCGGAGAAGATCAGCCAGCTTGGATTGACGGTATCGAGGTCGACCCGCCCCGTCTCGCGCTCGAGGAAACTCGAAAACTCGTTGACGTGAACGCCCTTCGTCTTGATGCGCAGCAAGTCCTTCAGCGGTAGCGAATTGCGCCGCTCTTCCAGCGCCAGCACCACCTCGCTGGCCCCCAGGTTGCTGACAAACAGGCCGAGATCATGAATGGCGTCGCGTGCAATCGCCTCCGGCACTTCGCGCACTGCATCGGTCATGGAGATATAGCCAACGATGACGAAGCCGCTTTCGGGCCGTGCAGCGAGATCGGCGAGCCGCTTGGCGCGCCCCCCTGCCCCGAGGACGACGACACGGCGACGGAACGCGGATGTGCCGAGCAGGCTCGCAAGGATCAAACGGTTCACGATGAGCACGCCGATCGACAGCATCATCGCGTAGAACAGTGTGGAGCGCCAGAGAGCCGAACCCGGTAAAATGAAGTCGAGAACGGCCATGGCGATTATGCCGAGGCTGATGGCGACCAGCAGCCTGGTGCCGGCATATTGCATAGACCGCAGCGCCTCTGCTCCGTAGACGCCGACCGCGATCATGGCAGTCCAGACGATCATGGCGAAGTTGAGCAGCGGCCATATCCGTTCCGAGAACGGTCCTGGGTCAATGTCGATCTGCGAAGAGCGCACGACCCATGCGATCTCGCCAGCCAGCAGGAGCAAGGCAAGGTCGAACAGTCCCAGAAGAAGGACTGCGTGAGGTATGTAATGCTTGAACAGGCGGATCATCTCTCTGCCCTGCACTCCTTGCCAATCGACCGGAGCACTAGGGCAGAGAAATGAAATGTCGGTAAATTTTACAGCGTCCGCGTCGCTCCAGCAATCTTGCCGGGATCGATGGTTAAGACGGCCTTACTCCGCGGGGGCGAGCTCGTCGGCTGCGTCGGAAACGGCCTGACCGGCGTCCTGGGCAGCTTCGCCCACTTCGTTGGCAGCCTGGCCGACTTCTTCGGCAGCGTCGGTGATTGCCGCGTCCTTGGCAATCTCGGAGTCAGACATCTGGGTCAGGAAATAGGCCCCGCCCACCAGCGCCACCAGCAGCAGGATTATGAGAATCCATTTGCCGGCGCCGCCGCTCTCGCTACGGTCCGAGATGACGGTGGTATGGGTGGTCGAGGTGGTACCGTCTGGGTTTTCGGTACGGACAATGCGTTCTTCGGTCATAGGGTTTCCTCCAAGACCGCCTAAACGGTCGCGCTGGAAACTTGGTTCCGGACGTGCGCACGGAGCTTTTGCGGTGTCCCGCTTCGGATCAGGTGCCCGCTCCGGATCAGGTGAATGTGAAGGGCCGGTCGGATCGAGCGATCAACTCGAAGCTCAGCGGTGCGCCTGCAGGCGGCAGCGCGCGCTGGCGGCACTCGGACCAATAGCACCGAGCGCATCCGAGCCCGATCCGCGTGGCATCCTCGGGCCGGAGCGAGATACCCCGTGCCATGGCGAGATCACCTGCCAACCTTGCTTCGATCCCCAGGACGATCGCGAATTGCCCCGACGACGCACCCTCGGCAGATGCCACGGCGTAACTCATCGTGACCCAGTGCGTGGGCCCGCCCGCGCTTTCTTCGAGCAGGACGGGCTGCACAAGCCAGCCGTCGCGGCGGCCGAAGGCCTGATGCACCTGCCACAGCGGGCAGCTGTGTTCGGATTCAACCAATGCCGCACCGCTGGCACCGGCAAAGCGTTTCGAGAATTGCCCGGCCCGATCGATGCGCGCCATGAAGAACGGCAGCCCGCGTTGCCCGACCCGCTGCAGGGTGGTCAGGCGATGGGCTACCTGTTCCACGCTGGCTCCGAACCGGCGGGTCAAGACCTCGAGATCGTAACCGGTGGACTCGCAAGCCCGCAGGAAGCGGGAGTAGGGCATCATCAGTGCCGCGGCGAAATAGCCCGACAGATGCCGTTCAAAGAGCTTGCGCGCCGTATCGTCGGCAAAGCCCGCACCGGCCGCGATCGCAGCGATGGTCGGGCCCTGCTCCAATTCGGCGATTTGCAGGGCGAGCTGGAAGCTGCGCGAGGCAGGCGACAGCATTTCCGAAAGCTGCACCTGGCGGGCATGGAAATCGAGCCGGCGGATGGTTCCGGGAAGGACTTCGCGTGGAAGTATGCGGATGGCGAGATGGTGGCGTTCGCGCAGCCTGTCGCTGATGGCCGCGAAGACTTCCTGGCGCGAGAGGCGCATTTCGTCGGCCAGTTGCTCGGCCGCTGCGTCGAGATCGGCGAAATGGTTGCGCCAGCGTTCGATTTCCCGGCGCGACGCGGCAAGCGGATCGTCATCCCCGGCGCTCGCACTTCCCTGCGCATCAAATAGTCGGGCAAAGGCAGCCGCGGCCTGCGGCGCATTCGAGAGGAAGTCGGACACTTCGTCTCGATCGATTCCCAGATCAGCGAAGCGCTCGTCGCCTAGGCGGCGAAGCAGCCCTTCGAACCCTCCGATCGCATCGTGTTCCTTGAGGCCCCGCGCATCGAAGTCGAACTGGTCGACCAGCCGCACGATGACCCTCGCCGACAGGGGGCGCTGGTTGCGCTCCATCAGCGTCAGGTAGCTGGCTGAAATGCCGAGCCGCTGGGCCATGGCGGTCTGCGTCATGCCTTCGCGTTTCCGTAGGCGCCGCAAAGCCGGACCGGCGAACAGAGACCCTTCTGTCATTGTAACTTTCCTTACAACATTACACCGATTAGTTGCTGAACTAGCGCAATAGGACAAGAAAGTCTGTAAGAATCTCTGGTTTCGTCACATTCCTGGTGGCATTTGGCTCGACAGCACTCGTCCAATCAGGAGTTTCCTCGTGACCTATCAGCAAGCCATCACCGCCCTGGACAAGACCATTGCGGCCAACGGCGCGCCCTGGAATGCCATCGATGCTGAATCGGCGGCCCGGATGCAGATCCAGAACCGGTTCCCCACCGGCCTCGACATCGCACGTTACACGGCAAAGATCATGCGCGAGGATATGGCTGCCTATGACGCTGACCCTGCCAATTACACCCAGTCGCTGGGTTGCTGGCACGGGTTCATCGCCCAGCAGAAGTTGATCTCGATCAAGAAGCATTTCGGCAGCACCAAGCGCCGGTACCTCTATCTCTCGGGGTGGATGGTCGCCGCGCTGCGCAGCGAGTTCGGCCCCCTGCCCGACCAGTCGATGCATGAAAAGACGAGCGTTCCGGCGCTGATCGGCGAACTCTATACCTTCCTTCGCCAGGCCGATGCACGCGAACTCGGCGGCCTCTTCCGCGAGCTCGATGCGGCCAAGCAGGCCAAGGATGCGGTCAACATCCATCGCTTGCAGCGCAAGATCGACGAGCACCAGACGCACGTCGTGCCGATCATCGCAGACATCGACGCCGGCTTCGGCAATGCGGAAGCAACCTACCTGCTCGCCAAGAAGATGATCGAGGCAGGTGCCTGTGCGCTCCAGATCGAGAACCAGGTCTCGGACGAGAAGCAGTGCGGCCACCAGGACGGCAAGGTCACCGTTCCGCACGAGGAATTCCTGCAGAAGATCCGTGCGATCCGCTACGCCTTCCTCGAACTCGGCGTTCCCGACGGGATCATCGTCGCGCGCACCGACTCGCTCGGCGCCGGCCTGACCAAGTCGATCGCCTACACCAAGGAAGAAGGCGATCTTGGCGACCAGTACAACAGCTTCCTCGATTGCGAGGAAGTGGACCCGGCCGACATCCGGAACGGCGATGTCTTCATCAGCCGCGAAGGCAAGCTGCTGCGTCCCAAGCGGTTGCCCAGCAACCTCTACCAGTTCCGTGCCGGAACCGGCGAGGACCGCTGCGTGATGGACTGCATCGCCTCGCTCCAGCATGGCGCCGACCTGCTCTGGATCGAAACCGAAAAGCCGCACATCGGCCAGATCGGCGGTATGGTCCGCCGCATTCGCGAGGTGATCCCCAATGCCAAGCTGGTGTACAATAATTCGCCGAGCTTCAACTGGACGCTCAATTTCCGCCAGCAGGTCTACGACGCCTGGGCCGAAGCCCGGAAGGACGTATCCGCATACGATCGCGACCGCTTGATGAGCGTGGATTACGATGCGACCGATCTGGCTGCGGAAGCGGACGAGCGTATCCGGACCTTCCAGCGCGATGCGGCGCGCGAGGCAGGAATTTTCCATCACCTGATCACGCTGCCGACTTACCATACGGCTGCCCTCAGCACCGACAATCTCGCCAAGCGGTACTTCGGTGACGACGGGATGCTGGGCTATGTCAAGAACGTCCAGCGCGAGGAAATCCGCCAGGGAATTGCCTGCGTCAAGCACCAGAACATGGCCGGCTCGGACATCGGCGATGATCACAAGGAGTATTTCGCCGGCGAAGCCGCGCTCAAGGCCGGCGGAGCGCACAACACGATGAACCAGTTCGAAGCTGCCTAGGAGAGGAGCAATGACGATGACCGATACCGACACCAAGCCGACGGAGCCGGGCCGAGCACGGGCGCTGCTTTCTACGGCCGACTTCAAGCTTCTGCGCCGTGCGCTCGAGAGCCATGCAAAGGCGACCGAGGACCGCGAAGAACTGGCTAAGATCAACGCCCTGCACCACCGCCTGGGTAACTACGGCTGAGGGAATAGACCGAATCTCCTGGGGAGGAGATCACGGCCGTCGGGGAACCATTCCCCGGCGGCCGTGACAATTCCGGCCTTTGGCCGCTCCCGCACTTGCGAATGATTAACCGCTTTGCGCTAAGGACGCGTCATGGTCCGCAATCGCAAGCACCAGAAAACCGACCCTGCGAAGCTGTACCGCCACTTCGCGGTGTTTACCGTCGCGGCCACGGCGCTGGTCGGCATCATGGCGGACGGCGAGGCTACCCAAGCCCTGGAAGACAAGGTGCGGGCGCAACAGGAACGCACGCAGCTTCAGGAAGAATCCAAGAAATACAGCACCAACCGGGAAATCATCCGCCGCGATGGCGCCTCGGGTGGCGGATCGTTCGGCTCGAGCAATTCGATCGCCATCGCAGGTGTCGGCACCGGCATTGGCTCCGTGGACCCCAACAATTTCATCACCGTAGCCTCCGTTGAGAAGAACGGGAAAACGGTCTGGGGCAGGCTCGGGTTGTCGGAAGAGGACTGGTTCAAGCTGCCCAGCGAAGTGCGCAAGTCGCTCGCCGGCACCAATGACCCTATGGTCATCGGGACGCCGGAAGAACGCCGCGCCGCGATGAAGAAATTGGCGGCGGCTTCGCGCAGCAGGGCCCGGCCGGACCTCTCGGTGGCCGGCAACGCTATCGTGCTGGAAGAGTCGATGGACGAGTAGGCTCAGCCGCCCTTGCGGGCCATGAGATCGAGCGTCGCTGCCGCCATCGCTTCGCTGGCCGTGGCAATCACCTTCTCCGCGTCGGGAGCCCAGAAGGGGCTGTGCAATGACGGCAGCACTATCTCCCCACGCTCGGCCGCCGCCATCTGGTCGTGCGGTACACCGCCGACCCAGAAAATTAGCGATTCCACATTTTCGCGGTCGGCACGATAGAACTGGCTGAAGTCCTCGCCGCCCATGACGGGCGGCACTGCAGCAACCCGCTCCGGGCCGAAGCGGGTTTGCATGGCAGCCATGACGCGCGCGGTCAGCTCGGGCGTATTGTAGGTCGAGGGGGTGTAGGTCTCCTCGATCTTCACCACCGGCATCCGGTCCTCCGGAATGCCTGCCGCAATCGCTTCGCCGCGAACGATGCGCGCAATGCCGTCGAGCAACTGCTTGCGCGATTCGTCGCTATAAGACCGCACGGTCAATTGCAGCCTGGCTTCGTCGGGGATGATGTTGTGCTTCGCACCTGCCAGGAAGCTCCCCACGGTCACGACAGCGGGCTCCAGCGGCGATTTCTCGCGGCTGACGAGCGTTTGCAGCTTCATTACGATGGCGCTGGCAAGCACGATCGGGTCACGCGTCGTATGCGGATACGCACCATGCCCACCGACGCCCTTCACCAGTATGTCGACGCTATCGACATTGGCCAGTGCGTAGCCTGAGGTAAAACCGAGCATTCCTGCAGGGAACTGGGCCGCATCGTGGAAACCGAGCACGTAGTCGGGCTTGGGGAAGCGTTGGTAAAGGCCGTCTTCCAGCATGGCGAGCGCGCCGAGACCGATCTCCTCCGCCGGTTGCAGGATCATGACGAGGGTTCCCGACCACTGATCCTTGCGCTCGACCAACGCCCGTGCGGCGCCGACCCAGGCGGCCATGTGCGTATCGTGCCCGCAGGCGTGCATGACGCCGGTCGTGACCCCCGACGCGGGCGTTGCAGTGACCTTGGAAGCAAACGGCAGGCCCGTCTGTTCGATGACCGGCAAACCGTCCATGTCGGCACGGAGCATGACTGTCGGGCCATCGCCGTTGCGCATCACGGCGACGACGCCCGTCTTGCCGACTCCTTCGGTCACCTCGAAGCCCAGTTCGCGAGCAATCGCGGCGAGCTTGGCAGCGGTCCGCACCTCCTCGAAGCTCAGTTCGGGGTTGGCGTGGAGATCACGGTAGATTTCCATCAAGCGGGGCATGTCCTGCGCCACATCCGCGCGCAGGTCGTCCGCGCTGGCCGGGCATGCCGAGAATGCCAGCGCTATCGCTCCGGTAACGGCCCAGGTCTTCGGCATCGATTACTCCCCCTTGCTTGACACCCGCCTGGCGCACCTATGCCATGCCGGGATAGGTCAGCACCAGCAGGATCGATAATGTCGTCACCATCAGGATGACAAGTGGCACGCCCGTCCGGATGTAGTCCCTGAACTGATATGAGCCCTCGGACATAATGAGCATGTTGGTCTGATAGGCAATCGGCGTTGCATAGCACAGGTTGCAGCCGAACAGCACGGCCAGCACCAGCGGCTCCGCTGGCAGCCCGAGGCGTGTGGCAATGCTGTAGGCGATGGGCGTGCCGACGGTAGCGGCAGTCGCGTTCGATGCAAAATTGGTCAGCGCCGTCACGAACAGCATGATCGCTGCCAGGACAAACGCGGGCGCAAGATGCTGGAGGCCGCTCGCGAGGACAAGGCCTAGCCAGTCTGCCGCGCCGCTTTCGTCGATGATCCGGCCGATGGCGATACTGGCTGCGACCAGCACGATGACCTTGGCGGATAAGGCTCGCCCTACCCGGTCAAACTTGACGCATCCCGTCACGAACATGAGGATCGCCCCCGCAAGGGCGGAAATGGCGATCGGAAGCAGGCCTGTCGACGCAAGCCCGACCGATCCAACCATGATCGCGGCGGCCAGCAGCGCTTTCGACTTGCGCGGCAGCTCCCTCATCCCCTCGAGCTGGAGCAGGCTGTCGGCACGGGCGAATGCCTGCAAATCGGCGGGAATTCCCATCACCAGGAATACGTCGCCTTCCGCGATCAGGAGGTCGCCAGCGGTGGAATACTGCGTCCGGTCGCCGACGAGCCGGTCGGGCCGGTGGATGCCGAGCACGGCAACACCGTAAAGATCGGCAATCCCGGAGGTCGGCATGGACCGGCCGATCAGGCGCGAATCGCCCGTGACCGTCATCTCGACAACCGCGATATCCTCCCTAGTTTCGACGGATTTGCGGCGGATCCTGTCGATCACCCAGACTGGCGCCACCTCGCCGCCGATGACCCGCATCGCCTCTTCGAGACCGTCGTGGGTGCCGGAAATCAGCAAGCGCTGCTGCGCGTCGATGGCCCCTTCGACAGTGTCGTGAACGGTAATGTCGGCTGGCAGCTTGCGCAGCAGCTGGGCGACGTCCTGCCCCACCAGTGACGACCCTTCGCCAATCCGCAACCTGGTGTAGAACCGCCGCTTCTGGTGCGGGTCTTCAACCCTGTTATCGCCCAACATCCTCGGCATCACCAGCCAGAGGTAAGGCAACGCGATTGCGGCGGCGACCAGGACGATCGGCGTGTAATGGAACACCCCCATCGGCTGCATGCCGAGGTCACTCGCGATCGAAACCACCAGAATATTGGTCGACGTGCCGATGGTGGTGGCCATCCCGCCGATCAATACCGCCGCGTTGACGGGGATGAGCGTCTTCGATGCGGGCATGCCGCCGCGCGCCGCCAGCGAGACGAGGATCGGCAGCAGCAGGACGAGCACCGGCGTGTCGTTCACCCCCATGGAGAGCAGGAAGGCCATCAGCAGGCTCACCAGCAAACCGAGCTGCAGGTTGTACTTGAAGACCCGCTCCAGGAAGTGTGCAGCAGGCTCCAGCGCCCCAGTCACCACCAGGCCCCGCCCCATGATCATCAGCGCGCATATCGTAATGAGCGCGTGGTGGCCGAAGCCGGAAAAAGCGATTGCCAGACCGTCCGTTGGCCGAGTCTCGGGCAAGGGGAAGAAGTACAGCCCCACGGCGATTACCGCGATGGTCATCAAGGACACGATCTCAACCGACATGCGTCCGCGCGCGAAAGCGACGAACATCGCAATCGTAACCACCATGGCGGCAAGAGCGTGCGGGGATGGGGCAGCAATCATGATGCGCCACGGGGTTAGCCCCGCTTGCGCGGAACGGCAATGGCTAGACCGGCAGGCTCATCCCGCTTCGCGCCTCGCCAGGATAAGGTTAGCCAGTATTGCCGTTGCAGACGTGCCGGCAGCGCCCGCCGGGAAAACCCAGGCCATGCCGCCCGCCATACCGAGCAGGCCAAGCCCGGCAGCGACCAGCCCCGAGACAATCCCCAGAGTGGCAAGCAACTTGCCCAGCCGCGTGCCTGACCTCCACATTCCGAAACCGAGGCCCAGTGCCGCGATGCCGAGCATGGCCTTGCCATGGAAATAAAGGAAGAATGCACCGGCGAGGACGCCAGCAAAAACCTTCGGATCGGCCGCTTCCCCGGCCGGACCGAACTGCGCCAGCCCGATCCCGACTTGCAGAATATTGACCAGACCGGCCAGCGCAACGGCCGACCATACCAGGGGCATGGAACCGCGGGCGACCAGCGCCAGAGCGCATACCGACATCAGCGAAAACGCAGCCATCTCGGTCAACCAGGTGATCTTCCGAAGAAGGGCGTCGTCTGCGGGTGAGACTACGGCAATGTAGAAAAGCTGTGTCGCCACAGTTGCAAGCAATGCGATGACAACCATCGTGGATGCGCCGCGCGGTGTGAAGTTCATGACCGTTCCCCTGTTATCTAGAAACAGGTTCGTACCACGAGGGGTACGGTTACGGCGATGCACGAAGAATGGTGCCCCTGGCCCGACTCGAACGGGCACTCCGTAAGGAACTCGATTTTGAGTCGAGCGCGTCTACCAATTCCACCACAGGGGCTAACCGTGGGAGAGGGGCTGTTAAACCCGCTTGCCCATTACTTCAAGGCGTTCGCGAGAAGCTTGTGCAGCTTCGAATGCAAGGCATCGTTTGCGGCCAGTACCTGCGCCGAATGCACGGGTTGCGAACGGCCGCGATAATCGGTCACGAAGCCGCCGGCCTCGCGCACCAGCAGGCAACCGGCAGCGGTATCCCAGTCATTGAGGCCGCTTTCCCAGAACCCGTCATAGCGGCCGGCGGCAACCCAGGCGAGGTCGAGCGATGCCGCGCCGAACCGGCGGATACCCGCGACCTCCGGCCCTATCGCACCGAAGATGCGGCTCCATTCAGCGAAGTCGCCATGGCCCTGGAATGGGATCCCGGTGGCAACGAGCGCTTCGGGGAGCGTGCGCCGCGCCGAAACGCGCAGCCGCGCATCGTGCAGCCACGCGCCACGGGTTTTCTCCGCCCAGAAGGTCTCGTCGGTGATGGGCTGGTAAATCACACCGGCGGTTACCTCACCCCAGCCCGAACCGTCGAGTTTTGGTTCCTGCACCGCGATACTGATCGCGAAATGCGGGATGCCGTGGAGGAAGTTGCTGGTCCCGTCGAGCGGATCGATGATCCAGCGCGGTTTGGTCGGATCACCTTCGATGATGCCCGCCTCTTCCAGCACGAAGCCCCAGTCGGGGCGAGCATGGAGCAGCTCGTCATAGATCGTACGCTCGGCAACCTGGTCCGCCTTCGACACGAAATCGGCCGGGCCCTTGCGGCTCACTTGCAGGTGCTCGATCTCGCCGAAGTCGCGACGCAGCTTCCCGCCCGCCTTGCGTGCGGCTTTCTCCATCACGCGGATGAGACCCGATACGGCTGCCATTGGTACTGTTACTTTCCTGTCAGTCGAACGCGACGCGGATCGAGCCCGCGGTCAGTTCGATTTCGCCCCAACCGCTGTCGATGTGGGCATAATCTTCCGTGATCATCGCCGAATGGATGACGCTGAGGTCCTGCTGCTCGCCTTCGACCACCTTGGTCTTGCGGATATGGAAATCGTCGAGATCGGCAAAGCGGACGAAGCCCTGCTTGTAGCATCCGTCCTCGCCCGGCTGCGGCGGGACGAAGTCGGGATGGTCAGCCTCGAGCCGGAAGTCCATTTCCAGCGCCAGCGACTTGTCGTCGTAGATGACGCCCAGAATGAAACTGCGGTCGAGATCGATCTTGTCGAGCTTTGGATGCTTGTCCGCCATGGCAGCCTCGGTTCGCGTGGTTGGATCAGCCGGCCTTGCCGACATAGCTTTGTTCGTAGACGTCGACCACGATGCGGGTGCCGCTTTCGATATGCGGCGGCACCATGATGCGCACGCCGTTGTCGAGCATGGCAGGCTTGTAGCTCGACGATGCGGTCTGACCCTTCACCACTGCATCGGCTTCCACGATCGTCGCTTCGACATGATTGGGCAGTTCGACCGAGATCGGTCGCTCGTCCCACAGCTCCAGCATGACCTCCATGCCGTCCTGCAGGAACGGGCGGGCATCGCCCAGCAGGTCGCTCGGCAGGTTGATCTGTTCGTAGGTGTCCTTGTCCATGAAAACCAGCATGTCGCCGTCTTCATAGAGGAACTGGTAGTCCTTGGTATCGAGCCGGACCTTTTCGACCGTATCGGCGCTGCGGAAGCGGATGTTGGTCTTGCGGCCGTCGATGAGGTTCTTCATCTCGACCTGCATGTAGGCCCCGCCCTTGCCGGGCTGGGTGTGCTGGATCTTGGCGACCTTCCAGATGCCGCCTTCATATTCGAGGATGTTGCCGGGACGGATGTCCACGCCGCTGATTTTCATGTCGAAGAGCCTTTAGTGGGATGTGTGCGCATCGGCGCAGCACGGTATTTCGAGCGCCCCATAGCGATGTGCTCACCTGCGGGCAAGGTTGGTGGAACTAGGGGCGCGGGCATGATATCGATTCACCGCATGAAGCCCGCGACCCTTTCGTCTGTTGCCTTGTGCCTTTCTGGCTGCCTGCTGGCATTTCCCGTGCTGCCCGCACTTGCCCGCACCGCCGATAGCTTGAGTACGCTGCCGGTGGGTCGGTATCAGTGCTCGCTTCCGGGCGATGCCGGGGGTGCGGCCTGGGTGCCGATCGAAGGCAAGCGGTTTTCGATCAAGAACGCTTCGCGCTATCTCCATCCGGATGGCGACGGCACCTACCTGCTCGCCGGTGACGAACTGGTGTTTACGCGCGGCCCGCTCAAGGACGAACGGTATCGACTGGTCGGAACCACGATGCTCCGCCAGATCAATTCCGACCGGTCGCTGTCGCGGGCCCGTTGCGTCCGCACCGGGCCGCTGCAATAGGCGTTGGGATCATCGCGGCGCGGTCAGCAAGGGATAGGGATTGATCGGGTTTGCCGGTTCCCACCAATCGGCATCGGCTGTGGTCCGCATGATCGCGAAATGCAGGTGCGGCGCATCTTCACTCGCATTGCCCGTCCAGCCGACAGCACCGAGCGGTGATCCCGCCTTGACGATCTGACCTTCACGCAGACCGGCGGCGTAACGGTCGAGGTGGGCATAATAGTAGATCGTCTGGCGGTCGGGCGAACGCAGGTAGACCGTGAGGCCGCCTGCAGCCGAGCGGAAAAGCCTTTCGACCGTTCCTTCTGCGGCTGCGATAACCGGCGTGCCAGTGGGCGCCATGATGTCGATCGCTTCGTGCAGGCGGCTGCCCTCGCCGCGCGCATCGTAGAATGTGTCCACCAGCGCGGCCGGCTCTGTTCCAGCCACGGGAATGATAAGCTCCAGATTTCCGCCGGCTGTCGGCAATTCCTCCTTGCGCGTTTCCAGCGACCGCGGCGCGGCTGCCGGTCCATCCGGGGTGCCAGAAGTTTCGTCGATTTCCGGGACGGAACCCGGCCCGCGCTTCAATTCAAGCAGGCCCGAGGTGCCTGCGTACCAGAGGCCGGAGGTGACGGCTGCAGTTACGACAATCGTCGCCAGCCGGTCGAGGTTCCCCAGCGCGCTCATGCCACGAACTGTACCTTCGTGTCCTGCGACACCATCTGTGCAAGACGCGCCGCATCCCAGTTGGTCAGCCGCACGCAACCGCTGCTCTGCGCGCGCCCGATCGTCTCCGGGTCGGGCGTGCCATGAATGCCGTAATGCTCCTTGCTCAGGTCGATCCAGACGACGCCGACGGGTGAATTGGGACCTGGCGGCAGTTGGTAGCTCTTGCCGTCTCCCTTGCCGAGCACTTCGGGGTCGTAGGCGTAAGGCGGATTGAAGGCTTCGCCTAGGATCTTCCAATCGCCGAGCGGTAGGGGAAATTCCGACGATCCGGAGCTGACAGTGAACAATGCGACAAGCCTGTTACCGGCATAGGCCTTCAGGGTCTTGCCTGCCTTGCTGACCACCACGCGGTCCACTTCGGGCTGCTCGGTCCCGACCCCGAGCGAGGCGAGCGTCATCTGCCAGTCGCGATTGTCGAGCGATCCCGGGGTGATCCGGTCGCCGCCTATGTTAGGTACCCTGATCTGCTGGCCAGCCTGGAAATAGCTGGGTTCCTCGCCGTCGGGACGTCCGATGTCGGGCGTCGGCGTGGGCTGTGGATTGGGGCCCTTGCCCTGCGGGGCACCGGCAGGCTGGCCACCCGGATTGAGCATCCGGAGCACGGCGATCGTGGTGTGAAATCGTTCGGCCAGACGTTCGTCCAGCGAACGATACCCCATTTTCCCGACTTTGGCTTGCTCCGCCGGATCTTCGGGAATGGCCTTGTAATCGGCTGTGCCCCAGCTTCCCGGTATTGTTACGACGCGGGTGGCCGGGATGCGCTCCCATTGAGCGAGGGCGGATTGCGTCGGTTCATCGAGCTTGCCCGTGATCTCCAGCGCATTCGCCTCCTGGAACCCGCGCAGGGCATTTTCAGTGCTCATCCCCATCTTGCCATCGATCACGCCCGGTCCGAAGCCGATCCGGTCGAGCACGACCTGCGCCTGCATGATCGGGCGTTCGTCGGAATCGGGGAGTCCCTGCCCGGACATCGCGCCCTCCATGTAGGCTTCGTCGTTCGAGGCCATGGAGTCGGCGAGGTTGTCTCCGCCGTAGGTGTCGTACCCGAAGTCGTCGGGAGCAGCCTCTGCCGTTTGCCCGGCCTCCCCTTGCTTCTCGCGATCGGTACCATTGAGACCGCACGCAGCGAGAGCGAGTGCCGAAGCGATTGGCAGGCAATGGAATTTTCTCAAGCGCATGTGTCTCTCCGCAGCCGCGAACCGTCTGGCCGCGTATGCGCAATCAACTCACGCGTTCGAGATTTGCTCCGAGAATGCCTTGATGGCCGCGACTTCATCGCCATTCCAGACAGCGCCCGACACGGCGAGGAAATCCGCTCCTGCCTCGATCAGCGGCCGGCAGTTCTCCGGAGTGATGCCGCCGATTGCCACGCAGGGAATCTCGAACAGCGATGCCCACCATTCGAGAAGTTCCGGTTCGGGCCGATGATCGGTTTCCTTAGTCGACGACGGGAAGAAAGCGCCGAAAGCGACGTAATCCGCCCCGGCCTCGCCCGCTTCCATGGCAAGATGCCGCGACGCATGGCAGCTGACCCCGATCTGAGCCTCACGGCCGAGCTGCGCCCGCGCATCTTTCGGATCGCCGTCGCCTTGCCCCAAATGCACCCCGTCGGCACCTAGCCGTTTCGCCAGCGCAATGCTGTCGTTGACAATGAAAGCGACGTCGCGTGCAACGCAGATCGCTTGCAAGGGTTCGGCAAGGCGTGCCGCATCGTGCTGGTCCATCCCCTTCACCCGGAACTGGAAGGCGGTCACGATGCCCTCGCCTGCATCGAGGGCACGTTCGAGCCGGGCGGGAAACTCCTCGCCGACTTCGAGCGGGGAAATCAGGTAGAGCTGGCAATCGGTCATGGCGCGCTCCGTATCGCCAATGGCGCGGTTCGTCGACATTCAGATTGAGGCAAGCCGAGGGCGCGCTATCTGCGCTGCATGAAGCGCCTTACCCTTTTCGTCCTGCCCATCGTGGTTACCGCCCTTGCGGCCTGCGCAGTGATACCCGACGCGCCCGTCGTGGAGGGTCGACCGCGCGCCGAACTGACGCCGGTTGCACTCGACCAGCCGGTCCAGGCGGGCGCCGTCGTCGTCACGCCCAAGAGAGTGGTCGAGGACAGCCGATGCCGGATCAACGCGCGCTGCGCCTGGGCCGGCAGGTTGATCGTGGAAACGCGGGTCGACGGCGCGGGATGGCGGGATACGACCAACATCACGCTGGGCGAAACCTACGCCACCCACGGCCACGTCATCGCGCTCGTCTCGGGCGAGCCGGGCCGCACAACAGGCGCGGAAATTGCCCCGGCTCAATATCGCTTCGTCTACGAGCCGCGCTGAAGTCAGGCGGAAGCAGTCGCGATCTGGTCGATCGCCTTGCCCAGCACGCCGTCGAACTCCTCGTCGGTCTGCCCCTTGCGCAAATCCTGCAACAGTCCGCGGCTGAAGCTGGCAATCATGCCAGGGTTCTTCGCAAGCTCCTCGCAAGCCTCGTCGGTCGAATAGCCGCCCGAAAGCGCCACCACGCGCAGCACCTTGGGATGGGCGGTGAGTCCCGTGTAAAGGCCTGCGGTCTTCGGGATCGAGAGCTTGAGCATGACCTGCTGCCCCTCCGGCAGGGCGCCCAGCCCTTCGTGGATAGCTTCGAGCATTACGGCCTCACCCTCCGCGCGGTCCGCAGCGGTGATGTCGTATTCGGGTTCGAGAATGGGCATCAGGCCGCTGGCGATGATCCGCGCGCCTTCCCCGAACTGCTGGTGCACCACGGCCTTGATCCCGGCGGGGTTGTTCGCCTTGATGACCGAGCGCATCTTGGTCCCGAACACGCCCAGTTCCCTAGCCCGGGCGCACATGTCCTCGAGGCCGGGGTTGGGCTTCATCAGTTGCGCGCCGTCGCGTTCGTCTTCCAGGCCTTTATCGACCTTCAGAAAGGGGACGATGCCGCGTTCCCTGAGCCGCTCCGGGACAGGCTTGCCGCCGCTTGTCCCTTCCATGGTTTTCTCAAACAGGATCGCACCGATGACCTTGCCATTGCCGAAGCACGGACTTTCGATGATGCGGCTGCGCATGGCATGGATCTGGGCAAACATCTCATCGTCGCCCGACCATTCCTCGTCGTCGACACCGTAGCCCCGCAGCGCCTTGGGGGTCGAACCGCCCGACTGGTCCAGCGCGGCGATAAAGCCTTGTCCAGTGGCGATGCGGGCGGTCATCTCTTCGAAAGTCATCGGGTTCCAGTTCCTGTGGGCAAGGTGTGCATACGAATGCGCGGGCCTTTAGCCAGAGCGGATGCCCCGGGCAACTGGGTTATGGCGCGTTTTGCGCTTTCAGCGCGGGGATAAGGTTGATGGCGACGGAAATGCGGCTGCCCCTTCCCGCGAAGGGACGAACGGCGTGCTGCAGCCAGCTAGGGAACAGCACGATCATGCCGGTCGCCGGCCGGATCGACAGCTCGTTGTCTTGCGCCTGACCGTCGGCATCCACCATACGCAGATCCGGTGCCGTCATGCGCACCATCGGCATGCGCGGATCGAGCAACTGCAGCTCGCCGCCAAGAACCGGGTCTGCATCGCCATCATAACCGTCGTCGATATAGGCGACTGCCGACCAGAAGCTACCCGGATGGAAGTGGTACTGGTTGGCATGACCCTTGTGGCTGATGTTCGCCCACATCTCCGGGATCCAGCCGAAGCGGCTTGCCTGCGGGCTCTTTGCATCGATGGTCTGGGCATCGGCCATCTGCATCGCCTTGAAGGCCAGGGCGCGCGCCGCCTCCCCGCCCCAGTGCAGCATCTGTGTATTGGAATGCCACCCGCCGATATTGGAAATGGAAACGCCTTGCTGGTCGCGGGCGTGCTCCGCCTCGATGGCCTGCCTTAGCGCCGCGAGCCCCGCCGCGCTCTGCAGTGTGTCGATCACGAAGGGCGTCGAGAACAGGCGGCGGGTTTCGGCCATGGTCAGTGTGTCCGGCGTCCGACCTTGCGAACGATGCCGTTGAAACGGAGCGACGGCTTGCCGTCGGCAGTGACGATGCCGGCGACGAAGATCGTCTTGCCGCCACCACGGACGACCTCGCCCCGTGCTTCGACCAGTTGGCCGACATAAATGGGTTCCAGGAAATCGCCGGTCAGGCTCAATGTCACCGCGTGATGGTCGAGCAATTCGTCGCGCGCGATGGAAAAGAGCGCGCTGTCGGCAAAGGTCATCAGGCAACCGCCATGCATGAAGCCGGCGCCATTCATGTGACGCGGCTCGGCGCGCATGGCGACGAGCATGCTGCCGTCGTCGAGTTGCCGTTCATAGAAAGGCCCGGCACGGTCCTCGAATGGATCGCCGTGCCAATATGTCCAGCCGGCGAACTCGCCTTCGGTGCAGGGCCTGCGTCCGCCGGCATTCTCCGGTGGCTGCTCGCTCACGCCTCGAGAGCCTTTACGCCCGGCAGTTCCTTGCCTTCCATCCATTCGAGAAAGGCCCCGCCCGCGGTCGAGATGTAGGTCACATCGTCGGTGACCCCGGCATGTGCGAGGGCTGCGACGGTATCGCCCCCGCCCGCGACCGAGACCAGCGAACCGTCCTGCGTCAGTGCAGCCGCAGTGCGGGCGAGCGCCACGGTGGCGGCATCGAAAGGCTCGATCTCGAACGCGCCCATCGGCCCGTTCCACACCAGCGTGCGGCAGGTCTTGAGCACATCGCCCAACGCCTCGACCGCCTGCGGGCCGACATCGAGAATCATCTCGTCGGCGGCGACTTCATGGACGTTGCAGGTGCGCAAGCTGGGCGGGTTGGCGGCAAATTCCTTCGCTACCACGACGTCATAGGGCAAATGCACCGTACAACCGGCATGGTCGGCCGCGTCCATGATAGCGTTGGCGGTGTCGGCCAGGTCGTGTTCGCACAGGCTCTTGCCGACATCGACCCCGCGCGCGGCGAGGAAGGTGTTCGCCATGCCGCCGCCGATGATGAAGTGCTGCACTTTGCCGACGAGGTTCTGCAGCACGTCGAGTTTGGTCGAGACCTTGGCCCCGCCCACGACTGCCGCGACCGGGGTCTGCGGATTGCCGAGCGCAGCGTCGAGCGCCTTCAATTCCGCCTCCATCGCCCGCCCTGCATAGGCCGGAAGCACATGGGCCAGCCCTTCCGTCGAGGCGTGGGCGCGGTGGGCGGCGCTGAAGGCATCGTTGACGTAAAAATCGCCATGCGCCGCGATGGCCCGGGCGAAGGCGGGATCGTTTGCCTCCTCGCCCGGCCAGAAGCGGACATTGTCGAGCAGGCCGATGTCACCTGGTCCGAGGATGCCGATCGCCTGATCGACCACGGGGCCGCTGACTTCGGGGATGAACATCACTTCCCGGTTGAGCACGCGCTCGACGTCGCCCTGCACCATGCTGGTGCTCATGGTCGAATGCCGCGCGCCCTTGGGTCGCCCGAAATGGGCGAGCAACAGAACCTTGGCACCCTTGGCCGACAGTTCGAGGATGGTCGGCTTGACCGCCTCGACGCGCGTCACATCGCTCGCCCGGCCCTCGTGCATCGGCAGGTTCAGATCGACGCGGACGAGCGCGACCTTGCCGCTGATGTCGCCAAGATCGTCGAGGGTTTTGAAGGCGGCCATCAGTCGATCCCCTTAAAGGAAGCTCGCCACCACGCCCGAGGTGTCGATCATTCGGTTCGAGAAGCCCCATTCGTTGTCGTACCAGCTGACGACGCGGGCAAGCTTGCCTTCGAGCACGGCGGTTTCGAGGCTGTCCACGGTCGAGCTGGCCGGATGGTGGTTGAAGTCGGTGCTGACCAGCGGCTGCGTGGTGTAGTCGAGCACGCCCTTCATCGGGCCTTCGGCGGCAGCCTTCAACGCGGCGTTGAGTTCCTCGGCGGTAGTTTCGCGGCCCGGAACGAAGGTCAGGTCAATCAGGCTGACATTCGGGGTCGGCACGCGGACCGACGAACCGTCGAGCTTGCCCTTGAGGTCCGGGAGCACCAGGCCGACGGCCCGCGCAGCACCGGTGGTGGTCGGGATCATGTTCTGCGCGCCGCCACGGGCCCGGCGCATGTCGCTGTGCATCTGGTCGAGCATACGCTGGTCGTTGGTGTAGCTATGGATCGTGGTCATAAACCCGCGCTCGATCCCCACCAGCTCGTGCAGCACCTTGGCCACGGGGGCGAGGCAGTTGGTCGTGCAGCTGGCGTTGGAGATCACGTCGTCGTCGGCGGTCAGCGTGTCATGGTTCACGCCATAGACGATCGTCTTCGACACGCCGGTCGCCGGCGCCGAGATTACGACGCGCTTGGCGCCTGCGGCGATGTGCGGCCGGGCCGCTTCGTCCGACTGAAAGAAGCCGGTGCATTCCATCACCAGTTCGATGCCCATGTCCTTGTGCGGCAGGTCGCCTGGATTGCGCTCGCTGGTCACATGGATGCGCTTGCCGTTGACGACGAGGTCATTTCCATCGACCTCCACCGTGCCGGGGAAGCGGCCATGGGTGCTGTCGAACCCGAACAGCAGGGCGTTGGCCTTGGTATCGGCGAGGTCGTTGATGCTGACCAGTTCGAGATCGTGATCGGTTCGCTCCAGCAGGGCGCGCGCGACGAGGCGGCCGATGCGTCCGAAACCGTTGATGGCAACCTTGGTGGTCATGGGAGAACTCCTGATGAATCAGCCCAGGCGGGCGAGAATTTGAGGAACGATGGCTTCGACCGAGAAGCCGAAATGCTTGAACAACTGGTGGCCGGGGCCAGACGCCCCGAACGTGTCGATGCCGATGGTGAGGCCGTTGCCGACATACTTCTGCCAGCCCAGCGTGACCCCGGCTTCGACGGATACCTTGAGCACCCCTTCTGGGAGCAAATCCGACCGGTAGGCTGCGTCCTGTTCGTCGAACAATTCTGCGCACGGCATGGAAACCACGTCGGTCCCGATGCCCTTGGCCTCCAGCGCGGCCGCAACATCAACGGCAAGCGAGACTTCCGAGCCGGTCGCTAGCAGCACCACCTGCCGCGGCGCATCCGCGGCCTTGAGGCGATAAGCCCCGCGGGCCGATTTCATTTCGGCTTCGGTCCGCAACTGGGGGAGATTCTGCCGCGTGAGGGCAAGCACCGACGGGCGGTCAGACTGTTTCAGTGCCAGAGCCCAGCACTCGGCGGTTTCGATCGCGTCAGCCGGACGGAACACCAGTAGGTTCGGGATCGCCCGCAAGCTCATCACATGTTCGATAGGCTGGTGCGTCGGCCCGTCCTCGCCCACGCCGAGGCTGTCGTGGGTCATGACGTAGATTACGCGGGCGCGCTGGATCGCCGAAAGGCGGATCGCATTGCGGCAATAGTCGGCAAAAACGAGGAAGGTACCGCCATAGGGGATGATGCCGCCGTGCAGCGCCATGCCGTTCATTGCAGCGGCCATGCCAAACTCGCGAATGCCGTAATAGACGTAGCGCCCGCCGTAGTTGTCCGGCGTCAGCGGATCGGTCGAGGCCGTCTTGGTCAGGTTGGATCCGGTCAGGTCGGCCGAGCCACCTACCAGCTCGGGGATCGATGCGGTCAGCGGCCCCAAAGCCATCTCGCTCGCCTTGCGGGTCGCAACCTTGACCGGCTCGGCAACGAGGCTGGCGAGGTATTCCCGCGCCGCACCTTTGTCGGCAGGCAATTCGCCGTTCATCCGGCGCGAGAATTCGGTCCCTTCCGGATGGGCCGAGAGCCGCCCTTCCCACTCCGCCCGGGCCGCCGCCCCGTGTGCGCCGAGCGAGCGCCAGTCGGAAAGGATCTTGCCCGGTATCTCGAAAGGTGCTGCGCTCCAGCCCAGGTGTTCGCGCGCGGCGGCAATCTCGTCCGCGCCGAGGGGCGCGCCGTGCACCGAATGACCACCCTGCTTGTTGGGCGCGCCCTTCCCGATCACTGTGCGACAGGCGACGAGCGAAGGGCGCGGATCGGCTTGGGCTTCGGCCAGCGCGCGGGCGATGTCGGCGAAGTCGTGGCCGTCGCATGACGTCACATGCCACCCGGTCGCCGTGTAGCGTGCGGCGATGTCTTCGCTGGTCGACAGGTCCGTATCGCCGTCGATGGTAATGCGATTGTCGTCCCACAAGACGTTCAACCGCCCCAGCTTGAGGTGCCCGGCAAGACCGATCGCTTCGTGATTGATCCCTTCCATCAGGCAGCCGTCACCGGCGATCACCCAGGTCTTGTGATCGACCAGATCATCACCGAACGCGGCATTGAGATGCCGCTCTGCCAGTGCCATGCCGACAGCCATTGCCAAGCCCTGACCCAGCGGACCGGTCGTGCATTCTACCCCGTCGAGCTCGAAATTCTCGGGATGTCCGGCACAAACACTGCCTAATTGACGGAAGTTGCGGATGTCATCCATCGTCGGCGCGGCGTAACCGGTCAGGTGCAGCAGCGAGTATATCAGCATCGAGCCATGGCCGGCGCTGAGCACGAAGCGATCACGGTCCGGCCACTTGGGCGCTGCGGGATCGAATTTCAGGAACTGCGACCACAGCACCGTCGCCACGTCGGCCATGCCCATGGGCATTCCCGGATGGCCCGAATTCGCCGCCTGCACCGCATCCATCGAAAGCGCCCGGATGGCATCGGCCATGGGGGCAAGGCGGGCGGGGTCGAGGCTCATGGACAGGTGGCTCCGGTAACGCGGCACGCGCGGCAGGACGGGAGGGTGCGATTCGCTCGCGCGAACCCTTTGCGGAGGCGTCCGGCAAGGTCAAGGACAGCGGCGCTGGGCTCCACATGGCCAGGCACTACACCGAGCTTGCAAGACTTATCAACAGGCCGCAGCAAGGCTTTGCCTCGGCGTCCGTTTGGCGATAAATCCACGCCCATGGAAGGGGATCGTATCGAAGCCGCAGTCCAGCGCATCGAACAGGCGCTGGCACGGATAGCCGCCATTGCCGAACGTCCGGCGGCACCTGACGGCGCCAGCCCCGCCCCTGCCGCCCCGCCACCCAATGTGATGCAACTCGTGTCGCGGCATGAAGCTCTGCGGGAAACGGTCCTCGACGAAATCGGCCGGATCGATGCATTGATCAGGAAGCTCGAGGGATGAACACGCTTACCCTCGTCATCGGCGGACGCAGCTTCGCCCTCGCCGTCCAACCGGGGGACGAGGAGCATGTGCGAGCCCTGGGTGAGCAGATTGATACCAAGTTCCAACAACTTGCGCCGCGTTATTCGCAAAATCTCCTGTTCGCGACGTTGCAGCTGGCCGACGACTTTCATCGCGCCAAGGTCGCCTGGGAGCAGGGTCGCGAGGAGCATCAGGCCGCAGCGAACCGCGCGGCGGAGGCCGAGCGCCTGGCGATGCTTGCGACGGGAAAGACCGATGCGCTCAAGGCAAGGGTTACCGAACTCGAAACCGAATTGAGCAACCTGCAGCGCTCGATCCAGCAGGAATCGAACAAATACAACGACCTGATTGCCGATAACGAACGGTACAAGGTTGCGGTCATGGACGCCGATGTCGAGAACAGCAGGCTGCAAGGGGAGCTTGCGACTGTGCGCCGGGAACGCGACGCGTTCGAGCGATCGCTCTCGGAAGCATCGGCGAAAGGCGGAGGCGATGCTCACGGGCCGGGCGCGGTTTCGGCAATTCCGCTCGACCCGGATTTGGCACCGGCGCTGGAACGTTTCGCAGAGCTGCTCGAAAATTGCGTCACCAAGCTTGAGCGACAGCCGCGGGCATCCTAGATAGTCTTTGGCGGGACTGCCCGGCACGAGCCTACCGAATATCCCTGAGGCTATAAGCAATCCATGGGAACTGTCCCTGCTCCGGTTAACGGGCCAATGCATTCCTCGGAATGGACCCTGGGGGCTGGAGTAAACGGTGCCCACCTGACGTTAGGCGTCAGAGGATTTCACTGGCAAACGACCCATGGTGGTTCCGCCACTGCCATCCGGTCCGGCCGAAAGAGGAACCGGTGACAACCAAGTCTGAAATCAGGTCGAGACTGCGCCGCTTGCGCCGCGAGCATGTCGCTGGGCAGCCTCCTGCGATAAGGTCGCTTCTCTTCAATCGCCCGCCCGGTCCCCTGCTCGATCTGATCCCCGAAAATGCCGTCATCGGGCTGTACCATGCCACTGCCAACGAAGCGCCGACGGCATCCTATGCCAAGTTCTTCTTCGAACGCGGACACCGCCTCGCCCTGCCACGGTTCGCGTCGGAGGCCAGCGAGATGGCTTTCGCCAGGTTCGACGATCCATTCACCGAAAGCGATCTGGTCGAAGGACCGTTCGCCCTGATGCAGCCGCCAGGGAACGCTGCCGAAATCCTGCCGGATGCGGTCATCGTCCCCTTGGTCGGCTTTACCGCCACGGGTCTCCGCCTCGGCCAGGGCGGCGGCCATTACGACCGGTGGCTCGAACGGCATCAGGGGCGGACCAAGGTCGGGCTTGCCTGGGACGTGCAACTGGCCGAAAGCCTGCCGGAGGAGGCGCATGACCAGCTGCTGGACGTGGTCGTGACGCCGACCCGGATGTACGGACCCTTCGCATGAGAACCGAACCGACCTGGCGCATCCCCTTCGGAATAGCCGTGCTGATTGTCGCGTTGCTGGCCTATGCCATTGTAATCGCGCGCTATGTGCCCGACCTAATCGGCGGTTGGCATGCTGTCTTCCAGGCCATTGTCTATCTCGTCCTCGGCCTCGTCTGGCTCTTGCCGCTCAAGCGCTTCCTGCTCTGGATGGAGAACGGCAAGTCCGGGTGATTGACGCAGGCTCCCAAACCACTAGCGTGGTGACGGGAGACGAGCGCTGGACATCACGACGGCAATCAAGCAGCCGGACGATCCGGGATTGGGAACGAAGCTCGCCTACGGCTTCGGCAGCGTCGCTTTCGGGATCAAGGACGGCGGGTTCAACTACTTCCTGCTGCTGTTTTACGGCACGGTTGTCGGACTGGAACCGGGGCTCGTCGGCCTCGCGATCCTTATCGCGCTGGTGCTCGATGCGATCAGCGATCCGCTGGTCGGGTACTGGTCGGACAATTTCCATTCGCGCTGGGGCCGCAGGCACCCATTCATGTATGCCTCCGCCTTGCCCGTGGCGGCGACGTATTATCTGCTTTGGAACCCGCCGGAAGGACTGAGCCAGGGCCAGCTGTTCGCCTATCTCCTGGGCCTCGCGGTCCTCATCCGGACTTTCATCACGTTTTACGAAACACCCAGTTCCGCGCTCCTGCCCGAACTTACGACCGATTACGAACAGCGCACGAGCTTGCAGAACTACAGGATCCTGTTCGGCTGGTTCGGCGGCAATGCCATGACCGTGCTGATGTTCGCGGTTCTGCTGGTTCCGACGACAGAGTATGCCCATGGCATCCTCAACCGCGCGGGCTATGCCACCTACGGCGTCATCGCCTCGGTACTTATCTTCCTGGCCATCGCGGTGTCGGCGCTCGGCACCCATCGCACGATCCCTAACTTGCGGCAGCCCCCGGCCAGGCAGGCTTTTTCTCTGCGTCGCCTCTTCGGCGAGATGTTCGAGACCTTGCGCGAGCGGAGCTTTTTGGCGCTGTTCTGGGCCACCGTCATGGGATCGGTCGCCGCGGGCCTGTCGGCGGCCCTTGCCTTCACCATGCTGTCCTATTTCTGGGGCTTCTCCAGCGAGCAGCAGTTCTACTGGACCGCGCTGGTGTTCGTTTCCGCGCTGATCGCATTTGTCGTGGCGCCTGCGGTGGGCAAGCGTTTCGGCAAGAAGAAGGCGGTGATCGTGCTAGGCATCGTCGCGTTCACCGTAGCGCCAATGCCGGTGGTATTGCGCTTGCTGGGCCTGATGCCGGAGAACGGCGATCCCATATTGTTTCCGCTGGTGGCGGCGATCAATACGATCGATCTCTCGCTGATCATCGCGCTGCAATCGATCCTCTATTCGATGATCGCCGACCTGGTCGAAAGCAGCGAGCTGCGAACCGGGCGGCGTTCGGAGGGCGTGTTCTATGCCGCCGTCACCTTCACCCGCAAATGCACTGTCGGACTCGGCTCTTTCGCAGGAGGATTGATCCTGTCGGCGATCCAGTTTCCGCAAGGCGCCAATCCGGGAACCGTCGATGCCGATACGCTGTGGTGGCTCGGGCTGCTCTACGCGCCGACGCTCTCGTTGCTGTGGTTCGCCATGCTGTTCTGCATCAGCCGCTACACCATCACCAAGGAGGATCACGAGGCCAACCTGGAGCGGCTCGCCTCGCGCCGGTGATCAGGCTGCCTGCAAGCGGTTCAGGCGGGCGATGATGTCTTCCGCCTCGCGCATGATCCGGTCGATCAGCTCCTTGCACGTCGGGATATCGTGGATCAGCCCTGCGACCATGCCGCAGCTCCACGCGCCCGCGTCCATGTCGCCTTCGGTCATGATGCGCGGATAGACCCCGGCAACTTCGCCGATGATGTCTTCGAACTTCAGCTTGTCGCCCAGCGCGCGTTCCTTTTCCAGCAGGCGCTCGACCGCTTCGTTGGTCATCACCCGTTCGGTGTTGCGCAGCGGACGCATGACGAGGCGCGTGTCGAGCTCGCTCGCGGCGACGATCGCACGCTTCACGTTCTCGTGCACCGGCGCTTCCTTGGTGGCGATGAAGCGGGTTCCCATGTTCATGCCCGCGGCGCCCATGGCGAGCGACGCGACGAGGCTGCGCCCGTCGGCCATGCCGCCACTGGAGACGAAAGGGATTTCGAGCTCGTCCGCAGCGCGGGGCAGGAGGATGAAGTTCGGCACGTCGTCCTCGCCCGGGTGCCCGCCGCATTCGAACCCGTCGACGGAAACCGCGTCGCAGCCGATCTCTTGCGCCTTGAGGCTGTGCCGCACGCTGGTGCATTTGTGGATCACCTTGATCCCTGCATCCTTCAAGGCGGGCATCACCTGCACCGGGTTGCGCCCGGCGGTCTCGACCGCTTTCACTCCGCCATCGATGATGGCCTTGACGAGGCCGGGGTAATCGGGCGGCGTCAGGCTGGGCAGGAAGGTCAGGTTCACGCCGAACGGCTTGTCGGTCATGTCGCGGCACTTCGCGATCTCGTTTGCAAGCTTCTCGGGCGTTCCCAGGGTCAGGCCGGTAATGATGCCGAGGCCGCCGGCGTTGGACACGGCCGCCGCCATTTCGGCAAAGCCGACATAGTGCATGCCGCCCTGGATGATGGGGTGCTCGATGCCGAACATTTCGGTGATGGCGGTTTTCATGACGGTCCTCTCCTCCGGTTGCTTGTTGCAACGGACCCTTGCCGCAGAAGCGGCAAAGCTCAAACGAAATTTGGGTTGGAGCGGGAGAGTTGCGACTTCCGGGAAGGAAGTGGCGAGAGTGACGGGACTTGAACCCGCGACCTCCGGCGTGACAGGCCGGCGCTCTAACCAACTGAGCTACACCCCCGCATACCACGGCGCCGATAGCGGCGTTCCTGCGTGGGAGCGGCGCAACTAGGGCAGGCCTTCGAGGCTGTCAATAACCCTTGAGCGCAAATTTCTCGGACCGAAAACATACCGTCGCGTTAACCATATTTTCGGCTCTTTCAGGCAGGTCTCCGGGTGACGCAATCCGCTGGCAACCGGGGGAAATTCTGCCGTGCGAAAGCTTGTACTGACTGCCGCCCTTGCCTTCCTTGCCTGTGGCACGCTGGCGGCCCAATCGACCGTCGACATCC
The DNA here is from genome assembly GCF_045291475.1 of Parerythrobacter aurantius. Taxonomy (NCBI): domain Bacteria; kingdom Pseudomonadati; phylum Pseudomonadota; class Alphaproteobacteria; order Sphingomonadales; family Erythrobacteraceae; genus Parerythrobacter; species Parerythrobacter aurantius. Next base: position 2,623,460 of record NZ_CP147985.1, read on the forward strand.
GCAAGTCGGTCTATCGCGAACGAGCCGAGCGAATGGGTGACCGCGTGGTGCGGGCCCTGGAACCGGCCACGACCCTGCGCAAGGGCGACTCGGTCGTACTCATGCTGAGTTGGAGGGCACCCGTTCGCAGCGAGCGGTTCACGGTCGCCAGCCCTGTACCGCGCGACTTGGCTTTCAAGCGCATGGGTGGACGTGCTGCGGAAGTTTCCATCGATGGTGGCAGGACGTGGGGCCAGCTCGCCGGGATGCGGATCGGTGCTCGGCGGGCAACGCCGGAGGATGTGACGCACCTACGCTGGCAAGTGAGCCGCGACGAGGCCGGCCGCGGCAAAGGAATTCTAAGCTTCAGCGCAACCGTGCGCTGATCAGCAATTTTCGTACTTCCAGTTCCGCTTCTTGCCTTCGGCCAGCCATGCGAGCGCGGTCGCCATACGCCTGGCGCGAGTTTCCTCGCGCTTGGCTTCGGTAATCCATTCAAGATATTCGCGCCGGTGTGACGGGGCGAGCCTGTCGAAGTTCGCTTTCGCCTTGGCGTTGCCGGCCAAAGCGTCGGCGAAGTAATTCGGCATCGGGATTTCCGCTTTGGGCTTTGGGGTGCCGCGGCCCTTGGTCGCGCTGCCATGGTTGGCGACCCGATCGCGCGCTGCATGCAACGCGGTTATCACCTCTGCCTCGGCCGGCATCTCGTCGAGGCTTGCGATCTTGCCGTAGCCGCCCATGCCCTCCCCTTGCCTGTTATCGCCATGGATCACCAGCGCGCAATGCGCTTTGAACGCAGCCATCCCGCCGATGTTCTTCCCGGCGACGAGGAAGTGCGGCATGCCCCATTTTATGTCCTCGACACCCTCGGGCAGCGCCTTGTGCGCGATTTCGCGCAGGCGCATGAGGATTGGCTGCGCGAATGGTGCGGCCTTGGCGATATAGGCGTCGATGCGCGGATCCCTCTCCATGCGGAGAGGCATATCACATCAGCTGGCGAGAATCAGCGCAGGCTTTTCGAGCAGTAGCTTGAGCGCTTGGACGAAGCTCGCCGCATCGTAGCCGTCGACCACACGGTGGTCGCAGCTGATCGAGATGTTCATCAGCTTGCGCTTCTCGATCCGCTCGCCGCCCATCCCGTCGGGAACGAACATCGGACGCTCGATAATGCGGTTGGGACCGATGATCGCGACTTCGGGACGGTTGATGACCGGCGTGGTCGCCACCCCGCCCAGCGGGCCGAGCGAGGTCACCGTGAGCGTGCCACCCGAGAGCTCGTCCGACTTCGCCTTGCCGGTGCGGGCCGCCTCGGCAAGGCGCGTAATCTCGTTTGCCAGCTGCCACAGGTTCTTGGCCTGCGCATTGCGGATCACCGGGACCATCAGCCCGGCATCGGTCTGCGCCGCCATGCCCAGATGCACCGCGCCGCTGCGGGTAACCACACCCGCCTCGTCGTCGTAGCGCGCGTTGATCATCGGGAAATCGGGCAGCGTCTTGCAGATCGCCGTGATCAGCAGCGGCAAGATCGTCAACTTGGGCCGGGAACCGCGTCCTGCATTGAGCTGCGCGCGAATGGCCTCGAGGTCGGTCACGTCGCATTCCTCCACATATGAGAAATGCGGGATATGCCGCTTCGATGCTGCCATGTTCTCGGCGATGCGGCGACGCATCCCGATGACCTTGATTTCCTCGTCGCCGCGCGTCGGCGCAGCGCTGGAGAAGCCGCCGTTGTAGGACAGAAATGCGTCCAGGTCCGCGTGGCGGATACGGCCGTCCTCGGCTGCCTTCACGTCGCCCAGATCGATTCCGAGATCGCTGGCACGGGCACGGACAGCCGGGGATGCAAGGACTTTTGCTTCGGCCCGTGGAGCCGGCGCAGGAGCGACTGGCTGAGGCGGAGCTGGCTCCGGATCGGCAGCCATCGCGTCATCTGCATCGCTCGCATCAGGCGTCTCGACTTCAATCCGCTCTTCGACGATTTCGGCTGTCGGTGACAGTGCCGCCTCGACAGGTTCCTCGACTTCGATCACGAGCAGCATCGCGCCGACCGAAACCACATCACCCGGATCGCCGGCCACTTCGAGCACAGTCCCCGCCACCGGGCTTTCGATGTCGATCGTCGCCTTGTCGGTCATCACGTCAACCAGGTGCTGGTCTTCCTCGACCCGGTCACCGACCTTTACATGCCATTCGACGACTTCCGCCTCGGCAACGCCTTCGCCCACGTCGGGCATGTTGAATGTGAACTTGGCCATCAGGTCAGTCCTTCAGAAGTCGGTCGATCGCTTCGCCAAGGCGAACGGGGCCGGGGAAATAAGCCCATTCGAGGCTGTGCGGATAAGGGGTGTCGAAACCGGTGACGCGTTCGATCGGGGCTTCGAGATGGTAGAAGCAGCGTTCCTGCACCAGTGCGGAGAGCTCTGCACCGAAGCCGGAGGTGCGGGTCGCCTCGTGCACGATCATGCACTTGCCGGTCTTCTTGACCGAGGCCTCGATCGCTTCGATATCGAGCGGCACGAGCGTCCTCAGGTCGAGGATTTCGGCATCGACGCCCTTTTCGCGGCATACCGCCTCGGCGACGTGGACCATGGTGCCATAAGCCAGCACGGTCAGCGCCTCGCCTTCGGTCACCACCCGCGCCTTGCCCAGCGGCACCTTGTAGTAGCCTTTCGGCACGACGGAATCGTGGTGCTTCTTCCAGGGTTCGACCGGCTTGTCGTAATAGCCCGAGAACGGCCCGTTGTAGATCCGCTTGGGCTCGAAGAAGATCACTGGATCGTTGTCTTCGATGCAGCTGATCAGCAGCCCCTTGGCATCGTGGGGCGTGGACGGGATCACCGTCTTGAGACCCGCCACATGGGTAAACAATGCCTCGGGGCTCTGGCTGTGGGTCTGGCCGCCGAAGATGCCGCCGCCAAAGGGCGAGCGCACGGTCATCGGCGCGATGAAATCACAGGCCGAACGATACCGCAGCCGAGCCGCTTCCGAGATGAGCTGGTCGAGGCCGGGATAGATATAGTCGGCAAACTGGATTTCCGGCACCGGGCGCAGGCCATAGGCCCCCATCCCCACCGCCGCGGCGATGATGCCGCATTCCGAAATTGGCGTGTCGAACACCCGGTTCTTGCCGTGTTTCTCCTGCAAGCCCGCAGTCGCGCGGAATACGCCGCCGAAATAGCCCACGTCCTCGCCCATGATGATGACGTTGGGGTCCCGCTCCAGCATGATGTCGAGCGCTTCGTTGATCGCCTCGATCATGTTGAGGCGGCGGTCTGTTGCCACCGGTGCGTCGCTGATCATCGCTTCGCTCATTGGTCGAGGCTCCCCGGCCATTTCGTCTTTCGTTCGCGGATCGCCTGCTCGGCCTGTTCCTCGAGATGCCAGGGCAGTTCCTCGTACACGTCCTCGAACATGGTGTGGAACGGATGATGCATTCCGTGGCCGAGAATTCCGTATTTCTCGGCCTCCTTGGTGGTGGCCTTGACCGTTTCGGCGGCTTCCAGATCCATCGCCGCCTGGCGTTCCTCGTCCCATTCGCCGATGGCGATAAGATGCTTCTTGAGCCGGTTGACCGGATCGCCCAGCGGCCATTCCTCACGCTCTTGCGCGCTGCGATAGGCGCTGGGATCGTCCGAGGTGGAATGCCCCTCGGCGCGATAGGTGAAATGCTCGATCAGGGTCGGGCCCTTGTTGGCACGGGCCCGGTTGGCGGCCCATTGCTCGGCCGCATAGACCGCCAGCGGATCGTTGCCGTCTACCCGCAGCGAGGCGATGCCGTACCCCAGGCCGCGCGCCGCAAAGGTCGTGCGCTCGGCCCCGGCAAACCCGGAAAAGCTGGAAATCGCCCACTGGTTGTTGACGACATTGAAGATCACCGGCGCGTTGTAGACAGTGGCGAAGGTGCAGGCGGCGTGGAAGTCGCCCTCGGCGGTGGAACCTTCGCCGACCCAGGTCGCAGCAATGCGGCTGTCGTTCTTGGAGGCGCTGGCCATCGCCCAGCCCACCGCCTGTGGCAGCTGGGTGGCGAGATTGCCGGAGATCGAGAAGAAATTGTGCTCGCGGCTCGAATACATGATCGGCAGCTGCCGGCCCTTGAGCTTGTCCGCCTTGTTCGAGTAGATCTGGTTGATCATCTCCACCAGCGGATAGCCGCGCGCGATCAGGATGCCCTGCTGGCGGTAGCTGGGGAAGATCATGTCGTCGGCGGCCAGTGCCATGGCGGCGGAAATGCTGGTCGCTTCCTCGCCGGTGCACTTCATGTAGAAGCTGGTCTTGCCCTGCCGCTGGCCACGAAACATGCGTTCGTCGAAGGCGCGGACCATGGAGAAATGCCGCAGCATGGTGCGTAGCGTGTCGGGCGAAAGCTTCGGGTCCCACGGGCCGTGCGCCCTGTCGTCGTCGCCCAGGACGCGGATCAGGTCATGCACCAGCGGCGTGGTCTCGCGCGGGTCGCAGGCCTCGTCGGGGCGCGGCTGCGCGCCGGCCGGCGGGATATCGAGATACGAAAAATCGGCCTTGTCGCCGGGCCGGTACTTCGGCTCGGGCACGTGCAATTCTAGGGCGGGCTTATTCTGCCCCGCGGCCCGGTCGGCCATATCGCGCTCTCCCAGCTACCAAGGGCGGTAGTTGCATTCTTACAATTGCGCGCACATTTATTGCGCAGAAGGCAAGTGGTCAAGCTTATGGACCCTTGGAAAGCTAAACCGCAACAGGCGCCTTGATCGGAGGGTGCGGCGTGTAATTTTCGACCACGAAATCCTCGATCCGATAGCCGAAAATGCTGTCCGGCCGACGGACTATTTCAAGCCGCGGCCGGCCCTGCGGTTCGCGCGCCAGTTGCTCGGCAATCAGTGCCGCGTGATTCAGGTAGAGATGCGTGTCCCCGCCCATCCATACCAGCTCGCCGGTCTCGAGATCGGTTTGCTGCGCAATCATCCGCTGCAGTAGCGCCGCCGACCACAGGTTGAACGGCAGGCCCAGCGCGACGTCGCAGCTGCGCTGATAGAGCAGGCAGTTCAGCCGGTTGCCTGCGACATGGAACTGGTACGTCTTGTGGCACGGCGGCAAGGCCATCCGGTCGAGTTCGGCGACGTTCCAGCCTTCGATGATATGGCGGCGGCTGCCCGGATTGGTGCGAAGGCTCTCGACGACTTCGGCAACCTGGTTGATCCCCTCGCCCTTCTCATAGAGTCCGTCCTGGCGGTAGCGGTAGGTCGGCCAGTCGACCCATTGCTTGCCATAGACCGGGCCGAGATCGCCCCATTTGGCGGCGAAGGCCTCATCGTCGGCGACGCGCTGGACGAAACCGTCGAGCGCGATGGCGTCGCCGGTTTCGCGAACATAGCGCGCGTGCGGCCACTCGTTCCAGATCTTGACGCCCTGTAGCACGAGCGGGCGGATATTCGTATCGCCGGTCAGGAACCACAGCATCTCGCGCGTGGCGGTCTTCCAGTAGACCCGCTTGGTGGTGAGCAGCGGCATCGCCCCACCCGCCAGATCGAATCGCAGCTGAGCCCCGAACACGGAGCGCGTGCCCACGCCCGTCCGGTCCACCCGTTCGCTGCCATGCTCCCAGATGTGGCGCATCAGGTCGAGATATTGCTGGTCCGGATGGGATCCGGCGGCAGAATCGAAGGGCAACGAGGCGGTAGCCATGCAAAGTCCCATACCCTGCAAATGCCCGCTTGCCACCCCGCCCGTCCACACCTATAGGGCGCGCCTTGCCTCGACCCGCGGTGGCTTCGGCCCGGCGGGAACGACATCGGTCGGGGAGTAGCTCAGCCTGGTAGAGCACTGTCTTCGGGAGGCAGGGGCCGGAGGTTCGAATCCTCTCTCCCCGACCAGTTTCCTCGTACGCGAGGTTTAGTGACGCTCCATCGCGAGCAGTGCCAGCGCCACGCTGAGCCCGCCCAGCCCCAGCGACAGCCGCCAGCGCAGCGTCATCCAGTCGCGGCCGCCAAGGCCTAGCTTGCGGTCGACCAGCGGCGAAAGGCAGATGAGCAGCCCGAGCCATAGCAGCGACGGCCCCGGCCATTCCGAGCCGAAGGTCCACGGCAGGAACAAGGCAAGCCCGATCAGGCTCGGCAGCACGGCGACGGCGAGGGCCCAGCGCGGTGCGGCGGGCGTGGCGATGGCTTGTCCCCACCAGACCCCGCCGAGGAAGCTGAAGATCAGCGCGGCGTAAGCATAGCTCGAAGCCAGAGCGATCCACGACAGCGATCCACCCTGCAGCACCAGCGCAATGGCGATGATCTGCGGCAAGAGCCCGGCGTAGCCGAGCCACAGCGCCGCGGTTGGAACCGACCTGTCTTCCACCGGTTTTTCGTTCATTCCCCTTCGATCCCTGTTAAGCGCCCCGCCACCATGCATGACGACGACAATCCCTCGCGCCACCGCGCGGTTCCCAGCGGGCGGCTCTCGCGGCTTGCCGGATTCGGGCGGCTTGCCGGCGGCGTCGCTGGCTCGGTGCTGGGCGAAGGTGCCAAGCGGCTTGCTGCGGGCGAGCGACCCCGGCTGGAAGACCTCGTCCTGACTCCTGCCAATGCCAAGCGACTGACGGACCGGCTGGCCCATTTGCGCGGCGCCGCGATGAAGCTGGGGCAGATGATCAGCATGGATGCGGGCGATATGCTCCCGCCCGAACTTTCGCAAATTCTCGGCACGTTGCGGGACCAGGCCAATTTCATGCCGCCCCAACAACTCGACAAGGTGCTGGCAAGCGAATGGGGCAAGGACTGGCGCACGCGCTTCCGCCGCTTCGAGCCCCGCCCCATTGCCGCCGCCAGCATCGGTCAGGTGCATCGTGCCCTGACCCGCGACGGCGAAATGCTGGCGATCAAGGTGCAGTATCCCGGCGTCGCGCAGAGCATCGACAGCGATGTCGACAATGTCGCCACCCTGCTCAAGGTCTCGGGCCTGCTGCCGAAGGAGCTCGACTATTCCGCCCTGCTGGCAGCGGCCAAGTCGCAGCTTCACGAAGAGGCCGACTATCGCCGCGAAGGGCAACAGATGCAGCGGTACAAGGCGCTGCTGGCCGACCAGCCCCAGTTCGTGGTGCCGGACCTTTACGCTCCGCTGACCACCGACCGCATCCTCGCCATGAGCTTCGAGGAAGGCATCGCCATCGAAAGCCTGGAGCAGGAGCCGCAGGAACTGCGCAACAGCCTGTTCGCAGAACTGATCCGGCTCGTCGCGCGCGAATTGTTCGAATTCGGGGTGATGCAGACCGACCCCAACTTTGCCAATTTCCGCTACCAGCGGAGCACGGGCAGGCTGGTACTGCTCGACTTCGGGGCGACCCGCGATGTCGATCCCGCGATCCAGGCAGCCTATCGCCGATTGCTGCTGGCAGGGCTGGCGCAAGACGCAGATGCCGTGCGGCGCGAAGCGCTGGCGGCGGGCTTCATCAATGACGCCGTAGTAGAGCGGCATCCGGACAGGCTTGCCAAGATGATCGATATCATCGTGGGCGAAATGGCCCGCGACAGTGACTTCGACTTCGGCGACCGCTCCTTCGTCCCGCTGCTGCGTGACGAGGGCATGGCCATCGCACAGGACCGGCAGAGCTGGCACCTGCCGCCGGCCGAGACGCTGTTCGTCCAGCGCAAGGTCAGCGGAACCGCCCTCCTCGGTGCGCGGCTGAAGGCGGTGGTCAACATCCGCAAGATCGTCAACGACGTGCTGGAGGCGACCGCATGAGCCGCAAACCCGCCGTCCTCTTCGTCTGTCTCGGCAACATCTGCCGCTCCCCGCTGGCCGAAGCGGCCTTCCGCAAGGCGGCGGAAGAGGCCGGGCTCGATGCCGAGGCGGACAGTGCCGGTACCGCCGCCTACCATGTCGGCGAACCGCCCGACCCGCGCAGCATTGCGACCGCCGCCCGATACGGTATCGACATCGCCCACTATCGCGGGCGCCAGATTGAGCCGGCCGATTTCGAGCGCTTCACCCACATCCTCGCCCTCGACCATTCGAACCTCGCCAATATCCGGCGGATCGCCCCGGATGGCCATTCGGCCCATGTCGCGCTGGTCATGGACATGGTGCCGGTCCGCGAAGGCGCAGCGGTGGCCGATCCCTATTACGAGGGCGAAGAGCAGTTCGAGTATACGTGGGAAGATGTGTGGCGGGCGGCGCAGGCGCTGGTGACGCGCCTATCCGCCGCGCAATAGCTGTACGCCCCAGTCGCGCTCGAACAGGTAGAGCAGCACACGCGCCGCCTCGCCTCGGGGCGAGCTGAGGCCGCCGTCGCGTTCCACCAGCAGGCGCGCGTCGTCATGGGCGACGGGCAGCAGGCGCGTGATCTGTTCGAGATCGGCCACGCGGAACGGTGTATCGCCCGACTGGCGCGTGCCGAGCAGTTCACCGCCGCCGCGCAAGGCGAGGTCTTCCTCGGCGATGCGGAAGCCGTCCTGCGTCTCGCGCATCAGGGCGAGCCGCTTCCGGCCCGTTTCGGACAAGGCCTCCCCGCGCAAGAGCAGGCAGACGGATTTCTCCGACCCCCGCCCGACCCGGCCGCGCAACTGGTGAAGCTGGGCGAGGCCGAAGCGCTCGGCCTGTTCGATCACCATCAGCGTCGCTGCCGGGACATCGACCCCAACCTCGATCACCGTGGTCGCCACCAGCAGCTTCGCCTCGCCGCTGGCAAAGCGATCCATCGCCCGGTCCTTGGCAGCGGGGTCGAGCTGGCCGTGGACCAGCACCACACTCTCGCCAAAGCGCTCCTTGAGCGCCGCGTAACGCGCCTCGGCAGCGGCAAGATCGCTGGTCTCGCTGTCATGCACCATCGGGCAGACCCAATAGGCCTGCTGCCCGCCCTCGATATGGCGCCCGACGGCCTCGACTACCTCGGCGGTGCGGTCCTGCCAGACGACTCGCGTGTCGATCGCCTGCCTCCCCGGCGGCATCTCGTCGAGCTTGCTGACATCCATCTCGCCATATTGTGCGAGGGTCAGCGTGCGCGGGATCGGAGTCGCGGTCATCGCCAGCGTGTGCGGCGTGCGCTTGCCCTTGCGCGCCAGTTGCAGGCGCTGGGCCACGCCGAAGCGGTGCTGCTCGTCGATGACAACAAGACCTAGGTCGCGGTAGTTCACCGTATCCTGGAAGATCGCATGGGTGCCGACGACGATGTCGATCGACCCGTCGAGCAGGCCAATGAGAATGCTCTCGCGTGCCCTGCCCTTGTCGCGGCCCGTGAGCAAGGCAACCTCGGTGCCCGTCGGGCGGGCCATGGCGCGCAGCGTCTCGAAATGCTGGCGGGCGAGGATTTCTGTCGGGGCGAGCAGCGCAGCCTGTGCACCCGCCTCGACCGCGACCAGCATCGCCTCCAGCGCCACCACTGTCTTGCCGGCGCCGACATCGCCTTGCAGCAGCCGCAACATCGGCGCTTCCTGCGCCATGTCGCCCTCGATCTCGCGGATCGAACGTTGCTGCGCGCCAGTGAGCGGGAACGGCAATTGCAGCTTGCCCCGCCGCGATCCGTCACCCGCTAGCGCCCGCCCGCGCCGCTGGCGATTGTCCGCCCGCACCAGCATCAGCGCCAGGCTGTTGGCGAGCAGCTCGTCATAGGCGAGACGGTCGCGCGCCCCTGCGTGCTCGCCCTTGTGCGCCAGTTTCAGCGCATCGGACCAGATCGGCCAGCCAGCCTTGCCGAATTGCGCGGGCTCGATCCATTCGGGCAGTTCGGGCAGCCGCGCCATCGCCTGCGCCACGAGGCTGGCGAGCTTGGGCTGGGTCAGCCCTTCGGACAGGGCATAGACCGGCTCGCACAGGCGCTGCAGGCTCTCGCCGCCTTCTTCCAGCACATGGTCGGGATGAACGATCTGCAGCATGTCGCCATATCGTTCGAGCTTGCCGGCGACCCAGCGCCGCTCGCCGACCGGTAGCAGCTTCTTGGCGGAATAGGCCGCACGTCCGAAATAGGTCAGCGCGCAGACGTTGCCGATCGAATCCTGCGCCAGCACGCGGTGCGGCCCACGGCCCGAGCGCGGCGCGCGGTGCTCTATCGGGGTAAGCGCAAGTACGATTTGCTCGCCCTCGCCCGCCTCGTCGAGGCTTTGCACCGCCCGCCGGGTGACGAAGCGTTCGGGCAGGTGATAGGCGACATCGCGCACCCTTGTCAGGCCCAGTCTGTCGAGCGGCTTCTTCAGCTTCGGCCCGACACCTTCGAGCGTATCGACCTCGGCGAACAGCGGGTTGAGGATCTCCGGGCGCATGGCATTCCTATAGCCGCTTGCGCCTGCAATGCGAGTGCCCTACCCGCCCGCCCATGCCCGATGCACCCGACTTCGCCACCCGTCTCGCCCGCGCCAGATTCCGCGGCTGGCACCGCGGCACGCGCGAGGCGGACTACATGATCGGCGGCTTTTTCGACCGCTACTCCGCCGGCTGGGACGAAGCCGGACTGGCCTGGTTCGAGATGCTGCTCGATGAAGACGACGTCGATATCATGGCCTGGGCGCTGGGCACGCAGCCGATCCCCGACCATGTCGCTGGCGAGCAGATGGAGCTCATGCGGCGGCTCGATTACGTCGATATTCCGCGCTGACCTTTCGGCGGGGTAGCGCATCGGCGCGCTCGTCCCTATGTCCCGGCGAACCATTCACCCCCTTCCCTTTCGGGCAGGGGGCCATCGCCTATGCCGGATAGCCCCTGACCATGCCCGACCTTGCCCGCATCCTCAAAGCCACCACGCCGCTGACCCTCGCCTCGGTCGCGCGCGGGGCGCAGCCGATGGTGATGGCAGACTTGGCGCGCGCTGCGACCGGTCGAGCCGTCTTCATCGCCCCGGACGAGGCCGCCATGCACGCCGTGGCCGAGGCGGCGCAGTATTTTGCGCCCGAGCTGGAGGTCATCGAGTTCCCCGCGTGGGACTGCCTGCCCTACGACCGCGCCAGCCCGGCGCTTAGCGTGAGCGCCAAGCGGCTGGCGGCGCTGCACCGGTTGCAGGCGGGCAAGAGTGGCTCGCAATTGCTGGTCACCACCGTCAATGCCGCGCTCCAGCGTGTGCTGACCCCGTTCCGGATCCGGGAAAGCGTGCGCGAATTTGCCGTCGGGACGGAGATCGGGATGGAGAGCCTGTCCGCCCTGCTCCGCCGCCAGGGCTATTCGCGCGTGGATACCGTCGTCGACGCGGGCGAGTATGCCATTCGCGGATCGATCGTCGATATCTTCCCGTCGGGGCTGGAACAGGGCCTGCGGCTCGATTTCTTCGGCGACGAGCTCGAAAGCCTGCGGCTGTTCGATCCCTCGACGCAAATGAGCACCGAGGTCATCAAGTCCCACCTGCTCCTGCCCGCCAGCGAGGCCCTGCTCGACGAGGACAGCATCAAGCGCTTTCGCAGCCGTTATCGCGAGCTGTTCGGCGCGGCGGCCACGCAGGACCCGCTCTACGAGGCTGTCAGCGATAGCAGGCGTCTTGCCGGCATGGAGCACTGGCTGCCGCTGTTCGAGGAGCGGATGAGTACGCTGTTCGACCATCTTGGCGACAACGACTTGGTGGTGATGGACAGCGCCGCAACCAGCGCGGTCGAGGAGCGGCTTAAGGATATCAGCGACTATCGCGAAAGCCGCGCCAATGCGACGGGTCAGGCCAAGGGCGGCTATCGCCCGCTCGACCCCTCCGCACTCTACCTGGGCGCGAACGAATGGAGCGTGCATCTCGCCAAGGCACCCGCGCACCGGACCACGATCTTTGCCGAGCCAGCCAGCGACACCGTGGTCGACTTCGGCTTCAGTTCCGCCCGCGATTTCACCCCCGAGCGCGGGCGCGGCGACAATGTCTACGAGGTCGCGGCCAGGCACCTCAAGGCGCTCGGCAAGGCGGGCAAGCGTCCGCTGCTCGCCGCCTATTCCACCGGCAGCCGCAGCCGCATTGCCTCGATCCTGTCGGAAGCCGGGTGCGAAACCAAGCTGGCCGACAACTGGCAGGAAGCGCTCGGCCTCTCGGCCAATGGCACGCCCGTCGCGCTGGTGCTGCCGGTCGAAACCGGCTTCGCCAACGACCAGCTCGAACTCTTGACCGAGCAGGACCTGCTCGGTGACCGGCTGGTCCGGCGCAAGAAGAAGCGCAAGGATTCCGATGCCTTCCTGGCCGAACTCCAGACGCTCAACCGCGGCGACCTCGTCGTCCATGTCGAGCATGGCATCGGCAAGTATCTCGGCCTCGAGCCCATCGCCGTGGGCAAGAGCAAGCACGATTGCGTGATGCTGGAGTACCGGGGCGGCGACAAGCTCTACATTCCGGTCGAGAACATCGATGTGCTGAGCCGCTACGGCAGCAGTGAAGACGCGGTCATGCTCGACAAGCTCGGCGGCGAAGGCTGGCAGCGCCGCCGCGCCGCGCTGCGCGAACGGATCCGGGCCATCGCCGGCGAACTGATGCGCACCGCAGCGCTGCGCGCCCTGCGCAAGGCACCGGTGCTGGAGGTCGACGAATCCTCCTACAACCAGTTCCTCGACCGCTTCCCCTGGTCGGAAACCGACGACCAGGAACGCGCCATTGCCGATGTGCTCGGCGATCTCGAAAGCGGCCGCCCGATGGACCGGCTGGTCTGCGGCGACGTCGGCTTCGGCAAGACCGAGGTCGCGCTGCGTGCCGCGTTCGTCGCGGCGATGGGCGGGCAGCAGGTCGCGGTGGTGGCGCCGACCACGCTCCTCGCCCGCCAGCATTTCGAGAACTTCAGCGCGCGCTTCGCCGGCTTCCCGCTCAAGATCGGCCGCCTCAGCCGCCTCGTGCCGGCGAAGGAGATGACCGAGACCCGCGAGGGCCTGAAATCGGGCGATATCGACATCGTCGTCGGCACCCACGCGATCCTCAGCAAGTCGACCGCGTTCAAGAACCTCGGGCTCGTCATCGTCGACGAGGAGCAGCGCTTCGGGGTCAACCACAAGGAAAAGCTCAAGCAGCTGCGCGCCGATGTGCACATGCTCACTCTCACCGCCACGCCGATCCCGCGCACGCTGCAGATGGCGATGAGCGGTCTGCGCGAACTCAGCACCATCCAGACCCCGCCGGTCGATCGCCTCGCGGTGCGCACATATGTAATGGAATGGGACGACATGGTGATGCGCGAGGCGCTGCTGCGCGAGCATCACCGCGGCGGACAGAGCTTCATCGTCGTGCCGCGCATTTCCGACATGGAAGGCGTCGAGGAATGGCTGCGCGAGAATGTGCCGGAAATCAAGGCGATCTCCGCCCACGGCCAGATGGGCGCCGCCGAGATCGAGAGCCGCATGAGCGCGTTCTACGAAGGCAAGTACGAGGTGCTGCTCTCGACCACCATCGTCGAAAGCGGGCTCGACCTGCCCAATGCCAACACCATCATCATCCACCGCGCCGACATTTTCGGCCTTGCCCAGCTCTACCAGCTGCGCGGCCGCGTTGGCCGGGCCAAGCTGCGCGCCTATGCCTACCTGACCTACGCCGCCGACACGCAGTTGAGCGAAGTGGCGGAGAAGCGCCTAAAGGTGCTCGGTGATCTCGATTCGCTCGGCGCGGGATTCCAGCTGGCCAGCCACGACCTCGACATTCGCGGCGCGGGCAATTTGCTCGGCGACGAGCAGTCGGGTCATATCCGCGAGGTAGGCTTCGAACTTTACCAGTCGATGCTTGAGGAAGCGATCCTGGCCGCCAAGGCAGGCGATGCCGGAATGCTGGAGGAACGCGATCCGCTCAGCCCGCAAATCACTGTCGATGCGCCGATCATGATCCCCGAAGACTACATCCCCGATCTTGCCGTGCGCATGGCCCTCTATCGCCGCCTCAACCAGGCGCAGGGCAAGGCCGAACTCGAGTCGCTCGCGGCCGAGATGATCGACCGCTTCGGCCCCCTGCCCGCCGCCACCGCAAACCTCGTGAAACTGATCGAGATCAAGCATCAGGCGATCGAGGCCAATATCGCCAAGATCGACGTCGGCGCACGCGGGACGCTGGTCACCTTCCACAAAGACGATTTCCCCGACGGCCCGGGGCTGCTGGCCTATGTCGACAGGCTGCAGGGCACGGCCAAGCTGCGCCCCGACATGAAGCTGGTGATCAACCGCGAATGGAGCGACCCGCAGAGCCGCCTCAACGGGCTGTTCCAGCTGACGAAGGGTTTGAGCGGCATCGTACGCCGCAAAGGCAAGGCTCAGAAGGCGGCCTGAGCCAGCGCCAGTTCGCGGAACGCGGCGGCCGGCATCGGTGCCGCGCGCAGGAAGCCCTGGTAGGCGTCGCAGCCCTCGGCCGCGACGATGTCGCGCTGGTCCTGCGTTTCGATACCCTCGGCAATGACGCGCAGGCCCAGCGCCCGGCCCATGGCGACGATCCCGCGCAGGACCGCGAGGTCGCGCTCGTCGGTGGCAATCCCCTCGACCATGGAACGGTCCAGTTTCAGGTAGTCGAGCGGGAGGATTTTGAGATAGCGGAAATTGCAGAAGCCCGCCCCGAAGTCGTCGAGCCCTATCCGGATTCCTGCCTCGCGCATGGAGCCGAGCGTGATCGCCGCCTTCGACAGGTCGCCCAGCAATACCTCTTCGGTTATCTCGACCGTCAAGCGCGCGGGATCGATGCCTGCCCTTGCCACCCTGTCGAGGAACCCGGCGGCAAAATCGTGCGCGGCCACTTCCTCCGGCAGGACATTGACCGAAAGGCGCACCTGTGTAGGCCAACGGGCGAATTCGGCCAGGGCGTTGGCGACGATGCGGTGGGACAATCGCGTCGTTACGCCTTGCTCTTCGGCCATCGCGAACAGCGGGCCTGCCCCGATCTCCCCCAGTTTCGGATGGCGCCAGCGCGCCAGTGCCTCCGCCCCGATCAGTCGCTCCTCCGGAAGGGTGAACTGGGGCTGGTACACGGTTTCGATTTCGCCGCGCAGGATGGCGCCGGCGAGGTCCGGACCGCAATCGAGGTCACGCGGCGACAGGGAATCACGGGGGGACGAATCGGACATGGCAAGGGCGATAGGCATTTGTAACATCGCCGTCGCGCGACGATTGTGGAGCGTTGCCAAATGGCACGGTCCCCCATAGGGATGGCGCACCAAAGGGACCGGAGGGGCGCATTGGCTCGGGATAACCAGTTCAAGACCTTGGCCCTGCAGGCTGCCGATACGGAACGGGCCGAGGCGGCCGCTGCGGACCTCGCTAGGGAATTCGACTTCGCCCCCATGGCCGAAGCCGATGCCGTGGTCGTCCTGGGCGGTGACGGTTTCATGCTGCAGGTGCTGCACCACATGCTCGACGACGGCGCGGTAAAGCCCGCATACGGCATCAACATGGGCACGGTCGGCTTCATGATGAACCGCCCGCGCAAGCGCGCCGATTTGCTCGGGGTGCTCAACCGGGCGTCCCTGCGCTCGGTTGCGCCGCTACGGATGACTGCTACCGCACAGGACGGGACGGAATATTCCGCCGCAGCCATCAACGATGTGTCACTGCTGCGCGAAACCCGCCAGACCGCCAAGATCGAGGTGTCGGTGGGCGGCAAAGTACGGATTGCCGAGCTGGTCTGCGATGGCGTGCTCGTGTCCACTCCGGTCGGATCGACAGCCTACAACCTGTCGGCCAACGGCCCGATCCTCCCGCTCGATTCGCAGGTGCTGGCGCTGACGCCGATCAGCCCCTTCCGCCCCCGCCGCTGGCGCGGGGCCATCCTGCCCGAATACACCGAGATCAACTTTCGCGTCCTCGAACCGCGCAAGCGCCCTGTGGCGGTCGTTGCGGATCAGAAGGAGTATCGGGATATTGCCGAGGTATCGGTGGCCATCGAGCGGTCCTCCGAACTCACGCTGCTGTTCGATCCCGGCCACTCGCTTGACGAGCGCATTGTCGCAGAGCAATTCGTCACCTGAGGGGCTTGCCAAACGGAATCGCCCCCAATATAGGCGCGCTTCGCCCGGAAACGGGCTGCTCCCCGATAGCTCAGCGGTAGAGTAGGTGACTGTTAATCACTTGGTCGTTGGTTCGAATCCAACTCGGGGAGCCACTCTTTCCTAGGCTCCGATCAGCAGCCTTCCCCCCACCCAGATCGTCAGCGCCGCCGTCAGCCAGCGGATAATCCGCGCCGGGAATACCTTGAGCGCCAGCAGGCTGCCGATCTGGCCGCCGACCACCACCGCCAGCATCAGCGGCAGGCCGTAGGCGACAGCTTCGCCGAAAACTTGCGCGCCGTTCTTGAGCAATTGCCCGGCCAGACCGAACAGCGAGTTCACCAGGATGAACAGGCTGGCGGTCGCGGCGATGGCCCTCGCCTCGTTCCAGCGCGTCAGATGCAGCAGGGGTGCGAGAAATATGCCCCCGCCGATCCCGACCAGGCCCGACAAGTAGCCCAGCGGCAGCGCGATTATCGGCATGAGCTTCGCCAGTCGGGCGGGCTGGTCACCGCCGGAGCTTTGCGGCACGAACAGGGCCAGCCCCGCCAAAACGAGGCTGGCACCGAGCAGGGTGAAAAACGCCCCCTCTCCGATGGGCGTCAGACCGCCGAGCAGGGCCGCCGGTGCGGCAATCGAGGTCAGGACAAGCGCGCCCTTCCACGGCGTCACCCCGGCGCGGCCGAAGCGGATGGTGCTGCCGGTCACGACGGCGATATTGCAGACCAGCGACAGGACCGGCAGCAGCTTGTAATCGAACCCGTAGAGCGCCAGCAGCGCACTGTAGGTCGATCCGCCGCCGAACCCTACGCTGGCATAGAGTAGCGCAGTGGCAAAAAATCCGGCGATGAGGAGGACGGGCATGACCGCTCCCTATACGCAAGCCCGACCCGCTGCTAGCCGTTGGATGGAGCGGAGGGGACCATGACAGCGGACGATATCGACCTGGGCGAGGATTGCCGCCGTGCCGGCCCGGAGGAAGCCAAGCTGGTCGGCACCATCACCGCCGACGCCTTTCGCAACGATCCCTTCAACCGCTGGCTGTTCGGCAATTTCGCCGGTATCCGCAACCTGTTCCATTTGCAGGCACGCAGCATCTATACCCCGCGCGGCTATTGCTACACGGCGGGCGAGGAAGGCGCATGCATGTGGATGTTGCCCGGCGGCGACACGAGCTTTTCCAACTGGGACTATCTTCGATTCGCCCTGCCGACTGTCCTGCTGTGCGGTCCGGGCGCGGTGAAGCGCGGGATCAGGACCGGCGAGGCGATGGAGGCGCGTCACCCGGCCTTCGAGCATGCCTACCTGTTCAGCATCGGCGTGCGCCCGTCCGCGCAAGGCAAGGGGCTTGGCCGCAGGCTTATCCAACCCGTGCTCGACGCGTGCGACCGCAAGGGCCTGCCCGCCTATCTCGAGAATTCGAACCCGGCCAACACCGGGTTCTACCAATCCTGCGGCTTTGCTCAGCTGGGCGACCCGATCATTGTCGAGCCGGGTGCACCGCCACTGGTGCCGATGGTACGGGAACCCCGCCGCAGCTAGCGCCGGGGTCCGTCGGCGCGCGCGGGTTACACCGCTGCCCCATGGCAGTGCTTGTACTTGTTGCCCGACCCGCACGGGCACGGGGCGTTGCGGCTGATTTCCTCGCCCGCCCACGGATTGTCTGCGGCACTTGCCGCTCCGCCCGGGCCGAAGGCCGCACGCGGCGAGCCAGCCAGCGAACCGAACAGGTCGGGCCGCATGTCGGATCCGTCTCCGTCGGCGGAATTGTCGAGCCCGGTGAGCGGGTCGATATGCCCGGTCAGGAAATCCGGCAGGTCCGGCAAGGCCTGCGGGGAAGGCGGTGGCGCAATGCGTAGCTCGCTCTTCAGCAGAATGCCGGTCACGTCTTCGCGCAGCTTTTCGAGCATGGATTCGAACAGGCCGAACGCTTCCTGCTTGTATTCGTTGATGGGCTGCTTTTGCGCATAGGCACGCAGGAACACCACCTGGCGAAGGGCATCGAGCGTCGCGAGGTGTTCCTTCCAGAAATGGTCGAGCCGCTCGAGAAGGATGCTCTTCTCGACACGCTTCCACACGCCCGGGTCGGTTGCCGCGATCTTCTGTTCCATCCGCTCGTTGGATAGCGCCAGCAACCGTTCCTCGAAGATTTCGGGCTCGATCGCCTCTTCCTGCAACCACTCGTCGAACGGCGGCGTCAGGCCGAGCACTTCTTCGACCCGTGCCTTGAGGCCTTCGATATCCCACTGTTCCGGATAAGATCCGGGCGGGCATGCCTCCCCGACGAGATTGTTGACCGTGTCCTGGCGCATGTCGGCCACGACATCGTCGACGGCCTCGCTATCCATGATCTCGGCGCGCTGTTCGTAGATGACCTTGCGCTGGTCGTTCATGACGTCATCGTATTCGACGACCTGCTTGCGGATGTCGTAGTTCCGGGCCTCGACCTTCTTCTGCGCCGTCTCGATGGCCTTGCTCAGCCACTTGGAGCCGATTGCTTCGCCGTCCTGGAGGTTGGAGTTCATCATCCGGGCAAACAGCGTGTCCGGCCCGAAGATGCGCAGCAGGTCGTCCTCGAGGCACAGGTAGAAACGGCTGAGGCCCGGATCGCCCTGGCGGCCCGAGCGCCCGCGCAGCTGGTTGTCGATACGGCGACTTTCGTGGCGTTCCGTTCCGAGGACGAACAGCCCGCCCGCTTCCAGCACCTTCTCGCGCTCCGCCCTGACCTCGGCCTTGATCCGCTCGATCGCAGCATCGCGGTCCGGGCCTTCTTCCATGTCGCGCAGCTCGTCCTGGATACGGAACTCGACATTGCCGCCGAGCTGGATGTCGGTGCCGCGGCCGGCCATGTTGGTCGCGATGGTGACGGCGCCCAGGCGTCCGGCCTGCGCCACGATGTGGGCTTCGCTCTCGTGGAAGCGGGCGTTGAGCACCGCGTGCTTCACACCTTCCTCGTCGAGAAACTGGCTCAGCAATTCGGACTTCTCGATCGAGACGGTGCCGACCAACACCGGCTGGCCGATCTTGCTCTTTTCCGCGATAGCCTTGGCGATGGCCTGGAACTTGTCCTGCGTATTCTTGTAGAACTCGTCTTCCTCGTCGATCCGCTGCACGGGCACATTGGTCGGGATCTCGACCACGTTCATCTTGTAGATGTCCCAGAACTCGCTCGCTTCCGTGGCGGCGGTACCGGTCATGCCCGACAGCTTGGGATACATGCGGAAGTAGTTCTGGAAGGTGATCGAGGCCATGGTCTGGTTTTCCGGCTCGATCTTGACGCCTTCCTTGGCCTCCACCGCCTGATGCAGGCCGTTCGACCAGCGGCGACCGTCCATCATGCGACCAGTGAACTCGTCGATGATGACGACCTTCTCGTCTTTCACGATGTAATCGATATCGCGCTTGAACATGATGTTGGCGCGCAGCGCCTGATCGAGGTGGTGAACGACCTGCGTATTCTCGACATCGTAGAGATTGTCGGTCTCGAGCAGGCCGGACGCCTTGAGCAGTTCCTCGATCTGCTCGTTGCCCTCTTCGGTCCAGCCGATGTTCTTAGTCTTCTCGTCGGCTTCGTACCACGACGGGTCGATCTGTTTCACGATCGCATCGACCGACACGTAGAGGTCGGTCTTGTCTTCGGTCGGCCCGGAAATGATCAGCGGCGTGCGGGCTTCGTCGATCAGGATCGAGTCCACCTCGTCAACGATCGCGTAGTTGAAGGGACGCTGCACCATCTGGCCGCGGTCGTGCTTCATGTTGTCGCGGAGGTAGTCGAAGCCGAATTCGTTATTGGTGCCGTAAGTGATGTCCGAGTTGTAGGCCTCGCGCCGCTCGAACTCGTTGAGCCCGGGGACAATCACGCCGACCGACAGGCCCAGCCAGTTATGAAGCTGGCCCATCCATTCGGCGTCGCGGCGGGCAAGGTAGTCATTGACGGTGACGACGTGGACGCCCTTGCCTTCGATGGCGTTGAGATAGGTCGCCAGCGTGGCCACCAGCGTCTTGCCCTCGCCGGTGCGCATTTCCGCGATTTCGCCCCGGTGGAGCACGACGCCGCCGACCATCTGGACGTCGAAGTGCCGCATGCCCAGAACACGGATCGAGGCCTCGCGGACGGTCGCAAAGGCTTCGGGCAGGATGTCGTCGAGCGTCTGGCCCGCTGCGAGAAGTTCGCGGAACTTGGCGGTTTGCGCCTTCAGCTCGTCGTCGGAGAGCGCCTTGATCTGGTCTTCCAGCGCATTGACCTGGTCGACGACCTTGCGGATAGACTTGACGTAGCGGTCGTTCGACGATCCGAAAACGGATTTCATGAGAGTGTTGAGCATTGTCTCTGCCTGACGGAATAGGAATGGAAAATACGACAAGCGCCCCGGCCAGGGAGGCAGGGGCGCGAAAACCGGGATGTCGTCTAAGCGCTATTCCAGCGAGAAATCGCTGCCGAGCATGACAGTCGGCAGGATGATCCTCACCGCTTTCGGCGGCGGGCACTCCTTGACATCCTCACGCCGGACCGGGCTGCGTTCGCGCTCCTTGCGCTGGCGGCATTCCTCCCGCCGGTCGTCATTGCGGGCTGTCTGGCCCGCCTGCACCTGCGCCCCGAACAGATCGCCGACGGCCGCACTGGCGGGCGTGCCGAAAGCGGCGAGCCCGGTGAGCAATGCAAGAAGGGCGAGTAATTGGCGACGCATAGATAGAGGCATATAGGCCCGCTTCTGCGTCAAGTCCACCAATGCGCGCGGGCCGTTACCAGCTAATTCGGCTGCGTACCGTTCGCGCCACAGGCTGGCCCGCTTCGTCCAGCGCGATGGAGGGGCTTTTAAGTGCCTCGAGCCGCTTACAGGTTTCCGCATCGAGCAAGGCAGAGCCCGAACTGCGGGTGATGCGGCAGGAAGTTATGGTGCCGTCCGACGAAATCTCGACCTCGAAACCGACCGTGCCCCGCTGCTTGAGCTTCTTTGCCTCGGTCGGCCGCTTCCAGCCGAAATCGGATGCTTGCAAGGGCTCCGATATGCGCCACACCACCGCCTGTGTATACTGGCTCACGATTGGCTTGCCCTGGTAATCCAGGGCCGGATCGAAACGGGCACGCTGGGTCACGAGCCTGCAGGTTAGCTCGTCCAGCCGTTTGAAGCCGCTTGAATCGAGGATCGAACAGCCAGAAACCTCGCCCGAGACGTCGACAGTGGCCCGGAACTGGCTGCGACCGGCTTCGTCGAGCAGCATCGAGATCTTGGGATAATCGTCCGACACGACCCATGATCCCGGATTGTTTCGCGGCTTGGGAACACTCGAAAAACGGGGCGGCTGCGGCGGCAGCGGAATGGTCACCCGCGGAGGCACCGCCGGCTGTACCATCGGCGGCGAAGCGCGAGGTGGCTCGCCGGGCGGTGGCGGAGCCGATAGCGTCGTTGTGGCTTGGAACAGAACGTAGGCAATAATCGGCATGGGGCGACCTCCGGAATTCACCGTTCTTTCCCGCCTCCTGCCAGAATGGCAAGCTTGCAGCGGCAAATGCGGGTCCCTAGGGCGCAAGGATGATTCAGCATCGCTCGCCCCTCGCCCGCCCGTTTCCGGATCTGCCCGCCATCGCCGGGGTGACGCTGCGCACGGTGCGCGCGGGATACAAGGCGTGGGATCGTGCCGACCTGACGCTGATCGAGCTGGCCGAAGGCACCAGCGTCGCCGGCGTTTTCACCAAGAGCGCCTGCGCCTCAAGTGAGGTCGAGCTGGGCCGCGAGTCCGTCCGGCAGGGCATGGCCCGCGCGCAGGTGATCAATGCAGGCAATTCCAACGCCTTCACCGGCTATCGCGGGCGCGAGGCGGTGGAGCGGATCGTGGAGAAGGTCGCCGTCCATCTCGGCTGCCCGGCCGGGCAGGTATTCGTCTCCTCCACCGGCGTCATCGGAGTGCCGCTGCCGATCGATATCGCCGATGCCGGGCTGGAAATGGCTTTCGCCGCCGTGCCGTGCACGTGGGAAGACGCCGCGCGCGCCATTTCCACGACCGACACCTTTCCCAAGGGCGCCCATGCCTCCGCCATGCTTGGCGGGACGCGGGTGGAGATCTGCGGCATCGCCAAGGGCAGCGGCATGATCGCGCCCGACATGGCCACGATGCTGGGCTATATCGCCACCGATGCAGCGGTCGCCCCCGCCTTCCTGCAGCAACTGCTCGAAGCGGCCAACAGGCGGACCTATTCCTGCATCACCGTCGACGGCGACACATCCACCAGCGACACGGTAATGGCCTTCGCCACCGGCAAGGCGGGCAACGTCCCCCTCGCCTCGTTCGACGACCCCGGGGCCGATGCCTTTGCCGCCGCGCTGGAGGACGTCTGCCGCCAGCTTGCCCAGCTCGTCGTCCGCGACGGCGAAGGCGCATCGAAGTTCATCGAGGTTCGCGTGTCCGGTGCCGTCAGCGACGA
The DNA here is from genome assembly GCF_045291475.1 of Parerythrobacter aurantius. Taxonomy (NCBI): domain Bacteria; kingdom Pseudomonadati; phylum Pseudomonadota; class Alphaproteobacteria; order Sphingomonadales; family Erythrobacteraceae; genus Parerythrobacter; species Parerythrobacter aurantius. Next base: position 2,645,708 of record NZ_CP147985.1, read on the forward strand.
AAGTGCGCACCGGATCGGCATGGCCATCGCCAATTCGCCGCTGGTGAAGACCGCCATCGCGGGCGAGGACGCCAACTGGGGCCGCGTGGTCATGGCTGTCGGCAAGGCAGGCGAACCGGCGGATCGCGACACGCTCTCGATCGGCTTCGGCGGTCACTGGGCCGCGCGCGACGGCCAGCCCGTCCCCGATTTCGACGAGACTCCGCTCGCAAAACATCTCAAAGGCGAGGATATCGTGATCGATGTCGAGCTCGGCCTCGGCGACGGGCGCGCCACCGTGTGGACCTGCGATCTCACGCACGGATACATCTCGATCAACGCCGATTACCGGTCATGAGTTCGCGGATGAACTCCCTCGACCGGGGAATCCATGCATTGATGCAGCGCGTCAGCCGCGACATCATCCTGCCGCGCTACCGCAACCTGTCGGACGGGCAGATCATCGAGAAGGCGCATGACGACCTCGTGACGGTGGCCGACCGCGAGGCGGAGGAAGCCTTGCACGAAGGTCTCGCCGCGATCGACGCGTCGCTCGCCATCGTCGGCGAGGAAGCCGCCCACGCCGATCCGTCCGTGCTCGATGCGCTATCCGGCGATTGCTGGATCATCGACCCGATCGACGGGACCCACAATTTCGCCCATGGCAAAGCGCCGTTCGGTATCCTGCTGGCGCAGGCATCGGGCGGCGTGTGCCGATCGGGATGGATCTACGACTGTCTCTCGGGCCGGTTCTGCTCGGCACATCTCGGAAAAGGCGCCTTCGTCGATGGCGAGGCGATACGCTCGAGCGCAACCGGCGAGACACCTCCGGTCGCGGCCATTTCCGTGATTTTCCTCGATGACGCGCGGCGCCGGGCAGTAAATGCACATATCGCCCCGAATTACCGCGTTGTCGAAACGCCGCGCTGTGCAGCCGAGCAATATCCGCGACTGGCCTTGGGCCAAAATGACGTTTCGTTTTTCGAACGCACACTTGCCTGGGACCACGCGGCCGGTGCGCTGTGGGTCAACGAGGCAGGCGGAATGGTCGCCCGGCCCGATGGATCACCCTACCGTGTCGACGAGCATGGTCGCACCGGGATGATCGGAGCCGCCAGCCCCGCGCTGTGGCAGGGACTGGCGGACCATTATCGCAAGCTCGATTAAAGCTGCTGTTCGAGCCAAGCCTTGAGCTGGCCCTTCGGCGCTGCGCCGGTCATTTCGGCCACGCGCTCACCGCCCTTGTAGAGCGCCAGATAGGGAATGCCGCGAACGCCAAGCTGGCTCGGCGTATCGGTGTTGGCCATGATGTCCATCTTGGCGATGGTGACCCTGCCCGCCAGCTCATCGCTGATTTCTTCGAGCGCCGGAGCGATCATCTTGCACGGGCCGCACCAGTCGGCCCAGAAGTCGACGAGGACGGGCTTGTCCGCGTCGAGCACGTCGGCTTTGAAGCTGGCATCGGTTACATTGACGGTGGCCATGGGAATCTCCTGTTGTTGGTCCGGTATCTAGGAGACGCTTGCGGTGCCTCCAAGGGACCGGCGGCAAAGCTTTCCTGCTACAATTGCAACGCTGCTTTGTGCGGGGCAAGCATTGTCTCGGGCAGCGCGAACAATTGCGGGATGTGGGTGTAGAGCACCGCAGCGCGGACACTTCGACCCGGATAGATCATTTCCAGCGCGGCTGCATAGGCTGCCATCTGCCGCACGATCCCCTCGGGGATTTGCCCGAGGTCCTCCGGCGGACGCCGCGCAGTCTTGAAGTCTACGACTACGATCTCGTCCTCGGTGACCAGCAAGCGGTCGACGGTTCCGGCGATGACCTGCCCGCCGACGGTGGCCGCCAGGGGCACTTCAGCCAGGGACTCCGGCCCGAATATGGACGCGAACCGGGCATCGGAAAGGACCGCCAGTGCGCTCGACAGCAGCTCGTCGCGCAAGGCTTCGGGCAGGTCGCCGGCCTGCCGCGCAAGCCACTCCCTGCCAGCAGACTCCCGGGCATCCGCGGGCAGCACCGGCATACGTTCGAGGAGTGTATGCAGCAGGACACCGCGCTGCGCCGCAAGCGCCAGTGGACCCGGCGGGAGCGGAGGGTCGGACGTACGATCCTCGCCCGCGGAACTCGGTGCAAGCGGGCGAGGAGGGCGAGGCTCCGGACCGACCGGGGTGGTTGCCCAGAGCGGGAGTGTCTCGGTCGCCATTGGAGTGACATCGCGCGCCGAAACGACCGGCGGCGGCAACGCGCCCCACTCGCGCCTTCCGAACCAGATATCGTCTTGCAACACTCCATCCGGCATCAGCGGTTCGAGCCTTGCATACCAGCTGTCCTTCGCCGGTCCCTTTTCCTCGTTCTTCCGGCCCAGGGCACCGCCGATATAGAGCGCTTCCTCGGCGCGCGTCATGGCCACGTAGAGCAGCCGCCAGTGTTCTTCCATGTCCGCCGCCTTGGCGGCCTCCACCGCGGCTGCCACCGGGCCGGTGAGCTCTTCTTTCCTGAAGGGCAGCATGGGCACCGATTTGCCGCTCGACTGCTCCGTCAGATCGACCGGGCGCGCCCTGCTTTCTGAGGGATCGCCGGCCGCGTCGGCCAGGATGACAATCGGCGCCTGGAGGCCCTTGGAACCGTGCACGGTCATGACGCGGACCAGCCCGGCCTCGCCACCTGCCTCGCGCTTGACGTCGGCATCGCCTGCGTCGAACCACTGGATAAAGCCCGCAAGGGTCGGCGTATGCGCCGCCGAATAGGCAATTGCGGCGTTGAGCAGTTCGTTCACAGGGTCGTTGACCTCGCGGCCGAGGCGCGCAACGAGTTTGCGGCGTCCCTGCCACGGGCCTGTCAGCATCCAGTGGATAAGCGCTTCGGGCGGCTCGAAATCGACGCGTTCCAGCAAGCCGCGCAGTTGCGCGATGGTCGCTGCGACAAAGGGATCGTCGATCCGCCGCAAGTGGTCCCAAAGTCGCACGCCCTTGTCGCGCCACGCGTGCCGGAGGAGGTCGTCCTGCGTCCACCCCCCGAGCGGCGAGACCAGAACATTGGCGAGATTGAGATCGTCGAGCGGCTGCGCCGCGAACCGCAAGGCCGCAACAAGATCCTTCACCGCAAGTGGAGCGCCGAGGCGTAGCCGGTCCACTCCTGCGACGGGTACGCCGGCCGCATGGAGGCGCGCCACGATCAGCCCGGCCAGTTCCTTGCGCTTGCGGACCAGCACCATGATATCGCCCGGTCCGGCATTACGGCGCTCTCCCTTGGCCAGTGGATGGCCATGGTCGAGCCACTGTCTGACCTGCCTGGCTATGTTGTCGGCCATCTTCCGGTCGGAGGGCGGAAGCCAGCCTTCCTCTTGGCCCTCACTATCGTCGTCGCTCGCTGTGGTGCTGCTGACCGGGTTCCACAGGGTCACGATGCCGGGCCGTCCAGAATCCCCGACGTGCGGCTCGTCCGTATCGTCGAGACCGATATTCTCGCGCCCGATGGAAGCAATGGCCGCGTCGACAAAATCGAGCACCGGTTGCGAAGTGCGGAAGCTGTGCCCCAGTCCGAGATCCTGCAAAGAGCGCAAGGCAACAGGCACATTGGTGCGGCTGTCCCGCGCCATCGCATTGGCGTTGGCGATCGCGTCTTCGATTTCGGCCTGGTAGGCCTTCTTCTGATCCCGGAAGTTGTGCGGGCTGGTACCCTGGAAGCCGAAGATCGCCTGCTTGTAATCGCCAACGACGAAGATCGTTCGCAACTTGCCGTCGTGCTGGCCGTGACCGGCGAAGAAATCGCCTGTCAGCGCACGGATGATTGCCCACTGCGCTTCATTCGTGTCCTGCGCTTCGTCGACGAGAATGTGGTCGAAGCGGCGGTCCAGCTTGTACCTGATCCATTCGCCGAAATCGGCGCGGGTCAGCAATTCCGCCGCACGCCTGATCTGGTCGTCGAAGTCGATCAGCCCGTCGCGCTTCTTGCGTTCGTCCCACGCCAGCGCGAACTTGCGCCCGAGGGTGAGTGCGGGGACAAGCCGATCGGTTGCATCCAGGAGCCGGGACAGTTCGATCACGGCGCCGATCTCCTCGCTCGCCGTTTCGCTCAACTGCCCGAAGCCGGGGACTTTCTTCGTAACATTGGCGGCATACTTGGGCGCGCCCTTGTCGTTGAAGATCGCGCCATAGATATCGCCGATCGTGGCGAAGCGCTCGGCGGCACTCGCTGCCAGCCATTCCGACAGGGGCGCGGCGATCTTGCCTGCGCTGTCGGTGCCCCATGCATTGTAGGCATCGCGGACGCCCCGTACGGAATCGACAAGCGCGGTGTCGTCGGCGCAGGCTCCGGCCAACGTTTCCGTTGTCGCTCCCGCTGGCAAGCCGAGCAGCGTCAGCACGCGATCGCGCAAGGGCGGCTGCCAAGCCGATGCGCCGCTCCACAGCTCGATCGCATCGGCGCATCGCATCAGCCACGCCTGAGCCCCGTCAGGGCCGTATTGGACCGAGAGCTCGGCCAGCGCACCGCGATCGGCAGCATCGCCTGCGACAAGCAACTCGGACAGCACCTCGCGCGAGAGCACGACCTTCTCACGATCTTCCAGCGCCCGGGTGCCGGGGACCAATCCGGCCTCTTCCGGGAATGCTGCGAGCAACCATTGCGCGAACGCATGGATCGTGTCGATCCGCAGGCCGCCGCCCGGGCAATCGAGCACCCTTGCAAAGAGCGTGCGGGCACGAGCACGTTCGGCGGGACCACAGGCTGCGCCGATGGCCTTCAGCTCGAGTTCCAGCGATACCTCGTCCAGCCTGACCCAGCGGGCAAGGACATCGTTCACCCGGGTCGCCATCTCGGCAGCACCGCCCTTGGTGAATGTCAGGCACAGGATGCTGCCGGGCGGGCAGTCATCCTGCAGCAGCAATCGCAGCACCCGGGCCGAAAGGACCTGCGTCTTGCCGGTCCCGGCGCTGGCGGACAGCCAGACACTGTCGCGCGGGTCGACGGCTTTTGCCTGCTGGTCCTTCAGCGGATGGACGAGCTTCTTCTCGTTCATGCCTCCCTCCCGAACCATTCGTCGAGCCGCATCAACTGGTCATAATTGTTGTAGACCTTTGCGTCGGGATTGATCCGGGCGGTGAAACCTTCCGTGCCGAGGATCCAGCGCTCGAGCGCCTCGTCTAGATGCTCCTTAACCCGAGGAAGGAATTCCTCCGGCGTGAGACCGGTTTGCCGCGCCGTGAGCTTCAGAGGCGAGGAGACGTAACCGAATCCCGGCTCAGCCCTCCTTTTCGCCAGCGACCAGTATTCGAAACTGGTAGCCTCGCCGACGATCCCCTCACTGGCGAAACCGCCCATCCCGACCATCAGGCCCAACGTTCCGAGCTGAAGCGCGAAACCATCCGTCACCTGGGCCGTGGAGGGCGGATGGCCGGTCTTGTAGTCGACGACGGCGTAATTTCCGTCGGCGAGCCTGTCGAGCCGGTCGATCCTGCCGAACACGGTCACGCCGCGGTGTTCGACTTCGCCCCATTTTTCCCACAATACCGGTTTGCGGGTCTTGTCCTCCGCAATCTCGCCCTCGACCCATTGCAGCCCTTTAAGCAGTCGCGGTTCCCACAGGAAGCGTGTCAGCGGGTGATGGTCCATCTGCTTCAGCTTGTCGCTGGCGATGGTCACCAGATCGCCGCCGTGTTCGTGCCAGTGTTCGAGGATCTCGTGCGCAACTTGTCCCTGCCATGCGGCGGTGGGCTCTGCATCGAGAAGTTCGATCTCCTTCAGCTTCAGGATTTCGCCGGCATAGAACTGGTACGGATCCGATCTCAATCGGTCGAGCGCAGTGACGCTTATCCGCTGCCGCCGCTGCTCGGCCGACGGTTTTGGATCGGGTTTTTCGTAACGCGGTGCGAGCGGTGGATCGTCAAGGGCATGGGCCAGAGCAGGCAGCGCAGTGTCCCTATGCCGATCCAGCAAATCGCCCAGGAGCGCCTTGACCCGCAACAGGAATCGAGAGGCGATGGCAGGACCGTCGGCGTCGCGTTCGGACCGGCTCAGGATGACCTCGGGTGCGCCCAGCGCCCCTGCAAGATCGTGCGCAGCGAGCCCGATACGGAAGTCTGCGCCGGGTACCCCCAGTGCGCGCAAGAGCTCGGGCGCTAGCAGGGGATCGACCGGGGGCCTTGCAGGCCAGGTGCCTTCGTTGAGCCCGGCACAAATGACGAGATCGGCGCGGGCCATGCGTGCTTCGAGCAGTCCATAGATAGCGACACGCGAATGTCCGCCATAGGCCGGGCGGACCGCGACCGTATCCATGGCTTCGGTCAGCACCCCGTGCACGTCTCGCGGATCGAGCGTGGTTCCGACTGCCCGGGCGTGGACCCGAAGATCATCGACGAACGCGGCGAGGCAGCGGCCGTCCGCCTGGCCCCACAAGGAATCGCCGCACATCGCCTCGCCGGTCGCAACGAGTAGGTCGAGCAGCTCGCCCAGCCCGGCCTCGTCCGGCAAATCGCACAAGGGCTCGATGAGCGTCTCGACCTCTCCCCACCAGTCTGCGACGCCCGCCTTCCCCGCCACTTCCCGCAACGGCCTCAACCCCGTTGCAGGGCGAGGTCCGCGCAGCTCCCGTTCGAAAATGCGCAGGTTGCGCAGCCATCGGCGACGTTCCTCGTCGCGTCGGACGAGCGGATGACCAAGCAATCCGACAAGCGGCACCGGGGCTACCCGCTTGGCAATCAATTCCGCCAGGAGCAGGAAAAACCGTCCCGCCGGGGTTTGCGACAATGGCAAGCCGGCAGAGTCGTCCGCCTCTATATTCCACCGGCGAAGGTGGTGGATAATCCGGCGTGCCAGCGACCGATCCGGCGTCACGACCACGACCCGCCGTTTCGGTGTTTCCAAGGCTTCGCGGACGGCGAGTGCAATGGCCTGCGCCTCGGCCTCGGGATGAGGTGTTTCGAGCAGGCGAATGCCCGTCAGGCGGCGCTTTGACGCTGCCAGCGAGACCCATGTCTTGCTCGCTTCGGGAGGCAGGAACACGGCGCCGACCGCATGGCTGCGCTCGGGCCGCGCGGCACCGTGCCCCTTACGATGCCACGGTTCGACCTCGCCGCGCGCAACTCCCATGCGATTAAGCAGCAGCTTCAGGTGGTATTGCGGATGGGTGACCGCATCGCCCTTCGCAAAGGGTGGCCCGCCCGGCTCTGCCGGTGCCCCAGCGCATCCGAGCTCGTCCCACACCGCATCCTCGATCGTCAGGTCGAAGTCGGGAAGGATGACCGCCCCATCGGGAAGTTCCGAGACGACGCGTAGCAGGCGTGCCAGTGCCGGAGCCGCGCTCGTAACCCCGGCGGCAACAATGGGCGTGGTCGGCGGCGCTTCCTTCCATCGCCGCGCGGCATGATCGAACAGGCGGTTACGCCGGGCCGCCGTATCGATCCGGCCTTCCGCTTCCAGTTCGGCAAGCCAGAGCCGTTGCACGGTGGCGAAGCGGTGGAGGGAATCCTGCCAGTGCCCGGCAAGATTGCCGAAGAGGTCGAGTACGCGATCCTGGAGCAGCTCTTCTGGTCCGATGCCTTCGACCAGCAGCCGGTCCATCGTCCTGGCGGTTTCCCGCGCGAGCTTGAACAGCGCCGGTCCCTTCGGGGCAGCCTGGTCCAGATGGGCTTGGAGCAATTGCGCCAACCGCAACCAGCGCCGCGTCGGGTCGATTGCGGGAGGGATATCGGCCGCACCCAGCGGATCGAGCAGCGGGCCGAGTGTCTCGTCGAGGTCGAGGTCGCCCACCACCGCCATGCGCGGCATCAACAGGCCCGGTGCCGCGCCCTCGCCGAACTGCCGGATGAAAGCCTCGGTAACGGTGCGCGCGGCCCGGCTACTGGGCAGCAGCAGCGTGAGGCGCGCAAGGCCGATGTCGGCCTCCGCGTAACGCGGTAACAGTCCAGCCACCAAGGCATCGGCAAAACCGCGATGGGCCGCAATCGAATAGATCCTGGGTCGGGGTCGTTCAGCCACCGGCCAGCGCCGCCTCGGTCGGGCGGATCGCCTGCGGGGTGCCGACTTCGAACCACAGTCCGGTGAAGGGCAGGCCGTACAGACGCTCTTCCGCGATTGCGCGTTCCCAAAGCACCATGGTGCCGAACGGCCCGTCGGGAGCATCGCGCAGCAGCCGGTGCGAGACTACCTGGATACCGGTATAGATGAAGGGCGCTATCCGGCCCGACCTGCGGCGCGTGATCCGGCCGACCGGATCGAGGTGGAAATCGCCCTTGCCGTCGAAATTCACCGCCCGGACGTGGGGCACGACGAGAAGAAGCGCATCCATCGCATCAGGGTCCCACCGTTGGGACAATTCGGCAAAGGCATTGCCGGGGCCGTCCAGCCAGATGTTGTCGGAGTTGAGGCAGAAGAACGGGTCGGGCAGCAGGTGCTGCGCCTTGATCATGCCCCCGCCCGTTTCCAGCAGCGCGCCCCGCTCATCGGATATCGTAACGGTCGGCACCTTGCGTGCCGTGATATGGGCTTCGAGCGCATCTGCGAGGTAATGCACATTCACCACCGCCTTGCGCACCCCCGCTGCCGCGAGCCGGTCGAGCGTATGGTCGATCAGCGGCTTGCCCGCGACCCGGACCATGGGCTTTGGCTGGGTGGCCGTCAGCGGGCGCATCCGCTTTCCCAGCCCCGCTGCCATCACCATGGCGGTATCGCTGACGAGTTCGGTCACGAAATTGTCCCGCCCAGCGATTGGCGCAAGTCGTCCGGAATATTCGCGTCGAACCATCGCGCCACCGGGGCCAGTGCCGGGTGGGCAAGATCGCGCTCCATCGCCGCCCAGACACGCGGCACGAAGTCGAGATAGCGCGCCTTGCCGTCGCGCTTGTAGAGCCGGGTGAAGATCCCGACGATCTTGGCGTTGCGCTGCGCTCCGAGCAGGGCGTAGTCCGCGTCGAAATCGTCGCCGACGTCGACTTGCGACCTGTACCGGTCCAGCATCGACGCTTCGAGATCGATCGAAACGTCGCGGCGGGCATCCTGCAGCAGCGACACGAGATCGTAGGCCGGATGACCGGCCAGCGCGTCCTGGAAATCGATCAGGCCTTGCGCACCCGAACCGTCCGTCGCCGGGCCGAGAAGCATGATGTTCTCGGCATGGTAGTCGCGCAGCACCGTCACGCCCTTGCCTTGGCGGGCGATGAGTGGGCCGAGCGCGTTCTGCCACGCCTCGATATAGCCGTCGGCATCGACCGCCAATCCCATCGCAGGGGCATACCATTCCGTCAGAAGGTTGGCCTCGCGAACATAGGTCGGCCAGTCGTAGTGCGGGAACGGCCCGGCCCCGATCCGGTGCAGGGGCACAAGGGCATCTACGGCTGTGGCGTAAGCCCCTGCTTCGCCGCCCGGGTTGAGGTCCAGCCAGTCGCGCATCCGGTCATTGCCCAAATCCTCGGTCAGCACCCAACCGGCAGCAGTATCGTCGGCATAGATTTCAGGCGCCCGGGCGCCCTGCCGGGTGAGCCAGCGAGCCACGTCGAGAAAAGGCTTGGGATCCTCGTGGGGAGGCGGGGCGTGCATGAGCATCGCGGAGCCTCGCCCGCCCGTCAGGCGAAAGTACCTGCGAAAGCTCGCGTCGCCCGGGATGGCTTCGATCGTGCATCCTTCCCAACCGGAGCGGTGCAGGAATCCCTTTCCGCCGACGGGCAACACATTCGCTGAATCGGTCATGGCATCCGCCCTAGCCAATCTGCCCCGCCTTCGACAATCGCCCGGCGCCCCTTTCCGGCACTTTCGAGCGTTATGGAAAGGCAGGCTGCCTCGTGCCCGAACCCTCCTGCCCGGCCGGGCCATTCGGCGAGCAGCACCGCTCCTTCGCGATAGTCGTCGAGGCCCAGTTCCTCGGTTTCCGCAGGATCCTCTAGCCGGTAGAAATCGGCGTGGACCACGCGCGGTTGCAACAGATCATAGGTTTCGATGATCGTGAAGGTGGGCGACGGAACCTCGCCCTCGTGACCGAGCCCCGAAAGGATCGCGCGGCACAAGGTCGTCTTGCCCGCCCCAAGTCCGCCGGCGAGGGAAACGACGTCTCCAGGCTTCAGTTGTGCCGCGATACGAGCGCGCAGCTGCTCGACTGCCAAAAGGTCCGGCAACTCGATTATCATGGCAGCAAGATCATCGCTGCCGTCCCCACCTTCTTGCGCGATTCCATCGAGAGCGTCCCGCCGTGCGCTTCAACCAGTTGCCGGGCGAGCGGAATGCCCAGCCCCTGCCGCCGTTCGAGCCCCGTGCCGTCGGCGCTCTGTCGCAATCCTTCCATCGCCCGGTTCAGTTCCTCGGGCGACATGCCGCAGCCATTGTCGGAGATTACGATGCGGGTCCCCTCGGGCTTCTTCGACAGATCGACGAGGATCTTGCCGCCAGCATCGGTCGCTACGATCGCATTGTCGATGAGGTGCCCGATCGCACGTGCAAGTTGCCGCCTGTCCGCATCGACCTTCAGGTTGTTCCCTCCACGCAAGTCGAGCGACAGGCCCTTGCCGGCAATTTCCTGCTCTCTTTCGCGGACGACCCGCGTCACGAAAGGAAGCAGCTCGAGCCGTTCCTTCTGGATCGGCAACAGGCCCGCTTCGCTTTGCGATAGGTCGAGCACGTTTTCGACCTGGTCCGTCAATCGCCCGACGGATTCGATGATCGCGGAGACATATTCCTTGCCCTGGTCCGACAATTCGCCAGCGACCCCGGCCTGCAGCAATTCGGCAAAACCGCCAATCGATGTCAGCGGCGTACGGAATTCGTAGGACATATTGGCCAGGAAGCGGGTCTTGACGCTGTCGGCCTGTTCAAGCGCCTGGTTGCGCTCCCTCAGCGCCGTTTCTGCCTGTTCGTTTGCAGTCACATCGAGCGTGGTAAGCAGTCCGTTCCCGTCCGGAAGTGGAATGCCGGCAAACTCAAGCGTACGTCCGTCGGCCAGCGTGACGCGGCCCGCCTGCTCCTTGCGATCGAGCGTAGCGGCGCGAATGACCTCGGCCAGCACCCTTATCCGCTTGGGACGGGCGAGATTGCCGGCAATCTCCTCGAGCAACAGGTCGATCGCCGGATGCTTGTCCAGCAGCGCCTGATCCACGCCCCACGTCCCCGCAAAGCTGCGGTTCCACAGCTGCAAATGGCCGTCGGGCGCAAAGACCGCCAGGGCTTCGAACAGGCTGTCGAGCATTGCGGTCCTGGTCCGAAGCAGCGTGTCGCGCGTGGCCGAGAGTGATAGCTGCTCCGTGCGGTCTTCCGCGATCAGGGCGAGGCCGCCGTCGGGCATCGGCTGCGCCACGATCCGAAGGTGCGTGCCATCGCCGAGATGCCAGGCTTCCTCCGTTGTCGCGCCGCTCGCGAACCACTCGATCCGTTCCGCCCGCCAAGCCGGGAAATCACGCACCTGCGGTGTCCGGCCGGCATCCCTTGCCTCGCTTAACAACCGCTCAAACAAGATGCCCTCGCCGCCAGATCCGGGGTTTATCTGCATGATCCGGCGCAGTGGCTGGTTGGCGAAGGTAAGGCGCCGCTCGGCATCGAATTGCGCAACCCCGACGGAGAGCCGGTCCATCATGGACCGCTGCGCCTCCGCATAGGCCCGGTGCGCCCGCGCCTGTTCCTCGACCTCCTGGATATCGACGGCGTAACCGGCAACGCCTTCCTCGGCCAGTGGCAGGTCCGAAACCCGCAGGGCCCGGCGCTGACCGGAGATCGTGGCCTGCACGATCCGCTCGATGGGCTGGTTGTGCTGCATGGCCTGTCCGGCCACCTGTGCAGCGCTAAGGCCATCGACGGCCTCGACCAGTTCGATCTGCTGCGCCACGACAGTCTCGGCATCCTTGGCCGCGACGGCCGCTACATAGGCACCGTTGACCAGCCTGAGCCTGGTATCCGTGCCGCGAAACCACATAGGCATGGGCGCAGCCTCGATCAGTCCGACCAGCGCGGCGAAATCGCCTTTTGCGCGCGCCGATTCCTCTCGCATGCGGCCAAGTTCGCTGGCGCTGTCGCTGAAATCGAAAACCCACACCAGCGCAGCCCCGCCCGGGGACACTTGCGGGTCGGCCAATTGGCCGCGCAGGGCCAGGCTGCGCTGCGAACCGGGCACCGTTATGCTCATGCGGAAAGGTGCCGCTGTCTTCTGCGCTCGCCGCACCCTCTGGGTCAATTCGGAGAGTTGTTCGCGCGCGAGGCCGCGGCCCTGGTCGCCGGCCAGTTCGCTCAGGAACTGGGGCAGGCGCTCGAACCCGAACCAGTGTGCCAGACGTTCCGATCCCTCGATGCGGCCATCAGCCCGAACCAGCATCGGTATGGCCGGCGCTTCGTCCAGCAGACGTGCCATCCGTCGTGCGGCGCGCCGGCTGCCATCGGCCGCCTTCGCCTTGCCGCCGGCCATAATCATCAGCCACGCGGCGCCCGCCGTCCAGGCGGCAAGCAGAAGGCCGAGCAAAGCCAGGAGTGTTGGGGACAGGTCCATGGAAGGTTGCAGCTATGCTGCGTGCGACCGCGATGCAACCGCCACAAAAAGGAAAAGCCCCCGCAATTGCGAGGGCTCCCCATGAATACGCGCCAAAGCGAAGCTATCAGTAGCGATAGTGATCCGGCTTGAACGGGCCTTCCACCGGAACGCCGATGTAATCGGCCTGGACCTGGCTCAGCTTGGTCAGCTTCACGCCAAGCTTGTCGAGGTGCAGCGCCGCGACCTTTTCGTCGAGGTGCTTGGGCAGGACATAGACGTCGTTCTGGTACTGGTCGCCCTTGGTCCAAAGTTCGATCTGGGCCAGCGTCTGGTTGGTGAAGCTGAAGCTCATCACGAAGCTCGGGTGGCCGGTTGCGCAGGCGAGGTTCACCAGGCGGCCCTGGCCGAGGACGATGATTTCCTTGCCATCGGGGAACTTGACCAGGTCGGTGCCCGGCTTGAGCTCGTTCCATTCGTAGTTGTTGAGCGCCGAGATCTGGATCTCGCTGTCGAAGTGACCGATGTTGCAGACGATCGCCTTGTCCTTCATCGCCTCCATGTGGGCAGCGGTGATGACATGCTCGTTGCCGGTCGCGGTGACGAAGATGTCGGCCTTGGTCACGGCCTCTTCCATGGTCACGACTTCGAACCCGTCCATCGCCGCCTGCAGAGCGCAGATGGGGTCGATTTCGGTGACGAGCACGCGCGCGCCGCCATTGCGCAGCGACTGGGCCGAGCCCTTGCCGACATCGCCGAAGCCGGCGACGCAAGCGACCTTGCCGCTCAGCATCACGTCGGTGGCGCGGCGGATGGCGTCGACCAGCGATTCGCGGCAGCCGTAGAGGTTGTCGAACTTCGACTTGGTGACGCTGTCGTTCACGTTGATCGCCGGGAACGGCAGCTTGCCCTGCTTGGCCAGGTGATAGAGCCGGTGCACGCCGGTGGTTGTTTCTTCCGACACGCCGACGATGTTCTTGACCGATTTGGTCAGGTAACCGGGACGGTCCTTGATGAATGCCTTGAGCGCGCGCTGGAATTCGATTTCCTCGGCATTCGCCGGCTCGGGCATTTCCTCGCCCGCTTCGATCCGCGCGCCCCACAGAGCGAACATGGTCGCATCGCCGCCATCATCGAGGATGATGTTGGTGGTGCGGTCGGGGTCTTCGTCGGTTGCCCAGTCGAAGATACGGCCGACATAGTCCCAGTAGTCGGCCAGGCTTTCGCCCTTCACTGCGAAGACCGGGATGCCCTGTTCTGCAATGGCTGCTGCGGCATGATCCTGCGTCGAGAAGATGTTGCAGGTCGCCCAGCGCACTTCGGCGCCCAGTGCGACCAGCGTTTCGATCAGCACCGCGGTCTGAATCGTCATATGCAGCGAGCCGGTGATGCGCGCACCCTTCAATGGCTGCGACGCGCCGTACTCGCTGCGCAAGGCCATGAGGCCCGGCATTTCGGTTTCGGCGATGGCGATCTCGTCGCGGCCGTACTTGGCGAGCGCGATATCCTTGATGACATAATCGTTGGCGGCAGCGAGGGTTGCCATGCGATGCTCCTTGAAACGGCTTGCACGCCGATGAGCAGGCGTGCGCGCGACAATAATGCCGCGCGCCTTAGCGACAGCGCCCGCTCAGGGCAAATATAAAGATATCTTTATATGATGATGCGAGCTGCCGTAAGAGCTGCCCCTACCGCGCGGCAATCATCCTCCCTGTCCCCGGCCCGTCTGCCAGCAGATAACCTGCGTCCGCCAGCAATTCGTCACCGCTTCTCCGGTCGGCAAGCTCGCGGGTGACTTCCTTTAGCTGCCGGCAATCCAGCCATGGATGACCGAGACCATACCGGTTCGCCATCTTTACGCTGATATCGTCCAGCATTCTCGTCGCACGTTTCGGACCGTGCGTGCGGGAAAGCCCGTCATGAAGCGTTCGATAGGCTCCGTTCAGCGTGCTCAGATGGCGGGCCGAAAAGCGCTCGTAATCGGCCTGGAAATTGTCTTCCCCGAAACGACATCTCAGCGAGCTCACCATCAGCATGATATCGAGCTTTCGCAATGCTTCCGCCTCGCCATGGGAATACATTGCCTGCGCCGGTACCGATGCCAGCACGGCCAGCACGACCCCAAGGGACGCCGCATGCGCCCGCAACCCGGTAATTTTCATGTTCAGTCTCCCCGCGGACCCCCTTCGCCCGCGAGACGGAAACTGCGCTCCCCCGTTTACCCGTTCTTAAACGTGGAAGGTAAACCGCGATTAACCAAGGTTCGTGTTGCAACCAGACCATTGCACAGTTTCCAATGCCGCCTATCTGTCGGGCTGGTCACCAATATGTCTAGCAGGAAGGAATTATCCGACATGTCGATCTCCAAGGGCGAAACGCTTCCCAACGTCACTCTCGTCAAACCGACCGAGTCAGGCCCGGAACAGGTCCAGTCAGCCGATTATTTCGCCGGCAAGAAGGTCGCGCTGTTCGCCGTCCCGGGCGCATTCACCCCTACCTGCTCCGCCAAGCATCTTCCCGGATTTGTCGAGAAGGCAGACGAACTGAAGGCTAAGGGTGTCGATGAAATCGTCTGCACCTCCGTCAACGACCCCTTCGTGATGGGCGCCTGGCAAAAGGCGGACGGGTCGCCGGACATCACCTTCCTTGCCGATGGAAACGGGGATTTCGCCAAGGCGATCGGCCTGACCATGGATGGTAGCGGATTCGGTCTCGGAACTCGCAGCCAGCGCTATTCGATGATCGTCGAAAACGGCAAGGTGACCGAACTCAATGTCGAAGCGCCGGGCGATTTTTCCGTGTCGAGCGCCGAGCACCTGCTGGGGCAGCTCTAGGAATAGGTCTCCTGCCGCCAAGGCCGTTAGTCCCTCGACGAAACAGGCCCGCCGGCGATCTTGTCGGCGGGCCTTTCTTGTTACAAGCTGTTCTGGAAGGGCAGCAGCGAGGGGCGACCGCAGATGGCGGAAACTGATTACTACGAGGTGCTCGTCGGGTGGGCCTTCGATGACTATGCCGACAGGGTGCTGTTGCGGTTGCAGAGCGCCCACCGCGATGACGGTGAACGGGTTATCGAGGAACGCCGGATCATGATCCGCAAGGACCAGGCCGTTCTCCTGGCGAATCACATGTTCCAGGTTTCCGGGCACATTCCGCCGCAGCGGAAACGACCGTCGTTCTGGCGGCGATTGTTCGCCGGGAGTTAGGGTATGGCGTAAGTGACGGTTGCCTGCGCGACCGGAGTATTCTCGCTGTCCTGCCACAGCCCCACATCGACTGTTGCCAGTCGTTTACCCAGCTTGATCAGATACGCATCTGCAAAGACCGGCTTTACTAGGACGGGGCGCAGGAAGCTCATGTTCAGATTGCTGGTCACGGCCATGGCGACCGGGCCGATGTGAGCGAGTATCACGGCATAGGCCACGCGGTCTGCCAAGGCCATTTGCGAAGGGCCGGACACGAGCTGGCCAGGTCGCAGCATATCGTCGGAAGGGATCATGGTAGAGCGCAGCCAGCCTGGCTCGATCCTGTCGAAGCGGTGATTCGTCTGGCCATGCGCCGGAAAAGCCTCGACGAAAAAGCTCGACAGCTCATCGAGTGTCATCACCGGTTCAAGCGCGGACATCCCGCCCCCTCCCGCGGACCGCTTCAGCCATAGCCCATCAGGCTCAGTACTTCTTTGCGGCTCCTGTGGTCTTCGAGGAAACACCCCAGAAGGCGGCTGGTTACCATGTTGACGCCGGGCGTGCGAACGCCCCGCCCCGTCATGCATCCGTGTTGGGCCTCAATCACCACCGCAACTCCGTGCGGGTCCAGATTGTCCCAGATGCATTGCGCGACTTCTGCCGTAAGGCGTTCCTGGATCTGCAGGCGGCGGCCGTAGCCGTGGAGGACCCGTGCGAGTTTGGAAATTCCTACGACATGACGCTTGGGAAGATAGGCGATCGCGGCCTTGCCCGTAATGGGTGCCATGTGGTGCTCGCAATGGCTCTGGAACGGAATGTCCTTGAGGAGCACGATTTCGTCGTAGCCCCCCACTTCCTCGAAGACGCGCGAGAGATGGACGGCAGGATCCTCGCTGTAACCCTGGCAATACTCCAGCCAGGCGCGTCCAACCCTTTTGGGTGTATCGAGCAGCCCTTCGCGATCCGGATCATCGCCTGCCCACTTAATCAGCGTCCTTATCGCGTTCTGCACCTCTTGCGGCACATCCGGTTTCGAAGAGACGCCACTACCATCGTGATCGGCATCGCAGCCCATACATTGCCCCTGTTATCGGGGATGGAAAATCCCTCCCCCTCTGGAGACATAGCCCCGCAGGGTCATGCCGCAAAGGGCCAGATAGGAAGCGACGGCCAGAGTGTAACCCGGTCCGAAAGACCGGGTACAAAGAAGGCTGTCGGGATCTCGGTTATGCCTTGGCCTCTTCCATCTTCTCGGGCGTTACCTCCGCCTCGGTTTTCTCGGCCTTCTTGCGGCGGTCGAACACCTCCCGCATGTGCATGACATCCTGATCGGTGAGATGCTTTGCGAAGTCGGGGAAATGTTCTTCTTCCTCTTCCTCGATGTGGTGGCGGTACTCGTGATCGAGATGTTTGAACTTTTGCAGCCACGCCGACGACGACATGTCCGTCGCGGCGAGATCGTTCAGCAGCTCGTCGAGCTCGTGGTGTTCGGCGACCGAGTGACGGGTTTCGTCAGTCGTGGCAGGCTTGCGCATCATCGTCGAATACAGTGCCTGTTCCTCGGCTGCGGCGTGCGCCTTCACTTCCTTGGTAAACTCCTCGAAAAGATCGCGACGCTCCTGCGTGTCGCCGCTGGTGTCGGCAATGCGGTCCAGCAGCTCCCGATGCTTGTCGTGGTCCGACTGGAGGCGGTCGAAAATGTCTTGGCTAGCGGCCATGGGTCATACTCCTGTGAGGGTTTGTAACAGCAACGGAGGTATGCCACGCCGGTTCCGCATCGGGCCCCAAACACGAAAGGCCGCCCTTCCAGAGAAGGACGGCCTTTGGATGGCGCACCCGGAACGATTCGAACGTCCGACCCCCAGATTCGTAGTCTGGTGCTCTATCCAGCTGAGCTACGGGTGCGCGTTGGAGGGCGGCACATAGAAGCGCCTTTCATCATTGGCAATCCCTTTTGAGGCGCTTTCATGCCGAAATCCGGGCGAGCTGGCGGACAAGCTCGGTGTCGAGCGGCGGCTTGGATAACGCGTTCACGGCGTCGGGCTCGAACCATTCGAGAATGCCCCCTTCTAGCGACACGAGGTCCCCCTCCCATTGCGTCACCTTGTAAAGAAGTATGACGATCGGACGCCGGGTGTCGCGTCTGTTCGATGTGGCAAAACCCACGGGATCCAGATCGGCCCGAGAAAGGTCGATCCCCGTCTCTTCGGCCATTTCCCTCACGATCGCTTCGGTTGGCATCTCTCCCTGTTCGACTTTTCCTCCGGGAAACTCCCATAATCCGCCGTGCTCCTTGTCGGGCGGACGCCGGTGCAACAGCCACCGCCCCTCGCCGTCGACCAGGACAGCGGCCACGACCAGCATGGGTGTAAAATTTTCTGTCATCGAAATACGCTCCGAAAACCAATTCTTAACCCTGCGGGCCGAAAACGCATGCGAACGGACTCTATGGGGTGGTAATTTGCATGCTCAAGCTGATCAAAAAGCTTCTGGACGACCGCTCCGGCGCAACTGCCGTCGAGTATGGTCTTATCCTCGCCATGGTATTTCTCGCGATGGTGGGTGCGGTCGCAAGCGTTGGCAACGCGACTTCGAACGTCTGGAACACTGTGACGAACACGTCCAGCGCGGCGATGAGCCAGGCCGGCTCCGTCTAACCGATTGTCAAAAAATCCAACATTAAGTCGGCGTTAGCCATTCGGCTTAACCAGTCGGTTCCACCTCCCGGGTAGAAGAGCTTTCAGCGACCTCGCAACCGAGCCCTTTTTATCAACCATTCCAATGACGGGAACACTCCATGAACCTCTTCCGCGATCTCATGCAGGACGACCAAGGTGCAACCGCTATCGAATACGGCCTTATCGCCGCACTGATTGCCGTTGCCGCCATTTCGGCCATGTCCGGCCTCGGCAACCAGCTCAAGAACACCTTCGGCCGCGTCTCGACCTCGATGGCGTCCGTCTGAGCCCAAATTTCCGCCATCCGCTTTAGGATTTTGTCAACCGCTCAACTTTACACCGAAATTCGCTCGATCCGGATCACTGGAAAGAGTCGGGTACCGAAGACTGAAACCAGGAGACTACAGATGACTTTCTTCAAGAACCTCATGCAGGACAACGAAGGCGCGACCGCCATTGAATACGGCCTGATCGCTGCCCTGATCGCCGTCGCCGCCATCACCGCGATGTCGGGCCTCGGCAACCAGCTGAAGAACACCTTCGGCGGCGTTTCGACCTCGATGGCTTCGGTCTAATCGACTGATAATCGACAAACGGAAAACGGCGGGGAGCAATCCCCGCCGTTTTTCTTTGTGCATGCGAGACGTGTGCTCAACGGCCCCGCACGACGAGCTTCACCTTCTGCCCTGCCTGCAATTCCTGCGTACCGGACAGGCCGTTAAGCACCCTGAACCGTTCGACCTGCGCATTGTCATAGGCCATCCGCCGCGCGAGCGAGGCTACGGTATCGCCGCGGCCCACAGTGACAACCTCGATACGGCGCGGAACCACAGCCGCGGCTTCCGTCGTCGAGATACGGCGCAGGGAACGGAACATGTTCGTAAAGACATCGCTTCGGCCGGCGGCAGTCACCGCCTGGAAGTGGAAGGCCTGGTTAGGCGAGAACTCGTAAGCGAATACGGTTACGTCCACCTGGCTCGAGCCATTATTGACCCGGGCTGTGCCATAGGCCGCTTTCAGTCCGTTGATGGTCGTGCTCTGGACGGATGATGGCGCAAGCTGTTGCTGGTTGCCGCCCAGAGCTGCAAAGGCTGCCCGGACGTAGCTGTCAAGATTGCCGCTATAGGCAGCGGTAGTAAGCTGGGCCTGCCCCGACTGGCCGTTGATGCTGACCGCCCGCGTCCCGTTGACCATGTAGAAGCCGTTGGGAGCGGTGAAGCGCAGACGCAGGTCCGGATGGATGAAATCCTGGCCCTCGATCACGCCCTGCGCGGGATCATCTCCGTAAAGAAGTCCGTTGATGCGCGTGAGGAAAGTGTCACGGTTGGTGACGGTCCCCGGCAGACCTTGCGCCTTCTGGCTGGCGCTGGTGACGCGACTCGCAGGATCGGGATGGGTGGATGCCCACTCCGGGATCGAGGCGTTGCGCCCTTGAAGCTGTGCATCCAAATTGTTTTGCAACGCCAGGCTGCGAAGGACAGTACTCATCGCCTGCGGATCATATCCGGCCTGTGACAGGTACCTGATGCCGAGGTCGTCAGCTTCCAGTTCCTGCGTACGCGAGAACCGTAGTGTGAGCAGTTGCGACCCTTGCTGGAACACATTGGAAATAGTGTTTCCGAGGCCGGTGTCGCCAAGAAGGACGCTGGAGGCGATCGTGCCCAGAAGTCCGATGATCGAGTTGCGCTGCGCAGTCTGCTGGCGGCGCTGCGAGTGGCGCGCCGCCACGTGACCGACTTCGTGCCCGAGAACAGCGGCCAGTTCGGCCTCGTTGTTCATCAGCGTGACGAGTTGCCGGGTGGTGTAGATATACCCTCCGGGGATTGCGAAAGCATTGTTGACCGAGCTGTTGACGAGGCTGACGGTGAAACTTTCGCGCGCGTTGCCGAGACCCGACTGGACCGCGACGTTCTTCCCGATCTGCTCGACATAGCTGGCCTGAGGGCCGGTCATGGCACCGCCGAATTCGGCCAGCAGCTGCGGATGGGCCTGGGCACCCTGCTGCGCCTCGCTCTGGGTGATGGGCGCAGAAGCGCTCGGGATCGACCCTCCCCCGCCCATGCATCCGCCGAGTGTCACGGCTGCAGCAGCGGTGGCGAGTAACCCTATTTTTCTGTTTCTGAACATCTGCGGCGTCTCCTCCTGTTCGGTCTTCCAAGGATCAAGAGGCCATTTCGGGCCTTTCGGACCCATAAACGCAGCAAAGTCGATTAGGCTCCAATGCGGAGAAAGCGTTCTTCCCGCATGCGCCGCAGGCCATCGGGAGGCAGAGCACTGAGAGAGGTCAGTTCCTCGTCGATCGCGCTGCCCAGCGCTGCGGATGCCGCAGCCGGGTCGCGATGTGCACCGCCCACAGGTTCTTTCACGATACGGTCGATCACACCGAGATCCTTGAGATGCTGCGCCGTAACCTTCATCGCTTCGGCGGCATCGGGAGCACGCTCTGCGGTGCGCCACAAAATGGAAGCACAGCCCTCCGGCGAAATTACGGAGTAAACAGCGTGTTCCAGCATCAGCACCCGTTCCGCGCTTGCTAGTGCCACGGCGCCGCCCGAGCCGCCCTCGCCCACGATCGTCGCCACCATCGGTACGCCCAGGGCAAGACATGCCTCGGTCGATCGCGCGATAGCTTCTGCCTGCCCCCGCTCCTCAGCTTCGACACCCGGGAAAGCGCCCGAGGTATCGACGAGGGTCACCACCGGAAGGCCAAAACGGTCGGCCAGCTGCATCAGCCTGATCGCCTTGCGATAGCCCTCGGGCTTGCCCATGCCGAAATTGTGCCGCAGGCGGCTTTCCGTGTCATGACCCTTCTCATGGCCGATGAGGACAATCTGGCGGCCGTTGAGGGTGGCAAATCCGCCCATGATGGCTTCGTCGTCACCGTAGAGGCGATCCCCGCCCAGCGGCACGAAGCGGTCGAACGCGTGGGCGACGAAATCACGGAAGTGCGGGCGTTGCGGGTGCCGCGCCACCTGCGTCTTCTGCCACGGGCTGAGGGCAGCGTAGGTGCTGGCGAGGAGTTCGGCACTCTTGCGCTCAAGCCGCCGCAGCTCGTTGGAAATGTCGACCTCGTCGCCCTCGGCTGCGGCGCGCAATTCAGCGATGCGCGTTTCCAGCTGGGCGACAGGTTTCTCGAAATCGAGGTAAGCGTTCATGGTGCCGCGCTAGTCCCCCTGATGCCTTTCCGCAAGCGGGTGCCGCTCATTGACGAGCGCAACAAGACGCGCGGAATCGACATGCGTATAGATTTGCGTGGTCGCAATATCGGCATGACCGAGCAAGGTCTGCAGGACCCTCAAATCGGCTCCTCCTTCCAGGAGATGCGTGGCAAACGCATGCCGCAAGACATGCGGACTGACTTTTGCAGGGTCGAGACCTGCCCGCGCGGCCAGGTCCTTCAGGAGCTGGTACAGCCTGATCCGGGTCAGATGCTTCGCGCCCGAGGGAAACAGCCAGGGCGACTGGTCCGTCCGGCCAGCGAGCCAATGCGAGAGCGCTTGCATCGCCCTCCGGCTTACCGGTGCCATTCTCGCCTGCCCGCCTTTCCCCATGACCGTGACGAAAGGTGCGTCGCGAGGCACTGCGGAAAGCGGGAGTGAAACCAGCTCCGTCGCCCGTAAACCAGAACCATACAACAGTTCGAGAAGCACCAGCTGGCGCAAGGCTGTCTGCGGCGCATCCGGACGGTCGGCTTCCCCCTGTGCCTGTTCGAAAAGCCGGTCGATTTCATCGTGAGAGAGAATCTTGGGAAGCGGTCTTCGTGCGGCAACGCGGGGAAGCGCGCCGGAGACATCCTCCGAAGTAAGTCCCTCGTCCACGAGAAAGCCGAAAAACTGCCGCAATGCCGATGATTTGCGCGCTACCGTCGAAGGAGCGAGCTTCGCCCATGCCCCGCCAAGTCTCGCGAGGTCCGCTCTGGACACCTTCGCCAGCGGGCCCAGCATTTGTTCTGCTGCAACCAGGTCTCGTCGATAGGCGTCAAGCGTGTTCGCGGTCGCCCCGCGTTCGGCAGCCAGCATGGCGAGAAATTCATCGATCTCAGCGGAGGCCCGATGCATTGCTCGTCAGCCTCGGGCGACAGCCTCCGCAGCGATAAGCCGCGCCTCCGCCCCCAGCCCGGCGGCATTCAATGCGCGAACGATCGTGTAGAGATGAAGCGGCGTCATCTTGTCCCACCCGTCGCCCTGCATCCCAATACCCGCCAGGTATACCGTCAGGGGCTGGTTACGGAGTTGCGCAGCGCGAGAAATGAGGCGGGTCCAGCGGGTCTGGCGGTCAAGATCCATGCCGAGCGTTTCGGACAGCTCTGCGGCGGCACCGGCTTCGAGCCGGTCCAGGCCGGCAAGGCCGGCCACGAGAAAAGCGGACCTCCGTTGGCCTTGGCTTGGGTCGTCGTCCATGAAATTCTCGATCGCGCTGCTTGCGACCGGGTTGGAGCGGCTGGGCTGCACCAGGACGAGCTGCGCCCATGCTGAGCTTCCTTCGGGGACTATTGGCCCCCATTCCAGCGCATCGCGGTCCAGGCCTGCGGACAGCATCGACGCGACCAGCGCGTCGGAATCGTTCACCAATGCCTCCGTCACCGGCATTCTGCCAGCAGCATGCGACGTAAGAACCAGCCGCGAATACCGGGGCGAGTCGCCATCCCACAGCGACTTCATCGCGGCGAGGCGGGCCGCAGGATCGGCTGCCAGGTAAGCCGTCCGCAATTGCCCTGCCATGCCTCCGAAATTCCCCTCGCTGCCATTGGCTGCCCAATATTGGGAGTAAAGGTCGATCAGAGCATTGGAAGACAGGATCCCTTCGGACGCAGCGAGGTCTGCCGCGGCAAGCCTCTGCGCGACTGGCAGGGCTGGGTTCCTGGCCGCCACGCGCTGGTAATAGGGTTGCGGATTGTCGGTCAGGCTTTCGGGAATTTCCGCACCCAAGGCAACCGCAAGCCCGTAGCGCCAGGGATTGAGTTCCTCGACCTTGTCCCATTCTAGATTGACGGCACTCCGTCCCCGACCTGCCGCACCGGCATATCGCTGTGCGAGCAGCACATCGATGGCGGGTGCCTTTCCCTGGCTTCTCATGCGGATTAATTCGCTGCGAGCGCTGGCGCTTTCCCCTGCAAAGGCCTTACAGATCGCGCCCAGCATCTGCCATTCGGCATCCTTTCGCAGCGCAGTGCGGAACCTCACTGCGGGACAGGCAGCGGTAATGTCCCCTGTCGCAATCGCCGCATCGACGGCAGCGTTGGTCAACCCTACCGACCAGTTGCCCACGTCGACGTCCTGCGCCACCGCGCGGGCGGCCTCGAACTCTCCGATTGCATTGAGCGCCTGGGCCCGCAAACCGGCAAACTCCGCCGGGGCCATTCCTGCGGGCGCCTTCAGGCGACTGGAAAGGGCCCGACGCAACAGGATATGGCCCCACCGCGACACCATCGGCTGGCGAAGTCCTGCGAGCGAGGCGCGCACCAGTCCTTCGGGCTGGTTGCCGAGCGACCGGGCAGGCAACCCGCCCTCGCTCTGGCCCAAAATGCCGACCCGCTCCATCGAGCGGCGGGCACCCGGCGGCATGTCGAACTTCGGCTTGAGACCGAAAAGTTCGTCGAGCTCGTCAGGGCTCATGCGTTCGAGTTCGCGCAACGAAGGAAGGTTTGCCGGAATCGACGCTGGGGATGGAGGTGCAACCGCGCCGGAGACGCCACTGGGCACGCGGACATCCGGGGAAGGCGCTGCTGGCGCCGCAGCACCATTCGCGGACGAGGGTCGGGGAGCCGGCGCAGGCCGCGGCGTGGGCGCCGGCGTAGGATCGTCGAACCCTGGCGGCAAAAGCGATTCAGGGCTGGCGCTGGCACCGGCCACGGCGGTCGTCAGAGCCAGCGCACCCGCACCTGCCATCAACCCGCACACAACCCATCGCATCATTCCATATTCTCCGGTACCGGGACTGCCTGCTCGATCGGACGGAGCGGCGTCCGCCCCGCATCCCACCATGCCCACAGCAGGACTAGAAGCACCAGGCCAAGCGCCGCCATGGCAACTCGGCCGGGGCCCATGCCCGTCCGCCTGCGACGCATAGAGGATTCCGCTTCCAGCAAAACTTACCCTTTGTTGCCTTCGCCCTAGCCCATCTCTAGGCCGTGCGGCAATGCAAGAGCGAGCCGACCCGCCCGGCACCGTCCGGATTGACCAGATAGCGCCGCGTATCGACCGACCGATCGTGCTTGTCGGCATGATGGGTGCGGGAAAGTCGACCGTCGGACGGAGGGTGGCCAATCTCCTCGGTCGCGATTTTGTAGATGCCGACGAAGCGATCGAGCAGGCAGCCCAGATGTCAGTCTCCGAAATCTTCTCGCAGTTCGGTGAAGCCTATTTTCGCGACGGCGAACGCCGCGTGATCGCGCGCCTTATCGAGCAGGGCCACGGCGTGATTGCCACCGGAGGGGGTGCCTTCGTCAACGACGAGACCAGGGCCCTGATCCTCGATCAGGCCATTGCCGTCTGGATACAGGCCGACCTTGCCACGCTGGTCGAACGCACGTCGCGCAGGAGCACGCGGCCGCTTCTGAAGAACGGGAACCCGGCCGAAATCCTTTCACGACTGAGCGAGCAGCGTGAACCCTATTATGCCCAGGCGCCAATCCATGTTCGCAGCGACGAGGGGCCACATTTGTCAACGGCAACCCGTATTCTGGAGGCAATAGACCAATGGCTGTGATTCGTGTCGAGCTTGCAGGCCGAAGCTATGATGTTTTTGTGGAGCGCGGGCTGTTGTCGAAGGCAGGCGCCCTGGCTGCGCCGTTTCTTCGGCGGCAGGCGGTGCCGGTCGTGGCGGATGCCAATGCCTGGGCGCATCACGGCGAGACGCTGACGGAAGCACTCGGGGAAGCGGGACACACGGTCGAACTGTTCCTTGTGGCCCCGGGCGAAGATTCGAAGAGCTGGAGCGGGTTGCAAACCCTGACGGACTGGCTGCTTGCGCGCGGAGTCGAACGCGGCGATCATGTCGTCGCGCTCGGAGGTGGTGTCGTGGGTGACCTTGCCGGCTTCGCCTGTGCAATCCTCAAGCGCGGCTGCGGCTTCATCCAGATTCCCACTACCCTGCTCGCACAGGTCGACAGCTCGGTCGGCGGCAAAACCGCCATCAACACCGCAGCGGGAAAGAACCTGGTCGGAGCGTTTCACCAGCCTTCCCTCGTCCTGGCCGACACCTCGACCCTGGCAACGCTCGCTGAACGCGAAATGCGGGCTGGCTATGCCGAAGTGCTCAAATATGGCCTCCTTGGCGATCAAGAATTTTTCACCTGGCTCGAAAAGCATGGCGCGGCCGTCCTTGCCGGAGACGAACACGCACTCGAGTACGCTATTACGGCAAGTGTAGCCGCCAAGGCGCGGATTGTGGCTGAAGACGAGCGGGAAACGACGGGTGCACGCGCCCTTCTCAACCTAGGCCACACCTTCGGCCATGCACTGGAAACGGAAACCGGCTTTTCCGACCGCTTGCTACACGGGGAAGGTGTAGCACTCGGCTTGGTGCTCGCCGCGCGTTACTCGGCGCGGCGCGGGGACATGACCCACAAGGATGCACGCCACGTAGCGGACGTCATCGCTGCATGCGGCTTGCCATGCGATGTGCGCGATCTCGGCATGGACGCAGACGGTGCGACGCTGGTCGGGCATATGCTGCACGACAAGAAAATGGACGCCGGCACCCTCCCCTTCCTGTTGCTGCGCGGGATCGGGCAAGCCTATCTCGCAAGGGACGTGTCGCTGGACGATGTCGCACGCTTCCTCGACGAGCAGCTTAGTCCCGATTGACGCG
The DNA here is from genome assembly GCF_045291475.1 of Parerythrobacter aurantius. Classification (NCBI taxonomy): domain Bacteria; kingdom Pseudomonadati; phylum Pseudomonadota; class Alphaproteobacteria; order Sphingomonadales; family Erythrobacteraceae; genus Parerythrobacter; species Parerythrobacter aurantius. The sequence goes on from NZ_CP147985.1 coordinate 2,671,795, forward strand.
TTTGTCGGCAAGGGCGATGATGCCCGCGTGACGCGCTTCATCGACCTTTCGATCCCGATCACCAACGATGTCGTCTCCGACCCCGAAGTGATGCGTCCGAAGATCGCCTACATGACCCATGAGGATACCTGGCAGCAGATCGCCATGTTCTTCCCGGGGCTGGAGAAGGCGGACCTTCCCGACGGCGAAGGCTGGGCTGTCGAGATGCTCGAACTGAGCACCCACAACGGCACCCATATGGACGCGCCGTGGCACTATCATTCGACCACCGACGGCGGTGTCGCCCCGGCCCCGAGCATCGACGAAGCGCCGCTCGACCGGTTCTTTCGCCCGGGGGTGAAGCTCGATTTCAGCCATTTGCCGCACGGCCATGTCGTCAGCGCCGCTGAGGTCGAGGAGGCATTCGACCGGATCGGCTATGACCTGCAGCCACTCGACATCGTGCTGGTCCGGTCGGGCGCGATCTACGGCACGGAGAACTTCACCGACCAAGGCGTCGGCCTTGGCGCGGAGGCCACGCTATGGCTGACCGAACGAGGCGTCGAAGTCGTCGGCACTGATGCCTGGAGCTGGGATGCGCCCTTCAGCCACACTGCCCGCCGCTGGGCCGAGACGCGCGATCCGGCAATCATCTGGGAAGGCCACAAGGCAGGCCGCATCCGGCCCTATTACCAGATCGAGAAGCTGACCAATCTTGCCGCCCTGCCCAGCCATGGCTTCACTTTCAGTTGCTTCCCGGTGAAGATAGAGCGCGCCAGCGCGGGCTGGATCAGGGCCGTCGCAATTCTGCCGGACTGACATGCAGACCGAAATTGCCGATCTCGACGACCCTGAAGTCCGCGCCCTCGTTGCCTACCATCAACAGGCCATGCAGGACGGCTCGCCACCCGGGATGAGCTTTGCCTTGGACCTGTCGGGCCTGAAGCATCCGGCGGTCACGGTTTGGGCGGCGCGGCTCGATGGCCGGATTGCGGCAATCGGTGCGCTCAAGCGCCTTGGTGGCGGGCGCGGCGAGGTAAAGTCGATGCGCACGCATCCGGACTTCTTGCGGCGCGGTGTTGCGGCTGCGTTGCTTGAAGAAATCATCAACCTCGCGCGAGCGGAGGGATTGGCAGTGCTGAGCCTTGAAACGGGAAGCGGTCCTGCTTTCGAACCGGCGCTGTCGCTGTATCGGAAGCGCGGCTTCGTCAACGGCGCGGCCTTTGCCGACTATCGACTGACCGACTTCAACCAATGTCTGCACCTGGCGCTGACGTAATCAGACAGTTTTGCGTCCGTCGATGCTCGTCACATTCGCGGCCGCCATTGCTTCTGCCAGTGCCGCCTGTTCCTTCAGCTTCATCGCATCGTAGTCCGCAAACAGCGCTTCGATCTCTGCCCTGCGTTCGAGCAGCATGTATGCGATACCGGGTGCGAGACTTTCGCCATCCCCGATCTTGCCCAGCAACGCGGCAAGATCGGCGACCGTCGCCTCTTCGGGGGTCTTGTGGAAATTGCCGCGATTGTCGAAAAATGCCGTGCCCACTCTGGCCATGGTCAGCTCCATCAGTTTCCCTGCGACCAGAAACTGTTGTTTTCTTGAAAGCTATATACCGTAAATCCGCGCATCTTTGCGCGTGAAACTTCGGGAAAGATTTTCGTTTTCTTATGTTGGGTTAGCGCCGCATCGGAAAGTTCAGAACAGCCTCGACCCGTCGGGAACCAGCGAATCAGGGGCGAACAGAACAACATCCCCTCCTGCGTCGGCAAACCCCAGGGTCAGCACTTCAGACATTGCCGGCCCGATCTGCCGCGGTGGGAAATTGACAACCGCCGCCACCTGACGCCCGACCAATTCGTCGATATGATAATTGGCTGCAATCTGGGCGCAGCTCTTCTTGTGGCCGATTACCTGGCCGAAATCGATCCGCAGCCTGTAGCTCGGCTTGCGCGCTTCGGGGAATTCCTCCGCCGCCACGATGGTACCGATGCGGATATCGACCTTGAGGAAGTCGTCGAAGGCGATTTGCTCGGCAGCCGGGGCATCGGGATCGTGGCAAAGATGCATTACTCCAGCTCGAGAATCACCGCATCGACCGCCAGGCTGTCACCTTCGGCAGCGTTGATTTTGGCAACCACGGCCTGCTTTTCGGCACGGAGGATGTTTTCCATCTTCATGGCTTCCACCGTAGCGAGCGGCTGTCCGGGCTGGACCTCCTCGCCCTCGCCCACATGCAATTTCACCAGCAGGCCCGGCATGGGGCAGATCAGCAGGCGAGAGAGATCGGGCGGGATCTTCTCGATCATATGACCCGCCAGATGTGCAATGCGGGTCGGGAGGATACGCAACTGGTGGGTCGCGCCGCGGGTGGTGATGGCATAGCCGGTACGGGTGGGCTTGAGCTGGAGTGTCAAGACATCGCCTGCCGTCTCTTCATCTCCGCCCCATTCGACATCGACCATCGCCTCGCCGGGCGTGTACTCCATTTCGAGCGCCACAGGCTCTCCATCGACCGTGATCGCCTCTTCCTCGAGGCTCACGACATAGTCACGCTCGCCGATTTGGACGGTCCAGTCGCCCGGCGGCAGCATCTGACCGTCGAGTTGCTGGTCGATCCGCCGCGCCCGATCCGCATCGGCGGTGGCGATCACGCCGCCAATCGCTGCCAGCGCCCGCAGCAAGTCATCCGAAGCCGCAGCACCGTGAAAACCGTCGGGATATTCTTCGGCGATGAAACCGGTGGTCAGTTCGCCGGAGCGGAACCGGGGATGCTGCATCAGCGCGCTGAGGAAATCGACATTGTGTCCCAGCCCTTCGATACGGAAGGCATCGAGCGCCCGGATTTGCAAGTCGGCCGCCTGGTTGCGGGTCTCGCCCCAGGTAATGAGCTTGGCGATCATCGGGTCGTAGAACATGCTGACTTCGCCGCCTTCGTAGACGCCGTCGTCGATGCGCACACCACCGACACCGCGCCGGCCATTGGCGCTGCCATCATCGGTCCAGCCCTCGAGCGGCGGCCGGTAGCGAACCAGGCGGCCGGTGCTGGGCAGGAACCCGCGATACGGGTCCTCGGCATAAACGCGGTTCTCGATGGCCCAGCCATCGATACCGATATCGTCCTGCGTCATGGCGAGTTTCTCGCCCGCTGCAACGCGGATCATCTGCTCGACCAGGTCGATACCGGTGATGGCTTCGGTGACCGGGTGTTCGACCTGAAGTCGGGTGTTCATTTCGAGGAAGTAGAAGCTCTCCCCCGTCGGGTCCGCGCCGCTGACAATCAGCTCCACTGTACCCGCAGAGTGGTACCCCACGGCTCGCGCCAGAGCGACGCACTGCTCGCCCATCGCCTTGCGCATCGCCGGCGTGACGAAGGGCGACGGCGCTTCCTCGACCACCTTCTGGTGGCGGCGCTGGATGCTGCACTCGCGTTCGTTGAGGTAGAGGATGTTGCCGTGCTGGTCGCCGAGGATCTGGATCTCGATGTGGCGCGGGTTGAGGATGAACTTCTCGATGAAGACGCGGTCATCGCCGAAGCTGTTCAGTCCCTCACGCTTCACGCTCGCGAAGCCTTCGCGCACATCGGTCTCATTGTAGGCGAGCCGCATGCCCTTGCCGCCGCCGCCCGCGCTGGCCTTCATCATCACCGGGTAGCCGATCTCGTTAGAGATGCGCACCGCGTGCTCGGTATCCTCGATCTCGCCGACAAACCCGGGAACGACGTTGACCCCCGCTTCCTTCGCCAGCTTCTTGGATTCGATCTTGTCGCCCATCGCCGCGATCGCACCCACCGGCGGGCCGATAAAGGCTATGTTCTCGGCGGCCAGCGCCTCGGCAAAGCTGGTGCGTTCGGAGAGGAAACCATAGCCCGGATGCACCGCCTCGGCCCCGGTCTGCTTGGCGGCGGCGATGATCTTGTCGGCGACGAGGTAGCTCTCCGCTGCCGGAGCCGGTCCGATATGCACCGCCTCGTCCGCCATTTTCACGAAAGGCGCCCGGGCATCGGCGTCCGAATAGACGGCCACGGTCTGGATACCCATTCGGCGGGCGGTCTTGATGACGCGGCAGGCAATCTCGCCGCGGTTGGCAATCAGTATCTTGGAAAACAAACGGGCCTCCGGAGCGGTGACACTGGGCGAAGAACCCATGCCGCAGCGGAGGCCCGCAAGCAAGTTAAGCCGTCAGGCTCATTCCCCGGTGTCGATATGGCCGATATGGGTCTGCTGATCCTGGATGCAGTCCTCGAACTCGGCGAACAGGGCCTTGGCCTTTTCCTCGCCGCCGTTGAGTTCGGCGAACTTCTTGTCCCAGGCATCGCCGTCGGGGTTGGATTTCCAGCCCATCTGGGCAATTCCGCCGCGCATCTTCACCGCGACGATCGAATGCCAGGGGCCGGTCGTCATGTGAAAGTCCATCACGTCGTTCCAGCCCATCGCCTTGTCGGTCGCTTCGAACAGCTCGATGATCTCGTGCGCCCGGGCCCGCTTGCCCGCCTTCCACTTGATCATGTGGATTTCGTACCAGTCGACTTCGCGCAATTCCTGCGTTTGTGCGACCGTGGATGCGACCGGCCCGACACCGGTCAATGTGATCAGCGTGGCCGCAACGGCGGCCAAGGTAAGCTTCTTCATCAGTCAACTCCCTCATAAAGGAATGCGACCCAGAGAAGCGATCCGTATGTTTTGAAGCTGATGTCCCCCCAGCTGCCGCAGACAAAAGCCTTTTGGCGTGAAGAGTCAAGCCGAGGCGTAACCGAGCAAGGCGGGGAGATAGGCTTGTATGCCGCGCCGTTCACGCTCGCCAGCAGGGATCGCCTTGACGGCTTCGGCAAGCCAATGGATTGCGTCGGACGGCAGCGCTTCCAAGGGTTCGACGTAGACACCGATGGTGAAGAGAATTGCGCCAGTCTCCGGCAATCGTCGCAAGGTCTGGCGTTCGCAGCGGGCGAAGAGGCGCTCCCCGGCGTTTTCGGCGGTGACACCTGCGAACAGCTCACGCTCGCCCGGCAAGTGACACAGGCTGCCGCTGTCGACGACGAACCAATTGCTGCGGCCGTAAAGCGAACCGGGCTTCAGCTTGGCCATGAACCGGTCGACGCCTGTGGCGAGCTGCTCGGCATAGCCGTGGATCGGGGCGTGCATCATGGCGAGCGGCAGGCCCATCTTGTGCTCGACGCGCCAGTCGGTCGGGAACGCGACTGCTGCGCCGATCAGTCGATAGATATCTTCGTCGGGCTGGCGGGTCAGGAGGCACATGTCCTCCCAATGCGCATGTGCAGCCTCGCGCAAGCCGCCAGACAGACCGAGCATGGCGGCAAGCTCCGCGCCGGGTGCCTCGGCCTCGTCGGTCAACTGGATCGCTTCCGGGCGTGAGTCGAAAGCGGCCGCGCGCGCGGCGAGGTCGGGATGAGGGTGTAGCCACTCGTCCTCGCTCAATGCGCGCAGACCGATCTTGAGCTTCTCGCCATTACGCGCATGCGGGAGCAATTCGCGGACGGAGAAGCCGAGGGTCACACCCTACCCCTTCACGTCACCCCGGACTTGAGCCGGGGTCCCGTTACCTTCTGTGCCCCTCTTCGAGAAAAGCGGGACCCCGGCTCGAGGGCCGGGGTGACGAGAATGTAAGCTCTTCACTCCGCCGGCACCGCTTCACGGTCTGCCCGCATCGGCTCCTCGCCCTTCAGCGCCGTCAGGCCGAGCTTGGCGAACAGCGCGGCGTCGCTGTCATCGCCTGCGTTGGGCGCGGTCAGGAGCTTGTCGCCGGTGAAGATCGAATTCGCGCCTGCAAGGAAGCACAGCGCCTGGGTCGCCTCGCTCATACTCTCGCGCCCGGCGCTGAGGCGGACCATGCTTTTGGGCATGGTAATGCGCGCCACCGCAACGGTGCGGACGAACTCGATATCGTCGATCTTCGCCAGCGGGGTGTCGGCCAGCATATTCCCCAGCACCGTGCCCTTAATCGGCACCAGCGCGTTGACCGGCACGCTTTCGGGATGCTGCTGCAGCGTGGCGAGCGTGTGGACGAAGCCGACCCGGTCCTCGCGCGCCTCGCCCATGCCGATGATCCCGCCGCTGCACACGTTGATCCCCGCGCTGCGCACATGGTGCAGCGTATCGAGCCGCTCCTGCATCGAGCGGGTCGAGATGATCCGCTCGTAATACTCCGGGCTGCTGTCGATATTGTGGTTGTAGTAGTCGAGCCCCGCATCGGCCAGCATGCCCGCCTGTTTCGGTGTCAGCATGCCCAGCGTCATGCAGGTCTCCAGCCCCATGCCGCGCACACCCTTCACGATCTCGACAATTGCGGGCATGTCGCGGTCCTTGGGATTGCGCCACGCCGCGCCCATGCAGAACCGCTGGCTGCCCGCATCCTTGGCCTGCGCCGCGCGCTGGAGCACGGCCTGCACGTCCATCAGCTTGGTCGCCTCGACGCCGCTTTCGGCATGAACCGATTGCGAGCAATAACCGCAATCCTCCGGGCACCCGCCGGTCTTAATCGAGAGCAGCGTGCACAGCTGCACCTGCTCGGGCGGATGGAACTCGCGATGGACCGTAGCGGCCTGGAATAGCAGTTCGGTGAAGGGGAGATCGAAAAAGGCCGCGATTTCGGTGCGAGTCCAGTCGGTGCGGATGTTGGTCATCTGTTTCCGTTCAAAATTGGAAGACGGTCTTCTTCAGAGAGACTTGCGTCAAGCGCAACGAGCTTTGTCAGACTAACGCAACGTTGCCCTGTCCATTGATCGGGCAGTAGCGAAATAACTGGCTCCTCAGGCCCATTGTAGATGACCTCTCCCATGCAAGCGTCGTAATCAAAATGAAAAACCAACAAGTGGTCGGCTCTCGTCTCCACTGGTCGGAATGCCGGACCTCGACGAGTGCCACTCGCTTTGACCTGAACAGAGCGGTTGTTGGGCGCATACCCATCGATGCCTTCGTTGCTTCGGCCCGTAAGCTTCAATCCGAACAATTCTGCCGCAACAGCTTCTCCTAAATCACCCACAAGATTTCCGTCGAAGGTGAAATGGAGATCACATTCGGAGAAATGGTCTTTCAATCGGTTGCGAGCTTGAACGAGTTCACCGACATAGCTGGGGAGCTTAAACTTGTGTTTCATTCCGCCGCCTCGTCCAGCTCATCCCCAGCAGGCGGCATATTGTGGCCAAGCAGACGCAGCATGTCCGCGCCGCATTCGACCACGTTCGAACCCGGGCCATAGATGCCCTGCACCCCCGCCTCGCGCAGGAAGTCGTAGTCCTGCGGCGGGATCACGCCGCCGGCGACGACCTTGATGTCGCTCCGCCCGGCCTCGCGCAGAAGGTTGATCAGTTCGGGGATCAGCGTCTTGTGCCCTGCCGCCAGCGAGCTTGCCCCGATGGCGTCGACGCCGTGCTCAAGCGCCATTGCCATCGTCTCTTGCGGCGTCTGGAACAGCGGGCCGGAAATCACCTCGAAGCCCATGTCGGTGAAGGCGCTGGCGATCACATTTGCCCCGCGGTCGTGGCCGTCCTGGCCCATCTTGGCGACCATAATCTTCGGCTTGCGACCCAGGCGGCGCTCGACCGCCTCGACCCCGTCCAACACCTGCTGCCAGCGACGGTCGAATTCATAGGCCGATTTGTAGACCCCGCGCACCGGCTTGGGCGTCGCGTCGTGGCGGCCGAAGACTTCCTCCATCGCCGCCGAAATCTCGCCCAGCGTCGCATCGTGACGCGCCGCCTCGACCGCCAGCGCCAGCACATTGGCCCCGCCCGCCGCGCCTTCGGTGAGCGCTTTGAGCGCCGCCCGGCACGCTGCCTCGTCGCGTGCATCGCGCACTGCCTTGAGCCGAGCGATCTGGCCGTGGCGGACCTTGTGGTTGTCGACCTCCAGCGTCTCGATCTGCTGTTCTTCGGCCAAGCGATACTTGTTGACGCCGACGATCACCGTCTCGCCCCGGTCGATGCCGGTCTGCTTCTGCGCGGCGGCGGTCTCGATCGCGGCCTTGGGCGCGCCGGTGGCGACATAGGCGGTCATCCCGCCGGCCGCCTCGACCTCCTCGATCAGCGCCCAGGCATCGTCCACCAGCTGCTGGGTCAATGCCTCGATGTAGTACGAGCCACCGAGCGGATCGACGACATTGGTGATGCCGCTTTCTTCCTGCAGCACCAGCTGCGTGTTGCGGGCGATCCGGGCGGAGAAATCGGTCGGCAGAGCAATGGCTTCGTCGAGCGCATTGGTGTGGAGCGACTGGGTGCCGCCCAGCGTCGCCGCCAGCGCCTCCACCGTGGTGCGGATGACGTTGTTGTAGGGGTCCTGCTCCTGCAAGCTGACACCCGATGTCTGGCAATGCGTGCGCAGCATCTTGGAGCGTTCGCTCTTGGCCCCCAGCCCGTCCATCACCCGCCACCACAGCGTACGCGCGGCGCGCAGCTTGGCGATTTCCATGAAGAAGTTCATGCCGATGCCGAAGAAGAAAGACAGCCGCCCGGCGAAGGCGTCGATATCCAGCCCGCTCGCCATGGCGCGGGTGGCGTATTCCTTGCCGTCGGCGATGGTGAACGCGAGTTCCTGCACCGCCGTCGCCCCGGCTTCGTGCATGTGATAGCCGCTGATCGAAATACTGTTGAATTTCGGCATATTGGCCGAGGTGTAGGCGATGATGTCGCTGACGATCCGCATCGAGGGTTCGGGCGGATAGATATAGGTATTGCGGACCATGAACTCCTTGAGGATGTCGTTCTGGATGGTCCCGTCGAGCTTGTTCTGGCTGACCCCCTGCCGCTCAGCCGCGACGATGAAGAATGCCAACACGGGGATCACCGCGCCATTCATGGTCATGCTGACCGACATCTGGTCCAAGGGGATGCCGTCGAACAGGATTTCCATGTCGCGGACGGCGTCGATCGCGACGCCGGCCTTACCGACATCGCCGACGACGCGCGGGTGGTCCGAGTCATAGCCGCGGTGGGTGGCGAGGTCGAAGGCGACCGACAGCCCCTTCTGCCCTGCGGCAAGGTTGCGGCGGTAGAAAGCGTTCGATTCCTCGGCGGTCGAGAAGCCCGCATACTGCCGGATCGTCCACGGGCGGCCGACATACATGCTGGCCTTCACACCGCGCGTGAAGGGCGCGAAGCCGGGCAGGCCGGGGTCGATATCAGCCGTGTCCTCCGCCGTGTATAGCGGCTTGATCGCGAAACCTTCGGGGGTGTGCCAGTCGAGATCGCGGCCCTTCACCTCCTTGTCGGCCAGGGCCTTCCAGTCGGCGGGAGTCGGTTTCTCGGTCATTGCAGGTCCTTCAGGCGGCGGCGCTGGGCCGCGCGCTCACGCGTTCGTGCCACGCATGCAGCGCTGCACAATCTTGCGGCGCGCCGCAACCCACGAAACCGGCAAAATCCATCGTCGTCAGCAGCACGATGTCCGCCATGGTGTAGGAGTCGGTGGCAAGAAACTCGCGGCCCGCCAGCGACTGGTCGAAGAACCGGAAAGCCTCCTCCACCCGCGGACGATTGGCTTCGCCCCATTCGGCATTGCGGCCCGGCAGGCGGGCGGTGAAGGCGTGGGTGTGGAGCCAGACGGCCCCGATGGGCGCCATGAGGATCATCTCGACCCGGCGAGTCCACTGTTCGACATGCGCCTGTTCCAGCGGCGTGGTGCCGAACAAAGGCGGTTCGGGATACAGCGCCTCCAGATAGCGGCAGATCGCCACGCTCTCAGTAATGACCGCGCCATCGTCGGTTTCCAGCGCCGGGGTCTGCCCGCGCGGGTTGATCCGCAGGAACTCTTCGGACTTCTGCTCGCGCGCGGGGATCGAAATCTCGCGGCTCGGCAGGTCGATGCCCTTTTCGGCCGCAAAGATGCGCACCCGGCGCGGGTTGGGCGCCGGGTTGGGACTGTCATAGAACAGCATACTACTTGCCCTTGAACTCGGCCTTGCGCTTCTGGAGGAAGGCCATTCCCCCTTCCATCGCATCGGCGCTGCCGCCGGCGATCTGCTGCCCCTCGGCCTCGGCCAGCAGGACGTCGGACAGTGTACCGTCCATCGCCAGCGCGATGTTGCGCTTCATGGTGGCGTAGGAAACGGTGGGGCCGTTGGCGAGCTTCTCGGCCAACGCCTTCGCCTCGGTCATCAGCGCGTCGTCATCCACGGCCTTGTAGATCAGGCCCCATTCCTCGGCCTGCTCTGCACCGATCTTCTCGCCCAGCATCATCATGCGGGTGGCGCGGGCGCGGCCGATCGCGCGGGCGAGCAGCCAGGTCGAGCCGCCATCGGGCACCAGGCCAATATTGACGAAGGCCTGGAGGAAATAGGCGCTCTTGCCCGCGATGGTGAAGTCCGCCGCCAGCGCGAGCGAGCAGCCGACGCCCGCCGCCGGGCCGTTGACCGCGCAGATCACGGGCACCTTGGCCCGCAGCACCTGCGTCACCGCCGGGTTGTAGTGATTCTGCAAGGCGCGGTGGCTGCCGCCCTTTGCCTGCAGCGCGCTGCGCTCTCCGCGCGCGGCAAGGTCCGCACCCGAGCAGAAGCCCTTGCCCGCGCCGGTGATCAGCACCGCCCGTGCATCGCCCAGGTCATATAGCGCGCCGCCCAGCTCGTCGGCCATGTCCGGGCCCATGGCATTAAGGCGCTCTGGTCGGTTGAGGGTGATGGTCAGCAGCGGCCCGTCGCGCTCGACGGTGATGGTTTCGTAGGACACGCTTGTCTCTCTCCCAAAAGTCCTGTTTCGCAACCGACTGTGGCGCTGCTCGGTTGTGCTGGCAAGTCCGTTACGACGCGCGACGTCGGGCGAACCTCAATTCGACCAGTGCGTGTCGTCCCTGGGCGTTTCCATGATCTCGGTCAGCTGGCCCATCATGTCCTTGGGATGCAGGAAGAAGATCGGCGTGCCATGCGCCCCGATGCGGGTCGGACCGAGGATGCGCTTGCCCAGCCCCTCGAACCACGCGCGCGCCGCCGCGATGTCCTCGACCTCGTAGCAGAGGTGGTGCTGCCCTCCGTGCGGATTCTTGGCTAGGAAGCCGGTGAGCGTGCTGTCCGGGCCCAGCGGCTCGATGAGTTCGATCTGGGTGCCGTGGGTGCCATTCTCGCCGGGCGTATCGACGAAGCACACCTTCACCCCCTGCTCGGGCAGGTCGAACGGCTCGGTGATCGAACTCGCCCCCATCACCTCGCGGTAATAGGCCACGCTCTGAGCGATCGAAGGCGTCGCGACGCCGATATGGTTGAGACGGCCGAGTTTCATGGCACGACAATTGAATCTATGGACACATCAGGTCCGAGCAATTTCGCGATTTCCCTCATAGTCATCGACGTCTCACGCATATCGTTGTCGATAAATGTGACCTCTAAGCGATGAGCGCCCCCTGCACGGTCAGAGGTGATGGAGTCGACGTTATCCAAAAACAGAACCTTATTCTGTAAGTTCTCCGGGATTTCTTTCTCAGATTTTATGATAACCTTTCTCTTGCCACCATAGTTGCTCAGCGCACCCCGCGCAGCGCGAACATTGGAAGGATAGTTACCACCAAAGTTAGCTCTACGCTCTAACCGCGACATCATAGCAAATAAGTCATCCATTCTCTCGGCAACATATTTATCACCTGGCACGGTCTCAGTTGTAGGCTGAAAAATCTGAAAGCTTCCGAAAGCTGAAAGCGGACTTTTATACTTACCAGTTTTTACTTGCTCCAGAATTTGCAATATCTTTCCAGTCAATTTCTTCTGGAATTCGACGGTTTTGTGTATATGTAGGTCCGTGGGGTAGCCAACGTGTTCTATGACTTTGGTGTCGAATGGAATAGATGCAAAGTCGTCAGTGACAATTACAACAGGCTTATTAAAGGTCAGCCTCATTCCTAATTCAAACATAACATTAGGATTCAGGCCACTTACATCACAAACGACCATTTCATTGTCATATAAATTGTGGATGATGCGTGATTGAACTACATCACTTTCAAACGAATCACTAACAATCTGGGGCGTCATGCCCGCGTCGACGATTGCGTCGTCTAAAACACGCTTTACGTCAGCCCAATGCGAAGCGTCATATTTTGGAGGAATAGCCGAAATGGGCATGATAATGCCGCAAATTGGCTTCCTTTTGTCGACATCCTTGGGAGTTGAGGGCTCTTTCGCCATATTAGTCCTTAAAGCGGAATATTATCGTGCTTTTTCCATGGATTCTCTAGTACCTTGCCTCGCAACTTTCGCAACCCCAGCGCGATCCGCCGTCGGGTCGAGTGCGGGTAGATCACCTCGTCGATATAGCCCCGCTGCGCCGCGACGAAGGGGTTGGCGAAGCGCTCCTCGTATTCGCGGGTCTTCTCGGCCTGCTCCTCGGCGCTCATGCCGCGGAAGATGATCTCCACCGCGCCCTTGGCGCCCATCACCGCGATCTCGGCGGTCGGCCAGGCGTAGTTCAAATCGCCGCGCAGGTGCTTCGACGCCATCACGTCGTACGCCCCGCCATAGGCCTTGCGGGTGATGACGGTGATCTTGGGCACGGTCGCCTCGGCATAGGCGAACAGCAGCTTGGCACCATGCTTGATGATGCCGTTGTGTTCCTGGTCCGTGCCGGGGAGGAAGCCGGGCACGTCGACGAAGGTCAGGATCGGGATCTCGAACGCGTCGCAGAACCGCACGAAGCGCGCGGCTTTCTTGGACGAATTGATATCGAGCACGCCCGCCAGCACCATTGGCTGATTGGCGACCACGCCCACCGTGCGCCCTTCGACCCGGCCGAAGCCGCACAGGATATTGCCCGCATGGGCCGGCTGGATTTCGAAGAAGTCGCCTTCGTCGAGCACCTTCCGCATCACTTCGTGCATGTCGTAGGGCTGGTTGGCGTTGGCCGGGATCAACGTGTCGAGGCTGTCCTCTTGTCTGTCCCACGGGTCGCTGGTCGGTCGCTCGGGCACCGGCTCGCGGTTCGACAGCGGCAGGTAGTCGAAGAAATTGCGGGTGGCGAGCAGCGCCTCGATATCGTTTTCGAAGGCGTTATCGGCGACGCTGGTCTTGGTGGTGTGGGTCACCGCCCCGCCCAGCTCTTCCTGTGTCACGGTCTCGTTGGTGACGGTCTTCACCACGTCCGGCCCGGTAACGAACATGTAGCTCGAATCCTTCACCATGAAGATGAAGTCGGTCATCGCCGGGGAATAGACCGCCCCGCCCGCGCACGGCCCCATGATCAGGCTGATCTGCGGCACCACCCCGCTGGCAAGGACATTGCGCTGGAACACATCGGCATAGCCGCCGAGCGACGCCACCCCTTCCTGAATGCGCGCCCCGCCACTATCGTTCAGGCCGATGACGGGCGCGCCGTATTTCATGGCGCTTTCCATCACCTTGCAGATCTTCTCCGCATGGCGCTTCGACAGCGAGCCGCCGAAGACAGTGAAGTCCTGCGAGAAGACGTAGACAAGCCGCCCGTTGATCGTGCCGCTGCCGGTGACCACGCCGTCGCCCGGGATCTTCTGGTCCTGCATCCCGAAATCGACACAGTCATGCTCGACATAAGCGTCGAGCTCCTCGAAGCTGTCTTCGTCGAGCAGGATGTCGAGCCGCTCGCGCGCGGTCAGCTTGCCCTTGGCATGCTGCGCGGCGATGCGCTTCGCGCCCCCACCCATCAGGGCAGCTTCACGGCGACGTTCCATTTCAGCGATATTGGCGGACATGTGCTCTCCCGGTCTGGTGCAAGGCGGTTAGCCAGCGTGGTCGGCCAGCGTCAAGCGACGTGGTTCAGGGCTTCACCACGCCGTGGTCGAACAGGCTGCGGGCGCAATCGAGGATACTCTCTTCCTCCGGGCGCGTTTTCCAGCCCAGCACGCGTTCCGCATGGCTGGCATTGGAATGACGGATGCGGCCCAGTTCGGCTTTTACCGAGCGGAAAGGCGGGTTGATGATCATGAAGAGGCTGACCAGCCAGCCCGGCATCACGCGCCTGGGCACTTTGCGCGTTTGCTCTGCCGGCAGGCCGGCCCGCAGGATATTCGCGATCTCGATCATCTTCAGGAACCGGCCCGAGGCGATGAACCGCTCGCCCGCGATGCCGGGCGTCTCCAGGCAACGCACATGCAGGTCGGCGACATCGCGCAGGTCGACCACGCCGAAGCCGATATCGGGCGCCATCGGCACCTTGCCGCCCAGCAGCATGGTGATCGGCGTGACCGAGGGCGAAAAGTCGCCGCTGTCGACCGGGCCCAGCACCAGCACCGGGTTGACCGAGACGAACTCCATGTCGCCACCCTCGGTCTCGATGAACTTGCGCGCCTCGCGCTCGGCGATGGTCTTGGATTTGGCATAGGCGTTGGTGTCGGGCGAGTTGAGGTCGGTCCAGTCGGCTTCGGTCGAGGTGTATTCCTTCCCGCCCCGACCATAGGCGATGGCGGCGATCGAACTGGTCTGGACGAAGCGCCTGACCCCCGCCGCCTTAGCGAAACGCAGCGCGCGAAGCGTGCCTTCGCGGGCCGGGACGATCAGCTCGTCCTCGTGATCGGGCACCGAGTCCGACACCGGCGAGGCGACATGGGCGACATGGGTGCAGCCCGCCACCGCCTCGGCCCAGCCATCATCGCTTAACAGTTCGGCCTGAAACACCTTCAGCCGCTCTGCGGGCGGATTACCGAAACGCTGACGCAGGCCCGCCTCGCTCTTGGCCGTGTTTCGGACGGTGGTGTGAACCGTCCACCCCTTGGCCAGCAGCTGCTTGATGAGTTCCCCGCCGATGAAGCCGGTGCCGCCGGTGACCAGAACCGTATTTTGCATGATTGTTCTCCCTTGTTACCGACGTAAGGCCAACGGTTGCGGCGCGCAACGCAATGCGTCACTCTCGGCCGATGCAGGATGTGGATGTCATCGTTGTCGGAGGCGGGATCGCCGGACTGTCGCTGGCCGCCCGCTGCACCGCGCATGCCAGCGTGACCGTGCTGGAGGCGGAGGCCGCTGTCGGTTTCCACTCCTCCGGTCGTAGCGTGGCGCACGCGCATTTTGGTTTGGGCGACGATGTCATCCGCGCGCTGACGGCATTGAGCATGGGCCGTCTCGCGGAAAGGCCGATCGATGGCAGCGCACCCGCCGGGACGGTGCACCCGACACTGCATATCGCGAGCGCCGATCAGCAGGCGGCGCTTGACCAGCTCGAATGCGATCACCTTCGCGTCGGGCGAACGATGAGGCGGCTCAATACCGGGGGTGCACGGGCGCTGGTCCCGATCCTGAGAGAAGAGGCAGTCGTTGCCGCCCTGATCGACGAGACGAGCCTGAAACTCGATGCGGACGCAATGCTGCAAGGCCATGTCCGCACGCTCCGCTCCGGCGGCGGCGAGCTGGTCCTGGGTGCGGCGGTGTCGGCCGTTTCTCGCGATGGGAACCGCTGGACTGTCGAGACGAAGAACGCCTCCTACAGCGCCCGTTTCCTCGTCAACGCTGCCGGGGCCTGGGCCGACCGGCTCGCCGCCATGGCCGGTGTCACCCCGATCGGATTGCAGCCCCGACGCCGGACGGTCATCGCGCTCGACGGCCCGGATGGGCAGGATATCATGCACTGGCCCTTCACCAAGACCGTCGGCGAGGGGTTCTACCTGCTGCCCGAAGGCAGCGGCCGGTTGCTGGCTTCGTCGATGGATGCGACCCCTAGCGAGCCGTGTGACGCTGCGCCAGAGGAGCTCGACATCGCCGTTGCCGCGCACCGCATCGAGGAAGCGACCACGCTCCAGATCCGCCGTATCCACCACAGCTGGGCGGGCCTGCGCAGCTTCGTGGCGGACGAGCGACCGGTGGTGGGCTTTGCCCCCGATGCGGCAGGCTTCTTCTGGTTCGCAGGCCAGGGCGGGTTCGGGTTGCAGACCTCGCCGGCGCTGGCCGATCTCGGCGAGGCGCTGCTGTTCGGCGTGGAGTTACCTGCCGAGTGGGAAGTACACGGCCTAGCGCCTGGACTGTTCTCGGCCGACCGGTTCGGCTGAGGGCTACTTCATCAGCACCAGTTCTTCGGCCATAGTCGGATGGATCGCTGTGGTGGCATCGAAATCCGCCTTGGTCAGTCCCGCCTTCACCGCGATGGCGGCTGCCTGCATCATCTCGGGCGCGTCGGGCGCGATCATGTGGATGCCGACGATCCGGCCGGAATCGCCGTCGCAGATCATCTTAAACAGGCTCCGTTCGTTTCGCCCGGCCAGCACGTTCTTCATCGGGCGGAAATCAGACAGGTAGACCTTGACCGAGCCAAGCTTGTTCTTGGCCTCCCCCTCCGTCATCCCAACGGCGGCGATCGGGGGGTGGCTGAAGACGGCGCTGGCGACGCAGGAATGGTCCACCGCCACGGGCGGGCCCTTGCCGAACACGGTTTCGGCAAAGGCCTGGCCTTCGCGGATGGCGACGGGGGTCAATTGCACGCGGTCCGTCACGTCGCCGACGGCGTAGATGTGATCGACATTGGTCTTGCTGAAGCGATCGACCTTGATCTCGCCATTCTCGCCAAGCTCGACCCCTGCCTTGTCGAGGCCGAGAGCTTCGGTGTTGGGCGTGCGGCCGACCGCCATCATCACCAGGTCGGCCTTTTCCTCGTCGCAATCCGACATCTTCACGAAGTAGCCGCCGTCGGGGCACGGCTTGATGTACTCGAACGTCGTATTGAAGCGGAACTTGATCCCCTTCATCGTGGAAATCTGGAGCAGGCGGTCGCGCACTGCCTCATCATAGCTACGCAGCAGGACATCGCCGCGGTTGACAATGTGAACGTCGCATCCGAACTCGTTGAAAATACCGGCGAATTCATTGGCGATATAGCCGCCGCCGGCAATGATGACCTTCTTTGGCAGTTCGTCGAGATGGAACGCCTCGTTCGAACTGATAGCGTGCTCCGAGCCCTCGAAATCCGGCATCCGCGGCCTGGCGCCGGTGGCGATGAGAATGTGCGCGGCAGTGACCTTGCGGCCGCTGGCAAGGGTTATCTCGTGCGGCCCCGTGATCTCGGCCCGTTCCCGGAAGATGGTCACGTCGTGGTTCTGGAGCGTGTCGGTGTAGGCACCCTCGAGCCGGTCGACATCGGCCAGCACATTGTCGCGCAGCACTTTCCAGTCGAACTTGCGTTCGCCGATTTCCCACCCGAAGCGCTGGCAATCCTCCAAGTCTTCCGCGAAATGCGCGCCGTAGACGAGCATCTTCTTGGGCACGCAGCCGCGGATGACGCAGGTGCCGCCGACGCGATGCTCTTCGGCAATGGCGACTTTAGCCCCCAGCGCCGCGGAAACGCGGCTGGCGCGAACCCCGCCGGAGCCCGCGCCAATCGTGAAGAGGTCGTAATCGTATTCGGCCATGCGGCTCATCTCCTGCTGCGCGGGCGATATGGCGGCTCAGGGCGAGCTTGCCAACCGCCGTGCGCGCAGGAGCGTGTTCGCAGGCCGCAAGCTCGGGGTTACCCTTGGCGGCGCTGCTGGCCGCTCCCGCCGTTGCCGCCGCCATTGCCACCGTTGCCGCGACCGCCGAAGCGACGACGACGGTTGCTGCCCGGCTTGCCGCTCGGTGCGCGACCGGCATCACCCTGGCCGGCATGCTTGGGTTTGCCTGCACGATTGGGGTGCTTGCTGCCGGGGCTGCCCTGCTTCTTCACCGGGTTCTCCACCGGGCCGCGCGCATCGCCACCAGCGCGAGCTGCGCTGCTACCGCGCGGCTTGGGCTGGACGCGGGGGCCGCGCTGCTGCTGCTCACGCTTGGTCGGGCCGACGCCTTCGACCACGGCACGGAAGTTGTCCGGCAGGGCGAGCCGCTCGAACTCCGCATCGGTATTCTTGCGGATATCCTTCAGATAGGCGCGTTCGTCCTCGGCGCAGAAGGCGATGGCGATACCATCCTTGCCGGCGCGAGCGGTGCGGCCGATGCGGTGGACATACTGTCCCGGAACATTGGGCAGTTCGTAATTGATAACGTGGCTGACGCCCGGGATGTCGATCCCGCGCGCGGCTACATCGGTGGCCACCAGCACGGGTACGCGGGCGCTCTTGAACTCGGCCAGGGCGCGTTCGCGCTGTGGCTGGCTCTTGTTGCCGTGGATGGCGTTGGCCGCGATGCCGACCTGCGCCAGCTTCTTCACCACGCGGTCCGCACCATGCTTCGTGCGGGTGAAGACGAGCATGCGCTCCTGCTTGCCCGGCACCGGGTGGCGGCCCTTGAGGATCATCTCGAGCAGCGACTGCTTCTCGTCCTGCTGGACCATGAACAAATACTGGTCGATCCGTTCCGCCGTGGTCGCCGCCGGGGTGACCGAGACATGCGCCGGATCGGTCAGGTAGTTCTTGCTCAGTTCCTTGATGCTGGCCGGCATGGTGGCGCTGAACAGCAGCGTCTGGCGTTCCTTGGGCAGCATCGGCACGATTTTGCGCAGGGCATGGATGAAGCCGAGGTCGAGCATCTGGTCGGCCTCGTCGAGGACGAGGATCTCGACCCCGTTCAGCGCAAAGGCGCGCTGGTCGATCAGATCGAGCAGGCGGCCCGGTGTGGCGACGAGGATATCGGTGCCGCGGTGCAGCTTGTTGCGATCCTTGCCGACGGAGGTACCGCCGACGATCGACTGGACCTTGAGGCCCGCCATCGCGCCATAATCCTTGGCCGACTGGGCGATCTGCCCGGCCAGTTCGCGGGTCGGGGCCAGCACCAGCATGCGGCAGGACTTGAACGGCGTCTGCCGGTCAGCCTCACGCAGATTGTCGATGCTTGGCAGCATGAAGGCGGCGGTCTTGCCGGTGCCGGTCTGGGCGATGCCGAGCAGGTCGCGACCTTCGAGCAGCAACGGAATGGCCTGTTCCTGGATCGGGGTCGGGGTGTTGTAGCCCTTCATGTCGAGGGCTTGGAGCACAGGCTGCGAAAGCCCGAGGGTTTCGAAAGTTGTGGTCATATAAACTCGCAATCTATGCGGTGCACCTCGCGGAATCCTGACGGAATCCGGGCGCAGCGCGGGTGTCAAAACGACCCGCGTGAAAAGGGAAGCTTCTTGAAAAAGGACCGAAGGGCTGCCGGGGCCTGGGGAATGTCTCTCCCCCGCCACTTCACGCTGGCGGGCGCTTCGATGGCCGGCATATGGTGCAACGCAGCATGAAAGTCAATTAAAGTTGTTCGATCCGATACTTGGAGCATAGCCCTGCCGGTCAGTCACCCTTGACCCATGTCTGAAAATCGATCGTACCCGTGTAGGTGCCAAAAACAGGTCGAACTTCGCAGTCCCGCGCCGGTTCGAAGCTATGATGCCTTTTGAGGACCCGGCAGAAAGATATCTCTACAGACTTGCGGCGGAACTTGCGGTTGAATTTGCAGCCAACGGCCTTGCCAACATCGTCGACGGTCAAAGTGTAGTTGAGCACCTGTGTCAGCATCCCCTGGCGGCCAGCCTCAATGACGAGCTCATCGACCCCGGTAAATTCAATCAGGATCGGCGGGCTGCCACCGGGCGGGCCGGTATCCTCAACCGATTCCTGGCCCGATGCCGATTGTGGAGAATGAACTGCAAGAGCTGCGATAACGACAAGAGACCACACGAGGATTCTCATTTCGCGTACTCCAAAAGCCAAACCAATCGGAGCCAGCATTGCTTCTGCAAAAGGGACGGCAAGCCTAGCGCTTGCGCCATTCCTCGTTGCGCGCAGGCTCTTCCTTCGCCAGGCGCCGCGCCGTCACGCCGGTCTGGATCGCGAACAGCGCGATCAGCGTCAGCCCGACGAAGCCCGTGAACAGGTCGAAGCCCGAGAGCGCACCGAACCAGCCCGGCCCTGTCCCGAACCACATCATCGCCAGCGTCAACGCGATCAGCATGAAGCGCAGCTCGGTCGGCCCGGCATTGAGGTAGGACAGCTTGAGTTCGCCCAGAACGCGGACCGACAGGAAGGCGTGGATTGACAGCAGAAGGTAGCCCGCGAGCGCCACCAGCGCCCATTCGAGTGTCACATAAGGGCTGAGGCCGATGCCCATCACGACAAGCGTGGTCGCCAGCCCGTCGCAGCTATGGTCGAGGAAATAGCCGTAGCGCGGCCGCTCGATCTGCCGGAAGCGGGCGAGGCTGCCGTCGGTGCTGTCGCCGAACCACTGAACGGCATAACCGGCAATCGCCAACCAGAGCCATTCTTCGCCCCGGTTGCTGGCCAGGTATCCTGCGAAGACCATGAAGGCCCCGACCATGCCGATCCCGGTGAGCATGTCGGGCGTCACCCATCCGGGCAGCCGCGCGCAGATCCAGTTGAGCAGCCGCCGCTCGCTGCGGGCCAGCAGGTTTTCCTGGATGCGGTTGATCGGCGGTAGCGGCTTGGGGGACTGTGACTCTTCCATGACGGCGCCATGCGCTGCTTTGCGATGGCGCACAATCGCTAAAGCGCGCATATCCGCCTCGCATGACCCCTACCCTCGCCGCATCCCCCGATCTCGCCGCGCTGACCCGCGCATTCTGGCGCATCGGCTGGCTCAGCTTCGGCGGACCGGCCGGCCAGATCGCCCTGATGCACCGCGAAATCGTCGAGGACCGGCGCTGGGTGGGGGAGCAGGACTATCTGGAGGCGCTCAACCTCTGCCACCTGCTACCCGGTCCGGAAGCGCAGCAACTGGCGACATGGATCGGCTGGCGTCTCCACGGCTGGCGCGGCGGAGTCATCGCGGGCGGACTGTTCGTGCTGCCCGGCGCGGTTGTAATGCTCGGCCTGTCGGTCCTCTATGCGATTGCAGCCGATCTCGCGTGGTTCGAGGCGCTCTTCCTCGGCATCAAGGCGGCGGTGCTGGCGATCGTTCTGCAGGCGCTGATCCGCATCGGCTCGCGCGCGCTGGGCGGACCCTTGCGCAAGCTGCTGGCGGTGGCGGCCTTCGTCGCCTTGTTCGTCTTCGCCCTGCCCTTTCCGCTGGTCGTGCTCGGCGCACTCGCGCTGGGTGCAGCGATCGGCGGAGTGCGGCCCGAATGGCTCGCCCTGAAGCCGGTCGAAGCCGTAACGCATGGACCGATGCCGTGGGGCGCCAGCCTGCGCGCGGTCGCGGCTTGGGGAGCGATCTGGGTCGCACCGCTCGGTCTGGTCCTCACGACGCTCGGGCCCGAGCACGTGCTGTGGGATGTCGGGCTGTTCTTCTCGAAACTGGCGGTCGTCACCTTCGGCGGGGCCTATGCCGTGCTGGCCTATATGGCGCAGCAGGCGGTCGAAACCTACGGCTGGCTCGCACCCGGCGAAATGGCGGACGGGCTGGGCCTGGCCGAAACGACGCCCGGGCCACTCATCATGGTGACGCAGTTCACCGGTTTCCTGGCCGGATGGCGCGCGCCGGAGCCATTTGCGCCGCTGCTTGCCGGCATCCTTGCCGCGGGCCTGACGACCTGGGTCACCTTCGCCCCGTGCTTCCTGTGGATTTTCGCGCTGGCGCCGTGGATGGAACGGTTGAAGGCTGCACCCCGCATCCGTGCCGGGCTTGCTGCGGTGACGGCAGCGGTCGTCGGGGTCATCGCGAACCTGGCGCTGTGGTTCGCGCTGCATGTGCTGTTTGCGCAGGTGGCGACGGCGCAGGCGGGACCGGTGCGACTGTCCGTCGCCGAATGGACGACGCTGGACTGGCGCGCGGCCGCGCTGACGGTCGTCGCGCTGTTGCTGACCTTCGCCGCCAGATGGAGCGTCATCCGCGTGCTGGCCCTCTGCGCCGCCGGTGGGCTTGCGCTGTCCCTGCTCTAGCCGAAAGGCCGGTTGAGCCGGACGATCGCGAGATTAAGGCAGGCGGCGAAGCTGACCCACACGAGGTAGGGCACGATCAGCCAGCTCGCCAGCACCGAGAACTCGCGCAGGACGATGCAAAGCGACAGCACCGAGGCCCACAGGAACGGCACCTCGACCAGCGACCAGTCGGGCCGCTTCAGCGTGAAGAACAGCGGCGACCACAGGAAGTGGAACACGCCGTTGACCACGTAGAGCGCGATGAGCAGTTGCCGCGCACTCTCGTCCGGTGCGCCGTTCCAGCTCAGCACGAATGCCCATGCCGCCAGCCCGAGGATCAGCGTCCACGCCGGCCCGAACAGCCAGTCGGGCGGCTGCCAGCTCGGCTTGTTGAGCTCGCGATACCAACTGCCGATCTTGGTCAGTAGCCCGCCGCCTAGCCCGAGAATCACTGCCCATGCGATGGCGAAGGTCAGCTGGAAGTTCATTGGTTCAATCCTGCCGCCTCCAGCAGCGCCTGCGTGCTGGCATCGAACTCCGCCTCGCCGGCCTCGATATCCTTGGCCATCTTCTTGCCCAGTTCGACGCCGAACTGGTCGAAGGGATTGATGCCCATCAGCACGGCATTGGCGAAGGTGCGATGCTCGTGGAAGGCGATCAGCGCGCCTAATGTGGCGGCGTCGAGATCGTCGCACAGCATCGTCGCGCTCGGGCGGTCGCCGGGAAAGGCACGCGCGGGGTCTTTTCCGTCGGCACTCATATTGCCGCCCGCCATCAGCGCGGCGCCTTGCGCGAAGCAGTTGGTCAGCAGGATGCGGTGATGCGCCGGGTCGAGCTGGTCGCCGGGCGCGATGCTGGCGATGAAGTCGACGGGCACGAGGGTGGTTCCCTGATGGAGCAACTGGAACACCGCGTGCTGCGCGTCCGTCCCCACCCCGCCCCAGGTGATCGGCGCGGTCGGGCCGTCGACCGGCGAGCCGTCGGCCTTCACCCTCTTGCCGTTCGATTCCATCTCCAGCTGCTGGAGGTAGTCGGGCAGCAGGCCGAGCCGTTCGTCATAAGCGAACACCGCCCGGGTCTGGCAGCCGCGCACGCGGATGTAATACTGGTCGGCAAAGGCGGCGAGGAGCGGGATGTTGGCCCTGCCCTCGCTCTCCGCGAAGTGAATGTCCATGGCCTGCGCGCCCGCCAGCATCGCCTCAAACTCGTCCCATCCGGCCGCAAGCGCGACCGGGAAGCCGATGGACGACCATAGCGAATAACGCCCGCCGACGCTCTCCATGAAGGGCAGCACGCGGGTCTCGTCGATGCCCCACTCGACTGCCTTCTCCGGCGCGGCGGTGAGCGCGATCACCCGCCCGCTCGGGTCCTTGACGCCGTTTTCGCCCAGCCATTTCAGCGCGCTTTCGGCGTTGGTCATGGTCTCGATCGTGGTGAAGGTCTTGGAAGCTACGGCCACCAGTGTCGTCGCCGGGTCGCAGGTGGCAAAGGCCTGCTCAAGCGCCACGCCGTCGATATTGGAGACGACAGGGACATCGACCAGCGCCAGATCCCGCGTTAGCGCATCGATTGCGAGCTTGGGTCCGAGCGCGCTGCCACCGATCCCGATGTGGATCAGGTGCTTCACCTCGCCCAGCGCACCCTCATGGATCGCCTCGACCAGCATCTGCATGCGTGCGAGCAGCGCCTGCGCCTCCTCGACGCTCGCGTCCGAGCCGGTCCCTCGTTGCGCGGTATGTTCCGCTGCTCGCCCTTCGGTGACGTTGATCTTCGCCCCCGACAGAAGTTTGTCCCGTGCGCCGGCAAAATCGACCGCTGCTGCGAGCGCCTCGAAACCGTCGAGCAGCGCGTCGGCAAGATGGGTCTTCGACCAGTCGAACAGGATACCGCCCGCCGTTTCGCCCTCGCCCCACGTCAGGCGGCGGCTCAGCTTGGTCACCCTGTCGGGGTCTCCGGCGAAGAGGGCGGCAAGCGTCGCATGCTCCTGTTCGCGGATTGTGTTCCAGGCTTTTGTTGCAGCGTCGGTCACGGTTCCAGAATCCCCTTGCCAGTGATGGCCGGTGGCCTAGGGGTGCAAGCCATGGATGGGAAGAGCCAAAGCCTCGCCGATGCAACGGTGGCGACAGATTCCGCCACGGGCGGTGTGCCCGGGCGCACGCGGCGCGAGATGAGTTTTCCCTTGTTCCTGCTGCTGGTGGTCACCTTCGCGCTCGCCTTCCGCAGTTTCGCCTTTTCCCTCTTCAGCATCCCGAGCGAAAGCATGATGCCGCGGCTGATGGTGGGTGACTACCTGATCGCGTCCAAATGGGATTACGGCCTGTCGCGCCACTCGCTGCCGCTGGAGCTGGGCCTTCCGGCAGGGCGTGTCCTCGCTTCGACGCCGGCGCGCGGGGACGTGGTGATCTTCAAGCATCCGGTCGATCACGTCGATTACGTCAAGCGCGTCATCGGCCTGCCGGGCGATGTGGTGGAGGTGCGTGGAGGCAATGTCGTCGTCAACGGCCAAGTGCTGGCGCAGAAACGCATCGGCGAATTCCGTGTGCCCGTCTCGCCCAACACGGATTGCCCCAGCGGCATCCCGATGGAACAGCGACCGGGCGCCGTGCCGCGCTGCCGCTACGCCATGTGGCAAGAAATCAACACTCAGGGTGTAAGCTATCCGGTACTCGATTTCGGCCCGAGCCCGCAGGACGACTGGGGGCCGCGCGTGGTGCCCGACGGCCGCTTGTTCCTGATGGGCGACAACCGCGACAATTCACTCGACAGCAGGTTCCCGGCCGAGCCGGGCAAGGGCATCGCCTTTGTCCCGCAGGACCTGCTGGTCGGCAAGGCCCGCGTCATCGTCTGGTCGACCGACGGCAGCGCCCAGTGGCTCAAGCCATGGACATGGTTCACGGCGGCACGCGAAGGGCGTATGGGAACAGGCCTATGACCAGTCTCGCCCCCACTACCCGCGAATGGCTCGCGGGAATCGGCTTTACCGTGACCGACGACGAATTGTGGCTGGAAGCCCTTACCCACGGCAGCACCGGCGCCCTGCGCGACTACCAGCGTCTCGAGTTTCTCGGCGACAGGGTCCTCGGCCTCGCGATTTCCGACCACCTCTACCGCAACGTAGGCGGGGCGGAAGGCGCACTCGCCCAGCGGCTGAACGCCCTCGTCAGCAAAGGGTCCTGCGCCAGGGTCGCTCGGCAGCTGGGTGTCTGCGACTATGTCGTGCTGGGAAAGCAGGCCCGCGAAGACGGCGCGGCGGGCAGCACCAATATCATGGGCGATGTCATGGAATCGCTGCTGGGAGCGAACTATCTCGAGGCCGGTTATGCGGCGACGGCGCTGTTGGTGCACCGGTTCTGGGAGGAAGACCTGCAAGGCAAGACCGGCCGTTCCAAGCACCCCAAATCGGCCCTGCAGGAATGGGCTGCCGGCAACCAGCGGCGCCCCCCGGAATACCGGCTGGTGGACCGGTCCGGACCGGACCACGCGGCCGTTTTCACGGTCCGCGTCGAAGTTCGCAATGTCGGTGCCGCAGAAGCAAGCGCCAACAGCAAACAGGAAGCGGAGACGGCGGCCGCCAAACTTTTCATGGAGCAATTCGGGTGACCGATACCCCCACACCCCATTGCGGCGTCGTCGCTGTCCTCGGCGCCCCCAATGCCGGCAAGTCGACGCTGGTCAACCAGTTGGTCGGCCAGAAGGTCGCAATCACGAGCGCCAAGGCGCAGACTACCCGTGCGCGGATGCTCGGCATCGCCCTGCACGAACAGACGCAGATGATCCTCGTCGATACCCCTGGTATCTTCGCGCCCAAACGGCGGCTCGACCGGGCCATGGTCAGCGCCGCCTGGGAAGGCGCCGAGGCTGCCGATGCCGTTCTGCTGATGGTCGATCCGGTCAAGCAGCGGCGGCACGAGCTCGAGCCTTTGCTGGAGAGCCTCGCCAACCGGCCGGAGCGCAAGATCCTCGTCCTCAACAAGGTCGACGTCGCCAAGAAGGAACCCCTGCTGGCGCTGGCGCAGGAACTGACCGGCAAGGTCGAGTTCAGCGAAGTCTTCTTCGTATCTGCCCTCACCGGCGACGGCGTCGCGGAGATGAAGGCAGCGCTGGCCGCGTTGATACCCGAAGGGCCGTGGCATTACCCCGAAGATCAGGTCAGCGATGCCAGCGAGCGCTTGCTCGCCACCGAAATAACGCGCGAACAGCTCTACCAGCAACTGCACGAGGAACTGCCTTACGACAGCGCCGTGCGCCCGGAACTGTACCAGCACCGCCCCGACGGCAGCCTCGAAATCCACCAGCAGATCGTCGTCACCCGCGACAACCAGCGCGCCATCGTGCTCGGTAAGGGCGGCAGCCGGATCAAGGCCATCGGCGAGGCCGCGCGCAAGGAATTGGCAGAGGTGCTTGGCGTGAAGGTCCACCTGTTCCTGCACGTGAAGGTCGAGGAGAACTGGGCCGAAAGCCGCGAAATCTTCGAGGAGATCGGGCTCGACTGGGTCCGATAGGTCGCCGTGATACCTTTCCCGCCTGACCTGTGGGCGCACGCCGGGTCCGGCCTAGCGGTCGGCCTGCTGGTCGGGATCGAGCGGGGGTGGAAACTGCGCGGCGAGGCCGATGGCATGCGGGTCGCGGGCATCCGCACATTCACCCTGCTGGGCCTCGTGGCCGGACTGGCTGGCGTGCTGGCCGCAGCCGGCTACGCCTTCGTATCGGGAATGGTTGTTGCCACTGCCGCGCTGGTGATCGCTATCGGATATGGCAGGGCGGCGTTGGAAATTGGCTCGCCCGATGCGACTTCGGCCGTCTCAGCTCTCGCGGTACTGGCGCTGGGCTTCCTTGGCGGCACGGGCGAGCCGGCGCTGGCGGTGGCGGGTGGTGCGGTAATGACGCTAATCCTCGCCCTGCGGACCGAGGTCCATGGCTTCATCGACCGGCTGGACGAGGCCGATATCAAGGCCTTCGCCCGCTATGCCGTCATCGCACTGGCGGTCTATCCCTTCCTCCCCGCCGGTCGCTACGGTCCCTATGATGCGTGGGAGCCACGCACGCTGTGGCTCGTGGTGGTACTGGTGACCGGCTTCTCCTTCGCCGGATACGTCGCCAACCGCATCTTCGGAGCCAAGCGCGGGACCATTGCCACCGCCATCATCGGCGGGGCATACAGTTCTACGGCGGTCACCCAATCGCTCTCGCAAAGGCTGGGCGCCGATGAAGGCACCGGGGCCGAGAATGCCGGCATCGCCCTTGCGAGCGCTGTGATGTACATGCGGGTTAGCCTGCTGGTCGGCGTTCTGGCGACACCGCTGCTCAAGCCCTTCGTCATCCTGATCCTGCCCCCGCTGCTGACAGCCTGGGGTGTCAGTTGGTGGCTGACCCGCAAGGCCGCGCACAGCACCGGCCCCGCCCCGCCAGGGAACCCGATCGCGCTCATCCCCGCTTTCGGCTTCGCCGCCTTCGTGGCCGTGGCCGCTGTCGCGGCGCGCTGGGCGCAAGGCGAGTTCGGCGAACAGGGCATCGCGGTCTTGCTCCTGCTGATGGGGAGCATGGATGTCGACGCCGCCATCGTCACGGCAGGCGGGCTGGAACCCGGCACCATCGCCAACGAATTGGCTGCGCTGGCGATCACCGGGACGATTCTGGCCAATATGACCGTCAAGCTGGGCGTGACGATCGCCTACGGCCGCTCAGCCGCGAAGGCCGCCGCTTGGGCGCTGGGCGCGAGCATGCTGGCGCTGGTGGCCAGCTTGATAGTTGGATATTTGCAACTCTAGCGAAGCGGTCGAGGGGCTAGCCCGCCACTAACCGCTCCACCTTCGCCTTCAGCGCTGCCTCGTTGAACGGTTTGACGATGTAATCGTCGGCCCCGGCGCTGATGCCTTCATGGATGTCGGTCGCCTCGCCCTTGGAGGTGCAGAACATCACCTTCGCGCGTTCAGCACCGGGGATCGAACGCAATTGCGCGACGAATTCGACACCGCTCATCACCGGCATCTGCCAGTCGGTGATGACGAGGTCGGGCATGACCTGGCGGCAGCGGGCGAGCGCTTCCTCGCCGTTTTCGGCTTCGGCCACGCGGTAACCGAGTTCCTCGGCGATCTTGCGCGAAAGCTTGCGGACGACGCGGCTGTCGTCGACGATCAGGCAACGCTTGCTGCCCGGCGACGCGTTGCCCTCGCGCATGGCCTTGGCGGCGGCGACGATGGCGTCGGTATCGCTCATGTCCGGCGTCGCAGGCGCGCTACCCGGCAGCGGATCGTCCCTGTAGGGCACGTCCTCGTACACCAGCTCGCTGCGGGTGGCCGGTTCCGGCGGATAGACCGGTTCCTCGCGTGGGACAGCCTGCTGCTTCGCGGGAGCATGGGCGTCCTGCGACAGGGTTTCCTGGCCCGCAGTCGGGCCGGTGCGGCGCTTGATCAGATTTTGAATGGTCGTGCCTCCCGCTCGAGCGCGCTGCGCATGGCAAGCTCGTCGTCGAACTCCCGCCCGTAGCCGTCGTCGAAACCTTCATCGTCGTTATGTCCGCCGACTTCTTCGCCTGCAGTCAGGCGGACGTGGATGTAGGGCATCCAGACATCGCCGAAGTCGGCTTTCTGGTACCAAACGTCGAGCACATCGTAGCTCGCCCACATACCGTTCTTTTCGCGCAGCCGTAGGCCTTCGCCAATGCGCGGCACCGCAGCGAAGCGCAGGCGGTGCTGCGACTGGTGCGTTTCGTTCTGGACTTCGATTTCGATCACAGCCGTTCCCCGATTGGGATCAGGCCTAACAGCCAATGCTTGATGATTTACCAACAAGCACGGGCGGCTGATCGCGTGGCTCCTATTTGGCGGCGGCCTTCTTTTTTGCCGGGGCTTTCTTCGCAGCCGCCTTCTTCGGTGCAGCCTTCTTGCGCCCCTTCTTCTTCGGCGGACCCTTCGCTGTACGGGCGTCGATCAGTTCGATCGCCTGCGCCTCGGTCACGTCCTCGGGCTTCACGTCCCGCGGCAGGGTCGCATTGGTGGTGCCGTCGGTGACATAAGGGCCATAGCGGCCCGGCATGACCTTCATCTCGCCGCCGCTGGTCGGGTGCGCACCGAGGCTCTTGATCGCCTCTGCCTTGCCGCGCGCCGCACCGCCGCGGTTGGCCGCCTGCGCCAGGATATCGACCGCACGGTTCATGCCGACTTCGAACACCTCGCGCGTATTGGTCAGCTTGCCGTATTTGCCGTCGTGGCGGAGATATGGGCCGTAACGTCCTATGTTCGCTTCGATTTCTTTGCCGGTTTCCGGATGCGCACCGACGATGCGCGGCAGGTCGAGCAGCTTGGCGGCCCATTCGACATCGAAATCGTCGAGGTCCTTGGGAATGCTGGCGCGCTTCTTCTCGCCGTCGGCTTCCATCTCGACATAGGGGCCGAAGCGCCCGGTCTTGCGGTGGATATCCGCGCCGGTGACGGGGTGCTGGCCCATCACGCCATCTTCCTCGCCCGCACCGCCCTCGCCGCCCGGCTGGGCGAAGCGGCGGGTATATTTGCATTCGGGATAGTTGGCACAGGCGACGAAGGCCCCGAACTTGCCCCCGCGCAGCGCCAGGCGGCCACCACTGCGGCCCTCGGCAATGCATTGCGGGCAGGCACGCGGATCGCTGCCGTCCTCGCGCGGGGGGAAGAGGTAGTCTGAGAGATATTCGTCGAGCGCCTCGGTCACTTCCGAAGGCAGCTTCTCCATCACCTCGTCGGCCTTGACCTTGAAGTCGGCCCAGAACTTGGCGAGCAGCTCCTTGTACTCCTCGCGCCCATCGGAGACGGTATCGAGCTCGTCCTCCATCCCTGCGGTGAAGTCGTAAGCGACATATTGCGGGAAGAAGCGTTCGAGGAACACCGTGAGCAATCGGCCCGATTCCTCTGCAAAGAAACGGTTTTTCTCCATCCGCACATAGTCGCGGTCGCGCAACGTCTGGATGGTCGAGGCGTAGGTCGAGGGGCGACCGATGCCGAGCTCCTCGAGCCGCTTGACCAGCGAAGCTTCGGAAAAACGCGGCGGCGGCTGGGTGAAGTGCTGGTTGGCCTCCACGCCGCGCTTGGCGGGGCTGTCGCCCTTGTGCATCACAGGCAGCAGGCCGTCATCGTCGTCTTCGGACTTCTCGTCGAAGCTTTCCTGGTAAACCGCGAAATAGCCGGGGAATTTTACCACCTGCCCGGTGGCGCGCAGCTCGTGCTGGCCGGTTGCATCACGCAGGGTCACGGTGGTCCGCTCGAGCTGCGCGGCGGACATCTGGCTCGCCATGGCGCGCTTGAAGATCAGGTGGTAAAGCTTTGCTTCGTCACCCGAACCGGCATGCTCGCGCTTGAAACTGGTCGGGCGGATCGCCTCGTGGGCTTCCTGCGCGTTCTTGGCCTTGGTGGCGTAGAACCGTGGCTTCTCAGGCCGGTAATCCTCGCTGAACCGCTCCGCGATGGCGTCGCGCGCGGCCATGATGGCGCTCATGTCCATCTGCACGCCGTCGGTGCGCATATAGGTGATCGCACCCGCCTCGTAGAGCGACTGCGCCAGGCGCATGGTGTGGCTGGCCGAGAAGCCGAGTTTTCGCGCGGCCTCCTGCTGAAGCGTAGATGTGGTGAACGGCGGTGCGGGGTTGCGCTTGAGCGGCTTGGTCTCGATCTCCTCGACCGTGAAGCGCCCCTGCTCGACCGCAGCCTTGGCCGCGAGCGCGGAGCCCTCGTTGCCCAGCGTCATCTTGTCGAGCTTTTTGCCGTCGAACTTCACCAGGCGCGCGTCGAACTCGGTCCCGTCGTGCAGCAGATGCGCTACGATCGACCAGTATTCCTCGGCCTTGAAGGCCTCGATCTCGCGCTCGCGATCGACGATCAGCCGCAGCGCAACCGATTGCACGCGGCCCGCGCTCTTCGCGCCGGGCAGCTTGCGCCACAGCACGGGGCTGAGGGTGAAACCAAACAGGTAGTCGAGCGCGCGGCGGGCGAGATAGGCATCGATCAGCGGCTGGTCGAGCTCGCGCGGTTTGCCCATCGCCTCGGTCACCGCTGCCTTGGTGATGGCGTTGAAGGTGACCCGGTCGACCTTGGCAGGCAGCGCCTTGCGCTTGGCCAGCAGTTCCTTGACGTGCCACGAAATCGCCTCACCCTCGCGGTCGGGGTCGGTCGCGAGCACGAGCCGATCCGCGCCTTTTGCCGCGTCGGCGATTTCCTTGAAGCGGCTCTGCTTGTCGCGATAGAGTTCCCAGTCCATCGCAAAATCCTCATCCGGGCGCACGCTGCCATCCTTGGGCGGCAGGTCGCGGACATGGCCGTAGGAGGCGAGAACCTTGAAGTCCTTGCCCAGATAGCCCTCGATAGTCTTCGCCTTGGCCGGCGATTCAACGATAACAAGCTGCATGGAATGAGCGATCCAGTCCCTTACGCGTATACGTGTACGTACGCGCGAGGGTGGGGTTGGCGGTTGAAGGTCGTCAAGTGGATAGAATGTCCCTACTCAAAAACCGCCGCCAAAGTCCGGCTTCTGTCCGCAGTCAATGAGTAGACGGCGATGCCCACGGTTGCGAAGACATTACCACCAATCGCCAATCCCACATTTCCGAGAATCGACAAAGGCAGATTGACCTCACCGAAACCGCGCACAGACCAAAACAAACCGGCTATCGATACGGCATAGATGCCAATTGGCACCAAGAGAGAGATCGCGATCGGTGTGAAATGCGGCCCGGTCGCATCCCAGGATTTTCCCATGGCATTTGCGATACCGTCGCCATCGACCAGGCCGTACCCGTAGATGGCAGACCAACGGACCGCGAGCACCAATCCGGGTATAACCAACAAGACCAACCCAGCCGTCAGGCCAATCGCGCTCAGCAATGCAAGACCGAAGTAAGTCCCGACCTGTCCGTTAAGATCGCCCGAGACCAATCCGGAATTGCGTAAGAGCGCGCGCAAGACAATGAAGTCGATTGCGAGACTAACGATGCCAAGAAAGAGGTTCGATACAGAAGACGTGAAAAACAAGTCGACCGCAATATTTCCTAGCGCCAAGACCATGGTGGTCACCACCAGCGTGCCGGATGCTGCCATTGCTAGCCGGCGGAATTCCGCAAAAATAAGGTCGACCCGGTTTCCAACCGTTTCGTTGGCGTCCACTAATGTTCTCCCAGGGCTAGGCTCACCCGCCCGGCCGCATGCCGCTCCAGTTTGCCAACGATCTCCAACTCCAGCAGCGCCAATTGCACCGACGCCGCGCTCTCGCCCGACTGGCGGATCAGTTCGTCCACCGCCACCGGCGCGGTTGTCAGCAGGCCCTCGATATCGGCGGGCTCCGCAACGGCCAGTTCCTCGGGTGCGTGGTCGAAGTCGAATGCACCTCCTTCGCGGAAGCTCAAGCGCGGAGTGCCGTCGAAGCTGCTGAGCAGTTCGACCACATCCTCCGGCGCCTGCACCAGCACCGCGCCTTCGCGGATCAGCTGGTTGCACCCGGCGGAGCGCGCATCGAGCGGGGAGCCGGGAATGGCCATGACCTCCCTCCCCGCCTCGCCCGCCAGCCTCGCCGTGATAAGCGAGCCGGACTTGGGCGCGGCCTCGACCACCAGCGTACCCGCGGCGAGACCCGCGATGATGCGGTTGCGGCTGGGGAAGTGGCTGCCGCGCGGTTCGGTGCCGGGGGGTTGCTCGGCCAGCAGCAGCGCCTCACTGGCGATCCGTTCCTGCAAGTCGGCGTGCTGCGGCGGATAGGCGATGTCGATCCCGCTGGCGATGACGCCGATGGTCGCGGGGAATGCGCCTTCATGGGCGGCACCGTCAATACCGCGTGCCAGACCGGAGACGACGGTGAACCCCTCCCCCGCAAGCGCCGCTGCGAATTCGCGCGCGATCTTGACCGCCGCCGCACTGGAATTGCGCGCGCCGACCATGGCGACGCAGGGCTTGGCCGCTAGCGACAGGTCGCCGCGAAAGGTCAGGATCGGCGGCGCGCTGTCGAGCTGGCCGAGCGACGCGGGATAATCCGGCTGGTCATGGAACAGGTAGCGCGCGCCCGCCCGGCGGATCGCCTCCACCTCCCGCTCGATCACCTCTGCGGCTACGGCGCGATAGGCCCGGCCGCCCCGCTGCGCCAGGTCGGGCAATGCCTCCAGCGCCGCCTGCGCATTGCCGAACCGCGCCAGCAACTGCGCGTAGCTGACCGGTCCGATGTTGGGCGAGCGCAGCAGCCGGATCCTGGCAAAGGCTTCGGTTTGGGAGAGTGCGACCTCTTGCGACATGGGGCGGTCAGTTCTTGCTGCCGACCCTCGGTTCCTCGCCCCTCAACAATCGCCCGACGTTCTCGCGGTGCAGGAAGATCACGATCACCGCGATCAACCCCAGCGCCGCAGCAAAGGTCGGCCGGTCGAAATACCACGCCGCGCCTACGGCCGCGACCACCGCGCTCATTCCGGCGAGCGAGCTGATGCGGGTGAGCGCCAGCATACCTAGCCAGACCAGCGCATAGGCGAGCCCGATGGGCCATCCGAGCCCGAAGCAAACGCCGCCTGTCGTCGCAACACCCTTGCCGCCCTTGAAGCCGAGCCAGACGGGAAAGCAGTGCCCCAGGACCGCGCCGAGCGCCGTCCATCCGATATCGTTGAGGAACCAGCCCCATGCGAGGAAGACCGGGATGAAACCCTTCAGCGCATCCAGCACCAGCGTCGCCGCGGCGACGCCCTTGTTTCCGGTGCGCAGCACATTGGTCGCGCCGATATTGCCGCTGCCGATTTGGCGAACATCGCCGAGCCCGGCCATGCGCGCCAGGATCAGCCCGAACGGGATCGACCCGAAGGCGTAACCCAGCAGCAGCGCGAGCGAGGGGTCGATGTTGAAATCCATTTGAAAATCCCCCGAAGCCTTGCACCGCTTTACTTATCACGGCGGTTAAGTGAAGAGCGCGACTTCGACAAGCTTAGCCCGATCGGAAACGGACCCTTGGCCCCAGTTTCTCCCATCCTGCTGTTCGATTCCGGTGTCGGCGGGCTGACGGTGCTGGCCGAGCTGCGCAAGCTGTTGCCCGGGGCACCGGTCATCTACGCGGCCGACCATGCCGGGTTACCTTATGGCGCGAAGAGCGAAGCCGAAGTGGCGGCGCGCGTCTGCGGATTGCTGGGCCGGATGAGCGAGCGTTACGCCCCCCGCGCCATCTGTATCGCCTGCAATACGGCCAGCACCATCGCCTTGGGCATGGTCCGCGAAGTGCTGGAGGTGCCCGTTGTCGGGACCGTGCCGGCGATCAAGACTGCGGCTGCGCTCACCAAGTCGGGGGTGATTGGCCTTTTGGGGACGGCGGCGACGGTCCGCCAGCCCTATGTCGACCGGCTGGAAGCCGAATTCGCGGCGGACAAGACCTTGATCCGCCACGCCGCGCCCGGCCTGGTGGGCCTCGCCGAGGCGAAACTGCGCGGCGAGGACGTCGATCCAGCCGCGGTCAGCGAGCAACTCGCAGGGCTGCTGGAAGCCGAGCAAGGCCGCGATATCGACACTGTCGTCCTCGCTTGCACCCATTTCCCGTTGCTGGAGGACGACCTGCGCATGGCTTTCGGCCCGGACGTCCACTTCGTGCACGGTGCCGAAGGCATCGCGCGGCGCATTCTTGCGATTACTGAGGGCCAATCCTTCGATAAAAGCGCACCCGACCTGTTCGTCACCACAGGCGATCTGGCTGGAATCGAAGCACTTTCTCCGGCGCTCGGCAGATACGGCTTGTTGCGTACCAGGCAATTCTGATCTCGCTGTCAATCCTGCGAATCGTTCGCAAAGATCGCGCTGGAACGGGGCCTGATTCCGGAGTATTTGCGCCCGCGATCCAATGAACTACGACCAGATCTTTGACCAGGCGATCGACCGGCTCCACGCCGAAGGCCGCTACCGGGTCTTCATCGACATCCTGCGCAACAAGGGTGCATATCCCAACGCGCGATGCTTCCACGGCCACAACGGGCCCAAGCCGATAACGGTCTGGTGTTCCAACGATTATCTCGCGATGGGCCAGCATCCCAAGGTCATCGCGGCGATGGAAGAAGCGCTGCATGATGTGGGCGCCGGATCAGGCGGTACCCGCAATATCGGTGGCAACACGCACTACCATATTCAGCTGGAGCAGGAACTCGCGGATCTGCACGGCAAGGAATCGGCATTGCTGTTCACCAGCGGCTATGTTTCCAACGATGCCACGCTCAGCACGCTGGCCAAGCTGCTTCCCGGCTGCGTCATATTCTCCGACGAATTGAACCATGCCAGCATGATCGCCGGCATTCGCAATTCGGGCGCCGAAAAGCGGGTTTTCCGCCACAACGACGTGGACCATCTGGAAGAACTGCTCGCCGCCGAAGATCCGGCCACGCCCAAGCTGATCGCCTTCGAAAGCGTCTATTCGATGGACGGCGATGTCGCGCCGATCCACGCGATCT
The DNA here is from genome assembly GCF_045291475.1 of Parerythrobacter aurantius. Taxonomy (NCBI): domain Bacteria; kingdom Pseudomonadati; phylum Pseudomonadota; class Alphaproteobacteria; order Sphingomonadales; family Erythrobacteraceae; genus Parerythrobacter; species Parerythrobacter aurantius. Next base: position 2,706,824 of record NZ_CP147985.1, read on the forward strand.
GCGACCTTGCCGAGAAGTACAATGCGCTCACCTATATCGACGAGGTTCACGCCGTGGGTATGTACGGCGCACGCGGCGGCGGCATTTCGGAACGCGACGAGGCGGCGCACCGGATCGACATCATCGAAGGCACGATGGGCAAGGCCTTCGGCGTCATGGGCGGCTATATCGCGGCCGATGCGAAGATCATCGACTGCATCCGCAGCTATGCCCCGGGCTTCATCTTCACCACTTCGCTGGCCCCGCCATTGGTGGCCGGCGTGCTCGCCTCGGTTCGACATCTCAAGCAATCGAGTGTCGAGCGCGATGGCCAGCAGGCGGCCGCCGCCACGCTCAAGGCGCTGATGCGCGATGCAGGATTGCCGGTGATGGACAGCACCACCCATATCGTCCCGCTGATGGTGGGCGATCCGGTGCGCGCGAAGAAGATCAGCGATATTCTGCTGGCCGAGTACGGCGTCTATGTTCAGCCGATCAACTTCCCGACCGTGCCGCGCGGGACCGAACGACTGCGCTTCACGCCGGGCCCCGCGCATACCGAGGAAATGATGCGCGAGCTGGTAGAGGCGCTTGTCGAAATCTGGGACCGGCTCGAGCTTGCGTTGAAGCAGGCGGCCTGATCCGCTGCCTTGACGGCGCCGCCGCGTCCAACATGCATCCATGACCGGCCCATCGACCTTGCAGCTTCATTTGCGCGAAAACGCGCCCATGTACGGCGTGCTTGCCCTGCTGGTCCTGACGTTCTTCACCCTCGCGGCGCTGACACCGGACAGCAGACGTGCGCCGGTCGCAGCCGCGACGTGGGAGCACGGGGCGACGCCGCCTCCGTTGCCCGGTCTCAACGCACTTCCCGCGGCCGCGGATGACACCGTGGTCCTGTCGGATCTCGCCCCCCTCGATGCCCGGGCCAGGAACGCAATCGTGGAGCTTGCCGCCATCGGCCCCGGCACGGCGGCTCCGTTCCGGTTCCGCGGCAGTTCCGATGACCGTCGGCGGGCGCGCGAATGCCTTGCTCTTGCGGGCATGGCCGAGGCGGGCAGCGGCGACGGAGACCAACGGGCCGTGATGCAGGTCATCCTGAACCGGGTGCGCCACCCGGCCTTCGCCAAGACCGTCTGCGGGGTCGTATTCGAAGGCTCACAGCGCGCCACCGGATGCCAGTTCAGCTTTACCTGCGACGGCTCGCTCGCACGCCGGTATAGCGATGCGGCATGGACGGCAGCGCGCCAGCGCGCCGAGCAGATGCTGGGCGGAGCGACCTACGCGCCGGTCGGCAATGCGACCCACTTCCATGCCGATTTCGTCTATCCCTGGTGGAGCCCCAAGCTCGACAAGGTGGCACAGGTCGGGCCGCATATCTTCTTCCGCTGGCGCGGCCCGTGGGGCGCTGCGACGGCGCTCTCGGCTCGATACGCAGGGTCGGAGCCGGACCCTCTTCCGCTGCGGCAGCGTGCGTTAGAGGTCGCGGCTGCCCATCCGCTGCCTGTACCCGGGTCCACGGAGACCCTTCTCGAGACTGGTTCGGCCGTGCGCTCGATAACGGCAAGCCCGGCAGCCGCCAAGCCGGCGCAGGCGTCCGACAGCGCCGCGCCGGGGTCGCCGGCTCCGGGGGTTCATTTCGTCCTGGTTTCTGCCAGCGACAGCCCCGCGGCCCTTGTCGACAAGGCGCGCATGCTCTGCCCGGGTGACCGATACTGCCAGGTCTATGGCTGGGACGATCCCACTGCGATTCCGGCAAAACTGCCGATCTCGCCGGACGCCCGGCGTGCGCTACGGTTCAGCTTCCTCCCTGCACGAGCAGGCAATGCTGAAGCGGTCTTCTTCGATTGCCAGCTCTTTCCTGCACCTTCACCCGGCTCTTGCCTTCCGCGCGCAAGGCCATAGGCTGTTGGGTGATGGATACGCCCGCCGACCCCGGATTTCGTCATGACACGCCGCCCGAGATCGTCGCGGCACTCAATGCCGATCCGCGGCTGAAGGCTTGCTGGGACGTGCTTACCCCGCTGGCTCGCAACGAATGGATTTGCTGGACGATCAGCGCACGGCAGCAGGCCACCCGCACAAGGCGGCTCGAACGCTTGAAAGTCGAAGTCGCGTCCGGGAAAAAGCGGCCGTGCTGTTGGCCGGGCTGCCCCCATCGGCGGGAGTCCGCGCGAAAATGGCTGGACGCGTAGCCGGGCGACGGGGCACGAATTCCAAGTTCGAACAGGGAGAATTTATGACATCGACGGCGATGACCTATGACGAGGTGGTGCTCGGCCGCAAATCGATCCGCGGCAATCTCGACAAGCCGGTGCCGCGCCCGTTGCTGGAGGAGGTCATCGCGCTCGCCATGCGCTCGCCCAGCTCGATGAACACCCAGCCTTGGCATTTCCACATCATCACCGGCGAACCGCTCGACCGTATCCGTCGCGGCAACACCGAACGCATCCTCGCCGGCGTTCCCGACAGTCGGGAATTCCGCCGGGGCGAGCCATTCGCCGGCGTACACCGCGACCGGCAGGTAGAGGTCGCCAAGCAGCTCTTCGCCGAAATGGGAATCGAGCGGGACGACAAGGAAGGCCGGCAGGACTGGGTATTGCGCGGGTTTCGCCAGTTCGACGCCCCCGTTTGCGTCATCATTACCTATGACCGCGAGCTGGGCGGAAGCGACGACACGGCGTTCGATTGCGGCGCCGTCACCACCGCGCTGGTCAACGCCGCGTGGAGTAGAGGACTGGGCTGCGTCATCAACTCGCAAGGCATCATGCAAAGCCCTGTCGTCCGCGAGCACGCCGGCATCCCCGACGACCAGGTCATCATGAAGGCCGTCGCCCTGGGATGGCCCGATCCGGATTTCCCCGCCAACCGGGTCTATTCGAACCGCAAGACCCTTGCCGAGGCAGCGCGCTTCCTCGGCTTCCCCTGACATTTCTCGACGGCCGCGACGGTCAATCCTTAGGGCGATGGTAACCAATGCGCTTGTAGCAATATTGGTCAACACTGGCCCGAACAGAGAGAACCGTCCGCTTCATGTCCGTCCGCAGCCTTTTCCAGGGAATATCGTCACGCGGCGATGCCGGCGGGATCATCGGGCCGCATGATGGCGCACGCCGCATCGAAGTGCTGGAGGATGTCGAGCAGGCCGGGATAAACTGGGTCTGGGCCAGCGACGCCGAAGGGCGGCTCATTTATCTCACCAGAGGCGCAAGCGAAAAGCTCAGCCTCGGGGCCGAAGACATCATGGGCAAGTCGCTGGTCGACCTGTTCGAGATCGATCCCGACAATCCCGATGGCGGCACCGCCCGTCCCCTCAACTTTCAGCTCAAGGCCCATAACCGCCTACACGACCTCGTCGTGCGCTTTGCGCTGGGCAAGTCGCGCCACGACGTCAAACAGGTATGGTGGTCGCTGACCGCCCTGCCCAAGTTCGACAAGGCCGGCACATTCTGCGGCTATCGCGGGCATGCCAAGGACATCACCGTCGAATACGAGCGCAAGCTGGTCGATACCAAGCTGGCCGAATTCGACTCGCTGACGGGCCTCGCCAACCGGCACTACATGAACAAGCGGATCGAGAATATTCTCGCCGCGTACCGGACCGCAAAGCGGTCGTGCGCGCTGATGATGCTCGACCTCGACAAGTTCAAATACGTCAACGACACCATGGGCCACCCGGCAGGCGACGCCGTACTGATCCAGGCCGCAGAGCGCCTTCGCGCGGTGGTCGGCGACCGCGGGGAAATCGGCCGTCTCGGCGGCGACGAGTTCCAGATCATCCTGCCCGATATAGACGATCGCGGGACATTGGGTGAGCTGGCGGAAAAGATCATCAAGATCGTCAGCCAGCCCTACCCGGTCGGCGATGAGAAGCGGGCAGTGATCGGCACCTCCGTCGGCATCGCCATCGCGCCCTACGACGGGGTAGAAAAGGAAGAGCTGGTCAAGGCCAGCGACCTAGCCCTTTATTCGGCCAAGAACGGCGGACGCGGCCAGTTCCGTTTCTATCATGCCGACCTGCGCGACGAGGAAGAGGAACGCCAGGCGCTGATCGACGATTTGCGGGAAGCGCTCAAGAAGGGCGAACTCGAACTCCATTACCAACCGGTAGTCCGAGCCAACGACAACACTGTAGTGTGCCTCGAGGCGCTGATGCGCTGGCAGCACGAAGAGCGTGGCTCTGTCAGCCCGGGGGTCTTCATCCCGGTCGCCGAGGAATCCGATCTCATCATCCAGATGGGTGAATGGGCGCTGCGCCAGGCCTGCGAACATGCCTTGGCATGGCCTGCAACCGTCAGGGTGGCAGTGAACGTGTCGGCTGTGCAATTCGTGCACAAGGCCTTCCCCGAAACCATTGCCAATGTCCTGGCCCAGACCGGTCTCGACCCGGATCGCCTGGAGCTCGAACTGACCGAAAGCGTCTTCCTCGGGGACACCGATGCGACCGAAGAAACATTCAAGATCCTGAAGCGCCTTGGCGTGCGCCTCGCGCTCGACGATTTCGGGACCGGCTATTCCTCACTCAGCTACCTGCGTTCGGCCCCGTTCGACAAGATCAAGGTCGACCGCAGCTTCGTGGATTCCTGCACCGAGCAGGAAAAGAACAGCGCCAAGATCATTGCGGCCATTGTCGGGCTTTCCAACGCCCTCGGCATGGAAACGACGGTCGAAGGTGTGGAGGCGTTCGACCAGCTCAAGGTCGTACGCGAAAAGGGTGCCAAGCTGATCCAGGGCTGGCTCTATGCCAAGGCCATGCCGCAGGAACAGGTGCTCGAGCGGATACAGTCCGGCGCCTTCATCATCGAGCCGGAAGGGCCCGACACGCACAGGCGCGAGCGGCGGAGCGTTTTCCGCCGGATCGGCGTCATTCATGACGATCACCATTACCGCGCCGTCATGCGCGATCTTTCGACCACAGGGGCGCGGATCGAGGGCCTCGTGGGTGTACCGTCCGGGACGCCGCTGGTGCTGGACCTCGGCGCAGGCCAACTGGTCGTTTGCGAAGTGATACGTTCGAAGGAAGCGATGATCGCGGTGGAATTCGAAACGCCGCTGGTCAGCGACGGGGCCGGCGGGCTTGTGACCCGCCATCGCGTCTCTCCCTATGCCCTGGCCGCCGCCGGCATGCCGCTTACCGCCCTGCCCGAGGGTCGCTATCCGATGGAGCGGATGCATGGTGTTCCGACAGGCAAGCCACAGTTCATCGAGGTACAGGTCGGCCAGGGATAACGCAGTCTGGAGGTAATATCCCGGAAGCTTGCCATTGCCTTATTTGCAACTTGCGCCAATATTGCCGTTATGGAACCGGCAGATACAGCTTCCGCACAGACGCCTGCAGCCGCAGGTTCCGCACCGGTGCCGAGCCCTGCGCGCTGGGTGCTCGACCTGATCGAGGCCAGCCCCATTGCTTCGGTCGTGTCGGATCCTCGCCTGCCGGACAATCCCCTCGTCGCGGTCAACCAAGCTTTCGTGGATTTGACGGGCTATTCGCAAGAGGAATGCGTCGGTCGCAATTGCCGCTTCCTGTCGGGCAGCGGTACCGAGCCTTGGCTGAGCGACAAGATCAAGGAAGGCGTGCGGGAACACCGTCCCGTCCTGGTCGAAATCCTGAACTACAAGAAGGATGGATCGCCGTTCCGCAACGCCGTGCTCGTCGCGCCGATTTTCGACGATCGCGAGGAGCTGCTCTATTTCCTCGGCAGCCAGGTCGAGGTGCGTGACGACGAACCCAACATGGGCATGGCCCGCCGCGAGCGGGCAGCCGAAATGCTCAAGACCCTGTCGCCGCGTCAGCTCGAGGTGACCACGCTGGTGGCGTCGGGACTGCGCAACAAGGAAGTTGCTGCGCGGCTCGGACTGTCGGAAAAGACAGTCAAGATGCACCGCGGCCTCGTCATGGAAAAGCTGGGCTTGAAGACCAGTGCCGATCTCGTGAGGGTCGCGGTCGAAGCCGGCATCTGATCGGGTCCGGTCGGCAAGCTTGGCCACTAATCATTTGCCGGCACCCATGGGCCAAGGTCCATATTTTCCGGGCGCGCCGAATCGCCTATTTCGACACACGCCGAGGTCGGTTGTCGACAGTTTCCTCCTGTCCCTCCCGAAGCGTCCTCCGACCGACCCGGCACCCTTGTCCTGATCGCGGTGCCGCCAAGCTTCCAGGATTCCATAGGGGTCGCACACCGAAGACCGCCGCGACCGATCCCGTCGCTGGCGGTCTTCTTTTTGCCCGAACCTCGGCTCTAGCGCAGGCTTACGACGTTGTCCGTCGACTTGATCACGCGGTCGCCGCGATAGAGGCTCGCCATCGGCTCGTCCTCGACCACGATCTGCTGGGCGTTGCCGAAGCCGTTGAAACCGGTCTTCATCGCCGCACCATACGCACCCAGCATGCCGATCTCGATGAAATCGCCGGCCTGGATATCTTCCGGCAACCGGAACGGGCCTTCCATGTAGTCGGCATCGTCGCAGGTCGGGCCGTAGAAGGCGAAATCCGCCTCCGGCTTGATCAGGTCGTCCTCCAGCGCGCGGACAGGAAACTTCCAGCCCACATGCGCCGCATCGTAGAGGGCACCATAGGCACCATCGTTGATGTAGAGCTCTTCGCCGCGGCGCTTTTCCACCCGCACGATCAGCGAGCTGTATTCGGCGCACAGCGCCCGGCCCGGTTCGCACCAGAGTTCGGCATTGTAGGCGATCGGCAGCGCTTCGAAGTGCTTGTGGATGATGGCGAAGTAATCTTCCATCGGCGGGGGATCGAGCTCCGGATAGACGCTTGGGAATCCGCCGCCGACGTCGATCATGTCGATCACCACCGAGGCATCGGCGATGGCAGCACGGGTGCGCTCGATCGCCTGGACGTAGGCGAACGGGGTCATCGCCTGGCTGCCGACATGGAAACACACACCCAGCCAGTCGCAATGCTGGCGGGTCTGCTGCAGCAGCAGCGGGGCCTCGATCAGGTCGCAGCCGAACTTGCTGGCGAGCGACAGCTCCGAATAATCCGAGGACACGCGGATGCGCACGCAGAGCTTCAAGTCGCGGGCAGGATTGCCCTGCTCGTCCGCACAGGCATCGACGATCTTCTCCAGTTCCTCGACCGTATCGAGGCTGAAGGTGCGGACGCCATGGTCATGATACGCCTCGGCAATTGCGCGCGGGGTCTTGACCGGGTGCATGAAACACAGGGTCGCGGCCGGCAGCGTTTGCCGCACGAGGCGCACTTCCGCAATCGAGGCGACGTCATAATGCGTGACGCCATTGTCCCACAGGATCTGCAGGAGTTCGGGCGACGGGTTGGCCTTGACGGCATAGAGCACCCGCCCCGGGAACTTCTCGACGAAGAAACGGGCGGCGCGCGCCGCAGCATGCGGGCGATTGAGGATGACCGGCTCGTCCGGCGAAAGGGCGCGAACTACAGACCGTGCGTCAGGAAAATGCTGCAACTCAAGGGACCCCCTAAACGGCTCTTGCGAGCCATGAAACGACAAGCTGCCTTGCGGTTAGGAAGTCCCCTTGGGGCAGCGGAAGGGGCGCGTATAGAGATTCGCCGATGAACATCAAGTGAAATCAGGGAGCGGCGAACCCTTCATTTGCACACCACCGATCGCGTCGGTCGCAGGCGCAGGCGGAGCGATTGCGGCGCCCCGATTCCATGGGCGCCGCAACCCGATCCTGCTATTCCGCCGCCTCGCCGAGAACCACCGAATAGGCTGCGCTCGACACGTCCAGCAGCACGAGGACGTTGGCCTTGATATTGGCCATGGTAACGCCGTCATCGAGGACCTGGTAACGGGTGAAGCCGAGCGTGCCCTCGTCGAAATCCGCCCAGGTGTTGATCGCCGCCTGCGCCAGATTGGCTTCCGCCAGGCGTTGGTGCGTCAGGCCTTCGGGCACGTCGTACCGCACCTGCATCATGATGCCCTGGCAACCCGAGACACCGTTGACGTCGCACGCCGTGCCGATCAGCAGGTAGATGATGCCGTATTCGTCGGTCGCGACGACGCTGTCCTCGCCATAATCGCCTTCGCTGTTGAAGGTATGCCCCAGTTCCTTCACGATCGCCTTGAGGTCTTCGACCTGAACGGATTTCTTGATCTCGCTTGCCTTGTAGGACTGGGCCGACACAGCGGTCGGCAACGCTGCACCGAGCAGAGCCCCTGCCAGCGCGAAAACTTGCCACTTCATGGAAAATGTCCCTCCGGAAAAATGTCCGGCACAGCTCATCGCAGGTGCAGAACGTTTTGACGAGGGCAAATCAGCTCAGCCGGTCGCGAAATGAATCATAGCCGAATGATTTTACCTGCTCGAGCTGGTCGGTGTCGCTGTCCCACAGCCAGATCGACGGCAAGGGAACGCCATTGAAGGTGTTGGTCTTGACCATCGAATAATGCGCCTGATCAAGGAAGGCGAAGCGCGAGCCCGGCTCGCATGGCACGGGCAGGCGATAGTCGCCGATGACGTCGCCCGCGAGGCACGACGGACCGCCGAGACGCACGGCTTCGCCCTCGCCTGCCTCGTGCAGCATGGCGGGGCGATACGGCGCCTCGATCACGTCAGGCATGTGGCACGTGGCCGATACGTCAGTAATTGCGAAGGGGACTTCGTTGGTTCCGGCATCGAGGATGGTGCCGACGAGAATGCCCGCATCCAGCGCCACTGCCTCGCCCGGTTCGAGGTAGATCTCGGCGCCGGTGTCCTCCTTGGCGTCGCGCAGGAACTCGACCAGCTCCTCGCGCTGGTAGTCGGCCCGGGTGATGTGATGCCCGCCGCCCATGTTGATCCACTTGAGCTGACCGAACCACGGTTCGATCGCGTCGAAGACCTTGTCCCAGGTCTGGTGCAAGGGCTCGAAATCCTGCTCGCACAGATTGTGGAAGTGGATCCCGTCGATTCCTTCCATGATTTCGGGCGTCAGCTGGTCGATCGGGAAGCCGAGGCGGCTGCCGGGGCTCGAGGGGTCGTAGCGCGGAACCTCGCCGGTCGGGACCATGGGATTGATCCTGAGGCCGATCTCGAAATCCCCGCCGGTGGAGCGCGCATGGTCGAGAATCAGCCGCGCGCGTTCGATCTGCTGCGGCGAATTGAAGATGACATGATCGGACAAGCGGCAGACCTCCTCCAGGTCCTCCGGTTTGTAAGCCGCGCAATAGGTGCTGATCTCGCCGTCGTAGAACTCGCTCGCGAGCCGCGCTTCCCACAGGCCCGAGGTGCAGACTCCGTCGAGATACTCGCCGATGATCGGCGCGACCGACCACATGGAGAACGCCTTGAGCGCGGCCAGCACCTTTATGTCGGCGGCATCGCGTACGTCGGCCAGGACCTGCAGGTTGGCGCGCAGCCGGGCGGCATCGACGACGAAGGCAGGGCTATCCACGCGGCCGAGGTCGAAATGCGCGAATGCACCGGGATCGCCGGCCTTCGTTTCCATGGTCGAGTTATTCCTTCGTCTGCCCCGCCGCGGCCGTGGCCGGATCGAACCTGACCACGCGGTTGCCCGGCACGTCGGTCATATAGATGATGCCGCCCGGCCCGATAGCAAGATCGTGGCCGAGGCTCGAATCCTCGCCCTCAAGCCCGAGGTCGAACGAACGCTCGACCGTGCCGTCGGCGGCGTAGTAGCGCAGGATAGCGCCCTTGCGATCATAGGCATCGCGCCCCTCCACCGCGAGCAGGCGCCCTCCCCCCAGGGGTTTAAGCCCGTAGGTGTGATTGCCGGCGGGCGATGCCCAGGTATCGACCAGCTTTCCGTCATGCGAAAACAACTGGATGCGCGCATTCTCGCGGTCCGCGACGTAGATGAAGCGATCGTCGACCGCCACCGCATGGGCGACCGCGAAGTCGCCGAAGTCGCGCAGGAACTTCCCGCTGCGGTCGAACTCGGCCACGCGCGTGTTCACATATCCGTCGGCGACCAGCACCTTGTCACCCAGGAAGGCGACATCAGCTGGACGCCCGAAGTGCGTCGCATCCTGCCGCGAAACGCCGCGCTCGCCGAGACTCAGTTCCAGCTTGCCGTCCTTGCTGAAGCGAAACACCTGCTCGCGCCCGACATCCGTGATCCAGACCTTGCCTTGCGGATCGATCGAAATGCCGTGCGGCATGATGAACTGACCTGCGCCCCATTGCGCCAGGAGCTTGCCGTCAGGCGAAAACTCGAACACCGTCGCTTCCGCAATCGGCTCGGCCGGAAACGGCTCCTCCCAGACCCGTCCGGCCCGGTGGAGGACGAAGACGTGTCCGCGGCTGTCGACATCGACCCCGCTGACCTCGCCGAACCTTACGCCCGCCGGAATCGTAGGCCAGCCATTGTCTACAACCGCCTCGGGCACGGCTTCCTTAGGAGTGAGAGCCTCGCTGCAGGCCGCAAGCGCAAGGAATGCGGTCGCGGCCAACACACGGCGCATCAGAATTCGACCGGTCCCGACAGTTCCTCGACCGTCCACGGCAGGCCGTCGCTATTGAGCATCTCCATGAAGGGATCGGGGTCCATCTCTTCCATGTTGAACACGCCGTCGCCCGACCACTTGCCGGTCACCATCATGGCGGCGCCGATCATGGCCGGCACACCGGTGGTGTAGGAAACGGCCTGGTTGCCGGTTTCCTCATAAGCAGCCTCGTGGCTGCAGATGTTCTTGATGTAGAACGTCCTCTCGCCCGAGCCGTCGAGCGCTTCGCCGGTCGCGATGACGCCAATGTTGGTGTTGCCCTTGGTCGTCTCGCCGAGCGTTTCGGGCTTCGGCAGCACCGCGGCGAGGAACTGCAGCGGGATGATGTCCTTGCCCTGGTAGCGGATCGGCTCGATGCTGGTCATGCCGACGTTCTGTAGCACGGTCAGGTGAGTGATGTAGGCATCGCCGAAGGTCATCCAGAATCGCGCGCGTTCGAGTTCGGGGACGAACTTGGCGAGGCTTTCCAGCTCCTCGTGATACATCAGATAGGCGCTCTTCTTGCCGACCGCCTCGAAGTCGAATTCGGTCTTCACCTGCATCGCGGGCGTCTCCACCCATTCGCCGTTTTCCCAATGGCGCGCCGGCGCGGTCACTTCGCGGATGTTGATTTCCGGGTTGAAGTTGGTGGCGAAGTGCTGGCCATGGTCGCCGCCGTTGCAGTCGAGAATGTCGAGCTGGCGGATAGTCTTCAGCTTGTGCTTCTTGAGCCACATGGTGAACACGCTGGTGACCCCCGGATCGAAGCCCGAGCCGAGCAGCGCCATGAGCCCCGCCTGCTTGAAGCGGTCGTGATAGGCCCACTGCCACTTGTATTCGAACTTGGCTTCGTCCTTCGGCTCGTAGTTCGCCGTGTCGAGATAGCTGACGCCCGCTTCGAGGCAGGCGTCCATGATCGGCAGGTCCTGGTACGGCAGCGCCAGGTTGACGACGAGGCTCGGCTGCACCTTGCGGATCAGGTTGACCATCGCCGGTACTTCTTCGGCATCGATTTCATAGGTGGCGACATCGACGCCGCAGCGTTCCTTCACGCTCGCCGCGATCGCATCGCACTTGCTCGTGGTGCGGCTGGCGAGGTGGATCGAGGTGAAAATGTCCGGATTGAAGGCCATCTTGTGGACGCAGACCGAGCTGACGCCGCCGGCACCGATTACGAGGACTGTCGACATGGGGGTGGGTGCTCCTGAAACGAATCTTGCCGCGCGCTCTAGTGCAACGTGCCTGCGGCGTAAATCGATCCGGCATTCCCTTGCCGCCGGTGCGGGTGCATAGCGGCGGAATGAAAAGCCAACGCCTGCCGACCCGCGCCGGAGTGATGGAGGCCGCAGACAAGATCGCCGCCATTCTCCCCCCCACCCCCTTACTCCCGGTCACGATCGGCGACGTACAATGCTGGGCCAAGGCGGAAATGCTGCAACCGGTCGGCGCGTTCAAGATCCGCGGAGCCTGGCACCGGTTGAGCGCCCTCGACGAGGCCGAGCGCGCGGCGGGTGTGGTGGCGGTGTCGAGCGGCAACCATGCCCAGGGTGTTGCCTGGGCAGCCAAACGGCTCGGGATACGGGCAACCATCGTGATGCCGCACGATGCCCCGCAGGTGAAGCTCGACGCGACCCGGGCGCTCGGGGCCGAGATCGTGCTCTACCTGCGCGCGCCCAAGGACAAAGGAGGCGAGGACCGCGATGCGGTCGCGGCAGGGATCATCGCCGAGCGCGGCGGCACGCTCGTCCACGCTTTCGGCGATCCATGGGTCATCGAAGGCCAGGGCAGCGCGGGGATCGAGATCACGCAGCAACTGGGCCGCGAGCCGAGCCGGATCCTCGCCTGCTGCGGCGGCGGCGGCCTGACGGCCGGTCTCGTCCTCGCCTGCCCTACGGCCAGGGTGCATCCGGTCGAACCTTATGGCTGGGACATGGTGGGCCAGGCCATGGAGGCCGGCGAGATCGTGAGCGCCGCGCCCGACGCGCCGCAAACCATCTGCGACGCACTGCAGCCGACTGCGACCAAGCCCATCAATCTCGACGTTTTGCGCGGTCGTGCCGCGCCGGGCCTGATCGTATCCGACGACGAGGTCCGCGCGGCCCAGCGCTTCGCGTTCTCCAGCCTGCACCTGGTAGTCGAGCCCGGCGGAGCCGCCGCCCTTGCCGTAGCGCTCGCCGGCAAGGTCGAAATCGATTCAGACACTGTCATCATGTTGACCGGCGGCAATACCGATCCTGCCGCTTTCGCCGCCACGATTGCGGGATAATCGGTTGCAATTGACAATTCATCTGGCGACCGTCACTCTGCAGGCCGGATAACAGGGAGGGGAACCGATGCAGGCTCAGATGCTCGCGCCGGCCGCAATACTTATCGCATGGTCGCTGGTGATGCTGTTCTGGGTGGCGGGTACCCGCTTCCCGGCCATCGCCAAGAGCGGCATCGACATCAAGGCCGGGCCGCCGGGCGGCCGCGGGCAGAACCTCGAAGGCGTGCTGCCGGACAAGGTCAACTGGAAGGCGCACAACTACGCGCACCTGATGGAACAGCCGACGATCTTCTATCCTGCCGTCATCATCATCGCGCTGATGGGTGCAAGTCAGTGGGACGTCCTCGCCGCATGGTTCTACGTCGGGCTGCGGATCGTGCACTCGGTCTACCAGGCGACCGTGAACGTGGTGATGGTTCGCTTCACGATCTTCTTCGTTTCGACACTCGCGCTGATTTACCTAGCCATTCGCGCGATCGCCCTGACCCTGTTCCACAACCCGGGAGTACTGGCATGATCGGAATGGAGATACTGCAGTCGGTCGTCGCACTGGCAGCGTGGACCATGGTGATGTGGCTATGGATGTACGTGACTCGCATCCCGGCGATGAGCAAGGCGGGGATTGACGGCACCAAGCTGGTGGGCTCGACCGGTGCCAGCCTGCGTGGGCAGCTGCCCGACAGCGTCAACTGGAAGGCGGACAACTACAACCACCTGCACGAACAGCCGACGGTATTCTACGCCATCGCCATCACGCTGGCGATCATCGGCCAGGGCGACGGGCTCAACGCCTTGCTAGGCTGGATCTACGTCGGGCTACGTGTCGCGCATTCGCTCGTTCAGGCGACTTCAAACGTGGTGCTGGTACGCTTCGTCCTCTTCGCGCTATCCAGCTTGGTGCTGATCGCGCAGATCCTGCATGCGGCGATTGCGCTGTTCCACTAGGCTTCGGCCGGAGCGTGGACATGGCCATCGTGCTCGATCTCGAGCCCGGCGAGGAAGCGCTCGGCATCGAGCGCGGCCATGCAGCCCATTCCTGCCGCGGTCACCGCCTGGCGATAGACATGATCGGTCACGTCGCCGGCCGCGAAAACGCCCGGCACGGCGGTCTTAGGTGATCCGGGTTCGGTGAGCAAATATCCACTCTCGTCGAGCGGCAACTTGCCCCTGAAGAGTTCGGTCGCGGGGGCATGGCCGATAGCCACGAACGCGCCGTGCGCTTCAAAGGTCGATACCTCCCCGGTAACCGTGTCGCGCAGGACGAGATGCGACAGGCCGCCATCGGCCCCCGCCTCGAAGCGCTCGACGGTCTTGTTCCACAGTGTCGAGATCTTGGGGTGCTTCATCAGCCGGTCCTGAAGGATCTTTTCCGCGCGCAATTCGTCGCGGCGATGGATCAGCGTCACATCGTCGGAATGGTTGGTGAGATAGAGCGCCTCCTCGACAGCGGTGTTGCCGCCGCCGATCACGACGACCTTCTTGCCGCGATAGAAGAACCCGTCGCAGGTGGCGCAGGCCGACACGCCCTTGCCGCCAAGTTCCATTTCGCCCGGCACGCCAAGCCACTTTGCCTGGGCGCCGGTGGCGATGACCAGCACATCGCCGATATATTCGTCGCCGCTGTCGCCCACAGCACGGAACGGTGAGCCGTTCTCGAGGTCGACCGAGACGATCGTGTCCCACATCATCCGCGTGCCGACATGCTCGGCCTGCTTCTGCATCTGGTCCATCAGCCACGGACCCTGGATCACGTCGGCAAAGCCGGGATAGTTCTCGACATCCGTGGTGATCGTCAGCTGCCCGCCCGGTTGCAGGCCCTGCACCACGATCGGTTCCATCATCGCGCGGGCACCGTAGATGGCAGCCGAATAGCCGGCGGGGCCGGATCCGATGATGAGCATCTTGGTGCGGTGGGTGGCCATGGAATGCGTCCTGTCAGTAGAATTCGGACCCGTCCTTGCGCGATGCGCCAGCGACGGTCCAGCCGATGTGGTCAGCTTTCCACCAGATGCAAGCGGAGCGCGTCCCGCTTCGCGGCATCGACACCAAGTGCCTGTTCCAGGAATAGGTCGATGGAGCCAAACCTTTCGATCAAGGCACCGCGCGATGCGCGCAGATAGCGCTCATCCACGCCCATTACCACGCGCACGGTCTCGTCATCGACATCGCCGTAGCGCGACCGGATCACAGGAGAGCTCTGCGCAATCCGCGCATCCTGGTCGCCGACGGAGTTGGTCAGCAGGAAATCCGCCATCGCATCGTCCGGATGCACGCCCAGCGCATGATGCAGCAGGTCCACGGCCATGCCGGTGCGGTCCTTGCCGGCGTGGCAATGCACCAGGCTGGCCCCCTTCCCGCTCGCCAGCGCTTCGAAATAGCGTCGGAATATCCAGAGCAGGTTCGGGCGATCCGGCAGTGCGGCATAAAGGCCTTCCATTGCCCGATGCGCATCCTCGGCAGTCATCGCCCCTTCGACTGCCCCCATGTGATGGCCGAGGCCGGCGGTTTCTCCGTCGAAGAACAGCAGCTCGCCGGCAAAACCGTCGGGAAGCCGGACGGGCTGCCCTTCGCGTTCGCCATTGCCGCGCAGGTCGACGACGTGTGCCAGCGAAAGGGCGTCAATAGCAGCCAGATCGCTTGCGGTCGCCTGCGCATGGTGGCCGGAGCGCCAGAGCTTACCTGCGACGACCCGGCCGCCGCCGGTTACGGGATAGCCACCGTAATCGCGGAAATTGTGGACGTTTTCGAGCGGGAGGGTGCGGTCGGTCTTCATCCATCCGCCTTGGCATGAGCGGCGCGCCCCGACAAGCAAGCCACGTCATCCGATAGGCAAATGCACCTATGGACCGATTGGAACCGGTTTCACCAACGATGCGTTAGCGACGCGCCAACCCCCGACCGCACGAGACTGGCCATGGCCCGCATAGCAATCATCGACGACGACCCGCTGGCCGCAGCGCTTGCCACTGCGGCCTTGAAAGACAAAACGCATGCGATCGTCTGGTATGCGACAGGCGACGATGCCTTGAGAGGATGCGCCCGGGACCCCGCCGATATAGTCCTCGTCGATTCAGACATTCCCGGCTGCCCGCCGAACATCCTGATATCGCGCCTGAGGCAAATGCAATCGCGCCCTGCCCCGATCGTCGTGCTGACAGGCTTCTTCGATGCCGGATCGGCCTGGGCCTTCCACCGCGTCAGCCGGCCGGACTGCGTTCTGGAAAAGCCCCTGTCGCCAATAAGCCTGCGCCAGACAGTGGCATCGATGCTTTCACGCAGAAACAACCCGCTGGCACGTCAAGAAGCTATCGGGTCTGCCGTGAAGCGCTCGGTCCACTCCTGCACATTTCCTACCCCGACGCTGTCGATCGGCGTCTGATCGCGGAGTTGGCAAGACCCCGTTTGACCAGATGGGAGAATGGACCATTATAGGGGATCGGTCCTCGAGGTCAGTTGATCCCATAACCCGCTACCGCCCCACTGCATCGCCTGGCGGCCGATCCTGCGGCTCCAAAGAGCGTCATTGCCGCCTTCGCTGCGCCATCCCATCATGCGGCGCGTGAGTTCGTGGAGAGGGTAGTCCTGCGTAAAGCCGATGGCGCCATGCACCTGGTGCGCCAGCGCGGATCCCCGTGCGATGGCCGCGTTGGCGCGCAGCTTGGCCGCGCCGATTTCGAATGCTGCCTCGCCGCTATAGCCATGTCGGTCCAGCGCATCGGCCGCGCCTTGGGCTGCGCAGTTTACTGCCGCAGCTTCCATCGCGAGCACCGCTATGCTTTGCTGAACGGCCTGGAATTGCGAAAGTTTTCGCCCGAACTGTTCGCGCTGCCCGCAATGGTCAATCGAGAGGGCCAAGGCTGCATCCAGCGCGCCTGCAGCCTGGCAAACGCGCAGGAATGCGATCAATTGGTCCATCGCAGCGTAGATCCCTGTCTCAACGGCGTTGACGAGGTCGATAGCCACGCGGTCACGCGGTTCGCCGGCCGGGCTCTCGCCGCAAACGACCGTGCCTTTGCCAAACAGCAACCCATCCGGTCCCGGGACGACGAATGTGCCGCCGTGCCGGCCCCACGGCACCGGCCCTCCAGACATGATCAGGCACAAGTCGCCGGTGACAATGCCGGCGTCGAAAGCCAGCTTTCGGGCAATCACATGCTCCCCCAGCGGCCAGCAGAGCGCGTGTTTGCCAGCAAGGCGCATGATCGCGGCCAGATCCCCCCAATCGCCACCGAACCCGTCGCTATCGGCAGGGATCAGCAAGAGGCCGAAACCAGCTTCCTCCACGGCCTTTGCGATGGCATCGAATTCCTGCCCTCGCAAATCGGCGAACAGGCCCTCTGCCATTTCGCACAGTGCGTCGCGGTTCTCGCTCATCTCAGACCGAGCCCCCGGGCAATGATGCCGCGCAGGATTTCCCGCGTCCCGCCACGCAGGGAAAAGCTGGGCGAGACTTGCAGCAAGGTCGCCAGCAACCGCGCCAGCACGGTGCCGTCAGCCAGGTCGGCATCGATCACCGCCTGGATCGCAATCGGCATGTCCTGCTCGAAACTGTTGCCGAGATCCTTCACGATCGAGGCTTCGACTACCGGGTCCACACCGCTGGCGAGTTTCGCTGCGACGGACATCGACATTTGCCGCAAGGTCCACATATCGCTCACCAGCTTGCCGACCGTGGCGACCAGTTCCGCGGGAGCGTCGGGTCCCGCACCGTCGATCAGTTCGACAAGCAGGGCATGGCTGGAAAGATACCGTTCCGGCCCGGACCGTTCCAGTGCAAGCTCCGCCGTCGCCTGCTTCCACCCCTCACCCTCCGTGCCCACAAGTGCACCATGCGGGACTTCGACATTGTCGAAAAACACCTCGTTGAAGTGGTGCGTGCCGAACATGTCGATGATCGGCCGGATGGTGACACCGGGCAAAGTCAGGTCGATGAGCAACTGGCTGAGACCGGCCTGGCGTTCGCTGCCCGGCTGAGTGCGTACCAGCGCCAGCATGGCATGGCTGATATGCGCTCCCGTGGTCCAGACTTTCTGCCCGTTCACGATCCAGCCCCGGTCGGTGCGTCTTGCCGACGTCCTGACCGATGCGAGGTCGGACCCTGAACCCGGCTCGCTCAGCCCGATGCAGGCATACAGCGTTCCCGCGGCGAAGCCGGGCAGGTATTGCCGGCGCTGCTCTTCCGTGCCGTAGCGCAGGAGCAGCGGCCCGGTCTGGCGGTCGGCGATCCAGTGCGCGCCGACCGGAGCCCCGGCTGCAAGCAGTTCCTCCAGCACGATGTACCGTTCGAGCGGCCCTCGCTCGTGCCCACCGTACTGCTGCGGCCACACCATCCCGATGTAGCCAGCCTCGCCGAGCGCCGCCGAAAAACCGGTATCGAACTCGGTCCAGCAGTTCGCCCGCCGAACGGGGTCACCTTTCGGCTGGTGGACAGCCAAGAAGGCCCGCACGTCCTGCCGGATATGCCGGGCGTTTCGGGGCGCCTCGAAAGGATGGACGGCGAATGTCTGCACGCCGGGGTGATGCGCAAAACGTTCACGCTATGCAAGGGCTGGCGGCGCCTCCAACTGCTGCTAGGGTTGGGACACATTCGCAGGAGACATTCGATGGGTCAGTTCGTGAAGCTCGAAAAGCGGGGCAAGATCGCGATCATGACGATGAACAGCCCCGAAACGCTCAACGCGATCGGGACGCAGGAAGACTGCGAGGATGTGATTGCAGCGCTGCACACCATCGGGGAAGACGCGGGCGTATCCTGTGCTATCCTGACCGGATCGGGCAAGGGCTTCAGCGCCGGCGGCAATATCAGGGCCATGAAGGACAAGACCGGTATCGGGCCCCGCGCCAAACCTGACGAGACGCGGTCCAACTATCGTCGCGGCGTGCAACGTATCACCCGCGCCTTCCTCGACTGTGAAGTCCCGCTGATCGCTGCCGTCAACGGCCATGCTGTCGGGCTCGGTTGCGATCTTGCCTGCCTTTGCGACATCCGTCTCGCGGCGGAGAGCGCAAGGTTTTCCGCCAGCTTCATCAAGGTCGGGATCGTACCCGGCGATGGG
This sequence comes from Parerythrobacter aurantius, assembly GCF_045291475.1. Classification (NCBI taxonomy): domain Bacteria; kingdom Pseudomonadati; phylum Pseudomonadota; class Alphaproteobacteria; order Sphingomonadales; family Erythrobacteraceae; genus Parerythrobacter; species Parerythrobacter aurantius. The sequence continues at coordinate 2,725,549 of NZ_CP147985.1, forward strand.
GGAGCCTGGTCGCTCCAGCGTGTGGTCGGGTATTCGCAGGCGGCGGAAATGTTCCTTACCGGCGATCGCTATTCGGCACAGGACGCGAAGTCATTCGGCCTTGTGAGCCGGGTTGTGGCGGACGACGAGTTGATGGCCGCCAGCATGGAAATCGCCACACGCATCGCCGCCAATCCGTCCCGGTCGCTGCGACTCACGAAGCGGCTCTTGCGCGAGGCACAGCACAGCCGGATGTCCGACATACTGGAGCTTTCCGCCGCCTATCAGGCGCTCGCCCATACGACGGACGACCATGCAGAAGCGGTCGATGCCTTCCTGGAAAAACGCGAGCCCAAATTCACCGGCGGCTGACGGCTATTCGGCGGCCACCAGGTTGTCGTCCGAATTGCGGTCCACATATTTGTTGTAGGGGTCGATCCCCGCCCATGCCGGCTTCGCCTTCGTCACGATCCTGACCGTCTGCGTGCCCGAACGGATCGGGCGACGTTCGAGGAAGAGCACGTTCTTCCTGTCGAACACGCCCTCACCGGGCTTTTCGGTGAACAAGCCGATTTCGATGACGTCGTCCAGCTTGGCGGCAGACTCCTTGCCCTGGCCGTCGGCATAGAACTTGCCCGCATCGATCGTCAGCCTCGTCTCGTACCGGCCATCGGCAAGCTTCCTCACTTTCGCATCCTCGACCTTGAGATCGTAGAGCGTGATCTTCTGCATCAGGTCCCGCACCAGATCGCGTTCCTGTTGGTTCCGAGCGAGCGAATAGAGGCCGTCGACCAGCTCCTTCGAGCCGGCGTAGGGCTGGCTCTTGAAGCGAAATCGGTCGAGCAGGCCGCGCAGCATGGCGTTCATGCGGTCTTCGCCCAAGCGGTCCTGCATCAAATACATGACAACCGCACCCTTGCGATAGTGGATATACCCTTGGTCCTCCACACGCTCCAGCGGGAGTTCCTCGATCGCTTCACTGCCGCGGGAATTGAGATAGCTGTCCAGCTCGTACTTGAGGAAGCGGCGCATCTGGTCTTCGCCATAGAGCTGCTTCATCACCATCATGGCGGAATATTGCGCCATGGTCTCAACCAGGAGGGTGCCGCCCTGCTGGTCGGCGCTGATCAGCTGATGCGCCCAGTACTGGTGCCCCGCCTCGTGGGCAGTGATATAGGTGACGTAGTCGATCTCGCCCCGATCGGCGAGATTGGCGAGAAAACCGAGGCTTTCCGAATAGGGCATGGTCCCGGCGAAGGCCTGCGCGAAATCGGCATAGGCCGGAAACTCGATTATGCGCGCATGGTCGAACTGGTAAGGCCCGAAATTAGCGCGATAATACCCCAGTGACGTCTGCAGCGCATCGAGAATGCGGTCGACATTGTAGGGGTGTTTCGCGTCGTAATAGACCTGCAGCTCGACCCCGTCGGCATTGCGGGTCCTGATCTGGTAGTCGGCCGACTGGATCGAGAAGAAGCCGAGGATCGGCGCAGTCGACTTGAACCGCGCAATCCGTCGATCGCCCCTGATCTCGTCCGACAACTTCTTGCCCGGCGCGATCGGCACCTGACCTGCGCTGGTAGAAAGCGTGATATCCGAATTCACCCAGTCGATGTTGCCGACATAGTTCCGCTCGCGCCCCTTGGGGTCTTCCAGCTTTGCCGGGCGCAATTCGGGTTCAAGGCCGTATTTGCGCCGCGTCGCGCGATCCTGGAGCAAGCCCGAACGGTCCATGCCGATACTTGGGGCAAACTCGCCATTGTTGAGGAAGGTGCCGTTCTTCACCAGCCGCGTGCCATAGCCTGTGGTGCTGAGCGCCTTGTGCCAGCGCTGCGTCTTGAACGTCATGGTGGCCTCCGCACCAGGTGCCATGGGGCTGTCGAAGCGATAGATGCGATGCTGGAACGTCGTATCGTTCGCTACGAGCCTTGCGCCCGGCAACTGGACTTCGAGCAGCCTGGTGTCGTCGTCGACCAGCCGGACATGGAGCGTTTCGACAGGCGCGCCGGTGTCGTTCACGAGACGATAGGTGCCGCTGACATCGGCCCTGAGCTGGTCCGGATAGAGGTCGACCTTCAGCGTCACATCGGTCAGCGACGGCTGTTTCAGCGCCTCGTACTTGAGGTACTTCTTCTCGTAATCCGCCTGCAGCTTCTCGCCCGCATCTTCGTTGCGGTAGGTGTTCACGACATTCATCTGGTTGTAGAGCGATGCACCCGTCGCGGCCGTCGTCGCCAGGCCTGCCACCACGAGCGCACCTGCTGGAGAAACCATCCGGCGCGGCAGCGTCTTCAATCGCGGCACAATCCGTGTTTCCGTCCCCCTCCGCCACATCAGGTGGGCGATCGCCGCCAGCGCCAGCGCGACCCCGCCCCAGTAGAGCCGCAGCCACCAGCCCAGTGCGCCGCCGACGGCATCGCCATTCATGTCCGAAAACGGGCTCGGCCCGGTCGAGCCGTAAAGGATCATCGGATGATCGAACCCGATGTTGCCCAGCGTGATGGTGCCGACGACGTAGATCACCATGATCCCCCAGCCGACATACTTGTTGGGGCTCAGGGCCTGCACGAACACGGCAAGCACGGCGAGCAGCAGCATGTCGACAGTGCCCGGCAGGATGTACCAGGCGAAGTACTTGTCCAGCTCGAAGTCGAAATACCCGCGGAAGGCCTGAATGAGCACCGCCGCCACCACCGATACCAGCAGCGTCGCCAGCAACACGACCGCGACGGCGATGGTCTTGGGAGCCATGTAAGCCCATCCCGGCAACGAGGTGCTGTCGACGATTTCGTGGAACTTGCGGTCGCGGTCGCGCCACACCAGTTCGCCACCGTAATAGATCGCGATGATGATCGGGATCAGGGTGAAGGTTCCCTGCAGCAGCCCGAGGAGCGAGAATGTCGCCGGAATGGGCGGCGTGCCGTAGATTTCCGTGCCGAACAGCAAGGCAGTCCCGCTGTTGAACAGCCCCATGACGAGCAACACGATGAAGGCCGGGCTACGCATGACCTGGCGAACTTCGAAGCCGGTCGTGGTCACCAACCGCGCCAGTGCCGCACGCTCAGGCCTGGCTGGCGGAAGCGTGGCAACGGCCTTCGGTTCCGTACGCGCAAGCTTTTCAGCCTTCCTGGTGAGCTTTTTCGCCTTGCGCGCCGACACCCCCTTCTCGGCGAAAGTGAACCGCCAGTACGCCAGCGCGAGCGAAAGCGCCGCGAGCGCCAGGACCAGCAACCGGTTGTACAGGATCAACCCCGAGAAGGCCGGCAGCTGCGTGTTCGATTCCGAGGCCGTCCAGTAGCGGGTTTCCAGCGCAAATCCGCTGAATCCCAGCGGATCGACCAGCGCGGCAAACGGCCGCCATTCGGGTTCCTGCCCGACCATGACATTGAAGGTCGTGAACAGGACGAGGAAACCGACGACAGCGACATAGGAATACATCATCGACCGCGTGATCGTCGCCACGGCAAAGAACAGCGCGCAAATCAGGATGATGTTGGGCACCGCGAAGATGAGGTAGCTGTTCGCGTAGTAGGCCAGCTTGTTCGGTCCGAGCGTTTCCGGGTCGATCCACGGCATTATCGACCCGAACCAGATGGCCAGCGGAACGACGAGAAACGCGGCCAGCGCAGCCAGTGTCGCCCCGGAAAACCGCCCCAGCAGATAGGCGAACTTGCTTACCCGGGTGGAGCGGACCATGGGTCCGAACCCGCTTTCGTCGTCGCGCACGATGACGTTGGCGACGAAGGCGGTCGTCACGAACATGAAGAACAGGGTCAGGATCAGCTGCGTCTGGACGATCGCCACCGGGGCGTTCTTGTGGATGTTGCCGCCACCGCCGATCTGGATGCTTTCGCTCGCCGTCGCGCCGAAGGTGAGAAGGAAGAAAATGACCAGCGCCACCCAGAACACCGGGTTACGCAGCTGGTAGCGCAATTCGAAGCGCGCGATCTTGCCGAACATGGTCCGCCCTCCCCTTACGCCGCTTCGGCGGCGGCGGGAGTGCGGCGGGTCGTGGCCAGGGTCGAGAAATAGACATCCTCCAACCCGCCATCGACGGGGCTGAAACCATTGCCCGGATCAGTCGGCGCGAGCACATGGACAATCGTCTCGCCCGCAAACAGCCGGGTGGAGATAACCTCGTACCGCGCGCGGTATTCTTCCAGCGAGCCGCGTTCGATCGTTTTCGCCCAGATGCTGCCGCGAGACCGCTCGATCAGTTCCCTGGGGGCGCCTTCGAGCTGGATCTTGCCGCGAACGATCACCGCCATGCGCGGGCACAGGTCGGCGACGTCCTCGACGATATGGGTCGAGAGGATCACCACGACATTCTCGCCGATCTCGGCCAGCAGGTTGAGGAACCGGTTGCGTTCTTCGGGATCGAGCCCGGCGGTCGGTTCGTCGACGATGATGAGATCCGGATTGCCGATCAGCGCCTGCGCGATGCCGAAGCGCTGGCGCATCCCGCCCGAATAGCCTGCCACCGCTTTCTTGCGGACGTCCCAAAGGTTGACCTGCGACAGCAGGGTTTCGACCGTATCCCGGCGTTCACCCTTGGCTGCGATGCCCTTCAGCACCGCCATGTGGTCGAGCAGGTCGTAGGCCGAGACGCGCGGATACACGCCGAAATCCTGCGGCAGGTAGCCAAGCCTTTTGCGCAACTCCTCCGGTTGCTGCAGGATGTCGAGCCCGTCGAACGTGATCCTGCCGGAGGTCGGCGTCTGAAGGGTTGCGACAGTTCGCATAAGGGTGGACTTGCCCGCGCCGTTCGGCCCCAGCAGCCCGAACATCCCCTTTGGAATCGTCAAGGTGACATCGTCGAGCGCGCGCGTGCCGTTCGAATACACATGCGTGACGTTCTGCAATTCCAGCATCAACCCGATCCTCCCTGAAGCCCGGGAAGCTATTGACGGGCCGAGCCCAAGTAAAGCGAGCGGGCCGTCTTATCGCCAAGCGTATGAGCGGCCCCGACGGAGGGCTTCACAGGGCAGGCAAATTGCCGCTATCGACCGACGAAACGCATCGCCGGGGAGAACATCGATGAGCAGTCATGACGACGAATGGGTCCGTCGCCCCGCCAGTGCCGGGCATGGCACCAATTGCACCGCCGAACAGTATGCGGCGATGTATGCCCGCTCGATCGAGGACAGCGATGGTTTCTGGGCCGAGCAAGCGAAGCGGCTCGACTGGTTCACCCCGCCGACGACAATCGCCAACTGGAGCTACGACCCGGTCAGCATCAAGTGGTTCGAGGACGGCACGCTCAACATCTGTCATAACGCGGTCGACCGGCATTTCGCCGCCGGCAAAGGTGACACCGTTGCGCTGATCTTCGAACCGGACTCTCCCGAAGGCGAAGTGCGTACCCTGACCTATGCCGATCTCCAGCGCGAGGTCATCCGCATGGCGGGCACGCTCAAGAAACTGGGCGTGAAGAAGGGTGACCGGGTCACGATCTACATGCCGATGGTGCCCGAAGGCGCGATGGCAATGCTCGCCTGCGCCCGCATCGGGGCGATCCATTCGGTCATCTTCGGCGGCTTCTCGCCAGATGCCATCGCCGGCCGGGTCGAGGATTGCAAAAGCGACTGGATCGTCACAGCGGACGAAGGCCTGCGCGGCTCCAAGAAGATCCCGCTCAAGGCCAATGTCGATGCCGCGCTGGAGAAAGTCAGCGCCAAGGGCGTACTGGTGCTGCGCCACACCGGCGGCGATGTTGCCATGACCGAAGGCCGCGACCACTGGTATCACGAGCTGTCCGAAGGCGTTCCCGAGGAATGCCCGTGCGAGCCGATGAACGCCGAGGATCCGCTCTTTATCCTCTATACAAGTGGTTCCACCGGCAAGCCCAAGGGCGTCCTCCACACCACCGGCGGCTATGCCGTTTGGACCGAGACGACTTTCCGCTACATTTTCGACTATCGCCCTGGCGAAGTATTCTGGTGCACCGCCGATATCGGCTGGGTCACCGGCCATAGCTACATTGTCTATGGCCCGCTGCAGAACGGGGCGACGGCGCTGATGTTCGAAGGCGTGCCCAACTATCCCGACCACGATCGGTTCTGGGCGGTGTGCGAGAAGCACAAGGTCAACATCTTCTACACCGCCCCCACTGCCATCCGCGCGCTGATGCGCGAGGGCGATGGGCATGTGACCAAACACGATCTCTCCTCGATTCGCCTGCTCGGTAGCGTCGGCGAGCCGATCAACCCGGAGGCATGGCGCTGGTACCACGACACCGTCGGCAGGGGCGCGGTGCCGATCATCGACACCTGGTGGCAGACCGAAACCGGCGGCTGCATGATCACCACCCTGCCCGGCGCGCACGACATGAAACCGGGTAGTGCGGGCAAGCCGTTCTTCGGCGTTTGCCCCCAGCTGGTCGACAATGAGGGCGGCGTGCTTGACGGCGCGACCAGCGGCAATCTGTGCATCACCCGCAGCTGGCCTGGCCAGGCGCGCACGGTCTATGGCGACCACGACCGGTTCGTGCAGACCTATTTCAGTACTTACAAGGGCAAGTACTTCACCGGTGATGGCTGCCGCCGCGATGCGGACGGTTACTACTGGATCACCGGGCGGGTGGACGATGTGATCAACGTCAGCGGCCACCGCATGGGCACGGCCGAAGTCGAAAGCGCGTTGGTGCTCCACCCCAAGGTCAGCGAGGCGGCGGTTGTCGGATTCCCGCACGACATCAAGGGACAGGGCATCTACTGCTTCGTGACCCTGATGGAAGGCGAACGGGACAGCGACGACCTCGCCACCGAACTCCGCCAATGGGTCCGCAAGGAAATCGGCCCAATTGCAACGCCCGACCATATCCAGTTCACGCCAGCTTTGCCCAAGACCCGCAGCGGCAAGATCATGCGCCGCATCCTGCGAAAGATCGGGGAGAACGACTTCGGCTCGCTGGGTGACACATCGACGCTGGCGGATCCGGGCGTGGTCGAAAGCCTCGTGGCAGGTCGGCGCAACCGCTGAAACCCTTCACCTGCGTTAACCCAAACCCGAAACCGTCCGTTTCGAGGTTGGGTGGCAATGGGATGCCATGGCATTCCATGCGCCTTCCATCCTGTCGCGTTCGACCACCCTCGCCGCTGGCTGCGCCGGGCTTGCATTGGCCGGCGCAACTCCGGTCCACGCAGGGCAGTTCCTGCTGAGTTCCAGCCCGGCTGCCCTGGCACTGGTCGTGGAAACGAGCTGTTCGACCATCGGCACGCAGGCTGCGGCTGATGTCGTCCCGTCCACGCTCCTGTCTGGTCAGGTCGGAAAGCGGGCAGCGATACTTGGCGGCGAGATGAGCGCGCTCGACCGGATGCGTCTCGCCCAGCAACAGCCTGAGGTCGTCACGGTGGCCGTGGCGCCGCAGGTCGCGGCTGTGACCCTGCAGCCCGGTGCGGGCGGTTTGCGCGAGATTGCCCAGTCGTGCCTGTCGCGCAACAAACCGGGGCGGCTGGCCGTCCTTCCGAAACCCTTGCCCGGCGCCTCGCCGGAAGATTTCCTCGCCTCGAAAAGAACCCGTATCGGCAAGACCGGCTTCGATGCCGACTGGCGCCGCGTGCGATCCGAGCGACCGACCCTCTCCATGCGACGGGTAGTCGGCACTGGCGCCGCCGTCGACATCGCGACGGTCGAGCGCGTCAACGCCTGGGTCAACACCGCCATCACCTTCGTCGAGGACCGCGATCTTTTCGGCAAGGCCGACTTCTGGGCCGGCGGGCGCCGGACGATGCAGCTCGGCAAGGGCGATTGCGAAGATATCGCCATCACCAAGATGCAGCTGCTCGCCGCCGCCGGTTTTTCCCGCGACGACATGTTCCTCACTATCGCCCGCGACCGGGTCCGCAATGCCGACCATGCCCTGCTTGTCGTGCGAGTCGGCGGGCGCTTCGTGGTACTCGACAATACGACCAGCGAGCTGCTCGATGCAGGGGTCAATCACGATTACGCGCCGGTGCTGAGCTTCAGCAACCGGACAGCGTGGATGCACGGATACTAGTGCAGGAGCGCTGGCTCAGCGCTCCGTCATCGCCCGGTCGAACGCTTTCAGCACCGGCTTGAACAGGTAGCTCAGAATACTGCGGCTGCCGGTAATCACTTCTACGTCGCAGATCATGCCCGGGACGATCGGGAACGACTGGCCAGCCCGACTGATGTAGGACCGGCGCGTTTCGATCAGCACTGTGTAATAGGCTTCGCGCTCGACCTCGTCGAAAATGCTGTCGGCCGAAACCTGCTGGACCGTGCCCTGCAACCCGCCGTAGATCGAGAAATCATAGGCCGTGACCTTTACCACTGCCGGATCGCCGACCTTGATGAAGGCGATATCGCTCGGTGCGACGCGGGCCTCCACCAGCAATCTGTCGCCAACCGGAACGATCTGCATGATCTTCTCGCCGGCATTGACGAAGCCGCCCTCCGTGGTCACCTGCACGTCGTTGACCACACCGTCGCTCGGCGCACGCAATTCGTTGCGCAGCTGGCGCGCTTCGGCACCGCGGATGGTCTGCTCGTTCACTGCCATGCGTGTCGTGACTTCCGACCGTTCATCGAGAGCCTGTTGACGAAACTCGAGCCGCGCAGAGCTGAGATCGGCCTGCGCCTGGCTGATGGCTGCCCCGGCACGCGCGGCCGCCTGCTGGGCTGCCGACAACCTGCCCTGCACATCGACGAGATCGCGCTGCGCGGTCAGCAGCTCGGTCTTGGGAACGATACCCTGCGCCGCCATCGGCTCCAGCATCTGAACCTGTTCCCGCGCGAGGCGCACGCTGTCCCGCAGCGAGGCAACGGTGGCGGCTGCTTCCTGCTGGTCGCGCCGGCGCTGCTCCACTGCTGCCGCAAGGGAACTCTCGCGCGCCCTCGCCGTGGAAACGCGGGCCTGCTGCAGGCGGCGTTCGTCGGCGCATACCGTGCCCGGTGCGCAGCCGAGCGCCCCGCCGGACGCTTCCTGCTCGAGACGCTGGGCGCGCACGGCAAGGCGCTGGTTCTCTGTCTCGAGCTGGCCGAGTTCGGACGACGACTGGGCATCGTCGAGCCGCACCAGAAGCTGTCCCTTGCGAACCGATTGTCCGCTGCGGACAAGGATTTCCTCGACCACCGCAGGTTCGGCGGGCTGCACCAGCTGTGCCTTGCTCGACGGAATGACCCGGCCGGTTCCGCGAGTGACGCTGTCGACCTGGGCAAAGGCGGCCCAGACCAGCAAGATTGCAAGTCCGGCCGCCGAAACAACAATCAACCGCCGAGGAGCATCAAGCCGCTGCCACCATCGTGCCAAATTCATTCAGTGGGCTCCCTCGCCTCTGTGTCCGCGACCATGTCTGCTGTCATCGATCCCGCCTGCTCGGCCACCGCTGCATCATAGCGCGATTTCGTCGCGACAGGGTCGGGAATGCTGAGGCGCCATTGTTTCGTGGTATCGAGCCTTCCACCAACGTCGGCACTGGCATGGCGGTCGCTCGGATGCGCCGTCACCGTCAGGCCGGGCACGAAGGTTTCGACCGGCTCCACCATTTCGGGCACGGCATCAAGTTCCTGCGCCCGTGCCAGCCGTTCCCAGTCGAGCTGCGGGATGGCCTCGCTGCGCGACCAGAGATCGGTAAAGGCCGCGGTGCTGCCGCCACGACCGGGGAAACGGTAGAAGATATGCGCGCCGATGACCTTCAGCTTTTCCAGCGTGAACGCCCATTTGGGCAGGACATAATCGGCATGGTAGTGGGTCGCGGTTCCGACCGGCGTGAACTGTTCGCCTGCCAGGGCCAGCCTGGCGATCCGGGCCGATTCGTCCCACTGGCGCTGCATCGGGCGCCTGAGCAGGGCCCCGTCGCAGGTGAAGCTGAACTGGCACACCCGCGCATTGGCACCCTGGTACACCACCCCGCAAACGGAGTCGGGATAGGCCGGGTGGCGCATCCGGTTCATGACGACCTGAGCGACGGCCTTCTTGCCGTCTTCGGGCTCGTTGGCCGCTTCGTAATATATCGCCTGCGTCAGACAGCGCAGCGCCATGCCGTATTGCGTCGACTGCTGCCCCATCGGGCTGTAGGCCGAAAGATAGGCGAAGTTGCCGCCCACGACCGGGATGAGCTTGTTGCGCGATTGCGCGTCGGTCCCCGCCACAAGCAGTTCCTGCGCGTCTCCGGTCGACATGCCGGAAAGGGCAGACTGCATTTCACGGGCGATGCCAACGCTGGACATTTCCCCCGCCGCCTCGACCGTGGGCCAGCTGGGGGCCGCGGCAAACGCCATGATGGGCAGCATTGCCAGCGTGCGTAACGAAAATGTGGGCAGGCCAATCATCGGACAAGTCCTTCCAGTCCCGATCCGGCAGAAGCGAGCACGTCACGAACGGGGCCGTCGGTGACGATCTTGCCTTGCGACAGGACCACAATGCGATCGCAAAGGGAAAACAGGGCCGGGCGATGGGTGGCGATCACCAGGGTCTGGCCGGGGAGCATTGATGCCCCGAGGTGTTCGACGAAATGCCGTTCGGTCTGACTGTCCATCGCGCCGGTGGGTTCGTCGAGAAACAGCAATTCGCACGGCGTGACCATCGCACGCGCCAGCGAGAGGAAGGCTCGCTGCCCGCCTGAAAGCTTGCGCCCGCCCTCGCCGACGGCGCGATCGAACCCGCCGCCGTCCTGGACGAGGAAACGGTCCGCGCCGGTCTTCTGCAAGGATGCAAGAATTCGGTCGTCGGTCGCCTCGGGTCGGCCGAGCGACAGATTGTCGCGGATCGTTCCCGAAAACAATGCGGCATCCTGACCCACAAAGCGCAGCGCACCGCGCAACTGGTCAGGACGGTATTGGCCGGCATCGAGCCCGCCTACCAGCACCGTCCCCTCTGTCGGCTGGTAGAGCCCGCACATCAGCCGACCCAAGGTCGACTTTCCGGAAGCGACGCGCCCCACCAGCGCCACCTTTTCGCCCGGCGCAATCGTCAGGTTGATGCCGTCGATCGCTGCCTGCTGTGCCTCGGGATAGGCAAATCGGACATTCTCGAAACGGATGGTCGGCTTGCTGATCGCCGAAGGGGCCAGAGACCCGCCGCGATGCCTTTCGTCGCTCGCTTCGAACAGGCGTTCGATGCTCGCAAGCATTTCCTGCGCCTGCCGGCCCCGGGTCAGGACGAATGCAATCTGCCCGGCCGGTGCCAGCGACCGCGAAGCGAGCATGACGATGGCGATGATAGCCCCCATCGAGATCTCACCGGCGGCAAAGAGGTAGTAGCCCCCGATAATGAGTGCGACCGTCGAAAGCTGCTGGAAGGTCTGGGCAAGACCGACGGCGACAGAATTGATGTTGCGCAGGCGTTCCTGCGAATGCGCCCCGGCATCGGCCAAGCGATGCCAGCGACCGAGGATGCCGCCCTCGCCCCCCATCGCCTTCAATGTCTCGGCACCGGCGAGGGACTCGACCAGCAGGGTCTGCTGCAATCCGTAATCCGCCTGTGCGTCCTGTGCCGCAGTGCTGACCTTGCGCTGCAGTACGTACCCTGCCGCAAACATCGCCAGGATAATCACAAGCGGCACCAGCGCGAGCCAGCCCCCGATGATCGCGATCACAGCGACAAAGACGAAGAGGAACAGGACGTCGATCAGCAGAACGACCGTGGTGGACACGAAGAAATCGCGCACGATGGCGTATTCTGACACGCGAGCGGCCAGCGAGCCGGTATGGCCCTTGCGCTCGTTCAGCGGAGTCGCCAGCAACCGGCCGAAAATCTTTTGCGAGAGTTTCAGATCGAGTCGCCTGGTGACCTGGTCGAGCACGGCGGTCCGACTGCGACGCAGCGCGAATTCCAGGGCGAAAGCAATTACGACCCCGACGCCGAGCACCCACAGCGTTTCGGTGGCGCGGTTCGGTATGACCCTGTCGTAAACGTTCATCGTGAAGAGTGGCAGCGCAACGGCCAGCAGGTTGATCACCAGCGATGCCAACAGCACCGGCCAGAACGCCTGCCGTTCCTTGCGCAGTTCGCTCCAGAACCAGTGGCCCCTTCCCTTGGCATGCCAGGGTGCCTCTTCGGCGCGCTGCAGGTCCGGATTGCCGAACACCAGGAACATACGGCCGGCGTAATCGCGGGCGATATCCGAAACCGGCCGCCAGTGTTCCTGTCCGGTGGCCGGTTCCCAGACCAGTGCCTCGTTCTCCCGCAGTTCGGCGATAACGACGAAGCGCTCGTCTGCCAGTTCGATCAAGGCAGGATAGTCGGAAGTGGAGCGCGACAGGCTGCGCCGCCTGACGGGTTCGAAACCTACCCCGGCAAGCTCGAGCGCAGCCTCGGCCTGGTGCGCCGGCAACCGCCCGTCGACGTGACGGGGAAGCTGGGCCAACGCAGTGGCGGCAGCGCCGCGCCCATACCGTCGGGCAATTTCACCGATGCAGCCCGAAAGGCTGTCGATTTCGCTGCCTGCAAGATGGTCTTCGGGACGCGACACTTCCGCCAATCTCCTGAACCGAACTACTTCGGGTAAACCCGACGCTGCGCCTCGGCGGGCACGGGCGGTCCGTAATCGAACCGCTCGCGTTCCGCCGAGCCCGAACCCTCCCCTGGGCCAATGCTGAGCGCGTCGAGGAAGTTATTGGTCGCAGCCAGGATCTGGTACCGCGCAAAGGTTTCCGAAAAGCGGGAGGTTTCCAGACGAACCTGCGTATTGAAGCGCGTATTCTGCGCATCAAGCACGTCCAGCAGCGAGCGGCGTCCGATATTGAACTGGCTGCGGTAGGACAGCAGCAGGTCGTCGGAGACGCTCGACTGGCGATCGAGGGCGGTGGTCACGCGGCGCTGCGAATCGAGAGCGTTCCACGCGGCGCGGACATCCTCTTCGGCCTCGCGCTGCCTGGCGTGCAAGGCGTAACGGGCGATGGAAGCCTGCCGGATCGTTTCCTGCAGGCGCGCACGATTGATGCCGCCATCGAAAACGTTCCAGCGCAGAACCACCCGGCCCTGCACGTCGTTGGTTTCGCCCGCGAAGCCATCGATATCCTCACCCACGCGGCCGCGTAGTTCCAGCCCGACAGTCGGGTAGAGGTCGCCGGTCGCCTTCTTCACCAGCGCATTGGCCGCATCGACGTCGGCCTGGGCCTCGCGCACCAGCGGATTGCGCAAACGGGCCATGCCGATCGCCTGGTCGAGGCTAGGCGGGACGGCCACAGCGAGGTCAGGCGGCAGGACGACACCGTCGATATCGAGCCCGGTCAGGCTGCGCAGGCTGATGCGTGCATCTTCTAGCGCCTTGCGCGCTTCTTCCTCGCGCACGCGCGATGCCTGCAGCCGTTCTTCGGCCTGCTGCCGGTCGGCTACGCTGATCGAGCCTTCGTCGACGCCCTTGCCGAGGTCGCTGACGAGCAGCTCGTGGAATCGGCGATTGTCCTCTGCAGCAGCGACGATACGCTGTTGCAGCAGCAGGTCGAGATATTGCCGCGAAACCTGCAGGGCGACAAATTCGGACCGTTCGACGATGCGGAGCGAGGCCCCGTCGACGCGGGCCGCCTGCCGCAGCAGTTCGCCCTTGCGCCGCCCGAAATCGAGCATGGTCCATTCGGCGGAGACACCAGCCTCGATGGGATAGAGTTCGTTATCGGCAATGCCGAGATTGCGGCGGGTCGTGTTTTCGAGCCGACGGATACCTGCCGAAGCCTCGATATCGAGCCGCGGTGCATAGAGGCCCTGGGCCTGCCGTCGTTCGAACTCTATGCCTTCCTTGTTGTATTGGGCCTGCAGGATTTCCGGGTTGGTCCGGACTGCGACATCGATCGCTTCCTGCATGGTGACGGTATCAGTGGCTTCCTGAGCCATTGCCATCGGCGATACCCCGGCGAGAAGCACTGCCGCAGCGACGGGAAGAATGAAATTGCGCATGGGAACTCCTCTCGATCCTTACTGCGAAACCGTGATTTCGACCCGGCGGTTTTGCGGATTGCGAACCCCGTCCTCGGTCGGAACCCGGGGGTTTGCTTCACCCTGAGAGCTGACATCGAGGCGGCTGCGATCGATGCCGAGGCTTGCCATCAGGGATGCAACCGCATCGGCACGGCGGCGGGAAAGGCCGTCGTTATAGGCATCGCTGCCCGACTTGTCGGTGTGTCCCACGACCTTGAACGAACGCCAGCCGCAAGGTTCGGCATTGGCTGCGACGATGCGGATAGTCTGGGCCGCATCGGCGCCCGGCACATCGGAATCGAATTCGAAGAAGATGATGCCGGGCGCAGGGTTGTCGCACAGGGCCGGCCGCTCGATCGGCTGGACCGGCTGCGGCACAGGGCGAGCGGGCGCCATGCGGCGGCGGTTCATCTGGTCGTAGGCGTAACCACACTTGGAAATGCTGACTTCGTCGCGGGTATTGGACTTTAGATATCCGAGCGCAATTGCGCACTGGACCTTGGCTTCGGAAGCCCAGGTATAGCGGGCATCGTTGGCGGAGATGACCTGGTCATCGAGCGTTGCCGCGAGCGCGGCGTCATACCGCATCTGGAGCGCATTACGCAGGGTGTCCCGGTCAGTCGAGGCGAGATCGGACGCCGATTCCTGCGCCGAAACCCCAACTGGCACGGCCGCCAAAATGGCGGCCGATGCGATGAGCATGTACCTTTTCTTCATGTCCTACCCCCTTCGGAAGATCTGCTCCGGCAATTACGATTGGCTGGCCGCAACGGCAGCGGCATCGAGGTGATCGAGATCGAGCGGCCCCGCTGCGAAACGCGGACTTTCGTTGACGAGCTGCTGATCGAGCAGGCCGGCGTGAAGCGGCTCGCCGCCGATGACCCATTCGCCATTGCCGACCGGCTGGATCATTTTGTCGAGGACCGCGTCGAGCGCGGCCTCGGCAGCGATTTCGGCCAGCACACTGACGGCGGGTTCCGCTGCCAGCATGGACGGCGCGCCATCGGGTGTCCCGCCGAGCGCCAACAGGGCGTCCATGGCCTGGTCGACCGCCAAGGTGTTGCCCTGGCCGAACGAGAATGCCGATACATCGCCCGGCCCTGCCCCCAACTCTGCCATCGCTTCGTAGGTGTCCGGCTGCACGTCGAGCAGCTGCTGGATGCCGGTGCTGCGTCCGTCGTCGCCTTCGCCGCTCCTGGTCGTTGTGGACATGGCATTGCCGTCGAACCGGTAATCATTGCCAAGCCCAAGCGTAGGCAGCTCGAATGCCGATGTGTCGGTAAGTGTCCATCCCGCTTCGGCCTGCGCCGCGAAAGTGCCGGGCAGGTCGGCAAGGTCCGCCACCGGTGCGAGGGGCTGGTTCCAGCCCTGTGCCGCCAAGGGTGCATCGAACAGCAAGGCGCCCGACATTGCCGCGATCGTACCGGTTCCACCGACGCGCATGCCAGCCCGCATTTCCTGCTGGGAAAGACTTGCCGCGAAGGCACCCGATCCGGGCGCGCTTCCGTTGTCGTTAGCCGAGGCTACGCTGAGCGATCCTTCTTCGAGCAGCGCCAAGGTGCTGGCAATGGCCTGAGTGCCCAGCGCCGCAGCCCCAGCGACAGGTGCATTAAGCACGATGTCGATATCCTCGGAAGCGATCAGGTCGCCGTCATTGTCGACAATCGAAATCGGCACGCTGAACGGCACGGGATCGTCAGTGATCGTGGTCGTTCCGAAACCGGTCAGCGCAAAATCGTCGCCGCTCAGGTGCTGGATTTCCAGCGCCTGGTAATTGGTCGTCGCAAAAGTCGCGATCTTGACGTTGACATCGTAGATGCCGAGCACCGTCGCATAGCGCCCGCCGCCCGAGTTGATGAAGTTGACCGTGTAGCTCCTGTCCGCGAGCCCGCCCGGGTTACCGACGGTCACCGTGATCGGATAGGTCTGCAGGGGGTCGAAAATGACTTCCTGCTTCTCGCCATCGTACTCGATGACGATCTTGTTCACGATCGCCAGCGTGCCGGTTCCCAGCACCGGATCGGCCACCGGCCCGTCGTCCGGCGCGTCGGTTACGACGAACGCCTTGAAGCTGGCGAGCGTGTTCGACTGGCCATCGCCGAAGCGGACGACCGCGCCGTTCACATCGTAGTGCTCCACGAAGCTATGGTCGCGCTGCGTCAGATCACCGTCATAGTCGGCTCCGCCACCTCCAGCCTTGGCAGGGTCGTTTTCGAGGTCGAGGACGAAATCGAGGCGGATGCCCTCGTTCTCTCCCACGTTCTGCCCGCCCCCACCGCCGGTAACACCTGCGGAGTTGGCATTGCCGTTGATCGCATCGCCACGGCCATTGGGACTGAACGGCGTGAGCAAGAGATCCTGGCTCAAGTCATCGACATAGGTGCCACCGCCAGGACCGAAGGGATTCTGCCCGTTGGGCACGAAGCCGGCCCACGGCGTGTTGCCGCCAAGGAACTGGTAGGTGCCATCGTTGAAGTTGATGTTCGAAGTCGCATCGAGCGGCAGCGAAACTTGCAGCACATAGTTGTCCTGCGAGCTGGCCGGATCAAGGGTCAGGCGGAACACCTCGGTGGTGGTACCCTGCTTGACGGCGACCAGCGTCGTGCCGTTGTCGATAATCTGGTAGCTCAGCGGCGAAAGCCCCGAAGTCAGGTTCTGCGCCACCAGCGCATCGATCGACGCCTGGGTAAAGATCACCCGGCCGCCGTCGCCGCCGAAGTTGTTGTCGACATCGTTGTCGGTGTCGAGCGACGCGGTGTAGGTCCCTGCGCCGTTGGTCGCGGTCATGTCCGCAGCGGAGACAGCAACCGGTCTGTCATCCTCAATCGTAAGGGCGATGCCGGCAGGAACCAGCGTCGTGGCGCTACCGTCAGACACCGTGATCGGAATGTTGAAGGACAGGATATCCTCGGCCGATGTGTTCGAATGGTCGATGGGCCGGACGAGGTCCACCGTCCAGTTGCCGCCATCGTCGATGGCGACAAGGAGCACCGTCCCCGCGGTGGTGCTGCCCACCAGCGTCTTGCCGTCAGGGCTGGCCTGCCAGGTGACGGGAAGCCCGCCCGAGGTGAGGCCGGGCGTCGTCGGGGCAACCAGCTTCACGACGAAAGTCGTATTGTCGACGTCGGTGATGGTGATTTTGCCCGAAGCTTCGAAGCTGTCGGTCGTGTCGGTCGGCGTCCCGACATTGTCAGGGAGACCGCCGGTCAGCCCCTCGTCGGATACGGCGGTGATGCTGCCGGTCACCATAGGCGCATCGTTCGCGCCGAAGATGCTGATCTTCAGAGTCGAACCGTTCGAGGCCAAGCCATCCGAAGCGGTATAATTGAACGTGTCGACCAGCGGCGTGCTGCTGGCATTGAGAGCCTGCACAGCGTTGTACGCCGTCGGGTTCTGCGCCTGCGTGTAGAGGCTGTAGCTATATGTTCCATTGCTGTTCAGCGTCAGGATACCGTAGGTGCCGTTGAAGGTGCCAACCGTGGTGACGCTCAGCGGCTCCACATCGACGTCGGTATCGGCCACGTCGGCAAAGGTGCCGCTCGGCGCGCCCGGATGCAGGACGTTGGCGAGCACATTGCCGGTAATCGGCGCGCCCGCATCCTCGATGGTCCAGTTCGTGTCGGGATTGGCCACAGGCGCATCGTTCACGCCGTCGATGCGGATAATGAGCGTCGTGCTGACTGCGTCGCCATCCTTGTCTTCGATCGTGTATGTGAAGGTATCGGTCCGGCTTTCGCCCGTATCGAGGACCTGCAGGGCGGCGTTGTTCGGCGTGTAGGTGTAGGAGCCGTCACTGTTCATGACGAGCGTGCCCCATTCCCCGGTGGTGTTACCGCCCAGCGTGCCCGCTGCACCGCCGAAACCGGTGATGGCCTTGACCACCGGGCTCGCAAGCCCGTCGGCACCACCCTCGTCCTTTCCGGCAAGACCGGAGTCCGTGCCGGTCCCTTCGACGACGTTGCCTATCGTGTTGACCGCGTCTTCGGTCAGCGAGTCGGTGTCCGGATTGGCGCGAGGGGTGTCATCGTCGATGCGGATGATGAAGCCCTTGGTGTTGTGGATCGTGTCGCCATCGACGTCGGTGGCCGTGATCAGCGGGCCGAAATTGATGTCGATGTCGGTGACGTTCTCGCTATCGTTCGCATCGGCGTGATCGACCGGGCCTTGCAGCGTGAAGATGAACTGCCCGGTGGTCGCATTGAGCGTGACCGTGAAGATCGGCTTCGTGCCCGCAGTCGCGACGATCGAATTCGCGGTCACGACATAGGATACGGCAACCCCGCCCGAAGTCAGGGCAGGCAGCAGGTTCGCAAGCGCCGTATCGAAGGCGTAGGTGAGCGGATCGTCGGCCCCGGCTAGGAAATCACCCGTTACCGAAGTGGTGACGCCAAGAGCTTCTCCCGTAGCGTCGTTCGTTCCGTTATTGGCGATACCTCCGGAAAGACCGTCTTCATCGACTGTCAGGATGCGGCTCACCTGTCCGCCGCTTATCGCTGGCGTGTCGTCGTCGACCACGATGGTCAGCGAAGTGGTGGCCGTATCGTTGTCGCCATCCGTCAGCGTCGCGCCGAGCGTGAAGGTGACCTCGTTTTCGTTGTCCAGCCCGTTGTCGATATGCCAGACATTGTTCTGCTGGCTGACGGTGTAGGCTCCGGTCGCACCGTTGAGCGTTACGGTGACGACAGTGACCCAGTTGCCCGCGCCCTGCTCCTGCTGGATCAGGACACCGTCGCTTGCCGGATCGTCGGCCAGGCGGAAGCCGGCGGGCAGAGTGCTGCCGAGGTCGAAGGCGACCGTACCGCCGTCGTTGCCGAAGCCTTCAGCCGGATCAACGAGCGTGCCGGTCAGGTTCAGCGTATCCGGCGACTGGTCTCCCGGCCCGTTCGCATTTCCGCCGAGCGCATCGTCGTCGAGATAGACAACGAGCGTCGGCTCGGATGTCGGGACATCGTCGGCGAACAGAAGGTCGCTACCGATATTCAGCGTGGCGCTGTCGGTATCGCCGTCGCGGTCGGTGATCGTTGCGGTCAGGCGGACAAGGTTGTCTGCCGACAGCGTCGCATTGGCGCCGTCGAGCGTCGAGGCCGAATGATCGACGGCCCGCAACTGGTCGAGCTTGACGTTGCCGCTGCCATCGACCGAGACGGTGAAGACCTTCTCCCCCGTCGCCGCAGCGCCAGCATCGGCGCCTTCGCGCCCTACGACCACGCCCGCTTCGAGGAACAGGAAGACCGCATTGCCGGTCAGCGTGTCGACGATGCCTGACGGCTGGCCGCCGGTCACGGCCAGCGCGTAGCTCGTCCCGGCCGAACCGTCATTGCCTCCGGCAAAGGTGAATGCGCCGGCGAACGACAGGGTTGCATCAGTCGCCAGGGCGGCATCGGATACCTGCAGGTCGGGATTCGTCCCGCTCAGCACCACGGATGGACCGTCGTCGTAGAATACCAGCGCGCCGCCGATCTGCACGGATGCGCTGTCGGTATCGTTATCCCCGTCCTTGATCGTCACGTTGGCGCTGATCTTGCCGGCAAGGTTGAGCGTGTCGTCATGCGCCGGGCCTTCGGGGCCGTCGACCAGATGCTCCAGCGCCACGTTCTGCGTCAGCGTGACCGTGCCGTCGCCATTGATGACCACGGTGAAGGCAGTCTTGGTGCCCGTACCGTCGTTATAGGTACCGGTAATGGTGGTGGCATTGGTCTGGACGAGCGTGATGGGGAAATCGCCCGCCGCTGTCGCGAGACCACTCGCCGCATTGGTCACCGACAAGGCGAACGTCGTCCCGTTGTTGCCATCGGCACCGAAGTTCGCCGTGTAGGAAATCACCGGAGCCAGAGACGTGTCGCTTGTCGGGAAGCCATTGCTTTCGTCGACATCGACGCCCGTGCCGAGCGCCACGTTGCTGAGCGCCGGGCCATCGTCGAGGAAGGTCATGCTGCCGGCGATGTTGGCGATGGCGGTCGCCGTGTCGCCGTCGCTGTCGGTGACTGTTGCCGACAGCGTGATGAGGTTGGCGGCAGCGAACCCGACCGGCTCGTTATCGTTTGCCGTGTCGGCGTGCTTCACGGCGCGCTGCTGGTCGAGGGTGACCGATCCGGCTGCATCGACGGTCACCGTGAAGACGAGCAGGTTGCTGCCCGCGGTCCGACCTTCGATGACGGCGCCGTTCTTCACCAGCACCACCGCCTGGCCGCTCGCGGTGTCGACCAGGCCGGTCGCACCGGCATTGATGCCGAGGCTGTAACCGCCGATGGTGCCGGGATTGTCGGCGTTGTAATCCGGCGTGAACAGGCCGGAGAAATCAGCGACTGCGTCAGTTGCGAAATCGCTCTCGTCAACCGTCAGGGCGCCTGCGACCGGCGTGCCGGCCGTAACGGTCGGAAGGTCGTCGGAAACCGAGATGCTGACCGTCGAGCGAGCCTCGTCCCCGTCGATGTCGGTGGCGACAACATCCACATCGCCGAGGTCGACCAGGTCGTCGACATCGATGGTCGGATGGCTGTCGTAATTGTCGTTGAGGGTAGCAGTCACGGTCGCCGTGTTGCCGACCAGCGTCAGGTTGAGCGTGACTACCAGCCTGCCGCCGTCCGAACCTGTAATCTGGCTGTCGCTGACACGCACCCAGGTAAGGCCGCCGCCCAAGCCGGCGGTGCCGCCGAAAACGATCGACGCGATGGCATCCGAACCGGGGGTAAAGACAATCGTATCGCTATCGCCATCGGGCGCAGCAGGCGACGAACCGTCGGCAAGGTTCTGGTCGTCGAGAGCCAGCGCGATATCGGGCCCGGCGGACGGGTCGCGTCCATCGGTGATGAAAATCGGCTGAGCCGCAGTGTCGAAATCGCCGTCCCCGTCGGTCAGCGTGTAGGTGAAGCCGGCTGAAATATTGCCGCCACTCTGGTTCTGGTTGGGATTGGGATCGAAGGTCCAGTTCCCGTCCCGATCGATGGTATAGGTGCCCTTGGCCGTCACCACGGTGGCCGTGCTGCCGTTCTGCGGCACCGCGGTTGTGACGCCGTCGATGGTGATCGCCGTGACGCTGGCGCCGTCGGCGCCCTCGGTGTCATCGACGCCGTCGAGCATGACATTGCCGCCGATCGTGCCGACCGCATCCTCCGCCACGACCACAGCCGCCTGGTCGGTGGCATTGGGAATGTCATCGACGATGTTGACGGCAATGCTGCCGGACCCGATCAGGTTGCCGAGCGTATCGCGCACCTCGTAGGCGAAGCTCTCGGCCCCGTTGACGACATTGGCCCCGTTTTCGTTGACTGCATCGGTGAAGGGCGTGTCGAGAGTATAGGTGTAGGCCCCCGTCGCGCTATCGAGCACAAGCGTGCCATAGGTTCCGTTTGCAGGGCTCAGGAGCGTGTACACCAGGGTCCCGGATGCACCGGCGACAGTGATCTGGCCGTCGGCATCCACCTCGCTGCTCGAGCTTGCATCGCTGCCTGAAGGAAGCCCGGCCTCGTTCACCAGAACGTCGTTGTCGCTCACTTGGCCAGCGACATTGTTGATGTCGATGGTCAGGGTCGCCGTCGAGGTATCTCCGTCGCCGTCGATGATTGTGTAGGTAAAGATGTCCTGCGCATCGGTGTTCGTCGAATTGGGATTCGATTCGTAGCTGTAAACACCGGTGGCGGGATCCACCGTCAGGGTGCCGAACTGGCCGGCGAGAACAAGCTTGCCCGAGGCATCGACAGTATCTTGCGTCGTGCCTTGGTTGGAGCTGGCGACGGCAATGACAGCCCCGCCGAGCCCGTAACCATCCGCACCAGGGACATCGATGCCGGCACCGTCGTCATCCGACAGCAGGTTGCCGCCTATCGAGCCACCTTCCGTGACGGTATTGCTGTTGTCCGTCGCCGTCGGCGCATCGTCGACGATCCGGATATCGAGCGATGCAGTGTCGGTCGAGCCGTCGGTGTCGGTTGCGACAACGGCGAAG
This sequence comes from Parerythrobacter aurantius, assembly GCF_045291475.1. NCBI lineage: Bacteria > Pseudomonadati > Pseudomonadota > Alphaproteobacteria > Sphingomonadales > Erythrobacteraceae > Parerythrobacter > Parerythrobacter aurantius. Next base: position 2,747,355 of record NZ_CP147985.1, read on the forward strand.
CTGTCGACGAAGGATCCGTTGTTGCCGCCTGTGTGAAGCAGCGAATTATCGTCGAGGACATAACGATAGCTGACCGTGGCAGCCACGACGTCGCCATTGGCATCAGTCGTGGAGGTCACGCCGGTAATGGTGAGGATGCCATAGACAGGATCCGCAACGGTAACCGGATAGGTCGTGGTCGCGCTTGCCGAAAACACTACGACACCGCCGACCGTGAGTGTGGCAAGGCCATCCTGGCTGGTGATCGTGAACGAACCCGTCTGGACCAGCGCCGCCGCATCGGGCGACGAGCCATCGGCCAGGTCGTTTTCGAACAGGGTCTCTTCCGCGCCCTCGCCGTCCAGACCGGTGATGACGACCGGATCGTCCGTCCCGTTGATGGTGACGGTCACGGTGGTGGTGGTGGTGTCGCCGTCGCCGTCGGTGACGGTATAGCTGAAGACATCCGTCAGCGTCTCGGTTCCGTCCAGCCCCTGCACCAGCGCGTTCGCATTATCGAGCACATAGCTGTAGTCGCCATTCGAACCGATGGTAAGCGAACCGTAGTCGCCGGCGACGCCAGCACCTACGGATCCGGCCACCGGGCCTGCCGGAGTGCCGGCCGCAACGCCGGTGACAGAGGCACCGTCCGCTCCGAGAACATCGCCTGCTCCGTCCGTGGCATTTGCATCGGCACCGCCGCTACCGGTCAGGACGTTCCCGTCCGCAACCAGCGGGCCATCCTCGGTGACGGAATCGACATCGGCAGCCGCCGAAGGCCGATCGTCGACGATCGCGATCCTGAGCGTATCCTGGCTGAAATCGCCATCCTTGTCCGTCACGCGGACGACGAAGGCGTCCTGCGTGGCATCGCCGCTGGTGTTGTCCTGCAGCTCGTAGATGTAGCTGATGGATCCGGCCGCAATCGCGGTAACCGTCAACGTACCATGCGCGCCAACAAACGTCTGGCCGACCGCCGTGACGGCGACGCCGCCGATCGTGACCGTTGCAGGCCCGTCAGGCGCCGTGAAGGTGAACACGCCGCTGGTGAACTCGCTGTCCGACGCCGCGTCCGAGCCTGCCGGCGGACCGGCAAGCCCGGCCTCTGCAACCTGTGTACCAGCTTCGCCAAGGGCGGGCAGATCAAGCGATGTGCCCGAGTTCGCGATAGCGATCACGAGCAATGCAGATGCGGTATCGCCATCGCCGTCCGTGATGGTGTAGCCGAAGCTGTCGCTGACCCCGCCGGGTGTGCCGGGATTGCGCGTGTAGCTGTAGCTGCCATCGGCGGCGATCGTCAGGAAGCCATAGAGGCCCTGCACCACATCGCCCGGACCTCCGCTCCCGCCGGCACCGCTATAGCTCGTGACCTTGGCGGAATCCGCCCCTTGCGTATCATTTGCGAGAACATTGCCCCCGACCGGACCGTACAGCCCTGCGGCGATGGCGTTGGCATCGTCCGCAGCATCGGGAACATCGTCGACGATGGCAATCACCAGCGAGGTCGACGCCGTGTCGCCGTCGCTGTCCGTCACAACAAGCGTGAAGGTGTCGCTGTCAGGGTCGACCAGCGTATTGTCGGTCAGGGTGTAGGAATAGCCGTAGCTTCCATTCGCGAAAGTCACGGTCAGGACGCCCTTGGCTGTCGTCACCGTGCCGCCGCCGGTCACGTTGACGCCGTTGATGACGAGCGATGCTACGGCATCATTGCCAGTCCCGATGCCAATCGCGCCAACCGCTGTTTCGCTGGCACTGGCTGCATCCGACCCCGCCGCTTCGCTGCCGCGCGCAGGAAGGCCGGCCTCGGCCACATCGTCGTCGCCCTCGACAGCGATCTCGGGCAAGGAATCCTCGAGCAGGCTGATCGTCACTGTGGCCGTGGCTACATCGCCATCGCCGTCAGTGATCGAATAGTCGAAGGTGACGGTACCTTCCTCGCCAGGTCCGGGCGTGTAGGTGAAGGTGCCGTTGCCGTTGTAAACCAGCGTACCCGTGCCGCTGAGGCTGCCCGCAACAGGTGCTATCGCAGAGAGCGCCACATTGTCGGCGCCGGGCGTGTCGTTGGCGAAAACATTGACCGTGACAGGCGCATTCTCGGCGGCCTGCGTCGCAGCATCGTCCACCGCAGTTGGCGTGTCGTCGACGACATTGATCGTCACGGTGTCAGTAGCGGAATCGCCGTCGAGGTCGACAACGCGGATCGTGAAATCGAACTTGGTGCTGTCGCCTGCGGTATTGTCGCCCAGCGTGAACACGTAACCGATGGTGCCGTTACCGGTGACCGGATCGTACGAATAGCTGGTGATGACAAGCGTGCCGCCGGTGGTCTGCACGATCGTTTGCGGCAGTGCACCGGGCGTGATGGTCACGCCGTTGATCGAAACGCTGGCGACACCGTCCGGGCTGTTGAAGGTGATCGTCGAGCCCGTCGTCTCGGTCTTGTCCGAATTGTTGTTGGCATCATTGTCGGCAATTTCGCCGGTGCCGGCGGTTTCACCGGGCCGCGTACCCAGGCCGCCTTCATCGACTACAGTTCCGTCGCCCGTTTCCGGAACGAAAGTGATCGCGTTTTGCGCATCCGCAATGCGGATGACGAGCGTTGCGGTCGACCGGCTGCCGTCCTGGTCGACAATCGTATAGGTGAAGCTTTCCTCGACCCCGCCCGGCGTGTTGAGTCCGCGGGTGTAAGTGTAGGACCCGTCCGCCTTGATCGTCAGGATGCCATATTGCCCCTGAACCGACCCACCGGCAGCGACCGAGACTTCGCTCCGGCCAAAGGTGACGACACCGCCCGTGGCAGGGAAGTTGTCAGCGCCCGAGACGTCATTGACCAGCACATTCCCGGCGATGGGCGCGTGCGAACCGGCCGGCACGATGCCGATGTCATTGGCCGCAATCGGACCGTCGTCGACGATGTTGATTGTCAGCGAAGCCGACGCCTGGTCACCATCGGTATCGATCACGGTAACCTGGAAGAATCCGTCGCGGTCCTGGCCGATGGTGTTGTCGAGCAGGGTGTAGGTAAAGCCGATTTCGCCAGTCGCGAGGTTGATGCTCGTGATGGTCAGACGTCCTACCGGCGAGGTGAAGTTTTGCCCCACCTGCGTGATCGCTACCCCGTTGATGAGGATTGCCGACAGGCCATCGGGTGAATTGAAGACAATCGTTCCGCTGGCGGTCTCGCCGTTACCTGCCTCGTTGGTACCCTTGGGTTCACGCGGAGCCCCACGTTCCGGCAAGCCCTCTTCGTCGACCGTGGCAATGGCCGAGGTGACGCCTGCCGGGTTGTCGGGCGTCTCGATAACGACTTCGGGATCGCGATCGATGAAGGCGGGAATGATTTCCTCTTCCCTATCTTGGGGAAAACCGAAATCGGTGAACGGGAGCAGGTCGCCGAGGTCAAAGGCATCCTGGATTGCCCCCTCGTCGTCGGCGAAGTTTCCGCCCGAGCTTTGCGGGCGCCCTGCCGCCGGCTCCGGCTCGTTGCCGGTCAGCAACTGGGCAACGTTCTGCGGCGGCACGACGACGCCGCCGACGATGATCTGAGGCACGAAGACAGCGCCATCGGGAACGACGACGCGGGTTCCGTCGGTCAGGACGATGATCAGGTCACGCCCGTCAACCTCGAGCGCCTCGATGGCACTTCCCGCAGGCAACGTGACCGTATTGCCCGCCGCGGACAGAACCGCATCGTTCGTCCCCGGAGTGCCAAGCGCTTCCTGCGCCTGCACGAGGTTGGCTTCATCTTCGCTGCGTTCGTGAAAATCCATCTTCCCGGTCCATCTTGCAAACCAATGGCGTGCCCGCTTCCGGGCTGACCATGGCGACGAGACGAAGCCGGGTTTTCGAGCAGGCCAAGTCCGTCAGTTTACGCAAGCGACCCTGGGTTAACGGCTCTATCCCCGCATCGTGCGGACTGGCCGAGCAACGGTTCTGTAGGCTTTTCCTTATGGTTTCAAGCGAATTAACCATCACGCCCGTCAGCCGCAGTTATCTAATAGATTCAGACGAATAACGGGGTTCCCGGCAGCACACCGGTGCAAATTTGTCCCATATTGGCAAGCACAGACCCACTACGGACCAAAGACTCGGTCGAAGAGAGGTTGAAGTAGTGGCTGGACCGCACCGCCTCAGCGATGCTAATCACGAAGCAGCGAAACGGAGGGGGCAATCATTCGTAGCGGCGACAGTCTTCCAGGACGGCATAACTGGCAGGAGCTGTGGAACCTTGTTACCGGCAGCTACTTGGCGGTTGTCGTGCTGTTCATCGTGGCAATATCGATTGCCGACGGCATTAAGCGCCTTTCTTCCAAAACCTACATTTCCGATCTGTCCCATCCTCCCAAAGGGCAGGTTCTAACAGACAAGGATACTTCATCGAGGGTCCTTGGCGAGCAGCAGGGCGCGTCGCTCGCAACAGCGGTTGAAGGCGAAACAGAACCCGCCGCGCCCACAGTGTCACGCACGATCGATGGCCAGTCTCGGCTGGCTGAACGGGCCGACAATTCGTCCTTCATTCCGCTTAATTTCTCGCTGCCGCAGACCAGCGGCTCTTCCGCGGCGCTGGCGGCGGCCACCGATGGCTCGATACGTGTGCGCAAGGTAGTCCAGTCTGGCACAAGGGAAATCGGTGCCGTCGATATCGTCATCGACAGGACATCGCTCTTGCTGATGGACATTGCCGATGCACGCAAGCTCGTGGACGGAAACGACCAGAAGGCAGCCAAGCTGGCGGGCTTCCCGCCGAGCGGACTCGTTACCTTCAAGGCTCTGCGGGAAAAAGGGATCGATCTTCGCTACGACCCCAACCGCGACATCATCGTTCTCGGCGGCGGATGAGTCGGTCCGCCGGGCCTAGAAGGTGACGATCCCCACCAGGCCCACGAAAATGGCGACACCGAAGGGCACGGATAACGAACCTTCCAGCTTCTTCCGGCGCCGCGCGACGATGGGCCCGAGCAGCAGGAACAGGAGCAGCACGCCACCGACGGTCGTCCACCATATCAGCGACAAGGCACCAGACCATGGAACGCTGGTCGCGATCGCCGAATAGAACTTCGCGTCGCCTGCTCCGATCACCTTCCAGTGAAACAGTAAGGCACCCACGAGAAGCGTCACCAGACCGTGTGTGGCTGCAAGCGCGAACCCGGCCCACCCGAGCGTGAGCACGCCGTAGACAGCCGAAAGCCCCAGCATGACGGCCACCAGCCAGTTCGGAAGCTTACGATGCAGAATGTCGTGAATGGCCAGGGCCGCGCCGACGAAAATCATCATCAGCGCGACGAGGACCGCCGGTTCGGGTAAAGTCAAATCAGAACGCCACTTCCAGGGGTTTCGCCTCGCGGCGGGTCAATTGCTTCGGCTGCGCGGGCTTGTCCGTTACCTGGTCCTTGCTCGCAGAGGCGGCGGCATCCGGTGCCGGCTTCTTCACTTCGCGCGCAGCGACCTCGATTGCCGGAGCCGGAGCAGAGCCTGCACCGGTGACGATACGGTACTCTGCCCGACGCTCGCGTTTCGCGACCTTGACCGGCACTGCTGAAACAGGCGGCAGCTCGGCCGCAGCCGCAACCAACGCAGCAGGCGCGGCCGCAGCCAACGCCGGAGCCGGCTCCATGGCAACGCCTCTCGCCAGCATCACATCGCGTTGCAGGCGAAGCAGGTTGGCCGCAAACCTGTCGTCGGACGGACGCAACGCCAGTGCTTCGCGGAAATAGCGGTCGGCAAGGTCGAGCCTCCCGAGTTTCGCAAAGGCCACGCCCAGGCCGTTCTTGGCATCGGCTGCCGTATCTGGATCGATCTGGGCGATCTTGAAGGACGCAACGGCTGCGGAAATCTGGCCGTCGCGGAGGAAAGCCCTTCCTTCCTCAAGCGCCACGACACTGTCGGCTCCGCGGACGAAGCCGGCTTGCGCCGGTGTCTTCTTGACGAGTCCGAGGCTTTGCAGGAACGGCGACTGGCACCCGCCGAGGGCTGAAGCCGCCACCATCAGAGTGACCGGACCGAGAAGCTTTTTCATCGTCATCCTCCTGTTCCAAGGGCCGGGATGAGTTCCCGGATCACCCGAACGACACCGGGCATCATCAACACCCCGATCATCACCGGCAGCATGTTCACAACCAGCGGGATCGAGATCAATACCGGCAGGCGATAGGCCTTTTCCTCGGCCCGAAGCCTGCGTTTCTCGCGCATTTCATTGGCATAGACGCGCAGCGTATCGGCCACGCTGGTGCCGAGCTTGTCCGACTGGATGAGCAGGGTCGCGAAACTGCGGATTTCGTCGACACCGCTCTGGTCGCCCATGCGACGCAGCGCATCCTCGCGGTTGGCGCCGGCGCGCAATTGCAGGGTTGCCTCCGACAGCAGCCGCGCGACAAGCGGGTGCGACGTCACCATTTCGCGGCCGACACGGTCCATCGCCGATTCGAGGCCGAGCCCGGCCTCGACGCACACGAGCGTCAGGTCGAGGCAATCGGGAAACCCGTTGGTGATTTCCTCGCGGCGCCTGTCGGCCTTGGCGGTGATGTAAAGATTGGGCAGGATCAGGCCCGCCAGCGCCATCATGCCGCCCACGCCATGAAGGCGGAACGTCGACATCGGCTCCGGGTCGGACGCCTGGATAAGGATGTAGGCGAGCGGGATGGCAAAAACGAGAACCAGCTTCACCATTGTGAAGACGCGCGGCGCGGACGGCGACACATAGCCGGCAGCCCGCAGTTTCTTGCGCAGCTTGTCGGGATTGGTGTCGGCAAGGTTGAGGCCCACCCGCTCGACCGCATCGGCCATCTTGGACCACGCATCGTCGCGGCGCTCCTGAAGCGAAATACGCTCCCCGCGTACCGAATGGGTTTCGGCAATCGTCTTCAGTTCCGACCGAACGACCGCACGCCGGTTATAGGTCCGGCTGACCATGTAGATGCCGATGGTCACCACTGCGAACAGCAGCATCAGGAAGGAAATGCGTGCCAGATCGTTTGCTGCGAGAAAATCGATCATGCTCAAACTTTCAGGTCGATCATGCGCCTGATCACGTAGACGCCGATGAAGTACCACACGATGAGCGCCGGAAAGCCGATGTAGAAGATCGGGTCCATCGCGACCTCCAGGTAGAAGGCGGGATTCATCGTGAAGAGCGAGACGAAGGTGAAGATCGGCAGGCCGGTAAGCAGCCAGCCGGTCATCCGACCTTCCGAACTGAGTGCACGTACCTTGAGGTAGAGCGTCGCGCGCTCGCGGATAACGTGGGACAGGTTTTCGAGGATCTCGGCCAAATTACCGCCGGTCTCGTTCTGGACCGACAGCGAAACCACGAACATGCGGATATCCTCGAGATCCCACCGTTCCGCGAGGTCTTCGAGCGCATCCGTTAGCTCCGCGCCGTAGGAAACCTCATCCGAAATCAGCCCGAATTCCGAACCGATCGGATCCTCCATTTCCTGCGTCAGCAAGTCGATCGCGGACGCAATAGGATGGCCCGAGCGCAGCGCGCGGACGAAAATGTCGAGCGCGATCGGAAACTGCTCCTGCATCCGCTTCCGTCGCCGCTGGGCGAGGAAGGAGACGACCAGGATCGGCACGCCAACCGCCAAGGCGGCGCAGAACGCGATCACGATCTGCACGATGCCCGACGTGAACGAGAAATTGCTGAAGAAGATGGCAGTCGACACACCCGCCATCAAAACGACGAACAGCAAAGCCATGCCGAACACGAACTGTGTCGCGGTAAACGGCACTGCGGCCATCATCAGCTTGGCCTGGAACCCATTCAGCCAGTTCTGGTAGATGGCCGGCCCTGAACCTGAATAGTGCGGGTGGTTGCGCCGGAGTATGGCGACGACGCCTTCGCGGTCGGTGCCCTTGCCGATCAGCCGCAAACGCTTGTTGACGGCACCGGCATAGGCCCTGTTCTCCCACATGGCCCGCATGACCAGCTGCCCGATCAGGAGGACGGAGACGAAAACGCCCAGCAGCGTCAGGAAACGGACGACTTCGCTGTTCATGACGGATGCGATCCCATCTTGAGCGAAGGGCGGAACAGGTCTGCGGGAATGTTGATCCCCATATCCTGCGCTATCTGCAGGAACTTGGGCCTGATCCCGGTCGCCTCGAAATAGCCGAGCACGCTGCCGTCTTCGCCGCGTCCGGTCATCTTGAAGTGGAAGATTTCCTGCATGGTGACCGTCGGGCCTTCCATGCCGACGACTTCCGAAAGGCTGAGAAGGCGCCGCCGACCGTCCGCCTGGCGGCCGATCTGGACGACGATATTGATCGCTGAGGCGATCTGGGCGCGAGCAGAGGTAGGCGAAATGTCGATCCCGCTCATGCCAATCATCTGTTCGATACGCGACAATGCATCGCGCGGCGAGTTTGCGTGCACCGTCGTCATGGAACCATCATGGCCGGTGTTCATGGCCTGCAGCATGTCGAACGCTTCGCCGGAGCGAACCTCGCCGAGGATAATCCGGTCGGGCCGCATACGAAGCGCGTTTTTCACGAGATCGCGCTGGGTAATTTCGCCCGTACCCTCGATGTTGGCGGGGCGCGTTTCCAGCCGGGCGACATGTTCCTGCTGAAGCTGGAGTTCCGCCGAATCTTCGATGGTGACGATGCGCTCCTTCGCGTCGATGAAGGCCGACAGCGCATTGAGCAAGGTGGTCTTGCCGGAGCCTGTGCCCCCCGAAATCAGGACGTTACGCCTCGACATGACGACCGCCTCGAGGATCTGGGCAACCTCGGCAGGTATACTGCCAAGGTCGACCAGCTTGGCCATGTCGATTTTCTTCTTCGCGAATTTGCGAATGGAGAGAAGAGACCCGTCGAGCGCCAGTGGCGGGACGATCGCGTTTACGCGCGAACCGTCGGCAAGGCGTGCATCGACGAAGGGAGAGGATTCGTCCACGCGCCGACCGACAGCGCTGACGATCTTCTGGATGATGCGCAGCAAGTGGCGCTCGTCCTGGAAACGCGTCGATACCCGCTCGAGCAGACCGGCGCGCTCCACGAACACATCGCGATGGCCGTTCACGAGAATGTCGGTAATCGTCTCGTCGGCAAGAAGCGGCTCGAGCGGCCCGAGGCCCAGCAGTTCATCCAGAACCTCGTCAACCAAGCGATCGCGTTCGCTGGCATTGAGCGCGGCATCTTCCTCGATAAGGATCGACAGGACGATATCGCCGACCTCTTCCTCGACCTGCGCCCGGGATAGCTTCTCCAGATTGGCAAGAGTAATCATGTCGAGCAACTTGCGATGGACGCGGGTTTTGAGATCGAGGAACCGGTCGATTTCGTCCTCGGTCAGCTGGGTGTCGTTGTCGACGCGAATTTCGGTGCCGGGGTTGCTCGTCCCGATCTTGCCGATATCCCATTTCATGCGGCTTGCTCCTGCGACGTAGCTGTCCGCACTGTCTCGGCAAGCTTGCGGATATCCAGCCAGAAGGTCGACTTGGCCCGCCATTCATGCGCCAGGAGGCCCTGTTCCTGCGCAACCGGCACCGTCTTGGCCTCGTCACGGATCGCAATGTCCACCGAACGATGGAGCGCGTCTTCGACATCGTTCACACTGATACTGCCGAAAATGCTTTTCTCGGCCCGGTTGAGGACGAGCGTGACCAGCCTGAGATCGAAGCCCAGGTTGCGGAACAGGTCGAGCCTGCGCTTCGCCTGGCGGATGGCGGCCACCTTCGGCTCCAGCACCATCAGGACGCGGTCTGCGCTGGACACGACCGAAAGTCCCCAATTGGTCAAGTCGCTGGGCATATCGATGATGACGTGGTCGAATTCGCGCCGCGCGGTCCGCAGGATCGCGCTCAATACCTCGACATCGAGCGCTTCGATCGGCCCGATCTCGGCAGGTGCGGCCACTACGGCAAAGCCGGCCGCATGCGGGACGGCCACCGAACGCAGGAACGCGCTGTCGAGCCGATTGCCGGCAGAGGCCAGATCTTCGAACGTCCGCTTGGGCGTGATCCCGAGGCTTTCGGCAATGCGGCCGTACTGCAGGTCCAGATCGATCAGGCACACATTGGGTGACGCTGCGTCTGGATCGGCCAGCGCGGCCGCCAGATGGGTTGCCACAGTGGTGGCGCCGCAACCGCCCATTGCCCGGCACACTACGGTCACCGGGGCGAGCGTCACCGGACCGGTCACATGCTCGGCGCGGACTTCGATGATGGCAAGGACGGTCTGGAGAATTTCTTCCGCATTCAGCGGCAGCGAGACGACATCGTCGACGCCGGACTTGATGAGCGCCCGTACCGTCGCCAGGTCGCCGCTGGGCATCGCCACGATCAAGGGAAGCTGGCGGTCGTACAGCTTCACCTGCTTGATGCGCGAGAGGCTGTCCGGCTCCGCCGGATCTACTTCGACGATGGCAACGTCACATGCAGAGAGTGCGTTGACATCGACCGGCTGTCCGGCCTCCAGTGGAGCGTAATGCGCATTGCCCAGCCATTCGCTGGCCGGCTGGCTGCGCAGAGAATCGATGTGCGCGGGCGACGCGACGATCGCAATCCGCGCGCTGCCCAGCGCCATCCGGTCAAAGCCGACGGTCTGCAAGTTCAGTTCGCCTCCCATCGATTTCATTCCATTTCCATTGCGGAGACCATCAGCAGATCTCCTCGTAACAGGCGCCCTGCCCGTCTTCCTGGGTGATGGAATAGGGGGAAGGCGGAAGATTCCAGTTAAGGCCGAACACACTTGTCAGGATCGGCCTGAACTGCATGCCGCTGAGCTGCACCCGGATGACCGGCGAAATATCCGGTCCACTGGGATCGCCGGCGAAGCCGAGGCCCGAATTGAGATAGCTGACCGTGACGTTGGACGGAGCCAGGTTGGGCATGAACACCTTCATCCGCGCCAGGACCGTCGCGAAGCGGGCAGCACTGGGGTTCAGCGTAATATTCGAACTGGTGTTAGACAGCGTCACGCCCGGGATCGCGATCCATGTGCAAGCGGGCGCGGCGCCCGCCGTCGTCCCTACGCAACGAATGCCGGTGAAATGATTGGTCGGGACCGGCGCCCCTTGGGGAACGCCGTTCGAAACCGAGAATGAATGATTGATCAGTCCATCGGGAATCATCGCGGTGGTAGCTGCGGCGCGAGCGCCGGCCTGCGTCGCCTTTTCCGCCTGGTTCACCTGCCACATGTAGCGCCCGGCATCGATAATGCCGAACAGGAACGCCATCGCGAGCGGCAGCACGAGGGCGAACTCGGCCGCAGACCCGCGCTCGTCGTCGAGGAAGCGCCGCCCGAACATCAGAACCCCGTCACCGGACTTTGGGCAAAGGCACGGATGTTTCGGCCGTTCAGATAGCCGAGGTTCCCGAACAGCGACGGATACGGCAAGCTGACGGAAATCATCACATTCCGCGCGGAGTCGATCGTCGAGGCCGCGGCGCCCGACTGGTCGGAGTAGATGCCGCCATTCGTGAAGTCCTGCCCCGTCTTGCAGTTGACCGAAATCGTTATGCCGTCGTTGGCCGCCGTCCAGGTACGGACTACGGGATTGCCGGTACCGTCGACCGTGCCTGTCCGGACGAAGTTACGCACGGCCGCGTCCTTCGCGCCGACCGTGCTCGCTCCGCAGACGAAGTTGGAAAAATCCTGCCGTGCGGCAAACCGGGTGCCGTTCCGCACCGATTTGATGACCTGGTGTTCGCTCCAGAAATAGCCGCCCATTTCCATGCCGCCGAACATTATGATCGTCAGCAACGGCAGCATGAGCGCCATCTCGGCGGCTGCCGCACCTTCGGTGCCGAGCACGAATTTGCGGATGGCGCGGATCATCGGATCAGATAAGGCACGTCCCTGCGGACCACCTTCCCTACATTGCCGTCGTCGCCGACATCGACCGCGCGGATCACCTCGACATAGACCTGGTTGTCGTCTGTCAGCTTTTTGCTGCTCTTGTCTTCGCGGTAGACCGAAGGTTCGACCAGGAATACCTCGACCCAGTAATCGACCTTGGCCGTTGCACGGCCCGCAACGCCTTCGGCCTTGCAGTTGATCACCGCAGCGGTCATCACCCGGCGCTGCGGTGATCCCTTGGTGCGGCAAACGGGGACCGCGCTGGAAAACTTGCCTCCGTTATCGGTCTGCTCAGCTTCGGAGTTACTGAGACCCGGACTCGCATCGCGCGCGGTCTCCCACAGGTACACCTGATAGCGCGTCGCCGAGGCGGTCAGGCCGGTATTGGTTTTCCAGGTTCCCGAATCCCACCCGTAGTTGGTCTGGAAGAAGGCGTCGCGATCCCAGTCCCCTGTCCCGATCAGGCCGTACCGGTCCAGCAGGGGATCGATGGTGTTGCAATTGCCGGCTTCCGACCAGGCATGGCACAGGTCGCGCGGATAGCCGATGATCTTGACGTCGGCTCGCTCGGCGGCGGTGAGCACGCGGGCCGAAGGCGGTACGTACCGCCCAGCGACGGATGCCTGCTGCCAGCTGTTACCTGTGCCGTTCTTGGAATAGCCGCAGCTGTTCCCGCCCCCTTTGACGAGATCCTTGCGCGAGATCGGCGGCGCGGTGCAATTGGCGTCACCATCGGGACAGCTGTTGGCGCCGTTGATATCCAAGTCGAAGCGCGTGTTGATGGCGTTGAACACAACATCCTTCTGGCCGGGCTCGGTCAGTACTTGCCCGCCCGGCTGGCAGTTGCCCGGCACTTGGTCGTGACCAAGATTGGCCGCGAGCTGTGATGCGCCAGTACCCAGCCCATTGGCAAGGAACCCGAAGTTGCCGGGCACGCCCGCGCCGTTATCGGTCAGGAGTTTCAGACCCTTACCGACGTAGTTGGCGGGATTGAACCGCTTGCCGTCGTCCTCCAGCGGATTGCACAGCATCACCGGCGGGGTGTTGCAGATGGCGGAGCCGAGCGAGGCGGTGGCTTGGGCCCGGATGCTGGAGGAGCGGAAGACACCGACGACAGGAGTAAGCGAATACACCGCCTGGCGCGGAGTGATCGTGACGGTGACGACACGAGCAGCAGCGTCCGTGGTCGCCACAGTTCCGAAACTGTCGCTGGCCTGATTGTAGCCGTTGTAGAAGACAAGGCCGTTGGTCGCGGCAATGGTGATTGCCGTGCCGGGCCCGTCATTGCCCATCAGGGTCTTGTTCTCGACGAGGTTGCTGGCGGCATTGGTGGCCCGGGCGATGGCGTTGGCGTTACCGTCGAGCTGCGTGGCAGCGGCCAGCGCGGCCTGGTCGGCCGCATTCTGCAGCTCGGTGTCGAGCGCGGTCATGCGGGTCCAGTCCCAGGCAACACCGGCCATGCCCACGATCACGAACATGGCAAGCGCATAGGTCGAGGCGACCGCGGCCGACTCGTCGCGGCAGAACCGGCGCCGGAGTGTATCTGGACGAACCGGGCCAACCGAGCGCATGGTGCTGTGATCCGACATCGCCGACACCCTCCCTACTGCGGTCCGCTGCCGGTCTGGCTAGTGCCTTCGGTCGTGCGGATGCCTTCCGGCTGCTTGACCTTGTCCTGCCGATAGCGCTCGACCGCCGCCGCGGCCTTTTCGCCGCTCGACGTGGCATCGGTTTCGTACACCGGATCGGGATCGATCACCTGCGCCATCATGGTCTGGCGGTTGGCCTCGCCGAAGGCAGCATCGCCGGGGCGATCGTACATCGAATTTTCCGCGCAACCGGCGGTGGCAAGGCCCACCAGGCCGAGCGCAAAGAGTGCCCTGCGATCAATAATCATAGTCACCTCCCGCGGCAGCATCGCCCTGCGGCTTTGCGAGTTGTTCGGCCGGTACCGGATCATAGGGCTCGCCCATCAGCACCGTGCCCAGCGAGGTCGGATCGGCGACCCGGTCGGTCGGCAGCTTGACCTGGTCCGGCCGGATCGGCCTGACGAGGCGCGGCGTGACGATGATCAGCAGTTCCGTCTCGCCCTTCTGGAACTGGGTCGAACGAAACAGCGCGCCAAGGATCGGGATATTGCCCAGCAAGGGCACCTGGTTGATCGTGGTCTGGAAATCCTGCTGCAGCAGGCCTGCAATGGCGAAGCTTTCGCCGTCGCGCAGTTCCAGCGTGGTCGAGGCGCGGCGGGTCTGCAGCCCGGGGATGGAGATCCCGTTGAGCTGGATCGAGGCCGCAGGGTCGATCGCGCTGACTTCGGGTTCCACCACCAGGTTGATCGTCTTGTCACCCAACACCGTCGGGGTGAAGGCGAGACTGACGCCGAAGGGCTTGAACTCGACCGTGACGGCGCCGCTGTTGCCGTCGTCGCCACCCCTGCCGGACTGGACCACCGGAACTGGGAACTCGCCGCCGGCGAGGAAGCTGGCCTTCTCGCCCGACAGGGCAATCAGCGTCGGCTCGGCAAGGGTCTTGGCAAAGCCCTTGTTTTCCAGTGCGTTGAGATAGGCTTCGATATCGAGCCCGAGCAAGCGGAAGGTGTCGCCGAACACGCCGAAGCTGTTGGTGATCGATCCGACTTCGAGCACGCCCGTACCGTCCGGCCCCGGCCTCAGCCCCGCGCCCGGTCCGAGCGCGGCGAAGGGTCCGCCGACATCGTTGGCGAAGCCGCGCACGCCAATATCCTGGCCGACTTCGCGCTTCACCTCGGCAAAGCGCACTTCCACCATCACCTGCTGGCTGCTGCCCATGGAGATGAGGTTGACGACATTGCCGCCGGCATAGGTACGGGCGATCTGCACGGCCCGGTCGACCATGGCGCCATCCGAAGCGAGGCCCGTCAGCACCATGGATTCGCCCGAGATATGCGCGTCGATGTCGCTTCCCGGCAGAAGGCGGTCGATCTGGGTGCGGAACGTCTCGACGTCCGGGCCGACCGATACGTCCATTACCGAAAGGACCCGCCCGTTCTGGTCGTACAGGGTCAGGCTGGTCGTCCCCATGGTCTTGCCGAGAACGTAGATCGACCGGTCGCTGAGCGGCACGATATCGGCGATATCGGGATTGCCGATCATGGCCCGGGCAATAGGACGATCCGCCGTCACTACCTGGCTCTTGTTTTTCGGTACTTCCAGCGATCCGGTGTGGATGCCATCGTCCGAATAGGTCTGCGCCGTGGCAGGCGAGACGGCGGCGAGCGCAAGCGGCAAGGCCGCAACGGCGATCAGCCGGCGCATATCAGAAACTGCTGCCATGACGGCGTACCTCCTCGGTCGTGCTTTCGGTGCCGCGAACCACAGTCATGCTCGGGCCGCTGGGCCGCATGGGCGCCTTGGCCAATTCGCGCGGGGTCCCGTCAGGGGCCGCCCGGATGATCGTCGTCGGAACCGATGGCGCCGGCGCGGAGCCGCGCGAACGGTCCGCCATGTAGATGCCGCGACCGCCGAGGTCGCGCGTGGTGATGACGGGTTCAGGCCCGATCAACTGGTCCTCGACATTGCGCAGGGCCATGGTCAGCGTGCCGACCTGCTCTGCCAGCGCCAGTTTCTGGGCGCTGCGCTGGTCGACGAGAACCGTGGCGGTCTTGCCGACTTCGGGATTGGTTTCGGTCTCGCTGGCTTTCTGGTCGACCGCCAGGACCTGGATGTTCTCGAGCAGCACGGTCGTCATCTTGTCGTTCGACTCTGCACCGTCACCCGGAATAGGGCGGGTCAGGAACACATCGACCACGTCGCCGGGAAAGACAAAGCCGCCGACGCCGGTGGTTGCACCGATCGGCACGGTGATGGCGCGCATATTCTGCGGGATATTCGCCGACAGGATGGCGCGGTCGGAAATTCGGGAGATCAGGATGGGCTCGCCGCGCGCAATGGGGCGGATGGCCACGTTGGTTCCTGTGGTAAGGCGCTGGAGATCGGTGATGGCGCCTTCAGGAACGGAATCGGCCGGCCAGTTGGCGAGACGAACCGTATCACTGCTGATGGGCGCTCCGAAGGTGAGATCCTGGTTGGCGACGACGACACGGACTAGCCGCTGCTTTTCGGCCACTTGCGCCTGCCGCTGCTCAACCCCGGAAAACCAGGAATTGGCCAGGTAAACGGCCACCGCGCCGACCAGGATGGCCACCGCGAGAATGATGATATTGCGCCGATCCATGCGCTGCCCCCCCCAACTGCTTTCAAAGTGGAATGGGTCCGCTCCTTTGCAGCAGCGGACCCATCGCGCATTCAGGTCACGGAATTGAGCTTGGTGGACGTGCGGTCCATGGCACCGGCGATGGCCCCCGAAAGACCCTGAGCGGCAGCGACGATAGCGAGGCCGACGACGACGAGGATCAGGGCGTATTCGGCAGCCGAAGCGCCAGATTCATCCTGCATGAAGCTTTTCACGAATTGCATGACTGCTCTCCTTGAAGGAACCGCGGATGGAAGCCCCGAGCCAGCCGTGACCGGCTCGGGAAAATCCGATCAGGTAGCGGTATTGATCTTGGTAGCGGTACGGGTCATGGCGCCCGAGATGGCACCCGACAGGCCCTGCGCCGCAGCGACGATGGCCAAGCCGACGACAACCAGGATCAGAGCGTATTCGGCAGCCGAGGCGCCGGATTCGTCACGAGCAAAGGTCTTGATGAAAGTCATTTCGATATTCCCCTCTTTCCCCGCCCGGCTGCCCGGAAACGGGGGGTCGCACAAAGTGGGCTGCGGACGAAATGCCCGCTATACCCTTGTTCGTGGGGAATATTTCAGGAACCGGCGCGACCTTCGTTTTAGTTATCCCGGCTTTGCGCCGGCAACTGAAGGCTGGTTCCCTCACGAAACAAATGCATTTTTTCCTTCAGGCCCCCAATCGTCAACGACTAAAAGTTCACTAACTTTTAACCCCGAGATTCAGCGCCTTATAGGGTAGGAAAGTTTCACATATTGGTTAACCTGTCAAGGATAAGCGAATAACTCGCCATATCCCAGCTTTGCAAACGACGTCAGCCAAGCCCCCGAATAACCGCATGATTCGTATGCAACAGGCATGGCTCGAGTGACAATTTGACGGTTAACGACAACCGTTCTGTCGGCGCGTCGCAGTTAACGAGGGGCTGGTTACCGCTACTGGCCGAGGCTGCGTTCAGGGTCCAGCGCCTGCTGCCTGTCACGAATTTCGTAATGGAGGTGCGGCCCGGTCGAACGACCCGTCGAACCGACATAGCCGATAATCTCGCCCTTGCTCACCTTGGTGCCTGTTCGCACCGCCAGCGCCGACAGATGCGCATAGCGGGTTTCCACCCCTGCGCCGTGGCGGATGACCACCAGGATGCCGTAGCTTCCCATCCAGCCCGCCTGCACCACGATGCCATCGCCGGTCGCACTGACCGGCGTGCCATAGGGCGCTGCTAGGTCGATGCCCCGATGGTTGCCCCACATGCCGGTGACCGGGTTCATACGCCGCCCGAACCGGCTCGTGACCGATGCGAAGGCCAGCGGCATGCCGCTGGGTCGACCGAGCACAACCGGATCGTCGTCCGCCCCACCAATGGCCGGCAAGCGCGGCCGTGACGACTGGATCGTGACCAGGGGGCCCCCGCCGCGACCGATATCGGCAGCGCGGGACGTAGAGATGACGACACGCGGGGTAACGACGGCCTCGTCCTCGATAGGGTCGTCGAGGAATTCATCCTGCGCCGCAGCAGGGACGGCGATCAGCAAACCCGACAGAAGCGCCGCGAAGGCACGCAGATGCGGTCTGATCACGATTGCCCTCCCCTTCTCCGATCCGGCATCATGATGACGCAAAAGGCCTTTGCGCACAAAGACGAATTTTCAAGGTGTGCCGCAGGCGTCCACTTCGCCCTGCCGCCCAGATCCTTTTTCAAGCCGAAGCCCACGGGAGCTGTCGGGCCACAAACCGGCTCGGCAGCCGAGCCGACAAAGCATCGGGTTTTCATTGGGATTGGTAGCGGAGGAGGAACATTTGGTGATCCATTATCGACTTGTTTCTGCTGATTTATTTCAGCTTGAGTCCCAAAAATACCCCCACCAGTACCCCCAGAAGCCGGACTTTGCGCCAAATCGTTGCAATAGCGCGATTGACCGATCCAAAGCGTTTTGAACGGCCTCTTAGCCGCGCTCTGAATGGCAGACACAGGGTCAGATTTTCACCTTCTCCGGTTGCTCTTCCCTCGGCCAATGACGGCCCAGGGGAAAGACAATGGGATACTCACGATTTGACGCTGCCATGCAGAGACGCGTGGCCTGGAACGTTTGCAAGAATGTCGGAACCAAGCGCCCGCTAACGCAAAAACAGATATGGGCGATCCGCTTTCACCTTGATCGCGAAGGACGGCTAAGAAACAAGGCGCTCTTCGACCTCGCCATCGACAGCAACCTGCATGGCTGCGATTTGGTGAAGATCAAGATTGGCGACGTGGTCGCCGGTGCTGACATCCGCAATCGTGCGATCGTCATCCAGCAGAAGACCAACCGACCAGTCGAGTTCGAACTCACCGCCGACGTGCGAGCGACGTTACTAGCGTGGCTGGAACGACGGGGCGGTTCAGCGTGCGATTTCCTTTTTCCAAGCAGGATTGATCATGCCGGACACATGAGTACGCGCCAGTATGCCCGCCTCGTCGATGAATGGGTAACCGCGATTGGGCTTCAGAAGTCTGAATACGGAACGCATTCCCTTCGGCGGACCAAAGCCGCTATGATCTATCGAGCGACCGACAACATTCGTGCTATCCAGATTTTGCTGGGTCATACCAAGATCGAAAATACGGTTCGCTATCTCGGCGTCGATGTCGAAGACGCCTTGCTCCTAGCAGAGCGAACTGAAATTTGATTGGTCCAAGCGGTCGGCTGTCAGCTTCGGCCGACCGCTTTTGGACACCAGTCGCTGCGAAATGGGTTGCGGAAATTGGGTGGTTAGCGGACATTTGAAGGAAGGCGGCAACTCCAGCCAGCTATTGCCTTGAACGGTCAGTTTGCTCGATCGATACGCCAAACTCGCCGTCCGTAACCTTTTCATCACCAGATAAAGCCTTACGCAAGCTGGACCTGAGCAATCGCGGTTCGAGAAACCGCCCCACCAGATAGATCAGCGCAAAAATCGCCGCGAGGCCGAAGGATTTGGTGGGCGAGTGGTCTTCATCCTTTTCGTTGTCATCCCTGTCCGGCTTTTCGGGAGCAGGCGCGCCGAGCATCTCATCGACCCAGTGCAAGTCGCCCGGTTCTTCCTCCTCGTCGTCCTTGCCATCGGATTGCTCCGCGCTCATCGCTTCGTTGAGCATTCCAATTCCAACGATAGCTTGTCCAAGGGCGAGGAAGAGCAAAGGCGCAAGGAACGTCAGAAACAGGGCTGGGCTGCGGACTTCGTAATCCACTTCGGTCTGACCGCCGCGCCGGTCGATGCGCAGCGAGCCACTGCTGAAGGTTGCGAGCTTATGCTGTGCCCCGGGGTTGGTTTTGCGCGACGGCTTTCCTGCTAATGGACCATCATGTCCGCCTGGTCCGGCTGGGCGCACCCTTCTTTGCCGCCATCACGGTGGCTTTGGCCGCAAGCCTCGCGTTTCCCGAATGGGCGATGCAACCACTCTAGTGGACTGAGCCCATCTCCAAACCATAGGCGCGAGCTAAACGGCCTGCGCTCGGTTGCTGACCACCTGATCATGTGAACACCATCAGAGCTCAACGCTCCATCGCGGACCGGCATTTGCGCAGACATTGAGTTGCTCGATCTTGGTGATAGTCTTGGCTCATGGAGAACCTGAGCGACGCACTTGAGTTCATCGGCGGTCCAGCAGCGATCTGGATCCTGGCGGCGGTCTATTTTGGCAGCGTGATCGGCGAACGCATCTGGGCGATCCGAGGCAATCCCGACTACAACAACAAGGACGCATTGTGCTCGATCGGGCTCAATCTTCTAAGCAGCGTGATCAACCTTGTGATCGGCATTCTGGTCCCGCTCGCGATCTATGTGCTTGTCTATGACAACCTTCGCCTCTTTGATGCACTGCCGCTGCTGGTCGCGATCCCGATTGCCTTCGTCGTTCACGAGTTGGCCTATTACTGGGATCACAGGCTGGGGCATCGCGTCGGACTGCTGTGGGCCTTCCATTCGATCCACCACTCATCGAACGAATTCAATCATTCGACGGCGGCACGCGGGTTTTTCCTCGACGGTATTCCCCGTCCGTTCTTCGAAAGTGTCGGCGCACTGCTGGGAGTTCCGCCGGTTATCTATATCGCGGTAACGGTCTTCAAGAACGCCTATGGGATATGGAACCATGCCAGCTGGGTCGGGCGCCTGGGGTGGCTCGATCGCTGGCTCGCCACGCCGATGATCCACAAGGTCCACCATGCCAACCAGCCGCAATACATCGACAGGAACTACTCGCAAGTCATGATCGTCTGGGATCGGCTGTTCGGAACCTATGCAGCGGTCGAAGAGGAGCCAAACCCCGGCCTCGTCAAGCCGACCTATGACTACAACCCGCTCTCCGCGCAGTTTGTGGGGTTGAAGCAACTCAAGGACCGCATGGACACTGCCGACCGTTGGCAGGACAAGCTCGCGTACCTTTGGCGACCGCCGGAATGGTCGCATGACGGAGTTTGCCGTTCGGATTGCCCGAAATACGCGCACCTCAATCCAGCATAGTTCGGATCTTGCAGCTAAGCATCAGTTCCCTGCCCAGAAGCGCAAAGCACTGAACAGTTTCACCGCGCGTCGAAGCGCGCATTCAGGAGTCTACGACGTTGATGAGATTTCCTGCCGGATCACGAAAATAGAACCGGCTGAGTCCCCATGCTTCCTTGACTGGACCATATACGATCTCGGCGCCTGCAGCTCGAACCGCTGCTTCACACGACTCCAGATCATCAACTCCAATCGAAATGACCGGCAGATCGGTTCCATTACCTCCTTGAGACGCCGCGTGCATTTCCACCTTCTGTTGGCCGCCGGCCTCCAGAAATGCGATCCAGGCCATGTCCAACGTCAGATCCAACCCGAAGACTTGCTGATAAAACTCAGCGAGCCGGCCTGGTTCATCCGCCCGAAGGTTGGCGACGATGCGTGTGACAGCCATGAAGTCCCCTCCGATCAAGGGCGATTGATCCGCGCGAATCGGAGTTCCGATTTTGTCCGATTTCGTCCCCAAGAACCAGACAATGCGCTTCACGAGCAATCTCAGGCGATAGAGACGTAACATTCGTCTCCTGAAAGCGGTCTTTCGGCTTTCGGGATATTGGAAGCCGAGCACGAATGACCGATTTTGGGGCGCACAGCTGTCTTTGGCGCGAATGTCTGCAATGGGATCGGTAGCGGAATGGCGGCTTTTGTTGTTATGGCACCCGCAAGCAGACTGACAGGTCTCGGCCCAATTCAGGACGTTTCGTCCTCGTTCGCTTGAACGTCAGGAAGTGGGCCGTTTGGGGAATGTCTGATTTCGGTAGGGGAAGCGATGAAAGCGGACTTTCAGATGGACCTTACATGCTGTCGGTGACCTTAAGTCAGACAAACCGGTTTATTGGTGGCCGATCTAAAGACGCGACACGTAGTTGCCTTATTAGGAATTTGTCGGGACGGCAGGCTGGCGATGGCGCGGGGACGAATTATCGAAGAGCGTGGCACAGCTTGAGACCGTAGCGCCCTTCATCACGTGCTTTAGGGATCTCGAGGAAGCGATCATCAGTTATGTGCGGATGGGCTAGCCACCCCGATGTAGTTCTGTCTTACAAAGAGACTAACCCGGGCTCCGCCATCGGCCCTGTTCGCTATCGCCAGTCTCCCGCCCATAAGCTCGATGGATCGCTTGACTATGGCGAGGCCCAACCCGGTTCCGGAAATATCGAGTGTGCGTGCCGCATCACCGCGGGTGAACGGCGCGACTAGCTGATCCATGCTGGTGTTTCCAAACGGGAAACCCGGTCCATCGTCGAGCACGTCCACCCTGACTTCGTCCGAACCGGCGGACAATTCGATACGCCCTCCGCCTCCATGCTTGGCGGCATTGGCAATCAGATTTTCCAACGCGCGCTCGAACAAATGCGGATCGATGACCGCGGCCAGACCGCTCCGCTCGGAGCCGTCGACGGGGATCCCGCTTCGTTCGGCGATGTCACGGACCAAGGGCCCGATCTCCACTGTCATCGGATGGACCGGCTGCGAGCCGAGCTGCGCGAACTCGAGAGCGGATTCGCTCAGGGCCCGCATCGATTCCAGATCGGCCACCATCCTTTCCCTTTGCTCGCTATCGGCAAGCGTCTCCGCTCGCAGTCGCAGCCGAGTGAGATAGGTCCGCAGGTCATGGGCGAGAGCAGCAAGCATCGTCAGGCGATCGGCAAGCAGATTGGCCAGCTCCTGTTGCATCGCTTCGACCTCGGCCGCGATTTCGCGCACTTCGGCAGGACCGTTGCGTGGTATCGATCGTGGCTGCTGGTCCTGCGCAAAGGCACGGATACGCACCGCGATTGCTGGCAGCGGGGACAGGCTTTGCCACAGCAAGAGCAATGAAAGCAAAGCCACGGTTACGCCGAAAACTCCTGCCCACAAGCCTGGTGGAAAACCGAACATCGTGCGGGCGAGGTCACCGCGGGTTTCCGCCACCAGCCACCGTCCGTCAGCCAGCGAAACCGCCATTCTGAGCGGGTGCCGACTGTAAAGCCGCGTCGTCTCCAGGCGCGGGACCACTGCGCGCTCGCCCGGTTCGACGGCAATCCAGGAATAGACCTCGCGATCGCCCAGTCGCTCGACATAGCGCTCTATCACCTGTGCGACACCCGGCATGCTGCGACCGTTGTCCAAATCAGTCATGATGGCTTCACGCGGCTCTACGCTGATTCTAAGCCGATCGTCGGAAACCGCTGCAAGCAAGGCCGGAAGCTGCTCTTGCGAGCTATTGTCTACAGCTTCGACAATCGCGACCAACCGCTCCGGCACGGGAAACGCAAAGCCGCGGTCGGCGTTGCGCGTGGCTTGCCAGAACGCGGCCATGGCCAGCCCGAGTTGGATCAATGCAAGGAAGGACAGCGCAACAAGAATGACCCTCACGCGCGGCAGCCGCAGTCTTTTCATCATGGACACCGGTCGCGCAGGACGTAGCCCAGATTGCGCACCCCTTCGATGATCGTAACCTCTCCCGGCCGATCCACTTTCTTGCGCAGCCGGCTAGCCAGGACGTCAATCGCGCGATCGAACGGCATTGCTTCGCGGCCATGGATGCGATCGAGCAGAAAGTCGCGCGAAAGGACCCGACCGCTGGCTTCCGCAAGCGCAACCAGAAGCTCGTATTCCGCACCAGACAAAGCGATCTCAGTCCCATCGTCGCCGGTGACGCTGCGTTGGGCGCGGTCGATCGATAGACCTGCAACGCGAAGCACTGCCGCGGGCTCATTCCTCGCCAGGCGTATGCGCCGTAACAAGGCCCGCACCCGGGCTACCAGTTCACGCGGATTGAACGGTTTGCCCAGATAATCGTCCGCGCCAATCTCCAGCCCTATGATGCGATCAATCTCCTCTCCACGGGCGGTGAGCATGATGATGGCAGGCGGTGAGCGTAACGCAGCAAGTCTTCGAGCTATGCTGAGACCATCCTCGCCGGGTAGATTGATGTCGAGAATGGCGACGTCGGGCATTGCGTTCGCGACCAGCGAGTCGAACGCGCTGCCATCTGGCACACCTGTGCAATCCCAATTTTCGCGCGTCAGCAGATCCACAACCATTGTACGGATTTCGCTGTCATCTTCGACGATCGCAATTCTGGGCCGCTCGCTATTCATGGCCATTCTTGTTTCAGCCAAACGTGGTTTCGGCAACGCCCTGCAACACTTCGTTACAAAAATGCCACTCGGCGCAATTCTGGGCTTACACGAAGCTGCAAAGAAGGTTCCGTCAGCAAGACAAGGAACCATACCATGAAGACCAAGACTTTGACCCTGATCATAGCTGGCGCTGCAACTGCGCTTACAGCGATTCCTGCAACTGCGCAGCAGCGCAGCCGCAATTCTGACACGACCGTGACGACTGCGCGCGGAACTTCGACCGTTGATCGCCAGATCGACCGAGCCCACGGAAGCGTAACCCGCAGCGCAACTGCTACGGGTCCACGTGGGAACACGACGGTGCGGCAAGGCTCGAGCAACTACGACAGAGACACGGGCTTCGAGCGTCAGGGCACTACAACAGGCCCCAATGGCCGCGCCATAACGAGCCAGGGCAGTGCTTCGTGCGAAAATCGCACATGCACGCGTTCAACTTCGACCATCGGACCTGCAGGGCGCACCCGAGGCGTTGAGGGGTCCTCATCACAGGTCGCCCCCGGCGAATTCCAGGGGCAGCGTTCGGTCACCACACCCCGCGGCAAGACGCGCGGCTCGCAGCGCTGGGTTCGCATTCAGCGCCCGCGCTGACGCAGGAAGGGCTCCGCGCTGGTTAGAGACCTGCCGCGGAGCCTCCCCCTTCGTTCCTAGGAAGATTTTAGCAAGCATGGAGGAACGGGAGATGCCAGGTATCCAAGCTCGGATTCTATGCCAGACAGCCGTACTCGCGCTCATCACTGCTTCGCTTGCCGATGCCGGCCAAGCGCGGGCAGCGCCGGCTGTTCAGAACCGCATCGTATCGGCCAGCGGTGCCGTGACGGTTTTGGAGCGAGCCCCGGCCTCGGTTGAGCTCTTCGCTCTCGAGAGCGATACCGAGCTTTTCGTCTTCGCCGAAAAACAGGGTCACGTTCTCAGTCGCGATCTTGTGGTCGATCTATCCGAGCCCGGCGAATATTTTCCCGAAGAAACGCCCGACAACGCACGCACGTGGGAAAATCTCAACCCCGGCGTGATCCGGCGAGGCACACGTGTCAGCAGCTATTACTTCCACTTCGACAACAAGACCTACAACGACAGTTTCAGCGTGCGCGACTATCTCGGCTGCAAAGGCCAGTATCGAGTGTCAGGGTCGATCACCTTCGACCGGCCAATCCTGGGCATTGTCATGCGCGCGGGCCTCGGCCGCAATGCCCATCTTAAGCAGGCGGACGAGCAGGTCGGGTTGCCAGGGGTCGAATACGACACGCACTATCTGCGCCATTTTCCGGGCGTGAACATCGCCGATGGATGCAATTCGGACCGCTTCGTCCTCAGCAACGACCGCCGGACACTGACAGTGACCAACTTCACCGATGTGCATCACGACAACTACAGGGTCATCTTGGCCGATTGATCGCCAAATTTTCAAGGCAAGAGCTATGAAATCACCTATGAAATCGGCAGTTCTGGCCTCGTCCCTCATGCTTGGGGGGGCTGCAATCGCGGCTGCAGGGGATGACTCCCCTGTGAACCCAGCGCTCGCCGATTCCAGCTGGCCGATATTCCATCGCAATACCTATGCGCAGGCTGCCGGCAGCCTCCCCGCGCCCCGCCCCAACGACCGCCTGGTCGCCCAGAGGCAAGATAGCGCACCGGGCGGCACTTCCCCGTGGACGGTGTTAGGCACGACTTACGACGATGGCAGTCAGCCGGTGTGGGGGTCTACGCGCAAGGGCGTGGTCAAACATCTGTTGCGCGCAGAAAAATTCGAGCAAATCGGATTTGTAGACCTCTCGCGCGGGTGGTTCGAATTCGACTGGAATCTGGCCGTGCTGGCGGACGGCAACGTGTTGACCACGAACCGCCGCCGTAACAGCTATGTGCTGGTCGGTGACGCACGTCCCGAGTGTCCTGAATGCGATCCGGTTGCCAAACGGCAGATCGCAATCCCGAAAGACATCGGTGAAATCACCGTGCATTTCACCGTTGCTTACGACGGCACACTAATCGGGCTCCTTGAAAAAAGCAGGCTGGTGGCTGTCGATCTCGCCACCGGTAAGGTAAAGGCGACGTTCGACATGGGCCTCGCGGCCAGCGATGTATCGTTTCACAACGCTTTCCCGATCGACGAGACCGGCCGCCTGATCCTTGCCAGTCAGGAAGCGGTGACGGCAGTCGACTGGACTGGACAGACTTTCCGGCGGGCATGGACCGCGTCCTATGATTTTCGCGGCCCCGGCTGTACCGCGCCGAAGAGAGCCTCGAAGTTGCGTGAAGTCCTGAAAGTCGCGCGCGGAGAAACCTGCACCGGCAGTGGAACTACCCCGACATTGCTTGGAGATCCGCAGTCCGGTGTGATGATCACGGTCGACGGGCACGCTCCGCAGAACAACCTCGTAGCCTTCTGGCGCGGCGACATTCCAGCTGACTGGAAAGGCCTGCCTGGCCTCGACCGCCGGGTGGCGGGTCTGATTGCCCTGCCCCGGTCTTCTCCGGAGGGCAAAGGTTTCACGGCAGAGAATTCTCCTGCTGTGCTCGGCAATTCTGTCTTCGTGGCACAATGGGCGGGCTTCAAGCCAGGTTGCGACGCCCCGCGCGGTGTCCAACGCGTCGATTGGGACAAGAATGCGCGCCGCTTTCGTCTGGTGTGGGTCAATGAAAAAGCACACTTCAACGGCGTGCCCACTGCCTCTTTGTCGTCTGGGTTGGTATTTGGAGTGGGTCGCGGAGACGACTGCCGGTATCATTACCGCGGTTTGGACATCGTCTCGGGTGCGATCAGTCTCGACCTGCCCTTGAGCGATGGTGCCGAGTACAATGACCAAGGCAACCAGCACACTGTCGCGGCCGACAGGTCCATTCTGTTCGCATCTGAAAAGGGTCTTGTCCGTATCCGGCCGGATTGATCTCACGTGACTGTATTTGTCGGGTGCCGGTATCAGACCCTAACTGACGCAAATAATTCACCTACAGATGACAATGTACGCGCTAGCCTTGAGTGCTCGTAAATTCCTCGACCAAGGCTCGCAGCTGCGCATGATGCCCAAGTAACAAGTGACCACCCCGCTCGAACGCGACAAGGCGGGCCACGGGGATACGCCGCGCTATTTCCTCGGCGATCGCGAAAGGATTAAGGCTGTCGTCTTTCGCGTGCACGACCAGTGTTGGTGCGCTGATCGCTTCGAGTCTGTAGGTTGCATCCGGATCGACCGCAGCGCCTTCGTTGCCAACGCCGACAAGCCGATCCGAGGCTGGCAGAAAGGTGTCAACAAGGCGATCGACGAACTGCACCTCTTCAACTGGGAGACCTTCGAGCAATTCCGGGCGCGCATCGAAGGCGCTGCGCAACTGGCCGGACGCGATTGTCGTCAAGGCCCAGTAGATCGCGTCATTGCCTAGCAAAGTCGAATAGGCCCAGGTCGGGATCGGCCGTTCCTCGACCTCCGGGCTGAAAGGCGTGAACGGGGCGGAGGACAACAGCACCAGCCGGTCCGTTCGATCGGGAAACATCTCTGCGAACTTAAGCGCGGGAGGTACCCCGCCGGACATGGCAAGAATGCTCGCCCGTTCGATTCGGAGCCGGTCGAGCAGGTCCAGCATCGCCTCTGCCTGCGCCGCAGTGGACGGATTGGAGGGCATGACGCTACCGAGGTAACCGAAGCGCGAGACCGCGATGAACCGGTGGCGATTGCCGCCCACAGCCTCTGCCAGCAGTCGGCCCTGATCGAACCCGCCGCCTGCGCCGTGGATCACCAGCACCGGCGGGCCTTCACCCCAGCTGACGTACTCGATCGGCCCGTGACGGGTTGCCGCCAGCGAGCGCTCAGCCGCGAGTTCGGACCTGCGCTTGTCGGCTGCGCGGTTGCCTAGGATGGAGACGCTCGCGCCTAGCACCGCCAGACTGCCGATAATCGCCAATCCGATCCTCCAACGCCGCTTCATGGCTAGCGCGCCTCGTAATGCGTCAGAAGCATGTGGCCATAGGTGAACGGTCCCTCGGGCAAATGCCAGATTGCGTCACCTTCGCTGGCGAGCCGCCAGCCGCCGAAGTCGCGATAATTGCCCAGCGGTGTGGTCCAGCGGGCAATCGTCAGGCTGCCGTCCTTTTCCAACATCCCGCGGTCTTCGGATACGAAATCGACCAGCTCTCCCGCTTCATTGAAGATCAGCTCGGCTGAAACTGTATTGGGTCCCAGAGTGAAGTCGACCCTAGCGTGGGTGTCGTCGATCGCGGTCCATTCGAGCCGTGGGTCAGTCAGGCGCGAGGGCGCAAAGAACGCAATGTCATTGAGGATGGTAACGGTCTCGGTCCGTGTCAGCTCCGGCCCGCCGATGTTGACGACATTGGCCAGCCCCGCGAGCCGCACGCGCATGGTCGCCTGATCGCGGTTGAAATCATGGAGCACGGCGACAGGAAGCCCCTTCATCTTCGTGCTCATGAAGAACAGACGGTGAGGCGCGTCGAAACGCTCGTACTGGACCACTGGCCCGGTCATGCCGGGCTTGCCCGGCGCGTCGTACATTGCCGCATCGAAGTGCATGACGATCTCGGTGACGACGGGTCGTCCAAGCGAGCCAGTGAGCGCAATGTAGCGTCGGACCGGTTCGGGGAGCGGCGCGATATCCGCTTCGGTCAGAACGGGCATTTCCGCCATCGGTTCTGCCGCTGCTTCGGCCCGGCGAGCATCGAAAGCGCGCGAAAGACCGGTCGACCAGGCATAGAGACCTCCGCCAATGGCGATCACCGCGCCGGCTGCGACGAACCACATGATCGTTCTCCTCTTCATTGGGGGCGCCTCACACCAGCACCTCACTTACGGGTCGCCGCAAAGACATCGGCAATGCGCGCGCCTTGCCAAAGCGGATCACGAGGTCGGGTCGCTTGCCTGGAATGCCAAGCCAGTTCGCGAACTCGGGGCGAATTTCGGCCACTTCGATCGGCATATTGAGATGCGCGTGGCGCACGCCCAGCACGGTTGCTTGCAGCGCGAAGCGCTGAAAGCTGCGCCCGACATTGATCCAGCCTTCCTCGTCGTCCCGCTCGGCGACAAAGACCACGACCCCGGCCGAAGAATTCATATGCCCGGCGTATTTCTCGTTCTCTGAGTCCTTGGAAAAGAACTGGTCGAACATCAGGCTGCCCAGCCAGCTTGGCGATGTCGGATTGTCCGAGCAGGCGGTAAACAGACCATCATGGGTTTCGAGCGCTGCGTCGGGATTGAACCTGATCCAGTCCTTGAGTTCCTGCACGAACGCCGGATCATCGCACTGGACGCTGTTTCCCTCGATCACATAGTCGAGCACCCCGTCCATTCTTGCGCGGTCGGTGAGGAACAGCGTCTCTACCCCCGGCATGGATGCCGCCTGTTCGAGCAGCCGCAATTCATGCAGCGAGAGCGGTTGTCCGTCGTAACTCGACCGCGTCGACTGTCGCCGCGCAATGGCATCGAGCAGCTCACGGTCGCTGGCCGCGCCTTGCCTCAGCGCCACGTTGATCGAGGTGGTCTTGCCGTCGAGATTGATATTGGCTTCCCCGGGACGACCGCGCGCCCGTCCAGCAATCAGTAAGTTCTCCGCGGCACAGCCAAGCGTCACGAAAACATGGTGATCGTCCGGATCGACGACCGGGCAGTTGCGGGACAGATCGGGGAGAATATCGACCGCATCAGACCCGAGCCGGAATTTCCAGGGCTGAGTGTTGTGCGAATTGGGTGCGAGCGTTGCGTATCGCACCAGATCCATCAGCTGCGGCTCAACCGGCAAAGGGGCGCGAAGGGCACTTACCGCCGCATCATATTCGCTCATACCGCGGCCGCTGCATCCGCCAACCAGCGCCAGTGACGATGCCGCCCCGCCCGCGGCCAAAAACTCACGCCTCGAAAATTTCATGTGACGCCTCCCATTAAATGGGATCGACTCAGTCGGACGATCAGCAGTTCTGAAAGATGTCCGATTTATACCAAGGCTGTCAGTTTCTTCGTTGATCGAAATCAAACATCAAACAGCAGGGACAGGTTCACGCCCTTTCCCAGCCTTCTGGCGATACGTTCATTTGCAGGTGCTCGGCGGTTTCCGCAGCATGTTCAACTCCACCACTCGCGTCATTCCGATCATTCTTCGATCCGACATGGGTTCCCTTCTGCGACATTTCGTTACACTGATCGACTTGCGTCCTTGGACTAGCCGTGTTTGTGAGATGTTTCTCACAAAAGGAATTCGGGACGTAATTGGATGCTGCCGTCTTACCGTACAGATCTTGCCGCTGCGGCGGCACTGGTGCTTCTTTCTAGTTGTGGCGGGAGCGATTCGTCATCGCCCTCTCCTACCTCGACCCCTCCGTCAACTTCGGTCGATCCGCTGATTGTGGCAGCACGCGCTTTGCCTGCCATGCCAAAAGACTCGGCCGGCCTGCTCGCTTCGGGACTCTCGCGTACTTCGACGTTTGCGTCGGGGACTCCTTACAACGATCTCGAATATACCTTGTTCGACACCGACTATGTCGAAGGAGAGACGGCGGGCTACGATACCTTTCTGCCGGTTGATCCGTCAGTCTCGGCGCCGGGATCGGATCGCGTCAACATTATCAATGCGGTCAACAACATCGATCTGCTGGAAGCCTACGATGCGCCTGCTGGAGACCGGATAATCCTTGGCACCGCTGAATCTCCTTTGCCATTTTATACACGGGGGGCGGACGGGCAGGATAACGACTTCGCGGTCGTGACGAATTTCGACTATCGCAACGGTCACATCCAATTGCGGGGAAGTGCAGCCGATTACGGGCTGATCCGTTGCACTACCGCCGACGGGTGCGACACCGACGGGTTTTACCTGTTCCATACCGCAACCGGCACCCCGGACCTGGTTGCCTTCATTTTTCCGTGCGACGACATTGCCCTCCCGATCAGCGGTAATCCTCCGGCTAATCCGCGCGCTCTGTGCAACAGCGACAGCCGCCTCAGTCTTACAAATTCCGCGCAATTCCGGTTTGCCACTCCCCTTCCTGTCACTCCGTCGCTCGCCTCGGTCGCGGCCCAGATCGGGACTTCCGGCAAGGAAATCATCGGCGGGACGACGGTCGATGCAGCGGGCAATCATTATCTTCTTGGCGCGACGGATGGCAGTTTCGCTTCGACTGCGGTCGGCGGGCATCGGATCGTCGTGAGGCAACTGCGACCTGATCGGTCGCCGGGGTGGGTGTTTGAATTACCGCTTTCTGATGGCAGCCTCTTGTTCGACGCGGCCTCGGACGGGACCCACCTCTACGTGGTCGGCCGAACCCTGAGTGCCCTTCCCGGCTTCACCAACCGGGGTCGCTGGGATGCGATAATCCTGAAACTGCGGATTTCCGATGGCGCGCTTGTCGCAAGCACGCAGTTTGGGAACGAAGGTCTCGACGGCTTTGGCAATGTCGTGCTCGACGATGCCGGCAACCTGTTTGTTTCGGGCAGCGGAAGCCCTGCCGGTGCAACCGGAACAGACGACAGCCACTTGGTGGCAAAATATCGCACCGCAGATCTTGCGCGGGTCTGGAACCAGATCGTGCCGCCAGCGGCATCGGGGCGGATTTTCGTTTCGGAGGCCTGGGGCGGCCTGAGCTATGTTCCCGGCGCCTCGCCAGGCAATGGCAGATTGATCGCGGGAGGATGGTTCATGACCGCAGGTGGATCAGATGGCTTTCTCGAAGTGTGGGACAATCTTTCTGCAGCCAACCCGGCGCGAACCGCGAATGCGGTCATATCGAGCGGCGGCACTCAGGCCGACTGGATCCTCGACAACGCAGTTGACGCCGCGGGCAATATCTACGCGGTCGGCTTTACTACTGGGCAGCTCGGTTCGCAGCGCGGCGGACAGGGCGACGCCTTTGTCGCTCGCTTCGATCCGCAATTACAGAACCCCGTTTACCTGCAGCTGGGCACGACACGGTCGGATCAGCTGCGCAAGCTCGACATCGCATCCGACGGGACCCTGTTCGCGCTTGGTTATACTTACGGCGATTTCAACGGCAGCACAAATGCGGACCGAACTTTCGCGACTGGTGACGTGCTTCTGGCCAAGATCGATCGCAACCTGAGCCTGGTCTCGTCGATCACTTTCGGAACGTCCGGAGAAGAGCGGGGTTATCTCGCCTTGGCAGGATCGAGCCTGTTCGTAGGGGGAATGACCGAAGGTTCGTTGGCCACCGGCTCGCGCGGCTCCTTCGACTTCTTCGCTACCACTGCCAGCACGTCCAGCCTCGCATTACGATAAGGGGAAGGTGATATGCCCAAGTCCTTAGGATGGATCGCCGCGCTCAGCGTTGCCACCGCGCTACCGCACCCGGCGCTTGCACAGGACCACGCGGGTCACGACCATGGCGGTCAGCCAACTGAAAACCGACATCGGCTGCCGCCAATATATGACGCGCAAATTCGTCAAGCGGGCGAGACCATCAAGGCCAAATTCGGAACCCCGGACCTGGCGCTTGCCGCAGGTTACCGCCAACCTCGGTCTGGCACCCCGACAATGGGTGAACATTGGGTCAATCCCTCCTTGGTTCGCCGTCCGGACATCGATCGCAATTGGCCGGAAATACTGATGTTCGCCGAGATCGGCGGCGTCAAAACCCTCGTCGGCGCAGCCTGGATCCGCCGCGAGGAAGCCGGAGCAGCGGAACCCGCGCTGTTCGACGGTGTGTCGGGCATCTGGCACCGTCACGAGGCGAGCGATCCCCTGATACAGGCGATGCTTGCAAACCGGACTGGAAGTGAAGGACGGTTGTAAGGCGGCGTTCGCACTCCCCCGGAACGCTCAGCGCTAAGGTACCGGAGACAGCGCGACGGTACGGGGCGGGGAATGCGAGTCCAGCGTAGCGCGTTCTCATCGTTCGGAATTACTATGTCCCATCTCTGGTTCATTCCGAACCCGTCTGGTCCGTTTGCCGGTCATAACCACTGGCTGCCGTTTATCGCCGTAGGGCTGCCGACGCCTTCGCCAGACAAGTCGCGCGAGGTGGGACCTGCAGTGCTTGCGGTCGCTGAAGCCCTTCCCGCAAGCTTACTGGTTGAACGCGGATACACTGTGCTTTCCAGCGAAGGGAAATTGAAAGTCGATGGCTTGAGGCAAGACATCGCTGCGTTGGCAGTGACCTATCGCTCCGCGTTGGATGGCGGCAATGCATCGGTGGCGCAAAACGCACTAGCAGAGATTGCTCAACGCTGGCGTTCAATCCGGTCGGTACACTCGCGCTATCTGCCGGAGCGCCAGAGTGCTCTGCTAGACATAGCCTACGCCAACATCATTTCCGGCGAGGCTCACCATGCCCGGTAACGGCGTTGACCCCACTTTTTGCGACATTCCAATGCCCACCCGAAGTCAGAAGCTGAAGCTGGCGGAAACGCCGTAGGTCCGTGGATCTCCGCGGAAGCACCGCACTGCTGTGCTGCCCGTTCCAGTTACTCCTGGTGCCACGAGACCGCTCTGACCCGTAAAAACCTGATTGTTCAGGCCGAGTTGTGCGCCGAGCGGTTGGTAAAGCGTCGCCTGGCAATAGGCTGCGTCGGTCAGGTTCGTCCCGAACACGGACAGCGACCAACGACCCTCGTCGTCCTCGATCGTCGCGCGACCTCCGAGCAGCGCGTAGCCGTCCTGAATGGTCTGGGGATTCCCGTCGTTCGTGCCGCCGGTGAAATGATCGCCTGTAAACGACAGGTTGCCATTCAGACGCCACCGCAAACCGGAGTTACCGAGATCGCCCTGCCAGTCGGCCGAAAACGAACCGCTCAACTCCGGCGAATAGGCGTTGGGCAGCCCATTGAGGTTTTGGACCGCAGCCGGATTGGCAACGCCGCCGACCGTCACCGGGAAGCCCGGGAGACCCGAGCCGTTCCGATAGTCCGTGAAAGCGGAGTCGAGATAGGCGAGCGAGCCGCGAATGGTGAAATCGGGTATCGGTCTGATGACCGTATCGAATTCGAACCCCTGCTGGCGCAGATTGCCGGCATTGCGGAAGGAGAATGTCACGCCATCGAAAGCGCGATCCTGGAAGCCCTCGATATCCATGCGGTAGAAGGTGAGGTTGGCGATCAGGGCACCATCGAGCCAGCTCGTCTTTGCACCGATCTCGTAGTTCTTGACCGTCTCACGATCAAAAACGCGAGTCGTAACGATGTTGCCACTGGAATCGAGGATCGGAACGCCAGCCGCATCGACCCGGGTCTGCGCTGGCGAGCCGCCGCCGGAGTTGTATCCCGCAGACTTGTATCCGGTGGTGTAGGTGGCAAACAACAGGATGTCGTCGGACGGCTCCCACGTGAGGCCAACACGATATGTGAAACGCCCCTCTCCGATATTCGGAAGCTCCAGCACCTCCGGTGACCGGAATGGTGCCGCAAATGGCGTCGCGATGGTCTGGTCGAACCTCGCCGATTTGTCATCATGCGTATAGCGCATGCCGCCTGTGAGCGCGAGCCTGTCCACGATCCGAAAGGTCCCTTGCGCGTAGGCCGCAAGGCTTTCGACGCTCTGGCCGAAGATCAAGTTGGTCGCATTCGGACCACCCCCTCCGGCGAGAAACGCATTACAGGCATTTCGCTGTGCGACGACCGGCGGCGCGGAAGCCGCGAACAGTACGTTGCAAAACTGCGCCTCGATGTTGAGACGCTCGGTCAGGCGATAGTCCTCCTGGAAATAATAAAGCCCGGCCACGAGATCGAAGCGACCAGCCAACCACTCCCCGGTAGGGGAGAGAAACTGCAATTCGTGGTTGTGGCTTTTCGATCCATAGTCCGACTGGCGGGAGGTAAACGCAACCGGCAGAAACAGGATGTCGCCATCGAGCTGGCTGTTGTCCCAATCGCGAAAACTGTTGACCAGACGCAAGGTGCCAAGAGCGCCAAAATCATAGCTGAAGTCGCTAGAAACGCCCCAATGGCTATCTTCCAGGTCGAGATTGAGGACCTGGTTTGCCCGGCGATCCTCGAAGTTTGTATCGGGAAGTCGGCCGCCGAGACGAGCCTGAAGGGCGGCCAACTGGGCAGGGGTGACCGAAGTAGCCACGAAATCGACATTCCCGACACCGTCGCCGGTCGATCGGGCATAGTCCCCGCGTATAATCCAATCGACCGGCCCGGACTCAAGTCTCGCGCTCAGACGCAGCGCCAGATCGTTCGAACCGCCGAACCGCTGGCCATCCAGTTCATTCGTCCAATAGCCGTCAAAGGCTTGATAAAGGCCCGCGAGCCGAAAGGAGAGAGTTTCGCTCGCGGGCAGGTTGATGTAGCCATCAACCTTGTAGCGGTCGCCATTTCCGGCTTCGGCTGAAACACGGCCGGAAAATTCGGGTTCTGGTGTAGCCGTGCGCAACGACAGCGCACCAACGCTTGCATTGCGACCGAACAAGGTTCCTTGAGGACCGCGGAGGACCTCGACACTCGCAATGTCCAGCATATTGCCGACCAAGGTTCCAGGACGGGGAACATAGACTCCGTCGACATAGGACGCGACACTGGGCTCAACCGCGTTATTTGCGAAAGCTCCGACGCCGCGCACGTTGAGGCGGAAATTCGCAACCTGCGGCCCGCGCTTTGCGGTAAAATTCGGCGCAACGGTCTCGAGATCTTCGATCTGCGAAACGTTGGCTTGCTGTAATTGATCGGAACCCAGCGCGACAATCGAGATCGGAACGTCCTGAACATTCTCAGCCCGCTTCTGCGCGGTGACGATGATGACGTTCTCGTCATTTACGACTTCGCTCGGTGGGGTAGTCTCGGCGGACTGTGCCAAGGCGACACCGCTGGCCTGAGTCAGAAGCAGGGCACCTAGCGCGATTTTTCCAGTCATATCCCTCTCCCTTACTCAATCGGGTCTTCGCCCAAGGCTTTTCTGAGAGGTCTCTCATTGAAGGGGATTTGTCAAGCCTGGGGGAGCCGGACGTGCACTGCTTCCTTCAAGTTCTCATTGCGCTGAGTACGAAAGTCGAGTTTCGCAACGCTGCTTTCAAACCACCCGGTTGGTTTGAATTCCGAGATCGATACCGAGGGTGGGATCATAAATCCGGCTCTCGATCACGTCCCCGTCCTTGAGATACTCTGCTCGTTTGAGCTGCCCCTTCATGAACGCGGAAAACCGTCGTTTTGGAGACAGGAATCCGCCCAGCGCCTGAACGAAAGCGCCGGGCGGATGCAGCGCAACGCCGCCGGGCGTGCCGGTGGCGATCAGATCGCCCGCATCGAGATCCATGATCGTCCCGATTTCGCTCAGCGTTGCCGCGGGATCGAAAATCATCTCAGACGCGGCCGAGCTCTGCCGGACTTCGCCATTCACCTTCAGCTCGAGGCGAAGGCTGCCAATGGCATCCCATTCCTCGGCGGTCGGCAAAACCAGCCATGGCCCGACCGGTGCGAACGTGCGGTAGCTTTTCGCCTTGTGGAATTGGCCATGGCTTATCTGGACATCGCGCGCGCTGATGTCGTTGACGATTACAAGTCCCCCCAGCCATTCGCCGAGCCCGCCGCTTCGCACCTCAATTGGCCCGTCGATCCGCTTCCGTAAAACAAGACCAAGTTCGATCTCGTAATCGAGCAGGCGTACGTGCGCGGGTCGCACTATTTCGGTATCGGGCGGTGAGATGGAGGAAGATGCTTTCGTAAACAGCACGTTGTTGACGATGTCGGCCGGATTTCCCCCAACTTCGCGAACATGATCGGCATAGTTGGTCGCCTGGCAGACGAAGCGCGCGTCCCGGGTCACGGGACTGAGAAAACTGCCGGACACGGGACCGCCTATGTTGCCCTCGGCAATCGCCTGCGGCCCGCCGTGTTCGAAAAAGGCACGGGTGGTAGGGAATTCACCCACAATAAGACGGCATTCGCCGACCTTCTCGACCACCCATGTCGCCACGCCATTCACGTTCAGTCTCGCGACCCGTCCAGCCATACCAAATCCCCTATTTCAGCCAGGGCCGCGGCCGCGCCTTGAGCGAGGCCATGACCGATTTGAGCCGCGCCAACGAAATGCGCCCCGCAACCAGATTTCGCAGGGCAAGAAGAAGCAATCCTGGCGAGACTCCTTCGAAATCGGTTGGCTGATCCTGGCCCCACATCCAGGTGCTGCCGCGGGAAAACCGCGAATACCTCGTCGGGACTGCGGCATCGAACATGTCGCCGTCAGCATAGTGCTCCATCAGATCGCCCCAGGGATCGCGCCAGTAATCGAAAATCTGACTACCATAGTAATGTCGACCCATGCCCCAGCCATGCCGCCACCCCCCTGCCTTGAGCACTTGCTGTCCCTGGCCCACAGCCTCGATATCTCTCACCTCGTAGGCGCTGTGCATATAGACCGCCCCAACCCCACCTGCGATCGCCACAGTATGATGGTCGCTCGGCTCATTCCCCAGATCGAGGCGGCAAAACGCTAGGTTCACGCTGCCATCTGGCAAAACCTGCGCATCGC
Organism: Parerythrobacter aurantius; assembly: GCF_045291475.1. NCBI lineage: Bacteria > Pseudomonadati > Pseudomonadota > Alphaproteobacteria > Sphingomonadales > Erythrobacteraceae > Parerythrobacter > Parerythrobacter aurantius. The sequence continues at coordinate 2,784,413 of NZ_CP147985.1, forward strand.
TGGGGATCAGGCCGAGATGGCGCATCCACCAGTCGATTGTCGCGTCGAAATCGCAGCATTGTAACACGACATGGCCCAGCTTCATGATCTGTACCGGCTCCAGTGGTGGACGTACCGACAGGTTGGGTCGTCCCACAGCGTGAGTGCTGTTGGGGACGCTTGCGGGTGCACGTAAAGTCACCGGGATAGTTGGTGTCTGCCCGTGAATGAGCTCGACCTCGAACCCGTTCGGATCGGTCAGAATTACCTTCTGCCCCCCGCCCGGCCCTGCTTCCGCAAGGATCGCGCTGGCACCGGCGGCTCGAGAAGCGCGCTCGAAATCGTCATGGCTTTCGACGACGAAGCCCACACCGACAAAACGCGACTTCGGACCCTTGCGGGCGTGATAAACGAATGGGTCTACTCCGCATCCCCGCATGTAAAGATCTGAATCGGATTGCCGCGCAATCGACATTCCGAAATCTTCGAGGAACCGCAGCTGTCGGGCGAGGTCGGGTTTCTCGAACCGGATGTAGGCGAGGCGGGCGGCGCGCAAAAGCGGCTCAGGACGTTCGATCGCTTTCACCTGCGACGGATCAAGATCCTCGAAGAGGGCTGCGATCGGATCGGTGGCGTTTGCCGTGCGCACGCATCAAGCCCGCATGTAAAAGGGCAGAAAGCTTGCATCGTCGTCGCCGATTTCTCTCGCGACGAGATCGTTGAGCCGCTGGTTCAGGGATGCAATCTGGCCCTCGAAAGCGGGGTCCCTGGCCAAGTTCCGGATTTCCGCAGGATCTGCAGCTGTGTCGAACAGCTCAAGATCGTAATTCGCGAAGAGGTCGGTGGGATTTCGAGCCGGGTCCATGACGATCGGCGACCCATAACGCGCAAATTTCCAGCGTCCGTCATAGATCGCCCTCATCTGTCCGCGAGCGGTCAGGTTTTCCTTGACCAGTTCACGCATTGCGAAAAGTCGGCCCGGCATCGACTGCTTGCGGACGGCGTCAAACTTGCGCACGCTCTGGTGGCGCTGGAATGCGATCGAGGACCAGAGCAGCAAGACACCCGTATCGGCGCGTGGCGACGGTGCGCCAGGCTCGAACACGAGCCGCGAAAAGTCGCGCCCGACGATCATCGGCATCTGTTCCCTGAGGACCGGTCCGGGAACACCTGCCAAACCGAGCAGCGTCGGGACCCAGTCGATATGGGAAAGGGGATACGAGATCTCGGCCCCTTTGGCCCCGTCCGGATGGACGATGATCGCTGGCACATGGTTCTGCTCGCGGAAAACGCCGGTACCCTTGCCCCTGATGCCATGGCTGCCGAGTATCTCGCCGTGATCGGACGTGAAGACGACGATCGTGTCGTCCATCATTCCCGACGTTTCCAGCGCGTCGAGCAAGCGCTTGAGATGCCGGTCGCTGTCGCGCGTGCAATTCCAGTAGTAATTCTGCATCTCGCGACCGGCGTCACGATCTTCGTAATCGAAATGACCCATCGCCTCGGAAAAGGTCAGGTGGTATTCCTGTACCCCGGAAGCGCGTCCTTCATAGGTTGAAGGCCCGAAATTTTCCGTAAGCTCGTATCCCAGATCCTCCGCGTAAAGCGGATCCTCGAACGGGGGTCTGGCGCTTGCATCGGGAAATTGCGACACCCGCGTAGCGGTCATTTCGGGCCCGCTCGTGTAATACATGATGTCGTGCGGATTGAGCAGGTTCACCGAAAGGAACCACGGCCGCTCGTCACTCTGTCGCCGACGGATGAACCCGATCGCCCGCTCCACCGTTCGATCGTCATGCTGCCAACCGGTCAGCGGGCCATCCGTTTCCTCGCCATTGTCGGTCTCGTCGAAACCGTAGCTCTTGATTGTACGATTGATTTGCCTGCGTTGCTCGGGTGTGGAACCAGTCTCATCCTCGAAATGTGACAAGTGCCACTTGCCCGCGTACCCGGTCGTATAGCCTGCATCCTGGAACAGCGTTCCAACGGTTGGCCGATCGGTTCGCAGGGGCGTTGAATAGATGATGGGCGCGTTATCCCACATCCCGTTCACCGGAGATTGCGCACCTGAGGCGATGATCCCGCGCGCAGGCGAGCACAGCGCGTTGGGCGTCTGAAAATCGGTAAAGTGGACGCCGTTTTCTCGCAGCCATTGCCGCGCTGGCGCATGCTTTTCGATAAATCCGGAGGGATATTGCGACCAGCCGCGCTCCTGGTCGGAAAGGACGAACAGCACGTTGAAACGTTTGCCCTTGGGACGATCGAAATGGCCCCTTGGCGCGGGGCCGGGCTGCATAGCCCACCAGGTTGCGGCGCCCGCTGCTCCTACTGCCGACGCAGCGATGAGCGCGCCTCTGCGAGTCACTCCCATCGCGCAATCTCCTGTTTTTCGCCGATCTTGAGGATGACCTTGCCATTGGCCTTGCCGCTTTCCAGCCGTTCTTGCGCCTCCGCAGCTCGATCAAGCGGCCAGACGCTGTCGACAGGTACTACGAGCTCGCCGCCATGAATCATCCGGCCCAAAGCGGCCAGCGCATCGGGCTGCGCCTTGAACAACACCCAATGAGCGCTTTGCCCAGCTGTCTTGAGCCTACGGTTGAGCTGGCGAAGCTGTCGTTTTGCAGCCAACATTCCGCGGATGATGCCGTGGTCGTCAACCAGCGAAAGAGTCGGATGGATCACTGTGACATAACGGGCCTCGGAGGAGGTTTTGAGCAAGGCGATCAACTGCGCCTGCTCCGCTGCATTGGCTGTGCATATGACGAGATCGAATTGGCCCGCCCGATCCGAAAGGTCAGTAGTGGCGTAGTCGATCGCTTCGTCTGCGCCCATCGAGAGCACGGCATCGATCTGATCGGCCGCACAGCTTGCGATTACATGGGCCCCGAGCGACTTCCCAATCTGAACGGCCATGGCGCCGACGCCGCCCCCGCCGCCCTGCACAAAGAGTTTTTTGCCGCTTCGCGGGCTCAACCCTCCTTCGTTCACCACTGCATTCCAGGCCGTAATGAAAACATAAGGAGCGCCCGCGACCACGGCGGGATCCATTGTCGTAGGAAACGGAACCAGCAAATCGGCACGTGCCACCACGTAGTCGGCAAAACTGCCGGAGCTCGATGGCGGCTTGACCCCGAGAACCAGAACACCGGAAGCAAAGCGCTCGGCACCTGCTCCGACTTCGGTCACCACACCGCAAACGTCATTACCCAGCGTAACGGGTCTGTTGAGCGCGCCGCGCAGCGACATGATCCTCTGTCCGTAACCCTGCCGCCTGAGGCAGTCGATGTGATTGACTGAGCTTGCGAGCTGCCGCACCAGAACCTCGCCTTTTCCGGGGCTGGGACGGGCCGCTGCGCTTTCTATTACCGTTACATCCCTGGCGGGACCGAACTCGCGGAATTGCACGGCGCGCATGATGTCGCGCGGAGGCTTTTCAAGCACACGCTTAAGATTGGTCAGGCCACGCTTTAGCCGCGGCCCCACCACTCGTGGAAATACGCGGCGGCCAAACCAGGCAAATAAGCCCTCTCCGCGTGAGCCGGCTTGCCACTCGAAGACGCATTTATTCTCTCCTGCGGCTACGACCCGATAATCGAACCGCGGCAAAACCGGCACCAAGTCGGCTTCGATCGCAAGATGCATGTCCGCTTCGTTGGCCACCACGACTTCCACGGAGATTTCTTCGACACCGCCACCGGGCAATTCTGCGAGTTCCGAATATCGTTTGCCAACAACGCCAATGGGTTTGTCGTCCAGCGATCGCATCCGCAGTATGCCTGGGAACCACCGTGGATAATTTTCCATGTCCCGAATGAACGACCAGGCTTCCGCAGCGGGAACAGAAAGTGCGACGCGACCGGCGAGCAACGTACCGCTCTCACGCAATTTCTCTTGAAGAATGGTCCCGCTCATACCTGCGCTAACATAATGAGATATCTCTCATTGACTAGGTGGCAGATGGGTGAGATGTCAAGTGCGGGGCTGTTTGGTGCTTCGGAACGCGTTCAATCGGAAGGAAAGAGAAGATGGGCACGCATGTCGGCGAGACGATCCACTGCCGCTTGCCGGGACATTATCGCGCGGTTCGCCAGCCACCATTGTACAACTTCTGTGGTCATTCCGAAGTCGGCAAGCGCCGCAAGATCCGCATCGAGATCCGGGCGAAACCGGCCTTCGCGGATACCGCTCGCAATTTCTTCGCTGCGTTGACGGTGCAACACGGCCTGGAAAGCATTGTGCGCTTCGGAGTATCCGCCGCGTTCATCCGCCACCAGGCGGAACAGATCCTCGCATTCTTCCGCGAACTCGAAGATCACCCCAACCTCCAATCGGTCACGTGCCTTGGGCGTCAGGTCGCCTGTAGACCCCTCGCGCAGTCGGCGACCAAGCTCCATCGCAGCCTTCGTCAGCAACGCGCGATAGAGATCCTCGGTCGAGCGAAAATGAAGGTAGAAGGTACCGTTCGCAAGTCTTGCACGGCGGCAGATCGAGGCAATGCTGGCCGCCCTGAGGCCCTTTTCGCCAAACTCGGCCAGACCCGCTTCAAGGATCCGATCACGCGTGTCCAAACCTTCCATCGCATCAGGCGCGGCGCGGGCGGGCGTTCTGCTCATGCAAACCACCTTGCGCAATCGCGCGCGGGAATTCCAGCTTTATGACGACAACTACATGATGAGAGGAAACAACTGTGCAAATTCTTCGCACTCCCGACGACCGTTTCAGGAATCTTCCAGGATACGCCTTCGTCGCCAATTTTTGCGAGCTTCCGGGCGATCCTGGATTGCGCATGCACTATCTCGACGAAGGGCGGTCGGAAACCGGGGCGCCAATATTTCTTTGCCTGCACGGCCAGCCAAGTTGGTCGTATCTTTATCGCAAGATGATACCAATCCTCGCTGAGGCCGGACGGGTCATCGCGCCCGATCTCATTGGTTTCGGGAAGTCGGACAAGCCCGATGACGACAGCTTCTACACGTTCTCTATGCATCGCAACAGCTTGCTCGCCTTCATTGACACTATGAACCTGACCGACATTACACTGGTGTGTCAGGATTGGGGTGGCTTGCTCGGGCTTACTTTACCGATGGACCGGGCAGACCGTTTCTCTCGGCTGATTGTCATGAACACGGCGCTCGCGACCGGCGACCGGGATCTCGGTCCCGGTTTCGAAGCCTGGCGCGCATTCAACCGTTCGCAGCCCGATCTCGACGTCGCGGCACTCATGCAGCGCGCGACCCCGATCCTTAGCGAGGCAGAAGCTGCGGCTTATGGCGCCCCCTTCCCCGATGCGAGCTACAAGGCAGGAGTGCGGCGCTTTCCCGATCTCGTGCCCGCAGGACCCGATGTCGACGGCGCTGCGATTTCGCGCAGAGCACGCAAGTGGTGGAGCGATGAGTGGGCTGGACAGAGCTTCATGGCGATAGGTGCGCAGGATCAGGTTATAACGCCTGTTGCAATGGAAGCGTTGCGCCAGACGATCAGAGGATGCCCTGAACCGCTCATAATCGAGGAGGCGGGCCATTTCGTGCAGGAATGGGGCTCAGCAGTCGCCAACGCTGCCCTGAGGTCCTTTTCGCAGCGCAATGCTGCTGGCGCTTAGGATTACGACTGTTCTCGCTGGTCCTACTTTTGGGACAACGGACCTTCTGTTTGGCCAATCGCAACTAGGCACACTCGCGACAAAAGCTCGTTTCGCTCGACTGGCAAAGCTGTAATTCCGGACGAGAAACAGATGCCCTGCCCGCTGCCGCCCGCTTGTGCTTAGATCTCAGCAGAAACTCGAGCTCCGGATAGAAATCGGGACCATTCGAGGAGCCCCTTTTTGAAATAGCTTCGACACGCCGTTGTACTTGGGAGAGAATCTTCTGTTCGTTCGACGGTCGCAGTTGGGGGTATCGCCCGATTCCATGAGAACCGACAAGACCCCAACCGATACCCCCACAAAGCCCCGGCTTCAAGCGAACACATGCGGACGCATACGGCCCCAGGCGAACTAGCGTAGTAGCACATCTGCTATTGAAATCAGGGATTTGGGCCGAAAATCCGGACGCATGCGGAAGCAAGCGAACCCATGCGGATTCGAGATTGGTAGCGGAGGAGGGACTCGAACCCCCGACACGCGGATTATGATTCCGCTGCTCTAACCACCTGAGCTACTCCGCCCCGAAAGGCACCTGCAGGGCGCGTCAGCCCTCGGCAGGCGGCGCATTTAGGGCGGGGAGTTGCCCCGGTCAACCGCCAATCAGGCCTTTTCACGGCCCCGGAATGCGAAGTCGCGATTATGCTGCCACGGGCCACCGATGTAACGGTAGAGGCCGAAGCCGCGAAAGGCGAACCGGCGCAGTTCGATGGTGCCCTCCAGCGCAGACTGCAGCGCTTTTGCCTCTGCCGGCGACACCTTGTTCTGGATGGTGACGTGCAGCCTTGGCCGGTTCTGATCCTGCGCCGTCAACAGCCCGCGCAAGTGGTCCGCGATGCCGTCGCGCAGCCTCAGGATCCCGGGGCTCTCGAGCTTGAGTGCGGTACCCCGGCCCAGCGACATGAGGCCGAGCAAGTGCGCGTCGACGGGGGCGAACTCCGCTGCGAACCGCTTGAGCACTCCCTCCAGCTCAGCCTCGCAATCCGCGGGGACAGCGTGAAACAGCGTTACATGCGCTTCGAGGTAGTTGCGCTCCGGCGGGAAGTGCCGCGTCCGCAAGGCGGTGGCCCAGGCGTGAAGATCGCCGGGCAACAACGCGGTGACGATCAGCGGAGCAGCGTGCCCCGCTACGCCGTTCACATCTCGCCCCGCTGCCGGCGCAGTTCATACCACTCGGCGACATTCGCATTGTGCTCGTCCAGCGTGTCGGCGAACTTGTGCCCGCCTGTGCCGTCGGCCACCATGAAGAGCGCACTGGTGCTGGCCGGATCGAGAACCGCCGCGATCGATTCCCGGCCCGGGTTCGTAATGGGGCCCTTGGGCAGGCCCAGCATCGAATAGGTGTTGTAATCGTTGATCGCGCGCAGCTCCGACTGGCGGATGCGGCGGCCAAGCGGCTTGCCCTTGGTAATCGGGTAGATCACGGTCGGATCGGCCTGCAGCAACATGCCGGTCTTGACCCGGTTGGAATAAAGCCCTGCCACCATGCGCCGTTCCGATGGCTTGCCGGTTTCCTTCTCGACGATCGAGGCCAGCGTCACCGCTTCCTCGATACTGTCGACCGCAATGCCCGGCTTGCGCTTGGGCCAGGCCTCGGCGAGGTAGTTGCGCATCGCCGCCTGCATGCGGGCAAGCACGGCCGTCCGCGCTTCCCCGCGTTCGAAGCTGTAGGTATCGGGCAGCACCGAGCCTTCTTCGGGCACGGGTATGTCGCCCGTCAGCAGATCCTCCGCCATCAGCTTTTCATAGACGAGGATGGACGGCATACCTTCGGGGATGGTCACGAAGCGGTTGATGGTTTCGCCGCTCTGGAACATCGACAGGATCGACGCGGGGCTGGCGCCGGCCGGCAGCGCGAATTCGCCGGCCTGGATCGCATCGCCGCCGCCGAGTATCTTCGCGCGCAGGAGGAACGCTTCGGCCGAGGCGACGATGCCTTCATCCTCCAGCTTGCGCGCGACCGATGTCAGGCTGGAACCCGACGGGATGATGAAGTTCGTATCTTTCTGCAGCGCGCTCGCACCATACCAGCCGTAGGCGAACCAGCCCCCGGCAAGGACGGCTACCAGCGCTGCGACGGCGAAAAGCCGGCGGATCATGCCCATCAGTCGAGCTTCTGCATCACCAGCGAGGCATTGGTCCCGCCGAAGCCGAAGCTGTTGTTGAGCACTGCCCGGACTTCGCGGCTCTTGGCCTTGAGCGGAACGAGGTCGACGCCCTCGGTGCCCTCGTCGGGATTGTGCAGGTTGAGCGTCGGCGGAACCACCTGGTCGCGCATTGCAAGCAGGCAGAAGATCGCCTCCACAGCGCCCGCGCCGCCCAGCAGGTGGCCGATGGCGGACTTCGTGCTGCTCATCGACGCGCCGCCAAGATCGTTGCCCAGAACGCGCTTCACGGCGGCCAGTTCGATAGTGTCGGCCATGGTCGAGGTGCCGTGGGCGTTGACGTAGTCGATGTCGCCCGGCTTCAGACCGGCCTTGCGCAAGGCCATCTCCATCGCGAGCTGCGCGCCCAGCCCGTCGGGATGCGGCGCAGTGACGTGATAGGCATCGCCCGACAGGCCATAGCCGGTCACTTCACCGTAGATCCTGGCGCCGCGCGCCTTGGCGCGTTCGAATTCTTCGAGCACGACCACACCCGCGCCCTCGCCCATGACGAAACCGTCGCGATCCTTGTCGTAGGGACGGCTCGCTTCGGTCGGGCGATCGTTCATGCTCATGTTGAGCGCGCGCGCCTGGGCGAAACCGGCAATTCCAAGAGGATTGACGGTGCTTTCCGCCCCGCCCGCCAGCATCACGTCGGCATCGTCCATGGCAATCATCCGCGCAGCATCGCCGATCGAGTGAGCACCGGTCGAACAGGCCGTCACGACCGCATGGTTGGGACCCATGAAGCCGTATTTGATGGTGACCTGGCCGGTGATCAGATTGATCAGGCGGCCATGGACGAAATGCGGCGAGACCCGGCCCGGGCCACGTTCGTGCAGGTTGACCGATTCGATCTCGATGCCCGGCAGGCCGCCGATGCCCGATCCGATCGAGGCGCCGGTGCGGCGTTTCTCTGCCTCGGACATGTCGGTCAGGCCGGCATCTTCGAGCGCCTGCCCCGCGGCATCGATGCCGTAGATGATGAAGGGATCGACCTGCCGCTGGATCTTGTGGTCGACGCGCTTGTCGGGGTCGAAGCCCCAGGGATGATCCTTGCCCTTGACCTCGCAGGCGATGGTGCATTTCTGCCCGACGGGATCGAAGCGGGTGATCGGCCCGGCACCGCTTTCGCCCGCGATGAGATTTTTCCAGGTCGTCTCGACATCACCGCCGAGCGGGGTGACGAGGCCAAGTCCGGTGACAACTACGCGGCGCATGCAATTCTCCGTCGATATGGAACAGGCCCGGCCCGCAGATGGGGTCGGGCCTGTCAGTCCCCGCCCGATCGGCGGGGTACAAAGCGCAAAACGGCTTAGCCCCTTGGCTTAGCCCTTGTGCTCTTCGATGTACTTGGTCGCGTCGCCGACGGTCGAGATCTTCTCGGCTGCATCATCGGGGATTTCGACGCCGAATTCTTCTTCGAAGGCCATCACGAGTTCGACGATGTCCAGGCTGTCGGCGCCAAGATCGTCGATGAAGCTGGCTTCCTGGGTGACCTTGTCGGCCTCGACGCCAAGATGCTCGACGACGATCTTCTGCACGCGTTCAGCGGTATCGCTCATTATTTGTCCCTCTGCTTGGTGGGGTTTGTATATTGGATTTCGCCCTAATGAACGCAAGGCCGCTGCGCAAGAGGCGAGCGCCGCTGCATGGGGTCAGATTTCCTTCTTCGGCGGCTCGACCACGCGCAGGTGCAGCTCGCGCAGCTGCTTCGGCTCGGGCAGGCTGGGCGCGCCCATCAACAGGTCTTCGGCCTTCTGGTTCATCGGGAACAGCGTGATTTCGCGCAGGTTCTGCGCCCCGCACAGCAACATCACGATGCGGTCCACGCCAGCGGCCATCCCACCATGCGGCGGCGCGCCATACTGGAAGGCGCGGTACATGCCTCCGAAGCGTTCGATCACATCGTCCTTGGAGAGGCCGACCAGTTCGAACGCCTTGACCATTGTTTCGGGCTTATGATTACGGATCGAGCCCGAGGCGAGCTCATACCCGTTGCAGACGAGGTCGTACTGGTACGCGTTGATCGTCAACGGATCCTGCCCCTCCAGCGCTTCCATCCCGCCCTGCGGCATGGAGAACGGGTTGTGGCTGAAGTCGACCTTCTTCTCGTCCTCGTTCCATTCGTAGAACGGGAAATCGACGATCCAGGCGAATTCGAAGCGGTTCTGGTCGATAAGGTCCAGCTGCTCGCCCACTCGGATGCGGGCAGCGCCCGCAAGCTTGGCCGCGTCGGCTTCCTTGCCCGCCGCGAAGAACAGGCCGTCGTTCTCGCCCAGCCCCAGCTCGGCGTAGAGCGCTTCCATGCCTTCGGTGCCGTGGTTCTTGGCGATCGGGCCGCCGAACTCGCCGCTCTTGCGGGTGACATAGCCGAGTCCGGCGAAACCTTCCTTGCGCGCCCAGTCGTTCATGTCGTCGAAGAACTTGCGGCTCTTTTCATGCGTGCCCGGCGCCGGGATAGCGCGGACGACACCGCCGCCGCCGACGATCTTCTCGAACAGGCCGAAGCCCGAGGTAGTGAAGTGCTGCGACACATCGGTGATCACCAGCGGGTTGCGCAGGTCGGGCTTGTCGGTGCCGTACTTCAGCATCGCTTCGGCATAGGGGATGCGCGGGAAGCTGCCTGCGGGCGTCACATGCTTGCCATCGGCAAAGGCTTCGAAGGTCCCGGCAATGACCGGTTCCATCGTGTCCCACACCTCTTCCTGGGTGACGAAGCTCATTTCGAGGTCGAGCTGGTAGAATTCGCCCGGCAGGCGGTCGGCGCGCGGGTCCTCGTCGCGGAAGCAGGGTGCGATCTGGAAATAGCGATCGAAGCCCGAGACCATCAGCAGCTGCTTGTAGATCTGCGGTGCCTGCGGCAACGCGTAGAACTTGCCGGCATGGATGCGGCTCGGCACGAGGAAGTCGCGCGCGCCTTCAGGGGACGAAGCCGTCAGGATCGGGGTCGAGAATTCGTTGAAGCCGACCTCGGCCATGCGGCGCCGCAGGTCCGCCACCACCGCCACGCGGGTCATGATGTTCCTGTGCAGCGTCTCGCGCCGCAGGTCGAGGAAGCGGTAGGTGAGGCGGATATCCTCAGGGTAAGGCTGCTCGTCGGCGACCGGCAGCGGCAGTTCCTCGGCCGCACTTTGGATCGTCACCGACTTGGCGAAGACTTCGATGGCGCCGGTCGGCAGGTTGGCGTTGACCGTCCCTTCGGCGCGCGCCTTCACGACACCATCGATGGTGACGACGCTTTCCGCGCGCAGTTTTTCCAGCACCGGCAGCGCCGCCGAGTCGCTGTCGGCCACGATCTGGGTCAGGCCGTAATGGTCGCGCAGGTCGATGAAGAGCACCCCGCCATGGTCGCGCTTGCGATGGATCCAGCCCGACAGGCGGACCGTTTCGCCGACTTCCGCCGTCGTCAGCGCTGCACAGTTGTGGGTACGATAGGCGTGCATCTAAAATCTTTCCATTTTCGGAGCTATGAGGCTAAGGGCGCGCGCGTTCGCGGGCACGGTGGGCCGAGAAGGCCCCTAGCCGGAATTCGCGCGCGCTAACAGGGGATGCACCGCAGTTTGTCAAGTGCGGCGCGTTCCCGGGAATACTCCCGAGTTGCGGTACTCCGCACACCTAAGAAATGACCTATGAAGATACATGACCTGATTACCGATACCGAAACGCTCCGCCAGCTGTGCGAGCGGCTCGCCAAATCCGACTTCGTCTGCGTGGACACCGAGTTCATGCGCGAGAACACCTACTGGCCCGAACTCTGCCTGATCCAGATCGGCAACAGCGAAGAAGCCGCAGCAGTCGACCCGCTGGCGCCCGGTATCGATCTCGCGTGCCTGTGGGACCTGATGTGCAACAACGAAGACGTGCTCAAGGTCTTCCATGCCGGCGGGCAGGACGTCGAGATCGTCTACAATTTCACCGGCAAGACCCCGCACCCGATCTTCGATACCCAGATCGCGATGATGGCGATCAGCCAGTCCGAACAGATCGGCTATGCCAACTTGGTCGAAACCTGGATGGGGCTGACGATCGACAAGGGTGCGCGCTTCACCGACTGGAGCCGCCGCCCGCTGACGGATCGGCAGATCGAATACGCCATCGGCGATGTCACCCACCTCGCCACGATTTTCCCGCGTATCCTCAAGAAGCTCATCAAGACCAAGCGCGGCGGCTGGCTCGATGCCGAAATGGAAAAGCTGGCCGATCCGGCCAATTATGCGAATAATGCCGACCTCGCCTGGCGCCGCATTCGTTCGCCCGGACGCAACCCGCAGGTGCTCGGTCGCCTCAAGGCACTCGCCGCGTGGCGCGAGGCCGAGGCGCAGCACAAGAACATCCCGCGCGGCCGTATCGTGCGCGACGAGACGCTGGCCGACATCGCCAGCCACCCGCCCAAGTCCCAGGCCGATCTCGCCAAGGTCCGCGGGCTCAGCCAGGCTTGGCGCGACAACGACATCGGCAAGCGGCTGATGAAGTGCCTCGAAAAGGCCGAGCCGCTGCCCAAGGAGGAAATGCCGGAGAAGACCGGGCACGGCGCGCCGCTCGGCAAGGAAGGCGCGCTGGTGGCCGACCTCCTGAAGCTGCTGCTCAAGATCCGCGCCCGCGAAATCGACATCGCTGCCCGCCTCCTTACCCGCGCCGACGAGATGGAGGCGCTAGCCGCCGGCGTGCGCGACCTGCCGATCCTGCAAGGCTGGCGCTACGAGATATTCGGCAAGGACGCTCTCGACCTGGTCGAAGGCAAGCTGGCCTTTGCGGTGAAGAATGGCCGGCTGACCATGACCCATGTCGATGATGTCGTCGATGACCTGAAACAGGCAGCGGAATAAGCCGTTACGGTGTCCACCTACCTCCCCACGATCAAGCAGTTGCAGTACCTCGTCGCGTTGCATGAGCATGGGCATTTCGGGCGTGCGGCCGAGGCGAGCTTCGTATCGCAGTCGACCCTCTCGGCGGGCATCCGCGAACTCGAATCCCTTCTTGGCGTAACGCTGGTCGAACGCAGTCGCCGGGTCGTCAGGTTTACGCCGCTGGGCAATCAGGTGGTGGAGAAGGCCCATCGGCTGCTGCGTGAGGCAGAAGAGCTGTCGGACCTGGTCCAGGCCGCGGGCAAGCCGCTTTCGGGTACCGTCCGCATGAGCGTTATTCCGACCATCGCCCCCTTCCTCTTGCCGCGCATTCTGCCGCGGCTGCGCAAGGAGCGGCCGGAACTGAAGCTGTTCCTGCGCGAGGAGACCAGTCACGACGCCGTGGAATCGCTCCATCACGGGCGTGTCGATTGCGTGCTGCTCGCCCTGCCCTTCGCCACCGGCGAGGTCGAGATGGAGCATATTGCCGACGACGCTCTCTTCGTCGCCTTCCCCAAGGATGATCCGCGCGACCCGCCGGAGATCGTCAAACCGAGCATGATCGATGAGGGACGACTTCTGCTCCTCGAGGACGGGCACTGCCTGAAGGAACACGCCCTTGCCGCCTGCAACCGGCCCGAGCTGCGCGGCAGCGCAACGATGATCGGCACCTCGCTCCACACACTGGTGCAGATGGTCGACAACGGGCTCGGCCTGACCATGCTGCCGCAGATGGCGCTGGACGCAGGAATTCTCGCCAATACGGACGTGGTCGCCCGGCCATTGAAATCCAACGCCGCCATGCGCGAGATTGCCCTGATCTGGCGGAGGAATTCCCCGAGGTCGGAGGAGTTTCGCTTGCTCGCGGCTGAGATACGCAAAGGTTGAGGGGTAGTGGCAAGGACCGCCTCATCGCATTCATCAAATATTGGGATTTTTGTAACATTGTTGCCGGGCTTAGGGTCTCAACAATGGAAAGTCGCCAATCATGCGCTCTTTCAATCGTTTCTCGACTGACGAGGAAATCGCCGTCTTCATCGAAGGCGAGCGCGATGTCGCAACACTCTACAACCTGTCATGCGGCGGTTGCATGATCGAATTGCGCAACCCTGCGGCCCGCGAGGGCGCGGCGGTCGAAGTCAATTTGCGCGACATGGTGACCGCGACTGGCCACGTTATGTGGCGGATCGACGACAAGGCAGGCATCAAGTTCGGCACGCCGGTGCATCAGAAGATCGTCCAGATGCTCGGATATACTTCGATGCTCGAAGGGTTTGACGCGGATGATCCGCGCGACCGGTTCGGACTCCCGCTCTACGGTTGACTGGTCAGTCCATGTGCTTGAGGCCGACGCGAAGGTAATCCCAGCCGGTCACAAGCGTAAGGACAGCCGCCGCCCAAAGGCTGGCAAGGCCGACGAGATGGATCCACTGGCTGGAAAGCGTCCCGCAGTCCTGTGCCACCGAATGGCATGGCACGCCATGCACCGCCCCGCCGAGTATCAGGGCGCCGAGGCTGAGCAGCTGGAATGTCGTCTTCCATTTGGCGAGGCGCGACACCGGAACCGAAACGCGCAGCGGGCCGAGAAACTCCCGCAATCCCGAAACGGCGATTTCCCGCACCAGGATGACCAGCCCGGCAATGACGTGCAAGTCCCCTACATAGGGGCCGCGCATGAAGCCCTGGGCCGTCAGCACCAGGATGATCGCCGCGACCATGATCTTGTCTGCGATCGGGTCGAGAAACTGGCCGAGCTTGGATACCGTCCCCTGCGCGCGGGCGAGGTAGCCGTCGAGGTAATCGGTAAACCCGATAAGGCTGTAGAGGACGAAGCCGATCGCATAGCCCACTTGCCAGTCCGGCCACCAGAGGAAGAAGGCGAGCAACGGCACCGCCAGGATGCGCGACAGGGTCAGGAGGTTGGGCAAGGTCAGCATCGGCCCGGCTTTAGCGCAGTGCTTTGCCGGGAAAAAGCGTTCGCAAGATACTATCCCTCGCCGCGAACAGTCTCTAGTGAGTGGCCAGCCGCGGCGTGCCGCGTCGCCAAGGGGTTTCCATGACGTCGCTCGACCTGTTGCGCAGCCGCAAGTTCCTGCCGCTGTTCGTGACCCAGTTGCTGAATGCCTTCAACGACAACCTCTACAAGAACGCGATGGTGCTGTTCGTCGTTTACAGCATCTACAATTCCGAAAGTGCCGAAGGTGCCTTCAGCGGCATCGCATCGGGCGTCTTCATCCTCCCGTTCTTCATCCTTTCGGCGCTCGCGGGACAGCTTGCCGACATGCGCGACAAGGCGAAGATCATTCGCATCATCAAGTTCTGCGAAATACTGATCATGCTGGTCGGGGCCGCGGGGCTTGTCATGGCATGGGAAGGCATCGCTGTCGAAAGCTTCGCCATCCCTCTCCTGCTTGTCGCCTTGCTGGCCATGGGGATCCACTCGACATTCTTCGGCCCCATCAAGTACGCCATTTTGCCGCAACACCTCCCGCGCGAGGCGGTCCTGTCCGGCACCGGATGGGTCGAGGCCGGAACCTATATCGCGATCCTCGCCGGCACGATCATCGCCGGGTGGATTTCGGTGGAGGCTGCCGCTGTCGGCATCGTCCTGACCGCGATCGTCGGCTGGCTGGTAAGCCTCAGCGTGCCCAGCGCTCCACCGCAGGGCGAAGTCGAACCGCTCGACTGGCACATCCTGCGCGCCTCGGTGAAGCTCGTGCGGGAAACGATGAAGATCCGGCAGGTTTTCCTGGCCATCCTGGCAATCAGTTTCTTCTGGTCGATCGGCACCGTGCTGTTCGTGCAGTTCTTCCCGCTGGCGAAAAACGTGATCGTCGCCAGCAAGGAAGTGGCGAGCCTCTTCCTGGTGGTCTTCTCCATCGGGGTGGCGATCGGTTCGATCGTGGTCAACCGGCTGCTGAAAGGCGTCGTTTCGGCACGGTATTCGCCGGTTTCGGTGATCGTCATGGGCGGTTTCGTCGTGGCATTCTACGCCGTGTGCAAGCTGTGGCAACTCGACCCGCCCGCCGAATTGCTGACCGTGGGCGAGTTCATCGCTTGGCCGATGGCAAGCGTGCTGCTGCTGTGCCTGCTCGGGATTGCCATTTCGGGCGGCATGTTCGTGGTGCCGCTCTATGCCTTCCTGACCACACGGGTCGCCCCCGACAAGACGTCGCGGACGATAGCGGCCAACAACATCGTCAATTCAGGCGCGATGGTCCTGGGATCGCTGATCGTGATGGGCATGAGTTTCGCCGGCATACCGGTGACCGAACAGCTGCTTTTCACAGGTTCGATGTGCCTTGTGTCGGCCTGGCTGGGGCGCTTGCTGCACCGTGCCGAGATAGCGGAAAGCGCTTAGATGATGAACACCAGCACGGCTGCGAGACTGGCGAAGTAGGCGCTCGCAAAGCCGCGAATATCCTCTCGCGTCAGGTTCCATGCTGCCCGGAGCGGCGCCGCCGGCTGGCTTGCGCGCACATGCGGCGGCAGGCTGGCGCGAAACGGATGGCGGGCCCCCTCGTCCGTGAGGACGAGCGAACGACGCGATGATCTGGCAGCGGTTATCGTGTTCATGATGCAGGTGTTAACGAATTGCTAACCATCGCGCTCCTGCCGATTTCCCGCTGTTGCAGCGCGGGACATTAAGGGTGATTGTTCACGACGGACGGTGGATAACTACGCTGGCGTTGTCGCCTCGCGGCTTGGTCGCTAGAGGCGCTGGTATGAGCGATACTCCGACACCCGACGCCGCCCGCCTGCTGGTCGAATGCCTTGTCGAACAGGGCTGTGACCGCATCTTCACGGTGCCGGGAGAAAGCTTCCTGCAAGTGCTCGACGGTTTGCACGGCCAGGCCGATATCGACGTGATTACGTGCCGGCAGGAAGGCGGAGTCAGCTTCATGGCCTGCGCCGATGGCGCCATGACCGGTCGGCCTGGCGTGGCCTTCGTCACCCGCGGGCCCGGCGCGACGAATGCGACGATCGGCGTGCACGTGGCGTTCCAGGACTCCCAGCCGATGGTCCTGTTCGTGGGCGATGTCGCGCGCGACATGAAGGATCGCGAGGGGTTCCAGGAAATCGACTTCCCGGCCTTCTTCGGGCCGATCGCCAAATGGGCGGCAAAGATCGACAATGCCGACCGGATTCCCGAATATGTCGCGCGTGCCTGGTCCGTCGCCATGTCCGGGCGTCCCGGACCGGTCGTGCTGGCCTTGCCGGAAGACATGCTGTCGGACACCACTACGGCAAAGGCGCGGCCGCAGGTGGTGCGCCCGGCCCAGCCGCCCTGCCCCGATGCCCTTCAGGCCATGCTGGCATTGTTGGCCGATGCCGCTGCACCGGTTGCGATCATCGGCGGCGCGGGCTGGAACGCCAAGGCACGCGCGCATTTCCAGTCCTTCGCCGAACGGATCGGCCTGCCGGTCGCCACCGCTTTCCGCCGTCAGGATGCTATTTCGCCGCAGTCTCCGGTTTACGCCGGCAATCTGGGTTATGGCCCAAATCCGAAACTGGTCGAGCGGATCAGGCAGGCAGATCTAATCCTTGCAGTCGGTGCGCGTCTCGGCGAAGCGACGACGGACGGTTATTCGATCGTCACCCCCGACCATCCGGCGCAGCTGCTCATTCACGTCCACCCCGATCCCAACGAGCTCGGCCGCGTCTTCCGGACCGACTTGCCGATTTGCGCCGACATGGCCGAGTTCGCCGAAGCCGCCGATTTATTGGAGGACAGCGACATCATCCCGTTCGATGCGGGCGCCGAGGCTCATGCCGATTGGCTCGCATGGTCCACCGCCCAACCCGGTGACTGGTCGCTCGATCTGGCAAGCTGCGTCGCATTCATGAGGGAAACGCTGCCAGCCGACACGATGATCTGCAACGGAGCGGGCAATTTCGGCGGCTGGTGGCATAGGTACTGGCATTACGACGGTTACCCGACCCAGCTCGCCCCGACCTGCGGTGCCATGGGGTACGGTGTTCCCGCCGCCATCGCTGCGGCGCGGCGTTTCCCCGACCGGACCGTGGTCGCCGTCGCGGGAGACGGCGATTTCATGATGAACGGCCAGGAACTTGCGACCGCCGTTCAATATGACGTCGACCTGCTCGTCATCATCGTCGACAACGGGGCCTACGGCACGATCCGCATGCATCAGGAACGCGAATTCCCCGCCCGCATTTCCGCTACGGAGCTCAAGAACCCCGACTTCGCGGCACTGGCGAAGGCCTATGGCGGCTGGTCGGCCCGGGCAGAGACCACCGATCAGTTCAAGGCGGCGCTGTTGGAAGCCAGGGATGCGAAGGGGCTCAGGCTGATACACTGCCTGATCGACGTGGAGCAGCTTGCTGCCAGCGGAGCGACCGTCAGCGGCCTCCGCAACCGCTAGCTTGTCGATCCATCACGCGCGGGCCTCACCCGCCATCTCGAGCACGATCTGCCATTCTTCCGGCCTGATTTCGGCCACCGAAAGGCGCGACAGCTTTATCAGTTCGATCTCGGACAACCGGGGTTCGGCCTTTATCTCTTTCAGGCTCACAGCCCGCTTCAGCAGCCTTACCGGCTTGACCTTGACTGCTGCCCACTTTCCTTCCGGATCGGTCGGGTCGGTAATTCCGGCTACGCTCACCTCGCAGATGCCGACAATCTCCAGCCCCTCGCGCGAGTGATAGAAAAAGGCTTGGTCACCCACCTCCATCGCGGCCAGATTGTTGCGCGCACGGTAATTGCGAACACCGTCCCAGGTGCCTTCCTTTTCCGCCACGAGATCGTCCCAACTGTACTTGAAGGGTTCCGATTTCATCAGCCAATATCGCGCCATCGTGGGCAGTCTCCGTCAATCTATCGCTATGCGGGTCGAGGTGCCGCGGGTGTCATAAGGTAAGCGATAGGTAAACCGGCGATTTACCCATTTTTCAATCAGACCGGTCATAAGCAGGCTGCATATTCCCCTGTCGGGGGCAAGAAGACCGGGGGAACATGACCAGACTTCGGGGCAGGCGCAAGGACGGGCTGGAAAATACCCGTCGCGACATGCTGGCACTTGGCATCGCCATTGCCGCAATCATCCTTTTCGTCGGCACCGGCAGCGCCGTGCTGCCCGATATCGTGCGGCAATGGATCGACGGCACCGCCGACGGGCCCAATGTCGTCCTCACCAATGCGCTTCTGCTCAACATCGCATTGATCGTTTTCGGCTGGCGCCGCTATCGCGAACTTCGTGTCGAAATCGACACAAGGCGTGAAGCGGAAGAGCGGGCCCGCGAACTGGCCGAGATAGACCCGCTCACTGCCTGCCACAACCGCCGCAGTGCCACTCACGAAACGGACCGCGCGATCGCGCGTGCCCAGCGCGAGGGGAAAGCGGTCGCATTCATCATGGTCGACCTCGACAACTTCAAGCAGGTCAACGACCTGAACGGTCACCAGGCGGGGGACGATGTCCTTGTCCGGGCAGCAGAGCGCATGAAAGCCCTGCTGCCGCGCGACGCCCTGCTGGCACGTCTGGGTGGAGACGAGTTTGCGGTGGTCTACCCTTACGATCGCCACTCGCCCGATCATGTCGAACAATTCGTCTCGCGGCTGATCGACAGCGTGTCTGCGCCGATGGCAATCCAGGGCCAGCAGATCGAGACTACGACCTCCGTCGGCGTCGCTTCCGGCCTGTCCGGACGGCATGGCGAACGCAGCGAGATCGATGCGCAGGTGCTGATGCACCAGGCCGACATCGCGATGTATCACGCCAAGCGCCAGGGCAAGAACCGCTTCTACTGGTTCGAGGAAACGATGGAAAACGAACTGCGCTTCCGCAACCAGCTCGAAACGGGTATCCGCCAGGGCGTAGAGCGCGGCGAATTCGTGCCCCATTACGAACAGCAGGTCGATATCGCCACCGGGCGCCTGATGGGCTTCGAGATGCTCGCCCGCTGGCAATCGCCCGACCTCGGCACGGTCGGTCCGGAGATATTCATTCCCGTGGCCGAGGAGATCGGCGTCATCGCCGAACTTTCCGAAGGGTTGATGCGCCAGGCCTTCATCGATGCCCGCGAGTGGGACCCGTCCCTCACCATCTCGGTCAATATCTCGCCGGTGCAGCTGCGCGACCCGTGGTTTTCTCAGAAACTGCTCAAGCTGCTGCTCGAATGCAATTTCCCGCCGCAGCGGCTCGATATCGAAGTCACCGAAAGTTGCCTGCACGAGAATATCGGCGTCGTGCGCTCGATGATAACGAGCCTCAAGAACCAGGGCGTCAAGATCAGCCTCGACGATTTCGGCACAGGCTATTCCTCGCTCGCACAGCTTCGATCGCTGCCGTTCGACCGGATCAAGATCGACCGCAGCTTCGTCAGCGAACTGCGGGACGAGGATGCCAATTCGCAAATCGTCGCGGCCATCATTGCCTTGGGCGCCGGACTCGACATGCCGATCACGGCAGAGGGCATCGAAGACAGCAAGATCCTGGAAACGCTCAAATCCATGGGCGAGATGAAGGGCCAGGGGTATCACTACGGCCGGCCGGAACCCGCATCGGAAGTCCGGAAGCGCCTGGCGAAAGAAGGCCTGCTGGCCCCGGCGCACGAAGCTGGCGGCGTCGATCCGAGCGCCGATGCGCAGGATGTGACACCGGATGAACGTCGCCGCAGCGCCTGAGCTGACGACCCTGCCCCTTTACCCGGGGCGCTCTGCACCATAGATGCGCAGCGATGCGCGTCAGCTTCACCAAGATGCATGGCCTGGGCAACGACTTCATCGTGCTCGATGCCCGGACCGATCGGCTTCCGCCGATGAGCGAGGCCATGGTGCGGGCCTTGGCCGATCGCACGACGGGTATCGGTTGCGACCAGCTTATCCGGCTGGAACCTGCCGACAGTGCGGATTTCCGCATGCGCATCTTCAATGCCGACGGTGGCGAGGTCGAAGCCTGCGGCAATGCCAGCCGCGCCGTCGCCATCCTGCATGGAACGGCCGCGCGGGTCGAGACGACCGGGGGGACCATCGACATCGCTCCTGCCGATGGCGGCGCGCGTGTCGATATGGGCAAGCCGCGCTTCGAGTGGGACGCCATTCCCCTCGCCTACCCGATGGACACGCTGACCATGCCCGTCGGTTGGGGAGAACTCGAAAGCCCGTCAGCGGTAAATGTCGGCAATCCGCACGTGGTGTTCTTCGTGGCCGACACGCAGGCGGTTCCTCTCGACATGATGGGGCCGGGGATCGAGACCGACCCGCTCTTTCCCGAACGGATCAATGTGAATGTCGCGACGGTGACCGGGCCCGATGCCATTGCGCTGCGGGTATGGGAACGCGGTGTGGGCCTGACCCGCGCCTGCGGCACGGGAGCCTGTGCCACGGCCGTTGCAGCGATGCGCAGAAGGCTCACGGGACGCAAAGTGAAGGTCACCTTGCCCGGCGGTACGCTGGGAATCGAATGGGATGCCGGCGACCGCATCATCATGACCGGTCCGGCGACCGAAAGCTTCCGGGGCAGTTTCGACTGGGGCGACTACGCGTGAAGGCACCTCAAGGCGCTGATGTCATTTCCCTTGGGTGTCGGCTGAACATCGCCGAAAGCGAGCAAATTCGCGCCCTTCTGGCGGACGAAAGTGACGTCGTCGTCGTCAACAGCTGCGCCGTTACCAGCGCCGCCGTGCGCCAGACGCGACAGGCGATCCGGCAGGCGCGCAAGGCCAGGCCCGACGCAAGGTTGCTTGTCACAGGTTGCGCGGCCGACATCGAGCGCGATGCATTCGCCGCCATGGCCGAGGTCGATGGCCTGGTGGCAAACATCGCCAAGCTCGATCCGCGCGCCTGGAATGTTCCACCAAAGCCCCTGTCGATACGCAGCGAGAAGCACACCCGCGCCTTTATCGCAGTGCAGAACGGCTGCGACCATGCGTGCACCTTCTGCGTGATCCCGCAAGGTCGCGGAGCCAGCCGGTCGCTCAACGTCGCGCAAGTCCTGCGCAAGGTTGAAGACCATCTCGCCCTCGGAGCGCAGGAAGTGGTCCTGACGGGAGTCGACGTGACCAGCTGGGGGCATGACCTGCCGGGCTCGCCCAAGCTCGGCGAGCTTGTCAGGCGGGTACTCGACACCTTCCCTCATCTTGCCCGCCTGCGGATGTCCTCCCTCGACGGGATCGAGGTCGATGGCGAACTGTTCGATCTATTCGCCCAGCACCCGCGCGTGATGCCGCACATTCACCTGTCGTTGCAGCACGGCGATGATCTGATCTTGAAGCGGATGAAGCGCCGTCACAGCCGCGCGGACGCTGTCGAACTGGTCACCCGCCTCAAAGCATTCCGAGCGGAGATCGCCATCGGAGCCGATCTGATAGCAGGCTTCCCGACCGAAACATGCGAGCACCATGCCGCCAACCTATCGATCATCGAGGATCTCGAGATCGTCCACGGCCACATTTTCCCCTATTCGCCCCGCCCCGGTACGCCTGCAGCACGGATGCCACAGGTGGATGGTGCGACGATCCGCGCCCGCGCGGCCGAATTGCGCGCTTCCGTCGCCTCGGTCCGTAATCGCTGGCTCCAACAACAGGTGAGCAAGCCGCAAGTGATCCTCGCAGAAGCCGACGGTTGCGGCTATTCGGCAAGCTACGCCCGTGTCGCTGCACCTGCGGGCACGCCAACAGGAAGCATTGTGACCGTTATTCCCACAAAACTCGAACAAGGTCTGCTGGCATGAGCTGGAATGAGCGCCTGTTTGGCGGCTTCAAGAAGACCTCGGATCGGCTGAGCGAGAACCTTGCCGCTGCGGTCAAATCTGCCGAGCCGGTTCCCGTAGACGAACCTGCACCCGAGCCTGACCAGCGGGCTGAATTCGCCGGTGAGCCCGATCAGGTTGCCGTCCCACCCGCTCCGGCGCCCGCTCCAACCACGGCTCCGCTCCCGTCGGCAACACCCGAACCCGCACCTTCGATCGTGGCCAAAGTCGCAACCACGATGCGCACCACCCGGCTTGACGATGCCACGCTCGACCATGTCGAGGATGCGCTGATCATGTCGGACCTTGGCCCTGCCGCCGCCGCCCGCATCCGAACGAAGCTCACGGACAAGCGCTTCGGTCTGCAGATCAGCGAGCGCGAATTGAAGGAAGCGGTGGCGGAAGAGATCGCCGCTATCCTGCGCCCAGTGGCGAAGCCGCTGGAAATCACCGCTTTCCCCCGCCCGCAGGTGATCCTGGTCATCGGGGTCAATGGCAGCGGCAAGACGACGACCATCGCCAAGCTGGCGCACTGGTTGAAAGAAGACGACTACGCCGTGATGCTGGCGGCCGGCGATACTTTCCGAGCCGCCGCCATTGCCCAGCTCGCGACATGGGCGGACCGGCTAGACGTGCCGATCGTCAAGGGGCCGCAGGGAGGCGATCCGGCCAGCATCGTGTTCGACGGGGTCAAGGCCGGGACCGATCGCGGCACCGACGCCCTGATCGTGGACACCGCCGGTCGCCTGCAGAACAAGCGCGAGCTGATGGACGAGCTGGCCAAGGTCCGCAAAGTTCTCGGCCGCCTTAACCCCGAGGCACCGCATGATGTAATTTTGGTGCTCGATGCAACCAATGGTCAGAACGCACTGAGCCAGATCGACGTTTTCAAGGAGGTCGCGGGAGTTACCGGGCTGATCATGACCAAGCTCGACGGAACAGCTCGCGGCGGCGTGCTGGTGGCGGCGGCCGAGCAATACGGCCTGCCGATCCATGCCATCGGCGTAGGCGAGAAGATCGACGATCTGCGGCCGTTCGATCCGGACCTCGTCGCCAAAGTTATCGCGGGGATTGCATGAGTACCGAAAGCGAAAGCGAAACCGCCAAGAAACCCTCCGGATGGCTCAATGTAGCGGTCGATTACGGCCCGCTGCTGGTCTTCTTCCTGACTTACAGATACTTCTCGCCGACCGAGAGCGAGGCGATCGGCGAGGTTGCCGCGATCATCAAGAGCACGCTGGCCTTCATGGTGGCCTCTGTGGCCGCGCTGATGTTCTCGAAGTACAAGCTCGGCAAGGTGTCGCCGATGCTGTGGTTCTCTACCGCGCTGATTATCGGCTTCGGAGCCTTGACGGTGTTTTTCGGCGACGAAACCTTCGTGCAGATCAAGCCGACGATCATCTACGCCGTGATGGGTGCGGCGCTGCTCCTCGGTTACTGGCGTGGCAAGTCCCTGCTCAAGCTGTTGCTCGACGCGGCCTTCGAAGGGTTGAGCGATGAAGGCTGGCTCAAGCTCAGCCGCAACTGGGGCGTGTTCTTCTTCGTCCTGGCCGGACTGAACGAGTTCCTGCGCTGGTATCTCGACTTCGGCGACTGGCTTGCGGCCAAGCTCTGGGTGTTCCTGCCGCTCACCTTCCTGTTTACCTTCACGCAAATCCCTATGCTGCTGAAGCACGGCCTTTCGCTCGATAGCACCGACGATGTGGTCAAGGACGAACCGCCGACGGCGGGCTAGATCTTCAGCTGGCTGCCCAGTTCGACAACCCGGTTGGTGGGCAGGTTGAAGAATTCCATCGCCGTCGCCGCGTTGCGCAACATCCAGGCGAACACCTTCTCGCGCCAGATCGGCATGCCGGGCTCGTCGCTCGGCAACAGGGTCTGGCGGCTCAGGAAGAAGCTGGTGTGCATCATGTCGAACTTGCCGCCGCAGCGTTCCATCTGCTTGAGACCTTCGGGCACGTTGGTTTCTTCCATGAAGCCGTAATGCAGCACGGCACGGTAGATACCCTGACCGACCTCGTGGATTTCGCAGCGCTTCTCGGGATCGACATAGGGTATCTCGGCGATATCGACTGTCAGGATCACGACGCGCTCGTGCAGCACCTTGTTGTGCTTGATGTTGTGGAGCAGCGCCGACGGCACCCCGGCCGTGCTCGATGCCATGAAGATCGCCGTTCCGGGCACCCGCACCGCGCTGTTGTTGGCGCTCTTGGCGAAGATCTCGATCGGCAGGGCGACTTCGCTCATCCGCTCGCGCATGAGCTTGCGTCCACGTGCCCATGTCGTCAGCAAGGTGAAGATCACCAGGCCGACCAGCAAGGGGAACCAGCCCCCATCCGGCACCTTGATCAGGTTGGCGCCGAGATAGGCCATGTCGACAATGAAGAAAGCGGCGACCAGCGGCAGCGCCTTCCACAGCGGCCAGCGCCAGAGCGATATCAGCACGGCAGCAAGAAGGATGGTGTCGATGAACATCGCACCCGTCACGGCAATGCCGTAGGCGGCGGCAAGATTGCTGGACGACTGGAACATCAGCACCAGCGCAATAACCATGATCATCAGACCCCAGTTGATGACAGGGATGTAG
Organism: Parerythrobacter aurantius; assembly: GCF_045291475.1. Lineage (NCBI taxonomy): Bacteria > Pseudomonadati > Pseudomonadota > Alphaproteobacteria > Sphingomonadales > Erythrobacteraceae > Parerythrobacter > Parerythrobacter aurantius. Next base: position 2,809,321 of record NZ_CP147985.1, read on the forward strand.
ATCTGGCCGGCAGTCGAGGCGCTGGTGTGCTTTATCCGCATCCGCGGGATGAAGCCGAGCTGGATCGCTTGCTGGGTTAGCGAGAACGCGCCGGAAATGACGGCTTGGCTGGCGATGATCGTCGCCGCTAGCGCCAGGAATACTACCGGGATGCGCACTGCGTCGGGGATCATCAGGAAGAACGGATCCTTGATCAGGGCCGCCGCGTCTGTATCGGGCGCAAGGACCATGGCGCCCTGCCCCATGTAATTGAGCATGAGGCACGGCAACACCAGCGCGACCCAGCTGATGCCGATCGGCTTGCGCCCGAAATGGCCCATATCGGCGTAGAGAGCTTCTGCCCCGGTCACCGCCAGCACCACGCTGCCCATGGCGACGAAAGCGCGGAACCCGTCGGTCATGAAGAAAGTCAGGGCATTGAGCGGATTGAGCGTTTCCAGGATGATGCCCGGCATCTCCACGATGTACATGGTGCCCAGCACGGCAAGGGTGACGAAATACAACAGCATGATCGGCCCAAACAGGCCGCCGACCTTTTCCGTCCCGCGCGATTGCATCGCGAACAAGGCGAACAGGATCGCGACGGCCAGCGGCACGATGTAGGGCTTGATACCCGGGCTGACGTATTGAAGGCCCTCTGTCGCAGACAAGACCGACATGGCGGGGGTAATCATCGAATCGCCATAGAAAAGCGCGGTGGCGAAAACCCCCAGAAGCACGAAGGGCGCAGTCCACTGGGCCCCACGCGAGCGCCGGTTGATCAGCGCCAGCAGTGCCAGGCTGCCACCTTCGCCGCGGTTGTCCGCCCGCATGATGGTCAAGACGTATTTGAACGTCACGACCATCATCATCGACCAGAACACGAGACTCAGCACCCCGTGGATGTGGACCGGATCGACCTGGATCCCAGGGACGTCGCCATGCGAGGCGAAGGTTTCGCGGAAAGCGTATAGCGGGCTTGTGCCGATATCGCCGAAAACCACCCCGATGGCGCCCAGCGCCAGCTTGGCGACGCCGTTCTTGTGATGGGATGCCCCCGCAGAATGCGGCACGTATTCTGCGGTGGGGGAAGCGTCGCTCATGAATTCGGTGGTCCCGACCCTACGGCAGATCGCGCAATCTGCGGCCCTTGTTGCTGGCTGTTGCCTCGCCAGGCGCGACGCGGGCGATTAGCAGGGCCTATGGCCGTGCGCAACACGTCACTCTTGCGGCGCCGGTGCGGATGGAGCTTGCCCTTGCTGCTGCCGCGCCATGGCGGCGAAAAGCTGGTCCAGGGCCAACACCCGCTCGGCCACGAACTCGCGGCCCTCGGCTTCGGGGGTGGACGCTTGCAGGCCGGCGACCCATTGCCTGCGCGCTTCGGGCGCGTTCCCGGCCCGCAAGGCGTTCACGCCGCTAAAGAACGCCGGGCCCGGATTGCCGGGCAGTTTTGCGCGAGCCTGCTCCAGCGCAAACGCGGCAGGCTTGGTGACGACGCCATCGGCATGCTCGACCAGCGCCACGCCCAGCGCCAGCCAGGCTTCGCCATCCTCAGGGTTTTTCGCCACGACGCCTTGGAGGATGCGGGCCGCCCGACCGAAATCGCCCTTCCGGGCAAAGCCGTCGGCGAAGACCACGAAGTTGTCGGGCAGGTCGGACGGCGAGAAGAATTCGCGCCGGGCATCGACAAGGCCGGTATTGCCGCCGCCCGATTGAGCGCTCCGTGCCGCCGGCGCCGATGCATAGCCGGGCGAACCCTGCCACGCATATCCGGCAAGCCCGAAGACGATGACCGCAGCCAACAACGTCCACAGGCTACGCTGGGCGCGTAGCAGCAGGGCGCCGGCTGCCAGCGCACACATGCCGATAATGATAGCTCCGATCCAGCCTGTCATGTCCGGCGCATCCGGTGGAAGAAGAGGCCAAGGGCTGCCAGCAGCAGCAGGGCAGGAACGGCAAAGAGCGGCCACGTCGACGCCGACACGGTCGGTTCGTAACTGATGTAGTCGCCGTAGCGCTCGATCATCCAGGCGCGGATCGCTTCGGGATCTTCACCTGCCGCGATCCGGCTGCGCACCTGGTGCCTCATGTCGCCGGCAATGGCTGCGTTGCTGTCGTGGATGGATTGGGATTGGCAGGTCAGGCAGCGCAGGGTCGCCATCAGATCGAGGGCGGCCGCTTCCTTTGCCGGGTCGTCGAGCTGGACATTGGCGTAAGGCGCCTGCGGCATCTGGTCCTGCGCCAAAACCGGAGCCGCAGCCGGGGCTGCAATCGAAAACAGGAACCACAGGAAGAAGCGCATCATGCCGCCTTCTCCAGTTCCTGCAACAGCACATCGATATCGCGGTCGGTTACCGGCCCGATCAACTGGTAACGGATGACCCCCTGCCCGTCGACAACGAAGGTTTCCGGAACCCCGCTGGCACCGATCGCAACGTGGAGCTGCGAATAATCGTCGCGAACGATGGTGCTGTAGGGATTGCCATGCTGCGCCAGGAAGCGCTCCATGTTCTCCGGCTTGTCCTTCAGCGCGACGCCGACGATCGTCGCACCCCGTGCCTCGAGCATCTCGAGCATGGGCGCCTCTGCAATGCAGGGCGCGCACCAGCTCGCCCAGATGTTGAGCAATTTGGGCTTGCCGTCTTGGAACACCGCCTGGGTCACCGTTTTGCCGTCAGCGCCTTGCAAGGAGAAGGCAGGCACCGGTTTGCCGATCATGGCACTCCGCACGTTCTCGTCGCGGGGCTGCGTCAATTGGTAGGCGGCGATGCCGACAAAGAACAGGAACAGCGCGAGCGGCACCCAGAGCAGCAGCTTCTTCATGCGACGCCTTCCTCTCCGCGCCGGATCGCAATCTGGCGCAGCAGCTCGCGGCGACGCAGGTGACCGGCAATATGGCCAACCATCCCCAGCAGGCCGCCGAGCGCAATCAGCAGGCCACCGTACCAGATCAGGGTAACGAATGGCTTCCACCACAGGCGTAGCTGCCACCGCCCATCGCCGGTCGCATCGCCCAGCACGGCATAAAGCTGTCCGTCCCAGCGCGTTTCGAGCGCACTTTCGGTCGTTTCCTGAACCGGTTGGGTAAAGGTGCGCGCCTGCGGGCGGAGAACATGGGTCGCACCGCCGGACGTGACGGAAAGCCCTGCTTCGAGAGCCGTCCAGTTGGGACCGGCAGTCGGCGTGACGCTGTCCAGCGTGACGATCCAGGGCCCAACCACGGTCTTTTCACCGGGGCTGAGCGCGGCAAGTTTCTCGCGCGTGAAAGCGGCTTCGCTGGCCATGCCGAACAGCGCGACAGCGATGCCGAAGTGGGCGACAACCATTCCCCATGTCGGCAGCGGCACCCGCAGGAGCTTGCGACCCCATAACGGCTGGAGGCTGGCGACGGCCAGCGTCGCAGACAGTGCAAGGCCAAGGGTCGCGAGTATGCCGTGCCCGGCCAGCACGGTCGCCAGCAGCAATGCTGCGGCCAGGACCGCCGCCGACAGGGCCACCGGCCGGCTGATCCGCGCGGCCCGGTCCTGCCGCCAGCGGAGCAGCGGGCCGGCGCAGAGGACAATCAGCAAGGGGATGAAAAACACGGCGCTGACCGGGTTGAAGTATGGCGGACCGACCGACACCCGCGTGCCCATGGCTTCGGTCAGCAAGGGATAGAGGGTACCGAGCAGAACCACCCCGAGGATGGCGGAGAGCATCACGTTGTTGAACACCAGCGCGCTTTCCCGGCTCACCGGGGCGAAGCGTTCCCCTTCGGAGATAGCGCCGGACCGCAGGGCAAACAGCACCAGCGCCCCGCCGATGTATATCCCGAGTAGCACAAGGATGAAGAAACCCCGCTCCGGATCGACGGCAAAGGCATGAACGCTCGTCAGTACGCCTGATCGGACCAGGAACGTGCCCAGCATGCTCATCGAGAAAGCCACCACTCCAAGCATGACGGTCCACGTCCGCAAGGCGTCGCGATTGGCGAGGACGCTGACCGAGTGCAGCAGGGCGGTAGCGGCAAGCCAGGGCATTAGGGATGCATTTTCCACCGGGTCCCAGAACCAGTATCCGCCCCAGCCGAGTTCGTAATAGGCCCAGTACGATCCGGCCGTGATCCCGATGGTCAGGAACACCCAGGCGGCCAATACCCATACCCGCATGGCCCGGGCGAAATCCGGGGTTACCTGCCGCGTCACCAGCGCACCGACGACGAAGCTGAAGGCGACCGAGAGCCCGACGTAACCGATGTAGAGCGTCGGCGGATGGAACGCGAGGCCGATGTCCTGCAGCAGCGGATTCAGCCCCGCCCCGGCCAGCGCCGGCGACGGAAGTCTCTCGAACGGGTTGGACGAAAACAGCAGGAACGCAAAGAAACCGAGCGCAACGAAGCCCTGTGCCGCCAGTGTGGCCTGCATCGTGCGCTCGGGCAGGCGCTTCTCCAGCCATGCGATCGCAGCGCCGGCCAGGGCCATGACAGTGACCCACAACAGCATGGAGCCTTCATGGTTGCCCCATGTTCCGCTGAGCTTGTACACCATCGGCTTGTCGACATGGGAATTGCTGGCGACAAGTTTCACCGACAGGTCGGTGATTGCGAACAGCCACAACAGGCACGCGAAAGCGATTGCCAGCATCAGGCCCTGCAAGATGGCGACCGGTCGCGTCAGCATACCGATATCGGCGCCCTGTTCGCGCAGGGCGAGAGCGCCGCACAAGAGCTGCGCCAGGCTGAGCGCGGCAGCGATCCAGAGAGCGGCAAGGCCGGTTTCGGCTATCACGGGGCCGACGTTTCCTCGAGGGTCGCGGGCGTCTTGTGCCCTTCCATGTCCTGCAACTCGCGCGGTACGTAATTCTCGTCGTGCTTGGCGAGCAGGTTGTCGGCCACGAAAGTGCCGTTGGCCTGGTACTTCCCTTCCGCCACGACACCCGACCCCTCGACAAACAGGTCCGGCAGGATGCCGGCATAGCGCACCGGCACGGTAGCTTCGCCATCCCCGACAACGAAAGCGACGGTGATCCCATCCGGCTCGGTTTTCAGGGAGCCCTGCTGCACCATCCCGCCGAGCCGCACGGCCTGGGAAGGCCCGGGTTTCTCGACGGCGATCTGGCTTGGCGTGTAGAAATAGCTGGCCTGGTTGCGAAGGGCCCAGGCCGCCAACAAGCCGGCGCCAACCAGTGCGACGAGCGCGATCACGATCAGCACGAGCCGCTGGTGCTTGGCCTTGACAGCGGTCATGTTCCCCTCGTCCCGTTACGGGCCGCGTCGCGGCGACTTTCGGCACGGGTCATGGCGATCCAACTCCACGCCACGGTCGCCAAGGTCCCGGCGGTCCCTAGCGCATAGGCGGCAATGACGAAATCCCACTGGTCCAGCGCTTCGCGCATCATGCCGCCTCCATCGCCCGGCGGCGCAGTCGCGCTTCGGTCTGGATATCCGCCAGCAGCGTGCGCATGCGCGCCAGCACGACGCCGCCGAAAATCAGCGAGAAACCGATCGTCGCCGCCAGCAGCGGCCACAGGAACTCGGGCGCGATGGCGCTCTTGCCCATGGTGATCGAAGGCGGCTGGTGAAGCGAGTTCCACCACACCACACTACGGTTGATGATCGGGATGTTTATCGCCCCGACGAGGCCGAAAATCGCCGGAATGCGCTGCGATGCGCCCTCCCGCTCGCTCGCCTGCGCCAGCGCCAGGTAGGCGGCGTAGAGGAACAGGAGCACCAGCATGCTGGTGAGCCGTCCGTCCCACACCCACCACGTTCCCCAGGTCGGCCTGCCCCAGATCGATCCCGTGGCAAGGCAGATCGCGGTAAACACCATTCCCGGCACGGCTGCGGCCCGCGCGGCGAGCGCTGCCAGCGGATGGCGCCAGGCCAGGAAGACAAGGCTGGAGACGGCTATCGCGCTCCACCCCCCCATACCGAGCCAGGCGGCAGGGACATGGATGTAAAGGATGCGCACGGTCTCGCCCATGAGCCTGTCGGGCGGCACCTGGGTCAAGCCCCACCAGAGCGATCCGGCGGTGACGACAAGTCCGCTCGCCAGCAGTAACGGCGTCAGCCAGCTGGCAAGCGACAGGAACCGTTTGGGATTGGCAAATGCGTGCATCGGGTTGGGCCTGACGCGGCCTCTAGCCCGCGTGATGGCTGCCCGCAAGCAGGACCGGAGGCCGTATCGTCAACGACCGATCAGCTTTTGCGCCATGCGGTCCGCAACCACGTCGGACGACACGCCGCTGCGCTCGCTTTCCTGCCAGATCTGCAACAATCGTTCAGGAATCTGGGCGATGCGCTTGCGGACTTCGTTGATGCCGCCGGCACTGCCTGACTGACGGTCGAGATATTCCTGCGCCACGCTGATGATGCCGCCGGCATTGATGACGTAGTCGGGCGCATAGAGGATACCGCGGGCGGCGAGCATTTCGCCATGCTTGGCGCGGGCAAGCTGGTTGTTGGCCCCGCCCGCCACGATAGGGCAGTCGAGCCGTGCAATTCCGTCGTCGTCGAGGATCGCGCCGAGCGCGTTGGGGCTGAAAACGTCGCAAGCGACACTCATGATCGCGTCGGGCGCGACGGACGTGCCACCCAGTTCCTGCGCCAGCATCGCCGCGCGCTCCTGGTTGATGTCCGACAGGGTGAGTTTGGCCCCGTCCTTGGCCAGGAGGCGGGCGACGCCGCTGCCGACGCTTCCGGTGCCTTGCAACGCGACATGCACGCCCGAAACGCTGTCCCTGCCCAGCTTGTGCTGCACGGCTGCCTTGATGCCGAGATAGATGCCCATCGCCGTGAAGGGGCCCGGGTCGCCGCCCGCTGCGCCTTCGCCCTCCACCGGGAGCCCGGAGACATGGCTGGTGCGCTGCGATACCGCCACCATGTCGGCTTCGCTGATGCCGACGTCTTCCGCCGTGACGTAGCGCCCGCCCAGTGCCTCGACAGCATCGCCGAACGCGGCGAGCATTTCGGGCGACTTGGTCTTGTTCGCATCGGCGAGGATTACCGCCTTGCCGCCGCCCATCGGCAGGCCGGCCATGGCATTCTTGTAGCTCATCCCGCGGCTGAGGCGCAGCGCGTCGCGCATCGCAGCCTTGGGGTCCTCGTAATGCCAGAAGCGCGTGCCCCCGGCGCCCGGGCCCAGATGGGTCGAATGCAAGGCGATAATCGCGGTCAGGCCACTGCTGCGGTCGTGCACGAGCTGGACCAGCTCGTGATCGTCATAATCCGCTTCGGTCCAGAAAGCCGTCATCGCGTTCATAGTCCCCTGCCCCTGGTTTCGGGTGGATAAGCAGGACAGGACGGGGAGAAATGGGGCGATCGAGGGGTCTCGAACCCCCGACCTCCGGTACCACAAACCGGCGCTCTAACCAACTGAGCTACGATCGCCACAAGCCCCGAACAAGCCGTGTAAGGCGGGGCTGTTACGCCGATCCGGGCACCCGTCAAGGCCGCCCGAACGCGGGGGCGAGCCTGTTGCACAGAGCGCCTGCCATGTGAAGCGAAAAGTGAATTTGCATGGCAACGGCGCAAGATTGTTACGCAGGCTTGCAGGCAACATCGGACCGGCTACAGAAAACCCATGCTTCCCGCTGGCGAATCCTCGGCTGAACGCCTGGCGCAATATGGCGACGTCCAGCGGCTGCCGTTCGAGAAACTTGAATTGTTCCAGCGAAAGGGCTTCCTGCCGCCCGATCTGTGCGCGCAACTGATCGCGCTGATCGAGGCGGGGCGTCGTCCCTCGACGCTGGCCGATCACAACGGCGACCAGTATTTCCGCACGAGCGAGACCTGCGACCTCGACCCCGCCGAACCGGCCGTGCAGCGGCTGGAGGAGATGCTCTATGCCCTGAACGGGATCGACCCGGCCCATGGCGAGCCGGTCCAAGGCCAGCGCTATGACGTCGGGCAGGAGTTCAAGCCCCATGTCGACTGGTTCAACCCGCAAGGCCAGGATTGGGAGAAGTACTGTGCCGTCGCCGGCCAGCGGACCTGGACCTTCATGATCTACCTCAACGATGTCGAGGCAGGAGGCGCGACGCGGTTCAAGGTGCCGAAGAAGAACTTCCAGCCCGAAACCGGCAAGTTGCTGGGCTGGAACAATCGGCGACCCGACGCGAGCGGCACGCTGGTCGGGAACGTCAGTACCATGCACCACGGAATGAAGGTGCGCAAAGGCATCAAGTACGTGATCACCAAATGGTATCGGGAAAGGCCATGGGGTTGGTGAGCGAGTGCTCCACGGTCCTGGCAGTGTGTCGTTCAGACGCGCACCGTTTCTCCAAGCTGGCGTGCACGGAGATCGAATTGATCGCTGGCCTGGGAGTCGAAGGCGATGCACATGCGGGCGTTACGGTACAGCACCTCTCTCGCGTCCGTGCCGACCCGAGCCAGCCCAACCTTCGCCAGGTGCACCTTATCCATAAGGAACTGTTCGACGAGTTGGCGATCAAGGGTTTCTACATCCGCCCCGGCGACCTGGGCGATAACCTCACGACTGAGCATATCGACCTGCTCGGCCTGTCACGTGACACCTTGCTGCGCATCGGTGAGGATGTCGTGCTGCGCGTGACGGGTTTGCGCAACCCTTGCGCGCAGATCGACGCCTTCGCCCCCGGGCTCCTCAAGGAAGTGGCTGTGAAGACGCCGGGAGGGATCATGCGCAAGGCCGGAATCATGGCAGTGGTGGAACACGGCGGGACTGTGCGCCCGGGCGATCGGATCGAGATCGAAGCGCCCTCGGGCCCGCCTATTCCCCTCGACCGGGTCTGAAACGAAAAAGGCGGCCCCGTCGGACCGCCCTTCCCTCGCAGCTTTCGCTGCAAACTGGTGAAGCGTTTACTTCTTCAGGCTGAGCCCGCCGAAGCGCTTGTTGAAGGCTGCGACGCGGCCGCCCTCGGCAATCTGCTGCTTGCCGCCGGTCCAGGCCGGGTGGCTGGTCGGATCGATTTCGAGCGCCAGCGTGTCGCCTTCCTTGCCCCAGGTCGAACGGGTCTGGAATTCGGTGCCATCGGTCATCTTGACCGTGATGGTGTGATAATCGGGGTGCCCTTCGGCCTTCATGATCTTGGTCCTTCGTAGCTTGTGCCCGGTACCGACCGGGCGCGCTGTGTTCGGAAAGGCGCGCCCTTAGAGGGACGTCGCGGAAATATCAAGCGCCGTGTGCCTAGGCGGGCGGGTCGGCGATCATCGCCGTGAATTCCGCCTCGCTCGTCACGGCGCCTTCGACACTGGCCGTACCCTTGAACTTGTACACCCGGCTGCGCTTCTGGGTGAACTCGACCTCGAGGTCGAGCAGGCAGCCTGGCGTGACCGGCTTGCGGAACTTGGCGTTCTCGATGCCCATGAAGAACACGAGCTTGCCGGTCCCCGCGAGTTCCAGCGTCTCGATACCGAGAATCGCCGCAGCCTGGGCCATGGCTTCGATCTGCAAGACCCCCGGCATGATGGGCGCGCCCGGGAAATGCCCCTGGAAGAACTCTTCATTCATCGTCACGCCCTTCACGGCACGGATGCGTTCCCCCAGGGTCATCGACTTCACCCGGTCGACCAGGAGCAGCGGATAGCGATGCGGCAGCGCCTTCAGTATCCGCTGGATGTCGTAAGCCGTATCGCCGGTCATTCCATGTGCCCCCCGGTACCGAAGACCTAGCGGCCGGAGGGCTGTTCGCCGGCCGGCGCAGGCTGGCCCTGCTGCTGGCGGGCGGCAGCCTGCTGTGCGGCGACCAGGATCAGCTGCTGGATCGTCTGGTGGATTTCCACCGTATCGCGGCGCGGCTGGTATCCGGCCGGCGGCGTGGTGGCGACCGAAGGAACCAGGGTGTTAAGTGCGGTAAGAATATCCTTGGTCACATCGACCTGATCGGCGGCATACTGGAACGCTTCCGGCGTCAGCATGACCTGGATCTTCTTCGACTGGATCACCTGCGACTGTGCTTCGCCATAGCGGGCCAGCAGCTGTTCGATGACATAGTACTGCGAGAGCACGATCGGCAGCGAGAGCTGGTCAAGCTGCTGTTCCTTTGCCTGGTACTGCTGCCACACGGCGGGCTGGGCATCGGCTTCGGCCTGCGTCAGGTTGCGGTCGCCATTGGTATCCATGCCCTGCTGCAGGGTCGTGATCTCGCCCCGCAGCGTGTTGATCTGCTGGATCTGGGTGGCATTGGCGGTGTTGATGGCGTTGTACGCGGCAATCCGCGCCTGCGACTGCAGCAATACGGCTTCCGGGCTGCTGGTGGCGATACCCGCCACCTGGGCCTGCGCCGGTACAGCCACGGGACCGACGGTGGCAGCGGCCAGCGCAACTGCGGCGAGCGAGTTCTTGAGTACGGATTTCATCAGAATTGCGTTCCTACGTTGAAGCTGAAGAGTTTGGTGTCGTCGCCTTCCACTTTCTTGAGGGCATAGGCGAAATCGATCCGGAACGGGCCGAAGGGCGAATTCCAGTCCACCCCGATGCCCACGGAAATGCGCGGCGTCGGCGTATCGCCTAGGAAGACTTCCTGGAACGGTGCGATATTGCTGACCAGCGCATCGTTGTTGGCCGTTCCGAGGCAGGATGGCGGATTGGGGTTGATGGGGTTGGTCACAGTTGAGATATCGCCCGGAGCCGTGCCGGGGGTACACACCGCCGCACCGCCACCCGGTGGCGTGATCAGCGTCGCCACGTTGATCTGGGTAAAGAGCGCATTGCCGCTGGCATCGCGGATCGGGATATCGATCCCGTCGGGGAACGGGCTGTTGTTGAGCACCGGCCGGGTAACGTTGAACAGCGCGCCGACATCCATGAAGATCGAAGGGCGCAGGCCGAGGTCGGCAGCCCCGCTTCCCAGCGGAATCTGCAGTTCGGCCCGTCCGAGATAGTAGGCATTGCCGCCCAGCGCATCGTCGGAAATCCGGTTGCGATCGGTGACGATCTGGGGATTGCCGTTGCCGTCGTCGATGATCGGCTGACGCAGCACACGCGGGCCGACACCGCGGATGTCGAAGCCGCGGATCTGGGGTTCGCCAAGGAAGAACCGGTCGTTCAAGCGGACATCGTCGACGCCGACGCCCCCGCGGTCCGACAGGCCCTTGATGTAGCCACCTTCCGCGGAGACCGAGAAGATGAAGTCGCCGAATACCTGCCAGAACTTGCGCGCGCTCGCCCGGGCCTTGACGTATTTCACGTCCCCGCCCAGTCCGGCGAAGTCCAGGCCAAGGGTGAACTGGTCGCCGCGCGTCGGGCGATAGCGGCTGTTCAGCGTATCGTAGACGAAATTCGCGCCAAGGATCGAGCTGGTGCGCTTGCCGATGACATCGCACAGGTACCGTCCGGCCAGCAACGGCTCGCAGCTGCGTACGCCGTCACCGTCGAAGTCGGCGAAGTAGGTGTTCTCGTCGAGCGTGATGTCGTCAAAATTGAGCGTGTAACTGCCGACGACCGACAGGTATTCGCTGAGCGGCACGCCGAGCCGGATCGAAGCCCCCGTCTGGGTCTGCTCGAAAGTGGTGTTGCGTTCCTGCCCGGTGAAATTGAAGCTGTTGAAGTCGCGCCGGTAGATGTCCGCACCGAGCGAGATGTTCCGATCGAACACATAGGGTTCGACGAAGCTGATGTTGGCGGAACGCGAATAGCGCGACCACTGCACGCTGGCGCCGACAGTCTGCCCGCGACCGCGGAAGTTGCGCTGGCGGATCGATGCGGCGAGCAGGAAGCTTTCGATGGACGAGAAGCCCGCCGAAAGCTGCAGTTCGCCGGTGGGCTGCTCCTCGACGTTCGCTTCGAGGATGATGCGGTCGGGATCGGCCGTTTCCTTCTGCTCGATCTCGAAACCTTCTTGGAAGAAGCCGAGCGAATTGATGCGGTTGGTCGACCGCTTGACCGCCAGGCTGTTGAAGGCGTCGCCTTCGGCGATGCGCATTTCGCGGCGGATCACCTTGTCCTGCGTCAGCGTGTTGCCGTTGACGTCGACCCGCTCGACATAGACGCGCGGCGCCTCGGTCAGGACCAGCGTGACGTTCATCGTCCGGTCTTGCTGGTTGCGCACGAATTGCGGGCGCACCTCGGCGAAGGCGTAGCCGAAGGTGCCGGCCAGTTCGGTCAGCTGCTCGGTAATGTCCTCAATGGTCTTGGCGTTGTACCAGGCGCCCTCTTCGATGGTCAGCTGCGACGTCATGGTCGCACTGTCGAAGTCGCGCAGGTTCGATTCGACCTTCACGTCGCCGAACTTGTAGCGTTCACCTTCCTCGACAACGTAGGTGATGATGAAGTCGCGCTTGTCGGGCGTCAGTTCCGCCACGGCCGAAACGACGCGGAAATCCACATAGCCTTCGGTGAGGTAGAACTCGCGCAGCTTCTGCTGGTCGAAGGCGAGACGGTCGGGGTCGTAGGAGGTATTGCCGCTGAGGAAGTTCTTCAGCCGCGACTCCTTGGTCATCATCTCCCCCTTGAGCTTGCCGTCGGAGAAGACTTCGTTGCCAATGACGTTGATCTGGCGGACCTTGGACTTCGGCCCTTCGTTGATCTCGAACACCAGGTCGACGCGGTTCTGGCTGAGCTGCACCGTCTTGGGCTCGACCGTCGCGGCATAGCGGCCCTGGCGCTTGTACAGCTCGATGATGCGCGCGACGTCAGCACGGACCTTGGAGCGGGTGAAGATCTGGCGCGGCGCGAGTTTGATCTCGGGCGCGATCTTGTCCTCCTTCAGGCGCTTGTTGCCTTCCAGGATGATGCGGTTGATGACCGGGTTCTCGGTTACCTGAATGATGACATTGCCGCCCTGGTTCCGGATGCTGGCGTTGGCGAACAGTTCGGTCGCGTAGAGATCCTTGAGTGCCTGGTCCGCCTCGACCTGGGTATAGACCTGACCCGGACGAAGGCGAATGTAGGTGAGGATCGTGTCGGGCTCGAGCCGCTGGGCGCCTTGCACCGAAATCGTCTGGATGACCTCCTCCGTTGGTGCGGCAGACGGCGCGGCAGGGGCCGACGAGGATGCGGCATCCTGGGCGTAAGCAGGCAGCGGCACACCCGCCAAGATGGTCCCCGAAAGCAAGGCAAGTGCCCACTGCGGCTTGGTGCGCGAGAGAGTGCGCGAAACAGGGGTCGAGCCCAAATCGGTGCCGTTCATTGCGGAAATTTTCCCGTCCAGTGTGTGTGCCGGCCCGGATACTCGCCTGCTGGACTACGCATCGGTGGCCGGATTGATCGATCCGCCGCCCTGTGCCCGATGCGTCGCCCCCAATCAAGCAGGAGAGTGTCCATTGAACCCTCTGATGCCGACCTGTCCCCTACTATCACCCGAATGACGACAGGGAGACCAAGTCATTGAAAGTGACGAACAGCATCAACATGAGCACCAGGGCCATGCCGGTACGATACGCCAGCTCCATTCCGCGAGCGCCCACCGGCTTCCGACGGACCGCTTCCGCCGCGTAAAAAGCCAGGTGACCGCCGTCGAGGCCGGGAATTGGCAGGAGGTTGATGAATGCCAAGTTAAGCGAAATGAGCGCAGCGAAGTTGACGAACGATAGCCAGCCGAGACTGAGTTGCTCGCCCGAATATTTGGCGATCTTGACCGGTCCACCCAGTTCCTCGATCGAGCGCTGGCCGGTGACGATCTGCTTGATCCCGGTCACCATCATCTCGAACATCTTGCCGGTCTCGGTGACGGCCATGACCACGGCATCGACCGGTCCCTGCTTGACGAATTCCGTGTCGGCAGCCGCCGCCTGGATCCCGATCTGGCCGATCCGCGACGGGTTGCCAAAGCGATCCTTGACCTCGACGCTCTTGGTCCGCACCGCGAAATCGAGCAGGCGACCGTCGCGGTCGACGCGCACGTCCAGAACTTCGTCCGGATAAGCCATGACCGCCTGCTGCACGTCGAGCAGCTTTTCGACCCGCTCCCCCTCGATCGCGACGATCCGGTCGCCGATCTCGATCCCCGCCTGCTGCGCGGCCGAACCTTCCGGGAATGCGGCGATGGTAAGCTGCTCGGCGGCATCCTTGGCCACCGGGTGACCAATCGCCATGAAAAAGCCGGCGAAGATCGCCAGTGTCACGAGGATGTTCGCGACCGGGCCCGCCGCCACGATCATGGCGCGCCGGCCAAGGCTGGCGTGGTGGAAGCTGCCTTCCCGCTCCGCCTCGTCGGCGGCGGCGATGGCGTCACCGTCGGGAATGCTCGCGGGGTTCATGTCCCCCTTGAACTGGACATATCCGCCGAGCGGCAGCATCGACAGCCGCCAGCGGGTCCCGCGCCGGTCGGTTACGCCGATGATTTCCTTGCCGAAGCCGACCGAGAAAACGTCCGCCTTCACCCCGCACCAGCGGCCGACAAGGTAGTGGCCCAGCTCGTGCAAGGTAATCAGCGGCCCCAGCAAGAGCAGGAAGCCAAGGATGTACATCCAGAACGGCGGCGATTCGAGCATCTCAGGCAGTCTCCAGCAGCGCTGCGGTGCGCACCCGCGTCTCGCCGTCCAGCGCCAGCACCTCGTCGAGCGAGACCGGTACGGAGGATATGGCGGCTTCGTTGAGGATGCGTTCGACCAGTAGCGCGATGCGGGTGAACGGTATCTGACCGTCGAGGAAGGCTGCCACCGCCACCTCGTTCGCGGCGTTGAGCACGGCCGGGGCCGCGCCGCCCGCGGCTATCGCATCGCGGCATAACCGGGTTGCCGGAAAGACATCCTCGCGCGGAGCCTCAAAGGTTAGCTGGCCGATCGCCGGCAGGTCGAGCGGCGCCATGGGCGTATCCATCCGCCGCGGCCAGGCGAGGCAAGAGGCGATCGGCACCCGCATGTCGCTGGGGCCGAGCTGCGCCAGGATCGAGCCGTCGCGGTATTCGACCATCGAATGGATGATGCTCTGCGGATGGACCACGATCTCGATCCGGTCGAGCCCGACAGGGAAAAGGTGGTGCGCCTCGATAAGCTCCAGACCCTTGTTGAACATGGTCGCGGAATCGATCGTGATCTTCGCCCCCATGTCCCAGTTGGGGTGCTTGAGCGCCTGTTCGCGTGTAACGGTGACAAGCTGCTCGGCCGAATAGGTGCGAAACGGGCCACCACTGGCGGTCAGGATGATGCGGCGCACATCGGCGATATCGTTGCCGGCAAGACACTGGAAGATCGCGTTGTGTTCGGAATCGGTCGGCAGCAAGGTCGCGCCGTGCCTCGCCACCGCCGCCTTGAGAATCTCGCCGGCCGAGACCAGCGCTTCCTTGTTGGCGAGCGCGATCGTACCGCCCTGCTCGATCGCCGCCATGACCGGCCCCAGCCCGGCGCAACCGACGATAGCCGCCAGCGTGACATCGACCGGACGCGAGGCTGCCTCACACAGCGCGGCGCGACCTCCCACAGCTTCGATCCCGCTGCCCGCAAGTGCCTCGCGCAAATCCGGGAGGCAGGATTCGTCAGCGACCACGGCCACCCGCGCGTCGAATTCACGTGCCAGCGCGGCAAGTTCCTTCACATTGCAATTGGCCGTCAATGCCTCGACCCGCCAAGCCCCGCGATCCTGCCGGATCAGGTCGAGAGTCGAACTGCCGACCGAACCCGTGGCGCCGAGGATAGTGATGGACCGCATCTCACGCACCGAAATAGCGGAACAGGACGCCGATGACGATAGCGACCGGAAGCAGGCCGTCCACCCGGTCGAAAACGCCGCCATGGCCGGGAATGAGCTTCGACGAGTCCTTGACCCCGGCCTTTCGCTTGAGCCAGCTCTCGAAGAAGTCCCCGCACTGCGCGACGACCGCCAGTCCTGCCCCGATCGCCGCGATGGTCAGGAACTCGATACGGTTGTCCGACAGGATCTCCGAAACGGTCCCGAAGCCGCCGATGAAATAATAGACCGTCCCCAGTACCACGAGGAAGATGGCCGCCCCGATCATCCCTCCGAACAAGCCCGCCCAAGTCTTGGACGGACTGATCGTAGGCGCGATCTTCGGCCCTCCGATGCTGCGACCGGCGAAATAGGCAAAGACATCGGTGAAGACCACCGTGCCCACTGCCGCCCCGAAGAACAGCAGCGGCAATTGCAGCAGCATCCACACTGCAAGCCCAACGTAGAGCCCCCCGGCAAGAATCGCGGCCAGGCGGTACGGCACATTGGGCGTCGCCTTGACCACCAGGACGACGAATTCGGCCATGCACAGCAGACCGACGACCATCACCAGCCAATCGAGGTAAGGGTCGCTGAACCAGATTGCCGCCCCGAGGATTGCCAACATGACGATCGCCGAAGCCACGCGCACCGGCAGGTCGGACGTCCCTTTCGCCAGGCGGCCGACGGGCACGGCATTGCCGGTGTCGACACTCTCAACGTCCGCCAAAGCGTCTCTCCCGGTTGGCAAATTCATCGAGCGCCTGCGCCAGGTGCGCGGGCGTGAAATCGGGCCACAGAATATCGACGAACATCATCTCCGCATAGGCCGCCTGCCACAGCAGGAAATTCGACAGCCGCACTTCGCCGCTGGTGCGGATCAGCAGGTCAAGCGGCGGCAGGCCGGCCGAGAACAGGTTGGCCTCAATACTCTCCTGCGTGATCTCGCCGGCCACAGCGGCGGCCCTCGCCGCATGGACGATTTCCGCTTGCCCGCCGTAATTGAGCGCCACTGCGAGCGTGCGCGACCCCTTGGCGGTCTGCTCCAGCGCATCTTCAAGCATGGCGACGATATCGGGCGCCAGCGCGTGCCAGTCGCCCAGGATATGCAGCTTGATGTCGTTGGCGATGAATTCGGGCAGGTCGGATTTGATGAACTTGCGCATCAGATCCATCAGATCATCGACCTCTTCCTCGGGCCGTTTCCAGTTTTCCGAGCTGAAGGCATAAAGCGTGAGGCACTCGACCGGAGTATCCTTGAGCCCGCGCACCAGCTCGCGCACGGCCTCCACACCCTTGCGATGCCCCATCGCCCGCGGCAGGTGCTTGCGCTTGGCCCAGCGGCCGTTGCCATCCATGATGATGGCGACATGGCGGGCCTGTTGAGCGCCCTCGGTCACTGTCTTCCCCCGAATATCACGACGCTCACTGCGTCATGATTTCCTTTTCCTTAGCTTCGGCGGCGCTGTCGGTTTCGGCAACATACTTGTCCGTCAGCTTCTGGACCTCGTCCTCGGCACGCTTACGCTCGTCCTCGGAAATGTCCTTCTTCTTCTCGTCGTCCTTGAGCGCCTCGTTGGCGTCGCGGCGCACGTTGCGGATCGCGATCTTGGCCTTTTCGGCATATTGCCCGGCGAGCTTGGCCAGCTCCTTGCGGCGCTCCTCGGTCAGGTCGGGCAGCGGCAGGCGGATGGTTTGGCCGTCGATCATCGGGTTGAGGCCCAGGTTCGCCTTGGCGATCCCCTTCTCGACCGCGATCAGGTTCGACTTGTCCCACACCTGCACGCTCAGCATACGGGGCTCCGGGGCGGAGACGGTCGCGACCTGGTTGAGCGGCATCATCGAGCCATAGACCTCGCACACCACCGGATCGAGCAGGCTGGTGTTGGCGCGGCCCGTGCGCAGGCCGCCAAGGTCGCTCTTGAGCGCTTCGACCGCGCCCTTCATGCGGCGCTCGACGTCCGCCTTGTCATACTTCGGCATTGCTCAACCTTCCTTCTGCACTATCGTCTGGACGCCCTCGCCCGCCAGCACCCGCGCGAGGTTCCCCTTCTCGCGGATCGAGAATACCACGATGGGAATCTCGTTATCGCGGCACAGCGCCACGGCGGAGGCATCCATAACCCTGAGATTGTCAGCCAAGACCTTGTCGTAACTGACCGTATCGTAACGCTTTGCATTCGAGTTCTTCTTGGGATCGCTGTCATAGACCCCGTCGACGCTGGTACCTTTGAGTAGCGCGTCGCAGCGCATTTCCGCCGCGCGCAGGGCCGCGCCGCTATCGGTTGTGAAGTACGGCGCACCGACCCCTGCGGCAAAGATCACCACGCGGCCTTTTTCCAAGTGCCGCTCCGCCCGGCGGCGGATCACCGGCTCGCACACCTGGTCCATCTGCACCGCGCTCTGCACCCGGGTCTGGACGCCGATCTGTTCCAGCGCATTCTGCATCGCCAGCGCGTTCATCACCGTCGCCAGCATGCCCATGTAGTCGGCCTGTGCCCGGTCCATCCCCTGCGCCGCGCCCGCCATTCCGCGAAAAATATTCCCGCCGCCGATGACGAGGCAGATCTGCAAGCCGCGATCCTTCGCCGCCTTCACTTCCTTTGCCAGTTCCATGACGAAGGAAGGATCGATGCCAAACTGCTGATCCCCCATCAGGACTTCGCCCGAAAGCTTCAGGAGGATGCGTTTGGCGGACGAGAGCGGCATGGGCTGCGAGAATCCTTGCGATTGCTGGGTGGCGGTTCCCTTAGCGAGCAAGCTACAAGGGCGCAAAGGGAAAGGGTCTGCACGACCTGTGAACGAACGGGGGAGGCGGCGGGATGATACGCAAGCTGTTGTGGAGCGTGCTGGTGCTGTTGGTGCTGGCAGCCGGAACGGTAATGCTGTTCCAGCGCCAGATTGGCGAGACGCTGTTCGCACAGGTGGCGGCGAACCGTGTCGGCAGCGGCGGATTGCAGCTCGCCGAAGGGTTGCACCTAGTGCTGTGCGGCACCGGGTCGCCCCTGCCCAATCCCGACCGCGCCGGGCCGTGCAATCTCGTCATCGCGGGCGGGCAGTCTTTCGTCGTCGATATCGGCGAAGGCGGGGCGCGCAATCTCAACCGGATCGGGTTCGATATCGGATCGCTGGACGGGGTGCTGCTGACGCATTTCCATTCGGACCATATCGACGGCATGGGGCCGCTGGCGCTGTTCCACTGGACGCAAGGGAGCGCCAAGGCCCCGTTGCCGCTCCATGGTCCGCATGGCGTCGAACGCGTCGCCGAAGGGTTCAACGCGGCCTATGCCTTGGACCACGCCTATCGCGTCGCCCACCATGGTCCCAAGGTCGTCCCGCCGACAGGTGGCGGATTGCAGGCCATTCCCTTCACCATTGACGAAAATCCGGTGGTGGTGCTGGAACGTGACGGACTGAAAATCACCGCTTTCCTCGTCGATCACGATCCTGTGCGCCCGACAGTCGGATACCGGTTCGACTACAAGGGACGTTCGATCGTCATCAGCGGCGACACCGCCCGCACCGCATCGATGGAACGGGCCGCCAAAGGCGCCGACATCCTCGTCCACGATGCCCTGCAGCCGAAGCTGGTCGCCACACTGACCGATGCGCTGGCCAAGGGCGGGCAGGCGAACACGGCACAGATCACCCGTGACATCCTCGACTACCACGCCTCCCCCGAAGACGCGGCCATGAGCGCGCAAGTAGCGGGTGTGAAGCGACTGGTGCTGTCCCACCTCGTTCCGCCGATACCCAACGCTTTCTTCTACCCGGCCTTCCTTGGTGATGCGGGCAAGAACTTCGACGGCAAGATCACTGTAGGCGAAGACGGGATGGTGTTCTCGCTAGTGCCAAAGTCGGACGCAATCGAACTCGATTATCGTCTGTGACACACGAAAATGGCCGCCGAACCCCTGTCTTAACAGGAGCCCGGCGGCCCAATCCTGCGAAGCGATAACTCGCTTAGCCGGCGACCGCGGCGGCCACTTCGGCAGCGAAGTCGCTTTCTTCCTTCTCGATGCCTTCGCCGAGCTGGAAGCGGACATAGTCCTTGAGCACGATCGAGGTGCCCGCATCTTTGCCAGCCTTGGCGACGACTTCGGCGATCGGGGTCTTGTTATCCATCACGAAGACCTGGCTGAGGAGAGCGTTCTCCTTGGCGAACTTGCTGATCGCGCCGTCGACCATCTTGGCCTGCACTTCGGCGGGTTTGCCGCTTTCGGCAGCCTTTTCGGCGGCGATCTTGCGCTCGCGCTCGATCACTTCGGGGTCGAGGCCTTCCGCGTCGAGCGCCATCGGGAAAGCGGCGGCGATGTGCATCGCGAGCTGCTTGCCGAGCGGTTCCAGGACGTCGGCGCCGGCTTCGCTTTCGAGCGCGACGAGCACGCCGATCTTGCCAAGGTTCGGGGCTGCGGCGTTGTGCATGTAGGGCACGACGACGCCGTTCGAGACGGTGACGGTCTTCATGCGGCGGACCTGCTGGTTCTCGCCGATGGTGGCGACGTTGTCGGTCAGCTTTTCGACCACCGTGCCGCCATCGGGGTAGGCAGCGGCCTTGAGCGCGTCGACGTCATCGCCGTCGATGCCCATGGCAACGGCAGTGGTCTTGCGGACGAAATCCTGGAACTTGTCGTTCTTGGCGACAAAGTCGGTTTCCGAGTTGACTTCGACGGCCACGCCCCGAGCGCCCGAACCCGTGCCTTCGACGGCAACGCCGACGAGGCCTTCGGCCGCAGTACGGCTCGACTTCTTCTGTGCGGTCGCGAGGCCCTTGGCGCGCAGCGCGTCGATCGCGGCTTCGATGTCGCCATTGGTCGATTCGAGCGCCTTCTTGGCATCCATCATGCCCGCGCCGGTCTTCTCGCGGAGCTTCTTCACGTCAGCGGCGGTGAAAGCCATGATACAATTCCTTGGTGGTCCCCGGAGGGGATAATCTTGGGGGGAAAGCGCCCGGACCGAGCTTCGATCCGGGCCGCTGGAGCGGGTCTGTGTCGCTGCGGTGACGCTTACGCGTCAACAGCGTCCTCAACCGGCGGGTTTTCCATTTCGCCGACGTCGGCGCCGCGACCGCCGCTGCGCTTGGCAGCTTGGGCGAAAGCGTCGCAGTACAGGCGAACAGCACGAGCCGCGTCGTCATTGCCCGGAACCGGGAAGGCGATGCCGCTGGGATCCACGTTGCTGTCGAGGATGCCGACCACGGGAATGCCGAGGACGTTGGCTTCCTTGATCGCGAGGTCTTCCTTGTTGGCGTCGATCACGATCATCACGTCGGGCACGCCGCCCATGTCGCGGATGCCGCCGAGCGACAGCGTCAGCTTGTCACGTTCGCGGGTGAGGTTCAGGACTTCCTTCTTGGTCAAGCCCGAGGTGTCGCCCGAAAGCTGCTCTTCGAGCGTCTTGAGACGCTTGATCGAGCCCGAAATGGTCTTCCAGTTGGTGAGCATGCCGCCCAGCCAGCGGTGGTTGACGAAGTGCTGGCCCGAAGCGCGCGCGGCGTCGGCGATCGGCTCCTGCGCCTGACGCTTGGTACCGACGAACAGGACCTTGCCGCCAGCAGCAGCGGTCGAAGCGACGAAGTCGAGCGCACGCGCCATCAGCGGCACGGTCTGCGACAGGTCGATGATGTGGACACCGTTGCGCGCGCCGAAGATGTACGGCTTCATACGCGGGTTCCAGCGGTGGGTCTGGTGGCCGAAGTGAGCGCCGGCCTCGATCAGTTGCTGCATCGTGACGGTAGGAGCCGCCATAGTCATATTCCTTTCCGGTTGTGCCTCTGGAAAGCTGGAACCGTGCGGGTCGCCCGCTGCGGCACCGGTATGTGTGCTTTCCATGTGGATTTCCGCTGTCGGAAAGCGCGGAATGCCCTCGCCGACCAGTGGATGCGCGGCCCCTTAGAGGCGATCGTCAGAAAAATCCAGTACCAATTTGGCGCAGGAACACGACAACTCGTCGCGTTTCACGCTTGACAGGAGAGAACAAATAGAGAACACTCGGATTGTTCAGGACCCGGACAGCGTTTCGGTAGTTATCCCTGACATATCCACAGCCTGTCAACAGGGTTGCGGACAGTTCGAGAGACCATACCATGCTGACCATTGCGCTTGCTGTCACCTTTGCCGTTGCCGCCCTCGCTGCCATTTTGGTGCTGGCCGATTCATGGGTGCGCGCAACTTCGGTGTACCGTTCTCTCGTTTCCCAGCGTGCTAGCATCGCATCTGCCTCTACTGGCGGACGGGTGGTGAGCTTTTCGGTCTGGACCGCCGAACACGCGCCACGTCGGCGTTCTAGTCAGCAGGCCTTGCCGCTGCACGCTGCTGCTTGATGCGGCGATACCGCAGAAGGGAAAACGGTAGCAGCGAAAGATAGACGAGGCAGATCGCGGCGAGAGTCCACCACGGC
Source organism: Parerythrobacter aurantius (assembly GCF_045291475.1). Taxonomy (NCBI): domain Bacteria; kingdom Pseudomonadati; phylum Pseudomonadota; class Alphaproteobacteria; order Sphingomonadales; family Erythrobacteraceae; genus Parerythrobacter; species Parerythrobacter aurantius. Next base: position 2,831,262 of record NZ_CP147985.1, read on the forward strand.
TCTACCAGGAGGGCAGCAAAGACCAGCCCGAACACGAAGATCACTTCGAGCCGTATCGACCGGCGCGCCCGCATGGAATTCCAGCTGAACGTTGCCATGTTCGATATCATCAGGACGGCAATCAGTACCATCCACGGCCCGACCAGCAGGGGTTCGCGAAATATCTCCTCCCCCGTAGCCAGCCAGAGATAGACGGGAGTGAAGGCCAGGCCGGCGCCAGCCGGTGCCGGAACACCGGTCAGGAACCCTGCCGATTTGTGCGGCTGTTCGTCGACATCGATCTGGGCATTGAAACGGGCCAGCCGCAACGCGCAAGCGACTGCGAATGCGAGCGAAGCGAACCAGCCCAGCCGGGGCAAGTCCTGTAGCGACCACAGATACAGCATGATGGCAGGCGCCATCCCGAACGAAAGCGAATCCGCCAAGCTATCGAGTTCGGCGCCGAACCTGCTCTGCGCCTTCAACAGGCGCGCGATCCGGCCATCGATCCCGTCGAGCATACCGGCAATGACTATGGCCATCACGGCCGAGGCCCACTCGCCGGCAATCGCGAAACGGATGCCCGTGAGGCCGGCACACAAGGCGGCAACGGTAATTGCATTGGGAACCACTGCCCGCAACGCCAAGCCTCTGCCGTGTCCACGGACCGGAAGCTCGTCTTCGGCCGACTTGGGGCCAAGCCGGTCGCCCGCATCATTCACTGCGCGCAGCCTTCGAGAAGTTTCTGCTCGCCGACGCGTGCGAGGATCGTCTCTCCCGCTATGACCTTCTGCCCCAGGATCACGTTCGCCGAGGTTCCAGCCGGCAGGTAGACATCGACCCGGCTACCGAAGCGGATCAGCCCGACCCGCTGTCCGACGGCAAGGATGTCACCCTGCTTGACGAAGGGAACGATCCGGCGGGCGATGAGCCCGGCGATCTGGGTGAACCCTATCTGCAGCCCATCAGCCCGGGTCACGAGCAGGTACTGCCGCTCGTTCTCCTCGCTCGCCTTGTCGAGATCGGCGTTGAGGAACTTGCCCGGAACATAGACCAGTCGGCTGACCTGCCCGGGAATCGGCGAACGATTGATGTGGACGTCGAACACGCTCATGAAAATCGATACGCGCGTAACCGGAGCTGTTCCCAGCCCCGGATTTCCGGCAGCGTCAGGCGCAGCCAGCTCCGGCGGAGGGACAACTTCGCTGATCAGCGAAACAAGCCCGTCTGCCGGTGAAACTATGGCACCTTCTTCCTGCGGCACCACGCGTTCGGGATCGCGGAAGAATGCCAGCACCCCTAGCGTCAGGAAAGCCAGCGGCCAGGCGATGGTCTCCCATGCGAAAAGCGCCGTTAGAAGCGAGACGACCGCAACCACCAGGCCATATTTGCGGCCTTCAGGATGGATAGTGGGCCAGCTCCAGCCCGCCTCGCCGCGACCCTTGTTGTCGAGCAGTTCATTTGCCATGGCATGTCACCTAGGGACGGGAGTTGTAACCAGCAAGCCCTAGGCGGACTTGCGCACGAATACCGCACCTGCCGAATAGCCGGCACCGAAGCTGCAGATCAGTCCCGTATCGCCACCGGCCAGGTCTTGCGAATGCTTGTGGAAAGCGATGATCGACCCCGCGCTCGACGTATTGGCATAGGTGTCGAGGACAGTCGGACTTTCGTCTTCGGTCGCCTCGTGGCCCAGCACACGCTGTGCAATGAGCCGGTTCATTGCGGCATTGGCCTGATGCAGCCACAACCGCCGCAGCGACTGCGGGTCGATACCGAGCCTGGCCGATTCCTCGACGATCATCTGCGCCACCATCGGCACCACTTCCTTGAACACCTTGCGTCCTTCCTGGACGAAAAGCTTGTCGGGCGCGCCGATCGTCTCGGGCGTAGCGCGGTTCAGGAAACCGAAGTTGTTGCGGATATTGTTGGAGAACACGGTTTTAAGTTTGGTGCCGAGGATGTCCCAGTGACACGCCGGCGCGATGGAGGAGTCCTCCACCAGTACCGCCGTCGCGACGTCGCCGAAAATGAAATGACTGTCCCGGTCGCGCCAGTTGAGATGGCCCGAAGTTATCTCCGGGCTCACCACCAGCACCCTCCGCGCGTTACCGGCCCTGATATAGTCGGCGGCGGTCTGGATTCCAAACGTGGCGGAGGAACAGGCCACATTCATGTCGAAACCGAAGCCATCGATCCCCAGGGCTTGCTGGATCTCGATCGCCATGGCCGGATAGGGCCGCTCCATGTTGGACGCGGCGCACAGGACGGCATCGACATCAGCCGCATCGCGACCGGCCCGTTCCAGCGCCTCGCGGCAGGCCGCCACGCCGATTTCAGCCATCAGCGACAATTCGTCGTTGCTCCGTGGCCGATGCCGGGGCTCCATGATGGCGGGGTCGACAATCGGCGTCTTGCCCATCACGAAGCGCGACTTGATACCGCTCGCCTTCTCGATGAACTCGACCGAGCTATGGGCCAGCGGCTCCATGGCACCTTCCGCGATCGCGTCGGCGTGCTGTGCATTGTGCCGGTCGACATAAGCATTGAATGCCGCGACAAGCTCTTCATTGGTGATCGTTTCCGCCGGCGTATAAAGGCCGGTAGCGGAGATCACAGGACGACCTGTTGTTTCCATGCGCGCCTGACTAGTTGCGAGGGTTGCTGCCGACAAGCGATTCTCTCGCCGCGGCGGCGAGCATGGCGTGCGGGATGCAGCAGCGTGGGGGACCTAGACCGATGAAGCTTGGCGTTTGCTACTATCCCGAACACTGGCCCGAGGAGCGCTGGGAGGTCGACGCCCGCATGATGCGGGAAACGGGGCTGCAACGCGTGCGGATCGGCGAGTTCGCCTGGAGCCGCATCGAACCCGAACCCGGCCGTTTCGACTGGGGCTGGCTCGATCGCGCAATCGATACGCTGGCGTCGGCGGGACTGGAAATCATCCTGGGGACACCCACCGCGACCCCGCCGAAATGGCTCGTCGACCGGATGCCCGACATGGTCGCCATCGATTTGAACGGACGCCCGCGAAAGTTCGGATCGCGGCGCCACTATTGCTTCAGCCACCAGGGTTATCGCGACGAGTCAGCCCGGATTACCCGCGCGGTCGCGGAACGATACGGCCGGCATCCCGCTGTCGTTAGTTGGCAGACCGACAATGAATACGGGTGTCACGATACCGTTCAGAGCTTTTCCCCGTCCGCGCGCGATGCCTTCCGTGTCTGGCTGGCCCAGCGATACGGTACCATCGAGGCGCTCAATAGGGCTTGGGGGAACGTCTTCTGGAGCATGGAGTACCGAACCTTCGACGAGATAGATTTGCCCAACCTGACTGTGACCGAAGCCAATCCCTCGCACTGGCTGGCATTCCGGCGGTTCTCATCAGACCAGGTGCTTGCATTCAATGCCCTCCAGGTTTCGATCCTGCGCGAGTTGTCGCCGGGAAGAGACATCACCCACAATGCCATGGGGTTCTACACCGGCTACGATCATTTTGCTCTCGGCGCGCAGATCGATGTTCTGGGCTGGGACAGCTATCCGCTCGGCTTTCTGGAGCAGTTCCGTTTTTCGGACGCGGACAAGATCGCCTACGCCCGCACCGGTCATCCCGATATCGCCGCATTCCACCATGACCTATATCGCGGCTGCGCCGGGAACGAGCGGTGGAGCGTGCTGGAACAGCAGCCCGGCCCGGTCAACTGGGCGAGCCACAATCCTGCCCCGCTCGACGGCATGGTGGAACTGTGGACGATGGAGGCCGCAGCGCACGGGGCCGAAATGCTGTGCTATTTCCGTTGGCGACAGGCTCCCTTTGCTCAGGAGCAGATGCACGCAGGGCTATTACGCCCCGATGCTGCGCCTGCGCCGGCACTGGCCGAGGCGCGCAGAGCCGCCGCTGCCATCCAGTCGCTCGGCGATACCGGCACCCTGATCAAACAGGCCGCCATCGTGTTCGCCTATGATGCTGAATGGATCACGCAGATCCAGCCGCAAGGCGATGGGCTGAGCGCGCTGTGGGCGGCGTTCGAATGCTATCGGGCATTGCGGGCGCGCGGGCTGAATGTCGATTTCGTGGCGCCGGGCGATTCGCTGGAGGGTTACGGGCTTGTCGCCCTTCCCTGCCTTCCCTTCGTTCCGGACGACGCGCTCGCCGCCCTTGAAGGCTGCACTGCCGAGATCATCATCGGCCCCCGAACCGGCAGCAAGACCGCCGATCTGACGATTCCCGACAGGCTCGCACCCGGAGTGCTGCGTGATCTTGCGGGCGTGACGGTCGTTCGTAGCGAGAGCCTGCGTCCGGGTTTGCACCACGCCGGTCCGGAATTCTCGCTCACCCGCTGGCTGGATCATGTCGAGGGACCTGCTTCGGCCGACCTGTTGTGCGGTGACGGAACAGTCGCGTGCTGGAAGCACGGGCGGGTTCGCTACCTCGCCGGTTGGCCCGTAGGTTCGCTGATCGACAAGGTCGTAGAAAGGGCGCTGACGGATGCCGGTCGGTGCGAGCCGCGCCTGGAACCGGGACTGCGGCGGGTAGCGACCACCAAGGGTGACTTCTGGTTCAATTACGGCCCGGATACTGCGGTCGTTCACGGAATCAGGCTGGCACGCGCGCAGTGGACTTTCGTCGAACACTAGGGATGCGGTGGTGGACAGGGACGGATTCGAACCATCGTACGCTTGCGCGGGCAGATTTACAGTCTGCTGCCTTTAACCACTCGGCCACCTGTCCACATCGCATCGTTTTCGCGAGGAAATCGGGGACCTGTGAGGGGCCCCGCTTGCCGAGAGGCGCCCCTTTGGCGAAGCGGCGCTTGCCTGTCAATGGGGCCACTGGCAGGGCGAGACAAAGAATCGCGCAGCAGGAAACGACAATGAGCAAGCTTGAACGAAAGAAGGCCATGCGCGGGCGCGCGGGCAGAATGCAGGGCGGACGCGGGAGCGGGCGCCATGCCGCAAATACGGTGCGGCTGTGGGGCCGTCACGCCGTCGAAGCGGCGCTGATGAACCCTGCCCGCTCACACCGCAAGCTGTGGGCCACGCGTGAAGGCATTGCTTCACTCGACGGCGATCTGCCAGCAGATTTCCCCGTCGAATACGCCGATGTCGCCGACCTCGCACGGCTGGTAGCGCGCGACGCGCCCCACCAGGGGCTCGTGCTGGAATGCGAGCCGCTCGCAGATGTCTATCTCGACGACGTGCTGGATGAAGAGCGGCCCGTCGTTATCCTCGACCAGGTGACCGACCCCCATAATGTGGGCGCCATTCTCCGCTCGGCCGCGGCCTTCGATGCAGCGGCAATCGTCACACAGGATCGCCATGCACCGCCGGAATCGGGTGTCGTCGCGAAGTCGGCGTCCGGCGCGCTCGAACGAGTCCCCTGGGTCCGTGTCGTCAACCTGGCCCGCACACTGGAGGCACTGGCAGAGCGTGGCTACTGGCGAATCGGCCTCACCGGGCACGCCGATGCGACCCTGGCCGAGGCACTTCCCACGGGACCGGTGGCGCTCGTGCTTGGTGCCGAGGGTGAAGGCATGCGGCACAATATCGAGGCGCATTGCGATGCCCTCGCCCGTCTCCCGATCAGCGATGCGATCGAAAGCCTGAACGTCTCCAACGCCGCAGCGATTGCTCTCTACGCCGTCGCGACACGCTGAGGGTGCCCGCGCCCGCCGGACACCGAGCCGCACCGGTAGCCGCAAACGAAAGCCCCGCCGAAAACGGATCGGCGGGGCCTTGCTCTCTACCGGAAGTTGATACCCGGGACTGGGCCTAGTTGACGGAGTCCTTGAGGACCTTGCCCGCCTTGAACTTGGGCTGGTTCGACGACTTGATCGGCATCGGTTCGCCCGTTCGCGGGTTCCGCCCCATGGAGGCCTTGCGCTTCGCAACCGAGAATGTCCCGAACCCGACCAGCCGCACCTCATCCCCGTTGGACAAGGCCCGGGTGATGGAATCGAAAACGCCTTCTACGGCGCTCGAGGCGTCGCTCTTGGAAAGCCCACTGGCTTCAGCGACAGCGCTGATCAGGTCATTCTTGTTCATTGTTGGACAACCCCCTCGATCGAATTTCGGTTTTGGGCGTGAATCGCCTCGTGCAAGGTGCGATACTTCACAGGTTTTTGCGGGGGCTGTCCAGCCGCTTGTGTGCCGAACAGGCCCGGTTCGCCGCAAATGCGCAAAGCGGACCTGTTACGGGACAGTTTCAATGTGCCGTTGGCGTCGGTGATCCTCCTGCTTCGTTCGCTGCGGGCTGGCTGGCAAGGTCATCGGTGTCGCTCCACTCGATCTCTTCCAGCGGCTGCACCAGTGCCCGTTCAAGCACCTGGTCCACATGCGCAACCGGCACGATTTCCAGCCCTTCCTTGATGTTGGTCGGCAGCTCGGCAAGGTCCTTCACGTTCTCCTCGGGGATCAGCACGGTCTTGATGCCCCCGCGCAGGGCGGCGAGCAGCTTTTCCTTCAGGCCGCCGATCGCCAGCACCCGCCCGCGCAAGGTAACCTCTCCGGTCATCGCCACATCGGGGCGCACAGCGATCCCGGTGAGGGTTGAGACGATCGAGGTGACCATGCCGATCCCCGCGCTCGGACCGTCCTTGGGCACCGCACCTTCGGGCAGGTGGATGTGCACGTTCTTGCGGCCGATCAGGCTCGGCTTAATGCCATAGGCCGGCGCCCTCGCCTTGACGAAGCTGAAAGCCGCCTGCACGCTCTCGTTCATCACCTGGCCCAGTTTGCCGGTGGTCTTGATCTCGCCCTTGCCCGGCGTCGTCACGCTTTCGATGGTGAGCAGCTCGCCGCCGACCGAAGTCCAGGCGAGCCCCGTCACCGCGCCGACCTGCGCTTCCAATTCGCTGACGCCGTGCTTGAACTTCCGCACTCCGGCGAAATCGACGAGGTTTTCCGGCGTGATGGTGACGCTGTCGACCTGCTTCTCGAGAATCTTGCGCAGGCTCTTGCGCGCCAGGCGGGCGATCTCGCGCTCCAGCGTGCGGACCCCGGCCTCACGGGTATAGTAGCGGATAAGGTCGCGCAGGCCCTCTTCCGTCAATTCGAATTCGCCCTTCTTGAGGCCATGCGCCTTGACCTGCTTTTCGATCAGGTGGCGCTGGGCGATTTCGACTTTCTCGTCCTCGGTATAGCCTTCGAGCCGGATGATCTCCATCCGGTCCAGCAGCGGCTGCGGCAGGTTGAGGCTGTTCGCCGTGCAGACGAACATCACGTCAGACAGGTCGAAATCAAGCTCGAGATAGTGGTCCTGGAACTTGGCGTTCTGTTCCGGGTCGAGCACTTCGAGCAGGGCCGATGCCGGATCGCCGCGGAAGTCCTGGCCGAGCTTGTCGATCTCGTCGAGCAGGAATAGCGGGTTGCTGGTTCCGGCCTTCTTGAGGTTGGTAACGATCTTGCCCGGTAGCGAGCCGATATAGGTGCGCCGGTGGCCGCGGATTTCGGCTTCGTCGCGCACGCCGCCGAGCGACTGGCGAATGAACTCGCGCCCAGTCGCCTTGGCAATCGACTTGCCGAGCGAAGTCTTGCCCACGCCAGGAGGGCCAACGAGGCACAGGATCGGCCCCTTCAGTTTGTTGGTGCGCGCCTGCACCGCGAGATATTCGACGATGCGGTCCTTGACCTTTTCCAGCGCATAGTGATCCGCGTCGAGCACTTCCTGCGCCTTGGCGATATCGCGCTTCAGCTTCGACTTCTTGCCCCACGGCAGGCCAAGCAGCACATCGAGGTAGTTGCGGATGACGGTCGCTTCCGCACTCATCGGCTGCATGCTGCGCAGCTTCTTGAGTTCGCTGGTCGCTTTCGCCCTCGCCTCGTTCGACAGCTTGGTCTTTTCGATCTTCTCGGCAAGTTCGGCGAGCTCGTCGCCATCCTCGCCGTCGGCTCCGCCCAGTTCGGACTGGATCGCCTTCAGTTGCTCGTTGAGGTAATATTCCCGCTGGGTCTTCTCCATCTGCCGCTTCACGCGGCCGCGGATCTTCTTTTCGACCTGCAAGACCGACAATTCGCCGTCCATGTAGGACAGGACCATCTCCAACCGCTTGCGCGGATCGCTTTCCGCCAGCAGCGCCTGCTTGTCCGAGACCTTCACGCTGATGGCCGCAGCAATGGCATCCGCCAGCTGGCCCGCATCGTCGATCTCCTGAAGATCGTCGCCGGCCCCGTCGCCAAGCCGCTTGTTGAGTTTGGCGTAATCGGTAAACTGTTCCAGCACAGATCGCATCAGCGCCGTGATCTCGCTGCCCGAAACCGTCTCGGTAACGATCGCTTCGACCTCGGCGGTTACGAACTGCCCTTCGTTGCGTAGCGCCTCGAGCTTGGCGCGCCGAGCACCTTCGACAAGCACCCGAACCGTTCCGTCGGGCAGCTTCAGCATCTGCAACACCTGCGCCACAACGCCGATCTCGTGCAGCTCGTCCCGGTCAGGGTCATCGGTCCCGGGATCCCGCTGGGCGAGCAGGAAAATGTCCTTGTCGGACTCCATGGCTGCCTCGAGCGCCGCGACAGATTTATCGCGACCGACGAACAGCGGCACGACCATGCCGGGGAACACGACGATATCGCGCAAGGGAAGGAGAGGGTAAAGCTGGGTCATATCAATTCCGGGGCGGCCATTGGGGCCGCGCTTGTCCGGAATATGGGAAGGGCATCACCGGCCCGCAATGCCCGGCCCCATGCCAGCTGTGCAAAGCTTGGCGTGTTATCCCATGCCGGGCAGGTTGAATCCCGGGGGGAGGCCGATGCCGCTCTGGATCCGCTGCATCTCCTCGGACGAGGCATGATCGGCCTTGCCCCGTGCATCGTTGAAAGCGGCGGCAACCAGGTCCTCCACCATCTGCTTTTCTTCCGGCTTCATAAGGCTTTCGTCGATGGTAACACCAAGGATGCGCCCCTTGGCCGTGCAGCGAACCTTGACCAATCCGCCGCCCGCAACGCCCTCGACCTCGATCGCATCGAGCTTGACCTGTGCCTCGTTCATCTGAGTCTGGATCGTTTCCGCGGCCTTCTGGGCGGCGGCGATCATTTCTTCCATCGACTTCATGCGCTCTTGCTCCATTGCGGACGGGGGTGGCCCGCTTCGTCTTCATTGATGATTTCTGCGCCGGGAAAAGCGGTGCGGACAGCCTGCACCATGGGATGGCCTTCCATCCGCGCCTGCAATGCGGCGGCCTGCGCCTCGGCCTGTTCCACCAGGCTCGGCGGCGCATCGGGATCGGTGCGCTGTTCGAGCTGCCAGCGCTGTCCGGTCGCGGCCATCAGGCCGTCGCGGATCTGCGGTGCGATATCCTCGCGGTACTGCGCGTCGCGGGCATAGACCAGCCGGCCCGGCGCGCATTCTATGACGCGCATCTGCAAACGCATGATGCTGGCAGCGAGCGCGTGACCTGAATTCTCGACCTGTTCGACCAGGCCGCCGAAGTCGAAACCTGCCCCTGCAACCGGCTCGCTCGACGGTTCGGCGCCGCCCGGCGTTGCGGGAGCCGGAACGGCTGCAGGCGGACTGGCGGCGAGGCCCTCCAGCTTCTTCGCCAGCTTGCCGGGATCGGGCAGTTCGGCGGCATGCAGCAGGCGCAGCAGGCCCATCTGGGCGGACACCAGCGGATCGGGCGCGGACCTGACCTCGTCATAGGCCTTAAGCAGCAATTGCCAAAGCCGGTGCAACTGCCCGGCCGTAAGCCGCCCGGCCCAATCGGTGAGCATCAAGCGCTCTTCCTCGCTCACGGCCCCGGGAAGGTCGGCGCCCAGCTGCGCCAGCGTGATGCGGTGGACGATCTCCATCTGCGAGCGCATCAACGCCAGCGGCTCGACCCCGAGCGAGTACTGGTCGGCAATCGCCGCCAGCAGGGCCTTGGCATCGCCGTTGAGGATGGTCCCGAGCAAGCGGCGCTGCGCGCCCTTGTCGGCGAGCCCGAGCATGTCGCGCACCCGCTCGGCCGTGACCTTGCCCTCACCGTCGAGGTCGCTGTGGGCAATGGCCTGGTCGAGGATGGAGAGGCCGTCGCGCACCGAGCCTTCCGCCGCCGAAGCGATCATGGCGAGTGCCTCCGGCTCGGCTTCGACGCCTTCTTCGCCGCATACCCAGCCGAACTGCTGCTGCAACAGCCCGGCGGGGATACGGCGCAGGTCGAAGCGCTGGGTACGGCTGAGCACGGTGACCGGCAGCTTGTCGACTTCGGTGGTGGCGAACAGGAACTTCACATGCGCCGGCGGTTCCTCAAGTGTCTTCAGCAAGGCATTGAAAGCATTGCGCGACAGCATGTGGACTTCGTCGATGATGTAGATCTTGTAGCGCGCCGAGACGGCGGCATAGCGGACCGCCTCGATGATCTCGCGCACATCGTCGACGCCGGTGTGACTGGCCGCATCCATCTCGATCACGTCGATATGGCGGCCTTCAGCGATGGCTATGCAAGGTTCGCACTGGCCGCAGGGATCGATCGTCGGCCCGCCCTGCCCGTCGGGACCGATGCAGTTGAGCGCCTTGGCGATCAGGCGCGCGGTCGAGGTCTTGCCGACCCCGCGCACGCCCGTCATCAGGAAGGCATGCGCCAGCCGGTCGCGCGCTATCGCATTGGCGAGCGTGCGCACCATCGGTTCCTGCCCGATCAGCTGGCTGAAGGTCTGCGGGCGATACTTGCGAGCGAGGACGCGGTAAGGCTGGCTGGCGGCAGGCGTTGCCGATATTGCCGATGCAGGAGCGGGTGCCGCTACCTGAGCGGGATCGCCGAACATCGAATTCTGCCCGGCAGCCTCGAGCTCGGCCGCGCTCGGCGCGGGCTCGTCGCCCTCCACTTCCCATGGCGGCGTGTCGGTGCTGTCCGGTGAATCACCCATGCAAGGCTAGGTAGGCGTTCAAACGCCCAATGTCATGCCGATGGATGTGGGAAAATGAAGAGGAGCCGGCCGACCCGTCGCAATCCACCTGGGCTGCTTCCTTCCGGACCTGACCCGGTGAGCGAACGCAAACGTCCGACCGACTCCCGGCGGCGCATATGGCTGCGTCGCGACCGATTTGCAAGAAGGGCGCGCGCTAGTCGACGCGAAAGCCGCGCTTGGTACCCTCAGCGATCAGGGCAGCGTTGATTGCCGCAAGGCGGGATGCTTTCGCGCTTGCGATGACCCGGTCGCCCTCGAACATATCCTTCACCGCCTGGCATACTTTCGTGGCGTTTTCAGGCCCTGACTCCTCCTTGATCGTAGCGACCGCGACAAATTGATCGAGCAATGCCTCGAACGAGACGCCATCTTCGTCCGGAGTAGCGCTGGCTTCGACATCCCACAGCTCGTCTTCGGTCAGGATCGCGTCCGCGACGAGTTTCCATCGGAGCCAGGTGTTCAGCCGCTGCTGGTAGGTCGATACTGTCGAAACATCCGGGACGTCTCCATAGCGCTCCACGATGATGGGACCGACCTGCCCCACATCGTCGGTCGCGCCCAGCCGATCACGCAATTGCGGATCGGTACAATCGATCGAAGCGAGCCAGGTGGCAATGTCCCTGTCGCCATCCGAGTCTGGTTTGCCCGGTTGGAGGGATCCTGCCGCGAGGCGCCCCTCCTTCTCCTCGCTATCGAGAGTCAGCAGGGAGGCTTCGCCGCAACGAAGCGTATAGCCCCGGATCAGGCCGAAGGTATCGATCTCGATCGCGAGACGGCGTAGCCCCCCGGCGATTGTGAAATCTTTCTCGAACCGGCTTCCGTTCATGGAGAAGAGCGACATCTCTTCTTCAGGACGCGGTTCCCAACCACCTGCAAAAAGCAATGTGCCGATGTGCTCGCGCCAATCGTCGAGCGTTACGTTTTCGGGCACCACACTGCCGTAATCGACCGCCATGAGCAGCCCGGACCAGTCTGTTGGCTGGAGGCGTGCTTCCTCGAAGCCGGCAGCTTTGCCCAAGCCTTCAACAATTGCCAGTCGGGCCTCGATATCGTCGGAAAGGTATTTTCGCGATTGTCCCACATCGGCTTCGCCAAACGCGAGCGGATTTCCGCCGACGCCAGGGCACAGCCCTTCGATCTGCTCGAGACTGGGAAGGGGCGCCGCCCACTCGAGAGCAGGCTGCGCTGCCAGAGAGGTCGAGGAGACGAGACTTGCCCACGCGGCAACAGCAATCTTCATCGTGAAACCCTTTCGCCGGCGAGGATTCGGCATGCTGGCTAGATGCTTGGCCCCAACCAAATCAAATCCGGCCCGCGATGCAATCCGGAAATAGCGTCCGGTTCACCGGAAATTGTCGGAGTAGGCCTGGATCTTGAGTGCCTTGGGCGGTGTCGCATGCACGCGCGCCGGGATGCCGTATTTGTCGGCATAGGCCTTGGCCGCGGCGATGGTCGGGAAGGTCAGCACGACCTGCGCCTGGGTGTCGCCGCTGCCGGTCCAGCCCATCAGCGGATCGGGTGTGCGCGCCTCGCTCTGCTCGAACTCGAGCACCCACTCATCTGTACGGGCCTTGCCCGATTGCATCGCGCTCTTGGGACGCTGGAAGATACGTGCAGCCATGGCGGTGCCCCTAATTCACGAATCGCCGCGTGAAAAGGCGTTCTTGGTCTTGAGGCTGGGCTTTTCCGCCCATGGCTCGTCGGGCCAGCGGTGCTTGGGATAGCGGCCCTTACCGTCCTTCCGGACGTCGCGCCACGACCCGCGCCAGAACCCCGGCAGATCGCGGGTGGCCTGCATCGGCTTGCCGCCGGGGTCGGTCAGCTTGAGCAGCAGGGGCGTGCTCCCGATCATCGGGTGCCGGTCGAGCCCGAACAGCGCCTGCACACGAACCTCGACGCTCGGCGCATCGTCCCCGGCGTAGTCGATGGCGTGCGACGTCCCCGCGGGCGAGGTGAAATGACGCGGGGCGAGGCTGTCGAGCCGCTGCCGATCATTCCAGTCGAGCTGGCCGATGATTGCTTCGACCACCCTGCCCCGGTCGAGATCGAGCGAGCGCTTGCCTTCGAGCAAGGGGGCAAGCCACGCCGGTGCCGTATCCTTGAGGCCATCGGCCGAAAGACCCTCAATCCCGGCGAAGCGCCCGCGCGCCAGCAGGTCTGCCGGAACAAATTCCCCCAGCTTCTCGACACACTTGTCCACAAGCATGTCCACAACCGCCTGCGGGTCCGGCGAAGGGTCGGGGCCGCTGCTCAGGACGATCTGCCCGAGCCGCCGTTCGCGCCGCGCTTCGACGCGTTTTTCGGCCGCATTCCAGCGCAGTATCGTCGATTGCTCGATCTTCTCGGCGAGGGAAGCTTCGATATCGGCGGCAGACAATTCCGCCGCCGCCGTGATCCGCGCGCCCTTGGCCTGCCCCTGCGCATCGGCGATCACCAGCCACTCGGCCCGCGCCAGCGAGGACGCCGGATCGAGCCGGTACCCGCGCCCGCCCGCCGATAGCCAATCCTGGCCCGAAGAATCGCGCCGCTTCGCCACCATTTCCGGCATGGCCCGCGCCAGATGCAGCGCGGGGGCGCTCTTTGCTTCACCCGCGCTTGCGGCCAGTTGCTCGGCCTTGCGCGCCCAGCGCATTGCCAGCTTGCGACTTGCCTCGGCGCGAGACGAGCGGTCGGCGTTCCAGCGCGCCAGCCGCGCCAGCAGATCCTCGCCTCGCCCGCCCAGACCACGCTCCTGCACCAGCAGCGCCAGCCGGGCGACGTCTTCGGCCTGACCAGCCTCGGCCCCTGACAGCACTGCAGCCGCAACGCCGGGATCGAGTGGCAGCGATGCAATCTTGCGGCCAAGGTATGTTATTCGCCCGGCAGGGTCTATCGCCTCTATCCCGAGCAATCGCGCCTTCGCCGTGGCCAGCGACGCCTCTGGCGGCGCATCGAGCCAAGCCAAGGAGCGCGCGTCCTGCGTCCCCCACTGCGCCAGCGCCAAAAGCAGCGGCGCGAGGTCGGAGGTCACGATCTCGGGCGGGTCGAACTCCGGCCTGCCGGCGTGGCCGCCTTCCTCCCACAGGCGATAGACGACGCCCGGCCCCTGCCGCGCCGCACGCCCCGCGCGCTGAGTGGCCGAAGCCTGGCTGGCGCGACGGGTGACGAGGTGCGTGCCAGCCGCCGCCCGGTCATACTCGGCGCGACGGGTAAGGCCGCTATCGACCACCACCGATATGCCGTCGAGCGTCAGAGAGGTTTCGGCAATCGCCGTCGCCAGCACGATCCGCCGCCGCCCATCCCGGTCGCGCCGGATGGCCAGCCGCTGGCCCTGCGGCTCGACCTGGCCATGAAGCGGCAGGATCGGCACTTGCGGCAGGCGTGCCTCCAGCCGTTCGCGCACCCGCTCGATCTCCCGCACGCCGGGCAAGAAAGCCAAGATATCGCCATCTTCCTCGCGCCACGCAGCCATGACGGCATCCGCGACATGATCTTCGACCGGCAGGGCAGGATTGCTGCCGTACCATTCGATCCGCAGCGGATAGCTCTTGCCTTCGCTCTCTATCACCGGCGTGCCTTCGCCCAGCAAACGGGCGAAACGCGACCCGTCGATGGTGGCCGACATGACCACCAGCCGCAGGTCTTCGCGCAGCACCTGCTGGCTCTCGATCGCGAGCGCGAGACCGAGATCGATGTCGAGATGGCGCTCGTGCGCTTCGTCGAACAGCACGGCGGAAACGCCCGCCAATTCCGGATCCTCGACGATGCGGTTGACGAAAATCGCCTCCGTCATCACCAGCACCCGCGTTTTTGCCGAGGTCTTGCTGTCGAGCCGGGTGAGATAGCCGATCGTCTCGCCCGCCTGCTCGCCCAGCATCTCCGCCATGCGCTCCGCCGCGGCGCGGGCGGCGACGCGGCGCGGGCTGAGCAGGATGATCTGCCAGTCGCACCAGTCTTCCGACAGAAGCGCCGGGGCCACCGCAGTCGTCTTGCCGGCGCCGGGCGGCGCGATCAGGACAGCGCCGACAGATACCCCCAGCGCCTGCCGCAGTCGCGGAAGGACGGCTTCAACCGGCAGGCCTGCCATGGATGGAGCGCTCAATAGCCCCGCGCGACCGCGAACAGGGCCGCTTCCGCCATGGCTTGCCGAGCCTTGCTGTCGGGGAAAATCGATATCGCATCGATGGCCCGCTGCGCGAAATGCCGCGCGCGGGCCCGCGTATCTTCGACCGCGTTGTGGCGCCCGATGAGCTCAACGGCATGGGCGAGGTCTTTATCAGATGTGCGATGGCCCATGATCGCAGCCTTCCAGAAGGTGCGCTCTTCCTCCGATCCACGCGCATAGGCAAGGATCACCGGCAAGGTCATCTTGCCTTCGCGGAAATCGTCGCCTTGGTCCTTGCCCATCTGCGCCGCGTTGGAATCGTAATCGAGCGCATCGTCTACGAGCTGGAATGCAACGCCAAGGTTCCGGCCGTAGTCATCCAGCGCGCGTTCCTGTGCGTCGTCGCATTCGGCTACCACGGCCGAAATCCTGCTCGCCGCAGCGAACAGGGCAGCCGTCTTGGCGCCGATGATGTCCAGATAGCGCGCCTCGCTGGTCTCGATCTTGCGCTGGGCGCTGAGCTGCGCGACCTCGCCCTCAGCAATCACCGCGCTCGCATTCGACAGGATCTTGAGCACCTTGAGGCTGCCGTCCTCGGTCATCAGTTCGAAGGCGCGGCTGAAGAGGAAGTCGCCGACGAGGACCGTCGCCGGATTGCCGTAGATGATGTTCGCCGCGGCTTTGCCGCGCCGCATCTCGGATCCGTCGACCACATCGTCGTGGAGCAAGGTCGCGGTATGGATGAACTCGACCGCGGCGGCCAGCTTGTGATGGCGCGTGCCTTGGTAGCCGACCAGTTCCGCCCCAGCGAGCGTCAGCATCGGGCGCAGCCGCTTGCCGCCCCCCGAGATGAGGTGCCCCGCAAGCGCCGGGATGAGCGGAATTTCGCTCTGCATCCGGTCGAGGATGACCGAATTCACGGAATTCATCCCCGAGGCGGTCAATTGCAGCATCGGCTCGAGGGTCGGCGCGGGATCCTCGTCCTGCCGCTTCAAAGGGATAATATCGGCACTCATAGCAGCAATCCCTTGGCCCTCGCCCATGCGCTTGGCAAGACGGCATTTGGTGCTAGCCTCGGTACCTGACGTAGGCGGAACAGGGACGGACGTGACCGACAATTCCATCGAAGACCCTGTGCTGGCGGCCTATCGCCGCTCGATTGACAATATCGATGCGGCGTTGATCCACATGCTGGCGGAACGGTTCCGCATCACCCAAGCCGTCGGCGCCTACAAGGCCACGGCCGCTCTGCCCCCCGCCGATCCGGAGCGGGAGAGCCGCCAAATCGCCCGCTTGCGCGCGCTGGCCGAAGAAGCCGAACTCGATCCGGAGTTCTCCGAGAAATTCCTGCGCTTCATCATCGACGAGGTGATCCGTCACCACGAACAGGCACGCGGGGAAAGCTAGGGCCGGACCAGTGCCGCTTCACTTTGGGGAGACTTTGTCGGCCCCGGAGGATTTACTGGACGCCGTAGCGCGGGAGGATCAGGCGGACCAGTAATCCGCCGAGATCCTCGCTCTCGTCGAGTTCGACTCTGCCGCCATAGATTTCGGCCACATCCCTGACGATGGCGAGGCCCAGGCCGGTCCCGGGCTTCCCCGTATCGAGCCGCGCACCGCGATCAAAAATACGGCCGCGCTCCTCCTCCGGGATGCCCATTCCGTCGTCCTCGATCCAGATAAGGCATTCGAGTGATTCCGGGTCGGTATCGATCGTCACAAACACGCTTCCACCACCGTATTTGGCCGCGTTCTCGATGAGATTGCCAAGGATTTCGTCGAGATCCTGGCGTTCGATGGCAACAACGGCATCCTTGTTTCCGTCGACGTCGAACCGCGTGGAACCGTAGATCCGCGTCACCGCTCTCAAGACGGACTCGGCGCTCGGCCAGACTTCCGCCCGCGCGAGGCCAGTCGAACGCCTGCCGACGGCCCTCGCCCTCGCCAGATGGTGCTCGACGTGTCGCTGCATGGACTTGGTTTCCCGGAACACAAGTTCCGCGAGCTTGGGATCCTTGGCGGTCGCTGCATTGGTCAGCACGGTCAACGGCGTCTTGAGGGCATGGGCCAGGTTCCCGGCATGAGTCCTTGCCTCCTCCGCCTGGCGTTCCGAATGCTCCAGCAGCGAGTTCAGCTCTTCGACCAGCGGCCGAACCTCAAGCGGCAGGGGGTCCGTCACGCGGTTGGTACCCGTAGTCCTTATCTTCTGGATCGCCATACGCACCCGGCGCAGGGGCCGCAGGCCATAGTAGCTTTGCAGTGCCGCCAGCATCAGGAGGCCGAGCGCCAGGACCACGAAGCTCCAGAAAAGGATCGACTGGATGCGGTTGATCTGTGCATCCAGTTCACCCCGCGCGGATGCGACCGTGAATGTCCAGCGGGTGTCACTGCCGGGCAGGATGACGGTGCGTTCCACCACCCGCAAAGGTTCGTCTTCGAACTGGTCGCTATCGTAGAAATGCGGTTCGTCGTCGATATGCTCGCCCTGCACCTCGAGGGTGCGATCCCACAGGCTGCGACTGGGGAAGGTATCGCGGCCGGGTCCGCTTATCTGCCAGTAGACACCGCTGTTGGGCTCCAGGAATCGCTGGTCGCCGAGGGGCCTGTAAAGCTGCACATCCCCCCAGTTGTCGATTTCGGCCGAGGAGAGGAGCGCGGTCTGCACATATTCCAGCTGCTCGTCGAAATTGTTCTCGACCAGCCTGGCGAGCGTCCGGTTGAGCGCGATGCCGCCACCTAGCAGCAGGACGAAGATCCACGCTGCGGAGATCAGCATCATCCGCCGCGACAGGCTGCCGGTATGGGGCGCAACCGCGCCTGCCGCAGCCGCATGAACCGGTTCCGCCGCGAAACCGGCGGTTGGCCGACCGTCAGGCGCGGGGGACGTCGGCGGGGTCGTCGAGGCTGTAACCGAGGCCACGGATAGTCGTTATCACATCGGCACCCAGCTTCTTGCGGATGCGCGTTACGAAGACCTCGATCGTGTTGGAATCGCGGTCGAAATCCTGATCGTAAATATGTTCGATCAGTTCGGTGCGGCTGACCACCTTGCCCTTGTGGTGCATCAGGTAGCTGAGCAACTTGTATTCTTGCGCGGTCAGCTTGACGGGCTCCCCGCCCAGTGAAACCCGGCCCGAACGCGTGTCGAGCCGTACGTCCCCTGCGGTCAGCTCGCTGGAGGTGTTGCCCGATGCACGGCGGATCAGGGCACGGAGGCGAGCGATCAGTTCCTCGGTCTGGAACGGTTTGGCAAGGTAGTCATCGGCACCCGCATCGAGCCCGGCCACTTTGTCGCTCCAGCTGTCGCGCGCCGTCAGCACCAGCACGGGGAAGGTCCGCCCCTCTTTGCGCCACATGCCAAGCACCGTCAGTCCGTCGATCTCGGGCAAGCCGAGGTCAAGGATGACCGCGTCGTAATCCTCGCTCGACCCCATGTAATGCCCGTCTTCGCCATCGGTCGACAGGTCCACCGCATAGCCGTTCTGTTCGAGCGTGTTCTTGAGTTGCTGGCCGAGGGTAGGTTCGTCCTCGACAATCAGGATGCGCATCGTGTTCGGGTCCCCTGGAATACTTTGGCGAAGCGTATTGGCGGCAAAGGCGTTCCCGCGTCAACACGCACGCATCCGCTACACCCGATTGCGGTCAGCCGGTCTTTCGCAGAATCCGCCCCGTCCTCGCATCCACGTCAATAAAAACGACGCGGCCCTTGCGGATGAATTTGAGCCGGTAGGCCATCGCCGCCGAGTCATACGCGGGGCCGAGATACTCGGCGTCACCCATAGTCGGCAGGACGCGCCGTTCGATTTCCCGCAGGGACAGCACATTACCGGCGCGCATTTCCTTGCGCGCTTCGCCCTGGGGGTTGTCCTGCGCCAGCGCAGGTGCGCACGGCAGTGTGAACAGCAGGCCGGCAATGGCCGGAGCGAGGATGGCCCTGTGCATCATGCCGCCATGCCTATTCCCGGGCCATTGAACAAGCCGTGAATGCCGCCAACGCCCCGGGTTAAGGCACGTCGGCCGACCTACCGCACCATTTCATAAGTCAGCTGGACATTGACCCCGGTGCCGACGAGGCCGGGCTCGATCGGGGGCGGCGGCGCAGTGGATTGGAGCCGCGACGCGGTGACCACAATGGCAGAGCTATCGTACATTCGCGGCGAAGTCTGGATCGTTTCGGCGACCTGCAAGAGGCGTACGCCGGAATAGCCGGCGGCGAGCGCATATTC
Organism: Parerythrobacter aurantius; assembly: GCF_045291475.1. Lineage (NCBI taxonomy): Bacteria > Pseudomonadati > Pseudomonadota > Alphaproteobacteria > Sphingomonadales > Erythrobacteraceae > Parerythrobacter > Parerythrobacter aurantius. The sequence continues at coordinate 2,850,435 of NZ_CP147985.1, forward strand.
CTGCGCCTGTGCCTGACCGCGGGCGAGCCCACGCTTGCGGGCATCCGCCTTTGCAGCCGTATCGTCCTCGATCGAGAAATTGGGTCCGAACACGTTGTTCGCGCCAGCCGAAACCAACGCGTCGAGAACTTCGCCGCTGCGCTTGATGTCGCGCAATTTGACACTGACCTGGTTAGAGGCCGTGTAGCCGAGGAACACCGGGCGTCGACGGGCCTGGTCGTAATCGTAACGGGCATTGAGGGTGACGCGCGTAGTCTGGATGTCGCGCGGCGCGATGCCAAGCGCCTTGATGAGATCGATCACCCGCTGCATGTCGGCCGAATTCTTGCGCAACGCCTCCACCGCAGTCGGCGCCTCGGTGTCGACACCGGCGCTGATGGTCGCGATATCCGGCTCCACCTCGACCTGCTCGAAGATGTTGAGCTCCACCACCGGGTTGGTGGCCGCAATGGTGACTTCCGCCGCATGGGCTTGCGGCATGGCGACTGCCATCGAAGCGGCCGCCGCGGCGAGAGGTGCGAGAAACTTGGCTTTCACTGATAATCCTCCTGTACTGCAACACTGACTGCGGTCGGTGCGATGAAGCCGGGTTGAACGGCGACAGCGCTCTTCCCTTGTACCTCCGTCCGGTTTACGCCGGTCCTACGCGATAAAGGGGGTTCGGCATGAAATGGTTCCGCAAGACGCTGATTTTGCTCGCCACTATGGGCCTTTCCGCACAGCCGGTTGGTGCGCAGATGGAACGCGTTCCCGACAGGCCAGCCGGCGAAGGCGAAGGCCCCTACCCCACCTTGCTGATCAGGGGCGCAAGCCTGATCGACGGTTCGGGCGCACCGCCGGAAGGGCCGGTTGACATTCTCGTCAGGGGCAAAACGATTGCAACCATCGCCCGCGGGGGGAGCAATCTTTCCGCCGACCGGGTGATCGACGCAAACGGCATGTGGGTGCTGCCCGGATTCGTCGATGTCCACGGGCATAACGGCGACCCGGACAAGGCTCCGCAGCCGTCCTATGGCTTCAAACTGTGGCTCGCCCACGGCGTTACCACGGTGCGCGGCGTCGGCTTCGGCTGGGGGCCGGACGATCCCTCGCTCGACATGAAGAGGCGCAGCGAGGCCAACACGATCACCGCGCCGCGCCTCTTCGCCTATGCCGTCCCCGGCGATGTCTGGCCGAACGGCGACGTGACGACGCCCGAGCAGGGCCGCGCCTGGGCGCGCTGGGCCAAGGCGCGCGGGTATGACGGGATCAAGTTCTTCAACAGCGAGGATCCGGCCACACTCGCCGCGATCCTCGACGAAGCCGACAAGATCGGGCTCGGCAGCGTCGCCCACCTCGGCCAGCGCGGCGTGGGCCAGGTGAATGCAGCGAAGGCGGTCGCACTCGGCCTTGACGGGATCACCCATTTCTACGGCCACTTCGAAAGTCTGCTCGAAGGCCGCCAGGTTCCGGACTATCCGCCCGGCTACAACTATCTCGACGAACAGTCGCGCTTCGGCACCATCGCACGGCTGGAGGCGCAGGCGGTCGAACCGGGCAGCGAGAAGTGGAAAGCCTATGTCGACGCGCTGGTCGAGAGCGGAGTGACGCTGAGTCCGACCTTCAACATCTACTCCGCCAGCCGCGACGTAATGCGCGCCCGCACGCTCGAATGGCACGACAAGTACACCCTGCCTTCGCTGATGCGGTTCTACGAGCCGAGCTTGACCAATCACGGCAGCTACTATCACGACTGGTCGAGCGAGGACGAGGCGGCGTGGAAGCGCTTCTACGCCAAGTGGTTCGCCCTTACCCGCGACTTCAAGGACCGGGGCGGCACGATCACGGCGGGGTCCGACCCCGGCTACATCTACCAGACATGGGGCTTCGCCTATATCGCCGAGCTGGAAATGCTGCGGGAGGCAGGGCTGACGCCGATGGAGGTGATCCAGGCCGCCACGATCAACGGCGCGCGCGAGATCTACAAGTCCAAGGGGACCGAACCGCCCTTCGGCATCATCCGCGAAGGCAAGCTGGCCGACATGCTGATCGTCCCTGCAAACCCGCTGGAGAACCTCAAGGTTCTCTACGGCACCGGTCACAAGCGCCTGAACCGCGAGACCAACACGATCGAGGTAGTCGGCGGGGTGCGCTGGACCATCAAGGACGGCATCGTCTACGACGCGCCAAAGCTGCTGGCGGACGTCGCCCGCATGGTCGAAGAGCAGAAGGCGGCTGAACTGCAGCCCTGAGCGCACTCGCCGCTTGCGGAGACCCGCCCCCTCCCCTAGCTGACCCCGCCTATGGCACAGCCACCGATCTTGAGCTGGGAAGGACTCGGCCTGCAGCAGGGCGGACGCTGGCTGCTGGGCGGACCGGAGCGGGAGGATATCGACCTCCACATCGGCCCGCGCGACCGGCTGGCGCTGATAGGCCGCAACGGCGCGGGCAAGACCACGCTGTTCCGCCTGATCGAGAACAGGATCGAGGCCGATCGCGGCCTGCGCAAGGTGAAGCCCGGCTTGCGTATCGTCGTGCTGGAGCAGGATCCCGACTTCACCGGCTTCGACACGCTGATGGACTGGGCGCTCGGCGGCGAGACTGCGCCCGAACGGCACGAGGTCGAAGCCATCGCTGGCCAGCTCGGCATCGACATGGCGACCGAATCCAAGGGCGCCAGCGGGGGCGAGCGACGCCGCGCCGCCATCGCCCGCGCGCTGGCGCAGGATCCCGACCTGCTGCTGATGGACGAGCCGACCAACCACCTCGACCTCAGCGCCATCGAATGGCTCGAAGGCTGGCTCGATCGCTACAAGGGCGCCTTCATCGTCATCAGCCACGACCGGACATTCCTCAAACGGCTGACACGCGCCACCCTGTGGCTCGACCGCGGCATCATCCGCCGCAAGGAAGTCGGCTTCGGCGGCTACGAGGCGTGGGAAGAGCAGGTCTATGCCGAGGAAGCCCGCGCCGCCGAGAAGATGGATGCCAAACTCAAGCTGGAGGCCCACTGGCTCGAACGCGGGGTGACCGCGCGGCGCAAGCGCAACCAGGGCAGGCTCGAGGCACTTTGGAAGATGCGTGCCCAGCGCGCGGCCATGATCGACACCTCGGGTTCCGCCAAGTTGAAGCTCGAGGTCGAGCAGGACTTCAAGTCGAAGTCGGTGATCGTCGCGGAGGGTATCTCCAAGACCTATGGCGACCGCACCGTCATCAAGCCGTTCTCCTTGCGCATCCAGCGCGGCGACCGCATCGGCATCGTCGGGTCCAACGGCGCGGGCAAGACGACGCTGCTCAAGATGCTGACCGGCGAGCTCGCCCCCGACACCGGCAAGGTCGATATCGCCAGGACGCTGACCGGCGTGATGATCGACCAGCAGCGCAGCCTGATGGAGCCCGACCGGACAGTGCGCCAGGTGCTGGCCGAAGGCGGCGACTGGATCGACGTGCGCGGCGTGCGCAAGCATGTGCAGGGCTACCTCAAGGACTTCCTGTTCGATCCCAAGATCGTCGATACCAAGGTCGGTATCCTGTCGGGTGGCGAACGCTCGCGACTGCTTCTGGCGCGCGAGTTCGCCAGGAAGTCCAACCTGCTGGTGCTCGACGAGCCGACCAACGATCTCGACCTCGAAACACTCGATCTTCTTCAAGAGGTCATTGCCGACTACGAAGGCACCGTGCTGATCGTCAGTCACGACCGCGACTTCCTCGACCGGACGGTGACGCTGACGCTGGGGCTCGATGGCAGCGGCAAGGTCGATGTCGTGGCCGGCGGCTATGCCGACTGGGAGGCGAAGCGATCGGACAAGGTCGCCGGCAAGCCGAAAGGCGACACCAGGGCGACACCCAACGCGCCCCCGCCCCCGCCGCCCAAGTCCGGCAAACTCACCTACAAGGACCAGCGCGACTACGAAATCCTGCCCGCCCGGATCGAGGAGCTCGAAGCCGCCATCGCCAAGGGCGAGCAAATCCTCTCCGATCCCGCGCTCTACACTGCCGATCCGCAGAAATTTGCCACCATCTCCGAGGGCATCGCAAACGCCCGTGCGGAGAAAGAGGCGGCCGAGGAACGCTGGCTGGAACTGGCAGAACTGGTCGAGGGCTGAGCCACTCCGCGAAACGGTTGGACCACATGTTACACTGTCCAAGGGCAAAAAAGCCGGCTCATGCGATGCGGTAGAATTGCGCCACCCGGTCGAGCGCGATCCGCAGCACCAGCTTGCCTGAACGCGCCGGCCATTCGAGGCCCTTCTCGGCGTCCGGCAGGCTCTCGCCCGCGCAGACGACGCGCCAGAGGATATCGGACAAGCCTTTGCCCGCTTCCGCGATGGCACCGTGGAACCGGTCCTTGGCGGCGATCTGGCGCTCGGTCGGGCTTAGCCCCACATCCGCCGCGCCCCTGATCCGCACCGGATCCCACCGCATCGTCACGCTGGGAGAAAGCTGGGCACGCTCGTAATCGGCCCGCAGCCGCTCGCCGGCGTCGAACAGCCGGTCGTCCAGATGGCCGCGGGCATGCAGCCAGGCGATGGGGCTTTCGGCAAGATTGACAGTCACTGTCCGCCGTTTGCCCTTCGCGCCGCTTCCCCTCGATGGACCTTCTTCCGTCAGTTCGCGTTCGACGAGTTGGCGCTGCATGGTGGGTCTCCTTTGAAGGGGTGGGAGGCAGCGCTTGCCAAGTTCGGGTTATTGTAGGAAAGTCTTTTTACCAATTCGGTTATAGAGAGTGCCCTATGATCAACCGCATCCGCGATATCCGCCGCGACAAGGGCATGACCCTTGCCGACCTGGCAGCGGCCTGCAATCCACCCACCACAGCGCAGACCATCGGCCGCCTCGAAACGGGCATGCGCAATCTTTCGCTCAAATGGATGGACCGGATCGCCGCCGCCCTGGGCGTCGATCCGGAAATGCTGGTCCGTTCGGAATCGAACGATCATCCGCAGGTCGTCGCCACCCTCGGGCTCGAAGGCCCGGAGGCTCTCGCCGCCCCCCGTGACGCCCTGCTCCCGACCGAACTCGGCAGCGCCAAGGGAATGGGGGGCCCGCTGATAGTCCTGACGGTCGAGGCCGCAACCGGCCCCTATTTGCCGGGCGACCAGCTTTGGCTCCGGCAGATCGGCCCCGAACACGCCGCCCGCGCCATCAACCGCGACGTCCTTGTGCCGCGCAAGGGCGGACGGTTCGCCTTCGGTCGGCTGATCGACCGGCAGGGCAAGCTCGTCGGGCTGCTGCCTCCCGGAACCGGCCAGAAACAGCAGGTGGTGGACGATCCGGCCTGGATCGGTGTCGCGGAAATGCTGGTGCGCGGGCTGTGAAGAGGCTCCTTTCGCTCTCCACTCTCTATCCCAATCCCGCGCGGCCACGCTTCGGCACCTTTGTCGCGCGCTCGCTGGAGGCACTGGCCGCTCGCGGCGACTGGGATGTCACCGTCATCAATCCCGTCGGCCTGCCTCCCCTCGTGTTCGGCCCCTATCGCGAAGCAGCCGGCGCGGCCGTCGACGGTGAGGAGCACGGGGTGCACGTGCATCGCCCCACCTTCACGCTCATCCCCAGGCTGGGCGGCCGCTTTAATCCCGGTGCGATCGCGCGCGCCGTGTTGCCGCTGGCAAAGCGGCTCCATGCCCGGCAGCCTTTCGACGTGCTCGACGCGCAGTTCTTTTATCCGGACGGTCCGGCAGTGGCGAAGATCGCGCAGGAGCTGGGCCTACCCTTCTCCATCAAGGCGCGCGGGGCCGATATCCATCACTGGGGCGGCATACCCTATGCCAACCGGGCGATGCGGCAGGCGGCGGGCAAGGCCGCCGGACTGCTGAGCGTGTGCGAGGCGCTGGCTGGCGACATGGCCGAGATCGGCCTGCCGCGTGACAAGGTCATGATCCACTACACCGGCCTCGACCGCGACCGGTTTCGTCCCTTGCAAAGCCCCAATTTGCGCCCGCGACTGGCGGAAGAACTGGGGCTGCCGCTGCGCCATGACGAAACCCTGCTCGTCACTGTCGGCGCCCTCATTCCGCGCAAGGGGCAGGAGTTCGTGATCCGCGCCCTGCCGCAACTTCCTGCGACACGGCTGCTGCTGGTCGGCAGGGGAGAGGACGAGGACAGGCTGCGGGCGCTGGCCGGTGACGCGGGACTGGCCGACCGGGTGCATTTCCTCGGCTCGCTCGATCACGACCTGTTGCCGCTGGTCCTCTCCGCCGCCAACGCCATGGTTCTGCCTTCGGCCAGCGAGGGGCTCGCCAATGCCTGGGTTGAAGCGCTCGCCTGCGGGACGCCGCTGGTGATCACCGATGCCGGTGGGGCGCGCGAGGTGGTGACGTCCCGCGCCGCAGGTCTGGTCGTCGAGCGTTCGGCGCAGGCGATCGTCCACGGGGTCGAGGCACTGCTCGCCGATCCACCCGCGCGCGCCGATACCGCAGCCATGGCGCAGCGGTTCGACTGGAAGGTCAACGCCGCGACGCTGGCGGATTACTTCACCCGCATCGCGCAGGCGTGATCAGCCCTCGCCGCGCGCCAGCTTTTCCTGCTTGTCGATCTCGTCCTCGCGCGGGATGAAGCTGTCGCTGGTCACGCCCAGCCAGATCAGGATCGGCGCCGCCATGTAGATCGAGCTGTAGGTACCGACAAACAGGCCCAGCGTGATTGCCGCGGTGAAGCCGAACAGGCTTTCCGGCCCGAAGAACAGCAGGGGCACCAGCGCCACCAGCAGCGACAGCGAGGTCATGACCGTGCGCGACAGGGTTTCGTTGACCGACAGGTCGAGCAGCTCGGGAACCGGCATCTTGCGATATTTCTTCAGGTTCTCGCGGATGCGGTCGTACACGACGATGGTATCGTTGAGCGAATAGCCGATGATCGCCAGGATCGAGGCCACGATGGTCAGGTTGAATTCGAGCTGGAACAGCGCCAGCATCCCCATCGTCAGCGACACGTCGTGCACCAACGCGAACATCGCCCCGACGCCGAACTGCCATTCGAACCGGACCCAGATGTAGATCGAGATCGCGATCATGGCGAACAGCAGGGCCTGCAGCGCGGTGTTCCGGAATTCGCCCGACACCTTGCCCGACACGGAATCGACGCCGTCGATACGTACATTGGGATGGTCGGCGCGAATGGCCGTGGTGATGGCCGTGGTCACCCGGTCGGCATAGGCCTTGTCGCCCTCGGCCTCGGCGGGAAGACGGACGCGAATCGATACCTCGTTGGGGGCGCCGAACCGCTGGATCACCGGGTCGCCGATGCCCTGCACCGCGCTGACGGTGGTGCGCAATTCGGCCACGTCGGCCTGTGCCTCGCCCACGAAGGTGGCGCGGATTTCCTGGCCACCGGCGAAGTCGACGCCGTAGTTCAGCCCCTTGGTCAGGACGAGGCCCCAGCTTGCCGCGATCAGGATAAGGCTGACCACGTAGAACGGGATGCGCAGGCTGAGGAACTTGATGTTGGTGTCGTCGGGGACGAGCTTGAGCAGTTTCATCGTCCGCCTCCTCAGATGTTGAGCTCGCCGGGCCGCGCGCGGCGGAGCCAGCCGGAAACCCACAGGCGGGTCAGGGTAACGCCGGTGAAGACGCTGGTGAACAGGCCGATGATCAGGACGACGGCGAAACCGCGGACCGGACCCGAGCCGAACAGGAACAGCAGCACCCCGGCGATGAAGTTGGTGATGTTCGCATCGTAGATCGCCCGGCTCGCTTCCTTGTAGCCGTTCTCGACGGCGGCGATGACCCGCCGGCCGCGCTTGCGTTCTTCCCGGATGCGTTCGTAGATCAGCACGTTGGCATCGACCGCCGCACCGATGGTCAGGATGAAGCCGGCAATGCCGGGCAGCGTCAGAGTCGTGTTCATCACCGCCATGATGCCGAGGATCATCAGCGCGTTAAGGATCAGCGCCGAGGTGGCATAGAGCCCGAACCGGCCATAGGTGACGATCATCAGCAGGATCACAAGCAGCGAACCGACCGCCATGGCGATCATGCCCTTGCGGATCGAATCGGCGCCAAGGTCGGGCCCGACGGTGCGTTCCTCGACGATGGCGAGATCGACCGGGAGCGCGCCCGAGCGCAGGGAGATCGCCAGCTGGTTCGCGCTTTCCGTGGTGAAGCTGCCCGAGATCTGGGCCTGCCCGCCGAGGATGGCTTCACGGAAGACGGGTGTCGACAGCACCTTGCCGTCGAGGATGATCGCGAACAGCTTGCCGACGTTCTGCGTGGACAGCTGGGCGAAACGTTGCCCGCCCTGCGCATCGAACTGGATGCTGACGACCGGCTCGTTGGTCTGCTGATCGACGCTGGCGGTAGCACCGATCAGGCTGTCGCCCTTGATGCCGCCGAGACGCCGCACGGCCACGAAGCCTTCGCCTTCGGCATAGGGGAAGATCTGGCTCCCCGGCGGCGCGATGCCCTGCTGTACGTCGGCCGGGAGGGCGTTCTCGTCGACCAGCTTGAATTCGAGCTTCGCCGTCTGGCCGATCAGCGCCTTGAGCTGTTCGGGATCGTCCAGCCCGGGGACCTGTACCACGATCCGGGTGTCGCCCTGGCGGATGATCGTGGGCTCGCGCGTGCCCAGCTCGTCGATACGCTTGCGCACGACTTCGGTCGCACTGTCCATCGCGTCGGTGACGGCCTGGTCGGTCGAGCCCGATGCGGGTGCGATCACCATGCGGTTGCTGTCGACCACGCTGAGGTCCCATTGGCGCGTCAGCCCGGTGCCGTTGAGGATCGGCGTCAGCGCCTCGCGCGCCCGGTCGATATCGGCCGGATTGTCGAGCAGGAAGCTGAGGCGGCCGCCGGCGGTCGAAACGTCGCCGATGCGCACGCGCGGTTCCGCCTGGCGCAGCGCGTTGCGGACGGCTTCCTCGAGGTTTTCGAGCCGCTGCGCCGCGACCTGTCCGGTCTCGGCCTCCAGCAGGATGTGGCTGCCGCCGGCAAGGTCGAGGCCGAGGTTGACGAGCGGCTGCGGCAGGCTGTCCGGCCAGCGCACGGAGGTCGCGGTCAGCAGGGAAGGCAGCGCCAGGCCTGAAAGGACCAGCGTCAGGCCCCACAGCCACGCCTTTTTCCATCGCGGAAATTCGAGCATCTGCTTGTCCCGTCCCGTCAGTCGTTCGCGGCGTCGCCGCCGGGCGGGATCACCTCGCCGATCGTGGCCTTGACCGCCTTGACGCGCACATTCGTGCCGAGATCGAGGTCGACGTAATGCTCGTCGACCTTCACGATCTTGCCCACCAGGCCGCCGGCGGTCACCACGCGGTCGCCCTTCTTCAGGCCGGAGATCTTTTCCTGGTGTTCCTTCTGGCGCTTCATCTGCGGGCGGATGATCAGGAACCAGAAGATCAGCGCCATGCCGACGAAGGGCAGCAACTGGATCCAGAAAGGCGGCGCTGCGGCACTGGCGGCGGCGGCGGAAAGGAAATCGAACATCGGACTAGGAACCCTGTCGAGAGATGCGGGGCCGGTACAGGCCGGAAACGGGCAGGTGGTGTCTTAACCCTCGCCCGCCAAGCCCTGTGGCGGATAATGGCGCGGCGCCTAGCAAGTGTGGTGCAATTGGGCAACGCGAATACGCGATAATTCCCCCTATCTGGGCGCTTGCCACCCGTGCCGAGCCTGCCTATAGGCCGCCGCTCCACTGATCGGGAAGTAGCGCAGCCTGGTAGCGCATCACACTGGGGGTGTGGGGGTCGCAGGTTCGAATCCTGTCTTCCCGACCAGTGGAATTACCCCCCACAGCATTGTGCCTCCTTCCCCTGTGCCCCGACGGTGCTAAGGCCGCGTCCATGGGCGCTCGGGAATTCATCCGCCGCAAGCTTGCCGGGGCAAGGCAGTATTCGCCGGCCGAGCTCGCGCTTGTGCCGGCCGCGCTGGTGCTGCTCGGCTTTGCCCGCCTCGCCATCGCATCCTTGCCGCTGGGGACCTACCGCCCCTGGCTGGGCCGGCCCGTCGCGCCAGACACTACGCCACGCCCGGCCAGTGCCAGCGCGGACAAAAGGGCCAGAGCCGTCGGCCGCGCCGTGCGTGCAACGGCCTCGGTCACCCCGTGGCGAGCCGATTGCTTGCCCCAGGCGATGGCCGCGGCGGCGCTATTGCGTGTCCTGGGCGTACCCTACCGACTGTCGATCGGATGGGGCGATGCGACGCCCGGGCCGGAGCGCCAGCCCATGCTGGCCCATGCATGGCTGGAAGCGGCAGACAGGGTCGTCACGGGCGGGCCGCTGCAGCCGGACCAGAAGGCCCGACTGGCGTTCACGGCCTAGGCCGGGTTGCGGGCGAAAATCCCGAAGCCGGCGATGATGGCATAGCACGCGGCCGGCAGGACGAGGGCAATGGCAAGATTGCCGCCCGTCGCATCGGCCAGCATCCCCGTCAGCAGCGGAATGACGGCACCGCCGAAGATCGCGATGTTGATGATCCCCGATCCGTCAGCCGCCTTCGCCCCGAGCTTTTCGCACGCGAGCGAGAAGATCGTCGGGAACATGATCGAGTTCATGAGACCGATGGCGAGCAGGCTGTAGCCGGCCACCGTGCCGGTCGTGGTCGTCGAGATCCCGATAAGTGCAATCGCCCCCACCGCGACTGCCGCGAGGATGAGCCCTGGGCTGATGATCCGCAGCAGTGCCGAACCGATAATACGGCCTACCAGCGCGCCGCCCCAGTAATAGGCGATCATGTGACCTGCCGACTGTTCGTCGAGGCCCATGACATGCGACTGCATGAGATAATTCACGATCAGCGAACCGATCGCGACCTCGGCCCCGACATAGAGGAAGATGCACGCGGCGCCATACCCGAACCGCGGCCGCTTAAGCAGCTGGAAGCCGCCGGCCACTGACGACTGTTCGTGCCTTTCGCCCTTGAGCCTGTTGCGGAACATCCAAACGACAGCGGCAATCACTGCCAGCGCCACGGCGAGACCGATGTAGGTGCGCACGATCGCGGCGCTTTCGGCGGTGCGATAGGCGTCGAGTTCCGCGCCCGAAAGTTCAGCCGCCGTCACCCCTGCAAGGCTGCCGAGAATGAGGGTGGCGCCCACGATCGGGAAAACGGTCGTGCCGAGGCTGTTGAAGGCCTGCGCGAACGTCAGGCGACTGTGAACTGTCTTTTGCGGACCAAGCAGGCTGATCAGCGGATTGGTCACCACCTGGACGACCACGACACCGCTGGCGAGGATGAACAGCGCCAGGAGGAATACCCAATAGGTTGCCGTCTGGCTGGCCGGGATAAACATCAGGCAGCCCGTCATCATGGTCAGCAAGCCGACCACGGCCCCGCGCATGTAGCCTATCTTCTTGACCAGCTGCGCGCCCGGGATCCCGATGACGAGGTAGGCGGTGAAGAAACAGAACTGCACCAGCATGGCCTGCGTGTAGTTGAGCGTGAAGAGCTCCTTCAGCTTCGGCAGGATGACGTCATTCAGCGAGGTTATACCCCCGAAGATGAAGAACAGCGCGAAGACGAAATAATTGAGGCCGGGCGCGTCGATGGCGGTGCCGTGGTCCTCCATCGGATAGCTGTCGGTGCTTATTGCGATGTCGGGTGCCAGTGCCATGAAATCCTCCCAGAATCCGCCTTTGCGACGGCAATATGCAGGGCCTAACGCAATGCTGCGCCGGGTCTATGCGAATTCGAATGCGTATCCACCGCTCAGAACGAACACTCGGCACCGGCAGGGAGCGCCTGCCGCTCCACCCGCGCGACGCGGATGACCAGCGGAGCCGCGCTTTGCAGGACTAGGGTATCGCCCAGCCCCGGTGCACAGGCATCCGAAATCACCATTTCACGCCAGCCCTTGCCAGCCCCCAGCTCAAGCTGGCGTGTGATGTCGACGAGGTTCGTCCCGACCCTGAGCGTAACCGGCCCGGCAGGGGCATCGGCGAGATTGTAGAGGATGCGGTAGCCTCCCTTCCCGCCAGCGGCCTGCTGCAGCGTCAGCGACGCGCCCGGCCCGAAGGTGATTTCGCGGGCATCTTCCTGCCGTTCCTTGTCGACCCCGCGGGCCACGATCCCGCCGCCCTCGCCGCGCAGGTTGGGGAGCGGTGTCGAACCGCCCTTGGCGACGATGCCGTCCGACAGGCGACCCAGGTCATACCAGGCGGTCGCAGCCGGCTGGTCGAGGTAACCGCAGGTCTCGTCCAGCTCGGCAAGGCGCGAGGTATTCTCGACCGGGCGGCCATAGCCGACCGTGAACAGCGCCCCCACCGGCCCGTTTACCGGAGCCCCGCCGCAATCCGCCGGCCAGCTGAACGACAGCCGGCCACTGGCCGGCACCTTGCCGTAAAGGACATTTGCAACGCCCGCCCCCTCGCTGCCCGGAAGCCAGCTGGCAACAAAGGCGTCTGCGGCATTCAGCTCGCGGTTCACCCACAGGGGGCGACCGGAAAGGAACACGGCGACGGTGGGAATTCCCTGGGCCTTCAGCTTGCGCAGGAGCTTGAGCCCTTCTTCGTCGCTGAACACCAGCGTTTTGCGGTCGCCGGCGAACTCGGCATAGGGCTGTTCGCCGAAGACGACGACGGCACTGTCGGGCTTTTCGGTCCAGCTACCGTCGGGCGAATACACCGCCTTGCCGCCGCTCTCGCGTGCGGCATCGGCCAGTCCGGCCCAGATCGATGTGGCGCCCGGGAAATAATCGTTGGTCAGCTCGCGGCCGCCCTGCCACGTCAGCGTCCAACCGCCCGAAGCCTGGGCGATGCTGTCGGCAGCAACGCCTGCGACCAGTATGGATCCCCCGCGCTTCAGCGGCAGGACCCCGTTGTTCTTCAGGATGACCTGCGACTTGGCCACGGCTTCGCGCGCGATGGCGCGGTGCTCAGCCGAACCGAGCAAGGCCATGTTGCCGGCATTGGGCCGCGCCGAAGGCTTGGCGGCTCCGTCGCCAAGGATGCCGGCCCGCAGCTTGGCCCGCAGAACCCGGCCGACGGCCTCGTCGAGGCGGGCCATCGGGATCGTCCCGTCATTGACCTGCGCGACGAGATTTTCCAGCAGGGGCTTCCACTGGTCCGGCACCATGTAGATGTCGAGCCCGGCGAGCAGGGCCTGTGGGCAGTCGGTAACGGTGCAGCCGCGGACCTGGCCATGGCCGTTCCAGTCCCCGACGACCACACCCTCGAAGCCGAGTTCCCCGCGCAGGTAATCCGTCAACAGCGGCTTGTTGCCGTGCATCTTTTCGCCGTTGACGGAATTGAAGCTCGCCATGACCACCTCGACGCCCGCGGCAATCGCCGCGGGATAGGGCATGGCGTGGATTTTCTTCAGCTCCTCGATGTCGCCATTGACGTCGCCGGTGTCGATCCCCTGCGCCGTTCCCCCGTCACCCATGAAATGCTTGGCGGTCGCGATCACCCGGCCGGAACGAAGATAGTCGCCGCTGCCCGGCGTGCCCTGCAGCCCCTCGACCAGCGCGCGGCCCAGCTCGGAAACCAGCACCGGGTCTTCGGAATAGCTTTCGTACGACCTGCCCCACCGGTCATCCTGCGCTACAGCCACGGTCGGGGAGAAATTCCAGTCGATCCCCGTGACTTCGATTTCGGTCGCGGTCGCGGCACCGATCCGGCGGACCAGATCGGCATCGCGCGTGGCTCCCAGGGCAATGTTGTGCGGGAAGATCGTCGCCCGCATCACATTGGTGTGGCCGTGGACCGCATCGGTGCCCCACATGGTCGGAATGACGGGCTCGTCGCCCGGCAGGGGGCGGACCGAAGCCTCGTACATTTCGTCGGCCAGTCGCAACCATTCGCCCGCCTCGGCGAATTCGTCGCCATAGGGGCCGCCGTTGCCGCCGTTGAGATAGCTGCCGAAGCGATAGCGCGCCATGTCCTCGGCCGTGAAGGAATTGATCTGCGGCTGGATAAGCTGCGCAACCTTCCTCTCGACGGTCATGCGGGAAAGCAGGTCGGCGACGACAACCGCCTCGCTATCGGCTGTCTTCGCATCGACCACGGCAATCCGTTCGACAGGCGGCGTCGTGGCGCACCCTGCCAAGGCGATAGATGCACAGGCGGCGACCAGCCAGCTTCGGCGAACCATTCCAAACCCCTCCAAGCCCGTTGGGAACGTTCTCAACCTAACGGCGCGGCGAGGGAATGCAACCCGCAAAGTGTCACGGTTCTCAACCCCTCGCCTGCGGACGGACCAAGGTGAGCAAGAGAAGCGCGGCAAGGCCCGCAAGGCTGGCGAGAAGCCAGAACAGGCCAGCGAACCCGAACGTGGGCACAAGCTGCAACGCCAGCCACGGCATGACCAGCGAGGGCATCGTGTTCGTCAGGTTGAACACGCCCATATCGCGGCCGCGCGTTCGCACCTTCGGCAGCACGCGCAAGGTCTGGCTGGTGTGAAGCGAGAGGAAGATCGTCGCCGCAAGCCCGAAAACGACATAGCCGGCGACGGCCGGGACGAGACTCCTCGCAAGCGCCATCAGCATCAGCCCGAACGATGTGCCCAGAGCACAGACGACCAGCGGGAATATCGGTCGCCCCGTCCGGTCGGACCAGCGCCCGACGAGGATCGCCAGCGGCACCGCAAGGCATAGCACCAGTGCGAAGATACGCGCGGTATCGCTGTCCTTCATTGCCGGATCGATACTGACGAACCAGAGCAGCAGGTAGGCGAACAGGGCCGCCTCCGCCACCTGCACCAGCAGGCGTGCGATCCACATGCGGATTACCGCCGAGCGCCGTTCGAGGTGGCCGCGCGGGGCGTCCGGGTCGGGATCGACGGGATCGCGCATCAGCCATGGCGTCGGCGCGGGGCGTCCCGCCACCAGCACCGGCAGCACCATGAACGCCGACAGGCCCGCCACGAGCCAGAGCCGTGCGTCGGCACTCGCCAGCCCCGGGATCGTCACCAGCGCCCCCGAGGCCGCTCCCAGCGCCGGAGCGAATGCCAGCAAGCCACCGAGAGTGCCCTTCTGCCCGTCCGGAACACAGTCGCCGGCCCAGGCAGTGAGCGGCGCCAGCATCATGTTGAGACCGACCTGCCACACGACAACCCAGACGATCACGGTCGGAAGGCTTTGCGCCAATGGCAAGATCACGAGAAACGCGGACGACAGCGCCAGCCCGCTCGCGATCCAGCCGCGCCGGTGGCCCGTACGATCGCTGAGCCAACCGAACAGAATGTTCGACGTGCTGGCCGCCAATGCGCCGGCCAGCGTGATCCATGCGAGGCCAGCAACCTCCGCCCCGCTGCCCGAAATCTCCGAAATCCTCACCGGCAGCAGGACGGTGAGAAGCGGTACATACGCCACGGCCCCACCCGCCGCGGCGAGTGCATAGAGATACAGGAACCGTCGGTGCTGCTGTCCCTCGACTTCGATCATCAGGCTGGTCGGCGTTCGCCGTGCTTGCGCGGCGGAGCGGTCGACGCCCGTTCGACGAGTGCCCCGCGCACCCTAACCGGCTCGTCGGGCACGGTCCCTTCGCGCGCGGCCTCGATCAGCAGTTCGACCGCCCGCGACGTCGTCTCGGCGATCGGCTGGTCGACCGCCGTCAGCGCCGGCTGGGTGAAGTTGACGATCGGCGTATTGTCGAAACTGATCAGCGAAAGGTCGCCCGGCACGTCGAGGCCCATCTCGCGGGCAAGGTCCAGCGTAGCGAGGGCCATCTGGTCGCTGCTGGCTATGATCGCAGACGGTCGATCGGGTTTGTCGAGCAGCTGGCGGGCGGCTGTCCGGCCGGAATCATAGCCGAAATCGCCCTTTGCCAGCAGGCCCGCAACGGGCAGGCCAGCGCGCGTCATGGCCCTGGTCCAACCGTCGACACGCCAGCCGCTGAGCGAATATTCGGACGGACCGGCAATGAACCCGATGGCCGTGTGCCCGAGCCCGATCAGATGGTCGGTGGCCAGCGCCCCGCTGTATTCGTCGCCCATCGTCATCGCGATACCGGGGCCGGGAGCCACGGAACCGATCCGCGCAAACGGCAATCCCTTTTCGCTGAGGAAGGCTGTGATGTGCCGGTTTTCAGAATGCGGCGGGGTCAAGATCACCCCGTCCGGCTGCAGCGACGCTATGGTGCTGGCAAGTTCGCGCTCGACATGGTCGGCATGGGTGTCGACCAGCTCCACCATCAACCGGTAACCGTGCTTTCCCGCCGTCAGCATTCCGCCCAGCAGCATCTGGTTCACCCAGTCGCTCCCTTGGCGCGCCTCCCATTCGGCAATCGTGCGTTCGCGGTCGTTCAGGGCGAGGATCAGGTAGGAATGCGAGCCGCTCATCCGCTGGGCGGCAATCGACGGGACGTAGCCAAGCCTGTCGATGGACGCCTGGACGCGCTCCTTCATCTCCGGCCGGACGTTCGGGCCATCGTTGATGACGCGGCTGACAGTTTGCAGCGAAACGCCTGCGTCCGCTGCCACGTGCTTGATCGTGACCGCCTGGCGCCGTCTTGCCATGCTACTCGTCGCTCCCAGCTATGCAGGCCGTCCCGCTGCCCTCGTCCCTAACGTTGCCGGGCGCACATTGCCAGACGCGGACCCAGTCCACTTCCATGGTCTTGGGATAACCGCTTTCATCGACCCCGCCCTGCGCCCTGCCTTCGGCGAGGCCGCCGCCGATGGCGAGATTGAGGATGAGGTGGAACCGCTGATCAAACGGTGCCATCGGATCGGCGCTGGCGGTGGTGAACCAGTCCCCCGCACGCTTCGTGGCATAGGGCACCCCGTCGACGGTCCAGACGAATATCCCTGCGCCCCACTCCACGCCGAAGGTATGGAACCCTTGGTCGAGCACAGGTGGATAGGCAATCTCGGTGCTGGCAAACTTGTTGTCCGGCCACCCGCCGCCGAAATGCAGCGTCCCGAGGATCGTGTTCTCGCCGCCTTCCTCGCAGCCGCGTTCGGCGGGACATTCGACCCCCAGGTTGACCGCTTCGAGGATGTCTATCTCGCCCGATCGGGCCCACCCGCCGTAGGTATTGTCTTCGGGCAGCATCCAGATGGCAGGCCAGGTGCCCTGCCCCTGCGGCAGTTTCGCCCGGACCTCTATCTTGCCGTAACGCCAAGCCGCCTTGCCGCGCGTTACCATCCGCGCGCTCGAGAACGGTTTGACCGCCGTGGCGCGCGGATCGGGCTGTTGCGCCGCAAGATAGGGCGGAAAAGCCGGCCCGCGCGTGTCTTCGCGGCGGGCCACGATACGCAGGACACCCTGTTCTACCGATGCGTTGCGCGCGCTATCGGTATAGCACTGGCGTTCGTTGTTGCCCCCGCCCCAGCAGTCGATGTCGAAATCCCACTTGCTCCGGTCGATCCGGTCGCCGTCGAACTCGTCGGCCCACACCAGCGTCCACTTTGCCGGTTCACTTGCCGAAGAGGCGACCGTGCCCGTGGCACATCCGGCGCTCGCGGTGCAGAGAACGCCCGCCAATGCGGCCCTTGCAAGCTTCTTCCTCATCGTATCGATCCTATAAGCGATTGCCCGCAAAGGAAAAGGCGGGTTCCTGCAATCAGGAACCCGCCCTTGTTCGTGTACCGTCAGCGCATCGTTCAGAAGTCGAAGCGCGCCAGGAAAGTGAAGCGACGGTCGTTGCGGAACGCCGACCGGGTGATGCGCGTCCCGTCGAAGTCGACGACCTGGGTCGTCTCGGTGACGGAGTCGAGCAGGTTCACGCCCTGCACGCCGAGCTTGATCTGGTCGGTGATGGCATAGAAGATCGACGCATCAAGCTGGCCCGACGCTTCCTGCCAGATCGGCGAGAACGGGAAGATGTCGTCGCGCGGGGTGATCAGGAAATCCGACCGCCAGTTGTAGGCCGCCCTCGCCGCGAACGGTCCCTTCTCGTAGAACAGGGTCGCGTTGACGGTGTGCTCCGAGATCCCGGCGAGCGGCTGGAGTTCAGCGAAGGTGCTGCGCGCCGCGCCGCCGACCTGCGTATTGCCGAAGGCGCCGCCGTCCACATAGGTGTAGGTCAGCTGCGTACCGAAGCCGCTGAGCAGGCCGGGCAGGAAGTCGAACGTCTGCTGGTAGGCCAGTTCAACGCCCTTCAGCGTCCCGCCCTGCGAGTTCACAGGTCCGTTCACTTCGACCTCGAGCGTGGTTCCGCTAGGGCTCGTGTAGGGAACGAGGTCGATGCCACCGCTGACGATGCCTTCGATGTCTTTGAGGAAGAATGAGGCCGTCAGCGAGCCGACGTCGTCGAAATACCACTCGGCAGAAAGGTCGTAATTCCAGGAGGTTACCGGGCGAACATTGCGGTTGCCTGTGAACAGCTGGAACAGTGGCCCCGTTTCAAGCGTGCCTTCTGCGCGGAGGTCGTTGGTGTTGTCGCCGATTGCGCCCCCGGCGGTGAACAACTGCAGGTCCGGTCGCGAGATGCCCTTCGACACCGCGGCACGGAACAGCAGTCCCCCGCCAACATCCAGTTTCAGGTTGAGGCTGGGGAGCCAGTGGTCGAAAGTGATGTCCCGGTCATCGATCAGGAATTCGCCGGTAAAGGCGTTGGCAAATTCCTGCTGCCGCGCGGTCGACAGGCTGCAATAGCCCGGCAATGTCTGCCCGGGCGGCGTCTGGTTGCACTGGCCGACGATTTCAGCGACCTGGACCCGGCCGTCGCGATTACCGGCCGGCCCGTTGTCGAAGAAGAACCCGTTGGGGAAGCCGATCAGACCGCCCGTGCGGACCTTGGTTTCGACATAGCGAAGCCCGATGTTGCCTTCGATGTTCCAGCCGTTGTCGAAATCGGTCCCGAAATCGACGCGGGCGTAGGCAGCCTTGGTTTCCTCGCCGACGGTCGAAACCTCGGGCGGGCAGTAGGGATCGCACGGTACGACAGTGCCGTCGATCTGGGTGAACGAGCGCCCCTGGACGCCGAAGAACGGGTTCGGCGTCTGCGAGAACAGGTTGATTTCCTGGGCCTGCCGCTTCGAAGTGCCGGCGAGGTATTCGCCGAGGAAATCGTCCCCGCCGAAGAACCAGGCCGCCCCGTCCACGATCGGCGTCGGCGCATTGCCGCGCTGGAAATTACCGGCGAACGGATTGCGTACCTGCGCATAATTCGGGAAGTCGCTGATGTAGGCGCCACCCGCGATGGCAAAGTCCTGGCCCGGCAAGCCGGTGAAGAACCGGCCCGGCTGGAACGGGCAATTCGGGCCCGAGCCCCAGGGGGCGCAACCCGCACGACCGGCCCAGGGCGCGGAAAGATTGCCCCAGGTGCTGAAGTTGGTGTTGCGGTTGGTACGCTCGCGATCGCTCCAGCGCACGCCGAAGCGAGCCTTCTTGATGAAGCCGTCGTCGCTGATGTCGTACTCGCCATCGAGCCGCAGCGTGTCTAGCTCGCCTTCGTTGGCTTCGATGCTGTCGAGCAGGAACCAGTAGTAGGTGTAGAACCCGCTGGAGAAGTAATCGGCCGGTGCACCGATCGGCGCCAGGAACTCGATCTGCGGGGTGCTGCCGCTGGCGTCGATCGATACATCGGCCCAGGTGTTCATGGCACCGATGATCGAATCGCGGCTGAGATCGGATTCGACCCGTTGCGCTTCGAAGCTCAAACGTAACCGATCACTCACGTTCCACTTGATGTCGAACGAGAAATCTTCCGTGGTGGCCTGCGTATCACGCTGGAACCGCAGGGATTCCATCGGGATACCGCCGCGTCCGAACGGCGTGGCATAGGCATCGCCGGGCCGCTGCGTCAGGATACCGCTCTGGAAAACGCCGTTCTCGTCGAACTCCCATGTACTGCCCGCACGCGGGACGGGGAACAGGGCGTCGTCGTTCACCAGCGCGAGAATGGCGTATTCGTCGGTGTAGAACGATGTTTCCGAGCGCAGCCATTCGAATGTCGCCACGAAGTCGCCTGTCGGATCTTCGTACTGGATCGTTCCCGACCATGCCTCGCGGTCGCGTTCGAGATCGGTCGTGCGCACGCCCGCGCCCTTGGGAGCGATCACCGTGCCCGGAGGCGGGAAGTTGCTTTCATCGAAGGCCGGAGTGCTGCCGAAGCCGCCCGAACCCACCGAAAGCACGCGCTGGCACGGGCCGTTGAGCGTATCGGCGCGATAGCAGGGGTCGGTCAGCTGCGAGGCATCGGTGCGGCTGATGAGTTCGGAATTGGCATAGCCGAGCTGGACGCCCAGCCGTCCCGCATCGTTTTCCCAGACGTTCGAGGCGATGAAGGAGAATTCGGGCGACCATTCCTTCGCCAGGTCGCCGTAATTGGCGCCGACCGTACCGGCGAGCTTGAAGCCGTTGCTGTCGAGCGGCTTGCGCGTCACCAGGTTGACGATGCCGGAGATGCCGCCTTCGACCATGTCGGCCGTGACGTTCTTGAACACCTCGACCCGGCCGAGCAGTTCGGGCGAGACATCATTGAAGCTGAGTACAGTGCCGCCGTTGGCAGAGAAGATGTCTCGACCGTTGAGTTCGGACCGCACGAACGGCAGGCCGCGCACGATCACGCCCGTGCCCTCGACCGAAAAACGGTCAGGATCGCTGGTCTTCTCGAAACGGCCGATGTTCACGCCCGGCACACGCTGCAAAGCTTCGGCCACCGACCGGTCGGGCAAGGCGCCGATGTCTTCGGCGGTGATCGCATCGACGAAAGTGTCTGCATCGCGCTTGATATTCTGCGCGCTCTGCAGCGAGGCACGGAAACCGGTGACGGTGATCACATTCGCATCTTCGGCCGCAGTCTCTTCGGCCTCGGGCTCTTCCTCGGCATCCTGGGCATAAGCCGGCTGGGCCATCATGGCGCATAGCGCGATGGCCGAGGCGGTACCAAGCGCCAGCGTGCGGCGCGGAATGCGGTGCGATTCTATCGTGCGACGTGTCATGGCAAGGCGTGACAAGGCCTATCCTCCCTAAGCATCCATCCTGTACCTCGGGGCGACAGGATCCCCACGGACCACATTCGTATGCGTTGCCGTAATTGTCGATTAAACGAAATTGAGAGCGTTCACAAGATCAGAAATGAACGTTCACAATTATGCTGTGGCATGGTAGCCACAATGCGGGCGGTTTGCCGTTCCCGTGCCTACGTGCCTTGAGCCAGATGGCGGGCATGGCAAGGGGGTTGTAAGAATCTCGCACGTGAAGGGGATGTTGGACACATGGCTATCAGGCACATCGTGATTGTTGGCGGCGGAACGGCCGGATGGATGGCGGCCGCCGCGCTGTCGCGACTGCGCACCAACGGGCTGGTGGAGATCACCCTCGTCGAGTCCGAGGCCATCGGGACCGTCGGCGTCGGCGAGGCGACCATCCCTCCCTTCGTCAACTTCAACGAATTGCTCGAGATCGACGAAGCGGAATTGCTGTCGGCGGTCCAGGGCAGTTTCAAGCTGGGCATCCAATTCGTGAACTGGGGTCAGCTCGGCGACAGCTATATCCATCCCTTCGGCGCCTACGGCTACACGATGGGGGGAATATCCTTCCAGCACGTCTGGCACAGGCTGCGCGCCGCCGGTGACAAGCGGCCGATCCAGGCTTTCAATGTCGAAACCATGGCAGCCTATTTCGGGCGCTTCAGCCGGACGCCGGACTACGCCGGTGCAGCAGGGCGGGACGATCTACCGCCGGTGAACTACGCCTACCACATCAACGCCACGGCCTATGCCGGCTTTCTCCGCCGCTATGCAGAGAAACGCGGCGTCCTGCGCCGGGAAGGGAAGATCGTCGATGTCGCCCTGCATGGCGAATCCGGCGACGTGGCCTCCGTCAGGCTCGACAGCGGCGACGATATTGCCGGCGACCTGTTCATCGACTGCTCCGGGTTCAGGGGCCTGCTGATCGAGCAGGCCCTGCAGACGGGATACACCGAATGGACCCACTGGCTGCCGTGCGACCGTGCGGTGGCCTTGCCGTGCAATCGCGACGACGGCAGCCCTCCCCCGCCCTACACGCGCGCGACGGCGCATTCGGCCGGCTGGCAGTGGCAAGTGCCTTTGCAGCATCGCAACGGCAATGGACACGTATACTGCAGCAGCTTCATGGAAGCGGACGAAGCGCACGACATCCTGGTGGCGAACATTGCCGGCAAGCCGACCGCCGCCCCGAACCACCTGCGATTTGTCACCGGCCATCGCAACCGCTTCTGGAACCGCAATGTCGTGGCCGTCGGCCTCGCCGCCGGTTTCATGGAGCCGCTCGAGTCCACCTCGATCCACCTCATCAACACGGCGGTCGACAAGCTGGTATCGATGCTGTCGCTGGACGGGATCACCGATGCCCAGCGCGACACCTTCAACCGGCTGACTACCAGGGAATACGCCCGCATCCGCGATTTCCTGATCCTGCACTACAAGGCGACGGAGCGTTCGGACTCGGAGTTCTGGAACTATTGCCGCAACATGCCGGTGCCCGATACGCTCACCCAGAAGATCGAGCTGTTCAAGGCGACCGGACAGATCTTCAGGGAAGAGGACGAGCTGTTCACGGAAACGAGCTGGGCTGCCGTGATGATGGGCCAGCGCATTCCGATGCAGGGACACAACCCGATCGCGGACACCTTCGACCTGGCAAAGACCCGGGCCGAGCTAGACGAGATGGAACAGTCCATCCGCTACGTCGTGCAGAACATGCCCGGCCACGAACAATATCTCGCCCGCTATTGCCCGGCCAAGCTGGCCGCGTAACATCGTAGCCCCGTGCAGGGCCGGCAGCTCCGCCAGCCGGCACGGTGCAAAAGTGCAAAGAGGTGGTGGCGGTGCTGTCAGTCTAATCGCAATTCGTCTCTGCCCGGTAGGTCGACGTTGTGCCGCGATGAAAACCTAGCTCAACCGATTCGACAAGAGCCGCGCGCGCTGCCAGCCGCCGCCGACGGCAGCACAGGCGCACGTGATGAAGACGCTCCGTTAGCAGGGCCCTTTTCCCCGAAAGTCCTTAGCACACGGGCGCGTCCGCCCTCATCAATGCGCGCCAACCTGCCTAGCTCGCCATCACAGCCGCTTATCTCTACCTTGGTCGCCGCGGCGTCTTCCTCGGGTTCGCCTCGTTCGTTCGCAGGCCTCACTGTCACGCTTCCGGCGCCCGTGGCATCTCGATCATCTGCCTCCACCACATAAACTACCCCTGGCCGAACCGGCGGTTCAGCAGCGAGTGAGGGCGAAACCATTAGGCCTGACGCGAGAATTGCGATCAATTTCAGCCGCATGAAAAATCTCCAAATGCGTATTGTTTGTCCGCTCCACACACTAGAACTTTCCTAGCAGGTTCAGGAAGGGGCCATCGCTAGTGTAGCTTTGATCAGTGAGGTCGTCCGAGAAATCGGACCATGAATAGCCAATGCCAATCTTCACGTTGTTGCCGAGGTGACGATAAATTGCGCCGAGCGCACCAAGTCGCATGTCATCGGCCACCGTCACCCAAAGCGCCCTGCCTTCAGCAAGCAAATCCCACTCTTTGGCTACATTGTAGTCCAGCCTTACGACAGCGAGATGGGCATCGGAGCTAACAAATGTATCGGAATCACGGCCAAGCGAAACCCTGCCCTCGCGGTATCCGTATTTAGCGCCCAATGTCAGTCGCTTCGACAGGTCGAAGTTGACGTCCGCGCTGCCGATAATGCTGACCTGTTTCGGACTTTGAGCCTGGCCGGACCCTGTAAGTTGCCCGACCGGTCCGAGGTCTTCGAAATACTGGAACCGGATCAACGCGTTGACCCGCTCGTTCCCTACCGGTCGCCAAGCGAAGCCGGCAATCGCCTCTGTAAACTCTGCCGCCCGGACCGACGGACTTTCGTTCTCGGCCTGCGCCAGGTTGAGTTCGCCCAAGAAACGCCAATCCGGATTGACGGCATACGACAGATTGTTTCGCAACAGCCAGACGGTCTGCTCGCGGCCATTTCCAGTTTCGTCGCGCAGCTCGATCGAGGTCCCAAACCGAACAGCTTCTGTTGTGTACCCCACTGCAAGACTGGCAGCGGTACGCCGGAACACGCCAGTTGTAGCATCATCGATCCGTCCGTTTTCGAATGATCCGGTAACGCTCAGTCTTTCAGTCGGGTCAAACCGAAGCCCCAGGCTTCGGGTTAGCGACGGGGCGGATCCCCCGATCCCGACGCGGTTTTCTCCAAACACCGACAGGCTATCAGAGAAACGCTGTCGCGCCCCGACAGTCAGTGTACCGCGGTTGGATCGGGTGAAAATATTTGTCGCATCCAGTCCAGTATCGGTCCTGTCAGCGAATACCGCATAACCAACATACGCCTCCGACCCCTCGCCAAGGCGGTGGTTAAGCCGCAGGTCGGCTCCCAAGCCCCCATCGCCTTCGGATAATTCGCCGGCGAACGAGAGCCGGTCGGTCAATTCGGCCGTGAGACCTGCCCCGATGCGGTTGTTGCGGCTGCGGGAGGCGTCACGGTCAATCGTGGCCTGCCCGAATGCGCTGACTGTGTAGTTGTCACCCAATGGTCGGTACGCCAATTCGACCGCACCGTCGATCCGGCTACCGTCCTGCACGCTATTGTAGAGCAGGCCAGGGACGCGATCTTCCAGCCGCAGGCCGGCCGACGCGGTCAGCGTGCCGGTGCCCGCGCGGAAGCGGTTGGTCACGTCGACCACCCCGGTCTTGCTGGTACCGGCGCTGGCGGAGGACAGCTCGTCGTACTTGGCCGACAGGTTGCCCGACTGGCCTAGCGGCAGGTCGCCCGCCACGCCCCAGCGCTCGGTTTCGGCCGGGGTCAGACGTCCGGCGGAGGAAAACCCTTCGTCCTGGTGCTCGAAGTAGGCCGAGAAGCGCCCCAGGTTGCCTTGGCGACGGGTCAGTTCGGCAACGTCGACCGCCAGCTCGCTGCGCCATGCCCGGGCGACCCGGGAAGTCCCCGGTGCGGCAATATCGGTGAAGCTTAGACCGCCATCGATCGAATTCGACTGGCCGAAACCCGGACCTTCGGTCTGTGCGATCTCGCCCTTGAGGTAGGTGCCGGAAGTCAGCCGGAATACGGCATCCGCGCCGAGCAAGGTCTGGTCTGCCGCCTCGACGGTATCGCGCTGGGCGGTCAAGCCGATGCGCAGCTTGTCGGCCAGCCACAGCGCTCCGCGCGCGCCGAGGGTATAGCCCTCGAGGCTTGCGACCGGCGGCGAGTACTCGTAGCGCACCACCAGCACCGGGACATTGCCCGTCGAGCTGCCTTCGCGCACCGTGCTGCCGCTGGGCACGGTCGAGGCAAGCGGGGTCAGCAGGGTGAGCCGACCCTGGAAGGGGTCGAAGTCATAGTCCTGCTGCGGGTGCAGTTCGCGGCTTTCCAGCACGAGCCCGGTTTCACGGTCGCGCACTTCGATCCGCACGCGTTCCGACCCGACCGAGACGTCCTGCCGCTTGAGGAAATAGAGCGAGCCGCCGGTGCCGCGGAATTCCTCGCGGCCCGGGATGGTCCCCGGATCGGAAGCGAAAGCCAGCAGCTGGGCCTTGCGCTCCCCGAAGCTGGTGGTGGCGCCCGAATTGAGATCGACCAGCGCGCCGAAAAGGCCGCGATCTAGCTGGGCCAATTCGGCCCCAGTCACTTGGGCCGTGAAGTTGCCGACCACCAGCTGGCTGGCGTCCTTCTGGGCGCGCAGGTAGAACCGGCCCTGGGTCGGCGCATCTTCGACCAAGGTCGAGTCGTCGCCATAGGTGGGGTAATATTGCTCGGAGTTGAGCCGGCGGAGCAGCTGGCGCGGATCCTTGCGGTCGAAATTGCTGAAGAGATCTTCGATCAGCGTTTCACCGGTATCGACCGCTGCGGTGATCTTCACATCACCATCGACCACGCCCTTGGCATAGAATGCGGCGCGACCGATTGCGTAGGACCCTTCGGAGAGCGTATCGCCGCTGACGATGCTGGCCGGACCGCTGGAGGACGACTTACCCAGCGTCAAGTCGCCTTGCCCGACAATAAACCAGTCGCTGGAGGGCGCTACCAAGCTCTGCTTGACGCGCTTCACCTCGCGTCCATCTCGCGATATTACCACCTCCAGCTGTCCGTCCTCGCGTGAAACGATCTGCTGGGTCGCGAACCGGCCATTTGCATCGACCGGAACGGCGAGGCCCGAGACGACCACCCGCTCGCTAGCCGGGTCTACCCGGCCGGTAACGGTGGCCATCAGGCCCGTCAGGTCGATTGTCCGCCGCGCGGCTTGGTCAACGCTGCCGAACTCGGGAAACGTCGGGCGGGTACCGAAATCCATGTTATCGGCCACAACGCGGTTGACGATCGTCAATTCCTTCGGCGCGGTCTCGTCAAACTTGCCGTCCTTGGCGACTACCCGGTAAGTGAAGAACAGTGCTGAGGGCGCGTCGACCGGCACCTGCCACTGAGCGGCGCCGTTCTCATCGACCTTCAGCGTCGCCAGCGGTTCGGAGTCGGGCGACTGTCCATTGCGGAACACCCGGATTTCGCCATGATCGATGAACGAGGGATAGTTGCTGTAGGTCTGGAAATGCGCTTCTTCGCCGGCAACGGCGGTGCGCACATGGTCGGTCAGAACGGCATTGAGCACCGGTGTGACAACCAGCGTGTCCGCGCGAAAGCGAATCTCGTAGATGTCGTGCTCGGCTTGGGCTGCCACTGAACTAACGGGCTGGCCGCCGCTGTCTTGCGCGAAAGCCGTGCCTGAAAAGCTCACCATGGTGACGGCCAGCATGGAACCGTGCAGCAGCAGGGCCGTGCGCGCCGGACGGGGGTGAGCGACCACTTCGCAAAGGTGGCGCGGCATATCGCGGACAAACTGTCGGATCGGGTTGGTCATGGCTCTACTCCCCCTCGCCCAAGCGGTCGGCGGGGGTCTTTGCTTCTTGCGGGGCGACTCCGAAATTGAGTTCGCCAAACTTGCCGCGCGTCAGGCGGATGGAGCGAGGGTTATCGGTGGTCGGCTCCCAGCCAAGAGGCAGCGAGCGCGGGTCGAGCTTGAGCACGAAGTTCGAGCCGATGCGCGCATCGGGAACGGCGGCGCAGGCAATGTGGTAACGGCCGTATTCGTCGGTCGTGACGAGCTGGCCGTTGACCGTGACCAGTCGAGCTCCCGGCAGGCCGGGTTCGCCTTCGTCCTGATAACCGTTGCGGTTGATGTCCTCGAATACCTTGCCCAGAAGTTCGGAACAGTCAAAAACCGCGCTCGGCACGATCGATACGGTTGAAGTGCCTCGGTTCGAAATGACGCTTCCAGTAGCACCATTCTCGGCCACACCTGTGTTGGTCTTCTCGCCCGAGGCGATCCCTGCACCGACAACAAGGGTGAGCGTATAGCTCACTACGCCGTTCGCGGGTATGACTTGGTTGCGCCACACGAGTTCGCGCCCCGAGTTCGCTTCGACAGGTTCCAGCTGGATGCCATCGACCGAAGCGCTACCCAGAACGTACTTCATGCCCGGCGGCAAAATGTCGATCACATCGACACCCGCGCGCTGAACGTTTTCAGTGTTGCGGACAACAATCTCGTAAGGAACAAGGTCGCCGGTACCGGCGCTACGCCGAGGCGAGGTCTTGGTAACTACAAGAGGATCGCGGGTAAGGAATGGGTCGAGCGGTATGTGATTGTGCACGACATTAGGATCGCCCAGCTGCAGCCTGAAGGTCAGGTAGTAGATTGGCGAACCGTCGGTCGGCGGGTTAGCACTTGCCGCAACGAGGAATGGATCGCCACGACCTGTCGGGTCCAAGTCGCCAGCCTGCGGAAGAAGCACCGATGACGGGCTGGAGTAGCCGCTCGGTGGTGTGACAACGATCCGGTAGATGGTTTCGTCAACCGGGCATGCAGCATCGGCGCCGGGTACGATATCAAAGCGATAGGCGCCCGATGGCCCCGTCACCTGGCTGCGTTGGGAAGCGTCAATGAAACATGCGGCCGGTAACAGGTTGCCGCTGGCATCGGCAAGGCCGAGCGTGACTCCGGCAAGGGGATTGCGCGTTACCGAATTATAGACCACCCCCGATGGATCAATCGGCAAGTTCTGGTCGACGATCGTTTCATTCGCGCCAACGCGGATATCCGTGATCTGATCGTAGACAACATTGTTTTCCGGGTTCCGGAAGCGAACCGTGTAGCCGACGCCAGCCGGCAGGCCAGCAAACCTGTAGTTGCCCTGAATGTTGCTTGTCGTTGTCGCCACCAATTTGCCGTCGACGACCAGTTCGACGATCCATCCCGCTTGCCGCAAATCACCCTCATCGAGCCTGCGGTCGCTGTTGAGGTCGGAATAGACGGTCCCGGAAACGCTGCCCACTGCGGCCTCGACCACGATGGTGATGGTGCCTGTGGCACAGTTCGCAGGGTTGAGCCTTTCGCAGATCTGGTAGCTTATGGTGTAGGTGCCGGCTGCAGTGCCAGGCGGCACATCCACGTCACCAGTTTCCGGATTAAGCACCGGTACGCTGGCTCCGTTGATTGGCATGGCCGGGCTGGTCACCGTAGCGACAATGGCTCCCGTAGCGACGGACACACCATTGAGAGTGTCATTCGCGAACGCATTAATGATAGCCTTACCGCCGACAGCGCTATTCACCGGCACGGGAGCGTCGGAATTGGCAGAAAGGGGCGCTGCAACGACTGTGACGCTTGCGACTGCGGTCGCGCAGTTAGTCGGGTTGAGCTTCTCGCAAATCTGATAACCAATTGCATAAATGCCAGCTGGCGTACCAGGAGAGACATCTACAAGACCGGTTTCGATATTCAGCACGGGCACCGGCCCGCCATTCACTGGCGTCGCCGTTGACGTGATGGTCATGGCCACATCCGCAAGTTCGACTTGCTGGCCGTTCAGCAAGTCGCCAGGGATTACGTCGAGCACCCCCGCCGCACCGACAAGACCGTTGATACCGGATACTGCATCGTCGACAGCTGATATCTCTCCGGCCGTCACTTCAATCGAGACGGTTGCCGTTTTGCAGTTTGACGGATTTGCAATCTCGCATAGCGAGTAATCGAAGCTGTAGGTGCCCGCAGCCGTGCCCGATGCTACACTGACATTGCCCGTCGCCGGATCAAACGTCAGGCCTGCAGGCAGGTTGCTACCGTCGGCGAGTTGCAACACCCCATTGGCAGGACCGGCCTGCACGCCTCCGACAGTATCGCCAGCGAAGACATTCAGCACATTGGCCGCGCCCGCCGTCCCGTTTATTGCGGAAGCAGCGTCGTTTGCGGCGACTATGCTGGCCAAGATGGTGTTCGAATCCACCGCCTCATTGTTGGCCAAATTGGCCTCCAGCGCCCCGGCAGGTGCGGAAACCGAAGCAGTGTTGATGGTCGACCCAGACCAAGCTGCGACCGAGAGCGGCAAACCGACGACTGGAAGCGCGCTCGCCAGCAATCTGACGTAGCCTGAGAGTTTCCTACTGCGTCGGTTTGGAGTTGCCAGCTCCGTTCCGGTTTGCCGCCTCGTCATGTTTATTCCACCGTGCAGGAGTAGGTGATCGTCACGGACTGGTTCTGAGCGAGGCTGCCGAGTGTCACGCCGGAGCCCACCAGGTCGGCAATCGTAAAGCTGCCCGAAGGGATACCCGCACCCGAGAACGTCAACACATTGGTAGCGGGACAGGTCAGGCCAGCGCCGGGAACATCCCGCACAACCGCACCGGTTGCGGTATCCGGCCCAAGGTTTGTGATGGTGAGACTGTAGGTAACTGTCTCGCCCGAGAAGACGTCGGTCTTGCCGTCGGTCTTGGTGATCTCAAGATCGATGGAGGGCGCAACCGTAACCGTTGCCGTCGCGGTAGCGCAGTTGCCTGGATTGAGCTTCTCACAGATCTCGTAGACGATCGAATAAGAGCCCGCCGGAGTACCTGCCGGGACGTCCACGAGGCCGGTCGCCGGGTTGAGCGTCGGGACCGGGCCACCGTTAATCGGTGTCGCTGCGGTCGTGACCGACAGGTTGACGGAGCTGAGCGAGGCGGGAGCCCCGTTGAGCGTATCACCATCAAGCACATCGAGCACGCCTGCTTGGCCGGCAAGACCGTTGATCCCAGATACCGATTCGTTGTCTGCAGCAATCGAAGCTGCCTCGATGGTGATGCTGACGGTGTTGGACGCGCAGTTGCCCGGGTTGAGCTTTTCGCAGATCTCGTAGACGATCGAGTAGGTGCCCGCCGGGGTTCCAGCCGGGACCGAGACCTGGCCGGTAGCAACATCGAGCGTCGGGACCGGAGCGCCCGGGGTAGCAGGGGTTGCCGGCGTGGTGACCGTCAGGTCGACCTGAGCCAGGGTCACCGGTGCACCGTTCAGCGTATCGCCGTCGAGCACGTCGACCACGTTGGCAGAACCGGTCGCGCCGTTGACCGGCGGTGCGGTGTCGGGATCGGCAGCAATCGCCGCGGCCACGACCGTTACCGAGATGGTCGCGGTCTGGCAGTTGCCCGGATTGAGCTTCTCGCAGATCGTGTAGTTGAAGCTGTAGGTGCCCGCCGGAGTGCCGGCAGCGACGTTGACGTTGCCCGTGGCAGTGTCGAAGGTCAGGCCCGCAGGAACGGTCGAGCCGCTCGCCAGCGAGAGCACGGCATTGGCACTGCTGGCAGCAACCCCGTTGATCGTGTCGCTGGTGAAGGCGTTGACCACCGCGGTCGCGCC